>NZ_CP168171.1:0-3821214 GCF_040223885.2 Microbacterium sp. WHRI 7836
ATGTCCTCACCTGCCCAGCCCGATGTCCCCATCTGGACCACGGTGCAGGAGCTTCTGGTCGACGACGACCGGGTGACACCCCAACTGCAGGGCTTCCTCAGCCTGGCCGTTCCGGCCGGAGTGATGTCGGCCACGCTCTATCTCGAGGTTCCGAACGATCTCACGGCCGCGCAGATCAACAAGCGTCTGCGTCTCCCGATCATGGAGGCCCTCTCGCACATCGGCGAGGAGGTCACCTCCTACCGCGTCGTGGTCAACCACGAGCTCGCCGAGCAGCAGACCGCGCCGATCGCCGTCGGCGACTTCGGTCGTCAGGAGCAGACGCGCAGCGAATCCCCCATGGAGCCTGCGCCCACCCCGATGCGCCATGAGTCGCGCCTCAACCCGAAGTACACCTTCGACAACTTCGTGATCGGACAATCCAACCGCTTCGCCCACGCAGCCGCCGTCGCGGTCGCCGAAGCACCGGCCAAGGCGTACAACCCCCTCTTCATCTACGGCGACTCCGGACTGGGCAAGACCCACCTCCTCCACGCCATCGGCGATTACGCGCAGTCCCTCTACGCGGGGGTGAAGGTCAGATACGTCTCCAGCGAGGAGTTCACGAACGACTTCATCAACTCCATCGCCAACAACCGGGGTGCTGCCTTCCAGGCGCGATACCGGGAAGTCGACATCCTCCTCATCGACGACATCCAGTTCCTGCAGGGGCGGGCCGAGACCCAGGAAGCCTTCTTCCACACGTTCAACACCCTGCACGACCACAACAAGCAGGTGGTCATCACCAGCGACGTGGCTCCCAAGCTCCTCACCGGCTTCGAGGACAGGATGCGCAGCCGCTTCGAGTGGGGTCTCATCACCGACGTCCAGGCGCCCGACCTGGAGACCCGCATCGCCATTCTCCGCAAGAAGGCCCAGAGCGAGTCTCTGCACATCCCCGACGAGGTGCTCGAGTACATCGCCACGGTGGTGTCATCCAACATCCGCGAGCTGGAGGGGGCACTGATCCGAGTCTCCGCGTTCGCGAGCCTCAATCGATCGCCTCTCGACATCGCGCTCGCCCAGACCGTGCTGCGCGACATCATCGACACGGCAGAGGACAACATCATCTCGCCGACCGACATCATCACGGCGACCGCGCAGTACTTCAAGCTCACCGTCGACGACCTGTACGGGTCCAGCCGCTCGCAGCAGATCGCCACCGCTCGACAGATCGCCATGTACCTGTGCCGGGAACGGACGAACCTCTCCCTCCCCAAGATCGGGCAGCTGTTCGGCAACCGCGACCATACGACCGTCATGTACGCGTACAAGAAGATCAGCGAGCTCATGAAGGAGCGTCGCTCCATCTACAACCAGGTCACCGAGATCACGACCCAGCTGGGACGGCGCTGACACGCCGCGTCTCGGAAAAAGGGGAGGTCCGCACCTGATCGGGTGCGGACCTCCCCTTTTTGTCACCCGGACTGGGGTTCTGATCTCTCGATTGATACCTCTATGCACATGTGGATAACTTGTGGATGACCGTGGATTCGATCGGGACGAATGTGGGTCGATCACCCAAACCTGTGGATAACTCCGGGAGGGGCTTCGAGCACCTCACCCCCGCCAACCCGCGGATTCCTCAGGGTTTCCACAACTGACAACTGTGTAGTTCCCTACTCGCTCTTGCTATCCACCGACTTATCCACAGTATCCACAGCTGTTAACACCGTTAAGGAGTTAAGTCATTCAGGGCGCGATCCGATCACCAGACGGTGTGGAGAGCCGACCGTCGAATGACAGGAACCTCGGCGTAGGGATACGCCGGACTGTGGGGCTAGCATGGGAAGCCCTGCACCGGCAGGGCCGACGACAACGCGTCACAGTTCGACGACAAGGGAGCACCCGTGAGGTTTCAGGTCAACCGCGATGTCTTCAGCGAGGCTGTCTCGTTCGTCGTCAAGCTCCTGCCGCAGCGCAACCCACAGCCGATCCTCGCGGGAGTGCTGATCGAGGCGGACGGTTCCGGCCTCACGCTCTCGGCATTCGACTACGAGGCCTCCGCTCGAACCACCATCGAGGCCACGGTGGAGACGCCGGGCACGATCCTGGTCCACGGTCGACTTCTCTCGGACATCGCCAGCCGCCTCCCGAACGCTCCGATCGAGATCGCGGTCGAGGAAGACGGCGGCATCGCGGTGACCTGTGGCTCCGCGCGGTTCACCCTCGCCGCCATGCCGGTCGAGGAATACCCGTCCATCCCCGAGGTCACCGGCTCGTCGGGAGTCGTTCCCGCCGACGACTTCGGCACCGCCATCGCGCAGGTCGGATTCGCGGCTTCACGCGATGACGTCACGCCGGTGCTCACGGGTGTGCAGCTCGAGGTCTCCGGCCAGACCCTGAGTCTTGTCGCCACCGACCGCTACCGCGTCTCGCTCCGAGACGTGCCGTGGGACGGTGAAGCGGTCGAGGCCACCGCGCTGGTTCCCGCGCGCACGCTGCTGGAGGTCGGGAAGACCTTCGGACACGCCGGAACGATCCAGGTCGCGTTCTCCGGAGCCGGCGACCGCGAGATCATCGCGTTCACCGCAGGAAACAAGACCGTCACCTCGCTCCTGATCAAGGGCAACTTCCCGCCGGTGCGTCGTCTGTTCCCCGAGCAGACGGACCACTACGCGGTCGTGAACACCGCCGACCTGGTCGAAGCGGTCCGCCGCGTATCGCTCGTCCTCGATCGCGCCGCTCCGCTGCGTTTCACGTTCTCGAACGACAGCGTCACCATGGACGCCTCCGGCGGAGACCATGCGCGCGCTTCCGAGTCGGTCGACGCGATCCTCTCCGGCGGTGACGAGGTCACGCTCGGACTGAATCCGCAGTACCTGATCGAGGCTCTCGGCGCCGTGAAGAGCGAGTTCGTGCGCGTCACCTTCACATCGAGCGACAACGCCAACAAGCTCAGCCCGGTCCTCATCACGAGTCAGACCTCGGTCGATCAGGCCGGCCTCGACTCGTTCAAGTACCTGCTGCAGCCCAACCTCCTCCTGCGCTGACCCCGCTCGGCGAGAGCAGGGAGCTTAACGCCTCCCCATCCCCGAGATTCACCGACACTGAATCAGGTGTCGGACACCGAAGGTAGGCTGACTCCGTGATTGTGGAGCACCTGAGTCTGGTCGATTTCCGCAATTACGCGACCGCCGAACTCGCTCTCCACCGCGGTCCGAACGTCCTCGTGGGCAGGAACGGCCAGGGCAAGACGAACCTCGCCGAAGCGGTCGTGTTCCTGGCGACTCTGGGGTCCCATCGTGTCTCCTCGGACGCACCGATGGTCCGCGACGGACAGGAGTTCGCCGTCATCAGGGCTCGCCTCTCTCACGGGGAGCGCCGTGTCCTCGCCGAGGTGCAGGTCAACCGGCAGGGATCGAACAAGGCGCGCATCAACGGGTCGCCGTCGAAGCCGAACGAGCTCCCCCGGTATGCACACGTCGTGCTGTTCGCTCCGGAGGACCTGCAGATCGTGAGAGGCGATCCCTCGGCTCGTCGTCGGTTCACCGATCAGCTCCTCATCCAGCGCACTCCGAGACTCGCCGCCGTCCTCGCCGACTACGACCGTGTGCTCAAGCAACGGAACGCGCTCCTGAAGTCGGCCAGGGCCAGGGGAATCCGCGGCGAGGCGCTGAGCACTCTCGATGTGTGGGACGACAAGCTCGTCTCCCTCGGTTCGGAGATCATCACCGCTCGACAGCGGCTGGCCGTGGATCTGCAGCAGCCGGTCGCCGATGCGTACGAGGCGATCGCCGGGGCCGACCACCGCCCGCAGCTGGAATGGGCCCTCTCGGTCGGCGGAGGAGATCCCGAAGAGGGCGAAGATGCCGCGGACGGAGGAAACGCCGGATCATCGGTCGACCGGCTCGGAGATCCCGGGCACATCGCCGAGTTGTTCCGCGCCTCGCTCGCGGCGAAGCGGTCGAACGAACTCGACCGCGGACTCACCCTCACCGGTCCGCATCGCGATGACCTCGTGCTGCGTGTTCGCGACCTCCCTGTGAAGGGCTATGCATCGCATGGCGAGTCGTGGTCTGTGGCCCTCGCGCTGAGGCTGGCCTCGGCCGAGCTTTTGCGCAGCGAGTCCCCGGCCGGAGATCCCGTCCTCATCCTCGACGACGTCTTCGCGGAACTCGATGCCGATCGTCGACAGCGCCTCGCCGCCCTGACGGCAGGATACGAACAGGTGGTGGTGACGGCAGCGGTGGAGGAGGATATCCCCGAGGCGCTGCACGCGCACGTGGTGCGGATCAGCGCTGGAACGATCAGCGACGAGAGGGGGAAGGATGACTGACGCGGCATCGACTCCCCCGGTCTCCACTCCGCCGGCTGACGTCCCGGAGACGATCGGCACGTACCTGCGACTGCGCGGCCTGCAGCCGAGCTCGAAGAGCTGGAAGCGCAAACGGCGCATCACCACGGACGACGACAACGCTCCGTTCACGCCGGGGCGTGATCCCGGCCCGCTCGGCGCCGTGCTCGACAAGCTGAGTCGGGACTCGGGATGGCAGATCACCCTCGCCCGGGAAGACCTCGTTCGGCAGTGGGCCGACCTCGCTGGGGCCGACACCGCGAAGCACTCGGAGCCGGTGTCTCTGGAGCGCGGTCTGCTCACCGTCAAGTGCGATTCGACGGCGTGGGCGAAGAACCTGCAGTTCATGCGGGCGACGATCCTCACGGAGATCGGTCGACGGTATCCGGATGCGGGCGTGGAGAACCTCCGGTTCATCGGACCGGACGTCCCCTCGTGGAAATGGGGTCCCAGAGCCGTTCCAGGACGGGGCCCACGCGATACCTACGGGTAGGGCACCATCCGAGGGGGTCGAAACGCTCAGAGGCCCACACACGGCCGTTGAGCGGCATTTCTCGACGAAACTCCGCTAGAATGGGAGTTCGTGATATCGATGTGGAGAATGCCCTCTGATGACGCCTGAATCCCCTGCTGACGAGACGGAATCGAACACCGGGGGAACCCCCGCCCCTTCGACTGGCTCAGGGACCCAGACTCCACAGCCCGCACCCAAGGCGAAGCAGCCCGGAGAGTACGGCGCGGATTCGATCCAGATCCTCGAGGGCCTCGAGGCTGTGCGCAAGCGCCCCGGCATGTACATCGGGTCGACCGGTCCCCGAGGCCTGCACCACCTGGTCTACGAGATCGTCGACAACTCGGTCGATGAGGCGCTGGCCGGCTACGCCGACACGATCCTGGTGACGATGCTCGCTGACGGCGGCGTGCGCGTCGTCGACAACGGCCGAGGAATCCCGGTCGACCCGCACTCGTCGGACCCGAACAAGTCGACGGTCGAGGTCGTCCTCACGATCCTGCACGCCGGCGGAAAGTTCGGCGGCGGCGCGTACGCCGTCTCCGGTGGACTGCACGGCGTCGGCTCCTCCGTCGTGAACGCCCTTTCGACGCGGTTCGACGTGGAGGTCAAGCAGAAGGGCTTCGTCTGGCGGCACAGCTTCGCCGACGGCGGTGTCCCCCAGCAGAAGCTCGAGAAGGGCGAGGCGACCGACGAGACCGGGACGAGCATCACGTTCTGGCCAGACGCGGAGATCTTCCAGGAGACGACCGAGTTCGACTACGACACCCTCCGCACGCGGTTCCAGCAGATGGCGTTCCTCAACAAGGGGCTGCGCATCGAGCTGCGCGACGAGCGCGAGTCGTCGGCCTACGAGGTCGAGGAGGACGGCGCGACCGTCACCAAGCAGCCCGGCGATGTGTTCTTCTACGAGCGCGGTCTGGTGGACTACGTCGAGTACCTCAACAAGGTGCGCCACGCCGAAGTGGTCAACGACGAGATCATCGCCTTCGAGTCGGAGGACACCGAGCGCAAGATCTCGCTCGAGGTCGCGATGCAGTGGACGACCTCGTACACCGAGAACGTGTTCACCTATGCCAACACCATCAACACCCACGAGGGTGGAACGCACGAGGAAGGCTTCCGTGCGGCACTGACGACCCTGGTCAACAAATACGCGCGAGCGAACAACCTCCTCAAGGAGAAGGACGACAACCTCTCCGGCGACGACGTGCGCGAGGGACTGACCGCAGTCATCTCGATCAAGCTCGGCGAGCCCCAGTTCGAGGGACAGACCAAGACGAAGCTCGGCAACACCGAGGCGAAGGCGTTCGTGCAGAAGGTGGTCGGCGACCAGCTCGGCGACTGGTTGGAGCGCAACCCGAACCAGGCGAAGAACATCATCCGCAAGGCGATCGATGCGGCCACGGCTCGTCTCGCCGCGCGGAAGGCCCGTGAGACGGCGCGTCGCAAGAGCGTCTTCGAGTCGGCGGCCATGCCGGACAAGCTCAAGGACTGCACGAGCAAGGATCCGTCGATCAGCGAGATCTTCCTCGTCGAGGGTGACTCGGCCGGTGGTTCCGCCGTGCAGGGTCGAGACCCTCACACCCAGGCGATCCTGGCCCTCCGAGGAAAGATCCTCAACGTGGAGCGCGCGCGTCTCGACAAGGCGCTCGGCAACAAGGAAGTCCAGGCGATGATCCAGGCCTTCGGCACCGGCATCGGCGAAGAGTTCGACATCGAGAAGGCGCGCTATCACAAGATCGTGCTGATGGCGGATGCCGACGTGGACGGTCAGCACATCACCACCCTGCTGCTGACGCTCCTCTTCCGCTACATGCGCGGGCTCATCGAGGCCGGTTTCGTGTACCTCGCCATGCCGCCGCTCTACCGGCTCAAGTGGTCGAACTCGGCTCACGAGTACGTGTTCAGCGACGCCGAGCGCGACGCCCTGCTGAAGCACGGCATCGAGAACGGCAAGCGCATCCCGAAGGATGCCGGCATCCAGCGCTACAAGGGTCTCGGTGAGATGAACCCGAAGGAGCTGTGGGAGACGACGATGGATCACACCACTCGCACCCTGCAGCAGATCACCATCGAAGACGCGGCCGCGGCTGACGAGATCTTCAGTGTGCTGATGGGCGAAGACGTCGAGTCCCGACGCAGCTTCATCCAGCGCAACGCCAAGGACGTCCGCTTCCTCGACATCTGATGCCCGCGGGCTCAGACCAGATGTGTGACAGAGAGATTGATTGATGACTGACGAAGAACGCACCGAGCCGGAACACGACCACGGCAAGATCGATCAGGTAGACCTGCAGTCGGAGATGCAGCGCAGCTACCTCGACTACGCCATGGCCGTCATCGTGGGGCGTGCGCTCCCCGATGTGCGTGACGGCCTCAAGCCGGTGCACCGCCGTGTCATCTACGGCATGTACGACGGTGGATTCCGTCCTGACAAGTCGTTCTCGAAGTGCGCCCGTGTGGTCGGCGAGGTAATGGGTCAGTACCACCCGCACGGTGACTCGGCGATCTACGACGCCCTCGTGCGACTGGTGCAGCCGTGGTCTCTGCGGTATCCGCTGGCCCTCGGGCAGGGCAACTTCGGCTCCCCCGGCAACATGGGTGCCGCGGCTCCGCGATACACCGAGACCAAGATGGCTCCGCTCGCGCTCGAGATGGTGCGCGACATCGAAGAAGACACCGTCGACTTCACCGACAACTACGACGGCCAGACGCAGGAGCCGACGGTCCTGCCCGCCCGCTTCCCGAACCTGCTCGTCAACGGCTCGGTCGGCATCGCGGTCGGAATGGCCACCAACATCCCGCCGCACAACCTGCGCGAGGTGTCCGACGCGGCGCTCTGGGCACTCGACAACCCCGGCATCTCCCGCGAGGAACTGCTCGAAGGCCTGATCCAACGCATCCCGGGCCCGGACTTCCCCACCGGCGCGCAGATCCTCGGCACCAAGGGCATCCACGAGGCTTACCGCACCGGCCGCGGCTCGATCACCATGCGCGCGGTCGTCAATGTGGAGGAGATCCAGGGTCGTACCTGCCTCGTCATCACCGAGCTGCCGTACCAGGTCAACCCGGACAACGTGGCGGTGAAGATCGGCGACCTCGCCCGTGACGGCAAGATCACCGGCATCGCCGACATCCGTGACGAGTCGTCGGACCGCACGGGTCAGCGCCTGGTCGTGGTGCTCAAGCGCGACGCGGTCGCCAAGGTCGTGCTGAACAACCTGTACAAGCACACGCAGCTGCAGGAGAACTTCGGCGCGAACATGCTCGCGATCGTCGACGGCGTCCCCCGGACGCTCGCGATCGACGGGTTCATCTCGAACTGGATCTCCCATCAGATCGACGTGATCGTGCGACGGACCGAGTTCCGCCTTCGCGAGGCCGAGAAGCGCATGCACATCCTGCGCGGGTACCTGAAGGCGCTCGATGCGCTCGACGAGGTCATCGCGCTGATCCGTCGTTCGCAGACAACAGCCGACGCCAACGAGGGCCTGCAGAAGCTTCTCGACATCGACGAGATCCAGGCCGATGCGATCCTGCAGATGCAGCTGCGCCGGCTCGCAGCCCTCGAGCGTCAGAAGATCATCGATCAGGCGAACGAGCTCGAGGCGCAGATCACCGACTACAAGGCGATCCTGGCCGACGAGGGCCGTCAGCGGACCATCATCCGGGAAGAGCTGACCGGCATCGTCGAGCGTTTCGGCGACGAGCGCCGCACCCACATCCTGCACGGCTTCGACGGCGACGTCTCGATGGAGGACCTCATCGCCGAAGAGGAGATGGTGGTCACCGTCACGCGCGAGGGCTACATCAAGCGCACGCGCAGCGACAACTACCGTTCGCAGCACCGCGGCGGCAAGGGCGTCAAGGGTGCCCAGCTGCGGGCGAACGACATCGTCGAGCACTTCTTCGTGACGACCACGCACCACTGGCTGCTGTTCTTCACCGACAAGGGTCGCGTCTATCGCGCGAAGACGTACGAGGTGCCGGAGGCCGGTCGCGACGCCAAGGGCATGCACGTGGCGAACCTGCTCGCCCTGCAGCCCGACGAGAACATCGCCCAGGTGCTCGACATCCGCGACTACCAGGTGGCGGACTATCTGGTGCTCGCGACGCGTGACGGACTGGTCAAGAAGACCCGTCTCGACAACTACGACACCAACCGTCAGGGCGGTGTCATCGCGATCCGTCTGAACGAGGAGGACGAGCTCGTCAGCGCGCTGCTCGTGAACGCCGAGGACGACATCCTCCTCATCAGCCGTCGAGGCATGTCGGTGCGCTTCGAGGCGACAGATGAAGCCCTGCGCCCGATGGGCCGGGCGACGGCCGGTGTCCGCGGAATGAAGTTCAAGATCGATGAGGACTGCCTGCTCTCGGCATCCGTCGCCGCGCCGGGGAAGTTCGTCTTCGTGGTCACCGACGGCGGCTATGCGAAGCGCACCGCGGTGGAGGAGTACCGGGTTCAGGGTCGCGGCGGAACGGGCATCAAGGTCGCCAAACTCAACGATGATCGGGGCACTCTCGCGGGTGGTCTGATCGTCTCCGAGGACGACGAGGTCTTGGTGGTTCTGTCCAGCGGCAAGGTGGTACGCTCTGCCGTGGCCGAGGTCCCCGCCAAGGGTCGAGACACCATGGGAGTGGTGTTCGCCCGTACGACGGAGGCCGACCGCATCCTCGCCATCGCCCGTAACGGTGAGCGCGGCCTCGCCGAAGAAGAGGCCGATGCGGAGGACGCAGAGACCCAGGCCCCCGAGACGACCCAGACCCCTGAGGATACAGACGCATGAGCACAGTGGCCGACAAGCTGGCGAAGAAGTCGACCCGCAAGACCAGCGGAAAGCAGGTACGCCTCCGACTGGTCTACGTGGACTTCTGGTCGGCCGTGAAGCTCTCGTTCCTCGGAGCCGTGGCCCTCGCGGTCGTCACGATGGTCTCGTTCTTCCTCATCTTCCTCGTGTTCCAGGCGACGGGGATCATGACGACGGCGGAGAGCTTCCTGCTCGGCATCACCGACAACACGTTCGTGCTGTCCGAGGTCGTGGGACTGCCGCAGGTGATGGCCTTCGCCGCCGTGGTGGCGATCCTGAACCTGATCGTCTTCACGGTGCTCGGCGCCGTGGTCGCCGGAATCTACAACCTCGCGGTGAAGGTGACCGGCGGACTGCTGGTCGGCTTCATGTCGAACTGATCCTCGGTACGGATCCACGAAGGGCGGGTGCTGCGGCACCCGCCCTTCGTCGTTGCTCGGCGCGGTTTCGCTAGACCACGCCGGTCGTACCGAGGAGGGTGCCGATGAGCCAGGTCGCCGCCAGTGCGAGTCCGCCGCCGACGACCAGCCGTATGGATGCGCGCATCGGAGCGGAGCCGCCGATCTTCGCCGACAGGGTTCCCGTCACCGCGAGCGCGAGAAGCACTGCGACGAACGTCACGGGCACGCGCCATTCCGGAGGGGGAAGGAGGATGGCCAGCAACGGCAGCAGTGCTCCGAGAGTGAACGCCACCGCGGAGGAGAGCGCCGCGTGCCACGGGTTCACGAGGTCATCCTGATCGATGCCCAGTTCCACTTCCAGATGGGCGGAGAGGGCGTCGTGCGCGGTGAGCTCCTCGGCCACCTGGCGCGCTGTCTCCGGCGAGAGCCCGCGGTCGCGATAGAGCTGGGTGAGTTCGTCGAGCTCCACGGCCGGCATCGTACGGAGCTCTTCGCGCTCCTTCGCGATCAGTGCCCTCTCACTGTCACGCTGACTGCTCACCGACACGTACTCGCCGAGGGCCATCGAGATCGCGCCTCCGACGAGGCCGGCGATTCCCGCTGTGAGAAGTGCGGCGTTGTCGGTCGTGGCGCCGGCCACCCCGACGACGAGTGAGGCGACCGAGACGATGCCGTCGTTCGCGCCGAGCACTCCTGCGCGCAGCCAGTTCAGCCGCTGACCGAGACCGGTGCCGTGCGGTTCCCCCTCATGCGTACTCATGCCCCCAGTGAAGCAGAACCGTCGTGGTCGAACCGCGACGACCACGGGAACTCTTACGGAAAACCCGAATCGGGGTGTCCGGTTGGCTCGCTGTCGTGGCCTCCCCCACCGCCGTACCTTGGAACCATGACCACTCAGACTGCGACCCCGGCTTCCGCAACAGCGGTGAAGCCGCCGTTGCGCATCTTCCTCACGATCCTGCATCTGGCAGGCGTCGGCGTCATGGGCGGCGCCATCTTCGGCACGCTCGGAGGCCTCCTCGGTACCGGACTCGGACTCCTCTTCGTCGCCGGTATCGGTCTGGTCCTGCTCGTCGGTTTGGTCTATGCCCTCTACGGTCTCGGCTGGTTCGAGATCGCTCGGGTCGGGTCGCTGTACCGGACTCCGGTCGGCCCCCTGCGGCTGCAGCCACGCGACCGCCCTGGCTTCGTCGGATGGCTGCGCGCATTGGGCCGGCAGGCGATCGATGGACGCATGTGGCGCGCTGTCGCCAACTTCGCCATCTCCGCCGTGCTCGGGTGGGTCGTGCTTCGGCTGTTCTGGGGCCTGATCTGGTCGATCGTCGTCTCGTTCGCACCGCTCACCGGAGTCGACTCCGTGATGGGACCGTTCGGCGGCGGGGGCATTCCTGCCGAGTGGGCCCCGCTCATCGGGATCCTGGGCATCGCAGCCTGCGTCGTCGGGATCATCGGCCTCGCACTGCTGCATCGCACCCTGTCGCTCGCGATCGTCATCCGCAGCAGGGAGACGGAGCTCACCGAGCGTGTCCGCACCTCGACGGCCCAGCGCGAGGGGGCCGTGCGCGCCGCCGATGTCGAGCGCACCCGCATCGAGCGCGATCTGCACGACGGAGTCCAGCCCCGTCTCGTCTCCGTGGGGATGACGCTCGGGCTCGCTCAGCAGAAGATCGACAGCGATCCCGGTGCGGCGAAGGAACTCATCAACGAGGCTCACACCTCGACGAAGGCGGCCATCACCGAGCTGCGTCAGCTCGCACGCGGCATACATGCCTCCGTGCTGGACGACCGGGGGCTCGACGCCGCACTGTCGGCACTCGCGGGACGCTCCCACATCCCCGTGCACCTCGACGTGCGGATGGACGGTCGGTGCAGTCGCGAGGCCGAGGCCGCCGTGTACTTCTCGATCGCCGAGTCCCTGACCAACGCGGCGAAGCACTCCCGAGCCAGCGAGGCCCGTGTGGTCGTGCGGCTGCGTGACGGCAACACGCTGTGGGCGCGGGTCGAGGACAACGGCATCGGAGGAGCGCAGGTGCAGCCGGGCGGTGGTCTCGACGGCATCGCGAACCGCATCCTCGCCGCCGGCGGAACCTTCCGCCTCGACAGTCCTCAGGGCGGTCCCACCAGCCTGGAGGTGAGCGTCCCGTGCGCATCCTGATCTGCGAGGACTCGGTCCTGCTGCGCGAGGGCCTGGTCCGTCTGCTCGAAGACGCCGGTCACCAGGTGGTCGCCGCTCTTCCCGACATCGAGGGTCTCGACCAGGCCGTCGTCACGGAGGCACCCGATCTATGCATCCTGGATGTGCGTCTCCCTCCGACCTTCACAGACGAGGGGATCCGGGCCGCTCTCGGTCTGCGGTCGACCCACCCGTCGCTCGCGATCCTCGTGCTCTCCCAGTACGTCGAGGAGCGTTACGCCTCCGACCTGATCGCGGCGCAGGGTGGCCCTCTCGGCTACCTGTTGAAGGATCGGGTCGCCGACGTCTCGGAGTTCCTCGCCTCCGTGCAGCGGATATCCGAGGGAGCCACCGTGCTCGACCCCGAGGTCGTCGCCCAGCTGCTGACACGGCGTAACCGTGATGATCGGATGCTGCGGCTCACCGAGCGCGAGCGCACCGTGCTCGCACTGATCGCCGAGGGCAAGTCGAATCAGGCGATCGCCGGACTGCTGTTCCTCTCCGAAGCCAGCGTCGAGAAGCACATCACCTCCATCTTCCAGAAACTGGGCTTCGAACAGGACGAGTCGGGCAACCGCCGTGTGCTCGCCGCCCTCGCCCACATCGAGAACACCGGTGGCACGACGCCGCCGACCGGCCAGACAGGAGTGGCACGATGACCACCGACAACAACGGGGACCAGGGCGGACACACCCCGCTCACCCCGCCACCCGCCTCCGTTCCGCAGTCTGACGCTCCGCACGCGGCTCCGACCCCTCCTCCCGCCGGCCGCTCGTCCGGTGCGACCGCGGTCATGGTCGTGACGGCGGTGGTCGGTGGGCTCGCACTTCTCGGCGCCGGCGGAACAGCAGCCGCGGCAGCCGTCGGCACCATCGCCACTTCGAACCGTGCCGACTCCGTGCAGAGCGTGGGTGTCGCCGGGCTGGAGAGCATCGACCTCTCCGCCGACGCCAGCAGCATGCGGGTCGAGTTCGGCGACGTCGACGAGGCCACACTCGCCATCACGAACGGACGCGGTACCCCGTGGAGATTCGAACGTGACGGCGACGAGCTGGTCGTGCGGAGCCCGCAGGGGGTCTTCGGATGGTGGATCGGCGGCTGGTTCGGTGAGGAGGAGGTCGCTGTGCTCACGCTCCCGGAGAGCCTTCGCGACGCGGGACTCGATGCCGACCTGAACCTCAATGCGGGCAGCCTCGATGTGGCCGGAGACTTCGGGATCCTCGATGTCAGTGTGAACGCGGGTGCTCTCGACATCCAAGGAGCCGCGAAAGAGCTCGACGTGCAGATGAGCGCCGGTCGTGCCGACATCCTGCTCGACGGCATCGCCCAGGCCGACCTCGGTGTCTCCGCGGGTGATCTCACCGTGGAGCTGACGGGAACGCCTCCCGCGCTGACATCCATCGACGTCAGTGCCGGCACCCTCGATCTGACCGTTCCCGACGTCGAGTACGCGATCTCCCAGGAGATCAGCGCGGGCACGCTGAACGCCGAAGTGGATGAGGCGTCGAGCTCGCGGAGGACGATCGACGTCTCCCTCTCGGCCGGCACCGCGACCATCCGACCGGGTCGCTGAAGACGATCGAGGGGGAGACACTCCCGGGCGCTCCCCCTCGATTCGGATTTTCCGTCTTTCTCCGGTAAAGTCTTGGAGGTTGACGGGGCTATAGCTCAGGCGGTTAGAGCGCTTCACTGATAATGAAGAGGTCCCAGGTTCAAGTCCTGGTAGCCCCACTCCTTAACTCAAGAAATCCCTCACGGGGCCTTAGCTCAGTTGGTAGAGCGCCTGCTTTGCAAGCAGGATGTCAGGAGTTCGAATCTCCTAGGCTCCACAGGATGAAGAAGCCCCTGGCACCTGCCGGGGGCTTCTTTCCTTCGGTCACCGTTTCAGTCGAGATCGATCTCGTAGTGGATCATGCCCGACCGCGACGCGACACGATCGTAGAGGCCCCGCGCCGTGGTGTTCGACTCCGCCGTGAGCCAGTAGAGCTTGGACGACCCGTGCTGCTCCGCCCATGCGCGCACGTGAGTGATCAGCGCCCTGCCGACACCACCGCCGCGCACGTCTGGCGCGACGAAGAGATCTTCCAGATAGCAGTAGTCCGTGATCGTCCAGGTGCCGGCGTGCGTCAGCCAGTGGACGATGCCGACCGCGACGCCGTTGTCATCGCGGGCGATCGCACCACGGATCCCCGATCCGCGGTCGACGAGTCTCCTGAAGGTCGCCGCCGTGGTCGCGTCATCGAGGTCGGTCTCATAGAAGGACAGGTACCCCTTCCAGAGCACCTCCCATTCGGGGCGGTCCTCGGCAGTGATCGCAGCGATCGTCGTCATGAGTCGAGAGTAGCGAGTGCGCACACCGGCTTCATTCGGCGGGTCGAAGCCCCCGGAGGATCGTGGCGTGCCGCACGAGGAATGTCCTTTCGTCGAGCTTCTTGCGGCGCAGCCAGCCCGTGACCTCGTCATTGTGCTTGCTCGCATTGCAGGAGGCGCACGCCGGAACCACGTTCTCGAGCGTGTAGCGGCCGCCGCGGGACACGGGTTGGATGCAGTCGCGCTGCAGAGCGGCGCCGTCTCCCCCGCAGTACGCGCACCCGCCCCAGGCGTCCATCAGGGCGTACCACTGCTCATCGGTGAGGTCGTTGTCCACGCGCGCGAGGCGATTCTGTCGACGTCGGGCGTAGCGCGCGCGGGTCGCCGGCGACGCATTGGCGGACGATACCTTGCGACGGCGCTGCATATCCGGGTGCGTCTCAGTCGGAGCCGACCGAAGTCAGTCCGTGCGGTGCGACGTTCAGTCGCTGGCCACCCTCGGCCGTCACGACGACGATGTCCTCGATGCGGGCACCCCATTCGCCGGCGAAGTAGATACCAGGTTCGATGCTGAAGGCCATGCCCTCGCGGAGCACCAGACCGTTGCCAGGGGCGATGTACGGCTCTTCGTGCACCGAGACTCCGATTCCGTGGCCGGTGCGGTGCAGGAACGCCTCCCCGAGGCCCGCCTCGTCGAGAACGGTTCGCGCTGCGGCATCCACTTCGGAGGCGGAGGCTCCGGGGCGCACGGCATCGACCGCAGCCTGCTGCGCGCGCACCAGCACTCCGATGCGCTCAGCTGCGGCGGGGTCGGGGGTTCCGACCACGTATGTCCTGGTGCTATCGGAGTTGTAGCCGCTCGGGACAGCCCCACCGATGTCGACCACGACCACGTCGCCTTCTTCGATCACGCGGTCCGAGACCTCGTGGTGAGGGTCCGCACCATTCGGGCCCGATCCGACGATCACGAACTCCACCGTGCGGTGCCCTTCGGCGACGATCGCCTCGGCGATGTCGGCAGCCACCTCGCGTTCGGTGCGTCCGGCACGAAGCCACTCAGGCACGCGCCGGTGCACCGCGTCGATGGCGTCTCCGGCACGGCGCAGCTCTCTGATCTCCTCGGCATCCTTGATCATGCGGCTCTCGCGCAGCACCGGTGTGGCGAGCTCGAGGCGCACACCCAGGCGCTCACCGATCGGGATGACGTGCAGGGCGGGGAGGGCGTCGGACACACCGACGCGTGCCACCGCACCCGCTGCCTCGCCGACCAGCGCGTAGGGATCCTCTCCGTCCACCCAGTCCGCGACGCGGAGGCCGAGCTCACCGGCGGCCGTGGTTCGCAGCTTGGCGAGTTCCATCCGCGGCACCACCACCGTGGGCGTGACTCCGGGACCGAGAACGAGTGCGGTGAGCCGCTCGATGGTGTCGCCCTCCACGCCCAGCAGGTACTGCAGGTCGGGTCCGGGACCCACGATGACGGCATCGATTCCCGCTTCAGCCGCGAGCGTTGCGGCGTCGGCGAGGCGGGCAGCGTACACGGATGCGGGGAAGGGCAGAGTGCTCACGGCTCAACGGTACTGCCCGAGCGGCCTCGGGGCAGCAGGGTGTCGTCAGCTGATCGCCAGTCGGATGCGTTCGCCCAGGAACTCGAGGTCGGCCTTCGTGAGGTCGGTCACGGCATAGGCGGTCGGCCACACGGTTCCGTCGTCGAGGTTCGAGATCGGTTCGAACCCGAACGTTCCGTAGCGGACCTTGAACTTGCTGGCCGGCTGGAAGAAGCAGAGCACCTTGCCGTCGCGACCCCACGCCGGCATCCCGTAGTAGGTGCGGGGGACCAGGTCGGGGGCGACCTCGGAGACCAGGTCATGCAGCTTCTTCGCCAGGGCCTGGTCTTCGGGTGTGAGCTTCTCGATCGCCTCCTTGATGTCGGCCTCCCCCGCGGCGCGGAGCTCCTCCGGGGACTTCTTCGCCCTGGAGCGGCGCGTGCGCGCTTCCTTCGCGGCAGCCTGCATGGCCTCGCGTTCCTCGGCGCTGAAGTTCTTCTCTTTCTCGGCCATGATCGGTCCTCTCCTGGTGCTGTCCGTTGTGGAGATCACATTACGGAGGCCGGAGGACAGAGCGCTTCTCGATTCCTGATCGATCGGAGCGGACCGTCGGTTTCCGGAGCGTGACGCACGGTCATCGACCCCCTTCGCTGACGGATAGGGTGTGTCCATGGACCTGCGTGTCGCGGCGTACGCGGTCGTCACCGATGACGACGGACGGCTGCTGTTGGCGCGCTGGACGGAGGGTCGTCGCGTCGCGTGGACGATGCCCGGGGGTGGGCTCGAGCCGGGTGAATCTCCGGAAGACGCCGTACGTCGAGAGCTCCGCGAGGAGACCGGCTACACGGTCAAGGTCGGCGAGCTCCTCGGCATCCATTCCCGTGTGATTCCCGCGGGTCGTCGAGTGCAGAAGGCAGCAGAACCGCTGCACACGCTGCGCATCGTCTACCGAGCCGAGGTCACCGGTGGCAAGCTGCGATTCGAGACCGGCGGTTCGACCGACATGGCCGAGTGGTTTCCGATGAAGGCGGTGGCCGAGCTGCAGCGGGTGCGGCTGGTCGACATCGCCATGCGGATGGCCGGGATCCTCTGAACCGACCGAGTCCCGGCCGGGGTCAACGCTCTTCGGGAACGGAGATGTCTGCGACGGTCGCCCCGTAGGCGGCGATCAGGTCGTCTGCGTCGACGAACAGACTGTATCCGTGGGCCCCCGCACCCATGGCGATGCGCTGACCGACGATGGACTCGTCGGCGTAGATCGGCCAGTCGGTGGTGCTGCCGATCGGGACGATGGTGCCGCGCTCGTAGCCTGTCGCCGCGAGAGCCAACTCCGCTTCCGGAAGCCGAAGCTTGTTCACTCCGACCAGGGCGCGGAGCTTCGGCCAGGAGATCGAGCGTCCGCCCGGTATCAGCGCGAACAGGAACGTGTCGTCGGAGCGCTTCACGACGAGTGTCTTGACGATGCCCGACGGCGGGATGCCGAGGAGCTCGGCTGCCTCGAACAGGCTGCCTGCCGCCGGGCGCTCACGGATCTCGATCTCGAGACCGCGGGCTGCGGCCGCTTCACGCACCCGCGCATGCCGATCGCCTCCGTCACCCGGGGCGACGGAGGCGATATCGGACGGGGTCACGCGTCGGGTGCGGCGAGCGGGTCGTCCGCGACCCAGAGCTCGTCGTCGGCGCGCAGTGCCTGCCAAGCGGCGTAGAGAACGCCGACGGCCGCGGCCGCGCCGAGGACGATAGCGATGACGGAGCCGAGACCCGGGCCCGACTTCTGCTTCTTCCCGAAAGCACCGCGGGGTGCCGGGACGGCCACACCGTGACGCTTCGCGTTGGCGACATCCCACGCGGTGAGGGCGGAACCGACGACTCCGCCCACGATCGGGACGACCTTGTCGTCGACGACGTGCTTGCCGATCTTGACGCCACGGTCGACGACCGGGGCGACGCGACGGTTGTACGTGTCCTGGATGACCGGGACGACCTGCTCACGATTGAGGCTGCCGAGCTGACGTCCGGCCTCCCGGGCGACATCGGCGGCGTGACCGACGAGCACCTGCTGGTTCTCCCAGAGCTGGTTCGCTTCCTTCTGAAGACGACGCAGTTCCTTCTTCCGCTTGCGGCTGAGGCTCACGATGCTCTCCTGTCCATTGGAGTACGGGTTCCCCATCTTGCCACGACAGGCTGGAAGCCGGGAGGGAATCGCCCGACCCTTGCTTCTTCGCCTGATCAGGGGTACAGGCCTCGGCCAACTCACCGGAAGCTCTGCGAGAATGAAGGCATGGCTCACGCTTCTCATGTCGCAACCCTGCACACCAACCACGGTGACATCGTCATCAACCTCTTCGGCGATCACGCACCGAAGACGGTCAAGAACTTCGTCGGCCTCGCCGACGGCACCCAGGAGTGGACCGACCCCGCCACCGGCAAGCCCGGCGACGGACCCCTCTACAAGGACGTCATCTTCCACCGCATCATCCCGAACTTCATGATCCAGGGCGGCGACCCGCTCGGACAGGGCGTCGGCGGCCCCGGCTACAACTTCGACGATGAGATCAACATGGAGCTCGACTTCAACAAGCCGTACATCCTCGCGATGGCCAACGCCGGCCTGCGTCGCAACGCCATCACCGGCAAGCCCGAGGGCACCAACGGTTCGCAGTTCTTCATCACGACGGACCCCACCCCGTGGCTGCAGGGCAAGCACACGATCTTCGGCGAGGTCGCCGATGACGCTTCCCGCGCAGTCGTCGACGCGATCGGCGCCGTGCAGACCGGCCCGGGCGACCGTCCGGTCGAGCCTGTCGTGCTGCAGTCGATCGACATCGTCGCGGCCTGACGACAGCTGCGGCCGATCCGGATGACCACGCCAGAGTTCACGAGCAATCGCGACAACTTCTGTTACCGCCATCCGGATCGGCAGAGCTTCGTGCTCTGCCAGCGGTGCATGCGCACCATCTGCCCCGAGTGCCAGACGCAGGCGGCTGTCGGCGTCATCTGTCCCGAGTGCATGAACGCGGACAAGAAGAACCGCACCCCCGCTCAGAAGAAGGCGGCTCGGCGCTGGGGCGGCAGCGGCGCGACCATGGCGATGGCCCGCAGCGGCAAGCCGGTCGTCACCTACGCTCTCCTCGCCGTCACGTCGTTCATCGGACTGGTTCAGCTGATCCCCGGCATCGGCGAGCAGATCACCGGGCAGATGCTCTTCGCGGCCCCGTATCTGTACCCGAACCTCTCGCCGCTGCCATTCGAGCCCTGGCGACTGCTCACCGCCGTCTTCGCCCACGGCAGCTTCATCCACCTCGCCCTCAACATGCTCGCGTTGTGGATGCTCGGACAGAGCCTCGAGCCCATGCTCGGCCGCGTCCGGTTCCTCGCCCTCTACCTCATCAGCGGTCTTGGCGGCTCGGTCATGGTGGCGGTGCTCGCCCCGCTGACCTCCACGGTCGGGGCCTCGGGAGCGATCTTCGGCATGATGGCCGCTCTGCTCATCGTCGGCCGGCACCTCGGCGCCAATGTCACCGGGCTTCTCGTCATCCTCGGCATCAACTTCGTCTACGGGCTGGTCTTCGGGGGTGGACGGATCTCCTGGCAGGCGCACCTCGGCGGAGTCGTCATCGGCGCGCTGGTGGCCTTCATCTATGTCAAGACGAAGCGCCGAGACCAGCGAACCCTGCAGATCGTTCTGCTGTCCGCGCTGGTCGTCCTGTTGATCGTCGTCGTCGCCTTCGTGCCGCCGCTCATCCTTTTGTCCTGATCCCGAGTTGTTAACAGGGTTGTTAACCCCTGTGAATAACACCGGTGTAATTCTCCCCAGGCTGTGGATGGACCTGTGGATAACTTTCGCTCTGGGTGGACTTGTGGGCGGGCATCTCCGGGGGACGGTCGTAGGCGGATTCCCTTCGTTCGCAGAACGGGCTCCCTCCCGCTTCGCGGGTCCCTCCCGATGCTCACTCCGGGAACCCGCCTACGACCTTCGGTGGCGTTGCCGCTGTACACCGGAGCGGAGTGGAATCCGGGATGGGTATGAGAAAGGCCCCCTCGCGATGCGAGGGGGCCTTTCTGGAAGAAGTGGAGGCGTCAGCGCCAGCGAGTGGTCATCAGGAAGCCGATCAGCGCGATGCCGAGGCCGATCGCCAGGTTCCAGTTCGACAGCCCCGGGATCGGGTACTGCATGCCGGAGATGTAGAAGACAAGGATCCACACGAGCCCCAGGAGCATGAAGCCGATCATCACCGGCTTGAACCACACGGCGTTGGGAGCGGCGTCGCCTTCGGCGCGCTCGACGGCGGGTTCTTCAGTCTTGCGGTCACGTGCCATTCCGTCATTGTACCCATGAGACCTGTCCTCCGCCGAGGCCAGGATGCCGCCGCAGACGGAGAGGCCACGGCGCGCGCTCAGCGTTCCCGGATATGATCACCGCATGACTGCATCCGTCGTGCCTGGGGGGCGGCGTCCGCGGCGACAGCGGCCGCGCTCGCGCGCGACGTTCGCGAGCGTGCTCGGAGAGCTGCTCCTCACCGCCGGCGTGATCGTCCTGCTCTTCGTCGCGTGGCAGATGTGGATCGGCGACATCATCATCAGCGCCCAGAAGAACGACGAGGGTGCAGCCGTGTCTCAGGCGCTGGCACAGGCCGAGCCCCCGGCGCTCCCGCCCGTCGTCGAGGAAGACGACGGAACCACGGCATACGTGCCCCCCGTGCCCGCGGCCCCGGCCGATGCGCAGTGGTTCGGACAGATGCACATCCCGCGTTTCGGCGCGGACTACAACTTCGGGATCTTCGGCGGGACGAGCCGTGCCCGCACGCTCGACCAGCAGGGGATCGGGGTCTACACCAACTCGAAGATGCCGGGCGAGGTCGGCAACTTCTCGCTGGCCGGGCATCGGACCACGTGGGGAAAGCCGTTCAACCAGCTCGACAAGCTGCAGTTGAACGACGCGATCGTCGTGGAGACACCTGACGGCTGGTACACCTACCGGTTCCGCACGCTCGAGTACGTGAAGCCCAGCCAGACCGATGTGCTCGCCGACGTGCCGCAGATGCCCGAGCAGCAGACCGGGGAGCAGTACATCACGCTCACGGCCTGCTCTCCGCTGTACTCCTTGGCCGAGCGCATCGTCGCCTACGGGGTGTTCGAGAGCTTCCAGCCACGCGCCGAGGGTCCGCCGACCGCTCTGACCGATCCGCCGCCTCCGCCGGCCGCACCCTCGGTGTGATCATGGACATCCGAAAGGGAGAAGCCTGATGTACGCCGCCCTCTGGCGCCTGCTGCCCGGCCCGTGGTGGCTGCGGGTCCTCATCCTCGTGATCGTCATCGCCGCCGTGCTCTACGGACTGTTCTGGTACGTGTTCCCCTGGGTGAGCCCGATCATCGCCCCCGGCGAGGTCGACGTCGAATGACGCGAGTGCTCGTGGTCGACAACCACGACAGCTTCGTGCACACCCTGGTCGGATACCTGCAGGAGCTCGGCGCAGACGCCGACATGATCGAAGCGGATGCGACGGATGCCGCCCGACTCGAGAAGCTGGTGCCGGCGTACGACGCGGTGATGCTCTCTCCGGGCCCAGGTGCACCTGCCGATGCTGGAGCGTCGATCGATGCCGTGCGCGTCGCCACGCGGCTGCGGGTGCCGACGCTCGGTGTGTGTCTCGGACACCAGGCGATCGGAGAGGCCTTCGGGACTCCCGTCACCGCGACGCCCGAACTCATGCACGGGATGGTCTCGTCGGTCACGCACGACGCTTCTCCCCTGTTCGCAGGAATCCCCTCGCCGTTCGATGCAGGGCGGTATCACTCGCTCGCGCTCGCGGCCTCCGACCTGCCACCCGAGGTCATGGTGACGGCCTGGACAGAGGAGGGGACGGTCATGGCGCTGGCCCACCGCGACCTGCCGGTGTGGGGCGTGCAGTTCCACCCGGAGAGCGTGCTCACAGAGGGAGGCTACCGACTCCTGGCGAACTGGCTGGAACTGTGCGGCGACGACGGAGCGGTCGCGCGCGCCGAGACGCTGCACCCCCTGTCACGCTGAAGGTACGGTCCGGCTCACCGGGACCTGCGCGTCAACCGGTGCAGAAGAAGATCTGGACGGACGAGCCGACCGGGACGTCACCGGGTGCGACCGACATGGAGTGCACGGTCGGCGGCTCCGTGGCCGGGCACTCGGCCGTCTCCGTCGGCACGGCCACCAGGCCGAGATCGGTGAGGTTGGCCGTGGCGGCGTCGACGGTCCAGCCGGCGAGGTCGGTGAGCGTCACCGTGCCGCTGGCCACGACCAGGTTGACGACGGTACCCGGATCGAGCTCGGCGTCGGCCTTCTCACTGGCGGAGATGACCGTGTTCGCGGCCAACGCCTTGTCGTTGCGTTGGATGACCGTTCCGAGTTCGAGCCCGGCCGCCTTCAGCGCGTTCGTGGCGTCGTCGAGTGCCATGCCCTCGATCTTGGGCATCACGACCGTCTCCTCGCCCTTGGAGACGTACAGCGTGACCGTGGAGCCCTCCTCGACCGACACCCCCGCCTCGGGGTCGGTGCGGATCACGTTTCCCTCGGAGACCTCGGAGCTCGTCTCGATCACGATCTTCGACGAGAGGTCGAGGTTCGCGAGGTCGTCCTGTGCGCGCTCGGATGACACGTTGACGAGGTTCGGGATCGTTCGCGACGTGCTCGACACCTCGGGAGGGCGCATGCTGATCGTGACGACCCAGAACAGCACCGATGCCAGCAGCACCGCGAGCAGTGCCACTCCGGCCCAGATCCAGGCGACCGGTGGTCCGGACTGGGTTCGGGTCATGGTGGTGTCCGCACTCAACTGCCGCAGCGACCGCGCGGTCTCCTGCGCCTGCCGCGGGCTCGCGCCGTACAGCTCGCTGGTCAGTGCTCCCAGTTCCTTGCGCGTCGGGGCATTGCCGGTCATGGCGGAATCCAGGGCGGCGCGGAAGTGAGCGGCGTCCGGATACCGCTGGTAGGGATCCTTCGCGAGTGCGCGCAGCACGATCGGGTCGAGCGTTGGAGGAGCGTCCTCGTTGACCTCTGTCGGAGGGACCGGTGTCTCACTCACATGCTGGTAGGCGACAGCCACCGGCGACTCGCCACGGAACGGCTGGCGTCCGGTGAGCAGCTCGTACAGGACGACACCCGTGGAGTAGAGGTCGGCTCGCGCATCGACGGGTTCGCCCTTGGCCTGTTCCGGCGAGAAGTAGGCGGCGGTGCCGATGATCTGGGTCGTCTCGGCCACCGTGGAGGACGAGTCGGAGACGGCACGGGCGATGCCGAAGTCCATCACCTTGACCTGACCCTTGTCGGTCACCATCACGTTGCCCGGCTTGATGTCGCGGTGCACCACGCCTGCGCGGTGCGAGTAGTCGAGCGCCTCGAGGATGCCGTCGACATAGCGCACGGCGTCGGCCGCCGGCACCGGTCCCGCCGCGATGATGTCCTTGAGGAGGGTGCCCTTGACGAGCTCCATCACGATATAGGGCGGCTCGTCGGAACCGATGTCGCTCGTCGAGGGGTCGCCGGCATCGAACACGCGGACGATCGAAGGGTGAGACATCCGTGACGCGGCCTGGGCCTCGAGCCGGAATCGATTGCGGAACGTGGTGTCCCGTGCCAGATCGGCGTCGAGGATCTTGATCGCGACGTCTCGACCGAGCGTCAGATCGTACCCGCGGTAGACCTTCGCCATACCGCCATGCCCGATGAGCTCGTCGACGCGGTACCGGCCCGCGACGATTCGTGGCTCTGTGGACACGGATGACCCCCCTGGAAAACTACGCTTGCTGAACTGAACTACAGGTTACCCGTCGGTGTCGGTGTCCCCGTCGCCGGGGGCCGCCGTGATCGTCACCGAGAGCGGGGGCGATGCCGCGGAAGTGCGCTGATCGCCACCGGAGCACATGCCCTGGTATGTGACGATGAGCTGCTGCCCCTCGGCGTCGGCGATCTTCACCTGCGTGTTGCGCTGCGTCGGCTGGAAGTTCGGCCCACCGGAGACGAAGCTGCCGTTCTGCACCGACACGACGTAGCCGGAAAGCGTCGTTCCGCTCGGGCACGTGAATCCGGTTCCCCAGGAGATGGTCACCGTCGAACCCGCGACTGGGTTTCCGGTGATCGTCGGCGCGTCGGTCGGCGTCGGGATGCCCGCACGAGCCGCGTAGACCGTGAGAGTCATGGCCTGCGTCGTCTCGACGTTGCCGGTCGGTGCGACGCGGTAGACCTTGCCGACGTCCGCATCGGTCGGCGCAGGATCGCCGTCGACGCAGGTGATCTCGCTGTTGAAGCCCGCCTCCTTGAGAGTGGAGGTGGCGGCGCCGCAGTCCATGCCGTTCAGGTTCAGGGCTGTCACGTCCACACGGGTCACTTCCGGCGTCGGAGTGGTCGGCGGCGGTGTCGTCTGCGTCTGGGTCTGGGGCGGCGTGTTGCTCGGCGAACCCGTGGGATCGGCATCGCCGCCCTGGTTCGCCAGCATCGCCCACAACGTGCCGCCGAGCACGATCACCAGCAGAGCGATCAGAGCGATCAGCGGCCAGGTCCAGGGGCTGCGCTTCTTCTTCTCCTTCTCCTCCTCGGCTGCAGCCTCGGTGGGAAGCTGAGCCGTGGTGGGAAGGATGCGCGTGGTGCCGTCGTCTCCCGATGCCGTCAGGATCCGTGTCGCGTCGTCTCCGCCTGCGATGCCGCCGGTCGCGATCGCGGGCACGGCGATGGCCGCGGAGTTGAGGTCGCCTCGGCGAAGAGCCTGAGCCGCGCGCGCCACCGTCGCAGAAGACGAGGGGCGATCGCTGGGCTTCTTGGCGATCATGGCCATGACGAGGTTCTGGACGGGGATCGGCACGGTCGGGGGCAGCGGCGGGGGCTGCTCGTTGATCTGCGCCATGGCGATGGCCACCTGCGACTCACCCGTGAACGGACGCTTGCCCGCCAGGCATTCGTAGGCGACGATGCCGAGCGAGTAGGTGTCGGTGGCGGGGGAGGCCGGGTGACCGGACGCCTGCTCGGGCGACAGGTACTGCACCGTGCCCATGACCTGGCCGGTCGCGGTGAGCGGTACCTGGTCGGCGATACGGGCGATGCCGAAATCGGTGATCTTGACGCGGCCGTCGGGCGTGATCAGCAGGTTTCCCGGCTTGATGTCGCGGTGCACGAGACCCGCCGCGTGAGCGGCCTGCAGAGCGGACGCGGTCTGGGCGACGATGTCGAGGGTCTTGTCGGCGCTGAGTGCTCCATCGCGCTCGAGCACGGTCGAGAGAGCCTCGCCGGGCACCAGCTCCATGACGAGGTAGGCGCTGCCGTTCTCCTCGCCATAGTCGAAGACACTGGCGATGCCCTCATGGTTGACGAGTGCGGCGTGCCGAGCCTCGGCTCGGAAGCGCTCGAGGAACCCGGGGTCCCCCATGTACTCGTCCTTGAGGATCTTGATCGCGACGGTACGTCCGATGACGTGATCCGTCGCTTCCCACACCTCGCCCATGCCACCGATCGCGATACGCGACTGCAGCTCGTAACGACCACCGAACGACACACCCTGCGTCGGCCTCATCTGCCCAGCACCGCCTCTATGACCTTCTTCGCAATCGGAGCGGCGATGGTGTCGCCGCTGCCTGATTGTCCCTGTCCGCCGCCGTCTTCGACGACGACCGCTACTGCGACCGCTGGATCGTTCGCCGGCGCGAAGCCGGTGAACCACAACGTATGCGGCCTGTTTCCGTTCTCTGCGGTGCCCGTCTTACCGGCCACGTCGATCCCGTCTATTCTTGCACCCTGGGCCGCTCCCGTTGCGACGCTCGCGACCATCGCGGCGGTCACGTCGTTCGCCACATCGGCCTCCATCGCACGTCCGAACTCGCTGTCCTGGAACGCCTTGATGACCGAGAGGTCGTTGCCGATCACGGCGTCGACCATCCGCGGATTCATCACGACACCGTCGTTCGCGAGTCCGGCGGAGACCATGGCCATCTGCAGCGGAGTGGCGGTGACCTTTCCCTGGCCGAAACCGGTCAGAGCGGTCTGTGCGTCGTCGAGGGCCCGCGGGTAGCTGGAGGGTGTCGACGTCAGGGGCGTGTCGAACGATCGATTGAACCCGAGCTTGTCGGCCATCTCGCGGATCGCGTCGTCGCCGAGTTCGACCGCGAGCTCGGCCATGGGGATGTTGCAGCTGAGGCGGATCGCCTCGGCGATCGTGACGGTCTCTCCGGGGCCGCAGGTGCCGCCCCACGCGTTGGAGACGCGGTTGGACGACCCGGGAAGGGTGTAGACGGCCGGGTTGGGCAGCGTCGACTCCGGGGTCCACTTGCCGCTCGCATAGGCCGCAGCGGCGACCACGACCTTGAACGTGGAACCGGGAGGATTCAGGTCGCCGGCGATGGCGCGGTTGGACAGCGGCTTGTTGGCGTCGGCGACGAGCTGGTCGTAGGTGGCGTTCGCGGCATCGGCATCGTGCGTGGCCATCAGGTTCGTGTCGAAGCCGGGCGTGGAGACCATGGCCAGGATCCGTCCGGTCTTCGGATCCATCGCCACGACAGCACCCTTGAGGCCGCCGAGGGCCTCGTAGGCCGCTCGCTGCGCCGCGGTGTTCAGTGAGAGCTCGACGCTGTACCCGCGCTGCGGTTGGCCTGAGAGGATGCGCTCGACCTCGCCGAGGAAGGCATTCGACCCCGTGCCGGATAGCTCGGCGTTCATGGCCTTCTCGATGCCCGTGCTCGAGCCCAGAGCCGGGTTGAAGTATCCCGTTACCGGCTCCCAGATGGGAGCATCCGCGTAGGTGCGCTGGAACTGGTAGCGGTCATCACTCGGCACCGAGCTCGCGATCGCGACGCCGTCGACGATGATCGATCCGCGCTGGATCTCATAGCTGTCGAGCCGGGTGCGCTTGTTGTTGCTGTTCTGGGCCAGCGCATCCGCTTCGACGACCTGGATCCAACTGGTCGCGGCGAACAGCGCGATGAACATGAACAGCATGATGATGCTGAGGCGGCGGAGTTCCTTCGTCATGTCAGCCGATCACCACCCGGGGTTGGCGCCGCACACCGTCGGAGATGCGCAGCAGCAGAGCCACGATGAGCCAGTTGGCCACGAGGGAGGATCCACCCGCCGCGAGGAACGGCGTGGTCAGGCCGGTCAGCGGGATGAGGCGCGTGACACCCCCGACCATGATGAACACCTGCAGGGCGATCGTGAACGAGAGACCCGTCGCGAGCAGCTTGCCGAAGTCGTCCTGACCGGCGAGGCCGATGCGCATGCCGCGGCTGACGAACACCATGTAGAGGCAGAGGATCGCGAACAGTCCGATCAGCCCGAGTTCTTCGCCGAGGCTCGTGATGATGTAGTCGCTGTGGGCCAGCGGAGTGACCTCGGGGCGTCCCTGGCCCCAACCCGTGCCCATCAGACCGCCGCGGGCGAGGCCGAAGAGCCCTTGCATGGGCTGGTACCCGGCGCCGTCCGGGTCGACCTGGTTGGCGTCGAAGAGGAAGAGCCAGTTGATGAAGCGACCCTGCACGTAGCTGAGGATCTGCGTCGCGAGCGCGACGCCGGCGACCACGAGGGTCAGGCCGATGAGCACCCAGCTGGTCTTCCCCGTCGCGACGTAGAGCATCGCGACGAACATCCCGAAGATCAGGGTTCCGGTTCCGAGGTCGCGCTGGAAGACGATGATCCCGAGCGAGATCAGCCAGACGACCAGCACGGGTCCGAGCTCGCGCATGCGTGGCCAGGTGATGCCAAGGACCCGCTTGCCGACCGACGTCAGGCTCTCACGGGTGCGCACGAGGTATCCCGCGAAGAAGATGGCCAGGCAGATCTTGGCGAGCTCGCCCGGCTGGAAGGCGAAGGCGCCGCCGAGCGACACCCACACCGCAGCGTTCGCGTCGGGGATGCGCAGCCCGGGGACGAAGGGCAGCAGCAGGAGCAGGATTCCGGCGAGTCCGAAGATGTAGGTGTATCGGAAGAGGATCCGGTAGTTGCGCAGCAGGATCACGACCACGATCGCACCGGCCAGCGAGATGGCGGTCCACGCGAGCTGCTTGGTCGAGTAGGCGTTCCAGCCGGTGTTCTTGAAGGCGATGTCGATGCGGTAGATCATCGCGATGCCGAGTCCGGTGAGCAGGGTCGCGATCGGTACGACGAACGGGTCGGCGTCGGATGCCACGAAGCGCAACACGATGTGCAGCGCGAACGCGAGGGCGGCGAGGCCACCGCCGATCGCCAGGATCATCGGGTCGATCACCCCGAGCGCGCCCAGCTGGACGAGCGTGAGCGCGGCACCGCTGATCGCACACGCGAAGAGCAGCAGCCAGAACTCGCGGTTGCGCTGGCTCTGGGGCATGCGGATGCGCTTGAGGGCCTTGATGACGCTGGTGTCGGCTGTGACGTCGGTGGTCATCCGTCACCCCCGGCCGGAGTCTCGACAGGGGTCGGCATGGGCGTGGGCAGCGGCGTCTGCTCGATCGTGTTCGCGTCGGCACCCGCCTTGAGCCGGTCCACGATCGCCATCGCGTCGGACAGCGAGCGCGCGGTGATCGTGCGCTCGACCGATGCCCGCTGATACGGAGGTAGGTTCGCGAGGAGGATGTCGGTGTCCTGGATCGGGGTGGACAGCGTGATCGGACCGATGTTCTGCTGCACGCCCTGGAAGATCACGACGCTGTCCTCATCGGCGCCGATGAAGTACCGGGTCTGGGTCCAGCTGTAGGCAGCGAAGGCCGCGACGCCGAGCATCACGATCACCACGAGAGCGCCGGCGATCCACCCGAGGCGCCGGCGCTTGGCGCGACGACGGTCCTCTTCGATGAGCTCCTCGAGGTACTCGGGCGCCGGCTCGAAGTGGCTGGGCTCGTTCGCGGCCTGTCGCACCGGGTGCAGCCAGTTGCCGCGGGGAGCCCGCACGGGAGGAACGTACACGCCGTCGGGGTTCGACGCTGAGCCGACGATCGTGGGGGTTCCCGAATGGATCGGGTGCTGTCCGCCGACGTCGACCAGGACCATCGTGACGTTGTCGGGCGCGCCGCCGTCGAGTGCCTGCTTGAGCAGGATGTCGGCCGTACGTCCGGGGGCGAGACCGAGCTGCATGGCCTTGAGGATGTGCGGCTCGTCGACCACGCCGGAGAGTCCGTCGGAGCAGAGCAGCCAGCGGTCGCCGGGCTGCGTGTGCATGACGAACATGTCGAGCTCGGGGTCGGAGTCCATGTCGCTGAGCACACGCATCAGCACGGATCGGCGCGGGTGGTAGCGCGCCTCCTCCGGGGTGATGCGGCCCGAGTCGACCAGACGCTGCACGAACGTGTGGTCGGCGGTGATCTGCGTCAGGGCATCGTCGCGATAGAGGTAGATGCGCGAGTCGCCGATGTGGCCGATGACCGCGTACTCGTCGACCATGATGATCGCGCTGAGGGTGGTGCCGAGACCCGCCAGCTCTGGACGGTCCTTCGCGGCACGGATGAGGTCGCCCGCGGCCGTGGTCGCCGCCGCCTGCAGCGAGGCCTGTGCGTCTTCCGTCGTCGCATACGCCTGATCGAGCGGCTCGAGGCGCTGGATCGCGATGCTGGATGCGACGTCACCGCCGGCGTGACCGCCCATGCCGTCGGCGACGACGAAGAGGTTCGCTCCGGAGTAGCCGGAATCCTGGTTGTTGGAGCGGACCTTCCCGGTGTGGGAGATCGCGACGCTCGAGCCCTCGAAGACCATGCCGGCGTCAGGCTCGCAGCTCGAAGGTCGTGGCGCCCACCTTGATGGGGGTGCCGAGCGAGAGGGCGACCGGCGAGCCGGAGACGCGCTGGCCTGCGACGAAGGTGCCGTTGGTGGAGTCGAGGTCCTGGATCGCCCAGGCGTCGCCGCGCAGCATCAGGCGCGCATGGTGGCTGGACGTGTAGTCGTCGCGGATCACGAGAGCGGATTCGCTGGAGCGGCCGATCGTGAGGGAGTCGGCGCTGAGCGGCAGCTCCAGGCCTGCCTTCGGGCCGGAGGTGATCACGAGCCGCTTGGCTGTCGCGACCGTCGCCGGGCCCGTGGAGGGGCGGGCGGAAGCCGGCTTCGCGACGGGTGCCGCGGGCGCAGCCGCCTGTGCGGGGGCTCCGGCGGTCGCCTCGGCGGGCAGCTTGCGCACGCGCACTCCGAACAGGTCTGCTCGGAGCGAGTACACCACCCCGAACACGAAGAACCACATCAGGAGAAGGAACCCGATGCGGAGCAGAAGGAGGATCAGTTCACTCACCCGAGGGCTCCGAACGCTCGGGTGGCGTCGTCGCCTCGGGACGTCGGCCGCGAGGGGGTGGCCACGGGGACGATGCGGAACACCAGGTCGGTGCGTCCGATCGTGATCGTGGTGTCGGTGGGGAGCGCGGCTTCGCGCAGCTTCTGGCCATTCACCTTCGTGCCGTTGGTGGATCCCAGGTCGCGCATCATGGCGCGCTCGCCGTCCCACAGGATCTCGACGTGCTTGCGGCTCGAACCGGCGTCGGCGATCGTGATGTCGGCATCCGAACCGCGTCCGATCACCGTGCGAGCGCGCGAGATCGAGTGGCGGCGGCCGTCGACGTCGACCACGGCCTGCCAGCTGACGCGGCCCTCGACCGTTCCGGAGCTGACGCGCACCGTGCCGGTGGCGACCTTCTCGTCGGCCTCGAGGGTGATCGAGAGCGGGCCGGCGAAGCTGTACCCCTGCGACGTGGCGTGCTTGGTGAGGAGGGCATGCAGCTCATCGGTGAGAGCGCCACCGAGCCCGCGCATCCGCTCCGCATCGTCGTCGCTGAGGCGAACGATGTAGCTGTTGGGCGCGATGATGCGGTCGCGGCTCACGACAGCGGCCTTCGTGTCGGCTTCACGCCGCAGCGCCGAAGCGATCTCCACGGGCTGGATGCCGCTGCGGAAGGTCTTGGCGAACGCGCTGTTCACTGCGCGCTCGAGACCTTTCTCAAAGCTGTCAAGTAGTCCCACTGGGCTCCTCTGGCATGCCGGCTGGTAGGGACATCGTAGCCAGGTGTCCTGGGGGAACGCCGCCGAAGACCCCCGTCGAGTGTGCAACGAGCCCGAAAACGCATGATATCTTTGGGAAGTTGAGTTCTTCGGAACGAGACCACTCGCGCGAGTGGCGGAATGGTAGACGCGCTGGCTTCAGGTGCCAGTGTCCGTAAGGACGTGGGGGTTCAAGTCCCCCCTCGCGCACAGTTCAAGATGGCCCGGTTCCTTTCGAGGAAGCCGGGCCTTCTTCTTTCCGCATGCTTCGGGTCGTCGATGACGGTGGTGGTGCGGCGCGAATCGACCGCTAGTGTCTGGTCATGAAACGCAGCGAGTACCGCACTTCTTTGATGGGATGGCGAGCCGCGCTCATCACGCTCGCCGCCTCGATCATCGGCTTCGCGGCGGTGGTGATCCCGCTGCTGAACACTGTCGTGGATCGGGATGGGACCATCACGGCCCGCGATCAGAAGATCGATGAACTCGAGCAGGAACTGGATTCCGCGAACGCGAAACTCGAGGTCCGGCAGGAAGCGATCGCAGAACTGCGCGATGAGAACAGGGAGCTCCGCGCGGCGTTGCCGTACACGGTCGCGCCGGAAGACGTTCACGACATCCGTGCGACGGCCACTCTGACGCTCGCCAAGCGGGGGGACACGCTCGACTTGAACTCGGCGCTCCCGAACTTCGGTGCCGCGGACTTCGTCTACTCGGACACTCTTTCTTACAGCGGTGACAGGTTGGTCCTGGGGTACGGCGCCTCCACCGTGGTCTTGGGTTCGGGTAACGCGGACTACGCGACGTGTGCCGCGGCGACCGGGTGGTCGCGCGGGTCGTCCCTCGACCCCCACCAGCTGGAGGCACCCACGACGTGCGTCCGGCTCCAATCTGATCGGTACGCAGCGATCCAGGTGCTTCGCTACGACGCGAACTCCGTCGACGTGACCATCACGGTCTGGGAGTAGCGCGTCGGAGCCTTCTCCCGTCACCGCACCGGCAGGTACCGACTCAGGTGCTCGAACGGCGGCTGCGATGAGAGGTGCGACACGGCCGCAGACCCCACGGCGCACGCGGCTTCGAGAGCGTCGGCAGGCGCGTGCCCTGCGCGCAGCGCGAGCACGAGTGCCGCGCAGAACGCATCCCCCGCGCCGACCGTGTTCACGGCCTCGGCGGGGATGCCGTCAGCCCGGGTGATCTCCTCGCCACGGCGATACAGGGCGGCGCCGGCCGCGCCGTAGGTGACCGCGACGAGTTCGGCCTCGGCGAGCTCGGGCATGAGCTCGCGCTCGGTCTCGTTCACGATGAACAGATCGACGCGACTCAGCAGCGCTTCGGGTAGCGGCTGGGCGGGAGCGGCGTTGACGGCGATGAAGCCGGGCGCCGTTGCGGCGACCTCTTCGACGATGCTGAGCGCGATCTCCAGTTGCATGAGCACCGCCTCCTCCTCTCGGAAGGTCACGCCGTCGAGACTCACCCGATCATTCGCTCCCGGGCACACCGCGATCTGGTTCTCGGCGTCGGAATCCACGACGATCAGTGCCGTTCCGGTCGGGGCATCGACGGTGCGGAGGTCGGTGGTGTCCACCCCGGCCCGATCCATCTCGTCTCGGGTCCAGGCCCCGTCGGCGTCATCCCCGACGGCGCCGATCATGCGGACTCTCCCGCCGAGCTTGGCGGCGGCGACGGCCTGATTCGCGCCCTTCCCTCCCAGGTCTCGGGACAGCCTTCCGCCGGCGACGGTCTCACCTGCGGTGGGGAGGCGATCGACGAACGCGGTGACGTCGACGTTCGCGCTGCCGACGACGACGAGTGAGGGAGAGACAGGAGTGATCATGGCGGCGGCTTTCGGATCGCGGGACGGGGCAGGCAACGACGCCGGTGTGCACCCGACTTGACGTTCCTGCAAGAAAGTGTAAACGTTTACGCACGAACATCTGCAAAGGAGCACCATGACCACTCCCGTCCTTCTCGACTGCGATCCGGGCCACGACGACGTCTTCGCGATCTGGCTCGCGGCCGGAAACGACGCCATCGACCTGCGCGGTGTGACGACCGTCGGCGGCAACGGCTACCTCGAGCACACGACCCGCAACGCACGGATCGCCCTCACGGTCGCCGGGGTCACGAACGTGCCGGTCGCCGCCGGTGCCGACAAGCCCCTCACGCGTGAACTGACCCCCGGGGCGTGGATCCACGGCGAGAACGCGCTGGGCGGTCCGGTGCTCCCCGAACCCACGGTGCCGCTCGACCCCCGCCACGCCGTCGACTTCCTCGCCGACACGCTCGCCGCTTCGTCGGAGCCGATCACGCTGATCCCGACCGGTCCGCTGACGAACATCGCGCTCCTGCTGCAGCAGCGCCCCGAGGTCACGTCGCAGATCAAGGAGATCATCTGGATGGGCGGCTCGACCGGGCGCGGCAACGTGGGCGCGTACCCGGAGTTCAATGCCTGGGCCGACCCCGAAGCCGCAGCCGTCGTGTTCGCCTCCGGACTGCCGCTGACGATGGTCGGGCTCAACATCTCCCACCAGGCCCTCATCACCGAAGAGGTCATCCAGCGCATCGGTGCGGTCGGCAACGACACCGCAGCCTTCGGGGTCGAGCTGCTCCGGTTCTTCTGCAGCACCTACGAGAAGGCGGAGGGCATGCCCGAGGGCCCTCTGCACGACCCCATCACCGTGGCCATCGCGATCGACCGCGCCGTCGCCTCCGTGCAGCGCTGCCATGTGGACATCGAGACCACGGGCGAGTTCACAGCCGGTGCGACCTGCGTCGATCTCCACGACATGCTCGGCAAGGAGCCGAACACCGACGTCGCGATCACCCTCGACGTGCCGAAGTTCTGGAACCTGGTCACCGACGCCGTCGGCGCGCTGGCATGAGGTTCAGTGCGTAGCGGCGGGCGTCGTCGACTCGGCCACGCGCAGACTCGGCGCGAGGCGACGGAGCACGTACGGGGCCTCGGGGTCTTCCATCCGTCGCACCAGGGCCTCGGTCGCCTCCTGGGCGAGCCCGTCGAACGGCTGCACGACGGTCGTCAGCCGCGGTTCGCAGACGTCGGCGAGCATCGTCCCGTCGAAGCCCGTCACCTGCACATCGGAGGGAACGCTCCTGCCCGCGCGCTTCAACGCCGCGATGGCGCCGGCTGCGACGAGGTCGTCTCCGGCGATGATCGCGTCGGGAAGAGGCCCGCGGGCGAGCAGCTCTTCCGCGGCCCGCTCTCCGAAGGCGAGCAGGTACTCGCCGAAGATGTTGTCCTCGCGGGACAGCGACCGGGTGCGGACCGTGGCCTCGAACGCGGCCCGTCGCTCACGGCCCACCGAGGTGACGTCGTTGCCCGAGACGAGCACGACCCGACGCGCTCCGCGGGAGGTGACGTGGTCGACGGCGAGATCGATGCCGGCGTCGTTGTCCACTCCAACGAAGTCGGCGGACAGGTCGATCACGCGGCGGTCGAGCTGCACCAGCGGCACTCTGCGGGCGGTGTCCGCGACGGCGTCGTACGAGAGCTCGGCATCGGACGGCACGACGAAGATCCCCTCGACGCGACGTTCGACCAGCATGCGGAGACGGTCGCGTTCGCGTTCGACCTCACCGTGCGAGTCGGCGATGACGAGATCGAAGCCGCGGCGCTGCAGATGGTCTTCGAGGCGGTGGATGAGCTCGCCGTAGAAAGGGTTGCTGATCACCGGGACCACGACGCCGATCGTGGCACCGCTGCCCGCCCGCAGTCCGCGACCGATGAGATTGACGCGATAGCCGAGACGCTCGGCGACCTCGGCCACGTGCTCGGCGGTGCGGCCGGAGACGCGGTCCTTCCCGTTGAGGGCCCGCGAGACGGTCGCGATGGACACCCCGGCGGCTGCCGCCACCTCGTGCAGCGTGACCGACGCCTTCTTCACCACGACCCGACCCCCCATCGGTGCCGCCGTCGACACCATCAGTCAAAGATATGGCGTGCGTAAAGGATTACGCACGCGATCAGCCCCTGATCAACCACCGACAAGCCCCCCACCAGACACGAAGAAGTGAGCAATGACCAACCACACAGAAGCTGTTCGCACCCGGACGAACGTGGTGGCGCTGATGATCGCCCTCCTCGCCGCCTGCCTCGCGTTCCAGCTCAACGCCAGCATGCTGAGCCCCGCGCTGGTGACGATGGAGCGCGAACTCGACGCCACCTCCACCGAGATCGCCGCGACCCAGACGGTGTTCTTCACAGCTGCCGCGCTGTTCACCCTGTTCCTCCCCCGCCTGGGTGATCTGATCGGACGTCGACGGGTTCTCGTCGGCATGCTCGTGGTGATGGCCGTGGGCTGCGTCGTGGCGGCGCTGGCCACGAACGTCCCGATGCTGTTCGTCGGCCGGCTGATCCAGGGCGTGTCGGGACCGGTCGTTCCGCTCTGCCTGATCATGCTGCGAGCCGCGGTGAAGGATCCGAAGGCGTACGGCACCCTCCTCGGTGTCGTCACCGCCGTCAACGGAGGGATCGCCGGAGGTGACGCTCTGCTCGGCGGATATCTGGCGACGAACCACGGCTTCGCGTCGATCTTCTGGACCATGGCGGGTGTGGCGATCGTCGCCGCCCTGACCGTGCGCCTGCTCGCCCCGGAGACCATGGCCGATGACCGTCCCCGCATGGACTGGTGGGGGTCGCTGCTGCTCGTCGTCTCGGTGGGATCGATGCTCGTCGCGCTCAACGAGCTCGGCAAGCTCGCCGGCGCGGACCTGCTGCTCGTCGTCGTCCTCGGCATCGTCGCGGTTGCATCCTTCGCCGCCTTCTGGAAGCTCGAGGGACGGATCGCGGATCCGCTCGTGTCGATCCCCCAGCTGAAGCAGAGGGCTACCTGGGCACTGAGCGCGACCTCGCTCCTGACCCTGTCGGGGATCTTCGCGATCATGAACGGCGTGGTCCCCGCACTCGCGCAGGACACCGCGATGAACCTCTCGATGAGTGCGGAGGAGGTGTCGCTGTGGATCCTGATGCCCTACGCCCTCGCCGGGCTCCTCATGGGTCCGCTCAGCGGTCGGCTCGCAGCCACGGTCGGATACCGCACGATGCTGCGCATCGGGCTGGGCGGAACCGTGCTCGTGCTCGGACTCATGGTCGCCAACGTGGAGACCTCATCGCGATTCGTGCTGCTCCTCCTCTCGATCGCGGTCGGGATCACCTACGCGGGAATCGGCAACATCATGCTCAACGGTCTGGGTGTCGTGCTCTCGCCGAAGGATCGCCCCGGTTCACTCCCCGGCCTGAACACCGGCGCCATCAATCTCGGCGCCGGGCTGAGCTTCGTCGTCATCTATGCGGCGCAGACCTCCTTCGCCTCGAGCGAGGTGCCGGCGGGCGGGTATGTCGCGGCGCTGATCACCGGGGCCGTCGTCCTCGTCGGCGCCCTGGTGTTCTCGATGTTCATCCCGAAGCCGGTGAGCGCGGAACTGGTGCGCCGGTAGGTTGCGTAGCGCTCGGACCCCTGCCCTTATCCGGGCGGGGGTCCGAGGTGGTTCCGAGGGGTGGGTCGTGAAACATCCGTCTGCAGGACGACATCGTCCCTACCTTCGGCGGATGCCGTACGCCGTCGTCGGCGCGAAGATGGAAGTTCCCGTCCTCAGGGAAGGCATCCCGTGACCTCACGCACCCCCAGTCCTCGCTTCGCTCTCGCGCTCGCCGCCGTCGGACTCAGCACCTCGGCGCTCGAACTCGCGGCCTGCGCTTCACTCGCCCCCTCTACGACGTCCTCCACGAGCATGGGGTCCCTCCCCGACGACACCGATGCCGATGCCGATGCCGATGCCGAGGCCGACACCGTCGCCTGACCGAGGGCACCGGAACCACGCGGAGAATCGACCCGGCATGCGGGAGCGAGTCGTCAGCCCAGCGGACCTTCGAGAACCGTGAGGACGTCGACCTCGGTGAAGCCGACCGATCGGTTGAGGGCGAGCATCGGCGCATTCGTCGGCGCCGTGTAGGTCTGCAGGAATCGTGACGCCGAGCTCTCCGGGAGGGTCATGAGCAGTCGTAGATTGGCGACCTTCAGGGCCCGCCCGATGCCGCGACCTCGCACCCGCTCCTCGACGAAGGTGTCGTCCTGCAGCACGATCGTCGGGTCGGGCCGGGAGAGCAGGATCTCCGTGTAGCCGACGGCGTTCCCCTCGATTCGTGCGACGCTCCGCACGAGCGCATAGCCCTGCTGCGACATGCGCTGCTCGTTCCGGCGAACCGCTGCGACGTCGGCAGCTGCTGCAGTTCGGGTGAGGTCGCCCATCGGCGCGTCGTCCGACATGTCTGTGCGAAGCCGCGCCCAGTCGGCGAGCAGCTCGTCCGGACACGCGCCGACCCACGAGACGACCTCGATATCCGGGTGCGCAGCGGGCAGGCTTTCGAGCGTTCCCGCTGGCAGAGGCAGGTCGACCACCTGCCGGCTCTCGCGCATACCGACCCGCAGCCCCTCCGACTGCGCGAACGAGACCCCCGCTTCGGAGTACGTCTCGGTGCGCACGAGTGTGGCGGTGCCGCGCACGGCGTCGCGGACAGCGCGGAGCAGGGCGCGGGCGATCCCGCGGCGACGGAAGCGATCGAGAACGGCGATCTCGACGTCGGCCGGATCTCCGGGGTGCACGTGGGCCTCTGCGGCACCCACCGGCACTCCGCCGATCTCCGCGAGCAACAGCACTGACCTGCGGGTCGGATGCGGGTTCTGGAACTGCCGACGCGTCGCCTCATCGCTGCGAGACCACACCTTCCGGCGTCCGGCCGCGTATCCGCCGCTGAGGATGCCGTTCCACTGGTTCAGCAGCGCGGTGTTCTGCGGGTCGACATGCGTGATGCGGATATCCATCGAAGGTCGTGACGCTCTCGGCTCGGGGTCGGACGGTGCCTCATCCAGGTTGCCACGCGGTTGGGCCGATCGCTCGACTCGCGGGCTCCCCGCGGCATCTGACAGGGTGGGTGCAGGACCTGTCCCCGACGATGAAGTGGTGAGCGATGAGTGGATCTGAGACCTCGGGGGTGACGGTCGAGGGCGTGTCATCGCGGTGGTCGCCCTGGTGGCTGGCATCCGGCGGGCTGTTCGTCGTCTCAGCTCTGCTGGCAGCTTTCCGCAGTCTTCCCGGGTCCCTCGATGTCGAAGCTCTCGTCGGGATGTCGACAGCGGCCACCCTCGCCTTCAGCCTCGCGCTCGTCGCCGCCGGGATCGGAGCTGCGCGCCGTGACGACACCCCGCGGTTGCCGAGGGCTGCGGTCGTCTCCCTCTTTCTTCTCGCGGGCTGGCTGCCCGTCGGCCCGTTACTGCTGACGGCGTCGTTCGACTTCAGCTCCGCCGTGCCGATCTACGTGAACGCCCTCGTGGAGCTGGCGCTGTCGGGGACGATCGTCGCCGGAGTCCTGCGCAGCACGCTGGTGACACCCTGGAGGCTCATCCCGGCGATCGCGCTCGCCGCGGTGGTGCTGGGCTCGCTGATGGAGGTCGCCGTCATGTCGGGCGGCGTATCCGACCAGAACGCGATGATCACGGTCTCCAATGTGCTGATCTTGACGCGCATCCTCGCCACCGGAGCCCTGGCCGCCGTGGCGCTCCGGGCCGCGCGTGCTCGGCCCGGAGCGGTGGTCGTGTTCGGCGGATGACCCTCGGACAGCGATCGTCAGGCAGCCGAGACGTACCCCTTCGAGGAGTCGTCGTCGACCAGTACGTAGGTGAGCACGCCTGCCGCATCGCCGCCCGTGTGTCTCCACACCCTTTCGTGTGCGCCGGTGGCGTAGTCGAGCACGATCCAATCCGGGGCGTGCGGGTCGCGATGTCCGACCACATAGGAGGTGCTGCCGAGACCGACGGACCCGAGTCGGGCGATGAACTGGTCCCCGTTCAGTGTTTCGGGTGGAGTGCGGCACAGCTCGGTCGGGCGGATCCGCATCGTCAGGTCGGCCTTGCCAGCCCTCCCCCTCATGCGACGTCTCCGGCGCGGACACCGAGCTCGCTGGTGTCGTCGAGACCGTGCGCGTCGAGATAGGCGCGGATCGTGTCATGGACGATGCGGATCTGGGCCTCGTTCCCCATCGCGGCCTGCATCGTTCCCATCGTGGGGGCGGGCTTGCCGTTGACCCGGTCGAGAGCCTCCCAGACGATGTCTTCGCGGGAGCCTCGGCCCATCGAATGCGGCATCGAGCTGAACACCGGGTTCGGCTTCCAGCGGTCTCGGGTCTCCTTCATCAGTGCTTCCTCTCGTCTCGCCGGGCGCCGTCGGATGCGGGCGCGCTCGGTCCTGTGCGCGGGCGCGCCGAAGCCACCCTGGGGCGATGCGCCCCCGATGGACGGCATGCTCGTCCTGCGGCCAGGTGCCTTCCCGAAGAGCTGTCGGATGTCGATGAAGGGAAAGACGATCTGGCCGTCCGGTTCCCTCCGACAGTATCACGTTATTTTTAGTCATTCAAAATAACCGCGGGGGACGCCGCGTGATGGATACGACGAGAAGGCCCGATCCGTGAACCGGATCGGGCCTTCTCGTCTGGCAGGGATCAGTCGCGCGGTGCGTCGTTCCAGGACCAGATGTCGTCGCCGCGCAGCACGGCATCGGCGCCGCCGTCGCAGTAGATGGTCTGGCCCGCCATGTGGGTGTTGGCCGGGCTCGTCAGCCACACGAGCAGCTCGGCGATCGAGGATGCGGGCTGGTGGTAGTTCAGCGGCATCGGCACGGCGGCGTCGACCTGCGCCAGTCCCTCAGGGCTCGCGAGCAATCCGGCGGTCATCGCCGTGATGACGGTTCCCGGTGCGACGGCGTTCAGGGGGATGCCGGCGCCGGCCCATTCCTCCGAGACGGACGCGCGGCGGACCCACCGCGACAGTGCGCGCTTGCTCGAGGAGTAGTTCAGGAACCCGCCCTCCGCCGTGGCGGCGAGCTGGTCCCCGATCTCGAGCGCGCGGTTCTCGTCGCCGCTCAGTGCTGCATCGACGAGATCAGCCGAGACGGGCTGCAACGAGGCCATCGAGGAGACCACCGCGGCACGAGGCTGGTCCGCCAGGCTCAGGCTCGGCAGCAGTGCGGTCAGGAACTCGGTCACGCCGAAGTAGTTGATGGCCATGGTCTTGGCGATGGGCGCCGAAATCCCGGCGCATGCGATGACCGCGTCGATGCCTCCGTCGGCAGCCGCGATCACCGCGTCCGCGGCGGCGAGGCGGCCTGCGGGCGTCGACAGGTCGCCCGTGACCTCCACTCCGGCCAGATCGACGCCGATGACGGAGTGTCCCTGCGTGCGCAGCAACTCGGCGGTGGCGGCGCCGATACCGGATGCGGCGCCGGTGATGACATACGTGCGGGTCATTTTTCCTCCAGGGGTGATGGGACGAGATCGGACGACCGGGATGTGGTCGCGAGCGTCGCCCCGGGGAGGGCGGCGACGAATCGGCTGAGGTGAGCCTGGAACTGGGTGATCTCCTGCACGGACCACCCTGCGAGAGCTCCGCCGACCATCTGCTGCCCGGCGTCGACGAGGCGCGCATACGCCACCTGGCCGGCATCCGTCAGCCGTACATCGACCGTGCGTCCTGATCGGATCCGGTCGAAGAATCCTCGAGCCGACATGCGCGAGACCAGCTTCGAGGTGGTGGGACGTGACAGTGCGGCCCGATCGGCCAGGCGGCCGAATCCGAGGGAGCCTCCGCTCATGCCGACCAGATACAGGGCCCGCACCTCGAGAGCGTCGAGGGAGTCGTCGACGCTCTCGGCGATCCGCACCTGCAGTTCGCTCTGCGTCCACTCCGCGACCACTCGGACCAGCGCGTCACGGATGTCATCGAGCTCGTCGTGGACAGCCATGTCTCAATGGTAACAGCTCAGTTGCGTGCGGCAACTATTGGCTTCCGTGGCCTCTCGTCCTCACCCCGGCAGGGTGAGGACCAGAAGAATCCCCCTAGAACGACGCGGACTCGCGCTCCTATACTCGCCAGAACATGAACACGTGGTCTCCGACCCGGCCTCATCACTGATCCATCGACCTGTCGGCGGCCTGCACTCCTTCGTTGCCCTTGTGGCTTCCCCACGAAACGAGCACCATGTCGACGACGTCACAGCCCATTGAGGGTCGACTGCGGAAATTCCTCCTCTCCCTCGTCGCGGTCTTCGCCCTGGTCGGCGCGGGCCTCGTCGTTCCCCTCGCAGCCCAGGCGGCCGAGTCCTCGCTCCGCATCGACAAGCGCGTCGACGGGCTGGATACGCAGGACACCCTCGGCCCTGGAGATGAGTTCACCTACACGGTCGACCTGGTCTGCGACGACGTCGACTGTCTCAACGTCGTGCTCACCGACACGCTCCCGGAGGAGTTCGCGGGGTTCCAGTTCGTCGGATCCTCCTATACGCCGTCTGACCTGCCGCTCACCGCGACCACCACGGGGTGCGTCGAGGAGAACGGCGTCCCCGTCGAGGTCAGCGACGACTGCACCGTCCGCGTGGTCTTCCAGCAGCCGGTCGATGGCGGCATCGGGCTGGAAGCGGGCGGAACCCTCAAACTCAGCGTGGTGCTCCGGGCACCCCTCGATCTGCCCGCGGACTGGCAGCACAACGGCGACACCGTCACGAACACGGCATCGGCCGACTGGGACAACGGTCCAGGCGACCTGCCGGCGACGATCACGGACTCCGCGGATGCGGTCGTCACGGTCGACACCGTCATCGGGGTCGAGGCGAGCAAGAGCTGGACGCCCGCGTCCCAGCAATTCGATCCGGGCGAGACGTCGGAGATCACGCTCGGCGCGCAGAACCAGTCGAACATCGGTGCGGAGACGCTCGTCATCCAGGAGCCGACGACGGCAGCCGACGGCGCGACGACGCTGGCGTCCGACAACCCGTTCCGCGTCGTCGACTTCCAGGGATTCGGGGCGACGACCCTGCCTCCGGCAGCGACAGCCGTGCAGGTCGACGCCTATGTCTACGACGAGGGATCCGGCACATGGAGCTGGCAGGCGGGCACGCCAGGGGCCACCCCGGCTCTTCCCACCGGTGTCGCCCCGGCAGACGTCGGGGGCATCCGGCTGACGTACTCGGGCGGCACGATCGGCTCCGATGCGACCGCGTCCACAGCGTTCTCCGTCGGTCAACGCGCCACGGATCGCAACGACGGCAGCACGCTCGCGACCGGCGACTCCGTCACCAACAGCATCACCTCGACCGTCAACGCCCCGGGCGGAGCGACGGCGAGCGACGACGCCACCGCGCCCTACGAGATCGGACCGCTGACGATCGGGGTGCTCGCGGGCAAGACGATCACCCCCGCCGAGCTCGCGGCAGGGGGCGAGGCGACCGCCGAGCTCACGGCGACCAACACCTCGAACGGTCCCGTGGACAGCCTCACCATCTCGGATCTGGGCTTCTTCGACGCGGACATGGTGTTCGGCGGATTCCCGTCCGGCGTCGACTATCCCGCGGGAGCGACAGCGGGAACCATCACCTGGTACATCGACGGAGTCGCCCAGGCGCCTGTGCCGTTCGCCGACTCCGCGTCTCCGGCTCCGCCGTCGGGGACCGTCACCGGGTTCGTCATCGAGTTCACGGGGGAGATCCCCGCGAACGCGGCCGCCACGATCGACGTCGCGATCGACCCTTCCCTCTCGTTGGTGAGTACCGAGGCGCCGACCCATCAGCGCACGAACACGATCGACGTCACGGCTACGAACGACGTGGGAACGGCAGATGACTCCGCCTCCGCCGACATCGCGGTCTACTTCCCGCAGATCGATGTCGCGCTCGACAAGCGGATCAGCCCGAGGGGTGCGGTCGAGCCGGGGAACAGCGTCGTCGCAAGTCTGACCGCCACGACGGCGACAGGTGTGGCGCAGGTCGATCCGACGCAGATCGTCGTCGAAGACACCTGGCGTGAAGACCAGGTCGACGACTTCTGGAACGCGTTCGACCTCGTGGGCATCGCCCCGACACAGGTGCCGCCGAACACCACGGCGACCGCCGAGTACCAGCGCCCGGACGGCACTTGGGTCACGCTCGCCACGGTGAGCACCGGAGCGACGGCGCAGACGTTCCAGATGAGCCGCGCGGAGTTCGCAGCCGCCCTCACACCTCCGGACACGCCCGCAGACGTCACCGGCGTCCGCTTCACGTTCGACAATCCGGACGGCTTCGCCCAGGGCTTCAGCGTCGAGCCGAACCTCGTCTTCGAGGCGCGGACGGACCTGCGCGACGGATCGGGCCCCACCGACCCGCGTGACGATCCCGAAGACGAGCAGTCGGCGCAGCGACCCACCGTGTACGAGAACGAGGCCACGGCGCAGAGCCACGGCGATGTCGACGGCCTCCCCGACGGCATCGACAGCGCCGTGGTCACCGATCAGGACACGATCGGCGTTCAGACGCCGGCGACCGGCGAGGGCGCGGGAGTCGACGCCGAGAAGCGCTGGGTCGAGACCGGAGACAAGACCACCGACGTCGACTTCGTCGATGCGCAGTCCGGCGCCATCGTGTCCACCCGCAACGAGTGGCGGACGGGGACCCCGGGGATCGACGTCCTCAACCTGACGGATCCCGCGACCGCCCCGGACACCGATCCCGCCGGCGCGGCGACGACTGTCTTCCAGGCGTTCGATCTGCTGAGCATCGACCCCGTCACCCTCGCCGACGATCCGCTGCTGGCCTGGGACGACATCACCGAGGTCTGGCTGTTCGTCGACGGCGCGTGGACACCCATCTCTGCGCCCGGCGGTTCGTGGATGGGAGCGGACGGGTTCATCGGCTACACCCTCACCCCGGAGCAGACCGCCGGAACCACCGGTGTGCGGCTCGTCTACCGTCCGGATGACGCCGCCCGCACCGCCAGCTCCGACCCGACCAGGCCGGAACCCGGCTCCGGGCTCGCCACCTCCGCCGTCGGACAGTACCGACCGACATTCCTCACGTGGGAGCTGCGCAACGTCGTTCGTGACGACAGTGCCACCGCCGACCGCTGGGTGAGCGCCGACCAGACCTTCAACGACGCCGACCCCGGAGTCGTGTGGAACACGCTGCGCGGGGATTGGACCTCGGCGGCAGGGAACGGCAGCGACACGGAGCGCGACAACATCACGCTGATCGATCAGCCGCCGCTCGTGTCCGTCGACAAGACCGTCACGCCGGCGACCGTGACGATCCCGGAGTCGGCTGATGTGGACCCCGCGAACTATCCGACCGTGATGTTCGACATCGCCGCCAGGAACGACAGCACAGCCCGCGCATCGTACGTGCGCGTGACCGATCCGATCCCGTGCACGCCCGGAGCGGCGGACCAGTGTGTGAGCGCAGCCGATGCCTGGGCGGATGACCCCTTCGACGGAGCCGACTACGACGCGGGGACAAACCCCTACGAACGGCTCGACGTGCTGTCGCTCGCGTTCAGCTACCCTGCCGATCAGGTCGACCCGGCGACCTCCACCGTCACGCTGTGGGATCGCGCCGACGGCACCCTGAGCACGCGCACGATGTCCGTCACGGCAGCGTCAGCGCTCGCCGAAGCCGACCTCGCGACCGTGGTCGGTGTCAGTGTCGTCTTCCACGGCATCGACCCCGAGACCGACGGTGGAAGCATCCGTGCCGGAGAGGCTCTCGAGGTGCAGATCGAGACGCGCGTGCGACAGTACGAGCGCTCGGATGCCGGCCAGCTCGTGGAGCCGGGCGCTGTCGCCAATGACGTGATCGCCCAGTCCTATGATCCGGTGCTCACCCCCTCCGGCTCTGCGTCCAGGCCCAACGACACGGCCAGGGACACGGTCGAGTTGATCGGTGCGCTCCTCGATGTGACTCTCGCGAAGAGCATCACCCCGGACGCGATCCTCGAGACCGAGTTGGCGAACCCGGTCACCGTGACGCTCGATGCGACGGACGGCGTCTCGACGGCCGCCACGCAGCAGGTCACGATCACCGATGCGGACGCCGACTTCTGGAACACCGTGCGCCTCGCCCCCGATCCGGCACTGAGCGTGGTCCTCCCCGCCGGCGCCGATCAGGTGCGCATCGACGTCCTCGTCGGGACGACCTGGGCGGAGGGAGTCTTCGCTGCGACGGCCGCTTTCCCCGCCGGAATCGATCCGGCGACGGTGGTCGGGGTGAGGGCTGTGTTCCGCAACGCCGCGGGCGACGTGTTCTCCCGCAACGCGCCACCGGACGACTGGACTGCTCAGCTCTCCTTCGACGTCGTGGTGCTCACCACGCAGCGAGACGGTTCGCCCCTGGTGCTGCCCGCCACCGTCCCGAACGCGGCGACCGCGGAGAGCGCGAGACTCGACGGCCTCTACCCTGCGGCAGAAGACCAAGGCGACGCCGAGCTCGCCATCGACCCGGGGACCCACCAGCTCGACGTCGTGAAGTCGCAGCCGGGAACGAGTCATGTGGTGTCCATCGGCGCGAGCCTGCCCTGGACGCTGCAGTTCACCAACACGGGAACGGGCTTCGTCACGATCGACCAGCTCACCGATCAGCTGCCGGAGTACCTCGACTGGGACTTCTCACCGCCCACCTATCAGACCTCTGCGGGAGGAACGCTCTCCACCGACGTGTCGGCTCTGATCGACGACACGGGCAAGAACGTGACGTTCACCTGGCCCGAGGGCGGTGACCGCATGTCTCCCGGCGAGGTCTTCACGATCACGGTGAACCTGGTGCTGGCTCCGGGGCTCGCTCTCGATCAGTTCACGACCAACAGCTTCGTCGTCACCACCGCTGAGGACCTCGACTCCTGCACCAATGCCTCCGGCAACGGCGAGGGCACGGTTCCGGATCTCGCCGCCGACCAGTGCGGGACGACGAACTACGTGCAGCCATCGCCCGGTGGCGCGCTCGCCGCATACAAGTACGTCAAGGGTGAGATCGACGGCGATCTGGTCGATGGGCAGGTCAACCTGAACAATCCGGACGCTGCCTGCCCGCTCGACCCCGATGGGTACACGCGCACCCCCTGCGCCGCGTACACGGCCGTGGGTGCGACCGACGACTGGCGGCTGTCCGTCGTGAACGGGGGCACCGTCGGGTTCCCGACCGTGTCGATCGTGGATCCCCTGCCGAGGATCGGTGATCGTCTGCTCGCGACCGGCACGGCGCGCAACAGCACCTACGCGCCGGTGCTCCTGCCCGACTCGCTCACCGCGAACGTGCTGCCCAGCGGTGCGGTGTTCACTCTCGACGTCACCACCTCCGCTTCCCCGTGTGTGGGCACCGGACCCACCTCTGCGTGGTTCGACGACCTGCTCTGCGACACCACGGCAACCTGGACTCCGGCCGACTCCTACGGCGGAGCGTGGGAGGACGTCACCGGCATCCGCGTCATGATCGACTTCACGGGTACCGCCACCGGTTCGTTCGGCCCCGGCGACGTGCTGTCTTTGCACTACGAGACGCAGAACGTGCCCGAGTCCACCACCTACCCCGACCTCGCCCCGATCGCCGTCCCCGACGCGGGCGGCATCGCATGGAACCAGATGGGCGCCGTGGGGACCGACGCCGGGGGCCGGGAGTACTCGGTGGCCCCTGTGCAGGCCGGGGTCCTGCTGCAGGACGGCGATCTCGCGGTGCAGAAGGTCGTGGTCGGCGACACAGGGCGGGCGCCCACCACCTTCGACTTCCGACTCGAATGCTCGGTCGCGGGAGTTCCCTTGGCGCTCCCCGCCGACGGGATCATCACCGTCTCGGAGCAGAGCCAGCTGAAGGGGCGGCTCGACGCTCTGCCACTGGGCTCGACCTGTGTGGTCTCGGAGGTCGGAGACGTCGGAGCCCACGGCGAGCAGTCCCGACTCGGAGACGGTCAGACCGTGACGATCACGACACCCTCGGTGGCGGACGCAGAGCCGCCGACGACCCAGACGGCGTCCATCACCAATGTGTACCCGATCCTGCCCCCCGACCCGGTCGTGCCCCCCGGCCCGCTACCGGACGGTGGCGGCGGGCTCCCGACGACAGGGGTGGACGGAGCCTCCGCGTCGCTGCTGGCCGGTATCGGGGTGCTGCTGCTCCTCGCGGGAGCGGTCCTGATCCGTCGTCGGCGAGGTGCCGTGAGCTAGCCCCGGGCGTCAGGTGCACGAACCGTCGACGTCGCAGGACTCCCCGGTCCGCTCCGCCCCGCCGGAGATCGACGGGGCGGAGTATGGAGTCTGCTCGGCGAGGAGTCGCCCCAGATACGTCCCGAGCGCCAGCTCGTCCACGGCGCCGAACGCGATCTGCCGCACGCGCCCCTCCCTGTCGACGATCATCATCGACGGCGTTCCTCTGAGGCCGTAGTGCTGCATGGTGGCGGGGATGGCCTGACCGTCGATCGGGCGGTCGATCGCCACGGGGAACTCGATACGGTACTCCGACAGGAACACCTCGAGCGCCTCCCTTCCCATGACCTCGTGATGCTCGAACACGGTGTGAAGCCCCAGGACCACGAGCTCGCTGCGGTCGAACATGCCGTGGAGGCGCTGAGCGAGGGGAAGTCCGTGGCTCACGCATCCGGGACACAGCATCTGGAAGGCCTCGACCACCACCACCCGTCCGTGGAGCGATTCCGGGCTGACCGGAGCGCTGTTCACCCATTCCGACACGTCGAGGGTGAACGCCGCCGTGTCGATGGTCGACTCAGGCACGCGCGTCCTCCTCGCGTGCCGGCAGCCGCTCGGCGACATACTCGGTGAGGTCTGCCAGGCGGTTCGAGTACCCCCACTCGTTGTCGTACCAGGCCGAGACCTTCACCTGATCGCCGATGACCCGGATGAGTCCGGCGTCGAGGATCGACGAGTGCGGGTCGGCGACGATGTCGGCGGAGACGATCTCGTCCTCGGTGTAACGGAGGATCCCTTTGAGCGGGCCTTCGGCGGCGGCGCGGTACGCGGCCTTCACCTCATCCACAGTCACGGGCCGCGAGGCGGTGACCGTGAGGTCGGTGATGGATCCCGTGAGCACCGGCACCCGCAGCGCGAAGCCGTCGAGCTTGCCCTCCAACTCGGGGATGACACGGCCGATCGCCTTGGCTGCCCCGGTGCTGGTCGGCACGATGTTGACACCGGCTGCGCGCGCGCGCCGCAGGTCGGAGTGCGGGCCGTCCTGAAGGTTCTGGTCGGCGGTGTACGCGTGCACGGTCGTCATCAGTCCGGCCTCGATCCCGAACGCTTCGTGGAACACCTTGGCCACAGGGGCGAGGCAGTTCGTCGTGCAGGAGGCGTTCGAGATGATGTGGTGCCGTTCGGGATCGTAGGTGTGTTCGTTCACGCCCAGGACGAAGGTTCCGTCGTCACCGGTGGCCGGGGCCGAGATGATCACCTTCCGGGCTCCTGCCTCCACGTGCTTCGCGGCGAGTTCCGCCTTCGTGAAGAGCCCGGTGGACTCGATCACGATGTCGACACCGAGCTCGGCCCAGGGCAGGCGGAGCGGATCGCGCTCCGAGAACACGCGGATCGCCTGTCCGTTGACGAAGAGGTGCGCCTCATCATGCTGCACGGGTCCGGCCAGGGTGCCGTTCGCCGCGTCGTACTTGAGCAGGTGCGCGAGCGTGCGCGTGTCGGTGAGGTCGTTGACGGCGACCACCTCGAGATCCGATTGCTTCGCGAGCAGGGCTCGAAAGTAGTTCCGTCCGATGCGACCGAAGCCGTTGATGGCGATCTTCGTGGACATAGTGCTCCCTCCTGTGCCGATTCCGGCGTGATGATATTTTTGGCCTATGCCAAAAATATCACGGCCGGAAGACGTCGGCACGGATCCGTGCACTCGCGAGCGGAGACGACCGCGAGATCCAATGCCGGAATACCGAGGGGTGGGGACGATCCGAGAGCCGATGATGATGATCGATCGTCAGAGCAGGGGAAAGGGACGTTCATGACCAGGAGCCGAGGTTCCATCGACAGCATCGTGCGCTATCCGGTGAAGGGACTCTCCGGCGTGCCGGCACGCGACCCCGTTCGTCTCGATCCCGGTCGTGGTCTGCGCGGGGACCGGGCATTCGCGATAGCCCGCCGCGACTCGACTCCGAGCTCCATGGGATGGCTCTCTCGCGAGCACTTCTTCCACCTCGCCCGCCACGAGCACCTCGCCCGCATCTCACTCGGCCTCGTCGAGGACGGCTCCGACTCCCCCGCCCTGGTCGTCGAGACAGCGGAGGGTATGGCGCGAGGAAAGCGAGGGTCGTCGCTCGCCGGCGAGGTCGGGGCGTTCGATTCGGCCGCCATCGACGACCTCCTGCGTCGAACCCTCGGAGCGGATCATGGCGAGCCCCGCCTGGTCGAGGCCGCCTCCGATGGACTCTGGGATTGGGAGGACGCGCATCTGTCGATCATCAACCTCGCGACCCTCGAGGAGCTGGAGAGGGAGACCGGTGTTCCCGTCGATCGTCGCCGCTTCCGGGCCAACCTCTACCTCACCGGGCTGGCCCCGTTCGAGGAGTTCGAGCTCGTGGGAGCGCGCATCCGCGTCGGGGAGGCCGAGCTCGAGGTGTTCCAGCCGACCGACCGCTGTCGCGCCACCACCATCCGCCCGGTCGAAGGGGTGTCCGACCTCAATGTGCCCGCGCTGCTGGCCAGCCGCTACGGCTACGCATTCTGCGGCGTCTACGCTCGGGTCATCGGCGGAGGCACCGTGCGTGTGGGTGACGCGGTCCGCGAGGAGCCCGGCGCCGTCGCACGTCTGGAGGGCAAGTCCGGGTGGCCGCGCGCTGCCCGGGTGCTGGCCAGAGAGCACGAGTCCGACGACGTCGTCAGCCTCTGGCTTTCGGACCCCCTCGACCTGCTCACGACCGCTCCTCCGGGAACCCACGTGCGGGTGCACCTTCCGGACGCTCCGACTCCCAACTGGCGGTCGTACACGATCTCCGGAACCGCACCGGGGCGGTTCCGCATCAGCGTGAAGCGGGACGGGCGCGTTTCGACGATGCTGCACGATGTCCGTGAGGTCGGCGAGACGATACTCGTCTCGGGGCCCCACGGCGTCGGGGGCGACGATGCATCGAGAGATCTCCTGCTGGTCAGCGGAGGAATCGGTATCACTCCCAGCGTGGCTCTGCTGCGCTCGCGCGTCGCGCGACGCGGAGCAGGACGCATACGAGTCGTGCACAGCGCGCGTAGTTCGACGTCCCTGCCGTTGTGGGCGGAGGCATGCAGGGCGGTCGCCGAGCTCACGGACGCTACGGCACAGCTCCATGTCACCGACACGCCGGCGCCGGAGAGCTGCGAGGGTTTCACGGCCATCGAGGGGCTGATCGATGCCACGGCCCTGGCGTCCATCGTGGCCGACCTGGATCTCGAGCAAGCGGATGCCTCGGTATGCGGTCCGCCGACTTTCGCTGCCGCCATGCGCGCCCTGCTCGTGCAGTCGGGGTTCGCTCCTGAGCGCGTCCACGTCGACCTCTTCTCCTCTCCGGCGAGTTCGGAGTGGGGGCCGCCGCGCGTGCCTCGCGCCGACGTCCCGTTGCGCGTCGATTCGGCTGCGGGCTCCTTCGTGTGGGAGCCCGCGGCGGGAAGCCTGTTGAACGCCGCCGAGAGTGCGGGTCTCGACTGGCCGAGTGAATGCCGTGTCGGAGTGTGCGGTACTTGCGTGCGTACCGTCACACACGGTGAGTTCGAGTACCTCAACGAGCCGTTGTGCGAGCCGGGGCCAGGGCGCGTCGCCGTCTGCAGTGCCGCGCCGCTGACCCCTCTGCGCCTGGACGGCGCGGCTCCCGGAACGTGACTCCGGGGCACTCCGCTTCGGAGGTCAGCGGAAGAGGACCACGAGGTAGACCCCGAAGGTCACCAGGTGTGCGGCGCCGTGCATCGCCGTCACGCGCTTCGCGGCGAAGGTCGTCACCGACAGCAGCAGTGTGACGCCGAGCATCAAGAGGTTCGCCGGAGACTCCGCGAGCACGACCGTCTGGCCGGTGAACATGCCGATGATCAGCACGGCGGGGATCGTGAGTCCGACCGTCGAGACGAGCGCACCGTGGCAGAGGTTGGTGACGCGCTGAGCTTCTCCGCCCAGAGCGGCGCGGACCGCGGTGATCGACTCGGGAAGGAACACGATGCCCGCGATGAGCACGCCGGCGAGGGCGACCGGAGCGCCGAGGCGGCCCAGCCCGTCGTCGAGCAGTGCCGCCATGTCGTGGGACAGGAGCACGATCGGGATGACGGTGACCACCAGCAGGGCGAGCCGCACGAGGACCTCCGTGCGATGCTCGGCGAGAACCTCACGGATCCCGCTGTGCTCCTCCGTGTTCTCCTGGCGCTGCGGACTCTGCAGCAGGCGCGGGTCGACTTCGGTGAAATCGCCCGCCTGCGCGCCCATCTGCCGATAGAGGAAGAACGCGTAGAGCGCGAGGGTGAGCACGATGATCGGGATCTCCTGCGCCACCGTGTAGGACCCGTCCGTGCCGATCAGAGCGGGGAGGCCGAAGGCGAGCGCGACGAGCACGACCAGCATGGACAGGTACGCGGAGGTGCCGGTGCGGTTGTGGGCCATGCCGCGGTGGCGGAGTCCGCCGACGAGGAGGGCGAGCCCGATCACGAGGTTGAGGATGATCATCGCGACGGCCATGACCGAGTCGCGGGCGATGGTCGCATGCTCGCCTGGTCCGAGCATGACGGCCGAGATCAGGATCACCTCGATCATGACGATCGAGAGCGTGAGGACCAGCGAGCCGTAGGGGTCTCCGAGGCGATGCGCGAGGGCTTCCGCCTGCTTCACGACGCCGAACGCGCAGACGAGGATCACCGCGATGATGACCGCGAGCGCGATGACGAGCACCGGGGTGGGCACGGGAGGCTCCAGTACCGGGTGGAGGAGAAGGAGGGCGGCGAAGGCTCCCCATCCCAGGACGACGCGGACGATATCCGTCGGGCCGATCAACGTCTTCAGTTCCGTGCGTGACATCGCCGGACTCCTTCGGGTGGGGCCGTCCCCGAATGATGAACACGACCGGGTCGTCCCGGCCGCGGCGCTGAGTCAGCGCACTGCATCTGATGGTACGCGGTCGGTCGCGGCGGTGGCCTCGCGAACGACGGCGATCTGTCACTCCGGAGCGGAGGACTCGGAGAGCATGCGGATGTAGCGCTCCACGTCGCGGCGGAACGCCGATTCGCGACGTCGACGGCGCTCTACGCATACCCATTGCGCGGTCGCCCACGCGAGGAATCCCGTCGAGAGGAGTAGTTCGAGCCAGATCCCCTGCGGGCCGACGCTGAGGGCCGCAGCGCTGACCATCGCGAACGAAGCGCTGCACAGCACGAGTGTGGCGCGGGCGGTACGGGGTTCGCGGGATGCGATCCAAACCGGCCAGGCGGATGGGTGGTTCACGGGAGACTCCTGTCGGGGTCGTCCCCGGTCTGTCTCACCGTCGGAGGTCGTCCCCCGCCGTCGTGTCCTCTCCAGGGTAGCAAACACGGTACGACGATGGCCGATCCCGTGGAGCCGTCCGTTGTCTGATAGCTTGGCGGCAGGTTCGTTCCTGAACCGGCGGACGAGGGCGCAGTACCCGCACAGCGACAAGACTGACCAGAAGGTCGTCCCGTGTTGCCAGGTGCGTGTGGAACCACCCTGAATCCCGCTCGCCGTCCCCCGTGGACGCCTCTTCGTCGCGCCCGTCGGCGGACGTCTCGCGCTACCGATCGGTCGCGCGCGTTCCTGCATGCGCAGCCTCAGAGCTCCCTGGCCCGCTACCACCGAAGAGGACCGAATCATGTCACGTGAGTCTCCGACTCTGGATCAGACCGCGCAGAAGAAGGAGCCGCCTCTGGGCGGACGCTTCGTCGGTGCCGCATCGAACTACCTCGACGAGCGCACCAGCGTCTCCGGACTCCTGAAGGAGCTGAGCCGAAAGGTCTTCCCCGACCACTGGTCGTTCATGCTCGGCGAGATCGCCCTGTGGGCGTTCGTCGTGGTGTTCATCTCCGGCACGTTCCTCACGTTCTTCTTCCAGGCGTCGATGGTGCCGACCCACTACACCGGCGCCTACGCACCGATGCGCGGGATGGAGATGACGGCGGCCTTCGACTCGGCGCTGCGCATCTCGTTCGACATCCGCGGAGGACTCCTGGTGCGGCAGATCCACCACTGGGCAGCGCTCGTCTTCGTGGCAGGCATCGGTCTTCACATGCTCCGAGTGTTCTTCACGGGCGCATTCCGCAAGCCGCGCGAGCTCAACTGGGTGATCGGATTCGTGTTGTTCATCCTCGCGATGGCGGAGGGCTTCACGGGCTACTCGCTCCCTGACGATCTTCTCTCCGGCAACGGACTGCGCATCATCGACGGCATGATCAAGGGCCTCCCCCTGATCGGCACCTGGACCTCCTTCATGCTGTTCGGCGGCGAGTTCCCGGGGACCGACATCATCGGCCGTCTCTACACGCTGCACATCCTCATCCTTCCGATGCTGGTGATCGCCTTGATCGTGGTGCACCTGATGCTCATGATCATCAACAAGCACACGCAGTTCGCCGGCCCCGGCCGCACGAACGACAACGTCGTGGGCTACCCGATGATGCCGGTCTACGCGGCGAAGATGAGTGGCTTCTTCTTCATCGTGTTCGGGGTGATCGTGGTGCTCGGCACGTTCTTCCAGATCTTGCCGTTCTGGATCTACGGTCCCTACGACCCCTCGCCGATCTCGGCCGGCACGCAGCCGGACTGGTACATCGGGTTCGCCGACGGTGCGCTTCGGCTCGCACCCCCCAACTGGGATGTCGTGATGTTCGATCGCACCTGGTCGTTCGGCATCATCGTCCCGGTCGTCATCATGGGCTTGTTCATCGTCACGGTCGCGATCTACCCGTTCATCGAGGCGTGGGTCACCGGCGACAAGCGCGAGCACCACATCGCACAGCGCCCCCGCAACGCGGCCACCCGCACCGCGATCGGCGTCGCCGGCGTCATCTTCTACGCCGTGCTGTGGGCCGCTGCATCGTCCGACCTCATCGCGACGCACTTCATGCTCACGATGGAAGGCGTCATCCACACGCTGCAGGCGCTGCTCTTCCTCGGACCGATCCTCGGCTACTTCATCACCAAGCGCATCTGCATCGCGCTGCAGAAGAAGGACCGCGAGATCGTCCTGCACGGTTACGAGTCGGGCCGCATCGTCCGCCTCCCCGGCGGCGAGTTCATCGAGGTCCACCAGCCTGTCGACAAGTACGACCGCTGGAAGCTCATCGACGTCGACACCTACGAGCCGCTCGTGGTGCGTCCGAACGCGAAGGGTCGCATCCCGTGGACTGAGAACGTGCGCTCGGCCGTATCCCGTTGGTTCTTCGAAGACCGTCTGGTGCCGCTCACGCAGGCAGATATAGACGCGGTCGACGCGGGGCACGGGCACTACGGGGAGCCGGAGAAGACCGTTGATGAACGATCCGAGCACGAGGCCGTGGACAGCGGGAATGCCGACTCCCGAGAAGGCTGACCGCTGGCGTCCGAGCGCGGCGCACGCACTCGCCGCGCTCGGCGTCGCGCTCGGCTTCCTGTCGGGCGGTTTTCCGGGAGCGTTCGGGGCCTTTGTTGTCGTCGTCGGCATCGCCGCGGTGCGACGTGCACGGCGGCAGCATGCTTCCATTCCGAGATCGGAATGCACCTTCCTCGTTCTGGATGGAGTCGGGGTCGCGATCGCTGCGATGCGCTTCCGGATGGGCGACGGGGATCCGGAGCGTATGACGGAGCATCTGCGTGAGCGCGGATGGAGCCTCCTCGAGCCACCTCTCGATGGGCCGCTCGGGGCGTTCGATCGTGTCGGCGTCGCTTTCCAAGGCGACCGGAGTCTGATGGTGCGTGACCTTCACGGTTTCGGTGTTGGGCCGACCCTCCTCGCCGATCGCATCAGCGACCTGCCACGGGGATGGGGGCGGGCGGCGCAGGAGTCGGGCTACGTCCTCCTTCTCCTCGACGACGGCGCAGAGCCGGGTGCGGCGCCGGTGCTCGGAACCTATGCGGTTCTCGAAGGACTGGGCCGCACTGGCGGTCAGTGATGGAAATTTCCCGGTCAAAAGGAAATTTGACTTCCCCTGGATTCTCACTATGGTCGGAGGTTACGCCAGCCACTGAAGGGGAAGCGAGACACCATGTCCGGAAAGACCAAGAAGGCACCGCAGCTCACACTCAAGGAGAAGCGAGCCGCGAAGCGCGAGAAGAACGCGCCGGCCGAGTTCATCAAGCCCCGCAAGGGCGCGAAGGGCTGAGCGGACTCGACCCGGTGGGCGCATCGGCGAGTTTTGCGCGATGCGCCCACCCGGGGTTTCAGCGGAACACGCGCGTGATGCCGCTCTCGGTCTGGGTGAGCTGGAAGTAGGTGAGGACGTGCGCGATCGGCCGCCGGACGGGGCGGAGCACGCGACGCCGGATGCTGTGCAGAATTCCTCGTCGGGGTCCCCTGACCTCCCACGTGAGCGTCACCTGGATCTGTATTCCCCCAGCGGCATGTTCGAGCGCGAATGCGAGCACCCGTGACGTGTCGACACTCGCGTCCGGATAGGTGAAGCGCCAGGTTACGAATGCGCGGTCCTCGAACCGGTCCAGGAAGATCCGCTGACGTACGTAGGTGTCTTTGACGGACACGTTCTTGCCGTTGCGGACGGTGATCGTCCGTGCCTCCCAAGGGCCGGTGGGTGCGATCGCTGAGCCCACCTCGCCCACCCCGTGATCCCACTCGGGAATGCGGGAGGCCGACGACAGCAACTCCCACACGTCCTCGATGGGGGCGGGGACGAAGATCGAACGCTTAGCGGAGAAGCTGTTCTCATCGATCCTGTCTGTTCGCGCGGGATCGACGACCCGCGTGTCGTCGAGGCGAGATCTCAGCGCGTCCGGGTCCACATCGAGTCGTCGCAGGATCTCTTCGACGAGACCGCTCGGCTCATCCATGAGCGCGCGCAGCACCGCTGCGGAGTCGCCCCGGCGGCCGCCACTCGACGCCGCGGTCCACACCGCGAGCGCCCGGTCCGTCCACTCGTACCCCGAGGTCTCGTGGAAGACGATGCGGCCTGGCTCGTCCACACCTGTGGCGACGCCCACGGATTCGAGCTGAGCGGCGTGCTGAGCCGCGACGGCCGCGCGGGCCGTGTCGAGCCCGGCACCCATGCCGCGCAGGATCTGACCACCCGTGTCGGGGTCGATTGTCAGAGCGAGCAGAAGATGATCGATGTCGGTATCACGCACCCCGAAGCGTGAGGCCTCTTCCATAGAGGCCAGCGACAAGGTGTGCATCGTGGCAGCCGCCTGCACCAATCGGCTCATCATCCCCTCCGCGGAATCTCGATGGACGGATCGATCCGCTTCGAGTGCTTCTTGTGCACGGCCTGGCGGGTCACTCCCAGGGCGTCGGCGATGGACTGCCAGCTCATGCCGGACCGCAGCGCGGCTTCGACTTGCCGCAGTTCGAGCGCATCCGCGAGTCGGCGCAGAGATGCGACCGCGCGCAGCCCTGCTCGGGGATCGGTGGTGTCTGCAGCGATCTGTGCGACCTCGAGGGATTCCATGCTGTCAACCTACGTTGCTCATCCCCGCGCTGTCAACCAAGGTTGCTCACGTTCTCCGTGTTCGGGATTAGTCGCCCGTCGTCCGGGTGTCAACGGTCCTGCGGACCCGCGGATTCCGTTCCACCCTGGTCCTCCCGACGAGAGGAGTGCAGGATGTCGAATCCCGACGTGTATCCCACCGAAGGCGAGCAGCCGGAGACGCAGGGCGAAGACCCGATCGAGGCGGAGCTGGGCGAAGAGGGCCAGGGTGACCTCACTCCGGAAGACGAGGGCGCGGGCCACAGCGGTGACGCTCCCACCGACCTCAGGGACGGCACCGAATGAGCGGGAGCGAGGGAACGCGTCCGGAGGCGGCGACCTCGCCGGTCGAGGGCGACGCCGAATCCCGGATCGCCCAGCACCTCGCCGAGCGCGGGGGCGACCGGCCAGCGGACCCGGGTGACGTACCGGCCGGAGGAGCGGGTGCCGACTCCGGTGCCGCGTCGGCGGTCGGGGTCGAACCCGGATCCCGCTCGACGGTGCCTGACGAGTCGACACACAACGACGACCCGGGTATCGGCACCCGTCGACCCGATGTCGACGAGGGGAATCGCGAAGACGGAGACCCCGGCCGCCGGGCCTGAGGTCTCCGTCCCACGATTGACAGCCGCGTCTGTCAATCGCGGCTGTCAGGCTCGCGTCACACCGTCGACGGGCGCAGCACCACCTTGATGCAGCCGTCTTCCTTCTTCTGGAAGGTGCGGTACAGCTCAGGCGCGTCGTCGAGGGGCGCACTGTGCGTGGTGAGGTCCATCACACCGAGCGGGTCGGCGATGTCCTCGACCAGGGGCACCAGCTCATCCACCCAGTTCTTCACGTTGCACTGCCCCATGCGCAGGGTGATCTGCTTGTCGAACAGCGTCTTCATCGGCATGATGTCGGCGTCGCCCGCGTAAACTCCGCTCAGCGATACGGTCCCTCCGCGGCGAACGGTGTCGATGGAGGCGTAGACGGCGGCCAGACGATCGACACCCGCCTTGTCGAGCAGCTGTCGTGCCGCCGGATCCGGGAGTACGCCCACCGCCTTCTGCACGAACTCGACGCCCGCGTTGCCGTGAGCCTCGAGCCCGACGGCATCCACCACCGAATCGGCGCCGCGCCCGTCGGTCAGGTCCCGCAGCTCATCCACGATCGTGTCGGTGAGGTCGAACGTCTCGATGCCGTGGCGTTCCGCCATGGCGCGACGCTCCGGCACCGGATCGACCGCCAGCACCCGGTGCCCCCGGTGCCGTCCGATGCGGGAGACGAACTGTCCGACCGGACCGAGCCCCATCACCACGAGGGTTCCGTCGTCCGGCACCTGTGCATACTCCACTCCCTGCCACGCCGTGGGAAGGATGTCGCTGAGGAACAGATACCGCTCATCGGGCAGGTCGCTCGCGATGGGGATGTGGTTGTAGTCGGCGAGGGGCACCCGCAGATACTCCGCCTGCCCGCCGGGGACCTGCCCGTACAGCTTCGTGTACCCGAAGAGGGCGGCTCCGCTGCCGTACTCGCGCACCTGGGTGGTCTCGCACTGCGACTGGAAGCCGCGTCGACACAGGTAGCATTCTCCGCACGCGATGTTGAACGGGATGACGACACGGTCTCCCACGGCGAGCGTCTTCACGTCCGCACCCACCTCGACGACGACTCCCATCGGCTCGTGGCCCAGGATGTCGCCGCGATCGAGGAACGGGCCCAGCAGCTCGTACAGATGCAGGTCGGAACCGCAGATCGCCGAGGACGTGACCCGGATGATCGCATCCTCCGGCTGCTGGATGACCGGATCGGGAACCTCCTCCACCGTCACCGTGCGCTTGCCCTGCCAGGTCAATGCCTTCATGATGTCCTCCGATCCTTGGTCTTCGTTCGTCCGCGCCACGCTCGTCGCTCCCAGGGCGACCGGCCACCGGGTTGACAGCTGCCTCTTGACGTGCGGACGCGCGTCTCAGTGGAACGGACAGCCGCGGATCGATCCGCTCTTGCGCACCGCTCCGCCCGATGCGGGTCTGGTCGGCAGTCGTCGCCGGTTCACCTCGAGTCCGGTGTCGAGGATGTCGAGACGCGGATCACTCAGCACGGCGATCGCCGCAGAGAGACCGGCGATCACGAGCTTCTCGCCGGGGCAGCGGTGCCCGGTGGCGACGTCGGCACCGCCCTGCGGGATGAAGGTGCGGATCGACTCGTGATTTTCGACGTCGGTGAACCGCTCGGGTGCGAATCGATGCGGGTGGGCCCACGATTGCTCGTCGGTGTCGGTGCCGAGGATGTCGAGCACCACGCGCCCGCCTGCCGGCACCCGCACGTCGCCGATCTCGATGTCGACGATCGCGCGCCCGGGCAGCATGGGCACGAACAGAGCGGTGCGCCGCACCTCCTGCGCGAACATCACGGCCAGAGGCCCGTTCACCAGCGCATTCCGTTCGACGGTCTCGGCGGCGATCCGCTCGCGCCATTCGGGCCTGTCGTGCAGTTCCTTGGCCGCGAAGGCCACGAAACGCGCCGCGGCGATCATCGGGCGGATGCTGTTCTGCAGTTCGATGCCGGCGAGGCGGGCAGGGAGCAACGAGCCGTCCTGATCGCGGTGGTCGGCCCACTCGGCCAGGGCTGTGCCTTCTTCGGCGTGCAGTGAGCCAGATCGGACGGCATCGATGAGTCGCTCCGCATGCCGATCGGACCACATCCTGTTCACGAAGGCGGCCACGTACTCGGGTGAGTAGGGAACACCGAAGCCGTCGACGATCTGCGCCAGCCGAGCCGCCCATCGGGTCTTCGCTGCCGGTGTACCCGGCAGCCCGGCCCAGCCCATGATCGCGCGGCCGAAGGCGCCGACCGCCGCGTCGTACGCACTGCGGGTTCCCCCATCGAGCCAGGCGTCCTCCTCCACTCTCCACTCGCGCTCCAGCCAGGGAGTCAGGCGCGCGACCTGCGCATCCTCATAGGCCACCTCCACGAACGTCGCTTTGCGGTGTCGGTGCGCCGACCCGTCCAGGCTGTGCACGGACCCGTGTCCGAACAGCGTCTCCTGGACGATCTTCGGCATGGCGCCGTGGCGGGCGATGCGCGACTCGTCATAGAACAGGTCGATGCCCTCGACTCCCCGCACGAACACCGCGTCGTCTCCGAGCAGTCGCATCGGAGCCGACCGTGCACCGGGCTCCGCACGCCGCCAGATGCGTGCGCCGAAGTCGTAGCCCCGGGTGAGGAGCGAGGGCGAATCGTCGTGGACGACCGCGGTGACGGCCTGCACCACGCGTGAGCTCAGTCTTTGCAACATGCTCCGACGGTGCCAGGCGCCGCCTGATCCCTCCAGGGGGGAGCGCTCCGGATCGGAGTGTGCTATCTCCGTCGGATCCGCGATGTCAAGCGGGTCCCCTTGGCGCCTGGATGCCGCGCAGGATGACTCCGCAGGAGCAGACGGCGCTGCAAACAGACGGTGCTGCAAATGGACGGCGCTGCAAGGAGGAGACATGGCGACGAACACCCGTGACCTGGCGTGCACGACGGATGACGTGTTCCGCGTGCTCGCGAACGGCTGGCTCTACCCCGCATGGGTGGTCGGAGCTTCCCGCATGAGAGACGTCGACGAGACGTGGCCGGCGGTGGCGGCGCAGTTGCATCACTCCGTCGGGGTCTGGCCCGTGCTGCTCGACGACACGACCGAGGTGCGCGAGTGGGATCCGCCGCGGCGGGTCGTGCTCAGGGCGCGCGGCTGGCCGATGGGCGAGGCGACGGTCACGCTGCGAGCACGCACGACCCCCTCCGGTTGTCAGGTGCGCATCGACGAGGAGCCCGTCGCAGGGCCCGCGGCGCTGATCCCGCGGTTCCTGACCGCCCCGATCCTGCGCTGGCGCAATGCCGAGACGCTCCACCGCCTGTCATACCTCGCGGAGGGGCAAACCGACTGAGTCCGCTCGATCGGCCGCGGTGTCTCAGCCGAGAGCGAGGGCGACCGCGGCATCCACATGCAGCGCCGTCGTCGGGAACACGGGCACCGGTGCATCGCCGGAGGAGATGAGCAGCTCGATCTCGGTGCAGCCGAGGACGATCCCCTCTGCGCCGTCGCCCACCAGGCGCTCGATCACCTCCGTGTAACGTCGACGGGACTCGTCACGGATGACACCGTGCACGAGCTCGTCGTAGATGACGGCGTGCACAAGCGCGCGATCGTCGGCGCCGGGGACGAGTGTGCGGACCCCGTGCCGCGCGAGCCGTTCTGCGTAGAACGGCTGCTCCATCGTGAACGCCGTGCCCAGAAGCCCGACGGTCTGCAGGCCCGCGACGGTGATCGCCTCACCTGCGGGATCGGCGATGTGCAGGAACGGGATGCCGACCGCCGTTCGGATGCGGTCGGCGACCAGATGCATCGTGTTGGTGGCGAGCACGAGAAGCTCCGCACCGGCACCCTCCAGCGCTGCGGCGCGCGACGCCAGCAGATCACCCGCGGCGTCCCAGTCGCCACGCGCCTGCATCGCCTCGATCTCCGCGAAGTCGAGCGAGTCCATCAGGATGCGAGCGGAGTGGTGGCCACCGCGCTGCGCGCGCACCCGTTCGTTCGCCAGCCGGTACCACTCCAGTGACGACTCCCAGCTCATGCCGCCCAGGACACCGATCGTCTTCATCGACGCACCACTCCCCTCTTCGCCGTCAGGCGTTCCCTGCGCGCATGAACTCCTCGGCATCGCGCACCTGCTCGGCGGACGGTCGGATGCCCGTGTAGAGCACGAACTGCTCCAATGCCTGCAGTGTCGCGACCTCTGCTCCTGTGATCAGGGTCTTCCCCGCTGTGCGAGCCGCGGCGATCAGCGGAGTCTCGGCGGGAAGCGCGACCACGTCGAAGACCACGGACGCGCGTGCGATCGTCTCCTCGGGGAACGCGAGCGCGTGCTCCTCCGCGCCCCCGGCCATGCCGATCGGGGTCACGTTGACCAACACGTCGGCCGTGGCCTCGCCGACCTCCGCCGACCAGTCGAATCCGTACAGGTCCGCCAGCGCACGTCCGCTCTCCTCGTTCCTGGCGACGATGGTCACGCGCGAGAAGCCGGCGTCCCGGAATGCTGCCGCGGTCGCCTTGGCCATGCCGCCCGACCCACGCAGCAGCACCGAGCTCGCAGGATCCAGGTGCTCGCGTTCGATGAGCTGAGCGATCGCCGAGTAGTCGGTGTTGTGGGCGGTGAGCACACCGTCGTCGTTGACGATGGTGTTGACCGAGTCGATCGCGCTCGCCGAGGGATCCATCCGGTCGACCAGGGCGATGACGTCTTCCTTGTAGGGCATCGAGACCGCGCAGCCGCGGATGCCGAGCCCGCGGACGCCCGCGATGGCCTGCGTGAGATCGGTGGGGGCGAACGCCTTGTAGATCCAGTTGAGCCCGAGCGCTTCATAGAGGTGGTTGTGGAAGCGCGTGCCGTTGTTGCTGGGCCGTGCGGAGAGCGAGATGCACAGCGTCATGTCCTTGTTGAGCAGAGTCACCGCATCAGGCTACTCGCGAGTGACGGAGCCCGCGGATTCGGGGGAGAGAGGACGACGGAGGTGCCTCCGTGCTGTGAGTCCCGTCTCCGCCCGAAACCTGCGATCCCTGCGGGATCAGTACCCCGACCTTCTCCGATATCGCGTGGACGAGAGTCCGTGGCGACATCGTGCATCCTCCCCTATGGTGAAGGTGCATGCACACGGGGATTGATCGTCTCCGTCTCTCCCCAGGAGACGGCGGCCCTCCCCAGGGGCAGACGATCCGTGCATGCGATTGGGCCCTCTCGAGTAGTTCAGTCCCCAATGGGCTACTCGAGGGGGCCGCTATCGTCCAGTCTCGCACCGAAGTTCAGATTTGTCCCCCAAAAGGGGGACAAGAGCGTCGAAAAGGAGCTAAGCTGTTCCTGACGCACCCTCCGGTCGTCTTCGGCCCTCATCGCTCCCCCCGCGGTGAGGGCCACACCATTTTCGGGGCGCCTCAGGCGCCGTGCGGGTCGCGAAGCGACGCATGACGGGCGGATGCCGCTCGTGCAACATTTGGATTACCTTCTTGCAGCGGCTATTCCGCTCGGGGCCTCCTCCACTAGCGTTAGCGATGTCGGGGCATCCCTGCGTCGGCTTCTTCATCAGCAGAACAGGCAGTACATGAGCACCCAGGGCACGGTCAAGTGGTTCAACTCGGAGAAGGGCTTCGGCTTCATCTCCCCCGACGACGGAGGCGCTGACGTCTTCGCGCACTACTCCGCCATCCAGTCATCCGGCTACCGGTCTCTCGAAGAGAACCAGCGAGTCGAGTTCGATGTGGCACAGGGTCCGAAGGGCCTGCAGGCAGAGAACATCCGCCCCGTCTGAGACGGGCGCGACACAGAACTCCCCACCGGATCGCGTCCCCGATGCGTCATCCGGCGGGGAGTTCTGTGCTTTCTGAGGTCCTCAGCGCCGCTTCGGCTGATACCCGTCAGCGGGAGGAGGCGGGGTCAGCTCAGCAGCAGCGCGCGCAATTCTGCGACCGAGGCCGCTCGGAACGCGGCGTCATCGCCTTCATGCCTGTCGCTGAAGCCCCACTCGACGAAGATGACGGGGACGTCGTTGGCGTTCCCGCCTTCCACGTCGTGATGGCGGTCACCGACCAGAACCGGTCGTGACGTGTCGGCGCCGAGCGCGCGCAGCCGACGAAGCGCCTCGGCGACGATGTCGGTCTTCGAGGCGAGAGTCGACTCGTCGGGGGTCGCGCCGACTGTGGTCAGGAACGCGGGGCGCAGGCCGAAGTGATCGACGAGGGCATCGACCTGGTTCTCGGGCTTCGAGCTGGCGGTCGCCTGCGGCACCCCGGCGGCGTGCAGCTCGTTGATGAGCTCGACGACGCCCGGATAGGTCGCGACATCGGTCGTGTAGCCGTCGGCCTTCCCGAGCGTGCGGTAGAAGGCCACGGCCTCGGCGGACTGCTCCGGGGTCATTCCCGCCTGGTCCTGGAAAGACTGGAACATGGGCGGACCGATCCAGTGCACCAGCTGCTCACGCGTGGGCGCGGGGTGGCCGAAGTGCGTGAGCGCGATGTCGAGCCGGCGAAGGATGCCGACGGACGCGTCGACGATGGTGCCGTCGACGTCCCACAGCACGCAGGAGTAAGGGGAGTGAGGCACCCCTCCACCCTATGGCCCGGAAGAGGACGGTCGCCTTTCCTGCACAGGTGTGCACGAACAGGGCTTATCCACGTCTCATGTGAGCACTCTATGTCCCCACATAAGGTCGTGACAACGGCGGATGTGCGAGTCAGAATGGGGGTATGTACGTGTCGGTGGAGATCATCACGATGTTGGCCACGGCCGCGACGCTGCTGGTGGCGATCATCGGCGGATTCGGCTGGACGATCAACCGGATGGATGCGCGTTTCGCGGCGCAGGACGCACGACTCGATGCACGGTTCGATGCACAGGACGCGAAGTTCGATGCGCGGTTCGATGCGCGTTTCGCGGCGCAGGACGCACGACTCGACGCACGGTTCGATGCGCAGGACGCGAAGCAGGACGCGCAGGACGCGAAGCTCGATGCGCACGATGCGAAGTTCAGCGCACGGTTCGCGAGTCTCGAATCGCGATTCGACCGCGTGGATGCGCGATTCGATCGAGTCGAGCAGGAGATCTTCGAGGTGAAGATCGCGATCGCGCGTCTGGAGGGGCCGACGCCGCGGCTCATCCCCGTCCGTTGAGGCCGTCTGCTCAGAACAGGCGGGGGATGCCCGACTCGATGCCCTTCATGTCGTCGTAGTCGAGCACCAGACAGCGGATGCCCCGATCCTCGGCGAGTACACGCGCCTGCGGCTTGATCTCCTGGGCGGCGAAGACACCCTGGACGGGGGAGAGATGTGGATCGCGGCCGAGCAGCTCGAGGTAGCGGGTCAGCTGCTCCACGCCGTCGATGTCGCCGCGGCGCTTGATCTCGACGGCGATCGCCGCGCCGTCGGCATCGCGCACCAGCAGGTCGACCGGCCCGATCGCCGTCGGGTACTCGCGGCGCACGAGCGTCGCACCCTCGGAGATGCGCTCGACCTGCTCCGCGAGAAGTCGCTGAAGGTCTGCCTCGACGCCGTCCTTCTGCAGTCCGGGATCGATGCCCAACTCGTGCGAGGTGTCATGGATGATCTCGTAGATCTGCACGCGCAACGCGTCACCGGTCTTCTTGTGGGTGACCCGCCAGACCTCGACGACGCCGGCGCTCGCCTCTTCCTCACCCGGAGTCTCGTTCGAGAGAGAACACGGGGGACTCATCCAGTTCAGCGGCTTGTAGCTGCCGCCGTCGGAGTGCACGAGCAGACTCCCGTCGCCCTTGTGCACGAGTAGACGCGTGGCGAGCGGAAGATGGGCATTGAGCCGACCGGTGTAGTCGACCGAGCAGCGGGCGATGACGAGACGCACCCGTCGAGCCTACTTCGTCGGGAGCGCTGCGCGGTCGCACCCGGAGGGTGTGCCGGTCACCGGTCGAGGAACGAACCGATCGCCTCGAAGAGGCCGAGTTCGGTGGCGGCGGAACGGGCGATGAGGAACCCGATGATGCCGATGATCCAGGCGGTGTTCTCCGCCCCGGTGCGCTCCATCCAGGCGGCGAAGCGTTCGAGCGGCCGTTGCACGAGTGGAGCGGCCACCATCCGCAGCACGAGCAGCACGACCGCGGGCAGGATCATCAGCGCACAGTATCCCGCGAGCGAGAGCACGCGCAGCGGCGTGTCGATGCCGGCATCCGCGAGCATGGTCATCGCCACGATGTACGGCAGCATGGTGGCGATCTCGACGAGCCCTGCGGCGATGGCGACGGCCATCACTGCGGTGCCGCGGGTGCGCGGGTCGAGGAGCCGCTCCCGCCACCGCGTGATGCGTCCGGGACGAGGCGCAGGATCGGTCGCGATCGCGGACGCGGCATCCGGGGGAGCCAGGCGGGAGCCGTTCGCATCCTGCGCGCCCGGTGTCCCTCCCCGAAGCGGCACCGGAGGCGCGGATGCTGTCTGCGGTGCGGGCGCCGGTGCGTTCTTCTCGTTCTTGCCGCCGGTCGGCATCACGAATGCCGTGATGAGGAGCGCTGCTCCGACGACGAGCCGGACGATCAGTCCCGCGGGCGACGCGAGGAAGTCGGACGCGACGTCGACGAGGTTCACCAGGCCCCACAGGAACAGGAGGCCGACGACCAGATAGAACGCGGCGATGGTTCCCAGATACAGCAGGATCCGCCCGGCGCGCACCCGCCCCGGGTGCAGCAGCAGGAAGACCGGGATGAGGAGTGTGCCGACGCTCAGCCCGTCGATCAACGCCAGGAGCGCGAGCGAGAGGGGGAGCGGCAGTCCGCCGAAGAGTTCCATGCCACCACGTTCACGGACACTCCACGGATCCGGATCGGGCGAAAGTACCGTCTCCGCAGAACCACTCATCCCTTCGTCGGATGCGCGGCGGCGGCCGTCGTGGTTGCATGAGGGCATGCACGAGCAGGTCGAAGGCGGATTCGGCGCCTGGTACCGCCGGCACCGTTGGTGGGCGGACCCGCTGGGCATGGCGATCTTCGCCGTGGTGATGGCGGCCTTCGGATTCCGGGGTATCTGGGGGCCGTTCTCGCTCCTGCAGGAGCCCCTGTCCCCATGGTGGGCGCTGGTGCTCGCCCTTCCCGCCTGTGCGATCGCCCTCTTCAAGCGGCGCATGCCGGTGACCGTGCTCGTGCTCGTCTCCCTGCTGTTCGTCGCTGACCTGCTCACCGTGGGTGGCCTCGGGACCCTCGTGGTGCTCCTGGACGTCCTGTGGACGGCCGCTTTCCTGGCGGATTCCCGCGGGCGAAGGATGCTGCTGGTGCTGCTGGGGGCGGCGACCGTCGTCCTCTTCCTCTGCGCCTGGCTGCTCACCGATGTGTCGTTCCCGGTCGCGTTCCTCATCGGAGTGCAGTTCGGAGCGATCTTCGGCACCGACTACTGGTGGGCCGTGGCGGTCTCCCAAGCGCACGAGCTCGCGGAGTTGCACCGGCAGCGGGCGGAGCATGCCGCAGCCGTCGCCGAGCGCGACCGAGTGGAGGCGGTGCAACGGGAGCGCGAGACCATGGCGCGCGAGCTGCACGACGTGGTGGCCGGTCATGTGATGGCGATGGCGATCCGCGCGGAGGCCGCCCTGTCGACCCCGCCCGATCCTCCGCGGGACCGCGAAGCGCTGCAGGCCGTGCGTGATGCAGGTCTCGATGCCCATGCGGCGCTGCGATCGATGATCTCCGTGCTCCGGCGCGGTGAGGGTAGTCCCGCGTCGTCGCCGCGGTGGGGGGACCTCGAGGGGATCGTGCAGGAGGCGGAACGCGCGGGACTCACGGTGCGACTCGTCGCCGATCACGTGGGTGATGTCGGTTCCGCGCTCGAGCAGGCCGTCATCCGCATCGTGCGGGAGGCACTGAACAACTGCATCCGTCACGCCAGCGGCGCCGAGGTCGACGTCATCATCCGCAGGAGCGGACCCGAGGTGCGGGTCGAGGTGCGTTCGAGGGGTGGCTCGCCGAGCGGGGCGTCCACGTCCGCGGATGGGGGCTGGGGGTTGCAGATGCTCAGGGAACGGGTCGCCGCGCTGGGGGGCGCCTTCATTGCCGGGCCGGTCGCCGGCGGATGGTCGGTGGAAGGTCGCATCCCGACGGAGGCAGCGGCATGAGCGAGCCGACGGTGCTGCTGGCGGACGACCACGGCGCGATCAGGGCGGGGCTGCGCATCATGCTCGAGGCGCAGGGGATCACGGTGGTCGGGGAAGCGGCGGACGGCGATGTCGCCGTCCGCAACGCCGCGGCGCTGCGTCCCGACGTGGTCCTGATGGATCTGCGGATGCCGGGACGCGACGGGATATCGGCGACGGCGGAGATCGTCGAGCGCCACTTGAGCGACGTGCTGGTCCTCACGAGCTTCGACGAGGACGACCTGGTGTTCGGGGCGATCCGCGCAGGCGCCGTCGGCTTCCTCCTCAAGACGGTGGACGCTCCCACGCTCGGCGGGGCCGTGCGGGCGATCGCGGCGGGCGAAGGCGCGCTCGATCCGCGGGTGACGCGCCGAGCGCTCGCCGCCGTCGCCGAGAGCGCCGCCGTGCCGGCACAGGTCAGGCGCCGCGAGGGGATGGTCGAGCTGACGGCCAGGGAGCAGGACGTCCTCGACGGGATCCTGCAGGGGTGGTCGAACGCCCAGCTCGCCGCGCGACTGCGCATCTCGGTCCCCACGGTCAAGACGCACGTCTCGAACGTGCTCACCAAGCTCGGCGCACGCAGTCGGTCGCATGCGGCCGCGCTCGTACGCGGCCGCGACGACTGACGCTCAGCCCTGTGCGACCGTCGCGACCGAGCTCTTCTCGTCGTCGCGGAGCGGACGCGCAGCACCCGAGAACAGCCCGGACATCACGACCAGCGCGACCAGGATGAACAGCGTGTTGAGCAGACCGATGTGCTCGCTGATGATTCCGAGTACCGGCGGGCCGCCGAGGAAGGCGATGTAGCCGATCGTGGCGGCCGCGCTCACCCTGGCCGCGGCCTTGGCGGGGTCGTCTGCCGCCGCCGACATGCCCAGCGGGAAGCCGAGCGATGCGCCGATTCCCCACAGCGCGGCTCCGACCAGCACGAGCGGGAAGGTGGGGGCGAGGATGAACAGCAGGATGCCCGACGCTGCGGTCGCTGCGAGGATGCGCAGGACCAGGACGCGGCCGAAGCGATCCACGAGGGGACCGCCGAACAGGCGCACGACGGTCATGCCGACCGAGAACACGGCCAGGGATACGGCTCCGGTGCCCTCGGTGAAGCCGTGACCCTGTTCGGTGCCCAGGGCGATCCAGTCGTTGGCCCCGCCCTCGGCGAAAGACATGCCGAGCATGACCACACCGATGAGGTAGGTGCGGGGCTCGCGCCACGCTTCGAGCGCCGTGTGCATACGGACGCGGAAGGCCGGCTTCTCATGCGCCGCGGGATCGAGGGCGGCCTCGCGCACCGGGACCTGGAAGAAGCAGACGATCGCGATCACGGCGATCAGCCCGCCCATGATCGCGGCGTGGATCGCGACGTCGACGGCGAGCTGCGCGGCGAGAGCGCCGATCCCCGCACCGATGACGGTGCCGAAGCTGAAGAAGGCATGGAAGACCGGCAGGATCGTCTTGCCCATCTGCTGTTCGATCGCGGTCGCCTCGACGTTCATCATCACGTCGACCGACCCGTTGCCGAAGCCGAACAGCACCATGCCCACGATGACGACGGGGACGGAACCGAACACGTTCGCGCCCAGGCCGACCAGCACGATGCCGAGCGCGAACGTCAGCATCGTGAGGAGCATCCCGCGCCGGGCGCCCAGACGTGCCATCACCGCGGGGCCTGTCGAGATGCCGAGGATGGACGAGATGCCCATGCCGAGCAGGATCAGACCGACCTGCGCGTTGTCGAGTCCCAGCGCCTCCTTGATCCCGGGCACGCGCGACGCCCAGGTCGCGATCGAGAGGCCGCTCGCGAGGAAGATGGCGAAGATCGCCGCGCGCCAGCGCACGAACTGCGAACGAGAGAGGGCTGTTTCCATGCCGGACAGCCTATCGAATCGATTCGACCGTAGGGAAGCGCGGGGAGCTATCCTCGAAGTATGAGCAGCCAGGAGACGCCGCGTCGGCCCACGATCGCCGACGTCGCACGTGAGGCGGGCGTGGCGACCTCCACCGCATCCGTCGTCTTCAGCGGCAAGGCGAACGTGGCCGCCGCCACGAGGGAGCGCGTCCTCGCCGCCGCAGCCGACCTCGGCTATGCGGGGCCGGACCCTCGTGCGGCCTCGCTGCGACGAGGACGCAGTGGCATCGTCGCCGTGGTGCTCGAAGGGCATCTGCGTGCAGCATTCCTCGATCCCGTGACGACCGCCATGATGGACGGCCTCACCGACGGGCTCGCCGACCTGAGCGCCGGCATCCTCCTCATGCGCGACGAGCCGGGGGAGGAGGGTGCAGCCATCACCAACGCCCCCGTCGACGCCTTCGTGCTCATCGGCTGTTCCGGGCGCACGAAGGCCTCGCTCGAAGTGGTCCTCGGCCGCGGACTGCCCGTGGTCGTCATCGAAGGCGACGCCGGAGAGGGCATCCCGCGCATCACCCTCGACAACGTCGCAGCCTCCGCTGACGTCGCCCAGCACGTCTACGACCTCGGGCACCGCGACGTGGCGCTGGTCACCCTCTCGCTCGACAGCGAGCGCGAGCGCGCGCTGGTGACGCCCGAACGGGTCGAGAAAGCGACCGTCGACGTCTCAGTGCACCGTCTCGAGGGGATGCGTCAGGTCTTCCCGGACGCGCCGGCGATCTCGGCGTCCGGCAGCTTCATCGATGAGGGCGTGCTGGTCGGCCGCATGCTCCTGACCGACCCGGCCACTCGACCGACGGCCGTGCTCGCGCAGAGCGATCTGCTTGCGGTCGGCGTCATCCGCGCAGCCGAGGAGCTGGGTCTCCGCGTGCCCGAAGATCTCTCCGTCGCGGGCTTCGACGGCATCGAGGTCGACGGGCTCGGCGATCTCACGCTCACGACCAGCGTGCAGCCCGCGGTCGAGAAGGGGCGCGCTGCCGGGGAGCAGATCGCCCGCATGCTGCGTGGCGAACCCGGGATCACGCAGCACCTCACCTGCGTGTTCCGAGCCGGCACCACGACGGGCCCCGTCCCGCGCTAGCGGCGTCCTCGCCGAGTGCTCAGCTGTGCTGTGAGCCGAGCGGCAGAACGCGTTCGCCGAAGTCGAGGATGCGATATCGCCCGCACTCGACGACATCGTCGGGTATCGCCGGTGTGGAGAGCTGCCACGCGACGGTCTGGGAGTCCTCGACGAGGAACGAGACTCCGTCGACGTCGAAGTCCTCGCGGTTCACCAACCATGCGTACGCGTTGAGCTCGTGATCGACCTGCACGAGGTGGCGGGGATCGGCGACATGCAGCTTCGGCAGCCGCACGGTCCAGAACTGTCCTCCGCCGATGCGGCCCGAGGCATCGACCCAGTCGGTCACGCAGGTGAGATCGGGGTCGGGCGTCGTGCTCGCCGTGACGAGCCGAGGCACACTCAGCGCCCCGCCCACGAGCAGGAGCACGGCCGCGATGGCCGTGAGGGCACGGGGTGCCCGGGCGGGCATCCGCGGGATATGGGGAGCGGCCACGATCACGAGCACGGGTCCGAACGCGAGCGGCTGCAGGTAACGGGCGGCGTGGGTACCGAGGGCGATCGCCCCGACCAGGACGAGAGCGGGCATGGCCCACGCGACCGTGGCGACGAAACGGGAGCCGGTGTCTCCGACGCGTGCCGTGTTCGCGATCGCCCAGCCGACCAGAGCCACCACGACCACGACTCCGAAGATCCCTGCGGGCGTCGCAAGGCGGTCGAGGAGAAGGCCCCCGTAGTAGCCCGCGGATTCCGTCCAGAGTTCGGGCTGGATGTAGCCGGCACCGGTGTTGGCGATCCATGCCCGAAGCGGAATGCGTCCGAGGAAGCCCAGCGCGGTGCCGATGACCAGCACGACGAGGATCGTTGCGGTGCGTGTTCGTCGTGGCGGGCGAAGGAGCATCACGAGGAGCAGCAGCGAGAGCGGAACCGTGGCCCAGGCGGCGAAGAGGGGATTCGAGAGCGTCGACACGGCGGCGATCGCCCCGAGCGCGATCAGTGCGCCGATACCTCCTGCGCTTCGGTCGAGCACACGACGGACCAGTCCCACACAGAGGACGACGGCGACCACGGTGGCGGCGTAGTACGTGGTCGTCAGCAGCAGTGAGGCCAGCTCCAGGGCGTCTCGGGACCCCGAGAGATCGGTCATGGCGAGGATCGCGAAGGTGCCTATCCCGAGCAGCGCCCATGCGACGGGGGCTGTCCTGTGCCGCCGACGCCCTGCGGCGACGCGGAGTGCACCGTAGAGGGCCAGCATGTTGACCACGGCATTCACCGTGAGCAATCCGTTCACATCGAGCCCGAGCGCGGCGTCCAGCCCGGAGAACACCGCGGACTCGGGCAGGAAGAGTACGCTCGACATCGCCCAGTCGAGGGGTGCGCCGGAGAGCAGCGACCGAGCGAACATGCCCACGACCAGGGAATCTCCGTCTCGGAACAGCAGCTCAGCGCGGGCGGATGAAGCCACCTGAGCGACGGTGATGACCGCCACGACCAGTGCTCCCGACCAGCCCGCGAGCTCTCGCACCCAGACCCGCCGCATGGGCCAACTCTCGCACGATCGTGCAACTGTGGACCGCAGGAACCTCTCGCGCCGGTAAACTGGTCTGACACCCGCCCGCCTGTGCCGAAATGGCCGACGAGCCCTGAGGGAGCCGCGTATATGCTGATGCTCCTCGCTGTGTTCCTCCTCGGGTCGCTGCTGATGCCCGTTCTGGTGCGCTGGCTCGGAGCTCAGGCCTTCGCCATCGCCGCCCTCGTTCCGGCAGCCGCCTTCGTGCACGCGCTCGTCATGACGCCGCGGGTGCTCGACGGCCCCGTCCCGTTCGAATCGGTCGAGTGGATCCCGCAGCTGGGACTCAACCTCTCCATGAACATGGACGTGCTCGGCTGGGTGCTCACGCTGATCGTCACCGGCGTCGGCGCGCTCGTGCTTCTCTACTGCCGCTGGTACTTCTACGAGGACTCCGCGGGGGTCGGCCAGTTCGCCGGTGTCCTGCTCGGCTTCGCCGGGGCGATGTACGGGCTCGTGCTCACCGACGACCTCGTGATGCTCGTCATGTTCTGGGAGGTCACGAGCATCCTCTCCTACCTCCTCATCGGCCATTACCGTCGGCGCGCTGCCAGCCGTCGTGCCGCACTGCAGGCGCTGCTCGTGACCACGCTCGGCGGTCTCGTGATGTTCGTCGGCGTCGTGCTGCTCGTCGTCGACACGGGCACCTCGAGCATCCGCGAGATCCTCGAGCTCGCGCCCAGTGGGCCGCTCATCGACGCCGCGATCGTGATGCTCCTGATCGGGGCCATCAGCAAATCGGCGCTGTTCCCCTTCCACTTCTGGCTTCCGGGTGCCATGGCGGCACCCACCCCGGTCAGCGCCTACCTGCATGCGGCCGCGATGGTGAAAGCCGGCATCTACCTGATCGCCCGCTTCGCCCCGATCTTCGCGTTCAGCACGACATGGCGACCGATCGTCATCACGCTCGGCATCGTCACGATGCTGCTCGGCGGAATCCAGGCGCTTCGGGAGACCGACCTCAAGCGCATCCTCGCCTTCGGCACCGTGAGCCAGCTCGGCTTCTTCGCGATCGTCGTCGGCTACGGCACGCAGGCGACCGCCCTCGCCGGTCTCGCCCTGGTCATCGGCCACGCGCTGTTCAAGTCGGCGCTGTTCCTCATAGTCGGTGTGATCGACCGCCAACTGTCGACCCGTGACATCAACGAGCTCTCCGGTGTCGGTCGGCAGGCGCCCGTCATGGCCACAGCGGCATTCATCTCCGTCGCCTCCATGGCGGGTATCGCCCCGACCATCGGCTTCGTCGCCAAGGAATCGACGCTCACCGCGCTCCTCGACGACGCGCAGGGCGGCTCCGCCTGGGGTCTCGTCGCGCTGATCGGGATCGTCCTCGGCTCCATGCTGACTGCGGCATATGGCGTGCGCTTCCTCTGGGGGGCGTTCTGGAAGAAGCGCGACGACCAGGGCCAGCAGCTTCCCGACACCGCATGGCCCGATCCGCCGGTGGGCTTCCTGTCCGCGCCGATCATCCTCGCGGGGGTCACCCTCGCCGCGGGCATCGGCGCTCCCGCCCTGGACACCGCTCTACAGGGATACGCCCTCACGGCGACCCCCGGCCTCGATCACTCCGGTGAAGCCGTCGAGGGCCCTGGCCACTTGGCGCTCTGGCACGGCTTCGAACCGGCGCTGGGCATCTCGATCCTGTCGATCCTGCTGGGCATCGGGCTGTTCCTGCTCACCCGCAGGACCGCCTGGGACCGCAAGGCTCGCATCCTGCGCTTCACCGCGGCCGACGTGTACTACTTCGTCATGCGCGGCGTCGACCGTCTCTCGGTGCTCAGCACGACGCTCACGCAGCGCGGCTCGCTGCCCGTGTACGTCGGCACCATCTTCGTGGTGTTCGTCGCCGCCGAGGTCACGGCGCTGATCGCGAGCGACATCGATCGGTACAACCTGTCCCTCTGGCACACTCCGGCGCAGATCGCCGTCGCGCCGATCATGGCGATCGCCGGCATCTTCGCGGTCCGTGCGCGCAAGCGCTACACCGGCGTGGTGCTGGTCTCGGTCACTGGACTCGGAATGGTCGTGCTCTTCGCGACGAGCGGCGCCCCCGACCTCGCGCTCACGCAGATCCTGGTCGAGACGGTCACGATGGTCACCTTCGCCCTCGTGCTGCGTCGTCTTCCCGCGCGCATGGGCGAGCACAACGCCTCGGTCGGGCGCATCCCCCGCGCCCTGCTGGCCATCGGCGTGGGCGTCACGATGGCCTTCGTGGCCGTCGTCGCCACCCAGTCCCGCGTCGCCGACCCGATCTCGGAGGCGTTCCCGAAGCTCGCGTACGAGATCGGCCACGGCAAGAACGTCGTCAACGTGGCGCTCGTCGACCTGCGTGGCTGGGACACCATGGGCGAGCTCTCGGTGCTCGTGCTCGCCGCGACGGGCGTCGCCTCCCTCGTATTCGTCACGCACCGCGCCGATCTGCTGGCCGCCACCAAGAACCTGCCGCGAGCCACGCGCAAGGCCGCGCGCAGCCGCCCCCTCGTCGAGACGACCGAGGGCATCCGCTTCCAGACGTCCGAGAACGAGAGCAGCCCGCGGGCATGGCTCGTCGGCGGCCAGAAGATGAAGCCCGAGAACAGGTCGATCCTGCTCGAGGTGATCGTCCGCATTCTGTTCCACACGATCATCGTGGTGTCGATCTTCCTGCTGTTCTCCGGGCACAACCTGCCGGGTGGCGGGTTCGCCGGCGGTCTCGTCGCGGGTATGGCGCTGGTGATGCGCTACATCGCCGGCGGTCGCTGGGAGCTGGGAGCCGCGGCCCCGACGGACGCGGGACGCCTCCTCGGCACCGGCCTCATCCTGGCCGTCGGCACGGCCGTGGTGCCCCTGTTCTTCGGCCTCGCCCCCTTGACCAGCACGTTCTGGGAGTGGGAGATCCCGCTCATCGGACACATGGAGTTCGTCACGTCGACCATCTTCGATGTGGGCGTCTATCTCGTCGTGATCGGACTCGTGCTCGACGTGCTCCGCAGCCTCGGGGCCGAGGTCGACCGTCAGGCCGCCCTGCGCACCACGCCCGGTCCTGAAGGATTCCTCTCGCGGGGCGGGAGGAGCAGCTGATGGATGTCTCCCTCACCCTGATCGTCATCATGGCCATCCTCTTCGCATGCGGTGTCTACGCGATGCTGGAGCGCAGCCTGACCCGCGTGCTGATCGGCTTCCTGCTGCTCGGCAACGCCACCAATCTGCTGCTGCTGATCGTGATGGGCGTGCCGGGCAACGCCCCGTTCTTCGGTACCGAGGGCGAGATGAGCGACCCCCTCCCGCAGGCGCTCACCCTCACGGCCATCGTGATCACGTTCGCGGTCTCGGCCTTCCTCCTCGCACTGATCTATCGCTCCTGGCAGCTCGGACAGGCCGACACGGTCGAGGACGACGAGGCAGACATCGCCCTGCGCGAGCGCACCGATGCCGACGAAGACCTCATGGACGACGAATCCGAGACGGACGACGACGAGGCGACCACGGACTTCGTCGGCGTGCAGACCGCGCCGATCACGGTGCTGCACATGCGGGACCACCCCTCCATCCACGACGATGCGCCGTATGACGCTCCGACCGGTTGGGGGAGCGAACCCTCTGCTGCGGACGAGGGTCGAGAACCGCGCCCCGACGAACCCGATGACCACGACGAGAACGAGGAGGGCAGGCCATGACCGCCCTCGTCCCCCTCCTCGTCGCACTGCCACTGCTCGGTGCCGCCGTCACTCTCGTGTTCGGCCGGAACGCGCGCCTCCAGGTCGTCGTCACCGTCGCCACCCTCGCCGCCGTCTCGATCATCGCCGCCGTGCTCCTGGTCGTCGTCGATTCGGGTGCTCCGCTCGCGGTGTCGGTCGGCGGATGGCCCGTTCCGTTCGGCATCGTGCTCTATGTCGACCGGCTCGCCGCGCTCCTGGTGCTGATCTCCAGCATCGTGCTGCTCGCGGTGCTGCTCTTCTCCATCGGCCAAGGTGCGGCGGACGGCACCGACGAGACGCCGATCTCCATCTTCAACCCGTCGTACCTGATTCTCGCGGCCGGTATCTTCAACGCCTTCATCGCCGGGGACCTGTTCAACCTGTACGTCGGATTCGAGATCCTGCTCGTCGCCTCCTACGTGCTGATCACGCTGGGCAGCACCGAGTCCCGTATCCGCACCGGCGCGGTCTACATCGTCGTCTCGCTGGTCTCGTCGATCCTGTTCCTCGCCTCGATCGCCATGATCTACGGCGCGCTCGGCACGGTCAACATGGCCCAGATCGCCGAGCGGATGTCGGAGCTCCCCCAGGAGACGCAGCTGGTGCTGCACCTGATGCTCGTGGTGGCCTTCGGCATCAAGGCTGCCATCTTCCCGGTGTCGTTCTGGTTGCCCGACTCGTACCCGACCGCTCCGGCCCCGGTCACCGCCGTGTTCGCCGGCTTGCTGACGAAGGTCGGCGTGTATGCGCTGATCCGCACCGAGACGCAGCTCTTCGCCTCGAACAGCATCGACACCCTGCTGCTGATCATCGCGCTCGCGACCATGATCGTCGGAGTGCTCGGCGCCGTGGCGCAGGCAGAGCTCAAACGAATCCTGTCGTTCACGCTGGTCAGCCACGTGGGCTACATGATCTTCGGGCTCGCGATAGCGACGCCCGCCGCTATCGGCGCGACGGTGTACTACATCGTTCACCACATCGTCGTGCAGACGACGCTGTTCCTCGCCGTCGGGCTCGTGGAACGCCGAGCGGGAAGCACGTCGATCCTGCGGGTCAAGGGGCTGCTGAAGGTCGCCCCGGTCATCGCGGTGCTGTACTTCGTTCCCGCGATCAACCTCGGCGGCCTGCCACCCTTCTCGGGGTTCATCGGCAAGTTCGCGCTGTTCGAAGCTGCGGCCTCCGTCGGAACTCCGATCATGATCGTGCTGATCTTCGGCGGTATCATCACCTCGCTGCTGACGCTGTACGCGCTGATGCGCGCCTGGAACCTCGCCTTCTGGCGCGAGGAGGAGGACTCCACCGAGACCGAGGGCCGCATCTCCTACCTGGGTAACGCCCCCGCCGCCGACGAGCAGCAGGAGCGTCGCCGCATCCCGAAGATCATGACCCTCGCGACCGGAGGCATGGTCGCTGTGACCCTCGCTCTGACCGTGTTCGCCGGTCCCCTGTACGCCCTCTGCGACCGCATCGGCGCCGGACTGCTGCAGCCCGTGAGCCTCGTGCAACTGGAAGACGAGGTGGGCTGATGGCGCGTGACACCCGGCGTCACCTGTGGCGCGACATCCGCGTGCAGCTGCCGTTCCTCGCGTGGCTCGTCGTGCTCTGGATGCTGTTGTGGGCGCAGTTCACGGTGCTGTCGTTCCTCACGGGACTCGTCGTCGCGATCTTCGTCACCCGCGTGTTCCGCCTGCCGACCGTCGCGCTCTCCGGCCGGATCAACCTCTGGTACGCGGCGCTCTTCGTGGTGCAGTTCCTGTTCGCCGTGCTGAGCGGCGCCCTCTCGGTCACCGTGCAGGTCTTCGACTTCCGCCGACAGCCGGGGACGGCCATCATCGCGGTGCCGCTGCGCTACGCGGACGACCTCGTCATGACGCACGTCGCTGTCGTGTCGTCGCTGATCCCCGGGTCGCTGGTCGTGGAGACCGACCGCGACCGCCGGATCCTGTACCTGCACGTGATCGGCGTCCGGAACCTCGACGACGTGGAGAAGCAGCGTGCGGGCGTGCTGCGCTGGGAGCAGCGGGTCGTGCGTGCGCTCGGAGACCCCGCTCAGTATCGTGCCCTCAAGGCCGACGAGCGTGCGGGCCTCGGACTGACGAAGGGCGGTGCCCGATGAACATCCTCCTGCTGCTGATCATGGTGGTGTTCGGCATCGCCGCCGTGCTCGCCCTGATCCGGATCGTGCGCGGGCCGTCGATCCTCGACAGGGCCGTGGCCTCCGACGTGCTCCTCACCGAGGTGATGTGCGTGATCGGTGCGGAGATGGCCATCAACGGTCACACCCGCAACATCCCGGTGCTCCTGATCATCGCGGCCATCGGGGTGTTCGGCTCGATCGCCGTCGCCCGCTTCGTCGCGAGAAGGGACAACACGACACCATGAACGTGTTCGGTCTCATGATCCCCGACGCCGTCATCGACGTGGCGGTGCTCGTGCTCATCCTGCTCGGCGCCGTGCTGTGCCTGTCGGCTGCGGTCGGGCTGCTGCACTTCCGCGATGTGCCTTCGCGACTGCACGCGGCGACCAAGCCGCAGGTTCTCGGTCTCCTCCTCATCTGCATCGCCATCGCGCTGTCACAGCGCTCGATCGGCGGCATCCTGCTCGGGTTCGTGCTGGTCGCCCCGGTGGTGCTCATGCAGTTCGCGACCGCTCCGCTCTCGGCGCACATGGTCGGACGGCAGGCGTACCGCAACGGCACCATCGAGCAGCGCGGTCTCGTGGTCGACGAACTCGCCGAGTCGAAGCAGACCCCGCCCGCCGCCGGCTGACCTCGAGGTCTGATCCCGGGAGCCGCGCGACGGAAGGCCCGCGGGCGTCAGATACGGGCGGCGAACTCGTGGATCAGGCGTGCCGCGGGCTCGGAGTCGCTGATCAGGGTGCCGTGACCATGGTCGGGGATCACCTCGAGGTCCGCTCCGGGGATCGCGTCGATGATCTCGCGGCACCAGCTCATCGGTGCCAGCGGGTCGCTCTCTCCGCGCAGCACCAGCACCGGGCACTCGATGCGCACGAAGGCGTCTTCCGGCTCGTGCACGATCGTTGCGCGCATCTTGCGGAAGAGGTGTGGTCCGCCGCGGAGGTACTCGCGGGCTCCACGCCAGATGACCAGCGGCCGCTCGCCGATGAGGTCGGTCAGCAGGTAGCGGGCCTGCGCTCCGATGTTGCGTGCCGCCTTGTTCACGGTGGGACCGGCGAGCACCACTCCTTCGACGAGGGACGGATGGCGTGCGGCGAGCTCGGCAGCGATCTGGCTCCCCATGGAGTGGCCGATCACGAGAACGGGACCGGAGTCCACGTGCTGGAGGTAGGCCGCGACCAGGTCGGCGTGCCGCTCCATCGTGAGGGTGCGCGTGGGCTCTGGCGCCTCCCCGAAGCCCGGCAGATCGACCGCGATGACTCGTCCATCGAGCCGCTGCACGACGTCGAGGTAGACGCTGCGCCCCATGCCGATACCGTGCAGGAGCAGGTAGGTGTGCGGTCCTTCGCCGAACGTCTCGGCGATGAGGGTCGCACCTCCGTGCTCGAACTCCAGGAGCGTGACGGGGGTGCCCTTGGGGGCGAGGTAGCTGGTTGGCACCCATCCACGCTAGCCGAGCATCCTGGGGCAGTGCTCGGATACTCCGACCCTCGGGTTCAGTCGGCCGGGCTGAGCACCAGCGTGTCGACGGCTGCGGACTTCACCGCCTTCGTCGAGTACGCCCACGGCTTCTGGGCGCCTGCCGCCCAGTCGGCGGTCTGATCGGTGTAGTGCTCGTGGAACGCGTGTCCGGAGGCACCGGTCAGGTGGTTCCAGGTCGAGGCGTCGAAGTCGGAGAGATCGACGACCATCCGCATCGACGGCACCGTCGTCGTCGCATACGAGACGCCGAGCTCCCATCCGGTCGCGTTCACGACGGACGCTCCTCCGCTCACGGGGAACGGCCCGCGATTGAACAGTGCTTCGATCGGGGCGATCCCCGACGAGCCGAGCGTGTCGCTGGTGAGGGTGATCGCGTGCAGGTCACCCCAGTTCCATCGCGAGATCGTGGTCCCCTGCAGGGCTGCGAGCTCGTCGTAGGCCTCCTCCGCCGACAGCGCGAGCATCTGCTCCATCCCGTCGACGTCGAGCTGCTCGTTGGTCCAGAGCGGGTCGGACGGATCGGTCAGCATGGCGGAGACGACCGTGAACAGGCGCCCCTGACCATCGATCGGGAGGGGCTGCTCGCGCTCGGCGAAGATGTTCTGCACCAGGTTCGACCACAGCACGTTCGCATAGGCGGCGGCCGCCGACGATGCGCTGTTCTGACCGTCCCAGGCCTCCAAGAGGTCGACGGCATCGGACGCGCCTGCCCCGGAGACGTCGACCTCGGCCATGGCGGTCGCCAGCTGCGTTCCGATCCACATCTCGTTGTCCATCTGGATGTCGCGCATGTCGTCGGCGGTCAGTGGGGCGACCGCCGCCCGCCGTTCGATGAGGTGGGCGATCCGCGCCGCCCGGTAGCCGTAGTCCCAGTCGCGGGAGAGGAAGTAGGCGTAGTCGTCCGTCACGATCGCGTTGTTCGCGGTGACGATGTACCCCGAGTTCGGGTTGTACGACACCGGCAGCTCCTCGAACGGGATGAAGCCCGTCCAGTCGTAGCTGCTGTCCCATCCGGGCTGGGGCATCCATCCGTCGCCAGCACCGCGGATGGGGAGGCGGCCGGGGGCCTGGTATCCGATGTTGCCCTCGGTGTCGGCGTAGATGAGGTTCTGCGCCGGCACGTCGAAGAGCGACGCGGCGTAGCGGAAGTCATCGAAATCCTGCGCGGTGGAGAGGGCGAAGATCGCCGTCGCGGCCGTCCCGGGATCGAGCGCCGTCCACCGCAGGCTCACGGCGTACTCGGCGTCCTCCGACCCGGGGACGGGAGTGGTCGGCGCGGAGGCCTCGACGCCCAGCGCGGGCTCTGGGTCATCGGCGATCTCCGTGAAGTCGTCCGTGAGTCCGGAGATGATCGGGCCGTGCACGGTGGAGCGGATGGTCAGATCGATGTCATCGCCGCCGGCGACCTTGATCGTCTCCGTGCTCTCCTCCAGCGGCACCAGGGCTCCGTCCCGCCAGTACTGGTCGCCCTCGACCCGCTCGACGTAGAGGTCGGTGACGTCGGTGGTGAGGTTCGTGAACCCCCACGCGACCTTCTGGTTGTGGCCGATCACGATGCCGGGCAGCCCGGAGAACGAGAAGCCGCCCACATCGAACGGGCACTCCTCGTCCACGGTCGAGCACTTCAATTGCACCTGGTACCAGACCGAGGGGAGGGAGGCTCCGAGGTGCGGGTCGTTCGCGAGCAGCGGCATCCCCGTCTCGGTGAGGTCTCCGGAGACGACCCACGAGTTCGAGCCGATGCCCTCGCCCACGTCGCCGACCAGCACGCTGGCGGCCTCGATGACGTTCGAGGTCTCCTCCCAGTCGATGGTGGTCGACGCCTGCTGCGCCTCACCCTCGGTCTCGCCGGGGGTGAAGGCTGCGGGTTCCGCTCCCGTGCCGAGCGCCGGAACGGTCGAGATCTTCGGGACGATCACGGGGTTCTCAGCGAACGGGTACTCGGGGTAGAGCTTCGCCAGCATGTCCGCGGTGGTCGCGGCATCCGGGGCATTGCCGTCGGTAGCGGTGCTCAGCCCGGCGGCGAGGAGCGATCGCTCGGTCTCGTCCTCGATGTTGCCGCGGAGATCCCAGGCCATGGCCTTGAGCCAGGCCACGGAATCGGCAGGTTCCCAGGGCTCTGGGGCGTAGTCGGGGTTCTGCAGTCCGATCACGGCGTACTCGAGCGAGAGCTCGGCATCCGAACGCGAGGCCAGGTAGGCGTTCACCCCATCCGCATACGCCTCGTAGTAGCCGCGGGTGGTGTCGTCCATGGCCTCGACCTCGGCCTCGGCGACCTTGCGCCAGCCGAGGGTGCGGAGGAAGGCGTCGGTTCCGGCCTGCGACTCCCCGAACATCTCGGCGACCCGTCCGGACGTCACGTGGCGGCGGAAGTCCATCTCGAAGAAGCGGTCCTGCGCGTGCACGAAGCCCTGGGCGTAGAACAGATCGTCCGTGGAGTCGGCGGTGATCGTCGGGATGCCGCGGTCGTCGCGCTGCACGGTGACCTCGGCCTGGAGGCCGTCGAGCTCGATGGATCCGTCGGTCTGCGGGAAGGAGCGCTGGATCGTCCAGGTCACGAAGAACGCGGCAGCCACGGCCACCACGACGATCGCGGCCACAACGAGGAACGCGACGCGTCCGATGCGGACACCCAACGAGGGGCGTGAGGGTGCGGCGGACTCCTGCGAATCGGTCATCATCGTCGAGAACTCTTTCGGGTAGACAGGTGGAACTCAGTCCCACCGAGCCCCGGTGCGCGTGTCAGGGTCGCGCCTTCGCATCATATCCACCTCCGCGCTCGCCGCGAGGTGTTCCGTCGCGAGCGCCCGACCGATCACCCGATCAGGCTCGGCTGCAGATCCCGCAGCGTGCGGCGGTGCGTCATCCGGGTCACCCCGATCATCGCGAGCAGCAGCGCACCGACGAGCCAGACTCCGAGCACTGCCAGATCCCACCCGGCCCGCGCGTAGTCGCCGCCGTACATCAGCTGGCGCATCGCATCGACCACGTATCCCAGCGGCAGCACATGATGAAGGGCGGCGAGTGGTGCCGGCAGCGTCTGCCAGGGGAAGGTCCCACCGGCCGTGACGAGCTGCAGCACCATGAGCACCAGCCCGAGGAACTGTCCGACCGAGCCGAGCCACACGTTCAACGCGAGGATGATCGCCGTGAAGGTGGCCGACGCGAAGATCATCACACCGAGGGTTCCGAGCGGGTGGTCGAACGTGAAGCCGAGCGTGATGGCGAGGATTCCCATGAGCCCGAGCATCTGCACCGCGCCGAGCATCGCAGGGGTGAGCCAGCCGGCGAGCGTGATGCGGACGGGGGAATGGAGGGCCGTGATGGCCCGTCGTGAGATCGGCTTGACGATCAGGAAGAGCGCGTAGATGCCGATCCACGCCGACAGTGCGGCGAAGAACGGGGCGAGCCCGGCGCCGTAGTCCTCCGCGGAGGCGACCTTGTCGCTCGACACCTTCACGGGATCGGCGATCGTGTCGGCCTGGCGGGAGCGCAGGTCGGGTGTCGAGGCGGGGATCGCGTCCACCCCCTGGGCGAGCCCGTCGCGCAGTTCGGCCGTACCGGAGGCGAGCGCGGCCAGTCCGTCGCGCAGCTGCGTCGCGCCGTCGTTCGCCGCGGAGGCGCCGGTGGCGACCGTGCCGGCGCCGGAGGCGAGCTCGTTCGCACCCGCGGCGAGGGATGCGGCGCCGGCAGCGAGCTGATCGACCTTGCCGACCGCGGCCTGCACCTGCGTGTTCCCCTCCTGCAGACGCGCGCCCAGCGGATCGAGCCGGGCGAGCACCTGGTCGATCTCTTCGGGGGTGAGGCCCTGCTGCGCCAGCGCGTTCGCGATGTCGGAGCGCACCTGCGGCAAGGCGTTCGCGGCCTGTTGCACCGCTGACCCCGCGCGGTCGGCGACGTCGGCGAGCTGTCGGTTGCCCGCGCTCACCTGCTGGGCTCCGCTCGCGAGGCTCTGCGCCCCGGTCGCGAGTTGCGCCGTGCCGTCGGCCAGCTTCGCGGTGCCCTCCGCCAGAGTTATGCTCCCGGTCGCCGCCGTGCCGGCGCCGTCGGCGAGCCTGGTGGCGCCGTCCGACGCCGTGATGAGCTTGTCGCGCACGTCGCTCAGGCCCGTGAGCAGGCGCTCTGCGGCCTGGCTGCCCACCATCTCGGCGACCGAGCTGCGGATCTTCTCGACCGCCTGCGTACCCATCGACGACGCGAGGTAGTTGTTCGCGTCATTGGTCTCGAGATCGATGCGCGCCTGGTGCGGGTCGGTCCCCGCCGCCGAGGTGAGGGCCGAGGAGAAGTCGCTCGGAATCGTCACCGTGAAGTCGACCGTGCCGTGGCGCAGTGCTTCCGAGGCTTCGTCCGCCGACATCAGCTGCCAGTCGAACGCGTTGCCCTTGATCAGGTTCTCCGCCACGTCTTCGCCGTAGTTGACGGTCTCGCCCGTAGCGGGTTCCGTGCCGGTCGTGGGTGCGGGCGCGCCCTCGTCGTCCACCACGAGGGCGACGGGAACCTCGGGGAACTTGGCGTACGGGTCCTGGTTCGCCCAGAGGTACAGACCGCCGTAGAGGATCGGCACGCAGATCAGCGCGACCAGGGCGATGATGCCCATCCTGCTCGCTGTCAGTCGTCGGAGCTCGGCGGCGATCATGGCGGGAACCTTCATCGCGTGCCTCCGTTCTCGTCTGCGGGGGTGTCCGCGATGTCGGGGACGGCATCGTCCGCCGGTTCGTCCCACACGAGCGGCTCGACCGGTCCGGAGGCATTGATCGCGTCGAACTCGTGCATCCGCTCCAGGGCCACGGCAGCGGATCCGCCGACGATCACGAGCATCGCGTAACCGCGGTCGGCGAACTCCGTGGCGATGCGCCACCATCCATCGGGGCTGCCGCCGTGACGGTCGGGCGACACGAGCACGATGCCCTCGACGCCGGAGCGGAGCACGGCCAGCTCGCACAGGATGCGCACGCGTGCCGCCGGATCGACGGTGCCGATGGGGGCGGCGGCGAGTTCGCTGTACCCCAGACGAGCGAGCCAGCGCCGGGCGTGGAGCGGGGTGGCGCCGAGGCCCGCGAACATGAGCTCCTCCTCGACGACGCCGACCAGGGCGACGTCGGGATGAGGGTCGCTGACATCCGGAGCGTCGACCAGGGCCACGCGTCGACGCAGGGACTTCGCGTCGACCGCGTCGTCGATGCTCACGCGCCCGGATTCCGGACGCATGCGGCCGCTCGCGATCAAGCCGAGCACGGTCGGTCGCTGTTCGGTCTCGGCGATCGCGAAACGCACTGCTCCGGTGTGGAACTCGAGCGACATGGGGGGCAGCGCCTGGCCGTTGCGGCCCTTGCTCACATCGCGCAGCGAGATCTTCATGCGCGGTCCTCCGGATCGATGGGGGAGTCTGTGGGAGCGGCGGCCGCGGCGATGTCGGGGTGCGAGGCGAGCAGCTCGTCAGCTTCGCGCCAGGAGAGGCCGGCGATGCTCAACACGGTCCGCACGGCGACGTCAGCCGCACCCGTGCTGGTCGCGTCCGTGCGCGAGATCACGGTGCGGGCCATCTCCTCGATGAGGCGCGCGAGGGTGGGGGCGGCGAGGTCCGTGCGGAAGCTGCCGTCGTCCTGACCGCGTCGCACGAGTGCCGACACCGTGCGGCGCAACGGGGCCAGCGCGGCCGCCGTGTGCTCGACGTGCGCTTCATCGAGAGCGAGAGCCGCGGCCACCTGCACGTGCGAGGCCTCGTGCCAGAGCAGAGCGGCGAGGCGGGCGAGGGCGAGACGGGCGTCGATGTCGTCGATCGAGGTGGCGATGGCGTTGAACCGCTGAGTGCCGCTGGAGATGAGCTCCCGGATGAGGGCGTCACGGTCCTCGAAGTGTCCGTAGAGGGTGCGACGCGAGAGCCCGGCACGACGAGCGATGACGTCGATGGAGGCGTGCGGTTGGACGGCCAGGGTCGAGCGCGCGGCGGAGAGGATGCCGGCGCGGTTCTCGACGGCGTCGCGACGAGGTGCACGAGTGGTCATGACCTCATGCTACGGATCATGCACACAGCTGTGCAAGATTATTCTTCACATTCGGAGAGCGTCCTCAGGTGCCGCTTCCGCGCAGCCGTCACGGAGCCAAGCGTGTTATGTTACGCGTTGCGCGTGAGCGCGCACGGAGGATGGCGCCGGTCTCGGACGCGTGAGCGTCCGGTACGCGAGTGTCGACCGTTTTCAAGTGGTGGGGGACCGCTGTGGTCGAGGGGGAGTGTGCTTTGGCAGGCATCGATGTCGTGCGGGAACGCCGAACGAAGAGCGATGATGTCTATCGCCGGTTGCGGGATGCGATCGTCGACGGTGAGCTGCGGCCGGGGGAGCGCCTTCGCGACGCGGAGCTGGCGGAGAGCCTGGGGGCCTCCGCCACGCCCGTCAGACATGCCCTGGCGCGCCTGGCGGAACAAGGGCTCGTCGAGATGCACCGCAACGGCGCCACCCGCGTGGCGCCGCTCGATCTCGACCACATCCGCGATGCCATCGCCCTCTTCGGCGACAGCTGGATCGGCTCGGTGCGCCATGCGATGCCGCACGTCCAGGAGGATGACGTCGCCTATCTCGTGGAGCTGACCGACGATATGTCCGCCGCGGGACGAGCGCGCGATGTCCTGGCCTACGGAGTCGCGTTGCGCACCATCGCCATCGGCTTCGCCCGTCTCGAGGGGAATGCCCTGCGGGAGTCCGTGATCGAACTGCTCGGGCCGCAGATCCGGCGCTTCACGCAGCGCTCTGCGGGGTCGTTCGACTGGGCGGCGAACGAGAGGTCCACGCGCGAGATCCGCGAGGCGATCGTCCGTCGTGATGCGGTGCAGACCCGGGCGGCCCTGGTGATCCTCTTCGACGATGTGCTGCCGGGTGTCGTCGACCGCACCGCGGCGCGAGCGCGCTGATCCCGAGCCGCACCTCTGACAGCACGATGCGCCGGCACCCCGAGGGCGCCGGCGCATCGGTGGATCCGTCGTCGTGTCAGTCGGTGCCGGAGTCGAAGGCTGCGCCCTCGGAGGCCGAGTCGACGGCGTCGGCCAAGGTCTCGTCGGCTTCGGAGATCGAGCCCTGGACGGACTCGGTGATCTCGCTGGACTCCCCGGCGGTCACGCGGCCGACCAGTTCGCCGGTCGCACCTCCGACGAGGCCGAGTCCCGCGTACTGCTCGAGGCGTGCACGCGAGTCGGCGATGTCGAGGTTGCGCATGGTCAGCTGGCCGATGCGGTCGACCGGCCCGAAGGCGGCATCGCCGACACGCTCCATCGACAGCTTCTCGGGGCCATACGAGAGGTTCGGGGAGACGGTGTCGAGGATGGTCCAGTCGTCGCCGCGGCGCAGGCGGATCGTGACGGTTCCGGAGATGGTGAGGCCGACCCAGCGCTGGATCGACTCGCGCAGCATGAGCGACTGCGGCTCGAGCCAGCGTCCCTCGTACATGAGGCGACCGAGGCGTCGACCCTGCTCGTGGTAGGTGGCGAGGGTGTCTTCGTTGAGGATGCCGTTGACCAGGCGCTCGTAGGCGATGAACAGCAGCGACATGGCGGGTGCCTCGTAGATGCCGCGCGACTTCGCCTCGATGATGCGGTTCTCGATCTGGTCGCTCATGCCGAGGCCGTGGCGTCCGCCGATCGTGTTCGCCTCCATGACCAGGGCGACCGGGTCGGAGTATTCCACGCCGTTGATCGCGACCGGACGTCCCGCCTCGAACGTGACGGTGACGTCTTCGGTCTCGATCGCGACCGAGGGGTCCCAGAACTTCACGCCCATGATCGGGTCGACGGTCTCGAGCGAGACATCGAGGTGCTCGAGCGTCTTCGCCTCGTGCGTCGCGCCCCAGATGTTCGCGTCGGTCGAGTATGCCTTCTCGGCGGAGTCGCGGTACGGGAAGTCGCGGGCGACGAGCCAGTCGCTCATCTCCTTGCGGCCGCCGAGCTCGGTGACGAAGTCGGCGTCGAGCCACGGCTTGTAGATGCGCAGGCGCGGGTTGGCGAGCAGGCCGTAGCGGTAGAACCGCTCGATGTCGTTGCCCTTGTAGGTGGAGCCGTCGCCCCAGATGTCGACGCCGTCCTCCTTCATGGCGCGCACCAGCATCGTGCCGGTGACCGCGCGTCCGAGGGGCGTCGTGTTGAAGTAGGTCTTGCCGCCGGAGCGGATGTGGAACGCGCCGCAGGAGAGGGCGACGAAGCCCTCTTCGACCAGGGCGGTCTTGCAGTCGATCAGGCGCGACGCCTCGGCGCCGTACTCCAGCGCGCGGCCCGGGATCGAGGCGATGTCGTCCTCGTCGTACTGACCGAGGTCGCCGGTGTAGGTGAAGGGCACGGCGCCCTTCTCGCGCATCCACGCGACGGCGACGGAGGTGTCGAGTCCTCCGGAGAAGGCGATGCCGACGCGCTCGCCGACGGGCAGTGACTGGAGGACCTTGGACATGGCTCCCAGTCTATCCGCGGCGGCGTGTCGCCCCGTCTCGCCTCAGCTGGCTCGTCTGGTCTCGTTTGGTCTGGCTTCGTCTGGTGTGGCCTCCGGCGAAAACGGAGGAGCACCGGCTGCGGCACGGTGTGTCGTGGTGCGGCACGCCGAGGCACGCCGGACACGTCTCCGTTTTCGCCGGGCACGGCCCGGTGAGCTGCGACGAAGCTACCCCGACTGAGCGGAATCCTCGTGGCGTGCGGTGCGCAGCGGCGAGAACAGGACGATCATCGCCGCCACGAGGAAGACGACCACGCTGACCGCGATCGTCACGCGATAGCCGTACGCCGTCGCCAGACCGCCGGCGATCAGGGCCCCGACGAGGAAGGTGACGCGGTTCACGGTGCGAATCGATGCGTTCAGCCGTCCCTGCATCTGGTCGGGGGCGACCGCCTGGCGGTATCCCATCTCGTTCGGATCCTCCACCCCCATCCCGAGGCCGAACAGGAATTGCCCCACGCTCAGGGGGATGGCGACGACGAGGAGCGTCGTGTTCTCGGCGTGCGGGATGACGAGAACCGTCGTCCACGCGAGTGCCGAGAGCAGGCGCCCCGCGAGGACCGCGCCGCCGACTCCGAACCGGCGACCCGCCGTGGGGGCGAGGAGTGCCCCGATCAGGCCGCCGAGCCCACCCATCGCGAGCACGACGCCGAACAGCAGTGCGCCGACGCCGAGCTCTCGCAGCGCGTACGGCGCGAATGCCGTCAGCGCGATGCTGTTGCCCAGGAACCAGACGTTCACCGACACGGCCATGGGCGCAAGCGTTCGGTGGGAGTAGGTCCAGCGCAGGCCTTCCATGATGTCGTGCCCTAGGTGCCGGCCGTCGGTGCGGCGTGACGCTTTCACCTCCTCGACACGAATGCGGCTCAGGAGAACGGCGTTGACGACGTACGCGACGGCATCGATCAGGATGGCGAACGGTGCCCCCAGCCAGCCGACGAGTGCGCCGCCGAAGGCCTGCCCCGTCGTCTGGGCGACGGTGCCTGCTTGACCGAGTCTCGCGTTCGCCGCCAACAGCTGATCGCGGCCGACGAGGCGGGGCAGCATCGGCTGCGCAGCGGAATCGGCGATGAGCGTGAGCGCGCCGTAGAGCAGGAGCAGGGCGCCGAACGACCACACGGACAGAGTCCCCGTGAACCACAGCACCGGCACGAGACCCAGCGTGAGCGCGCGGCCGATGCTCGCGATGACCATGGCGGGCTTGCGCCGCCAGCGGTCCATCAGGGCGCCGACGATGAGCCCGAACAGCAGGTACGGCACGACGTTCGCGGCGTTGAGCAGACCGATCTCGAACGCAGAGGCCCCCAGTGTCGTGACGATCAGGACCTGGAAGGCGACGGCGGTCACGGAGCCGGTGAACGCGCCGAGCGTCGACGACGACCAGAAGAGGGCGAACGCCGGAACGCGCAGCACCTCGGTCGGTCTGTCGTGCATCTCCGCCTCGCTCCCGTTCCCGTCATCCTATGCATGGGCGGTGCGCGCGCCATGCGAAAACGGAGGAGCATCGCCCGCGACACGGTGTGTCATGGTGCGGCTCGCCGCGGTACGCGCGACACGTCTCCGTTTTCGCCGAGGCTGGGCCGGCGGAGGCGCGATGAAGTGGGAGAGTAGGCGCACGGAGGTCGGACATGGGCGCAGCAATCCTGTGGGGCGCGGTGGCAGCAGCACCGCTGTTCGTCGGTGCAGCGCTCGCACTGCTGCGTACGTGGCCGCCGAAGTGGCTCGGCATCGTGCTGGGCTTCGGCGCCGGCGCTCTCATGGCATCGATCGCCTTCGAGCTGTGGGAGGAAGGGCTCGACCTCGCCGGTCCCATCCCCCTCGTGGTGGGTGTCGCGGCGGGAGCGATCAGCTACTACATCGCCGACCGCATCCTCGATGCCCGAGCGGCGAAGACCAAGGAGCAGGCCGGCGGAGGACAGCTCGCGGTGGGCGCCCTGCTCGACGGCATCCCGGAGCAGCTCGTGCTCGGCATCGGACTCGCATCCGGTGAGCCGGTCAGCATCGCGCTCGTGGTCGCCATCCTGGTCTCGAACCTGCCGGAGTCGATCGGCTCGGCTGCCGACCTGCTCGAAGGCGGCATGGCGAAGTCGCGGGTGCTGCTGCTGTGGGCGGGCGTGGCCGTGGTCTGCGCGCTCGCGACCGTCGCGGGGTTCGGCCTCGCGAGCATCACGGGCGACGACTTCCGCTCGGCGGCGAGCGGTTTCGCAGCCGGGGCGCTGCTGGTGATGCTGGTCGACTCGATGGTCCCCGAGGCGCAGTCCAAGGCCAAGGAATCCACGGGACTCGCGACCGTGCTGGGCTTCGCGCTCGCCGCGGGGCTGGCGCTCGCTTCCTGATCACGCGTTCAGCAGGAGGACGTCACAGCGGTCGGCTCAGATCTTCCCCCGCGTGGATTCGCGGCGCACGCTGCGTCCGGCGATGCTCTCGATCTGGAGGGCGAGGGGGAGATCGCGATCCTCTCCCGCCCACGGATTGACGCGCGCGGCGACGCCGGCGACGTCGTCGTCCGCCACCCGAGACAGTGTGCCGTGCACCAGCACGCTCCATGCCGTGCTGCCGAGCGGGTCGTGGTAGTCCACCTCGAACGCGGCCGGCGTGGCGGCTTCTCGCGTGAGATCGGCGAGGACGCCCTCGGGCGATGTGCGCAGCACCAGATCGCGCCCTGACAGCGCGAAGTTCACCGGATAGATCTGCACCCGCTCCTCGTGGACGAAGCCGATCCTCCCGATCGTGGTCGTGGTCAGCAGCTCATAGGCCTGCTGTTCGTCGAGTACTCGAATCATGCGTGCACTCCTTCCCTGTGGCGCCAGGCTAGCCAGGGCGTCGATGCCCTTCAAGGGAGTCCTCACCCTCGGCGCAGGAGAACCCGCCACTCGGCGGACGCACGGCGCAGGATCGGCCTCGGCTGGCGGGTTACCCTCGGGTGCGGTGTGCACGAGGCTGGCGGGAAGCCGCTGCGATGGCGGCCGAGGACAAAGGAGTTCTGATGACTGACACGACCCTGGCGCGACCGCCGTTCGATCCCGAGCTCGAGGCCGCTCTCGCCCTCGTCGCCGACCAGCTGCCGCCGACCCTGACGGCAGAGATGATCCCGCTGCTGCGCCAGTCGCCGGTGAGCGGGGAGGACGAGATCTTCGCGGTGCTCGCCGACCGCGGCTTCACCCGACGGGACGTCTCGATCGCGGGTCATGGTGGCGATGAGATCGTCGTCTCCGTGATCGAGAAGGAGGGCAGGACCGGCACCGGCCCCGGGTTCTTCCACACGCACGGCGGCGGCATGATCATCGGCAACCGCTGGCTCGGCGTGGCCGGCTTCCTCGACTGGGCGGAGCGCTTCAACGGCGTGATCGTCACCGTCGAGTATCGGCTCGCCCCCGAGTTCCCGGATCCGTACCCGGTGGAGGACTGCTACGCGGGCCTGCTGTGGACCGCGGAGCACGCCGAGGAGCTCGGCATCGACCTCTCCCGGCTGCTGATCGGCGGCGGCAGTGCCGGGGGTGGGCTGGCCGCGGGCACCGCCCTGCTCGCCCGCGATCGGAAGGGCCCCGAACTGATCGGCCAGCTGCTCATCTACCCGATGCTCGACGACCGAGACGAGTCCGTGTCGACGCACCAGATCGACGGGATCGGCGTCTGGGACCGCGGCTCGAACGTGACGGGGTGGACCGCGCTCCTGGGCGACCGCGTCGGGACGGACGACGTCTCCGTGTACGCCGCCCCGGCGCGCGCGACCGACCTGAGCGGGCTGCCGCCCGCCTTCATCGACTGCGGCAGCGCGGAGGTGTTCCGCGACGAGGACGTCGCCTACGCCACGAAGCTCTGGGAGGCCGGGGTGCAGGCGGAACTGCACGTCTGGGCAGGGGGGTTCCACGGCTTCGACATGTTCGCTCCGCACACGGCAGTCGCGCAGGCCATGCTCGCCGCCCGCGACGACTGGGTGAACCGGCTGCTATCCTGAGCCCGCGTCGACCGGAAGAGGGAACTCCCACCCCATAGGGTGGAATCCCCGTGCGATGGAGCCCGACATGCAAGATCTGCTGGGGCGTCTCACCGCCCTCGACCCGGATGCGAGCGAGACGCTCAAGGTCGTCACCTACTTCGACGCCCTCGTCGCCCGCTCCGTGGGAGTCGAGAGCATGCTGCGAGGTGCGGCGGTGCTGAGCGGCGCGACCGTCGGACAGCGTGACGGCAGACAGATCATGCGCGTGCGGGCCGACGGGGTGCGCATCGATCCCGTCGAGCCGTCTCACTCCTGGCCGGTACGGGAGAGCGGACCGGATGCGGTCGCCTGGATCGAGCGCGAAGGCGATGCGCACACGAACGACGCGATGATCCTGGAACGGCTCAGTCTCGCCCTCGGGATCATCAGGGCGCGCCGATCGGTCGGCCCCGAGAGCGCGGTCGAACTCGCCATCAGCTCCTATGCCGGTGCGGAGGAGAGGGCAGCGGCACTGCCTCGACTCCGCATCGCTGCGGACTCCCTGCGGCTCGTCGCCTCTCCTCCCGACCCCGCTCCGCTGCCGGTGCATCCCTCGGCTGTCGTCGCCACCCGGCACGGCCTGACGCGAGCGACGATCCTCGACGCCGAGATGCAGCCCGTCGACGCCTGGCCGCACCGTGTCGACCTGCGGTTGGGGCTCGGCATCGTCGGCCCGGCGGAGGGTCTTCCCGCGTCGTGGGCGTCGGCGCTCGTGGCCGTGCGACTGACCAGCCCGGAGGAGCCGGTGGTCGATGCCGCCGACCTCGGTGGTCTGCTGCTCGTCGCCGAGGCTGCGGGGCGGGGGCCCCTCCACCCTGATGCGGCGGCACTCGCGGCACTCGATGAGCGCAGTCGGGAGCTTCTCGACGCCGTCAGCGAGGAACGGAGCGTGCGCGCCGCAGCCGCGCGGCTCGGGCGGCACCACTCCAGCGTGCAGGAACGCCTGAGCGTGCTCGTCGATGCGCTCGGGTATGACCCGCGCACGTCCCGCGGCCACGCCAGGTACGTGGTGGCGCGGATGCTCTTGACCCTCGGCTCCTGAACGGCCGTCGAGCGCTTCACTCGAAGCCGGGGTAGTCCTTCAGCTTCTCCTGGAACTCGGCACGATCCGCCTCGCTGAGCACCCCGCTCGCGATCGCCGTCAGCTGCAGCCCTTCCAGCGGCTCGCCGGTGCGCGCGTTCTGCGCCTCCCGTGCCGTGCGGAAGCCGCCGTCCGAATCGTTCGAGAGGTCATTGATCGTGGCGTAGAAGCGGAGAGGGTCGGGGAAGTTCTCGGTGTAGTACTCCCACGTGGTCTGCGTGCGCGGGTCGTCGCTGCCGTACAGCTTCGCGATCATCGCGGGGTCGATGCCCGACACCGCGGGATCATTGAACGAGTACAGGTCCCACAGCCCGTGGTCGACGACCACCTCACTGATCACGGCCATCACGGCGCGCTTTCGGTCGTAGCCCTGGACAGGCTCGTTGGTCGCCCAGGCGGCGGAGGTGAACTCGACCAGCATCGACTCCCCGCCGTAGCCGTTGCGCTCCGGGCGCAGGTCTTCATCGCCCACCTGCGTCCAGGTGAAGCCGAACTCGTCGGTGAGTCGCGCCCGGATGTCGGCGAACAGCGTCTCAGTCTGCGCACGCACCTCGTCGAGCGACTGCTGAGACAACGCCTTCTGCGGATCGGTGCCCTTGATCCCGGGATAGGCTTCCGCGTGCCTCTGGGCGGCCGTCTTCGTGCCCTCGTAGTTGCCCGAGGCCGAGGTCTGCAGTGCGCTCATGCCGCCGACCGTCGCGACGTTGAACAGGATCGCGATGACCAGGCCGATCGCCCCGAGCTTCCGTCCGCGCACGGAGAAAAGCGCCGCGATGATCACGCCGGCGACCACGAGCTGCAGTGCGAGCATCGTGACCCCGTAGAGGAGGTCGGTGCCGCCGGCGACGAAGGTGCCGAGCAGGATGAGCGCGAAGAGGATGGATGCGGTGAGGGCGATCCAGCCGAGGGCGTTCGCGGGCTGTTTCGACTCCTCCGCAGGCATGGAAACCGCCACGGGCGGGGCGGGCGTCGATCCCCAGGCCTCACGACGCGCCCCGCGATACCCCCCGGGCGGAGGAACGGGGGGAGCGCCCTCGGTGCCCGAGAGGTAGCGAGCGCGCTGCCTCTCGTGGTCGCTCACCACGGCTTCTCCGTCCCCGAGCCACCGGGGTCGTCGCCCTGCTGCTGGTCACGCTCCTGCGTGCCCTGCTCGAGCTTGTCCTGGAGGCCCTGCAGCTTGTCCTCGGAGGGCTGCTCCTTCTCGCCGGTCTGTGGCTGCGGTTGGGGCTGCTGCTCCTCCTGCTGCTTCTGCTTCAGCCGGTCCGCCGTGCCGTCGAGGGAGTCGGACATGTCGCGCTGCGGGTCGGGGGACTGCTGCTGTGCCTCGTCGCTGCGGCATTCCTCCGGGGTGTCGACGGTGATTCCGAGCGCCTCGCCGTAGAGCGCCGCTGCGCCCGTGCCGTCGCCGTCCGCACGGGCCGCATCGCCCATGCGTTCGATGATCAGCGCGAGGTTGATCCGCACCGCGCACACTTCGAGGCCGGTCGCGAGGTCGAGCGCCTCTTCGAGCTGGACACGGGCTTCGGGGAGTTGCTCGGCCGCACCGAGTGCCGTGCCGATGTTGAAGGGCGCCTTGTACGGCTCGAACCAGTTGAGGAAGTCCTGTCCACGCGCGGAGGCCTCAGCGCCGGCGAAGTCGTCGACGACGTAGGCGGTGATGGCCTGGTGCGCGAAGGCGTACATGCTCAGCAGCTTGCCCACGAAGAGAAGCGCGGCGAGTGTGAGCGGAATCGTCCCGATCGCCACCCAGCGGCGGACGCGGCGACGGTGGCGGTTGGACCGGAGAAGGGCGGCGGCGCGGTCGGCCGCCCGGGCGGTGGTGGTCGAGGGTCCGACCTCGGTCGTCGAGGGTGCCGACGGATCTGTCACGCCCAACCCCCTTACCGATCGACGACTGCTCAGCGCGAGGATTCTGGTCCCCGAAGCGGCAGGACGAAGCGCTGAACATCCTATCCGGGGATCCTCAGGATGCGATTCAGCCGACCTCGGGTGCCGAGGCCGGCTGAATCATGAGGAGGGACGATGCCCGTCCCCGAGCGCTACTCGGCCGCGGTGACGCGGAAGGAATCGAAGGACACGATTGCCGCGGCAGTCGAGCTACCGGAGCGGTTGCCGCTCAGGCCCACCCCACCCCCCGGCTGCAGAGGCGTGTTGTCCGTCGCTTTGAGCTGCCAGTCGGTCGGCTCTGTCGTTCCGGTCGCCCAGATCTTCGCCTTGATCGACGCCTGTGCTGTGCCCGTCACCGTGACCTTGAGCGTGTACGAGGTGTTCGCCGCGAAGGCGAGCCCGGACACGGCCTGGGTGGCGAGCACGGTGCCGTCGCGGTGCGCGACGAGCCAGATCGTTCCGTCGGGGCGGAGCCACGCGCGAACGAGGTACTTCCCGGCGGTCGAGTCCCGTGCGATGACGCCGATGTAGGCACCACCCGCGGCGGGAGCCTGGTCGAGGCGGAAGGTCGTCTCCAGAGCCGGGCTCGGAATCGACGGCGTGTTCAGCGTCGCGTGCCGGGTGTCGCCTGCGGCCAGATTCAGCTTCCCGAAACCGTCGGCGACTGTGGTCGTCGTCGTCGTTCCACCTGCGATCTTCCAGGCGCCGCCCACGATGGCATTACCCCAGCCGCGAGTGGAAGGCTGCTCGAACTCATCGCTCGCGAGCGCTGCGGGAGCCGTCACGATGGCTTCCCGGGTGGTGGTTGCCACGCCGCCCAGGTCGTCGGTCACGGTGAGGGTGACGGTGCGCGTGCCTGCCGTCGCGTAGGTGTGGTTCGCCGCCGCGCCCTCGCCGGTCGTGCCGTCGCCCCAGTTCCAGCTGTAGCTCTTGATCGTGCCGTCGGAGTCGGACGATGCCGAGGCGTCGGCTGTGATGGTCAGCGCCGACGCGGAGAGTGCGAACGATGCGGTGGGCGCCACGTTGGCTCCTTGGATGACAACCGGCTTCTTGATGGATCCCACGAGTCCCTGACTGTCGGTGACCGTCAGCTTGACCTCATAGGTTCCGGGCGCCGCATAAGTGTGCGCCGCAGTCTTGCCGGCCGCGGTCGAACCGTCACCGAAGTCCCATCGGTACTCCGCGATCGTCGTAGAGCCAGGGGGTACTGAGGAGCTCGCGTCGAAGGCCGCGTCGAGCCCGGTCGCCGTTGCCGTATAGGCGGCGACGGGGGCTGTGGAGCCGTTTCCGACGCTGTAGTGGGTCTTGATCTGTCCCGCGGTCAGGCCATACGGGTAGACCGCGAACTCATCGACGTTGCCGAGGAGGGGAGTCGTCTTCGGTGCGTTCGCCCAGCCGGTCAGGTTGCCGTTGCCGATCTTCCAGAAGCCGTTGTAGTCCTGCGCCTTGGTCACTCCGGGGAGGTGTCCGTCGAGCTTCCCGTCGATGAAGAGCTTCATTCCGTCGGGGCTCACCGACGCGACGACATGATGCCAGCGGTTGTCGTTGTATGCCGTCGCGGTCGTGAGAACCTTCGTGCCGTCGTTGTAGACCCCGAAGTTCAGGCGGCCGTCGTCTGACATGTAGACGGTTCGGTCGAAGTTCTTCGAGAGCACGGTGGCCGAGCTCTGGAAGTCGAACAACAACCCGCCGCTGGTCGTCGAGGTCTGGAACCACAGCTCGGCCGAGAACGACGAGGGCGCCGCGACCTTCGTGGTCGTGTCGACTCGCCCGGTCACTGTGCCGTCGAGGGCTGTCGCACCGGCTACGCCCTTCGGCACACCTGACGACTGAGGAGTTGCTCCTGAGCGGAGGATCGGACTGTTCGTTCCCGCCACATCCTGTGCGACGGTTCCCAATGGGTAGTACAACTCGGGGCCGTCAGCGAGCACGGCGTTGGAGTACGCCGGAGTGGACTCGGCCACCGTGGCAGTCGTCGTCTTGCTCGAAACCGTGTGGCCGTTGCTGTCCGTGGCCGTGAACGTGTATTGCTGCTGTGAACCTGCCGGCGCTGTCGTGTCTTCGAAGGTCACCGCTGGCAGGTTCCACCAGGTGGAGTCCATCTTCGTGGTGAACAACGGCGTGGTCGAGCCGGCGCGGCGCAGCTCGTATGTGAGCGTGAGGTCGTCACGGTCCCAGTTGGCGGGAATCGTGACCTTCACGCGGCCGGGGACGAGCGAAGTCGCGGTCGGCACCCACTTCTCGCCGGCGAGGCGGGGGCCGTCCTTCGGGCCCTCGGGAGGCGTGGTCGAGAAGCGGACGAGCCCTTCGAACTGTCCGTTGTTGACGGAGCGGAACTCGCCGCCGATGGAGATCATGTTGCCCGTGCCGGTGATCGACAACCCGGCCTGGCCGAGTCCGGTCGTGGTACCGACAGCCCAGTCGGGCGTCCACACGTAGGGAGAGGGCGAGGGCGTTCCGGCCCAGTCCTTGTACTGAGGCGTCGCCGGCTGAGTTCCGAGCGTCCCGCGCGCATCGGCGGTGAAGGCCTCGGAGTAGCGGTGTGTGCGCGGCGACTGCTCCGGGTGCAGGCCCATGGTGCTGCAGGCGTGAGTGTGGCTGGTGGTGTAGATGACCTTGCCGGTGGAGTAGACGCCGTAGTGGTCACCGAGGCAGTCCGCGATCCAGCGGACCTTGCCCGTCCCGGCTTCAGCAGCGAACGTGCCTTCGAGGTTGGCGACATCGGCGTTCGCGTACGCCCAGCCTGTGCCGTAGACCCCGGTGGCATCGGTCGCGAGGCCGAAGATTCCGGACTTTCCCGCGGAAGGGCCCGTGCCCACACCGTTCTTGACCGTGTCGGGAAGCTCCCATGCGGTGTCGACTGCGCCGGTGACCTTGTCGACGGCACCGATGCCGCGCAGCCCCGTGTCGCCGTTGATCTGCGAGAAGCGTCCGCCGATGATCGTGTCGATCCCGGCCGGGTCCATCACGAGGGCGTCGACCTGCTGATCGGTCTGAGGTGCCCAGGGGAGGAGTGCTCCGTTGGCGGTGTTGAACGCGCTGAGGTTCTTCCGCGCGGTGCCGTTGGCCTGCGAGAACAGACCGCCGGCGTAGACGCTCGTGCCCGAAGTCGCCAGCGCGTAGACGCCTGATCCGCCGATGGAGGGGATGAAGCCGGGCACGAGCTCGCCGGTCTTCGCGTCGATGGCTGCGATGTTCCACCGGTCTTTGCCGTTGACCTTGTTGAACGAGCCGCCGATGTAGATGCGGCTGCCGTCGGGGGAGGCGGCGACGGCCTTGATCACCCCGTTGACCGTGGGGGCGAACGGAAGGAGCGCGCCGGTGTTGATGTCGTACGCGAGCACGTTCGACCGTGCTGTGAGCGCGGTGCCGGGCTTCGCCTTCGGCTCGCGGGCGTTGTCGAACTTGCCGACGGCGTACACGGTCGAGCCGATGGTCGTCTGCGCCCAGACGTACCCGTTGTCGATCTGCACCGTCGGAATCGGATCCGACGTGACGACGTTGTCATCACGCTGCAGCAGCGGTGGCAACGTCGGCGGTGCGTCGGCAGCCACGGCGGCTCCACCACCGAACGACACGAGCCCGCTGACGACCAAGGCTCCGACGACCGTCGCGATGACGGTCTTTCGGGCGCGCTTCAGAACACGCTTGTTCCCCATGTTTTGCTTCCCCAGTGATCTGATGCCGACGTGAGAGTCGACATGACATCGCAGCGTGAAACGACCGCGGGAGCTTCCCCAAGCTCATGTGACTCCGCGGTCGGATCGCATCTGCGAACCCCCGTCGCGTCCGAGATAGTCCGCGACGTGTAAAACAATAGCATCCGATATCCGGAGGTTGCTGAGTGTCAGCTTCCAGATGGAAGGGCTGCTCGCTATCGCGCTGCTGCGTCGGACCGAGGAGCACGGAGATGCCGCAGTCGCGCGATCAGCAGGGTCGCCCGCCCGAGCTCCACGCCCAGGATGGCCAGGGCGACGAGCGCGGCGATCCAGTACAGCTCGATGACGTTGCCGACCTCGCCCGAATCGGCGTAGTCGGTGGTGGTGGACGGGGCAGCGGGAAGCACGGGCGCGGTGTCCGCCGTCCGATGCGAGTACTCCACACCGAGGTCGTCGGCGATCGTCTCGAGGGTCGACTCGTCGATCACCGAGAGCGCATCGGCGCCCTGGTACTGGATGTAGTCGCCTCCCTGATCCGAGACGCCGCCCGTGGTGATGCGCATCGGCCCGCCCTCGGCTGTGCCGTAGCCGAACACGGCTCCCGAATCGGTGTACTTCTCGCTTGCGCTGAACGACTCCGGCGGCGTGTCGACCGTCTGCTCTCCGTCGCCGAAGTAGAACACCATGCGCGAGCGGTCGGGAGACGACTCGGCCGCCGACGCGAGCGTCTCGGAAAGCAGCGGAGCGGCGATGCCGATCGAGCTTCCGCGTGACTGGCTGGTGACCTCGGGGCGCAGCACCTGCAGCGAACCCAAGAGCGCGGTGGTGTCCGTGGTCAGGGGAACCCGCAGCTGGGCGGCGGCATCCGAGGTGATGAGCGCGAAGCGTGCCCCCGGGTACTCCTCAACGAGCGCGCGCACGTCCTCGCGGATGCCGTCGAGCCGCGGTTCCCCGTCGCCCCAGTCCTCGGCCACGATGCTCGCCGTGGTGTCGACCACCAACACGATGTCGGTGTCGGTCGCGAGGGTCTGCGTGGCTCCGCCGGGAATGCCGGGACGAAGCAGGAGCGCGACGCAGGCGAGCACCAGTAGCAGCCGCATGGCCCACAGCGCACGATGCCCGGCGAGTGCGCGCCCGTCCGTGATCGGCACGCCGCCCGACTTCGGCGCACGGACAAGCACCCAGACGGCGACGGCGAGGACCGGTGCGCACAGCAGCGCGATCAGCAGTGGGTTGAGCACGGGTTGGAAGATCACAGTCGCACCCTCCACAGCACCACGACGAACCCGAGCACGCTGAGGCAGAGCACCACGATCCACAGGTTCGGGGTGTCGGTCCAGACCACCTGCGCCTCTCCGCGCAGCTCGGTCGCCTCCTGCTCCTGCACCTGGTCCACGATGTCGGAGACGGTGGTCGTGTCGCGCAGCCCGAACGCGGCGCCCCCCGTCGCCTCTGCTGCCGCGCTGAGCTCGGCGCTCACATCGGCGTCCTTGCCCTGGACGGGGTTCAGTGCGAAGACGCGCACGTCCTTCGAGGCGGCGTAGGCGGCGGCTTCCTCCAGCGTCACGATCGAGGCGCCGTTGACCTCGTTGTCGGTGGCGAAGATCACCGAGCGCGAACGCTCATCGTCCGGGTGGTCGAAGCCCATCGCGCAGGCCGCGAGGCCGTCGCCGATCAGGGAGGCGCCGTTGCCGTTGAGCGTGCCGATCCAGTGCTCCGGAACCTGGTCGACGAAGTCGAAGCTCTCGGTCATGCTGGCCAGGTGCTCGCGGACGAAGTCGTAGTCGTCGGTGAGGGGGAAGATCTGCACGGGCGAGCTGTTGAAGATCGTCAGGCCGATGCGCTCCCCCTCGAAGCTGTCCAACAGCTCGTCGAAGACGTTCAGCACCTCGACGTCGACCTCGGTCATGGAGCCGGAGACGTCGAGGCACAGCATGATGTCGCGGCTCGTGTTGACGGGCTGCACGGTCTGCGCCGACATCGGCCGCGCGGCAACCACCCCCGACACGATCGCGGCTGCCGCGCCGAGCGCGAGGACGCCGGACAGCGCGAGTGCCCTTCGCGTCAGGGCACGGCGGAACGAGGGCAGTGTGCGCAGGCGTTCGGCGCGGGCGACGCGGGCGGTGTCTCCGGCCCCGGCACGCCCCTCCCGTCGGAGTCCGAGGACGAGCCCGATCGCGAGCGCCACCAGCACGACGGCGACCGCGCCCACCAGCATCCAGATGTTCGCTAGTGCCATGTGCGCACCACCGTCCTCGCCGCTTCGGCGCCGGCCACGGGGTCGATCACCGGGCCGGGTCGGAAGATGCTCGGATAGTAGTGCCTGCCCAGCGCGTCGATGAGAGCCGGGTGGACGCCGCGCGCCACCAGGTCGTCGAGTGCGAGCACCGGCGCCTCCAGGCCGCTGTACTCGTTCACGAAGGCGCGCACGACCCTGCTCAACTCGACGTTCGCCTGCCGCGCCGACAGGCGCCGTTCCCGGTAGTCCGTCTCGATCTGCTGGATCCGGGCCAGGTACTCGGTGCGCAGCTGCGACAGCACGTCGATGATGAGCGGAGCCTGCCCGGCATTCGGGTCCGCGGTGGCGAGGGTGCGACGGGGTCGCGTGAGCGCGATCGACAGCCACGCACCGAGCACCAGCAGCGCGAGGATGCCGATCGCGAGCAGGAGCCACCCCCAGCCGTACTGGGCCGGCGGGTAGAGGTCGTCAGAGCCGGGCATTCGACCTCCGGTTCAGCAACGTCAGCAGCTGGGCGACGGCATGGTCCTGCCCGTCCAGCGTGGAGTGGCTGATCTCCATGCGGGTGAGCAGGTCGTCGAGGTACGCGGCTTCGGCGTCGCGCTGGGCGGTCAGCTCCTGCACGATCTCGCGGTCGCCCTGCACGAAACCCGGCACCTGCCATCGGCTGTCGACGTCCCTGCGGATGCGCCCCGTGGCGTGATCGAGCACGGGCTCGGCATCGCGCAGCGTGAGCCACAGCACGTCGTGCTGCACCCGGAGTCGGCGCAGCATCCGTTCGGTCTCGCTCGTGAGGGGAGCCTCGTCGGTGATCACCACCACGATCATGCGGCGGGCGATCGTGCGTGTGACGAAGGAGAGCAGGGCATCGCGGTCGCTCGGGGCGCTGCTCTCGTCCACGGCCCTGTCGATCGTGCGCAGCGCGTGTTCGAGGGCGCCCTCGCTGCGTCCCGGTGCGAGGCGGCGCACCTTCGCGGAGTCGCCGTAGACAGTGGTGAAGTCGTCGCCGTGACGCAGCGTCAGCACGCCGAGCACACCCGTCGCGAGGATCGCGAGCTGCTTCTTCGACTGCTCGTCCGCCGCGAGGGCCGACATCGAGCGCCCGGTGTCGACCACGAACAGCACGGTGTGCATGCGGGTGGCGCGCGAGCGCTTCACGAGGGGCGTCCCCAGCCGGGCGGTCGCACGCCAGTCGATGTCGCGCACCTGATCGCCGTACTCGTACTTGCGCAGGTCTTCGAAGTCGAGGCTCCGTCCGCGCAGCAACGACGCGTAGGCGCCGTCGAGCGCGTGCAGCGACTTGCGCGTCGAATGGATGAAGAGCTTGCTCTTCACCTGCGTGATCAGGCTGGGCATGTGGCGATGAGTCCCGAGGCGCCGGGTCAGGGGGTCGGGACCGAGGCGAAGATCTGGTCGATGATCTCCTCGCTGCGGATGCCCTCGGCGTCGGCCTCGAACGTCAGCAGCACGCGGTGCCGGAGGATCAGGTGCCGCAGTTCGCGGATGTCTTCGGGCAGCACGTGCGCGCGTCCCTTGAGCAGCGCCAGCGCGCGCGAGGCCTGCAGGAAGGCGATGCTCGCGCGCGGACTCGCGCCGTACTTGATGAAGCGGGCGCGCTCCTCGCCGATGTACGGCGCGGGATTGCGGGTGACGTAGGCGATCGACACGATGTAGTTGCGGATCGCGGGGTCGACGTAGATGCGGCTCGCGACATCCTGCAGCAGGTGCACATCGTCGAGGCTGACGGCGCTGGTCACGTGCCGGTCGGGGTCGAGCACGCCGGAGTCGATGCGGCTGAGCACCTCGAGCTCCTCGGTGGGGCTCGGGTACTCGACGATCTCCTTGAGCAGGAAGCGGTCCATCTGCGCCTCGGGCAGCTCATACGTGCCCTCCTGCTCGATCGGGTTCTGCGTCGCGATCACCAGGAACGGCTTGGGCAGGTGGTGGATCTCTCCGCCGATCGTGGTCTGATGCTCCTGCATCGCCTCGAGCATGGCGCTCTGCGTCTTGGCGCTGGAGCGGTTGATCTCGTCGAGCAGCACGAAGTTCGCATGCACGGGGCCGAGCACCGTGCGGAACGAGCCGGTCGCCGCATCGTAGATCTGGTTGCCCGTGATGTCGCTCGGCAGCAGGTCGGGGGTGCACTGGATGCGCTTGAACTGCGCCTTCACGGTGTCGGCGAGGGTGCTCGCCGCGGTGGTCTTGGCGAGTCCCGGCACGCTCTCGAGCAGGATGTGTCCGCCCGCGATGAGGGCGACGAGCAGGCTGGTGCGAAGACGGTCCTGGCCGACCATCTTCGCGGAGTACGAGGTCGAGATGACTCGCAGCACCTCGGAGGCCCTGGCCATCTCGGCGTCCGTTGGCGCGGCGTTGGTGGGTGCGGTGTTGGTGGGCGCGGCGGGAGCTGTCGGCGGGTGCGTCTGCGCGGGGCCGGGCGGAGGCGGCGGTGCGGAGATCGTCCGCAGGTCCGGCGTGGAGGACTCGGTCATCGGTAGGCTCCCTCGTTCGGGGACCCGCGTCGCGGCCGTCCCCCGCGGACCAGCGTAATCGCAACGACGGAGCGGCCGGCTGTGCGCGGTCTGACGATCACGCTCCGCTCACCTGCATGAACCGATCGCGGATGCAGGAGGTTTCGTCGTGCAGACCCCCTGCATCCGTCGAAGGGTCATGCATGCGGCACACGTCCTCACTGGCCGAACATCGTCGCGACGGCCGCGACCCCTCCGAATGCGAGGACGACGACGAGCGTGATGACCCAGAGGCTCATGGCGATCGCGTTGAGGGCGACTCCCCAGCCGGCCCTGGTGCGTGCCTGCGGCTCGTGACGCAGCGAGAGGATGCCGAAGATGAGTCCGATGACCGGCGCGAAGAAGGTCCAGCCGGCGAAGAGAGAGCAGATCCCGAGAACGAGACTGACCGTCCCTTTCGCGGTCGAGGTCGCAGGGGCGGACAGGGCTGAAAGGGAGACGGTGGTTGACATGTCTTCCACGCTAGGACGGGGCCGCAGCACAGGGCATCGGCCCTGAGTGCCGGCGTCGTACATCCAGCGGATGATCTCGTCTACTCCCGTGCTCGACCATCGTGTCGGGTCCGCGCATCCTCGAGAAGTCGCTTCCGGAAGTCCGCGAGCATCTCGGCCGGCGTCGCCGACGCGACCACCGTGGCGCCGAGCTCGCCGGTCGCTCGCCGCTCAGCGAGCAGATCGTCGAAGCGTGCGTCGAGGAGTGCCTTCAGCTGATCGCCGTTGGACCAGCGTCCATCGTGTCCTCCCGCACCATCTCGGAGGGCCCGTTCTCCCGTGTCCAGAACCAGATACAGAAACGCCGCGGAACGAGGAATTCTCGTGAGCTGGTGACGGTATTCGGACTGCCATCGGCCGAACTCCTCCGGTGACAGAAGATCGACGTCGAACATGATCTCCGTGTACATCTTCACGCGCATCGGCGAGGCATCGGTCACGACGTAATCGAACGGGCCGCTGAGTCGTTCGACGCAGACGAGAGTGTCGACGGTCTTGCGCAGTGCTTCCATTTGGTTTGCGAAGGCGTAACGCCCGGGGTCGGTGAGGAAGCTCTCCCAGGTTTCCCACTCGTGGCACGCGATGCCGACCACCGAATACTCGCCGTGCCCGGAGGCGAGAGGGCCCAGCTCGGCGCAGCGATCGAGGATGACCGACTTACCCGCTCCACTCGAGCCGAGGATGCTGACCGAAGGCAACTCAGCTGCTTTCGTGAAGCAGGGCAAGCGCCTCATCCCGTATGCGAACGGCGTTGAGGCTCGCCTCGAGCACGCGGTGAGCCTCGGCGGTGGCTTTGCGGTCTCCGGCCGAGAGCCCGAGAAGCACGTTCCAGGCTTCGAACATGCCACTGGGTGCGGGAGAGCGCAATGGCACCGAGTCGCCGTCGACATCGAGGAAGTCGTTGTAGACGCTCCTGCCCAGCTGAGCTGCCGTTTCGAAGTCATGGACATGCTCGATGACGACCTCGCCGCGTTCGCCGCGGAAGACGTATCTGTCTCGCGACCAGGCGTCGGTGATGACACTTCGAATCGTGCCGTTCCATTCGCCGGACACGAGGTGCATGTCGACGATCTGTCCGATCTCGATGTCACGAATGACCCGGGCAGATCGCACATGTGCGTCGAGCACCGGCTGGCCCAGCCTGTGCAGCGCCGCCAGGGGGTGGACGATATGCTCCTTGAAGAGATCCATGTCGGACCGGAAGCGGACCCGATCTCCCCTTCTCAGATAATCGACGATATCGGCCGAGGTGCTTTCCGGGAGCCATGCGGCGTGCGTGTGACCGATGGCCGCGACGAACCTCTCCTGGAAATAGAAGTTGTCGCCGACCACCATTCGATCCCGGGCGCCCTCCAATGCGGTGATGCGCAGGGCATCGGCGTAGGACGCGCCCAGAGGCTTCTCCAGGTAGACCAGCTTGCCGGCTCGGAGCGCCACTTCCGCCGATGACAGGAGATCCGACGCGGGGGTCGCGATCAGCACGGCATCGATGTCGGGGTGGCCTGCGAGCGCGGAGAGGGACCCCACGCGGGTCATGTCTCCACGGTAGGTCTCCATCGCACGATAGAAGCGCGCGCTGTCCCGCGTCGCGATGTGGGTGACGGAGATCTCCGGGATAGCGCGTAGCTCATCGAGGTGCCTCTCCAACACGACCTGACCGAGACCATAGATTCCCAGACGCACGATCTATCCCCACTTCTTCGGATTAGACAACAATTGAGATCGACTTCCGTATGAAATCCGCGACCGTCCTCGACGGGCTCCACCGGAAATCGTCCATGACGTTCATCGGGTCCCCCACCGACACTCGCAACGCTGCCGGAGTGCTGGGCGCCGTCACGGTGGGGATGGCGGCATCTCGCCGGGCGAGGGTGACGACATCATTGACGCTCAACACGTCGGGTCCAGCGACGTTGTAGATCCGCAGCTCCTCAGCGGTGCGCGTCGCGTCAGCCGTGACCACGGAGACGAGCAGATCCATGAGGTCGTCGACATGCAGGAACGTTCTCGTCTGCTCGCCGTCCCCGGACAGCGCGAGCGACTCGCCGGTCGCGGCCGCGTGGACGACGGACGGCAACAGCCGATTGTGCTGTTGCCCGGGCCCATAGATGTTGTAGAGCCGCATGATGGTCGCCGCGTAGGCGCCCCCGGAGGCGATGTGGTGGGCACGAAGCACCAGCTCCTGAGCCGCCTTGCTCGCGGCGTAGGGGCTCTTCGGCACCAGCGGTGCCTTCGTCGATGGTCTCGTGGCGTCTCCGTACACCTCGCACGACGAGAAATGCAGAAGCTTCCCGCGGAAGCCGCCCGTGCTCAGAGCGTCCAGGAGGTTCTGGGTGGCGAGGACATTGTTCGTCAGGTACCGACGAGGCTCGGTGAAACTCGACGGAACGAAAGAGAGAGCGGCGAAGTTGAGCACCCAGTCGTAGTCCGCGCTGTCTCTCAGGGCATCGATGGTTGCTCGGTCGTCGGTCAGGTCGACGCGGATGTCGGTGTTCTGACCTTCCTCGCGATCGAGCACAGTGATCACGGACTCGGGGAAATCTCGGCGCAGACGTTTCGCGCTATGGCTCCCGAGGAAACCGGCCCCGCCGGCCACGAGCACGCGAGGAGCTGCGCCGTCGTTCATCCGGCCACCCCGGTCTCGACGCGGTGAACCTGCATGCCGACCTTGGCAGCGATCGCGCAGACGTCCGCGCTGTCGTCGTAAACGCGGAGTGTGTCGGAGGGGCGATTCAGGATCGCTCCCAGCCGTCGCCAGAAGTCCTCGGTCTCCTTGGCCAAGCCGAGGTCGAGGCGACTGAAGATGGACGCGGCAGAGAGCGAGGGCAGCCACGCATCCAGATACTCGCGGACGTTGGCAGAGAGGTTGTTCGTGGCGATCACGATGTCCTTCGTGGGGAAACGCGCGATCAAGGAGAGGGCTTCCGGTCGCGGGGGCGTCTGCATGATGAGGGCCTGGATGCGTGCGTAGGTCTGTTGCCTCGGCGCGCCCTCTCGATGCGAGCGTTCCGTCTCTCGTCGCCGAATCGGCTCGGAATCGACGATGACCCCGTCGAAATCGATGACGAGGGTGCTGCGGGAGTCAATGACCACTCGCACCGGAACCGTCTGCGTTCTGCGCGAGGCGGATCCACTCGGCGATCGCGTTCGAGCAAGCGATACCGTGATCGTCCGAGGTGTTCATGAACGTGCGCGATGTATCGATCCCCTCCGACTTCTTCCTGATGAGGTGTCGTATGCGTGAGACGAAGTCGACGAACTCATCGGGGTCGACGGAATTGCGTCCGTCCCTGCCGATGACGATGTCACGCCGCTCCTCCGGGAGTTGCTCGTAACGTGCGCGCACAGTCGAGTCGTCGAGTTCGAGGACGGCGGTGTAGACGGTGAGATCCGGCCACGTGCGCCAGTAGGCCAGATCGTCGATCCAGCCGGCGATCCGGTGGATGCGGCTCTGCTCATAGCCGAGATTCTCCGCTTCGATCACGAAACGGCACGACGTCTTCAACCACCACGAGTCCAGAACCGCGACCCCACCTGCGCGCACGTGGGGGAGGACCTGACTCTCGAGGATGGCCGCGTCTTGAGTGATGGCGGCAAGGGCGAGCACCTCCAACGCCGGTACATCGTCCAGTGATTCACCGAAGAAGGTGCCGACGCTTCGGGTCAGGCGGTCGAGCGACGTGTCCGCGTTTGCCGTGACGCGCGAGAAGACCGTCCCGCCGAGCTCCGAGGCCAGCGAGCCGGCGACGGTCGATTTCCCTGTGCCGTCCGTGCCTTCGAGTTCGACGATGTATCCGCTCACGCTTTTATCCCTCTTGTTGTTCGGCGTTCAGATGAACGATTTCCCGAGCGCCGTCTAGATGCGCTCGATCACTCCGGCAGCCTCAAGCTGCGGTCTGATGAGATCGACGTCCGCAGGAGGAAGAGACGCTTCGTCGCCGGTGATCAGCGCCTGCCAGACCTTCGCGGCGACGACGGAGAGCAGCACATGGTTCTTACCCTCCTCATTCAGGAGAACTCCGTCCGCGATCTGAATCGGCATGTGATTCGAGCGGAAGCTCGGAGTCGTGGTCGATCGGTCGACCGGGAATCGGTTGGACAGGATCTGGCTGGCGATGAGGAAGTCCTGCAGGAACGTCTGGAGTTCCATGAACCGCGGATCCGATTCACGAATCCACTCGTACTGACCGAATCTTCGCGCGCGCGCCAACTGCTCCGAGGGCATACCCTGCCGAACTGCCTGGGTGAAGGCGTACTTGTCGACGAAGTACACATCGCCGGTCGCTGCCACCCACGACTTCACGGCGAAGTTGGTGGCCCGAGAGGCGGAGAATCCAAGACCGTCCCGGTTCCCGGCCTCCGCGAAACCTTCGGCATCCTCCAGCGTTGCGGCGGCCTCGAGAGCGAATCGTGCAGACAGCACCTGCTCGTACTCTCCCTCTCGGGGGAGGTTCGCGCTCACCCACGACGAGTAGAAGCCTTCGCCGATCACAGGGACAGCGGAGACCACGCGACTGAGGAAGTCGAAATCGGGTGATCTCATCTCCCCCAGCGCGTGCACTCGCGATTGCCCGACGCGGAGAGCATCGACAATACGCGCAACGGTTCGGCCAAACTCTCCGATCGTCCAGGTCTCGATATCGACGCGCTTGTCCCCGATGGTGAATTGATTCGCATACAATTCACCCCCAGCGGCTCCGCCGGGGTTGTCGAGGGTGACGAGGAAGACGTCGATGTCGCTCTTGCTGTTGGCGAGACCCGTAGGGACGCTGCCGACGAGGAGCGCGAATGCAGGATTCACACCTTCGCGAATCGAGTACTCGGTGACGGCTTCGTTCGCGGCCGACAGTGCCTGCGTCAGTGCCGTGGAGCTGGGGGCGGTTACCACCGGAGGGACGAGCTTGACGATTGCTTACGGAATGATCTTCCGGTCGGCGAGCGTGGTGACGTGCTGGCCGTTCGTCACCGTCGGACCGACGGAGGACGTGCCGGACGTCTGCCCTGCCCGGTTGGCCGCGCTGGGGACATCAGAGGAATTGACCACGGCCTGCACCGTGATCGGAACAGCCGAGAGTGCGAGCGCGCCGGCAGCGACAGCGGTGGTTCCGAGGGTTTTCGAGATCGTCTTCATGATGCGTACCTTTCAAACTCTTATAGCAACAGCTGGTCAACGCCTGCGACGCTACCACAGCGGATGTCGATCGCAATGGGGTCGAAAGTAGAGGATGCTCTTGCGAAAGGTCACCCGATTACAGTCTCTTCTGAAATGCAAGCGCGATCACGTCTGCATCATTGGGATTCAGGTGATCTCCGGCAGAGCTTGTCTCGGTGAGCAGGGACTGGTCGCTGACAGGTGTTCTTGGCGGCAGCGATGCGATAAAGAAATGCTGCTTCGAGACGTACATTCGTCCATCGGACTCGTCGAAGAACCAATCGAGATGCACGAGCAGCTTTCTCAGCTCGCCCGCGATCGTGACGCCCGTTTCCTCGAAAGTCTCACGCAGGGCCGCATCCCGGATCGACTCCCTTGCGTCCCGTCCGCCTCCGGGGATCTCCAGCCCTGCACCGTCGTCTCGTGGTGCGAGCAGCACATGCGACCCGTCGGCGGTGAACGCGATCACGTAGGCGGATTCGCGCAGCTGCGCCGCCTTCAATGGTGCGAATCTGGCGGTTCCCGTAGGCGATCGGAAGCGAACGTGACTGCTCCGGAAGAGGAGCCGGAGCAGATGCATCCGCAACATGCGGCTAGGGGGTCTCCGTCGACATGCTCTCGAACGCCTCCAGAATCGTTCGCGAGTGCTGGGAGGTGAACCCCCAGTGGAAGGGGAGGTTGAGGAGGCGGCGTCGCCAGTCGTCCGCCCGGGGGAACGTCGCGATCGGTCCCTCGACCGCAGCGCGTATCGCGGGGTCATCATGGGCCGCGTACAACCACATCGCGCGTGCCTGGATGCCCCGAGAGCGCAGGGTGCGCAGCACGTGATCCCGCTGGCTCTCGTTCTCCATGAGAAGCGACACCGGACCGAAGTCGGCATCGGTCGACCGGAGGACGGTCGTCGCAGGGAACGACTCGTCGAGCACCGCACCGAGTGCGGAGATGAAGTCCTTTCGCAAGGACACCAAGTCGGGAAGATGGCGTTGCGCCCGTGCGAGCGAAGCGGCACCCAGAACGGCGTTGAGCTCGCTGATGTTGGCGTTGAGCGACTGGGAGCTTCCCACCTTGTACGTGGTGGACTCGATGAGACCGTTTCTCTGCACGATCCGCCGTAGGGCATCCGCTTCCTGGCGGTCGTCGACGAAGATCGCCCCGCCCTCGCCGGCCGCGATCGGTTTGCTCGCGTGCAGGCTGATGACAGACATGTCTCCGAGAGTCCCTGCACGACGATCGCGGTCCTGGACGAGCAGACTTGCTGCCGAATCCTCGATCAGCAGACGCTTCTTCGTTCGCAGATCTCCGAGCGACGAGCTGAACAGGATGTCCATGTAGTGCATGCCCACGGTGATGGGGGCGTTCAGGCTCAGGGCGGCTGCGGCGTCGATCGTCGGCGTATCGGCCGAGGAATCCAGAAGATGGAGCGTCGAGCCGGACAGGGCCGCCGCCCGCGCAGCAGCGTGATAGCCGAAGTCGGGCACCGCCACTCTCCTGCCTCCGCGATCGGCCGCGTGGAACAGGCTGGCCATCAGCGCAGAGGTGCCGGAGGAGGTCAGCACGCAGTACCGTCCGACGGCATCCCCTAGGCGGTCTTCGAGGATGCGGGTGTACATCCCCCTGGTCCACTGGTCACCCTCGACCACGCTCTGCAGGTCTCCCTTGACATCGTCGAACCGGAGCCTCGGTGCGGCCCACGGCACGCCGGCTTCCTGTGCAAGGGAGTCTTCGATCATCGGTTGTTCACATTCCTCTCGATACCGGCGCTGATGAGGTACTCATCCGCATTCCAATTGATCTCGGCAGAGCCGTCGGCGGGGGTGGAGATTGCCTGCAGCTCGGCGTCGATGACGCGTTCCGGGGCGAGCACGCTGATGCCGTAGTAGCTGGTGAGATTCTGCGAGGCGTCCTGCTGAGCGTTCAGGAAGGAGGCAAGTCTGTCCGAGTGGGAGGAACTCCACATCTCGCGCACCGAGGATGTGTAATGGTTCCCGAGCACCTGACTCTTGCCGATGATGCGGTTCGACGTCGTCGTACCGCTCAGACGGAAGACGATCTGAGTTCCGGGATACATGTCCTGGACGATGTGGATCGGGGCGGGCTCGCCGTCCCACTGCCCGACTCGCGTCGAACCCAGGTTGAGCCTGACGCTGGTCGACTTCTCGGGGAGATCATCCTGATAGGCGCGGAAACCCGATTCCAACCACTGCAGATCCTGAAGGTCGAGGGCGGCACTGTCCAACGACTGTGCTCTCCCCAGCTGGCACATCGGGCTGAGATCGATCGACGACGCGCCGAGCGCTTTCATGTCCGTCACGAAGCTCCGCCACTCACGGAAGTTGTCTTTCGTCAGGACGGAGATGATGTTCACCGTGATGCCGGACTCGATCGCCGCCCGCATTCCTCGGACGGCGCGGGTCCATGATCCTTGGCCCCGGTGCTTGTCGTTCGCCGCCTCTGCGCCGTCGAGGGAGAGCGAGATGCGCCTGACCCCTGAGCCGACGATGTGGTTCAACATCTTCGGCATCAGGAGCGTGCCGTTGGTGATGATCTGAAACGTCAGGCGCGGATAATCGGCCACGATGTCGAGGTATTCGTGGAAATCCTTCATCGTCGTCACTTCGCCGCCGGTGAGCGTGACTTCGAAAGTGCCCATCTCGCTGAGCTCATCAAGAATGGAGCGGAAGTGCGCCTGAGGCAGCGTCGGGCCGACGCCGTCTTTCGGAATGAACCCCGCGTTGACGTGGCAATAGTCGCACTTCAGATTGCATGTTTCGTTGAGGTCGATCACTGCGCGTAGCGGGCCGCGTGTGTATAAAGACGCCTCAATCGGATTCACGCGACCGAATCTAGCACTTCATCCACACGGAGCAACCCGCCGATCTGAAGCGTTCGATATGCGAGATCCAGATGGTCCAGATCGACAGGAGGTCCTCTTGCCTCGACGGGAGAGGACTAGTCGGACCGGTGATCGAAGTCGCTTCCGGGGCCGATCACCGGCCCTGCTAACGTCGAAGAGCAGCCGCTTTCCGGGTCGGTCGAGCTTTCCGCTCCCACCGGGACAGACCTGTTCCTCGCTCGGATGCGGCCGCTCATCGATATATGACGCAAGTGTGAGGACGATACGTGACGAATAGAGAACGAGTAGCGATCATCGGCGCCGGCCCCTCGGGCATGGCACAGCTGCGGGCCTTCGAATCCGCAGCCCGCGCGGGGGCGGAGATCCCTGAGCTGGTCTGCTTCGAGAAGCAGGCCGACTGGGGCGGACAGTGGAACTACACCTGGCGCACAGGACTCGATGAGTTCGGGGAACCCGTGCATTCGAGCATGTACCGGAACCTGTGGTCGAACGGCCCGAAGGAGGCGTTGGAGTTCGCCGACTACAGCTTCGACGAGCACTTCGGCCGTCCCATCTCCTCGTACCCGCCGCGCCCCGTGCTGTGGGACTACATCGCCGGACGCTTGGAGAAGAGCGATGTGCGGAAGCTGATCCGCTTCCAGACCGTGGTGCGCTGGATCGAGTTCGACGAGGAGCGCGAGGTCTTCACCCTCACCAGTGAGGATCTGCCGAGCGGCCGGTCGCACGTCGAGGAGTTCGATCGCGTCATCGTCGCCACCGGGCACTTCTCCTTCCCGAATGTGCCGGACTTCCCCGGGATCGAGACCTTCCCCGGCTACATCAGCCACGCCCACGACTTCCGAGGCGCAGAGGCCTTCGCAGATCGCGACGTGCTCGTGATCGGGTCGAGCTACTCGGCGGAGGACATCGGCAGCCAGGCGTTCAAGATGGGTGCCCGTTCGGTCACGGCGAGCTTCCGTTCGGCACCGATGGGCTATGACTGGCCCGAAGGCATCGAGGAGCGTCCGGTCGTCGAGCGCTTCGAGGGCAGCACGGCATTCTTCGCCGACGGGACCTCGAAGCATGTCGACGCGGTCATCCTGTGTACCGGATATCTGCACAAGTACCCGTTCCTGCCCGATGACCTGGCCCTGTCGTCGCCCAACAACGTCTACCCCGAAGGGCTGTACCGGGGTGTCGTGTGGCAGGGGAATCCGCGTCTGACCTACCTGGGCGCGCAGGACCAGTGGTTCACGTTCAACATGTTCGACGTGCAGGCCTGGTACGTGCGCGACCTCATCCTCGGCCGTCTCGAACTGCCCGACGAGCAGGAGCGCGCGGCCTCCATCGCCGAGTGGCGCGCCCGTTTCGACCGCATCGACTCGGCCGCGGCGGAGATCCGCTTCCAGGCCGACTACATCCGTGATCTCCTCCAGCTCACCGACTACCCGGAGTTCGACATCGACCGGGTCGTGGAGATCTTCCTCGCGTGGAAGCACGACAAGAAGGAAGACATCATGGGCTATCGCGACCGCACTTACGAGTCGGTCATGACGGGCACGATCGCCGTCGTGCACCACACGCCGTGGCTCGAAGAGCTCGACGATTCGCTCGAGCGCTATCTCGACGTCGATCCGGACGCCACCCAGACGACACGGATCATCGCGGGTCAGCCGCGTGATGATGACCGCGAGGCGCTCGCCGCAGTCTGAGCCTCTCGGTCTATGCCCCTTCCCTCCGTCTGTGGAGGGGAGGGGCATCGTCACGCGGTGTCGCGCGTGCCCCGAAACCGGCCGACCCAGACCACGAAGGCGGCGGTGGCGATGATGATCGCCGCGATCAGCAGCACCCAGAGCGCCACGCCCCCGTAGCCGCCGTTGAGGTGCGGATCGAGGAACGGATACGGATACCACCAGTGCTTTCCTGTCGCGGGAGCGATCACGAGGTTCGCCCGGATCAGCGTGTAGGCGACCCACACGATCGGGAAGATCGCGGCGATCCCGACCGCACTCCAGCCGAGCGCCCGACGGCGAGGCGCGAAGAGCAGGTCGACGAGCATGATGACCGGGATGACCACGTGCAGCACCTCGTTCGACCAGAGGACGGTCGAGCCCTGGGGCAGCTCGATCCCGCGCAGCAGCGTGTTGTAGACGACGCCGGTGACGATCATGTAGGTGCTGGCGCACACCAGGAGCACCGCCAGCCACCGCGGTTCGGCCGACGTGGTCTTCCGGTTCGCGAGAGTCCAGATGCCGCCGATGGCGAGGACCACGGCCGCCAGCACGTTGGAGAGGATCGTGAAGAAGCTGAAGAAGTTCGCCACGACCGTGGGCAGATGCGAGCCCCACGCGGTCTCCGAGCTGAGGGCGATCTCGAGAGTGCGCACCAGCTGGGCGACGATCGCCGCCACGGCCAGAACCGATGCTGCCAGTCGTACGTAGGGCCACCAGGTCGTCATTTCGCCTCCGAGCGAAACTGTAGCGTCACTCGCGGGCCGCGGCGGTGGGGGGCGATGACTCAGGCGCGTCGCCGCCACCGCAGACGCGTGATCAGCACGCCCAGCAGACAGAGCGCGCCGCCGAGGAACATCAGCGGCGTCGGCACCTCCCCCAGGATCGCCCACGACATCAGGATCGCGATTGCCGGCACGACATAGGTGGTGGCCGACGTCTGCCCCGCAGTGCTGCGCTGCAGAACGTACGCCCACGTCGTGAAGGCGATCGCCGTGGGGAAGATGCCGAGGTAGACGACCCAGAGCGTCGCATCGAGCGGTGCCGTCTGGAGAGAGCCGATGAGGTTACCGGTCCAGGGCAGCAGTGCGACGGTGCCGACCCCCGCGCCGAGCCACGTGAGGGTGGTGGCGTCGACGCCCGAGGTGAGCAGACGCTTCTGCACGAGCGTGCAGCCGGCGTACATGACAGCGGCGAGGAGGGCGAGCAGGAGTCCCGTGATGTCGGGGCCGGCGCCGGAGGTGGAGTTCATGCCGATGAGCACGACCCCGAGGAAGGCGATGGGTGCGCCGATCACGAGCGGCTTCGGGAATCCCTCACGCAGGAACAGTCCGCTGAACACCACGACCATGAGGGGTGCGAGGTTAACGACCATCGCAGCGGTGCCCGCATCGAGGGTCAGTTCCGCGCTGTTGAGCGCGAGGTTGTAGACGCAGAACCAGCCGATGCCCCAGACCGCGATGAGTAGCCAGTGGCGTCGGGCGGGGATGCGGATGCCGTGTCGGATCGCGATGATCGTCAGCACGGCCGTGCCGACGGCCATGCGGAGCAGCGCCAGAGCGCCCGGGTCGTAGTGCGGACCCGCTCCGCGGATGCCGATGAACGCCGACGCCCACAGCACCACTGTGACCAGTGCGGCGATGAGGACGAGCGCACCCTGCTTCTTCGGCGTCCCGGGGTTCGCGGGCATCCGGGGCTTCTCGGGTGCTCCGTCGTCGGCACGGATCCCGTCGGAGGTGATCTCGGGGTCGCCGGATGCGGCTGCTGGCATCCTCCGATCCTGGCAGGGGTGTCCGACATCGAGCGAGCCGCGCGAGTGCCATCCCCCGTCGTATTTCGGACGACGACCGCTCCGGTCGCGATATTCCATCTTCAACGGCCGCCGAGGCTGTCATATCGCGACCGGAGCGGTCGAGCGGCCGGAGGGCCGTCGAGGAACCCTTCGATAGGATGGGACGGCCCGAAGAGGGCCAGCTCATCGGCCGGTGCAAACCCGGCGAAAGCCAGGGGGTTACCCATGCCAGGAATCGTTATCGTCGGCGTGCAGTGGGGCGACGAAGGAAAGGGCAAGGCCACCGATCTGCTCGGTGAGCGCACCGACTGGGTGGTGAAGTTCAACGGCGGCAACAACGCCGGACACACCGTCGTCGTCGGCGACGAGAAGTACGCGCTGCACCTGCTGCCCTCCGGCATCCTGTCGCCCGGCGTCACTCCGGTGATCGGCAACGGCGTGGTCATCGACCTCGAGGTGCTGTTCTCCGAGCTGGAGGCGCTCGCCGCCCGTGGCATCGACGTCTCGCGGCTGAAGGTCAGCGCCAACGCGCACATCATCACGCAGTACCACCGCACGCTCGACAAGGTGACGGAGCGGTTCCTCGGCAAGCGCAACATCGGCACGACCGGCCGCGGCATCGGCCCGGCGTACGCCGACAAGATCAACCGTGTCGGCATCCGGGTGCAGGATCTGTTCGACGAGAACATCCTGCGCCAGAAGGTCGAGGGCGCTCTCGACCAGAAGAACCACCTGCTGGTGAAGGTCTTCAACCGCCGTGCGGTCACGTGCGACGAGATCGTGGAAGACCTGCTCTCCTACGCCGAGCGGCTGCGGCCGATGGTCGCCGACACGGGCTACCTGATCGCCGAGGCGCTCGACCGCGATGAGGTCGTGGTGTTCGAGGGTGGCCAGGCCACGATGCTCGACATCGACCACGGCACCTACCCGTTCGTGACCTCGTCTTCGGCGACAGCCGGAGGAGCGGCGACGGGCTCCGGCGTCGGTCCCGGTGCGCTCGACCGCATCGTCGGCATCGTCAAGGCCTACACGACCCGCGTGGGCTCGGGTCCGTTCCCGACCGAGCTGTTCGACGAGCAGGGCGAGTGGCTGCGCAAGCAGGGCTTCGAGTTCGGCACCACGACCGGCCGCCCGCGCCGGGTGGGCTGGTACGACGCCCCCATCACGCGCTACGCCACGCGCATCAACGGCATCACCGACCTCGTGCTCACGAAGCTCGACATCCTCACGGGCCTGGAGCAGATCCCCGTGTGCGTCGCCTACGACGTCGATGGCGAGCGATTCGACGAGGTGCCGGTCAACCAGACCGACTTCCACCACGCGAAGCCGATCCTGGAGTACTTCCCCGGCTGGAGTGAGGACATCTCGGTCGCTCGGACCTTCGAGGACCTGCCGCAGACGGCGCAGGACTACGTGCTGGCGCTCGAGAAGATGAGCAACACGCGCATCTCGGTGATCGGTGTCGGCCCGGAGCGCGACCAGGTCATCGTCCGTCACGACCTGCTCGACTGATCCGCACCCGATGACGCGCTTCTGGCTCGGCGGCTACGGCCCCGCGATGGACGGTTCGGCCGAGGGCATCGGCCTGCTCGCGGGGGACGAGGGCCGCGAGGCATCCACCCTCGCCTACCGTGGCACTGCGGTGGAGGTTCCGTCGCCGTCCTGGCTGGCGCAGCATCCGACCCTCGACATCGTCTACGCGGCACTGGAGGGTGACTCCGCGGTGCAGGCGTTCGTCCGTGCGGGTGAGGGTGTGCTGGCCCCGCTGGGTGCGCCCGCGCCGGTCGGCCAGTACGTGTGTCATGTGGCGGTCGCCCCGAACGGCTCGGCGCTGATCGCCAGCTGCTACGGCGACGGTCGTGTCGTGAGACTCGGGCTGGACGCGGAGGGGCGCATCGTCCCCGCGAAGGCGGATGCGGCGGCGGCACTCCGCGCGGCCCTGTTCGGGGACGACGCGGATCCCGATGCTCCCGCTCCCACCCCTCCCGGAGACGGCGTCGCGGCGGTGGACCCGTACGGCATGGGCGGCGACCGTGTCTCGCATGCGCACGCCGCGGTGTTCCTCCCCGACGGACGCGTCGCCACGACCGACCTCGGGTTCGACCTCGTGCGGTTCTGGCGGCAGAGCGGCAGCGGGCTGGTGCTCGACCACGAGGTGGTTCTGCCTCTCGGCACCGGACCGCGGCACATGGTGCTGCACCCCAGCGGGCACCTGCACGTGGTCACCGAGTACTCGTGCGAGGTGTTCACGCTCGCGCGCGCGGCCGACGGCACCTGGAGCGTCGTGTCGGTGGCGCTGACGAGCCCGATCGCCGAAGTGGGCACAGACTTCCCCGCCGAGCTCGCCCGCACTCGCGACGGGCAGTTCCTCTACACGGCCCTGCGTGGAAGCAACACGATCGCGGCGTTGCGGGTGCGCGGCGGAGGCGAGGCCTTGGAGTCGGTGGCGCTCGCCGATTCGGGCGTCGACTGGCCGCGTCACCACCTCGTCCACGAGGGCAAGATGCTCGTCGCGGGGCAGCGCTCCGACACCATCACTCTGATCGACCTCGACGAGCGCACGGGCGCGCCGCTCGGTATCCGCCACGAAGCGCAGGTCCCGACGCCGACGCACTTCCTTCCGGTGCGCTGAGGCATCGCGAGATCCGTTCTTGACCTCAACCTCACTTGAGGTTCTACTGTCGTCATCATGACTTCGGAGACCGAGCAGGCGGCGACGCCGGATGCAGCCGCAGCTCGCATCATGAGCAGCCAATACGTGTGGATCACGATCGGCGCGTGCGCGCTCGTGTTCCTGGGGGCGTTCGAGTCCCTGGCGGTCACGACGGTGATGCCGACCGTGAGTGCCGACCTCGGCGGCGAACGGCTATACGCGCTGGCGTTCGCCGGTCCTCTCGCCACCGGGGTCATCGGCATGGTGATCGCGGGAAACTGGGCCGATCGTCGGGGGCCGGTCGCCCCGCTGTACACCGCGGTCGCGATGTTCATCGTGGGGCTGCTCATCGCCGGTCTCGCCCCGAGCATGGAGGTCCTCGTCGCCGGCCGGTTCGCGCAGGGTCTCGGCAGCGGCGGCCTGATGGTGGCACTGTACGTCGTCGTCGCCCGGGTCTACCCGCAGGAGCTGCACCCCGCGATCTTCGCCGGATTCGCGGCTGCGTGGGTCATCCCCTCGCTGATCGGACCAACGGTCGCGGGAGCCGTGACCGAGCTCTGGAGCTGGCACTGGGTCTTCCTCGGTGTGGTGATCCTGGTGCTCGTGGCGCTGCTGATGGTGATTCCAGCCCTTCGCGGTCTCTCGAGCGACGGCGATGCGACGACACCGTGGGCATACGGCCGCCTCGGTTGGTCGATTCTGGCGGCGGCCGCGGTGCTGACGCTGAACCTGGTCGGCGACATCCCCGGTGTCGGCCCGGTGCTGGCGGTCGTCGCTGTGATCGTCGCCCTGATCGCGGTTCGCCCGCTGGTTCCCCGCGGAACCTTCCGCGCGCAGCGGGGGCTGCCCTCGGTCATCCTCGTCCGCGGGCTCGCAGCTGCCGCGTTCTTCGGCGCGCAGATCTACCTGCCGTACCTGCTCACCGATCGCTATGACCTGTCACCGACCCTCGCGGGGCTCGCCCTGACCGGAGGTGCGCTCTCGTGGTCGGTCGCGGCGACGGTCCAGGGGCGGATGGGCGTTCGCCTCTCGAGCGTGACGGCGGTGCGCATCGGCACGATCCTGGTCTTCGTCGGCATCGTGCTGACCGTCGCGATCACAGCCATCAGGGCGGACGCCGCACTGCTCGCCGTCGCCTGGATCGTGGCGGGTCTGGGGATGGGGCTCATGAGCCCACGTACCAGCGCGCTGACGCTCGCGATGTCGACACCGGAGAATCAAGGCTTCAACAGCGGCGCGATGACGGTCGCCGATTCGTTCGGCAGTGCCATGGCGCTCGCCATCACGGGGACGCTGTTCACGGCGTTGGCCACCGCGGACCCGTTCCTGGGAGTGTTCGCCCTGGCTGCGGTGATCGCGATCGCGGCGGCGGTGCTCGCTCCACGGGTGAGCGCGGCCGTTGAACGGCTCGGGACACCGCCAGGGGGAGAAGCGTGAGCGGGGAAGCGGGCAGCGCGGAGGCGGGCAGCGCGGAGGCGACGGAGCGGGGCACCATGCTCGCGGTCGTGCAGCGCGACTTCGGAGAGGCCGGGGTGCTGAGAGCCGAGGAGGTGGCCGTGCCCATTCCCGCCGAGGGCGAGGTGCGGATCCGGGTCGCCGCGGCGGGTGTGCATGCCGTCGACACCGACATCCGTCGAGGCACCGCACCGGCGTCGATGCCGAAGCCGACACTTCCGATGACGCCGGGGCGCGAGGTCGCCGGGTTCGTCGACGCCGTAGGGCCCGGGGTCGACGCGGCCCTCCTCGGAACGCGCGTGGTCGCCCACCTCGGCTTCCGCAGCGGCGGATACGCCGAGTTCGCGCTCGCGTCCGCGCAGTCTCTGCACTCTGTCGACGCCGGAGCATCCTTCTCCCAAGCGGTCGCGACCATCGGTACCGGTCGAACGGCCCAGCTCGTCTGGGAATCCGCGAACATCCGCCCAGACGACGTCGTCCTCATCCCCGGTGCATCGGGCGGCCTGGGAAGTCAGCTCGTCCAGCTGGCGCTTTCGGTCGGGGCGACTGTCGTCGCCCTCTACGGCGGCGAGGTGAAGCGCCCTGTGGTGGAGCGGCTCGCGCACGGTGAGAGGTTCGCCGACGGCCGGCTGCTGCCGCTCGACGTGACGGTCGAGACGTGGCCGGAGCAGATGGCCGAACGTCTCGACGGCGCGCAGCCGTCGGTTCTGATCGATGGGGTCGGAGGTGCGACGGGCCGGACGGCACTCGAGACTCTCGCCAGCGGTGCCCGCGTCGTGATCATCGGATGGTCGAGTGGAGAGGCGCTCCGGCTCGACACCGACGACATCCTGCAGCGCTCCCTCACGGTCGCCGTCCCGCTCGGGCGGTCCATCGCCGACCTGCGTGCTCTCGAGTCCAGAGCGCTCGCCGCGCTGGCGGAAGGCCGCACGGCTCCGCCTGTGGACGAGTATCGCCTCGAGGATGCCGCCGCCGCCCACGAAGCCATCGAACGGCGCCGGCAGCGAGGGAAGGTCGTGCTGGTGCCGTCTCCGCGGTGACCTCGCCGCGGGGGAGAGGCGAACGGAGCCGCACGGGCGCAGTTCACCTCGGAAGCCTGAGCAGCAGCGCCGCGTTGTGACCCCCGAAGCCGAACGATGTCGACAGCACTGTGCGGACCGGATGCCGTCGCTCCTGGTCGCGCACGAAGTCCCAGCCCTCCGCGTCGGGGTCGGTCAGGTTGATCGTCGGAGGCAGCACCTGGTCGCGCAGGGTCATCGCAGCGATCGCTGTCTCGACGACGCCTGCTGCGCCGAGCAGATGCCCGGTGGTGGACTTCGTCGCCGTGAGCGGAACCGACGGTGCCCTCGCTCCCAGCGCCTGCTCGAGTGCGATGAGCTCGGCCGCGTCGCCGAGCACCGTGCCCGTGCCGTGGGTGTTGACATGATCGACTGCGGATGCGGTCGCGCGGGCATCGGCGAGACAGGCGTTGATCGCCCTGGTCGCTCCCGCGGCGGCCGGATCCGGTGCCGTGGCGCGGTGGGCGTCGCTGGTCGCACCGAACCCGGCGACCGTCGCGAGAGGGCGTGCGCCGCGTTCGCTGGCGAGGTCGGCAGCCTCGAGCAGAACCGCGGCGGCGCCCTGGGCCATGACGAAACCGCTCCGCGCACGGTCGAAGGGGCGGGAGGCCGATGAGGGGTCATCGCCGAATCCGGTGACGACCGAGCGCAGGTTCGCATGCGCCGCGAGATGCAGCGGACCGAGGCAGTCGTCCATCCCGACGACCAGCACCGCATCGGCGTATCCGTGACGGATGCGACGCAGGCCTTCGCCGATCGCGATGGCGCCGCTCGCGCATGCCGCTGTGATGGCGTGGGTCTGTCCGAGGAATCCGTATCGACGGCTGAGGATCCCGGCGACGGCATCCGCGGTTCCATAGACGGCGAGGCTCGGCGGCACCCGGCGCCGACCGGCCTCTCGCAACGTGCCGGCTGCCTCCGTCACCGCGTCGACCGGCCCTGATCCCGTGGCGATGATCACCTGCGCGGCATCCGCGTTCCACGGCAGGTCACCTGTGCCCGCATCATCCATCGCCTCATCAGCGGCGGTGATCGCCCACTGCTGCATCGGAGTGAGGTGGCGGACGAGTGGTGTCGGCAGGTCGGCGGGGGCGGTGAACCCGCCGACGACTCCGCAGACCTGCACCGGCCCGGAACCTTCGAGCTCAGGCGGAAGCCGCGTGATGCCGCTTCGTCCGGCGCGGACTGACGCCCACATGCTCGGCGCGGTGAGACCACTCGGGGTGATGGCGCCGATCCCGGTGACGACGACAGACCTCTCGACGCTCACGATGGCCTCCGCCCGAACGCCACGAGATCGGCGACCGCGGTGCGACGAATCTTGCCGCCGGAGGTTCGTGGGAACTCCGGTAGGCGGTGCCAGCGGCGTGGCACGGATGCCGGAGGGAGTCGGTCCCTCGCCCACGTGCGCAATGTCGCTGCCGGTGGCGCATCGCCTTCGACGACCAGGGTGATCCGCGTGCCGAGGTGATCGTCACTCTCGGCGATCACGCAGATGTCGCCGAGGCCCGGCATCCCGTCGAATGCACGTTCCACTTCGTCGAGGGCGACGGTGTGCCCGCCGGTGGTGACGATATCTCCGCTTCTGCCGGCGAACGAGAAGTCCCGGCCACGCAGCCGCCCCTGATCGTGCACGCTCGCCCAGCCGTCGGCATCCGTCAACGACGCGGAAGTCGTTCCCGGCAGGTAGCCGGTCGAGCACGAGGGGGAGCGCACCCAGAGCGTGCCGAGCTCGCCGGGTGCCACATCGTCGCCGTCGTCGTCGCGCACCCGGGCTTCCACCTGCGGGTAGAGCCGGATGCGTCCGTCGCCGGCGCGGTCGTCGCCGATGAAGCCGAGTTCGCCGGTGCCGAAGTAACTGAGCGTCCGGGTGCGGGGGAGCGCGTCGGACACTCTGGCTCGAGCCGACGCCGAGAGCGCGGCACCTCCCGTGACGATCAGCTCGATGCCGTCGTACCTTCCCGGGTTGCGCCTCGCGGCGTCGGCGAGGGCGGCAGCCGCCGCCGGAACAGTGACCACTCGCGTGATGCGTTCGTCCCGCGCGCGGGGGGTGAGCCACAGGTCGTCGAGACGGTCGGCGACGTGCAGCTCGCCGCCGGAGGCGAGAACCTCGAACAGTGTGTAGAGAGTCAGGCTGTACGACATCGGGCCCGGTGCGAAGGTCGCGACGCGGTTGCTCGCACCCAGATATGTGCGCGAGACATCGATGTTCGCGGTGTACTGCGCGCGGGTCTTGAGGAAGGGCTTCGGTCGTCCTGTCGTACCGGATGAGGTGAGCAGCAGGAATGGGGCATCGTCGGCAGGATCATCGGGGTCGGCATAGGCGAGTGATCCGGAGTTCTCGAGGTCAGCGAGCCCGAGGATCAGACCCGGCCAGCCGCTCGCATCCAGCGCGGTTCGCAGCGCAGCGACATCAGTGATCACCGCCACCGCGCCGGTGGATGTGATCAGCTGCGTCTGCAGTGACACCGGCCAGTGCGCATCCACGACGCTGAGGATGCGATCCCCCGCCTCCATCGCGACGACGGTGCGTGCGGTGTCGAAAGCCCGGCTCAGACAGATGGCGACGACGGGCGGCGGCGTCGAAAGACCGGGTGAATCCGCCCGCGCCGAGTGGGCTGGGAGCATGCGCTCGAGAGTCGCCGAAATCCGCCGCGACTCGGTGAGGAGCTCGCCATAGGTCACGCCGGCGTCGTGGTCGACGATGGCCGGCCGAGCGGGGTCTTCGACTGCGACACGGCGCAGCATCGGGGAGAAGGACGTGATGGCTCCTGGGGCGGGTTTGCGTGGAGAGGATGGCGTCCCTATTGTAATGAACACCGTTCAGGTGAACGGTGTTCAGGAGGATCCATGACAACGTCGCGCGCCACAGACGCCAGCGCATCGCTCGGACGCATCGCGGTGTTCGCCGCACTGATCATCGTGCTCGGCGCGGTGATCGTGCCTCTGCCCGCCGGGGTGCCCATCACCGCGCAGACCCTCGGTGTCATGCTCGCAGGGCTCGTGCTGGGTCCGCGCCTCGCGCCTCTCGCCATCCTCCTCGTGCTCGTGCTCGCCGCCGTCGGGCTGCCCGTGTTGGCGGGCGGTCGTGGAGGACTCGGAGTGTTCGTCGGCCCGAGCGCCGGGTACCTCATCGGTTGGATCGCCGGCGTCGTCGTGATCGGCCTGCTCATGCGCACGGGGCGCTTCACCTGGTGGCGCTCCGCGATCGCGGCACTGGTCGGCGGTGTGTTCGTCGTCTACGCGTTCGGCATCCCCGTGCAGGCTCTCGTGACCGGCGTGCCCCTCGGACCCACGGCGCTGTCGAGCCTCGCGTTCCTGCCCGGCGATCTGATCAAGGTGACCGCGGCCACGCTCGTCGTCGTCGCGCTCCGGCGCGCCTACCCGCGGGCCTTCGCCGACGGTGTGCGGGTGCGGGAGCCTGCGAGAGCGGTGGCGTAGGCGTCACCGCCGCGTACCGGCCGCTCGCGGAGGGGTGAAGGCTCCGACCCCGACGGCCTCGCGCTGACGACGTCGACGACGTTCGAGCAGCCCGGTGCGGCCGGGTGGCTCAGGCGTCTGACCCGCACGCTCCCCGCCGGTGGGGCAGCAGGCGCACCGGCGACGGCCAAGAGCACCAGCACCTACTACGGCGATATCAACAGCGCCCCGGCGGTGTGCGGCCTTCCGGCGGGGACCAAACAGTTCGGTCTCCTGAAGTCCACGACGGGACCGACTCCGGCCACGGGCACGCCGATCACCACGGAGTACGCGTATGACGCGTGGGGTCGCACGGTGGGGACGAAGACCAGCGGCGACACAGCGTGGTCGTGCACCGGGTACGACGGCCGGGGCAAGGTGATCTCCACGACGGTCGCCGGCCCTTCGGGCGTGGCGACGATCTCGAGCACGACAACGGAGTCGAGACGGGTGACGAACGGTGGATACACCACCGTCACGAGCGGGGTAGCGGTCGCAGGGTCGCCGAACGGCTCGACCATCACGACCGTCTCAGACCTGCTCGGTCGGGTCGTGAGCTACACGGACGTGTGGGGCACGGTGACCACGCCCACATACGATCCCGCTTCCGGGCGTGTGACGCAGATCTCGACGACCCCAGCCAATGGTGCGGCATCGGTGACGGCGTACACGTATGACGCCGACGGCAAGGTGAAGACGGTCACGGTCGATGGGCAGCAGCTCGCGTCGGTGACGTATGACGCTTTGCAGCGGTTGAAGCAGATCGCGTATCCGGATGGTTCGGCGTTGAACAGCGTCAGCCGTGATGCGGCGGAGCGGGTGATCGGCCAGGAGTGGCTGGTCGGCGGTCAGGTCGTGTCGGACGCCGTTGTGCGTTCGCAGTCGGGCCGTGTGGTGAAGCAGCAATCGTCGACGGGTTCGACGTCGTATTCGTCGACGTACGGGTATGACACCGCGGGGCGGCTGGTGTCGGCGACCATTCCTGGGCACAAGCTCACCTATGGGTTCGGGTCGTCGGGTGGGTGTGGTCCGAATGCGGCGGCGGGCATGTCCGGCAACCGGACGGGTTCGACGGATGTGTGGACGGCGCCGGGTCAGGCGGCCGTGACCACCACGACGACGTCCTGTTTCGACTGGGCGGACAGGCTACTGTCCTCGACAGTCACGGGGGCGGTCCCGGGTGCGACGACTGTCGCGGATGGTCTGTCGGCGTCGGAGATCGTGTACGACGGGCGGGGGAACACGGTTCGTCTGGGTGACATGCAGTTCTCGTACGATGCCGCGAACCGGCACATCGGGACGACGTATGACGATGGGACGACGGTGCGGATCGTGCGGGACGCGACCGGGCGCATGGCATCGCGGACGATCGATCCGGCGGGTGCGGAGCCGGCGGTGACGACGAGCTACCTGTATGCGGCGGGTGGTGATGCGGCGTGGGGGCAGAGGTCTGGTGCGGGTTTGACGCGGAGTGTGGGCCTGCCGGGTGGGGTGTCGTGGACGAACCAGGCGGGGGAGGTGACGTGGTCGTTCCCCGGGTTGGGTGGGCACGGCTTGGTGACGCGCACCGGCACGACGACAAGCGGGTTGTTGTTGTGGGATCCGTTCGGTCAGCCGGTGGACCCGGTCACGTTCGCGATCGGGACGGTCGCGTCGGATGGCACCGGGCAGGTCGCGGGGAACACCCTCTGGCATCAGGGGGCGTTGAAGCCCGCGGAGTCGGCGGGTTCGGCGCTGGTGGTGGAGATGGGGGTGCGGTTGTATGTCCCCGCTCTCGGGCGGTTCCTGCAGGTCGACCCGATCGAGGGCGGAAGTCATAATGACTACGTCTGGCCCGTTGATCCCATCTCCATGAACGATCTCAGCGGTGAAGCAATCCCTATTTTGCTTGGGCTTGCCGCTGTCGTAACGAGCCCCGCGTTCCTGATAGGCGCAGCGCTGGTCGTTGCTGGCATCATTGTCGCCACGAACCCCTGGGTGCAGGAGCAGTTCGGGTACTTTTCACGGCAGATGGCCACAGTCAACGTCGTGCTGACGATGGCGGTCCCCCTGGCGATCGGTGGGATCATGCAGATGGCACACCGTAAGCGCGACAACACGCGCAACAACGACCGAGTCGGTCATGGCTCGCGCAAGCAGGGCAAGGCGACCAACAAGCATGAGAACGCTCAAAGTCACGGAGGCAAGCCGAAACCCAACTTCAAGCCGAATCAGAACAAGAGAAACAACATGATCGTCTTTGGCGGTCGGAGAATTGAAATCGCTTAAGGAGGCGACGATGGAGCCGGATCGACGTGCGGCAGAAGATGCTTTCGCCGCGGGACAGTACTTGGATTTCCTGCGAGCCGTCAGAAGCGATAAAGGCGACTTCGATCAGACGGTCATGCGAGCATTGATTCCCTCAGTCGATCTTGAGGAAGTCGATTTCAGCGCGGGGACTACCCCGAACACTCTGTTCGAACTGGCGGCCGCTGTTTGGGACGTAGACGAACTTCTCGCGATCTCGATGTTCCGCGAAGCCGCGAGCGGCGGCTCGAGTGCAGCGCTCGCAGCGCTCGGCGAAGGTCTCAATTGGATCGGTGACCACGAAGAAGCCACGCTCTGGTTACGAAAGGCGATCTCTGCGAACGCCGGAGATGCCGCACGCCTGGCAGGGCTCCTGGGCGAGAGTCTATTAAGCGCGGGGGACTCAGTTGGGTTCAGTGAGGCTGAGCATCTGCTCAAGCGTGGCCTTGCGGAGTCCGAAGAGTTTGGGGTACCGCTGGCGAAGCTTCTCCTTGCTCAGCAAAAGGTGGCAGAAGCGCGCGAGCTCTTGGAGCGGTTGGTTCGCGCGGACGTGTACGGAGCAGCGCTTCTGCTTGGCAATCTCCTCGCCGAGGAGCCGGGGAACTTCGAGGCAGCTGAGGCCGCCTACAGGGCGGGTATAGCCAGCGGTGATGGCCACAGCGCTCACAATCTTGCGGTGATGATGCTCGAGAACGGTGAACCTGCTCGGGCGCGGGAGCTTCACGAGCTCGCGAAGCTGATGGGGGATTCTTCCCCCCTGGAGACCGCACGCGATTAGACGCCACTCAGCATGCCAGTGGAGCGTCGGCGAGCAATCGTCGAGTAATGCATCACGCATGGCGCGATGGTCCTTCTGCCAGTTGCCGGTGCGGGCTCGTCTGGGGGCGTGCGCGCTCAAGCCGAGTTCACCTGACGTTGATCGGGATGCGAAGGGCGGCCCTCCCAACAGGTCCGTTAAAAGTCGCCACAGACAAGCAATGGGTGAAGTTGGAAAAGGTAGCGGGCTCGGCGGCAGGTGCTCGAGTAGGTAGTTTGCTCTGGGGTACCGCTGCGAGTGTATTGACGGTCGCCGTGAGTTGGGGCACTTCGTCGTGGTGGATCGGTGCATGCGTGTGCTTTTTTGCGGCGGCCGCGTTCGTACGATCGCTCTTCCTCGGGGTGTGGGTGGAGCCAGGCGCGGTTGTCGTGTGCACCTGGTTTCGCAGACGCCTCTTCAGATCAGGAGAGATCGAGGCCGTCGACATGCAGCTCTACTACGGAGCCGGTGGAGCGGGTGTGGGCTGGCTCCCGTTCGTGGGTTCGGTTCGGATGATCGAGCTCGAGCGTGTCGATGGCAAGCGAGTTCCGTTGCCATCGACCATCGGTCGTCGAAACCATGTGCTGCGCCTCGCGAGGCGGGTGCGGGAGGCGCTGGCATCAGGGGGCGTTGAAGCCCGCGGAGTCGGCGGGTTCGGCACTGGTGGTGGAGATGGGCGTGCGGTTGTATGTCCCCGCCCTCGGACGCTTCCTCCAATTCGACCCCATCGAAGACGGTGGGGCGAACGACTACGTGTGGCCCACCGACCCCATCAACGGACACGACCTCAGCGGTGAGACTTGGTGGGAGGCCGCGGGAAAATTCCTCACCGACAACCCGGTGGCGCAGGCGGTACTCGCAGGACGCGGATTCGTTCCTGGATAGATTGGTGCCGCGTGCGGGCTGGTCGAGGTCGCTGCATACGCGGCACAAGGAGATCTCGCTAACGCTGCAGTGTCAGCGGCTGGTGCCGCCGCCTCCCTCGTCGGTGGAAGACTCCTGATGGATGGCTTGGAGTCCACGGTGAAAGCGGTCGTACATACTCGAACTGCTCATCTCGCAAATAAAGTCGGATACCGCGCGGCGATTCGTACGACCACGAGGGGAGTCAACTCGACGCTCAAGTGGCAGACCAACGCAGTACGCTCTGCCAGCGTGCTTGCAGCGACAACATCCGTGCGTCCATTCCTTCCGGGTACGCGTCTAAAGTGGTCTTCTAGGGGAATCACGGTGAGTGCAGGGTAGAGGACTTATGGGTGCTAAGCACACTATTGTTGGGTCTGCGCGAGGCGTACGCGTGGCGGGATCTATCTGGGCGCTGCTCGTGGTGAGCGCAGGTCTATTCTTGAAATTCGCGTTTAGTTACTGGCAGCCGCTAGTTCCTGCGGCGCTCATCGCGAGTTTCCTCGCTGTTCGCCCGTGGTTTATGGGTATCGTATTCACACCCGAGGCAATCACTGTGAAAGGGTGGTATAGCTCATTTCGTCTAAGCCGCGCCGAAGTTCTTCATATTGACTTCCGCGAGTGCATTAGTCTGCTAGTGGGTTTTGGGACCGGCTTTCTTCCATTAGTGGGGAAGATCAGAATGATCACTGTGGAAACCCAGCAGGGCGGAAAGTGGCGCATGAGGTATCTGCCAGGAACGCTTGGCCGGTACAACACGGTTTTAAACGTAGTTCGTGAGACGCGCGTGCACCTGGGACTTCCGAGATAGGTCGTCTCTTAAGGGTGGTGCTGCCAGGGCTGGCGCACAGCCGTGTCACACGATTGCTTCGTTCGACGACGGCACGACGGTGCGGATCGTGCGGGACGCGACCGGGCGCATGGCATCGCGGACGATCGATCCGGCAGGTGCGGAGCCGGCGGTGACGACGAGCTACCTGTACGCAGCGGATGGTGATGCGGCGTGGGGGCAGAGGTCCGGTGCAGGTTTGACGAGGAGTGTGGGCCTGCCGGGTGGGGTGTCGTGGACGAACCAGGCGGGGGAGGTGACGTGGTCGTTCCCCGGGTTGGGTGGGCACGGTTTGGTGACCCGCACCGGGACGACGACAAGCGGGTTGTTGTTGTGGGATCCGTTCGGTCAGCCGGTGGATCCGGTGACGTTCGCGATCGGGACGGTGGCGTCGGATGACACCGGGCAGGTGGCGGGGAACACCCTGTGGCATCAGGGGGCGTTGAAGCCGGCGGAGTCAGCAGGTTCGGCGCTGGTGGTGGAGATGGGGGTGCGGTTGTATGTCCCCGCCCTCGGGCGGTTCCTGCAGGTCGACCCCATCGAGGGCGGTGGAACAAACGACTACGTTTGGCCTCTCGATCCGGTCGGTTCGCACGATCTCAGCGGCAAGTGCTTTCTGCTCTGGTGCAATGTTTCAGAGTTCGCGGACGATGCTGCGGGAGTTCTGGGTGTTGCCGCAATGTTTGGCTGCGCGGTCTGCGGGATCGTGTCCGCGGGAATCTCGTTGGCAAACGGAATCTACAAAGTCAGTCAGGGAGATAGCAGCGGTTGGCTGGATATTGGTAGCGCAGCTACTCTCGGAATCGGAAAGGCACTGACCACTGTTGTGAAATCCGTTCGGCGCACTGCGGCAGGCCTCCACTCGATGCCTGCGACTACGTTGAAACGGTACGCACTGAGCAACAAAGTTCCGAGCGCTCGAGGGTGGTCGAGGTTGGACCGTAGGATCAAGGTAGTGTGGGGAGTCCCGGCGGCCGGGTATGGAGTTCTCAACACCGCACTATGGGGCAGAGATGTCATTAAGCGGGGCAGAAGAATGGTGTCGAATTGGTAGGTAGGTCCTCCTGTTCGTCGTGGCTGATTGCTTTCATGAGGGAAGGCTTTCAGACTGGACTTTTCGTCTGGTACCTCATTGCATCAGTGTTGCTGCTTGTGTTGCTTCCCGGGGATCTAGCGTCTGACCTGATCGTGGTCGCAGCGACGGGGGTTCTCATGATCGCCGCCATCATCTTCAGGATTCGCCGCCGGCGGAGAAACGAGCAAAAGGGAGAAAATAGTCGGACGCCTCCAACTGCTAGTTGAACCAGAAGGCCCTTACTGGTGCTGGCTGCGCTATCGCTGGGCGGGGTAGCGATCGCAGGGTCGTCGAACGGCTTGACCATCACGACGGTCTCCGACCTGCTTGGTAGAGTCGTGAACTATACGGATGTGTGGGGCACGGTGACCGCGCCAGCATCGTTGCTCGAGGGTGCTTTCGATATGGCGGCAGAACAGCGCATGGTTACGAAGATAACAATGTATTCAAGCTGCGTCCCTTCGGGGTTGTCCTATCTCTTTGCTCTTGGGGCCGGGGCTGGGCTAATAGTGCTCAGCTCCTGGGTGATATTGCTGATGCGGGCTGTCTATCGTGATGATGGTGGTTTCCGACGCGGTCTCGCGAACGCAGCCCCCCTGTGGCTCCCGGCGCTCACGGGTGTCGTGACGCTGTTCAACTTCAAGAATTCGGTGATCGGTTGGGCGCAGACCTGTCTTCCCGCCGATGATTGGAGCGCGCCGGGCTCGGTGTTCATCGGGCTTGGTCTCGCTGTGGCTCTGACAGCCGTTGGCCGGCTGATCTACAATCGGGTCCGCGTGGGAACGACCGGCGAACCGGTCGACAACGGCGACGAGAACAGCCCTCTGCCTGCGTCATCAGGTGAGGCACCCGTTGCAAAGCGTCCGCGAAATTTGCCCGTGGAGCGTCGGCGAGTAATCGTCGAGTACGTCGCTACTTATGGAGTCGCGGTCCTTATCATCGTCATAGGCGCCGGGCTTGCATGGACCTGAGTAGCCTGCTGTGAAGTATCGGGCCGGTGCAGCCAAATGGACACCTGGAGATCTGTGAATGAAAGCGATCATCAAGTGTGTCTACAGCGCCGATCTGGATATCGAAACATGCCTTCCCGCAGACCGGTTCGATGACGGACAGTGGATTCGATTGCTCATCGGGCCAGACGGCGGTGTCGGTGAGGGGGCGTTCGATGTCCTCGTCTGCGCTAAGCGCTGGCTCGCGCGCAAGAGTGATCGTGATGGAATGCAGTTGGGACGACGCGGCAGCAACTCTTGCGCTGCCCGGTGCAGATTGGCCGTGGGAGTTCGATGGCTACCGTGATTGACGATGGTGGTTTATTCCGCACCAGGTCGCAGGGCAATGACCTTGCCTGATATTCAAGCAGGAACGATCCTGCCCAACCTTATTTTCGGCCTACTCGCCGTGGTCCTCGGGATACTCATCATCTGCTACCGCCGACCGCTCAACGAAGCCGTCTTCAAGACCCAGAGATCGATGTTCGGTGAGCGAATCGCTCAGGCATCCGCGGGGCGCCAGAAGCCATTCATGATGGGAGTCGTCGGGGCATGGACCGTGCTCATCGGGCTGCTCATGCTGACCGGCGCGACGATAGGAGTGGTTCAACACTTCACCTAGATCCGCGTCGCCACACCCCCTCGCGCCACGCCCCAGGGAACAACTCACCCGTGACTCGGCGTTGCTCATGAGCGAGACTGGGCCACGTAACCGGCTCACGGAGAGGTGCGACGCATGAATGCTGCGGAGAAGACCGACGAGTACGACCTGATCGTGTTGGGCGGTGGTCCGGTGGGCGAGAACGTCGCCGACCGAGCCGTGCAGGGCGGGCTCACCGCGATCATCGTGGAGAGCGAGCTCGTCGGGGGTGAATGCTCTTACTGGGCGTGTATGCCGTCGAAGGCATTGTTGAGGTCGGCGCAGGCGCTCCGTGCCGCGCAGCACGTGGGCGGTTCGTCCCAGGCGGTGACCGGAAAGCTCGACGTGCGGGCCGTGTTCGACCGCCGCGACTCGTTCACCAGCAACTGGTCGGACGACGGTCAGGTCAAATGGCTCGACTCGGCCGGCATCGACCTGGCCCGCGGCCACGGCCGCATCACGGGTGAGCGCGAAGTCACGGTGACGGATGCCGATGGCGCGGAGCGCGTGCTCACGGCGCGGCACGCTGTCGCCATCAGCACCGGATCGGATGCCGTCATCCCGCCTATCGATGGACTCCGCGAGGCCACACCGTGGACGAGCCGGGAGGCCACCAGCGCCGAGGAGCTGCCCGACAGCCTGGTGGTGATCGGCGGAGGGGTCGTGGCCGTCGAGATGGCGACCGCCTATGCCGCACTCGGCTCGAAGGTCACGGTGATCGCCCGCAACGGTCTGCTCGGCGGGATGGAGCCCTTCGCGGGCGAACGTGTCGCCGCGGGCCTCAAGGAGCTCGGTGTCGACGTGCGCACCGGCACGGGCACCACATCCGTGCGCCGCGGCGCGGACGGCGTGACCATCACCCTCGACGGCGGCGAGGAGATCACCGCGACCGAGGTGCTGGCCGCGACGGGTCGCTCGCCCCGCAGCGGTGACATCGGCCTCGACGTCGTGGGCCTGGAACCCGGTCGCTGGATCGACGTCGACGACACGCTCCGCGTCCCCGGATCCGACTGGCTCTACGCGGTCGGCGACGTCAACGGTCGCGTGCTCCTCACCCACCAGGGCAAGTACCAGGCGCGCGCCGCCGGCGATGTGATCGTCGCCCGCGCCAAGGGGGAAGATGTCGACGACGCCCCGTGGGGCCGTCACGTCGCGACCGCCGACCAGGCCGCCGTCCCGCAGGTCACGTTCTCGATCCCCGAGGTCGGATCGGTGGGGCTCACCGAGGCTCAGGCGACGAAGGCCGGCATCGCGGTGAAGGCCGTCGACTACGACCTGGGCTGGGTCGCCGGCGCGAGCCTCTACGAAGACGGATTCGAAGGCCAGGCGCGACTCGTGGTCGACACCGACCGCGACGTCGTGATCGGTGCGACGTTCGTCGGACCCGAGGTGGCGGAACTGGTGCACGCGGCGACCGTGGCGATCGTCGGCGAGGTGCCGATCGCCCGCCTCTGGCACGCGGTGCCGTCGTACCCCACGATCAGCGAGATCTGGCTACGACTGCTGGAGGGGTACGGTCGCGACTCCGCCTGATGGACGTCAGGGCTTGATCTCGCGATCAGGGGCAATCCGTTCGCGTGATCGCGTCGAACAGGATCCGGATTGTTTCTCATATTGACGAGCGCGGCGCAACCCTCACCCACGATGTCGCACCCGTCTTATACGCTCATACCCACATCCGAGGAGGCAGGACCATGAAGGCTGTACTCGCAGGAACCGTCATCGCCGAAGCTGACGAGAGCGATCTCGCCCGCATCGAGGGGAACTGGTACTTCCCACCGGCGTCCATCACGCCCGGCGTGCTCGTCGAGAGCCCCACGCCCTACACCTGTCCCTGGAAGGGAGCTGCTCAGTACTACTCGGTGCAGACCGACGGTGAGCTCCACACCGACTACGCGTGGTCGTATCCGAACCCCTACCCCTCCGCCTTCGATCGGGTGGGCAAGGACTTCTCCGGGTTCGTGGCCTTCGATCCGCGCGTCGAGGTCGGCCCGTAGACATCTGAAGAGCCCCGTAGGCATCTGAAGAGCCCCGTAAGTATCAGAAGAGCACAGACTCGTCCGCTCGCACATCGATCGACCGACTGGAGACCAGCCCATGATCGAGTTCCGCAACGTCACCAAGCGCTTCCCCGGCGGCGCCCTCGCCGTCGACGACTTCAGCCTCGTGCTGCCCTCGCGCAAGACCACGGTGTTCGTCGGCTCGTCCGGCTGTGGCAAGACGACTCTGCTCCGCATGATCAACCGCATGGTCGAGCCGACTTCCGGCGAGGTCGAGATCGACGGCGAGAGCGTGCTCCAGGGTGACCCGGTGGCCCTGCGCCGACGCATCGGCTACGTGATGCAGAACTCCGGCCTCATGCCGCACTTCACGGTCATCGACAACGTCGCCACGGTGCTGCGGCTGACCGGTGTGAAGAAGGCTGCCGCCCACAAGCGCGCACGGGAGTTGCTCGACACGGTGGGTCTCGACCAGGCACTCGCCGAGCGGTACCCGAGCCAGCTGTCGGGCGGTCAGCAGCAGCGCGTGGGTGTGGCTCGCGGCCTCGCGGCCGACCCGAACATCCTGCTGATGGATGAGCCCTTCGGCGCGGTCGACCCCATCGTGCGGGCCGACCTGCAGCAGGAGACCCTGCGGCTGCAGCATGAGCTCGACAAGACGGTGGTGTTCGTCACGCACGACATCGACGAGGCGTTCCTGCTCGGAGACCAGGTCGTCATCCTCGACAAGGGCGCGCGCATCGTGCAGGTCGGCAGCCCCAGCGAGATCATCGAGAACCCCGCAGACGATTTCGTCTCGGCGTTCATCGGCGCCGAACGCGGACGCCGTGCTCTGCACCTCAAGCAGACGCCGCACGGCACCGTGGTGGTCGACGGCGAAGGCCGCACGCAGGGGTCGATCATCGATGTGCCTGATGCTGTGACCGACGCCCTCCTGAGCGAGGAGAGCGCGACGAAGGGCGCTCCGTGAACTGGATCGTCGACAATCTCGGCCTCATCCTCGAGCTGACCGCGATCCACCTGCAGCAGAGTGCGATCGCGATCGTGCTCGGCTTCGTGCTGTCGCTGCCGCTCGGGTGGCTCGCCTGGCGCTACCAGCTGGTGAAGGGACCGGTCATCGTCCTCACCGGGCTGCTCTACACGATCCCGTCGCTCGCACTGCTGATCCTCCTCCCGTCCGTCGCCGGGTATCCCGCTCGCAGCCCGATCAACCTCATCATCGGCCTCACCATCTATGCGGTCGCGATCCTGGTGCGGGCCGTGTCCGACGGCCTCGACTCGGTCGACCCCGCCATCCGCCAGTCGGCCACCGCGATGGGATACGGCGGCTTCCGCCGATTCTGGACCGTCGACTTCCCCCTCGCCGGTCCCGTGGTGCTCGCCGGTCTCCGCGTGGCAGCCGTGAGCACCATCTCCCTCGCCACGGTCGGCATCCTCGTCGGAGTGACCAACCTCGGCTACCTCTTCACCAACGGTCTGCAGCGACGCATCCTCGCCGAGGTCTTCGCCGGAGTGATCGCCGTCGTCGTGATCGCCCTCCTCATCGACCTGCTGCTCATGCTCCTGGGCCGCGCCCTCATGCCCTGGACCCGCGCCGCCAAGACGCCGTCCGCGGCGAAGCAGACCGCCGCACTGGGGGCCGCCGCATGAACGTCTTCACGGAAGCCTTCGCCTGGCTCTTCTCCCCCGACCGGTGGGTGGGCACCTACTCGCTGCCGGTCCTGTTCGGCCAGCACATGTACTACACGCTGATCTCGGTGCTGATCGCCGGCGTCATCGCGATACCGCTCGGGTGGCTCATCGGCCACACCGGCAAGGGCCGCGAGATCGCCGTCGCCGTCTCGGGTGCGGCGCGCGCCATCCCGTCGTTCGGCCTGATGGTGCTGCTCGTGCTGATCCTGGGTGTGCTGCGGGTGCCCGAGGCCGCGATCATCACGTTCGTGCTCCTCGCGATCCCCTCCCTCCTCGCCGGGGCCTACACCGGGCTCGAGGCCATCGACCGTCGCGTGCTCGACTCCGCGCGCTCGATGGGCATGACCGAGTGGCAGGTGTTCTGGAAGGTCGAGGTGCCCCTCGGGCTCCCGCTGCTGGTCGGTGGCATCCGCGCGGCCCTGCTGCAGGTGATCGCCACGGTCACCATCGCCGCGTACGTGAACCTCGGCGGCCTCGGTTGGCCGATCATCCAAGGCATTCCCCTGCGCAAGTTCGACCAGGTGCTCGGCGGCGCGATCCTCGTGGCCGTGCTCGCGCTGGTCGTCGACCTGATCTTCGCCCTCCTCCAGCACGCCGCCGTTCCCGCGGGCTTGCGCGCGCCGACCACGAAGCGCCGCTCCCGCGCGGCCGCCGGCACACCGGCACCGGCCACCGCCTGACGCGTACGACCGCCTGACACGCACCACAGCCGAAACACGTTCCACAGCCTCACCCCCGTTGTCCCAGAGAAGAGGAAGTCCCATGTTCACAGCACGGAAGTCACGTCTCGCCCTCGCCGGTGGAGCCGCGCTCGCCGCGGTGCTCGTCCTCGGCGGTTGCGCGAACAGCAACCCGCTCGACGCCCCGAGCGAAGGATCGAGCTCCGGCGACGACACCATCGTCATCGGCTCGCAGGCCTACTACTCGAACGAGATCATCGCCGAGATCTACGCCCAGGCGCTGGAGGGTGCGGGCTTCGACGTCGACCGACAGTTCAGCATCGGCCAGCGCGACGCCTACATGCCCGACGTCGAGTCCGGTGCGATCGACCTGTTCCCGGAGTACACGGGCAACCTGCTCGAGTACCTCGACAAGGACGCGACCGCCACGAGCCCGGACGACGTGTACGCGGCCCTGAAGGACGCGCTGCCCGACGGCCTGACCGCTCTCGACTACGCCGAAGCCTCCGACCAGGACACCTACACGGTGCTGAAGAGCTTCGCCGAGGAGAACGGCCTCACCACGATCGGCGACCTCTCCAAGGTGACCACCCCGGTCACGATCGGCGCCGCACCGGAGTTCGAGCAGCGCCCCTACGGCCCCGCGAAGGCCAAGGAGGTGTACGGCGTCGACCTCGGCTTCTCCGCGACCGGCCCGACCACGCTGGAGTCCCTGCTCGCCGGTGAGATCCAGGTGGCGGACATCTACTCGGCCGACCCGGCGTTCCAGACCGAGGACATCGTCGCGCTCGAAGACCCGGAGAACATCATCCTGGCCTCGAACGTCGTGCCGATCGCATCGAGCGACGTCGCCGACGAGATCTCCGACGTGATCAACGCGGTCAGCAAGAAGCTCACCGCGGAAGAGCTCGTCGCCCTCAACGTGCAGAGCACGGTGGACCAGAAGTCGGCGGAGGACATCGCCAAGAAGTGGCTGTCCGACAACGACCTCAGCTGAGTCGCACAGACAGAAGCGCCCGGACCCGCACAGGGTCCGGGCGCTTCGTCGTTCGCGCTGGGTCAGATCCGGGCGTCCTGTTTCGGGACGAGGACCTGTTTGATGATGATGAGGATCGACGCGGTCACCGGCACCGCCACCAGGGCGCCGAGCAGACCGAGCAGGGTGCCTCCGGCCAGGGCACCGATCACGACCAGCGAACCGGGGACCGACACCGCCTTGTTCATCACACGCGGGGTGATCACGTACGCCTCGATCTGCATGTAGACGAGGTAGATCGCCGCGAAGACCAGGGCGGCGATCGGGTTGGTGAACAGCGCGAGGCAGGTGCCGAGGATCCAGAACAGCACGGAGCCGACCAGAGGGATCAGCGTGATGCAGAAGGCGATCGCCGCCATCAGCGGCGGGAACGGCAGTCCGAGGAAAAGGTACAGGAGGAAGGCCAGCGTCGCGTTGCAGAACGCCAGGATCACCATCCCCATCACGTAACCGCCCACCGAGTCGGTGATCTGGTCGGCGATGTCTCCGGCGCGAGCCCGGTCGCGGGCCGGGGCGAGACGCAGCATCCCCTGCTTCATGGTGGGGAGCGATGCGAGGAAGTACAGCGTGAGGACGAGCACGACGATGGCGCCGGAGATGCTGGTGGCGATCGAGGCACCGACGGCGAGGGCGCCGCCGCCGATCGTGGCCAGGTTGCCGAAGTCGGTCAGGAACGACTGCACCTGGGCGACGAGGTCCTGGAACTGATCGCCGAACTGCGCTTCCAGGGTCGCGTAGATGTCGCTGTGAGTGAAGTCCTTGATCATGCCGGGCACGGACTGCACGAAGCTCACGATCTGATCGATCACCACGGGGACGATCATCCAGATCACCAGGGCGAACACGACGATGAGCGCGAGGATCGTGATGACGACCGAGATCACGCGGGAGAGACCGCGGCGCTCCAGGAAACGCACGGCGGGGTCGAGTCCGAGCGCACCGAACAGCGCCAGTGCGATGTAGATCAGCACCGTGGACAGGTTCGACAGCGCGAGACCGATCACGATCGCGCCCAGGCCGCCGAGAGTCACCAGGAACCCGAACACGAACGGACGATCGATGCGCGTCCAGAAGGAGCGGCTCGGTGTCGTCGGCTCGATCACGACCGGACGAGGCGAGTCGGCCGCCGACGCGATCACCGCGGTGGCGGGGTCGGATGCGGAGTGCCGACGGCGCCCGGGGGTCGGCGCGGCGGGAGCGGTGGCGGGTGCGTCCTCGTCGTGCGGCGCGGTTTCCGGCGACTCTTCGTTGCTCATGTGCTCACGATAGCGGTGGCCCGGATCGAAACCAGGTTGTCACGCGGCTCTAGAGTAGGGGGCATGACCGCCGCCGAAGACCCGAAGGCCGAACTGCTCCGTCTTCGTGCCACCATCGACAACATCGACGCCGCACTCATCTTCATGCTGGCGGAGCGCTTCCGCGCCACCCAGCAGGTCGGGCATCTGAAAGCGGAGCACGAGATGCCGGCGTCGGACCCGAACCGGGAGGAGCAGCAGGTCGCACGACTGCGTGCCCTCGCCGAGGAGGCGCACCTGGATCCGGAGTTCGCGGAGAAGTGGTTCAACTTCGTGGTCGCGGAGGTCATCCGCCACCACACCGAAGCGGCCGAGAGCCGCTGAGAAGGAGGTGCCGGACGGGCGACGGTGTGTGCAGCACTCGCCCGTCCGGAGCTTGAGGTTCATTGACCAACTAAGTTCAATGAATAAACTTAGGGAGAGACTACGGATCGCGCGGCGATCTGTCAACAGCTCGCAAGGAGCGAGCCTCGGAAACGGGAACACATGCTGAGCACGGATGACGGCCTCGACACCCAGGCGTCCGTTCGGCGTGCGAACCTGCGGCGGGCACTGCAGCTGGTCTTCCGGAACCCGGGAACGCAGACGCGCGCGGGCATCGCGCGCTCGACCGGTCTGACGGCCGCCACCGCGTCCTCACTGGTGGCCGAGCTCATCGAGAACCGGCTGATCGTGGAGGGGGAGCAGGCGGCGAGCACCGGCGGCAAGCGGGCGACCACCCTGAGCGTCGACGCGGATCACCACGTGATCCTGGTGCTGGTGATCCAGCCTCGTCATGCCGACATCGCCCTCGTCGCGCTCGACGGCACCGAAGTGGACGGCCGACGCGTGAACTACTCCGTGGAGAACCGCGACCGCACCCTCGACGATGCCGTCGCCACCGTGGCAGCGGAGTTCGGCGGTCGACTCCTCGCCGCCGGTGTGCAGCTGCCGGGCACCACCGACGGACGTGTGGTGCTCGAGAGCGTGCAGCTGAAGTGGCAGAACGTGCCCCTCGCGGAGCGGTTCGAGCGGGCGCTCGGTGCGCCGGTGCTGCTGATCAACGACGTCGACGCTGAGGCCATCGCCGAAGCCGGCATGGAGGAGTCGCCGTCCGGCTACCGGCTCTTCATCCACCTCGGTGGCGGCGTCGGTGCGGCCGTCACCCTCGACGGCGAGCTGGCACCGGGGCCCCGCGACCGTGCGGGGGAGATCGGGCACGTGCAGGTCGTGTTCGGCGAGGCGGCCCGTGCGTGCCGATGCGGTCAGCGCGGATGCCTCGAGTCCGCCGCCGCCCTCGGTGCGATGCTGGGCGAGGAGTTCTCCGACGCCATGGACGCGTCCGAGATCCGTGCGCTCGCCGCGCAGGCCGACGAAGAGCAGCTCGACGAGGGCGCACGTGCGCTGGCCAGGGCGGTCAAGCTCATCAGCGCGCTGCTCGATCCGATCGAGGTGGTCATCGGCGGCCCGGCGACGGAACTCGGACCCCGCTTCCTCGAACGCGTTCGCCGCGAGACCGAGTACCCCGCTCGCGGGACCGCCCAGGTGCCGGTGCGCTATGCCGACCCTCGTGCGTCGCTCGCGGCCGGGGCGGCGCAGGCCGCCCTGACCTCGGCCTTGGGTGTGCGGTGGAACCCGGAGCAGCTGCGCGCCGCATCCACGCCGCGCAGCTAGGGCACCCGTTCCGAAATGGGCAGGGCCGTCGCGACCTCCGGGGTGAGGCGGCGACGACCCTGCTGTGGACCCGCGTGCGGTTTACCTAGACGTGATCAGGAAGGTTCGCTCAAGATGCGTTCGGCCCGATCAAGGTCATCTGATCGAAGAAGTTTCGATGCCTGAAGGATCTCGACACCGAGAAGATGCCCATCTGCATCGAAATCAAGGATGATCTCCCCCACTCCGTGAGGGTTTCGAATCTCCGGTACTTGTGCAACAGATTCCCCCGCTTGCACTTCGTGCCCGACCGTGAGGTAAGCGGCATCCACTTCGGGGTCATATCTGATGTGCATCAGCGGTCACTTCACGCTGCCGGCGGTCAGTCCGCCGACGAGGCGCTTCTCGATGAGCATGAACAGGATGACCACCGGCAGGATCGCGACGATCGAGACGCCGAACACGTACTGCCAGCTGGTCTCGTACTGACCGACGAACTTGGTCAGGGCGACCGACAACGGCTGGTTCTTGTCGGTCGACAGGATCACCAGCGAGGCGGCGAACTCGTTCCAGCACGCGACGAACGTGAAGACGATCGCGGTGACGATGCCCGGCCACACCAGCGGCAGGTTGATCTTGAACAGCACGGTGAAGCGTCCGGCTCCGTCGATCTGCGCGGCCTCGTCGACCTCCTTGGGGATGCCCGCGAAGAAGGAGTGCATGATCCACACCGCGAACGACAGGTTGAACGCCGCGTTGATGAAGATCATCGCCATCCAGGTGTCGCCGAGTCCGAGAACGGTGAACTGGCGGAACAGGCCGGAGGTCAGCACGGCCGGCTGCAGCATCTGTGTGACGATCACGAGGAACAGGAACACCATGCGGCCGGGGAACTTGAAGCGTGCCGTGTAGTACGCCGCCGGAAGTGACACCAGCAGCACGAGCAGCGTCGCGAACACGGCGATGACGATGGTCGAGATCAGGTTGTACGGCAGGGGCGTCTCGGGGGTGGACCACATCGAGATGTAGTTCTCCCAGTGCCACTCGGTCGGCAGGTAGGTGGGATCGACGGACCGGATCTGCGCCTTGGTCTTCACCGAGCCGAAGAACATGATCAGGTACGGCAGCACGAAGATCGCGAGCACCAGGAACCCGGCGACCGTGCGCAGGATCACGCGGGGCAGCGTCACCTGGTCTTCGGTGTAGCGGCGCTTGCGTCCGGGGGTCGGAGGGGTGGTGCGGCGGCCGCGGCCTCCCGCGGTGGTCACGAGCTCGGTCTCGGTCACGGTCATGATCAGACCTCCTTCATGGGCTTGACGATCTTCACGTACGCCGCGACGATCACGATGACGATGAGGAACGCCACCACGGAGAGGGCGCTCGCGACGTCGACCTTCTTCTGCAGCTCGATGTACTTGAAGATCAGGGTCATGATCGTGTCGGCGCCGTAACCCGGGATCGAGCCGGTCATCACCTTCAGGATCGGCAGCGAGTTGAACACGTTGATGATGTTGATGAGGATCGCCACGGCCAGGGCGCTGCGCAGTTGGGGCAGCACGATCGACCAGTAGGTGCGCGCGGGGCCGGCGCCGTCCATCTTCGCGGCTTCGATCGCATCGGCCGGGACCGACTGGAGCCCGGCGAGGATCGTGTACGTGGTGAAGGGAAGCGACACGAAGATCGCGATCACGATCGACCAGGTGAAGGCCGTCGCAGGGTTCTTCGTCCAGCCGTAGCCCACCGCGTCGTCGGAGAGCCCGGTGTCGTAGAGGAACTTGTTGAAGATGCCGAAGTACGGTTCGAGGCTGTAGTAGAACACCATGGTCGTCATCACGACGGAGGCGGCCCACGGCACGATCACGGCCATGCGCACGAGCTGACGCCCGGGGAAGGCCTTGTTCAGGATCTGCGCCAGACCGAGCGAGATCACCACCGTGAGGGTCACCACCGCGACCACCCACACGATCGTGCGGAAGAAGATCGGCCAGAACTCGGTGAAGGTGAAGACCGTCACGAAGTTGTCGAAGCCCACCGAGCCCTTGTCGAGGCCGGACAGGGAGATGTCGCGCGTGGAGTTGAAGAACATCACCCCGGCGGGGAACAGCACCACGCCGAAGATGAGAAGCAGCGCCGGTGCGATCCAGGGCAGCGCCTGGAGGAGGTCCTTTCCGCCCGGCCTGCCGCGCGTGGCATCCGGGGTCTTCGGAGTGCGGGGGCGGCTGCTCGCCGCCCCCGCGAGGTTCGAGGACTCTGTCTTCTGGCTCATTCGGGTACCCGAACCTCTCCGATCAGCGGGCTCAGCCCGCGTCGACCTGTGCCTGGATCTCGGTCAGCACGTCCTGCGCCGGCTTCGACTGCAGCTGGCCGAACAGCGACTTGAACGCACCGTCGGCGGCGGACCACTTCGGGTTCGTCGACGGGTAGAACTGCGCGTCGGGCAGCACGTCGAGGAACGGCTTGAGGGCCTCCTCGCCGGAGAGCTGCTCGGCGCCGGACTTGGTGACGGGGAGGAAGCCCTCGGCCTGCACCCACGGCACGTACACGTCTGCCGAGTAGTAGTAGTCGAAGAACTTGGTGATCGCTTCCTTCTTGTCGTCGTCGTTCTGGAACGCCATCAGCTGGTCCATGACGCCGAGCGTGAACGGCGAGCCGTCCTTCGTCGGGATCGGGACGATGGAGTAGTCCAGGTCGGGGTTGTTCTCCTCGATCTGGCCGACCGTCGGCGGGAGGCCGACCTGCATGCCGATCTTGCCCTGGATGAAGATGTCCATCAGCGGGGAGCGCTGGGTGGACCCGGGGTCGGCCTGGGTCGCGCCGGCGTCGATCATCTTCTTGATCTGCTCGGCTCCGACCAGGTTCTCCGGGGTGTCGATCGTGATCTCCGACGCGTCGCCGAACGATCCGCCGCCGCCCCACAGCCACACGGCGGCCTCGGCCTGAGCCTCTTCCGATCCGAGCGGCATGCCGTATCCGGCGACTCCGCCCCCGAGCGCGGAGACCTTGGTCGCGGCGTCGAGCAGCGAGTCCCAGTCGGTCGGCGCCTCGACACCGGCCTGGGAGAGGAGCGCGTTGTTGACGAACAGGGCGCGAGCCGAGGCGATCAGCGGCAGGGCGTACGCGGTGCCGTCGACCTCGGCGTTCTTGAGGAACGACTCCTGGAAGTCCGAGTAGGTGTCGTCCGAGACGACGTCCTTCGTCGGGTAGAGCAGCTCATCGCCGACGAAACCCGCGAAAGGCCCGCCGTTGTAGATGTCCGGTGCCTCGCCGGCCTGGATCTTGGTGGAGACGACCTTCTCGAGGTTGTCCCACGACTGCACCTCGAGCTTGACCTTGATGTCGGGGTTGGCCTTCTCGAACCCGTCGATCACGGTCTCCCAGTTGGCCTTGGTGCCGTCGGAGTAGCTCGGGACGAGGAGGTCGAGCGTGGTGGATCCTTCCGCGTCGCCGCTGTCGCCGGAAGAACCGCCGAACCCGCACGAAGCGAGCGAGAGCGTGGCGACGGCCGCAATGGCGGCGGCGCCGAACCGCAGTGACTTCTTCATGTGTATTGCATTCCTCACTGTGATGTCCGAACCCTCGGCGGCGGGGCCGCGTCGGGAGGGGGTGTGGTGCACAGTCGCAAGCACATCACGCGACAGTGCGTGGGTGACCGCTTCGCCGGGAGGCAACCGCGATCGTTCAAGCCGGGGCTCGGGTGGAACTTGTCCGATTATTTGTCAGGAGAACAAACAAATCAAGGTAAAGCTGTTGACGACTCGATTCGACGCCATACTATGATCGAATCAAGCTTGAAACGATCACAAGTATGCAACATATCGCCAGAAAGGCACCTCGATGACTGAATCGCTGCCCGGCGCACACATGCGCGAAGAGCTCAACTCCCAGCCCGAGATGTGGACTCGGGCCGCAGACCTGAAGGCCGAGCAGGCGCTGCTCCCCGCTTCCGGTGCCCGGATCGCCGTCGTGGGCTGCGGTACCTCGTGGTTCATGGCGCAGTCGTACGCGGCGCTGCGCGAGTCCGCCGGCCACGGCGAGACCGACGCGTACGCGGCATCCGAGGCCTTCCTCGACCGCGGGTATGACGCCGTCGTCGCCCTGACCCGCTCAGGGACCACCAGCGAGGTGCTCGAGCTCGTCGAGCGCATCAAGGGGTGCATCCCCACGGTCGGCGTGATCGGAGACCCGGACTCGCCGCTGGTCTCGCTGGTCGACGACGCCGTGCTGCTGCCGTTCGCCGACGAGAAGTCGGTGGTGCAGACGCGTTTCGCCACCACGGCCCTCGCCCTCTTCCGCGCCTCGCTCGGTGAGGACCTCTCCGGCGCCATCGCCGACGCCGAGGCCGTGCTCGCCGAGGGCGGCGACGACGAGCTGCGCGACGCGGAGCAGTACACGTTCCTCGGTCGCGGCTGGACCATCGGCCTCGCCCACGAGGCTGCGCTGAAGCTGCGCGAGTCGTCGCAGTCATGGACGGAGGCGTACCCGTCGATGGACTACCGCCACGGTCCGATCGCGATCGCGGCCCCGGGCCGCGTCACCTGGCAGTTCGGCGAGGCACCCGAGGGCCTCTCGGCGCAGGTCGAGGCCACCGGTGCCCGGTTCGAGCAGCGGGCGATCGACCCGCTCGCCGACCTCGTGCGCCTGCACCGCACCGCACTCGACCGGGCCGTCGCCCGAGGCCTCGACCCCGATCAGCCCCGCAACCTCACGCGATCCGTCATTCTGGATGCATGACGCAACCCGCCGCCGGAGCCGACCATGACCCGAGCTGACGGGACGACCGACGTCCCCGACGTCGAGCGGGATGCCGCAGGGGAGAAGCTCGCCGCCGTGCGGACTCTCGGCGGCGGCGCGCCCGTGCTGGCGTTCGACGTGGGCGGCACCGACATCAAGTCGGCCCTGTTCGATGCCGACGGCACGGCTCTCGGGCTGCGCCGCACGCCCACGCCGATCGCCGAGGGCGATCGCACGCAGGTGCTCCTCGACCGCCTCGAGGTGCTGGCGGGAGAGCTCCGCGCCGCGCACCCTGACGTCGTGCCGCAGGCCGTGGGGCTCGTCGTCCCGGGGATCGTCGACGCGGATGCCGGGCTGGGGGTGTTCGCGAGCAATCTCGGATGGCACGACTCCCCGTTGCGCGATCTGGCCGCAGAGCGTCTCGGGCTCCCCGTGGCGTTCGATCACGACGTGCGTGCGGCGAGCTGGGCGGAGCGACGACTCGGCGGTGCGCGTGACTACGCCGATGCGGTGGTGCTCGTGATCGGAACCGGGATCGCGGGTGCCCTGCTCGTCGGGGGCGTCCCGTACACCGCGGGAGGATATGCGGGCGAGATCGGGCACTCCCCGATCGCGGACGGGCCGATCTGCGCGTGCGGCGCTCGCGGCTGCCTGGAAGCCGTCGCCTCGGCCGGAGCCATCGCCCGTCGCTATCAGGAGGCGACGGGAATCTCCCCCGAGGGGGCGAAGGACGTGATCGCGCGCGCGGCCGCGGGCGATGAGACCGCTGCGGAGATCTGGAACTCGGCACTCGACGCTCTGACGATGTCGCTGGCTCAGCTGACCGCCGTCGTGGCGCCGGAGGCCGTGGTGATCGGAGGCGGGCTGTCGCGTGCCGGCGGCGCCCTGTTCGACGAGCTGCGCACGCGCTTGGCCGCGCGCCTCAGCTTCCACCGCATCCCCGCTCTGGTCCCGGCCGAGCTCTCCGGCAACGCGGGTCTGCTGGGTGCCGCGCTTCGAGCTCGGGAGCTCACGTGATCCTCACCGTCACCCCCAACCCCGCACTCGATCTCACCTGGCGCGTCGACCGACTCGTCGAAGGGGGAACGCACCGCGCGGACCCCGGAGCGGCGCGCGCGGGTGGCAAGGGGCTCAACGTCGCCCGCGTGGCCCATGCCGAAGGGACCGAGGTGCTCGCGGTCACCACCGTGGGCGGTCGGGTCGGCGAGGAGTTCGCGGAGGAGCTGCGGGCGAGCGGCGTCCCGCACGCCCTGGTGCCGGTCGCCGCCGAGACCCGTCGCAGCATCGCGGTGGTCGATGAGGCACTCGGCGACACCACGATCATCAACGAACGCGGCGTGAATCCGACCGACGTGGAGTGGGCGGCGCTGCTCGCCGAGGTGGTCGAACGGCTCGCGGGCACCCGGGTGCTCGTCGTTTCCGGCAGTCTGCCGCCCGGTGCGCCCGAGTCGTTGATCCCCATGCTCATCGCGGTGGGAAGGGATGCCGGCGTGCCGGTGATCGTCGATACCTCCGGCCTTGCTCTGCTGCTCGCCGCCGACTCCGGAGCAAGCGTGCTCAAGCCGAATGCGGCCGAGCTGGTCGAGGCCACCGGCATCGCGGACCCGGTCGACGGAGCCCGATCCCTCATCGCCAGGGGCGCGGAGCTCGTGCTGCTCTCGCTCGGCGCCGAGGGCATGCTCGCCGTCACCGCGGCCGAGCTCGTGCACGCGCGCCTGGACGAGCCGCTCTCCGGCAACCCGACGGGTGCGGGCGATGCCGGTGTCGCAGCGTGCGCCGTGCTGTACGCCGCCGGGGTGCGCGACCCCGAGCAGATCCTCCGCCGTGCCACGGCATGGTCCGCCGCCGCGGTGCTCACGCCACTCGCGGGCGACATCTCCTCACGCTGGACCGAGCTCGAACAGCACTTGCGCATCTCGCGCCCCGACCCTGAATCCTTCCGGAAGGACCCCTCGTGACCCTCGTCTCCGCTCGCGACCTCGTCTCCGCGGCATCTGCTGCCGGCACGGGCATCGGCGCTTTCAACGTGATCCATCTCGAGACGGCGGAGGGCTTGGTTCGGGCAGCCGCGCTCGCACAGCTCCCCGTCATCCTGCAGATCTCCCAGAACTGCGCCGACTATCACGGTGGGCTCGAACCCATCGCCCTGGCGACTCTCGCGGTGGCACGGCGCGCGCAGACCCCCGTGGCTGTGCACCTCGACCACGCCGAGCGGCCGGAGCTCGTCGACGAGGCCATCGCGCTGGGCTTCGGCTCGGTCATGTTCGACGGCGGGGCGCTGCCCTACGACGACAACGTGGCGCTCACGGCGGCGGTCGCGGCGCGTGCGCACGAGGCCGGCGTGTACGTCGAGGGTGAGCTCGGCGAGGTGGGGGGCAAGGACGGAGCCCATGCGCCCGGTGTGCGCACCGACCCCGACGAGGCGCGGGCATTCGTGGCAGCGACGGGAGTGGATGCTCTCGCGGTCGCGGTGGGCTCTTCGCACGCGATGACCGACCGCACCGCCTCTCTCGACCTCGACCTGATCGGGCGCCTTCACGAGGCTCTCCCCGTGCCGCTGGTGCTGCACGGATCATCCGGTGTGGCGGATGCCGTGATCGCCGATGCCGTGCGCGCCGGCATGACCAAGATCAACGTCTCCACGCACCTGAACGGCTACTTCACGCGCGCCGTCCGCGAGAAGCTCGACGCGGACGAGCGCCTGGTCGACTCCCGCAAGTACCTCGCGCCGGCCCGCGATGCCCTCGCGGACGAAGCCGCGCGCATGCTCCGGCTGTTCGCGTTGCAGACGACGGAAGCCGTGGCCTGATGAAGCGGGCCGCCCGGCTGAACGCGATCCTCGACCTGCTGGCTGCGAAGGGCGAGGTTACGGTCGAAGAGCTCGTCGAGGAGTTCGAGGCTTCGTCGGCGACCACGCGTCGCGACCTCGACACGCTCGCCGAGCAGCGCCTGCTCACCCGGACCCATGGCGGTGCGGTAGCGCAGACGGTCGCCTATGAACTGCCCATCCGCTACAAGAGCCACCTGCGCACGCATGAGAAGGCCAGCATCGCGCAGACCGCCGCCGGCCTGGTCGCACCCGGCATGGTGGTCGGGCTCTCCGGCGGCACGACCACGACCGCGATCGCCGCTGCCTTGGCCGCACGGGACGACCTCGCGGGGAGCGGTGGCATCACCGTGGTCACGAATGCCGTGAACATCGCTGCCCAGCTCGCCACGCGCCCCGACATCAAGGTGGTCGTCACCGGTGGCGTCATCCACTCGCGCAGCTACGAACTGGTCGGTCCGTTCGTGGAGCAGCTGCTGCGCGGAGTGCGGCTCGACATCGCCTTCATCGGTGTGAACGGGATGGACGCCGTCGCCGGTGCGACCACACAGGACGAGCGCGAGGCCGCGGTGAACCGGATGATGGCCGAACGCGCGCGCCGAGCGGTCGTGGTGACCGACGGCAGCAAGCTCGGCGTCGAGGCGTTCTCGACCGTCGGCGGCGTCGAGCTCTTCCCGACCGTGATCACCGACGCCGGGGCTGACACCGAGGTGCTCGCAGCGCTCCGCGCGGCTGGATACGCGGTGCTGGTCGCCTGACGCCGCCGCACGGAGCGCGGTCATACTCAAAGTATGACTACGACGATCAAGGTGAGCGACGACCTGCGCGACCGGCTGAAGGAGCAGGCCGCGCGTGACGGTCTCACTCTCGGCGCGCATCTCGCTCACCTTGCCGACGCGGAGGACCGCCGTCGGAGACTGCAGTCGCTGAAGCATGCGATCGAACGGACGGCTGCGGCCGACAAGCAATCGCATGCTGCAGAAGCCGTGGCCTCGGCTGGATACTTGGATGCCGTGACCACGCTGGCCATCGTGCTGCCGATCACGACGACCGACCGGGGCTGGCCGAATCACGTCGTCGCGGACGGGCCGAGCGGACTGGACCGGCCGTCGTGGATCATGACCGAGCAACCTCGCACGCTTTCCCGCGACCGCCTCACGGGGACGGCAGGTGAGGTCACGGAGGAATGCCTGGCCTCGGTACGCGTCTGGCTCGGTGACTTCCTCGAGCTCTGAGGAGCGTCGCTCCCCCGGCACACCCCAAGGGCCCCGACGTCCCCAGATCGTCGAGGCCCTCTGAGGGTGCCGCGGCGGCCTGCCGCATCATCCTCGAGCAGATGGTGTCCGTGTCGTGTTCGCGCTCCCCAGTGCGCATGATCCCCAGATCCGACTGCGCCTCCCTCGCGCCTCTCCCTTCGAGGCCCTTCGCATGGCACCTTCCGAAGAACAGGAGCGAGCGGCCTCCCTTCTGATACATCGAATGGAGGAAAAGTTTCAGAATCCGCTGCCGTGGCACTGGAACGGGGCGCTCAGGCCGGTCTCGGCGGATGCCCGCGCGAGCGCGACGGCCGGTGCGGCACCTTCGGACAGGCCGGTGTGCACGGCGCTGAGGAGCTCGGCCGCGACGTCATCCGGAACGGCGACGGGGGCGGCGATCACGCAGTCGGCACCCGCGTGCAACCACACCCGCGTCATGCCCAACGCCTCTTCGCCCCACCGCACCGAGGAGCGCCCGAGCTCGCACGCCGACAGGATCACGGTCGACGGGACCTTCGGGATCAGGTCGACGTCGTAGCCGAACAGCACGCCGTCCGCGAGCTCGAAACCGGAGAACAGCGGGTTGTCCACCGCGTGCCTGCCGTGAGCCGCGATGTGGAGCACGTCGGTGGCCGCTGCGAGCTCGGTGACGGCGGCGACCGTCGCGTCCGAAGGCACCAGGATTCGCGGAGTGCGGCCGGTTCCCCGCCAGGTCGCCGCCGCGCGCTCGATCTCGTCGGCGGCGCGCGCTACCCGGGGCCCGGCGGCGAAGCCGATCATCGACGGTGCCGTCGTCGTGCGAGAGGGGACGCCCAGCAGGCGGGAGGCCGACGTCGCGAGGGTGAAGGGGACGCCGGAGATTCCGGGGAGCATCGCCCAGGGAACGCCGCCGAGCACACCGGGCACCGTGATCGCGAAGCGAGCTGCGGACGGCGCGGCGGACCTCACCGGGTCGAGCAGCTCCGCGTCGAGGACCGCCAGCCGTGAGGTGAGCGCCCGCTCGGTGACCGCGCCCATCAGTCCCCCACGCGTCAGCGCGGCCATATCGAGATCGGCGCGGAGGCCGTCGAGCGCCATCTGCACCCGCCGCCACGACAGGTCGACGATGGTCGCGCCGGCCGATGTCGCGACCACGGCCTGCAGGTCGGATCCGGTGAAGATGTATGACAGGACCGCCAGGTCGGGGGCGAGCAGCGCCGTCGCCTCCGCGAGCCCGAGCCGCTCTCTGGTGCCGCCGGAGCCCGTCGCCGCCCACTGCCGCTCGCGTACCCTGTCGCGCAGTTCCCGCACTCTGGCATCCGTCGTCCAGTCGCCCCCGGCCAGCTCGGCGCGCAGCATCCGCAGCTCGGCCAGGTCCACCGCGAGCGACTCATCGTGTGGGGGTCGCACCGGGGCGACCTGCTGGCTGAGGTGGCGCGCACGCTCGGACCACTCGAACAGCGTGGCGGGGTCGCGCAATCGCGCCGCAGCGGAGAGCCCCGCGAACATCAGATCGCTGCCGTGCATCGCGACGGAGGCCTGGAGGTCGAGGGCGCCGAACGCCTGCTGCCAGGCGGTGAGCAGCTCGAGGCCGTCGGCGGCGGCGCGCAGGGCGTCGCGGTCACGGCCGGCAGCCGCGGCGCGCGCGGCACGCACCTCCTGGGCGCGGATGCGCAGCGGTGTCGGGGCGGTGTCGGCGATTCGCGGCAGGCGGCCGGAGCCATCACGGCGTGCACTCAGCCGCAGCCCCGTGGCCTCGGTGTGGAAGCCGCTCCGTTCGAGGGCTTTCGCCGTCCGCGCGAACGCCGCGTCGTCGATGCGGAGATGCGGCTTCGCTCGCTGCTGCGCCTCCAGCCGCACCGCCTCTGCCCGGGCCGCCCACCCGTCGTTCGCGAGCGCGGTGAAGCGTCGCGCCGCGGTGCGTGCTGCGCGTTCGGCTGCGGCAAAATCATGACGCAGGAGAGAGCGAGCCAGATGGAACTCCGACTCGCCTCTGGCCTGTCGCATCCGTTGGGTACCGAACTGGGCGGCGACCTGCTCGAGGAGTGCTTCGGCCTCGGTCGTGAGTCCCGCGTCGCGCAGCACCTCCGCGCGATCGAGGTCGCTGATGGCTGCAGCGAGATCGCTGATCGCGGCGAGCGTCGGGCGGGAACGTGTCATGAGCGTGAGCGCGGTGACGAGGTCTCCTCCGAGCAGGGCCGCGTACCCGAGGTTGTGCCTGGCCTCGGCGAGTGGCTCCTCGTCGTCGTTCGCCTCGTACACGGCCACCGCACGCTGCAGATCCTCGATGCAGGTCTCGAGTTCGCGCTGCTGCATCCGTACCACCGAGCGGTTCATCAGGCAGTTGGCGAGCTCGATGGTCTCGTCTCCGATCGCGCTGATCGTGTCGATCGCACGGCTGAGTTCGATCTCCGCCTCGGCCAGCCGACCACCGTGCATGAGCAGTGTGCCGAGCTGTCCGCTGAGCACCGCGATGGTCTCGCTCCGCAGACCGGGCCGGCCGAGCGCTTCGCGGCACAGCTGTTCGGCGGCTGCCGGCTCCCCCGTCTGCGCGAGGACGTAGGCGACCGTGCCGTCGATGCGTGCGCGGAGATCGGGGTCGTCGGCGCGGACGGACGCCGCGCCGAGGGCGCGCCGCGCCTGCGCGAACCGCCGGGCGTTCGCCGCCTCGACTCCGCGCCGGTGCAGCTCGATCGCGGACAGGGGCATCCCTCCAGGATGCCGTGCTCCAGGGCTGCGGGGAAGAGCGCGGATCGAGCGCGACACCCGCCGGGAGAAAGTTCATTCGTCGGATGACGCGCCGCGTCCTGATCCGGCATTCGTGCATTCGTCCTGCAGGTGCACCGCCGGGCGCCCCGGGGCAGCCGCCCGGCACCAGGACGAGCCGCCCGTATCGGTACGGACGGCTCGTCCCGGGGGTGCGTCAGACGGGATCGATCGGGCTCGGCAGCGACTTCAGGACGGCGGCGACCGCCTTCGCCGCAGCGCTGGGGGTCGCTCCGCCGACCGGCACCGTACCGAGCTGCGCGGCGACCCGCGCCGCGACATACGGTGCCGAGAACGACGTACCACTCCACACCGCGAAGCCCCCGCGGTAATCGTCGGGGTCGATCGTCTCGCGGCGCAGACCCTCGACGTCGGCCCTCGTCGCCGCCTGCGTGCCTCCCACGAACGCGGGCGAGGTGCTCACCACCGCCGCTCCGGGTGCGTAGGCCTGCACCCACGGACCGATGTTCGAGAACAGGGCGACCGACTGGCCGGAAGGATTCAACGCTCCGACGGAGACGAGCGGCGCGTCCTTGTCCCGGCGGATGCCGTTGTCCGCGCCCGGCCATGGCCACAGGGATGCCGGGAAGGAGGGGCGATCGATCGCGTCGTTCCCCGCGGAGCACACCACGACGCAGCCGAGTTCGCGTGCCTTGGCGAGCAGCTGGTAGAGCGTGAGGCTGAACAGTCCGTCGGTCGGCGTCTCGTGGTAGTAGCTGAGCGACAGGTTCAGCACATCGATCGGGAAGCCCGTCTTCGGGTTCTCGCGGTGGCGCGCCAGCAGCGTCACGACCTGGGCGACCGTCTCGAGGAGCGTGCTCTCGTCCACGACGCCGAGCGCCCCCGCGACCCGGATCGAGAGGATGTCGGCGTCCGGAGCCGCCTGTCGGACGATGCCCGCGATGAAGGTGCCGTGTCCCGCGACCGCGTCGATCTCCCCGTCGAGCTGCCCGTACAGGTCGGGATAGCGCTCCGGATCGGCGTCATCGGTCAGCCCGACCGGCACGCCGTCGAGGTCGACGGTGCGGGTGACGATGTCAGCGGGAAGCCAGGCGTGCTCGCCGCAGCCGGTGTCGAGGACAGCGACGACGGGTCGTCGTCCGCGCTTGGGGCTGGGACCGCGCACGGGCGCAGGCCCCAACCAGGTCACCGGCTGTCGTGCTCCGCGTCCGGGCTCGAGGTAGTCGTCGCTGCCGCCGGCGCCACCCGCACCGCGCACCGGGTTGGTGCGGGTGAACGGATTGGTGCGGGTGAACGGGTTCGTCCTGGTGAACGGATTGAGCCCGACCGGATCGATGGAGAGCACGTGGTCGAGGCTCGTGCGCGGCATCGTCGAGCGGGACATGCGGCGTGCGCGCTGGAGTACGCGCCAGGCATCCGGTGCGACGGGCGATTCACCGCGCACCGGCTCGTCCGGCGTGCGCAGCCGTGCGCGCAGGAAACCGGGAACTCCCGGCACGAGTTCGCCGTCGACCGCTGAGCGGGTGTCGTCCTCGATCTCGAGCTGCCAGCCGAACGTGTCCGCCGCGTCGCGGAGCGTGCGCACCTCCCGGTCGTAGGCCTCCTCATCGCCGAGAGCGCGGGTGATCAGCAGGCGTTCCGGCAGGTACGCCGTCGGAAACGCACGGATACCGTCCACCGGCTCCGTGCTCGGGTCGAGCGCCGTGCCCCGTCGGATCGATCCCTCCGCGCGGTCCTGCCAGGTCCATCCCTTGGGCTGATCCATGCGTCATCCTCTTCCTGCGGGTGGACCCGCGTCTTCATCGACGGGCGGCGCCCGTGGTCACAGCTCGAACTGCGGGGTCGCCAGTGTGCGCGTCTCGTCCCCGATCACGGTGGTCAGCTGAACGCGCGTGAGGCCGGGCGGGACGTCGTCGAACACGAAGCGTCCGGTCTCCTCCGGCGTGATCGACCTGGTCTTCTCGCCCTGGGTCAGGACGATCTCGGCGGCTGCGGTGTCGACCCAGCCGTCGACGCGGCGGCGTCCGGAAGCCGTCGTCGTCACGTGCAGCAGGATGCTCGTCGATCCGTCGCTGAACTGCAGGGTGAGCGCGTCGGCCTCGCCCCGCACCGCGCCTAACTGTCCTTCGACAAGAGTGAGCAGCGCGTATTCACGGTTCAGCCCGTCGGCGGCGACTGCGGCGACCATGCGGTCGATGAGGCCGGCGGGCATCGGATCGACCTCGCTCCACAGGGAGCGGAGCCGGGCGAACACCTGGGCGTCCTCGTTTTCGGTCATGCGAATCCCCCTGCCTGCGCTGTCGGTGGCGCGTCCAGCAGGGCGCGTAGTTTGGCGAGGCACCGGTTCCGCGTGGGGCCGATGCTGCCGACGGGCATGGCGAGGTCGCTGGCGATGCGGGCGTAGTCCGGACGATCCTCGAAGGCGATCACGCGCAGCAGCTTCTGGCAGCGCTCGTTCAGACGCCGCACAGCCGCCCACAGCCGCCGGTTCTCGTCGCCGAGGGTGGCGTGCTCTTCGGCCGACGCCTGTTCGGGCAGCAGTGTGTCGAGGTCATCCGCTTCGGTCGTGTCGACCTTGCCGTGCGCTTTCGCGACTTTCCAGGCCTCCCGGCGGGCGGTGGTCGTGAGCCAGGCCGATACGGCCCGTGAGTCGCTGATCGAGTCGTGGCCGCGGACGAGTCGCAGCCAGGTGGTCTGCACGACGTCTTCGGCGAGGGTGCGCTCCAGCCCATAGGCGCGCACGACGTGCCAGAGCACGGGCGTCATCAGCCGTACGAGCTCGTCCATCGCGCGGCTGTCGCTCTCGCGCCATGCGTCGAACAGATCCGCGGCGCGCTCCCAGCGTGCGCGCCCGTCGTCCGAGGCAGGATCGTGAGCGGTGCCGGGTGCACCGTCGATCATGAAGCCCATTGTGATCACATCTACCAGGAGCGCGGCAAGGGCTTTCTGATACATGTCTGCATCCAAGAATCCGCGCGGATGATCGTGCGGGGAGGCCCATAGAAGAAGTCGATACCGTTGAGGGGTGATCCCCCTCGCCATCGTGCTGTTCCTCAACGCCGCCTTCAACGTTCTGGTCTGGCCGCAGTTCTACAAGCGCGTGTCCAAAGACCCCCGCGCGCGGGACGAGAACGGCAAGGCCACGGCGTTCCTCAAGGTGCATGCCGTCCTCATCGCGGTCGCGCTCGTGCTGGCTCTCGTGTCCCTGTTGGCGGGGATCGCCGCGCTGACCGGAGCGCTCTAGCGCCGACCGCCTTCTCCCGGGAGCTCAGGCCCTCTCGTACTGCTTCGCGTGCTCGGCCCAGCGGGACTCGACGGGCAGAGCGCGCAGCGCCCGGTTGCCGAGGGCCATCGCCACGGCGACGAGGCAGAGCGCTGCGCACACCAGGATGGTCCACTCCCGGCCGATCCAGGCGAGGCCGAAGCCGGCGATGAGTGGTGCCAGCGGCATCGCGCCCATGCCGAGAACACCGGCAGCGCTGTTGGCACGCCCCAGCAGGTGGCTCGGGGTCGCGACCATGAAGTAGCCCATCATGCCGGCATTGAGCGCCGGGACCAGCAGTACCGAGACGCCGAGCACCACGGCGATGATCAGCGGGTCGGTGACCATCGCCAGCACGATGGCACCCGCCGAGATCACGGAGAGCCCCGTGATCGCCAGGATTCCGGCCTTGATGCGCGGGATGAGCAGCGGGGCCACCACGGCTCCCGCGAGCATCACGGCGCCGATCGACGCGCTCAGGGTGCCGATCAGAAGCTCGGAATGTCCGTCCTGCTGGAGGGCGTAGATGATGGTGGTGATCGTGGCGTTGAAGCCGAGGTTGATGACCGTCGTGATGAGCAGCACCCCGCCGAGGTCGGGACGGGAGAGCAGCCACCCGAACCCCTCGCGGAGCTCCTTCCACGCGTCGGGCTTCGCCGCGGGCGGGGTCGTCGAGGTGCCGAAACCCAGACCATCCGCCGTGTCCGCGGCGTGTTCGGGCTCGACGCGCCGCGCAGCACGCAGATGGTCTGGGTTTTCGCCCGCATCGACCACTCCGGCGCGACGCGCCTGACGCCCCAGCATCCACGCGGTCAGGGCCGCGATCACGTGGCACAGGGTCATGACCACACCGACGAGCCAGCCGCCGACGCCGAGCAGCAGACCACCGAGCGGACCACCCGCCAGCTGGAGAGCGGCATCGCGCCCCTGATTCGCGGCCTGTGCGCGCCCCATCGCGTCGTCGGGAACGATCTCCTTGATGGCGCTCTCGCCCGCAACGTCGAAGAGTCCGCTGCGTGCGGCGAGCAGCACGTCGACCACGAGCAACGACCCGAAGGTCAGGGCGTCCCCCAGGGCGAGAAGCGTGAAGCCGCCAGCCAGCACGATGCCGATGAGCGAGCCGAGGAGCATCAGCGCGATACGGCGATGGCGGTCGGCCAGCACGCCGCCCGCAAGGGTCGTGAGGAGTCGGGCCGCCATCCCGACCCCGCCGATGATGCCCGCCTGAGCGGGGTCGTTCGTCACGATCAGAGCGAGCAGGGGGATCGCGAAGGCGAAGAGCGCGCCGGCGAGCCCCTTGCTCGTATCGCTCACCAACCAGGTGAGGTAGCGCGTGTTCCGCCACAGGCGATGAGGCTCGGTGAGGGTGGTCATGCGTCGAGATTAGATGCGCAAGAAGTATTGCGCAAGGCTTATTGCGCAATTGGAAGTGCGGGTAGGATCGGGGGATGACGGAGGATCGCACGAAAAGCGCGCGCGATGACCCCGCCTGGATGACATCGGCCATGCTGAAGGCCTACTCGCACCCGCTTCGGCGCCGGATGATCCGCCTCTTCGCCCGGCGGGACTTCCTCCGCGCAGCCGACATCGCCGCGGAACTGGGCGTGCCGGCGAACAGTGCCAGCTTCCACCTGCGCGCGCTCGCCGATGCCGGGCTGATCGAAGAGGCGCCGGAGAAGGCCCGCGATCGACGCGACCGCGTCTGGACGGGGCACAAGGGTCCCCTCAATGTGGGCGGCCCGGAGAGTCCGGTCGCCGACGAGGAACTCGGCAGCGCCGTGATCGCCGCGCTGGTCGAGGATCACCACGACCTGATGCGCCGCGTGACAGCCTGGACTCCCGAATACGTCGCCGGTCGCACGGCAGAGGTGCATGCCGCCTTCACTCAGCGCACGATGCGGTTGACCGAGGCCGAATTCGACGACCTGATGGTGAAGATCAACGACGTGATGAGCGCTGCCGACGATGCGCACGATGACACCGACCCCGATGGCCGCTATTGGCAGGTGGATGTGATCGCCGCCGACGACACCATCTGACGCGGCTACTCGACCTCCTCTTCCCTCTTCTCGGAGGGGGAGCCTGTACCGCTCAGGATCAGGATGCGTCGCAGGTGCATCGCGGTGAGCACTCCCGGACCCATCGACCGTCGGACGTCGACCGTGCGGTCGTCGACGGTCTCGAGGAGCAGCCGGATCGCCCGCGCCGCCTCGGCGCGCACGCGGTGATCCTCGCTCGAGGAGGCATCGCCGTGCGCGATCACTTCGGCCACCGCATGGCACGCGGCCGACAGCGGACCCGGGAGGGCGGGGTCGAGCGCGAGCCCTGCCGGCCGCTCCCAGATGGTGTCGGCGATCTCGTCGGCGATGTCGCGGATGAGGTGGCCGATGCGATCGAGGGCGGCGAGCTCATCGTGGCTCTGCTGGATCCGCGAGCGGTGTCCCTTGGCGCGAGGATTGCCGCGGCGACTCTCCTCCGCTTCGGTCAGGGCCGCCCTCAACTCCGAGGAGGTATCGGCCAGCGAGGCCGCGTCATCAGCCCACTGCTCGTGCTCGGGAGGCCACGACTCCGAGACCGCCGAGCCGATGTCGTGCAGATGCGCGGCCAGCTGCTCGCGGAAGTCGGCCACCCGTCCTGCTGCTGCCATGGTGAGCGGCGCCGGCGCGATGACCAGGTTCACCACCAGGCCGACGACCACCCCGACCGCCATCTGCGTCAGATACCCGAGCGAGTAGTCGTCGGCGTTCTGTCCGCCGATGATCAGCACGAACAGGGCGGCCATCGGCACATACTCGCGACCGACGCCGAACCAGCCCGTGCCCGACACGAGTACGCCGAGGCCGACGACGAGAGGGATCGACCACCAGGTCGGACCCACCGTGATCACGATGAGTGTCGCGAGGCCGATTCCGGTGGCCAGCCCGAGCAAGGTCTGCAGACTCGATCTCGCCGAGCCCATCAGAGTCGGATACATGCTCACCAGCGCGCCGAGCGGAGCGTAGTAGGGGTACTCGTCGGTGACACCGGGCATGTGCGGTGCGATCGCCCAGGCCAGCCCGACCGCGAGCATCGTCTTCACGACGAGCAGGAGCCGCGCGGGGAGCACGGCCTCATGCAGCGAGCGGGCGATACCCGAACGGCGGGCCCGCAGACGGGGAGGGATCTTCACGCGCACCGAGCGTAGTGACCGTCGCGGCTCTTCGGCACCCGGTTGCTTCCGCCGTGCTCCGCAGCTAGGGGGATCCGCTGACGAAAGCCACGATGCCGCGACCGCACGGGGTGTGCGGTCGCGGCATTCGTGTTCTCTCGCGGAGGATCAGGGGATGGTCCTGCGGAACGCGAGGAACGACACTCCCGTGAAGACCGCGGTGAGCACGAGACCCCACAGCGCCAGTCCCACCGCCCCGAGGTCCATGATCGTGGCGCCGACGTGGTTCCACAGGTCGAGCCGGGTCGCCAGGAAGACGAGGCCGATGAGCACCAGCGCCAGCCCGATGCCCACGATGAGCAGGACCAGCTGCCCCCAGCTCTTGTAGATCGTCGCGCCCGTGAACCCGAGCACGAAGAAGAACAGGGCGAGTGTGAAGTAGACGACGAAGGCGCCGAGGGGCCCGGCGTCCCACAGCCACGGCAGGTAGAAGACGTAGCCGTTCACGCCGTAGCCGTTCGTGGCGACCTCGATGCCGCCGCCGATCAGGAACAGGATTCCCATGAGGGCACTGCCGAGGATCGCCGTCAGCAGCGTGCCGAAGAAGAACTCCCTGCGGGTGATGCTCATGGCCTGCGAGAACGGGAAGGTCAGGGTCATCGCCGACATGCCGATCGCGAAGAAGTACCAGAGGGGCGCTTGGCCTCCGCCGCCGTACTTGGGGGTGTCGACCGGGATCATCGCGTAGATGATGATCGAGATCACGACGGCAGCCGCGAGGATGATCAGCGGGTACCAGACGAAGGTGCCCTTGTTGATCAGCTGCAGGCGGACGACGTTGAATGTGCGTCGCATCAGCGCACCTCCTCTTTCGCTGCGTTCTCTCTCGTGGAATCGGTCGCGACCTTCTGCGTGAGCCGCACGACCAGCTGCTGCAGCGAGACGGGTGCGAGGTCGAGTCCTGACGCGGTGATCTCGGCGCGATCCTCCGACGACACGGCACCGAGGACGGTGACCGACGCGACCCGGCCGAGCGACTCCCGGTGCAGCACCTCCCGCGCACCCACCCAGGCATCGACCTTGGCGGCGTCGCCCACCACGGTCACGGCGCGTTCGCGGACCGCATCCGTGTCTTCGTTGAGCAGGATGCGCCCATCGTCGATCACGATGACCTTCTCGATGAGGTTCGACACCTCGTCGATCAGGTGCGAGGACAGGATGATCGTGCGCGGATGCTCCGCGTAGTCCTCCACCAGTCGGTCGTAGAAGATCTGTCTGGCGACCGCGTCGAGACCGAGATACGGCTCGTCGAAGAAGGTGATCTCGGCGCGCGAGGCGAGACCGATGATGACCCCGACTGCGGACAGCTGGCCGCGCGAGAGCTTCTTGATCGTCTGCTTCATCGGCAGCTGGAACTCGGCGATGAGCTCGTCGGCGAGCGCCTGGTCCCAGTTCGGGAAGAACAGGCTCGCAGCCTTGAAAGCGTGCTTGGGGTACGCGTCGTCCGGATACTTCTGGCTCTCGCGGACGAAGCAGATCCGACTGAGCACGTGCGCGTTCTCGTACGGGTGCTCGCCGAAGACCTTGATGGTTCCGGATGATTCGAAGTTCTGCGCGGTGAGGATGGACATGAGCGTGGTCTTGCCTGCACCGTTCCGGCCGAGGAGGCCGTAGATCGCGTCTCCCTCGATGGCGAGCGACACGTTGTCGAGTGCTCGCTTCTCCTTGTAGCGCTTGGTGAGGTTCTGCACCTCGATGACGGCGGTCATGCGGGGGTCTTCCCTTCTGCGTCGATGGTCAGTGCGGCGCGCTGCCTGAGCAGTGCCGCGAGATCTTCCGCGCCCAGCCCGAGCGTGCGGGCTTCGGCGAGGAGCGGGTCGATGTAGCGATCGGCGAACGCGGCGCGGCGCTCGCCGAGGAGCAGCTCCCTGGCACCGTCGGCGACGAACATGCCGATGCCTCGGCGCTTGTAGAGCACTCCCTTGTCGGTGAGCATGGCGACTCCCTTCGCTGCGGTGGCGGGATTGATCCGGTAGAACGCGGCGAGCTCGTTGGTGGAAGGAGCCTGCGCCTCCTCGCTGAGTGTGCCGTCGACGATCGAGTCCTCGATCTGCTCGGCGATCTGGAGGAAGAGCGGCTTGCCTTCTTCGATCACGAGTCCTCCGCGTGGTTCGTGGGTTAGTTACTTGACTAAGTAACCATATAACTCACGCGGGTGTCAAGGGGCTCGTCGCTGGTGCCAAAACCCAGACCATCCGGTGCCCGCTCGGCGCGTTGGTATCCGCCTCCGGGGAGACACGCCGGGCGCGGACGAATGGTCTCCGTTTTGGCAGGAGTGCGCGGGCGCGGGTGCGGGTGTGCGAGGAAGGTGTGGGTGTGGGTGTGGGTGTGGGGCGAGGGTCAGGAGTCGCGGCGGAGGGCGCGCCAGTCCTCGACGATCTGCAGCATGCGGGTGGAGAGGAAGCGGAAGAACTCGGCGAGCTCGATCGCGCGGTCGTGGGCGCCCTGATCGTCGGCGTGCTCCGCGGCGATCTCGTCGATGTACTCGGAAAGGCGCGAGTACACCGGCATGTTCCCGATGATCGAGCTGTAGAACGGATCGTGCACGAACTCGTAGCGGTCGCGCCGGTCGCCGGGGCGCGATCGACGCTGGATGAAGTGCAGCTGCTGCAGGTAGCGCACCGCGCCGGAGACGGCAGCGGCCGAGACGCCCAGACGCTCGCCGAGCTGCGCGGCCGTGTACCCGCCCTCGGGAGCGGCGATCAGCGCCATCATCACGCGCGCAGGCATCCGCGGCATCCCGGCGGCGGTCATCATGGCGGCGGCCTGCTCGGCGGATTCCGTCCCGCGGTGGGAGTCGGGCGAGGGTGCGTCGCGGTCGTCAGGCATCGTGCTCCTCCTAGGCTCCGGGGGCGAGCTCACGGCGTCGCATCAGGGTCAGGGCTCCTGCGCCTCCCGCGACCAGGGCGAGCACGAGCCACCACAGGCCGCGCACATCCACGCCGCTGCCGTCCACCACCGGGGTCACCCCGAAGGGCGAGAGGTTCATCGTCCATTCCGGCAGTCCGAACAACGGACCGAACATCCCGAACAGGGTCGCCAGCAGGACGAGGCTCCACGATACGGCCGTCGTCGCGCGGGGGAGCAGCACGAAGGCGAGCGCGGTGAGGACGGCGAAGACCGATGCGGCGAACGCCTGGCCGAGCCCCGCCACCGCCACGATGCGGTACAGCGATTCAGCGCCGCCGTTCACGCGGATGCCGACCCACCCGGCGAGCACCGCGGCGGCGACCACGATCAGCACCGCGACCACGCCGACGATCACGTAGTCGGCGAGCCAGCGCACACGACCGACCGGGGTCGCCAGCACGGCCTCGGCTGTGCCGTGCGCCTCCTCCTGCCGTGCGCGCACCACGATCTGCACGGCGCAGCACGCGGCGAGGATGCCGAGAAGGGTGAAGAACACGGTGACCACGACCTCGTCGAGCCCGCCTGTCGCTCCGCCGATCTTGGTCAGGATGTCGGCCACGGCCGGGTTCTCGCCCGAGATCCGGTCGACCAGTCCGCTCAGGGTGGTGGCGAGGATGCCGGTGATCGCTCCGCCGACCGCCCACCCCACGATCGCCCCGGACGTGAGCCGCCACACCAGGGCATGCGGCGAGGTGAGCGCGGGCCGTGCCGAGACCCTGCCGGGGCGCTCCGCGACGAAACTCGCATCGATGTCTCGCATCGACTGCAGGGCGACGGATGCGCCGGCGAGCACGAGTCCGAAGGCCAGGCCGAGCAGCACCGGCCAGACCAGGTCGGAGTCGTAGGGGCGGGACTGCTCCACCCACCCGAAGGGGGACAGCCACGCCGGCCACGCGCTCGTGATGCGGGTGAGATCGTCGCTCGGGGTGCCCGCCGCGTTGCCGATGCCGCGGATCAGGAACATCGCCACGAGCGCCCAGACCGTCAGGGAGTTCGCGCCTCGAGAGGTGCGCAGAAGCTGCGCCGCGAGGAGGCCGACGCCGAGGAACGCGATGCCGCAGGACGCCGCTGCGGCCCCCGCCAGGACCGATCCTGCGAGCGGAAGGCCGGTGGCGACCAGCGCGAGCGCCGTGAGCAGGGCCAGGGCGACGTTCGCGAGGACCCCGTGCGCGATCGTCGCGACCGTCGGAAGGCGGCGCCCGGCGGGGGTGGCCCAGACGAGCTCAGCCCGTCCTGCCTCCTCGTCGCCCCGGGTGTGCCGCACGGCGAGGAATGTGCTCATGAGGGCGGCGAGGAACGCCAGCCACGGCAGCACCTCGAAAGCCAGGAACGCCCCTTCGGACGTGCCGGACGGCAGCCCGCGGAACATCAGGATCACCGGATTCGCGAGCGCGGCGGCGAGGATGTTCTGCCGGTCGGCAAGAGTCGAGTAGGACTGGCTGACACCGGCGTATCCGGCGAAGGCCATCAGGGCCGTACCGACGATCCACAGCGCGAGCTGCAGCCGATCGCGGCGCAGTCGCTGTCTCAGCAGCACGCCGAACGTGGTCACCACGCACGGTCCTTCAGCGCGCGGCGGGTGGAAGGCACTTCGTGCTCCGCCTCGCCGTTTTCGGCCGCTTCGAGGCCGGCGAGGTCATCGCCGTAGTGGCGCAGGAACAGCTCCTCGAGCGAGGGCGGGGCGACGCGGAGGTCGCTGATGCCGAGGGTGGCGAGTGTGGGGAGAACCGTCGCCGTGCGATCGCTGTCGACGGAGAGGCGGATGCGGTCGCCCTGCTGCACGGGGTCGTGCACGTCCGGGATGCGGCCGACCTGTTCGAGGGTGGCGCCGGCGGAGGCGAACGACACGTCGCTGCGGGTGAGGTGACGCAGCTCCGCCAGGGTTCCCGCCTCCACGACGCGGCCCGCGCGGATGATCGACACCCGGTCGCACAGCTGCTCGACCTCGCTCATGATGTGGCTCGACAGCAGCACGGTCGCGCCGTTCGCGTGGGCGCGGGCCACTTCACGCTGGAAGATGACCGCCATCAGGGGATCGAGTCCGCTGGTCGGCTCATCGAGGACGTAGAGGTCGGCAGGCACGGCGAACGCCGCGATCAGAGCGACCTTCTGCCGATTGCCCTTCGAGTAGGCGCGGCCCTTCTTGCGCGGGTCGAACTGGAACGCGTCCATCAGGCGCTTCTTCTCGTGCTGGTAGGCGGCGTCCTTCGCACGGGCGCCGCGCAGTCGTGCGAGCAGGTCGACGGCCTCGCCCCCGGACAGGTTCGGCCAGACGCTGACGTCTCCTGGCACGTAGGCGATGCGTCGATGCAGGTCGACGGCGCGCTCCCAGGGGTCTTCGCCGAAGACCTCGACCTCACCCCCCGTGCGCCGCGCGAGGCCGAGGAGGATGCGGATGGTGGTCGACTTGCCCGCGCCGTTCGGGCCGAGGAACCCGTGCACCTGGCCCTGCTCGACGGTGAGATCGAGGCCGTCGAGTGCGTGCGTGTGGCCGTAGTGCTTCGTGAGATTGCGGGTGGCGATGACGGTGGTCATGCGCGGGAGCGTACGCCCGATTCACAAAGTTGTGAATCGGGCGAAAACAACACATGCGAAATCCTTACGACGCCCGCGTACAGTGGGCTGGTGCCGGAGTTCCCCTACAGTCGCCTGCGCCGCTGGCCCGACGTCGAGGCGGACAACCTGCAGGCATATGACGCGACCGACCTGCTGCTCGTGGAACGGGCGCTCGCGCTCGACGTGGACGGCTCCGAGACGGTCGTCATCGGCGACGAGTACGGCGCGATCACGCTCGCTCTTGCCGCGGCAGGGCGCCACGGCATCCGGGTGCATCAGGACCTCGCGACCGGCCGCCTGGCACTGCAGCGCAATGCGGAAGAGCTCGGGCTTGCGGGTGCTTCCGGCCGAAACGGAGACGACCTCAATGGGGCAGGGCGCGTCGCGGGGCAACCCGCCGAGCGTGAGACGGATGGTCTGGGTTTCGGCCGACTGTTCCACCCGCACGAGCTCGATGCCGACCTGCTCACCGGCGCGAAACTGGTGCTGCTGCAGCTGCCGAAGTCGCTCGCGGAACTCGAGGAGATCGCCGACGCCGTGGCCCGCTGGGCTGCTCCCGACGTGGTGCTCGTCGCCGGAGGCCGCGTGAAGCACATGTCCCTCGGCCAGAACGAGGTGCTGGGGCGGAGCTTCGCGCACGTGCAGGCCCAACGCGCCGAGCGGAAGTCGCGACTGATCGTGGCCGCGGAGCCGCGCCCCGCCGCCGCGGACCGGCCGTTCCCGGTGGCGGCGCAGCACGACGGGCTGACGCTGGTCGCCCACGGAGGCGCGTTCGCGGGGCCGCGCCTCGACATCGGAACCCGAGTGCTGCTGGAGGTGCTCGGCCTGACCGGTGCGCAACTCGGCAAGAATGCCCCGGATCGGCGCGATTCGCACCGGAGCGGGAGGGAAGATGGACGTCCTTCCGGAGTCGTTCACGACGCTGCGTCCCGACGTGTGCTCGACCTCGGCTGCGGCACCGGTGCGCTCGCCGTGTCCTATGCCCTCGCGCACCCCGAAGCGCAGGTGACGGCCACCGACCGGTCTGCCGCTGCAGTGGCATCCGCCCGCGCGACGGCGGCTGCGAACGGAGTCGCCGACAGGGTCACGGTCACCCACGACGACGCCGGCTCCGCGCTTCCCGATGCCTCCTTCGACGTGGTGCTCCTGAACCCGCCGTTCCACCTCGGCGCGAGCGTGCACACGGGAGCGGCGACGCGGCTGTTCGAGGCCGCGGCGCGTGTGCTCCGGCCCGACGGAGAACTCTTCACGGTGTACAACTCCTCCCTCGCCTATCGCCCTGAACTCACCCGGCTGGTGGGGTCGACCGAGCAGGTCGAACGCACCCCGAAATTCACCGTCACACGCAGCATCCGGAGCGCGCAGACCTCGGATTCCTGACCGCGGAACCACCGCGGGAGGGATTGTTGAATACCCGTGCAATCCCCCGGTCAGCCACCGAAACGAGGCCACCCCGCGCGACCGGGATTTGCCCCTGATCGGCCATTTCGTTACGTTGGTCTGTGGGCCTGACGGCCCGAAGACCAGTCCGCGACCACGTCCTTCTTTCGATGAGCTGTGCTGCGAAGAGGCGTGGACGTACGGTCGATGCTCTATCGCGGTGGATCCGAAATCCGCCGTCCGTGCCGCCACAGCAGACATGTCGAACGGCCTTGAGGGGATCACCCGGGCGTAACCGAAGCAGGCTCAGCCACCCGAAGGCGAGCCGCAGGGGAAACGTGTCCGAAATCGCTCTCGAAGCGCGCAATCTGTACAAGGTTTTCGGTAAGAATCCGAACGCCGCCGTCCGTCGGCTGAAGGCCGGTGAGAGCCGAACCGCCGTCGCGGATGCCGGCACCGCCGCGGTCATCGACGCCAGCTTCTCCGTGAATCGCGGGGAGATCTTCGTCATCATGGGCCTGTCGGGATCCGGCAAGTCCACCATCATCCGCATGCTCAACGGGCTGCATGACGTCACCGACGGCACCGTCACCGTGAACGGCGATCCCATCACCGGCATTCCGTCGTCGCGACTTCGCGAGATCCGTCGTGACCGCATCTCGATGGTGTTCCAGCACTTCGCTTTGCTGCCGCACCGTACGGTCGCCGCGAACGTCGCGTACCCGCTGGAGCTCAAGGGCACCCCGAAGGCCGAGCGCCTGGCGAAGGCGGAGGAGATCCTCTCGCTGGTCGGGCTCGAGGGCCAGGGTGAGAAGCTCCCGTCCGAGCTCTCGGGTGGCATGCAGCAGCGCGTCGGCATCGCCCGTGCGCTCGCCGCCGACAGCGACATCCTGCTGATGGACGAGGCGTTCAGCGCCCTCGACCCTCTGATCCGGCGCGAGATGCAGGAGCAGCTGCTCGAACTGCAGCAGAAGCTCCAGAAGACCATCGTGTTCATCACGCACGACCTGAACGAGGCCATGTTCCTCGGTGACCGCATCGCCGTGATGCGCGACGGCCGCATCGTGCAGATCGGCACACCCGAAGACATCCTGATGGACCCGGCCAACGACTACGTCGAGCAGTTCGTGCAGGACGTCGACCGTGCCCGCGTGCTCACCGCGGCCAACGTGATGGAGCGCCCGCGCCCCGTCGTGCCGCACACCGCGGGACCCCGCACCGCCCTGCGTCAGATGCGCGACGCCTACATGTCGGCCACGTACGTGGTCGGCAAGGACCGGCAGCTCATCGGTGTCGTCACCGACCGTGACGCGGTGAAGCTCGTGCGCAACGGTGCGACCACGCTCGACTCGATCATCAAGCCCGTGCTGCAGAGCGTGCGCGAGGACGACGTGCTCATGAACCTGTTCGTGCCGGCCGTCGAGTCTCCCCTGCCGCTCGCGGTCACGGATGCCGAAGGCCGTCTGGTCGGGGTGATCCCGCGAGTGACGCTGCTCGCCGCCCTCGGCCCCGGGCCCGGCGCGACCGAGGAGATCACGCTTCCGCTGATGCCGATGCCGCAGGCCGAGATCGATGCGGTGCTCGATGACGGGTGGACCGCCGACCCGGGCCCCTCGACAAGCTCAGGAGCCCAGGTCGAGACGGAGGAGGTGCGCTGATGGATGGCTTCCGCATCCCCGTGGGAACCTGGATCGAGTCCGTCGTCGACTGGGTCAAGGACAACCTCGACGGTCTGCTCGACGTGATCTCGTTCGTGATGAGCTTCCTCGTCGACGGCCTCACGAGCATCCTGCTCGCCCCGAACTTCGTGGTCATCATCGTGATCGCCGCGCTCATCGCCTGGGTCGTGCGCTCGTGGCAGCTCGCGATCGGCACGGTCGTGTCGTTCGGACTGATCGTCGGGATGGACCTGTGGGTTCCCGCGATGCAGACCCTGGCGCTCGTGCTCGTCGCCGCCATCATCGCGGTGCTGATCGCCGTGCCGCTGGGCATCTGGTCGGCGCGCAACGCCACCGTCCGCGCCGTGCTCAAGCCCGTGCTCGACTTCATGCAGACCATGCCGGCCTTCGTGTACCTGATCCCGGCGATCGTGTTCTTCGGCATCGGCGTGGTGCCCGGCCTCGTGGCGACCGTGATCTTCGCCCTGCCCCCAGGTGTGCGTCTGACCGAGCTGGGCATCCGCGGTGTCGACTCCGAGACCGTCGAGGCCGGTCAGGCGTTCGGCGCGAAGCCGGGCCAGATCCTCCGCGGCATCCAGCTTCCGCTCGCGATGCCGACCATCATGGCCGGCGTCAACCAGGTCATCATGCTCGCCCTGTCGATGGCGGTCATCGCCGGAATGGCGGGAGCTGACGGCCTCGGGAAGATGGTGGTCGAGGCGATCTCGACCATCAACATCCCCAAGGGCGTCGAGGCCGGCCTCGGTGTCGTGTTGATCGCGGTCTTCCTCGACCGGGTCACCGCGGCGCTGGGAGCTCCGGGCGAGAACCGCTCGTCGCTGCTCGGCATGCTCGCACGGCGTCGCACCCCGCGCGGGAACGGTGGCGGAACAGCATCCGCTCCCGCTCCCGAGACGTCCGCGCAGCAGGACGCCGCGAACCCGGAACTCGTGCACTGAGTCCCATCACCTACGGAACAACACCCATACGGAACGCAAGAGAGAGAAATCACATGAAGAAGAAGATCCTCGCAATCACCGCACTCGGCGCCGCAGCCGCGCTCACCCTCGCGGGCTGCAGCAGCGACGGCGCCGGTGGCACGGGCGGCGGCGACGGCAGCGGCGACGACAAGGGCACCATCACGCTGGGCTTCCTGCCCTCGTGGACCGATGGGCTGAGCACCGCCTACCTGCTGCAGGACCAGCTCGAGAAGATCGGCTACACGGTCGAGATGAAGACGCTCACCGAGGCAGGCCCGCTCTACACCGGGCTCGCCCAGGGCGACGTCGACATCTATCCTTCGGCGTGGCCGGAACTCACCCACGCCTCCTACATGGAGAAGTACGGTGACGACATCGAAGACCTCGGCAAGTACTACGAGAACGCCAAGCTCACCCTCGCGGTTCCGGAGTACTCCGAGCTGAACTCGATCGAAGACCTCGTGGGCAAGGGCGGCGAGTTCGACGGCAAGATCTACGGCATCGAGCCGGGCGCGGGCCTCACCGCCCAGACGCAGAAGATGATGCCCGAGTACGGTCTCGATGGCGAGTACGAGCTCGTCACCTCGTCGACCGCGGCGATGCTCACCGAGCTGAAGACCGCGACCGACAAGCAGGAGGACATCGTCGTGACGCTGTGGCGTCCGTTCTGGGCCAACGACGCCTTCCCCGTGAAGGACCTCGAGGACCCGAAGGGTGCGATGGGCAAGGCCGAGGGCCTGCACTTCCTGGGCACCGACGGCTTCGCCGAGGAGTTCCCCGAGGCCGCCGAGCTGATCGAGAAGATCAAGCTCGACGACGAGCAGTACGGTGCGCTCGAAGACCTCGTGGTCAACGAGTACGGCGAGGGCAAGGAAGCCGACGCGGTCGACGAGTGGCTGAAGCAGTACGGCGACCAGTTCGACTGGACCGTCACCAGCTGACACCGCTCCCGCTTCACGAAGGAGGGCCTCCCGCGCCGGGAGGCCCTCCTTCGCGCTTGCGTCACCCCCCTTACGCTGGGCGACCACGAGTGCGACCATGGCCGTTCGAGGACCCGACCGGGCCCCGGAACGGAGAGGGAACGATGTGCACAGGACTGAGCTTCACCACCGTCGACCACTACTTCGGGAGAAATCTCGATCTCGAGTTCTCGTACAACGAGACGGTCACCATCACGCCGAGGAACTTCTCGTTCCCGTTCCGCCGACTCGCGTCCATGCCTACGCATCACGCGATCATCGGCATCGCGACGATCTCGGACGGGTACCCGCTGTACTACGACGCGGTCAATGAGAAGGGGCTCGGTATGGCCGGGCTCAACTTCCCCGACAACGCGTACTACCCGGCGGAGGATTCCGAGGCGACCAACGTCACCCCCTTCGAGTTCATCCCGTGGGTCTTGGGGCAGTTCGACTCCGTGGCGCAGGTGAAGGAAGCGCTGGAGACCGTGAACCTCGCCGACATCTCGTTCAGCGCGCAGTTCCCGCTGTCGCCGCTGCACTGGATCATCTCGGACGGTGCGGCCTCGATCACGGTGGAGAGCGTCCACGACGGCCTGAAGGTGTACGACAATCCCTGGGGCGTTCTCACCAACAATCCCACGTTCGACATCCAGAGCTTCCGGCTGAACGACTACATGCATCTGTCGACCCGGCAGCCGCAGAACACGTTCGCCCCTGACGTGCCTCTGGATACCTACAGCCGGGGGATGGGCGGGATGGGTCTCCCCGGGGACCTGTCGTCGTCATCACGATTCGTGAAGGCGGTGTTCACGCGGATGAACTCCGTTTCGGGGAGCTCCGAGTCGGAGTCGATCAGCCAGTTCTTCCAGATCCTCGGCTCTGTCGCCCAGCAGCGCGGATGCGTGCAAGTGGGCGACGAGGAGAAGTACGAGATCACCATCTACTCGTCATGCTGCAACGCCGACAAGGGGATCTACTACTACACGACCTATGAGAACAGCCAGATCACCGGGGTCGACATGCACCGTGAGGACCTCGATGGCTCCGAGTTGGTCGCCTACCCGCTCGTCGAAGGGCAGCAGATCTCCATGCAGAACTGACAAGACCGGAGCCGTGTGAGAGGGGGGCAGCGGCCGGGGGCTCAGTAACCCAGTCGTGCCCGAACGTCGTTGAGCAGCTGCGAAGAGCGCAATGCCGCATCGGGCGCGACAGCGGAGATGCCCTGGACCAGTACGTCTGAGATGAGGATCGCCGAGAGGCTCTCGGAAGTCAGTCCTGTGGGGGTGTGGGGTGCGGTCAGGATCGCGTCGACACGGGAGGAGAGCCTCTCGTGGAGCTCGTCGGTCACGAGGATGACGCCGGCGCCCATCAACTGTGCGTGGTCCAGGAGTACATCGATGTCGCGGGTGACCCGTCCAGGCGCGAAGATGACGAGGACGTCCTTCGCCTCGAGGTTCAGGACCTCGTCTGCGAGACGGAATCCGTCGGTGCTGAGCCGCCGAGTGGAGAGTCCCGTCCGTCGTAGGCGCAGTGCGAGGTTGTCAGCGGCGATCCCGGAGGCGCCGAGGCCGTAGCAGTAGATGCTCTCGGCGCGCATGAGCAGCGTGATGGCGGCGGAATACGCAGCGTCGTCGTTCGAGCTGCGTGCGAGTTCGATGAGCGACGCCGCCTCATCCCAGGTCTCCTGCTGGATGCGGGCGAGGTCCTGGCCGATGTGCTCGATGCGGGTCTTGAGTCGTACCTCGGGCGAGACGCTGCTCGAGAACGGAGCCGCCACCTCCTGCTTCAGGTGCGAGAGGCCCGAGTATCCGAGTTTCTGCAGGGTGCGCACGACGGAGGCGTTCGAGGTGCCGCTCTGGGTGCCGAGTTCGGCGGCGCTCGCATAGAGGATGTGCTCGGCTGAGGTCGATGAGAGCACGCGGCAGACGGCACGTTCGGATTTCGAGAGGTCGTTCCACGTCCTGGCGATGCGCGCGCGGAGGCCGGAGAGCGCAGGGTTCTCTGTATCGCTTGTTACAAACGGTTCCATTGCTGTATCATTCTGTTCGAGAGGCGCATCATCCGTAACGGATGATTCAATCATCCCGGGTGCAACCTCATTGCGCAACAGGCGCACCTGACAGGGAGGTCATATGGCGGCCACGACACCGATCCGCACCATCGAGATCAGTGGGGCGCCCCGCGAGCGCGGGCGCCGATACGGCGAAGCCGCCGCCGACCTCATCGCCGGCTCGATCGAGTACTACACGGAAGCGCTGACCCAACAGACCGGCATGAGCTGGGCCGGGATCACGGATTCCGTCTCGCGATGGGTTCCGATCAGCGAGCAGATCGCGCCGCACCTCGTCGAGGAGATGCGGGGGATCGCGGAGGGGGCGGGTGTCGCCTTCGCCGAGATCGTCACGCTGAACGTGCGCGGCGAGTTCGTCTACGACCACCAGGGACCGTCGCGAGTCACGAGGACCGCGGCCCGTGCCGCCGACGACGAGCGCGACGACGCCGTCGACGGCTGCACGTCGTTCTTCCTGACAGGTGAGGGCAGCGGCACCGGGCACACGCTCGTCGGGCAGAACTGGGACTGGCGCACGCGCACCGCGGGAACGACCCTCATCGTCCGCGTCGTGCAGGATCCGCTTCCCACGGTGATCATGCAGGTGGAAGCCGGGCAGGTGGGACGCCACGGTGCCAACTCCGCCGGTATCTCGCTGAACGCCAACGGCCTCGGGGGGAGCTTCGGGGCGGCGGTCGGCGTGCCGCAGACCCTGATCCGCCGGCTCGTGCTCGATCAGGGCGATATCGCGAGCGCGCTCAGGATGCTGGTCAAGACCCGTCCCCATATCGCGAGCAATGCGCTCCTCGCCGACCGCAGCGGATTCGGCATCGACCTCGAGACCACGCCGAGCGGCGTGGACTGGATCTATCCCGAACGCGGCGTGATCGCGCACACCAACCACTTCCAGGCTTCCGTGCCGCCGCAGCTCGCCGGGTCCTACCTTCCGGTGGCAGCGGATTCGCTGCTTCGTCTGCCGCGTGTCCAGGCCGGGCTGGCGGCGGTCGCTCGTGCGGAGAACCCCGAACACAGCTACGCGCTCGTGCGTGAGGCGATGTCGGATCACCTCGGCTTCCCCGAGGGCGTCTGCACACATCCGCATCCCGACTCCCCCTCGGTGAAGCAGTGGTCGACGCTCCTCTCGAGCTGTGTCGACCTCACCACCGGCGAATACCGCGTCGCGAACGGATTCCCCTGCGAAACCGAGTACGAGGTGCTGCCCTGGAATCTCTACGACGGCCCGCACGACGAACTCCCCTCCCCCTGACCGACAGATTGAGAACCCGAGGAGATAGCGTTCAATGAAGAAGCAGCATCACCCCATCACCGTGACGATCGGCGTGCTCGCCGCCTCGGCATTCGTGCTCGCCGGCTGCAGTTCGGGGTCGAAGGGCGAAGACGGCGACGCCGCCCTCGACGTGCCTTTCGGTGCGACGACACCCGCCGCCTCCGGTCCGCTCGAGAGCGTGACGTGGATGCTCGGCGGCGAGCCGACGACACTCGATGCCGACATCGATGCCACCACCGCCGACGACACGGTTCTCGCGAACGTCTGCGACCGGCTCATGCAGGTGCAGCCCGACCTGACCCTCGGTCCCGGGCTGGCATCGGACGCCGAGTGGACCGACGACACCCATCTCGTCTTCACCATCAGGCAGGGGGCGCTGTTCCACGACGGCAGCCCCGTGAGCACGGCGGACGTCGTGTGGAGCATGCAGCGCCACTCCGAGGACGGTGCCGCCGAATCCGACGAGTACCGGAACGTGGTCTCGATCGAGCAGACCGGCACCGACCAGATCACTGTCACGACATCGCAGCCGGATGCGATTCTGCTCCAGGCGATGGCGGGCGACGGCGGTATCGTCTGGAACCCGCGCGTCATCGAAGCCGAAGGGGAGGGCTTCGGCAGCCCCGGCTCCGCCTCCGCGTGCAGCGGGCCGTACCAGGTGACGTCGTGGGACGCGGGGTCGCAGCTCACCATCACCAGGTTCCCCGAGTACTGGAACTCCGACGTCGATGCCCTCACGGACGAGGTCGTCTTCCGATGGGCCGACGAGACCGCGATAGCCAACTCGGTCACGACGGGCGAGGCCCAGGGGTCGTTCCTCGAGAACGCCGGCGCCGCCCGGAGTTTCATCGGGAGCGCCGATGTGTCCGTGTATCAAGGACCCTCGACGAACGCGTGGGTGCTCGAGACGACCGATCGCGGCGCACTGACGGATGAGCGCATCCGGCAGGCCCTCTCGCTCGCCCTCGACCGGACCGGCGTCGCCACGGCTGCCTTCGGCGGTCTCGCCCAGCCGTGGAAGACACCCGTCGGTTCGGGAGCCTGGGGATACGAGGCCGACACCTTCGAGCAGGCCTACGACGCTCTCGAGGGCGCGCCCGCGAAGCCGAGCGAGGCCGATCTCGCGGCGGCCAAGGACCTGATCGCCGAGGCCGGCGCCCCTTCCGCCCCGATCGTCGTCGCCTCGAACGGCTCCTCGACGCACAACGTGATCGCGAATGCGCTGGTCGCCGCGGCGCAATCGATCGGGCTCGAGGCGGAGATCACCGTGATCCCGCAGGTGCAGTACGGCGACTTCTACTCCGACCCCGACCTCCGAGGCCAGGCCGATCTGTGGCCCGACGAGTACTACATCTCGAAGAACGACCCCCTCGGCTTCTACAAGAACGGCGCGTCCGATGCGAGCGTGAACTTCGGCGTCTTCTCCGACCCGGAATACGATGCGCTCGTCGACGAGGGTTACGCCGCGACGGATGACGTCGAGCGCGCCGAGATCACGACAGAGCTGCAGAAGCGCTGGGTGGAGCACGCGGTGTGGATCCCGGTCGTCGCGACGCCGTCGACGCTCATCATGTCGAAGGCGGTCACGGGTGTCCCCGCCTCTGCAGCGTTCATCTACTACCCGTGGGCCGTCGATCTCGGCAGCGCGAAGGGGTAGTCACGATGCCATTCGCGCTCCGCAAGCTCGCCGGCATGGTCTTCACGCTGGTGATCGCCTCCTTCATCATCTTCGCTGCGATGTACGCAGCGCCGGGTGACCCGGTCACGTTCCTCATCGGCAACCCCGAGAACCTGACGCCGGAGCGGATCGCGAGCGTCCGGGCCCAGTACCACCTGGACGAGCCGATGCTCGTCCAGTACTGGCACTGGGCCTCCGGAGTCCTCACCGGCGACTTCGGACAGTCGTTCCAGTACCACCAGCCCGTGAGCGCGCTCCTGGCGGCGAGGGTGCCCATCACCCTGTCGCTCGTCGCCTACGCGGCCGTCGTGCTCACGGTCGTCGGCATCGGCCTCGGCATCGTCGCGGCCGTGCGCCGAGGAAAGGGGGCCGATACCGCCATCATCGGATTCACGACTCTCGCAGCGAGCATCCCCTCCTTCGTGCTGGGAATCGCCTTCGTCGCGCTCTTCGCCGTGGAACTGCGATGGTTCCCCGTGGCAGGTGCGGGTTCCGCTGGACTCGATCGTCTGTATGCGCTCACGCTCCCGGCGCTCACCCTCGCCATCACCGCGCTCGCCATCGTGAGCCGCGTGACACGACAGTCCATGATCGAGCAGTTCTCCTCGGAACACGTCGAGGCCGCCCGAGCCTCGGGTCTCCGCGAGCGGTACATCGTGCGCGATCATGTCCTGCGCGGGGCCTGGGGCCCCATCATCACCATGGTCGCGCTCGTCATCGCGAGCATGATCGCCGGAACGGTCGCGGTCGAGACGGTGTTCGGGATCTCCGGCGTCGGCTCGCTCCTCGTCGACGCGATCAACACGCACGACTTCCCGGTGGTGCAGGCGGTGCTCCTGTTCATGGTCGTCGCCTACATGATCGTCACGACGATCGTCGATCTGCTCCTTCCCGTGCTCGACCCCCGTATCCGACGAAGGACGGTGTCCGCATGACCTCCGTGCTCCTCCCACGGGTGCGCCGCCGTCGGCGCTCCGGATCCGACGTCGGGTTCTGGATCTCCTGCGGCCTCCTCGCGCTCATCGCGGTCGCGGCAGCTTTCGCCCCGCTCCTCGCCCCCTACGAGGCCGACAGCGTCGACTTCGGAGCGATCTGGGAAGGGCCGAGCGCACAGCACCTGCTCGGCACGGACCAGCTCGGGCGCGACCTCTTCTCCCGGCTTCTCATCGGAGCGGGTGAGACACTCGTCGGACCGGTCGTGCTGCTCGCGCTCGCCACCGTGCTCGGGGTGGCGATCGGTGTCCTGGCGGCGTGGCGAGGCGGATGGATCGATACGGTCCTGGCCCGCGTGACCGACGTCATGTTCGCGTTCCCCGGACTGCTCTTCGTCGTGCTCGTCATCGCCGTGTTCGGCAAGGGACCGGCCACGGCGATCGTGGCGCTCGCGCTCGCATACGCGCCGGTCATCGCGAAGTACACGCGCAGCCTGGCTCTGAGCGAGATGACGCGGCCCTACATCGACGCGTACCGGGTTCAGGGGCTCGGCGGCCTGACGATCTGCGTGCGCGGAGTCATCCCGAATCTGCTCCCTCCGCTCGTCGGGTATCTCGTCGTCCTCTTCGGCGAAGCCCTCATGAGTCTCGCGACGCTCAGCTTTCTCGGGTTCGGGGCGCAGCCTCCGAGCTCGGAGTGGGGCCTGATGGTCCAGGAGGGGCAACCCGGAATCATCCAGGGGGAGTTCCTTCCCACGCTCGTCCCCGGTGCCGCCATCGCCATCGTCGTCATCGCGGTGAACGTCGCCGGGGTGCGCGTGGCCGACCGACTGCTTGCGAAGGGATGAATGATGCTCCTCGACATACAGGACCTTGATCTGGCGTTCGGCGAAGGCGACGACGCGGTTCGGATCCTCACCGGCGTCAGCCTCGTGGTGGACCGCGGCGAGCTCGTCGGGCTCGTCGGGGAGTCGGGCTCGGGCAAGTCGACGACGGCGCGCGCGGCCCTCGCCCTCTACGGCGATGAGGCGACGATCGCGGGGAGCATCCGCGTCGACGGGACCCAGATGGTGGCGGCCGATGAGAAGACCCGGCGGCGCGTGCGCTCCGAATCCGTCTCGCTGGTGCAGCAGGATCCGCGTTCCGCGCTCAACCCCGTGCGTCGCATCGGGGATTCACTCGCCGAACGACTCGTCCGCGTGCACGGCTGGCGACGGGGCCGCGCCGAGGCGCATATCGTCCAGCTCCTCGCCGCGGTGGGACTCACCCACCCGGAGCGGCGAATGCGACAGTACCCGCATGAGCTCTCGGGCGGCATGCTCCAGCGCGTGGTCATCGCTTCCGCATTGAGCACCGATCCCGCGCTCCTGCTCGCCGATGAGGCGACGAGTGCGCTCGACGTGACGACGCAGGCCGAGATCATCGCGATCTTCCAACGGCAGATCCGCGACCGTGGTCTCGGCATGCTCTTCATCACCCACGACCTGGCTCTGGCCGGGGCGATCTGCGATCGGATCCATGTCCTGCGCCAGGGCGAGATAGTCGAGACGCTCACGAAGCCGGGGCTCTTCGCGGACGCGGTTCATCCGTACACGCTCTCGCTGATCGCCGCGGCCCCTGTACTCGACACGAAGGAGGCGTCATGAGTCTGGTGGAGGTCTCCGAGCTGTATCGGGCCTTTCGGATGGGTCCGGGATCCGAGCGCGTCGTCGCGGTGAACAACGTGAGCTTCGCCATCGAGTCGGGTGAGGCGCTCGGCCTCGTCGGTGAGTCGGGCTCGGGCAAATCGACGATCGCTCGGATCCTCGTGGGTCTGGAACGCGCCGACGCGGGGTCCGCGGTGATCGACGGCGTCGACCGCCTCAGTCGACCGCGCGGCAGAGCCGAGCGTCTTGCGAGGGCTCGTGCGGTGCAGATGGTGTTCCAGGATCCGAACGGGTCGCTCGATCGACGGCTGACCGTGCGCGAGGCGCTGCGGCGAACCCTGAGGCTGCGGGAGCAGGGCACGGGGTCGCACCCCGACCGCACGATCGGCGAACTGCTGGATCGCGTGCGGCTCACCGAGCGGCACGCTGACGCGAAGCCCCATGAGCTGTCGGGCGGTCAGCGACAGCGCGTCGCGATCGCGCGCGCCCTGGCGGTGTCTCCCCGTCTCGTCGTGCTCGACGAGGCGGTGTCCGCACTCGATGTCTCCGTGCAGGCGCAGGTGCTCGAACTCCTCGCCGAGATCCAGCGGGAGTCGGGGGTGAGCTATCTGTTCGTCAGTCACGACCTCGCCGTCATCGGCGAGCTCTGCTCCCGTGTGCTCGTGCTGTTCCGTGGCACGGTCGTCGAACACGGAGAGACCGGCCAGGTGCTGCGAAGCCCGCAGCACCCGTACTCGCAGCTCCTCATCGCATCGACCCCCGGTCCGGGGTGGGACCCGGAGCGGGTCGTGCAGGACCGGATGACGTTTACGCAGCGCATGGAGGTCGTCGGTCGGGGCGACCGGAAGTAGGCCGGGTCAGAGCGGGAGGACGATCGCGGCGATCAGGCCGCCGCCTTTACGGGCGCGCAGGCGCACCTCGCCGCCATGGGTCTTGGCGATGCTCTGCACGATCGCGAGTCCCAGCCCGGTGCCGTCCGGGCCGGCCGAGGTGCGACTCGCATCGCCGCGGTAGAACGGCTCGGTGAGCAGCTGCACGGTGGCAGGGGGGATCTGCGCCCCGGTGTTCTCGATCTCGATGACGGCTCGTCCGCGTTCCCGTCGGGAGCGCACCCACAGCTCACCGCCGGGCACGTTGTGGCGGATGCCGTTCTCGAGCAGGTTGCGCACGCCCCTGGCCAGCAGCACCGCATCGCCCTCGACCGTGAGGTCGCGCAGGTTCGTGTGCACCTCGATCTCCTGGGCGTCGAGGTCGCCGACCTGGTCTTCGATGAGCGTGCGCAGCTCCACCGGTTCGACCTCTTCCAGGCCGGTGCGGGCACGCGCGAGGGCGAGCAGCGCCGTGATGAGCCGCTCACTCTGCTCGGTCGCCCGCAGTGCCCGCTGCATGTTGGCCTGCAGGTCCGCCGGCACCGCTCCCTGTTCGAGGGGGATCTCCAGCGCGGTGCGCGTCGTCGTCAGCGGGGTGCGCAGTTCGTGCGAGGCGTTCGCCACGAAGCGGTCCTGGGCGGTGAACGCCGACTGCAGCCGGTCGAGCATCCCGTCGATCGTGTCGCCCAGCTCCTTGATCTCGTCGTCGGGCCCCGGCAGAGCGAGGCGTCGGCCGAGGTCGCGTTCGGAGATGTCGCGCGCGGCGGCCGTGACCTCTCCGATGCGGTCCAGCGAGCGGCGCGCGAGCCAGAACGCGATCGCGGCGGCCACCCCGGTGAAGGCCACGAGCACGACCACCGACCACAGCAGCAGCCCGTTGCCCACCTCGTCGGCGAGGAAGCTCGACTGCTGCAGCACCGCGCCTTCCACGGCGTCGAAGGTCAGGGTCTGGGACGGCACCGCGAGCTGCGCGTCGATGGATCCGGCGTAGTACCCGCAGCCGGTGCTGGCCTGGCCCCAGAGGAGGCTGCTGCCGTCGGGGAGCGGAGTCACCTCGCTGACGTCGGATCCATCGGTCGCGCTCGACCCCTCGCCGACCTGCAGGACCGCCGCCATCGGGAGGCAACTGGCCTCGGTGGTGGTGATGGCCGTGGAGAACAGCTGTTGCACCACGAGGTACTGCACGGTGAGCAGGGCGGCACCGGCCGCGATGAAGACCGCGGTGATGATGATCACCAGTCGGGTGCGAAAGCTCATACGTCTCATGCGGTCGTCCCCACTCGATAGCCGTGTCCTGCCGCGGAGTGGATCACCTCGGGCGAGCCGAGTTTGCGTCGGAGCGTGTGTACCACGATCTTGACCACACCGCGTGTGCGCTCCTGCGGTTCGTCCCACACCTCGTCGAGGAGGTCGTCCGCGCTGACGTAGCCGCCCTCCGCGGCGAGAAGCGTCTCGAGCACCCCGAATTCCTTGAGCGTCAGCCGGATCGGGCTGCCGTCGCGCTCCACGATGCGTCGAGCGCTGTCGAGGCGCACTCCGGCGAACTCCTGCACGGCACTCGTGCGCGCAGATCCGCCACGACGGCCGAGCGCTCGGATGCGGGCCAGCAGCTCCACGTACGCGAACGGCTTGGCGAGGTAGTCGTCGGCGCCGAGGTCGAGGCCCTCGACACGGTCGTTCAGGGTCCCTGCGGCCGTGAGCATCAGGATGCGTGCCGGATACTCCTGCGCGACCAGAGTGCGGCACACCGCGTCGCCGCTCAGCACCGGCAGGTCGCGGTCGAGCACGATCACGTCGACGTCGTTCGAGGCCGCGGAGGTCAGGGCTGCGGCTCCGTCGCGGGCGACCTCCACCAGGTAGCCCTCGCGGCGCAGGCCGTCGGCGAGCGTGTCGGCCAGGTCGGTCTCGTCTTCCACCAGCAGCAGTCGCATGGCACCTCCGTCATCCGAGGGTGCGTGTGCCGCGGTTAGTTTCCGGTTAGGCGCCGTCATACCGACAGCAAACCACCGCCTCCGTAGAACTGACTGCACGTCGCGGATGAGCTGCGACCGCGAGAAAGGGAACCTCATGTTCGATTCGAGAGCAGTCCGATCGTGGGCGGCGATCCCCGCTGTCTTCGCACTCTTCACGCTCGCCGCGTGCAGCGCACCATCGGGAGACGACAAGGCGAAGGACGGGGCCAACGATGCGGCGGCCGCCCGGTTCGTGACCTGCCTCACCCAGGAGGGGCAGACCGCGAAGATCGTCGAGGGGGGACAGGTGGGGATGCTGATGCCCGACGGTCCCGCGAGCGGCACCTCGACGGGCGGCATGATGTCGGTCGAAGCGGGCTCGGGCGACGACGAGGACCTCGCCATGACGATGGTCTTCTCGGACGACGACGGTACGTGGCTCGCATCGACTGCGGCATCGGGCTACCCGGAGGAGGGCGGGCAGCGCGCCGCGTGGGAGACCTGTGAAGAGAAGGTCCCCGAGTTCACGCAGCCGAAGCCCGACATCTCGGACTCCGGAGCGCAGACGCAGATGATCTCGCCGGAGGAGATCATCGAGTCCGGTCTCGCCTTCGCCTCCTGCGCCAGAAAGAACGGCTTCGCCGACTTCGCCGACCCCGATGCTGACGGCATGCTCACCCTGCCGAAGGGGATCAGTGAAGACGAGGCGCGCACGCTTCTCGAAGCCTGCGCGGACACCACGGGCGACATGCCCCCGATGTTCACACAGGAGAGCATCGAAGCCGTCGACTTCGACTGGTTCGCGGTGATGAGCGAGTACTTCGAGGGCATGGTCTCCGCCGCCACCGTCCTTCCGTCGAAGGACGACGAATGAGCCGCCGGCTGACCAAGGTGCTCGTCCCGGTCGGAGTGCTGCTCGTGGCGGCCGCCGTGACCGTGGCCGTGCTGCAGCCCTGGAGCTCGGTGGCCGAGTCACCGGATGAGGAGAAGGCGCCGGTGACGGTCGAGGCGGAGCTCACCACGCTCACCTCCGATCTGCGCCTCAACGGAACCCTGAGCTACGGGGCGTCGGTCGCCCTGCCGGGCCGTGCCGGCACGATCACCCGCCTGCCGGCGGCGGGGGAGCAGATCGGTGTCGGGCAGGCGATCTACGAAGTGGACGGGAAGCCGGTGATCGCGATGCGGGGGGACCGTCCGTTCTGGCGCGACCTGGGCCTCGGCGCGGAGAAGGGGCCGGATGTCAGGCAGCTGGAACAGGCTCTCGCCGATCTCGGATTCGGCAAGAACATGACGATCGACGACGAGTTCACCGCGGTCACCGAGACCAACGTCAAGGCCTGGCAGAAGTCGCTCGGGGTGCCGCAGGACGGCATCGTGAAGCTGGGTGACATCGTCGCGATCAGCGCCGCGTCCGTGCGGGTGGAGTCGGTCACGGCGAAGCTGGGAGACCCGGCGGGGTCGAGTCCGCTCAGTTACACGAGCACGACGCTGCGCGTGGTCGCCAAGCTGACGGATGCACAGGCGCGCGAGATCCTGCCCGCCACGAAGGTGACCGTGATCCTGCCGGACGGGACGGAGGCGCCGGCGACCGTGACCGCCGTCGACCCCGGCGGGCAGCCGACCGAGAAGGAGGGCGAGACCACTCCGCCCACCGCAGACGTCGAGTTCGACGACCCGGCCGTCGCCGAGGGCATCGGGCTGCGCGCGGTCAAGATCGTGTTCGCGACGTCGGAGGTGAAGGATGCTCTGGTCGTGCCGGTCACAGCCCTGGTGGCGACGACCGACGGCGGCTACGCGGTCGACGTGCTGCGCAAGGGCGGAAAGGTCGAACGCGTCGCCGTCGAGGTCGGACTGATCGCCGACACCAAGGTGCAGGTCACGGGCGGAGAACTCGCCGCCGGCGATGCCGTGGTGGTGGCGCAATGAGCCCGGACACGGTGGTCGAGCTCGTCGACGTGATCAAGGAGTACCCGGGCAACCCGCCGCTGCGCGTGCTGCATGGCATGAGCCTCGCGATCGAGAGCGGTGAGCTGGTGGCCGTGGTCGGAGCCTCGGGATCGGGCAAGAGCACGATGCTCTCGATCATGGGCACCCTCGACGACCCCACGAGCGGCACCGTGCTGATCGATGGGACCGACGCCGCGGCTCTGCCCGAACGCGAGCGTGCCGTGCTGCGCGCTCGCCGCATCGGCTTCGTGTTCCAGCAGTTCTTCCTCCTGCCCGCACTGAGCGCGCTCGACAACGTCGCGCTCGGTCTGCTCTACTCCGGCGTGCCGTCGGCGGAGCGTTCCACCCGGGCGGCCGCAGCGCTGGAGCGGGTGGGCCTCGGCGCGCGCATGAAGCACAGACCCGGTCAGCTGTCCGGCGGTGAGCAGCAGCGCGTGGCGATAGCCAGGGCGATCGTCGGCGCTCCGTCGGTGCTGTTCGCCGATGAGCCGACAGGTGCGCTCGACTCGACGACGGGCGATCGCATTCTCGAACTGCTCACCTCGATCGCCGATTCCGGCACGGCCGTCGTGATCATCACGCACGATCCGCACATCGCCGAGCGCACGCAGCGGCAGGTCGGCATCCACGATGGCCGGATCGTGAGCGACACCGGCTCGCGCGTGAAGGAAGAGGTCGCCGCATGAGACGCAGAGGGGAGCGGATGCCGCGACTCAGTGTCGCTGACAGCATCCGCACGGCACTCATCGGTCCCCGCAGTCGCAAGATGCGCACGGCGCTGTCAGCGCTCGGCGTGGCGGTGGGCATCGCGGCGCTCACCGCGATCACGGGCATCGCCGCCTCGAACCAGGCCCAGCTGCTGGCCGAACTCGACTCCCTCGGCGCGAACATGATCGTCGTGCAGCCGGGCTACGGGCCCGACAACAAGCCGGTCGAGCTGCCGGAGACGGCCGCCGGGATGATCGAGCGGGTAGACGGGGTCGAACGGATCGGGGTGCTCGAGAAGGTGCCGGACGACACGGGGGTGTACCGCAACGACCTCATGCCGAAGAGTCAGGGCAACGGACTGACCGCCTATGCGGCGAGTCCCGACTTCCTGTCGTCGGTGGAGGGATCCGTGGCGAAGGGCTCGTGGTTCGACGAGACGGATCGCTCGCTGCCGGTGACCGTGCTGGGCGCGGCGGCTGCGGCGCGCATGGGCATCACGGAGCCGGGCGTGCGGGTATGGATCGGCGAGCAGTGGTACACCGTGATCGGGATCCTCGACGCAGCGGGCCTCGCCGAATCCATCGACGCGAGTGCGTTCCTCGGCGACCGGTGGGCGGCCGAGCACGTGGCGAAGAAGAGCGACGGCAGGATCGCCGCGATCTACGTGCGCATGGCCGACGGTGCGACGGGGGAGAAGGTCCGCGATGCGATCGCCCGCGCAGCGAACCCCTCGTCCCCGTATGTGCAGGTGAACGGGCTCGGCGACCTCGCCGGTGCGCGGGACACCGCGGATGACTCGCTGTCCGGCCTCGCGGTCGGACTCGCGGCGATCGCTCTGCTGGTCGGAGGGATCGGCATCGCGAACACCATGGTGGTGGCGGTGTTGGAGCGGCGCGGCGAGATCGGTCTTCGACGTGCGCTCGGCGCGCGCTCGGGGCAGATCGCGGGTCAGTTCGTGGCGGAGGCGATCGTGCTCGGCGGGCTGGGGGGCCTCGCCGGAGCCGCGGTCGGCGCGCTCGGGGTCGTCGTCTACGCCTCGATCCAGGGGCAGGCGGTGACGATCCCTGCGGTCGTGCTGTTCGGTGGCCCGGTCGTGGCGCTGGTGGTCGGCGTGATCGCCGGGCTCTACCCCGCGATCAGCGCCGCGCGCCTGTCGCCCACGGCGGCACTCCGCACGGTCTGAGGCCCTGGGTTCGGTTTCGAATCGCGCGAATGGTCCCTTTCACGGCGCGGATAGAACCGTTCGCGCGATTCGAAGGTGCCGCCGAGCGCGGCGAAACGCCCCGGCCGGGGAGAAGTCCCCGGTCGGAGCGTTCCGTCTCGCTTGGCGTCGATCAGCTGACCTTCTTCCGGTAGGAGATGATCGCGAACACGTAGGCGACCACGAGGATCCCGACGCACCAGGCGAGGGCGACCCAGATCTCGGACCCGACCGGCTCCTGCGCGAACAGCGCCTGGATGGTGTTGACGATCGAGGTGACGGGCTGGTTGTCTGCGAACCACTGCACCGGTGCCGGCATGGTGTCGGTGGGCACGAACGCCGAGCTGATGAACGGCAGGAAGATCAGCGGGTACGAGAAGGCACTCGCGCCGTCGACCGTCTTGGCGTTCAGGCCCGCGATGATCGCCAGCCAGGTGAGTGCCAGCGTGAACAGCATCAGGATGCCGATGACTCCGAGCCAGGCCCAGAAGCTCGCCCCGGTGCGGAAGCCCATGAGGAATCCGACGCCGAAGATGATCGCCAGGGTGATGGCGTTCGCCGTGAGGGACGTGAGCACGTGGGCCCACAACACGCTCGATCGGGCGATCGGCATGGAGTGGAACCGCTCGAAGATGCCGCTCTGCATGTCGGTGAACAGCCGGAACGCCGTGTAGGCGATGCCCGACGCGATCGCGATGAGCAGGATGCCCGGCAGCAGGTAGTTCACGTAGTTGTCGACGCCGGTGCTCTGCTGGAGGGCGCCGCCGAAGACGTACACGAACAGGAGCATCAGGGCGATCGGGGTGACTGCCGTGGTGATGATCGTGTCGGGGCTGCGGAAGATGTGCCGCATGGAGCGGCCGGTGAGTGTCGCCGTGTCGGCGGCGAAGTGCGTGGTCATGCTGCCTTCTCCTTTCCGGATGAGGGGCCGATGAGGGTGAGGAAGATCTCCTCGAGGGTGGGCTGCTTCTCGACGTACTCGACCTTCGCGGCCGGAAGCAGGCGCTTGAGCCCGGCGAGGGTGTCGTTCGCGATGATGCGGCCCTCGTGCAGGATCGCGATGCGGTCGGCCAGCTGCTCGGCCTCGTCGAGGTACTGCGTGGTGAGCAGCACGGTGGTGCCGGTGTTCGCGAGCTCCTTGACCACGCCCCACACCTCGATGCGGGCTTCGGGGTCGAGGCCGGTCGTGGGCTCGTCGAGGTAGATGACTTCGGGGTCGCCGACCAGACTCATCGCGATGTCGAGCCGGCGACGCATACCGCCTGAGTAGGTGCCGACCTTGCGCCCGCCGGCCTCCGTCAGACGGAACGTGGCGAGCAGGTCGTCGGCGACCTTCCCGGCGTCGGGCAGATGCCGCAGCTTCGCGACGAGCACCAGGTTCTCGCGTCCGGTGAGGATCTCGTCGACCGCGGCGAACTGTCCGGTGAGGCTGATGCGCTCGCGCACTCCGACCGGGTCTGCGGCCACATCCACGCCCTGCACCGTCGCGGTTCCGGCATCCGACTTCAGCAGGGTGGAGAGGATGCGCACCATGGTGGTCTTGCCGGCGCCGTTCGAGCCGAGGAGGGCGAAGATGCTGCCCTTCTCGACCTCGAAGTCGACGCCGCGCAGCACGTGCAGATCTTTGTAGGACTTCTCGATGCCGCGCACCGAGATGGCGGGGTTCGTCATGACTCGTTCTCCTTCTTCTTCGCGTCGTCGAACGCCTTGATGAGGCGTGCGCGCTCCTTGTCGATCCACTGCCGTCCGCCGTACGCGGCGGCGTAGTTCTCGGCGAACTCGACCGGGTCGTCTCCGACGATGGCGCTGACCGGGGTGCCGTCGAGTGCGGCGCGCTCCCACATGTCGGCGATGTCGAGGAACATCTTCACGATGGTGTCGCCGTCGGTGACGCCGCCGTAATACATGTTGTAGCGCTGCTGGGCCTTCGCCATCTCCCGGTACGGCTCGGGCAGTGCGTTGATGCGGGCCTGCGCCTGCTTGTACAGCTTCTTCTCTTCGAGTGATCCGGTGATCGCTTCGATCCACTTCGCGGCCATGTCAGTTCTCCTTGTTCGTGGTGTCGGTGTTCGTGCTGTTCAGCTGTTCGATGTGCGTCTTGAGGAAATCCCAGGTCTTCCAGAACTCCTCGAGCTCCTGCCGGCCCTGCGCGTTCAGGGTGTACACCTTGCGGGGCGGACCCTTCTCGCTCGGGACCTTCTCGACGTCGACGAGGCTCTTCTGCTCGATGCGCACGAGGAGTGCGTAGATCGTGCCCTCGGCGATGTCGGTGAATCCGTGGTCGCGGATGCGTGTGGTGATCTCGTACCCGTATGCCGGCTGCTCGGCGAGGAGGGCCAGAACGATGCCCTCCAGAGTGCCCTTGAGCATCTCGGTCATCTGCTTGCCCATCAGGTCCTCCTCTCCTTCTCGGTTCAGTACTCAGTGTTGCTGGGTACCGGTACAAAGTAACACTGAGTACCGGTACTTAGCAACACTAAATACCAAATTTCTTCCCGCGCTCGACGCCGAGACCCATCGCCTGCGCCGAGACCCACGCCTGCACGCGCCTAGAGCCGTGGGTCTCGGCGGCAAGAGTGGGTCTCAGCGCCGAGAGGGGGTGGAGGAGGGAGGGAGGTGGGGGGGCTAGGAGCGGAGGTAGGCCAGGACGGCGAGCACGCGGCGGTGGCCGCTGTCGCTCGAGGCGAGACCGAGCTTGGCGAAGATATTGCCGATGTGCTTGCTCACCGCGGTCTCGGTCACGAAGAGCCGGTCGGCGATCGTGCCGTTGTCGAGGCCTTCCGCCATGAGGCCGAGCACCTCGCGCTCGCGCGGAGTCAGCGTCTGCACCGGGTCGTCGGCGCGACGACGGCTCATCAACTGCGAGATCACCTCGGGATCCATCACCGTGCCACCCGCGGCGACGCGGCGCAGGGCGTCGATGAACGCGGCCACCTTGCCGACGCGTTCCTTGAGCAGGTAGCCGAGACCGTCGGCTCCCGCTGCCAGCAGCTCACCGGCGTAGCGATCCTCGACGTATGCCGACAGCACGAGCACGGGGAAGCCGGGGCGACGGGCACGGGCCTCGGCGGCGGCCTTCAAGCCCTCGCTGGTGAAGGTCGGCGGCATCCGCACGTCGACCACCGCGGCATCCGCCTCGTCGAGCCGGGAGAGGAGGTCCTCGGCGTTGTCCACGGCCGCGACCACCTCGAACCCCTCGCTACGCAGCAGCAGCGCCAGCCCCTCGCGCAGCAGGGTGTCGTCTTCGGCGATCACGATCCGCATGGCAGCTCCGCTCTCAGGGTGGTGGGGCCCCCGACTGGGCTCGTCACGTCAAGGGTGCCCTCGAACGCCTCGATGCGGCGACGGATGCCGGCGACCCCACCGCCGGGTCGCTCGACCGCGCCGCCCACACCGTCGTCTTCGACCGTGATGACCAGAAGCTCGCCGTCGCGCTCGACCCGCACCGCGGCCCGGGTCGCCTCGCTGTACTTGCTGACGTTCGTGAGCGCCTCCGCCACGACGAAGTAGCTGGCCGACTCGACCGCCGCCGGCACACGTCCGATCTGGTCCGTCTCGACCGTGCAGGGCACCACGGTGCGCCCGGCGAGCGACGCCAGGGCACCCTCCAGCCCCAGCTCATCGAGGATCGGCGGGTAGATGTCGTGCACCGTGCGGCGGAGCCCTGCGAGCGCCTCGGTTGCGGCATCCTGCGCTCGCCGCAGCGGCTCGAGCACGTCGCCGCCGATCTCCTGCGCGCGCTCGGCGATCCCGAGCATCATCACCACGTTGACCAGGCGGTTCTGCGCACCGTCGTGCAGATCGCGTTCGATCCGGCGCAGCTCGGCCGCGTGGGCGTCGAGCGCGGCAGCACGGCTGAGGGTCAGGGCGTCGACACGGGCCGCGAGGCGCGACTTCTCCGGCGTCGCGAGCAGCTTCGCCGACACGAACGACACCAGACGGGCGACGGCCGGGATCAGGAAGACCGCGAGGAGCGCATACGCCACCGCGAGCAGCGGCATCGTGGCCGCGAGTTCCCACGACGTGACGGGGTACACCGAGCCGACCGGGTCGTCGGCGGGGGCGAACTGCCAGTAGTAGGTGATGGCGAGGGTGTTGATCGCCGCGACGGGGAGCGAGATCGTCAGAAGAGAGACGAACAGCACCGGAATCCCCTGCACCGCCAGCCACAGCACGTCTCGGCCGGTGGCGCGCGAGAACGCGAAGCGCAGACGATCGTCGAGCGTTGAGCCCGGCGGGAGCACGTGGCCGATCGGCGTCAGCTCCTCTCCCCGGTAGGCGCCCACACGTCGACGGTTCAGGTCTGTCCAGCGGTGCAGGCGCTGCACGGTCTCGGGCATGAGCAGCACGCCGCCCGTGAGGATCATGAAGGGGAGCAGCACGATGCCCAGGCAGAGGAACACCACGGATGCGATCGAGACCGCGGCCTCGACGGCCAGGTATCCCCACGCTCGCAGCCAGCGGCGCATCCATCGGTCCTTCACTCTCACAGTCTGCCCGAGCGATCGCGACGGCACGGTATAGCCAGCCCCACCATCGAAGCGGCAGCGGGCGGGATGGGATGCCGCCCGGCCCGTCCCTAGCGTCGAATCATGACCTCCACACCACTCGCCTCGGCCGTGAACACGCGGCCCTCCGAAGCACTCCGGTTGCAGTCCGTCGTCAAGACCTACGGTTCCGGCGCCAGCCGCGTCACCGCCCTGCGCGGCGTGGATCTCGCCATCGCGAAGGGCACGTTCACCGCGATCATGGGCCCGTCCGGCTCGGGCAAGAGCACCCTGCTGCACAGCGCTGCGGGACTCGACCGGCCGAGCAGCGGCACCGTGCACCTCGGCGGGACCGAGATCTCGGGGCTGAAGGCGCGCCAGCTCACGGCGTTCCGTCGTGATCACGTGGGATTCGTCTTCCAGGCGTACAACCTGCTGCCGGCTCTGAACGTCGAGGACAACATCACGCTGCCGCTGCGGCTCGGCGGCCGTCGTCTCGAAACGCAGTGGCTCGACTTCCTGCTCCACGCCGTGGGGCTCACCGAGTTCCGCCGCCGCCGCCCGTCCGAGCTCTCCGGCGGTCAGCAGCAGCGGGTGGCGATCGCCCGCGCGCTCATCACCCGGCCCCATGTGGTGTTCGGCGACGAGCCGACCGGCGCCCTCGACTCCCGTTCGGGCAAGCAGGTGCTCGATCTGCTCGCGCACACGGCACGAGAGCTGAATCAGACCGTCGTGGTCGTGACCCACGACCCCGTGGTGGCCGCGCACGCGGATCGCACCATCTTCCTCGCCGACGGAGCCTTCGCGGGATACCTCGACGGTGCCGACCCTGCGCAGATCAACGCCCGCATGAGCGCATTGGGCGAGTGGTGATGTCGGGGTCGCTGGGTCTGGGGCGACTTGTCGGCGCCGACCTTCGCCATCACCGCGGAAGCTTCGTCGGCGTGGCGGTCGCGGTGTTCGTCGCGAGCGCACTGGTGACGGGCCTCGGCGTGCTCGTCGAATCCGGCATGCGCGGAGGGCTGGCGCCCGAGCGCTACTCCGCGGTCGACATCGTGGTCGGTGCGCCACAGCAGGTGGATGTGCCGGAGGACCTGCCGGTTCCCCTCCGGGAGCGCGCGCCGCTGCCGGTCGACGCGGTGCGCGACATCGCCGCCCTTCCGGGAGTCGACCGCGTCGTCGCCGACGTCACGGTTCCTCTCGTCCTGCAGGAAGCGGATGCGGCTGGTGCCGTCGTGGTCGAGGCGCACCCCTGGCCCGCCACCGCTCTGACCGGCTTCGAGCTGCATGAGGGGCAGGAACCCGCGGCGGCGGATGAGGTCGTCGTCACCGTCGGCAGCGGTCGTGCCGTGGGCGACACGGTCGTCCTTGCCCACGGCGGCGTGCCGTCGGAGTACCGCGTCGTCGGCGAGGTCGCCGCTCCGGTCGCACCCGAACGCGGCGCACATGTCTTCCTGAGCGAGCGCCGCATCGACCAGCTCGACCCGCACGGGGGTGCCCCGCAGGCGCTCGGCGTGTTCGTTTCCGGGGCGGATCCCGAGCAGACGGCGAGCGCGATCCACGAGGCCGACCCCGGCCTGGTCGCCCGCACGGGTGACGCCCGCGGCGACGTGGAGTTCCTCGACTCGGGTGCGGCGCGGTCCACGCTCGTGGCCATCGGCAGCGCGTTCGTCGGCACCTGCATCCTCGTGGCGATGTTCATCGTGGCAGGCACGCTGTCGCTGTCGGTGCAGTCGCGCCGTCGTGACTATGCCCTGCTGCGCGCGGTCGGTGCGAGCCCTTCCCAGGTGCACGCGCTCGTCGCCCGTGAGGTGCTGTGGGTGTCGGCGGTCGCCGTTCTGCTCGGCATCGTGCCGGGATACCTGCTGTCGACCGTGCTGCAGTCGGCCTTCGTCGCCGGGGGTGTGATCCCGGGCGACTTCGCCCTGGCATTCAGTCCGCTTCCCGCGGTCGGAGCGGTGCTGCTCGTGCTCGCCTCCGCCTGGGGTGCCGCGCGTATCGCGGCGGCTCGGGTCGCGAAACTCGATCCGGTGGAGGCTCTGCGCGAGTCGGCGACGGGTGCCCCCGCCATCGGACTGCCTCGCATCATCACGGGCATCGTGCTCGCCGCTGCGGGCATCTCGGTCTCGACCGTGCCGCTGGTGGTGCGCGGGCAGATCGCGGCCGGTGCGGCGGCCGGCGCAGCCATGCTGCTGATCATCGCGTTGGCGGTGCTCGGCCCGTGGCTGGTGTCGCTGAGCGTCCGCCTGATCGGAGCGGTGCTGCATCGGCTCTCATCCGCCGGCTTCCTCGCTTCGGCGAACGCCGCGGCCAACAGCAGGCGCCTCGCCTCCGCGATCCTGCCGATCGCCCTCGGCATCGGTCTGGGACTCGTGCAGATCGGGGCGCCGTCGATCATCGCGGCCGAGGCGGCGACGCAGGCCAGTGCCGGCGTCATCGCCGACCTGCGCGTGACGGCCCCGGCGGGTCTCTCGCCCGACATGATCGACACCATCCGTGAGACACCAGGGGTGGCCGAGGTCTCGGGGGTCGCCCTCAGCGCGGCGGTGGTGGACTCCTTCGATTTCGAAGGCAAGCTCCAACGAGACGAGCACGTGCTGCAGGGCATCGATCCGACGAACATCGCGAACAGCCTCGATCTGCGGGTGCGGGAGGGGGCGCTCGCGCAGCTCGACGGCACCACCACGGTCGCGGTGAGCACGGACGCCGCGCAGGCGCTGGGGCTGAACATCGGCGGAACGGTCGTCGGGTACCTGGGCGACGGCTCGCCCTTCGAGGCCGCGGTCGTCGCGGTGTACGAGCGGGGTCTCGGCTTCGGCGACCTCACCATGGCCGCCGATGCGGTCAGTGCCCACACCACGGCAGGTCTCGATGCCTTCGCGCTCGTGGCGGTCGACGCGGGCGCAACGGATGAGGTCCGTGCAGCGTTGGGCGCGAGCGGTCTGCTCGTGACCGACGGATCGGGGCTGCGGGCTGCGGGTGCGGGAGCGCAGGCCCAGCAGGGGTGGACGAACCTCATTGCTCTGCTGGTGATCCTCGGCTACATCGCGATCGCGGTGGTGAACACGCTCGTGATGGCGACGGGGGAGCGTTCGCGCGAACTGGCTCTGCTGCAGCTGATCGGCGCGTCCCGCAGGCAGGTGCGCGCCATGATGCGCGTCGAGGCGATGCTGGTGGCGGTGATCGCGATGGTGTTCGGTGTCGTGGTCGCGATCCCTCCGCTCATCGGGGTGAGCATGGGGATCTCGGGCCAGCCGGTACCCGCCCTCCCGGTGCTCGGTTCGCTGGCGATCGTCGGTGTCATGGGCGCGCTGGCGCTCGTGGCGATGTGGATCGGCACCGTCTCGTCGATGCGCACGCGTCCGATCGACGAGATCGGGTCGCGACAGTAGCGCCCCGCACCCGAGCAGGCGCACCGGTCTCCACGGTGCGCCTGCTCGGCGTCTCCCCCGCGCGCGGCGGTCCCCCTCGCGCGTGGGGGAGGTGGCACGGGAGGGAGGGGTGAAAAGGCGGGGTGAAAAACCTGCGCCCGCCCGGAACGGACCTCGCGCCCACGCCAGGCTGGCGGTGGCCCGGACCGAGTCCACCATGCCCGAATGGTGCTCGGCGGTCGCCTGAGGGGGCGGGGGCTTCCGTGCGCGAACGCGCAGCGGCGAAGCGATGAATGGGGAGACAGTCATGGGATTCCGTGTTGCCCGCAAGGACCACACATCCGATGGCCTTCCGTCCGAGCGGTTCAGCCGCTGGCGGGGCCGCGCGAAGAAGCTGATCGGGGGCGCCGTCAGCACGGCGCTCGTCGCCTCGTCGATGGTCTTCATCGGTGGAACGCTGACCGCCGCTCCCGCGGCCGCGGCCGACCCGTTCCTCTGCACGCCGGGAGCGGTGTACGTGCAGAGCGCCACCGAGGTGCGCGAGTTCGTCGTGAACGAGCAGGGCACGCCCGGCAACGGTGGAACGCTCGGTGCCAGCACGCTCGGCGTCGACCACTCCAACAACGCCCTCGGCATCTCCTCGAACGGCCGCTACGCGTACACCGTCACCAACGCCGCCGGCACCAAGACCCTCGCCAAGCACGATCGCGTGACCGACACCACGACCCGCACCACGTTCTCGCTGAACTCGTCCGTGCTCCGCGGCGCCGTCCACCCGGTCACGGGTGTCTACTACTTCGCCAGCGGCACGGTGAACGGCGCCATCAACCTCTACGCGTGGGAAGAGAACGTCACCCCGCAGACCTTCGTCCAGGTCGGAACGCTCCGCCCGACCGCGGGCAGCAGTGCCTTCGGTGCGAACGGGGACATGGCGTTCAGCGCCTCGGGTCAGCTCGTGCTCGTGGCGGACAACTTCATCTACTCCTCCGACCTGCCCACCTCGCTCACCCCGAGCACCGCCACGATCGACGCCAAGCAGGTGCACGACATGGGCGCCGGCGTCCAGGGCAACGGCATCGCGTTCGGAAACCTCGGCCACATCTTCGTCTCGGTCTCGGGCGGCGGAAACCGCATCATCGAGGTCGACCTGCCCCGTGGCGAGACGGTCAACACGACGTCGCTCGGAACGTTCCAGCCCACCGACATGGCGAGCTGCACGTTCCCGAACACGCTCACGCTGAAGAAGGATCTCCCGGAGGGGCGTCACCTCGCCACGGATCAGTTCGCCCTGCGCGTGCAGTCGCCCGCCGGGTACCAGGTCCCCCAGACCGACGCCGTCACGCGCGGTGAGCGCACCGGACTGCAGCCCGACTACGCGGGCCCCGTGTTCACCAACCAGGGCGACGTGTTCCGACTGAGCGAGGCGGCATCCGGCACGACGGATCGTACGAGGTACGCCGAATCCCTCGACTGCGTGCAGGTCAATCCCGACGGTTCGACGGTGCCGGTCGCCGTGACGGCCGACGGTCAGGTGACTCAGCCCGCCGGATCGCTCGGCACCGACGTCACGTGCACGTTCACCAACGTGCGCCTCGCTCCGGATCTGGCACTGCGCAAGACCTCCGACCCCGCCCCGGGGGCGGCCGTGCACGCCGGCCAGCGCATCACCTACACGGTCGAGGCGGAGAACACCGGCAACACGCGTCTCGACCCCGTGCAGGTGGCCGACGACCTCTCCGGTGTGTTCACGTCTGCGACCTACCAGGGCGACATCGCCACGAAGATCGACGGAACGACCGTCACCTCCGGCGCCGCGACCGTCACCGGCGACGACCTCGCCTGGACCGGCGTGCTCGAGCCCGGCCAGGTGGTCACCATCACCTATTCGGTGATCGTCGACGAGGGCGCAGAGGGAGAGCGGATCGCCAACAGCGTCACCGCCTCCGGCACCCCGCCGGGCACCCTTCCCCCGCCCACTCCGCCGACCGTCACGACCGAGCACCCCGTGGCGGGGTACACGGTGGTCAAGACGGCCGACCCGGCATCGGGCACCGTCGTGGAGCCCGGTCAGGTCATCACCTACACGGTCACCGGAACCAACACCGGCGCCACCGTCCTGAACCCGGCATCGATCGCCGACGACCTGTCGGGTGTGCTGGCTCACGCCACCTACAACTCCGACATCGCGACCACCGTCGGCGGTGCCCCCGTGACCTCTGGGGCGGCGACGATCAACGGGAACGCCCTCTCCTGGACCGGCGCGCTGCAGCCGGGACAGGCTGTGACCATCACGTACTCCGTGACCGTCGGACCGGAGACCTCCGGCAAGATCCTGAAGAACACTGTCAGCGGCACGGCGACGCCGACCACCCCGAAGCCCGGTGACCCCGAGGGCCCGCAGGTGCCGGGAGAGCCGATCGTCCCGCCGACGACGACCACCGAGCACCCGGTCGTCGGCTCCGGCTTCACGATCAGCAAGTCCGCCGACCCCGCGTCGGGCACGGCCGTGTCCGCGGGCGACACCATCACGTACACCATCACCGGTACCAACACGGGTGACACCGACCTCGACCCGGCGAAGATCGTCGACGACCTGTCCGGTGTGCTCGACAGCGCCGCCTACAACGACGACGTCACCGCCGACCGCGGCTCCGTCGCCGTGTCCGGCACCACGCTCACCTGGACCGGCGCCGTTCCGCGCGGCGAGTCCGTCGTCATCCGCTACACCGTCACGGTCGACGCCGATGTCCAGAAGGCGCTGCTTCACAACACCGCCACCGGCACGGCCACGCCGCGCATCCCGGTCGACCCGAGCGACCCCGACAGTCCCACGACGCCTGGCACGCCGATCGTGCCGCCCGCCGTGGAGACGAACCACCCGGTGGTCGACACCGGCTTCGAGGTGACGAAGTCCGCCGATCCCGCCTCCGGCACCGCCGTGCGCGCGGGTGACACCATCACCTACACGATCTCCGGCGTCAACACGGGCAACACCGCACTCGACCCCGCGACGATCGTCGACGACCTGTCCGCCGTCCTGGCGCACGCACAGTACAACGGCGATGTGACGGCCTCCGCCGGCGCGGTCGCCGTCGTCGGCACGACGCTCACCTGGAACGGAGCGCTCGCACCCGGCACTCGCGTCGACATCACCTACACGGTGACGGTCGATGCCGATGCGACCGGCGTGCTGCTGCGCAACACCGTCACGGGTGAGGGCACCCCTCTCATCCCGACCGACCCGACCGACCCCGAGAGCCCGACCACGCCGGGCACCCCGGTGACGCCCCCGCCCTCCACCACGGAGCACCCGGTCGCCACCCCCGGTTTCACGGTGTCGAAGTCGGCCGACCCGGCGACGGGCACGCGTGTCGACCCTGGCAGCGTGATCACCTACACCGTCACGGGCACGAACACGGGCGACACCGTCCTCGATCCCGTCTCGATCGCCGATGACCTGCGCCCCGCGCTGGCTCACGCGGCCTACAACGACGACGTCTCGGCCAGCCGTGGCGACGCCCGCGTGGCCGACGGGGCGCTGTCCTGGAGCGGCACGCTGCGCCCCGGACAGGACGTCGTCATCACCTACTCGGTGACTGTCGACGCGAATGCGGGTGGCGAGACGATCGCCAACACCGTGACCGGCACGGCGACGCCGCTGATCCCCACGGATCCGAGCGACCCGGAGAGCCCGACGACCCCTGGCACGCCGATCACGCCCCCGCCGGCGACCACCGAGCACCCGGTCAACCAGCCCGGATTCACGTTCGCCAAGACGGCCGACCCCGTCGCGGGAACGGCCGTGGACCCCGGCGACGTGATCACCTACACGCTGACCGGCGTGAACACCGGTCAGACGGTGCTCGACCCGGTCGCGATCGCGGACGACCTGTCCAAGGTGCTGCCCTACGCGTCCTACAACGAGGATGCCGCCGCGGTCGTCGCCGGAGCACCGGCAGGAGCAGTGGCGTTCGACGCCGCGAAGCTCAGCTGGTCGGGCGCCCTCGCGGTCGGTCAGACCGTCACCGTCACCTATTCCGTGACAGTGAAGGCCGAAGGCGTCGGCTCCGTGATCGAGAACAGTGCGACGGCGACGGCGACCCCGCCGGGAGGCGAGGAGATCACCCCGCCGCCCGGCACCACGACGAACGCCGTGAACGTGCCCGGATTCTCGGTGTCGAAGAGCGCCGACCCGGCAGCGGGCACGGCGGTCGACCCCGGCAGCGTCATCACGTACACCGTGACGGGCGTGAACACCGGCGAGACCGTGCTCGACCCCGTCGCCATCACGGACGACCTCTCCGGTGTGCTCGCGCACGCCGACTACAACGGCGATGCGACGGCCAAGATCGGGAACACGGAGGCGACGGCACCCGCCGTCACCGGTGAGCGTCTGTCCTGGACGGGCGCGCTCCAGATCGGCGAGACCGTCACGCTCACCTACACGGTGACCGTGAAGGCGGACGCCGGCGGCACCATCATCGAGAACTCGGCATCAGGCTCGGCGACCCCGCCGGGCGGCGTGCCGCCGATCGAGACGCCCCCGGCGACGACGGAGCACCCGGTCAACGAGCCCGGCTTCGAGCTGCGCAAGTCGGCCGATCCCGCCTCGGGCACCAGGGTCGACCCCGGCAGCGTCATCACCTACACGGTGACCGGCGTGAACACCGGTGAGACGGCGCTGGATCCCGTGCGCATCAGCGACGACCTGTCCGGCGTGCTCGACCACGCCGCCTACAACGGCGACGCGACGGCGACCGTGGTCGACGGATCCGCACCCGCTCCTGTCGTGAACGGCGACGAGCTCACCTGGACGGGTGCCCTCGCCATCGGGCAGCGCGTCACGATCATCTACTCGGTGACCGTGAACGGCGACGCGGGCGGTGCGACGATCGCGAACAAGGTCGCAGGTACCGCCACACCGCCTGGCGGCGGCGAGCTCACGCCTCCGCCCGTGACGACCGAGAACCCTGTCGGCACCCCCGGCTTCGCGTTCCTCAAGACCGCGAACCCGGGATCGGGCACGGCGGTCGCCACGGGAAGCACCGTCACGTACACGCTCGTCGGCACCAACACGGGCGAGACGGGGCTGGACGCCGTCGTCATCACAGACGACCTCTCCGGAGTGCTGTCGCACGCCGATCTGAAGCCCGGTGCGACCGCGGTCGTCGGCGAGCGGACGGTGGCAGCACCCGTGGTCGACGGTACGCAGCTGCGCTGGACGGGCAGCCTCGCCGAGGGTGAGAGCGTGACGATCACCTACTCCGTGACCGTGCATGCGAACGCGGCGGGTGCGACTCTCCGCAACGCGGCTGTGGGCACGGCCACCCCTCCCGGCGGTGGGACGATCACGCCGCCGCCCAGCACGACCGAGAACCCGGTGCTGACGCCGCTCGCGCTCACCGGTGGAATCCTCGCGCCCTGGGTGCTGGGTCTTGCGATCGCTCTGCTGCTCGGCGGTGCCGTGCTGCTGATCCTGCGTCGACGCCGCTCCCAGGCCTGACGGTCATGAAAGAAGGCCCCGCCCGTCGAACTCGACGGGCGGGGCCTTCCGTGTCTTCCCCGGAAGGGTCTGCGCTTACTCCGGCAGGAGACCGTGACGCGCCGCCTGCTCCACCGCTTCGGTGCGGTTGTGCGCGCCGAGCTTGCGGTAGATGCTGCGGAGCTGTGTCTTGAGGGTGTTCTGCGAGACGCGCAGCTCCAGGGCGATCGCAGGAAGAGATGCGCCGGAGGTGAGGGCGCGCAGCACGACCTGCTCGCGTGACGACAGGCGGGGTCGGGCCGCGAATGACGGCAGCGCGGATCGCAGCGGGAACGTCCCACGGCCGGTCGGGTCGAGGTCGGCTCGCACCGTGCCGAAGTCCTCCGCGCTCAGCAGCACGAGGGGAGTGGTGAGGCCCCGATCGGCGAGTTGGGCGTTCAGCGCCTCGCTCGACGGTTGCGCGGCCGCCGGCGACACCCGGTGCAGGGCGGCGCTCTGCACCGCCGAGGCCTCTGCGCGTTCCCTGGCGTTCGTGGGGCGCAGGCGGGTCTGTCCCAGAAGCCGGACCACGTCGGCCGCCTTGCCGTCGATGAGGGCCAGGCGTGCCCGCTTCAGGACGGTCGCGAAGCGGTCGGGGATCGCATCCCGCTGCACCACGGCCTTGGCCGCGTTCACGTCACCGAGGGCGAGATGGAGGAGGATCCGGGGGCGCGACAGCGCCTGGCGCACGTGCGGTGCACCGGCCTCCTTGCCCCGCAGGCGCGCGAACGATTCCAGGCGTTCCAATCCCGCGGCGGCGTCGCCCTCGTGCAGAGCGATCCATGCCTCGACGGAGGCCATCGTCGTCCAGTGCTCGCTGGTCGCGCGGTACGGCTCGAAGTACCGGATGTGCTGCTTCGCGGCAGCGAGATCGCCGTCCTCCACCGCCAGCATGGCCTCGGCCACACGGTAGAACGTGCCGCGGTAGCTGTCGAGCAGCGCCGCGTCCCAGCCGCCGTCTCTGATCAGGGAGACGTAGTGCCTGGCCTCGGGGAGGTCTCCGTTCAAGGCGTGCACGCCGGCGAGGAGGCAGATGCCGTGGAAGGCGTTGCTGCCCCCGTGCGCGGCGGCGAGGGCGGTGGCCTGCTCCCAGAGGTGGATGGCCTCCTGCTGCTGCCCGCCGTAGTAGAGGGAGATGCCGAGGTGCGTGCACAGCAGCGGCATGTCGCGGGCGTACTGCTGCCACTGCGATTCCGGGGTCTCGTTGAACAGGGCCAGAGATCGGGCTGCCACCTGTGCGGCGCGCTCCGGTCGTCCGATGGCGCGCAGCGACGCACTCTCGGCCGCCCAGATGAAGATCCGCTCCGTGGCCGAGAGCGTGGTCCGGCGGGCGTTCGCGGCCGCCACCGCGATGCGCAGCAGCTGGAGTCCGCGCTGGCGCCGCAGGCGGCTGGGCTTCAGGCACATCCCGAGCAGCATGGCCACCAGCGGCTCCTGCTTCAGCCGTGCCACCGGTACGTCGCCGAGCAGTTCGACGACACCGTTCCGATCTCGGTGCAGCAGTCGGTTCCACCCCGACATCGTGACGTGGGTCGCCAGACGCAGGTCGTCGCCCTCCACGGCGAGCCGCAGTCCTTCGAGGGGCAGGTCACGGCGCACGGCACCCTCTGCGGCGATGCGCCTCAGCCCGGGGACCTCGTCCGCGAGGGCTGCGCGGAGCTCGCGGCGCAGCATCCCGCGCGTCAGGGGCGTGAGCTCGAACGAGCTGCGGCCGTCGGCAGCCCAGCGGCCGAAACCGAACATCTCCGCCTGGTCCAGCGCCCTCACGATGTCCGGATCGCCGGTGAGCGCCGTGGCGAGCGGAACGTCGACGGAATCGGTGACGCTGATCCGGAGCATGCCTCGAAGCGCCCGAGGGTCGAAGCCGCACTCGGCGAGCCTGTCCTGCAGGTAGTCCTCGATCACCGTGGTGGCGGCTCGCAAGGACGCGGCATCCATGCCGGTCCCCCGCAGCGCCAGGACGCGGATGAGCGCGGGGAATCCTCCTGTCGCCTCTCGTGTCGCAGCCGCCGTGTCCTCGTCGACGTCGAGCGCGCGACGGATCTCCTCATCATCGAACATGAGGTCTTCGGGAGCGACGAGCGTCGTGTCGATCAAGAGGTCGAGGCCCTCGCTGTCGAAGGGGCTCGGCCGATTCGTTGCGACGATCAGACGGGTGCGGGCAGCGGCACCGACGGCGCGACACAGCGCGAACGCGCCATCGCGCTCGACGGCGGCAGCATCGTCGAGCACCACGACCAGGTGGCCCTCCGCCTCGTGCAGACGCGCGGCCACGGCGGCCCAGCCCTCGTCGCCGTCGTCCCGCCGGTCGGCTCCGGGCAGGACGCGCAGCAGCGCTCCGGCGAGTGCCTCACTCCTCGTGATCGCCGGCGTCACGGTCAGCCACACGACGTGGGCGGATGTGGTGGCCGCCCAGTCCACCAGGGCCGTGGTCTTGCCGGAGCCGGACGCCGAGCGGATGAGTGTGAGGGGCGTCTCGGTCTCGAACTCGGCGCTCAGTCGCGGACGCCTGATGGCGTGCGCCGATACTCGCGGTATATGTCCGTCCCCCTGCGCGACAAATGCCGACACCCCGTACCTCCCCAGGTCCCCTCCCTCTACGATATGCCGAAATCCTGCACGGACAAGCGACGCCCGCCGGGACATCGACGAACGCAGAGACGAGCGATGCCGGGCGAGCGGAGCGTGTCCGTGACCGTCAGCGGTGACCGTTCCGGCGCCAGGGCGCCGTGATCCGCGACCACAGGTTCGAAGCAGGGGCGCTCTCGTCCGAGGCGGGGGGAAGGGCGACGGCGAACTGCACGATCTCCTCGGCGCCGTGGTGCACGACGCGGTACAGCGCGGTACCGATGAGCACGCCGAGCGCGATCGACATGACCGAGACCAGCGCCGTGGTGAAGTCGGAGAGTCCGCCGTCGGTCGCGACCGCCTCCGTGAGCCCGACGAGCCCGGCGGCCCCGGGGACCAGCAGCCAGAAGGCCGGGAGGAAGGTGAGCTGCGACGGTGCTCCGTGGCGGAGGGTCGCGATCCACAGCACGACGGGGGTCATCGCGACGGCACCGACGAACCCGCCGACCGTCGCGCCCACGAACTCGGTGCCGGCCCATTGGCCCGTGTAGGCGACGACGAGTGCGAGAAGCACCCACCCGAAGGTCGACGGTGGCGCGGAGAAATGCAGATAGTTCCCGAGCGCGAACACGAGGATCCCGATGAGCGCCACCCACCACGGGAGCGGCGAGCCCCCGTCGAGAGCTTCGTACGAGGACGAGTCGACCCCCACGACGGTGCCGGCGGCGAGGATGCCGAACGCCAGCAGCGCCAGCTGCACGAAGCCGTAGACCAGACGGGAGGCGCCGGAGATCATCTGCCCTGCTGCGAGCTCCACGGTGGCGCTCGTCAGCACGCCGCCGGGCAGGAAGGTGACGAGCGGGGCGATGAGCAGGCGGATCGGATCGCCGATCTCGATCACCTCGGCCAGGAGGAAGACCGCGGTGGCGCACACGAACGCCGCGACCACCGGCATGATCAGCTGCAGCGTCGGAGAGCGGACCAGCTTCAGCAATCCGATCAGCGCTCCGAGCACGAACGCGACGATCACGCCCTGCCATGTGGGGGCGAGCAGGAGAGAGAGCCCTGTCGTCAGCACCGCATGCCCGAACGTGCGGGTGATCCAGCCGAGCCGCGGGCGCATCGCGCCGATCTCGTTCAGGCGTCTGATGCCGTCGAGCGGGGTGACCGAGCCGGTCTTCGCCTGGGCGATCAGCTCGTACAGGGCGGCGATCTGATCGAAACGGAACGAGGCGTTCGTCGCCGAGCGGATCGCGACGCGCGACTCATCGGACTCGCCGCTCTCGATGAGGATGATCGTCGGCAGCACCACGAAGTCGGCGTCGTCGCCCCCATAGGCCCTCGCCACCTCTGCGATGACGTCGCGGATGCGGTCGACCGACTCGGCGGAGGCGTTCATGCCCTGCGCCAGCCCCAGCAGGAACTGCCGGAGCGTCGCCCGGTCGAGGCCGTCGGTCATGTCGTGGCCGGCCGCTCGGCTCAGGTGAACAGGAACGAGAGCGGCACGCCGACGATGATCGCCACAGCCACGTAGATGAGGTTCGGCAGCTGGAACGAGTGGTCGAAGACGAACTTGCCCATCTTGGTCGTGCCCGTCTGGTCGAACGCGACGGTGGCCACCTGGCTGCCGTTGGCCGGCAGCGTGTAGATGCCCATCGCCGCCGGCCACAGGCCCACCAGGAGGGAGGCGGGGAGGCCGATCGTGATGCCGATCGGCACGATCGCGTTCGTCGCGCTCGACTGGCTCGTCGTGAGCATGGCGACCGCGAAGAGGGCCAGCGCGAACAGCAACGCGCCGAGGAACGCCGAGGAGCCGGAGACCACGGAGCCGAGGCCGTCGACGATGAGGGTCTGGTTCGCGGCGACGAAGGTGTTCGCCAGCCAGGCGATGCCGAACAGGGCGATGGCTCCGACGATACCGGCGGGGAACGTCGGCTGCTTGGGCACATCTGCGGCCTTGACCTTGCAGAAGACGAAGATCAGGGCGGCGATGATGCCCATCACGACCTCGATGATGACCGTGACGCTGAGGCGCACCGGGTCGCCGGCGTCATCGGTCCCGATGACCGGACGCAGGTTCTCGAACAGGCCGAAGAGCACGATCACAGCGACGCCGGCGAGGAACAGCGAGGCCGAGAGCACCGCGGTGGGAGGCAGCTTCTTCTCGTGCGCGTCGGTCTCCGGCGGCTTGATCTGGTGATCGGCGAGGCGCTTCTGGAACTCGGGGTCGTCTTCCAGATCTTTGCCATGGCGCATCATCACGAGTGCCGCCACGAAGAGGCCGACGATGGAGGCGGGCCACATGATCAGCAGCAGTCCGCCGAGGTCGACGCCCTGCGGGGCGAGCAGCACCACCATCGAGGCGGTCGCGGCGGACACAGGAGAGCACAGGATGCCGACCTGCGAGGCCACGGCCGACACCGAGAGCGCCCGCTCCGGTCGGATCTTCTGCTGGTACGAGACGTCGTAGATGACGGGCAGCAGCGGGTAGAAGATGTTGCCCGTTCCTGCGCCGACGGTGAACAGGAATGACATCGCCGGGGCGAGGAAGACCACCGATCGGGGTCGGCGTCTGATCACCTTCGCCGCGACCGACACCATCCAGTCGATGCCGCCGGCCGCCTGCATGGTCGATGCCGCCGTGATGACCGTGATGACGATGAAGACCGCGTCGACCGGGGCGTTGCCCGGCGCTTCGCCGAAGACGAAGACGAGCACGGCGACGCCGACGAGCCCCCAGACGCCCAGACCGATCCCGCTCGTGCGCGTCCCCATGAAGATCGCGAGGATGACGACGATGAGTTCGGCGACGAGGATCCACACGTTGTCGTTCATGACGACGGTCCCTTCACGATGGGCGCAGCGCCTCTGAGCACCTCGGTGGGCAGCTCGGTCTCGACGATCTTCCCGCCTATGGCCTCCACGCGAAGGGCGAGGGCATCGTCGACCGGGCTCACCGCGGTGACGAACTCGGAGTTCTCGAAGTGCAGCGACTGCAGGTTGCCGACCGCGTACCCCGTCGAGAGCTCTCCGCTGAGCAGGGACGTGTGGAAGAGGGGACGCCGCTGGTCCTCGGCATCGTAGTGCGGGCAAAAGCTGCCGTGCAGGAAGCCGAGTCCCTCCGGCAGCACCTGCAGGGTCGGTCCGTAGCTGTCGGTGGTCCCGCCCTCGAACCAGCAGATGCCTCCTGCACTGCCGCCCGTGAACACCACGTTCGAGTCGGGGTCCTCCCACATCTCGCGCATGATCTCGTCGAGGCCCTGGCGCTTCCAGACGTCGAGCATGTTGGCGGTGTTGCCGCCGCCGACGTGGATCACGTCGAAGCCCTTCACGAAACCGGCCAGGTCGTCGACCGCACGGTGGAACAGGGGGAGGTGGTGCGGCGCGCACCTGTCGGAGTCATACGTGGAGTAGAAGCTCACGATGTAGGCGGCGTCGTCGCCGGTGGCCGTGCCGACGAAGAGGACCCGCGGTCTCTCCTTGCCGGTGAGGCCGAGGATGTAGTCGTGCGTCGGGTCGTTCCGACGCTCCATCATGGCCTTGCCGGCCCCTGTTGCCACCACGTGAGACATGCCCCCACCTCTCCGACTGCGAATGCGCTCAACCTAGTGCGGTGCCGAGCGTCGCGTCCAGAGGTCTTTCGTCCACCGCGGGTGAGGGCGTCCGCGAGGTCTAACCGCTCAGTCGAGCGGTGGCGACGAGTCCCTCGAGGAGTGCGAAGGTGCGTGCGCGCGGTGCTTGCGGGCGGATCCCGAGGCCGCGCGCGAGTTCCAGGGCGAGAGCCGCGTGACCCTCCGTGTTCGGGTGGAACGGGTCGTTCATCAGTCCCCACGGCACGGAGCCGGCGCCGAGCTCGGCGAAGCGGGCGTACTGGTCGATGAGGATCACGTCCTCACTTACGGCGACCTGGCGTACAGCTTCGGCGAATTCCCCGATGCGCGCCCGTTCCGGAGCGTTGCGGATGTCGATCGCCGGCGGTGTCTGCAGGACGGGGACGGCGCCGAGAGCACGCACGCGGGTGACGAAGTCGCGCAAGGACGCCGCGTAGTCGTCTGCCGTGATGACCTCGCGCGGCCCGCCGTCGGAGGCGTCGTTCGTGCCGATCATGAGGGTGACGACATCGGGCCGCCACGACGCGATGCGACGATCCCAGTCATCGAGCAGGTCGACGATGCGATTGCCGCTGATCGCGGTGTTGATCACCACATCGCGCACACGCTCCAGCTCGCCGCGGATCAGCTCGTGCAAGTGCTCCGGATAGCTGCGGCCGCCCTGCGTGTGCACCAGGCCGTGCGTGATCGAGTCGCCGGTGATCACCCAGTTCAGGGGCTGTGGGCCCTCGAGCGCCGCGGCGATGCGGAGGAGATCGGAGGCGGCGGATGCGGGGGCGGAGGGCTCGACGTTCGGCACGGCACCGAGCCTATCGGCAGGGCGGTGCGGGTGATCGGCCTGACCCCCCGGGACCGCGTCGACGAGAAATGACGGCCATCGCACGTAATGGATCGACAGGTGTGCCGTCGTAGCTTCGAGGGTTCGATGGGGCGCTTCTCACGGAATACTCCGTCCGCCCCGACGGCGGTTCCCCAAAATCGTCGATGCTTCCCCAGAGGTCGGCCCTCCGTGCGGCGGGTTCTCCCCGGACCCGCCGCGCATTCTTCATTGGACGACTGGGCGGCGGCACGAATGCCAGCACATCGATATGTCACGAACGTTCACGGCTTGTCGCTTCGTGTCCGCTCGGCGACTGCTGTCATCCTCGGTGCTGCGCTCTGGGCCGCAAGCCTTCGAATCCATGGCGGCGAACGGCGAGAGCCGGCTCGGTTTAGAGCAAAGGCGCAACGACGTTATCGGTCACCTCCAAATGGCCGGGACGGCCGTTATCGGAACATGCATCCCCTGTCTTATCCGGCATGGCGTGCTGCGCACTTGCTCGCCATTCGACAACCGGAGGAACCCTGTGAACCATCAGCCAGTCGCCCGTGGGCATTCACCGTCCCGTCCTCGCCGAATGATGCGAATCGGCGCCGCTGCCGTGGTACTCGTCGCCGCGGCGGCGGGTGCGATCGCCGCTCCGGTCGCCGCGTCGGCCGCACCTCCCTATGCGACAGAGGCGAAGGTCGACTCGGTGGCGTTCACGGAGAGCGCGGTCACGAGCGGGACGAAGGCGGAGTTGACCGGTCGATGGTCTCTCCCGGACAACCCGGTGAGTCCCGCTGGTTTCGTGGTCGACCTCCCGGACGACCTGCGCGGGTTGCCGGATGCCTTCCCCCTGCTCGACGCCGATGGAACCGCGGCGGGGAATTGCGTGACCACAGCCACCCAGTTGGTGTGCGACTTCGACAGCAACTACCTCAGTACGCATCCACGGGGTCTGTCCGGCGGCTTCTCCTTCTGGGTGACGGTCACGACGGAGGTGACCGAGCAGAAGACCGTGACCTATGACTTCGGCGACGCGAAGGCCACGGTCGACGTGCGGCCCGACCCGTTCATCTGCAAGGAGGACTGCGACTTCGCCGGTCGCTGGAACTTCAAGAGCGGCGAGTACCAGAACGGGACCGACACCATCCTCTGGGACGTCGCGGTCGCTGCCGGGGCGAAAGGGATGATCGGTGGGCAGGAGGTCGTCGTCACCGACGTCATCGGCGCGAACCAAGAGCTCATCGCCCAGTCGGCCACCGGCGAGCACTACCCCAGCCTGTGGGCGGCCAATGAGTTGCAGACGCTTCCGAGCGGACTGGTGGTCCCCGGGCCGTTCACCGAAGTGGCGTCGACGGACTACACCGTCTCCGCTGACGGGACCACCGTCACGTTCACCGCACGCGAAGGCTACTTCTACAACGTGCACTACCTCTCGAAGGTGACCGACGGCGGTACGGCAGGCGTCTACAAGAACGACGCGACGATCCGCATCGGCACGGAGAGCACGGGCACCACCACCGCTGAGGTCACGCGTCACGGAGGGTCGGGCACGGGAACCGGCACCAGGGTCGGAACCTTCACGATCGACAAGAAGGTGCTCGGTGACACGGCGAACCTCGGCGACGTGACGTATCGCGGCGGGTACATCGCCACGGACCCCCAGGGCGTCGTCACGTCGGGCGAGTTCGCGGTGCAGGCCGGCACGCCGTGGGTGAGCCCGTCGTTCGCCGAAGGCACCACGATCGCACTCACGGAGTCACTCGAGGGTCTTCCGTGGAATCTGGAGTGGGCGGCTCCGGTGTTCTCGCCGCAGAGGCTGCAGATCAAGGGCGAGGCGACGATCGATGTCGCACTCACGAACACGGCGACGTTGCGCACCCTGCCCTTCTCGGCGTTGAAGTCGCTCGACGGTGCGGCCGCGGCCACCTCGCTCGTCCCGGCGGACACCGAGTACGTGCTCGAGTACTCGTACCCGGCCGGTCCGGGGTTCGAAGCGGGCTCGGGGGAGCTCGCTCTCAAAGCGGGAACTCCCGTCTCGAGCTCGGCGCTCCCGGTGGGTGCCGACGTCACCGTGCGGGAGCGCACTCCGAAGCCGATCGACGGAATCACGTGGGGCAAGCCGGTGATCTCACCCGCCCACTTCACGGTGAGCGGTGACATGGTCACCGTCGCGGTCACCAACCCGCTGACGAAGACCGTCACGCCGCCGCCGACGCCCACGGCCGGCGTTCCTGAGGTGATGACCCTGGCGGCCACCGGCATGCAGGCCGCCACCTCGACTCTGCTGCTCGCGGGCCTGCTGCTGATCGGAGGTACGCGTCTCGTGATGCGACGACGACTCAACCGTTCTCGTTGAATCCATCGCCCGAGTGGGCCGGTGCACCCGGCCCACTCGGGCATGACTCGTGAAGGACGGCGTCTCCATCCCGTCCTGAGATCCCTTGGGGGAAAGGGAGAATCCATGAACAGAGAAGAAGACATCACACAGCCAGGGGATCGAGACTCCGATCTCCTGGCTCGTGTGCGTACCGGCGACCAACGCGCTTACGCTGAGCTCTGGGCGCGCTACTCACAGGTCGCCAGGGCGGTCGCTCGTACCTACTGGTGGTCGGCCGACTCCGACGACCTCGTGGCGGAGTCGTTCACGCGGATCTACCAGGCCATCCAGACGGGGAAGGGGCCGACCACCGCCTTCAAGCCCTACCTCTTCGCCACGATGCGCAATCTCGCGATCAGCTGGGGACGTTCCCGACGCGAGGTGCCCATCGAGTACATCGAAGCCGTCGAGGATCCGGCCTCGACGGACCAGGCGGCGGATTCCGATTTCGATGCCGCGCTCGTCTCCAAGGCGCTCCTCACGCTGCCCATGCGCTGGCAGGACGTGCTGTGGCTCGCAGAGGTCGAGGACCTGTCGATGCTCGAGATCGGCAGGCGCTTGGAGATCAGCGAACGCGCGGCGGCAGTGCTCGCGTTCCGGGCCAGAGAGGGGCTCCGTCAGGCCTGGATCTCGGCTCACCTGACGTCGAGACCGCCGGCCTTCAAGGAGTGTCGGTGGACGCTCAGCAAGCTGGGCGCTCATGCCCGTCGACGTCTCACCACGCGTGATGATCGCCGGGTGCGAGCACATCTCGCGATGTGCGCCGACTGCAGCGCAAAAGCTGAGGAGGCGCGTCGGGCGAGTTCGCGGATCCTCACTGTGCTGTTCCCCGCCGGCATCGGCGTCGGCACGGGTCTTCAGCTGTGGCAGACGCTCACGACGTCCGGGGTATCGGCCAGCGCATCATCCATGCCGGCGACGATCACTCTGCCCGCTGTCGGGCTCATGGCGACCAAGACGAGCATCCTCATGACGGCGGCCGTCGCGGTCGTGACGCTGTCCGCGGGAATCACCTCGACGGTGACGAGCGACGTCGAGACGGTCGAGACCAGTGCAGCCGCCGAAAGACTCGATGTGGTGGAGTCGGACCGGCTGCCGACGCTGCTGCCGACTGCCATCCCCAGTGAAGCGAGCCCGCCCCCGCCCCCGCAAGATGTCCCCGTCCCCGTCCCGGAGACCTCTACTCCCGCCCAGGCACCGCAACCGCCTCCTGCTGCGCCCGCTCCACCCGTGGCGCAGACGCCCGGCCCTCCGGTGATCCTGTCCATCCCCTCCCAGGTCTCACGGACGCAGGTGGTCTCGGCGAGCATCCGCTGCGAGGCCGGTGCCGATGTCACTGTCTCGGCTTTCGGGGTCACGGCCGCGGTCGGCACCTGCTTGAGTAGCGGCACCTGGCAGGCGAGCGTCGACGTCGGTTCCTACCCGGTGGCGGCCGGAACCGTGATCACGTTCGACTTCGTGCAGTCGAACATCGCAGGGGTTTCCGGGAGCGCCTCGGCCCAGGTGACCATCATCGATTGATTTCGTGCGCACGCGTAATGGATGTGTTTCGCAGCCGTCCAGTATCTGTCCGGCACTCTGACGAGTGCGCGATCGGACGACCGGGAATCAGATTGGAACCAAACCGCATGTGGAAACGATCGGGCACGCTCATGCTCGGACTCCTGCTCGCACTGGGCGCCGTCGCGACGACGGCACTCCCCGCCGCAGCCGCAGGATCCGCCAGCGTCAAAGACGCCAAGACCGCGACCTTCACCCTCGCCGATGGCACCGTGGCGACTGCCACGATCTCCGGTGGGGGTGATCGTGTGTTCGCCGATGACGGCAAGTCCCTCAGCGCGTGGAGCGGAACCGATGCGATGTACGCCGAGGGAGTGTCGACGAAGGATCTTCCTGTCGTCGGTATCCACTCGAAGAACGACTGCGGCTCGTCGAAGCGGTGTGGGGAGGGTCAGATCACCGTCCGCTTCGACCGACCGGTCGACGACCCGGCCATCCACATCGCCGAATTCGGCGCCGGAACTGCATCCGCGAACCCGTTCGGTGGCGGGGTCGCCGCCGCCGACGGCATCCGCTTCTCCTCCGCTGCCGGCGGCGCATCGAGCGCCGCCGTCTCTCGCGGAGCGACGTTCACCGATGGAGGGGACGGCTACTACCGGGGAGACGCCGCGATCAAGTGCACTGCGGCGAGCAAGCCCGGTGGGTGCGGAAGCTTCACGGTGACGGGAAAGCAGATCACCGAGATCGTGTTCGACGTCGCGCGCTTCGCACTCGGTGGCACTCAGGCCGGATTCACCGACGGGTACGCCTTCGGTGTCACCGCGACCGCGACTCCCACGCCGACCCCGACTCCTACCCCTGAGCCGACGTACGCTGCGCTGTCCGTGTCCAAGATCGTGGACAAGGGTGCCGCGGTGCCGGGTGAGCAGCTCGCGTACACCGTGACCGTCAAGAACACCGGTGATGCCGAGGCTCGCCAGGTTCCCGTCACGGACGTGCTTCCGAGTGGCCTCACCACCGTGTCGGCCGACCAGGGCGGCACGATCGAGGGCTCCACGATCGCGTGGACGATCGACAGGATCGCGGCGGGCGGCGAGAGCCGGCTGCATGTCACGGGAACCGTCGATCCCTCCAGTGCGGGCGCCACCCTCGTGAACCGCGCCGGGGTGGAGAACCCCGTCGACTCGCCTGCGGGCACCCCGGCTCCGACGAGCACCACCCCGTGCACCGACGATCCATCCGCGGCATGTGCCACCACCGTCGTGGCCGCGCTGCCGGCGCTCTCGCTCTCGAAAGTCGTCGACAAGCAGGTCGCCGGCCACGGTGAGGCCCTCGCCTACACCGTCGTGGTCGCGAACTCCGGCGTCGCACCGGCCGCGGACGTGCCGGTGGTCGATCACCTTCCGACCACGCTGACGGAGGTCTCTGCCGACCAGGGCGGTGTGATCGAGGACGACACCGTCCGCTGGACGGTGGCCGAGGTGCCGGCAGGCGGTCAGGTCGAGCTGCACGTCGTCGGAACCACCCCGGGCGGACTCGACGAGGCTCAGCTTGTGAACAGGGCCACGGTGCAGAACCCTGCGGGAGTCCCGGCGGGCACGCCCGATCCGACGATCCTCACGCCCTGCGTCGACGACGTCGCGCAGGCATGTGCGGTGACGGCGGTCCCCGCGCTCGCTTCTCTGGAGATCAGCAAGACGGTGGCGCAGGCCGCCGCGCAGTCCGGCGCGATCCTCGACTACACGATCACGGTCGTGAACACCGGTCCTGGCACCGCGACGCAGATCCCGGTCGTCGACGACCTCCCCGAGGGGACGCGGTTCATCTCCGCCTCGACGGGCGGCGTCGCCGTCAAGGACCGCGTCGGGTGGATGGTGGAGGAGATCCTCCCTGGCCAGTCGGCGACGATGAGTCTCCGGGCTCAGGTTCCGGCAACCCAGAACGGGAAGATCGTCAACCGTGCCACGGTCGCCTACGACGAGGTCATGAACGAATCCCTCCGCAGCGCGGCGAGGCAGGCGGGCATGCCTGTTCCTGAGAATGCCGACCTGTCCGAGCTGCCGGCACTGCCTCCGCTGACCGCAGTGCATGCGTGTGCGGATGACCCCTCGTGGTCGTGCGCCGTCACCACGGTCACTCCGGCTCCGGCCGCTCTTGCCCAGACCGGTGCGACCTTCGCGCTGGCCGTCCCTGCGATCATCCTCCTCGCCGGTGGGGCGTTCCTCATCGTCGTCGGTGTGCGCCGCAGGTCCAACCGCTAGATCCCCTCACACACGTCGTCCCCGGGAAATCCCCGGGGACTGATCGGAGTACCCAGAAATGACATCCTCTTCCTTCCTTTCGTCCGCTGAGCTTCCGAAATCCTCGGTGATGGTCGTGTTCGGCACCCGTCCTGAGATCGTGAAGCTCGCCCCTCTGGTGCGAAGCCTCGGCGACGCCGCCTACATCGTCCACACCGGCCAGCACTACGACCCCGGCATGTCCCGTGTCTTCCTGCAGGCGTGCGGTATCAAGCGCGTCGATCTCCAGCTGCATGTCGGCGGACTCCCACGCGCTGCGCAGATCGGCCGAGCAGCCGAGCAGATCGCACAGGCGATCACCCAGCTCGACCCGAAATACGTCGTCGTCCAGGGCGACACGAACGCGACCTTCGCCGCCGCGCTCGCCGCGAACGCGGCGGGAGTGCGACTGGGGCACGTGGAGGCCGGCCTCCGGGCGCGGGATCGTCGCATGCCGGAGGAGCACAACAGGGTGATGGTCGACCACATCTCCGATGACCTCTTCGCCGCGACCGAGACCAACCGGGCCAATCTCCTCGAGGAGGGAATCGAGGACGAGCGCATCCTCGTCACCGGCAACCCCGTGGTCGAGGCGGTTCGCATGCAGCGTTCCGACGTCGCCGCGGACGTCGACGAGCTCGTCAGGCTCGGGGTCCACCCCGACCGCTACGTGCTCGCGACCCTGCATCGTCAGGAGAACGTGGACACCCCGGCCAACCTCATCTCGACCCTGCACGCGTTCAACGAGATCGCCGCTTCCGGGTGGCCCGTCGTCTTCCCCGTGCATCCTCGAACGCGGGCGATGCTCACCTCACTGGACGCGGAGCATCTCCTCGACGCCCTGATCGCCGAGGAGCCGTACAGCTATGAGCGCTTCCTCGCCCTCGCCGCACACGCGGCAGTGCTGGTATCCGACTCCGGCGGCATCCAGGAGGAGGCCACGGTGCTCGGGCGACCGGTGCTCGTCGTGCGCGATTCGACGGAACGCCCTGAGGCGCTGGGATCGTTCACGAAGCTCGTCACACCTCAGACGCTCGCGAGCGAGGCGGCGGCTGTGCTCGCCGATGTCGAGGGGACCCTGGAGAAGCTGAGCGCCTTGCCGTCGCCGTTCGGTGATGGCAAGGCCACGGCACGCATCGCCACGCACATCCATTCCGTCGTCCGCCTCGCCGCAGAGGAGTCCTGATGTACAGCAGCGATCTCACCACGCCTCTCGCCGCCGTCGGCCTCCTCGCGATGACCGGTCCGGATTCGGTGCTCACCTGGGTCATCGTGGGTGCGGCAGCCATGGGAGCTGGAGCGTTGCTCACCGTCCGTCGGCGCGTGCTGCGCAGGGCCGCCCCCGTCGGGCGGGATCGACGCCGGCCATGCCGTTGAGGCGTTTCCCGGGCGGGCGTAATCGAACGTTCGATCCGCGGTCCTATCGGCGGCGATGCACTCTGCGCGTCACTCAAATGGAAGGAAGGGGCTCGAGATGAAGAGCATCCTCAAGACTGCCTGCACCGCCGGCATCGGCCTGCTGATCGTGGGAGGCACAGTGCTCGGTGGGCAGGTGGCCATGGCCGACGACCAGCCGGTCACGCCGGATTCGTCGACGACGACCACCAGCACCAGCGGAACGGAAAGGGTCAGCTCTCCCCAGCTGGTCCGCGGCTACCTCGGTCGCGCCACACAGACGGCTGCCACCGGGGTCACTCCCGGATCGGAGATCAAAGAAGGTGCCGTCGTGCAGCTCGTCAATGATGAGCAGATCGACGGCGTCTACAAGGTGATCCTTCCGGTACCGGCGAACACCACGTTCGCCTCGGCGACCGAGGGCGGCGCGCTGGTCGGTTCCAACGTCGTGTGGACCTTCAACGTGGCGCATGACGGTGGCACGCGGATCGTGCAGCCGATGGCGTCGTTCACGGTCGCCGACGACTACTGGGGACCGACGATCACCAACAGCGCCAAAGTCGTCTACACCGGCGGAGTGTTCACGGACGACGTCCGTTTCACCTACAACTATGCGCACCAGTTCGCGCAGCGCCCTCCGGTGCCGGTGATCGATGCCGGTGTCGGACTCGCCAGCGCCGGTGTGATCGGGGTCGGCGCGCTCGGCGCGCTCGCTCTGCGCCGTCGTTCCACGGCCACCGACTGACCGCGCTCGGCTCACTCAAGAGGAAGAAACCACAGTGAAAAAGAAATCCATCCTCCGGGGTGCGCTGGCCGGGGGGTTGCTCGCCGCTTTGGCGGTGGGCGCCCTCGCGGCGGCCCCGGCTGCCACGGCCGCAGACGTCAACGGCTGGACCGGTTCGGGCGACACCCGCACCGCATCCGCGGCCGGCGCCACTGCCAAGATCACCACCACCGACAAGATCCAGGTGAAGAGCTCCGGTGATGTCGTCAACCTCGCCACCGTCCGCGACGGCGGTGAGCTGGGGCTGAACGTGATCGGTTTCCACGAGGACTTTCCCTGCAAGAACGGCATCGAGTGCGTCCGCGGCAACGTCGTGGTCGACTTCGGTCAGCAGGTGACGAACCCGAAGATCAAGCTCGACAAGCTCGGTGGCGACGTCTACGCGCTCGGCGGTGTCGTGAACAGCTCCGCCAAGTACACGCTGACGACCTCCGGCGTGACACTGAGCTCGACGTCCGGAGACCTCGACGTCACCTCGAACACCATCACGTCCACCAACTTCGCGTCGAAGAGCGGAACCGTGCGGGTCAATGGCACGGTCTCCAGGGTCGTGTTCCAGGTCACGATGCGGTCGAAGGGTGCCTTCCTCGGCCTGATCCCCACGTGGACCAAGGTGCCGAGCGACCTGCACAGCATCGACATCGATGTGGACAAGCCCACCAAGCCCGTGCTGACCGTCGACAAGAACGACCACCGCGACGCGGCTGTCATCGGCGACCAGCTCTCCTACGACATCGTCGTCAAGAACTCCGGCGATGCGGCGGCGACGAACGTCGCCATCAGCGACGATCTGCCCGCCGGTCTGACCGGTATCACCGCGTCCTACACGGCGGGTACCTTGGGTCAGGTCACGGTCTCCGGACAGCAGGTGCGCGGCACGATCCCGTCGCTCGCTCCCGGAGCCTCGTCGACTCTGACGGTGAAGGCGACGGTCGGGACGTCGACTCCGCTCGGCAACCTGCGCAACAACGCCTGTGCCGTCGCGACCTCGTCCAACCAGGCGTGCGACGGGGACGACACGACCATCGACAAGCAGACCAAGCCCGTCCTGACGATCACCAAGGACGACCAGCAGGGTGACGTCAAGCTGGGTCAGAACCTGACCTACGACATCGTGGTGCGGAACACCGGTGACGGTGCTGCCAAGAGCGTCGTGGTCAGCGATCCGCTCCCGGCCGGTCTCGACTTCGTGTCGGGCAGCGGTCCTGCCGGCATCACGGTCACGGCCTCCGGGCGCAACGTGACCGCCGACCTCGGCGACCTCGCCGCAGGGCAGTCGGTCACGCTCAAGGTGAACGCCAAGGTCAACCAGTCGGCAGCGCCGGGTGCATTGTCCAACCAGGCGTGCGCCGCCGCGTCGAACGCAGCGAACGTCTGCGCAACCGACACCGACACCGTCAAGCGCGAGTTCTTCCAGTACACGTTCAACTCGAACCCGACCGACCCGCAGCCGGGTCAGGCGGTCACGTACCGGATGGAGTTCGGCAACAACGGCAACGTCGACTCGGCGAATGCGGAGATCGAGTACGCCCTGGCCGGCGTGCTGGATGATTCCACCTGGAACCCGTCCAGCGTCACGGCCAACAGCGGCACCGTCGTGGTCAGTGGCAACACCATCGACTGGAAGGGTCCGCTGGCGTCCGGCCAGACCGTCGTGATCACCTTCACCGGTGTCTGGAACGGCAACGGAGACGGCTTCGCCTTCCCCGGTGTCACCTATTACGGGAGCGCCCGCTAAGGAGCGCCCCGGCGAACAGGAGAGGGCCGTCCTTCCAGGGCGGTCCTCTCCTCGCCCCGTTTTGCACCACCCGCAGTGAGAGGTAGTCATGGCCAGCAGCACGATCGTCGAAGACCCGCGAAGAGAACTCCGACCTCCTGTGCGGTTCGCGCTCGGCGGGCCGAAGGGGGACCGCGCCGCTCGAATCCTCGCGGCGTTGCTGTTGATCCTCGCGGTGCTGGCCCTCGTCTGGGTCAACGAGGCGTTCCGCTCTTTCGAAGCCTCTGCTGCGACCTGGGCTCTCTCCCCCTTCGTCGAGGGTCAGCGTCTTCCCATCGCCGAGCACTACTTCGTGCGGACGCCCGAGCATGAGCTCATCGCCCTTCGCGTCACCGTCGAGTGCACCACGCTGCTGATCGGCGTTCCCCTGACGGTCGTCGGCGCGGTCATCCTCGCCAGCACGCGAGTGCCATGGAGTCGCAGTGTGCTCGGGATCCTGGCGATGTGGGCCATCATCTTCGTCGTCAACCTCCTCCGGCTCGTGATCATCGGATGGTCGACGCAGACCTGGGGTCTCGACCCCGGTTATGAGATCAGCCATGTCTTCGTCGGTTCCGTCGTCGGCATCATCGGCTATGCGCTCGGGCTCGCCGCCCTGTTGCTCATCGTCGGCGTGCGGCCGCGTCGCCGTCGCCGCGTCGTGCCGGAAGAGACCGAGGGGCCTCGCTACCACCGAAACGGCGCGCTCTGACGCGAACCTGAAAGGCCGTTCCATGCTCTCCATACTCAACGCCTTCACGATTCTTCTCGGCGTCGCCTTCGTCACCTACGTCGTCTTCATCCTCGTTCCGTACCTCCGGTACCCGAAGGCGGTCCCGGGGGACCCCGCCGACTTCGAATGGCACTTCTTCATCCCGTGCCGTGACGAGGAGGCGGTCATCGACACCACCATCTCGCGCGCCCGTCGGGACTTCCCCGGTGCGCACACCTGGGTGATCGACGACGACAGCGAAGACGCCACCTCGGCGATCGTCTCGCGGTGGGCCGCAGAGGACTCGCACGTGCACCTGGTGCAGCGCCGCCGTCCGCAAGCCCGCACCGGCAAAGGCGACGCCCTCAATGCGGCCTACCATCAGCTGCTGAGCTGGCTGCCCGAAGACGCCGACCATGAACGGATCGTCGTCGTCGTGATCGATGCCGACGGCGAGATGGAGCCCAACGCCCTGGAGATCTGCTCGGCCGAGGACACCTTCGGCGATCCCGCGGTCGGTGCGGCGCAGATCGCGGTGTGGATGAAGAACCGCGACGACAAGAAGCCCTACCCGAACAGTGGCCGGTTCGCGAACACCTTCGCCCGTTTCCTGCTGCGCATGCAGGACCTCGAATTCCGCACGACCATCGCAGCGATGCAGTCGCTGCGCGCGAAGACGGGAACCGTGGGGCTCGGGGGGAACGGACAGTTCACGCGGCTGTCGGTTCTCGACGCGATCGGCGAGAAGTTCGGCGAACCATGGCACGGAGCTCTCCTGGAGGATTACGAGTTGGGCGTGCACGTCGTGCTCGCCGGTTTCCAGGTCAAGCACGTCTACGACACCCATGTGAACCAGGAGGCGCTCCCGTCCATCCGCCGTCTCCTCACACAGCGCACGCGCTGGGCGCAGGGCAACATCCAGTGCGTGAAGTACATCGGCGAAGTGGTGAAGTCTCCTCATGTCGACAGCGCGGGTGTGATCGAGACCAGCTACTACCTCGTCCTCCCGTTCCTGCAGATGCTCGGCGCGCTGTCATTCACGATCCTGGTGGGTGCGCAGGTTTCGCTGTTGATCCAGGATCCCGCTCAGGTGCAGCTCGCGCTCGGCAGCGTCCTGGGCCTCGTCGGACTTCTCTCGGTGTTCTCGATCGCCCCCTTCGCTGTCTGGGGCTTCGTCTACAAGGTGCGCTGCGAGCCGCAGGCCAGCTGGTTCACGGCCCTGATGTGGGGGCTGGGTGTCTGGCTCTACGTGTATTACATGTACATCTGCATCGCGCGGGCCTTCCTGCGCATCATGCGCCGGAAGAACGGCTGGGCGAAGACGCGACGTAATGCGGAAGCGCACGTCGTCGTCGGGGGCTCGGTCGCCGTCGAGGTGTGATGCGGGGGACGCCCGTTCCGGCGAACTCACGGCTCGCAGCCCCCGCACGAGCGAGATGCGAAAGACTGGAGGCATGACTTCGCCTGCACTCGACACCCTCCTGGCCCGCATCGTCGAGAGCGGACTGCTCGAGGATCCGATCGCCGAGAACGGGCTGGTGTACGGGCGCGCGATCATCGACGCCGCCGGTACGACCGTCAACGTGAACGTCGATCCGGAGCTGGAGGACGTCCAGAGCGATGACGTGGATCATGAGGCGCTGGTCGCGGCAGTCGCCCGCACCCTCTCGGTCGGGGAGTCTCGGTGGCGCTCGGTGATCGACGAGATCGTCGCCGACATCGAGGATGCCGTCGACGACGAGCCCGTCGCGGAACAGATCGACCTGCGCGATGATCTCGAGGCCACCTCGGTCGTCGTGTTCGCCGACGCGGTGCTTCTCGCCTTCCTCGCGCCGAAGCAGTTCCCCGAGTCGCGCATCCTCGTGCAGCTCGACGAGGACTTCGAGGTCGACGGCGTCGAGGTGCGCGACCTCGACGGCTCGGAGACGATCGACTTCGACACCCTCGACGACCTGCTCGACGAGATCAGCCGCTCCGACAGCTGATCTGCTGAGTGCCGACCTCCTGCTGATGACCGCGGATCCTCGTTCTGCTGCGTCTTCTCCGTATCGTGTCGGGGGAGCAGCACGCGTGGTGCTGTCCGTGCTGGGCGCGATCGTTGCGGGGTTCGCCGTCGCCTGGTGGGTGACCACGGTCCAGCGGATCCCCGTGAGGTCCGACGCCGACCTCGCATCCGTCTCGTTCGGCTTCCCTCTTCCGTGGGTCTCGCAGGACCATTCGTCCAACCCTTTCGCCACCTATCCGGCAGAGGTGGTTCTGCGCCTGACCGGTCGAACGGGCATCGCCTATCCGACCGAATACGAGTGGTTGCCGTTCATCGCCGATGGTGTGATCTGGGGCGCGGCGTTCTGGCTGGTGGGCATGGTCGCTCTACCCGCATTGATGGGGATGTTCCGCCGGGAGTAGGACTCAACGCCCGCAGGCGGAACGCGCCGATCGCAAACGGATCGCGTAATGGTGCCGCGACCTTTCACTCCTGTACGCAGGAGAGAACTCGATTCGACGGTGTTCCGTCGAGCGTTGCGGAAAGGCAGACCTGAATGACCAGCCGCGTGATCGTCCGCAGCACCTGTGCAGTCCTCGCCGTCGGCGCGGCGCTCGCAATGAGCGTCCCGCTGACGGCCGCCGTGCCCGTCGCCGCAGCAGCGGAGCAGTCCGCACTGAATTGGGTGGTGAACACGAGACCAGAAGCGCCGAGCGCGGATGTGCTGCGGTCGGCCATCGAAGGAGCCGGCGGGGAGCTGTTGATCACCTATCCCGAGATCGGGGTGACGGTCGCCCGCGCACCCGACGGCGACTTCCCCACTCAGCTCGAGAGTCTCGCCTGGGTCCAGTCCGTTGGCCCGACCCGAACGTCGACCGATCCGGACACGCCGACCGCACCCGGGCCACCGATCGCCGGCGACACGACGGAGCCGACGACGATGCCGGCCGAGGGCACCGCGTGGAACACCGTCGCCATCGGGGCGACGTCACCGTCGGGGAAGGGAGTGGTGGTAGGCATCGCCGACAGCGGCATCGATACCGGACATCCGGACCTCGCCGGCCAGATCGACCCGGCGTTGTCCGTCGGCTGCACCGTCAACGGCATACCGGACACGAGACCCGAGGCGTGGCAGCCGGGAACCGACGGCGCGAGCGCGCACGGCACGCACGTGGCCGGCAGCGTGGCGGGAGCGGCGAACGGCACCGGCATCGTCGGCGTCGCCCCTGACGCGCGCGTCGCCTCGATCAAAGTCGTCAACGACGACGGCCACATCTACCCGGAGGCCAGCATCTGCGCGACCATGTGGGCTGCTGACCACGACATCCCGATCGTGAACCACAGCTACTACGTCGACCCCTGGTACCTCTGGTGCGCTGATGTCGACTCACAGGGTGCGGCTCTCGAAGCGCTCCGTCGCGCGTACGCCTACTCCCACGACCAGGGCGTGCTGAACGTCGCCGCGGTCGGTAATGAGGGTCAGGATCTCGCCACCATGAGCACGGATGAGATGAGTCCGAACGACGGGACGCTCGAGCCTCGGCCGGTGAACTCCTCCTGTCTTCAGGCACCTGGCGCGCTGCCGGGTGTCATCGCCGTCGCTGCCGCGGATCAGGACGAGGCGACGGGCGCGATCGTGCGTGCGGGATTCTCGAACTACGGTGCGGGCAAGGTCACGGTGACCGCGCCGGGCTTCGTGTGGTCAGCAGTGCCGCGCCAGGACGACGGCTCCGTCTACGCGCTGTATCCCGGAACGTCGATGGCGTCCCCGCACGTGGCCGGGGTCGCTGCCCGCATCCTCTCGGAGACTCCAGGTCTCACGCCGGACCAGTTGACCCAGCGCATCACGGACACGGCGGATCCGCTCGCTGGGCTCAGCGCGGACCGGGTCGGGGCAGGACTCGTCGACGCCGGAGCAAGCTCGACTCCGGCGGTCGGCGTCTACTCGAAGGTCGCCCTCACCGGGCAGCCGTTCCGCGTCAACGGCAGCGGATACCCGGCGAACACCACCGTCGACCTGAAGATCGGCGACGCTGTCGAGCAGGTGCGTACCGACGGTGCCGGTCGCTTCGCCACCGTTTTCGACGTTCCGGCGGACGCACCCCTGGGGGAGGCCACCCTCACGGGCGGAAGCGCATCCGCCCCGGTCATCATCCGCGAATCCCCAGCGGCTCCGACTGTGGTCACTCCCGTCGCTGGATCGACGGTCTATGCCAAGAGCACGAACATCACGGGCACGGGAGTCCCCGGCTCTCTGGTGCGTGTGCACGTCTTCGTCGGCGAACTCACCCCGTTCGTCCGGTTCTTGCGGGTAGGCATGGACGGTCGGTGGTCGACCACTGCATCACTTCCGCAAGGGGATTATGAGCTGACGGCGCGCACGTTCGTCGGATCGGACATGTCAGCCGTGACAGCCCCAACGAAGTTCTCCGTCCATACAGCGTCGGCGATGTCGTACTCGGTGCAGATCGCCCCGCAGGTGGGCGCTGAGGACAGCCTGATCCTCCTCGACCTCACGAACGCAGGGGCGTCGGGCGGGGAGGCCGTGGTGGACATCGACCTCGCCGACTACGACGGCTTCGAGGTCCCGGTGCCCCCGACAGGCGAGGTCGAGCGCACCGACAGGGGCCTGCGTTGGAAGCTCACGCTCGATTCGGCGCAGAAGGTTCAGCTGCAGATCCCGGTGAATGCCGGCGCCGGTGACCTGTCGTTCGCGGTGATCGTCGTGAAGTAGCGCGTGCGCGGGGAAAGACCAGTCCGCTATCCGCATATCCCTGTGCGATCGGCTTCGCCCCCTCCCCGTGGAGAGTGCGGCTGCGACGGGTCCGGGAAGATCCCCGCCGCAGCCGCGTGCTTGATTGCGGACCAGATGGTGAGCCGGGTGGCTTCACCGTCCGCCTGCGTGACGGATCCCCATCCTGTCGACGCGCCGAGCAAGCGTGGCATGAGCAAGACGACGAACGGGTGAAGTTCTTACGGTCGGTCGTCGGACCTCGCCCGCACCCGCCGCCAACGATGAGCGATGCCCGTGTCAGAGCCACTTCTTGTACTTGAACACCCCGAACAGGCCGAGCGCGAAGGCGAGCATCGCGCCGATGGCCATCGGATAGCCGAAGGCCCAGTGCAGCTCGGGCATCACGTCGAAGTTCATCCCGTACACGGTGCCGACCAGCGTCGGGGCGAAGATGATCGCCGCCCAGGAGGAGATCTTCTTGATCTCGTCGTTCTGCGCCAACCCGGCCTCGGTCTGACGCCGGGCGACCAGTGCGGAGTGCACGGTCAGCGCGTTCTCCAGGATCGCCCGGAACGAGTCGATCTTCTCGTTGACACGGATCGTGTGGTCGAGCACATCGCGCAGGGAGCGCTGCAGCTCCTCGTCGATGCGGTACTTCGCAGAGCCCCGACGCAGCCACTCCAGCATGCCGTTCAGCGGATGCACCGCCCGCTGGAAGTTGATCACCTCGCGGGACAGCTCGTAGATGCGGCGGGAGAGCGCGCTGTCGTCGTCGCCGTCGCCGAAGAGCTGGTCCTCGATCTCGTCGATGTCGTTCAGCAGCCCTGCCACGATCGGCTCGTACCCGTCGACGACCTCGTCGAGGATCGCGTAGAGCACGGCCTCCGGTCCCATCGCGAGCAGCTCGGGGTTCGCCTCCATGCGGGCGCGCACGGCGGCGAGGTTCGGGGATTCGGCGTGCCGGATCGTCACCACGAAATCGGGGCCCACGAACAGGTGCAGCTCGCCGAACTCGATCGACTCCTCCTTGTCGCGGTACCGGGCGGGGCGGAGGACGGCGAACAGGGTGTCGCCGTAGCGCTCCACCTTCGACCGCTGGTGGCCGGACAGGGCGTCCTCGACGGCCAGCGGATGCAGGTCGAACTCGCGAGCGACGGACGCCACTTCCTCCGGGCTGGGTCGGTACAGGCCGATCCACGCGATGCCTCCGGCGGCGTCCAGCATCCGGTAGGTCTCGTCCAGGTTCTTGGGGGTCTCCACGCGACGTCCGTGGACGTACACGCCGTTGTCGATGAGGGCCATGATCGGCTCCGTTCTCGCAGGCGCACGGCAGCGGAGAGCTCCGTGCGCGGTTCGTCAGGGGGCGGATGACGCCGCCGACGGCTGCGGGGAAGGACGTGCGAAAGCGGACCAGAGGGTCAACGCGCTAGCGCAGGGAGTCTCGACGCAGCGAAGGCGGCGTCGTAACTATCACCGGACATCGCCATCACCACCTTTCGGGACTCGTCGGGCCGAACGACCCAAGGGGTCAGCATACTCCTCGATGCTGAGCGCCGGCCCCGCTGGGGCTGCCTCGACCCGCCGGCTATCAGGATCCGCCTTCGTTCGGGTCGAAGGCGGATCCTGATCTGCCGACTCGCGGCGCCCCGACCGCAGTCGGGTGATCGGGCGTGCGGCCCGGTTCAGTCAACACCGTATAGCGACCTTTGTCCAGGGTCGATGGACGATGGTCGGAGCTTCGGTGGATCAGACGAGCGTGACGACCTCGCCGCCGCGAGCTGCCGAAGCCTGGGCGGCCTTGGCGATCTCGACGGTACGGATGCCCACGCCGGCGTCGGGCTGTGGCTGGCGTCCCTGGCGCACGGCGTGCACGAACTCGTCGAGCAGGAGCGCGTCGAGGTCGGCGCCCACAGGGTTCCATGTCTCGCCGTGCGCGTCGTGCCCGGCGACGCCCTTGGCGAAGGGACTGACGGTCACGGTGCCGCGCTCGGCGATCACCTGCAGGGTGAGTCCACCCCAGGTGGCCGAGCTCATCGGCCAGCTCCAGGAGCAGTCGATCGTGGCGATGACCCCACTCGGGTACTGGATCGTCACCAGGCCGCCGGTCTCGACCTCGAGGTCGCGCTCCGCATGCAGGATCCCGCTCGACACGGCGCGGACGGACTGGGCACGCTCGCCGAGCAGCTCGTCGAGCAGGTCGGCGCAGTGCACGACATGGTCGACGAGTGCGCCGCCCCCCGCCAGCTCCGGATCCGTGAACCAGGCCCGGTCCTGCGGAAGCTTGCCGTTGTTGATCCCGGTGACGCCCAGCACCGTGCCGAGGCGTCCGCTGCGCAGCTCGGCGATCGCGTCGCGCACGCTCGGGGCGAACCGCACCGGATAGGCGACCATCAGGATCACACCGGCACGCTCGCACGCCTCGCGCATCGCGATCGCATCCTCGACCGTCGTGGCCAGGGGCTTCTCGCACAGCACGTGCACCCCGGCGGCGGCCGCGCGCTCGACGAGGGCGCGGTGTCGGGAGTTCTCCGCGGCGATCACGACCGCATCGGGTTTCCAGGCGAAGGCCTCGTCGTAGGTCTCGACGTAGGCGACACCGAGCTCCGCCGCCAGTGTCGCTCCTCGGGGTGCGTCGTCGGGCGCCGTGGCACCGTCGGGGTCGGCGGCGATCAGCTCGACGCCGGGCATCGCGTTGAGCGCGTGGACGTAGCTCAGAGCGTGCGTGTGCGCGAACGAGAGGACGGCGATCCGCAGCGGGGTGGTGGCGGTCATCGAGTGGCCTCCTCGGCCGTGCGTGCAGATGATGTGGGAGTGGTGACGGTCAGAGCGACCGGGGCGCCGGAGGCGATCGAGGCGTACGCGCCCTCGGCGACGGCGACGGCCTCGATTCCGTCCGCCGGGCTGACCCTGGCGTCGCGCCCCTCGCGCAGGGCGGCCACGAAGTCGGCGATCTCGGCGAAGTACGGGCTCTCCTGCGGCGACATCGGCGGCAGGTAGTCGGTGTCGGCTTCGGGAAGCACGGCGTCGGTGCGCAGCGCGTTGTCCTCGGCGCTGTCGTAGCGCAGGCGACCCTCCGACCCCGCGACCTCGACGCTCGTGCGGAACGGCATACCCGGCGCGACCCAGCTGCCGTGGATGTGACTGATGACGCCGCTGCGGTGCGTGAGCACGACGTGTGCAGTGACCGGTGCGGGCACGCGGTCGTCGACGGTCGGCGGGTTCTGTACCGCGTAGACCGACTCGACGGGTCCGGCGAACCAGACCGCCTGGTCGATGTCGTGGATCATCAGGTCGCGGATGACACCGCCGCCCGCGCGCTCCGAGAAGAACCACGGGGTCTGCGGGGCGGAGCCTGCCCGACTGAACCGCTGCACGGCGAGCGTGCCGATCCGACCGGCGTCGATGCCCGCCTTGATCTGGGCGTACTCGCCCATGTACCGAACGACGTGGGCGGGGAACAGGCGCACGCCCGCTTCCTCGGCGGCGCGGGCGACGGTCGCTGCGATCTCAGCCGTCTCCGCGAGCGGCTTCTCGCAGATCACGTCGAGCCCGCGGGCGATGGCGCGCAGGGCGAAGTCGGCATGCGTGCTGCTCGGGGTCACGATGTCGACGATGTCGACCAGGCCGATGAGGGTGTCGACATCGTCGACGAGCTCGAACTCGTACTCCGCGGCGATCTCCTCTGCTCCGACGAGCGAGGTGACGTAGCCTTCCACCCCGAGCGCCCGCCAGGCGTCGGCGTGCACGCGGGAGATCCCGCCCGCGCCGATGAGTCCGACCTTCAACGTGCTCACTGCTTCTCCTCGGTTGTCTCGTCGGTCGGGTCAGCGGCTACCGAAGGTGCGACCCGCAGGGGGGTGATCGGCGGAGCCGGCATGTCCTCGATGCCGTAGATCTCGGCGGCGAGCCGCTGGAACGCGTGCACGACCGCTCCGTGGGCGGCGGCTTCGGCGCCCAGGCGCGCTTCCGCGATCGGCACCTGGAACGGCAGGCCGAGGTGGCCGGGTAGTGCCGCGCGCAGGGGGTCGAGCAGCTGCTCATGCGCTGCCGAGAGTCCACCGCCGATCACGATCATGGCCGGGTCGACCGTCATGATCAGGGTCGCGATGCCATGGGCGAGCTCGCCGATGAATCCGTCGAGCTCCTGCTGTGCGGCCGCGTCACCGCCGCGTGCCTTCGCGAAGACCTCGGCAGCGGTCGGGGCGGTGCGCCACGTGATCTGGCCCGTCTCGGTGTTCAGTCCCCGGAAGGCGAGGCGGCCGATGTCGCCCGCAGCGTTGTGGATTCCGCGGCGCGGGCGTCCGCCGAGGATCAGTCCCATCGCGATGCGATTGCCGACCGACAGGTAGATGACGTCGTCGACGAGCTGCGCGACGCCGAGGTGATGCTCGGCGACGGCCGCGAGACGAACGCCGTTGTCCACCGCGACGGGGCAGCCGAACGCCTGGCGCAGCTGGGAGCCGATGTCGATGCCCGACCACTCGGGGATGACGACCGAGGTGGTGACGCGTCCCGTGTCGTCGACGATGCCGGGAAGCGAGACGCCGACCGCGCGGACCTTCGATCCCGGGATCGAGACCGCGGAGAGCGTACCCCGCACGTCCTCGATCACGGCAGCCAGCTTGGACGCGCCATCGGGCCGCTCGGCCACGCCGGGGAAGCTGCGCTGCGCGATCACGTGTCCGGCCAGGTCGGCCAGCACGACCCGCACGCTCGCGACGCCGATGTCGACGCCGACGACGGTTCCGGCGGCGGCGTGGAACGAGTAGCGGCGGGCCGGCCGACCCGCGCCGCCGGCGTTCTGCGCGGGGGCGTCGACGATCAGACCGGAGTCGGTCAGGGCAGTCACGGCATTCTCGACGGAGGTGCGCGAGATCTCGAGGGAACGAGACAGATCGTTGACGGTGGCGGGGCCGGAATCACGCAGCTGCAGTGCGGATCGAGCAACGATCGAAAGCGGACCTGTCACGGCCATGTGCTGCCCCCTCTTCTCCGGCTTCGTTGCGATCAACGTCGGGTGCGATCAAATTAGCACACCGAATTCTCAGATCAAGCTTTGTTGTTCTCGAACCGGAAACACCGCTGAAACACGGGCCTGAGAACTTGTACTTGACGAATTATCCCATTGCAGTGTCATAATGAACCGTACTCAGCACGGTATAAGCAAAGGAGCACCATGCGCGTCAGCAAGATCACCGGCGTCGTCGCGGGATTCGCGGCCGCCACCCTGTTGGCCGGATGTTCGGCCGGCGGAGGCAACACCGCAGAGGGTGAGCAGGACATCACGGTCTGGCTCTACCCGGTCATCGCCGACGAGGCGGTGCACAAGGACTTCTGGGACTCGACCATCGCCGACTTCGAGAAGCAGAACGAGAACGTCAACGTGAAGTACGAGATCTTCCCGTGGGCCAACCGCGACGAGGCGCTGCAGACGGCGATCGCCGCAGGCAAGGGGCCCGACGTCGTCTACCTGATCCCCGACCAGCTCGCGGCGTACCAGAAGTCGATCGCTCCGCTCAACGATCTGCTGAGCCAGGAGCGACAGGACGACCTGCTGCCGAACGTGAAGAAGTCGGTCACGCTCGACGGCGACATCCTCGGCGCGCCCATCCTCACCAGCGCCCAGCCCCTCATCTGCAACACCGCCGCCTTCGAGGCCGCCGGTGTCACGGAGTACCCCGAGACCTGGGACGACATCACCGCGATGGCGCCGAAGTTCACGGAGAAGGGCATGTACGCCCTGAACTACCCGGCATCGGCCGAGAACACCCTGAACCTCACGTACTACCCGCTGCTGTGGCAGGCCGGTGGCGAGGTCTACACCAAGGACGGCGACGTCGGCTTCGACAGCAAGGAGGGCGTGCAGGCGCTCACCTTCCTCACCGACCTGGCAGAGGCTGGTGCGCTCGACCCCGAGGCGCTCACCACGAACGTGCCGCTGGAGCAGACCGCGGTCGCTCAGGGCAAGGTCGCCTGCACCTGGAACAACGCGGTCAACGAGGTCGTGCCGTTCTGGGGCGAGGAGAACGTCAAGGTGCTGGCGCCGCTGACCGAGAAGGAGTCCGTGGCCTACGGCACGGTCGGCTCGCTCTCGGTGCTCAAGGGCTCCAAGGCACAGGACGCGGCGGCCAAGTTCGTCGAGTACGCCACCGGTGCGGACGTCGTCGAGCCCTACCTCAAGGCCGCCGGCTACTTCTCGGCGCTCAGCACCACCGAGCCTCTGTACGCGGATGACCCGCTGCTCGGCGAGGTGGAGAAGTACGTCCCGGACACCACCGTGGGTGAGCTCAACGCCTCGTCCCGCGCGCTGATGGGTGTGCTCGCCCCCGAGATCCAGGCCGCCCTCCTCGGCGACAAGTCTCCCGAGGACGCACTGAAGGACGCCGCGACGGCTGCGGCTCCTCTGATCAAGAAGTAGTCGATCGAGAAAGTAGTCGACCGGGGGCATGCGGAACCCGAACTCCGCATGCCCCCGCACCCTGTCCCTCTCCCCACGTGAGGTAGCACTGATGACCACGGCAACCACGGCGAAGAAGCCCGCAGGGCGGGTGACGAGGCTGATCGCACGACGCGAGGCGCGGATCGCGTTCCTGTTCGTGCTCCCCGCCTTCCTCCTGTTCATCGCCTTCCGCTTCGGCCCCAGCATCGCCGGTGTGGCACTGAGCTTCTTCGACTACGACATCACCGGCGAGATCTCCTGGCGGGGTCTCGACCACTTCCAGCGCATGATCGCCGACCCGCTGTTCTGGCGGGCCATGGGTACGACACTGATCTATACGGTGTTCGCCGTGCCGATCGCGCTCGTGCTCTCGACCGTCATGGCCCTCGGCGTGCGTCGGGCCTTCCGGGGCGCGCGCTTCTTCCGCTCGATCTTCTTCCTCCCCGTCATCACCTCGCTCGTGCTCGCCGGGTCGATCTTCGTCTGGATCTTCTCCGCCAACGGGCCGTGGTCCGCGCTGATGACTCCGCTGGGGCTCGGCGGCTCCTGGCTCGGCAGCACCGTGCTCGTGATCCCCGCCATCGTCGTCGTCGGCGTCTGGTCGCGGTTCGGCTACGGGATGATGATCCTCATCGCCGCGCTGCAGGACGTGCCGCGCGAGCTCGAGGAAGCCGCTCTGATGGACGGCGCGAACGCCTGGCAGCGCTTCCGCTACGTGATCCTTCCGGTGCTGCGGCCGACCTTCTTCTTCCTCGCGGTGATCGAGACGACCGCCGCCTTCCAGGTGTTCGACGTCATCTACGTGATGACTCAGGGCGGGCCGGCGAACGCCAGCTACTCGCTCGTCTACATGCTCTACGACCAGGGCTTCCGCTACTTCGACTACGGCTACGCGGCCGCGATCGGCGTGGCCCTGTTCATCATGACCCTCGTCGTCGCGCTCATCCAGCGCCTGGTGATCGGAAAGCAGAAATGACCGCTCTGATGCAGCCGCCGACGCCGACCGAGACGTCCACGACCCCGAAGCCGGCCAAGACGTCGTCGAAGCAGCGCCGGGCGTATCGTGCGCTCCAGCCGACGGGGTGGGGGATCGTCGGACGATGGATCTGGCTGAGCCTGGCGGGGATCCTCAGCTTCTTCCCGTTCTACGCCATGGTCGTGCTGAGCCTGAAGCCCGGCATGGTGGTCGAGCTCCCCGGTTCGCTGCTGCCCTTCCAGGACATCTCGTTCGACGCCTACGAGCAGGTGCTCGCGGGGCAGAACATCCTCGGATGGCTCGGCAACACCCTCATCTATTCCCTTGTCTCGGTCGTCGCGGTGCTGTTCCTGTCGGCGCTCGCCGGCTACGCCTTCGCCAAGAAGCGGTTCCGCGGCAAGGAGGTGATGTTCTGGTCGTTCCTCGCCATGGTGATGGTGCCGTTCCACGTGACCCTCATCCCGACGTTCATCCTGATGGCGAACCTCGGCGGTGTCGACACCTACTGGGGCCTCATCCTGCCTTCGCTCGCCAACGCGCAGGCCGTGTTCCTGATGCGGCAGTTCATCTCGGGGCTCCCGGACGAGCTGTTCGAGGCCGCCCGCATCGACGGCGCCGGCGAGTTCCGCATCTTCCTGCGGATCGTGCTGCCGCTGTGCAAGCCGATCCTCGCGACGCTCGGCATCTTCGTCTTCCTGTGGCACTGGAACGACTTCCTGTGGCCGCTCATCATCGCGAAGTCCAACGCGATGTTCACACTCACCGTCGGCATCTCGTCGCTGCAGCAGCAGAACGTTCCGCTGAGCACTATGCTCGCCGGTTCGGTCGTGGCGCTGCTGCCCATCTTCCTCGCGTACCTCATCGCTCAGCGGTACGTGCAGGAGGGCGTGGCCGGTACGGGCATCAAGGGCTGAGAAGAAGGGAAAGCACCACATGACTCAGCACACTTTCTCATCCGAGGCGGAGCTCGAGGAGGCGCTCGCGACACCGAGTGCCGGCCTGATCGCCGACCTCGCGCGCGGGGCGGGCGACCTCGTGATCCTGGGGGCGGGCGGCAAGATGGGCCCGACTCTGGCCATGCTCGCTCGCCGCGGGATGGATGCCGCCGGACGAAAGGGCGACGCGGTCTACGCGGTCTCCCGCTTCGGCGATGCCGCGATCCGCGAGCGCCTGGAGACCGCGGGAGTGAAGGTCGTCTCGTTCGACCTGATCGAGAACGACGACTTCTCCTCCCTGCCGGACGCCCCCAACGTGGTGTTCATGGTCGGTGCGAAGTTCGGTGCAGCGACCAACGCCTCCTGGGCATGGGAGGTCAACGCCGCCCTGCCCGACCGCGTCGCCCGCCGCTATCGCGACAGCGCGATCTCGGTGCTCTCCACCGGCAACGTCTACCCGTTCCTGCCGGCGTCGTCCGGCGGAGCATCCGAAGAGGTGCAGCCCGCACCGATCGGCGAGTACGCGCAGTCGTGCCTCGGCCGTGAGCGCGTGTTCGAGTTCGGAGCGCAGGAGCGCGGCACCAAGGTCGCGATCATCCGCCTGAACTACGCGGTCGACCTGCGCTACGGGGTGCTCGCCGACATCGGCAGTGCCGTGCACGCCGGGCAGCCGGTCTCGGTGGCCACCGCGAACGTCAACGTGATCTGGCAGGGCTACGCGAACGAGGTCGTGCTGCGCAGCCTCGTGCACGCGTCGACCGCGCCGTTCACGATCAACCTCACCGGCCCGGAGCTGCTGAGCGTCGAGTCGATCGCCCGCCGTTTCGGCACGCTGTTCGACCGCGAGGTCGAGATCGTCGACGACCCCCAGTCGACCGCGCTGCTCAGCGACGCGCGCCGGTGCATGGCCCTGTTCGGGTACCCGGCCGTGTCCGCCGAGACGCTGATCGGGATGCAGGCCGACTGGATCGAGAAGAGCCTGCCGATGATCGCCAAGCCGACCAAGTGGGCCGTGCGGGACGGGAAGTTCTGATGGCCGGTTCTGCCGAACGCACCGCGACCGTGCCGTCGCTGCGCCCCGAGGCCGCGGCGACCCTCGCCCGCGGTGCGGTGATCCCCGCGCACCCGCTGGCGCTCACGGCTGATCGCGCCCTCGACGAGCAGCGTCAGCGGGCGCTCTCGCGCTACTACCTCGACGCGGGAGCCGGTGGTCTCGCGGTCGGCGTGCACACGACGCAGTTCGAGATCCGCGACCCGGAGCACGCGCTCTTCGAGCCCGTGCTCGAGCTGGCCGCGGAGGAGATGGACGCCCGAGACGATGCGACCCTCGTCCGCATCGCCGGGGTGGCCGGCGACACCGCCCAGGCGGTGGCCGAGGCGGAGCTGGCGCGATCGCTCGGCTACGACGCCGTGCTGGTGAGCCCGCGCGTCGCCGGGGCCGACGAACGCGCACTGCTCGAGCGCGCCCGCGCTGTCGGCGAGGTGCTGCCGCTGGTCGGCTTCTACCTGCAGACCGCGATCGGCGGCCCGGTGCTCGACCGCGACTTCTGGTGCGAGTTCGCCGCGATCCCCTCGGTGGTGGCGGTCAAGGCCGCCCCGTTCGATCGCTACCGCACGCTCGAGCTCGTGCGCGGGGTGGCTGCCTCCGGCCGTGCCGACGAGATCGCGCTCTACACCGGCAACGACGACGCCATCGTGGCGGATCTGCTCTCCGAGTTCCACGTGGACTCGCCCGACGGACCCCGCACCCTGCGGTTCGTCGGCGGGCTTCTGGGCCAGTGGGCGGTCGGCACGCGGGCGGCGGTCGCGCTGCTCGACCGTGCGCAGCGGGCCATGGCCGGCGACGCCGAGGCCTATCGCGAGCTCGGGCTCGTCGCCTCCGACATGGTCGACGTGAATCAGGCGGTGTTCGATCCGGGCAACGACTTCCACGGCGTGATCGCGGGCGTGCACGAGATGCTGCGTCAGCAGGGGCTGCTCGAGGGGATCTGGTGCCTCGACCCCGCCGAGGGGCTCTCGCCGGGGCAGGCCGAGGAGATCGCCCGCGTGCGTCGGGCATACCCGGCCCTGAACGACGACGCCTTCATCGCCGAGAACCTCGAGGACTGGCTGCGATGAATGCCGCGGCGAGCGCACCGGCCGTGGTCGCGGTCGTCTCGGAAGAACTCTTCGCGGAGTTCTTCTCGTCGGCGGATGCCGAGCGTCTGGGCGCGGTCGCCGCTCGTCTCGGTGGTTCTCTCCTGCGCGTCGATCGTCTCGCCGAGGCCGAACTCGACGATGCACGCATCGTGATCACGAGCTGGGGTGTCGGGCCCTTCGACGCCGCAGTGCTCTCGGCGCTGCCGAAGCTCGAACTGATCGCGCACACGGGGGCCACGATCAAGCCCTTCGCGACCGATGAGCTGTTCGACCGCGGTGTCGTGGTGACGCAGGCCGGCGCGGGGATGGCGCGACCGGTGGCCGAGGTGTCGCTCACCTTCACGCTCGCGCTGCTGCACCGCGTGCCCGAGATGCACAACGCCCTGCGCGCCGGCGACGGTTGGTACGACGCGGCGGCGGTCGGGGTGCAGCGCGAGATCCTCGGCACGCCCATCGCGGTCATCGGGGCTTCGCGTACCGGGCGGGCCTACCTCGAACTCATCCGCGCGCTCGGGGCCGAACCGCTGCTGGTCGACCCGACGCTCGCCGCTTCGGAGGCTGCTGCTCTCGGCGCAGAGCTCGTGCCGCTCGACGATGCCCTGCGCCGCGCGCAGATCGTCGCCGTGCACGCCCCGACGCTGCCGGAGACCCACCACATGATCGGTCGCCGCGAGCTGGCGTCGATGCGCGACGGCGCGGGGCTGGTCAACACCGCGCGCTCCTGGCTGGTCGACGAGACCGCGCTGCTCGACGAGCTCCGACGCGGGCGGCTCAGCGCGGCGATCGACGTGTTCGACGAGGAGCCGTTCGCCGTGGACAGTCCGTTCCGGACGCTGCCCGGGGTGCTGGTCACCCCGCATCGCGCGGCGGGCACGCACCAGGGGCGGCTGCGTCAGGGACGGATCGTCGTCGACGAGGTCGAGGCCTTCGCCGCGGGGCGTCCCCTCGCGCACACCATCACCCGCGACCAGCTGTCTTCGATGGCATGAGCGGCACGCCGCTGCGTGTGGCCTTCGCCGGACTCGCGCATTCGCACCCGTACACCGACGCCGCCAACGTGCGAGCGCTCGGGGCCGAGGTGGTCGGCGTGCACGATGCGGACACCGCTGCCGCAGGAGAGTTCGCGGCGCGGTTCGGTGGGGTGGTGGTGGCCTCGCTCGAGGAGCTGGCGGTGCTGCGACCGGACCTCGTCATCGCGACGCCGCGCCCGCATGAGGTCGCGCCTTTCCTGCAGTCTCTCGGCGGCGGGGTCGCTCCGGTGTTCGTGAACAAGGTGATCGCGGCGACGGAGGCTCAGCTCGCCGAGGTCGACCGTGCTCTCGCGGCATCGTCCGTCGCGGTGGGCACCAGCTCGGTGCTGCGCTTCGCCCCCGCGCTCTCCGCCCTTGCCGCGGAGGTCGCGCCCTTCCTGCAGACGCTCGACGACGTGCTCGCGCTCCGTGTGCACGCCCAGCACGACAACGCGGGCTTCCGGGTGCCCGCCCGCTCCTGGCAGGACGATCCGCAGCAGGGTGGGGGGACCGCGGTGACGGTCGGCGTGCATGCCTGGGAGATGCTCGACGTGCTGCTGCCGGGGGCGACCCTGGTGTCGGGATCCGGGTGGACCCGTGTGCGGCGGGGATCGAGCGCGGTGTCGGAGGATGCGGCAGGCATCGACGGCCTGCTGCGGGTTCCCGGTGCGCAGCGTGACGTGCCGGTGCAGGTGCTCGTCACCGGGACTCCCGGGCCGGACGCCTACACGCTGGAGGTCGTGACCGCCGACGGGATCCGCGCGCTCGCGCTCGACGTCGACGGCGCGAACACGGAGCTCGGGTTCCACGGCCTGATCCGGGCGCTGCTCGACGCGGCCGCACACGGTGCGACAGTCGCTCCCTGGACCGGCGCGCGGGCGGTCGTGGCGAACACGATCCACGCCGCCGACATCGCGAGAGGTCAGGCATGAGCGCCCAGAGGATCCGCGCCGCCTGCGCAGAGGACCAGTCCGCCCTGACGGCGCTTTGGGCGACCGTGTTCACACCGCCGCTGGCGCCCGACCAGTGGCTGATCGATGATGATCGGCTGCGGCACACCCTCGTGGCCGAGGACGATCGAGGGGTCTGCGGATCCATCTACGGTCTGCCCAAGCGGCTGCGGGAGGACGACGGCGGTGTGGCGCACGTGCACGCGATCGGCAGTGTCGCGGTCGCCGGGCGTGCCAGAGGGCAGGGGCTCGCGCGCCGTCTCGTGGCCGCGACGCTGGAGACCGCGGGCGATGCCGAGTGGGCGCTGCTCTTCACGGGTACCCCGGAGGTGTATCGCTCCAGCGGCTTCGAGACGTTCGCCATGGCACGGACCCTGACCGGTCCCTGGAGCGCCCCCATGCCCCGCAAGCACGAGGAAAGCGTCGAGGGGCGCGTCGAGCGCGAGACGGTCGGACTCGGGAGCCTCCGTTCGCTGCGTGACGTCTACGAGCGCTCGCGTGCCGGGCGGGTGGTCCTCGCGCCGGTGCGCAGCGACCGCGACGCGGCGATGGCGGAGGTGCGGATGCGGGGTGCGACGCTGTATCGCCGCGTCGAGGGTTCGACCGTGCTCGGCTACGTGATCGCCGAGCATCGAGGGGGCGTCGGCGTCCTGCTGGAGAGTGCGGTGCTCCCGGATTCCGAGCGTGTGCGCGACGACCTGCTCTCCGCCGTCGCCGCGGACTGGGCGCTCGCCGGGGTGTCGTCGTGTGACCTCGCCGTCCCTGCGCTGCCCGACGAGGAGTCCGCGCTTCATGCCTTCGCTCCGCAGGCCGTGCGGCAGGACGACCGCACCGGCATGATCCGTTCGCTGCGACGCACGGCCCGGCTGGACGGCATCCGTCACTTCACGGCGGGCGACTACTTCTGAGTGACCCGCTCGGAGACGGCACTGGGGACTGGGGATCGATCGGATGATGCGGCCCGGCAATCAGCCGGACGCCTGACCGCGGTGATGACGCCGCAAGGAGGATGAGCATGGCCCAGAAATTGAGCACCACCCGGAAGATGAGCACCACCCGGAAGATGAGCACGACCCTGAATGCGGACATGACGCTGCAGGACCCGTCGGCGCGCGAGAGGAACGAGACCGCGGTCCTGCGCAGTCGGCGCATGCTGCTCGCGGGGTTCGGGGCGGCCGCGATCGGCGGCGTGGCCGCCGTCACCACGCAGACACCGGCGCAGGCGGCCGGACCCGTGGCACCCCAGGATTCCTCGGGCTCGAAGAGCGTGGCCAACGGCGGTACGGCGGTAGCGCTCGCGAACCGGAAGGGCAAGGACGGCGACCTCGCCCGCACGGCCGGGTACGCGACGCCGGGTGATGGCGGCGCCGGGCTGTACCGCTTCGTGAAGAAGGACGCTCCTGCCGCGAACGGAGGCACCGTGCTCGCCGGCCCCAAGGGCGGAGCGTGGGTGCTCGTGCACGGCGGGGTCGTCGACTTCCGGATGTTCGGGATCATGGATGCGAGCGTCAACGCCGACGACGCCCTCGACGCCATGGTGAACGACGCGAGCATCCATCGCGTCGAGGGGCACAGCCCCCTCAACTTCATCCGTCGCCACAAGTTCTCCCGATCGAACATCGCCTTCGATTTCGGCGGACACCTCATGACCACCGTCGGCATCGAGAACGCCGGCAAGGACGATCCGTTCGCAGCGGTCATGTTCTTCCGCGGCGAGGTGACCGATGCCGTGCAGGAGGCCAAGCTCGGCGAGGTCGTGCCCGACCTCGGTGACATCTTCCCGGTCGCCGACTCCTCGTTCTTCGCGGTCGGGGACTGGTATGCCGCCGAGGTGAACGCGCTGTCGGGTCGCTGGGAGCGCGAGCTGCAGCGGATGGTGCAGGTGACGCAGATCGTCGACGGCACGCACATCCGCATCAACTACAAGAACGGCTGGCCGCTCGGTAAGGATCGCACGATGACCTGGCGACGGGTCGTGCCGGTGCAGGACGTGACGGTTTCGAACCTGAAGTTCCTCGGCACCGGCACCGACGAGTACACCGGCTCGCACCCGCTGGCGTTCGAGTACGCGGTGCGCTGCGACGTCGACCACATCGACGGCACGGGCACGTTCTGGCCGCTCATCCAGCGGCGCTGGAACACGTACTACTCGACCGTGAGCTGCACGCTGAAGAACCCGACCTCGGTCACCTGGGGAGGTGCCGGCTACCTGACGCAGCAGATCTACTGCCTGTACGGATACGTCGCCAACTGCCACACCGCGAACGCCCGGCACCTGAACGACTTCACCGCGAGCGCCTACTGCCTGGTCGAGAACTGCCACGGCGACGGTGATGACCAGGGCCCGTTCGTCACGCACGGGCAGTACGAGCACGACCTCACTTACACCGGCAACTCGGGCCTCATGACGTTCGCGAACTCCGGTGCAGCCTGGGGTTCTGCGGCCAAGCGCATCACCGTGCGCAAGCACGTGTGCTCGTGGTTCGTGGCGCGCGTGCGCATCACCGACCTCACCCTGGAAGACGTCCAGGTGATCGGAAAGCCGTCGCTCGCGGGCTCCGGGATGCTGTGGATCAACGCCGACGGCGCGCAGCTGCGGGGGTGCACCGCGTCTGACACGCTCATCATCACGCAGGCCTCGGACAACTCGGCACGGCCGACGACCATCACGGATTCGCACTTCACGTTCGTTGCCCCCGGCGAGCTCACCAACGCCACGGTCAAGACACCGGTCACCTTCGTCGACACCGTGCTCGATCGGGTGGGCGGCATGAAGATCACCGGTGCGGGCGCGGTCACGTTCCGCGGCTCGACGCTCACCGCCGCCGACGATGCGGCGCCTGTCGTGTCGTCGGCCGAGCGGCTGCGCTTCGAGGGAGCGACGCTCCGCAACGTGCGTATCGCGGCAGCGAGGGCAGAGCGTCAGGCGGTCGAGATCGCGGGATCGGACGTCGCGAACAAGGGCGGCATCGGTGTCGCACGCACCGGCGACGGCGAGCTGCACCTGACGCTGAGCGACAGCACCTTCCGCGCCGAAGGTTCGGCCACGCACGTCTCGGTCACGAAGGGCACCAACCACTACCGCGCGGTAGGCAACCGCTTCGAGGGCGGAGCGCTGGAGCTGACGGACACCGCGTTCGGGGGCTCGTCCACGCTGCTTCACACCGGCAACGTCGAGTCGGGTGTGACTCGCACTGCCTTCCCCACGGAGGGCCCGCGCGTGGTGGACACGGCCAACCTCGTGGTCTGACCCGGACCCGCGACCTGCCCCTGCGACCTGCCCCGCGACCCAGCGCTGAGTGCACCGGATGTTGCCGAGTGCACGGCTTCTCGACGTGAAGGAGCCGTGCACTCGGCGAGAACCCGTGCACTCGGCGGGCCGCGGATGCCTGCGGCGCCGGCGGGTCAGAGGCCGGTGAGTACGACGAGCTTGCCGACGGCGGTGCCCTGTTCCATCGCGGTGTGCGCCTCGGCGATCTGGTCGAACGCGTAGACCCGGTCGATCGGCACGGTGGCCTCGCCGGCCGCGACCGCGTCGAGGAAGCCCTGGAGCACGGTCGGCGGCAGGTCGGCCGCGCCTCCGCCGTAGGCGCTGAGGCGCACGCCGCGGGGAATGTACTCGATCGGGTAGAAGTCCTTCACGGTCCACTGGTTCGAGAGCATCCCGGTGAAGCAGACGACGCCGTGTACGCGGGTCGAGCGGAGCGTGTCCGGCAGGGTGGGTGTTCCGACGAGCTCGAGGGCCGTATCGACGCCGTCGGGCAGGATCGCTCTGACCTGCGCCTGCACGTCGCCGTCGTCGATCAGCACATGGTCGACGCCGATGCGGGTGAGGGCGTCGGCCCTGTTCGGGTTGCGTGTGGTCGAGAAGACCGTCATTCCGCGCTGCTTCGCGAGCACCGCGGTCGCCATCCCGATCGACGAGGTGCCGCCGCGGATCAGGATCGACTGGCCGGGCTGGGCATCGAGCCCCACGGTGAGCGATCCGTAGGAGGTCTGCAGCATCTCCGGAACGGCGCCGAGGGTGCCCCAGTCGAGGTTGCTCTGGAAAGCGATGACCTGGGTCGCGGGGACGCAGGTGTACTCGGCGTATCCGCCGTCGTAGGTGCGTCCCATCCCGCCCATCACCGCCACGACCTGTTGCCCGGGGGTGAATTCGCCACCGGGTGCGTCGATGACGACGCCCGTTGCCTCGATGCCGAGCACGCGGGGGAAGGTGACGCCCTCCGCGAGGCCGAGCCGGGTGTGCAGCTCGGAGCGGTTCAGGCCGAACGCCTTCACCTGGATCAGCACCCAGCCCTCGCTCGGTGTCGGAATCGGCAGCTCTCGGATCGTGAGCGCCTCCGCGGGGCCCGGTGTGTCGAGCACGATCGCGCGCATCATCTCGGTCATGGGGTGACTCCTGTCGTCGGTACGGGCTTGCGCACCCGAAGGGTGGCGAGCGTGGTGGCGAAGTGCTCAAGGTCGGCAGCGAAGACGCTCTGGAACCACGGCTCCAGCTCTCTGTCGAAGGTATCGGTCGCGATCGTCAACATGTCCTTGCCCGCCGGCGTGAGCGTGATGAACGAGGCCCGTCGGTCGTCGGGGTTCGGTGTGCGCTCGCAGTAGCCCGCTGCTTCGATGCGAGCGACCAGCTTGCTGGTACCGCCCTCGGTGATCGAGAGCTCGGTCGCGATGTCGGAGGCCCGGCAGTTCTCGATCCTGTCGATGGCCCGCATAGGCTCGAACCAGCTCAGCGGCAGGGAATGCTCGGCGCGGAGACGTCGGTCGACCGCCTCCCAGATCTCCATCTCGAAGCGGATCACATCATCGAAGAGCCGATGCAGGTCCACGGCGCATCCTTTCCACGACCACTGGCTTACTTTCCATGGCAAGTATATGGCGATTCCGTGGACCAGGGTGCGAGAAGGGTGATTCCCGCCCGCGGGGCGAGGGGGCGGGCCTAAGCGGCGGGGAGGCCGACGAGCTCGGCGCTGCGCTGCCAGAGCGCCTCGGCGAGAGCCGCGTCGTTCACCTGCGGATTGACCTTCGCGGTCAGCTGACGCTCGTCGTAGTAGGCGCCGGAGAACCACGTTTCATCGGGGGTTCCCTCGATGAACCAGCGCAGGGTCGCGCCGCCTTTGTCTGCACCGATGAGCATGAGGTGCTTGAGTGGCGTGCGGTAGAGCAGCCGCATGATGCTCGACGAGTCCGACGCGAAGTTCGTCTGCACGGTGCCGGGGTGGAACGCCACGGCGCTCAGTCCGTCGGCGTGGAACTTCGTGTGCAGACTCTTGGCGAACAGCACGTTCGCGAGCTTCGCATCCCCGTAAGCCTTGTTCGGACTGAACCGGTGGGTGTTGTCGAGGTCGTCGACATCGAGGTGTCCGAACAGGCGATGGGCGACGCTCGACGTGTTGATGACCGCACCTCCGGCCCGCAGCAGCCGCGGAAGCAGCAGGTTCGTGAGCAGGAACGGTGCCAGGTGGTTGACCTGCATGGTCTTCTCGAAGCCGTCGACGGTCGGAGTGCGATCGCCGAAGATGCCGCCCGCGTTGTTGGCCAGCACGTCGATGCCGGTGTCCCCCACGGCGGCGGCGATCTTCCCGGCCAACGCCCGCACGTCGTCGAGTCGGGCGAAGTCGGCGGTGAACCACTCGGCTCCGGTCTCCTCGGCGACGGCGCGGGTCTTCTCGGCGGAGCGGCCGACCAGGATGAGGCGGTGGGCAGGTCCTGCGAGCTGTCGTGCGGCGGCGGCGCCGATGCCGTCGGAGGCTCCGGTGAGGACGATGGTCTTCGGTGTCATGGTGCGGCTCACTCGGCCGAGACGGACGGCGTGATGCGCTGCACGGCCCTGGTGACATGCTCGGCGATCACGGTGCGTGCCCGTTCGGGGTCGCCGCTCGCGATCGCATCGACGATCTGCTGGTGGCTGCGCACATGCTCCTCCTGCTCGGCGGGATCGAGCGCGGAGTTGGCCGCCTGGATGAAGCCCGTGATGCGACCGCGCAGCTGGCCGCTCACCTCGTCGAGGAATCGGTGCTCGGCGAGGTCGGCGAGCGTCTCGTGAAAGAGGCGATCCTGGCGCAGCACCTCGGCGATGTCGCCAGGGGCGGCGTCGGCCATGGACTGGATGATGACCCCGAGCCGCGCAGCGGATTCCTGGTTCCACCGTTCCTGCACGCGGATGGCCATGAACTGCTCGAGCACGATCCGCAGGCTGGAGATCTCCTCGAGGTCCTGTGCGCTGAGCTGAGCGACGCGTGCACCGCGGCGGGGTTCCCGTGTGATGAGGCGCTCTTCCGCCAGCCGGGTCAGGGCCTCGCGCACGGGGATGTGGCTGACACCGAGTCGATCGGCGAGCTTGCGTTCGACCAGCCGCTCGCCGGGGGCGAGTTCTCCCGAATGGATGGCCGTGCGCAGTTCGTCTGCCACCTGTTCGGCGATGTTCTGATCCGAGACGCTGCGCATTCGGTTGCCCTTCTCGATCCGCGGTGCCGTCTGGTCGAGCGGGCGCGCAATCGTTCGATCGATGCTATGGCATTTCGTCGATGGGTGGACACGGCGCCTGATTTGCTAGATGCTATAGCAAGCCTATCCACCGATGACGAAGGAGTTGTCATGTCCGGGACCCGAACCGCCCCCGATACGCGCACACCCGAGGAGGTCGGAGCCTCCGCCATGAAGAAGGCCATCTGGCGCCTCGGCCCGTTCCTCGGGCTGCTGTACCTCGTGGCCTACATGGACCGCAACAACGCGGGGTTCGCCAAGCTCGAGATGACGGCCGCGCTGCAGATCACCGAGGCCGCCTTCGGGTTCGCCGCCGGCATCTTCTTCATCGGCTATCTGCTCTTCGAGGTGCCGAGCAACCTCCTGCTCGAGCGGTTCGGCGCCCGCAAGTGGATCGCCCGCATCATGGTCTCCTGGGGGCTCGTCGCCGCCCTCACCGCGTTCGTGCAGGATGCGACGCAGTTCGCGATCGCGCGGTTCATCCTGGGCATCGCCGAGGCCGGGTTCTTCCCCGGGGTGCTCCTCTACCTCACGCTCTGGTTCCCCCGGCAATACCGCACCCAGGTGCTGGTCGTGTTCGTGCTGTCGAACCCGATCGCGAACGCCGTCGCCGCACCGCTGTCGGGTTGGATGCTCGAACTCCACGGGATGTGGGGGCTCGACGGCTGGCAGCTGGTCTTCTTGCTGCAGGGCATCCCCGCCGTGCTCCTCGCCTTCGTGGTCTTCTTCTGGCTGCCCGATCGCCCGCAGGACGCGCGCTGGCTCGACAAGACGGAGCAGCGCTGGATCACCGACACCCTGGCTGTCGAGACCGCGGCGACCGAGCAGAAGCACGGGCGCCTGCGCCTGCGCGAGGTGTTCAGCAACGGGCGTCTGTGGACCCTGATCGTGCTGTTCTTCGGCGTCGTGTTCGGTGCGTACGGGCTGGGCATGTGGCTGCCGACGATCGTCAAGAGCATGGGCGACTTCTCCAACACCACGACGGGCTGGCTCGTCGCGCTGCCGAACCTGTGCGCGGCGCTGGTCATGCTGCCGTGGGAGCGTGCCGCCAGGAAGCAGGGCAACATCCCGCTGCAGATCGGCATCACGCTGTCGATCACCGCTCTCTCGCTCATGGCCGCGGTCGCGGCGCAGGGCACACCGGTGCTCGCGCTCGCCGCCCTGTGCGTCGGCATGTCGGCGCTGTTCTCGACGACACCGCTGTTCTGGAGCCTGCCGCCCATGGTGCTCACGGGAACGGCGGCCGCGGCCGGACTCGCGTTCATCAACTCCGTCGGCAACCTCGCCGGTTTCGCGGGGCCGTATGCGATCGGGTGGATCAGTGAGACCACGGGATCCGCGATCTGGGGGCTGCTGCTGATCTCCGCACTCACGTTGCTCGGGGCGACCATCGCGTTCGTGCTGAGCCGGCGAGCGGACTTCACGGTTCCCGCCGAGGTGCTGCTGGCCGAGAAGAAGCTCTCATGACCGCGCGGACTCCCCTGGTGCCGGAGGAGACCGTGCGCTCCTCGAGTCGCCGTGCCCTCATGGCAGGACTCGGTGCGGTCGCACTCGGTGCGGCCGGCTCCCTCGCCGTGACGGCGCCCGCACAGGCGGCCCCCGTCGTGGCAGGTGCGAAAGATCTCACGCGAGCGGAGTCCGTCGCCGAGCTGTCCCGCCTCCGAGCTCGCGACGGTGAGGTCGCGATCGTCGCGGGGTACCGCACGCCGGGCGACGCCGGGCTGCTCGTCTACGTCGGCGCCGAGAACGCGAAGATCGAAGCGAACGGCGGTACGGTCATCGCCGGCAAGCGGGGAAGCCGCTGGCTGCTGCAGCACGACGGCACCGTCGACTTCCGGGTCTTCGGCATCGCGGGACCGGAGACCGCGGCCGACGATGCGCTCGCGGCGATGGTGAACGATCCCCGCATCCGCCGGATCGAGGCGAGCACCGACCTGCTGTTCCAGCGGCGGCACCGGTTCAGCCGGTCGTACCTCGAGATCGACTTCGGCGGACACGTCATCACGACCGACGGCATCGAGCCGAACAGTCACGATAACCCGTTCGGCGCCGTGATGTTCTTCACCGGGGTGTCGAAGGACGTCGTGGTCGAGCATGCGCTGGCCGACGCCTGGCCCGAGCTGACCGACGCGGTCTCCGTGCCCGATGCGTCCCGGTTCCCCGTCGACTCCTGGTGGGCGCTGCAGTGCGATCCCGTCGCCGGCGGAGGGGCGGACGAGCGCGAACTCCAGCGCTTCGTGCAGGTGACACAGCAGATCGACGGCACCCATATCCGCATCGACTACCTCAACGGCTGGCCGCTCGATAAGGGTCGGAAGCTCATCTGGCGGCAGATGGAACCGGTCGCTGGCGTGCGCATCGCGAACATGCGGTTCCTCGGCGCCGGACCCTTCGACGGCCCCACCGACGGCTCCTTCCCCGACTCTCGGGAGCTCACCGGCTCCCACCCGATCGCCTTCGAGTACGCGATCCACTGCGACGTCGCCGACGTGCACGCGAGCCGCACCTGGTGGCCCGTGATCATGCGGCGCTGGAACACGCACTTCACCACGGAACGCTGCTCGGTGGAGAACCCGCCGACCGTGTTCTACGGTGGCGCGGGCTACCTCACGCAGCAGATCTACAGCCTCTACGGACGGGTCAGCGACTGCACGTCGTCGAACGCCCGGCACCTGAACGACCTCACCGCCAGCGCCTACTGCATCGTCGAGAACTGCCACGGCGACGGTGACGACCAGGGCGGCAACCCGTTCACCACGCACGGGCAGTACGAGCACGACCTCACCTTCATCGGCAACTCGGGTCTGATGGACATCGCGAACTCCGGCGCGCAGTGGGGCACCGCCGCCAAGCGCATCACGGTGCGCGACCACGTCTGCTCCTGGTTCGTCGCCGGCACCAAGATCAGCGATCTGACGCTGGAGAACGTGCGCGTGATCGGCCGCTCCACCTTCGATCCGCAGGCGTCCATGACCATCAACGCAGACGGCGCCCAGGTGCGAGGGTGCACTGCGGGACTTCTGGCGATCGGACAACGGTCGCAGCGCTCGTCGCGACCGACCGTGATCTCGGACTCCACCTTCGCGCTGCCGAAGGACCAGGTGCTCGTGCAGACCCCGGTCACGGCTCCTGTGCGCTTCGTGGACTGCACGATCACCGGGATCGACGGGGTCAAGGCTCGCGGGTCGGGTCCGGTCGAGTTCGTGGACTGCCGCCTCAGCGGCCCGGCGCCGGGTGCGCCCTTCGAGCTCGGCGCCGCCAAGGTCACCATCCGCGGCGGATCCGTGCGCGACGTGCGCCTGAGCGCGACCGCCGTGCGCGACCAGCTCATCGCCCTGGACGGGGTCGAGCTCTCCACGGAGCGCACGGACGGGGCTCTGCTGGGCAGGGCCGCCGGTGCCGGCGTCGTCACCTGGCGGGTGAGCGGGGTCACCTCGACGGTGCCGAAGGGCGCGGCGCACCTCGACATCGGCACCGGCGTCAACCACGCCCGCGTCACCGGCAGCCAGTTCGTCGGCGGACGACTACGGCTGGCGGACGGATTCGCCGAGCCGTCGACGCTGCTCTACAGCGACACCGTCGAGCGCGGCGTCGAGACGGCGCTACCGGAGGCCGGACCGCGCGTCGTCATCGCAGACGTGCTGACGAGCGCGTGACGGACGGCATCATGGACATCAGGGAGGACCACGCGTGAACGACACGGCAGCTGCGACGCACCTCGGAGACCGCATCCGCATCCCGCGCACGCAGGCGGGCATCGGCGTCGCCCGGCGCGACATCACGCCGCCCGTCGGCATCCGCGCCAAGAACTGGGGCCCGGCCGATTGGGAGCGCTCCGAGGGGGCGCACCGGCCGTTCGAGCTGACCGCGCTCGCGGTGGTGGCCGCGGACGGACGCCCCCGGGTGCTCCTCGCCGTCGACGGCACGTGGTGGCGCCGAGTCGCCGACGAGCAGGGCGTGCGCGGCGCCATCCTCGACGGTCTGGGCTTCGAACCCGATCAGATCATGCTCTCGCTCTCGCACACCCACGCCGGGGCCGTGCTGTGCGCCGCGGACGCGCATCTGCCGGGCGGGGAGCTCATCCCGGGGTACCTGGAGGCGCTGTCCGCCGCGGGTATCGCGGCCGGGCGCGAGGCGCTGGAGACCGCCCGGCCTGGACTGATCGAGTGGACCACGGGCACCTGCACCCTCGCGGCGGAGCGCGAGCTCGACCTCGAAGGCCGCGCGCTCGTCGGCTACAACCCCCAGGGCACCGCCGACGACACGGTGACCATCGGCCGGATCAGCGTCGACGGGGAGGTGCGGGCGACGCTGGTGAACTACGCCTGTCATCCGACGACCCTGGCCTGGCAGAACCGCGAGGTGTCGCCGGACTACGTCGGCGCGATGCGCGAGATCGTGGAGGCCGCGACCGGTGCACCGTGCCTGTTCGTGCAGGGGGCGTCGGGCGAGCTGGCCCCGCGGGAGCAGTACACCGGCGACGTGGCGGTGGCCGACCGGCACGGACGCGCGCTCGGGCACGCGGTGCTCGCGGCGTTGGACGGCTTGCCTGTGCCCGGCGAGGAGCTGACGTTGGACGGTGTCGTGGAGTCGGGTGCTCCGCTCGCGATCTGGACAGGGACCCCGGCGGACGGCGGCGAGGAGGCGGCGGGAGTCGTCTCGGCCGTCGAGCTGCCGCTGCGCGACCTGCCCACCCTGGACGAACTCGCCGAGGAGTGGAAGGACATCGACCCGCGCTCGCGGGAGGAGCGCCTCGGACGAGCGCGGAACCTCCGCGACGGTTACATCGAGGGGCCGACCGTGTCGCATCCGGTGTGGGCCTGGCGGCTCGGGGACGCCGTGATCGTGGGGCATCCGGGTGAGGCCTACTCGCGGCTGCAGACGACCCTGCGGGAGCGGTTCCCCCAGACGCCGATCGTGGTGATGAACCTGACGAACGGCCCGGGGTTCGTGTACCTCCCGACCCGCGAGGCCTACGACCGCGGCGCCTATCAGTCCTGGCAGACGCCCTTGGCTCCCGGCGCCCTCGAGCTCTTGGAGTCCCATGCCGTGTCGGTGGTGGCCGGGTTGTTGGCCTAGCTCCGGTCGCGATATTCCACCTACTTCGAGGCTTTCGGCTGGAACATCGCGACGGGAGCGGCCGTAGACTGCTATAGCAAACGTATGACTGAGGAGAAGCACGCATGAGTCAGGCACCCGTCGCCATCGTCACCGGAGGATCCGCCGGCATCGGCTGGGAGATCGGCCAGCGACTCTCCGCGGACGGCTACCTCGTCGTCGCGACCGACCGCGTCCCCGGGCTGACCGCGGGCGAGAACCCCGCCGGGATCCTGTGGCGGGAGCTCGATGTCACCGACCACGCCGAGGTCGACCGGGTCTTCGGTGAGATCGAGGCGGAGCTCGGGCCCATCGAGGTGCTCGTGAACAACGCCGGGATCCAGCGGCACCGTGGCATCGAAGACCTCACGTGGGATGAGTGGTCCGCGGTCGTCGACGTGAACCTGCACGGGGTGTTCTCCGCGCTCCAGGCCGCAGGGAAGCGCATGCTCGACCGTGGTGAGGGCCGCATCGTCAACATCTCCTCCATCTCCTCGCGCGGCTCCGCGGGGCGGGCGCCGTATGCCACGACCAAGGCCGCCGTCATCGGGCTCACCTCCACGGCGGGAGCGGAGTGGGCGTCGCGCGGTGTGCGGGTCAACGCTGTCGCGCCCGGTTACGTCGACACGGGCGTCTTCCGTCAGGGCGTCGAGCAGGGGACGCTGAGCCTGGACACGATCCTGTCGCGCATCCCCGCGAAGCGCCTGGCGGAGGCGAGTGAGATCGCGGCCGCGGTCAGCTTCCTCGTCTCAGACCAGTCGCGCTACATGAACGGGCAGACGCTGTATGTCGACGGTGGCTTCATGGTGGACTACGGCGTGCCCCTGGCGAAGAAGCCCGAATGAGTACGATCGCGCGCATCGACACGGCCACCGCCGTACTGCCGCTCCCTGCGCCACTGCAGCTCGGCGCGATGACAGTCGTGCGGCGAGAGTACTCCGCCGTGCAGGTGACAGCCGATGACGGAACGACCGGGATGGCGTACTGCCTTTCGCGGGAGGCGCCGATGGCCGAGATCGTCGACCGTCTCGTCGCCCCGCACGCGGTGGGTGCGGATGCCGACGACCCCGCGGCGGCGTGGGAGCGGATGCTGCGCGGCAGTGCCATCGTCGGCCGGGTGGGCTTGGTGCGGCGCGCCCTGGGGCTGGTCGACATCGCCCTCTGGGACATTGCCGCCCGGCGCGCGGGCATGCCGCTGTGGAAGCTGCTCGGCACCGGTGATGCTCCCCGGGAGTCGATGCTGGTCGCCGCTTACCCGTCTGCGGACCGGGCTCCGCGGGAGGTCGCCGACGAGGTTCTCGCGCAGGCTGCTGGATGGACGAACGTGAAGATCTCGCGCATTCCGGATCCGGCATACATGCGAGAACTCCTGGCGACTCTGAACGCAGAGCTGCCCGTTGACACAGGGCTGGTCGTCGATGTGGGTTTCGGCTGGCCGGATGCTGACACCGCGCTCGCGGAGATCGGGCAGTGGGGCGACCCGCAGCTCGCATGGCTCGAAGACCCGCTGCTGCCGGAAGACGCGGCAGGTGTCGCGCGCATCCGCCGGGAGTCGGGGTTGGCGGTCGCCGTCGGCGATGAGGTCACCCATCCCGCGGTGCTGAAAGCGCTGGTCGAGGTCGGGGGTGTCGAGGCGCTGCGGCTCGACGTCGTGGCGATCGGTGGTGTGACGCCCGCTCGGGAGATGATCGCGTGGGCGACTGAGCGCGGTGTCCCGGTCTCCGGGCACGTGTATCCCGAGGTCACCGCACACCTCGGGATCGGCGTGGAGACGTTCGCGCGAGGAGTCAATCCGTACGACCCCGCGCCGTCGTTCATCCTCGGCGGTCCGTCGTTCGAGGGCCTGGTTCGCCCGACAGATGCCACGGGACTCGGCTTCGCTCTGGACCCCGCCGTCTTCCGATTCGAAAGGGACTGACATGACAGGTTCTGCGCGCAGCGTCGTCGTGACGGGCAGCGGCAAGGGAATCGGCCGTGCCATCGCAGAGCGCCTCACGGCTGACGGATGGATCGTGGTCGGGCTCGAGCGCTCTGCGGGCTCGGGCACGGTCGAAGACGGCATCGTGGCCGAGGTAGTGCTCGGTGACGCGTCGGATCGCTCGACGCACGAGCGCGCGGCTGCTGCTGCCCGCGCCAGAGCCCCACTCGCCGGCTGGGTCAACAACGCCGGCATCACGAAACGGACGCCCCTGCACGAGCTCGACGAGTCCGTGGTGCGCGAGGTGCTCGACATCAACGGCTTCGGCTACATCTGGGGCTGTTCGACGGCGGTCTCCGCATTCGTCGACCAGGGTGTGGCGGGCGCCATCGTCAACATCGGTTCGATCCACGGACGCTCCAGCTTCACCGACCACGCCGCGTATGAGTTCACCAAGGGCGGCATCGACGCGCTCACCCGCAGCGTGGCCGTGTCGTATGGCGCTTTGGGCATACGAGCCAACACGGTCGCCCCCGGTGGCGTGCGCACCCCGCATCTGGAGGCGCAGATCGCCCGGGCTGCCGACCCCGCCGCCGAAGAACGTGCCCTCGCCGAAGGACCGCCCATGGGCCGGATCGCCCGGGCCGAAGAGGTGGCCGCGCTCACGGCGTTCCTTCTCTCCGACGAGGCGCCGTACCTGTCGGGGCAGTCCATCGCGGTCGACGGCGCGTGGACGGCATCCTTCGGCGACATCGCCCTCGACCCGGCACTGCGGGAGCGTTTCGAGGGCTGATCTCCCGCACCGATAGGTGCTGGCGCAAGAGGAGGGGCGTCCTCCTCCCTGCTCGGCAGGCTTACTTCTAGCCCTGTCGTTACCCTCCCCAAGTTCCCGTTCGAGGTCGCTCTTCGGAGCGCTGCGCAACGGATCCAGACCCCGGTCTGCGATCCGTCAGACCGGCCCACCCAGGGGCGCGAGCCCCGTCCAGGGAATCGAGAAACACAATGGCAGTAAACAAGTCGGCCCTCGTGGCCGCAGTCAGCAAGTTCCGCGCGGACACCGCCACGGCGGTCAAGTTCCATGAACGGAGCGCACGAACACTGCGAGCACGACGCGGAAGCACCTCGGGGTGATGGAGGCTCGCGGGGCGCTCCTCAACTCCATCCCCGCCGAGCCGGAGGCCCCGTACGCCAACCGGGCGTCGGTCATCGCGGGGCTGACCCCGACGACCGCCGACCAGATCGCGGTGCAGGTGCGAGAGCTGGGCCTCTTGGACCGGCTCATCGCCTCGGGGCGCACGCTGGCGGAGGTGATGCACGGAGCCACGCCCGAGCGCCTCGCTGCTATCGCCGCGAACGCCGAGGTGATGCCCGAGGTGCTCCGCTTGGACGACCCCGCGGCGGTCGTGGCGGGCATCCCCGAGCACGTGCTCGACGCGCTGGTCGAGGTCGGCCACCCACAGGCGGTGATCGCTCGCGACGCTTAGGCGCAGTTCGACGAGCAGGCCGCGTGGCGCGAAGTCATCAAGGACACCATCGAGGGCGCGCAGACGGGTGGCGGGCTCACCGCGCTGTTCGAGGCCGACCACGAGGGTTTTCGCGGCGCTGATGGCGTCGAACACCGAACCGGTGGTGAACGCGGACACGGCGGAGGCGGTGCGCAAGCTCGACCAGACGTTCGAGGTCGGCACGCAGACCGTGTGACAGGCCCGCCGGGATAACGCGCTTGCCGCGTCCTCGGCATCGCGACAGGCCTCGGTATCGCTCAGGCGACCGAGGGCCTCGTCGTGTCCGGGTGGCACGCGGTGACGGAAGCCTCTCCGGCGACCTGAGAGGACCGGACCCCCCACGAATACCGGCGCATCCTCACGAGGTCAAGGAAGGCCCCGCGGAGCGTCCCCGGCGACGCTCCGGAGCTGTCGGGGTCAACTGCCATGCTGGTCTTGTGAATGACGACGCGCGCGCAGACGAGGAAGCTACACCGCCCGCCGAGCCGATCCGGCTTCTTGGTGGGGTCAACTTCACGACCTGGCCCGACCTCAAGTGGAGCCGAGGCAACTCGCATGTGGCGACCTTGCAGTCGAAGTTCGGAGAGTGGCAGGCAAGCGCTCCAGTCTCGGTAGACGCCGTACTGCGCGAGGACCGCATGGGCATCGACCTTGTGGCCCGGGTTCCGAAGGGGATTCCCAAGCACGAGTGGTCGCTCGATCTCGGAGACGCGCTCCATAACCTCCGAAGCGCGTTCGACGCGGTTGCCTGGGGTATGGCTCACTTCAAAGACGCCGAGCCCGCCCGCCCGAAGTCGGTCTACTTCCCGATCTGCACCGAAGAGAAGCAGTGGAAGAAGGCCGTCAGCGATTGGGTAGGCGAGATCGACCCCGAACTCCAGGAACGACTCCGGCTGATGCAACCGTTCACCTACGTTCCAGCCGGTCAGGTGTCACTGCTCTCGATCCTCCACGACCTCGATATTCAGGACAAACACCGGGACATCCTGACGGTGACTGCCGATCTGGAGGGCGTCAATCTCGGCGGCTCGTTCCAGTATGAGGACCCTGCCACCCCCGCACTCCCGCGCGTTGAAATGAAGAACGACGTGAAGTTCGGTGATGGCGTGGTGCTCGGGACGATCCACGCCGGAACACCAATCCAGATGGTGGGGCAGATGATCCTGCGCCCCGCGATCAAGGTGCAACTCATCCACGAGGACAAGACCTTCGACGTAGTCCCGATGCTCCAGCAGCTCGTGCAGGAGACCCGGCGGTACCTCGACATCCTCCTTTTCGGGCTGGCTTCGACGGACGAGAACGAGGGGGAGTGGTCGCCCATGGAGGTGGGTCCGCCCCCGACATAGGGCTGGCCGGTTGACAACAGGAACGCACGTCCGCACGGTGGCTTCCGCTCGGACCGATGAACTCGCCTCAGTTGTGCCGGTAGTTGTAGACCGCGAGGCGGAGTCGCTCGAACCAGCGCGCGGTGTGAATGATCCGATCGAAGTCTCCCTCTCCTGACGCGAGGAGCTGGGATCGCGACAGCTGGCTCAGGCTCTGCCAATCCCCGTACATCAGGTAGAGCGCGTTCCCGACCCGAGGATTCTCGAAGGCCACGAAGTCGTCGCCAAACTGGTAGCCGATGTAGCGCTGGAGGCCAGAGGTTCCGACCAGCCGCTTCTCCGGAGCGAGTGACTGAACCTTCTCCAAGCGGTCGATCATGATCTCGATCTCCTGTGGGGGAGCCGACCCGCCGAACTTCTTCACAACCGCCTCGCGTATCTCCTCGACGGTGCCGTCGGGCAGGAAGTCCCAACTCACCATCTGGTCGGGGACTTGTGGGATGCCTGCCTCACCGAGGCTGTAGGCGGTGGCCGAACCGAACCACGTTCTGGCGAGTGAAGCGGCGTAGAGGTAGGCCTGCTCGGTGTCCTCGTCATAGGGTGCCTGGAGCGTCAGCAGGACGGTGCCGACCAGGGAGTCACGCGGCTCATCACGACGCGTAACCGCTGCCTCGATCTGCTGTCCGTAGAGGCGCTGCTTCCGAAATACCTCCCGAGAGTGGGTGATCGCGTGAGTCCCGTTGCCATTGAAGTTCGGAGCCTCCGTGGTCCATGAGCGGAAGACCTTCGGCAGATCGCGACGGACGATCTCACGACCGTTGACGTTCCATTTGGACCATCGGCCAGTCGATGCAGGGGGGAGGCCGATCCACTCGTCGTCGCCCACCTCCTCCAGTTCGAGGCGACCAGTCCAATCAGCCAGGAGCTGATCGGAGAAGTTTCTCACTGCGCCAAACACGAACTGCACCTCACCGAGGCTGTCGATTTCCGCTTTGATCGCCTCGGGCAATGACCTGAATCCAGAACTCATCGTTGAACCTCGATTTCTCGTGAAGGGGCTATTTCAGCTTGGAGGCTGAGTCTTTGTTAGTCGTACGCGCGTCGACGTAAATGACCTCAAGGGCCCAGCCGGAATCTTCCCTGAGCTTGCGGAGGGTGTCTTCGATCGGCTGGAGGCGCTCAGGGGAGAAGTCCTTGTCGCTGTATCCCACGCAGAGGTAGACGCCAACCGACGCGCGTTCCGTGGTCATGTACTGGGGCAACTGCTTCGAGGCCCCAGTGAAGAAGTGAGTGCTCGGGATGAGCTTTACTTCGAGGAGAGCGCGCTTCTGCCACCCTTGCGAAAATTTGAAGTCGACCGGACCCCGACCGAGATTGCTCTCGCGGGTGAGGTCCACGTCGGCCATTCGACAGTGCGCGGCGAAGAGCATCCCCGCGATGGCCTGGACGATCTTCTCCGGTCGATACTTACGCAGGCCGTCATCCCAGAGGGCCTTCCACAGGTCGGTCTCTTCCACGGCGTGCTGGAACTCTTTCGCGAGTTTGACCACCCAGGCGGCGAACTCGGACTCGTTCCCGAGCTTTCCGATCGGCTCCTGCTGAGCCGCCGCGTCGCGCCCGACCTCTGCCCACTCGACGAGCAACTTGGGATCAGCTTCAACGTCGTAGGGCTCTGTGTCGGTTTCGGACACGACATTCAGGTAGTCCATTACGAGGTCGGGATGCTTCCATGCCGCCTTGTATGCCGCGTCCTTGCGGTCTTCCTTCGTGAGTGCGACGTTCAGCTCGTAGTTGAGTTCCTGTCGGAGGTCGTCACCCACTCCGGCGTCTGCCCACGTCCAGAACGAGTCCGGCGTGACGACGGGAATGTCTTTGAGGAACCGCGACGGTGCGAGGAGCACACCCTCCTGCGTGACTGGGCTCTTCGGCAGGCGAGCGCGCATGTGGGACCAGCGCCCGGTAGTGCGGTTCCACCGGGCGGCGCGAACCGGCACCTCCTGGAGCACGAGTTCGTGACGAGTGGCGACCGTCTGCGTGTACTCGATGAACTTTGCCTTGATGATGTCGCAGAAGATGTCACTGATCCGGTCCACGCCGAGTCCCTCACAGAACAGTGCGAAGGCCTGAATGTGCTGAACCTGGGTGATTCCGCGCTGGGAGAGCAGACTCAGCGCGGAGGCCATCTTCTCGGCGTACTTGAAGCCTGCCCCGGAGCCTTTCGGGTGCCCCATCGAGAGTCCGAGGGCGAACTCACTCGGCTCGGGGAACTTCAACATCCGCACCGCTTTGAGATAGTGCGGCGAGGTCACGTCGCCGCCGGAAGCGTCGACGAAGCTGAGGGCGAGACCGAAGAAGTCGATGACGGTCTGCCGCGTCTCAGCCCAATAGGGGTCATCATCCTCGAATACGAGGAACGGATCGACGTACAGGGGAGTATCGGTGCTCAGCTCGCAGTCGAACCAGTCGTCGTCGTAATCTCGCTCGACGGCGAAGTATTCCGTGAACCGCATCCGTAGCCTCCTCTGATCGACAACGTATCGTCAGAAACGCTGGAATCACGGAAGGCTCGCATTTGGCGGGTGTCCAGTCGGGATGGGCGTCCGTGCTGCAAGCATGTGGTCTGCGGGCCCGAATGACATACCGAACGCGGAGGCGATTAGGTCCGTGAGTTGACGCCTCTGCGTCACCGCAGATACGCGTCCACCATCAGCGCCCCGCGAATCACCCGCAGCTCGTCGATGATCCGGTCGATGCTCTTCGCCCCGACGGATGGCAGCGCCAGGTCGTGCGGGCCGAGAGGCTCGAGCTTCCCGGTCCGGATGCGGATCACCTCCCACCCCGCAGCACGCAGGGCGCGGTCCTTGCGCAGATCCGTGTCCTGCCGCTTGCCGACATGCTCCAGGCCGTGTCGGCCGACCGTGTCGTACTCGATCGCGACCTGCAGCTCCGGCAGCACGATGTCCGGCCACACCTCGGTGTGGCGGAAGAACGGGCGCGAGACCTTGACGGCGTTCACGGTGGTGTCGAACTCGATCGCGGCACCGAGCCCCGCCCGCAGACGTCCCTCTGCAGCAGAGGCGGGCTTCGGCGCGCACTCGCTCGCGAACGCGGTCCCCGAGGGCAGGTCCGGCGTCTTGGTGCAGAGCGCAGGCGCGGGGCGACGGGGCTTACGGGGGATGGCGCGAGCTTCCCCGAGCACGACCGGCTGCGGGCGGGCGAGCGCGGAGCAGTCCGGGCACCACGCGGAGCGGCGCCGGACGCGTCCTGGACGTTCGCGCTGCTCGGTCGGTGTGGCGGCGAACCGATGGCCGACCGGGCACTCCCAACACACGAGCACGTCGGCGGCGAGAGGGATCTGCGACAGCGCGATGCCGTGATTCAGCTCGGGGTGATACTGGCGGATCAGCTCCGGGTACGCGGCCCACCCGGCGCGATAAGTTCCCACGTCATACGGAATCGCGCGACCGCGAGAGAACTGCCGCCGCGCCCACCACTGCATCACCGGTTCCGGCACGCGCCGAACCTACCTGTGAGGACCGACACTGCATGAACGTCGGCCGGCACCGGCTCGGATGTCCCCGGTCCGTGCGACGATCCGCTCGGCGACAGGAGAGCAGGATGCGTGGGGAAGCGACCGTGCTGCACGCCGACCTCGATGCGTTCTACGCGTCGGTCGAGCAGCGCGACACCCCGGAGTTGCGCGGGCGACCCGTGATCGTCGGCGGCGGGGTCGTGCTGGCGGCGAGCTACGAGGCGAAGGCGCGCGGGGTGCGCACGGCGATGGGAGGCCGGCAGGCGCGCGAGCTCTGCCCCGATGCTGTCGTCGTCCCTCCGCGCATGGAGGCGTACTCCGCCGCGAGCAAGGACGTGTTCGCGATCTTCCGCGACACCACCCCGCTCGTCGAGGGGCTGTCGATCGACGAGGCGTTCCTCGAGGTCGGCGGTTTGCGACGCCTCGCGGGCAGTCCCGAGCAGATCGCGACGCGGCTGCGCGAGCGCGTGCGGGCGGAGGCGGGGCTGGCCATCTCGGTGGGCGTCGCGCGCACCAAGTTCCTCGCCAAGGTCGCGAGTGCCGTGAGCAAGCCCGACGGTCTGCTGGTCGTCGAGCCCGACCGAGAAGAGGAGTTCCTGCTTCCGCTCCCGGTCGAGCGGTTGTGGGGCGTGGGCGCCGTCACGGCCGAGAAGCTGCACCGCTACGGCATCCGCACCGTGGGCGAGCTCGCTGAGCTGGAGGCCGCGACTGCCGAACGGATGCTGGGCAAGGCGACGGGTGCGCACGTGCATGCGTTGGCCCGGCTGCGCGACCCGCGGCCGGTCGACACCACGCGGCGTCGGGGATCCATCGGCTCGCAGCGTGCTTTGGGCACTCGTCCGCGCTCGGCCGAGGAGCTCGACCTCATCCTCACGCAGATCATCGACCGTCTCTGTAGGCGACTCCGCGACGGCGATCGCGTGTGCCGAACGGTCGTGCTGCGTCTGCGCTTCGGCGACTTCACGAAGGCCACCCGATCCCGTTCGCTCCGGGCTCCGACCGACCGCACCGCCGTGCTGCTCACCCTCGCTCGCGCGCTGCTCGCCGCCGCGCAGCCCGAGATCTCTGCGCGCGGCATCACCCTGCTCGGTATCTCGCTGTCGCAGCTCGACCGTGCAGGGAACGTGGCGCCCGAGCTGCCGATCGACTGGGGCGACGAAGCGCGCCTCGACACCGTGCTCGACACCCTGCGCGATCGCTACGGAGCGGCGTCCATCTCGCGGGCGGCACAGCTGGGTCGCGACCAGGGCTGGTCGTCACCGGTCCTGCCCGAACACGAGTGATCGCCGTTCGGGTCAGCGATCATCGTTAGCCGCTCTCGACGGCCAGAGATTAGGCTAGGTAAGGGCCAAAAGTCAGGCTAATATGTAGGACATGCAGACAGTGCCCTTGAGTGAAGCAAAGGATCAGTTGTCCCGGCTCGTCGATCAGGTGGAGCGAGAGCACGAGACGATCGAGATCACGCGCCATGGGCGCGGCGCTGCCGTGCTGATCAGCAGGGACGCACTGGAGTCGCTCTACGAGACGCTGTTCTGGCTGTCGGAGCCGGGAACGCGCGAGGATGTCGAAAGCGCCCGCCAGCAGGCGACAGATGGACAGCTGCGCAGTGCCGATGAGACGATCGCGCGTTACGGGGTTGGGCGCCGGTGACGTGGGTCACTTCGTTCGCCGACTCTGCCTGGCGGGACCTGGATCGGCTGCCGCAGAAGATTGCTCAGGCGATCGTGGAATTCGCCGTCTACACGCTGCCCGAGAACCCTGAGCGGATGAGCAAACCGCTGCAAGACGAGTTCGAGGGGCTGCGCTCGGCCCGTCGCGGCGACTACCGCGTGCTCTTCTTCCTCGAAGCGCCGGAGACGCTGGTCGTTGTTCGCGCCCGCCATCGCCGTGACGCGTATCGACCGCCCGCGCCGAACTGGGACTGATTGTCACACTGCTCGTAACCGCGCATCGGAGATAGCGCCGCTCTCGTCTGTGGTCCGCTACGTTCAATACGGCACAGCTGACCAGGAAGGGGGAATCCGTCGATGAACGCACTCAGTAGAACGGGATGGCTCCTCGTGTTGTTGGTGCGCGGCCTCGCGCTCTGGATCCTGATCCCGTTCGCGTCTCTCGCTTGGCTCTTCCTGCACTCCTGGATTCAAAAGGCTTCTCCGAGGCAGGCGCTGTGCTGGTACGACACGCAACTGACCCTGGGGCTCGCGAGAGGGCCCTTCCGTCTGATGATCGCTCCCGAGCACCGACCACTCAAGCCCGTTCCGCGAATGGCTTCGATCGAATCTCCCAAGACCAGCCTGTTCGGAATGGATGTGATCGAGCTCGCAGGCTAGGCCGACCCCACCTCGAGACCCGACGACCTCCGCCTCCTCAGGCCTTGAGCATGGACGCCCTGGCGATCAGTCCGTCCACCACATCGAAGGTCGCGATGGTCTCGGTGGCGACGTCGGAGTTGATCACCTGTTCTTGTGCGACAACCCACCGGGTGCCGAAGAGCACGCTGGTCTCGATGACGCACGACAGCTCGGGGTTCTGCAGTCGAGGCTCGTAGAACGCACGGATCGCGGCGGAACCGACCACGGGTTCGGCGGCGACACCGGTGATGACGGCGTCCTCGGCGTAGGTGGCCACGAACGCGTCGAGGTCGTGTGCGTTGAAGGCTTCGAGCTGCGCCTGCACGGTTTCGAGGGCGGAGCGGTCCAGGGGGGTGCGGTCAGTCAATGCGAACTCCTCCGTTGACGTCGTAGGTGGCGCCGGTGATGAAGCGTGCTCGCTCTGAGGCGAGGGATCCGATGATCCAGGCCACGTCCTCCGGCTGCCCGAACGCGCCGAGGGGGATGCCCGACTCGAGCTTCTCGCGCCCCGCCCCCTGCAGCTGGTCCGTGATGGCGCTCGCGACCGGGCCAGGGGTCACGGCGTTGACGCGGATGCCCTCCGAGGCGAGGTGCCGGGCGAAGCTCCGCGTGATGGCCAGGATCGCGCCCTTGCTCGCGGCGTAGTGGATGCCGGTCTGCAGCGCGCCGACCTGGCCGGCGATCGAGGCGATGTTGATCACCGAGCGGTCGCCGTCCGCTGCCCGGAGCAGGGGGAGCGCCCCGCGGGTCAGGAAGAAGGTGCCGCGGGCGTTGGTCTCGAGCACCATGTCCCACTCGTCGAACTCGATGTCTTCGTAGGGCGTGTAGGGGCAGACTCCGCCGTTGTTGACGAGCACATGGAGCGATCCCCATGCGTCCGTGATCTCGCCGACGAGCGCGTCGATCGACTCGCGCTCCTGCAGGTCGAGGCGCGACACGTGAACCTCGGGCGATCCTGCCGCCCGGCACTCCTCCGCGATGCGCAGCGCTTCGGCCTCCCGTCCGGTATACGTGATCCAGAGGGCAGCACCCTCGCGGGCGAGTTCGAGGGCGGCGGCGGTCCCGATGCCGGAACTCGCCCCCGTGATCAGAGCGCGGCGCACAGTCATCCCTAAACGCTATAGCAAAAGGGCGGTCATCCGCGACCTCCGGCGCCGTCAGCGGATCCGCCCGCGGTCATCGCCGGCGAAGGCTGCGATCGACGGAACGGTGCGGCGAGGGTGGGCAGGATGTGCCGACGGTGGACGATCAGGAAACCGGCGGCGATGATCAGCTGCAGAGCGGCGAGCACGTAGCGGCCGCCGGTGTCGGTCACGAAGAACTGCACGAGGAAGATCGCCGCCAGGGCGATGGCCGATCCCAGGTGGAATCGGAGGGCGAGGAGGATCGCAACACCCATCACGGTCTGGGTGCCGGTGAGCACGAACTCCTCGATCTGCCGGGCATCGAGCGGCAGATCGGACCCTCCGCCACCGAAGAAGTGCGCGAGGGGGAGCGAGCCGACCAGGAGGCTCCACTGGTTGACCTTCGACGCGATGAGGGTGGCGATCGCGGCTGCCCCCATTCCCCGGACGGCGAAGAGCACCGCGATGATGAACTCGGGCGCCTCGGAGGCGAGGGGCGCGAGCCACTGCACGAGGAAGAAGCTGTCGATCCCGAGCGCGGTTCCCGAATCGACGAGACCGGTCGCGAACGGCTCGGCGCACGCGAGGATGATGCCCGCCGAGACGATGAACATCGAGATCACGGTGATCCGCCGGGCGCGGGTCGGCATGCCCGCGATGTGCGCGGCGGCGCCGACGAACTCGTCGTGGCTTTCGCTCTCCACGCGGCCTGCCCGCCACAGGTAGGTGACGAATGCCCCGATGAGCACCAGGCCGAACCAGATCGGTATGTTCCCGAACAGTGGGATGGCGAACGCGAGGATCGCCAGCACCGCGAGGAAGCCGACGTCCAGGCGTGCGGTGACGGGGAGCTCGAGGGCGAGACGCCGGGCTTCGCCGCGTCGTGCCCGGTTCGCGATCACGAGGGCGACGATCACGACGAGTGGCCACCCGAAGCCCAGGAGCAGTCGGTTCGATCCCGTCATGTTCGCGGCGGCGTACTGCGCGTACTCGGGGTCGGAGCCGGAGCGGAACGCGTAGTACAGGTCGACGGCGTACTCGGGGAGCACGGCGATGAGGGCGAGGATGGCGATCGCGAGGGCGCCGGAGATGTCCTTCTGCGCGGCCTCGGCGGCCCAGGCGAGCACGAAGCTCGCCGCCACGACCGCCGCCCCGAAGACGACGAGGTCGAGCACGGGATTCGCGTGGAAGCCCAGTGTGCGGAACACCAAGGCGGGGGCGGCGATCAGGAGGCACAGGGCGAGACGGCCGATCAATGCGCGTGGCATGGGGAACGGTCCTTTCGGTCGGGCGCGACCGAGAGAGGACAAGACAGAGCTCCGGCCGCGCGTGGGCCGAAGGTCTCGTTCATCCGGGAGACAGGGGCACCGGACGATCATCGTGAACGTCAGTATGTCGATGCGGCCTCAGGCTCTCGCGAGCCCGGAACTACTCCCCTTCGATCTCCCCAGTCTGGCGAACACGGCGGGCGATCCCCCTGCTCAGACGGAGATTCGGAGGGTTTCGGCACCCCTCACGCGTGAACTCGCGGGCGCCCGAGCGGGCGGCCCAGGATTTCGGACCAGCGAAAGGGCCCAACTTCGGTATCGCGATGCGCAGGTCTGCTAGATGCTATAGCATCGCATCCATGACCGAGCCATTCATCCTCGTCAGCGACTGCGACCTGCCGGGAACCGTCATCGAAGACACGCTCCGACAGGCAGGACTGCGCGCCGATCGCGCCGCATCCGGAAGCCCGGACGACATCGCCGCCCTCGGTGCCGACGCCGAAGGGCTGGTCGTGCAGTGGGCGCAGATCACGGGTGATGTGATGGACCGGATGCCGAACCTCCGCATCATCAGCCGTGTCGGCATCGGGTACGACATGGTCGATGTCGAGGCTGCGACCGTTCGTGGCATCGCCGTCGCGAATACCCCGAGCTACTGCATCGAAGAGGTGGCGGCGCACACCATCGCCATGATCATGTCCCAGGCGCGCGGCCTGTCCGCCTACGACCGCGCCGTGCGTGCCGGGACCTGGAAGGCCGTCGACGCACGACCGCTCGCTGTGCGCCCCTCGGCCACCACGGTGTCGGTGCTCGGCTTCGGACGCATCGGCTCGATGGTCGCTCGCGGTTGTCGCGCGCTGGGCTTCCGCGTCCTCGTCGCCGACCCCTTCGCCCCCGCCGACGCCGTGCGCGAAGCCGGGTGCGAGCCCGTGGAGATCGCGGAGGCCGTCGCGCGTGGGGACATCCTGACCCTGCACGTGCCGCTCACCGACGACACCCGGCACCTGATCGACGCAGCCGCCCTCGCGACCATGAAGCCGGGAGCGGTCGTGGTGAACACCTGTCGCGGTCCGCTCATCGACGAGGAGGCGCTCGCCGCCTCGCTGCGGGCGGGACACATCGGTGCCGCGGCCCTCGACGTGTTCGCGGGAGAGCCGCTCGCCGCCGACTCGCCGCTGCGTGACCTCGATCAGGTGCTGCTCACACCGCACGCCGCCTGGTATTCGCCCGAGGCGCTGGCCGACCTTCCGGTGCACGCGGCCGAGAACGTCATCCGCTACCTGGCCGGCGAGTCCGTGCCGATCGTCAACCCGTCCTTCGCCGCCGCGCGCTGACCTGGAAGGCCCCATGGAGCTCCTGCGACTCGGCCCCGTCGGCCGCGAACGTCCCTACGTGCGAGAGGAGGGCGTCGTGTACGACCTGTCCCCCCTCACCGCCGAGATCGACGGCGACTTCCTCGCCGCCGACGGCATCGGCCGCGTGCGCTCCGCGCTCGGCCGGGGTGAACTGGTCACCGCCGACGTCGACGGGCTGCGTATCGGCGCCCCTGTCGCTCGTCCGACAGCGGTGATCTGCATCGGACAGAACTACGCGGCTCACGCTGCCGAATCCGGATCGGAGCCCCCCGAGCATCCGGTCGTCTTCTTCAAGCACCCCAACACGGTGGTCGGACCGGACGATGTCGTGCTGCTGCCGCCCGGAGCCGAGAAGGTCGACTGGGAGGTGGAGCTGGCGATCGTGATCGGCAAGCCCGCCCGCTACCTGTCGTCTCCTGATGCCGCGCGTGAGGTCATCGCCGGCTACACGATCTCGAACGACGTCTCGGAGCGCGCGTATCAACTCGACGTCTCGGGCGGGCAGTGGTCGAAGGGCAAGTGCTCCGAGACGTTCAACCCGCTCGGGCCCGCACTCGTCCCCGCCGACGAGGTCGACCCTCAGGCGCTGCGACTGCGGTCGTTCGTGAACGGCGAGCCGCGGCAGGACTCGTCGACCGCGGACATGATCTTCTCCGTGCTGCAGATCGTGCACGAGCTGAGTCAGTATCTGGTGCTCGAGCCCGGCGACGTAATCAACACCGGTACCCCGCAGGGTGTCGCGCTCTCCGGCCGGTTCCCCTATCTGCAGGACGGCGATGAGATGACGATCGAGATCGAGGGTCTCGGACGCCAGCGCCAGCGCACCGAGCGGGTGCACCTGGGCTGACTCGGCTCTCCCCGGCGGCCTGTGCCCGGGGCACGGTTCCTTTCGCTGAGTGCACCGTGCTCCGGGTAGAGGTCGTCGGGTGCGTCAGCCCGCGAAGGGGATGACAGGAAGGCCCCGCACACCGGGTCGCACGGCGAAGAGCGAGCCCGCCTCGGTGCCGTGGCCGGGTTCGAGGCCCTGCGCCGAGGTCGTGATGTACAGCGTGCCGAGGTCGTCGTCGCCGAAGGTGCAGGCGCTGACCTGGGGCACCGGGAGCTCGATCGTCGCGATGCGCTGCCCTGCGGCGTCGTAGCCGTGCACTGCGCTGCCGCCCCACAGGGCCACCCAGATACTGCCGTCAGCGGCGATGCACAATCCGTCGGGGGAACCCTGCTCCTCGGGGATCGCGACGAAGGCGCGACGGCCCCGCAGCTCGCCCTCGCTGACGTCGAACACGTCGATGCGGTGCGTCGCGGTGTCGACGTAGTAGGCGCGTCGGCCGTCCGGCGAGAAGCCGATGCCGTTCGAGATCGTCGCCCGCGGAAGAACGGTGCTCGTCGTCAGGTCGGCGTCGACGCGCAGCACGGCTCCGGCATCGGGCGCCGCGTCGTAGGCCATCGACCCCGCGAGCAGGCGTCCCCGAGGGTCGCAGCATCCGTCGTTCATGCGCACACCGGGGTCGTCGCCCAGCGGGGCGACAGCCCGGATTTGTCCGTCGACGTCATCCGCGAGGTAGAGCGTGCGGGCGCCGACCGCCACCAGACCTCCACCGGAGCGCGGGCGGGCGAAGGCCAGGTACTCGTCGTCGATGTGCTGGCGGGACACGCCATCCGGTCGCAGCGACAGAAGATCGCCGGCGTCCCCGTCGACCCAGCGCAATCCGCCCCAGCCCGACCACCAGACGGGCGCCTCGGCGTGGTGCGCCATCGGGCCGGTGACGTTCTCCGGAGTCATGCGTCGTCGCGCGGGAGTGTCCGCGGGGCTGTGCGGTGCAGCGGGTCGGCGACAGGCATAGGCTCCGGCACGCGCTCCGCCTCCTGCCCGGCTGCGGGTGCGGCGGGCGGGGTCGCGGTGGTAGCGCTCGCCTGCGCGGGAAGCTCCTTCGCCACCTGCTTCTCCAGCACGGTGACCGCGTCGTCGGAGAGCAGGATGAGGCCGTCGAGCTCCTCGCGCACGCGCTTGTAGGCGACGTTGCGCTCGGCCTGCGTGGCGGATTCGTCGACCGCGACCTTCAGAAGCTGCTGTGCGCGTTCGAGACGCTTGCGCTCCGGCTCGGTGAAGGTCGAATCGCGCAGGCGCCTGGCATCCTTTTCGGCGATCTCGAAAGCGACCGCGTAGTCGCCGACGGCCTGGAGGTACTCGGTGACCTGCTGTTCCGACACCCTGGCGTCGGCGGATGCGGGGCGCAGGGCATCGGCCGTCTTCTTGGCGCGCAGGAACGCGGCGGTCAGCGGCTGGCGCCCATCGCTCATGGCGGGGAAGGCGATCAGCTTGGCGACGTCGAGCTCGTAGTCGAGCCAGCGTGCCGTGATCTCGTCATGCTCGGCGAACAGGCGCGCGACCAGATCGCTCGGTGCCACGGACGCTGTGGTGTCGACGACAGAGGGTCCGCGGCGCTTGGCCTGCTGGGTGAGCGCGCGCGCCTCGATCTCGGCGGTCTTCAGCTGCGCCTTCATGCGAAGGGTCTCCAGGCGGCGCTCGTGTCGTCGCTTGGAGCTGCGCTCCCACGTCTTCGCGATACCACCGGCCATTCCCATGATCGGGAAGATGAGCCACCAGTAGTGCTGCGCGAAGGTCCAGAAGCCCTGGATGAACTCGTCCATGATGCGTTCAGCCTACTTCTCGGCGGGCTCCTCCTGGCCTGTGCCATCGTCATGCCGCTCGGCGGCGTCGCTGGCGCGGGATGGTCAGCTCTTCGTGAGGTCCTGCGCGAACATCACGAGGATGCCGCTCGGGCCGCGCAGATAGGTGAGCTTGTACACGTCCTGGTAGTTCGCGACTCCGCGCAACGGGTGGTAACCGTGTCGGGCCGCGATCGCCAGCGACGCGTCGATGTCGTCGACGGAGAACGCGATGCGGTGCATGCCGATCTCGTTGGGCAGGGTGGGCTCGGTCTCGATCGCGTCCGGATGGATGTACTCGAACAGCTCGATCTGGCCGTGCCCATCGGGAGTCTGCAGCACGGCGATCTTCGCGTGGTTGCCGTCGAGGCCGACCGCCGTCGACGCCCACTCTCCGCTGACTTCGTCTCGACCGAGCACGGTGAGGCCGAGGTCGGTGAAGAACGAGATGGTGGCTTCCAGGTCGCGCACCGCGATGCCGACGTTCTCGAGCGTGATGGGCATGGGGGAATGCTACTCGTGCCCGTCGCCACCGTCAGGGCTATCTGCCGAGCTTCTCGGCGCAGACGACGCAGTACTCGGCGAACGGCCGTGCCTCCAGGCGTCCGGCGGGGATCGGGCGGCCGCAGTTCGCGCAGATGCCGTAGGTGCCGGCTTCCACTCGGGCGAGCGCGTCATCGACCTGCTGCAGCTCGGATGCCGCGGCGTCGGCGAGACCTGTCAGCCGGGACCACTCCGACGACAGGGTCACGCCCTCGGGGTCGTGCTCGTCGTCGTCGTTCGAGCCCGCGCGGTCGTGGGTGAGCTCGTCGAGCATCGCCGCGGTCGCCTGCACGCGGGCTTCGGCCTGCACGCGCAGTGCGAGCAGGCGTTCGCGGGCATCGGCGGTCATCTGCCTACTCTAGGCACCTTCACCGACACCCGATCCCGGGGTCGTCGTCAGTCGGAGGTACGGGTCGTCGGCACCGAGTCGGTCGTCGTCGGTACGGCCACGGACTTCATGCCGGGGTGGTCGCGTTCGAGGGCTGCGCCCTCCATGTCGACGTTGGGCAGGATGCGGTCGAGCCAGCGCGGCAGCCACCAGGCCGAGCGTCCGAGCAGGTGCATGAGCGCGGGCATCAACAGCATCCGCACCACGAACGCGTCGAGCAGCACGCCGAACGCGAGCCCGAATCCGATCGAGCGGATGATCGTCGACTCCGAGAAGATGAACCCGCCGAAGACCGACACCATGATGAGGGCCGCGGCGATCACGACCGAGCGTCCGGCGCGGAAGCCCTGGGCGACGGCATCGCGAGCGGAGGCGCCGTGCACGAACGCCTCCCTCATGCCGGAGGCGAGGAACAGCTGGTAGTCCATCGCGAGCCCGAACAGGATGCCGACGAGGATCACGGGCAGGAAGCTCAGGATGGGTCCTGTGCTGTGCAACCCGATGATCTCGGCACCCCAGCCGAACTGGAACACCGCCACGATCAGCCCGTAGGTCGCGAACAGCGACAGCACGAAGCCACCTGTCGCGATGATCGGCACGAGCAGCGACCGGAACACCACGATCATGATGAGCAGCGACAGGCCGACCACGACCACGAGGTACAGCGGCAGCACTCCGGCCAACGCTTCGGAGATATCGATGTTGATCGCGGCCTGACCCGCGACGCCGAGGGTGATCCCCTCCGCGACGGGAGGCATGGAGCGGAGGTCCTGCACGAGCCTCTCGGTCGACGCGCTGTTCGGGCCTTCCTCCGGCACGACCTGGAACGCGAGCAGCGTGTTGTCGTCGGAGGTGGCGATCGGGGCGACCGCAGCCACGTCGTCCTGGTCGGCGATGGCCTGCGCGATCGTCACCTGCGTGGAGAGCAGGTCGTCGTCGCTGACCGCTTCGTCGAGGGTCGCGGTCACGAGCAGCGGGCCGTTCGCGCCCTCGCCGAACTGCTCGTCGACGGTCTGGAAGGCGCGGTAGCTGGTCGAGTCGCTCGGTTCGCTCGATCCGTCGGGCAGTCCGAGTCGCATCGACATGGCGGGGATCGCGATGATCAGCAGGGCGACGACGCTCACGAGCGCCGTGACGACGGCGCGGAGGGTCGACATGCGCTTCACCGGCTTGCCCGCGGCGTGCTCCTCGCCGATCGTGGTGCGCGCGCGACGGCTGAGCAGGCGTGTGCCGACGAGGCCGAGGATGGCGGGCGCGAGGGTTATGGCGACGAGCACGGCGACGGCGACGCACACCGCGCCGACCGTGCCCATGAGGCCGAGGAAGGGCACGCCGGTCACGTTGAGGGCGAGGAGGGCGACGATCACGGTCGTGCCGGCGAACACCACGGCCGTGCCGGAGGTGCCGGTCGCGAGGCCGATGGATTCCCGCACCGGAACTCCGGCGAGCAGTTGCTTGCGGTGCCGGTTGACGATGAACAGCGAGTAGTCGATGCCGACCGCGAGACCGAGCATGACACCCAGCACGGGAGTGACCGACGCCATGTTCACAATGCCCGAGAAGGCGAGGGAGGCCGTGACGCCGACGCCGACGCCGACGATGGCGGTGACGATCGGGAGGGCGGCGGCGATGAGGGAGCCGAGCATCACGATGAGGACGACCGCGGCGAACGCGAGGCCGACCGCCTCGCCGACACCGAAGATCTCCGGCACGCCCTGCGCGATGTCGGTGCCGAAGTCGACCTCGACGCCGTCGATGGGTGAGGACTCGAAGTGGTCGATCGCGCCCTGCTTCACTTCTTCGGAGAGCTCGAGGCGCGGGTCGACGAACGAGATGTTGACGATGGCGGTCGAGCCGTCGTCGGAGACCACGCCGATGCCGTCGGCCAGGTCGAGCAGGGTCGAGCCCAGCTGCACCTGGTCGGCGTTGTCGTCGAGGGTGATGCGGGACTGGTCGAGCTGTGCGTTCTGGGCCGCGACCTGAGCCAGCTGCGCGTTCACGGCAGCGATCTGGGCATCGAGGGCGGCGAGCTGTGCGGATCCGGCACCGGCCTGCTCCGCCTGCGTGCGCGCGGCCGTGAGCTGCGCGAGTCCGGCTTCGAGCTGCGCACGGCCGTCGTCGAGCTGCGTCTGGGCGGCATCCAGCTGCGTGCGACCGTCGGCGACCTGCGTCTGGCCGTCGGCAAGCTTCTGCGCCTGCTCTTCCTGCTGCTTCTGCGCGTCGAACGGATCGATCACGCGCGCGACGCCGTCGAGGTCTTCTGCGCTGACGGCGAGGTCGGAGATCGCCTGCTTCTGCTCGTCGGTGAACGGCGACCCGTCCTTCGTGCTGTAGACGACCGTGCCGGTGCCGCCGGCGGCGTCCGGAAGCTTGTCGGCGAGCTCATCGGTCACGGCGCCGGATGCAGTGCCGGGGATGTCGAAGCTGTTACTCAGCGTGCCGCCCAGGGTGAGGAAGGCACCGATGCCGAGGCCGAGGATCAGCACCCACGACACGATCACCGTCCACGCCTTGCGCGCAGCGAACGAACCCAGACGGTAGAGCAGTGATGCCACAGTGGTCTCCTTCAGACTCGAAGATCATACGGCACGTCTCGTCTAGCGATCTGTGGCTATCCTGAACGCATGGCGAACGAGCATCGAAGCGGCCCCGTGCGCAGCACGGCGGCACGCGAGGCGATCCTCGATGCGACCTCTCGGTTGTTCCATGCGCAGGGCTATGACCGGCTCACGATCGAGGGCATCGCCAAGGAAGCCGGGGTGGGCAAGCAGACCATCTATCGCTGGTGGTCGTCGCGCGGGGCCCTGATCGCCGACTGTCTCGTGGACGGGCGGCTCATCCCCGTCGACTTCGTCGTACCCGACACGGGTGATCTGTTCGCCGACGTCGAGACCTGGCTGCAGTCGGTGTTCTCGATCCTCGCCTCCGCGCAGGGTCAGGCGCTGCTGCAGTCGCTCGTCGCCGCTGCCGCCGAAGACGCGGCGGTCGGCGCGCATCTCGGGAGCAGTCTCGGGGTGGAGCAGCATCTGTCCGAACGGCTGCGAGGGGGGATCCGCGACGGCCAGCTGCCGGAGGATGCCCCGGTCGCGCAGATCGGGCGCGCCATCCTGGGCGCGATCATCGTGGACTCGCTCGGGCGGGAGAGCCGCGGTCCCGACGGCATCATCGACCTGGCGCGGTACCTCTTCACGCGCTGAGGCCGGCGCCTGACGGTACTGGGCATTCATCCGTCGTGACCAGCTGTCTACTCTGGTGGCATGCACACCAGCGATTACCGTGCGCGACTGATGCGTGTCCTGGCTGCGTCATCCGACCACGTCGCCGGGAAGCTCCGGCGTTTCCAGGACGTCGCGACCGACGCGGTCGCGATCGACCTCTTCCTGGGGCAGGACGGCGAGGGGCCGTTCGATGTGTGGGCGCGGTTCACGGGAGAGGACGCGTTCGTGCTCGACCGTCGTTTCGACGACGAGCGGCAGATCTTCGGTGTCGTCTGGGGCGAGGAGGGGTGGGAACCCGATGTTCCGTCGCGTCCGCAGGGGTGGAGCTGGGAAGACCTCGAGGATGCAGTGTTCGAGACCGTCGCGGAGTGGCTCGAGCCGCTCATCCCGGAGGGCGACCAGGTCTGGGAGCTGACCTCCGTGGACGGGGTGGCGGAACCACGCCCGCTCCGCGCGCAGTGCTGACCGTGCCGGCGGAGTGCAACTCGATCGGAGCCCGAGTCTGCGCGTCCCGACTCAGCCGAGGAGCAGCGTCAGCACCGTCGCGCCGCCACCGCCGAGGATCAGCGCGATGATGACGGTCCACGCGACGATGCGCATGCGCCGATTGCGCTTCTCGCCGAGGTCGCCGTAGTCCTCGCTGAGACCGTCGTTGCTCATGCGCTGACCGCCTCGGTGACGGTCGGGCCGAAGTACGACGGCAGTGTGGCCTGCGAGCGCTCGCGCAGTTCGGCGGCCGTCACGGTGAAGACGTCCTGCACCTCGAGCTTCGCGCCCTCGCTGTCGGTCACGCCGATGCGCATCACCGGGTAGTCGCGTCCCTCGCAGAGTCCGCGGAACTTCACGTCGTCCTCGCGGGGAACGGTCACGATCACGCGGCCGGTCGACTCGGAGAACAGGGCCGTCGCGGCATCCACGCCGTCACGCTCGATGATCTCGTTGAGCCAGACGCGGGCGCCGACACCGAAGCGCATCACACCCTCGGCCAGGGCCTGCGCGAGGCCACCCTCGGAGAGGTCGTGCGCCGAGGAGATGAGCCACTCATCGCGGGCCGCGGCGAGCAGGCCGGCGAGGCGCTTCTCGCCCGCGAGATCCACCTTCGGAGGCAGGCCGCCGAGGTGCTGGTGCACGACATCTGCCCAAGCCGAACCCGAGAGCTCGGTCGAGGTGGTGCCGAGCAGGTAGATGTTCTGCCCCTCGTCCTGCCAGCCGGACGGGATGCGGCGGGAGACGTCGTCGATGATGCCAAGCACGCCGACGAGCGGGGTCGGGTGGATCGGCACGTCGCCGGTCTGGTTGTAGAACGAGACGTTGCCGCCGGTGACCGGGGTGCCCAGTTCGTAGCAGCCGTCTGCGAGGCCGTCGACGGTCTGGCCGAACTGCCACATGACCTCGGGGTTCTCAGGAGAGCCGAAGTTGAGGCAGTCGGTGATGGCGGTCGGCACGGCACCGGTCACGGCGACGTTGCGGTACGCCTCGGCGAGGGCCAGCTGCGCGCCGGCGTACGGGTCGAGCTGGCAGTAGCGGCCGTTGGCGTCGGTCGCGACGGAGAAGCCGAGGCCGGACTCCTCGTCCACGCGGATCATGCCGGCGTCGTCGGGGAAGCTCAGGGCTGTGTTGCCGAGCACGTAGTAGTCGTACTGGTTCGTGATCCAGCTCGTGTCGGCCAGGTTCGGGGAGGCGACGAGGGCGAGGAACTGCTCGCGCAGCGTCTCGGGGTCGTTCGCGCGCGGAAGCTTCTCTGCGGCATCTGCCTGGAGCGCGTCGATCCACGTCGGGTACGCGACCGGACGGTCGTAGACAGGGCCGTCGACCGCGACGGTCGAGGGGTCGACGTCGACGATGCGCTCGCCCTGCCAGTCGATGATGAGGCGTCCGTCGCCGGTGACCTCGCCGAGCACGGAGGTCTCGACCTCCCACTTGTTCACGACGGCCAGGAAGGCGTCGAGCTTCTCGGGGGCCACGATCGCCATCATGCGCTCCTGCGACTCCGACATGAGGATCTCCTCTGCCGTGAGCGTGGGGTCGCGCAGCAGCACGTTGTCGAGAGAGACCTTCATGCCGCTGTTGCCGTTGGCCGCGAGCTCGCTGGTCGCGCACGAGATGCCGGCTGCGCCCAGGTCCTGGATCGCCTCGACGAGCTCGCCGCGGTACAGCTCCAGGCAGCACTCGATGAGCACCTTCTCGGCGAAGGGGTCGCCCACCTGCACCGCGGGGCGCTTGGTGGGGCCACCGTCGGCGAACGTGTCGGAGGCCAGGATGCTTGCGCCGCCGATGCCGTCGCCACCCGTGCGGGCACCGAACAGGACCACCTTGTTGCCGACACCGGTGGCGTTCGCGAGCTTGAGGTCTTCGTGGCGCAGCACGCCCACCGCGAGCGCGTTGACGAGCGGGTTGGCCTGGTAGACGCTGTCGAAGACGGTCTCGCCACCGATGTTCGGAAGGCCCAGGCAGTTGCCGTAGAAGCTGATGCCGCTGGTCACACCGTGCACGACGCGGGCGGTGTCGGGGTGGTCGATCGCACCGAAGCGCAGGGCGTCCATGACCGCGACGGGACGCGCGCCCATCGAGATGATGTCGCGGACGATGCCGCCGACGCCGGTGGCCGCGCCCTGGAACGGCTCGATGAAGGAGGGGTGGTTGTGGGACTCGGCCTTGAAGGTGACGGCCCAGCCCTCGCCGACGTCGACGACGCCCGCGTTCTGGCCCATGCCCACCATGAGGCGTTCCTTCATCTCATCGGAGACCTTCTGGCCGAAGCGGCGCAGGTAGTTCTTGCTCGACTTGTAGGAGCAGTGCTCCGACCACATCACCGAGTACATCGCCAGCTCGCCCGAGGTGGGTCGGCGGCCGAGGATCTCCTTGATGCGCGCGTACTCGTCGTCCTTGAGTCCGAGGGCGCCGTACGGCTGCTCCTTCTCGGGGGTCGCGATCGCGTTCTCGACGGAGTCGGGGACGTGCTGGGGGGAAGGTGCAGGGGCGGTGGTCACGCGCACTCCAAAGGAAGGGGCCGGCGGGGCAAGTTCAGTCTACCGGCGCGGGTGGGGCGGCTCTCCCGCGGGCTGCGGACTCAGAGTCGGTCGCGGAGGACGGCGGCGATGTCTCGCCGCGTATGGAGCACGCGGTGCACTCGCACAGCATCAGGGTCGTGGGTGTAGATGATGAGGTACGGGTGGCTCCGAAGAGGGAAGGCGCGGATCTCGGGAATCTCGGTCACCGGTTCGAAGCGCGCCGACTCGAGAGAGGGATGCGCAGCGAGCCGACCCACCGCGTGCTGGAGATCATCGATGAACGCGATCGCGATATGTGGCCCTGCCTCGCCGAGATAGTGGGTGACTGCGCCGTCGATTTCGCCCCGTCCCGGCCTCGTTCCACAAAATGGGGAAAGGGCGTGAAACTCGACGATTCAGGAGGACGAGTCGCACGCCGCGGCGAAACGCTGCGCCAGGATTCCCGCCGCCTCCCGCAGCGCCGGAGGGCCGATGACGGTGAAAGCCGCATCGAAACGCGCGACCGAGGCGAGCACCCCCGTCCACGACCACGATCCGATCGTCACACGGCACGACCCGTCAGCGAGTTCCTCCAGCTCCCCGTCGCCGACCCAGGGTGCGATGTCGCGGGCGGGGAGCGCGATCACGACCTCACCCACGCAGGGCCAGCGGTCCTCGGTCGTCGACCCCTTGGCCCGGGCCGCGAGATACGTCTGCGCATCCACGGCGGGCAGCGGGCGCGTGGCGAACGACGGTCCGGTCGGGATGCGGGGTCGCATCCGGTCCAGGCGGAACGTGCGCCAGTCGTCAGCCTCCAGATCCCACGCCAGCAGGTACCAGCGCCCCTCTCGCGCCACCACCGCGTGCGGTTCGGTGCGTCGGGCCGGGCGGTCCTGGGTGGAGGCGTAGTCGAAGCGGAGCACCTGCCGGTCGCGGACGGCGGCGCTCGCCGCCTCGAGTACCGCCGGATCGACCCTGGTCGCGTTCTCGGTGCCGGTGAAGCGGATGCCGTCCACTCGATGTCGTAGCCGGGACGGCATCACCTGGCGCACGGTGGCCAGGGCTCTGGCGGCACCTTCATCGATGTCGATCCCCGTCGCCGAAACGCTCTGGAGGGCGACGGCGATCGCGACCGCCTGATCATCGTCGAACAGCAGCGGCGGGAGCTCCGATCCTGCGGCGAGACGATAGCCGCCGTCCGGTCCCTTGATCGCACCGATCCGGTAGCCCAGCGCGCGCAGCCGGTCGACGTCGCGGCGCACCGTGCGGGGGCTGACCTCCAGCCGTTCCGCCAGTACGGACCCCGGCCAATCGCGCGGGGTCTGCAGCAGCGACAGCAGCGCGAGCATGCGTGAAGAACTCCCGGTCATGCGATTCAGTCTGCCCGAAGTAGAGGACGGAAAATGACCTCTACCTCTGTGATCGTTGTCGTCAGAGGTCCCGAACGGCGGGGCTCGCGACGAGGAGAAGAGCATGACCATCACCACCACGACCCACCTGAACTTCCGCGGCACGGCCCGGCAGGCGCTCGACTTCTATCAGTCCGTGTTCGGCGGCGAGGTGACCGCGGCGGCCTATGGACAGTTCGGCATGCCCGAGGGCGTTCCGGGCTTCGACAAGATCGTGTTCGGCCAGTTGGACGGTGTCGTGCGCCTGATGGCGTACGACATCCCTGGTGAGGACGACTCGAACCCGGCGGCGACCGCGGGCAGCACGCACCGGGAGAACGGAGCGACCCTCACCGACCGCACGTTCTTTCAGTCGCTGCGCGCCGATTCGCTCGATGAGCTCCAGCGCTACTGGAACGGGCTCGTCGAGGGCGCGACCGTGATCGAGTCACTGGCAGCATCGGCGTGGTCGGCCGGTTTCGGCATGCTCACCGACCGTTTCGGCGTGACCCGGGTGCTCGACGTCGCGGCCTGAGCCCGATGGCCCGTTCTTCCCGACCGGATGCATGAGGATCGGACGGATGCAGGAGGAATCACTGCGAGTGATCCTGCATCCGTCCGATCCTCCGACAGACGTGTCGCCCCAGGACGCCGGTCAGACCGGCGGCCAGTGCGGATGCCGTGCCAGGGCCACCCGTGCCCGCAGGTCCGTGACCACCCGGGAGTCCTCGGCGTCCAGCCCGAGCGGCCCGGCCAGCCCGAGCGCCCCGGCCAGGCCGAGCGCGAGCAGGGCATGACCTGAGGCGCTCGGGTGGAATGCGTCGTCGAGCAACCCCCACGGTGTGCCCTCGTTGCCCGGCCCCGTGCCCGCGGAGAACGCGACGAACGCCTCGTGCTGGTCGACGAGGATCGCTTCCTCGGCGGTAGCCACGTCGCGAATCGCCTGCGCGAACTCGCCGAGACGCGCGCGGTCGGGAGCATGGGACAGGTCGGCGGGCGGCGGCGTCTGCAGCACCGGCACCGCGCCGAGCTCTCGCACCTGTCGCACGAACTCCGCGACCGAATCGGCGAACTCGGACACCTCGATCACGGGATCGAGCCACTCGGTGGTGCAGTCGTTCGTGCCGATCAGCAGCGTCACGACGTCGGGGCGCCAGCATGCCACGCGCCCCTCGAAGTCCGCCAGGATCAGGTCGGCGCGCCACCCCGTGATCGCGGTGTTGATCACCGTGTCGTGCACCCGACCCAGGTCGCCGCGGATCAGCTCGTGCAGATGGTCGACGTAGTTGCGGGCACCGCGGGTATGGATGAGTCCGTGCGTGATGGAGTCGCCCGTGAGCACCCAGGTGAGCGGCGCTCCGGAGGCGAGAAGCCCTCGGAGCGCCGCACGGTCGTCGGTCACCCGGTGACCTCGAGCTGCACGTCGATGAACCGCGGACGGTAGATCGAGGCGTCGTCATACACGTCGCCCACGTTGTCGAAGGTGTTGACGTTGTAGGAGACGAGGATGCGGTTGCCCTGGCGCAGCTGCGGATGCTCGTGCGCGTTGTAGGTGAACACATCGGGGTCGCCGTAGCTGCCCAGTGCCCCGGTCTCGGGAGTGCGGTACAGCTCGACCGGATCGGTGAACGGGCCGGTGGGCGAGCACGAGGTGCGGGCGACGATGCGGGTGCTGAACAGCTCCGACGTGTCCTGCGTGACGAGCAGGTAGCCGTCGTGGAAGGGGGCGATGCTGAACTCGTTCGCCACGTACGGCACGACAGGGACGGCATCGGTCTCGGCAGCTGACCATCTGGTGCCGTTCCAGTACGTCCACGCGCCCTTGACGCCGTCGCGGTCCTGCGCGCGGGCGACGTAGGCCGAGCGCACTCCACCCGGATCCGCGATGCCGTAGATGTACGTGGTGCCGCGTTCCTCCAGCGTCCACGAACCCCAGTTGATCCCGGTCGCCGAAGGCAGGTCGGTGATGGACTCCAGTTGCAGGGTCTGGCCGTCGAGGGTGGCAAGGCGGTTCGCGGTCCACGCGAAGTCCCACTGGCCGCTGCCCGTGCGCCCGAACTGCAGCAGCGGCACCTGCACCGTGCCGTCGCGTCCGGGCGTGGGGTCGCCGATCCAGTACCACTTGCCGTCGGGCTCGGGCGGGATGATGGCGGCAGGCTCCTCCGGGGTGCCTCCCGTGATGGTCGTCAACCCGCCGCGGCGGTCCTGCACCACGACGGAGTTGTTCACGAACGGGGAGTCGGTGGGCCGCGAGCCGTCGGGGTTCACGGTGCCGAGGAACGTGTCGGAGAAGAACCATCCGGTCTTCCCCTTCCCGAGCGGCAGGGAGTACGTGCTGTCGCCGCCGGTCCACGCGCCGCCGGTGTTCCCGTAGGTGGTGAACTGCTCGGTCAGGCCCTGTTTCACGTTCGCCGTGGCGGTGAGCGTCTTGTCGACCAGCGAGCACTGGCCGGGTCCGTGTCCTCCGCCGCCATGGTTCCCTCCGGTCGGGACGGCTGCGGTGGCCGGGGCGGCGAACAGCGCGCCGGCGCAGAGGGATGCCGCGGCGAGGGTCGCCGCGATGGTGCGTCTTCTCATGTCGATCACTCCTTCGTGTTCGGGTGGTGCTCGGTGGTGCTCGGGTGGTGCGGGTCAGCGGCCTGGGGCGGGGGCGATTCCTCCGGAGGCGTCGATGTCGAACGTGCGGGTGCCGACGCGCAGGCCGCGCAGGGTCGCACCCGGGTCGAGGGCGGCGACGCATCCGGCCGCCCGCACAGTGCCGTCGGCGGCGACCGAGACACCGAACAGGGCTTCGATCACGAGCTCGATCCAGGCCCCGGACGAGGAACACGACCAGTCGATGATGTACGGCAGCTGCGGCGGAGCTTTGCGGGCTCCGCCGTTGATGCCGGGCACGGCCTCCTCCACGAAGTGCGCCTGCCCCATCGGCCCTTGGTTCGCCGTGCGGGAGAGTCCTTCGATCCAGCTGGTCAGCACTTCGGGAGCTCCGAGTGCGGCGAGCGCACGTCCCGCGTCGGCGGGCCAGGCGGGATAGGCGCCGTTCCACTGGTGGTCCGGCCGCGGGCTGTAGCTGGCGTCGGGGTCCCACGGTGAGAGCGCACGCATCCAGTTGTCGGTCTGCAGCTCGCGCCGGAAGAACCCGACCATCTCGTCGCGGACTCTCGGAGCGAGGTCGTCGGCGATGGTGGTACCGACCACGCTGAAGTCGTAGCAGTGCCGCACGGGCAGCTGCGTGCCGTCGGGCTGTCCTGCCGCGAAGACACCGGTGCCGGGAAGATAGCGTTCGATCACGGCCGGGAGCAGCGCCTCGGCGTCGGCGCGCAGCGCGCTCGCCGCGGTCTCGTCGCCCCGCAGGTCGGCCAGGTCGGCGGCGGTGCGCATGCTCCACACGTTCGCGGCGTTGAGGCTCGCCACCTCGTGCGTGTACGAGCTCACGCACTCCAGCAGGTTGTCGATCTCGCCGTAGTCGGCCAGGGGTGTATCGCGGCGCAGCTCCTTCCACGCGGTCGCCCACTGCCGCACCGACGCGGCAACGGTGTGGTCGCCGACGAGCTCGTCGAGGAAGGCGACGTCGCCCGTGAAGCGCACGTAGTCGTGCACGAGGCGGGTCATGGCGTAGTCGTTCACGGAGTACCAGCGGCCGACCGGGCCTCCGGTGAGGGACGAGGTGCCGAAGTGCGAGTGGATGTCGAGGGAGATCCAGTGCCGCACCTGGTTCCGCATCTCGTCGGGGTCGAGCAGGGCGTGGCTCACCGAGCTGAGGCTGTAGTCCCAGATGAACGTGGTCGTGCCCCAGTAGTTGGGCATGAGAGTGTCGTACGAACGCCCGAGCACGTTGCCGGCGAAGTCGCGGCGGAACCAGATCACGCCCAGCACCGCCCACCAGTACAGGCGACGCAGGGGTGCGGAGGCGGTGTCGAGCACGGGTAGTGCGCCGGAGAACTCGGTGTCGCTGGGGTCGAACGCGGCGCGGAGCTGTCGGTTCCAGAACTCTTCGGCTGAGGCGACGGCACCGGGGATGTCACCGGCGACGTCAGCCCAGGTAGCCTTCGCGTCGGACTCGTCGAGGCCGATCGCCTGCACGAAGCCGGTGCGCGCGGTTCCGCCGGCGGGCACGGTCAGCGTGGTCGCGAGCTCGCCGCCGCGGCCGTTGCCGCCGATCCCGGTGTCGAATGCATCGGGCAGGTCGGCCACACCGCTGAGGGTCGCGGTCCCGCCGATCAGGCCCTGCACGCTCCACGCCGCGGCATCGGTCGAACCGAACACGAGGCACCCGCCGTCGACGGTCGCGGTGTCGCGTTCCGACGGTGATTCCGCGTCGAGCCAGGCCTCGGTCGACCGGGTCACGCGGGCCGCAGACGACAGGCCGATCCGCACCTCACGCTCGCCCGCACCGGAGTTGCGCACCGCGATGTCGATCGCCACCGCTGTCTTCCCCGGCACGCACACGGTCGTGGTCTCGATCTCGAGCTCACCCACGCTCGCGCGCCGCACCACCCCGTCGGGCCGCCACTCGTGCGTGACGGGCACGCCGTACGACGCGAACAGGCGGCCGTCGACGAACAGCACGGCGGTCTGCGTGAGTCCTTGCGACACCGGTGGGAACTGCACGGCGCTGAGCGCGGTCAGGTCGTGGTCCACGCGCACGGTGCCGAGCATGTTCGTGAGGCCCGTGGGCGCGATCATGTCGTCGTAGTGATGGGTGACCGCATCGGCGACCAGATCCTCGACGGTGGGGATGAGGGGATTCATGATGCCTTTCGAGGCAGGTTGGGGGTCAGTACTGTCCGAGCGCGAGGCCCTTGGCGAAGAACCGCTGCGTGCACAGGAACAGCACCACGGTGGGGAGCGAGACGAGCACGGCCGCGGCCAGCACGACCGACATCTGCGCGCCGCCGTAGGTGCTCTGCATTCCCGACAGCGTGGTGATGATGGGGCGGATGTCGTCGGACTGGCTGAGCGTGAGGCCGAGCAGCAGGTCGTTCCACACGAACGTGGCCTGCAGGATGAAGATCGCGACCAGCGCGCTCGACGCCATCGGCAGGTACAGACGCACGAAGATGCGCCAGGTCGTGGCACCGTCGAGCACCGCGGCCTCGAACACGTTGTGCGCGACGCCGGTGAAGAAGTTGCGCATCACGAACGCCGAGAACGGGATCGAGATCACCGTGTAGATCATGATCATGCCGACGCGGGTGTCGAACAGCCCGGTGCGCGAGTAGGCGTCGAACAGGGGCAGCAGCACCATCTGCAGCGGGAAGACCGTGCCGCCGAAGATCACGACGAACCATAGGAATCCGCGCTTGAGGCGCAGGGCCACGATCGCGAAGCCGGCCGCGGCGCCCACGAGCACGGCGATGGTCGGCGACACGATCGAATAGATGAGCGTGCTGACGATGCTGTCGCCGATGCCGGAGAGCTCGAGCGCCTGACCGAAGTTCTCGAACAGGTGGAAGTCGGTGGGGATCCACGACTCCTTCGAGGTGAAGGTGGTCGGGTCCTTCATCGCGTTCACGACGAGCAGGTAGGCGGGCAGGAGCCACACGATCCCGAGGACGACGAGCACGGTGGTGCGGATGATCTTCGACATCACATCTCCTTCTTCGGGGAGAGCTGCTGGCGCAGGTACAGGACCGAGGCGACGAGGGTGATCACGGTGAGGAACACCGCGATCGCGGAGCCGAGCCCGTAGTCGCTGTTCACGAACGTCTCCTTGTACATGGTCAGCGCGAGGGTCTCCGAGACGGTGCCCGGTCCGCCCTTGGTCATGCCCCATACGATGTCGAAGGTCTTGAGGCTCGCGACGATCGAGAGCCCGACGACCACGGCGGTGAGCGGCCTCAGCATGGGCCACAGGATGCTGGTGAACAGGCGCGCCCCGCCGGCGCCGTCGATGCGCGCGGCCTCGAGCGGCTCCTTGGGGATGGCCTGCAGGCCGATCGTGAACAGCAGTGCGTTCACGCCGACGCCCTGCCACGACGACGCGATGATCATCACGACCGTGTTGAGCGGAGCGTCGAGGAGCCAGCGCGGTGGGTCGGTGATGCCGAACGCGGCGAGGGCCTGATCGAGCGCTCCGCCCGAGGAGAGGATGAACGACCAGACCACGCCGACGCCGATGCCGGAGAGGGCGTAGGGGATGAGGAACGGAAGGCGCAGCCAGATGCCACCCCCGAGGTTCCAGGTGAGCAGCGCGATCGCCAGGCCGATGCCGACCGGGATGATCAGGGTGCCGATCACCCAGAGCACGGTGTTCATCGCCGAGCCCACGAAGTCGCCGTCGGTGAACATCTCGACGTAGTTGTCGAGCCCGATCCACTTCGGGCTGCCGAGGCCGTTGTACTTCGTGAAGCTGAGGAACACCGTCCACAGCAGCGGGAGGTAGAGCAGGACCGCGACCAGGATCACGCCCGGGGCGATGAAGCCCCGGGCGGACCACTGGTAGGGCGTCTTCTGATGCGTCATCCGCCCGCTTACTCCTGCTCTGCCCAGTACTTGTCAGCCGTGGCCTGGATCTTCTCCAGGAACGGCATCGGGTCGCCGGGGTTGGCGTTGAATGCGCCGAACTGCTCGATCGCGGTGGTCACGATCTCGGTGGGCATCGCCTCGAAGAACCGGTCGTAGAGCATGTAGTCGTCGCCGGCGATCTGCTCGCCGATCTCAGCCAGTGCGGGGTCGGAGACCTTCGCCTTCGGGTTGAACGCGACGTCACCGTGTGCGTCGTTCCACGCGGTCTGTGCGTCGGGCGACATCCACCATTCGGCGTAGGCCAGGCCGAGGTCGCGCTGCTTCGAGTTCTCGGCGGTGCAGATCGGGCCCGACTCCACGGCCACCGGTGTGGCATCGAGGTCGTCGCTGACCGCGGGGATCGCGAACATGCCGTAGTCATCGGTGGTCATGCCGGCGCCTTCGAGGTTGCCGGCGAAGAACGTGCCGAAGTTGATCATGGCGTAGTCGCCCTGCTTGAGGCCGACCGCGGGATCGGTCGTGCTGCCCGCGTCGCTGAACCAGCCCGCCTTCTGCTCGTCGAGCCAGACGTTCATGATGTCGACGATCTCGGGGTCGGTGTACTTCACGTCGCCCGTGGTGAGTCCGGCGTACAGGTCGGGGTCGGTGGAGGCGACCAGGTGCTGGAACCACTGGAAGGTGAACAGCACGCTGGTCTGGTAGTACGGGGTGACCCCTGCATCCTTCAGCGTCTCGGCGGCGGTGTTCAGCTCGTCCCAGGTCGTCGGCACCTCGATGCCGTTGTCGGCGAAGGCGGCCTTGTTGTAGAACATGATCCAGTAGGCGATGTTCATCGGCACGCAGTACTGCTTACCGTCGAAGGTATAGCTGTCACGCAGGTCTTCGCTCACCCAGCCCTCGTCGACCGCCTTGGACCAGATGTCGGTGGTCTCGGCGACCAGACCCTCGTCCACGAGCTGCTTGAGCGACTCGCCGGTGTGCCAGGTGAACAGTCCCGGCGACTTGTCGGTGCGGAACGACTGCTTGATGAAGGCGTCGTACTGGTTGGCGTCGGAGTAGCCCGTGGTCTTCAGGGTGATGTCGACGGCATCGCCGCTGACCTCGTTGAGCGACTCGAAATCGGGCTTCCACGCCGCCTTATCGGTGTAGAAATCGAGCGTGCCGGTGACCTCGCCCTCCCCGCCGGATCCGGAGTCGCCGGAGCATCCGGCCAGCGCCAGGGTGCCTAGGAGGAGACCGGCCGCGGCGGCGGCGATCGTGCGTCGCGAAATCATTCTGAACTCCCTTGTTCGTATTTCTCGGGTGTGCGGTGTGTGTCGGGTGTGCGGTTTCTCGGGTGCGGTGCTCGTCGGGTGCGGCGTCTTCAGCTGTCGCTCGAGCGCGAGCCGCGCACGTAGGCCTTGACGGTCGCGAAGCGCGGACTGCGCGAGTTCTCGGTGCGCCGGATGAGGTAGGCCCCGACGGCGGCCGGGACGATGAACGTCTCGGCGTAATGGATCACGAAGGGAGCGAAGGCGTCGGTGGGGCTGACCACCTCGACCTCATCGCCCTCCACGAGGTTGAGCACGTTCACGGTGCCCTCGGTGTCATGGTCGGCCGTCTGGGTGAACCAGTGTCGACGCACCTCGATGAACTCGAGCTCGTGCAGGCCCGTGCTCTCCTCGATCACGTCGCCGTCGGTGCGGATGGTCTCGACCTGGTCGATGAGGTTGTCGCCGACCCAGGTGGTGTCGCGGCCCCACTGGATGTTGTTGGCGCCGTGGTCGAGGTGCACGGGGCGGGGGATCCCGTCGAGTCCCACCCGGCCCCAGTCCCAGAGCTTGAAGGTGAAGATGAACGGCGTCGCCGAGATCTCCAGCACCATCGAGTTCGCGCCGGAGCAGTGCACGGTTCCGGCGGGGATGGCGAAGTGGTCGTGCTTGCGGGCCGGGAACGAGTTGACGTACTTCTCGGCGGGGAACGGGTGCTCGCCGTCCTGGGCCGTCGCCAGCTCCTGGAGCATCTCGGCGGGATCGATGCCCTCCTTCGTCCCGAGGTACACCACCGCGTCGTCGCCGACATCGAGCATGTAGTAGCTCTCGTCCTGCGTGTAGTGCATGCCGAACGTGTTCTGGATGTAATCGGTGAGCGGATGCACCTGCAGGCTGAGGTTGCCGCCGTCCATGGTGTCGAGGAAGTCGAAGCGGATCGGGAACTCGGCGCCGAATCGCGAGAACGTCTTCGCGCCCAGCAGGTCGACAGGGCGGCTGAAGACGAGGTCCAGGGCGGGGATCTCGATCACGCCGCCTTCGCCCTCCAGCAGCAGCGAGTTCTCCTCGGGGACGCAGTCGAAGCACCAGGCGTAGTTGTCCTTCGAGGGGTCGAGGCCGATGAGGTTCTTCATCCACTGCCCGCCCCACACGCCGGGGTCGAAGAACGGGACGACGCGGAACGGGCGACGCGCGGCGTCCTTCAGGGCCTGACGGAAGGCGGCTCCCGTGATCATCCCCGCCTCCGGCAAATCCGGATGCCGCTCGGCCGGCGAGATCGCATTGCCGTCGAGCACGAAGTCGACCGTGTCGAACAGGGCGCGCTTGTGACGGTCGGCGGTGCGCCATTCCACGAAGAAGCCGCGCTTGTACTTGCGGAGGTTGTCTTCCGAGGCGTTGTCGGCGCGCCAGTTGGTCGCGCCCTTGCGCTGGCGCAGCTGGATCTCCCAGCGGGCCATGTCGACGAGCACCGTCACGGCGTCGCCCGTCAGGCGCGGGGAGAGCAGGGCCGCGCCCCAGCCGATCACCACGGTGGGGTTCTCGACGACCGTGTCTGCCAGGGCGTCGAGCTTCGCGGTGTCGTAGAAGTCGGTGAGGGCGAAGTGGCTCATCACACCGAAGACGCGGTCGTCGGTGAGGTTCGGGGCGATCAACTGTTCGACCTCGGCGACCGGCCGCGCGGCGGCCTCGACGTCGACGATCGCCCACTCCGGCAGCGACTGGCGCACCTGGGTGGTGAGGGCCTCGACGTCCACTCCGGGGTAGGTGTCGATCAGCAGCACGGGGGCGGTGCCGGTCACCCGGGCGCAGGCTTCGGCGAGCTCGGCCGCCGCCGTCCAACCGTGCGCGCCGCGGAGGATGCGCTCCCCGGCGGGCAGTGCCACGGTGGGCTGGGTGTCGTAGCGACCTCGGGTGGTGTGCCCTTCATGCATGTCGCTGATCGGGGTGGTCACTGTTCCTCCTGCGGGATGGCGGTGTGGGTGGTGGCGGTGTGGGTGGTATGGATCAGGGTGCTGAGCCCGCGGACGACGGAGAGTTCGGGCTCGGGCGGGACGACGAAGTGCGGCGGGGTCAGCGATGGCCATAGGTGCTCGCGCACGAAGTCCTCGATCGGTGCGCTCACGGCGTCGCCCGCGCGCAGGATGCCGCCGGAGAGGATCACGACGGCGGGGTCGTAGGAGTGCACGAGCGACGTGACGACGGCGCCCCAGACGTGCAGGAAGCGGTCGCGCAGGTCGGGGTGCGCGTCCGTGGTGAAGACCTGCGTCATGGAGACGTGCTCGGGGAGTGCCCTGGTGCTCGCCAGTGCTTCGCCGCAGCCGATGTTCCCGCACGGGCAGGTGGGGCCGTCGATGTCGACGGTGAGGTGTCCGCCCAGGATCCCGGCGTGGCCGGTGCGTCCGCGCAGGGGCGATCCGTCGATCACCGCCGCGGTCCCGATGCCGGTGCCGAGGGTGACGAGCACAGCGTCGCGTTCACCGGCCGCGCTGCCCGAGGAGGTCTCGCCGATCAGCGCCGCGCGCGCATCGTTCTCGACCACGGACGGCAGGTCGAACTCGGTGTGCGCCCAGGCGTGCAGGTCGATGTCTTCGAGGAAGTCGTACTTGGCGTTGGCGTGCAGCATCCGGTCGCTGCGGGGGTCGACGACGCCAGGGACCGCGATGCCCACGGCGTCGGCTGCGCGGCCGGTCTGATCGAGGAGTGCGCGGGCATGAGCGGCGGCCTTGTCGAGGTCGGTGGGGGTGCCTTCGACCGGGATGCTGCGCGAGCCGACGACATGGCTGCCGTCGGTGAGGGCGATCTTGATCTCGGTGCCTCCGAAATCGATGCACAGCTCCATCCGGCCTCCTCGTCGATGATTGGTAACGTTATCAACGCGGAGGTGAGGTGTCAACACGTTGCGTACGCCCCGCCCAGGCCGCTTCACTTGCATGATCGGCGGACGGATGCATGAGCCGCGGCGCGGAATGGTTCATGCATTCGGGGGTGGGTCATGCATGTGAGCCGGACCGGGAAGCAGCAGTGCGGTGGGGAACCGCGCCCGTGCGCGTCAGCGGACGCCGCGCAGTGACACGGGCAGTTCGAGCTCGCGGTGCTCCCTGTCGCGCTCGCCGCCGTCCAGGCGGTCCAGCAGCAGGCGCGTGGCGGTGCGGCCGAGCTCGCGGGGGTCGTGGTCGATCACGCTGATCGGCACGGGGGAGAGCTCGGCGAGCTCGAAGTCGTCGAAGCTCACGATCTCGGGGAACTCCGACGCGGGGCGCGACCCGGCGTTGAGCTGGCCGTTGATCTCCTTGAGCGCACCGATCGCGTTGCGGTTGTTGGCGCAGAAGATCGCGGTGGGCGGATGCGACGCGGCGAGGAGCGTTCGCGTCGCCTCGCGCGCCTGATCGACGGTCTGTTGGTTCGTGGCGACGAGCTGCGGGTCGACCGTGAGGCCCCGCTCCTGCATGGCGCGGACGAAGCCCGCGTAGCGGCGCTCGCCGGTGAAGATCGACAGCGCATTGCCGAGGTAGCCGATCCGGGTATGTCCGCGATCGATGAGCGCCGTCGTCCCGCGGTGGGCGCCTTCGTCGTCGGCGAGCACGACGCTGTCCACGGCGAGTCCTTCGATGCGTCGAGAGGCGAGCACGACGGGGACACCCTGGTTCTGCGAATGGGCGAGGTGCGCGGAGGTCGTGCCGGCGGGGACGACGATCAGCCCGTCGACGCGGCGGCCGAGGAAGTCGCCGACGAGGTCGGCTTCGCGCGCAGGGTCCTCCGAGGTGTTGCCGAGCAGGATGCGGCGACCGGTGAGGGCGGCCTCCTCTTCGACGCCGAGCGCGAAGGTGGAGTAGTAGGGGTTCGCGATGTTCGTGATCGCGACGCCGATGAGGCCGCTCGAGTGTCCTGGACGGATGCTGCGTGCGTTCTCGTTGCGGTGGTAGCCGAGCTCGGCCACGGCCTCCATCACGCGCTGCTGCACGTCGGGTTTGACGTTGAGTCCGCCGGAGAGCGTGCGGGAGACGGTCATGGGGCTGACGCCGGCTCTGGTCGCGACTTCCTTGACGGTCGGGCGGCGCGCTGGTTCGCTCATCACTGCCCTCCGAATGTGGTGCCGTCGATCAAGGGAACGTTACCAGCGCCCCTCCGGTTCTGCGGAGGCATCCACCGCCGTCACGGTGGGAAACCCGAGATGCGAGGGAGCGGGGCCGTCCGTAGATTGGACTGGTCCCGCTGCGAATGGAGTTCCCCGTGTCCGAGATCCGCGTCCTGCGTCTTTCCTGTATCGACGCCGCCGACTGACTCGGCGGGACCCAGACCATGACCTCCGCCTCCCCCGTGCATCCGTTCGATGCCCGCACCCGTCTGTTCCTCGACCGGCCGCAGAGCCGCAAGTGGAGTCTGCACCCCGGACACATCGGCGCCTGGGTGGCGGAGATGGACTTCGGGGTCGCGCCCGAGATCGCGGAGGCGCTGCATCGCGCGATCGACGACGAGAACCTGGGATACCTCTCCCCTCCGCAGGCCGCGGAGCTCGGTGAGGCGACATCTGAGTGGATGCGCGACGAGTACGACTGGGCGGTCGATCCCGAGCGTGTGCATCCGGTCTCGGACGTGATGGCGGCCCTCGGCGTCGCGGTGCAGGAGTATGCGCCAGCGGGTTCGCCCGTGATCGTGCCCACCCCCGCGTACATGCCGTTCCTGACCTACCTGCCGGCGATCGGACATCCGGTGATCGAGGTCCCCGGCATCGAGGTCGACGGGCGCTGGCAGCACGATCTGCAGCGCATCGATGAGGCGTTCGCTGCCGGCGCGAGGACGCTCGTGCTCTGCAACCCGCACAACCCGACCGGCACGATCGTCGGGCGTGATGAGCTGGAGGCGATCGCAGAGATCGTCGAGCGGCACGGCGGGCGGGTGTTCGCGGATGAGATCCACGCCCCGCTGCGCTATGAGGGTGCGTCGTTCGTGCCGTACGCGTCGGTGTCGGAGGTGACGGCCGCGCATACGGTGACGGGAACGAGCGCCTCGAAGGCCTGGAACATCCCTGGGTTGAAGACGGCGCAGCTGATCACCTCGAACGAAGCCGACCAGCAGCTGTACAAGCGGTTCGGTTTCGCGGTGCAGCACGGTGCGGCCACGCTCGGGGTGGTGGCCTCGACGGCGGCATACCGGTCGGGCAAGCCCTGGCTGACGGAGGTGACCGACTACCTCGACGGTTCCCGGCGGCAGCTGGCGACGCTGGTGGAGGAGCACCTGCCCGGAGCCGTGTATCACGTGCCCGAGGCGACATACATCGGGTGGATCGACACCGCGGCGCTCGGGATTCCGGGGCCGCCCGCCGAGTTCTTCCGCGAGCAGGCGGGGGTCGTGCTGACCGAGGGGCGGCTGCTCGGGCGTGGCGCCGAGGGTCACGTGCGGGTGGTCTTCGCGACACCCCGTCCGATCCTGGAAGAGGCGTTCGCGGCGATGGGCGATGCCGTGCGTCGGGCGGGTCTTCTGGTCTGAACCAGTCTCGCTCGGGCGATGGGGCGGAGGCTGTCAAGCCCCTCCGTCGTGTCGGTGGTCTGACGTAGAAAGGGATGCGAGAGAAGGGATCCCGCCATGGCTGCAGGCGACATCGAGACGTTCCACCGCAACGGCATCTGGTTCAACCGCATCGAGGGGGAATCGCAGACGTTGGGGAGCAGCTTCATGAGCGAGGCCGAGGCGGTCAAGGTCGGCCGCAGCGCGGCGGTGGCGCGTCAGGTCGAGCACACGGTGCGCGCCGAAGAGGGCCCGTCGACCGACTCCTCTCCCTATGACCTGCACCCCCGCGAGCTGATCGGCCGATGACCGCGCCGGACTCGGACCCGCCCGCCCGGCCTCCGCGTCGGATGCTGTTGCAGGCATGCGTGAACGGCGCTCGTGATGCGGTCGAGCACCCGTGGTTGAGTGCGGATGCGTCGGTCGTCGCCGACGATGCCGCGCGTGCTGTGGTGGCGGGAGCGCACGAGGTACATGTGCACCCGAAAGACGAGGCGGGTCGCGACAGCCTCGCCGCCGACGATGTCGCCCGATGGGTGGCCGCGGTGCGCTCCGCGAGCCCCGGTGTGCCGGTCGGCGTGACGACGGGAGCGTGGGCCGAGCCCGACGTCGAGCGCCGCCTTGCCGCCATCGAGGCGTGGACGGAGCTACCCGATCACGCGTCGGTCAACTGGCACGAGGCCGGCGCCGATGAGGTGGCCGCGCTGCTGCTTAGGCGCGGCGTCGCGGTCGAGGCCGGGTTGTGGGACGCGGCCGGCTTCGAGGTGTGGAAGCGGTCGCCCGTTCGCGGGCAGTGCCTGCGGGTGCTGATCGAGCTCCCCGACGAGCCGGCCGAGGTGCTGCGCGATCACGCCGAGGGGATGATCGCCCACGTGCAGCTCGAGGAGCCCGACCTCCCGATCCTGTTGCACGGCGAGGAGGGGTCGACGTGGCCGGTGTTCGACCTTGCCGTCGAGTTCGGGCTGGCGTCGCGCATCGGCCTGGAAGACACGCTGCTGCTCCCCGACGGCGCGACCGCTCCGGGCAATGCCGCGTTGGTGCGGGCGGCCGTGGCGCGGATGCGGGGAGTCTGACCGGGCGGGTGCGCGGGGTGCGGCATTCTGGGGCGATGTTCTCTGGCTCTTTTCTTCTCGTCCTTCTCGCGAATCTCGCGTACGTCTTCATCGGGATCGCTGTCGTGTGGCTGGTGATCTACTCGGCCGTGCGCGCGGCTCTCGCGTCGCACCGGCAGGCGACGGCCCGAGAACGACGGCCCGGCCCGGAGTGACGGCCTACGCGCAGCCTCGGAACCTAGGCTCCCGGCATGCCGTTCTCTGAATACGTCCGATCGATCCGCGCGCGGATCGGTCATGACCTCCTGCTGCTGCCGGGCGTGACCGCGGTGATCCGCGAGGGCGATCGTTTCCTGCTCGCGCGCACGGCGGGCTCGGAGGAATGGGGTCTGATCGGTGGTGGCGTCGAGCCGGGGGAGGATCCGGATGAGGCGATCACTCGTGAGGTGCAGGAAGAGATCGGCGCGCGCATCCGCATCACCGGGATCGTCGGCGCTTTCGGTGGCGAATCGCTCGTCGTGACGTATCCGAACGGGGATCGTGTGTCGTACGTGTCGACCGCGTTCGCGTGCGAACTGCTCGATCCGCCGGTGCCTGATCAGGACGAGGTCGTCGAGGTCGGGTGGTTCACGCGTGCCGAGATCGCCACGCTGCCGCATCCGGTGTGGGTGGATCGGATGTTGGCCGACGTCGGCTAATCCTCACTCTCCGCTTGCGCGGTCCCACCCCGACCAGTCGGGACGGTCGACGATGCAGAAGCGGTTGCCCTCAGGGTCTTCCATGATCACGTAGTCGGCGTCGGCCGGGCGTCCGTCCCAGTGCACCTCGCGCGCACCCAGAGCGAGGAGCCGCTGCACCTCGGCGGCCTGATCCTCGGCGTAGATGTCGAGGTGGATGCGCGGAGGCAGTATGCGCTCGGAGTGGTGCGCGTCGAGAGCGATGCAGGGAGCGTCGGCATCGCGCGGTTTCAACACGACCCAGTCGTCGTCCGCGGGGTCGCGTTCGACGTAGTCGAGGGCTGCCTTCCAGAACGTGGACTGCGCGGGGAGGTCCGTCACGCGGATCACGATCGACACGAGCTTCAGCATGGAGCGAGTGTATGACCGCTGAAGGGTCGTTCTGCCCAGTGATCGATAGGCGAGATGTCGCGCCGCAGGTCGCGACCAGCTGCCGGACGCCACCTCTCGAGTGTGACGAGATGGCGCCCGACGTCTTGGGCGAGCGTCACACGCGCCCGACTCGTGCGCGGGAGGACCGCTCGCTGCATAGGGCGACAAGCATGAGCGAGGAAGCGACGATTGCTGTCGCTGCCAGGACTGCGATCCACGATCCGCGGACGGTGACAGCGGGCGATCCGTTCACATCGACGTACCCGTCGAAGCTTGCGATCCAGGGGATCGCAATCGTGACGCTGTTCGCGAATGCGTAACTTGCGAACGATAGACCAGCGATGACCACGAGCCCAATCGAGATGCAGAGCGAGCACGCCATCACGAAGATGCGGTCGCCTGTGAAGAGCCGTTTGGGAGACATCAGGAAACCCTAGATTCCGTCGCGCTATCGCACGCACCTGGCAGTGAAGCCGTTTCGGGTGGAGAGCTCGGGGTACTTTCCCTGTGCGCGACAGGTGTTCCACCAACTGATGACAATCCAGGTGGCGACTCCGAGCGCGGCTGCGGCGACGACGATCGCTGCCGCGGCTGTGATGACGATCACGACGACAGGAAGCGGGTCGGCGACGATCGGATACGAGATGCTGCTCAGGCTCTTGTGCGCGACGGTCTGGGTCAGGACGTTCCCTTGAACGGAGTAGTGAGTTGGGACGCTCCTCCCGCTCGAGTCGCGAGCCCAGGCGGGTTCGAAGATGACGACTGCCTTTCCAGTCGAGTCGACGATCTGTGCGCCGCCATCCGCGGTCTCCTCCAGGCGGTTCTCGGGTGGCATCGTGAGCCCGTAGTCAAAGCGTTCGGGTGCCGCGTCGTTCGAAATGACGGTGAGGAGTTGTGCGCCACCGTCAACGGGGATGACGGCATTCGCGCTATCCATGGTCGAGGGATAGGCCACTCCACCGTTCGGAAGACCTTCGCCGGTGTCAGCTGCGTCTGCGTGGGGCAGGTCGATCCCGAGAACGAAGTTCCCCGTCGAGATCTGCACGCCTTCTGTCGCGTCGTTCGAAACCTCGACCCTGACGCCGACCTGAGCGCTCTCGTCATCTAGCCCATCCTCGATCTCAGAAGGAGCGAAGTCGCCGACCAGGCTGCCTTCCACGTGCTCCAACGCAGCGGCGATCTCGTGCCCTGCTGTCGTCTGGTCTCCGTCGCCTCCGGTATCCGCCCACGACGACGTGGTGGGGAGAGCGATGGCTCCGAGGGCCAGGGCAGCGGAGGTCGCAATCGATATGAAAAGCCGGGTGGGCTCGTATGGCGATGTGCGCGTGGCGTGGGAAACACGAATCATGGGGTCCTCCTACATCTAGTTCGAGTGCTTGGAGCAGATACAAGCACACATATGAGGACGATAGTGATATATTCGTCGACGCGCTCGACGCGCTCGACGCGCTCGACGCGCTCGACGCGCTCGACGCGGTTGCGCCGGTCGGCATCGCCTGCCGGTACGGGGCCAGGCGGCCGGAGCCGCACTCAGACATGTTCGGGGACCGGGATGCCGGTGGCGACTCTGTTTGGGGTGACGGAGTTCATGCGGATGCCCATCAGTCCTCGCACGAACGCCGCCGACTTTGTGACGCGCAATGGTTGGGCTCTTGTCAGTGCTCCCTCTGTGGCGTCCCGCGACTCGACGTGCGGCGAGTTCGACAGGAGATCGGTGGATGCCGCGATCGGTCGCGGCATCCACCGGTGTCTCACACGGCGTCGATGCGGTGGCGTCGTCGACGGGCGACGAACGCTCCGCCCAACAGGAGCAGCAGCAGTCCGACGATCGCTCCGCCGATGGGCAGCTCTTCCGCATAGACGCCGACTCGCCGACTCCCGCTACTTTGGTTCTGACGCGCTGCAGAATCCTGACGCGGGAGAGGCGGAGTCCAGGTGGAGTACTCGCGAAGCGATGTCCGACGGGCACTCGACAGCGCGGACGTGCCCGAAGATCTCGCGCTCAGAGCGGCCCCGGCGGCAGTCCTGAATTCGCTTGAAGGTCGTCGACGACGCATCATCCGGTATTGGGAGGACCTCGACCGTCGCAGGGACGGGGGATCGGGCGATGACGCCGCGAGAGAGTTCCGCGCGGTGACCCGCAGTACGCTCCTCACCTACGCGTTCGTGTCAGAGATCCAAGACGGTGAGACCATCGTCGACAGAGTTCCCGGTGTTCCCCTCGGCGCGGAGTTGAACGATGTCATCCGCGCCTTCGGCGCGGTCGGGTTGATCCAGCAGCGAGGCGCGGAGAGCCCGCCGGTTCTCGGGGTGACGCTGTACCTGCCTGACGATGTCGATGATGAGTTCTGGTTCCTGCAACGGCGGCGTGACGACCGTCCGCTGCGGGTGAGCTTTCCGCGTTTGCGAACAGGCCTCCCGCTCGTCGTCGTCCGCGTCGAACGGGAGCTTCATGGCGCCCCGAACCTGGTCGGAGCCACGACGACCTGCTACGCGATGAGGGGCAACGTGCCGGGGATCATCGTCGCTGGCCATTCCGTCGTGAACTCGCGTCCCGGCGACCTCCTGGGTCTGGATGACGGAAGTCACGGGTACTTTGGCCTTTCGCGGTACCAGCCCATCGATGCGGCTTTCATCGAGCTTCCGTACGCGCTGTCGCACCTCAGCGACCTGCCCGTCGTCGATTATCCGACGGTCGGTGACGACGTGATCGTGCAGACCAGGGGCGGAGGTCAGCACCGCCAGGTGGCCCAGGTGAGCAACACGATCGTGAGCCCGAACTTCTCGGATTATCCGATCGTGCTGTACCTCGATCGGGGGTGCAGCCGAGGCGATTCCGGCGCTCTGATCCGTCTTGATCGCACGGGTGAGGCGGTCGGCATCTATACGGGGACCCACCGCCCGCGAGACCCGCGAATCCCCGAGGCTCTGGGCATCGCGCAGAACATGGCGCAAGCCGTGTACGCGCTGGGCGTCCAAGCGAAGCACTGAACGCACGAAAGAGGAGATGCAATGAGCGATACCGCGGACAACTGGGCTGTACAGATTCTCGCGCCTCAGGAATCGGATGCGACGTTCCGCTCGCCGGACGACGACGGCCCTGTCGAGAGGCACTCGGCGCCGGTCGCGAGTCGACGCGGGGAACGTGTCGTGAACGCGAGTGTCGAGGCCATCAAGGCGAACTGGAACGACACGGTGCGGAAGCTGACCGAGATCGGTGAGGGGCTCGATAGCGGATCGAGCGGCTGGGGTGTCTCACAGATCGAGGTGGGACTCACGCTGAGTGCGACGGGTCAGCTTCTGTTCATTGCAGAAGCGAGTGCCGAGGCGTCGGTCAAGATCACGCTCACGCGCAGACCTGCGTAGCGCCCCGGCGATACCGCGGCTTACTGCACCGACCATCCGCCGTCGGAGGCGAGGACGGCGCCGTTGATGTTCACGGCGTCGTCCGACAGCAGGAACGTGATCGATGCCGCCAGGTGCTCAGCCGTTGCGACGGTCGGGATCGACTGCTGGAACGGGGCCAGGCGGCCGGAACCATACTCGGACATGTTCGGGGGCATCGGGATACCGGTGGCGACGCCGCCCGGGGCGACGGAGTTCACGCGGATGCCCTTCGGGCCGTACATGAAGGCCGCTGACTTGGTGACGCCGATGATGCCGTGCTTGCTGGCCGTGTAGGCGTTGCCTGAGGCGTTGCCGCGCAGGCCCGCTTCGCTCGAGACATTGAGGATCGCGCCGCGACCGGCGGCCTCCATGACGGGGATGACCGCGCGCATGAGCTTGAACGGAGCGGTCAGGTTGATCGCGATCACACGGTCCCAGACAGCATCCGGGGTCTCGCCCGCAGGGGAGAAGTCGTCGTTGATGCCGGCGACGTTCGCGAGGCCGTCGATGCGGTCGCCCGCGGCGGCGAGCACGGCGTCGATCGCGTCCTGTTTGGTGAGGTCGCCCGCGACCGTGACGATGTCGGCATCCGGGAGCTCCGCCTTGAAAGCGTCGAGCTTCTCGGCGGCGATGTCGCTGGCGATCACGCGTCCGCCTTCGCGGGCGATGCGCGAGGCGGTGGCCTTGCCGATGCCCGATGCGGCGCCCGTGACGATGACGGTCTTGCCGGCGAAGCGGCCCGAGGTGGGCTTCTCGGTCCAGCCCTCGGAGTCGTCATCCTCGGGGATCTCGCCGCCGTTGGCCGCGCGCACGAGGTCATCGACGACCGACTGCGGGAGCTGGCCCTGGCTCATGGCGACGAGCTGCTGCAGCGGAAGCCCGAGCACGGGGGTGAGGAGTTCCGGGTCGGCGCCCGTCTTCTCGAAGAGTCCGCGGATGAGGGGGCCGCCGGTGGGGTCGTTCATCCAGTCGCCGATGGTGGAGTGTGCGGTGAGGGCCATGCTCTTTCTCCTTGTTCGGGTTGCGGTTCGAGTTTCGCAACGGTGCGTCTACTTATGTTCCAGTGTACGCCTGAGTACGGTGGACGGGTGCCTCGTCCTCGCAGTGAGAAAGCCCGCCAGTCCGTGCTGGACGCGATGCGGCGCGCGCTCGCCGCAGACGGATACGACGCCGTGACGATCGAGGGCCTCGCGGCTGAGGCGGAGGTGTCGAAGCAGACGATCTACCGGTGGTGGCCGTCGAAGGCCGCGATCCTCGGGGAGGCGCTGCTCGAGGGGGCGGTCCCTGGTTCGGATGTCGTCGTGCCGATGACGGACGACCTCGGCGCGGACCTGCGCGCATGGTTCACGGCGGTGTCCGCGGGGCTGGCTCGACCTGAGGGTGTGTCGCTGGCGAGGGCGCTGATCGAGGTGACGGCGGCTGATCCGGAGTTGGGGCTGGTGCTGAACGAGCGGCTGGCGGCACCTATTCGCGAATGGGTGTCGGAGCGAGTGGCGCGCGGGCGGGCCGCGGGGGATGTGCGGGGCGATGTGGATGCGGGGGCGATCGCGGATCAGTTCATCGCGATGGCGTCTTACTCCGCGTTGATCGGCCAGCCGTTGAGTGCGGAGCGGGTGGAGGAGACCGTGGTGCGCTTGCTGCGGGGGATCGCGGGTTAGTCAGTCCATGAGCTGACCCGGAGCCCGCGACGCATTGTATATCGGCATGTCCTCATTTGTGCGCTTACATACTTCACATGAAGAGCATAGCTTCACACCAGACCGTTCTCTGCGCGAGCGCACTAAGTCTCGTTCTTGCTCTCGTGCCGCTCACTACGCAGGCATCCGTCCCCGATGAACCTGATGACATCACGGGCGTTCTCGAGGGTGCGGAGTCCGCCGCCGTAGGCGCCTCCACGCCGTCGGATGCCGAAACGCCTGTGCTGCAGATGGATGGTGGTGCTGTCTCTGTAGCCCTGGACGACGTCAATGTGGACGTCACCCTGGGGGCCTCCGAAAACGCGGAGATCTCCGAAGCCGGTCAGTATGCACTCGCGGAGGGCGACTCTGTGACGTACGCCGTCAGCTTTCCTGACGAGGGGGCGACGCGGCTCTCCGCAATGCTGTCGGATCCGCTCGGAGAAGATCCCCAGTGGACCTTCACTGGTGGCACTCAGCTGCTTCTCCTCGACGATGGTTCGGTCTCTGTGTCGAACGCCGATGGCTTCGTGGGAGGCATCGAAGCTCCCTGGGCGATAGACGCTGCGGGACAGGCGCTCCCCACGCACTATGAAATCTCCGGCTCAACCCTGTCGCAGGTTGTGGACACGACCGGAGCGGTTTTCCCCGTCGTCGCGGATCCCACGGTTCAGTTCTTCGGACCGTACATTCAGGTCCACCTGAACAAAGCGGAGAGTCGCGCAGCGGTCGGCGGCTACGCAGCATGCGCCGGAGTGCTGAACAAGTCCCCTGTGCCGTTCGCAAAGCTCCTCCAGGTCTCTTGTACGACAGTCGCCGCGATCGGGGCGTCGCAGGTGGTGGGCAATCGATGCATCTCGATCCACTACGTCGTCGGTGTCGGTGGACCCACGGGCGTCTGGTGGCCGTGGGTACGGAATTGCTAGGACGTACGCATGGGGTACTTCGTTGCAGGGGTGGCTCTTCTTCTTTGGGGAGTCTTGGCCGGACGAGCGGGACGGAAGCTGGGTGTGGTTCTCTCACTCATTCCCGTGGCCGTGTGGTTCGGGTTCTTGGCCTGGTTCGAGTGGACAGGCACGCTTGACGGTCCAGCCGGAGATGCGCTCCCCGCTTACCTCGTGATCGGACTTCTCGCGTTCTTCACCGGATCGAACCTCGCCGGGTGGACCGTCGCCTCGCATAAGGTGCGACGGAAGCCATGATCGACGTGTCGACGCGAGACTGTCGGGACGGATGTGCTGCCCCCCGACCGATCGCGACCGTGGTGAAGAGCGATACAACCCGGGCTGCAAGCTACGGGCCATCATGAGAGTGACGTGCTGACGAAGGAGCGATGGCAATGATCTTGGAAATCGGCGGCGAGCTCGCTGTCTACCTTGTCGTCTGCGCTCTGGGGGTCAGCATCGGTATCAGTTCCGGGATGACCCTCCCTCGAGGTCTGGGAGTAGTCGTAGCGATCGTCAACGTGGTCATCGTGGGCGGCGTTGTCGCTGGGGGATTCCTGTTCGGATCGGAGGCGCCATGGATTGGACCCATCTTTGTGTTCGCGGTTCTCGTAATGAGGGTGGTGACGGGGGCCTTGGAGCTGGCTCGTTTACCTGCGTTGAATGAGGAATCATTCGTGCACCGAGCCGTGTTGGTGTTCTCCCCTCGACGAATTCGCATCATTGAGAACGCGAACGCGCAGGATCCCGCGAACTCGCTTGCCGACTGTGACGACCGCGATCTGAGTCATGAGCGGAGGGCTGGAATCGTGGAGCTCTTGCGGAGTTGCGGCGTAACTAGTCCGTGGCAGGGGTGAACCGGAGCACGTTCGTCTCACGCTTGTGGAACCCGACAGACTCGTACAACCGCAGTGCGGATTCTCGGGATGGGCGGGATGTGAGGTCGAGCGTCCGGAGTCCGCGCTGTCGCGCGAGCTGCGTCACGTGCTCCAGGAGGAGCCGCGCGATGCCGCGCCCGCGTGCCGCCTCGTCGACCACGACGTCCTCGACGTGGCCGCGCAGTCCGGTCAGGGAAGGTGCGGTCACGAGAGTCGCGGTGCCGACGATGCGCCCAGAGTCACGCGCCACCAGGAGCTCCGTCGCCTCGTGTGCGATGACCGCCTCGGTTCGAGCGCGATCGAATGCCGCGGATGCGGAGAGCTGTACCAGAAGCGATGCGATTGCTTCGGCGTCCGCGTCCGTGAGAGCGTGCAGCGATTCGATCGTCGGGGTCGACTGGTTCATCTCGGTACCGTAGCCCGATTCGGGGCGGATCGCCGCGCCACGAACGGTGTGCGGACAGGGACGGCCCCGCCACCCTGACGGGTAGCGGGGCCGAATGAGCTGAGCTGTAGTCCTCTAGTCACTCCCTTCGGAAGAGAATGCTCCCGAAGCCGACGAGCATGAGACATGCGCCAAACAGACCAGTCAGAGCAGCGGGTGCGAGGTTCCCAGTCGTGTGCTCCGCGTCTGAGATGTAGCCCTCAGCAATCGCCATGACGATGGCGAGGATGATGATGCCGGCGCCGACGAATCCAATGCAGACCATTGCTCGTCTCGTTCGTTGCTTCACAATCGCTCCTACGGGTTACATCCTGCGGCCAAGACGTCGCTGTACCTTACGTCAGGCCGCCGAGCGCGAGTCGCTGGAGTGTGAGCGGCAGCCCGACAAGTCGGGCTGCCGCTCAGTGAATCACTCCTCCGGTGGAACGACATCTTCGTCACCACGCGCAGCTCGCCACCGCTTCATCATGTGGGCGTACCAAGTGGCGGCGAGGAGTCCTGTCGCAATGAAGAGCCAGGAGCCGATCTCGGGGAAGCGGACAGACAATACAGTGGACGCCACGATCAGCAAGCCCATCGCGACCGTCATCGTTAGCTTGGGGCCCGGTTCCGTGATCACGCCGAACCAGGTCCGAGGTTCGCATCTCAGTGCGGTGGTTCGATGATTTTTCATGATGAGTCCTCCTGGTTATCAGAATTGATCCGCCTGACTCATAGAAGATCGCAAACGAGGACCAAAGCAATATATTCGCGGAAACTTCGCGGACGTCTTCGCTGGCCTTCTCGTCATAGGCGCCGCGAATGGAGCACGTATCTCTCTCGATTCGATCCGCCGTGAGTCGGCCCGATCCTCGCCGTCGCACGCACACCCTGGGTGTAGTCGAGGAAATCAAAGAGTCGGTGGGGTGCTCGTCAGGTCGATGCCGAGGCGATGTCATCAGCGTGCTGGGCGTATGACCGTCGCTCACGTTCCGTTGGCGCGGTGCGTGCGGCATCGAGAAACGCAGACCTCGCTTCATCGACGCGCTTGAGGCGCTGCAGGAGATCTCCCCGCACCGCTGAGTAGAGGTGGTGTCCTCCCAGCGAGCTCTCGAGCGCCTCCGTCAGCGCGAGGGCTTCGGCCGGTCGTCCCGCGTTCGCCACGGCGACCGCACGGTTCAGGCGGATGAACGGCGATGCATCCACCTGTTCCAGCACCCCGTAGATGTCGGCGATGCGGGCGTGGTCGATCTTCGTCCCCGAGGCGGGGCGGACGTATTCGGCCGCGACCGTGGCGCGGATGAGGTGCCGTCCGCCGTGGATGCCCGCCCGTGCCGCCTCCTCCACGGCGTCATCGAGCAGCCGCAGCCCCTCCTCGATCTCGGAGACATCCCACAGTCCGCGATCCTGTTCGTCGAACGGCACGGACAGGCCGTCGGCCGTGGTGCGTGCCGCGCGGCGGGAGTGCTGAAGGAGCAGGAGGGCGAGAAGCCCCGTGAACTCCAGTCGTGCCGGGGAGTCCGAGGGGAGCAGCTGCCGGCACAGCCGAGCAAGTCGAATGGCCTCGGCGCCGGGATCGGGCTGGAGTGTCGGATCGGAGTAGCCGATGGTGAACAGGGCGGACAGGACCTCGCAGACGCTGGCGCTTCGACTGTCGAGCTGCGCGGCATCCGGAACACGGTACGGGATGTTCGCGTGCGCGATCTTGGCCCGCGCCCGCACGAGTCTCTTCTCCATCGTCGCGGGTGCGACGGCGAAGATCGCGGCGAGCTGTTCGATCGACACGTTCAGGACGGTGCGGAGCGTCAACGCCGCGCGGGCTTCCAAGTTCAGCGCGGGATGGCAGGCGGTGAAGATCAGCTTCAGCCGCTCGTCCCCGTGCGGGAACGCGTCGTGGTCGTCGGCTTCCTGGGCGATGTCGGCGCCATCGTGCGGCTCGTGCTCCAGGCGTGCCACCGCCCGGCGCTCGGCGTCGGCGTGTCGGACGAGGTCGATCGCGCGGCGGCGCGCGACGGTCGTGACCCAGGCGGCGGGGTTCGTCGGAACCCCGTCGCCTGGCCACCGCTCGACCGCTCGCGCCAGAGCGTCCTGCACGGCGTCTTCGGCGAGAGTCCAGTCGTGGACTGTGCCGATCACGCTCGCGACCACGCAGCCGTACTCGATCGATGCCACGTGCCGAACGGCGGCCATGGCGTCCGGAAGCGTGCCCGGCGGCCCTTCCGGTGTGGTCACATCGTCACCCGAGCGGCCACACGGGGCGCACTTCGACCAGGCCGAACCGAGCCATCGGGTGTGCAGCGGCGATCTCGATCGCGGCGTCGAGGTCGTCGGCGTCGATCACGTCGAACCCGGCGATCCATTCGCGGCTCTCGGTGAATGGTCCGTCGGCCACGATCCTCTCGCCGGCTCGGATGCGCACGGTCGTGGCGTCTTCGACAGGCCGCAGGCGGTCGCCCAAGACGTAGGAGCCGCTGTCCTGCAGCGACGCCACCCACTCCCCGGCGTTGTCCTCGGCCTCGACATAAGGCTCGGCGGTCGGGTCGGTGCAGATGAAAAGTACGTAGCGCATGTGTGTTCTCCTCCAGGTCTTTCTACATCTACTTACCCAGACGACGGACGACCACCAGCCCGCAGGACACGGATCCGGGAAAAGGATGGACCGCACCGAGGTCGCTGAACGCGGACGGGTGCGCCTCAGAAGTCCCCTTCGGCCACCTGGAAGCAGACCAGCCCGCGAGACCGCCACATCTCGACCACGCTGCGGCGGTCGTCGACGACGCCGATGACCGTGAAATGCGGTTCGATGTGGGCGTCGTAGATCTCGGCCTTGACGATGTTGTCGGCGCGCTGGTCGCCCGTGCGGCGGAGCAGAAGGCGGTCGAACGGGATCTCGTTGAACGTCAGCCAGGCCTCGGTGGCGCGACGGGCGGTCTCGTCTCGGCCCGAGACGACGATGAGCGCGTCGACTTCGGGGTGTGCGGCGAAGGCTTGGGCGGCGACGACGACCGGGTGGTTCGGGGTATCGATCGACACGTTGCGCATGTCGTACGGCGAGCGGTCGCCGATGAGGGCGAGGGTGCCGTCGACGTCGAAGATCCAGGCGCGCGGGCGATCGGTGGGCATGGTGCGAGGGTACTTGTCTTCTGGGGTCGGATTGTCGACGGGAATCGCTGATCTGGGATCATGGCGACCATGGATTCTGTCGACTTTCCGGTGCTCTTCGCGGCGTTGATCGAAGCTCTTGAGTCTCCGAACGTGGCGGATTGGATCACCGCGGGTGCGACCATCATCACTCTGGTAGTCGCGGTGTTCGCTCTGACTTACGCTCGCGGTCAAGTGGCCGAGGCCCAATTCGCGCGCAGGCAGGCAAGGGAACTGGAAAAGGAGCGTTCGCAACCGTACGTCGTCGCCTATACGGAGGCATCCGGTGCCACTCCGGCGATCGTTGATCTCGTCGTGAAGAATTACGGGCAGACGGCTGCGCAAAACGTAAGACTCGAGCTCGACCCGTGGCCCGTGCGTTCAGACGGAACTGCAAGTAATGAGCGCGTTGCGGTTCCGGATCCGATTCCGGTGCTCGCACCAGGCCAGGAGTGGCGAACAACGTGGGACAGCGCGCGCGAGCGCGGTTCTTCTGAACATCCCGATCGACATGCCGGGCTCGTTCGATACGAGGGCATCGATCGCGAAAGCCGCGAATCCGAGGTAGTGCTCGACTGGGCCGTATACAAGACGCGTAGGTGGGTGCAGGTGTACGGCGAGCATGACTCAGCGAAAGCGCTCCGTGATATGCGCGGGATCATGAAGAAGTGGAGCGAGAGCATCCACGGATCTCTGTCGGTTTACGTGCGTGATGGTCACGCCAGGGATGAGTCCCGCCGGGCGCAGGTTGAGGCGTACCAGGCCGGAGGGGAAGCCTCGAAACCGCGTCCGAAGCGAGCGTCTCTTCCCCGTCCCCGGGTGCAGCGGCGTCGACGGGCGTAGTCACACGGCGCCTCGCCGGTAGAGCCCATGGCTAAGGATGTCGTCCAGGGGCGTCAACCAGCAGTTGAGCGGCTTGAGTCGGTGCGTCCATCCGCGAACCGCGCCTGCGCTCGGTCGTGCCGTTTGCCGACGGGGACGAGCTCCGTGGCCTTCGGCAACCCCATCGGCTTCGTCGAGACGTACACGCTCTCGGCGGTGTCGACGCGGAAGGTCTCGTGCCAGACGCCCACTGCTCCCGGAGCCTTGCGGGCTGCGCGGTTGAAGGCTGTCCAGGCGGGGCGGTGCTGCTGGTTCGGGCTGGACGCGTAGGCGTAGAGCTTGTCGACGGATGACCAGTACTGCACGACGTAGGGTCCGCCCGATCCGAAGAGCAGGTGGTAGCCGAGCATGCCCGAGTCGGGGTCGGTGCTGAGTTCGCGCAGCATCCCCGGCATGGCGAAGAACGCCGGCATCCACAGGTCGGGGCGCCACCAGCGGTTGATCTGCATCCCGATGTGGAACACGACGAGCTCGCCCTCGTGGCGGTGGGTCATGCGGCCCGTGATGACTTTCGACATGATGTCTCCTTGATTGGATAGCTTCACTATCCATAATGGATAGCGCTACTATCGAAGTCAAGAGGTGGCCATGAGAATTTCCGAACTGTCGGCCCAGACCGGCGTGACCGTGCCGACGATCAAGTACTACCTGCGCGAGGGGCTGCTGCCCGAGGGAGAGAGGTCGTCCGCGACTCAGGCCGCGTACGGCGAGAAGCACGTGGAGCGGCTGCGGGTGATCCGGGCGCTTCTCGACGCCGGGGTGAGCATCGCCGAGACGCGGCGGGTGGTCGCGGCGCTGGATGATCCGCCGGCGAGTGCGCACGAGCTGCTCGGGGCGGCGCATGCGGCAATCACTCCGCCGGTGGATGAGTCCTTGGATCTGGCTGACGCAGAGGCGCTCGTTGCGGGACTTGGGTGGAAGCCGGGGATGTGCGACGAGGCGGTGCTGAATGCGGTCGCGCGGGCGTTGCAGGGGTTGGAGCGCGTCGGGTTCTCCGTGCCGGATGCGGCGATGAAGGAGTACCTCGCGAGTGCGCGACGGATCGCGGATGCGGAGATCGCGGGGGTACCGGAGGAGTCTGCGGAAGCAGCGGTGCGGTACGTGGTGCTGGGGTCGGTGCTGGTGGAGCCGTTGTTGTTGACGTTGCGGCGGGTGGCGCAGCAGGTGAGCTCGGGGGAGCGGTTTGGGGCAGGCTGAGGAACTAGGCGCCCATCCTTCGCTTCGCGGGACCAGGGCTTCACCCAACGCGAACGCGGAGTGAAGCCCCGGGCGGAGTCGCGCGGTCCTTCTCTGCAACGCCGGTGTGTGGCCCGCAAGCGCGGGCTGCTACCGCTGGGCGCATCTATCAATATACGTCGCCACCGCGCTTGCGCTGCAACGAGTCGTAGTAGTCGTCGACCTCCCATTGGAAGAAGCGAGTCCACGGTGTCGAGCCACCCGGCCGGAAGTTTGAGGGGAGCCGAAGTTTGCGCGCCAGGTCACGCTTTCGCTGCCGCAACAAGAAGGGCGAGTCCAGAAGGGCGCAAGCAAGAAGGGTAGCCCCGGTCTCGGGCGTCCCATCCTCCGTGGCACAACTAGCCGACTCAATGGCTAGATCTTCGAGTTCAGCGCGAAGGTTGTCGAGATCCGGTCGTCGTCGACAATAGCGAAGCGTCGTCAGAAGCGCGATCGCGTCTGGCGAGCTCTCCTTCAAGTTGAGCAACTTCCGTAGCTCCGGCGCTGAAACACCACCGTCTTCGTGCATGGACGCGAGGGCATCGAGGAGAATGAGAGAGTGCATCGGTGCGCCTGAAGTGGCGGGCGGTCGATGTATCTGACGGGAGAGCTCCTCGGCGATCTTAGATTCCACGACCGCACGCATCGCCCTCGGCATTCCGGCGACAGACATGAAGCGGAGCGCTGTGTGGGCGATGCGAGCCAGTTTGACGCTGTGAGACGCAGCAACGCCCCCGGCGAACAGCGAGACCGCAACATCGATCGTGTTGGTGAGAAAGCGTGCGACGCCGATCCAGTCCGCCTGCCGGGGTCGGTGTTCTGGGGCGTCTTCGTCCATTGCTATCGACTGCCAGCGGCGCAGCGCGCGTTCGAAAGCGAACTCGACCTGTACAAGGGCATAGTTTGCTAGATCGCCGTGGCTCAGTCCCGTGCTGAGGAGGGCATCCTTATACTCCAGCAGTAGTGCCTCGGTGGACGTGACGAGGAGGGGGAGGTTTCCCGGATCGCCATCTTCGACCTCCGCCGTGATGAGTCGACGAATCGACAATTTGAACTTGTACTTTGCTATCGAGCGTTCGGACACCAGGGGTGTTAATTGGTCCTTTCGCTTGGCGTCATTAAGGTAAAGTCGGAACTTCCGCAGTTCCTCGCTTAGAACGTTCACTATTCGAGCTGCGTCTTCATCTGAGGCGCAGAATATGAAGAAATCATCTACGAATCTACGGATCTCGTAGTCGCGACGATGAAGTAAAGGATCGTTACTTAAACGGAGGGATCGTTCGGCGCGCACGTCGACCTCTTGCAGCATGACTTCTGCAAAAATCCGGGAGACTTCCGGGCCGATGAGAATGCCGTGAGTTTCTAAGTCATTGGCGCTCTGCATCAGTTTGTCAAAGCGTCCACCAAATGTCGAGGTGGTACTGTTCGTCCGTGTCTTGCTGTCCTCCAGGCCATTCGTCACCCAAGATATGGCATGGGTATAAATACTGTCGAAACATCTCGTCACGTCCACGTGAACGAGGCGCGCGTATTTCCGCTCGAGAGTTCTCATCTCCGGCGATTCGTGGAACTTATAGATATGTGAATACCCCCCATATGTGAAGAAGGAACGTAGTCTCTCATATTCCCTATCGTCTTCCTCGACGCCGGTGGGCTCGTGATCCAAATTGCTCGAAAAGACGGCATCCCTGAACACTGAGAATCTCGCAACATCGGAGGCGTGCCGGATAGAGAAGGGACTTCTCTTTGTGTAGTGCAGAATCGAGTCGGCGTGTCGCTCATAAAAATCGGCGACCGCGAGCTGGGATCGCGGGTGCATCATCGACACTGAACGTATGCCGCTGGCATTTTTGCCAATGTTGAAGGAAAGCGACTTTGTTCGCGGGAACTCTTGCTCACGACCGAGGCGCGGATCGTAGAACGTAACGGACGTTCCCTGAGCGGGGCGGGATACGGATATAACTCCCCCGAAGATCAATGAGAGGACTGAGGGCGTCGACTCACCGATCCACTGAGCAGTAACAGTTCTGCCGCTGATTCGAATCTTCAGCTCGGAAAGTAGGGCAACGAAACCTGCGTTGTCGAACGAGACTGGAAGTTCGTAAGGCAGCACGTCTGAAAGTAGAGCCCTTTCAACCCGCGAAGAGACCTTGTTCTTATTGGTCCTAACCACGCCACACCGCCACAAGTCGCTTCAATTGATGCTGATTGTATCGATTAAAGATCTTCTCATTGAATCCACTCACGAAAGACATCCGGCTCAGCCGGTTGTGGACGCGAGCCGGGAGCATGGATCGATATGTATCGATCAGCTGATTCAGCGCGTTATCGAGGTCTGCAAGCGAGACGGAGTCCGGTGATAGGTGCGGGTAGTTGAAGTAGATGCCGGTAACTGCCCGACCTTTACTGTTCGCAAGCTTGGTGTTGCTGGTGAGGAAACGGACGCGATCCGTCAGGAGCCCCTCATGTCCGGCGTTAGCGAAAGAAGTCGAACCCCACCTCTTGAAAGATGCGTCCAGTCGGTGCAGGTATCGATCTATCGCTCGCTGTGACATCTCCGTGCGAACGGCGCCTCCATGCTTGGTCAACGCGTAGCCGAGAAAATCGATTGGAGTCGAAATATCGAAGGGATCCTTCTTCGGAACTGCATGGGGCACTGGGTCGATCCGCTGGGTCTTTGAACTGCTCAGGGACAGGCCGAGTTGCGCGATCGACTCGTCAATCAGAATTTCAACTCTATCTCTGTCTTGGCTGTTCCGCGCGACAATGACAATGTCGTCGACATAGCGACCATAGAAATGCACTCCGTGGTCGCCAATAATTGAGGCATCAATTTGGCGTGCGTAGATCTCTGCAAGGTACGCAGAGACCCCCACCCCCGTAGGGATGCCGACTGTTCGTGATGTGAGATTGGACCACTCTCTGAGGAGCTGTTCGATGAGGTCGATGGACGTTCTGGACAGCCCGCGTGTCTCACGAAGGTGACTCATCAGTCGGGTGTGGTCGATCGACTCGTAGAACGCTTGAATATCGACTCGTAGAATATGACGTGGCAGCTTGCCTGCGAGCGCGTCTTTGAGCTGCGCTATCAATCGATTTCGATTCGGGGCGGACAGGCCGTGCGCGGTCCTTAGATTCGACTCCAATTGTTTCATGGCAAAGTAGCGCAATGGGTCTGAGGTTGTGGCGTAAGTCTGGCGAGTGCCGACAACCGCGCCCGCACTTAGCTGCCAACTAAAACTTGATTCATCCAGAATAGCCGACAGCTCGTCGCTCAGGACAGAGAGCTCCGCCTGGAGAGCGTCACGCTTGGCCTTTTGCTTCTCGGCGATCGCTGGCCTGAAACTTGCGTATTCGGTTAGAGCAAGTTCCGGATTGGATTTCCATAGCGGAGCGCATGTCTTCTTCCGAATCGAATGAAGTGTGCGTAGCTCGTTGATGATCTTGCTGACTGAGGCGAACATGCGACCGGGGTCCGAGTGCCCACGCCGAGCCTCCATCGTCGCAATTCTGAAGAAGCTGGCCGCGGTATATTCAAGGTGACGTGCCATGTGCCTTCTCTTCATCCTCAGTCTGACTCGTGTCTCGCGCCATTTGACTGGCAACCTCAGTCTCGTGGTTCTTCAATTGTCCTCATCGGCCAGAGCCGGAGCCAGTCGAGCTCGAAGAGCTGGATCACACACATAGACGTACGTTCCGCGCATGCCTCGAGTCAACAGCACCCCATAGATGTTCCGGATGAACGTCAGCAGATCATCGTCCCCGAATGCATCCTTCAGGTGCCCGGTATTCTCCTTGCCTTTCTTGTCCCGATAGCTCTCGCGATCCGCGACGATCCGTCCGGTTGCCGGGTCGAGGCGGAGGTCCGGCCCGATGATCACCCCGGCGTAGTTCAGGTCGTAGCCCTGAACGGTGTGGATCGAGCCGACCTCTTCGAGCGATCCTGTTGAGTTGATCCAGTCCTTGTCCGTGCCGTTCCACCGCATGCGCTCACCATCAAGCTCGATGTCGAATGCATGCGGGTTCTTCTTGGATACCCAATCCCACGCGTAGCCTGCGACGAGGCGGGAAAGACCGACCTCAGCATCCTTCTGGCGGATGGCATCGCGCATCTTTCCGAGGTCATCGAAAAGTCGGAGCTCATACTCACCGAGGTCAGGGAGCGATGGCGCTTCATCCCGAAGGAGAGCACGGACGAAGTCGACATAGTCTGCGCCAGCCTGCACGCGCATCTGGGTCGTCAGACGGAAAAAGCGATGTGCGTCCTTGGATTTAATGATCTCGGTGCTTAGTGCCGCCGGAGAAACATCATGAGGTCGCACACTCTGCTCACCATCGACGAGCAGGAGCTGATGCTTGCTCCGAGCCTTGATCCAGTCGAGCTGGGTGTAGCGAGAATCATCGCTTCCAAAAAGCGCCTCGTTGATCTCTCGGAACTTCTTGTTCTGCACCCCCGACGCCTGATTGGCTCGCTGTCCGAGGCGATGGGTCTCGTCGACGAGGACGAGGTCGTAGGTCTCGTCAGATTCACCGAGTTGGAACGGTGACATCACCATCGCAGCATCGAGCTTGGGGGTCTTCTTGAAGACTTTCTTCACCGACATTCGCAGAGACTGTTGTGGGATCACGAGAGCCATGCGAAGGGTCTTGAGTAGCTCGCGATTCTCGGGGACGAAGAACTCCGAGAACATCGAGTCTGGCTCGACTCCATCGCGGTCGTCGTAGTCTCGGATGTCGGCGAGCAACTTCATCAGGAAGATCGCGATGATCGTCTTGCCAGTCCCTGGATTGCCTTGGACTACGAGTGTTGATCGAGCGCCGGGGTCCTGAAGGTCATCGAGCACACCCTCCAGGATGTCCATGATCGCGATGGCTTGGTCATCGGTCAGCGCTTTGAAGGGCGAGAGCTTGAACAGGTCGGAATTCTCGATTTGCGGGATGCTGCGCGAGAAGAGTCCCTCTGCTCGCAGCGCCTCGAACACGTCTCGGAAAGATTCACGGTAGAGGGCGCGGTCGTAGTACTGGGCGTCAGTCAGACCGTCGTTGCCATTGAGGATGCGGTATTGGCCGTCGCCCGAGAACCAGCGAATGAGATGCGATTCAAGGTCGAGACAGACTGACTTGTTGAACGTGTGATCCACGACGACGCGGATCGACTCGAGCGACTCGTTCTTCTTCGCGCCGGCGAGGTGCTGACGCATCCGGGTGGCAGCGCTCACTGTCTCGCCGACGTAGAGTCCAGGAGAGCTGCGCTGAGCGTCGCCTTCGATCACATAGACAACAGGCCAATTAGTGTGCCGGGCGTCGTCGCGCGCCCACGTGTCAACGGCGTCACGGCGGAAAGGCAGGCGCTGGATGCTGAAATCTGTCACTCAGGTGCCTCGGGAAGCTTGGTGTACTTCGTCATGCGGCCCTTGGCCAGCTCGACGGGATACTTCGCCTTCGTCGACTCCAGCTTCTTCATGACGATCTCGTCGAGGTCAACGCCGATCTTGTTGGCGAGATGGATGCAGTAGGTGACAACATCTGCGAGCTCCGCTTCGACCTGTTCTTGGTCGAAGTCAGGGGACCACTGGAAGCACTCGAGGAGCTCGCCGGCCTCGATCGAGATGCTCTTGGCGAGGTTCTCCGGCGAGTGGAACTGGTCCCAGTCCCGTTCGGTTACGAAGGCGCGGAGGGTGGCGAGAGTCTGCGGCGACGGCATGATGCGACGCTAGCAGGGTCGGAGTAGGGGCCCCGAGGACACTCCCTGTTAGCTTGCTCTCGGAGGCATAGTGAGCGAGAGCCGTGTTATCGAGGTCGTTGCAGCCGTCATCGAGTATGACGGCAAGATCCTCGCGTGCCGCCGTCGACTTGAGAAGGCGGCTGGAGGGAAATGGGAGTTTCCCGGGGGCAAGCTCGAAAAGGGTGAGACGCACAGCGAGGCTTTAGTTCGAGAAATACAAGAAGAGCTCAGCACCTCCATCGAGGTCATCGCCCCGCTTCGAACCGACGAGACCTTGGTCGGCGAGAGCACGATCCGCCTCATTTGCCTTCGCGCCAAGTTGCTTGGAGAGCCACCGACGCAGAGTCTCGACCATGATGAGCTGCGCTGGGTTGGCCACAGCGACCTGCCTGATCTCGAATGGGCCGCCCCCGACCTGCCAGCAGTCGCGGAACTTGCAGCCGAGGACCCTAATCGATGACCACGAACTCCTCGTCATCGCGGACCACTAGAAGGATGCCCAGATCGGACAGCAAGGCTTCGAGGTGAGCGATTGGTCTGCTGGGAAGCAAGATGACGGGGATCCCGGGCCTGCCGGACTCCCGAACCAGCCGGGAGTAGTCGAGGACTTGTCCAATCGCGGTGCGAACGTATTCGCGAGCGGGCGACTTCTTCGCCTCGACAACCCAGCCTGACTCTGAGACGTAAAGATCGGGCTCGATCGCGGCTCCTGCGGAGGTAAGGCGAAGGCGCTGAGGAGTCTCACCACGGGACCTGATCCACTGCCCGAAGTCCTTCTGCAACTCGAACTCGATTCGGGAGACGACGCGCTCACCAGGGATGAGTGGGGCTGCAATGACGTACGACGAAGACTTGGGCGGTGTCCAAGACGAGGCCTGCGCGATTTCCGGGAGGGGCTCGGATGGCGCATCGAGTGCTTCCACATCGGCGTCAACCGGCACAAGCTTGAAGATGATTCCTTCGCGAGGATCCCCGTCCGAGTCCGGGATTGTCTCGATGCTGAACGCTGGCTCGCCAGTGGTGAACTCCCCAATGTAGGTGACGTAGGTGCCCTGTTTGGTGAACAGGCGGATGGGGCGGCCGTTCTTGGCGGCGTCTCGAAGCGCAGTGTTCCCGCGGGCGAATACTTGCGGACCGTACTGACCTTCGCCCGTGTAGAGAAAGCAACCGTCTCCCTGCAGCCCTTCAAAAGTGTCGTACCCGTGCCTCGCTCCGCTTTCCGGGCTAGTGATGACGAGTATGTCGGGAATCGATTTGGGCGTGATGATCCCGCCCTGCTCTTGACCCCTGTAGGCGGCGTGCAACTCTCGTCGCAGCACGGTGTCGCCGATCTCCAACGTCCAGACCTTCGGATCGGTGGGTCGGAGCTGCCGATCGAACCGCGCCCGCACAGCGTCAGCCTGGGTGTCGTCGAGTTCCCATCCGGCGGCGCCTTCGGATGGCCTGCCGTACTGCTCTCCGAGGAAGCCACGGATGCGCTTCTGGGTGACGTTCAACTCCAGCGATAGTCGGGCCGGCGTCGTTGTGCTCACGCCACGCAGCATATCGATATGCCGCACCGCCCATGCTTCGTTCCAGGGTCCGCTATCGTCTGGACTAAAGCGTGTTCAACGAAGAGCGGAGTAACGGTGGAGTTTTCAGAGCGTCTCGATTCCCTCGCAACGAAGGTGAAAAACCAGGCGACGGCGATCGGGACCGAGGAGGCAACGAAGAATGCGTTCGTCATGCCGTTCATCTCGACGATTCTTGGTTACGACGTCTTCGACCCGCTCGAGGTCGTCCCCGAGTTCACGGCCGATGTCGGCACGAAGAAGGGGGAGAAGATTGACTACGCCATCATGCGCGACAGCGAGGTTCAGATCCTCATCGAGTGCAAGCCATCGATGGGGTCGCTCAAGATCGAGCACGCTTCGCAGCTCTTCCGTTACTTCGCCGTCACGAACGCGCGCATCGCTGTTCTGACGAACGGCGTCGTCTGGCACTTCTACACTGACCTCGACGCTCCGAACCGGATGGACGCCAAGCCGTTCCTCGTGCTCGACCTGCTCGACATCGACGAGACTCTGATCCCGGAGATTCAGAAGCTGAGCAAGGAGAGTTTCGACCTCGACTCCATCATCAGCGCGGCCGAGGAGCTCAAGTACATCGGTGCCCTCAAGCGAGAGATCGCCAGCCAGTTCCGCGAACCGACTGACGAGTGGATCAAGTTCTTCGCGACGCGTGTCTACGACGGCTCTTACACACAGAAAGTGCGGCAGCAGTTTACGGGGCTGGTTGGCAAGGCGGCGCACCAGTTCCTGAACGAGCGTGTGAATGATCGTCTGAAGACCGCCCTCGGCGTGAGCGGAATTGCGCACACGTCAGACCCTTCGCCGGCGACGAGTGCTGAGGTCGCGGAAGCAGACCTCGACCGCGACACCGAGATTGAGACCACTCTCGAAGAGCTAGAGGGCTACCAGATCGTGAAGGCGATCGCCTGTGGCGAGGTCAAGCCGCAGCGCGTCACGCACCGCGATGCGAAGAGCTACTTCGCCGTGCTGCTCGATGACAACAACCGGAAGCCTGTGGCCCGTCTTCACTTCAACGGGAAGCAGAAGTACCTGGGGCTGTTGGACGAGGACAAGGTCGAGACACGGCATGCGATCGAAGAGCTCGATGAGATCTATTCGCACGCGGATGGAATCCGCGAGGCCGTTCGCAGATACAAGGACTAGTCCGAAGGACGGGTGGCGGCGCCTCGATTGGGTGCGGAACGCCGCTCAACTTCGCACGCCGCTCACCTTCTTGAACCACACGCCGACCTGCGTCTGGAACAGCTCGCGCACCAGGTTGCTGTCGAGCGCACCGTCGACGCCTCGCAGTCGACCCTGCGTGAGCTCACCGCAGACCACCGCCCACGCGTAGCCGATCGCCATCGTGAACGTGCTGGCGACGGTGCCCGAGATCACGCCGCCGACCACGGTTCCCGCTCCGGGGATGAACTTCAGGAGTCCGGCGACGGCGCTTCGTCCTGCGGCAGAGACGGCGACTGTCGCTGCGGTCGCCGCGATCGTTGCGGTCTCGACCCTGACGCCGTAGATCGCCGCGACCCTGGCCATCATCCCGAGCTGAATGGGGACGAGCACCCCTGCGTCGGCGACGGGGATCGGAATCGCTCCGACCGTCAACGCCGCCGTGGCAGCCGCGCGGACAACTGTTTGAGCTTGCTTGCGCTTTCTTGCCAGATCGACTTTCTGGGCGGCTGCGAACGCTGCTTCAACACCCTCGGGAGCTGCGCGAAACGTGGCATCCACGAGCTCCGTGAGCCCGTGCTGCACCTGGCCGGTGAACTCATCGGCCGTCGACATCACCAGGATCGGACGGCCTCCCACGATCGGCAGGCCGAGCCCGGCGATGTGATCCGCCAGAGTCAGAGCGTCGGCGTGATACTCACCGTTCCGCGAGGGCACCTGCGTCAGGACGGCGACGACGGGCAGGCCGAGCTCGTGCAGGCGACGGATGAACTCCGCCTCGGTGTCCTCGAACCGCCGGTCCGTCGCCCGGACGCAATACCAGGCGACGTGGATCTGCTCGGAGAGAGGCCGCTGGCGCATCTTCTTCAGGTAGTCGCCGAGCTCGCGGATCAGCTCATCGGTGTCCTTGCCGATCTCGAGACCACGGGTGTCGAGCAGGCCGAGGAAGCCGGAACGATGGATGTAGAGATGCTCGTCCATCGTGACGGGCTCGCCGACGCCGGTGGGAGCGACCTCCTCGCCGAAGATCGCGTTGATCAGCGTCGACTTCCCGACGCCCGTCTTGCCGAAGATGGCGAGATTGAAGCGGCCGATCTCGTCCGCCTGCTCTTTCCACTGGCTGCGGAACTCGTCTTCAGAGAAGGTCTCACCCGTCATTGCGCACTCCCTCTGAGGCCGTAGCCTCGGTCAGCGGCGAAGCTCCCCCCTCGCTCACGGCTAGCGTATCGGGGCACACCTGAACTCTCGCTGCCTCACTCCGGGCCGTGGTTCACCCAGTCCGGACCCAGGGCCGACGACGTCAACTCGACCTCCGGCAGCCAGAGGGAGAGAGGGAGTAGCTCGTTCACGGCATTGATCGTCTCGTTGCGCGAATCGTCCAGCCTGTCGGCAAGAAGCAGAAAGCGCCGTCTGTCCCGCTGGGGGATTCTGTCTAGCGAATTGCCGAGGTCGGGGACGGAGGAGAACTCTCGAGCAAGCTGCCTGAAGTCGAAGTTCACGGCGCTCATCCTGCGCCGGATCACATCCACCGCCTGCGGGTCGAGCGGCTCCGTACAGTGCACGACGTTCGGCACCCCGAGGGCCTCACGCGTGATCAACCGACGGCCACGTAGCGACTTCGTGATTCCCTTCAAGGCGTCTTTCAGCTCCTGCATCGAGGATTCGCGACCCACCGATGCGCGGAACGCCTCGCGGTCGAACACCTTGTGGATGAACTCTTCGGGATTTGGGTCCTCGACCCATCGGACGATCGGCGGTTGTGAATATCCACTCGTGTTCGCGACGTGGGCGAGGGCGCCGTCGAACGCTTTTCGGTTCGGGGATCGCGCTTCGAACAGCTCGTAGAACTTCTCGGCGAAGAGTCGCGCCCCGGCGTCGTCGACTTTCCGGTTCGCTCCGATGAACCAGCCGCCCTGGGGGATAAGGTGCGGCGCCCACTGCGAGGTCTCGCATCCATTCAGGAACACACCATTAAGGCTTTGCGCGTCGCGAAGCGCGGCGTGCAGCTCGCGCGGCGTCGCGGTGGAGGCGATAGGCCACCCTTGTTGGTCACGCCCGGCTACTACGAGACTTCCGCGCTTGCCATGCCCGATGAAGTGGAACACGTGAGGATCGAAGTCGCGTATCGCGGACTCGAGATCCTCCCAAGGCTCGTCAGCCCTGACCTGGACGTCAAACCTCTCACCGGTGTTGAGGTGCTCAAGCATCTGTGCTTCGATCGGCGCCTCAAGGAGATCGCGCGCAAGGTGAAGCTGGGCCCACACGAGCACCCGAGTCCGGGGGTGAGCTAATCCTCTGAGCGTCATGGCGCGAGCCTAAGCGAGCCATGCTCCCCGGGCTCGGTGGCTCTTCCCTCCCTCCACCCGCTGCGCCATCATGAGACGACCACCCACCAAGGAGGCCCTCTTGTCGCTCGCATCGACCACGCCGGCAACCACCACCACAGGTCTCCCCGGCGTCGCGATCATCGCGGAGATCCGACGCGTCCTGATCACGACCCTGGTCGCCGTCTTCGTGTACTCCTCACTCATGGTCGCCAGCCGGAGCTACTGCCCCGGCGGCATCGACGGGAGCGGCGGCTTCATCGGTGCGTCAGGACAGCCGACCGACCAAGCGCCCGTTTGCATCGACCTGACGCTCCGGCCCAGCCCTCTGGTCTACATCAGCATCGCTGCGATCGTCCTGATCACTCTCGGACGCGTGATGAAGGCGAGCGACGAACGGGCAGCCCTCAGGGCACTGAACCGCGCGGCCATCGGAATCGCGGCACTCGTGGCCGTCGCGATCGTCGTCTCCCTCGTCTGGTTCTTCCTGATCCCCATGGAGGGATTCACCTCCGACTCATGGACGGTCTTCAGCCCGTTCCCCTTCGGACACATCGACGTCACGACTACGCCAATGACCGTCGAGTGACCCACGGGGAGAGCAGGGAGGAGAAACGGATCTGTGACGCAGGTGCGCGACACGCCCGGCGGTCAGCCCTGATTTGCCCGATACCCGGGATCCGCGTAACTTATTACTTGTTCGCCCCAAACGGTTGAGCGGAGGTCCTCGGACCGGCTCCCGTCAAGCAGCTAACACCTCCCGAATCCCACACACTCTCTGAGTGAAGAGGATGAAGGTGCTGATCCGTTCCCACGGTCAGGCCGAGAAAAACTCGGACTTGACAACGGAAACGAGATCGGTAAGATAGAGAAGTTGCCCTTCGGGCCTGGCTGTGATGGCTGGGTCGTGGGAGCATCCGATCCTTGAGAACTCAACAGCGTGCACTTGTCAAATGCCAAATTATCCTCGTCTAGCTTCGGCTAGTTGAGAATTCCTTTGGATCAAAGACCAACCTCCTTGTGGGGTTGGCAATGGATGAAGTCAGCAATGAATTTGTCTCTTTGGTCAGCATCAAACTCGCTGCGTCACCGTTTTCCCGGTGGGGTATGCATTTCTTTTTTACGGAGAGTTTGATCCTGGCTCAGGATGAACGCTGGCGGCGTGCTTAACACATGCAAGTCGAACGGTGAACACGGAGCTTGCTCTGTGGGATCAGTGGCGAACGGGTGAGTAACACGTGAGCAACCTGCCCCTGACTCTGGGATAAGCGCTGGAAACGGCGTCTAATACTGGATATGTGACGTGACCGCATGGTCTGCGTCTGGAAAGAATTTCGGTTGGGGATGGGCTCGCGGCCTATCAGCTTGTTGGTGAGGTAATGGCTCACCAAGGCGTCGACGGGTAGCCGGCCTGAGAGGGTGACCGGCCACACTGGGACTGAGACACGGCCCAGACTCCTACGGGAGGCAGCAGTGGGGAATATTGCACAATGGGCGCAAGCCTGATGCAGCAACGCCGCGTGAGGGACGACGGCCTTCGGGTTGTAAACCTCTTTTAGCAGGGAAGAAGCGAAAGTGACGGTACCTGCAGAAAAAGCGCCGGCTAACTACGTGCCAGCAGCCGCGGTAATACGTAGGGCGCAAGCGTTATCCGGAATTATTGGGCGTAAAGAGCTCGTAGGCGGTTTGTCGCGTCTGCTGTGAAATCCGGAGGCTCAACCTCCGGCCTGCAGTGGGTACGGGCAGACTAGAGTGCGGTAGGGGAGATTGGAATTCCTGGTGTAGCGGTGGAATGCGCAGATATCAGGAGGAACACCGATGGCGAAGGCAGATCTCTGGGCCGTAACTGACGCTGAGGAGCGAAAGGGTGGGGAGCAAACAGGCTTAGATACCCTGGTAGTCCACCCCGTAAACGTTGGGAACTAGTTGTGGGGTCCATTCCACGGATTCCGTGACGCAGCTAACGCATTAAGTTCCCCGCCTGGGGAGTACGGCCGCAAGGCTAAAACTCAAAGGAATTGACGGGGACCCGCACAAGCGGCGGAGCATGCGGATTAATTCGATGCAACGCGAAGAACCTTACCAAGGCTTGACATATACGAGAACGGGCCAGAAATGGTCAACTCTTTGGACACTCGTAAACAGGTGGTGCATGGTTGTCGTCAGCTCGTGTCGTGAGATGTTGGGTTAAGTCCCGCAACGAGCGCAACCCTCGTTCTATGTTGCCAGCACGTAATGGTGGGAACTCATGGGATACTGCCGGGGTCAACTCGGAGGAAGGTGGGGATGACGTCAAATCATCATGCCCCTTATGTCTTGGGCTTCACGCATGCTACAATGGCCGGTACAAAGGGCTGCAATACCGCGAGGTGGAGCGAATCCCAAAAAGCCGGTCCCAGTTCGGATTGAGGTCTGCAACTCGACCTCATGAAGTCGGAGTCGCTAGTAATCGCAGATCAGCAACGCTGCGGTGAATACGTTCCCGGGTCTTGTACACACCGCCCGTCAAGTCATGAAAGTCGGTAACACCTGAAGCCGGTGGCCTAACCCTTGTGGAGGGAGCCGTCGAAGGTGGGATCGGTAATTAGGACTAAGTCGTAACAAGGTAGCCGTACCGGAAGGTGCGGCTGGATCACCTCCTTTCTAAGGAGCATCTGACACCTCCGGGTGTCCAGAACCCAGATCGAAGGCATACGTTCTTCGCTGGGAGCTCATGGGTGGAACATTTGACATGGTGCGAGGGATGTTGTTCTTCTCCAGTACGCCGCTTCGGTGGTTGGAACGGGGAGGGTGACGGATGTCGCACCTGCACGCTGTTGGGTCCTGAGGGACCGGATGCGGATCCTTTGGGATCTGGTCTGAACCTCTGGGCCTCTTTCTGTTTCTCCATGTTTGTGGGGTTGTGGATTGGGGTACCGCCCGTACTTTGAGAACTACACAGTGGACGCGAGCATCTTGCAACAGCCTTCGGGTTGTTGCACAAGATGATCTTAAAGATCATTAGTCAATTTCAGATCCCGCCTTCGGGTGGGGTCGAGTTTTTGATTCAAACTCATGTGATTTCAAGTCTTTAAGAGCAAACGGTGGATGCCTTGGCATCTGGAGCCGAAGAAGGACGTAGCAATCTGCGATAAGCCTCGGGGAACTGATAAGCAAGTTTTGATCCGAGGGTGTCCGAATGGGGAAACCCCGCTGGGCGGCGTGCCGACCTAGTGACTCCCGCCTGAATATATAGGGCGGGTAGAGGGAACGTGGGGAAGTGAAACATCTCAGTACCCACAGGAAGAGAAAGCAACCGCGATTCCGTTAGTAGTGGCGAGCGAAACCGGATCAGGCTAAACCTAGCGTGTGTGATAGCCGGCAGGCGTTGCACGTTGGGGGTTGTGGGACTTTTCAGTCATCTCTGCCGAGGTGGCGGCGTTACAAGAAGGTATAGACGAACGGTCTTGAAAGGCCGGTCATAGAGGGTGCCAACCCCGTAGTCGAAATGCCTCTCTTGGCGCGAAGAGTATCCCAAGTAGCACGGGGCCCGTGAAATCCCGTGTGAATCTGTCAGGACCACCTGATAAGCCTAAATACTCCCAGATGACCGATAGCGGACAAGTACCGTGAGGGAAAGGTGAAAAGTACCCCGGGAGGGGAGTGAAATAGTACCTGAAACCGTTTGCTTACAAACCGTTGGAGCCTCCTTAGTAGGGGTGACAGCGTGCCTTTTGAAGAATGAGCCTGCGAGTTAGCGATATGTGGCGAGGTTAACCCGTGTGGGGTAGCCGTAGCGAAAGCGAGTCTGAATAGGGCGATTCAGTCGCATGTCCTAGACCCGAAGCGAAGTGATCTATCCATGGCCAGGTTGAAGCACGTGTAAGAGCGTGTGGAGGACCGAACCCACTTAGGTTGAAAACTGAGGGGATGAGCTGTGGATAGGGGTGAAAGGCCAATCAAACTTCGTGATAGCTGGTTCTCTCCGAAATGCATTTAGGTGCAGCGTTGCGTGTTTCTTGCCGGAGGTAGAGCTACTGGATGGCCGATGGGCCCTACAAGGTTACTGACGTCAGCCAAACTCCGAATGCCGGTAAGTGAGAGCGCAGCAGTGAGACTGTGGGGGATAAGCTTCATAGTCGAGAGGGAAACAACCCAGACCACCAACTAAGGTCCCAAAGCGCGTGCTAAGTGGGAAAGGATGTGGAGTTGCTGTGACAACCAGGAGGTTGGCTTAGAAGCAGCCACCCTTGAAAGAGTGCGTAATAGCTCACTGGTCAAGTGATTCCGCGCCGACAATGTAACGGGGCTCAAGCACGCCACCGAAGTTGTGGCATTGACATTATTGGTAGGCCTTCGTGGTCCAGCCGTGTTGATGGGTAGGAGAGCGTCGTGTGGCCAGCGAAGCGGCGGTGTAAACCAGCCGTGGAGGCTACACGAGTGAGAATGCAGGCATGAGTAGCGAATGACGTGTGAGAAACACGTCCTCCGAAAGACCAAGGGTTCCAGGGTCAAGCTAATCTTCCCTGGGTAAGTCGGGACCTAAGGCGAGGCCGACAGGCGTAGTCGATGGACAACGGGTTGATATTCCCGTACCGGCGAAGAACCGCCCAAGCTAATCCAGTAGTGCTAAGTGTCTGAATCCCAGTGACTGATCCCTTCGGGGTGACGCTCTGGGCCTAGCGCACGACCCCATTCTGGTGCGGTTAGCGTATTAACAGGTGTGACGCAGGAAGGTAGCCCAAGCCAGGCGATGGTTGTCCTGGTGCAAGTGCGTAGGCCGAGTCGTAGGCAAATCCGCGATTCACATAGGCTGAGACACGATGCGGATAAAAAGTGGGTGATCCTATGCTGCCAAGAAAAGCATCGACGCGAGGTTCTAGCCGCCCGTACCCCAAACCGACTCAGGTGGTCAGGTAGAGAATACCAAGGAGATCGAGAGAATCGTGGTTAAGGAACTCGGCAAAATGCCCCCGTAACTTCGGGAGAAGGGGGGCCATCCACTTATACGGATTTACTCCGAAAAGGGTGTGGTGGCCGCAGAGACTAGTGGGTAGCGACTGTTTACTAAAAACACAGGTCCGTGCCAAGTCGCAAGACGATGTATACGGACTGACGCCTGCCCGGTGCTGGAAGGTTAAGAGGACCGGTTAGCCGCAAGGCGAAGCTGAGAATTTAAGCCCCAGTAAACGGCGGTGGTAACTATAACCATCCTAAGGTAGCGAAATTCCTTGTCGGGTAAGTTCCGACCTGCACGAATGGCGTAACGACTTCCCAACTGTCTCAACCGCGAACTCGGCGAAATTGCATTACGAGTAAAGATGCTCGTTACGCGCAGCAGGACGGAAAGACCCCGTGACCTTTACTACAGCTTGGTATTGGTGTTCGGTGTGGCTTGTGTAGGATAGGTGGGAGACTTTGAAGCATGGACGCTAGTTCGTGTGGAGTCATTGTTGAAATACCACTCTGGTCACTCTGGATATCTAACTTCGAACCGTAATCCGGTTCAGGGACAGTGCCTGGTGGGTAGTTTAACTGGGGCGGTTGCCTCCCAAAAAGTAACGGAGGCGCCCAAAGGTTCCCTCAACCTGGTTGGCAATCAGGTGTCGAGTGTAAGTGCACAAGGGAGCTTGACTGTGAGACTGACAGGTCGAGCAGGGACGAAAGTCGGGACTAGTGATCCGGCAGTGGCTTGTGGAAGCGCTGTCGCTCAACGGATAAAAGGTACCTCGGGGATAACAGGCTGATCTTGCCCAAGAGTCCATATCGACGGCATGGTTTGGCACCTCGATGTCGGCTCGTCGCATCCTGGGGCTGGAGTAGGTCCCAAGGGTTGGGCTGTTCGCCCATTAAAGCGGTACGCGAGCTGGGTTTAGAACGTCGTGAGACAGTTCGGTCCCTATCCGCTGCGCGCGTAGGAAATTTGAGAGGATCTGACCCTAGTACGAGAGGACCGGGTTGGACGAACCTCTGGTGTGTCAGTTGTTCCGCCAGGAGCACCGCTGATTAGCTACGTTCGGGATGGATAACCGCTGAAAGCATCTAAGCGGGAAGCCGGCCTCAAGATGAGATTTCCATACCTTCGGGTGAGAGGCTCCCAGCCAGACTACTGGGTTGATAGGCCAGATGTGGAAGTGCAGTAATGCATGCAGCTGACTGGTACTAATAAGCCGATGACTTGATAACACACCGTTTGTTGGTGCTACGCGTCCACTGAGTGGTTCTCGATGTACGGTCGAGAACCGCATAACAACAATGACTTTGTTATGTGTTTGATTGAAACATCAATAGTGTTTCGGCGGCCATAGCGTGAGGGAAACGCCCGGTTACATTCCGAACCCGGAAGCTAAGCCTCACAGCGCCGATGGTACTGCAGGGGGGACCCTGTGGGAGAGTAGGACACCGCCGGACTCCTTTTAGACAAGAAAGCCACCCAATGCTGGGTGGCTTTCTTGCGTTGTGCTCCATGCAAGCACGAAGAGCCATCCCTCGCGGGTGGCTCTTCTGCGTTAACGCGACCGTGGCCGCACGGCTCAGCGCTTCAAGCGCGCCTCGAGCATGGCGGCGCACTCCCGCACAGCGGCAGCGAGCAGTTCCTCATCCAGATCCGCACGGCCCCACGTCACCGCCACCGCAGCAACAGGCCACCCCGCCGCGTCGAGCACCGCCGCACCCACACTGCGCAAGCCGTCCGCGATCTCACTGTTCTCCGTCGCATACCCCCGGGACCGGACATCCCGGAGAAGCTCACGCAGTTCGCGGGGTGTCCGCGGGCCGAGGCCGGTGCGGTCGGGGAATGCCGAGACGTCCGGGTAGAGCGCCCGGACCTGTTCCCGGGGGAGCGCTGCTAACATCGCGCGGCCCGAAGCCGTGAGGTGCGCCGGAAGCCGCACGCCCACGTCCGTCACCAACGCGGGCCTTCGAGGTGCGCGTTCCTCGACGATGTACAGCACGTCCCCACCGCTCATCACCGCCAGGTGCGCGCTCTCCCCCAGCCGGTCAGAAAGAGCCGCCACCAAAGGTCGGCCTCGTCGCGCCAGAGGCTGTTGCCGGGTGTACCCGCCGGCGAGCTCGAAAGCCGAAGTACCCAGCCCCCAGCGTCTCTCTTCGCGCAGGTGCAGCACGAAGCCGTGAGCGGCCAAGGTGGTCAGCAGGTGATAGACCGTCGACCGCGGCAGCTCGAGCTCGCGCGCGATCGCCGACGCCGCCACGGGGGCCGGCCGTCCGGCGAGATAGCTCAGGATGCGGAGCGTGTTCTCCGCCGCAGGCACCTGCGCGGTCGGCGCGTCGGACACCGGGACGTCCGCCACCCGTGCCTGCGTCCCCGGTGCCTGAGCGCTCGTCGTTTTGTCTGGGATCACAGACACAGCATCTCATGAACGGGTGTCCCGCATGACCCGTCGGGTGTGGAATCGAACCATGACCGAACTCGCCCCCGTGCTGGTCGGAGCGGCCCCGCTGTCGCCCGCCGATGTCGTCGCCGTCGTCCGTCACGATGCCCCCGTGCAGCTCGACGCCGAAGCCCTCGCCCGCGTCGCCGAGACCCGCCGTGTGATCGACGGCCTCGCCGCCGACCCGAACCCGCACTACGGTGTCTCCACCGGATTCGGTGCTCTGGCGACCACCTTCATCGCCCCCGACCGTCGCCTGCAGCTGCAGGCCAGTCTGATCCGCTCGCACGCCGCGGGCACCGGCGCCGAGGTCGAGCGCGAGGTCGTCCGCGGACTCCAGTTGCTGCGCCTGCAGACCCTCGCTTCCGGGCGAACCGGCGTGCGCCCGGTCGTGGTCGAGACCTACGCCGCCCTGCTCAACGAGGGCATCACCCCCGTCGTGCGCGAGTACGGCTCGCTCGGTTGCTCCGGCGACCTCGCCCCTCTCGCGCACATCGCCCTGGCCGCGATGGGCGAAGGCGACGTGCGTGACGCATCCGGCGCACTGGTCCCCGCAGCTGACGCCCTGGCTGCCGCGGGCATCGAGCCGCTCACCCTCGTCGAGAAGGAGGGGCTCGCGCTCATCAACGGCACCGACGGCATGCTCGGCATGCTTGTGCTCGCCCTGCATGACCTCGAGACGCTCCTGCTCACCGCCGACATCGCCGCGGCCATGTCGGTCGAGTCGCAGCTCGGCACCGACGCCGTGTTCGCCGCCGACCTGATGGCCCTCCGCGCACAGACGGGCCAGGCCGAGTCCGCGGCCAATCTCCGCGCCTTCCTCGGCGACTCCCCCATGGTCGCGAGCCACAAGGGCCCGGATGACGGCCGCGTGCAGGACGCCTACTCGCTGCGCTGCTCGCCCCAGGTGCACGGCGCCGCCCGCGACACCCTCGCCCACGCGACGCTGATCGCCGGACGCGAGCTCGCCAGCGTGATCGACAACCCCGTCATCACCTTCGACGGGCGCATCGAGTCGAACGGCAACTTCCACGGGGCTCCGGTCGCCGCTGTGCTCGACTTCCTCGCGATCTCGGTCGCCGACGTCGCCTCGGTCTCCGAGCGTCGCACCGACCGCGCACTCGACCCGGCCCGCAGCCACGGACTCCCGCCGTTCCTCGCGGACGAGGTCGGCGTCGACTCCGGCCTCATGATCGCGCAGTACGCGGCAGCCGGCATCGTCTCCGAGCTCAAGCGTCTCGCCGTCCCCGCCTCGGTCGACTCGATCCCGTCGTCCGCCATGCAGGAGGACCACGTGTCGATGGGATGGGCCGCCGCCCGCAAGCTGCGCCGCGCGATCGACGGCCTCGGCCGCGTGCTCGCCATCGAGATCCTCACCGGCGCCCGCGCCCTCGATCTGCGCGCGCCGTTGCAGGCGGGGCCCGCGACCGGAGCCGTTCGTGACCTGGTCCGCACCGTCGCCGCCGGTCCTGGACCCGACCGCTTCCTGTCCCCGGACATGGAAGCCGTCACCGCCCTCGTCCAGTCGGGCGACGTCGCCCGCATCGCAAAGGAGCACACTCATGGCTGAGAACGTCTCATCAGAAAGCACCGCTTCCGGATCGCGAGTCGTCCGCGCTGCCCGTGGCAACCAGCGCACCGCGAAGAGCTGGGGCGCCGAAGCCGCCAAGCGCATGCTCATGAACAACCTCGACCCCGAGGTCGCCGAGCACCCGGAAGACCTGGTCGTCTACGGCGGCACGGGCAAGGCCGCCCGCAGCTGGGAGGCCTACGACGCGATCGTGCGCACCCTCGACGAGCTCGAACCGGACGAGACCCTGCTCGTGCAGTCGGGCAAGCCGGTCGGCGTGTTCCGCACCAACGAGTGGGCCCCGCGCGTGCTCATCGCCAACTCGAACCTGGTCGGCGACTGGGCGACGTGGCCTGAGTTCCGCAAGCTCGAAGAGCTGGGGCTCATCATGTACGGACAGATGACGGCCGGTTCGTGGATCTACATCGGCACGCAGGGCATCCTGCAGGGCACGTACGAGACCTTCGCCGCCGTGGCCCGCTCGCTCGGCCGCGACTCGCTGCGCGGCACCCTGACCCTCACCGGCGGCGCCGGGGGAATGGGCGGCGCTCAGCCGCTCGCGGTGACCCTGAACGACGGGGCGGTTCTGATCGTCGACGTCGACGAGTCGCGCCTCGCTCGCCGCGTGGAACACGGCTACCTCGACGAGTACACGACCGATCTCGACGCGGCCGTCGCCCGCGTGGTCGCCGCCAAGGACGCCGGGGAGGCCCTCTCGGTCGGTGTGGTCGGCAACGCGGCCGAGGTGTTCCCCGAGCTGCTGCGCCGCGGGGTGCCGATCGACATCGTGACCGACCAGACCAGCGCCCACGACCCGCTCGCCTACCTCCCGCTCGGCACCTCGGTGGCGGACTGGAAGGCCGAGGCCGAGCGCGACCCGGAGGACTTCACCCGCCGCTCCCGCGCATCGATGGCAGCGCACGTGGAGGCGATGGTCGCGTTCCAGGACGCGGGCGCCGCGGTGTTCGACTACGGCAACTCGATCCGCGCCGAAGCGCAGCTGGGCGGGTTCGACCGGGCATTCGAGTTCCCCGGATTCGTGCCGGCCTACATCCGCCCGCAGTTCGAAGAGGGACGAGGGCCGTTCCGCTGGGCTGCGCTCTCGGGTGACCCGGAAGACATCTACAAGACCGACCGGGCGATCGCCGAACTCTTCCCCGAAGACGCCGCCCTGCACCGCTGGCTCGAGAAAGCCGGGGAGAAGGTGCACTTCGAAGGGCTTCCCGCCCGCATCTGCTGGCTCGGCTACAAGGAGCGCCACCTCGCCGGACTCAAGTTCAACGAGATGGTCGCCTCGGGCGAGCTCTCGGCTCCTATCGTGATCGGTCGCGATCACCTCGACTCCGGCTCAGTGGCATCGCCCTACCGCGAGACCGAGGCGATGAAGGACGGCTCCGACGCCATCGCCGACTGGCCCCTGCTGAACGCCCTGCTCAACACGGCGTCCGGTGCCTCCTGGGTGTCGCTGCACCACGGCGGCGGCGTCGGCATCGGCCGCTCGATCCACGCCGGTCAGGTGACGGTGGCCGACGGTTCTGACCTCGCCGCCCAGAAGCTGGAGCGCGTGCTGACGAACGACCCCGGCACCGGTGTGATGCGCCACGTCGACGCCGGCTACGAGCACGCCCGCGAGGTCGCCCGCGAGCGCGGCCTGAACGTGCCGATGCTCTGAGAGGGTGAGGACATGTCGACGCTCATCACGAACATCGCGGAACTGACGACGAACGTCGCGACAGCTGATGACCGCACCGGGACGCTGGCCGACGCAGCGGTGCTGATCGAGGGCGAGCGAATCGCCTGGGTGGGTGCCGCAGCAGAGGCACCGGAAGCCGACGAGGTCGTGGACGCCGCCGGGCGTGCGATGATTCCCGGATTCGTCGACAGCCACAGCCACCTCGTCTTCGGGGGCGACCGCGCCGTCGAGTTCGAGGCGCGCATGGCGGGGCAGAAGTACGCGGCCGGCGGCATCCGCTCGACCGTCGCGGCCACCCGCGCCGCGAGCGACGACGAGCTGCGCGCGCGACTGCGCGGCTTCCTCGACGAGATGCTCGCGCAGGGCACGACGACCGTCGAGATCAAGAGCGGCTACGGCCTGAGCGTCGCCGACGAGGAGCGACTGGTGCGCCTGGCGGCAGAGGTGACGCCCGAGGTGACCTTCCTCGGCGCACACGTCGTGCCCGCCGAGTACGCCGACCGCTCGGACGAGTACGCCGACCGCTCGGACGAGTACGTCGACCTGGTGACCGGGCCCATGCTCGAAGCCTGCGCCCCGTACTCGAAGTCGATCGACGTGTTCTGCGAGACGGGCGCCTTCACGGTCGCGCAGTCGCGGCGGGTGCTGGAAGCCGGCATCGCGCGCGGACTCGCCCCCCGCGTGCATGCGAGCCAGCTCGGTCCAGGAGAGGGCGTGCGTCTGGCCGTCGAGCTCGGTGCGGCCTCGATCGACCACGGCACCTATCTGACGGACGCCGACATCGACGCGCTCGCCGGCTCCGACACCGTGCTCACCCTGCTGCCGGGGGTGGAGTTCTCGACGCGGCAGCCGTATCCGAACGCCCGACGCCTGATCGACGCCGGAGTGACCGTGGCGCTGGCCTGCGACACAAACCCGGGGTCGAGCTTCACCTCGTCGATGCCGTTCTGCATCGCCGTGGCCGTGCGCGACATGGGGATGACCCCGGCCGAGGCCGTGTGGGCCGCGACGGCGGGCGGGGCGAAGGCACTGCGCCGCGAAGACGTCGGCGTGATCGCGCCCGGGGCCAGAGCCGACCTCGTGCTGCTGAAGGCGCCGACCCGCATCCACCTCGCCTACCGGCCGGGCGTTCCCCTCGTCGACACCGTCTGGAAGGACGGACGAGCGATCGGCTGAGGCTCGCAGGTGCTCGCCCGATCGCTCGTCCGATCCGTCCGGGTCAGCCCAAGGCTTGCGTCACCACGACTGCTGCGGCGGCCGACCACGCCTGCGGGCGGCACGCGGCGGGGTAGGGAAGGGGCGCGCCGCCGGGCACGCGCGCATCACCTGCGTGCAGCTCGGGCACGCGGTAGTCGAAGCTCTCCGCCAGGTCGAGCAGCTGCTCGGCGACCACTCGTGCTTCGGCATCGAGCCCGGCGCGGATCATGCCGTGCACGGCGATCGCGGTGTCGTGCGCCCACACGCTGCCACCGTGATAGCTGAGCGGCCAGTATCCGGCAGCGTCGGTCGACATGGTGCGGATGCCGTAGCCGCTCGACATGCTCGGCGCGGTCAGCAGCGCGGCGCAGGCCCGCTCCTCCTCGGGGTCGAGGATGCCGGTGCCGATCAGGTGTCCGATGTTGCTGGTGAGGGTGTCGACCGGGGCGCCGTGGGCGTCGAGGGCGATCGCGGGGTAGCGGCCCTCTGGCGTGGTGATCCAGTACGCAGCGCGGAAACGTTCGCGCAGGTCGGCAGCCCACGCCCGCAGCTCAGCGCCGCCGGGTTCGCCGAACGTGTCGAGCAGATCCGCGCCGCGCACAGCAGCCTCGTACGCATAGCCCTGCACCTCGCTGAGCGCGATGGGGCCCTCGGCCAAGCGCCCGTCGCGCCACTGGATCGAGTCGCCGGAGTCCTTCCAGCCCTGGTTCGCGAGTCCGTGGCCCGACTCGTCCGCATAGTCGATGAAGCCGCTGCCCGAGGCATCGCCGTGCACCGTCATCCAGGTCAACGCGGCGCGAAGTGCCGGGAGCAGTGCCCGCACCTCTCGCTCGGGCATGCCCTCGGCGTGGGCGTCGGCGAGCAGACAGATCCAGAGCGGGGTCGCATCCACCGTGCCGTAGTAGAGCGGCGGCAGGTGCACGCCCTCGTTCGGCAACGACAGGGCGCCGCTGCGCAGCTCATGCGCGATCTTGCCCGGAGCCTCGGCCGTCGAGGCGTCGTGCCCGGTGCCCTGGAGCCGGGCCAGCACCCGCAGCGTCGAGGCCGCCATGTCGGGGTCGACCGCGAGGGCGAGGCGGGCTGCCCAGAGCGAGTCCCGACCGAAGAGAGTGAAGAACCAGGGGGCTCCTGCGGCGTAGAACGCGTCGTCCGGATGGTCGGGCAGCGCGAGGCGGAGCGCAGAGAGGTCGGCGGTCGCCTGCGCCATCCAGCGGGCAGCGCGCGAATCCGCGGGGACGGCGGGCTGCGGAGCCCGCGACGGACGGGCAGCGGTGACGACGAGCGTCGGGTCGTCGAGGTCGACCGCCCAGCCGAGGGCGACGGATCCGCGTGGCGGCACCACCGCATCCCACCGCAGCACCAGGGCCTCCCCGTCCTGCGTCACCGCGGCTTCGGGAGCGGTGAGCGTGAACGACGCCTCGCCTGCACGGCAGATGGATCCGTCCCAGCTCCACGTCGCCTCGGTACCCAGCCCCGCCTTGACCTCCTGCATCGGCGCGAAGTCCGGGAGCACCCGCACTGTCACCGCTGTGGCGACCGGTGCGTCGAGGTGGGAGGTGATCGTGATCCGCTCCGAGAACGCACCGGCGGCGACCCGGCGATCGCGGTCCATCCGCACCTTCGGGTCGGCCGATTCGTCGTCGAGCCCGCGCAGCAGGTCGGTCAGCACCGTCTGCTGCGGCACCGCCGACACGCACCCGATGGACTCGAGCGCGGTGCCGTCGACGGTGATCTCGATGCTCCGGATGTGCCGGACGTCGCCGTGGTAGATCCCGTGGATCGGTGCGGTGCCCATGCGGCCGATGTCGTCGGACCAGGCCTGGGTCGGCGCCTCGAGCATGATCACGGCGTCGTCCAGCAGCGGCTGGAGGGGCGGGGTGGGGGTCATTCCTTGACGGCTCCTTCTGTGGAGTTCATGATGCGGCGCTGGAAGACGAAGAACATCACGGCGACGGGGATCGTCATGATGAGCGCGGCCGCCAGCTTGAGCGGATACTGGGTGCCCTGGCTGAGTCCACCGCTGGCGAGGGACGCGACGCCCTTGGTCAGGGTGGTCAGGGCAGGGTCGTTGGTCGACACGATGAAGTGGCTGAGCTCGTTCCAGGAACCCTGGAACGACAGGATCACGATCGTCACGAGCGCGGGCGTCGCCATCGGCAGCACCACCGACCAGAACAGTCGGAACGTGCCGGCGCCGTCGATGCGCGCCTGCTCCTCGACCGACTCGGGGATGGACTCGAAGAAGTTCTTCATGATGAACACCCCGGCCGCATCGACGAGCAGCGGCAGGATCATCCCGGCGTAGGAGTTGAAGATGCCGAGCTGGTTGATCACGAGGAACTTGGGGATGAGCAGCACCACGGTGGGAACCGACATCACCGCCACGAGTGCCGCGAAGACGACACCGCGTCCGCGGAAGCGCAGTCGGGCGAGTGCGTACCCGGCGAGCGAGTTGAAGAAAACCCGACCCGCGGTGACGAAGATCGTCACGATCGCGCTGTTCACGAACCACGACGGGAAGTCGGAGTTGCGGAACAGGCGCTCGTACGCCGCGAACGTCCAGACGTCGGGGATCAGCGTGATCCCGCTGGACGCGGCATCCTCATCGGTCTTGAAGCTCGTCGCGACCTGGATCAGGAACGGGTAGATGTAGATGATCGCGAGGATGATCAACAGCGCGTAGAGGGCGATCTGCCAGGTCAGCTGCTTCGACGAGAGCCGTCTCATGACGATGCTCCCTTCGACGACTGGTACGCGCGGATGCGACGCTTCGACACCGGCCGGTCGCGCAGCACCCAGCGCTGCAGGAGCGTGAAGATCACGATGATGACGAACAGGATGAACGCGATCGCCGCGCCCTGCCCCCACTCCTGGTTCTGGAACGCCGTCTGGTACGAGAGGTAGGCCGGGGTGAGCGTGGTCTTGCTCGGCGCTCCCCGCGTGCCCGTGTAGATCTGGTCGAACACCTGCCAGCAGCCGATGAGGCCGAGGGTCAGCACGGTGAACAGGGTCGGGCGCAGCTGGGGGAGCGTGATGCGCCAGAAGCGCTGCCAGCCGTTCGCGCCGTCCATCATGGCCGCTTCATCGACGTCGGCGCCGAGGTTCTGGAGACCGGCGAGGAAGATGAGCATGAACGTGCCGGAGGTCGTGAAGATGGCCATCAGGATGTACGCGCTCATCGCGACGGACGGACCGGCGAGCCACTCCCACCACGACACTCCGAGTGTGCCGCCCTGGGTGAGCGCCGCGGGACCGGCATCGACGCCGACCGTGCCGAGTGCCAGATGCAGGATGCCGCGCGGATCGTTGAACCAGTTGGGCCCGTTGATGCCGAACCAGGAGAGCACGTCGTTGACGGCGCCGCTGGAGGTGAAGAGGAACATCCACAGGACCGTGATCGCGACGGTGCTGGTCACGGAGGGGAAGTAGTAGGCGGTGCGGAAGAAGCCGCGGCCGCGGAGCATGGCGCGGTTGACGAGGATCGCGAGGAACAGGGCGAGCGCGGTCTGCAGCGGGACCACGAGCAGCACGTACCAGGCGTTGTTGCGCAGTGCGGTGCCGAAGTCCTTGGTCGCGAGACCGCCGTCGGTGAGGACGGCCGAGAAGTTGTCGGCGCCGACGAACGAGACCGATCCGGAGAGGGGGCTGCCGCGGCCGCCCCAGTCGGAGACGCTCACCCACAGCGCCATGAGCACCGGGATGAGGAGGAAGACACCGAGGATCACGATCACCGGCGCCGTGAACAGCCATCCGGCTGCCGCCTCGCCGCGGCGGAGCCCGGAGGCCCCACCGCGGCGAGACGCTGCCTTGACCGCCATGGTTACTCGACGACCGCTTCGAGGTTCGACTGGACGGAGTCGAGGATCGTCTTCGGGTCGGCTGTCTTCAGCGACTCGAGCTGCGAGTTGAAGTCGGCGATGACATCGGCGGTTCCGGCCTGGTTCGGCGGGAACTGCGCGTACTCCGCGCCGGCGAGGAACGGTGCGAGCTCCGGATTCGCCGAGGTCCACTCGTCAGCGGCCGACTTGATCGACGGCATCGGGCCGAACGCCTTCGAGAACGCCAGCTGGCTGTCGGCGCTCGTCAGGTACTCGACCAGTTCGAGGGCGGCCTGCTGGTTCGGGCTGTCGGCAGCCATGCCCCAGCAGTTCGTGAACTGCAGCGTGCCCTTGCCGCCCGCGCCCTCGGGGAGCTCGGCGACCGTGTACTCGAGGCTGCTGTAGTCGTTCGACAGCGCTCCGGTGATCCAGTTGCCCTCGATGACCATCGCGGCGGACTGCTTGCCCAGGGCCTCGCCGCCCCAGCCGGCCCCGACGTCCTTGGCGTAGGCGAAGGTGCCGTCGACCAGGTGCGACTTCACGTAGTCGAGGGCCTCGACGTTGGCGGCGTCGTCGGCGATGACCGTGCCGTCGTCGACGAGACCGCCACCGGCCTGGGCCATGAAGACGCCGACGCGCTGGTACTCGGCGCCGAAGGCCAGGCCCACGTGATCGGCGGTCGTGAGCTTCTGCGCCACGGCGGAGAGGTCGTCCCAGGTCTTCGGGAGGTCGGCGTCGGTGAGGCCGGCGTCGGTCCACATCTGCGTGTTGATGATGAGTGAGAGCGTCGAGAAGTCCTTGGGCGCGCAGTAGAACGTGCCGTCGACCGTGAAGTTCTCGACGAGCGACGGGTAGAAGTCGTCCTTGTTGGAGAGCTGGTCGCCGTAGGCCTTGAGCGATCCGTTGGCGGCGTAGCCGGAGGCCTGGTCGGTGGAGAGGTAGAACAGGTCGGCGGGGTCGCCGGCGGCGAAGCCCTGCGACAGCTCCTGGTCGAGGTTGCTCGCGGTCTGCAGCTTCACCTTCGTACCGGACTCGGCCGACCACGCGTCGACAGCCGACTGCACGGCCGCGGTCTCGGCGTCGCCGGAGGAGCCGATCAGCACCGTGAGCGCGTCGTCGGAGGAGGTGAGCCCCTCGCCGTCGGCCTTGGTGTCGTCTCCGGCGAAACCGGAGCCGCAGCCGGTGAGCACGAGCGCGCTCGTGAGCAGCACCGCCCCGGTGCCGAGGACTGCGCGAGTGGTGTGCCGTGTCATGGTCTCTCTCCTTTGATGAGTCACTGCGGGTTCGATGGATCTCTGGCGACGGTCTCGGGAGGACCGTGCGGGATCGACGCAGAAATTTGAACGATCAAACTCTGCGTGGAATAGGCTAAGCGGGAGTCGCGGGAAGTGTCAACCCGGACACGGATGAGGAGGTGCGATGGCGAAGGCGCCGACCGTCGAAGACGTCGCCGAGCGCGCTGGCGTCTCGCGGCAGACCGTCTCGAACGTGCTCAACACCCCGGACATCGTCCGCCCGGCGACCAGGGAGCGCGTCCTCACGGCGATCCACGACCTCGGCTATCGCCGCCATGCGGCCGCCCGACGACTGCGGCTGCGACGCAGCTCGACCATCGGGATCCGTCTCGATCCGTATCTCGGCGGCATCTCGGGTGTCGTGCTCGACCGTTTCGTGCACGCCGTCACCGAGCGAGCGAGCGAGCGCGGCATGCGCATGCTCGTCTACGCCGCACGTACGCGGGAAGAGGAGATCCAGCGGCTGTCGGAGCTGTGGGAGGGGTCGGAGATCGACGCCGCGATCATCACCGGCACCTCGCGCGACGATCCGCGCGTGCGCAGCCTCGACCAGGACGGACTGCCCTTCATCTCGTTCGGCCGACCGTGGGGTGAAGACGACATCGCCGATCCGCGCCACCTCTGGGTCGACGTCGACGGCGCCGCGGGAACACGGGCGGCGACCGAGCACGCACTGACGCACGGCCGACGGGTGGCGTTCCTCGGATGGCCGACGGGCTCGGGGACCGGCGACGACCGTGAGCGCGGCTGGCGCGAGGCCATGGCTGCGGCCGGAGCGCAGGGCGAACGGCTCACCGCGGAGGAGGGGGTTCCCCTCGGGCGTGCCTGTGTCGACGCGGCGCTCGCCGCGGGACACGTGCCCGACGCTCTCGTCTGCGCCAGCGACTCACTCGCGGTCGGTGCGCTGCTGGCTGTCGCCGCTGCCGGACTCTCGCTTCCCGTGATCGGCTTCGACAACACGCCGACGGCCGAGGCTCTGGGCTTCTCGAGCGTCGAGCAACGGCCCGAGGATGTGGCGACGGCCGTCCTCGAACTCCTCATGGGCCCGACGGGGGAGATCGTCGCCCCGCGCACCCTTCAGGCCGGCTCTGCGCACGCGCTGATCACGCCCGAGCTCGTCGTGCGCTGACGCGCTCCTCCGCTTCTATGCCGCGCGGCGCATACGCAGCGTGAACGCGATACCTGCCAGTGCGATGACGACGATCCCGTAGCCCACGCACACCGCCTCCAAGCCGACGACTCCGACCAGCGCACCCGCGATGACGGCCGGTACGCCGAAGGCCAGATACGCCAGCAGGTAGATCACGGCGAAGGTGTCGGCGCGCTGGGTCGCCGGGATCCGCGGGGCCAGCGAGGCGACGACTCCCGAGAACGCGGTGCCGAACCCCATACCGGTCACGGCGGCCGCGACGAGGTAGAACGGCAGTGAGCCGATGCCGAGGGCTATGAGCGACAGCAGGGTTCCGGTCGCCAGGGCCGCCGTGCCGAACAGTACCATCGACCGTGCTGCGAGCTTCCGGAGAGTGAACGCGGTCAGGGCTCCGACGCCGGCGAGCAGCACCACACCGAGCCCCTGCCAGACATGCGCCTCGCCGCCGAGCTCGCCTCGGACGATGTTGGCTCCGAGCGACAGGAACAGTCCACCCGTGGCCCACCCCGCGATGACCGCCGGAGCGCCCCGCCAGAAGTCGGCCCTGATCGCGGTCGGGATCGACAGCCGGAAGCTCAGTGACGCCCAGGCGCCCGGCTTGCGCGGTGCGGTCTCCGGAACGAGGAAGAACAGCGCCGCGAGCACGATGTACGCCGTGCTCAGCGGCGCGAAGACATCGAGCAGGGCCTCACCGCTGACGTCGAGCATCACTCCGGAAGCGAGGGCTCCGAGTGCGAGACCGATTCCCGGGCTGAGTGCATTCCACAGCGCGGCGGTACCCGCGCGGCCGCCCGGCGCGAAGTCGAGCACCGTGGCCGAGAGGGCTGAGATGAGCAGGCCGCTCGCGATGCCCTGCAGGATGCGCGCGAGGAACAGCGTCGCCACGGCATCCGCATGCCAGAACAGGAACATGCTTCCGGCGAGCAGTAAGAACCCCGCGATCACGACGGGTCGGCGTCCGACATGGTCCGACAGGGAACCGGCGGTGAGGAGCGTGAGCAGCAGCGCCACCGCGTAGACCGCGAACACGGCACTGATCACGACGGGGGCGAAACCGATCTGCTGCGCCAGCACCGGATAGAACGGCGACGGCGCGCTCGCACCGACCATCATCAGGATCTGCGCGATGATCGCCAGCACGAACCCGAAGCGGGCGCGCGTCTGCGGGGTGGTCGTCGGCAGGGTGGTCGTCGATAGGGGGACGGCGACGATCGGCTCAGTGGTGGTCATGGCGTCTCCTCGTTTGGTTCGAGAATCATCGAACTATCGGAGCGTACGCGCGTTTCGCCAATTGTTCAACTATTATCGAACCATGCCTGGCGACCTTCCTCACCCGGAGCGCTCCGAGATCCAGCTCACCGACGTGCTCTTCGCGCTCAGCGACCCCGAGCGTCTCGCCATCACGCGACAGCTCGCGGACGGCCCTCTCGACATGGCCGCCTGTCATGCCACCGACCCCAACCTCCCGAAGTCGACCAAGTCGCACTTCATGAAGGTGCTGCGCGAAGCGGGTGTCATCCGCAACGAGCCGAACGGGCGCCGGCGGATGCTCACGCTGCGGCGTGACGACCTCGACGCCCTGTTCCCTGGGCTGCTGGACTCGGTGCTGCGCGGCTGACTCTGCCTCGGACCGGAAGACTCTTGCCGACTCGAGAGAGTGAGTGTACAGTCACTCATGTGTCCACGACCCGCAGCTCGATCCTCTCCACGGCAGACGCCCGCAAGCCCGTCGTCGCCGCGGCGGCACTGGCGGCCTTCGCTCGAGGCGGGTATCACGGCACGACCGTCGCCGATGTCGCACGCGAGGCCAAGATCTCGCCGGCCTACGTCTTCAAGCTCTACTCGGGTAAGGAGGCGCTGTTCGTCGTCGCCCTGGAAGCCTGCTTCGATGCGATCCTCGTCGCCCTCGAAGAAGGCGCGGATGCCGCAGACGACACCTCGCCCGAGGGTCTGCTCGACGCGATGGGGGATGCCTACGCGCACCTGATCTCCGACCGGAAGCTGCTCATGCTGCAGGTGCATGCGCAGTCGGTGGCGGAGATCCCGGCCATCGGCGAGGCGCTTCGCGCAGGGCTGGAGCGCATCACCGTCTTCGCCCGACAGCGCTCTCGCGCCGAGGATGGCGCCGTGCAGCGGTTCATCGCCTACGGGCAGCTCTGCCACCTGATCGTCACCACGCAGCTCGACGGGCGCCCGGGGGATTGGGTCGCCCTGCTGACCAAGGGGATCACCCACCCCGACTGACGTCGGTCCCTAGAGAGGGCGCTTTCGCTTGCCGTCAAGAGTGAGTGAGCGGTCACTCATCCGTGTCGCCGAACCGAATCGACCACCCACAAGAACAGGAGCATCCCATGACCTCTCCCACCGCCACCGCGACACGAGCCACCGCCGCGCCGCGCAGCTCCAGGCGTTGGCTCGCACTCAGCGTGCTCGCCCTCGCGCAGTTCCTCGTCGTGCTCGACGCCTCGATCGTGAACATCGCCCTCCCCGTGCTCGGTGCCCAGCTCCGCATGAGCACGGCCGCCCTCGCCTGGGTGATCACCGCCTATGTGCTGGCCTTCGGCGGACTCCTCCTCCTCGGCGGACGTCTCGCCGACCGTTACGGAAACCGCCGCGTGTTCCTGATCGGCACGGGCGGCTTCGTCGCGGCCTCCGCGCTCGCCGGCCTCTCCATGTCGAGCGAGATGCTCCTCGGCGCGAGGACTCTCCAGGGTGCTTCGGCCGCGCTCCTCGCCCCCGCGGCGCTCGCACTGCTCACCCATCTCTTCCCTGACGACAAGGAGCGCACGAAGGCCCTCGGCGTATGGGGAGCCGTCGCCGGGATCGGGTCGGCGGCCGGAGTCCTGCTCGGCGGTGTGCTCACGGCCACCCTCGGCTGGCAGTCGGTGTTCTTCGTCAACGTCCCTGTGGGCGCGCTCGTGCTGATCGCGATCCCGTTGCTCATCACCCGCGACGGCGCCCGCACGCCTGGGCGTCTGGATGCGGCCGGTGCCGTCACCGTCACGTCGGCTCTGGTAGCTCTGGTCGGCGCCCTCAGTGCTGTCGAGCAGCTCGGATTCGTGCACCCGCTGCCGATGATCCTGTTCGCAGCGGCGCTCGCGCTGGGTGTCGCGTTCGTCCTGATCGAGCGGCGCGCTGCAGAACCTCTGGTGCCGCTGGCGGTCTTCCGCAACCGCAACCTGGCGCTCGGGAACAGCGTGATGCTGCTCGGCGGGGCGGCGATGGTGGCGCTCTTCTTCGCTCTCTCCGTCTACATGCAGGCCGTGCTCCACTACGACGCGCTCGCCGCCGGCCTGTCGCAGCTGCCGCTCGCGGGTGTGCTCGTGCTCGTCGCGGGAGGTGCACCCGCCCTCATCGCGCGCGTCGGCACCCGCCCGGTCCTGATCGGCTCTCTGCTCGTCCTGGCCGGAGGGCTCGCCTGGCTCGCAGCCGCGCCGTCCGATGCCACGTTCCTCGCGCAGCTGCTCGGGCCGACGATCCTGGTCGGAGTCGGTCTCGGCGGGGCTGTCGTGGCGACGACCCAGCTCGCGGTGGACGGCGTCGACGGCGGGGAATCGGGTCTCGCCGGGGGTCTGATCAACACGAGTCAGCAGATCGGTGGCGCGGTCGGACTCGCCGTTCTCGGACCGTCGCCGGTCTGCGCACCGCGGCGCTGTCCGCGGAGGGAGCCTCCGAGGCGACTGCCCTCACCGGTGGATTCTCCTGGCTCTTCCTCGGCGCGGCGGCGCTCGCCGTCATCGGAGCGGGGATCGTCGTGGTCTGGCCGCGCGACTGAGCTCGGCGGGCGGGAGGCCCCTGGGGTGCGTCCTCGCACCTCAGGGGTTCGTCAATTCCGCCGGAGAGCGAATAGACACGCAAAAGTCGATAAGAGTGACCAGAATGTCATATGTATGTGGTTCTCACGTACGCACTCTGCTCTCTGATTTGGATCGTATGCGGTGCCGGGCGGATACTTCTGGCACCCGCGCCGCGTGACCCGGCCCGGCAATCGACATGCACACATCCGCCTCTCTCGCACCAGGGACGACCATCGCCATCGTCGGCGCCGGCCGTCTCGGAGGCGTACTCGCGCGGGCTCTGCGGGCAGCGGATCTCGACGTCGTGGGACCCCTCGGACGGGACGAGCGGATTCCGGACGTGGATGTCGTCCTCCTCAGCGTTCCGGATGCGGCCATCGGCGAGGCTGCGGCCATTGCCCGGCCCCATGCGCGCTTCCTCGGACATGTATCCGGCGCGACCGCGCTCACCGATGTGGATTTCAGCCTCCATCCGCTGCAGACCTTCACCGGCGACGAGCCCGCCGAGGTGTTCCGCGGCATCGGTGCCGCGATCGCCGGTCATACGCCCGCAGCTCGTGAGGTCGCGGAGCAGCTCGCCCTCGCTCTCGGTGCACGCCCGTTCGAGGTCGACGACGCACACCGTGCGAGCTATGACGCGGCCGCGTCGTCCGCCTCGAACTTCGTCCTCACCGTGCTCGACGCGGCGGAGGACCTGGCTTCGAATGCGGGGATTCCTCGCGACGTCGCCCGGTCGCTCCTGGCTCCGCTCGTACGTCAGACGGTCGAGAACTGGGCGAAGGACGGCGCTGCCGCTGTGCTGACCGGGCCCATCGCCCGCGGCGACGAGGAGACGGTCGCACGCCAGCGTGCTGTCGCCGAAGGGCTGGAGCTCGACGACCTGTTCGACGCGCTCGCCGCAGCCACGCGCGAGGTCGCTGCCCGACCCACCGCCACCGCATCCGCCACCGCACTCGAGGAGCCCCCGGCATGAGAATCCTCCGCACGATCCGCGAGGTCCGCGCCGCGATCCGAGAAGCCAGAGCCGCGGGTGGGACCATCGGCCTCGTGCCCACCATGGGTGCTTTCCACGATGGCCATCTCTCCCTCATGCGTACCGCGCGCGAGGCGTCCGACCTCGTCGTCGTGTCGCTGTTCGTCAACCCGACCCAGTTCGGCGCCAACGAAGACCTCAGCGCGTATCCGCGCGACGAGGCCCGCGACGCCGGACTCGCGGAGGCCGCGGGCGTCGACATCCTCTTCGCTCCCACCGCGTCCGAGATCTACCCCGACGGGTTCGCGACGAACATCCACGTCGCCGGTCTCACCGACGTGCTCGATGGCGCGAGTCGTGGAGTGCACCACTTCGACGGCGTGGCCACGGTCGTCACCAAGCTGTTCGGGATCGTCCGACCGGACGCCGCGTACTTCGGGCAGAAGGATGCGCAGCAGGTGCTCGTCGTCCGCCGCGTCGTGCGGGACCTCGACCTCGACGTGCGGATCGTCGCCTGTCCGATCGTGCGGGAAGCGGACGGCCTCGCCATGAGCTCCAGGAACGTCTACCTCGACGCGGAGGCCCGCGTGCAGGCCTCCGCTCTGAACCGGGCGCTCGATGCCGGGGCTGCGGTGTTCGAGGCGGGTGATCCGAACGCGGGGAGCATCCTCTCCACGGCGAGACGAGTGCTCGCCGATGCCGGGATCGACCCCGAGTACCTCGAGCTCCGAGATGCCGAGACGCTGCGCCCCCTCGCCCGCGTCGATCGTGACGCCCTGCTCGCGGTCGCCGCACACATCGGGGCGGCCCGCCTGATCGACAACCACGTCCTGCACGTCGCCGATGCCACGGCGACAACCGATACGGAGGTCAGCGCATGAGCGCTCATGCCGCTCCCCGCACCCAGGTCACCCTCGCCGCCCTCGGGGCGAAGAAGGCGGCCGGTGAGCCCATCGTCATGGTCACCGCGTACGACCACCCGGGCGCACAGATCGTCGAGGCCGCCGGCGTCGACGTGGTGCTCGTCGGCGACTCGGCCGGGATGACCGTCCTGGGCTACGACAGCACGGTGCCGGTCACGCTCGACGAGATGCTGATGCTGACCAAGGCGGTGCGGCGGGGGCTCACAGTGCCTCTCCTCGTCGGCGACCTGCCCTTCGGCTCGTACGAGGCCTCCGACGAGCTCGCCATCGCCACCGCGCAGCGCTTCATCAAGGAAGCCGGCTGCGACCTCGTGAAGATCGAGCGCGGCGGGACGACGGTCCAGCGCGCCAGGGCGCTCGTGCAGGCGGGCATCCCGGTCGTCGGGCACGTCGGGCTCACGCCGCAGACCGCCACCGCGCTCGGGGGCTACCGTGCGCAGGGGCGCTCCGCCGAGGCCGCACTGGCCGTGATCGAGGATGCGCTCGCGTTGCAGGATGCCGGGTGCTCGATGATCGTCGTCGAGGCGGTGCCGTCCGAGGTGACGGCTGCGCTCATGCCGCTGCTGGACGTCCCCGTGATCGGTATCGGAGCGGGTGGCGCGGCCGACGGACAGGTGCTCGTCTTCCACGATCTGCTCGGACTCTTCGACGGGTCGGCCGCCAGGTTCGTCAAGCGGTATGCCGAGCTGCGGACGGACGCCATCGCGGGGGTCGGGGCGTACGCATCGGAGGTGCGCAGCGGCGCTTACCCCGCGCCCGAGCACGGATACGCGATGGCGCAGGGGGAGGCCGCACGTCTCGAGGAGCTGCTCGCGCGCCGGTAGTTCGCGCCCCGCCGACGGCTCGTGTTCGCAACTCTTCTGCACCGAAGACGGCTTCATCGAGTTCTCGACAATCGGTGGCTTCGAGTCCTGGGGTGATGCCGGGGACGACCTAGCGTTTCGCGGATGGAACTCTCCGAGCACGTCCACGTCACGTGGGCACTTCATGTCGAGATGTCGGTCTCAGGATGCCCCGAGCTCACCCGCGTCATCGGTGTGCCACGGGATGCCCCCTCGTACTGGCTGATCGAGGCCTATCGGCTGAGTCTCGGGCTCGATCCGGAAGCGCCCGAGCTCGAAGCGGACGCGGGTCGGTCGCTGCACATCGACCTGTGTCCCTGGCGGGCCCCGACGCAGCAGGTGTCGGTCCCCGGTGTCGCCGATGTGGTCGACGTGGTGATCAGTGGGCCGTACGCGACACGGATGGGCGACCCGCGGGTCACCGTCGTCGACGCGGAGTCCGTCCCGGTGCTCCCGTCGCCGGTGGGAAGCTGGCAGACACAGCAACCTGCATTCCGCGCAGAGCATGTGGGGTTCGAGCTCGCCCAGCGGTTCGGCCTGGTGCAGCCGCGCCTCGACCCTGCGGCTTGCGGGGTCGGCGGCGATGCTCTCCGTCCGTTCTCACCGCTGGCGGCATTGTGCCAAGGGCTCTCCCCGGTGCGTCGTCTCGCCCTCCTCGCGCACCTCGACGACGCGGAGCTCAACGACCCGGTGCCCTTCGAGGAGACCCCGGCGGGCTCGGAGTTCGCGGAGTCGGCGACGGCCGGCATCCGGATGCTCGTCGCGCGGATCGGCCCCGAGGGTGTCGATCAGGATCCGACCGATGGGTGGCTGCCCCGCGCGATCGTCTCCGATGCCGTCGACGCCCTCGACTGGCCGGACACGGCGGTGCCGGGCCTTCCCGACCCTGCCGATGCTCTCGCGTCGCTCGCACGTCGGACCAAAGCGATGCGCAGGCTGCGCGGGCATGTCGTGGTCACGAACCTCGGACGCGGGCTGGCGGACGGTGAGGTGCGGGCATTCCTACGGATCATCGACGGCGTACGGGCGCTGGGGAGAGAGAGGCTGTTCCCCAGCGCCTGGCCGCGTGCCGTGACCCTCGCCCTCCTGGCCGTCGCCGATGGCTCCGCCTCGACCTTCGACGAGCTGGCAGGCGTCGTCGCGCGCGGTGAGGCTGCGGTGGAGGAAGGGCCGGGCGATGGAAGGTTCTCCGAGTGGTCGCCTCGGTCAGGCGACGTGTCAGCGGTGCAGCGAGTGGTCGAGAGTCTGTGTGCGCTCTCGTCGCCGAGCGCGTTCGGCTCGATCACCCCCGCGATGCGCGCCGTCGCGCGGGCGGCGCTCCAGTGACACGGCGAGCGCGTGTCGACGGCAGTGGGCGCGTGCGGATGCGCGGCGTCAGCCGGTCCGTGTCAGCTCTTGCGAGTCAGCTCTTCCTCGTGAGGGCGCGCACGCGGCGGACAGCACGTCCGGCGAGGTCCTTCAGCCGACCGCCGGGCCACTCGCGGTGCAGTTCGACCGTGCCCTGCTCGGTCGCCACGAGGGTGCAGGAGCGGCCCGCGAGGAGCGGCGACCGTCCGGCGCGGGCGAGCACGGCAGGGGAGGCTTCGAGCGGGGTCTCGAAAGTCCACCCCGCATGTCGGACCTTCACGGTCAGCGCTCCTCCGCGGGATTCGTCGTCGGGACCGAACACCTTCACGGGGTCGATCGCCACGCGGGCGGAGTCGAGCTTGCGGGGAAGTCGGCCTCCGAGACGGCGCTCGGCGCCGGTGTCGCGGTCGCGGAGGAAGAGGTCAACCCGGTCGTTGCGCAGCTCGCGGTTGGCGACCACGAGGTTCTCCGGGAGTCCCTCGGTCGTCGAGGCCGGGAGCGAGATGAGTCGCGTCACCTTCTTGGGGCGTGCGGATCCGGACTCGGCGTCCGTCGACTCTTCGACCGCGGATTCGAAGACGAACGCGTCCTGGCCGCTCCTCGTGAGGGTCACGCGGATCGTGAAGTGCAGACCGCCACCGCGAGACCAGTGCACCTCGGTCACGACGGCGCGACAGGTGATCTCGGATTCGAAACGCGCGAGCTCCAACAGGTCGTCACGTCGCCCGGCGCGCAGCAGAGCGGCGCGGATCCGATGCGGGAATCCCAGGCCGGCATCGACGCCGGGTCCGAAATGCTCCTGCGTCAGGGGCGTGACCACATCGAGCAGGCGTTCACGGTAGTCGTCGGGGTACCTGGCCATCTGTCGGCCCGAGAGCCGCTTGAGGATCTTGCCTCGGAACCAGTGCCGCAGAAGGCGATCGCGCAGCTTTCCCGGCTCGGTGTGCGCTTCGACGAGGTCGAGCACCGTTTCGAGATGCGGGAAGTACGACTCCGGGTCGATGCGCGAAGAGCTCGCGCTGCCCGGCTCCTTGACCCAGGCGTAGCACGGCTCGCTCGCCAGGACCGAGATCCTCGACGCCGCGAAGTACGCCTGCATCACGAAGAGATGGTCTTCCAGCCGCACCTTGCCCTCGGGGAAGCGGACGCCGTTGGCCCGAAGGAAAGAGGTGCGGAACATCTTGTGCGGTGTCAGCATCTCGAGCAGCGGGTCGGTTCCGAGGACCGCATCCGGGATGTCGTGGCTGAAGATCCGACTCGGAAGGCGGCGGCCGATGCCCACCTCCTTGCCGATGATCACATCGGAGGAGTGCAGGTCGGCGTAGTCGCACAGCTTCTCGAGTGCACGGTCGAACAGATAGTCGTCCTGATCGACGAACTGCACGTACGTCCCGCGAGCCGCATCGACGCCGTGGTTGCGCGGCATGCCGGGCCACCCGGAGTGCGCCAGCGACAGCACGCGTACGTGGGGGCGGTCGCGGGCGATGTCGGCCAGCCGAGCAGAGGTGGGCTCGCCGGATCCGTCGTCGCACAGAAGCACTTCGAACGACGCAGTGCCAAGACTCTGGTGATCCAGTGACGCGATGAGATCGTCGAACGAGGGGCCAGGTCGCCACACCGGTACGACCACGCTCACACGGATGGTGCCCGCGTCGCTGCTGCTCATCTCCGGTCGATCACTCTGTGACAAACGTCTCACTCCCCCAAGTCGACAACTCCCAGAGCTAACCACGTCTTCCTGTGTGCGTCACCGGGCTTGCGCGACGGCCGGGCGTGTGGTGCGCAACAGGTGGAAGTCATCCACGGGTCGAACGATCGAAGACTCCCACCCCACGCCCAGGGTTAACGATATATCGTTGAGTATCGTTCACACCTACAGCAGGAGGTCATCATGAGCAACGCATTCCCCTCCAACCCGTTCGGCGGCAACGGCGGTTCCGGCAGCAGCGGCGGATCCGGCGGGTTGTTCGGCGGACCCGGCTTCGGCGCCGGCTCCGGTGGCCCGGCATCCGCGATCTTCGAGGCGATGGATCAGCTCCGTAAGTCCTTCGAGTCCCGCCCCTCCGGCGGTTCGCGCATGGCCCGCGGTGACGTCCGCACTGCCGTGCTCTCCCTGCTGGCCGAGAAGCCGATGCACGGTTACCAGATCATCAACGAGATCGCCGAGCGCAGCGGCGGCACGTGGAAGCCGAGCGCCGGTTCCGTGTACCCGACGCTGCAGCTGCTCGCCGACGAAGGGCTGATCGAGGCGGAGGAGCAGAACGGCCGCAAGACCTACTCGCTCACCGAAGCCGGCCGCGCGGTCGCCGACGAGAGCTCGGAGACCCCAGCCCCCTGGGTCTCGTCGAACGGCAAGGACGGTCAGCGCGACAACGCCCGCTTCCACGCGCTGCCGAAGGCGGGCGTCGACCTCGCCGCCGCGGCTGCCCAGGTGGGTCGCAGCGGGTCCGCCGAGCAGGTGCAGCAGACGATCGAGGTCCTCGACGAGGCCCGCCGTAAGCTGTACACGATCCTCGCGCAGGACTGACCGCGCAGTGCGGCATCGGGTGGGGGTCTGCGAAGGGACCACGCGATGACGGATGCTGCGGCACACGGCGTGCACCGCGCCAGGTACCGTCGCATCCTGTCGTTCGCCGGTCGCGAGTTCTTCAAGATCTGGTGGTTCGAGCTCGTCCTGCCCCGCTTCGGCATGAGCCGAATCGCGGAGCGGACACGCGGGCAGCGGATGCAGACGTTCGCTCGTCGGTTCCATGTGCTCGCCGTGGAACTCGGCGGACTCATGATCAAGGTGGGACAGTTCATGTCGTCGCGCCTCGACGTGCTGCCGCCGGAGATCACGAAGGAGCTCGAGGGGCTGCAGGACGAGGTTCCGCCCGTGCCCACGCCGGCGATCCGTGCGCTCGCCGAAGCCGAGCTCGGGATCCCGCTCGAACGTGCCTATGCCTGGTTCGATGAGAACCCCGTCGCGGCGGCTTCCCTCGGGCAGGTGCATCGCGCCCGACTGTCGGCGCTCGATGCGGCGGACACGGGGCTCGGCGAGGTCGTGGTCAAGGTCCAGCGCCCCGGCATCGATGAGATCGTTGCGGTCGACCTCGCGGCGCTCCGCCGGGTCGCGCGCTGGCTGACGCGCGTGCGCATCGTCGCCGACCGGGTGGATGCGCCCGCGCTCGTGGAGGAGTTCGCTGCGACCAGCCTCGAGGAGATCGACTACCTACACGAGGCCGCGAGCGCGGAACGCTTCCGCGAGAACTTCGCCGCCGATCCCCGCGTCGACACCCCGGAGATCGTCTGGGAGCGCTCGACCCGTCGGGTGCTGACTCTCTCGGACGTCACGGCCATCAAGATCAACGACATCGAGGCCCTCCGCGCCGCAGGAATCGATCCGTCCGAGGTCGCCGCGGTGTTCGCCGAGGTCATGTTCGATCAGGTGTTCACGCACAGTTTCGTGCATGCCGACCCTCACCCCGGCAACATCTTCGTCACGCCTTCGCCGGTGGTCGAGGGCGGCACGGGGCGCGGTTTCCGCCTCACGTTCATCGACTTCGGCATGATGGCCGAGATCCCCGCGAGCCTCCGCGACGGATTGCGCACACTCCTGATCGCGGTGGCCGGCCGAGACAGTCGTGGCCTCGTCGCCGCCGCGCAGGAGATCGGCGTGCTGCTGCCTTCCGCCGACACGGCCGAGCTCGAGCGCGCGCTCACCACGTTGTTCGCCCGTTTCGGCGGCATGGGGTTCGCCGAGTTGAGCAAGGTCGATCCGCGCGAGTTCCGTGACTTCGCCGAGGAGTTCGGCGACATGGTGCGCTCGCTCCCGCTCCAGCTGCCCGAGAACATGCTGCTGCTCATCCGTGCCGTCTCACTGACCTCCGGTATGTGCAGCGGTCTCGATCCCGCGTTCAACGTGTGGGATGCGGCAGAGCCCTACGCCGGCCGTCTGCTTCGCGACGAGAGCGGCAACATCGTGCAGGCCTTCGCGAACCAGGCGATGGGCACGATGTCCACGACCTGGGCGTTGCCCGGCCGCATCGACAAGATCATCACGCGCCTCGACGACGGCAACGTCACCTTCGACACCTCACGACTCGAACGTCGCCTGGACCGGCTCGAGGGCATCGCGCGCCGCATCGGCTCCGGCGTCCTGTTCGCGGCGTTCCTGGTCGGCGGTGCGCTGCTCGTGCCGTCGGTGCCGCCCCTGGGAATCACCCTGGTCTGTGTCTCCGCCCTCCCGCTGCTGCACTCGCTGTTCGGGGGGCGCCGCTCGCGCTAACTGCGACGCGCCCGAAAACCCAGAGCAGGCAGCGTCCGCCCGGCACGTCGCTGCCCTACGCGCCGCGGTTCGCGCGGACCCTCTGGGTTTCGGCCCCGACACGGTCGGACACCTCGCATGACAAAATGGACTCTCATGGACACTCCTGACGAGAAGCCCGACGAACGCTCCGCAGGATCGAACCCTCCGCGTCCGCGCACGGACACAGTCGGAACCGGTGCCAACCGCCTCCCGGCCAAGGCTTCGGAGACTGCCCGCAAGATCGTCCGCGACATCACGACCGTCCCGCCGCGCAGCGTGCACCCGGCGCTCGTTCCCGGTGTCTCGGTCGAGGAGACGGGGCGCACCTACCGCACCGACCCGCTCGTCTTCGGTGTCGCCGCCGCGTTCGCCCTCGGCTTCATCGCCTGGGGTGTGTTCGCGGGCGACAACCTCGCCGGCACCACGAGCACGGTCCTCGCCTGGGTGGTGGAGTACTTCGGCTTCTTCTTCACGACGATCGCCACGATCATCCTCGTGTTCATGCTGTTCGTCGGCTTCAGCAAGTACGGGCGCATCCCGCTCGGCCGTGACGACGAGGAGCCCGAGTTCTCGATGTTCTCGTGGATCTCCATGCTCTTCGCGGCCGGCATGGGCATCGGCCTGGTGTTCTGGGGTGCCGCTGAGCCGCTGACGTTCTTCGAGAACCCGCCGCCCGGCACCGTCGAGGCGAACACCCTCGAGGCCATGCACACCGCGCAGACCCAGGTGCTCTATCACTGGGGTCCGCAGGCCTGGGCGTTCTACGCGCTCGTCGGTGGAGCCATCGCGTACGGCGCCTACCGCCGCGGCCGCACGCCGCTGATCTCGTCGATCTTCGCTCCGCTGCTCGGCGAGAACCGCACCACGGGTCCGGTAGGCCGCACGATCGACATCTTCTCCATCATCGTGACGTTGTTCGGCACGGCAGCCTCCCTCGGACTCGGAGCGCTGCAGATCGGTCACGGTGTCGAGCTCGTCAGCGGCATCGGCCCACTCGGCAACGGCATCCTCATCGCGGTGATCGCGGTGCTCACGGCCTGCTTCATCGCCTCCGCGGTGTCCGGAGTCTCGAAGGGCATCCGCGCACTGTCGAACATCAACGCCGTGGTCGCGATCCTGCTCGCCTTCTTCGTGTTCTTCGTCGGTCCGACGCTGCTGATCCTCAACGTGATCCCGTCGGTCGCCGTGCAGTTCATCGGCGATCTGCCGACCATGATCGGCCGCTCCGCGTCGCAGGGTGAGACCGCGCAGGCCTTCCTGTCGAGCTGGACGATCTTCTACTGGGCGTGGTGGATCTCCTGGTCGCCGTTCGTCGGCATGTTCATCGCGAAGATCTCCCGCGGGCGCACGCTCCGTCAGTTCGTGTCGGTCGTCATCGTGGTGCCTTCCGCCATCTCGCTCGTGTGGTTCGCGATCTTCGGCACGACGGCGATCCAGCAGCAGATGGACGGCGCAGGCCTCACCGTCGACCCGCCGGAGGAGGTGCTGTTCGGGGTGCTGGAGAACCTGCCGTTCCCGCTCATCACCAGCATCGTGCTCATCCTCCTCATCGCGATCTTCTTCATCACCGGGGCTGATTCCGCCTCACTCGTCATGGGCACGCTGTCCCAGCAGGGCCGCCCGGAGCCGTCGCGGTGGGTCGCGGTGGTGTGGGGAGTGCTGGTCGGCGTGATCGCCGCGGTGCTGCTCGTGAGCGGATCGGAGGGCAGCGGGCTGCAGTCGCTGCAGAACGCGACGATCATCGCGGCGCTGCCGTTCGCGATCATCATGACGTTCATGATGATCGCGTTCATGAAGGACCTGCGGCGGGATCCGCTGATCCTGCGCGACCGGTATGCCCGCGCCGCCGTCCGCCACAGCGTCATGGCCGGGCTCGAGGAGTACGGCGACGACTTCGCCCTCGTGCCTGTCGAGTACGACCACTCGGAGGACGACCTCGCCTGGATCGACGAGGACACCGTCGACGACACGTTGGCCGAGGTGTATGAGGCCGCGACCGAGGCGATCGACATCATCCCTCCCGCGGAAGTGGATGCCGTTGTCGATGCCGCGTTGGAAGACGGCCCGAACGACCCGGACCCCGCCCCGCAGCCGCGCGCGGATTGAGGGTACCCCGGCCTCGTCTGGGGGCGTCGGGTCAGGCGTTCACGCGGGATCAGGCGACTTCGCGGTGAAGTCGCCTGATCCGGTGGGTTCGCCTGTTCCGGCGGGTTCGCCTGGGACGGCGGGGTCGCCTGGGACGGTGGGTTCGCCTGGGACGGCGGGGTCGCTGGTCTCCGCGGGGTGGGGCGGCGCCGATGGAGAGGTCTCGAGGTCCTCGGCGGCGGCCGTGATGCGTGCTGCCATGCCCGCGAAGATCGCGCCGTGGAAGGGCAGCACGGCGAGCCAGTAGAGGCGTCCGGTGAGACCGCGCGGGAAGAAGATCGCGCGCTGCTCGTAGCGGGCGCCCTTCGCATCGGGCACGGCACGCAACTCGAGCCATGCCTCTCCCGGCACCTTCATCTCGGCGCGGAGGCGCAGCAGCGATCCGGCATCCGTGGTCTCCACCGCTTCGACGCGCCAGAAGTCGATCGCGTCGCCCACGCGTGCGGCAGTACGGCTGCGGCGCCCGCGGCTGAGGCCTACGCCGCCCACGATGCGGTCCATCCAACCGCGCACCGCCCACAACAGGGGCGAGGAGTACCACCCGTTCTCTCCGCCGATGCCGAGGATCACGCGCCACAGCTCTGTGGGTGACGCGGTCGTCGTGACCGAACGGGAGTCGGTGAACACGGTGCGTCCCGCCCAGTCGGGATCGCTCGGCAGCGGGTCGCTCGGAGCGCCCGAGACCTCGGAGTCCTGCCAACTGGTCTCGATGGTGTCGCCTCGCACGCGGCCGAGCGCCAGGTCGACTGCGCGCCGATACGGGGTCAGACCGCCTTCGGGCTGGGGGATCAGCTCGTCGATGGCGTGATCCTTCATGATGCACTCGTTCTGCAGCGACGCCACGAGCGGGCGGGCGATCGACCGAGGGACCGGCGTCACGAGATTCACCCAGTGCGAAGCGAGGCCCGGAGTCAGCACGGGGAGGGCGGCGATGGCCCGCTGGCGCAGTCCCGCCTCCACCGCGTAGCCGTTCATCATCTGGCCGTAGCGCAGCACGTCGGGGCCGCCGATATCGACAGCGCGGTTCACGTCGGAAGCCACCTGCGCTGCCCCGAGGAGGTAATGCAGCACGTCGCGCACAGCGATGGGCTGGATCCGGTTGCGCACCCACTTCGGCGCCGGCATGTACGGCAGCACGTCGGTGAGGTGGCGGATCATCTCGAACGACGCCGATCCTGACCCGATCACGACGCCCGCCTGCAGCACGAGTGTCGGCACTCCCGAGTCCAGGAAGATCTCGCCGACCCGCACACGCGAGCGCAGATGCGGGGAGAGCTGTGCATCCTCCGGATGCAGACCGCCGAGGTAGACGATCCGCCGCACACCCGCTCGCGCAGCCGCCTCTGCCACCGTCTGCGCCGCGCGCTCGTCGCTCTCCTCGAAGCCCTTGCCGGCCGACATCGAGTGGATCAGGTAGTAGACGACGTCGACGTCGTCCATGGCCGCGGCGACGGCATCCGCATCATCCGCCGACCCCTCGACGATCTCGCAGTCGGCGCCCCACGGGAACGACGCCGCCCGCGCCGCGTCCCGCGCCAGCACACGCACGCGGTATCCGGCGTTCAGCAGCCGCGGAGTCAGTCGACCGCCGATGTAGCCGGTCGCCCCGAGCACCAGAGCACGCGGGGGAGTCCCGTCGTCGCGGGGGATGGCGCGCAGAGCCTCTTCACGACCGGTGGGCTGGGTGAGTTCGGACATGGCACGAGCGTAGGCCCGAGGATGCGCGCGCGGAAACGGGGTTGCGGCCTGCGTCGGGGATGAGTAGAGCTGCGACGCAGGGAGCACTGTCGGGGGCACATGCGTGATCGTGTCGGTCGCGGCCTGCTGTGCACCGTACGATCGTAGACATGGCCTCCATCGAATCGATTCGACGACCTGTGCCCGACCAGGCATCCCGCCGCGCGCGCATCGCCGTCTCCGCGCTCTTCCTGACCAATGGGGCGCTGTTCGCGAACATCCTCCCGCGGTACCCGGAGATCAAGTCCGCTCTGGGGCTGGACAACCTCGGGTACGGATTCGCGATCGCGGCATTCCCCGCCGGAGCCATCGCCGCCGGCCTTCTGGCCGCAGTACTCATCCGTCGGTTCGGTTCCGCTCGCATCGCCGTGATCGGCACCGTGTTGACGAGCTTGGGTCTACTGTCGGCGGCCCTCGCTCCGTCGGGACTGCTGTTCGCGGTCGCCCTGTTCCTCGGCGGAGCGTCCGACGCGATCACCGATGTCGCCCAGAACGCCCACGGCCTGCGGGTGCAGCGTCGCTACGGGCGTTCGATCATCAACGGCTTCCACGCCATCTGGTCCATCGGTGCGGTGCTGGGTGGGGCGATGGCTGCAGTGGCGATCGCACTGGAGCTGCCGCTGGCCGTGCACCTGGGCATCTCGACGGCCGTGTTCGCCACGGTCGCGCTCGTCGCCCTGCGCTTCTGCCTCCCCGGCCGTGACGACGAGGTCGACGAGGAGGCCGCGGCCGAGCCGGCCGAGCTCGCCGGAACACTCCGCCGCGGAGTGACGCCGCGTACCGTCATCGCGATCATCGCCCTGACCCTCATCGCCATGGCCGGCGCCGTCGCCGAGGATGCGGGTAACTCCTGGGCGACTCTGTATCTCGCCGACTCGCTCGGAGCCGCTGCGGCGATCGCTCCTCTCGGTTTCATCGCCCTGGTCGGTGCGCAGTTCATCGGTCGGATCATCGGCGATCCGCTCACGGACCGCTTCGGACAGAGGTGGGTCGCGCGGGTCGGCGGCGCCATCGCGGCGGTCGGCATGACGCTGGCGCTCGCGTATCCGTCGGTGCCCGGCACGATCCTGGGGTTCGCGGCCGTCGGCTTCGGCATCGCCACGCTCATCCCCGCGGCGATGCATGCCGCGGACGAACTGCCGGGACTGCGGCCGGGCGTGGGGCTCACGGTCGTGTCGTGGCTGCTGCGCCTCGGGTTCCTGCTGTCTCCGCCGTTCGTGGGGTACATCGCCGAGAACGAGAGCTTGCGGGCGGGGCTCCTCGTCGCGCCGGTGGCCGCCCTCGTCGCCGTGGTGCTGGCGGGCTTCCTCGAGAAGCGGCGTCCCCGCGTCTGAGTCCGGCACGGGGTGCTGCGGCTGGGGTGCCGGTGTGCCCTTGCGTTCCGCGGGTTCCGGATGGCGGAAGAAAACACGGATGCCGGGCGGTCTTCCTGCGATTCCTCATGCATTCGTGATTTCCTCCGACAGGTGACGCCGACGTGAGGCGCGATGCAGAGTGAGCGATATGGGGTGAGCAGTGGCGTACTGCAACTCTAGGGTTGCGCATGGAGTCGAGAGGTGCAACTCTGGAGTTGCAGTCGGCTGATCCGGCCGGCGGGACATGCAGGAAATCCCGAAAGGACCCATCATGGTGAACATGACCCACAACGAGGCATCCGTCGTCGACGAGGAGACATTCTCGGTGCGGCGGAGCATCCAGATCGCGGCACCCGTCGACAAGGTGTGGCGAGCCGTGGCAGAGCCGCAGCACATCTCGCGCTGGTTCGGGCGCACGGTGCTCGAGGGCAGCGGCGTCGGAGCGATCGGCACGATGACGTTCCCCGACTACGACGTGATCCCCCTCCGGGTCGAGGAATTCGACGAGCCGCGGCGCATCACGTACCGATGGAACAATGACGATGCCCTCGGCGCGCTGCCGGACAGCATCGACGAGTCGACCTCGACCGTCTTCACCTTCACGCTCGAGGAGGCGGATGGCGGCACGCGGCTCACGGTCGTCGAGAGCGGGTTCGAGCGCACCTCCGACCCCAGGGCCAACCTCGAGTCGCACCGTACCGGCTGGGATCTGGAGCTCGACAAGATGGTCGCGCTCGTGGAAGGCGAAGCGTGACGACCGAGACACTGCTTCCCGTGTTCGCGGCACTCGCGGACGAGACGCGCTGGAGCATCCTGACGGCACTCGGCGAGGGGGATGCCTCGGCATCCGCCCTCGCCGGGCGCCTTCCGGTGTCCCGTCAGGCGATCGCCAAGCACCTCGCCGTGCTGCAGGAGGTGGGACTCGTCGAGCCGGTTCGGGTGGGGCGCGAGGTGCGCTTCCGCGTCGTCGGTGCCGAGCTCTCCGCGACGGCCGCAAAGCTCGACGTGATCGGACGCGAGTGGGACCGCCGCCTCGCTGCGATCAAGGAGATCGCGGAAGGGCTGTAGCGCGGGGATCACTCCGCCGCGTGGGGGCCCTTCTCGTCCCGGATCACATTCCGGAGCTCCTGGTCGAGGTCGGATGCCTCTTCGATCGACGCGGTCATACCGGCGAGGAACCGTGTGACCACGGCCCGCTCCTGGTCGGAGAGCTCGTCGACCAGGGTGAGCATGCGGCGATGCATGGCACCGAGGGTGGCCCTGACCTCCTCGTCGCTGCTCACGCTCGGAACCACGACTCCGGCGCGGCGGTCCGTCGGATGCGCCTCGCGACGGACGTGTCCGCCCTTCTCGAGGCGGTCGATGAGAGTGGTCGTCGAAGCGGTGGAGATGTCGAGCATCCTGGCGATGTCGATCGGACGGACGATGCGGCCCGCGCGCTGCTCGCGCAGCAGGAAGCGCAGCGCCATCAGGTCGGTCTCGTTCATGCCCATCGAAGCGCGGGTGCGCGCACGCATCGCGGTCTCGGCCGCGCGGTAACGCCGCAGCATGTTCAGGACATCGACGGTGCTGGCGCTCTCGGCGTCGGGGTACCAGTACCCCGAGCGTGCGTACTCCTGGGGCTCGGTCATCAGGCCACCGCCTCTCCGTCTGCCACGGGAGAGGACTCCCGCGTCAGCATCTCGATCGCACCTGTCGCGACCCCGGCGGGGACGATCAGGAGGAAGCCGCCCGTGATCGCGTCGTTCTCGGCCACGATGATCTGCTCGATCCGATCGCGCGGGACGGTGGGGAACTCTCGTTCCAGGCGCTCGAGGAGAGCGGCGTAGTCGATGTACTTCTCGTCATCGAGTGCGGATCGCTCGACCATGACGTCCTTTCTTGCGGTGTATCCATCCTCTCACCCGTGCGACAGTGTGATGCACGCAGGATTTTGCTAGTCAGACAGATAAAAAGACTTCCGAGCTAAGATGGGTTTCGGAATCGATGAGGGGTGTGATGGGGAACAGTCTGGGGGTCATGGCGTCTCGGCTCGACCGCGACGTCGATGAACTGCTGCGCGTGGAGGCGCGGCTCGCGCGGCGCCTCGTGGCGGGGCGCCAGCCCAACGAGACCGACCGCTCGGCCCTTCGCTTCATCGCAGCGGCCCCGGTCGATGCGCCCGTGACTCCGAGTGATCTCGCCGCTCACCTGGGGGTCAGTACTGCGGCGATCACCTCCGTGATCAGGCGTCTGTCCGATCGCGCCCAGATCGTGGTGACGGCGCATCCGGACGACAGGCGCTCGAAGGTGATCCGTCCTTCACTCCGCGACATCAACTCGCCCGCGGACGAGGTCTCGCGGCGGGTGGCGCGGGTGGAAGAGGAGTTCACCTCCGCCGAGCTCGCCGTGATCTCGAGGTTCCTGCGGCGGCTCACGGCGGAGATCGATGCGATCGAATAGTCCCGTTTGCCATTTAGCTAGCTAAACTAGTAATCTAATTCCTGTACAAAACGCACAGGAATGAGGGACTCATGGGCCAGCTCAGTTACGCCGGGGAATCGCAGATCGTGGAGATCGACGATGCGACACTCGCCCACCTTCGACTCGTCACCGTGACCAAGCTCCGCCGAGGAGAGTCGTTCCCGCTCACCCTGCGCACGTCGCGATCGGGCACGGAGACGCTGTGGATGCACGCCTCGATTCCCGTGCGCTTCGCCGTCGCGGAGGAGATCGAGCTTCAGCGCCCGCTGCTGGTCAAGATGATGGCCGCAGCGAGTTCTGCGCACGGTCTGGACCTGACGGACATGGAGCTGGCGCCGCTCCTCTCTCCGGCGCCTGCGATGCACGCGGTCGCCTGATAACTCGCCTCCGCCGCCGACGTGCTCCTGGGCAAGGCGTGCGCGACGACGGCCGAGGCTCGCAGCGACGACATCGGGGGGTGTCTGCGTCGCTGCTGATGGCATCTGACCACCGGGAATCGGGTCCCGGGGTCGGATGCCATTCGTTCAGAGGGCGGTGTAGCCGCCGTCGACCAGGTGGTAGCTGCCGGTGATGAAGCTCGCGGCGTCGCTGGCGAGGAACGCGATGAGGTTCGCGACCTCGTCGGCCTGCCCCAGGCGTCCGATCGGGTGCTTCGAAACGAGGAAGTCCTTCGCCTCGGGTCCCATGTTCGCGAGCAGCGGGGTGTCGATGAACCCGGGGCCTACGGAGTTCACGCGCACGCCCTGTGCCGAGTACTCGAGTGCCGCCGACTTGGTCATGCCGACGACGCCGTGCTTGGCGGTGACGTAGGCGGGGGAGTTGGCGAACCCGACGCTGCCGAGGATCGACGCGATGTTCACGACCGAGCCCCCGCCGTTCGCGAGGATCGAGGGGATCTGCGCCTTCATGTTGCGGAAGACCGCGTTGAGGTTGATCGCGATGACCTTGTCCCAGGCCTCGTCCTCGTACTCGGCCGTCGGAGCGGACGCTCCACCGATGCCGGCGTTGTTGACGCCGATGCGCAGCGGGGCGAGGGAGTTCGCCAGCTCGATCGAAGAAGCGATCCACGAGGCATCGGTTGCATCGCCGACCGAGGCCTCGGCCGTGCCGCCGGCGGCGCGGATCTCCTGGACGACCGCGTTCGCGTGATCCGCGTTCAGGTCGTTGACCACGACGGATGCACCGTTCTTCGCCAGCAGGAGGGCGGTCGAGCGACCGATTCCGCTGCCTGCTCCCGTCACGATCGCCGAGCGGTTCGAGACGTCGTACTGAGCCACGAGAGACTCCACTTCCGGGCGGGCACGGTGCCGGGAGATCTTCTCGGACGGTCCGTCCTTCACTCCAGCCTACGCCTGAAACGCGGAGGTGGATTCACATGAATGGACTAGTCGCGCCCGGAATCGCCCGCTCCCGGTGTCCAGATCGGATCAGGACTGATCGCCGCGGAGATACGGGTGCTGATCGACCCCAGCTGTCGCGCCTGCGCGGCGGTGAGCGTGTCGAAGACGAGACGCTGCACCAGCGCCTGATGGCCCGGCGTGGACTCGGCGACCTTCGCGTGGCCTTCGTCCGTCAGTATGCCGAGGGTGAATCGCCCGTCGGTCGCGTCGATCTCCCGTCGCACCCATCCCTTGGATTCCAGTCGCGAGATCGCGCGCGACAGGCGTGACAGTGTGCAGCTCGCATAGGTGGCGAGGGTGCTCAGGCGAAGGCGACGATCCGGTGCGGAATCGAGCGCGAAGAGGATGCCGTGCTCGAAGTGCGTGAGGCCGCTGTCGCGCTGCAGCTGCGCATCGAGAGCTGTGGGGAGGCGCTCCAACAGCGTGGCGACGGAGGACCAGATCGCCAGCTGATCGTCGCTCAGGTGGGGGGCGTTCGGCCGCTCGGACATGCCTTCAGGATAGGGCATTCGGGCTCGGGTCTCCGCGAACCTTCACTTTCCCAAGCAAGCAAAAAGACGTAGAGTGACTTTCCTGAGCAAGTAAAGCGACGTCTTTGGCGTCGGAAGGAGGAAGCGGAGTGGATCTGCAACTGCAGGGCAGGACGGCGTTCATCAGTGGCTCGAGTCGAGGGATCGGATATGCGATCGCCGATGCGCTCGCCGTCGAGGGAGTGCGAGTGATCCTGAACGGACGCGACGCCGCGGCAGTCGATGCGGCCGTCGGGCGGCTGCGAGCCGCGCACCCAGGGGTGACCGCGTCGGGGATCGTCGCGGACTTCGCGAATGCGGATGACGTCGCGAGACTCCTCGATGAAATGGGAGACGTCGACATCCTCGTCAACAACGTGGGCCTGTTCGGGCTCGCGGAGTTCGAGGCCGTCGACGACGCCGGGTGGCAGCGCTACTTCGAGGTCAACGTGATGAGCGGAGTCCGGCTTGCACGACACCTGCTGGGCGGGATGATCGAGCGAGGATGGGGCCGGATGATCTTCGTCAGCAGCGAGTCGGGGGTGAATGTCCCCGCGGACATGGTGCATTACGGCGTGACCAAGGCGGCGATGATCGCTCTCGGCAACGGTCTGTCGAAGCTCACCCGCGGCACCTCGGTCACGGTGAACACGGTCCTGGGTGGGCCGACCTATTCCGATGGGGTCGCTGCGGCGGTCGAGGCTGTGGCGCAGGTGCAGGATCTGTCGCCGGACGCCATGAAGCAGGTCATCATCGGCGAGAACCGCACCACTCTGCTGGAGCGGTTCCTCGACCCGACCGAGGTGGCCGACCTGGTCGCCTACCTCGCGAGTCCCCGCGCGTCGGCCACGAACGGGGCGGCTGTGCGCGCGGACGGCGGGGTGCTCACGTCGATGCTGTGACCAGTCGATGCGGTGGTCGACGGCTGCGGCTCTGCGTGCACAGCGGTGGCGGAGGTGGATTCACGCGGGGGATGCGTGCGGCAGTGCGCGCGCGAATGCGGCGATGTCATCGGCGAGCAGGGCCGGCTCCTCATGCGGTGCGAAATGGCCCCCGCGCGGCATTCGGGTGTAGCGCACGAGGTTGTACGTGCGTTCGATCCAGCTCCGCGGCGGCGACGCCAGGTCGTGCGGGAACAGGGCGACGGCGGTCGGCACCTCCACCCGTTCTATGCGTGAGGTCAATCCCGCGGCGTGCTCGTAGTAGGGGCGGAACGACGTGCCGATCGAGTTCGTGAACCAGTACACGGACGCCAGTGTCAGCAGGTAGTCGTCGCTGAAGCGGGAAGAGACGTCGCCGCCGCAGTCGCTCCAGGATCGATGCTTCTCCAGGATCCACGACAGCAATCCGACGGGGGAGTCCGAGACGGCTGGCGCCAGTGTGAGCGGCCGCGTCTGCTGCTGATGCTGATATCCGCCTTCGGACGCCGACCACTCCTGTACCCGGTCGAGGTGGGCCTGCTCTTCGGCGGTGATCGACTCCTCGTCCACGTGTGAGGGAGCGGCTGTGGACAGCAAGTGGATGCCGACCATCTCGTCGGGGTATGCCTGCGCGAGACGAGAGGTGATCCCCGCTCCCAGGTCGCCGCCGTGCGCGAGGTATCGGGGAAAAGCGAGATGCTCCGTCATCAGCAGGTGCCACAGGTCGTGCGTCTGCACGCCGAGTCGGGGGCGTTGCGGTGAGAACGGCAGTCCGGGAAGCGCGGGCACGATCACGGTGGCGGCGTGGGCAGGATCGCCCCCGAAACGCGACGGCGTCGCCAGGCGCCGAGCGACATCCACGAGTTCGAGTGCTGTGCTCGGCCAGCCGTTCGTGAGCAGAACGGGAACGCCGGTCCCTCCCTGCTCCGCATCGAAGCGGAGGTAAGCGACAGGCGTCCCGTCGATGTCCGCCTGCCGCCAGGGCAGCTCCTCGATCTGTTGTTGCTGCGCGCGCCAGTCGAAGCCGTTCAGCCACACGTCGACGAGCCGGCGAAGCTCCGCCTGCTCGGTGCCCGCCTCCCAGCCCTCCACGGGCCACGGCTCGGCCCAGCGCGTGTTGCGCAGCCGCCGGCGCAGATCCTCGAGGTCATGCTCGCCGACGTCGAGGAGGGAGTGTCGGGACAAGGGAGACCTCTTCCTGGACGGCGTGGGCTGTGATGCGACGCTATCGCGCGGCACCGACACCGAGGCGCGATTCACGAATACTCCTTGACACACCCGCCGCACAGGCATAACGTACAACCAAATGGTTGCACAAAGAGAACTGAGCGAAGCGGAGGTCGACCGTGTCTTCCACGCACTGGCGACGTCGACCCGGCGTGACATCCTGCGCCGGACGATCGAGCGGGAGCAGTCGGTCTCGACCCTCGCCTCCGAATACGAGATGTCGTTCGCCGCAGTGCAGAAGCACGTCGCCGTGCTCGAAGCCGCGAACCTCATCGTCAAGCGCGCCGAGGGACGCGAGCGGCTCGTCCGCGCGAACCCCGAGATGATCGCCCGCGCCAGGGCGCTCCTCGCCCGATACGAAGAGCTGTGGCGGTCGCGCATCGCCCGGCTCGACGATCTGCTGGCCGAGACTCCTCGGTCCAACTCGTCCGACAACAGCGACAGCACGAACACCGAACAAGGAGACTGAACATGCCTGTCACCGACGTCATCACCGATGCCGACAACCTGACCATGACCGTGGTCGCCGACTTCGCCGCCCCGATCGAGAGGGTGTGGAGCGCCTACTCCGACCCGCGGCAGCTCGAGCGCTTCTGGGGCCCTCCCGGATGGCCGGCCACCTTCACCGCGTGGGACCACACCGTCGGCGGTCGTGCGCAGTACTCGATGAACGGTCCGCGCGGGGAGAAGTCGTCCGGGTCGTGGGAGTTCATCTCGATCGATGCGCCGAACGCGTTCGAGGTCATCGACTCGTTCGTCGACGAGAACGGCACACCGCTGGACGGCTTCCCCGCCCAGCGGATGACCTTCGCCTTCGAGTCCACCGCCGACGGCACCCGCATGACCACCACGAGCCACTTCGACTCGGTCGACGCCCTCGAGCAGGTCGTCGAGATGGGCCAGGTCGAGGGGATCAAGATGGCGATGGCGCAGCTCGACACCGTGCTGCAGGACCTCCGCGACTACGCGCAGGGCAAGGGCACGCGACTGGAACTGCTCGACGACACGCACGTGCGCATCACCCGCCTGGTCGATGGACCGCGCGAGCTGGTGTGGCGCGCGCACTTCGAGCCCGAGCTCATCCGCAAGTGGATGCTCGGACCCGACGGGTGGGAGATGACGGAGTGCGTCGCCGCCACCGAGGTCGGCCAGTCGTACCGGAACTCGTGGGCGCCGGTCGGCGACACCGAGGGGCAGCCGTTCGGTTTCGAGGGGGAGGCGCTCCTGATCGATGCTCCGCGCCGCGCAGTGACCACCGAGCGGATGCAGGGCCTGCCGACCGAGACCCTCAACGATCTGAACCTGTATGAGGAGGACGGCGCGACCCTCGTCACGCTGCTCATCGAGTACCCGGACAAGGAGACGCGCGACATGATCCTCGCCACCGGCATGGTGGACGGCATGGAGTCGTCGTTCGCCCGTCTGGAGCGGGAGCTGCTCGCCGTCTGAGTGTGAACAACTCCTCAGAACCGGCCGGACCCCCCGCGGTCCGGCCGGTTCTCCGGCTCTCGGCGCACTGTTCTTGAGGAGTTGTCCACGCGCCGCCTGCCGCACCCGACGCGGAGTCGGCAGGCGGAACCCGATGAGGCGGGATAGGGTGGCGTCACGATGAGGATCACGCGCCGCACTCTGCTCCTCGGCGCCGGAGCCGGTGTCGCTTCGGTGCTGCTCGTCTCCTGTACCCCCGAACCTGCGCCCACGCCCACCCCCACCCGCACGCGTGAGCCGGAGCCTCCGCCCGGTGTCCCCGCCGCAGCCGGCAGCGTGCGCAGCACCTGGACAACGGACCCGTACTCTCTCGGCGCCGTCAGCTTCACCCCGGTCGGTGTGCTGTCCGATACCCGCTCCGCCTTGTCGCGGCCCGTCGGCAAGCGGCTGTTCTTCGCCGGCGAGGCGACCGACGTCGACGCTCCCGGCACGGTGCGCGGAGCCATCGCCTCGGGCACCCGCGCCGCCGAAGAAGTCATGGTCCCGGCGACCTCGGGCGAACGCATCGCCGTGGTGGGCGCAGGACTCGCCGGCGCGACGGTCGCCGCGCTCCTCGCCGAGGGCGGCATGGAGGTCACGGTCTTCGAGGCACGAGACCGTGTCGGCGGGAGGATCCACTCGCGCCTCGACGACTCCTGGCCCGTACCGGCGCAGCTCGGGGCCTGGCTTTTCAGCGCGGACGACAGCGAGGTGCTCGATCGCCTGAGCAGCGGGGAGGTCGGGATCGTCGATCTCTCCGGCGAACTCTGGCGTGGAGCCGATGGCGACATCGACCCGGTCGACCCGCAGCCTTTCGACGCCGCGATCACGACGGCCCAGGCTGCTCCCGAAGACACCTCCGTGGCCGACGCGCTGACCGCCGCGGGTATCGACCCTGCTGACCCCGCGACCGCCGCATTGCTCGCGATCCTCGCTGCCCGCACCGGAGCCGGCGCCGACGAACTCTCGAGCTGGTTCGCGCCGCCGTTGCCCACAGGAGACCCGAAGGCGGCGACGGGCGACCTCACGCCGTTCATCGAGAAGACGCTCGACGGCGTCACCGTCGGCCTCAACTCGCCCGTCGCGAGACTTGCGTACGACGACTCGGGGGTGAGCGTGCGTCTCGGTACCGGGGAGGCGCTGTCGTTCGACCGCGTCGTCGTCACCGTGCCGCTCGGGGTGCTGCAGGACCGGAGCATCGAGTTCGACCCGCCCCTGCCCTTCTCCAACCGCGGCGCGGTCTCCGCTCTCGGCATGGGCGCGATCGAGACGGTGTGGCTGCGCTGGGACGAGGCGTTCTGGGACAGCGAGGAGGCGATCTGGCACGCTGTCGGTGCCGATGTGGCGATCCCGACCTGGATCAACCTGCGACCCGCGACCGGGGAGAACGTGCTCGTGGGGATCGTGGGCGGAGCGGCTGCCGCCGACTTCGCGCAACTCGACGAGGACGAGGCCATCGAAGCCGCCCTCGCCTCGCTCTCCCTCTACGTCTGACCGACGCGCTCGTCTATCGAGGCCTGCACGACCGTCGGAGTCTCCGTGCTCTGCTCGCTCTCCCTGCGCGGCGTTCGCGGCAGCGGCATGCGGCTGATGAGCACGAGCACCGAGGCGACCAGGGCGAACGTCGCGAGGGCGATCGCGGACGACACGAGGAACTCCAGCGGCCCGCTCACCTGTCGCGGGTCGAGGAAGTAGTAGGGGTACCAGCCGATCAGTGGCCCACGGATCATCGTGAACACGCCCCAGAGCACGGGATAGGCGAGCGTCACCGGCACCACCCGCCATGGGACGGAACGGTGCCCGGGGGCGAGTGCCCATGCCGCCACCGTCACTGCGGGCAGCCAGAAGTGGAGCACCTGATCCGACCACGGGACGTCGATGCGGATACCGCGGACCCCGGCCTGCCAGACGAGGATGGCGAACACGAGTCCAGCCGTGATCGTCCAGGTCAGCACGAGAGCCAGCGCGACCGTGAGCCAGCGCGGATCGCGTGCCGTGCGCAGGGCGATCACGCCCGCGATGCTCAACAGCACCACGAACGCGATGTTCGACTGGTTGGTCAGATAGGCGAAGAAGTTCTGGCTGGCGATGGTGTTCGACGCCAGGCCCCAGGCGAGTCGATGGATGAGCGCCACGAGGCAGACGGCGGCGGCGCCGAGGCGGAGCAGGCCGAAGACGGTGCGGGCCTTCACCGCTGCGTCACCACCCATTCCGTCATCCGCCGAGTCTACGGACCGCTCCTCGGAGGAGCCGCCGTGCCGCAGCGGGCGCCCTCACCCGCGACGGTCGCTCAGCGCCGCGGCTCCCGGGTCGACCACAGCGCCAGAGCGACGAGCACGGGCTGGAAGAACAGTCTGACGAAGCGCTTCATGTCGGTGTCGAGACCGAATCCGTCGCGGTGGTGCATCCACTGCGCCACGTTGCCGGGGAACACGGCGACGAAGAACAGAGCGGCGATCGTGCCGACGGTGCGCCGACGGCGGCGTGCCAGCAGCAGAGCGGAACCGAGCGCGACCTCGGCCACGCCGGAGGCCAGCACCGTGGTGTCGGGGTCGAGGGGCAGCGACTCCGGCACCTGCGCCTGGAACTCCTCGCGCGCCACCGTGAGGTGGGAGACGCCGGCGAAGACGAGCGATGCGCCGAGGAAGATACGGCCGATGGTGCGGGCAGGAGTCGACATGGTGCGAGTGTACGCCTCCGCCACTGCGCTCAGATCAGCCGACGGAGTGCCTCTTCGAGCGAGACGCCCTGAGCCTCTGCACGGTCTCGCAGCCTCGCGTGCTCGTCGGACGAAAGCGGGATGCGCAGCTCGATCGGGTCGTCCTCCGGCGCATCCAGCCCGTCGAGGAGATCGGAGGCCTCGGCCCACAGGGTCTCTGCGCCGGGCGCCGGTGTTGTGGGAGTGGGGGCCGGAGCCGAGGGGGCGGACGCGGCGACCGCAGCTGAGGCGGCGACCGCAGCTCCGGCATCCGTCGCCATCGTGAAGCCCGGTCCTCGCCGCGGTTCCTGCTCGGCCTGGTACGCCTTCGCTGCCGCGTTCGCCCGCTCGTCGGCGGCCTCGTTCAGGGGGTGACCTGCGTGGCCCTTGACCCAGGAGAACTCGACGTCACGGCCGCGGATGGCTTCGTCGATGCCCTCCAGCAGGTCGCGGTTCAGCACCGGTCCGCCGTCGGACTTGCGCCAGCCCTTGCGCTTCCACCCCGGCATCCACTTGGTCACGGAGTCGATCACGTACCGGCTGTCGCACTCGATCAGCAGCTTCTCGTCGGTGCCGGCCGTCGCGCGCAGCAGTTCCAGCACGGCGCGCAGCTCGCCCTGGTTGTTGGTGCCGTGCGGCGAACCGCCGGCCGCCCAGTTCGCGTCGTCGATGTACCAGGCCCAGCCGTTGGGGCCGGGGTTGCCCAGGGCGGAGCCGTCTGCGGCGGCGGTGATCGTCATCCTTCAACCGTAACGGTGGGGGACGACGCGGAACTCACCGCCGGACCACCATCGGGGTACCGGTGACCGGATCGGGTGTCACCACCGCGTCGATGCCGAAGACGTCGCCGACGCGCTCTGCCGTGATGAGTTCGGACGGGGTGCCGGTGGCGATCACGTGCCCCTCCTTCATGAGCACGAGGTTGTCCGCATACCGAGCCGCCTGGTTGAGGTCGTGCAGCACCGCGATGACGGTCTTGCCCTGCGTGTTGAGGTCCCGCAGCAGATCGAGCAGCTCGTACTGGTGCGCGATGTCGAGGAAGGTCGTCGGCTCGTCGAGCAGCATCACCGGTGTCTGCTGGGCGAGCAGGAGCGCGACCCAGACGCGTTGCCGCTGCCCACCGGACAGCTGGTCCACGTAGCGCTCGGCGAGGTCGGTGGTGTTGGTCGCGGCGAGAGCCTCGCGCGTGGCGGTGTCATCGGTGGACGTCCACCGCTGCAGTGCGGAGTGGTGCGGATACCTGCCGCGCGAGACCAGGTCGGCGACGCGCATCCCCTCGGGGGCGATGGCGTCCTGCGGCAGGAGTCCCATCCTGCGGGCGAGCTCCTTGGAGCCGTACTCGCCGAGCGCGCGGCCGTCGAACAGTACGTCGCCTGATTCGGGCTTCAGCACCCGGGCGAGGGCGCGCAGCACGGTGGACTTGCCCGAGGCGTTCGGCCCGAGGATCACGGTGAACGACCCCTCCGGCAGCGCCAGATCGACGCCGTCTACGACGACCTTGCCGTCGTAGGCGACGACGAGTCCACGGGCTTCGAGTGCCGGGTGCGGCGTGGTCATTGTTCCTCCGGGTGTTCGAATCGCCCGAATGGTTCCGTTTCCGGGTGGAATGGAACCAATCGAGCGATTCGAAAGGGGTCAGCCGAGCAGGTCTTCGACCTGGTCGATGACAAGGTTGGCACCGATCACGCCGATGCCCACCATCCAGGTGTCGTCCTCCACCTCGAAGGCCTTGTCGCCGGAGGGGCCGGGCTGGGCGCCCCACAGTCCGGTGATCCGCTCCTGCGTGGTCGCGGTGGGGTCTCCGCCGGGGCTCATGTAGAACACCACGTCGCCATCGATCTGCTCGTAGAGCTCGGGGCTGAGCTCCATCATCGAGTACTCGTTCCAGTCGCGGTCGGCTCCCAGGTCGAACCCCATGTCGGTGAGCAGCGAGCCCGAGAACGTGCCGGGCCCGTACAGGCGGAAGTTGTCGGCGCGGAAGCGCACGATCGATGCGGTGGTGCCGTCGGCTTCGACCGCCGAGCCGACCTCGGATGCGCGGTCCTCGACGCCCTTGATGAGCTCGTCCATCTTGTCGCTCTGGTCCACGGCGGCGGCGGTCAGCACGGCCTGCTCGGTCCAGTTGGTGCCGGTGTCCTCCGAGAAGACGGTGGGCGCGATGGCCGACAGCTCCTCGTAGAGCGCCTCGTGCCGCACCTTCGAGCCGATGATCAGGTCGGGGGCGAGGTTCGCGATCGCGTCGACGTCGGGCTCGGCGATGAAGCCGATCGATTCGGTGCCGTCGAGATCATCGGCGAGGTAGGCCGGGAAACCGCGTCCGGCCCCGATCTCCGGTGCGCCGACCGGAGTGATGCCCAGGGCGACCAGCGCGTCCATCTGCGGGGAGTCGAGCACGACGATCCGCTCGGGTACCGACTCGAACTCCGTCTCGCCCATCGCGTGCTCCACGGTATAGCTCGTGTCCGTGGCGGGAGCGGATTCCTCCGCTGCGGGGGTGCTCGAGCATCCTGTGGCGATCAGGGTGATCGCGGCCAGAGAGGCGACAGCGGTGGCGAGCGGACGGAAGCGCGTTCGATGAGGTCTGTTCACGTCTCACAACCCTAGTGATGTTTGGTTAGGCTATCCAAATATGAGTTCCGAACCGGTCGTCGTCGCGCGTCGTCGTGCCCCGCTCGCGGCATCCCGCTTCCCCGTGTGGTTCGGCATCGCCCTGGTCGTGGCCGTGCTGGCGATCTCGCTGGCATTGAGCCTCGCCGTCGGTGCGCGGTTCGTGCCCCTCGGTGAGGTGGTGCTCTCGCTGTTCGGCACGGGGGACCAGAACGTCCTGAACATCGTCGGCGAGCTGCGCGTGACCCGCACCGTCAACGCGGTCATCTGCGGCGTCGCGCTGGGTGCTGCCGGTGTGCTGATGCAGGCGCTCACCCGCAACCCGATCGCGGACCCCGGGATGCTGGGGGTCAGCGCCGGCGCCTCGTTCGGCGTGGTCGCCGGCATGAGCGTGCTGGGCGCCCTCGGCGTCGGCGGCACGATCTGGCTCGCGCTCGCCGGAGCCGCTCTCGCTTCTGCGGTGATCTTCTGGTTCTCGGGCACCCGGTTCGCCTCCGGTTCGCCCGTGCGACTGATCCTCGCCGGCGTCGCGTTCTCGGCCATCCTGGCCGGGCTCTCGCAAGCGATCGTGCTGACGGATGAGACGGTGCTCGACGCGTTCCGCTTCTGGCGAGTCGGCTCCCTCACCGCCCGACCTGTGGAAGAAGCGCTGCCGCTGGTCGTCTTCATCATCGTCGGCGTGATCCTCGCTCTGCTGCTCGGGCCCGCACTGAACCTGATGGCACTCGGCGACGACAGCGCGATCGCCCTCGGGGTGAAGCCCGGTGTCGTGCGCGCGCTCGTGCTCCTCGCCGTCACGCTGCTGTGCGGCACGGCGACCGCGATCGCCGGTCCCATCGCGTTCGTCGGTCTCGTCATCCCGCATCTGCTCCGTCGCCTCGTCGGACCCGACCTCCGCATCGTGCTGCCGCTGTCGCTGCTCGCGGCCCCGGCGATGCTGCTTCTGGCCGACACCCTCGGCCGCGTGATCGGCGGAGGCGGCGAGGTGCAGGTCGGCATCGTCACGGCTCTGATCGGCGGCCCGCTGCTCATCGCCTTCGTGGTCGGCAGGCGGACGGCGGGGATCTCATGAGCCTGCGCACCGTCGCGCTGACGTCCGACGACCGTGTCCTCCGCGGAGAGCGCTGGTCCTTCCGGTTCAGCCATCGCACGGCCCTCGTGTGCGGCATCCTCGCCGGCGTCCTGCTGGTGCTGCTGGTCGCCGCGCTCATGATCGGCGAGTACATCGTCACCCCGGCCGCACTGATCGAGACGCTCCTCGGTCGCCCGCCGGAGCGACTCGACGAGTTCTTCGTCCTCGGGCGCCGCCTGCCGCGAAGCCTCGTCGCGATCGTCGTCGGCGCGAGCCTGGCCGTCGCCGGGGCCGTGTTCCAGAGCCTGACCCGCAACCCGCTCGCCAGCCCCGACGTGATCGGCATCAGCAGCGGTGCCTCGGTCGGCGCGGTGGTCGTGATGCTCGTGCTGGGCGGATCCCTGGCGCAGGCGGCCCTCGGAGCGGTCATCGGTTCCCTCGTGATCGCGGGCGTGATCGTCGTGTTCACCGCGCGTTCCGGGCTCCACGGCGTGCAGCTGATCCTCACCGGTGTCGCGCTGTCGGCCACCGCCATGGCCGTGGTCGACTACGTGCTGACGCAGGTGTTCGTCGCGAGCGCGACCACGGCGCAGACCTGGTTGATCGGATCGCTGCAGGGCCGGGGATGGGGTGATCTGCTGCCTGCGCTGATCGCGTTGCTCCTGATCATCCCGCTCCTCGTCTGGGCGGCGCCGGCTGCGCGGATGATGGCACTCGGCGACAGTGTCTCGACCGCACTGGGCGTGCGGACGGTGCGGGCGCGATGGATCCTGCTCGTCGCCGCGACCCTGCTCGTGGCGGTCGCCGTCGCCACGGCCGGGCCGATCTCGTTCGTCGCGCTGATCGCCCCGCACATCGCCCGGCGTCTGACCGGTGCGACGAGCTTCCTCGCCTCGGGGCTCGTGGGGGCGCTGCTGCTGCTCACGAGCAACCTGCTCGCGCAGAACATCTTCCCGGCGCCGATCCCGGTCGGCGTCGTCACCATCACCGTCGGCGGCGCATTCTTCCTGTGGCTGCTCTGGAGAGAGGGGGCTCGGCGTGGCTGAGCACACCATCGACCGCGTCCGTCCTCCACAGCGTCCTCGCCGTTCCGGAGCTCGCGTCTTCGCCGCCCGCGTCACGGCCGTGCGCGATCTCACCCCGCACATGCGGCGGCTCACCATCTCCGCGGCGGAGTTCGCCGACTACGCGCCCGCGGGACCGGACGAGTACCTCGGTCTGCTGCTGCCCCGCGACGAGAGCGTTCCGCTCGTGCTGCCCGCGAACGATGGGACGGAGAACATCCGTGCGGCTGTCGCGGCCATCCCCGACGAGGAGCGGCCGGATCTGCGGTGGTACACGTTGCGCGACCACCGCCCCGAGGCTCGCGAGATCGACGTCGACTTCGTCGTGCACGGCGACGAGGGCCCAGGAACCCGATTCGCCGGACGAGCGCGCGCCGGGTCGGCCCTCGGCATCCGCGAGTGCACGGCCTTGTATGCCCCACTGCCCGAGACCCGCGCCCGAGTGATCATCGGCGACGAGTCGTCACTACCCGCGATCGCCCGCATCCTCGAGGCGACGGAAGCTGCGGAGACGCATGTCTTCATCGAGATCGCGGATGCCGCGGAGAAACAGGATCTCGCGGGCGCCGTCACCTGGGTCGAGCGCCGGGGTGAGCTGCCCGGTGCGCGACTGCAGCAGGCGGTACGGGCTGCTGCGCTGCCCGAGGTGATCGACTATGCGTGGGTGTGCGGAGAGCGACTCGCGGTGCAGGAGCTGCGCCGTCACCTGGTCGACCGTGGCGTCTCGAAGGACCGGATCACGTTCTCGGGCTACTGGCGGCTGGGTGAGGCGCGGGGCTGAGGTCGGCGGCTCCGGCCGGTCTGTCAGTCCTTCTCCGGGTCGTCGTCCTGGGGCTCCCGGTTCTCGGTCGCGGTGGCTTCCGGCACGGGAGGGGCGACCGGGAAAAGGACCGAGCTCAGGTCACCGCTGGTCTCTGCGCCGAGTCCGATCGACAGCGGATCGACGACGGGTGCCGTGTCGAGGACTTCCGATTCGGAGCGCTCGAGCGGTTCCGAGGGCAGCACCCACTGGTTCTCTTCTTCTTCAGGCTTCTGCTGGAACAGTCCCATGGGGTCCATTGTGACCCCGTGCGGCCGAGACAGGGCCGGATTCACACGCGATTGATCGGATGCCGCCGTGCGCCGGGCGCGTCAGGCGGAGGCCGCGCGCACGGCGTCGACGAGCGCGCGCCAGGGGCCGTCGAGCGCGGAGTCCGGCAGCTCGCGTTCGCGTCTCTCGGACGGCGTGCGCGCTCGGATGCTCCACATGAACCGGTCGGCACCGACGCTGCCGTCCGGTTCCTGGTCCCACGGGCAGCGGTCGATCAGATCGATCCACTCCACGGCGTCGTCGGGTTCCGCTTCCACCCGCCATTGGCGACGGATACCGGCGATGCCGCCGGTGCGCACCACCGCGATGACGACTTGCGCGTCAGTCGGTGGAGGGTACTCGCTCATCCTCATAGACTCCCACGGTCGTCCACGCCCGTCGAGCGGCTGCGGCTGTGGCGGCATCGATGGTCGTGGCCGCGGCGACGGTGGCGTCGGCGAACTGCGTGAAGGTCGCGGTGCTCGACAGGCCTCCGGTGAGAGCGCGATACCAGACGGTTCCCGCGCGCTCCCAGGCGTTGCCGCCGAGGTCGGTGGCGAAGAGGGCGAACGCGCGATTGGGGATGCCGGAATTGATGTGCACCCCGCCGTTGTCTTCCGTGGTGCGGACGAAGCCGCTCATGTGGTCGGGCTGCGGATCGCGGCCGAGTTCGTCGTCGTCGTAGGCGGTGCCGGGCGCGATCATCGAGCGCAGCGCCGCGCCTTCCACGGCGTCGGTGAAGATCTCGGCGCCGATGAGCCACGTCGCCTGGTCGGCCGTCTGGCCGAGGGAGTACTGCTCGGTCAGGGCGCCGAACACATCGGCGATCGACTCGTTCAGGGCGCCGGGCTGCCCCTGATACTCGAGGTCGGCGGTGTGCTGCACCACGCCGTGGGCGAGCTCGTGGCCGATGACGGTGAGCGAGCCGGTGAAGTGCTGGAACACCTCGCCGTCTCCGTCGCCGAAGACCATGCGCTCGCCGTCCCAGAACGCGTTGTCATAATCGACGCCGTAGTGCACGGTCGCATCCAGCGGGGCTCCAGCGTCGTCGAGGGAGTTGCGGCCGAACGCCGCCAGGAGCATCTCGAAGGTGGCCCCGAGTCCGTCGTAGGCCTCGTTCACCGCGGTATCTTCGACCGGGGCGTCGTCTTCGCCGCGCACGACAGCGCCGGGCAGCTGCTGAGTGTTGCCCGCGTCGCTGATGGTGCGGTTGGGGGCGTCGGACAGCTGCGCCACGAGGTCGCCGTTCTCGTCGATCGACAGGTCGATGCGGGCGCGGAACGGCGGACGCCCGGCGGTCAGGGTCTGTCGCGCGGCAGCTGCGGCCTTCGGGAAGCGGCCAGACTCGGCCAGACGCGCGAGCAGATAGGAGGGGACCACTCCATGACGTTCTCCGGATGCTGTGCTGCTCATGGTGCGACCCTACGCCGGGGTGCCGACGTTCGGGGGCGTCCGCGGGCGGAGCGTCCTCCCAATCACCGTCACGCGACGACCGCCTCCACCGACGTCTCGCCGTGCTTCATATCGGACAAGGGGCGCAGATTTCCGGGGCGCTGAGGAGATGTCCCCCGAACGGCCGACAGACGCCTCCCCGAGGAGCGGCTACCTTTCGAAGTGTCGCTCGTCGTGTGTCGGGCGGAGGAACGTAGGGGCTCATGCGCATCAAGACACCGGCCGCCAAGGTCGGGTACCTGCTCGTCGTCATCGTCGGGATCACGCTCACCGCGGTTCCGCTCGCAGCCATCAGTTACGAACTCGGATTCGCGTGGGCGACCGTGGCTCTCTTGGTAGTTGTCGTCGTCGCAGCGCGCACCTTTCGAGGCGCCGGCGAATCCGATGCCCCGCGTCCGTGGTGGAAGATGACCAGCACGCGAGGCAGCGCGCTTCTTCTCAGCGCCTTCTTCTTGATCCAGGGAGTCGCCGCGTCATTCGGTGCCTTCGGCATGCCCGATCGGACCTTGGCCCTGGTCGGCGGCGTGGTGGCGCTGGTGATAGCCGGGTTCTACCTGCACTCGGCCCTCCGGGTTCAGCAGCGGGCAGAAGGCGGCGTTCCCGCGGAGAACTGAGCCGAGACGCCTGTATCCGCGAGAGCCCTGCGGGCAGCGCTCGCCCCTCGCGGTCCTCGTCTCAGTCGCGCTCGATGCTCAGCACTGTCGTGCGCAGTCCGTCGGATTCGAACTGCACCGGCATGCCGGGGTGGTCGACAGAGAACCAGAAGACACCGTCGACGGTGTCGTACCTGCGGCAGGTCAGCGCGCCGAGGGGAGTCGTCAGGCTCACCGTCGACACACTCGTGGTCTCGGGATCGAACGCGGAGTGGCCCTGGAGTTCGAGCCAGGTCACCCGGTTCGAGACGACTGCCTTCGGGTCCTCGACCGACCAGCGGTCCAGCGTCGCACCCTCGTCGTCCACGTCGTGATAGCGGTTGACGTGCTCGCCGAGCGGGCCATCCGGACCTTCCAGGAGAAGGTGGATCGTCGTGCCGTTTCCGATGGCGTCGCGGATCTCCGCGGCGGTGAACGGTGTCGGAAGGAGTGCGGGGTCGATCAGGTGCGGATCAGGATCGGTCATGGAGCCAGTCTGCGTCATGCCCCGCTCGTTCGTCACGGGATGGTCTCGATGGCCCGGTCCCCACCACGATTCCTTGACAGGATTGCGTTCTGTATACAGAATACCAGTACGCCCGAAGGGTGTTCCCGACCTGATCTTCCAATGATGAAAGAGGTAGCGAGATGGCACGTGCGAACGTGACGCGGTTTCTGGCACTGGGGGCCGCCGGCGCTCTGGCACTCGGACTCGCCGCGTGCAGCGGTGGAGGTGGAGGAGGCGGTGGAGGCGTCGACGCCGACGGCAACGCCACCGTCGTCTGGTCGACCTGGGGCACGGCCGACGAGCTCACCCGCTATGAGGAGTTCAACAAGGACTTCATGGAGCGCCACCCCGACATCAAGGTCAAGCTGCAGCCCGTGGCGGACTACGGCGACTACCACTCCAAGCTGCTCGCTCAGCTCACCAGCAACACCGCCCCCGACGTGTTCTACGTGGGCGACGACAAGATCGGCCAGTTCGTCGACTCGAACCGGCTCATGCCGCTCAGCGACTTGATGGACTCGAAGGAGAGCAAGACGAAGAAAGACGACTTCTTCCCCGGACTCTTCGGCGCCGCCGAGAACGACGGCGAGGTGTACGCCGCCCCGAACGACTCGAACCCCGACGTGTTCTGGTACGACAAGCAGGCGCTCGCCGCCGCCGGCATCACCGAAGACCCGGCGACCCTGGCCGAGAACGGCGAGTGGACGACCGACAAGTTCCTCGAGATGAACAAGAAGCTCCACGACGCGGGCCTGACGGGAACGATGTACTGGAACTACTGGGCGACGCACTGGAGCTGGCTGTCTTCACAGGGCCTCGACGCCCCGTACGACGACTCCGGTGCGTTCGTCGCGAACAAGGATGCCGACACCGTCGAGTCCGTGCAGCAGCTCGGCGACCTGTTCGAAGACGGCACCTTCGTCGTGGCGGACACCCTGCCGGACGGGGCCGGGGCCGACAGCGTGTTCGTCACGCACAAGGCCGGCTTCTTCGTGCAGGGCCGCTACACGATCGGCACGGTGAGCGCGACGGGCGAGCAGGACAGCTACGACATCGTGCAGTGGCCGACTCCCGACGGCGAAGCCGCTCCGACCGGAGTCGCGACCAGCTTCCTCGCCATCAACGGCAAGACCAAGGTGAAGGACGCCGCGTTCACGTTCTGGACCGAGTTCCTCTCGGCGGAGGGGCAGACCTTCCGTCTGCAGGGCGGCGGCAATGCCGTCCCGTCGATCAAGGGCGCCGATGATGTGGTGCTCGAGGGCGACTACCCCGCGCATGCGCAGACCTTCCTCGACATGCGTGACATCGGATTCGAGGACTACCCCGCCGAGGCGCGCGTGCCTGGCCTGCCGACCGCGATCGCGGACGAGTTCCTGAAGCTCTACCAGGGCAAGACCGACGCGCAGGCCACCCTCGACACGATCGCCGACGTGGTCAAGGACCGGTCGGAGAAGTAGGCGTGAGCACTGTCACCGAGAACGGGCGGATGCCGCAGGTCACCCCTGCGGCATCCGCCCCGCCCCTGCGCAAGGAGGCGCTCTGGCGCCGCCGTGATCGGCGGTGGGGGTACGTCTTCGTCGGCCCGCAGCTGATCGGCATGGGCCTGTTCGTCGTCCTGCCGTTCGCCGCCAGCCTGGTGCTGGCGTTCGCCGACTGGGACGGTCTGTCCGACCTCACGTGGGTGGGGTTCGCGAACTTCGCCGACCAGTTGACGGATCCGCTGCTGTGGCGAGCGATCATCAACACGCTCATCATCGCGATCGTCACGGTCCCCATCGGTCTCGGCCTCTCGGTGATCGTCGCGGTCGCGCTCGAGAAGCTCAAGACGCGCACGCTCTACCTGATCCTGTTCTTCGCCCCGGTCGTGACCTCGACGGTTGCCGTGGCGATGATCTGGCAGCAGATGTTCCGCTCCGACGGCCTGCTCTCCACGACGATCTCGAAGGTCTTCGGGGTCACCCCTCCCGACTGGCTGCAGGATCCGAAGCTCGCCCTCCTGGCCGTCTGCATCGTCACGATCTGGTCGTCGATGGGGCTCAACGTCGTGATCTTCCTCGCCGGGCTGCAGAACATCTCGCCCTCGGTGATCGAGGCCGCGCGCATCGACGGCGCCGGCCCCTGGCGGTTGTTCACCAGCATCCGTCTGCCGCTGCTCTCGCCGATCGTGTTCTTCTCGTCGGTCGTCGCGTTCATCTCCTCCCTGCAGACATTCGACACGGTCTACGTGCTCGTGCAGGACGCGGGCCCCGACAACGCGACCCGCACGATCGTCTACCACATCTTCGATCTGGGCTTCGGGCGGTTCGAGTTCGGTCCCTCCAGTGCCGCGAGCATCATCCTGCTCGTGCTGACCCTCGTCATCACCGCGGTGCAGTTCGGCGCGCAGAAGAAGTTCGTCCACTACGAGGATGACCCCGCATGAGCATCCAGACGCCTCCCCTCACCGGCCACGCTCCGGCGACCGACTCCACCGTCGCGATCACCGCGCCCGGCTACCGTTCGCGTGGCCGTGGTGGTCCTGCCGCCGATCGCGCGCGCCGCCGGCTCGGTTCGACCGCGTTGCACGTCGTGCTCGTCATCGCCGGGATCGCGATGGTGTTCCCGTTCATCTGGATGCTGCTGACCTCGTTCAAGACGCTGCCGCAGCTGCTGAAGAACCCCCTGCAGTTCCTGCCAGACCCCTGGACCTTCGACAACTACACCGAGGCGTGGAACGCGGTGCCGTTCGGGCAGGCCTACCTGAACAGCGCCTACATCGCGATCCTCGTGGTGGTGGGCACCCTGCTCACGGCCTCGATGGCCGGCTACGCGTTCGCGCGCATCCGATTCCGCGGCAGCAAGGTGCTCTTCATCGTCTTCCTGGCGACGCAGATGATCCCGAAGCAGGTGACGCTGATCCCGTTCTACCTGCTGATGTCGAACCTCGGCTGGGTCGACTCGCATCTCGCGCTGATCGTGCCGGGGATCATGGCGAACCCGTTCGCGGTGTTCCTGATGCGTCAGTTCGTGCTGGCGCTGCCGCGCGAACTCGAAGAGGCGGCCATCGTCGACGGCGCCGGCCGCTGGCGCATCTTCTGGAGCGTCGTGCTCCCGAACCTCAAGCCCGGTCTCGCAGCCCTCAGCATCATCGTGGCGCTCGACGTGTGGAATGCCTTCCTGTTCCCGCTGGTGCTGCTGAACTCGCCCGACCTGTTCACGGTGCCGCTGCTGCTGAACGCGTTCGAGAGCCAGCAGGGGTCGGTCAACTACGGACTCGTGATGGCGGCCTCCGCGATCGCCACCGTGCCGATGCTGATCGTGTTCGTGATCGGCCAGCGCAAGATCCTCAACAGCATGGCCGCGTCGGGTCTCGGAGGACGATGATGACGGATGCCGCAGCGCTCGCCGGGCGTCACCTCGACCTCGTCACCGCCCCCTTCACGCTGCCCCGCTCGCGGGTGCTCGTGTTTCGCGCGGAACACGGGGAGGGCGTGCGCGTGCACACCTCGGAGTACGAGAGGCGGCTGTCGGAGTGCCGGGTGCTGGACGCGCTCGTTGTGGTGGATGCCGCGGGAGCGGTGCTTCCGGTGACCGACGTGCACCCGGCGCGGGTGACGTTCGGTGATGCGGCGGCGACGCTGACGTTCGCCGACCCGTCGACGCTGAGCCTCGGGGGAGAACCCGGGTTGCGGGTGCGGTTGCGGCGACCGGACGGGCGTGTGGATGAGCATCCGCTCGGTGACGGGCTTCGACTCCGCATCGATGCCGATCGTGCCGTCGTCGTCGAGCCCGGCGACCATGCTGCCGCGCTCGCCGCGACGGAGGAGATCTGGGCCGACTGGTTCGCGAAGTGCCCGACCGTCCGCGACGACCTGCAGGAGATGACCGCGTTCTGCTGGTGGGTGCTCGGGGCGAACGTCGTCGAGCTGCCCTCTCTCGGCGACGCCAGGGCGATCGTCCCGTCGAAGATCGGATATGTCGGCCTGTGGCAGTGGGATGCGTACTTCATCGCCGTCGGGTTGCGACACGGCGACCCGGAGCTCGCGCGCGAACAGCTCGACCTCGCCTTCCGGTTCGCCCAGTCAGACGGGCAGCTGCCCGACGTGGTGCACGAGCTCGGGGTGCTGGCCACCAGCGATGACCTGCCCGAGAGTGACCGCGCCAACCTGCGTCGCGCCGGCTCGCAGATCGCCGATCCGAGTGCCCCGGTGCCGCTGACGAAGCCGCCGCTCGCCGCCTGGGTGCTGCGCAAGGTGCTCGAGGCCGAGGACGCCCCCGACTACGCGAGGACGCAGCTGGCGCGCATCGTCCGCTCGCAGGACTGGTGGTTCGCGGGAAGCGACCTCGACCACGACGGGATGCCCGAGTACGGTCACCCGTACTCCTCCGGCCTCGACGACAGCCCGATCTTCGACGGTCCGTTGCCGACCGCGGCCCCCGACCTCGGGGCGTACCTCGTGCGCCAGGATCGGGAACTCGCGTCGCTGCTGGAGAGGTACGAGCCGGATGCCGACGTCTCGCGGTTCCGCGAGCGGGCCGAGGCCACGCAGGAGCTGCTGCTGCGCATGTGGGATCCCGAGCGTGCTCGCTTCCTCGCGTTCGGCGGAGGGGAGGTGCAGCTCAGCGACACCGTCGTCGGGTTGATGCCGCTGCTCACGGGCACGCTGCCGACGTCGATCGCCGAGGCGTTGCGCGCAGCCGTCGACGACCCCGAACGCTTCCGCCTGCCCTGGGGTCTGCCCACGGTCGCGGCCTCTGACCCGGACTTCTCGGACGAGCGCATGTGGCGTGGCCCGGTGTGGGTCAACACGAGCACGCTCATCGCGGAAGGGCTCGAGGCTTCGGGCTACGCCGAGCGGGCGCGGGAGCTGCGGGAGCAGACCGTGGCGCTCGTGATCCACGGCGGTGGTCCGCACGAGTACTTCAACCCGCGCACAGGTCAGAAGGCGCGCACGGCCACCACCGCGTTCGGCTGGTCGGCTGCGCTCTTCATCGACCTCGCCGTGCAGCTCAGCTGAGCGCCTTCGGCGTCGTTCCGCCACGCCGGGGCCTGGTTAGCTGTTGTGATGCACGAACCGCGCACGATCACGCTCGAAGACCCGCGCTCGCCGGAAGGTCGAGGGATCCTGGAGTCCTTCTTCGCGGAAGTCATCGGGCGGTACTGGGATCGGCCGGCCACGGCGGCGGAGGTGGAGCAGGAGATGGAGAGCGACCCGAGCGACGACCTCCGGGATGACACCGGGTTCCTGCTCGTCGTTCGAGACGGCGCGCAGGCGGTCGGCTGCGGAGGCGTTCGATTCGTCGGACCGGGAGCAGGCGAGATCACGCGGGTGTACATCGCCCCCGCCGCGCGCGGGCGTGGTGTCGGCCGCTCCCTGATCCGCGAACTCGAATCGATGAGTGCCGAGCGCGGCCTGCACACTCTCCGGCTGACCGTGCGCCGCGACCTCGCCGAGGCACACCGGCTCTACCAGCGACTCGGATATGAACCGGTCGCGCCCTTCTCCGACTCGCCCTACGCCCACCACCAGTTGGCGAAGAAGCTGGATGCGCCGTCCCCGTCGGGAGATCGATGACGGGCTCCCGTCATCGGGAGCGGGGTGCCCCGGGGGTGCTAACCGGAGGAGTGGACCGCGTGCAACAGTCCGACGCGCATCGACGTGCCGTCGGAGGACTGCAGCACGGTGAAGAGCGTGCGGGTGCACGTGCGGCACCGCACGATGGCGGCGTGACGATCGAGCTCGACCACGGTCTCGGCGAGGGGCGCGAGCGCGCCGCAACCGCCGCAGGTGCCGACCAGCGCGGTGACGTCGGCGCCGAAGAGGTCCCAGAGCATGCCGGCGATCGCGTTTCCGTCGACGGTCTGTGCGGGGGCGGCAGCATCCATCACTTTCCTCCGAATCGTTCGGTGCGCACACGTTCCGGCGCATGCCCGAGGCCGACCAGCAGGTCGGCCACATGTTCGACGAACCCGGTCGGCCCGCACACGAAGACCAGGGGAGCGCGTTCCGCTGGCCAGGTGGCATCTCGGAGCACCTCTTCGGTGACGCGCCCGACAGCGCCCGCCCATCCGTCAGGACCAGAACGGGTGAACGCCCATCGCACATCCGCGGCGGCCCCTGCGGGTGCTGCCTCGAGCTCACTGCGGTAGAGGGCTTCGTGCGGAGCCCTCACCGAGTAGAGCAACCTCACCGAGTCGGTCGCCCCTGCGGCCTGCGCCGCCCGCACCATCGACATCAGCGGCACGATGCCGGATCCCCCGGCGATGAGCTGCACGGGACCGGGGATTTCCGGACGCCACACGAAGTATCTCCCCAGCGGGCCCTTCACCTCGAGCTCATCGCCGACGCGGACGTCCCGCACCAGATAGGGGGAGACCTCCCCGTCGGGGATCTCGTCGACCGCGAGTTCGATCGTCTCGCCGTCACCGAAGGAGGCGAGCGAGTAGGAGCGGACCGCCTGGTAGCCGTCTTCGGCGGTGAGCCGGATATCGACGTGCTGTCCCGGGTCGCTCCCCGGCCAGCCCGGCACGCTGAGGCTGATCGTGCGGGCCGAATCCGTCTCCGCGTGCGCGCCCGTCACCCGCGCCTCACGCCAGCCGCCGACCGTCACCAATAGCGTTCCTCCGTCCACGGATCGCCGTGCATGTTGTAGCCGTTCTGCTCCCAGAAGCCCGGGGCGTCCTCCTCCATCAGGGTGAGTGCCCTGAGCCACTTCGCGCTCTTCCAGAAATAGAGGTGCGGCACGATCAGCCGAGCGGGGCCGCCGTGCTCCGGGGCGAGCGGCTCACCCTCGAACTCGAATGCGATCCACGACTGCCCGCCCAGCAGATCGTCGAGGGGGATGTTCGTGGTGTATCCGCCGTAGGAATGGGCCATCGCGAAGGAGGCGGCGGTGTCGATCCCCTCGAAGAGCGTGTCGAGAGAGACTCCGCGCCAGGAGGTGCCGAGCTTCGACCATCGCGTCACGCAGTGGATATCGGTGTGCACGTCTTCGATGGGCAGCTCGTGCAGTTGATCCCACGTCCAGGAGACGACCTCGCCGGCCTCGTTGCGGATGCCGAAGCTCCACTCCGACATGTGGATGTTCGGTGTCGGCCCGGCGGAGAGCACGGGGAAGTCCTCGGTGAGGTACTGCCCTGGCGGGAGTTCCGGGGTGCTCTCCCTGCGTCGAGCACCGAAACCTCGGGAAATCACGGCCATGATCTTGCTCCTGTCGGTGGATGCGACCCTGCGCGTCAGGCGTAGTGGTTCAGACGGTACTCCGCGGAGGGTGCCCAGGGCGAGGAAGAGTCGCGTCCGGATGGGAACGGAAGGACGTGCGGGTGGAGCAGGACTACGCCGTGAAGTAAGAGCTCGTGGCGTTGTCGAGGATGCGCTGCATGCCGTGCATCCAGTTGAGCTTGAGCGCTTCGACGGCGCCGGGGACGTCGCCGTCGGCGAGGTGCCGGGCGATCTCGGCGTGCTCGGCAGCGACGCGTTCGACCTTGACGTCTTCGGGCACGAGGAGCGACTCGTAGCGGTGGAATGAGCTGCGCACGTTGTCGATGACGGCGAGCAGGCGGGCGTTGGGGCAGGCCGACAGCATCATGCTGTGCCACTCGTCGTCCTTGGTGATGACGAGCTGATGCTCGACGAGCTCGTCGGCGAAGGCGTCGGCCATCTCCTTGAGCTGCGCGCCGATGCGACGCAGCTCGTCGGGCGGACTCAGCTCGAGTGCGAGGCTCTCGAGGGCCGCCATCACAGGGGCGAGGTCGCGGAACTCCGAGGCGCTGAGCGGGACGAAGCGGAAGCCCTTGCCGTTCTCGCTCTCGATCTGTCCTTCGGATTCGAGGGCGATGAGCGCCTCGCGGAGCGGGGTGCGGCTGACGCCGAGTTCGGTGGCGAGCTGCACCTCATTGATGCCCTCGCCGGGCTGCACGAGTCCGGCGCGCATGCGGGTCAGCAGCTCCTGCCGAACCTGCGAGCGCAGGTTCTTGCGTTCGATCGCCATGCATCCCCTCTTCTGCCGCCTGCCCGTCAGCCTATGGGTTGACGGGCCTCTGACGACGTCTTAGTGTGTGTATACAGAATACAGCCGATCCCGGATTTGCACCAGTGCCCGGCCGGGATCAGCCGGTGATGACTCAGAGAGGAGACTTCGTGCCCGCACCCGGTGGCGACCAGCCCACCCGACGCGTCCGCCTCGACGCCCTCGCCTACGGCGGCGACTACAACCCCGACCAGTGGTCGGAAGCGACCTGGCACGAAGACATCCGTCTGATGCGTGAAGCCGGCGTGAACATGGTGAGCCTGCCGATCTTCAGCTGGCCGCAGCTGGAGCCGGAGCCCGGCATCTTCGACTGGGCCTGGCTCGACCGCATCATCGACCTGCTGTGGGAAGCGGGCATCGCGATCGACCTCGCCACCGCCACCGCGACCCCGCCGTCGTGGCTGCTGCGCGCGCACCCCGAGATGGCGCCGTGGGACGCGGACGGCCACCGGCTCGAGTTCGGATCCCGCCAGACGTACTGTCCCTCATCCCCGATCTGGCGCGAGAACGTCGCCCGTATGGCCAGAGCCATGGCCGAGCGCTACGGCGAGCACCCGGGGCTCGCGATGTGGCACATCTCGAACGAATACGGCGACCACACCTCGCGCTGCTGGTGCCCCGAGTCGGCCCGCCACTTCCGCCGCTGGCTGCAGAACCGCTACGGCGACCTCGACGGGCTGAACGAGGCCTGGGGCGTGAACGTATGGGGTCAGCGCTACACCTCGTGGGAGCACATCGAGACGCCGAAGAAGGCTCCGGGCCCGGTCAACCCCACCAAGCTGCTCGACTTCGAGCGCTTCTCGTCGGATGCGCTGCTCGAGCTGTTCCAGGTGGAGATCGACGTGCTGCGCGAGGTCACGCCCGACATCGCGGTGACCACGAACTTTATGAGCATGTTCCGCGATCTGAACTATTGGGACTTCTCCGCCGTCGAAGACGTCGTGACCGATGACGCCTACCCGGAGCCGGCCGACCCGACCTCGCACGTCGGCGCCGCCCTCAACTACGGACTGATGCGCTCGCTCAAGGACGGACAGCCGTGGCTGCTGCTGGAGTCGTCCGCGAGCGCCACGAGCTGGCGCGACGTGAACGTGCCCAAGGCTCCTGGCAAGATCCGCGTCGAGAGCCTGCAGGCCGTCGCCCACGGCTCCGACGCCGTGATGTTCTTCCAGTGGCGCCAGGCGAAGTACGGCCAGGAGAAGTTCCACTCCTCGATGCTCGGCCACAGAGGCGAGCGTTCGCGCAGCTTCCAGGAGACCAAGGCGCTGGGCAATGAGCTGAAGAAGCTCGAACCCGTGCGCGGCACCCGGGTGCGCTCGCGCGTGGCGCTGGTGGTGGACTGGGACTCGTGGTGGGGCACCAGCGCCGTCGAGTCGCTGCCCTCGCAGCGGTTGCAGTGGGCACAGCAGGCCCGCGCCTGGCACCGGGCGCTGTACACGCTCGGCCAGCCGGTGGATGCGGTGCGTGCGACGGGACCGTTCGACCGCTACGACGTGGTCGTGGTGCCGAACCTCTACATCGTGGAGCAGCCGCAGGCCGAGGCGCTGCAGGCGTTCGTCGAACGCGGAGGGCACCTCGTGGTCGGGCCGTTCTCGGGAGTGGTGGATGCCACCGAGAAGGTGCACGACGGCGGAGCGCCAGGACTGCTGCGCGATCTGCTCGGCATCGAGGTCGACGAGCAGTGGCCGATCGCCGACGGGCTGACCGAGAGCATCGACTTCGCGGGCGAGCTCCTGACGGTGCCCTCCTGGAGCGAATGGCTCGAAGCGGATGACGACGTCGAGGCGCGTGCCACGTATGCGAGTGGTGAGCTCGACGGCCTGCCGGCGGTGACCCGTCGCGCGGCGGGGGAAGGGTCGGCCTGGTACGTCAGTGCGATGTTCGAACCGGACGGTCTGCTCACGGTGTTCCGCGACGTGCTGCGCACTGCCGGCCTTCCCGCTCGCGAGCGGACGGACGTCGACGTCGAAGTCGTCACCCGAGCAGACGACGCCACCGACTACACGTTCTATCTGAATCACGGGCGCTCGCCCGTCGCGTTCGAGATCCCGTCGCCGGGCGTTGACCTGCTCACCGGCGTGCGTCATGCGGGCCGTCTGGAGCTCGAACGCTTCGGCGTGGCGGTGCTCGCCGCTCCCCGCGCCGACACCCTCTCTCTTGCCACCCTGACCCCGCCTTCGGGCGCTGATGATGTGAAGGAGGACGCATGACCACTCCGTTCGTGCATCCGTACATCCCCAACACCGCCCCCGAGTCGAGGGCGGCGATGCTCGCGGCCGTCGGCGCCGCGTCGGTCGACGAGTTCTACGCCGATGTGCCGGAGTCGCTGCGACTCGGCCGGGCGCTCGACCTGCCGGCACCGTTCGCGGCCGAGCAGGACCTCGCCCGTCACGTGCGCGGACTGCTCGCCAGGAACCGCTCGACAGAGGAACGGCTGAGCTTCCTCGGCGCGGGCACCTACAACCACTACGTGCCCGCCGTGGTGGATGAGGTCATCGGCCGCAGCGAGTTCCTGACCGCCTATGCCGGCGAACCCTACGAGGACCACGGCCGCTTCCAGGCCCTGTTCCAGTACCAGTCGCTGATGGCGGAGCTGTTGGAGATGGACGTCGTGAACGTGCCGGTCTACGACGGTTACCAGGCGACGGCGACCGGTCTCACCATGTCGGGGCGTCTCACCGGCCGCGGGCGCGTGCTGGTGGTCAGCGACGTGCTGCCGGCGAAGCTCGCGAAGGTGCACGACTACGTGCGGGCCCACCTGACGCTCGAGCACGTGCCGCCCGTGAACGGCACGGCGGACGTGGAGGGGATCAGGACCGCACTCGGCGACGATGTCGCCGCCGTGTGGGTCGAGACGCCCAGTGCCACCGGCGCAGTGGAGGCGGCGCTGCAGGAGATCGCGGATGCCGCGCACGCTGCCGGCGCCGTGCTCGTGGTCGGCACCGATCCCATCGGCTACGGGGTGCTCACCCCGCCCTCGGTCTCCGGTGCCGACATCGTCACCGGAGACATCCAGTCCCTCGGCCTGCATCAGTGGTTCGGCGGAGCCCACGGTGGCTTCATCGCCGTGCACGACGACCCCGCTTTCGTGATGGAGATGCCCTCGCGCCTGTTCGGGCTGGCCACCACCGACGTGCCCGGCGAGTACGGCTTCGGCGACGTGGCCTACGACCGCACCTCGTTCGCACACCGCGAGGAGGGGAAGGAATGGGTCGGCACGGCCGCGGCCCTGTGGGGCATCGCCGCCGGTGTCTACCTGGCCCTCATGGGTCCCACCGGCATGGCGGAGCTCGGCGAGGTGCTGCTCGCCCGCACCCGGTACGCGCAGCAGGCACTCGCCGCTGTTCCCGGTGTCTCTCTCGATGACGACGCCGTGCATCTGCGCGAATTCACGGTGACCCTTCCGGTGCCAGTGGCGGAGGTCGTCACGGCGCTCCGCGCCCGGGGCATCGAACCCGGCGTGGTCGTGGGCGAGCACCGCCTGCTCGTCTGCGTCACCGAACTGGTCTCCCAATCCGACATCGACATCCTGGCCGGTGCGCTTGCCGCAGTCGTCGCCCCCGAACTCGCAGAGGAGCAGAAGTGAGCCTCCCCGTCGCGCCCAAGCCGGCGCTCCGCCGATTCCAGCAGGCCCGCTGGGACGAGCCGATCATCTTCGAGCTGACCACGCCGGGTGAACGCGGCGTGCTGGTGTCGCAGGTCGAGCCGGGCGTGCGCGAGGCGGTGGGCGATGTGGTCGCCGCGCTGCCGGACTCCCTGCGTCGCCCGTCTCGTCCCGCGCTGCCCGAGATGGGGCAGATGCGCGTGCTCAAGCACTACCTGCGTCTGTCGCAGGAGAACCTCGGTGCCGATTTCAACGTCGACATCGGACAGGGCACCTGCACCATGAAGTACGCCCCGAAGATCAACGACCAGCTCGCGAACACCCCGCAGCTCACCGCGATGCATCCGCACCAGGATCCGGCCGATGCGCAGGGCGTGCTCGAGATCGTCTGGCAGTTGGAACGGGTGCTCGCCGAGATCTCCGGCATGGACGAGGTGTCGCTGCACACGCAGGGCGGCTCGGCGGCGATCTGGTCGAACATCGCCATGATCCGGGCCTTCCATGAGGCGAACGGCGAAGGCGAGCAGCGCCGCGAGGTCATCACCACGATCTTCAGCCACCCCTCGAACGCGGCCGCGGCGAAGGCGGCAGGCTATGAGGTCATCACGGTCTACCCCGATGCCGAGGGCTATCCGTCGCTCGACGCGTTGAAGGCCGCCCTGTCGCCCCGCACCGCGGCGATCATGGTCACGAACCCGGAGGACACCGGCATCTACAACCCGGCGATCCGGGAGTGGGTCGACGCCGCGCACGCGGTCGGAGCCCTCGCCTCGTACGACCAGGCCAACGCGAACGGCATCCTCGGGGTCACGCGCGCCCGCGACGCCGGCTTCGACGTGTGCCACTTCAACCTGCACAAGACCTTCGGCACCCCGCACGGCAGCGGTGGACCGGGATCCGGTGCGAACGCCGTGAGCGCGGCGCTCGCCCCGTTCCTGCCGGGACCGCGCGTGGTGCGGGCGGATGACGGGACCTTCGGGGTGGTCGAGGCCGGAGAGCTGTCGATCGGCGCGGTCGGCCCGTTCTTCGGCGTCATCCCCGCGCTCGTGAAGGCCTACTCCTGGATCATGGCACTGGGGGCTCCGGGGCTGCTCGCCGCCGCGGAGACCGCCGTGCTGAACAACAACTACCTGATGGCTCGTGTGCTCGCGATCCCCGGGGCATCCGCGCCGTACGCCACCGGACGCCGCCGCATCGAGCAGGTGCGCTACTCGTGGGAGGAGCTGTACCAGGAGACCGGCATCTCGTCGGAGGAGATCGGCGTGCGGATGTCCGACTTCGGGATGCACTACTGGACGAGTCACCACCCCTACGTGGTGCCGCAGCCGTTCACGCTGGAGCCCACCGAGTCGTACTCCATGGCGGAGCTCGATGAGTATGCGGCGACCCTCGCCGAGGTGGCACGTGAGGCGCGGGAGACCCCCGAGGTGGTGCGCACCGCCCCGCACAACCAGACCGTGCACCACACGCACCATGACGATCTGGACGACCCGGAGCGGTGGGCGATCACCTGGCGCGCATACCAGCGGAAGTACGCGGTGGAGCTGGCCGCACTGGCGGACTGACCGCGATGCTCGGACTCGTCGTCAACCCTGTCGCCGGAGTCGGAGGGCCCGCGGGGCTCGCCGGCTCCGACGGTGCGGACGTGCAGCGCCTCGCCCTCGCGCGCGGCGCCCGTTCGCGCGTGCAGGAACGGGCGGTCCTCGCCCTGACGACGCTCGCCGAACGGCATCCGGGACTCGTGGTCGCGACGGTGCCCGGTGCCATGGGCGCCGATGCGGTGCGCGCCGCAGGTCTCGTGCCGTGCGTCGTCGGGGCCGGCTCGAGCGATGCGGGCTCGATCGATGCGGGCTCGCGCGGGGCGGGTGTGACCGAGGTGACGCAGGCGGCGGATACCTCGCGTGCGATCGCAGCGTTGGCCGCGGCGGGGGTCGATCTGATCCTCGTCGTGGGAGGCGACGGCACCCTTCGCGGCGCGGTCACGGGGCTCGGCGCCGTGGCACGTCCGTCGGGTGAAAAGCCCGATGGCGGAAGGTGCGACGACGGATCCGCGCTCGACGCCGAAAGCTGTCGAGAGGCGCACGGTCTGCCGGCCGTGCTCGGAGTTCCGGCGGGCGTGAAGATGTACTCGCCCGTGTTCGCGGTCAGTCCGCGGGCGGCGGGATCGATCGCCGCGGACTGGATCGAGCACGACGGGCTCCCGACCGAGGAGCGTGAGGTGCTCGACATCGACGAGGCCGCGATGCGGCGCGCCCGCGTCGACCCCACGCTGTACGGAATGCTCCGGGTGCCGCATCGTGCGGGCCGCACTCAGGCACGCAAGGCGCCGACGCCGGTCACCGAGGCGGCTGCGGTCGAAGCTGCGGCCCGCGGGGCTGTCTCCCGCATGCGACCGGGCGTGCGCTATCTGCTCGGCCCCGGCGGCACGACCGCGGAGATCGCTCGGCAGCTCGGCGTCGAAGGATCGCCACTCGGCGTCGACGTCGTTCTCGACGGTGCCGTCCTCGTCCACGGCGCGAGTGAGCAGGAGCTGCTCGCCCAGATCGCCGAGGGCCCGGCGCGGGCCGTCGTCACCGTGATCGGCGGGCAGGGGTTCCTGCTCGGGCGCGGCAACCAACAGCTCTCGGCACCCGTTCTTCGTGCGCTCGGCGACGACCCGCTCCTCGTCGTCGCCCCCGAGCAGAAGCTCATCGACCTGCAGGGTCGGCCGCTCCTCGTCGACACCGGCGACCCGGAACTCGATGCGAGACTCGCCGGGCATGTCCGCATCATCACCGGCGTCGGCACCACGAGTCTCTATGCCGTGACCGCACCCGAACTCTCCCTCACCTGACACATCCCGACCCCGACAGACCCGTCTGCACGTACCCGAAAGGACACCCCATGCGTCTCGAGAACAAGAAGGCCATCGTCACCGGCGGTGCCGGCGGCATCGGTCGCGCCACGTCACTCGCACTCGCTGCCGAGGGCGCGGCGGTCGCCGTCGTCGACCTGAACACGGAGGCGGCCGAAGCCGTCGCGGAGGAGATCCGTGCGGCCGGTGGCATGGCCATCGCGATCGCGGCGGATGTGGCGAGCGAGTCCGACATCGAACGGGTGATCGCCACGTCGGTGGCCGAACTCGGCGGAGTGAACGTCGTCTTCAACAACGCCGGGATCATCCGTCGCACCACCGCCGTCGAGACGACCGTCGAGGAGTGGGACCGCGTGTTCGGCGTGAACGTGCGCTCGATCTTCCTGATGTGCAAGCACATCGTTCCGGTCATGGAGGCTGCGGGTGGAGGCTCGATCATCAACACCGGGTCGGGCTGGGGCCTCAAGGGCGGTGGCCAGGCCATCTCCTACTGCGCCTCGAAGGGCGCGGTCGTGAACATGACGCGCGCGCTCGCGATCGACCACGGTCCCGCCGGCATCCGCGTGAACTCGGTCAACCCCGGTGATGTGAACACCGGGATGCTGCGGGAGGAAGCGCGTCAGCTGGCGCAGGACACCAACGCGTTCCTCGCCGAAGCCGCCGATCGCCCGCTGCGCCGCATGGGCGAGCCGAGCGAGGTCGCACAGGCGGTGGTCTGGCTGGCGAGCGACGACTCCTCGTACGTCACCGGCTCGGCCCTCGTCGTGGACGGCGGTGGGATCGCCTAGCCCTGTCCGTCGGCCTTCACCTGGATCAGCTGGATCAGGTTGCCGCACGTGTCGTCGAGAACCGCGACCCAGGCGGCACCGATGTCGGTCGGCGGCTGGGTGAACACGACGCCGAGCCCGGTCAGGCGTGCGTGTTCGGCGGCGAGGTCGTCGACGGCGAACTGCGCGAGTGGGATGCCGTCTTCGACGAGCGCGTCGCGGTAGGGCTTGACCGCGGGGTGCCCCGAAGGCTCGAGCAGGAGCTCGGGTCCGCCGGGCGCTTCGGGCGAGGTCACCGTGAGCCAGGCGGCATCGCCGAGGGGGATGTCATGGTGCTTCGTGAAGCCGAGCACGTCGGTGTAGAAGGAGAGGGCCTTGCGCTGGTCATCGACGAAGATGCTGGTCAGTTCGATTCTCATGGGGTGCTCCGTGTGGTCGGCCACCGCTCGGCGATGCGGGCGATGGGTTCCGGATGGAAGAAGTGGAACTTGGAACGGCCTTGTCGTTCCGTGGAGATCAGTCCGGCGGATTCGAGTACCGCGAGGTGCTGGGAGACCGCCTGCCGGGTCAGCGTCACACCGTGCTGCATCGTCAACGTCGAGCAGATCTCGAAGAGCGTCTGTCCGTCCCGCCGCGACAGCTCATCGAGGATGAGTCGCCTCGTCTCGTCGTCGAGCGCGTGGAACAGATCGGCCATGGGATCACGATAGGCAAGTGGATGCTTGCATATCAAGCCTGTCCCAGGACACTCGCGTAAAATCGGGACAATGACCGACGCCCCCTCCGACGCTGCACCCGACCTCGGACCGGGCGTCGACCCCGAAGATCTCGCCACGACGCTGCGCGTGCTGCGCGAGCTGCACCGGATCGACAACGAGCACCCCGATTTCATCGCGGTACGCCAGGCCACCGCGGCGATGTTCAAAGACGTGAAGCGGGTGCGCCGCAAGCAGATCCGTGACGCGATCGCCGAGGCCGACAAAGCCGTGGTGGCCCGCACCGCCACGGGTGCCCCCGACCGCATCGACGATGAGACCCGTGGCAACGATCTCGCCACCAGCGTCGTCGACGCCCCGATCGCGGGCGAGCTGCTGAAGCCCCGCAACTGCTACATCTGCAAGCAGCCGTACACACAGGTCGACGCTTTCTACCACCAGCTCTGCCCGGACTGCGCCCGCTTCAGCCACGGCAAGCGCAACGCCCGCACCGACCTCACCGGCAAGCGCGCCCTGCTCACGGGTGGCCGCGCGAAGATCGGCATGCACATCGCGCTGCGGCTGCTGCGTGACGGCGCGCACACCACGATCACGACCCGCTTCCCGCGCGACGCCGTGCGACGCTTCTCGGCCCTGCCCGACTCGGCCGACTGGCTGCACCGCCTGCGCGTGGTCGGCATCGACCTGCGCGACCCTGCTCAGGTGATCGGCCTGGCGGACTCGGTCGCCGCTCAGGGCCCGCTCGACATCCTCATCAACAACGCCGCACAGACCGTACGCCGCTCGCCGGGTGCTTACTCCCTGTTGGCGGATGCCGAGCTGCAGCCCCTCCCCGACGGACCCCTGCCCGAGATGGAGACCTTCGGGCACACGGCCGACCCGCACCCGCAGGCGCTGCAGGCCTCGGTCGATGCTCATCCGCTGCTCTCGGTCGCGGCCCTCGGCGGCACGGTCGCCGAGCAGGGTGGTCAGGCACTCACGGCCGAAGATCTCGCGCGCCTCGCGATGGCGCCCGGATCGTCGTCGCTCGAGAAGCATGCCGACGGCACCGCGATCGACGCCGGCGGGCTCGTGCCCGACGTGAACCGCGTCAACAGCTGGGTGCAGTCGATCGAGCAGGTCGATCCGCTCGAGATGCTCGAGGTGCAGCTCGCGAACACGACAGCGCCGTTCCTGCTGATCAGCCGTCTGCGTGCCTCGATGGCCGCGTCCGATGCGCACCGCAAGTACGTGGTCAACGTCTCGGCGATGGAGGGACAGTTCTCCCGCCGCTACAAGGGTCCTGGACACCCGCACACGAACATGGCCAAGGCCGCGCTCAACATGCTCACCCGCACCAGCGCGGGGGAGATGCTGGAGAAGGACGGCATCCTCATGACCGCCGTCGACACGGGCTGGATCACGGACGAGCGTCCGCACTACACGAAGGTGCGCCTCGCCGAAGAGGGTTTCCATGCCCCGCTCGACCTGGTCGACGGTGCCGCCCGCGTGTACGACCCGATCGTGCGTGGCGAGGCCGGCGAGGACATCCACGGCGTGTTCCTCAAGGACTACGAGCCCAGCCCCTGGTGAGGGAAGTTCGGGTCAGTGAGCGCGCTCGGCGAGGTTCGCCGAGGCCCACTGCCCGAGCTGGTTCAGGATCGGCAGCAGTCCTTCTCCCGCGGGCGTGAGCGCGTACGACACGGTCACCGGCGGACCGGCATCGACCGTGCGTGCGACGAGTCCGGCGTCGGCGAGCTCCGCCAGGCGATCGGAGAGCACGGTGTCGCTGATGCCGTCCACGGCGCGGCGGAGTGAGACGAACGTCGTGGGTCCGCCCCCGAGCGACGACACGATCATGCCGTTCCACCGCTTCCCGAGCACGCTGAAGGCCAGTGTGACGGCGGCGTCGCACACCTGACGCCCTTCGTCGGTCCCGGACATCCCCCCATCCTACCCGTGCTACGTTAACCGATGTCGCTAAGAAAAACAGAGCGACTACGAAAACGAGAGGTAGGCCCATGTCCCTGTTCCGCCTGGATGCCAGCATCCTTCCCGCGTCGTCCGCCAGCCGTGCGCTCGCCGACATCGTCGAGGCCGAGTGGACCGCGTCGCACCCCGATTCGACCGTCTTCCGTCGCGATCTGGCGAGCGACCCCGTGCCCGCGACCGCGTGGGCGGATGCCGTGACGGGTGGATTCGTCGACGAGGCCCAGCGGACCCCTGCGCAGAACGAGGCTCGCGCCCTCGCGACGCAGTTCGCCGACGAGCTCATCGGCGCCGACGCTCTGCTGTTCGCGGTGCCGCTCTACAATTACGGCGTCTCGCAGCACTTCAAGACCTGGTTCGATCTCGCCTACACCGACGCACGCATCGATCCGACCGGTACCGCGTTGAACGGCAAGCCGGCGACCCTGGTCACCGTGCTCGGCGGCAACTACGCGCCCGGTTCGCCCAAGGAGGGCTGGGACCACTCGACCGGCTGGCTGCGACGCGTGCTCGAAGACGTCTGGGGTCTCGATCTGCGCGTCGTGCAGCGTCCGTTCACGCTGGTCGGCGTCAACCCGGCGCTCGACGCGTTCGCCGACACCGCGCGCGAGCTCAAGGAGAACGCCGAAGCCGACGCCCGCACCTACGGCCGCGAGCTCGCCGCGACACGCGACCCGCGGGTGGCCTGAGCCCCGCGGCGCCGACTTCCCCCGTCTTCGAATCGCGCCGATGGTTCCTTCTGGGCCCGGCATCCGACCATCTGCGCGATTCGAGACACCGGGGGCGGTCGGTCAGCCGGGAAGGCCCGTCGGGTAGGGGTGCGGCAGCCACACGGTCACGATCAGACCGCCGTCCGTCCGCGGGGTGAGGACGAGCGTGCCGTTGTGCGCCTGCGTGATGCGGTCGACGATCGCAAGGCCGAGCCCCGCCCCCGCATGGTCGTCGCCGCGGGTGCGCTCCGCCCCGCGCTGGAACGGCTCGACAAGGGTGGCGACCTGATGCGCAGGCAACTGTTCACCGGTGTTCTCCACGACCAGCGCGACCGCGTGCGGCATCGAGTGCGTGCGCACGGCAACGGCCCCGCCGGTCGGAAGGTTGTGCACGATCGCGTTGAGGACGAGGTTCATGACCAGCTGCGGCAGCAGCGCCGCCGACCCGAGCACCGACGCGGGGACGCCGCCGACCTCCAGTGCGACTCCTCGACGGTCGGCGAGGGGAACCAGCGCCTCGACGGCCTCCTCGGCGAGAAGGGAGAGATCGACGATCTCGCGCGGGAACGTCCGGCGATCCGCCCGGCTAAGCAGCAGCAGCGCCTCCGTGAGGTCGATCGCACGCGTGTTCACCCGCTGCAGTCGGGCGATCAGCTCGTCCACGTCGCGGTCCGGGTCGTCACGGGCGACCTCGAGCAGCGCCTGCGAGATCGCGAGAGGCGTGCGCAGCTCATGCGAGGCGTTCGCGGCGAACCGCTGCTGCTCGGCGACGTGGGCTTCGAGCTGCTCGAGCATCGAGTCGAAGACATCGGCCAGATCGCGGAACTCGTCGCGAGGGCCGGGCAGCGCGATCCGGTGCGAGAGCGAGCCCTGCGCCGCCAGTCGCGCAGCGTCGCCGATGCGTTCCAGAGGTGCCAGCATGCGTCCGGCCAGCAGCCATCCGCCGCCGAGGCCGATGGCCAGCAGTGCCACCATGACCGTCGAGGCGACCGGCACGAACGCCCTGATCAGGTCGGAGCGGTTGGGAACGCGGATGTCCGCGGAGATCTGCACGTCGGGCACGTAGCGCAGCAGGTACAGGGCCACCGCGGCGAGCAGCAGCAGTCCGGAGACCACCACGATGCCCGCATAGCTGAGGGTGAGCTTGAGGCGAGCGCTCATCCCACGGCGCCTAGGCATCGGCATCCGTTCCGATCCGGTATCCGACACCCGGCACGGTGAGGATGATCCACGGCTCGCCCAGGCGTTTGCGCAGCGAGGAGACCGTGATGCGCACGGCGTTCGTGAACGGGTCGGCGTTCTCGTCCCAGGCGCGCTCGAGCAGCTCCTCCGCGCTGACGACACCGCCCTCGGCGTCGACGAGCACCTCCAGCACGGCGAACTGCTTGCGGGTGAGCGCCACGTAGCGGTCGTCGCGGTACACCTCCCGGCGGAACGGATCGAGGCGAAGGCCGGAGACCTCCAGCACGGGAGGCCGACTGCGCTGGCGGCGACGGTCGAGGGCCCGCAGACGCAGCACCAGCTCGCGCATCTCGAACGGCTTGGTGAGGTAGTCGTCCGCACCGATCTCGAAGCCGCTCGCCTTGTCGTCGAGGCGGTCGGCTGCGGTGAGCATGAGGATGGGGATGCCGCTTCCCGACGCGACGATCCAGCGGGCGATGTCGTCGCCGGAGGGCCCGGGCACGTCGCGGTCGAGCACGGCGAGGTCGTAGGAGTTGATGCTCAGCAGCTCCAGCGCCGTGTCGCCGTGGCCCGCGATATCGGCCGCGATCGCCTCGAGGCGCAGCCCATCGCGGATCGCCTCGGCGAGGTAGGGCTCGTCCTCGACGATCAGCACACGCATGGCAGCGATCCTACGCACCCCGGCATATCGCGAGCATATGGAAAAGCGCATACGCCCTGGCAACCGGCTCCCTTCTTCACTGGGAGCATGAACACCAACAGCTCGTCCCTCCCGCTGCGGGCACGTCGTCGCCGTCGGGCCGCCGGCGTCGTGGTCGCGCTCGCCGCCGCCGTGATCCTGGCGTTCGCGGTGCAGCAGTCGTTGTCCGTGGCTTTCGCCGACACGGCGAAGACGTTCCCCACGCCCGTGCCGACCCCGGTGCCCGACGAGGTGCAGCCCGTCGACGTGCCGGGCGACGCCGACGGAGCGATTCGTGACGGGGATCAGCCCACGGTGTTCGACGTGGACCGCGTCGCGGTCGGCAACCTCGACCCCGCGCTGCTCGACGCCCTGCAGCGGGCGGCCTCGGATGCCGAGCGCGACGGCGTCACGTTCCTGGTGAACAGCGGATGGCGCTCGCCGGGGCTGCAGGAACGGATGCTCCAGGACGCGATCGTCGATTACGGCTCGGAGGACGAAGCGCGGCGATGGGTGGCGACACCGCAGACGTCGGCGCACGTGTCTGGCGACGCCGTGGATGTCGGTCCGCTGCCCACGCTCGACTGGCTCGCCCAGCACGGCTCCGACTACGGACTGTGCCAGACCTACGCGAACGAGTCATGGCACTACGAGCTGCGCCCCGAGGCGATCGATCAGGGGTGCCCCGAGATGTATGCCGATCCCACCGAAGACCCGAGGATGCAGCGATGACCACCATGACCGCCCCTCGTCCCGCGATCGCCTCGCGCCTGCACGCGCCGACGCTGACCACGCTCCCCGACGCCGTCGCCGAGAACGTCCGGATCGTCAGGGCGGCGACTCCGGTGCCGATCATGGCCGTCGTGAAGGCCGACGGCTACGGACACGGTGCCGTCGTCGTGGCAACGGCTGCGGTCGCGGCGGGCGCCGAGTGGCTCGGGGTGACGCAGGTCGCCGAGGGCGTCGCACTCCGCGAGGCCGGACTCACGGTGCCCATCCTCTCCTGGCTGAACCCGGCGGGTATCGACGCCGAGGCGGCGGCGGAGCATCGCATCGATATCGCGGTGGGCTCCGCCGAAGAGCTTCGCCAGCTGAGCTCGGACACGTCGCACCCGGTCAGGGTGCACCTGCATCTGGACACCGGGATGGCCCGTGGCGGGTCTCCGCTGGACGAGTGGCCAGAGCTCTTCCGACTGGCGCGCGCCAGCAGAGGGCGGATCGAGGTCGTGGGGGTCATGGGTCATCTGCCGCGCGCCGACGAGGGCGATCCGGGCGCGAACGCGGCGGCCGTGCTGCGCATGCGGCAGGGCAGGGATGCGGTCCTGCGTGCCGGCCTCGGACCGGTGCTCGTGCATCTGGCGGCGACGTCGGGGGCGCTGACCGATCCCGCGACCCATTTCGGGATGGTGCGGATCGGCGCAGGACTCGTCGGGATCGACCCCTCGGAGACGACGCCACTGATCGGGGCTTCACGATGGACCGCGCCCGTCGTGCATGGGGCTCTCGCCCCGGCGGGCACGGCTGTCGGGTATGCGGGAACGCATGTCAGCCGTGCGGAGACGCACCTCGCGGTGGTGGGCGTCGGCTACGCGGATGGGATCCCGCGAGAGCTCGCGCCGGGCGCCGGCGTCGAGATCGGCGGCGTGCGGTATCCGATCGTCGGACGGGTGTCGATGGATCAGATCGTGGTGGACACGGGTGCCGCGCTGTTCCCGCGCGGCACGATCGCGACCGTGTTCGGGCCGGACGGGGGCGCGGTGCCCTCGGTGCAGGAGTGGGCGCGGTGGGCGGGGACGATCCCGCACACCATCGTCACCGGGATCGGAGCGCGAGTGCGGAGGAGCGCGGCATGACGAGGGTGCTGGTCATCGGGGGAGGGCAGAACGCCGAGCACGACGTGTCGTTGGCGTCGGCGGCCGCGGTCGGTGCAGCCCTGCGGCTGGGCGGTCACGAGGTGACGTGCGTGACCATCGATCGAGACGGCATCTGGCGCGTCGACGGGCGCCCGAACGGGGGATCCGCCGCCGAGTCGCTGGCGCTCGCGCTCCCGCTGCTCACTCGCACGGACGTGGTCTTCCCGGCCGTACACGGTGCGCTCGGCGAGGACGGGGCGCTGGCGGCTCTCTGCGCCCTCGCCGGAGTGCGCGTGGTGGGCTCGGGGCTGCGCGCCGGTGCGATCGGCATGGACAAATGGACGACGAAGCTGGTGGCGGACGCGGTGGGGATCGGCACCGCCCGCGGGCGGCTGATCACGGCGGACGACATCGGGGATGTGGAGTTCGACGGCGAGGTCGTGGTGAAACCGGTCTCGGCGGGGTCGAGCCACGGCGTGAGTCTCGTGACCCAGGAGGAGGATCTGCTCGCCGCGCTGCACGAGGCCGCGCGCTTCGACCGGCGCATCCTCGTCGAGGAGGTCGTCAGGGCGCGCGAGATCGACGTGGCCGTGCTGCGCGAGAAGGGGGGCATCCGGTGGGCGGCTCCGCCGCTGGAGATCCACGCGACCGGTCTCTTCGACACGGCGACGAAGTACGACGGAAGTGCGCGTTTCACGGTGCCGGCGCAGCTCGACGCGGGCGAGGCGGCGGCCCTCAAGCGCGCTGCGATCGCGATGTTCGACGCCCTGGGGTGCGACGGCGTCGCGCGGATGGACTTCTTCCTCACGGACAGGGGTCCCCTGCTGAACGAGGTGAACACGATGCCGGGGCTGACCGCGGCGTCGCAGGTGCCGCGGATGTTCGCCGCGGCGGGAGTGGATTACGTCGACCTGGTCGGCAGGCTCGTGCGCGCCGCGGGGTGAGAGGGAGCCGAGAAGGCATCGACAAGCGCGCCGAGGAGGCGGATGCTGGAGCCATGGCAGCTTTCACAGCGGACAACGCGTTCAGCGGATTCAGCGTCGACGACATCGACGCGGCGGAGGAGTTCTACGGCGCGACGCTCGGGCTCGACGTCGAGCGCAACGCGATGGGGTTCCTCGACCTGCGCCTGCCCCGTGGCGGCTCGATCCTCGTGTACTCGAAGCCGAACCACACGCCGGCGAGCTTCACGATCCTGAACTTCCCGGTGGCGGATGTCGACGCCGCCGTGGACGAGCTCATCGCCCGGGGCGTCCAGACGAAGATCTACAGCGACGAGGAGTTCCCCTCCGACGAGCGCGGCATCGTCCGCGGGAACGGGCGAGGGCCGGACATCGCGTGGTTCCGCGACCCCGCGGGCAACGTCCTCGCCGTCATGCAGGCCTAGCCCGGAGACTGCGCCCCCGGGAGCACAAGAGCTTCCCGGGGGTGCAGCCACGCGGGGGTGCGGGTGGAGGAAGTGATGCTCAGTCGAAGACGACGTCCGGGTGGAGGCCCTCGGCGATCAGCCGCACGGCCGAGACGTTCCCGAGTGTGCCGGGGAACAGGTCGGTCGACGGCACCGCGATCAGTCGACCGTCGCGCACGGCGGGCATGTCGGGGAACGTCGCGGCGAGGTAGGAGCGGACGGCCGCCTCGTGCGCGGGGTCGGACACCGCGAAGACGATCGCGTCCGGTGCCTCTGACGCGAGCGACTCCGGGGTGATCTCGGCGGCGAAGAAATCGGCGAACGCGGGATCGTCCGGCGTGAAGACGTTGTCGGCACCGGCGCGCTTCAGGATGTCGTACTCGATGCCGGCACCGATCGCGGTGAGGGTCGTGCCCTCCACGAAGACCTGGGCGACGCGGGGGCGATCCTTGCCTTCGAGCGCCGCATCGACGGTCGCGAGCTCGGCCTTGGACGACTCGATCAGGTCGTTCGCCTCGTCCTCGACGTGGAAGATCTCGCCGAGGTTCTCGAGGTCGATGAAGAGGTCGTCGACCGTGCCCTCCATGCGCCGGTCGAAGCATCCGCCGGTCGCGGTGTACGCGGCGACGCCGGCCTCGGAGAGCTGCTCGATGCTGGCGAAGCCCTGCTCCGCGGTGAACTCGTAGGTGGTCGGCGAGTAGACGAAGTCGGGTTCGACGGCGAGCAGTTCCTCCCGGCTGGGCGGTGCGTCTCCGCCGATGACGGGCACATCGGCCGCGAGGTCTGCGACATCGCTCGGCAGCTCGTCCGCGGTGGCCTGCGCCTGTCCGACGAGCGAATCGGCGAGGCCCAGGCGCAGCAGCAGCTCGGTCTGCGAGGGGTGCAGTCCGACGACGGCCGTCGGCGTGGCCGGGATCTCGACCGTGCGGCCGCAGTTCTCGATGCTGATCGCCTCTCCGGAGGAGGCGGGCGCTGCTCCCGTGGAGACTCCGCTCCCGCAGGCGGTGAGGGCGATCGCGCCGAGGCCGACGGAGACGGCGGCGAGCAGGCGGGTGGGTCGGGTACGTGGTGTCATTCTTCTTCTCCTAGGTGAGGGGTCGGGGTTGTCTGGGGTGGAAGGTCATCGCGCGTGCTCCCGTGTCGACCTCGACGGCGATGCGGGCGATCACATGGAAGACCTCGTCGACGAGCGCGGGGGTGAGCACGGTGTCCGGAGCGCCGAAGGCGACGATCCTGCCCTCGTCGATCACCGCGACGTCATCGCAGAACGCGGCGGCGATGTTGAGATCGTGGAGGGCGGCGATCACGGTCGTGCCGAGTCCGCTCACCACACGCATGAGATCGAGCTGGTGCGCGATGTCGAGGTGGTTCGTCGGTTCATCCAGCACGAGGATCTCGCCGCTCTGCGCGAGGGCTCTGGCGAGCATCACCCGCTGGCGCTGACCGCCCGAGAGTCGACGCACCAGCCGCTCGCCGAGATCGTGCACGTCCGCGGTGCGCAGGGCCTGGTCGACGATGTGCTGATCCTCCGGGGTGTCCCGGCTGAACGGCGGACGGTGGGGTGAGCGGCCCACCAGCACCGTCTCGCGCACGGTCAGATCGAACTCGGACGGGGCGTCCTGGAGCATGACGGACACGGTGCGCGCGAGCGTACGCGGCGGCAGCTGCGAGACGTCGACCCCGTCGATCAGGACACGCCCCCGCTGCGGACGCTGACCCGTGAACAGGGTGCGCAGCAGGGTGGATTTGCCGCTGCCGTTCGGGCCGAGGAGCCCCACGATGCGGCCTGTGCCGACCTCGAGGTCGACCCCGTGCAGCACCGTGCGGCCACCGCGGGCGACACTCACGCCGTCGAAGTGCACGCTCATCGGTCGAACCCCGCCCGATCGCCTCCGCTGCGCATCAACCACAGGAAGAACGGAGCCCCGACGAAGGCGGTGAGGATGCCGAGCGGGATCTCGGTGGGCATCGCGACCGTCCGTGCGAGCAGGTCGGCGACCATCAGGAACAGTGCACCGCCGAGGATCGTGATGGGCAGCATCCGCCGATGGTCGGAGCCCACGAGGAGTCGGGCCATGTGCGGCACGACGAGCCCGACGAATCCGATGCCGCCGCTCACGGCGACGATCGCTCCGGTCAGCAGCGAGGCGAGCACGAGCAGCACGCCGCGCACCCGGGTCGTGCGCACTCCGACGGCCATCGCCGACTCGTCGCCCGCGAGCAGCGCGTTCATGGAGCGGGAGAGTCCGAACACCGCGATGCAGGCGATCGCGAGCGCGACCGCAGGGATCAAGAGCGTCGACATGTCGGCGGCCGACACGCTCCCGAGCAGGAAGAACATCACGCTCACCACGTTCTGGGCGTCGGTGGTGAGGGTGAGGTAGCTGGTCACCGCGCTCAGCAGGGCGCCCAGCGCGACCCCGGCGAGGATCATCCTGGTCGGGGACAGCTCTCCGCGGATGCGCGCGAGCATGGCCACCAGGAGGCAGGCGACCATCGCCCCCACGAACGCCGCACCGCTCATCGACAGACCGAGGAAGGTGGCACCGCCCGAGACGATCACCAGCACGGCGCCGACGCTCGCGCCCGAGGAGACGCCGAGGATGTAAGGCTCGGCGAGGGGATTACGCACGACGGCCTGCATCATCGCTCCGGCGAGAGCCAGTCCCGCTCCCGAGAGTGCGGCCAGGAGCGACCGGGGCACCCGGAACTGCCACACGGCCTGGTCCTGCAGCGGGGTGAGCGTTCCGTCCGTCATCCAGGGCATGCCGGGGATCAGGTGGCCGATCACGATCTTGGCGGCATCGAGGGGGGAGACGGCGACGGGGCCGGTGGCTGCGGAGACCACGAGGACGAGAACGGCGAGCACGGCGATCGTCGTCACGGTCGGGCCTACCGGGAGCACCCGTCGACTTCCTCTGCGGGGCAGAGTGCGCTGTTCGCTCGGCTGCCGTCGGAAGGGCAGGCGTCTGGCGCGTCGTTCGGTGAGAACGGCCGTCGAATCGCTCATCGGGTGCCTCCGGTCGTGCTGCCTGACGCGATGCGCTTCGTGGCCGTGACCGTGACCGATGTTGCGAAGTCGAGCAATGCGAGGCCGAGGTCGTGCAGGGCGACGGACTCGTTCGCGCCGTGGCCTGCCCCCGCTGCCGTCCATGAGCGGGCCGAGCCGCCCGTTCGACGCAGCGACTCGACCATCCGATGCGTGTCGCGTGCGAGGACCCTGGTGTCTTCGCCGAGCACCACTCCCAGGTAGGAGGGGACCGGCGCACCGACCGGAAGCGACTCGGCGCGTGCGAGCGGAGACAGCGCGCCGAGCCGGGCACGGGACGCGGGTGTGCCGTCGTCGCCGAACTCTGCACGCCAGCTCGACCCGAGCGGATGATCGTCGAGGGCGAGCAGGTCGAGCGGGGCCGCTGTGGTCACGAACCCCGCGCACAGCTCCGGATGTTCGAGCGCGCACGCGGCGGCGACGACCCCGCCCAGCGAGGCCCCGGCGAGGACGAGCAGATCCGGGCGGGTGACACCGGCCGCGATGAGACCGCGGGCGACGTCGGCGAGGTCGGCGACCGTGCGGTGCTTGCGCTCGCCGTATCCTGCTTGGCGCCAGGCCTCACCGCGCTCGCCTCCGCCACGGAGCTGTGCGGAGGCGTAGGCACCTCCGAACCCGACCCATGCGGGCACGGTCGGTTCGAACACGGGCAGGTGCGGCACGCCGAAGCCGCCGTAGCAGGTGAGGATCAGCGGCAGCGGGCCCGTCGTCCCCGCGGCCGGGATCCCCTCCGCGGCACTCGGCGACGTCACGTGCACCGTGAGGGTCGCGCCGTCGCCGGCCGGGATGTCGTGGCGCACGGTGGTCGCGCGGGAGGAGGAGGGCGGCAGGATCGTGGTGCCGAGCTGTGCGCGCTCGACGATGCGGGGTGGCGTGAGGGGGCCTTCGACGCCCAGACGCAGTACGCCGTCGTCGACGCCGATCATCGTCGTGGTGAGCACATCGGCGTCGGAGGAGGCAGGTTCTGTGCGGCCGACCTCGATGCCGTCGTCGAGGTCGACGAGCACGCTCCGCCCTTCCGTGACGGCGAGCACCACCACCCGGTCGTCCTGCACCGCGACGTCGACGATCCGTACATCGGGGTCGTGCCAGTGCCAGGGCGCGCGGTCATCTGCCGCATCGGCTGCGGCGTCGATCAGCACGGCATCCAGACCCCGGTCATGCCATACGAGCACCCCGGTGCCGAGTCGCCAGGCGCGGAACAGCGCGGACCACCGTCCCAGCGGCGTCCCCGTCGCCCGGTCGGTCAGAGTGGTTCCCGCACCGGCGGAGCTGAGGGCGCGCAGGCCGCTCTCTCCTCCGGGGAACAGTCGCAGCCGGCCCTCGCTCGGCAGGGGAGCCACCTCTGTCTCGCCCGTCTCCACGTCGAGGGTCACGAGCCGGCGGTCGCGGCTGGCGACCACGTCGAGGCTCCGCGAATCGGCCGCCCAGAGCACGGTGTCGTAGCGGAGACGGATGTCGGGGTGGAGGCGCAGTGTGCCGGCGGCGACATCGACGAGGCCGAAGACGGCATTCTCGTCGGCGGTGGGTGCCCATTCCACCGCGATGCGGCTGCGGTCGGGGGAGGGGAAGATGCGATGGAGGTGGCCGTCCGGCTCGATCACGGTCGAGCCGTCGAGGCGATGGATGCCGCGGCAGCTGCGGTCGGCGGCCCGCCCCAGGGTGAAGCCGCCGACCGGGAGCCCCGGCCGACCGTGGCGTTCGGCGCGCGCGAGGGCATCGTCGAGCACGGCCCGATGCGCGTTCATCGGCCCACCAGGTCGTCGACGCGGTCGCCATCGGACGCCCAGAGCAGATGCCCGCCCTCGTCGAGCGGGGTGGGGAGCTCGACCGTCGAGATCTCGGTTCCGTCGAGGAGGAGGATCGTGCCGTCGCCACCGCTGGTGACCGCGATCGTGCCGCCGACGGGGTCGATCGCAATGGACCGGCGCTGCGCGGGGCGACCGTCGACGCCGTCCCACGGCAGCCGTCCGGCGCGAGGGGGATGCGTCATCGCCGGGATCGGCACGACCCGGGAGACACGTGCCTCCTCGCGATCGATCACGAGCACCGCGTCTCCGTCGGGGTGGATGACCGAGACGGCTGCAACACCTGCAGCCAGCGCGAATCGGAACGCGAGCCCCGGCGGCAGCGGCACGGCGCGGGAGGTTCCGGATGCGAGGTCGATCTCGACGAAGGTGTTCGTCCATTCCGGCCACGATCCCGGCGAGGCCGGACCCCCGCGCACGATCCCCGTCACCCGCCCGGTGTCACCGGCGAGACGCAGGTAGTACGCCCGTCCGTCGACGGGCCAGGGGACGATGCCGATGGCCCGGGGCGCACCGCCGTCGACGACGAAGCGCTCGAGGCCGCGGCTCGTCGCGATGCCGAGGATGCCGGAGGCGGGGTCGATCACGTCGCCGTGGCCGTCTGCGGCGAGGTCGGTGAGAAGGCCTCCGCGGAGTACCGGCGCGTGGGGGCCGACCGCGAGCGCCGCGGCGAGGGGGATCGTTTCGACGGCTCCCGGTGCGCGGTGACGGAGCACGATCGTCGGTTCGCCCGAGGCCTGGTCGGGAGCCACGACGACCCCGGGTTCGCCGACACGGGCGCGGAACCGCGTGGACGAGTCGGTCGCGAGATCCACGACGGTCACCAGGTCGCTCCAGGCTTCGTCGTTCATGCCCAGGCCGGAGGTGACGACCACGTGACGACCGGACGGGTCGCAGGCGAGGTGCTCGGCGGGGATGGCGATCGGGATGCGTCGTACGGTGCCGCCGCCGACGACCAGAGCGCCGCCGCGGTCGTCGGCGAACGCCCAGCGGTCGTTCGCGCCGGAGGGCAGGCGGAGGAATCCGGCGTGCTCGGCGAGCCAGCTGTCGGCCACCGCGACACGCCGGGAGTCGCCATGAATCTCGAAGACGGTCCCGGCCCGGTGATCAGCGGCGAGGAGGGGGAGGGAGGAAGGCATGTTCGCCAGACTAGTAGATATTGAGAATCATTATCAATTAGGGTCGATCTCGTCCCACCGTGGACCCGCCCCGCACACCGCGGGTCGGAAACTCACTGAAGGAGAACGAAATGGAAAAGCAGATCCTCGCCGAGATCGAAGAGTCCGAGCAGCTGGCGCACCTGTCGGCATCGCACTCCAACGCACTGGTCGAGAACCCCTTCGACTGATCGCGGATCCTTCCGCCGCGCTTTCGAGCGCACTCCAGTCCGGCCGGGCGTTCGCGCCCGGCCGGGCCCTTCACCGAGAGACTCCATGACTTCCGAATCCCGCATCCTGCCGCTCCCCGACTCGGGAGCCCATCTCGTTCTCGGCGCAGACGGTCGCCCCCGGATCCGCCTGCGCACCGGACGATTCGCCCTGATCGACGCACCACCCGCCGAGCTGTTCGACGCCCTCGAGACTCCGGCCGGTGGTTCGGACGGTGCGGCCTCCGCGCTCCTCGACCGCCTGATGCTCGAGGTGCAGGAGCGCGAGTCGGTGGACGCGCTCCGCCGCTGGCCGGACGAGCGCCGCGACGTCTGCGTGCTGGGAGCAGGCGCGCTGGTCGACGGGCTCGAACGCGTCCTCCGGTCCTGGGGTGCGCGGGTCACCCTCCTCGATCCGGAGTCCGCACTGCCCGATGACACCTCCCTCGTCGTCGCCTACGCCGACGACGCGCTCGACCGCCGTCGGTGGTCCGACCTCGACATGCTTCCCCTGCAGGGTGTCGCCTGGCTGCGTGTGCACCGCGAGGGCGAGAGCATCCTGATCGATCCGCTCGCGCTCGACGAGCACGACCCGACCTCGGCCCAGGTATCAGCGCGACGGCTGGCCGCGAGCAGCGCGCCTGCTTCGACCGAGGCATGGCAGCAGTCCGGGCCTGCCCCGGCCACGCCCGTCGACGACGCGACCGCGGTGCTCGTGCTCGCCCGGCTGCTGCACGTGATCCTCACCTGGGCGCGAGCCGACGCCGACCTCGACCACCTGCGCACGACCCTGTGGAAGCTGGTGCCGTCGACCGGATCGGTCACCGAGCACACGGTGCTCCCCTTCCCCGCGGCACCGCCGAGGCTGCTCCGATGACCCCGCCGCGCGATGCCCGTCCTCATGTCGTCGTCGCCGATGACGGCGCCCGGCTGCGCGGATGGGCCTGGTCGCCCGCAGAGACGCGAGGCGTGGTGGTCATCCGCACTCCCTACGGGGCCTGGCGCCACGCCGACACCGCGCGGGCGTGGGTGAGGCGCGGCTACCGCTGCGTGATCCACGACGTGCGCGGCCGACACTCGTCCGACGGCGAATGGCACTCCTACCTCTCCGAGCGTGCAGACGGCCGCGCGGTGGTCGATGCCGTCAGGGCCGAGAGCCCCGGGCTGCCGCTCCTGCTCTCCGGCGGGTCGTATGCCGCCCACACCGCGCTCGAGGCGGCGAGGTCGGTCGACGTCGATGCACTCGTGCTCCTCGTTCCGGCTCTCGGGCTCGCCGAGACCGCGTGGGACGAGAACGGGCGACCACACCTGCGAGACCGGATCGGGTGGTGGCACCAGCACGGTCGCGGGGCGCGTTCCCTTCCCCCGCTGAGCGATGAGGAGCTCGAGGCCAGGGTGGCGCGGGCATCCGAGGTCGGCGTGCACCGGGCCGCTGCGGAATGGGGGTGGTCGCGGGAGGTGCTCTCCGGCTGGCGTCGCCTGTGGTCAGCGCCCGCCGTCGATCTGCACCGTGCATACGGCGACCTCCGCGTACCCCTGCTGCTCATCCGCGGCGACCACGACTTCTTCTTCACGGATGCGGGCCGGCTCGCCGATGCCTGGCGTGGGCCGCTGCACCTGGTCGACGGGCCCTGGGGCCACCGGCTCGCCGCCGACATCGACGATGACGACGTCCGCTCCCGACTGCGCAGGGCGGGCGGCATCGGCGGGGTGCTGGACACCTGGCTCACCGAGACCGGTCTGCCGTCGGCGGGAACAGCGTCGGCATCCGAGCCCGCAGGCGTCGATCGGCATCCGACCCGCCGCACCAGATCGGCCTTCGAGCCCGAGACCGGTCGCTGGCGCTACGAGAGGACAGCATGAACGCGCACGACACCCCGAATCACCGCACCGCTCGAGCGACCCTGCCTGCCGAGGCGCTCGTCGACGCGGAGGCCGGCATCATCCGCTCCGTGCGCGAGGTTCCGCATCCGATCGGCGCTCCGCACCGGTATCTGGCTCTCACCGCATCAGTGGCCGATGCCCGCCTGCTCGGCGAATGGCCCGCTGATCGGGTCTCGCTCGGCACCTCGTTCGGAGACCCCGCACAGGCGCGCATCGCGGCCATCGGCGAAGGCGTGGAGCGGTACTGCGGCAACTGGCTGCCCGACGTGCTGCCGCCGCACGACCTCCGCGTCGCCTCAGCGGAAGAACTGCGCGCCGACGGGGAGACCGTCATCGACGATGCGGATCTTCCGCGCTTCGCCGATTGGCAGCTCTCCCGTCCGGGCTTCCCCTATCAGCGGCTGGAGGCGTCCACGCCGACGCTGTGGGCGCGCTGCGACGATCTCGACGGGGGCTCGGTGTGGATGCCGGATTCCCTCGTGCACCTGAACTGGCGGCAATCCCGCTTCCGCTCCCTGCCCCGCACGCATCATCTCAACTACGCCGGCATCGCCACGGGGGCGGGTTTCGACGATGCGCGCGACCGCGGGGTGATCGAGGTGATCGAGCGGGATGCGCTCGAGGTGTGGTGGCACCTCGACGGGCCGACGTTCGGCATCGACCCTGCGACGGTCCCGGGCCTCCTCGACGATCTGGAGGGGAGCAGCCTGCGTGTGTGGCTGGTCGCCATGCCGTCGGAATTCGCCCCGGCGATCGGTGCTCTCGTGCACGATCCGGAGCGCGGCCTCTATGCCGCGGGGTTCTCGGCCGCACTCGATCCTGCACGTGCCGCACGGAAGGCCGTGCTGGAAGCCGTGCACACCTGGATCTACACGCAGGGCTGCACGACGGCGGACGGATGGGTGTTCCGCGCCGTCGCCGAGGGATTGATGGCCAAGGGACTCACCCTCGAGTTCCGTGCGGACGCCGACTACACGACCGCGGCCGGAGTCGAGTTCGAGAAGGTGATCGACCTCGGCGCACACGTGCAGGTCTGGCTGGACCCGACCGTGCACGGAGAGGCGCGCCGGTTCCAGGATCCGGTGCAGGGAGTACTCCCGTTGAGCGCAGTGGAACCGGTGACGATGGACGAGGTCCATGCGCGCCTGGCTGATCGCGGCCACCGCGTGCTCACGCGCGACCTCACGACCTCCGACGTGCGGCGCACCGACCTGCGCGTGGTGCGCTCGATCGTGACGGGGCTGGTCCCCAACGCACCGGCGGCGTTCTCGTACCTCGGCATGCCCCGGTTCCGAGAGGCGGCGCAGGAGCGCGGCTGGCGGACGACCTGGAGCGGCGGACCGGAGGACTTCACGCTTCTCCCGGCCCCGCACATGTGAGGCCGACCATGGCGCAGAGCTTGCGGGAAGAGCATGGCGTGTCCGCACCGCTCGACCAGGTGCACTCGACGCTGGTGCCGTCCGGCCCGTTGCCGCCCGGCCCGAGGGTGAACGCCTGGGGACGGACCGGAGCCGTGGCGGACGAACCTCCTGTCGGTGTGCGCGAGCTCGTCGACGGACTGTGGCACCCCGGGGAGTTCCATCGGGTGGAGGACGGCACGGCCACGAGCATCCGCCGTCGCCCGGTGCCCTCAGCCGGGGCGTGCTACCCGGTGCAGACGCACCTCGTCGACGCGGTCGGTGTGCGCTGGGCGATCGACCACGACGGAGGCTTGTTCCTGCGGCGTGATCCGCGTTCCGATCGTGAGGACGGATGGCCGTCGACCACCGCGGGGGACGGCATCGCGCGGGTGGTGTTCACGGTCCAGCCGGGTCGATCCTTCGGCCGCTACCGGCATCGGGCCTGGCCGCTCTGGATCGCCGACACCGCCTACGCGGTGGCCGCGGTGCGCTTCCTGCTGGGTGCGCGGGCGGGGCGCGGGCAGTTCGGGCCGTCGTCCCGGCTGCGCGGACTGCTCGGCGTGCCCCGCGCTTCCGACGTCGACAGCTGGCTGCGGCGGGGGCTCGTCCCCGAGATCCCGCTCGCCGCGGTCGAGCTCCCGCACACCCCGGTGCCGATCGACGCGGCACGTCGTGCTCTCGGCTCCAGGCGCTCGCCGTCCACGTCCGAGTTCCTCGTCCGGACCTCCGCGCGAGATCGCCTGTCCCCGCGCGGGGAGATCGATCGCGTCGCGCGCGCCTCCGGACAAGCCTGGGTGCGGGGTGCGAGCGCCGTCCGTTCCTGGTCCGTGCCGACCACGGCTCCGGCACCGCTCATCGGCACCGCGCTCTGGAACGCCCACCTCACCGCGGCCGGTCTCTGCTACCGCGCGGCCCTCGACGGAGGCTGTGGCGCTCGCCCGGTGTCCGGCTTCTCCTCGACCGGAGGGCGGTGGATCCTCCATGCGATCGCCTTCCTCGACTCTCCCGGAGGCTCACGATGATGATCGTCCCCGAGCTGTGGCGCGAAGCGCGACGGCACCCCTGGCTGCTGGCCTGGAGCACCCTCCTCCTTCTCCTCGTATACGCGACGCACCTGCTGCAGGCGCTGGCTCTCGCGTGGTCGCTCGCTGCTCTCGTGCGCGGTGAGGGGCAGGGCGCGGTCGTCGGCATCGGGGTGATCCTCGTGATCGGAGTGACGCGGATGCTGCTCACCATCGTGCAGGGAGATGCCGCCGCGCGTCTCGGCGGGAGGGTGAGGGAAGACCTTCGGGGCGCGGCCGTCTCCGCGGTCCTCGTGCCGGAGCGACTGCATGATGCCGGTCTCAGGGACGGCTCGACGCAGCTCGCGCTCGGCGACGGGATCGACGGCACGGACGCCTATGTGTCGAAGTACATCCCCGCCGTGGTGCAACTCGTCGTCGGCAGCCTGATCGCCGTGTGCCTCGTGGCGGTGCTGTCCCCGCTGATCGCGCTGTGCGTCGCGGCGGGGATCCTGCTCGCGGTGCTCGGCCCGCTGCTGTGGAAGCGCATGCTCGCCCGTCGAGGCTTCGAGCACTGGGACAGCTACGAGGCTCTCAGCGGCGACCTTCTCGAGTCCCTTCGCGGAATGTCGACGTTGCGCGCACTGGGGGACGTCCCCGCCACACGGGCGCGCCTGCACACGAGATCGGAGGCGCTGCGCCTGGCCACCGAACGCGTGATGCGCACGTCGCTCGCGGAGACGGCCATCACAGACCTCGCCGTGCAGGCCGGCGTGGTGGTCGCCGCGGGGCTCGCGGTCGTCGCGGTCCTGACCGGTGAGCCGCCGGCCGTCGAGGTCTACGCGCTGCTGCTGCTCTCCTCCGAGGCGTTCCGTCCGGTGCGTGAGCTCTCCCGACACTGGCACGCGGGTTTCCTCGGTCTGACTGCTGTTCCCGGGCTCGCGACCCTGGGGGCGTTCCGTCGCTCGCCCGCTCCCGTGCCGGTGCAGGCGGACGCCGATGCGCACGCTCGTCCCGCAGGTCAGGTGCTCCGCATCTCCGGCCTCTCGTACCGCTACCCCGGTGCCGATCGTGACGTCCTCCGCGGTGTCGATCTCCTCGCCGAACGCGGAGAGGTCCACGCGATCGCCGGGCCTTCGGGCGCAGGCAAGTCCACGCTCTTCGACCTCGTCCTCGGATTCCTGCCCGCGGCAGCGGGAACGGTCGAGCTCGACGGGCGTCCGCTCCAGCCGAGCGATGTGGCGGTCGTCTCGCAGCGGCCCGTCCTCTTCGCCGGCACCATCCGGGAGAACATCGATCTGCTCGGTGCGGATCGGGAGGACGTCGAACGCGCCTGTGCCGCGGCGGGTGTGCTCGACGAGATCAGGGCCATCCCCGGCGGCTTCGAGGCGATGGTGGCGGAGGCCGGGACGAGTCTGTCGGGAGGACAGCGCCAACGCCTCGCCCTCGCCAGAGCGCTGCTGGCCGGTCGTCCCGTGCTGCTCGTCGACGAGCCGACCAGCGCCCTCGACGACCGCAGCGCCCTGACCGTCGCCGAGACGCTCGAACGCGTCGCCGAAGAGAGGATCGTGCTCATGATCAGCCACCGCCCCGAGGCGCTCGCCCGCGTGGCCGACGTGCGGGTGCTCCGTGACGGGGTGCTCGTGGAGGAGGCTCCGTGACCTCGTCATGGGCCATCCTCGCCCGGCTCCTTCCGCCGCTGCGACCGGAATGGCGTCGCATCATCGGCAGCTACCTGATCGCCACCACGAGTCTGTGCGCCCTCGCCGCCATCGGGGTGCTCACCGCACTCGGCGTCGGCGGCGCCGTCGTGCACGGCACCTGGCCTCCGGCTGTCTGGTGGGTGGCGCTCGGTGCCCTCGTGCTGCTGCGCACCTTCCTCACCTGGCGGGAGATGGACGTGTCGCACGCCCTCGCGTACCGGGTGCTGGCGCGGCTGCGGATGGCTCTCTTCGACGCCTACTCCCGGAGCGTTCCGGGGCGGCGCCGGGAGCATTCGGGCCGCGCGGCCTCCGTGGCGATGACCGACATCGAGAAGCTGGAGTTCTTCTACGCGCACACGGTGGCGCAGATCGGAGCCGCGCTCACCCTGTTCCTGGGAGCCGTGGTCTGCGCGTTCGTCGTGATGCCCGTGGCGGCGCTCGTGATGCTCGGCGGAGCGGCAGCCGTTGCGCTCACCGCCTGGGCGGGAGCAGGTCCGGCGCGCCGGGTGGGGGCGCGCGAGCAGCAGGAACGGGAGGATCAGTCGGAACGGCTGGTCGATGCTCTCGGCGCCGTGCGGGAGGTTCTCGCCTACGGCCTGCAGGGTCGCGTCGTGCGCGAGGCGGTCGCCGGTACCCGGAGGTCGGCGGCGCTCAGCCGTCGGAGGGAGGCCATCGCCCATCTCGTCGACGGCACGCGCGAGCTGATCCTCACCGCCGTGGTGATCGGCGTGATCGCGGCGTCCCTCATCCTCGGCGGCACGGCGGGCGGCACGGTCGGCGGCACGGTCGGCGGCACGGTGGGCGGCGCTCAGGCCGCGCTGCTTCCCGCGGTGATCGCTCTCGCGGTCGCCGGGGTGGCCGCGGTGGCAGAGGCTGCCCACACGGTGTCGGAGCTGCACCCGCTGATCGCGAGCGCCGACCGTGTGGGGGCGGGTCTGCACCGTCCTCCGGTCGTGGTGCCGGTCGAGCGCCCGATCGCACTGACCGATGGCCCCGTCGGAGTGCGCTTCGAAAAGGTCTCGTTCTCCTACGACGACAGGACCGACGTGCTCGGAGGGTGGTCGATGGACGTCGATCCGGGGGAGCACATCGGTCTCGCCGGGCCGTCCGGAGCGGGCAAGAGCACGGTCATCGCGCTCGCCGCCCGCCTGTGGGACCCCTCAGCCGGCACCGTCGCGCTCGTCGACGCGGCAGGCGTCGCCTATCCGCTCGGCCGCATCCGCGACGACGAGCTGCGCCGTGTCGTGGCAGTGGTGGAGCAGGACGCCCGTCTCTTCCACGGCACGGTCCGAGAGAACCTGGTGCGCGGAGCGGACCCCCGCACCGACGAGCAGCTGCTCGAAGCGCTCACAGCGGTGGGGGCCGATGACTGGATCACCCTCGATGATGAGCTCGGTGAGCACGGTGCCCGGCTGTCGGGAGGTCAGCGCGCCCGGCTGGCCTTGGCACGGGCACTGTGTCGTGCGCCGCGGGTGCTCATCGTCGACGAGATCACCGCGAGCCTGGACGCCGAGTCAGAGCGCATCATCTCCGACGTGCTCGCACGGTTCGACGGGACCGTGATCGCCGCCTCGCACCGGCGCGAGACGCTGGGGAGGTTCGGCAGGGTCGTCGGTGTGGAGAGGGTGGGGGCAGTGGTCGGGCCTGCGCCTACAGCCGGTCCACTCCGGTGACGGTGACGACGGCCTCGCCCGCCTCGTCGGAGTCGGCGAGATCGATCGTCGCGGAGATGCCCCAGTCGTGGTCGCCTGCCGGGTCGTCGAAGATCTGGCGCGCCGTCCAGACGGTCGGCCCCTCGGTGAGGATCAGCAGCTTCGAGCTGCGTGCATCCGCTCCGGTGAGGATCTCGTCGTGGTCGGCGAAGTATCCGTCGAGCGCGTCCGACCACGCGTCGGCGCCGAACCCCGGATCGAGCTCGGCCAGCGCGTTCACGTCTTCCCTCGCGGCGAGCTGCACCCGGCGGAACAGTTCGTTGCGCACCAGGATGCGGAAGGCGCGGATGTTGCTCGTCAGGCGCTTGGGTGCGGGAGGGACGATCGGCTCGTCCGGCCGATGCGGATCGAAACGGCCGTTATCCACCCCGGCGATCAGCTCCTCCCATTCGTCGAGCAGGCTGGAGTCGACCTGACGGACGAGTTCTCCGAGCCACTCGATGAGGTCGCGGAGGTCTTCGTCCTTGAGTTCCTCCGGGATGGTCTGCGAGGCCGCACGGTAGGCGTCGGAGAGGTAGCGCAGCACCACGCCCTCGGAGCGCGCGATCTTGTAGTAGGCGACATATTCCCCGAACGACATGGCCCACTCGTACATGTCGCGCACGACCGACTTCGGGTGCAGCTCGAAGTCGCGGATCCAGGGCTGAGCGGCGCTGAACGTCTCGAAGGCCGCGGTCAGCAGCTCGTCGAGCGGCTTCGGGTACGTGATCTGCTCGAGCAGCTCCATGCGCTCGTCGTACTCGATGCCCTCCGACTTCATGGCCGCGACCGCCTCGCCGCGTGCCAGGAACTCCTGCTGGCTCAGCACGGCGCGGGGATCGTCGAGCGTCGACTCCACGATCGAGATCATGTCGAGCGCGTAGGACCCCGTGCCCGTGCCGGCGGCGGGATCGGGGTCGAGCAGTTCGAAGGCCGCGAGGGCGAACGGCGACAGCGGCTGGTTGAGTGCGAAGTTCGGCTGCAGGTCGACCGTGAGGCGGATGTCGCCATCCGGCGTCTTCTCCACGATGCCCGATTCGCGCAGGGTGCGGTAGATGCCGATGGCCCTGAGCGCGAGCTCGCGCTGACGCTTCCGCGGTTCGTGGTTGTCGTATACCAGCGCGCGCATATTGGCGAACACGTCGCCGCCCCGGGCGATCACGTTGAGCATCATGGCGCTCGTGATCTGCATGTGGGAGGTCAGCGTCTCCGGCACGGCGTCGATGAGCTTGCGGAACGAGGGCTCGCCCCACGACACGAAGCCGTCGGGTGCCTTCTTGCGCACGATCTTGCGCTTCTTCTTCGGGTCGTCGCCGGCCTTCTTCAGCGCCGCGACGTTCTCGCTCTCGTGCTCGGGAGCCTGAGCCACCACCGTGCCGGCGGTGTCGTATCCCGCACGACCAGCGCGGCCGGCGATCTGATGGAACTCGCGGGCGTTCAACTGCCGCATCCGCGTACCGTCGAACTTCGTGAGGGCGGTGAGCAGCACCGTGCGGATCGGCACATTGATCCCGACGCCGAGAGTGTCGGTGCCGCAGATCACGCGCAGCAGGCCGCGCTGCGCCAGCTGCTCGACGAGGCGCCGGTACTTCGGCAGCATGCCCGCGTGGTGCACGCCGATGCCCGCACGCAGGAATCGCGAGAGCGTCTTCCCGAACGCGGTCGTGAACCGGAACTCGGCGATCAGGGCGGCGATCTCGTCGCGCTGCTCGCGGGTGGCCACCTTGGTGCTCGACAGTGCCTGGGCGCGTTCCATCGCTGCGGCCTGCGAGAAGTGCACGACGTAGATCGGCGCCTGGCCCGTGTTCAGCAGGTCGTCGATCGTCTCGTGGATCGGAGTCGTCTCGTAGAAGAAGTGCAGGGGGACGGGGCGCTCCACTCCCGTCACGGTGGCCGTCTCACGGCCGGTGCGACGGGTGAGGTCGGCGGCGAGCTCGGTCACATCGCCGAGGGTCGCCGACATCAGGATGAACTGCGCCTGCGGCAGCTCGAGCAACGGCACCTGCCACGCCCATCCGCGGTCGGGGTCGGCGTAGAAGTGGAACTCGTCCATCACGACCTGCCCGACGTCGGCGTCGGTGCCCTGGCGCAGCGAGAGGTTCGCGAGGATCTCCGCCGTGCAGCAGATGATGGGGGCGTCGGCGTTCACCGAGGAGTCGCCCGTGACCATTCCCACGTTCTCGGCGCCGAACACGTCGACCAGGGAGAAGAACTTCTCGCTCACGAGCGCCTTGATCGGTGCCGTGTAGTAGCTGCGACGCCCGGCCACGAGTGCGCTGAAGTGCGCACCGATCGCCACCAGCGACTTCCCGGTGCCGGTCGGCGTCGACAGGATCAGGTTGTTGCCGGACACGATCTCGATGACCGCCTCGTCCTGCGCGGGATACAGACTGATGCCCGTCGATTCCGCCCATTCGACGAACGCCAGATAGACGGCGTCCGGGTCCGCGGCGTCCGGAACGAGGGCGGGGTCGAGCCGCGGAGGGGTAGTCATGATCCCTCGATCATCCCATCCGCCGATGAGTGCCTGATGCGGCGCGAGGTCAGACCTTGCCGACCGCGCCGAAGTCACGCCGCGCCGAGGCGCCTCGGTGTGCGCGAGGCCGCGCTTGACATCATCGAACGACGACAACCGGAGGTTGCACCGCCCAGGGGGGACGACGATGCCCGACCAGATCTTCACCTTCGCCGCACTCGCGCTGTACTTCGCAGCGATGCTGCTCATCGGCTGGATCGCCTTCCGGCGAACCGGCGATCACGAGGACTACATGCTCGGCGGACGCAATCTCCCGCCGTGGGTGGCCGCGCTCAGCGCCGGTGCCTCCGACATGTCCGGCTGGCTCGTGATGGGGCTACCCGGTGCGATCTACGTCTCCGGTCTCATCGAGGCGTGGATCGCGATCGGTCTCACCATCGGCGCCTACCTGAACTGGCTGCTCGTGGCTCCTCGGCTTCGTGCCTACACGCAGGTGTCGCGCAACTCCATCACGGTGCCGAGCTTCTTCGAGAATCGGCTGCGCGACACGACGCGACTGCTCCGCGTGGTCTCGGGTGTCGTCATCCTCGTGTTCTTCACCCTCTACATCTCGTCGGGCATGGTCGCCGGCGGCGTCTTCTTCGAGAGCTCGTTCAACGGCGACTATCTGACCGGCATGCTGCTGGTCACGGGAGTCACCCTCGCATACACGCTGTTCGGCGGCTTCCTCGGTGCATCACTGACCGACGTCGTGCAGGGGCTCATGATGGTGGTCGCCCTCGTGGTGATCCCGGTCGCGGCGATCGTGGCGATCGGAGGGCTGGCCGAGACGGGCGAGCTGATCAACGAGGTCGCGCCCGACCATCTGTCCCTGCTCTCGGGCACTGCGCTCACCGGCGGCACGATCCTCGCCATCGTGTCCTCCCTCGCGTGGGGACTCGGGTACTTCGGGCAGCCGCACATCATCGTGCGGTTCATGGCGCTGCGCTCACCCCAGGAGGCGAAGAGCGCTCGACGCATCGGCATCTCCTGGATGATCGTCTCCCTCGGCGGCGCGGTGCTGTCGGGCCTGGTCGGCATCGCCTACATCGCCAAGACGGGCGTCGACCTCGCCAACCCCGAGACCGTGGTGCTGCTGATGTCGCAGACGCTGCTGCATCCGTTCGTCGCTGGCCTCGTGCTGGCGGCGGTGCTCGCCGCGATCATGAGCACGATCTCCTCCCAGCTGATCGTGTGCTCCTCGGCGCTGGTCGAGGATCTGTACGGCGTGTTCCGGCGCACGCCGCCCTCGCAGAAGACGCTCATGCTGATGGGGCGGCTCGGGGTGCTCGGCGTCGCAGTCGTCGCGGCGGTGCTGGCGATCACCCCGAACGACACGATCCTCGGCCTCGTCTCCTTCGCCTGGGCCGGATTCGGCGCGGCGTTCGGGCCGGTCATCCTGCTCAGCCTCTACTGGCGCAAGCTCACCAACTGGGGTGCGCTGGCGGGGATGTTCGTCGGTGCCGCGACCGTGTTCATCTGGAAGGCTCTCGATACCGGGCTCTACGAACTACTTCCCGCGTTCGTGTTCGCGATGCTCGCGGCGGTCGTCGTGAGCCTGCTCACATACCGGCACGACGAGGAGATCCAGCAGGAGTTCACCGACACCGGCGCGATGGTGGCGCTGCCGCGTCCGCACGCGGTCGGCGACACCCCCTAGCGGGTCGCGGCGCGCAGCGCGATGCGGATCATGTCGCCGAACGTCTGCTCGCGCTCCTGCGCGGTGGTCTCCTCGCCCGTGATGATGTGGTCGCTGACCGTGCAGATGGCGAGGGCGCGCCGACCGTGGTACGCCGCGAGGGTGTAGAGCCCGGCGGCCTCCATCTCGACGCCGAGGATGCCGTGCTGCACGAACGGCTCCGTGAGCTCGGGGCGCGTGCTGTAGAACTGGTCGCTCGAGAACAGCTGCCCCACGTGCACCGTCGACTCCAGGGGCTCGGACTCGCTCGCCTCGACCGCAGCGCGCAGCAGCGAGAAGTCGGCCACGGGTGCGTAGTCGAGTCCGTGGAAGCGCACGCGGTTGATGCCGGAGTCGGTGCTGGCGCCGTTCGCGATGATGATGTCGCGGATCTTCACCCGCTCGGTCAGGGCGCCGCACGAACCGACTCGCACGATCGTCTGCACGTCGTAGGAGTCGAACAACTCGTTCGCATAGATAGCCATCGACGGCTGGCCCATGCCCGAGCCCTGCACCGAGACGCGGTGCCCCTCCCAGGTGCCGGTGAAACCCAGCATCCCGCGCGTCTCGGAGTGCAGCTCTGCATCGTCGAGGAACGTCTCGGCGATCCACTTCGCCCGCAGCGGGTCGCCGGGGAACAAGACGATGGGTGCGATCTGACCGGGCTCTGCGGCGATGTGCGTGCTCATGGCCTCAGCGTAGCCAGCCTCACCCCGGTGCGCCGGCGAGCCCCAGTGCGGTGATGAGCTCGTATGCAGCCGAACGGGCCTGCACGATCACGGTCCCGACCTGCACGCCCTTCGCCGAGACCGAGAGGAGCAGCTGGCCGTAGGGGGCGAGGATGAAGCTGAGCAGCGACAGCTGACTCTGCCCGATCGACACCGAGACGACGGCGGAGAGGCTCGGCTCCGTTCCGCGCGAGATGATCTCGGCCTCGGCCCTGGCGACGGCGAACAGCGAACCGTTCATGGCGGCCAGGCGGTCTCCGGTCTCGGCGAGGGTGCCGACGGAGGCGATGTGCAGGCCGTCGGCGGTCGAGAGGACGGCTGTGGTCAGTTCGGGGAAGCGCTCCTCGAGATGACGCAGCCGGGTGAGCGCGGCCTGGCTCACGACGCCCGACCAGAGCGCCCAGTTCGCCGCGAGATCCGGATGCATGAGCACGCCGTCCTGCGTCGGCCCCGACTCGCCGGTCGACGCGGGGTCGTCCGCTCGGATGGGGACGTTCATGACTCTCCTCCAGGGAGGTCGAGGGCCGCGCACGCCACACGCATGACGCTCTCGCGGTCGCGCGCGTCGGCGGCGAGCACGCGAGTGAGGGGTATCCGATACCTTTCGAGGCTCGCACCGAGCGTCCGGCGTACCTCGTCGAGGGCCTCGGCGGCCACATGCGTGACCGCGATCACCGTCCGCTCGTGGTCGGCGGTGAGACGCGCGAGCCACTCGTCGGCGTCCGCAGAGATGCTCCCGCGGTCTGCACGCAGCCACAGCAGCATACGGGTGTCGGAGGCGGAGACGCTCTGCCGGGCATGGGCGAAGCGGTCCTGGCCGGGAACGCCGATGAGCGCGACCGAGATCTCGTCCGTGGGCTTCCACGTGCCGTAGTCGAGCCCCACCGTGGTCGTCGTCTTGTCCGTATCGCCGTACTCCGCTGAGCCGGCCGAGATCGGGACATCGGTATCCACGGTGACGACATCGCTCAACGCGCGGACCGCCGTGGTCTTCCCGGCACCGACCGGCCCGGCGAAGACGAGGCGGAACCTCGTCGGCAGATTCCGACGTCGTCGGCGCACGCGTGTGGCCGCCGGTTCTGCGGCGGTGTCGACGGTCGAGGCTTCGGAGCCGGTCAAGCGTTCAGCGCCACCACGTGGCGGTTGACGGCGGACCGGAGCAGGGCGATGTTCGTCGCCTGGCGGTCGGCGGCGAGGTAGATGAACGTGTCGTCGTCGATCATCTTGAGCAGGTGCAGCTGCGTGTCGAGCGTCAGCAGCATGTCCTCGAGTGCGGCCTCGAGGCGGAGCGCTTCGATCGTCTTCCGCTTGCTCTTCACCATCTCGCTGTTGTACGCGCTGGCGACATCGAGGTCGAAGTCCGGCCGGACCGAGTTCGACGCGAGCGGCAGACCCGATTCGACGTCCACCACGGAGGCTCCGATGAACCCGTTGATGTCGTTCGCGATGTCGGCGATGAGTGCGTTCAGTTGATCTTGCGTGGCCATGATGAGGCATCCCCAGTTCCGTCGTCGCGCAGGTGACCGCACCGTGCGGCCACCCCCAGTGCGCAGACGAACGGATAAAGTGTATAACGTTACCGACTGTGCTGCGCGACGGTGGTCGGACACGCCTGGCGAGGAGTGATCGCCCGGGGAGGCTCAGCCCTCGCGGCGGCGCACGATCTCATCGATCCAGAGCGGGGCGAACGGTGAGGTGCAGCCGGGCGCGGTCGGGTAGTCGGCGAGCACCTGCAGGCGCTCGCCGATCTCCCGCGCTCTGGCGCGATGCTCGGGGTGGAAGATCCCGATGTTGGCGAGGGTCTCGTTCATGGCCCATTGCAGGCGTGACGGCGCCGTCGCCAGATCCCGCTCGATCAGATCGAGCAGCTGCGAAAGGTCCAACCCCTCCGCGTCCTTCGTCACGCGCACGGTCGTGAGCGACCACGCGGCGGCGGCCACTGTCGGGTCGGGGTCGTCGAACCAGCGCAGTCGCAGCTCCTCGGCGAGTGGAGTCTTCTTGGCGACGTAGTTGACGAACCAGTCGTTGACCTTGGGGGCGCGGGTCTCGCGCAGCATGGCGTCGAGCTGGTCGGCGCCGAAATCCCTGGGGCGACAGATCAGGAGGGCGAGCAGCCGCGCACGTGTCTCGCCCGTGGCCCACAGATCTTCGGCGAGGTGCTGATCCGTCTTGATGCGCTTCGCCAGGGCGCGCAGTCGGCTGAGGTTGATGCCGTGGTCGTCCCCGCGCTTCTCGTTGGCTGCGCGCACCTTCGGGTCATCCAGCGCGGCCAGTTCCCCGAGCGCTTCGACGGTGTTCATCTTCCCAGCGTAGGCCGGTTCGAATCGCGCGAATGGTTCGATTCCGGCGCCGGATACCACCCCGTTGCGCGATTCGAAGACCGCTCAGTCCTCGTCGACCAGCTCGCCGCGGATGCGACGGAGGTCCTCCATGAGCGACCCGATCAGGATCCAGTGCTGTGATGACGGCGGACGGATCACCAGGGGAGCGGTGAGGGCGGGGATCGTCGACGTCATGTCGTCCGGCTCCGGAAGCGCCTCCGCGATCTGCACGGCGAGACGCACGTCGTGGCCGGCTCGCCGCAGCTGCTCGGCGATCGCCGTGACCGCCGGCTCCTCGCCGATCGTGTCGTCGTAGTGGTCGAAGTACGCGCGGGTCATGCCGATGGTCTGCGTGACGATGGGGGAGAGCCGGTCGAGCAGTGCCCGCAGCTCGCGCAGGTCGGCGCGGTGGGTCGAGCGCCGCGGGTTCAGGGTGAGCGACTCCTCTCCCGCGGCGATCGCGGCTTCCGCCGCCTCCTTCATCGGACGCAGCAGTCGCACCTCCAGCATCAGCTCCTGCAGTCTCGCGGGCGTCTGCGGTTCGGGCAGCGCGTCGGCCAGGCGGTCGAGGCTCGCGGCGAGCTCGCGGCCCAGCAGGCCCACATCCCGGCGGGCGGGTGCGACCAGCACCGGTGGCACGATGAGTGCGTTCACGACGATGCCGATCACCACGCCGATCAGCGTCTCCACGATGCGGGCGAATGCGTACTCCGGGCTGGAGGACCCCAGAGCCAGCACCAGCATCGCGGAGATCGCGACCTGGTTCCCTGTGCCTGGAGACGCGCGGAAGATCCAGGCCACCAGCATGGCGACGACGATCGCGAGCAGCACGATCCAGCTCGGCGACCCCAGCAGCAGACCCAGCGCCACGGCGATCACGACACCCGCGATCACCCCGATGCTGCGCTCGAGCGCCTTCGACAGCGACTGGTTCACGCTGGGCTGCACGACCAGGAGGGCGGCGATCGCGGCGAAGACGGGCAGTTGCGCCGGGAACACCCATCCGGCGATGAGCCAGGCGGCGATGGTCGCGGCTGCCGACTTCACGACCTGCAGCAGCGGAGAGCGCTGTGAGGCACGGATCGCGGCGGGGATGCGCATGACCTCAACGCTAGTCGTGCCGGTCGGTGCGTCGGGGAGCGCCGCTACGGGGTCGGCTGAGATGTCGAGCGCAGAGGCCCTTTCGCGATGTCGTCGATGAGCCATTCGCCATCGACCTTCGTCAGTGTGTACTCACGCGGCTGTGCGAACTCCGCCCCCGCTTCGGCGCCGAGCTCGTGGAGGTACCCCTCGGTCGCGGTGACGATCCGGAACAGGGACTCGAACCCGACCGTCGCCTTCGTGCGGCTCTCATCGATGCTCGATGGAGTCCACGCGACGCCGGTCTGCTCGATCGTCAGGTCGTTGTCGACGTACATCGCCACGAGGGCGTCACGGTACCCGGTGTCTGACAGCTTGGCCACGAAGAGCGGCGTGAAGAACGCCTCCTCTGCCGCGATCGAGTCGGCCACGATGGCGGGCGAGCGGTTGTCCGAAGCTCCGGAGTGCAGAGCCACGACCTGCTGCACGGCCTGCACATCCGCGTCGTCGAGCGGCAGCTGTTCTCCCGTGGAGGTGAGGGTCCACAGGGTGGCCTCCTGGTCGAACCGCGGGGTCGGCGCAGCGCTCGCAGCGTTCGATGCGGCCGGTGGAGACGGTTCGGTGCAGCCGGTGAGGCTCATGCCTCCCGCCAGCAGCGCGAGGGTGAGAAGGAGGGCCGACGTCGGTCGGGGCGGTGTCGTGCGCATGGGGTCTCCTCTAAGGGGAGGGGAACCGGGTGGTCCCCCTCCCGGTGTCGTGCTCAGTTCGCGGGCGCGGCCTTGAGCTGCCAGTGCGAGGACCACCAGCTGCTCGACACGTTGCCGAACTCGACCTTGCCGGTGTTGTTCTCGACATGCAGTGCGCCGGATGCGTTCTGGATCCGGGTGAACCCACCGCCCGCGTCCGGTGTCGACCAGGAAGCGGAGGCGCCGGCGGTCGCAGCGGTCCCGTGTCGCACGGTCGTGCCGTCCACGTAGAGGTACTGGTTGGTCCAGCGGTTGCGGTACTTCGTGGTGCCCGACGATGTCTCGGGAACCCATTGCGCGCTCCAGTACGTCGTCGGCACCTCGCCGAAGCGGACGACTCCGTCATTCGGCTCGATGTTGATCGCGCCGGCGCGGTGTCGGTTGTTGATGAGTTTCCAGGTGGGGGAGACGGCCTCGGAGTAGCCGGCGTTGTCCTTGTACACGCGCAGGTAGTCGACCTCCCACTGCTTGGGCCACACACTGTTCGGCTGCCCGGAGCCCGCGCCCGTGTAGATGTTCATGATGATGCCCATCGCGGTGTTGGGGGCGTCGTTGAGCGTCTTCACCAGTTGCCCGTCGTAGTAGAACCGCAGCTGCGTGGGCGTCCAGTCCATGGCGTAGACGTGGAACTCCGTGGTCGGCGAGCCGGACACCGGAACAGTGTCGAGTGACCACGATGAGAGGAAGTTCGGATCGCCCCAGCCGTAGGCGGCGATGCGCCAGCTGTTCGGCGTGCTGAAGAAGGTCTCGATCATGTCGATCTCGGACTGGCCGCCGGTGTTGTTGGTGCCGACGAGCCACAGGGCCTGGTGCCCGCCGCCGCCCGCGTTGGAGTTCTTCGCCCGCACCTCGAAGTAGCCGTACTTGGTCGAGTAGCCGTCGAAGGTCGGCAGGTTGTTGCGGTTCACGGCGCTGCCGTTGAAGGGGTGCCAATTGTTCTGGTTGTGCGTCTGGATCGCGGAGGAGACCACCGTGCCGTCCTGGTCGGGGTTCCACGGGGGCTGGTCCTGGTCGACGCGGAGCTTGATGGTGCCGTTGGAGATCGTGTAGCGCGCGGCGGTGTCGGCGATGTCCTCGGCGGGCACCCAGTGGGGCAGATAGTTCGGCAGCCACTTGTTCGTGTCGAGCGTCGTGCCGTTGAACTCCTCGCTGAAGTCGAGAGTGTATCCGGGCTTGTCGAGTGGGCTGGGTGGGGTGTCGGCGGCCCAGGCTGCGGGGCCGGCGAGAGTGAGGGCGGCTGCGGAGGCCACCACGGCGGCGGCTGCCGTGAGGCGCCGTACGGATTGCGGGCGTGTCATCATGCTCCTCGGGGATCGACGGTGATCTTCACCCGGACGCGATCAGACGAACACGGCCGGCGAGGCAATTAACCCGGACTCTGTCGTAATTGTCAATACTCGCGAGCGAACAACTGCTCGTGAACGGCCGCGGTGCTCACGGCGAGCGCGCCGAGGCAGGGTGCGGCTGCTCCCAGCGCCGACGGCCTGATTTCGGGGAGGAAGAGGGCGCGACCGTCGAGCTCCCGACTCAGTGCCGCGGCGAGCCGCGTCGACGCCTCCGGGATGCTGCTGCTGATGACCACGGCGTGCGGATCGATCGCCAGGACGAGCGCTCCGAGTCCGTCTGCGATGTCCGCCGCGAAGTCCGAGACCGCGGCATCTGCGTGTGCGGAGAGGCCGTCGCCCTCGAGGAAGAGGCGCTCGATCTGACCGGCGGCGCGAGTGGTCAGGCGCTGCTGTGCCTGAGGCCAGGCCACGCGTCCCAGCGCCCCGATCTCGCCCGCGGCGCCGTGAGCCCCGCGGGCGACCCGGCCGTCGACGATCGAGGCTGCGGAGATGCGGTTGCCGATCCGCAGCAGCACGGCGGTCTCCTCCGAGCCGACGGCTCCGCTCTCGATCTCGGCGATGGCTGCCAGTTTGGTGTCGTTGTCGAACGAGATCCGTGCGTCGGGGAACGCGCGCCGCAGGTGCGTGTCGATGTCCGCCTCCAGCCAGTCCGGCACGACGGTCGTCTTCACGGGGTGGCCGTTCGCATCGACGATGCCGGGGATCCCGACCGTGAGCGCAGCGAGCTCCCGAGCGCCCGCCGCCTCGTCGAGCAGGACGGCCACCAGGTCGATCACCGCGGCAGCCGCATCCTCGCCGCCGGAGAGGTCCTGTTCGATCCGGCGATGCGGTGCGATCACCGTGCCGCGCAGGTCGCCGGCGATGCCGGCGATGCCGTGCGGGCCGATGTCGATCCCCACCGACATGCCGTGTGCGGCGGCGAAGCTGTAGCCACGCGCCGGGCGGCCCGCACGGAGGGGGCGCAGCTGCTCGGCGGCGACGAGCCCGTTCTCGAGGAGCGAGGGCAGCACGGCCTCGACGGTCGTGCGAGAGAGGCCGGTGACGGACGCGAGCTGGGTGGCGGTCAACGGTCCGTCCGCCTCCCACAGGGTGGTCAGCACGGCGTGATCGTTGAGTCGCCGCATGGCTGCGAGGTCGGTGCCGAGCGGCTGGGATGTCACGAGTCCTGACTATCACATCCGGCGATCCGGACGCTTGACACCGCGAGTGCCCAGCCCTAAATTATGAATTACCACGGAGTCCTGCAAAATACTCCCACCCCTACCCCAAAGGCGACACACCCATGCAAAGACGCACCCGACTCGTCCTCGCGCCGCTCGCGGCCGGAACGCTTCTCGGCTTCGCACTCACCGCCTGCGCACCCGGCGCGACGACCAGCGGTACCGGTTCCGACGTCGACGCCAGCACCGAGTTGACCACCGACGACATCACCCTGACCCTGATGTCGACTCCCGAGTCCGGCGCAGCGACGGAGGCCACCATCGCGGCATTCGAAGCAGAGCACCCGAACATCACCATCGAGTACTCCCAGACGAACTATGACGACTACAACCAGAGCGTGAACCTGAACCTGTCCGGAGACCAGTCGCCCGACATCGTCCTGCTGAACGCCGTGGCCAACACCGTGAAGAACAAGCTGGTGCTCCCGCTCGACGACTACGCCGGTCTCTACGGGTGGGACGAGTTCTTCCCCGCCAACCAGCTCAACCAGTGGCGGGTCGCCGAGGACGGCAGCACGCTCGGAGACGGGGGCGCTCTGTATGCCGCGCCCGCCGGCTTCTCACTGGTCGGTGCGTACTACAACAAGGCGCTCGCGGCGCAGCTCGGGATCGACGCTCCGACGTCGCCGGACGACTTCGAGAAGGCGCTGCAGACGGCTGCAGCCGCCGGCACCCTGCCGGTGCAGGTGGGCAACGCCGAGGGACACGCCGCGTTCATCGTCCAGCTCCTGGGCCAGGGGGCATCCGGGGCCGACGTGGCCAATGCGTGGGCCTTCGGCCACGAGGGCGAGACATTCGACACCGACGCGAATCGCGAGGCGGCGCAGACACTGGTGGACTGGCAGAAGGCCGGTTACCTCGGAGACCCGACGACGGTGAACGGCACCGATCTGCAGGGAGCCGTCGACAACTTCACGGCGGGCAAGGGGCTGTTCCTCGTCGACGGCATCTGGGACGCCGGCAAGATCGGCGACGCCCTGGGGGCGGACGCCGGCTTCCTGGCCTTCCCCGGCGATAACGTGACGGGAATCGGCACCTCGGTGGCCTATGCGATCTCTTCGCAGAGCGCGCACCCGAACGAGGCGGCCGCGTTCCTCGACTTCCTGCGATCCCCCGAGGCCAGCGAGCAGCAGTTCGCGCAGGGGTTCATGCCGAACGACCCCACGGTCGCCGTCGCCGAAGACGGAACACTCCAGGGTGACATCGTGGCCGCGTGGGCCGAGGTCTCCGATGCCGATGGTCTCGTCGCGTTCAACAACAACGCGACCGCGACGATGAACGACGTGCTCAAGGCCGGCACGCAGCAGCTGATCGCGGGCCAGACGAGCGTCGACGACTTCCTCGCCGCCGTCCAGGCCGACTGGGCCGCCGCCCACGCCGGCTGATCGATGACGACCACGTCACCGCGGTCGCGGGAGGGTTCCGGTCGCACGGCCGGAGCCTCCCGTCGACCGCGCCGAGGCTGGAGCGCTCTGCTCTATCTGCTGCCAGCGTTCGCGTTCTACGGCACCTTCACCATCGCGCCCTGGGTGCAGAGCATCTGGCTCTCGTTCTGGGAGTGGGACGGGATCGGCGCCGCCACCTGGGCCGGAATCGACAACTACGTCAAGGTCGCGACCGACGAGCGACTGCTCGTGGCACTGCGCAACGGCCTCGGGTTCATCATCTTCTACACCGTGTTCCCGGTGATCCTCGGCCTCATCATCGCCGCGGTCATCGCCGCACGCCCTCGACGGGGGTCGGGCGTCGTCCGCACGGTGCTGTTCCTCCCGCAGATCCTGCCCCTCGTCGCCGTCGGCGTGGTGTGGCGCTACCTCTATGCCGCCGACGGGCCCATCAACCAACTGCTCACCGCCCTGGGCATGGGGGATCTCGCGCGGGCATGGCTCGGCGACTTCACCTGGGCCTACCCCGCGGTGGGAGTGATCGGCACGTGGGTGACCACGGGGCTGTGCATGATGCTGCTGCTCGCGGGCATCCAGAAGATCGATCCGTCGCTGTACGAGGCCGCTCGGCTCGACCGGTGCGGCCCGATCAGACAGTTCTGGCACGTGACGGTCCCGGGCGTCCGGGCCGAGATCGTCGTCGCAGCGACGGTCACGCTGATTGCCGCGCTCGCCAGCTTCGACATCGTCTACGTCACCACCGGCGGAGGCCCCGGATATCAGACGATCGTGCCCGGCGTGCTGATCTACAAACTCGTCTTCACCTCGAACGAGGTCGGGCTCGCCTGCGCACTCGCCACCGTGCTGAGCGCCATCATCCTCGTCTTCGTCGCCGTCATCGGCAGGATCGGACGCCGCAACGCATGAGATCACGCACGTCCCGGTTGATATCCGCCGGCTTCCTCCTCGTGGCGGTGCTCAGCGTCGTCCTCCCGTTCCTGGCGCTGATCTCCGCCGCGCTGCAACCCTCCGGCACGCTCGTGCCACGGCTCACCTGGCCGACCGATCCGCACTGGGAGAACTTCCTCAGCGCGTGGACGATGGCCGGCTTCGGGTCGCTGCTCGCATCGAGCGCGATCATCGCCGTCGTCGTGGTGCCGATCTCGGTGATCTGCTCCACTCTCGCGGGCTACGCCATGGGAACCATGAAGATGCCGGCGAAGGGGGCGCTGTTCGCGTTCTTCCTCGCTGGACTCACGCTCCCGTACGAGGCCATCGTCATCCCGCTCTACTTCTCCATGCGTTCGACGGGGCTGATCGACACCTACTGGGCCGTCATCCTCCCGTTGGTCGGAGCGTTCATGCCGTTCGGGATCTTCTGGATGCGCACCCACTTCGAGTCGGTGCCGAACGAGCTCATCGAAGCGGCGCAGCTCGACGGTGCCGGTCGCTTCCGTACTTTGATCCAGATCCTGATCCCCGGCGCCAAACCGGCGATCATCACCTACGCGTTGCTGACGTTCATGTGGGCGTGGAACCAGTTCCTGCTCGCTCTGATCCTCATCCGCGACCCCGCTCGGCGTACCGCGCCGTCGGGACTCGGCACGTTCGTCCAGCAGTTCGGCGAGAACATCCCCCTGCTCGCAGCCGGAACGATCATCGTGATCGTTCCGATCGTCGTCCTCTACTTCATCTTCCAGCGCAAGTTCGTCGCCGGTCTCGTCCAAGGAGCACTCAAATGATCGTCCCCGTCCCTCTCCGTCTCGCGATCGTCGGGGCGGGATCGCGCGGTACCGGGTATGCCCGCCGCGCCGTGGCCGAGGGGGCGACGATCACGGCGGTCGTCGAGCCGGATCCCGAGCGTCTGGCGGCGTTCCTGGTGGAGTTCTCCGGGCAGCCGATCGAGCGGTTCGACACCTGGCAGGGCATCGCGGGGCGCGCGGAGAGAGTGGCGGACGCGGTCGTCGTCGCCACCCCGGATCGCCTGCACGCGGATCCGGCGATCGGGCTCGCCGAAGCCGGATACCACCTCCTGCTCGAGAAGCCGATCGCGCCGACCGAGGAGGAATCCGCCCGCATCGTCCGTGCCGCTGAGGACGCCGGCGTGATGCTCGCCGTGTGCCACGTGATGCGGTATTCCGCATACTCCCGCACGCTCAAGCGCCTGCTCGACGACGGCGCGATCGGTCAGCTCGTCTCTGTCGAGCATCTCGAGCCGATCGGCTGGTGGCACTTCGCGCACTCTTACGTGCGAGGCAACTGGGCACGCGAGGAGGAATCCGGCCCGATGCTGCTCACGAAGAGCAGTCACGACATCGACTGGCTCTCGTACATCGTCGGGTTGCCGGCGGAGCGCGTGTCGTCGTTCGGCAGCCTGCTGCACTTCCGCCCGGAGAACAAGCCAGCGGAGGCGACGGCGCGCTGCCTCGACTGTCCGCTGCAGAACACGTGCGCATACTCCGCGACCACGATCTACCGCGGGTTCCTCGGCGACGAGACATTCGAGCGCTGGCCGCTGGCCGTGCTCACCACCGACGTCTCCGCTGCCGGGGTGGACCGCGCACTCCGCGAGGGGCCGTACGGCCGTTGCGTGTACGACGGGCAGAACGACGTCGTCGATCATCAGGTCGTCAACATCGAATACAGCGGCGGCGTCACCGCATCGTTCACCGTCACCGCCTTCACGGAACTCGACTTCCGCAAAACCCGCCTGTTCGGGACCACGGGCAGTATCGAGGGCGACGGGCGCACCCTCGTCGTCCATGACTTCGTGCGTGACGAGAAGTACGAGGTCGTCCCGGAGACCCGGGGCAACGCGAGTGCGGCCGACGGGCACGGTGGGGCGGACGATGCCCTCGTGCACGCCTTCCTCGACGCGCTGCGCACGGGGGACCGCTCCGGGCTGCTCTCCGGTCCCGAGGAGAGCCTCGCCACCCACCGGATCGTCTGGCTCGCCGAGGAGGCGAGGAGACAGGGCGCCGTCGTCACCATCCCCTGAGGGTCGCCGATCGCGCGTCGACCGGAATGTCGGGGAACCGGCGGCGGATGTCAACCCCGTCGCCGATCCCCGCGATCTGCGGCTGAATGGGATCACACGAACGACGAACAGTGAGGAGCATCCCATGGTGCAGATCATCGAGACCATCGACGTCGACGTTCCCGTCCGCACGGCCTACAACCAGTGGACGCAGTTCGAGAGCTTCTCGAAGTTCCTCGACGAGGTCGAATCGATCACCCAGATCGACGACACGCACACCCACTGGAAGGTGAAGGTCGGTGCCGCGACTCGCGAGTTCGACGCCGAGATCACCGAGCAGCACCCGGACGAGCGTGTCGCGTGGAAGAGCACGGGAGGCGAGACCGAGCACGCGGGCGTGGTGACGTTCCACACGCTCACCGACGCCTCGACGCGGGTCACGGTGCAGCTCGACTGGGAACCTGAAGGACTGCTCGAGAAGCTGGGCTCGCTGGTCGGCGTGGGGGGACACGCCGTGAAGAAGGACCTCGAGAACTTCAAGGAGTTCATCGAGGGCCGCGGAGTCGAGACCGGCTCATGGCGCGGCGACGTGGAAGCCTGACCGGAGATCAGATGCAGAGAAGGCCCGACGGCTCAGCCGTCGGGCCTTCTCCATGTCGGAGGATGTCGGGCTCGGTCTTGCGAACCAGGAGGTGCGGGGTTACGCTCTGCCTAACTAATAGTCGTTAGGCACTCACATGACCAGAGCAACGATCCTCGCGGAAGCACGCACGATCTTCGCGCGCCAGGGCTACGCGGAGACGAGCCTGCGCGAGATCGCCGAGGCCGTCGGGATCAAGACCCCCTCGCTCTACGCGCACTTCCCGAGCAAGGAGGCGCTGTACGCGGAGGTGTACGCCGCGGTCTCGGTCGAGCACACCGCCTTCTTCGACGAGCTGGTGCGCAGCAGCAGCACCCTCGAGCCGCTCGCTCGTCTGCAGCACCTGCTGGGCGGGATCGAGGCGTACTACCGCGACCGTCCCGACCTCGCGGAGTTCAGCCTCAGGGCCGCGGTCTCCGAGTACGGGCCGGGTGGCGAGCAGTTGCGTCAGATCTTCCTCGACTCGGAGTCGACCCTGGCTGCAGCCGTGCGCGAGACCTACGACGACGGCGTCTCGGCTGGGGCCTTCGTCCCCGGCGATGCCGACGGCTTCACCGCGCTGGTGTTCGTCGTCATGGACGGCCTGTTCCTGCAACTCACCCATTACACGCCGGAGATCTACCGCGAGCGCTTCGACCAGGCCTGGCGACACCTTTCCACGATCCTCTCCCGATGAACCCTGCCGCACAGATGCGGTGACCCTCGACGATCGCCGGCAGGGAGCCACGAGCTCCCTCCGGCACCGCGTCACCCGGCCGCACCGCGAGCCGACCCCCGACCCGCCCTGCGAGGCGTCCGCACTCCGGGAACCCGAATCCCCGCCGACGCACTCGCAGGGCCACATCCCAAGGAATGATGATGACTACCACCGACTACGAGCACGGCGTCGTGCCTCAGGACCAGCGCAAGAGCTGGCTGTCGATCGCCACCGTGTGGATCGCGATCGGCATCGACCTCTCCGGGGCGTTCCTCGGCGTCTCGCTCGCATCCGGAATGGCCTTCTGGCCGGCGATCGGCGCGACGATGCTCGGTTCGCTCCTGCTCGGACTGCTCGCGATGGCATGCGCGTACGTCGGAGCGGCCACAGGACTCTCCACCGCGATGATCTCGCGCGCCGTGTTCGGCCGGGTCGGTGGTGCGATCCTCGCCCTGGCGATCGCCGTCAGCCTCGTCGGCTGGTACGCCGTGCAGGCGGGCTTCTTCGGCGCCAACGCGCAGATCGCCTTCGCCGAGTTCACCGGCATCGATGTGCCCGTGCAGGTGTTCACGGCGATCGGCGGCGTGCTGATGGCCATCACCGCGTTCTGGGGCTACCGCTCGATCAACCGCCTCAGCACCCTCGCCGTGCCGCTGCTGCTCCTGCTCCTCATCGTCGGCGTCATCGTCGCATTCACGGTGAACGGTGCGGCGGGGCTCGATGCTCCGGTCGAGGCGACGTTCACGTTCGGCGGCGCGGTCTCGCTCGTCATGGGCATCTTCATCCTGGGCGTCGTGCTCGCCCCCGACATGGCGCGCTGGGCCAAGACCCCGAGACAGGCCATGATCGCCGGCTTCGTCGGCTTCTTCTTCGGCAACTCGATCATCCTGGTCGTCGCGATCCTGCTCGCCCGCATCATGGACGGCACCGAGCTGATGGCGATCTTCTTCGCGCTCGGCCTCGGTGGCGTCGCGGTGATCGTGCTGATCCTGGCGCAGTGGACAACGAACACGACCAACCTCTACTCGGCGGGTCTCTCGTTCGCGTCGATCAGCGAGCGGCTGAGCCGACGCACCGTGACCGTCGTGCTCGGCGTGATCGGCATCGTCGTCGGTGTGATCGGGGCCGCCGACTACTTCGTGCAGTTCATCCTCGTCATCGGCACCATCATCGCCCCCTACGGCGGCGTGTACCTGGCATCGTTCTTCACGGGCCGCAAGACGGTGCGCTGGGCCCATGGCGCCACCGTGCCGATGGTCGACGGCTGGTCGATCGCCGCCTGGGTGGTCGGCATCTTCGTGGCGGTCGCGACCACGAACCCGGCGGACGGACCCGGCTTCGGATGGTTCACCCTCACGTCGATCTCGGCCCTCGACGGACTGCTCGTCGGCTTCGTCGCGTACCTCGTGCTGCTTCCGCTTCGCCGCCGCGTCGCTCCCGATGCGCCGGCTCCGGCCACGGACGAGGTGATCGCATGAGCGCTGTCGTCACGACACCCATGATCACCGAGGCCGACATCGACGAGATCGCGCTCGGTGCCGCCGTGCTCGGCACCGGTGGCGGAGGAGACCCGCACGTGGGATCGCTCATGGCCAAGCGGTTGATCCGCCTGCACGGACCCGTACGACTGCTCGCGGTCGATGAGCTGACCGACGACGACTTCGTCATCCCGATCGGAGGCATCGGCGCGCCATCGGTGAGCGTGGAGCGCATCCAGGCCGAGTCCGAGCTCAGGGCGGCGCTGGAAGCCATCGAACGCGCGGTCGGTCGCACGCCCACGGCCGTGATGCCCATCGAGGTCGGCGGAGGCAACTCGATGATCCCGATCGCCGCGGCCGCCCTCGCCGGGCTGCCGGTGGTCGACGGCGACGCCATGGGTCGTGCCTTCCCCGAGGCGCAGATGGTCACCTTCCACCTGGCCGGCTATGGACCAGGAACGACAGTGCTCGTCGACCATCACGGCAACGAAGTGGTCAGCCGTCCTGTCGACGGTGCATGGTCGGAGCGCATCGCGCGGTCCGTCACCGTCGAGATGGGCGGAGGGGCGACCATGATCGACTACGCGTACGGCGGCGACGTGGTGCGCGAGTGCGCGATCCCTGGCACGCTCGGGCTGGCCCAGCGCATCGGTCGTATCCTGCGCGGACGGGATGCGGCCGGCAGGGAGTTGCGCGACGACGAGCGCATCGACGCCCTGTGTGCCGACCTCGACGCCGTGCGGCTGTTCGACGGGAAGGTCGCCGACCTGCAGCGCGCCGTCGACGGCGGCTTCACCCGAGGTGCGGCTGAGCTCGTCGGTGTCGGCGACGACCGGGGGAGCGCGTTCCGGCTCGACTTCCAGAACGAGATGCTGCTCGGACGGAGGGACGGTGTGCTGGCTGCCGTCACTCCCGACCTGATCGCGGTGCTCGACCTGGCCACGGGCATGCCGATCACGACCGAGTCCCTGCGCTACGGCGCTCGGGTCGCGGTCATCGCGATCCCCAGTCACGAGAAGTGGCGCACGCCGATCGGTCTGGAGACAGCGGGACCCGCTCACTTCGGCTACGACGTGCAGTGGGTTCCGGTGGAGGACATCGCACAGCGGTCCGCTGCGCGCACGACGGACGGGGAGGTCGCGTGATGGCCGGCAGGTATCGCATCGGCATCGACGTCGGTGGCACGAACACCGACGCCGTGATCCTCGACGAGCGTCTAGAGGTGGTGGCCTCGGTCAAGCGTCCGACCACGGCCGATACGGGCGATGGCGTGGCTGCTGCGATCGACGCCGTGCTGGCGGCCTCGGGTGTCGACGCCGCGCTCATCGGCCATGCGATGCTCGGGACGACGCACTGCACCAACGCGATCGTCGAACGGCGCGGTCTCGGCCGCGTCGGCATCCTCCGCCTCGGGGCACCGGCCACCACTGCTGTCCCTCCCCTGGAGGGGTGGCCGGACGATCTGCGGGCGGCGATCGGCGAGCACGTCCACCTGCTGGCCGGCGGATTCGAGGTCGACGGCCGCGTGCTCTCCCCTGTCGACGAGGAGGCGGTGCGCGCAGCCTGTCGGAAGATGCGCGGCGAGGTCGACGCGGTCGCCGTCGTCGGCGTGTTCTCCCCCATCGATGAGAGCCAGGAGGAACGCGTCGCCACGGTCGTGGTCGAGGAGCTCGGCGTCCCGGTCTCGCGGTCGGCACGGATCGGCTCGCTCGGGTTGCTCGAGCGCGAGAACGCGACCGTGCTGAATGCCGCGCTGATGCAGACGCTCCGGCAGATGGCCGCGGGCTTCGTCGCGGCTCTGCGGGACCGGGGCATCCCTGCCACGCCGTACTTCGGCCAGAACGACGGCACTCTCATGCAGCTCGAGTACGCGCTCGAGTTCCCCGTGCTCACCATCGGCTGCGGGCCCACGAACTCCATCCGCGGAGCCGCGCACCTCTCGGGTGCCACCGACGCCCTCGTGGTGGACATCGGCGGTACGACGACCGACATCGGCGTGCTCGTCGACGGGTTCCCCCGCCAGTCGGCGCACGCGGTCGAGATCGGCGGCATCCGCACGAACTTCCGCATGCCGGATGTGCTCTCGGTCGGCCTCGGCGGCGGCACGATCATCCGTGAGACCCCGGCGGGTGCCACAGTCGGTCCGGACAGCGTCGGCTATCGGCTCCCGCAGGAGGGACTCGCCTTCGGTGGCTCCACGCTCACGGCGACTGACGTCGCCTTGGCGGTCGGCGGGGCTGCGATCGACGGCATCGACGCGCCCGTCGTCCCCGCAACGGTAGGAGCGGCGGCCTGGAGCGCGATGCGGGCGATCCTGGAGGACTCGATCGACCGGATGAAGCCGAATGCCGCCCCCGTCCCGGTGATCCTGGTCGGCGGTGGGGGGATCATCGCCCCGACCGTGCTCGACGGCGTCGCCGAGCTGATCCGTCCCGACCACTTCGGGGCTGCCAACGCGGTCGGCGCCGCCCTCGGCGAGGTCGCCGGACAGATCGAGAAGATCTACCGCGTGGACTCCGCCGACCAGCGGGCCTCTCGGGCGGATGCTGCGGCGGAGGCGACAGAGCGTGCCCGACTCGCCGGTGCCGACCCGGCGACGATCGAGGTAGTCGCGGTGGAGGAGCTGCCCGTCGCGTACTCCGACGGTACGGCCGTGCTGATCCGCGCTCGAGCGGTGGGGCGCCTGGCCGCCTGACGTCCCCGCCGCACGCCTCGGACGGGTGGGGTTCCGCCCGTCCGAGGCGCGTGCTTGCATGGGCGCATGGAGCACGACGCGAAGCTGCGCGGCGAGACGAGGGCGATCTGGGCGACCGCGCTCTGCTTCGTGGTCGGTGCCGTCGCGGGCATGCTCGTGCTGGGCGGTGACGCGCGCCCGCTCACGGGGGGAGGTGCGCTCGCGATGCCGGCGGCGGTGGTCGCCGGGGGCATCGCAGCGGGGGCGTTCCTCACGAGCACCCTGGTGCACCGCCGCGGCGAGACCGCCTCGATGCCGCGGTGGCAGGCGGTGGTGTCCGATCTCTCGACCGGAGCCCTGACCATCGCGTTCGGGGCCGTCACCGTGATGGGGGTGCTGCTCGCGGCAGAGGTGCTGGCGGCCGGTCTCCAGGGCTTGCAGCTCGCGGCGGTCGGTGGCGGGGTCCTGACCGGCGTGGCCGCGGCGGTCGGCGGGCGCTTCGCGTTCGGGGCCGGCATCGACCTGCGCACGTCCGACCTCGCTGCGCTCCTGTTCGGCTTCCTCGTGATCGGCACGCTTTTCGCGATGGTCACCGCCGCCGATCCGCGTTGGTGGGAGCAGAACTTCTCCCAGCTCGGCGTCGGATGGGCGTTCAACGGCACCCTCGTGGTCGCCGGTCTGCTCGTCGCGACCGTCGGCTCGTACATCGGCCGCGACCTGCACCGGATGCTCGGCGACGCCGTGCTCTCCCGCATCGCCCTCGTCGTGGCGCTGTGGGCGGCGTCCGGGATCGCGCTCGCCGCCGTCGGGCTCCTGCCGCTGCACCGCGTGCCGGTTCCGCACGACATCGCGGCTCTCGGCGCGCTCGTGCTGTTCGCCGCGGCCGCTGCCACCACGGTCGCGAGGGTCCCTGGACATCCTCGCGCGCTGTCGATCGCCTCGGTCGGTGTGGGTCTGCTGGTCGTGATCGCGCTGGTCCTGTGGGTGCCCTTCGGCGTGTACTCCACCACTGCGGTCGAGGCGATCGTCGTCGGACTCGGGCTGCTGTGGATGGCGACACTCGTGCGTGTGCTCGCGATCCTGGTGCCGGCCGGGTCTCGACCATCCGGGCGTCTGCGGCTGATGCGGGCGGGCGCGGGGCCGGGCGAAAGATAGGGCATCTGTCCGATGTACCGGGGGTACCTCAGAGCGGAGTGTAGGGATACAGCGAACCGTCGAGGAGAACCCCATGTTCGAGCACCCCTATCTCCACCAGCAGCTCACCAGGCATGACCAGGAGCAGATGGAGCGCGCCGCTGCGAGGCGCCTCTCCCTGATCGAGCACGCCGACCAGATCGTGCCGCGGCCGGAAGGAGCGATCCGACGGATGCTTCGCCACGCGTTCGGTCGCTCTACGGGCGACTCGGCAGCGACGGCGCCGGGGAAGGCACGGGTCACGGCCGCGTGCGACACGGCAGCGGCGGCGCACGCGCAGTGAGCAGAACCATCGCGCACAGCGCACATCCGACGGACCCGAATGTCGGTCGGGGGTGGGACGATGAGTCCATGCCCCCTTTCGCGTCGAGCGCTGCGATGGTCGGCCGTGAGGCCGAGCTGGCAGAGGTGCGTCGATCGTTCGCGGGGGTGCGCGACGGCATCCCCGCAGCCTTGCTCGTCGAGGGCGAGGCGGGTATCGGCAAGTCACGGCTGCTGCGGGAGTACGCCACCGAGATCGCACCGACCGCCGACGTGCACGTGGGGTGGTGCCTCGACCTCGGCGCTTCGCGCACGCCGTACGGTCCCCTCACCGGAATCCTCCGCTCGATCGTGCTGCGCATGGGTGTCGACCGGGTGCGAGAGTCGGTGGGTGTGGGTGTCGAGGCTCTCGGCATGCTGCTCCCCGAGCTCGTCGATTCCCCGACCGACCGCGATCGCACCAGCCCCGAGCGTCTGCGCGACGCCATCGCCTCACTCATCGAAGCGGCTGCCGAACGTGCCCCTCAGGTGCTCGTGGTCGAAGACCTGCACTGGGCGGACGAGTCCACTCTCGCCATCCTCTCCTTCCTGCTGCGGGCCCTCAGCCGCGGCCGCATCCTGCTGCTTCTCACCTGCCGCACCGACGACGTGCGTCGTGGCGATGCCGTGAGCCGCTTCATCGGCGAGGCCACCAGAGCCCGGCTGCTCGAGCGCCTCACTCTGGGCCGCCTCGACGAGACCGCCGTGCGGGAGCTGGCCGAGCAGATCACCGGCCGTGCGCTCACCGCGAGTGCGCTCGACCGTATGCAGGAGCGGGCCGAGGGCGTGCCCTTCTTCATCGAGGAGATCGCCGGATGTTCGAACGGCCCGCTCCCCGATGGCCTTCGTGATCTGCTGCTGGCTCGTTTCGATCGCCTCGGCGACGACGCGCGCCACGTCGTGCAGGTCGTCTCCGGTGCGGAACGCCCGCTCTCGCATCCGCTCATCACGAGCCTGGTCGAGCTGCCGGAGCAGCGGCTCGACGAAGCGATCCGCGAGGCGACCCGCAGCGGCATCCTCGTTGTCGGCGACGACGACTACCGTTTCCGGCACGCTCTGCTGCGCGAAGCCGTGCACGACGACCTGCTCCCCGGCGAGCGGGCGCGACTGCACCGCGCATACGCCGAGGCGCTCGAAGCGCAGTGCGCCGGGTCCGATTCCAGCGATGCCGCCGCGCTCGCGTACCACTGGCAGCTGGCGCAGGACGATCGGAAGGCCCTGGTCGCCGCCGCCGACGCGATGCGTCACGCGAAGGGACAGTACGCGTTCGCGAGTGCCGCCCGTTTCGGCGAGCTGGCCCTGGAGCTCTGGCCGCTCGTGCCCGACGCCGCAGACGCGGCCCGCATCGAGCGTCTCGAGCTGCTGCTGGTGCTGGGCTCCATCCTGCGCAATGCGGGTGATGGTGAACGGGCGCTCGCCGTGGCCAACGTCGCGCTCGCCGAGGTCGACCCGGAGACGGTCGATCCGCGGCTGCACGCTCGCCTCCTCCGCAACAAGGCGCTGTATCTCGTCAACCTCGGGCGCCTCGGAGCCATCCCGCTGCTGCAGCAGGCTCTCGCGATCGCCGACGAGCGGATCGGCGATGAGGTGTTCCGGGCGGAACTGCTCAACCAGCTGGCGAGCCGCCGGATGATCGCGGGCGATCGTGAGGAGGCGATCCGGCTCGCTGACGAAGCCGAGCGCGGGGCGGCCGGAGCCGAATCCACGGATCAGCTGTCGATCGCCGCGAACGTGCGCGGAGGTTCGCTGGCGCACCTGGGTCGCATCGACGAAGGCGTGCGCGAGTACGAGCGTGCGCGTGAGCTCGCGACGGGTTCCAACGCCGAGATGCGCTATCGGGTGAACTACTCCGACCTGCTCACGCTGTTGGGGCGCTACCGAGAGGCCGTCGAGGTCGCAGAGGAGGGGCTGCGGCGCGCTCGCGAACTCAGGGTCGAACGCACCTCGGGGTCGATCATGGCGCAGAACATGGTCGTCCCCCTGCTCGAGCTCGGCGAGATCGACCGGGTCGAGGAGATGCTGTCGCGGGACTTCGTGCAGGGGACTCTGCGCGTGTTCCGCATGTACATGAGCATGACGCGCGTGCGGGTGCTGGCGTGGCGTGGGCGGTCGGCGGAGGCCGCAGAGCTCCTGCAGGCCTGGCTTCCCGCGTTCGAGGAGACGGGCGTCTCCGAAAGGCAGATCTGGTACGACCGCGTGATGATGATCGTCGCCGTCGCCGAGAGTCGAGGAGACCTCCGCGGGGCGCTCGACACCATCCTCGAGATGCTGGAGAACGATGAGCCGGCGCTGCTGCACCAGCGTCGTCTGCTGCTGGAGGGAGGCGCGATCATCGCCGAGCTGCGGGCGGCAGGAGTCGACGTCTCGGGGGCCTCCACCGCGATCCGTGCCGCGTGGTCCAGCCAACCGGCGCAGCTGCAGCACGACGCATGGGAGACGATCCTCGACGCCCTCCTCGACCCGCACCCTGACGCTCTCGCCGAGGCGCTGCGGTGCGCGGAGGGGGAGGACGTGCCGGTGATCTTCCGCGCCGTCCTCCGTCTGGAGCAGGCACGCGTGCTGGTCCGCGAAGGAGACCGGATCGCTGCGGGCGCTGTGCTCGCCGAGGCTGAAGCCCTCGCGGAGTCTCTCGGCAACGCTCAGCTCCAGTCCGCCGTCTCCCGGTTCGCCACAGACGCGGGGTTGAGGGGAGACGCGGTGTCAGCGTCGAGCACCGACCCGCTCACCGCGAGGGAGCGGCAGGTGCTCGAGCTCATCGCCGAAGGCCTGAGCAACCGCCAGATCGGTGAGCGCCTGTTCATCAGCGTGAAGACCGTGAGCGTGCATGTGTCCGCCGTGCTGCGCAAGCTCGGCGTGAGCACACGCACCGAAGCAGCTCTCCTGAAGAAGAATGACCAGCCCCGTACTGCGGCGGAGCCTGCCGTGGTAGCGTGACAGTGCGCGCGTCTCGGATGTTCCGGTTCGGCGTAGGCCGTGCAAACGGCTAAGTCAACAGAAAGTAGAAACACATGGCCACTGGCACTGTGAAATGGTTCAACGCGGAAAAGGGCTTCGGCTTCATCGCTCCCGATGACGGCTCGGACGACCTTTTCGCCCACTACTCGGCTATCGCCGGCTCCGGTTTCAAGGAGCTCCGCGAGAACCAGAAGGTCGAATTCGACGCTGAGCGTGGCCCCAAGGGCATGCAGGCGGCGAACATCCGCGCTCTCTGAGCGCGCGCTGACTTCCTGAAACCGGTCGGACCCTCACGGGTCCGGCCGGTTTTTTCGTGCGCTGCCGCCGTTCGAATCGCGCGAATGGTTCCATCCGGCGGCAGTTCACTCCCATTCGCGCGATTCGAACGGGGAATCTCAGGGTGAGGATCACCTAACCTCCGTGTTAGATTAGGCCAGGCTTACCAAAGGCTGGGCGCATCACCCGTGCCGCCCCCTCACCCCGAACCGAAGGAACGCCTGTGCGCACCTCTCGAATCCTCGCCATCGGCGCGGCCGCCGCGCTCGCCATCGGCCTCTCCGCCTGCGCATCCTCCGCGCCGGAGTCGACCTCGACCGCCGGCGGCAACCCCGCCTCCGACGACGCCTTCCCCGTCACCGTCGAGCACGTCTACGGCGAGACCACGATCACCGAGAAGCCCGAGCGCGTCGCGACCGTGGCCTGGGCGAACCACGAGGTGCCGCTGGCACTGGGCATCGTTCCGGTCGGCATGAGCAAGGCCGCCTGGGGCGACGACGACGACAACGGTGTGCTGCCCTGGGTCGAGGAGAAGCTCGACGAGCTGGGTGCCGAGACGCCGGTGCTGTTCGACGAGACGGACGGCATCGACTACGAGGCCGTCGCCGACACCGAGCCCGACGTGATCCTCGCCGCCTACTCCGGTCTGACGCAGGAGGAGTACGACACCCTCTCCAAGATCGCCCCGGTCATCGCCTACCCGAAGGTCGCCTGGGGCACCTCGGTCGACGACATGATCGAGATGGACTCCAAGGCCCTCGGCCTCGAGAAGGAGGGCAAGGCCCTGATCGAGCAGCTCGACGCCGACGCGCAGAAGGCCCTCGAAGCGAACAGCGTGCTCAAGGACAAGAAGGTCCTGTTCTCCTACATCGACCCGACCGATCTCAGCCAGATCGGCTACTACACCGCGATCGACACCCGCCCCGGCTACCTCCACGACCTCGGCCTGCCGTTCCCCTCGATCGTCGAGGAGAACAAGGACAGCGACCAGTTCTACCTGACCGTCAGCGCGGAAGAGGCGCAGAAGTTCGACGACGTCGACCTGTTCATCACGTATGGCGACGAGTCGATCATCCCGCTGCTGCAGGCCGACCCGCTGCTGTCGAAGATCCCGGCCATCGCCGAGGGACGCATCGCCGTCCTTCCCGACGCCACCCCGATCGCGGCCTCCGCGAACCCGTCGCCGCTGTCGATCCCGTGGGGACTCAGCGACTACCTCGCACTCCTGGCCGCGCCGCTGTCCAAGTAGCCGTTCCATCCGCAGCAGCGGAGTGAATGCTCAGTGACCTCAGCAACCGTCATCGCACCAGCACCGGGCGCCGCAGACCTGCGGCGCCCGGTGCTGGTGCGAACCATCTGGCTCCTCGTCGGGCTGGTGGTGCTCGTCGTCCTCAGCGTCCTGTCGATCTCCTTCGGCGTGCGCGCGGTCTCGTTCGACGACATCGTCGCCGCGCTCACGGGCCACACCGACACGATCGCCGAGGCCGCGATCGTGAAGCGCATACCGCGCACCGTGCTCGCCCTCCTCGTCGGCGCTGCACTCGCCCTCTCCGGAGCGACCATGCAGGCGGTCACTCGGAACCCGATCGCCGACCCCGGCATCCTCGGCGTCTCGAACGGCGCCTCCCTGGCGGTCGTCTGCGGCATCGCCTTCTTCGGACTCGCCGACCCCTACGGGCAGATGGCCTTCGCGATCGTGGGTGCCGGCGTCGCCGCCGTCTTCGTCTACACGGTGGGCTCGCTCGGGCGCGGGGGAGCGACCCCTCTCAAGCTCGCCCTCGCGGGGGCGGCGACATCGGCCGCCTTCGCCTCGCTCATCAGCGCCGTGATGCTGCCCCGCGTCGACCTGCTGCAGACGTTCCAGTCCTGGCAGATCGGCGGCGTCGGCGGAGCGGAGTGGCCGCGCATCGCCCTGACCGCGCCGGTGCTCGCCGTCGGCGCCCTCATCTGCTTCCTGTGCTCGCGGGGCATGAACTCCCTCGCCCTCGGCGACGAGATGGCCAAGGGTCTCGGCGAGAACGTGTTCCGCACCCGCATGATCTCTGCACTCGGCGCCGTGATCCTCGCCGGGGCCGCGACCGCGATCGCCGGACCCATCGGATTCGTCGGGCTGATCATCCCGCACGTGTGCCGCATGCTGGTGGGGACCGACCACCGCTGGCTGCTTCCGTTCTCGGCCATCGCCGGCGCCGCCCTGCTGACGGCGAGCGACATCGTGGGCCGCGTGATCGCCCCGTCGTCCGAGGAGATCCAGGTCGGCATCATCACCGCCATCATCGGAGCGCCGTTCTTCATCTGGATCGTCCGTCGGCAGAAGGTGCGTGAGCTGTGAGCACGACCGAGCACACCGAGCACACCCTCGAACGCCGCGAGGAGTCCGCCTCCGCCCGCATCACGCGGATCGTCGCGGGCCGACGCTCGCGCCACCGTCGTCACGCGATCGCCACTATCGTGCTCGGCGTCCTGGTCCTCGCCCTCTTCGCGGTCGCCCTCATGGTGGGGAACACGTTCTACACGCCGGACGAGGTGATCCGCGTGATCCTCGGCGAGACCGTGCCGGGGGCGTCGTTCACGGTGGGCGACCTGCGGCTGCCGCGCGCGGTGCTCGCCGTCCTCACCGGCATCGCCTTCGGCATGGCGGGCGTCTGCTTCCAGACGATGCTGCGAAACCCCCTCGCCTCGCCCGACATCATCGGCATCTCCAACGGCGCCGGAGCTGCAGCCGTGTTCGGCATCATCGTGCTCTCCGTCAACGGGCCGGTCGTGTCGCTGCTCGCGCTCGTCGGTGCCGTGGTCACGGCCTTCGTGATCTACCTCCTCTCGATCAAAGGCGGCTTCGCCGGCACGCGACTCATCCTGATCGGGATCGGCATCGCGGCGATGCTGCAGAGCGTCATCTCCTACCTGCTGTCGCGCGCGGCGAACTGGGACATCCAGACCGCGATGCAGTGGCTCACCGGAAGCCTCAACAACGCGTCGTGGGAGCGGGTGCTGCCGATGGCGATCGCCGCGCTGATCATCGTGCCGCTGATGCTGTCGCAGGGCCGCGCACTCGGAGCGCTCCAGCTGGGAGACGATTCCGCGGCGGGACTCGGCATCCGCGTCAACGCCACCCGCCTGCTGCTCATCCTCGGTGCGGTCGCGCTGCTCGCATTCGCGACGGCCGCCACCGGGCCCATCGCCTTCGTCGCGTTCATGGCGGGGCCCATCGCCGCGCGCATCACGGGTCCAGGCGCGAACCTGCTCCTGCCGTCGGCGTTCGTCGGGGCTCTGCTCGTGCTCGCCGGCGACCTCATCGGCCAGTTCGCCTTCGGAACCCGCTACCCCGTCGGAGTCATCACCGGCGTCGTCGGTGCGCCGTACCTGATCTATCTCCTCATCCGCACCAACCGCTCCGGGGGTTCGCTTTGACCGTCTCGCACAGCCTGTCCGCCGAGGGCGTCACGCTCGCCTACGGCGACCGCACCATCATCGACGGTCTCGACCTGCAGATCGCCCCCGGCCGCATCACGACCATCGTGGGAGCGAACGGATGCGGCAAGTCGACGCTGCTGCGTTCGCTCGCCCGTCTGCTGTCGCCGAGCGACGGGCAGATCGTGCTCGACGGCAAGTCGGTGCACGCACGCCCGACCAAGGAGGTCGCGCGCATCCTCGGGCTGCTTCCGCAGTCGCCCGTCGCGCCGGAGGGCATCGCGGTCGCCGATCTGGTCGGCCGCGGACGGCACCCGCATCAGAAGATGCTCGCCCGCTGGAGCACGCACGATTACGAGGTGGTGGCAGACGCCCTCGACGCGACCGGCATCTCCGACCTCGCCGACCGCAGCGTCGACGAGCTCTCGGGCGGTCAGCGCCAGCGCGTGTGGATCGCGATGGCGCTCGCGCAGGAGACCGACATCCTGCTGCTGGACGAACCGACGACCTTCCTCGACGTCGCGCACCAGGTCGAGGTGCTCGATCTGCTCACCGACCTGAGCGTCTCGCGCGGCACCACGATCGTGATGGTGCTGCACGACCTCAACCTCGCGGCCCGCTACGCCGACGAGCTGGTGGCGATGAAGGACGGGCGGGTGCACGCGACCGGTGCGCCGCACGACATCGTCACCGCCGAACTCGTCGAAGAGGTCTTCGGCCTCGCCAATCAGATCACCATCGATCCGGTCTCCGGCAAGCCGATGGTCACACCCATCGGGAGGCACCATGTCCGCTGAGACGACCACGACCGAGCGCCCGACCTACATCCTCACCCGCGCCGAGGTGCGGGCCGTCGCGCGTGTCTCGCCCTCCTTCGTGCGGGTGACCTTCGGTGGAGACGAGTTGAGCGAGTTCGGCACACCGGGCGAGGTGTTCGACAGTCGCATCAAGCTGGTCTTCCCGCCCGCGTCCGGGGCGCTGCCCGACCTCGACAGGGCATCGGACAACTGGTGGCAGGCCTTCCTCGCCGTGCCGGAGGAGGAGCGCGGATCCATGCGCACCTACTCCGTGCGCGAGCTGCGGGTCGACGACGAGACCGGCACCGAGGTGGACGTCGACTTCGTGCTGCACCTCGAGCCGGGTCTGACCGGGCCGGCCTCCCTGTGGGCGAGCCAGGCCGCGGTCGGGCAGGAGCTCTACCTGGTCGGACCCCGCCGCGGGGTGGACGTGGATGCGCACGGAGGGGCCGAGTTCGCCCCCGGTACCGCGGCATCGGTCGTGCTCGCGGGCGACGAGACGGCTGCTCCGGCGATCGCCCGCATCCTGGAAGATGCGCCTCGCGACCTGCGCGGTGTCGCCTTCATCGAGGTGCCCTCGCCTGCCGACATCCTGCGCATCGACGTGCCCTCAGGGGTCGAGGTGCACTGGCTTCCCCGTGATGCCGGCGAGCCGCACGGGCTGCGACTGATCCCCGCCGTGCTCGGCCACCTCGGAGACGCCGACGCTGCGGACGAGATCCGGGTGAAGGACATCGACGGCGAGGACCTGCTGTGGGAGACGCCGGAGTACTCCGGTCTCGGCGAGGACATCGCCACGGCCGACGCTCCGGCCGAACGCTACTTCTGGATCGCGGGGGAGAGCGGCGTGGTCACCACGCTGCGTCGCCACCTGGTCAAGGACCTCGGCATCGACCGCAGCCAGGTGGCCTTCATGGGCTACTGGCGCCGCGGTGTCGCCATGCGCGGCTGACCCCCCTCCTCCCTCTTCCTGCCCTTCCTCCTTCCTGCCAAAACGGAGACGACCCGAGCATCCGCCGGCGTGTCTTGTGTGGACGCGCCGCCCGGATGCCGGGTCGTCTCCGTTTCGGCCTGCCTGCCCCGGAGTGGACGGCTGGCGGGGAAGGGGTTACTTCGCGAGGAAGGTCTTCAGCGCGGCGTTGACCTCGTCGGCGTGGGTCCAGAGCAGGCCGTGCGGGGCGCCCTCGACCTCGACGTAGTCGGCCTCCGGGACCGCCTGGTGGAAGCGGCGCGCGGTGGCATCGATCGGGAGGATGTTGTCCTTCGTGCCGTGCAGGATGAGCGTGGGCTTCGCGGCCGCAGCCACAGCCTCGACGTCGGAGCGGAAGTCCTCGATCCAGGCGGGCACGACGGCGTAGGCAGCCACGGGCGCGCTGCCGATCGCGACGTTCCAGCTGCCGGTCACGGCCTGCTCGCTGATGCGCGAGCCGAGGTTCTCGTCGAGGTTGTAGAAGTTCTTGTAGAAGTCGGTGAACCACGCGAAGCGATCGCCCTTCGCCGCGGCCTCGATGCCGTCGAAGACCTCCTGCGGCACGCCCTCGGGGTTGTCGTCGCGCTGCACGAGGAACGGCTCGAGCGAGGCGAGGAAGGCGAGCTTGGCGACGCGGTCGTGCCCGTAGCGGGCGACGTAGCGGGCGAGCTCGCCGGTGCCCATCGAGAAGCCGACGAGCACGACGTCGCGCAGGTCGAGGGTCTCGAGCACGGTGTTCAGGTCGGCGGCGAACGTGTCGTAGTCGTAGCCGGAGTTCACCTTTGAGGACTGGCCGAATCCGCGGCGGTCGTAGGTGATGACGCGGTAGCCCTGGGCGAGGAGTTCGCGGGTCTGGCGCTCCCAGCTGTGCCCGTCGAGCGGGTAGCCGTGGATCAGGACGACGGGCTGACCGGCTCCCTGGTCTTCGTAGTAGAGCTCGATCGCGGTGCTGTTCTCGTTTCCGACGGTGATGTAGCCCATGGTCCTGATCCTTTCGGTTCCGGTGAGAACGGTCGTTCTCGCTCGATGTCCTCAATCTAGAGAACGTTCGTTCTCGTGTCAAGTAGACTTCTGGACATGACCGAAGACGAGGCTCGCGAGCGCATTCTGTCCGCCGCGGAGGAGCTCTACTACCGCAAGGGCTACGCCGCTGTGGGCATGGACGAGCTGCGCTCGGCCGCCGGCGTGTCGCTGCGCCGCCTCTACGCGCTCTTCCCCGCTAAGAGCGACATCGTCGCGGCCGTGCTGGCGCGCAAGCACGCGGAGTGGGAGTCCGGCCTTTCGGGGGCGGTGTCGGATGCGGGGGATGACCCCCGTGCGCGCATCCTGGCCGTCTACGGGTACCTCGAGAACTGGTTCTGCGCCGACGACTTCCGTGGATGCGCCTTCATCAATGCGTTCGGCGAACTCGGCGGCACCAATGCGGAGGTCGCGGAGATCGTGCGGGCGCACAAGGCGTCATTCCAGGAGTACATGGCCGGCCTCGTCGCCGACACCGGAGCTCCGCCCGCGCTCGCCGCGCAGCTGTCGATCCTCGCCGAAGGAGCGCAGAGCACCGCGGCGATCTCGGCCGATCCGGCCGTCGCCGCACAGGCGCGGGGTGCGGCCGAGGTGCTGATCGACGCGGCTTTCGCCCGCGCCTGAACTCTCGCCCGGCGCATCATCATATTTTGGCTAACCTGGTTAGCGAAACGGCGCACCTCTGTCAAGGCCGGTGCGACCGAGGAAACGCAGCCGTAGCCTTCGGGACATGGAATCACGCACGAAGGGCATCGGTCGTCAGGCGCTGATCATCGCGGCGGCGACATTCATGGTGATCGCGGCCGCTGTCGGGGCCGGAGCATTCGGCGGCGCGTCCGTCGACGATCTGCAGGACGGGGCGCTCTCGGCTCAGGGCTCGTACCTCGCGCCGGCGGGGCCCGCATTCTCGATCTGGTCGCTGATCTACCTCGGCCTGATCGCGTACACGGTGTGGCAGGCGCTCCCCGCTCAGCGGCAGGATCCGCGTCAGCAGGCCGTGGGCGGGTGGATCGCCGCCTCGATGGTGCTGAACGGGCTGTGGCTGGTGACCGCACGGTTCCTGACGCTGTGGCTCACGGTCGTCGTGATCGCGGCGCTCCTGGCCGTGCTCGCGCGGGTGATCGTGCTGCTCGGCCGCTTTCCCTCCCGGAACCTCGCCGACCGCATCCTCACCGACGGCGCGAACGGCCTGCACTTCGGTTGGGTCACCATCGCGACGGTGGCGAACACGGCCGCGTGGTTCACGCAGATCGCTCCGGAGAGCTGGGCGCAGGCAGCGGATGCCTGGGCCATCGCCGTGCTCATCGTGGTCCTGGTGATCGGGGCTGCCGCGGCGTGGGCCACCGGACGCATCGCTCCTGCCCTCGCGACGGCCTGGGGTCTCGCCTGGCTCGCGGTCGGTCGCCTCACGGGAGAGCCCGAGAGCACCGCGACGGCGATCGCCGCGATCATCGTGGCCGTGCTGCTCGTGCTCACCGGGGTCGCGGCGGTCGTGCGCCGGTCGCGCATCCGGAGCGCTGGGGCTCAGAGCACGAGCCGGTAGCCCATGCCCGATTCGGTGAGCAGATGCACCGGAGCACCCGGCTCCTGCTCCAGCTTCTTGCGCAGCTGCGACATGTACAGGCGCAGGTAGCCGGAGTCGGACACCTGCTCACTGCCCCAGATCTCCTTGAGCAGATCCTGGCGGGTGACGAGTGCGCCCGGGTGCCGGGACAGGTGCTCCAGCATGCGCCACTCGGTCGGCGTGAGGTGCACCCTCGTGCCGCCGCGGGTGACGGTCTTGGTCGAGAGGTCGACCACCACATCGCCGAAAGCCACCGTGGACTCGCCGCCCGCCGGAGCAGACCGTCGTGACAGCGCCCGCAGACGTGCCAGCAGCTCGTCCACCTGGAACGGCTTGGTCACGAAGTCGTCGGCCCCGGCGTCGAGTGCCTCGACCTTGTCGGCGGACCCCGTGCGTCCCGACACCACGATGATGGGCACGTTGGTCCATCCGCGAAGCGCTTGGATGACCTCGATGCCGTCGAGGCGGGGCATGCCGAGATCGAGCATGATGAGATCCGGATGCGTCTGAGCGGCTGCGGCGATCGCGGCCGCTCCGTCGGGGGCGACCACCACGTCGTAGCCGTGGGCGGCGAGGGTGATCCGCAGGGCGCGGACCATCTGCGGATCGTCGTCGGCGATGAGGAGCTTCACTCCGTGCCTTCCATGTCGCGGGATCCTGCGGCCAGCGGCAGGGAGATGACCATCGTGAGGCCGCCGCCGGGGGTGTCCTCGGGTGTCAGGGTACCGCCCATGCCCTCGGTGAACCCGCGCGACAGGGCGAGTCCCAGACCGAGTCCCGTGGTGTTGTCGGTGTCGCCGAAGCGTTGGAACGGCTGGAAGATGCGGTCGCGCCGCTCGGGCGAGACGCCTTCCCCGCGGTCGATGATGCGGATCTCGGCACGGTCGCCGAGAGCGCTCGTGGAGACGATGATGCGTGAGTCGTCAGGGGCATGCCGGTGGGCGTTGGCGATCACGTTGACCAGCACGCGAAGCAGCAGCACGGGGTCGGCGTGCAGCGGGGGCAGATCGGGGTCGAGGGCCAGCTCGACGTCGGACGGGCCGAGACCCAGCTCGTCGACGGCTGTGAGCACGATGCCCGCAGCGTCCATCCGGGACGATGAGACCGCCAGGACTCCGGCCTGCACGCGGCTCACGTCGAGCAGATCCGTGACGAGCGTCGACAGCGTCGCGAGGCTCTCGTCGGCGGTCGCGAGCAACTCGGCGCGGTCGGACTCGGACAGTCCGTGGGCACCGCGAAGACCACCGATCGCGGCGACCGCGGAGGCGAGCGGACGCCGAAGATCGTGGCTCACGGCCGACAGCAGAGCGCTGCGCACCTGATCGGTCTCGGCCAGAGCCTCAGCCTCCCTGGCGGTGGCCCGCAGATCGGTGTGCTCGATCGCGGCGGCGAGCTGGGCGACGATCGCATCCAGCAGCCGACGCTCGGGACCGGCGAGCGGCTCTCCGTTCAGCTCCAGCACCGCACGGGGACCCCCGCCGGTGACGACTCCGACCGGGATGGTCGTGGCGCGTCCGTCGGCCACGGGCTCGCCGTCGCTCGCCAGCACCTCGCCATCCGGTGCGAGCAGGCGCACGCCGCTCAGGCCGAACGCCTCTCGGGTGCGGCTGACCAGGGCGAGCACCGCGTTGTCACCGCGCAGCACGTTGCCGGCGACGGCGGCGAGCAGCTCGGCTTCGGCGGCCGCACGTTGGGCGGTGCGGGCTCGACGGGCAGCCTGGTCGACGATGATGCTGACCAGGATCGCGATCACGACGTAGAGCGCGAGAGCCAGCACGTGCAGCGGGTGCGCGATCGTGATCGTGAAGAGCGGCGCGACGAAGAGGAAGTCGAGGGTGATGCCCGAGAGCACGGCGGCGAACACCGCGGGACGGATGCCGCCGATGAGGGCGACCACGACCACGAGCAGCTGGTAGGCGAGCACTTCGGCGGTGATCGACTCGGGACTGCGATACGTGTACATGATCCACGACAGGATCGGACCGAACACCAGGGCGACGCCGAACCCCAGCAGCTGCCGCCGCCAGCCCAGAGCCCCGCCCTTGATGCGCGGGAGCACCATCCGCCCGCCCGCCGCGGCATGGGTGACGATGTGCACGTCGATGTCGCCGGAGCGCCGGATGACCTCCGAGCCGATGCCGGGACCGGTGAGAGCGGCGGCCAGTCGGCTGCGTCTGCTGACGCCGATCACGAGCTGAGTGGCGTCGGCGCCCTGTGCGAACTCGACGAGCGTGGCAGGGATGTCGTCGCCGACGACCTGGTGATAGGTGCCGCCGAGCGATTCCACGAGGGTGCGCTGTGCGGCGAGGGCACCGGGCGTCTCGTCGCGCAGACCGTCCTGCGCGGAGATGTGCACGGCGAGCAGTTCCCCACCGGCGGAGCGGGCCGCGATCCTGGCTCCACGGCGGAGGAGGGTCTCGCCCTCTGGCCCTCCGGTCAGGGCGACGACCACGCGCTCCCTGGCCTGCCATGTGCCCTCGATGCCCTGCTCGGCACGGTAGCTGCGCAGCGCGCTGTCGACCTCGTCGGCGAGCCAGAGCAGGGCCAGCTCGCGCAGTGCGGTGAGGTTGCCGAGGCGGAAGTAGTTCGACAGGGCGGCGTCGATCCGCTCGGCGGGATACACGAGTCCTGCCGACAGGCGATCACGCAGGGTCTGCGGGGCCAGATCGACGACCTCGATCTCGTCGGCGGCACGGACCACGGCGTCCGGAATCGTCTCCTGCTGTGCGATGCCGGTGATCTTCTCGACCACGGCGTTGAGCGACTCGATGTGCTGCACGTTGACCGTGGTCACCACGTCGATGCCGGCGTCCAGCAGCTCGTCCACGTCCTGCCAGCGCTTCGCGTTGCGGGAGCCGGGGGCGTTCGTGTGCGCCAGCTCGTCCACGAGGGCGATCTCGGGCGCGCGGTCGAGCACGGCGTCCACGTCGAGCTCGGTCAGCGCGACTCCGCGGTGCAGGTCGACTCGCCGTGGAACCTCGGGGAGCCCTGCAGTCTGCGCCTGTGTCGCGGCGCGCTCGTGCGTCTCCACGATCGCGATCACGACGTCGTGGCCCTCGTCGAGCATCCGCCGTCCCTCGGCGAGCATCTCGTAGGTCTTGCCGACGCCGGGGGCGGCCCCGAGCAGGACTCGGAGCCGCCCCCGGCGCTGGTGGCCCTGGGCTCGACGAAGAGGTGCTGCGGTCATTCGCCCTCCCGGTCATCGAGCGCGAGGTTGAGTTCGGCGACGTTGATGCGCTCCTCGCCGAGGAATCCCAGATCCCGCCCTTGAATCCTAGACTCCACGAGGTCGCGCACCTCCTGCGTGGACAGCCCGCGGGCCTCGGCCACCCGCGGCACCTGCAGCAGCGCGTACGCGACGCTGATGTGCGGATCGAGCCCCGAGCCGGATGCCGTGACCGCATCGGCCGGCACCTGCGACGGGTCGACGCCCTCGCGCTCCGCGATCGCAGCCTTGCGTTCGGCGATGGCGGTCACGAGGTCGGGGTTCTCCGGCCCGAGGTTGCTGCCGCTGGAGCCGGCTCCGTCGTATCCGTCGCCCGCGGCGGAGGGGCGTGACTGGAAGTACTCCGGGAGCGCCTCGCCGTCTGCGTCTGTGAAGGACTGGCCGATCAGCGAGCTGCCCTTGTCGTCGGGCAGCGGCGAGCCGTTGGCCTGCCACGGAAGCAGGAGCTGGCCGATGCCGGTGACCAGGAGTGTGTAGCCGACGCCGAGCACGAGGGTGAGGACCACCATCGCGCGGAGGGCGACTCCGGTGGTGCGGAGCGTGGTGCGAGTGGATGACATGTTCTGGATTCCGTTTCAGAGCCGGGGTCAGAAGCCCGGGATGAGGCTGATCACGAGGTCGATGAGCTTGATGCCGATGAACGGGGCGATCACACCGCCGAGACCGTAGATCAGCAGGTTGCGCTGCAGGATCTGCGAGGCGCTCGCCGGGCGGTACTTCACCCCTCGCAGGGCCAGCGGGATCAGGAACACGATCACGATCGCGTTGAAGATGATCGCACTGGTGACAGCGGATGCCGGCGAGTGCAGCTGCATGATGTTCAGGGCCGCGAGTCCGGGGAAGACCCCCATGAACATCGCCGGGATGATCGCGAAGTACTTGGCGATGTCGTTCGCGAGCGAGAACGTGGTGAGCGCTCCGCGCGTGATGAGCAGCTGCTTCCCGATGCGCACGATGTCGATGAGCTTGGTGGGGTCGGAATCGAGGTCGACCATGTTGCCCGCCTCTTTCGCCGCCGAGGTGCCGGTGTTCATCGCGACGCCGACATCGGCCTGCGCGAGGGCGGGGGCGTCGTTCGTGCCGTCACCGGTCATCGCGACCAGGCGTCCTCCTTCCTGCTCCCGCCGGATGAGCTCGAGCTTGTCTTCGGGGGTGGCCTCGGCGAGGAAGTCGTCGACACCGGCCTCCTTCGCGATGGCGGCGGCCGTGAGCGGGTTGTCGCCCGTGATCATGACGGTGCGGATGCCCATCGCCCGCAGCTCGTCGAAGCGCTCGCGCAGGCCGTCCTTCACGATGTCCTTGAGGTGCACGACGCCGAGGATGCGGGCGCTCGAAGGGCCTTTCACCGCGACGACGAGAGGAGTGCCGCCGCTCTCGGCCACGGCGTCGGTGCGACTCGTGAGTTCGAGGTCGTCGCCGTCGAGTCCGAGCCAGGCGCGGACAGCGGAGCCGGCACCCTTGCGGATCTGCGTGCCGTCGGCCAGGTCGAGGCCCGACATACGGGTCTGTGCCGTGAACGGAACGACAACGGCGTCATCGGGGGCGATCGCCCGGATGCCCTGCGCGGCCGCGAGTTCGACGATCGAGGCACCCTCTGGGGTGGGGTCCGCAAGAGACGACAGCGCCGCGACGCGCAGCAGCTCGTCTGCATCGACACCCGGAAGAGCCAGCACCTCGTGCGCCCGGCGGTTGCCGTACGTGATGGTGCCCGTCTTGTCGAGCAGCAGGGTGGTGACATCTCCCGCGGCCTCGACCGCACGACCGGACATCGCGAGCACGTTGCGCTGCACGAGCCGGTCCATGCCGGCGATGCCGATGGCCGAGAGCAGCGCCCCGATGGTGGTCGGGATCAGGCAGACGAGCAGGGCGATGAGCACCGGGATGCTGACGGGGGAGGCGGCGTACGACGCGATCGGGTTCAGGGCCAGCACCACGACCACGAAGATGATCGACAGGCTCGCGAGCAGGATGTTCAGCGCGATCTCGTTGGGAGTGCGCTGACGGCTGGCACCTTCGACGAGCGCGATCATGCGGTCGACGAAGGTCTCGCCCGGCTTCGAGGTGATGCGCACCACGATCCGGTCCGACAGCACCCGGGTGCCACCGGTCACCGCACTGCGGTCGCCACCGGACTCTCGGATCACTGGAGCGCTCTCGCCCGTGATCGCCGACTCGTCGACGGTGGCGATGCCCGAGACGATGTCACCGTCGCCGGGGATCAGCTCGCCCGCCGTGACGATCACGATGTCGTCGCGCTGCAGCTCGGCCGACGAGACCTGGGCGGTCGCTGCGTGCTCGGCCGCGGCATCCGCCGTGCCGTCGTAGCCGACCACGCGCCGGGCCATCGTGCTGGTGCGGGTCTTGCGCAGGCTTGCGGCCTGCGCCTTGCCGCGGCCCTCGGCGACAGACTCGGCGACGTTCGCGAACAGCACCGTCAGCCACAGCCAGATGGCGATGCCCCAGGTGAAGGGCGCGGGCACCGGGGTGCCGCCGGAGTCCGCCGGGCCGCCCACGAACGGCTCGGCGATCGCGAGCACCGTCGTGAACGCGGCGCCGACCCAGACCAGGAGCATGACGGGGTTGCGCACGAGAGCTGCCGGGTTGAGCTTGCGCACGGCGCCGGGAAGGGCCTGCACGAGCTGCGACCAGCCGAAGGAGCGCGGTGCGGTGGGGGCGGATGCCGCAGCATCCTGTTGTTCGGAGGAGGATTCCGCGGGGGTGGTGATGAGGGTCATGGTCAGACGAGTCCTTCAGCGAGCGGGCCCAGTGCGAGCACAGGGAAGTAGGTGAGCGCGGTGACGACGACCGTCACGGTGAGGAGCAGACCGACGAACTGGGGTCGGTGCGTCGGCAGGGTGCCGGAGGTGGCGGGGATGCGCTCCTGCGCCGCGAACGAGCCGGCGAGGGCCAGCACGAGCACGATCGGCAGGAACCGGCCGAGCAGCATCGCGATGCCGAGGGCGGTGTTGAACCACGGGGTGTTCGCGGTGAGTCCGGCGAAAGCGGAGCCGTTGTTGTTCGACGCCGAGGTGAAGGCGTAGAGCACCTCGCTCATGCCGTGCACCCCGGGGTTCAGGATGCTGGTGGACTCCACGTCCTCCCTGATGCCGGGAATCGCGAAGCTCATCGCGGTGCCGACCAGCACCAGGGTCGGCGTCACCAGGATGTACAGGCTCGCGAGCTTGATCTCCCGCGGCCCGATCCGCTTGCCGAGATACTCCGGGGTGCGCCCGACCAGCAGTCCGCCGACGAACACCGCGATGATCGCGAGCACGAGCATGCCGTACAGGCCCGAGCCGACGCCACCGGGAGCGACCTCGCCGAGCATCATGTTCAGCATCGGCATCATGCCGCCGAGCGCCGTGTACGAGTCGTGCATCGAGTTGACGGCGCCCGTCGAGGTGAGGGTGCTCGCGCTGCCGAACAGGGTCGAACCCAGGATGCCGAAGCGCACCTCCTTGCCCTCCATCGCGGCCCCGGCGAGCTCGGGCGCCGTACCGCGGCCCGCGAGCTCGAGCGCCGAGAGGGCGAAGGTCGAGACGAGGAAGATCGTGCCCATGACCGCGGCGATCGCGTAGCCCTGACGATGATCGCCGACCATGCGGCCGAACGTGCGGGGCAGTGCGAACGGGATCACGAGGATCAGCAGCACCTGCAGCAGGTTCGTGAAGCCGGTCGGGTTCTCGAACGGGTGCGCGGAGTTGGCGTTGAAGAAGCCGCCGCCGTTGGTGCCGAGCAGCTTGATGGCCTCCTGCGAGGCGACAGGGCCGCCGGGGATGGTCTGCGTGCCGCCCGACACCGTGGTGACGTCGGTGAAACCGGCGAAGTTCTGGATCACGCCGCCCGCGAGCAGGGCCACGGCGCCGATCAGGGCGATCGGGAGGAGGATGCGGCCGAGACCGCGGATCAGATCGACCCAGAAGTTGCCGATCGTGGTCGAACCCCGGCGGGCGAGACCGCGGATGAGGGCGATCGCGATGGTGAGACCGACCGCGGCCGAGACGAAGTTCTGCACCGTGAGACCAGCGAGCTGCACGGTGAAGCCCATCGTCTGCTCGGGGGAGTACGACTGCCAGTTGGTGTTCGCGACGAAGGAGGCCGCGGTGTTGAACGACAGCCCCTCCGGCACAGCCGGGAGCCCGAGCGACTGCGGCAGGAAGGCCTGCAGCCGCTGAAGCCCGTAGACGAGGAGCACCCCGACGACCGAGAACGCCAGCACGCTGCGGGCATAGGCGCGCCAGGTCTGCTCGGACGACGAGTCGACCCCGATCAGCCGGTAGACGCCGCGCTCGACCCGCAGGTCGCGTGCCGAGGTGTAGACGTGGGCGATGTAGTCGCCGAGGGGGCGGTAGAGGAGCACGAGCACGACCACGACGGCCGCGACCTGCAGGATGCCGAACCCGATCGTCGCGTCCATCAGAACCTCTCCGGGGCGACGAGCGCCACCACGAGGTAGACGACGGCGGCGACCGCGAGGGCGGCCGCGAGGATCTCGAAGACGATCACAGTCGCTCCACCCCCTTGGCCGCCAGGGAGACGAGGGCGAACAGCGCGAGAGTCAGCGCGATGTAGATGATGTCGAGCACGGATCCGATACAACTCCCGCACGGCCCCCATCGCCGCGATCCTCACGCTTCCCCTACGCCCTCCGCCCCGATGCATGCGGGTTGCTCACGGTTGGGCCCTATGCTCACGAGGTGGGAATCAGAAGGATGCGCATCGGGACCGGGACGTGGATCGTCGCCGCCCTCGTGGTCGCGGCGCTCGTGTGCGTGCTCACGGGGTTCCTGCCGCGGGCCGATGCCGGTGCGCTCGGCGAACGGATCGCACCCGTGCTGGGGTTCGTCGTCGCGATCACGATCGTCGCCGAGCTCGCCCGCGACGCGGCGGTGTTCGACGTCGTCTCCCAGCGTCTCGCACGCTGGGGCCGGGGCCGCGTCGCGGTGCTGTGGGCGCTGGTGGTCGTGCTCGCCGTGGTGAGCACCGTGTTCCTCTCGCTCGACACCACTGCCGTGATCGTCACCCCGGTGGTCGTCGTGCTGGCGCAGAGCATCGGCGTCTCCCCGTTGCCGTTCGCCCTGGCCACCGTCTGGCTCGCCAACACGGCATCTCTCGCGCTGCCGGTCTCGAACCTCACGAACCTGCTCGCCGCGCCCGCCATGGGGGAAGGGCCAGGGGCGTTCATCGCGCTGAGCTGGGCGCCCACGCTCGTGGGGATCCTGGTGCCGGTCGCGATCCTCACCGTCCTGCATCGGCGCACGGTCTTCGGTGCGTATGAGACGCCCGTGCCGCGGCGGCCGGCCGATCCGACGCTGTTCTGGAGCGCCACCGGCATCCTCCTCGTGCTGATGCCGCTGCTCGCGCTCACCCACGACGTGTGGATCCCGGCCACGGTCGCGGCTCTCGCGTTGATCGTGCTCTTCGCCGTCCGTCGACGCCGCGCCCTGCGGCTCTCGCTCGTCCCGTGGCAGGCGATCGCGCTCGCCGCGTCGCTGTTCGTGCTGGTCGAGGCCGCGCACGCGCAGGGGCTGCTCGACTTCCTGACCTCGCCCACCGCGAGCGGCGACTCTCCCGGCGACCTGTTCCGGCTGGCCGCGCTCGGGGCCGTGAGCGCCAACGCGATCAACAACCTCCCGGCGTACCTCGTGCTCGAGCCTGCCGCCGGTGATCCCGTCGCCCTGATGGCCCTGCTGATCGGCGTGAACATCGGCCCGCTCATCACCCCGTGGGCATCGCTCGCGACGCTGCTCTGGCACAACCGGATCGTCGCGCTGGGCGTGACGATCCGGTGGAGCCGCTTCATGCTGTGGGGCGTGGTGGCCGCCGTCCCGACCGTGCTCGCCGCGGTGCTCGTGCTGATGCTGGTCGCGGGCTAGCCCGCTCACCTGCCGCGTCAGGCTCAGGGTCGACATCGTGCCACAGGCTGGGGTGACTAGTGTCACGACCCGGTCAGCGGGGAGCCTCGCCGACCCGACGCATCTCGGCTGCGAGGGCCGCGTTGGTCTCGGTGAACTGCGCGGTGATGCGCTCTCGCACCTCAGGTGACTTGTTCTGGCTGAGTTTGGCGCGGGCGTCGAACCGGGCGACGCGCATCCGCAGACCGACCGTCCCCTTCGCCGCTCGTCGTGTGCCCTCCTCGTCTTCCGACAGGTGGCGACCGTGCGCCCGGTGGTCCTCGAAGTGGTCGGTCAGGCGCGTGAGCATGGCGTAGTTCTCCTCCTCGCTGAGGATCTCGGGGATGCCGTAGAGGTGCGCGGTGACGTGGTTCCAGGTCGGCACCAGGTCGCCGGGCGCGTAGAGGCTCGGCGACACGTAGTCATGCGGTCCCTGGATGATCACGAGTATCTCGTGCCGACCGAGTTCGTGGAGTTGCTCATCCGGCCGTCCGAAGTGGCTCGCTATCACGATGTCGTCCTCGTCCTCGACCAGCAGCGCGGGGTAGTGCGAGGCGATGAGTCCCGTGCTCGTCGGGGAGACGAACGTCGCCCAGGGGTTGCCGCGGATCAGGCGCTTCACCTCGACGGGGTCGGTCATCAGGTAGCGGGGTGTGTGACGCATCAGGACTCCTTCGTGTGGGGCGTGGGCGTGCGGCGGGTGGTTGTCGGGTGACCGATCAGGCGGGTGCGCACCGCGAGCGCGGCGCACGCGATCACGGTGAATCCGCCGACCGCGGTGGCCCAGCCGATCGGCTCGTGCAGCAGGAGCGCAGCCCAGGCGATGCTCATCACGGGCTGGACGAGCTGGATCTGGCTCACCTGTGCCATCGGCCCGATCGCGAGACCGCGGTACCAGGCGAAGAAGCCGAGGAACATGCTCACCGCAGCGAGGTACGTGAACGCCAGCCACTGCACGGGGGTCGCTGCAGGAGGCTGCTGGACCGCTGCCACCACGGTCAGCACGGCCATCAGCGGAGCAGCGACGATCAACGCCCAGGAGATGGTCTGCCAGGAGCCGAGCTCGCGGGCGAGCAGTCCTCCCTCCGCGTATCCGATCGCCGCGGCGACGACGGCACCGAACAGCAGCAGGTCTGCTCCGGTGAGGGAGCCGAGCCCGCCGTTCTGCAGTGCGGCGAAAGCGATCGCGGCGACGGCGCCGAGGAGCGCGAACACCCAGAAGGATCGGGCGGGGCGTTCCCCGGTGCGGAGCACCACGGCGACCGCGGTCGCGGCGGGAAGCAGGCCGATCACGACGGCGCCGTGGCTGGCGGGGGTCGTGGTCATCGCGAAGGAGGTGAGCAGGGGGAACCCGGCCACCACTCCGCCGGCGACGATCGCGAGGCGTGCCCATTGCCGTCCGGTCGGTGTCCGCTGGCGGGTCGCGGCCAGGGCGATCCCGGCGAGGAGGGCGGCGATGACCGCGCGGCCGGATCCGATGAAGAGCGGCGTGAGCCCGCCGATCGCGATGCGCGTGAACGGGAGGGTGAAGGAGAAGGCGAGAACGCCCAGGAGCCCCCACCACAGGCCGTCGCGCGTCGATAGCACTGTCGATCGCGAGGCGATAACGCTACTGTCTACTTTCATGAGTCAGGATAGCAGTGACCGCATCGTCGCCGGCGTGCGCGCGTGGATCGCCTCGGCGTCGCCCGGTGCACGGGTGCCATCGAACCGGGCCCTCATGGCCGAGTACGGGGCGAGCCCGGTGACGGTGCAGAAGGCGATGCAGCAGCTCGTCCGACTCGGCCTGGTCGAGTCGCGACCCGGAGCGGGGACGTTCGTTCGTGCCGTGCCGCGTGCCCGCTCGGTCGACTACGGCTGGCAGACGGCTGCCCTCGGCACGGCGCCCACGGGCCTCATCGGCCTGTCGTCGACGCAGCGCACTGTCGCCCCCGACGCGATCGGTATGCACTCGGGCTATCCCGCGGTCGACCTGTTGCCGGAGCGGCTCGTGCGGCAGGCGCTCGTGCGCGCGGCTCGCTCGGACGCGGCACTGACCCGTTCCCCCGCTGCGGGTCTTCCGGAGCTGCAGGCCTGGTTCGCCGGCGAGCTCGCATCCGCCGCTCCCGTCGGCATCACCCCGGCCTCCGCGCGGGACGCGCTCATCATCTCGGGAAGCCAGAGCGGGCTCAGCTCGATCTTCCGCGCGGTCGTGGGCGTCGGGCAACCGCTGCTGATCGAGTCGCCGACGTACTGGGGCGCGCTGCTCGCCGCGGCGCAGGCCGGTGTGACGCTGGTGCCGATCCCCTCCGGCGCGCACGGCCCCGATCCCGACGACATCGAGCGGGCGTTCGCGCAGACCGGGGCTCGGGCGTTCTACGCGCAGCCGACGTTCGCGAATCCGACCGGGGCGCAGTGGCCGCTTGCCACGCGGGAGGCCGTGCTCGAGACGGTCCGCCGCCACGGAGCCTTCCTGATCGAAGACGACTGGGCGCACGACCTGGGGATCGATGCCGACCCGCGTCCGATCGTCGCGTCCGACGACGACGGCCACGTGGTCTACCTGCGCTCGCTCACCAAGAGCGCCTCGCCCGCCCTGCGCGTCGCCGCCGTGATCGCGCGCGGCCCGGCACGGGATCGCATCCTCGCCGATCGGGCGGCCGAGTCCATGTACGTGAGCGGGTTGCTGCAGGCCGCCGCGCTCGACGTGGTCACCCAGCCCGCGTGGCGCACGCACCTCCGCGGATTCCGGGAGCACCTGCGCGCGCGCCGCGACCTGCTGCTCGCGAGCCTGGCGACGCACGCACCCTCCGCGCACGTCGAGGGCGTTCCGGCGGGGGGCCTCAACCTGTGGGTACGGCTGCCCGACGGGACGGATGTCGTGCAGGTCGTGCGCGAGTGCGAGGTGCGCGGGCTCATCATCGCGCCGGGGTCGGAGTGGTTCCCGGCCGAACCGTCCGGTTCCTACGTACGACTCAACTACGCCAACGCCGACCCTGCCCGCTTCTCCGAGGCCGCCGTCATCCTGGGTGCCGTGCTCGACGGAGCCTGAGGGCGTTCAGCGCTGTTCGGGCTTCGCGCCCAGGTCGGCCCAGAGCCAGGTGAGATCCACCGAGGTCGTCTTCGGTAGCGAGACCGAGGCAGGATCGAGGGCCGGGCGGAAGATCGCGTCGTCGAGAGTGCTCATACTCTGTATTGCGCGATCCGCCCCGAAGAGTTCACGCTTCGGGCACGCCGTCCTGGGGCGGACCAGCGGGACGGTGCGCACGCCGACCGCTGACGACCACCGGGCGACCGCCCCGCTCCTGACCGGGCAGCGGACGGGAGCGGCGACCGTAGATGAGCTCCGACGAGTCGAGCAGCCACGGGACCAGCGTGATCGACACCCCGTGCACGAGCATGAGCTGGTTGGCGAGCCGGCGGGCGCGACGGTTGTGCAGGAACGACTCCCACCAGTGGCCCACGATGTACTGCGGCAGGTACACGGTCACGACGGACGAGCCGTGCTTCTCGCGGTACTGCTTGATGAACTGCGTCACCGGCTGCGCGAACGAGCGATACGGCGACTCGACGATCACGAGCGGGATCGGCACCAGATGGTCGGCCCAGTCCTTCTGCAGTTGCGCCGCGTCGTCGGAGGCCACGGCCACGTGCACCGCGAGGGTCTTGCCGTGCTTCGCCGCGATCGCGTAGTCGATGGCCTTCACGACGGGCTTCTGCAGACGGTTGACGAGCACGATCGCCAGGTCGCCGGTCGCGCCGAACTTCGTGGTGTCGTCGATCGCGATCTCGTGTTCGACGTCGCGGTAGTACCGCTTCACGCCCAGCATCAGGAAGGCGAGGATCGGGATCGCGAAGAACACCAGATACGCACCGTGCGTGAACTTCGTGATCGTCACGATGACGAGCACCAGCACGGTCATCACGGCACCGGTGGAGTTGATGATGAGCCCGACCTTCGCCGCGCGGCGGTCCGCGGCCGATGCGCCGTCGATCCCCGGGCCGGCCTTGTCCTCCGTCGGTCCGCGCAGCACGCGTCGCCAGTGCCGCACCATGCCGATCTGGCCGAGCGAGAACGACACGAACACCCCGATGATGTACAGCTGGATCAGCGTGGTCAGCTTCGCCTGGAACACCAGGAGCACCACGATGGCGCCGATGCCGAGCAGGATCATGCCGTTCGAGAACACCAGGCGGTCGCCGCGGGTGTTGAGCGACTTGGGCGCGTAGCCGTCACGCGCGAGCACGGCCCCCAGCAGCGGGAAGCCGTTGAACGCGGTGTTCGCCGCGAGCAGCAGCACGCACGCGGTGGCGGCCTGGATGATGAAGAAGGGGATGCTGCCTCCGCCGAACGTCGCGGCGGCGATCTGCGCCATGAGGCTCGGCTGCGGGTTCGTGCAGTCGAAGCCGACCAGGTCGCACGGGTTCTCGGCGTAGTGCACACCTGTGATGAGGGCGAGCGCGGTCAGACCGGCGAACAGGCACGCGGCGATGCTGCCCATCAGCACGAGGGTCGACTGGGCGTTGCGGATCTTCGGGGCGCGGAAGGCGGGCACCCCGTTCGAGACGGCCTCGACACCGGTGAGGGCCGAGCATCCGCTCGAGAACGCGCGCAGGATCAGCAGGATCACGGCCGCCTGGCCGAGGCTCTCCGCCTGCACGCTGAAATCGTGGCTCGAGGCCACGGGGGCATCGCCGAGGAAGGTGCGGATGAGTCCGGTGACGATCATGATGCCGACCGACCCGATGAACACGTACGTCGGGATCGCGAAGACCAGAGACGCCTCGCGCACGCCACGCAGGTTCACCACGATGATGAGGATCACGAAGCCGACGGCGAGTTCCACGCGGAACGGGTCGAGACCGGGCACCGCCGAGATGATGTTGTCGACACCGGAGGCGACCGACACGGCGACGGTCAGCACGTAGTCCACCAGGAGGGCCGCAGCAACGATCACGCCGGGGATCTCGCCGAGGTTCTTCGACGCGACCTCGTAGTCACCGCCGCCCGACGGATAGGCCTTGATGAGCTGGCGGTAGCTGAGCACGACCACGACCAGCAGGACCACGACGGCGCCCGCGACGAGCGGCGTGAACGACAGGAAGGTGAGCCCGCCGATCAGCAGGATCATCACGAGCTCCTGCGGGGCGTAAGCCACAGAGCTGAGGGCGTCGGACGCGAAGATCGGCAGAGCCATCCGCTTCGGGAGCAGCTGGTCGTCGACCTGCTGGCTCGTCAGCGGTTCGCCGATGAGGATGCGTTTGGCGCGCGGCGGTGCTTCCGCGCCCTCCCTGTTTTCGTCTGACACGTCCGGCGACACTACGCCTCCTGATGGCATCCTCACGCCATCCTCACGGAATCCCTACGGTGGGATGGCGCGGTCCTCACGGAATCCTTACGCGCAAAGCTACACTGGCACGCGGTGGAAGATCAGGTGCTGCTCGGATTCATCGCGATCGCGATAGGGGTGGCTTTCGGCATCCTCCTGTTCGTGCCCTTCGTGGCGATCAGCTATCGCCGCCGCGGACGTCTCGGCCTCGGTCGCACCGTGCTGTGGCTCGCCGCGCTGATCTACTTCTGGGCCATCTGGACCTACACCCTGCTCCCGTTGCCCGACCCCGACACGATCCGCTGCGTCGGGGCGATCACCGATTCGATGTCGGTCGTGCGGGATGTGCAGAAGGCCTTCGCGGCGCCGGGCAACCCCCTTCGTCAGCCGGCACTGCTCCAGCTGGTGTTCAACGTGCTGCTGTTCGTCCCGCTCGGCTTCTTCGTCCGCGTGCTCGCGGGGCGCGGCGTGGTGACTGCGCTCGCCGCCGGTTTCGGCCTGTCGCTGCTGGTCGAGACGACGCAGTTGACCGGGGTGTGGGGCGTCTACCCGTGCGCGTATCGCTTCTTCGATGTGGGCGACCTCATGACGAATACCCTGGGTGCGGTCATCGGCTGCATCGTGGCGATCCTCGTCCCGCGGTCGCTGCGCGGTGCGAAGGCGAGCCCGGACGCCGATCTTCCCCGTCCGGTCACCCGCGGGCGTCGCCTGCTCGTGATGCTGTGCGACTTCCTCGCCTACGGGTTCCTGAGCATGGCGGCCGGTGTGACCGTGCAGGTGTGGCTGGAGTTCGTCGTGGACGATCGCGCTGCGGTGCTCGACGGCACCCTCGCATCCGCCGCCGCCACCATCGCCCCTTCGGCTCTGTTCCTGGCGCTGATCCTGATCAGCGGGCGCTCGGTCGGCGACATCGCGGTGCAGCTCCGATACGCGGGATCGCGCCTGCCCGCACCGTTCGCGCGGCTCCTGCGCTGGGCGGGCGGCATCGGCGGAATCAGCGCGCTGCAGCTGCCCGGCGGGTTCTTCGGTTTCGCGGCGGCCGTACTGTTCCTCGCCGCGATCGTGCTGCCGTTCACGACGCGCGACGGTCGCGGGCTTCCCGGCATCGCCTCCGGACAGCACCTCGTCGACGCGCGAGCGGATGCCGCGGGCTCTGCGCCGATCGCGCCCGCCTCCGCTTCCCCGTCGCGCGACGCATGACGCACCGGTGGTTCGGCGTGCGCGCGCTCAACTCTCTGCGTGGGGGCGTGGCATGTACCACTCGGTGAACTCGGTCGCACGCCCGTCGGGTGCGAGCCGGATGATCCAGAGGTTGAGGTAGTCGCGTTCGGCCGGGTATTCCGTGCGCCCCTGGACGACCACGAAGCCGTCGACCTCGTGGAGGACCTCCCACTCGAACGTCCAGGCCCCCGGTTCATCGCCGTCTTCGATCCACCCCGACACGATCGCCTCGCGCCCGACGCGCGGCTCCGAATCGGGACTCGTGAGGTATCGGGCGTCATGCGTGAAGAGCGCCCCGATCCGTTCCGGATCGTTCGACTTCCACGCCTCGATGTAGGCCCTGGTCCAGTCCTCGCCTGCTGTCGTCATGTGCTCCGTTCTAGGCCGTGGTCGAGGCCGCGTCAACCCGTTTGAGAACCGTAGGGACATCGGGGATCCACAGCGGTTTCCGATCACGAAGCCGTAACGTCGAGGACATGACGACCGTTCACGTCACCGAGGACACGATCAACCAGGCCCGCGAGCTGCGCGACGAGCTGCAGCGGTTCCTGCGCGAGTACGAGTTCGGGATGCGCGAGGTCGAGACGAAGATCTCGATCCTGCGAGACGAGTTCACGCACGACCACGCGTACAACCCGATCGAGCACGTGAAGAGCCGTCTGAAGTCGCCCGACAGCATCGTCGAGAAGCTTGCCAGGAAGGGCATCGACGAGCCCGACTTCGACCGTATCCGTGCCGACATCACCGACATCGCCGGCGTGCGGGTGACCTGCAGCTTCGTCGCCGACGTGTACCGGCTGTTCGACCTGCTCACCGCACAGGACGATGTCACCGTGCGCACGGTCAAGGACTACATCGCCCACCCGAAGGCCAACGGCTACAAGAGCCTGCACGCGATCATCGAGGTGCCCGTCTTCCTGTCGACAGGTGCGCTCTCGGTGCCGGTCGAGGTGCAGTTCCGCACGATAGCCATGGACTTCTGGGCGAGCCTCGAGCACAAGATCTACTACAAGTTCTCCAACCAGGTGCCCTCGCACCTCGTCGACAGCCTCTCTGATGCGGCGGAAGCGGCGTCGGAGCTCGACAGCCGCATGGAGCGCCTGCACCGTGAGGCGCACGGGGTGCCGCAGCGCCAGCTCGCGCCCCCGCCGCCTCCGGCTCCGACGTCCACCCCGGACGCACCCTCCAGTCCCCGCGTCGTCGGAGTCTGACCGGGGCGCGCCCGCGCGCGACGCTGTTGCGCCCACGGGGCGGCCCTGGGAGCATCGGCAGGTGGTGAGAACGCAGGAAGCCGTGTCCGTCGACGATGGTCGCGCCGTCGACGAGCGACTCGACGTCGACGACCTCCCCGGCATCGATCGTGGGTCGCAGCGATGCGAGTGCGACCACGGCGACGATGACGGCTACCAGCCGTGCGGACGCAAGGCCAAGTGGCGTGTCACCGTGGACTGCGTGTGCGGCGAGGGCCACCCGCGTCGCGTCGAGCTCCTGTGCTCGAGGTGCATGCGCACCCTGCGCCAGTTCCAGGGACGCGAGGCCATCACCGTGCGTCGTCTCTGACCGGCGGACACCGACTCCTGATCGGTCACATCCGATCTCGCCGTCGCTCCGAACAAGCGGGGAGCACATCGGAGACGGTGGAACAGGAGACGATCATGGCGCAACGCCGCAGTGGCAAGAGGTTCCTCGTCTGGGCGGCCCTGGCCGGTGTGATCGGCGGCGGGGTGTTCCTCGCCACGGCCGAGCTGTTCGCGCTGCTCTTCGCGCGTGCCGCCAGCCCGATCCTCGCGGTCGGCGGGTTCGTGATCGACATCGTGCCGCAGCCCTTCAAGGAGTTCGCGATCGCCACCTTCGGCGAGTACGACAAGATCGCTCTGCTGGCTGGACTCGGGCTCGCTGTGCTCATCGCCTCGGCGATCGCCGGCATCCTGCAGTTCGTGCGCCCGCCGCTCGGCGTGATCGCACTCGTCGTCGCCGGGGTGCTCTCCACCGCCGCCATCGTGACCAGGGCGGCCGTGTCGCCCCTGGCCTTCCTGCCTCCGGTGCTCGGAACCGTCGCCGGGTCGATCATCCTCGTGCTCCTCAGCCGCCGTCTGCGCGGGTGGAGGGACGCCCGCACTGCCGTCGGGGAAGCCGGCCGAACCGCCGGGGCGGAAGCCGGCAGCACCGCCGGGGCGCAAGCCGCCGGTGCCCATGACTCCGGCGCGGTAATCGCCGAGCCGGAGGACGGCGGTGTCGGGCCGGCGGATGTCGAGCCCGCTCGACCCGGCATCGACCGACGCCGATTCTTCGTCCTCGCCGCGCTCGCCGGAGCATCCGCGCTGGTCGTGGGGATCACGGCACGGACGGTGAGCATGGCCGTGTCGTCGGTCGAGGCGATCCGTAGCGCGCTCAAGCTCCCCACCCCGAAGACCACGGTCACGGTGCCGCAGGGTGCCGAGCTCGACATTCCGGGCCTCAGCAAGCTCTTCACCCCCAACAAGGACTTCTACCGCGTCGACACCGCGCTCACGGTCCCCTCGATCGACCCGGACACCTGGCGACTCGTGATCGACGGTATGGTCGACCAGCGCGTGGAGATGAGCTTCCAGGACCTCCTCGACATGGGGCTCGACGAGTATGCGATCACGCTCACCTGCGTGTCGAACGAGGTCGGTGGCGAGCTCGTCGGCAATGCGAAGTGGCTCGGTGTGCCGTTGCGCGACGTGCTGAAGAAGGCCGGCGTGAAGTCCGGTGCCGACATGGTGCTGTCGCGCAGCGTCGACGGCTATACCGCGAGCACCCCGCTCTCGGCACTCACCGATCCCGACCTCGATGCGATCCTGGCGGTCGGCATGAACGGAGAGCCGCTGCCCCTCGAGCACGGCTTCCCGGTGCGGATGGTGGTGCCAGGGCTCTACGGCTACGTGTCGGCGACCAAGTGGCTCACCGAGCTGAAGGTCACGACCTTCGCCAAGGACGAGGCGTATTGGACGCCCCGCGGGTACAGCGCAGAGGCCCCGATCAAGTTCGCCTCGCGCGTCGACACCCCCAAGATCGGGGAGGCGGTCGCGGCGGGCAAGATCCCGATCGCCGGTGTCGCCTGGGCCCAGTCGGTCGGGATCGAACGCGTCGAGGTCAGCATCGACAACGGTGACTGGATGCCGGCGACGCTGTCGGCTCCGATCAACGACGACACGTGGGTGCAGTGGTTCATGGAGTGGGATGCCACCCCTGGCACGCACTACGTCGCCGTGCGCGCGGTCAACAAGAACGGCGATCTGCAGATCGAGGAACGGGCCCCCATCGCTCCGAACGGCTCGTCGGGGTGGCAGCGTTCGCTCATCCGGGTCAACTGAGACCGGTGCACAGCCGACCTCGCGGGCCTAGGGTGGGAGCCATGGGCCCGCTCCCCGCACTCGTGATCACGGTTTCCGACCGATCCTTCTCGGGGGAGCGTGAGGATCGGGGAGGTCCGATCGCCGTGGGGTTGCTGCGTGACGCGGGATGGCACTGCCCCGACGCCGAGATCGTGGCGGACGGGATCGATTCGGTGGCGGACGCCCTGCGCAGAGCCGTCGCCCGTGGCATCCGCCTGGTCGTGACCACCGGCGGTACCGGTGTCGGGCCGCGCGACCTGACGCCGGAGGGCACCCGGCGCGTGATCACCAGGGAGATCCCGGGGGTCGCGGAGGAGCTGCGTCGCAGCGGACTCGCCGACACCCCGCTCTCGATCTTGTCGCGCGGTCTCGCCGGCGTCGTCGATCCCGCGGGGATGCTCGTGGTGAACCTGCCCGGATCCACGCGAGCCGTGGCCTCCGGCGTACCCGTGGTGCTCGGCGTCGCCGGGCACATCCTGGACCAGGTGGAGGGCGGAGACCACTCATGAACGACGTACGAATCGCTGCGGTGACGGAGGAGCGCCTCGACCTCGACGCGCACCTCGCCGCGGTCGAAGACCCTCGACTCGGCGCGGTGACCACCTTCGTCGGCCGGGTGCGCGACAACGACCCGGATGCCGAGACGCCGGTCGTCGGGCTGGAGTACAGCGCCCATCCCGATGCCGAAGCCGCGCTGCGAAGCATCGCCGCCGAAGCGGGGGCCGGATCCGAAGCCCCTGCCGAGGTGGCGGTGAGTCATCGCATCGGGCGGCTCGATGTGGGCGATGCGGCTGTCGTGATCGCGGTCGCCTCCGAACACCGCGCCGAGGCGTTCGAGGTGTGCCGAGCGGTCATCGAGGCGATCAAGAGCGACCTCCCCGTGTGGAAGCGTCAGCTCGAGGTCGACGGGACCTCGTCGTGGAAGGGCATCGGCGGCTGACTCCGTCGCGGCACTTGCATGAGCTTTTGACGTCTGCCGGAGGAAACGCCGCCCAGCGATCAAGCAGGTGTCCCCCGGTCATGCATGTGACCAGCAGACGCGGCAGGTCGCGTGCGCTCAGCCGCCGGCGAAGGGCGGGAGAACGTCGATGAGCTCGGCGTCGTCGAGGGCGAGGTCGTCGTCGCTGCGCACTCCATCGACCATGACGGCGCAGCGCGGAAGGATGTCGGCCAGCGCCGGATGCTCGGCGACCACGGCGGTGCGTAGCGCGACGAGTGTCGTCTCGGCGCGCTCCTCGGAGTCGACACCGGCAGCCTCCGCGGCCGCGGCGAAGTAGCGCACCCGAGTCATCGGGCGTCTCCATCGGCGTGGGTCTCTCCGGGAGATGCTTCGCCGGGACGCACCCAGTCGCCGGAGCGCCCACCCGACTTCGCCACGATGCGCACGTCCTCGATCACCACGGCGCGGTCCATGCCCTTGATCATGTCGACGACCGCCAGAGCGGTGACCGACACGGCGGTGAGCGCCTCCATCTCCACACCGGTGCGATCGGCGGTGCCCACCGTGGCCTCGATGCGCACGCCGTCGTCGACGATCTCGAGGTCGACGCTCGCCCGGTGCACCCCGATCACGTGTGCCAGCGGCAGCAGCGCAGGGGTGGACTTGGCCGCCTGGATACCCGCGATGCGTGCCACGGCGAGCACGTCGCCCTTCGGCATCGTCCCGTCGCGCAGGGCGGCGATCACATCGGTGCTGCAGCGCACGAAGCCGCGGGCGGTGGCGGTGCGGACGGTCGGCTGCTTCGCGGTCACGTCGACCATGTGCGCGCGGCCGGCCGCGTCGAGGTGAGGGAAACTCATCCGACCAGCATGACATCGATCACGTCGCCGACGGCGACCGTCTCGACCTCGGCCGGCACGATCGCGAACGCGTGCGCGCGAGCGAGGCCTCCGGCGAGGTGGGATCCCGATCCGCCCGCGGTCGCCGGACGCACGGTGCGCGCGGCGAGGTCGACGACGGCGGGAAGATACTGGCGGCGGCCAGGGGGAGGCGTCCACGAGGCATCCGCGGTGAACGGCGCATGCGGGCGGTGGATCTCGCTCCGTCCCTGCATCGCGAGCAGCGCGGGTCGCACGAACACCTCGAACGACACGGCGACGCTGACGGGGTTGCCCGGCAGGCCGAACACCAGGCACCCGCCCTCGATCACCCCGAAGGCCTGAGGCTTGCCCGGCTGCATCGCGACCGCGCTGAACTCGACCTGTCCGCCGCCGTCGAAGGCCCCGCGCACGGGCTCGTAGGCGCCTGCGCTCACGCCGCCGGTGAAGACGATCACGTCCGCGCCGAGGGCCATGGCTTCGGCGGTGACGGCTCCGACGGCCTCGGGCTCGTCGGGAACGCGCGCGACCAGAACGACCTCGGCGTCGGCGTCGGCGACCAGCTGCTGGAGCAGGGGGCCGTTCGAGTCGGGGATGCGCCCGCGCACCGGTGCGTCTCCCGGTCCGAGCAGTTCGCTTCCGGTCGACACCACGACCACGCGAGGCGCACGGGTGACCGAGACCGCCTCGACGCCCGCGGCGACCGCTGCGGCGAGCTGGAAGGGCCCGAGGCGTTCACCCGCGTGCACGACCTCATCGCCTGCGTGCAGGTCGGCGCCGCGCCGGCGTACGAACACGCCGGGCCTGGCGGGGGCGCGCAGCACCGTCACCTCTCCGAGGGAGTCGGCGAGGCCACCGGCCGTGTCCTCGAAAGGCACGACCACGTCGGCATCGGTGGGCGTGGGAGAACCGGTCATGATGCGGGCGGCTTCGCCAGGGCCGAGCGCCGGGTCGAGGGCGACGCCGGCAGGGAGGTCGGCGACCACACGCAGCGTCACCGGGTTCTGCTCGGAGGCCGACGCGACGTCCGCACCGCGCACCGCGAACCCGTCCATCGCGGAGTTGTCGAACAGGGGGATGTCGTGGGCGGCCGCGGCGGGTGCGGCGAGTGTGCGTCCTGCGGCATCCGCCACCGGGAGCGTGACCTGCTCGACGACGCGAACCGCGTCGAGCACGCGGGAGAGCTGCTCCTCGACCGTGCGGCGGCCGCTCATGCCGACACCCCCGATGCTGTGGATGCCGGGCGGATCGAGATCTCGTGCTGCCGGGAGGTCAGCGCATCGATCATCGCGAGCCGCCCGAGCAGCGGTTCACCGGCGCCGGTGACGAGCTTGATCACCTCGCCGGCCAACATCCCGCCCACCTGCACGCACAGCGCCCCGAGCACCCCGACCTGGGCACAGCTGGGTGGCTCGCCCTCGGTGCCCAGCGGGAAGAGGTCCGCGAGCACCACCGACTCTCCCTCCGGCGGGGTCGACCAGAAGACAGTGACCTGCGCGTGCCACTCCTGCACGGCACCCCACACGAGCGGGAGTCCGAGCTCCTCGGCCGCAGCGGCCACATCCCGGCGGGTCGCGAACGAGTCGCTCGTGTCGACCACGAGATCGGCGCCCGCGAGGAGCCGCTCGGCGTTGGCGCTATCGAGGCGTTCGAACACCGGGTGCACGACGGTCTGCGGGGCGAGAGACGCGATCGCGCGCGCGGCGGATGCGGTCTTCGCGACACCGATGTCCTCCACCCGATGGGCGAGCTGACGCTGCAGGTTGGTGAGCTCCACCACGTCGTCGTCGATCACGGTGAGCGTGCCGACCCCCGCGGCGGCGAGGGCGAGCAGCACGGGGGAGCCGAGCCCGCCCGCGCCGACGACGGTGACACGAGCCGCGCTCAGGCGGCGCTGGCCTTCCTCGCCGATGCCGGTGAGGACCGCATGCCGCGCAGTGCGGACGAGTTCTTCCGGTGCCAGCGCGGCGGCAGGGGCGACGAGAGGCTGCATGGGTTCAGCGTATGCCCGCTCCGCCGACTGTGTCTTCAGCCCTCGGTCTCCGTCATCGCACCGAGCTCGGAGGGATGCGTCAGCCGCCACCACTCCGTCGGCTGGTCGATGGTGCCCGAGATCGTGACTGCAGCGGTGACGGTGTTCGGGCCGGCGGTCCAGGTGACGGTTCCCACCTCCGTGCCGTCGCGATAGGTCGGCGGGGTCTTGATGTCCATCGTCACGACGACCGGTGTGTCCGACCAGGTGAAGATCGTCGCGTCCTCGTCGATGAGCAGCTGGGCACTGTCTCCCCAGGGTGTCGTGATCGTGCCCACCCTCTGCCCTGCCGACGCGACCGGCACCTGGTGGAACCCGGCGCGGATGCTGTCGAGCACCGCGAGCACACCGGCGTTGACCGACTCGCGCGACGCTCCCCCGAGTACGACCCCGGTCACTGCGAGCGGCTCGGCCGTGCCGACGGCCAGACTCGCGGTGTACAGCAGGCTGTAGGTGCCCTCGCCCAACGTGCCCGTCTTCAATCCCGTGATCCCCGTCGTCCCGAGGAGGCCGTTGGTGTTGTGGAGCAGGCCGGCGCCGGGAAGCGTGATCGACGGAGTCGCCACGATCTGGGCGATGACGGGGTTCGCCGCGGCGAGTTTGCCGATCGCGAGGAGATCGGTGGGTGTGCTGGTGTTGCGGGGACTGATGCCCGTGGGCTCGGTGATCGTCGTGCCGGTCAGTCCGTGGGCGGCGAGCCAGTTTCGCGTGGCGCCGAGGAACGCGTTCTGCGACCCGAAGATCCGGGAGGACAGTGCATCGGCGTAGTTGCTGGCCGAGGGGATGAGCATGGCGGCCAGGGCATCGCGCAGCGACATCGAGGTGCCGGTGGGCATGGGTGCGATCGTCGCCCCGAGGACGTAGTAACGGTCGTAGAGGTCGTGATCGGCCTTGCTGAAAGTGATGGTGGGACCCGGGTCGTCGGCGGAGGCGAGCGGGGAGGCATCGAGGATGACCAGGGCGGTGATGAGCTTGGTGATGCTCGCGATGGGCAGGGGCTCGCCCGTGCCGCTCGACGACCAGACGCCGTTCGCCGTTTCGCCGAGATAGACGTCAGCGCCCGCCACGCTGAGCGCCGAGGCATCCGCCGGGGGCGTGGTGATCGATGCCGGAGCGGCTGCCGGGACCTGCGGCATCTGCGTCGACACCGCCGGCGGACTCACGGGAGCGGTGAGTGCCCACCCGACGTAGCCGCCCGCCGCGGCAAGCAGCAGCACGACGACGATGGCGGTGGCGACGAGGCCGCGGCGCCGTCGCCGTCTGCGTACCTCCGGGGGGATCCGGTCAGGGGTGGAGAACTCCTGTTCGCGGGCCATCAGCTCCGCGAAGTCGGACAGCCCGTCCTGTGGTTGATTCGGCGCCGTCATCGAGAGCCATCATGGCGGAGAACCCGCCCGCGCGGTATCGGCCATTCGGGGGACACGACGGAGTGTCGCAGAATCGGAACTATCGACCTGATCTCTCCGCTCGTGCGGTAGATTCCTGTCATGCAGACCTATCGGATCGCCCGGGCCGCGCAACTGCTCGGCGTCAGCGACGACACCGTCCGTCGCTGGATCGAGCACGGATTGCTGCCGATCACCGATGCGGCGCCGGCGGAGATCCCCGGTGACGCGCTCGCGGCACGGGCCGAGGCGCTCGCCGCGGAGGAGACGGATGCCGGGAGCGTGCTCTCCAGCGCCCGCAATCGCTTCCTCGGCATCGTGACGCGCGTGCAGATCGACGGGCTGATGGCGCAGGTCGACATCCAGTCAGGGCCGCATCGCGTCGTTTCGCTCATGTCCGCCGAGGCGGCCCGCGATCTGCAGCTCGAGGTGGGCTCACTCGCCACCGCATCCGTCAAGGCGACGCAGGTCGTCGTCGAGGTCCCGAAAGACTGACATGAACCGCACGCTCCGCCGCTCCACCGTCCTCGTCCTCGCCGCCGCCGTCCTCGCCCTGGGCGGCTGTGCGAGCACGGCAGGGAGCACGCCGTCGCCATCGGCCACCACCGAGCAGAGCAGCCTGAGTGGAGACCTCACGGTCTACGCCGCCGCATCGCTCAGCGGCGCCTTCGATGCCATCGGCGAGGCGTTCGTCGCCGAGAATCCGGAGGTGCGGTTCAGCCCGGTGTACGACGGCTCATCCACGCTGGTCACGCAGATCCTCGAAGGCGCACCGGCCGATGTGTTCGCCTCGGCCGACGAGGCGAACATGGGCAAGGCCGCCGACGTCACCGCGGATCCGACGCTGTTCGCCTCCAACACCCTCGTCATCGCGGTGCCTTCCGGGAACCCGGGCGGCGTCGAGACGCTCGCCGATCTGGACGACGTGACCACGGTGCTGTGTGCACCGGAGGTGCCGTGCGGTGCCGCTTCCGCGAAGCTGCTCGCCGCCGCGGATGTGACGGTCGATGCGTCCAGCCTCGAGCAGAACGTGACGGCGGTGCTCACGAAGGTCGCCGCGTCCGAGGCCGATGCCGGACTCGTGTACGCCACTGACGTGATCGGGCGTTCCGATGTCGAGGCAGTCGTGCCCGATGGTGCGGACGAAGTCGTCAACCATTACCCGATCGCCGCGCTCTCGGACGCGCCGAACGCCGAGGCGGCTGATGCGTTCGTGGCGTTCGTGCTGTCGGACGCCGGACAGAAGATCCTGGCGGACTTCGGCTTCGGAGCCCCATGAGTGCAGCAGGGGGTCGAGGGTACGCTCCGCGGGCGCTCGCCATCCCCGCTGCGATCGGTCTGGCCTTCCTGATCCTGCCGTTGATCGCTCTCGTCGCGCGTGTGCAGTGGTCGACGTTCCTGGCCGATGTGACGTCGCAGGCAGCCCTCTCTGCTCTCCTCCTCTCGCTCGGCACCGGCCTCGTCGCCACGCTGCTCTGCATCGTCGTCGGCGTTCCGCTCGCGCTGTACATCGCCCGTTCCGGCCCCCGGCTCGCCGCCGTGCTCCGCGCCGTCGTCACGGTGCCGCTGGTGCTGCCGCCGATGGTGGGCGGCGTCGCGCTGCTGTATCTGTTCGGACGTGCGGGGTGGTTCGGCGGGCTCGGCCTCTCCTTCAGCACTCCCGCCGTGGTGCTGGCGCAGACCTTCGTCGCGCTGCCCTTCCTGGTCCTGGCCGTCGAGGGTGCCGTGCGCACGTCGGGCGTGGACCACGAGCGCACGGCCGCGGCCCTCGGAGCCGGACGATGGACGATCCTGCGCCGCATCACCCTGCCGCTCGCGGCACCGGGGATCGTGGCAGGCGTCGTGCTGTGCTTCGCGCGGGCGATCGGCGAATTCGGTGCGACGGCGCTGTTCGCAGGCAATCGACCGGGAGTCACCCAGACGATGCCGCTCGCGATCTACACCGCGTTCAACGGTGCGGGAGTCTCGCAGGGCACGGCGGTCGCGCTCGCCCTGCTGCTGCTCGCGACCGCCATCGTCGTGCTGCTTCTCGTGCGCGGCTGGCGACCGGGGGCCGCACGATGACGGGAAGGGAGACCCGGGCCGAGGCACCGGGGCTGCGCGCACACATCGTGGTCGATCGCGAGCACTTCGCCGTCGACGTCGCTCTGCAGGTGGCGGTGGGGGAGACCATGGCCATCATGGGGCCCAGCGGTGCGGGCAAATCGACCCTGCTGCAGGCACTCGCGGGCCTCGAGCCGCTGAGCGCGGGAGAGATCGAGGTCGCCGGCCGGGTCGTCGACCGCGTCGCCTCACCACGGGTGCGGACGCCGCCGATGAACCGCGGCGTGGTGCTGCTCGGCCAGGATGCGCGTCTGTTCCCGCACCTGTCCGTCCGCGAGAACGTCGCCTTCGGCCCTCGGGCGGCAGGCACGGACGCCCGTGCCGCGCGAGACTCTGCCGATGAGTGGCTCGCACGCGTCGGGCTCGCCGGATCCGGGGACCGGATGCCGCGTGAGCTCTCGGGTGGTGAAGGACAGCGCGTGGCCGTCGCCAGGGCGCTCGCCGCCTCTCCGCGCGCGGTGCTGCTCGACGAACCGCTGGTGGCGCTCGACCCGGTGACGGCGGGCGAGATCCGACAGATGCTGCGCGACCAGCTCGCCGGGGTCACCACGATCGCGGTCACCCACGATGCCGCTGATGCGGTCGCGTTGGCCGAGCGCCTCCTGGTCGTCGAGTCGGGGCGGGTCACACAGAGCGGGCCGGTCCGCGACGTGCTGTCGGCACCCGCGTCGGGCTTCGTCGCCTCGATCGCCGGCGTCAATCGCCTGGTCGGCGTCGCGAGTGGGGGCGCGTGGCGGGGTGGTGAGGTGCGGCTGACCAGCGCGGATCCCGCTTCGCGCGCGCTCGCCGAGGACGATGGAACGCCGCTGATCGCCGTGTTCCGCCCCGAGCACGTGCGGTTGGTCGACGGCTCGGACGGCGGTGGATGGATCGCCGAGGTCGACCGGCTCGAACCCACGGTCACCGGCGTCCGGCTGCAGACCGGGTCGTGCGTCGTCGACCTCTCTGTCTCCGATGCCGCAGGACTGCTCGTCGGCGAGACCGTCCAGCTGCGGATCGAGCCCGAGCATGTGCGGTTCGTTCCCCTGCGCTGAGTCGTCGCCCCGGGCGGTCGTGGGCGGAACACTGACAATGTGCCGGTCGTCGCCGCCGAGCCGCCCCCGCGCGCTGCTCCGGGGGTTAGTCTCGGAACATGACGGGGAGCGGGGGAGCACCGTGACGGCCGTGCCGGTGGTCATCGGCATGCGCGCGCCGCGCACCGAGCCCGCATCTCATGCCGCCGGCCTCACGGGAGGTCTCGTCGACACGCATGGCCGTGTGCATCGCGATCTGCGCATCTCCCTCACCGATCGCTGTTCGCTGCGTTGCACGTACTGCATGCCCGAGCAGGGCAACGAGTGGCTCGCCCGCACGAGCATCCTCTCCACCGACGAGATCGTCGAGGTGGCGGAGGTCGCCGCAGCTCTCGGCATCCGCACCTTCCGTCTCACCGGCGGCGAACCGCTGCTGCGCACCGACATCGTCGACGTCGTGCGGCGCATCTCCCGCATCGAGGGGGAGGAGGGCCCTGTCGAGGTGGCGATGACCACCAACGGCATCAGCCTCGCCCAGAAGCTCCCGGCCCTGATCGATGCCGGGCTCACACGCCTCAACATCAGCATCGACACGGTCGACCGCCAGCGCTTCGCCGACCTCACCCGCCGCGACCGCCTCGACGACGTGTTCGCGGGTATCGAGGCGGCTGCGGCCTCGTCCCTCCGTCCCCTCAAGCTGAACGCGGTCGCCATGCGCGGCGTGAACGACGACGAGCTGGTCGATCTCGTGGAGTTCGCGATGGGCGTGGGCGCTCAGCTCCGATTCATCGAGCAGATGCCGCTGGACGCCGGGCACACCTGGGACCGCGCCTCGATGGTCACGCGCGAGGAGATCCTCGCCTCGCTGGGAGAACGCTGGCACCTCGAGCCGGTCGAGGGCCGCGGTGGCGCTCCCGCCGAGAAGTGGCGGATCGACGGCGGGCCGCACGAGGTCGGCGTGATCGCCTCGGTCACCGCCCCGTTCTGCGGCGCCTGCGATCGTCTGCGGCTGACCGCCGACGGGCAACTGCGCAACTGCCTGTTCTCGCTCGCCGAGTACGACCTGACCGGGCTGCTGCGCGGAGAGTCGGCCTCCGCGCCGGGGCAACGCGCGGATGAGATCGCCGCACTGCTGCGTTCGTGCGTGCATGGCAAGCTGCCGGGGCACGCGATCGACGACCCCTCGTTCCTGCAGCCCGCGCGCGGCATGAACGCGATCGGCGGCTGAGCGAAGAAGAGCGAGCTGAAGACGCTCTCTCGATATGTAGGGGTGAACGGATGTGGGAGACGATCCGGCCGGGGACCGACGGGTACCGGTTGACGATCCGGGCGACACGAGTCTCCATGATCCAGCTCGTCGCGATCATCGTCGGCTGCATCATCGTGGGAGGAGGCGGTGCCGCGGCGGCGTTGATCGCCATCTCGCTGGAGACCGACGTCATGTTCGGCCGATCCGGTGTCGTCCTGGTCGCCGGCGGCCTGGGGATCGTCATCGTGCTCGCCCTGCTGTGGATCTTCGCCTGGCGGAGGAAGCGCTACGTCATCGAGTGGGACGACGAGGGGCTACGAATCGTCGGAGCCGGGTCGGAGCGATCGTTCCCCTGGGAGTCGATCTCTCGAGTACTGATCCGCCTCGACACCGACTATGCCCGCGTCGAGGTGAGGGACACGGACGACGGGTCCATGACGCTGTTGGCCGGCTTCGGCTCGCAAGACGTCAAGCGGACCAACGCGATGGACCCGATTCCCGTCGGTGTGACAAACCTCCTGCGACGTCATCTCCTCATCGAGCAACGGAGCAAGCGAAACGCACTCGACCTGCACGTCTTCCTGCGGGAGCGGCGAGCAGACACGTGAACCAGATCGTTCCGATCCTTAGGCGAGGAACTCCCGGGCCGCGGCCGACAGAGCGGTGACGCCGACCTCGATCGTCGGGTGGATCTCCGGTGCGAAGAACGGCGAGTGATTCGTCGGGATGTCCTCGCCCAGGCGTCCCGCAGCGACGGCCTCGGCGAACCGGGCGGGGTCGATACCGCCCCAGAACCAGAACACGAGGGGTGCTCCGGCATCGCGGGCGAACCATGACACGTCCTCGCTGCCGGTGAACATCCCGGGATCGATCACGGCTGCCTCGCCCAGGGCGCGCTGCAGCGCCGCGGAGACGCGCGCGGTGGCTTCTTCGTCGTTGATGGTGGCCGGCAGCGTGTGGTCGGTGCGGATCTCGGGCTCGCGCTCGGCCCCGGAGGCTGTGGCCTCGGCCCGCACGATGCGCTCGACGCTCGCGAGCACCTTGTCGCGCGTCCCCTCGTCCGGGTAGCGCAGGCTGAGCTCGAGCTTCGCCTCGGCCGGGATGATGTTGTTCTTGAGGCCCGCGTGGATCGATCCCACGGTCACGACAGCGACCCCCTGCGGATCGATCTCCCGCGACGCGATGGTCTGCAGGCGCATCACGGTGGCCGCCGCCATCACGACGGGATCGATCGTCGCGTGCGGGCGCGAGCCGTGGCCGCCGCGGCCGTGCAGGGTCACGGTGAGTCCGTCGGAGGCGGCCATCTGCGTACCGCTGCGCACGCCGATCACGCCTGCGGGGAGCGGGGTGACGTGCTGGCCGAGCACCACGTCGGGTTTCGGGTAGCGGTCGAGGATCCCGTCGTCGAGCATCGCGCGCGCCCCGGCGCCGTACTCCTCGGCGGGCTGGATCAGCACGACAAGGGTTCCCGACCAGTCGGACCGCTCGGCGACGAGCCTCTCGACCGCGCCGATCATGGCGGTGACGTGCATGTCGTGGCCGCAGGCGTGCATGACGGGAACGGTCGTCCCCGCGGGGTCGACGCCCTTCGCTGTGCTGGCGTAAGACAGGCCGGTCTGCTCCTCGACGGGGAGCGCGTCCATGTCGGCGCGCACCCACACCACCGGACCTCCGCCGTTGCGGAGCACACCGACGACGCCGGTGACGCCGACCCCCTCTTCGACCTCGAGGCCGAGGTCGCGCAGGTGCTGGGCGGCGATGCCGGCGGTGCGCGTCTCCTGGAACGAGAGCTCGGGGTGCTGGTGCAGGTCGATGTAGAGCGCTTCGAGGTCGATCGTCATGGCCCGAGCCTAGCCGGGCAGCCCCGCGTTGCCGAGACCCATGGTCGCCGCCCAGACCCACTGTCACAAGCGTCTGGCTCGATGGGTTTCGGCGCGGCGCATGGGTCTCGGTGCCGCGGGTAGGGGGGATCAGGCGGGGGATGTGTAGGTCGTGAGGTCTGGGCCGGGGTGCAGCACGGCGTTCACGATCGCCCGGATCGCGAACTCGCTGGTCGCGCCCAGTTCGATCGCCCCGGGGTGCAGGAGCCACTGCAGCTGCAGCCCGTCCATCACCGCGAGGATCGCGGCGGAGGCGGCAGCGACCGAGTCGGGGTCGCGCACGCCCTCCTGGGCGCACAGTTCGTGAAACGCGGCCGTGACCTCGCGGCGCAGTGTCGTGTACCTCTCCTCGAAGAACGGGCGCGAGGGATGCTCGTCGGTGACCGACTCCGCCGAGAGCACCGTGTAGGCCTGCACGATGCCCGGCCGCTTCTCGTTCGTGAAGGCGGTGCGCACGAGGTGCAGGAACAGTTCCGGTCCCCCGGGGATGTGCTTCTGGGCGAGGCCGGCGACATCGTCCCTGTCGCGGTAGGCGAGCACCTCGAGCAGGAGCTTCTGCTTCGAGCCGAAGTGGTGGAGCACGCCGGCGTGCGTGATGCCGACCTGCTCGGCGACGTCCGCCAGGGTCCCGTTGGTCGAGCCCTTGTTGCCGAAGATCTCGATCGCGGCCTTGAGGATCTGCTCGCGTTTCTCGAGCGTCGCCGGGCGCACGCGCACTGTCTGGTCGCTGTCTGCCACCGCGGCCTCCTCTCCATCGTCGGACTGTGCTTGCGGTCAAACTTACTACTCGGTAACCTCACGGAAGCTTACTTTCTCGACAGTAAGCAAATCACGACGGCCGGCGGACCCCCGTTCGCCGGCGACACAGCACAAAGACCCGTGCCTAGGAGAAGCAATGAAGCTCAGAAAGTCTCTGATCGCCGCGACCGCGATCACCGCGCTCGGTGTGTCGGCCCTCGCCGGCTGCTCGGCCGGCGGTGGATCCGGCGACGGCGCCGGATCCGCATCCCTCACCATCGCGAAGCCCGACGGTGCGATCACCACCGAGTCGAACAACCCGTTCGTCGGCGACTCCGCCGCGTCGAAGTACGGCTACGCCAAGGTCGTGTTCGAGACCCTGGCCCTGGTGAACCAGACGGGAGATCGCGGTACCACGCCATGGCTCGCCGAGAGCCTCGAGTGGAACGACGACTACACGCAGCTCACGGTCGTCCCGCGTGCGGACGTCACCTGGAGCGACGGCGAGCCGTTCACGGCCGACGACATCGTCTTCTCGTTCGAGACCGCCTCGATCCCCGCCCTCGACACCGCCGGCCTCAAGTACGAGGGCGCCGAGGTCGACGGCGACAAGGTCGTGCTGAGCTTCGGCGACTCCAAGTACGTCAACCAGGCACGCGTGCTGCACGTGCCGATCGTCCCCAAGCACATCTGGGAGAAGTTCGAGGACCCGGCCACCGACCCCGTCAAGGGCGACGACCTCGTCGGCACCGGTCCCTACGCGATGGCGAACTGGTCGACCGAGTCGGTCACGCTCGACGCGCGCGACGACTACTGGGGCGGCGACCTCGCCGTGCCCGAGCTGCACTATGTCTCGTACGGTGACAACACCGCCCTCACCACGGCCCTCGCGAACGGCGACGCCGACTGGGCGCAGGCGTTCATCCCGCAGATCGAGGAGCAGTTCCTCTCGGCCGACCCCGAGCACAACAAGTTCCTCGCCTCCCCGACCACCGGCTCGGCCACGCTGTTCATGAACCTGCAGCAGAAGCCGTTCGACGACCCCGCCTTCCGTCAGGCGCTCGCCTGGGTGATCGACCGCGACGCCTACGTCGACATCGCGCGCGAGGGTGCCAGCGAGCCGGTCTGGTCCGTGACGGGACTGTCGTCGATCCTCGAAGACGAGATCCAGCCGGAGTTCGAGGGAGTCGACTACAAGGTCGACGCCGAGAAGGCGCGTGACCTGCTGGAGACCGCCGGATACACCTGGAAGGACGATGCCCTGATCGACCCCGACGGCACGCCCGTCTCGTTCACGCTCTCCGTCCCGTCCGGCTGGAGCGACTGGAACACGGCGCAGGAGCTCATCGCCGAGGACGTGAAGGACAGCATCGGCGCCGAGGTCAAGATCGACATGCCCGACTGGGGCGGCTGGGCCGATCCCCGCGACAACGGCACGTTCTCTGCGATCATCCACTGGCTGGAGGACAGCGGCACGGCGTACGGCCTCTACACCTCGACCATGGATCCGCGGTGGATCTCCCCCGAGGGCAAGGCCGGCTTCAACTTCGGTCGCTTCGACGACCCGGAGGCGACCGCCGCCCTGAACACCTACGCGAACGCCTCGTCCGACGAGGAGCGCACCACCGCCATCGACACGCTGCAGACGATCTTCTCCGAGCAGGTGCCGGCCATCCCGCTGGGCGCCCACCCGCTGCTGGGCGAGTTCAACACGCGCAACTACGTCGGCTGGCCTTCGGAGGACGACACCTACGCGTCCGCCGACCCGACGCAGCCGAACATCGTGCAGATCCTCACGAAGCTGAAGCCCGCCGAGTAGGACCTCGACAGGCTCAGCCACCCACAGCCGGGACTTCGACAGGCTCAGCCACCCATCTGGGTCCCTGAGCCTGTCGAAGGGCCCGCCCCCACGAAGGACACCCCCATGCCAGACCCCCTGCTCACCGTGCGCGACTTCTCCGTCGTGTACGACGTCGATCCGCCCGTCGAGGCGGTGAAGAACGTGACCCTCGAACTGCAGCGCGGCGAGATCCTGGGCCTCGCCGGGGAGAGCGGATGCGGCAAGACCACGCTCGCCTACGGGGTGCAGCGCCTGCTGCGCGCTCCGGCCGTCATCACCGGCGGCAGCGTGACCTTCCACGACGTGACCGGCATCGACATCGACATCAACGCTCTGGACGTCGACGCGATGCAGCGATTCCGCTGGGACAAGGTGTCGATGGTGTTCCAGGGCGCGATGAACGCCCTCAACCCCGTCGCGACGATCGGCTCGCAGCTGGAGGACGTGTTCGAGATCCACCGCCCCGACATGAATCGCAAGCAGCGGCGTGCCGAGGCCGAGGAACTGCTCGAGATCGTCAAGGTCGGCCGTCAGCGTGTGCGCTCCTTCCCGCACGAGCTCTCCGGCGGCATGCGCCAGCGCGTCATGATCGCCATGGCCCTGGCGCTCCGTCCGCAGCTGATGGTCATGGACGAGCCGACGACCGCGCTCGACGTGCTGGTGCAGCGGGAGATCCTCAAGCAGATCTCTCAGCTGCGGCACGAGTTCGGCTTCTCGGTGATCTTCATCACCCACGACCTTCCGCTTCTACTGGAGATCAGCGACCGGATCGCGATCATGCGCGAAGGAGAGATCATCGAGCTCGATACGGCAGAGCGCATCTGGACGCAGCCGGAGCACGAATACACGAAGACCCTGCTGTCGTCGTTCCCCCGGCTCACCGGGGAGAGAGGGGTGCTGGTGCGATGACCACCCTCGAGTTCCGCAATGTCACGAAGGCGTACAACGTCCGAGGCGCCGGGCAGATCAAAGCCCTCGACGACGTGAGCTTCACCCTGACGTCCGGCCAGACGATCGGCCTGGTCGGCCAGTCCGGCAGCGGCAAGTCCACGATCGCGAAGATCCTCACCCAGCTCGAGACCCCGACCAGCGGCGAGGTGCTGCTCGACGGCAAGCCCATCCCGCGCCGCGGCAGGGGCCTGCGGAAGTACCGCCAGCAGTTGCGCATGGTGTTCCAGGACCCGTTCGCCTCGCTCAACCCGTACCACTCGATCCGCTACCACCTGGAGCGTCCGATCCGCCTCGACGACGTGGTGCCGAAGAAGGAGACCGAGAACGAGGTGCGTCGGCTCCTCGCCCGGGTGCGCCTCGATGCGGACGCGGTGATCGACCGCCGCCCCCACGAGCTGTCGGGCGGCCAACGGCAACGCGTTGCCATCGCCCGTGCCCTGGCCTCGCGTCCCTCGCTCCTCGTCGCCGATGAGCCGGTGTCGATGCTCGACGTCTCCATCCGGCTCGGCGTGCTGAACCTGCTCGCCGATCTGCAGCGCGAAGAGGGACTCGGTGTGCTCTACATCACGCACGACCTGGCGACCGCCCGGCACTTCAGCGACGAGATCATGGTCCTCAACCAGGGGCGCGTGGTCGAGTACGGAACCGCCGACGATGTGATCCTCAACCCGCAGGATCCGTACACCCGCGAGCTGCGCGCGGCCTCTCCCGATCCGGAGAAGCACTTCGCTGCAGCGGCATCGAACGGAGGCGCGCTGTGAGCTCCGCTCTCCCCCAGCTCGACGACAACGACCTCGTCGCCCGCGATGCCCTCGAGGTCGGCACCACGGCGACCACGGCAGAGCGCACCAGGCGGCCGGTGCCGTGGCGCTTCTTCGCCGGTCGCGCGGCGTTCTACCTGTTCACACTGTGGGCGGCGATCACGATCAACTTCTTCCTGCCCCGCCTCATGAAGGGCGACGCGGTCAGCTCGTACCTCGCGCGCAACCGCAACGTGAGCCCCGAGGCGGCAGACGCGCTGCGCGTGCTGCTCGGCATCGACACCGACAAGTCCATCTGGCAGCAGTACCTCGAGTACTGGGGGATGCTGCTGCGCGGCGACCTCGGCATCTCGACCCTGCACGGCCTGCGGCCGGTCGCCGAGGTGCTCGCCGCCGCCCTGCCCTGGACGCTCGGGCTGGTCGGCATCGCGACCATCATCTCCTTCGCGATCGGCACGCTGCTCGGAGCCGTCGTCGGATGGAAGCGGGGCAGCAGGCTCGACGCGATCATCCCGGTGACCACGTTCTTCAATACGATCCCGTACTTCTGGCTCGGACTCATCGCGATCGCGATCTTCTCCTCGACCCTGAAGTGGTTCCCGTCATCGCATGCCTACGACAAGGGGCAGTCGCCGGAATGGAGTCTCGACTTCATCGGCCAGGTGATCATGCACGGCACGCTTCCGGCGCTGACCATCGTGGTCGCCTCGCTCGGCGGATGGGTGCTCGGCATGCGCAACATGATGCTGACGGTGCTCGACGACGACTACATCACGGTCGCGCAGGCGAAGGGCATGCCCAACAAGCGGGTGCTCTGGGGTTATGCCGCTCGCAACGCGGTGCTGCCGCAGATCCAGAGCTTCGCGCTGTCGATCGGCTTCATCGTGGGCGGCACGATCGTGATGGAGATGGTGTTCAGCTATCCGGGTGTCGGCAAGCTGCTGCTCGACGCGACCAACGCCAAGGACTTCGCCCTCATGCAGGGCGTGTTCCTCGTGATCACGCTGTCTGTGCTCGTGGCCAACATCCTCGCCGATGTCGTCTACGCCTACCTCGACCCGCGCACGCGCCAGATGGAGTCCTGACATGACCGTTCCCACCACTGCAGCGACCACAGCGCCCGACGGATCGGCCGTCGTCTCCGGCATGCCCGAGACCGCCACGCTGCGCACCCCGTCGACGGGAGCGCCGCCGCGCAAGACGTTCTGGTCGCAGCTCGCGCAGGCGTTCGCGATGTTCCGCAACCCCAAGTCGATCGCCGGGCTCATCATCCTCGGGGTGTTCGTGCTCATCGCGATCCTCGCTCCGTGGATCGCCCCGTACGGGCCGACCCAGAAGGACCGCACGGCGCTGCGTCAGCCGCCCTCCTGGGAGCACTGGCTGGGCACGACGCACATGGGCGAAGACGTGCTGAGCCAGATCATCTACGGCACCCGCGGTGTGATCGTCGTCGGATTCCTCGCGGCCTTCATCGCCACGATCATCGCGATCACGATCGGTGTGATCGCCGGCTACGTGCGCGGCTGGAAGAGCGAGTCGTTGTCGGCGCTGACCAACGTGTTCCTGGTGATCCCCGGCATCCCGTTGATCATCATCATCGCCTCGCAGTTCGAGAACCCGCCGCTGATCGTGATCGCCGCGGTGCTGGGGATAACCGGGTGGGCGTGGGGCGCCCGCGTGCTGCGCGCGCAGACCATGTCGCTGCGCAACCGCGACTTCATCCAGGCCGCGCGCGCGAACGGCGAGCCGCTGCGCCGCATCATCACGGTCGAGATGCTCCCGAACCTCATGGCGCTCATCGCCTCGAGCTTCGTCGGGACCGTGACGGCGGCCATCCTCGGTCTCACGACGCTGGCCTTCATCGGGGTGATCCCGGTGAGCAACCTCAACTGGGGGACCATCCTGTTCTGGGCGCAGCAGAACGGTGCGTTCCCGCGACTGTGGTGGTGGTACGTGCCGGCCGGGCTCTGCATCGCGATCATCGGCGTCGCGCTCTCGCTCATCAACTTCGGCATCGACGAGTACGTCAACCCGCGACTGCGCTCGGCGGGCGAGCGGGCCAGGGCGATGAAGAAGAAGGGGCTGAACGTGAACGACGCCGTCACCGCCGTCCGCAGCGTGCCCCTGCCGAAGAAGGCTCCCGATCCCGTAACGTCGGCGACCTCGTCCGACCCCTCCGGGCCCGGCGACGCCTCGACGACCCCGACACCGAACACGAACCAGAACACGAAGTGATGACCTCTCAGACTCTGACCACGCAGCTCCCGTACCAGGACCCCGCTCTCTCGATCCCCGAGCGCGTGGCCGACCTCCTCAGCCGCATGACGCTGGAGGAGAAGGTCGGGCAGATGCTTCAGCTCGACGCTCGCGACGACATCGACGACCACATCGCGCGGCGCCATGCGGGCTCGATCCTGCACACCTCGCCCGAGCGCATCCTGCGAGCGAACGAGCTCACGGCGCAGACCCGGCTCCGCATCCCGCTCCTGGTGGGGGAGGACTGCATCCACGGGCACTCGTTCTGGCCGGGGGCGACGATCTACCCGACGCAGCTCGGCATGGCCGCGTCGTGGGACTCCGCGCTCGTCGAACGCGTCGCCCGTGCGACGGCCGAGGAGGTCGCGGTCACCGGTATCCACTGGACGTTCTCGCCCGTGCTGTGCATCGCCCGCGATCTGCGCTGGGGTCGCATCGACGAGACCTTCGGTGAAGACCCGTTCCTGATCGGCGAACTGGCTTCGGCCATGGTGCGCGGCTATCAGGGTGACGGACTCGACGACCCCACGGCCATCCTCGCGACCGCCAAGCACTTCGCCGGATACTCCGAGACGCAGGGTGGGCGCGACGCGAGCGAGGCCGACATCTCCCGCCGCAAGCTGCGCTCGTGGTTCCTGCCGCCGTTCGAGCGCGTCGCCCGCGAGGGCTGCCGCACGTTCATGCTCGGCTACCAGACCACCGACGGCGTGCCGATCACCACCAACGACTGGCTGCTCAGTGACGTGCTGCGCGGCGAGTGGGGCTACACCGGCACGCTCATCACCGACTGGGACAACGTCGGTCGCATGGTGTGGGAGCAGCGGATCCAGCCCGACATCACGCACGCGGCCGCGGCTGCCGTGCGGGCGGGGAACGACATGATCATGACCACGCCCGGCTTCTTCGAGGGAGCGCTGGATGCCGTGGCGAAGGGCATGCTCGCCGAGGACGCCTTCGACGCCGCCGCCGCCCGCATCCTGACGCTGAAGTTCGAGCTGGGGCTCTTCGAGAACCCGCGCCTTCCTAGCACCGCGCTCGACACCGTGGTGGGCAGCGTGGAGCACGCGGAACTGAACCTCGAGGTCGCCCGCCGCTCGCTCGTGCTGCTCGAGAACGACGGCGTGCTGCCGCTCGACCCCACGTCCGCGCTGAAGGTCGCGGTCACCGGCCCCCTCGCCGACGATGCGCAGACGCAGCTCGGCGACTGGGCCGGCGGCTCCGGTCAGGCGGGATGGCTCGACGGTCAGCCTCGCGAGATGATCACGACCGTGCTCGACGGCCTGCAGACGATCGACGGCTGGAGCGTCACCCACGCCCGCGGTGCCGACATCCTCACGCTCGAGGAAGACCCGCAGGGTCCGTTCTTCCCCGACAAGCAGCCGCGTCCGCCGGTGGTGAGGGCCTGCGAGCCCGACGCCGCTCTGATCGCGGAGGCCGTCTCGGCCGCATCCGACTCGGACGTCGTCGTGGCGGTCGTGGGCGATCGGATCGAGCTCGTCGGCGAGGGCCGCTCCACTGCGACCCTCGAGCTCATCGGCGGGCAGAACGCCTTGATCGATGCGCTCATCGCGACCGGGAAGCCCGTCGTGATCGTGCTGCTCGCCTCGAAGCCGCTCGTGCTCCCGGCGTCCGCATCGAAGGCGGCAGCGGTGATCTGGGCGGCGAACCCCGGCATGCAGGGTGGGCGCGCGCTGGCTGACATCATCTCCGGGGCAGCAGAGCCGTCCGGGCGCCTGCCGATCTCGTTCGCGCGCCACGTAGGCCAGCAGCCGACGTACTACAACCAGATCCGCGGACAACACGGCGACCGCTACGCGGACCTCACGCAGTCGCCCGCCTGGGCGTTCGGAGAAGGTCTGTCGTACACCACCGTGGAGTACTCCGACCTCGTGCTGGAGGAGACCTCGCTGGCGGAGTCCGACACGATCGTCGGGCACGTCACGGTGTCGAACACGGGGGTACGGCCTGCACGCGAGACGGTGCAGGTCTACGTGCGCGACTCGGTGACGAGCGTGAGCTGGACCGACAAGGAGCTCAAGACCTTCCGTCAGGTCGACGTCGCCCCGGGGGAGTCCGTACGGGTGCGCCTGGAGCTGCCGGTGTCCGACTGCACGATCGTCGACGCCGCGGGCACGCGTCTGGTCGAGGCCGGCACGTTCGAGCTGCTGGTGGGCCCGAGCTCCCGCGACGACGTGCTCCTCTCCGCGGACTTCGAGGTGCGCTGACCCGCTCCCTGTCGAGACCCACTCTCCTCGCCCAGACCCACTCCCGCCGGCGCATGCGGCGATGGGTCTCGGCGGCGGGAGTGGGTCTCGCGGCGTTCGCAGGCGAGTGGGTCAGTCCTGCAGGCGGTGCGGGCCGGCGCCCTGAGTGCCGAGCGCGTCGTCGGGGTTGAGCAGGCCGCAGGCCTTCATCGACAGGCAGCCGCAGCCGATGCATCCGGTGAGTTCGCGTTCGAGCCGTTCGATGCCTTCGCGGCGTTTCTCCAGCTCGCGCTTCCAACGTCGGGAGGCCCGCTGCCAGTCCTCGTGGCTCGGGGTCTCGGTCAGTGGTACGTCGGCGAAGGCCGTCTGCACGTCGGAGAGCGGGATGCCGAGGCGCTTCGCGACCGTGATGAGCGAGACGCGGCGCAGCATGTGCCGTGCATAGCGACGCTGGTTGCCCGGCGTGCGGGTCGACGCGATGAGGCCGAGGCCCTCGTAGAAGTGCAGCGCGGAAGCGGCGACCCCCGTGCGTCGGGTCATCTCGCCGATCGTGAGCGGTTCGTCGGGTGCATGCGGACTCATCCGGCCGCCTTTCCTTCGATTTGACCTCAAGTGTACTTGAGGTTTTACGGTAGTCATGTGGCCCGGCAAGGGCTGATCGACCTGAACGAGGACAGCGTGACCCGAACGAAGACCCTGCGATGACCTATGTGATCGCCCTGCCGTGCGTCGATGTGAAGGACAAGGCCTGCATCGACGAGTGCCCTGTCGACTGCATCTACGAGGGCGAACGCTCGCTCTACATCCACCCCGACGAGTGTGTGGACTGCGGCGCCTGCGAGCCGGTGTGCCCGGTCGAGGCCATCTTCTACGAAGACGATCTGCCCGATGAGTGGCAGGACTATTACAAGGCCAACGTCGAGTTCTTCGACGAGATCGGGTCTCCCGGCGGTGCCGCGAAGACGGGCACGCTGACGTTCGATCACCCGATCATCGCCGCGCTCGCGCCCCAGGGGGAGCACGCATGACCGCCGCCGGATCACCCGCCGTGGAGCCGCGCATCGCCATCGTGGGGGCGGGCCCTGCGGGCATCTACGCCGCCGACATCCTGCTCGACCGTGACCCCACCGCAGCGATCGACCTGTTCGAGAAGCTCCCGGCGCCGTACGGTCTCGTCCGCTACGGCGTCGCGCCCGACCATCCCCGCATCCGGAAGATCACCGACGCCCTGCACGAGGTGCTCGTGAACCCACGCATCCGGTTGCGGTGCAACGTCGAGATCGGCCGTGACGTCGAGATCGACGAGCTGCGTGCCGCATACGACGGAGTGATCGTGGCGACGGGTGCCGACCTCGACGTCGCTCTCGACATCCCCGGCATAGATCTCCCCGGCTCGTTCGGCGCCGCCGACTTCGTCGCCTGGTACGACGGGCACCCCGATGCACCGCGCACCTGGCCGCTCGCCGCCGAGTCGGTCGCCGTTCTCGGGGCCGGCAACGTGGCGCTGGATGTCACGAGGATCCTGGCCAAGCACGCCTCGGCGCTGACCCACACCGACACCCCTGATGCCGTGCTCGACCAGCTCGCGGCCAGCCCGTTGCGCGATGTGCACCTCTTCGCTCGGCGAGGACCGGCCGACGTGCGCTTCTCGGCCATGGAGTTGCGCGAGCTCGCCGAGCAGGACGACGTCGATGTGATCGTCGACCCCGAAGAACTCGCTCTCGACGAGCACGCCGAGCGGATGGTCGCGCAGTTCTCGCAGCGGCGCATCATCGTGCGCACCATGACCGAATGGGCCGCCGTCGACCCCGCGACGCGCACGGCCTCGCGCCGCATACACCTGCACCTGCGGCAACGCCCGGTGCAGCTGCTGGGGACCGACTCCGTGACCGGCATCGAGATGGAGCGCACCGCGTCAGACGAGCTCGGTCGCATGGTCGGCACCGGCGAGCTGCTGCGCTACGACGTCGGAGCGGTCTACCGTGCCGTGGGATATCGATCGACGCCCGTGCCTGGGATGCCGTTCGACACTACGCTCGGAGTCGTGCCGCACATCGAAGGTCGAGTCGTCGACGCGGAGGGCGTCCCGATCCCCCGGCTGTACGCCACGGGCTGGATCAAGCGCGGGCGGGTCGGACTCATCGGCTCGACCAAGTCGGACGCCGCGCAGACCATCGGCCACGTCGTCGACGACCTCGGATCGGTCGAGCTGGAAGCGCGTGACGATGATCCGATCGCCCACCTGTCGCACGCGGTCGACCTCGATGGCTGGCTGCGGATCGATGCCGCGGAGCGTGGGGCGGGAGCAGCCCGTGGCCGTGAGCGGACGAAGATCGTCGAGCGCGAGGAGATGCTGACGCATGCGAAGCAGGAACAGATGATGGAGGCCGGTCGATGACCGCGACACCCGTGCCCACCCCGATCGGCGAAGGGCTCAAGGCCGCGTTCCGCACGCATCCCGCCGGCGTCGCGATCATCACCGCGAGCACCCCGGACGGGCCGGTCGGCCTCACGGCGTCGAGCGTCGCCTCGGTGGCGGTCGACCCCGCGGCGATCGTGTTCTCCGTGACCAGGGCGACGGGGTCCGCGGGAGCGATCCTCGGAGCGGACACCTTCGTGGTGCATCTGATCGACGACGAGCACTCCGACCTCGCGCAGAGCTTCGCGGTCAGCGGCTCCGAGCGCTTCACCCCCGAGCAGGGGTGGGCGACGCTGCCGACCGGAGAACCGCACCTCCCCGAGGCCAGGGCGGCGCTGCGGTGTCGCACCATCGAGACCGTCGCAGTGGGGTCGTCGACCGTGGTCATCGCCGAGGTCATCGAGGTGCTGCCCGGTCCGTCCGGGCGTCCTCTGGTCTACCTCGACCGCCGATTCCACTCGCTCCCGCACGACCCCGAGCACTGATCCGCACCCACCGATAGCACCATCGAAAGGAAGCACAATGTCCACTCTCTACACGCTCCCCGAGCTCCCGTACGACTACTCCGCGCTCGAGCCGCACATCTCCGGCAAGATCATGGAGCTGCACCACTCCAAGCACCACCAGGCGTACGTGACCGGCGCGAACACCGCGCTCGAGCAGCTCGCCACCGCACGCAGCGCCGGCGACCTCGCGAACGTCAACAAGCTCGAGAAGGACCTCGCGTTCAACCTCGGCGGCCACATCAACCACTCCGTCTTCTGGCAGAACCTCTCGCCCGAGGGCGGCGGCGCTCCGGAGGGCGAGCTCGAGGCCGCGCTCGTCGACGCATTCGGATCGATCGATGCGTTCCGGGCGCACTTCACCGCGACCGCGCTCGGTGTGCAGGGATCGGGCTGGGCCGTGCTCGCCTGGGACAGCGTGGGCGCCCGCCCCGTGATCTTCCAGCTCTTCGACCAGCAGGGGAACGCACCGCTCGGCGTCACCCCGCTGCTGCAGCTCGACGTCTGGGAGCACGCCTACTACCTCGACTACCTCAACGTGCGCGCCGACTACGTCAAGGCGTTCTGGAACCTGGTGAACTGGCCTGACGTGCAGCGCCGCTTCGAGGCTGCTCGCACGGCGACCGAGGGCCTCATCGTCGCGAGCTGATCGGTGACGACGGCTCGCCTCGACCTACAGGAGGCGGGCCGTCGTCCCGCGCACGTTCAGCTCGTACGGAAGTGCAGACGGGATGTGCACGGCATCCGGGGTGGCGAGCTTGGCAAGCACCGCATCCGCTGCCCGCTCGCCCTGCCCGAGCGGGAACTGATCGACCGTGGTCAGGCGGAAGAACTCGCCGAGCTCGTGCCCGTCGATGCCGACGATCGACAACTCCTCCGGCACGTTGAAGCCGAGGTCGCGCGCGGCGAGGATCGCCCCGATCGCCATCTCATCCGACGCCGCGAAGACCGCGGTCGGGCGGGGGCCCGGCCTGCCGAGCAGCTGCTTCGCCGCCCGGTAGCCGCCCTCCACCGTGAAGTCGGCTGGTTCGAGGAAGGCGTGGTTCAGCGGGATCCCTGCCGTGGCGAGTGCCTTCTCGAAGCCCAGACGGCGGTTGGTCGGGATGTGGAAGTCGATGTCGAACTCGGGGTTGGCTCCGATGTGCGCGATGTCGGTGTGGCCGAGGCTGATCAGATGCTCGGTGGCCAACTGCGCGACGGCGACGTCATCGACGGTCATGGTGTCGAGCTTCGGGTTCGGACCGCCGATCGCGATCACGGGGAGTCCGAGGTCGAGCAGGTACTGCGTCTCGTCCTCGTCGAGCTCGATCGACACCGCGATCACGGCGTCCACGCGCTGCCGTCGCAGGAAGGTGTCGAACACGTGTCGGCGCACGTCCTTGTCGGCGGTGATGTTGTACAGCGTGATGTCGTAGCCCTCGCGCATCAGCGCGGCCGAGACGCCGGAGAGCACCGTGCTGAAGAACCACCGGTCGAGGAACGGGACGATGACCCCGACGTTGCGGGTGCGACCCGATGCCAGGCTCGACGCACGGGACGACACCACGTAGCCGAGAGTCTGCGCTGCGGCCTGCACCCTCTCCTTCGCGGATTCGGACACGTGGCCGCGACCGCTCAGTGCGCGCGAGACGGTCGCGGTGGAGACTCCGGCGAGCCGGGCGACCTCATCGATGCTGGCCATGGTTCCTCTGTCGAAAAGCTCCGGTCGCGGTGTGTGTCGCTTCACGCGGGCGTGGGCGACGACAACCGCGACCGGAGGGTGTCAGGCGTGGGTCGCGGTGGTGTACCAGACGGCCGTGTCGACCGGGATCGCGGCTCCTTCGAAGGGCTGGCTCTGCAGCAACACCAAGGCGTCTGCCGGCAGCTCGACGGGGGCGGTACCGAGGTTCGCGACCACGTGCACGTCACCACGGCGGAACGCGACCGCCTCGGGACCGGCGTCCTCCCACACCAGAGAGCCGCTGCCGAAGCCGTGCTCACGCCGTCCGGCCAGCAGGCGCTTGTACAGCGCGAGCGTCGACGCCGGGTCGACGTCTTCCACGTCGCGCGCGTAGGTCGCCCAGTCGGCGGGCTGGGGAAGCCACGACAGTCCGGTGTCGTTGAAGCCGAAGGCCGGAGCCTCTGCGTTCCAGGGCAGCGGCACGCGGCACCCGTCACGTCCGTAGCGTGCGCCGTTCGTGCGGAACCACGTCGGGTCCTGACGGTACTCGTCCGGGATCTCCATCGCCTCGGGCAGCCCGAGCTCTTCGCCCTGGTAGAGGTAGGAGGAACCGGGCAGAGCCAGCATCAGGGTCGTCGCAGCGCGAGCGCGAGCCAGTCCGGTCGCGGTGTCCGGCTTGTCAGGGGTGTTCGGTCCGATGCCCTCGCCCTGGGGGTTGTCGGAGGTGAGTGCGAGGCGCGTCGCGTGGCGCACCACATCGTGGTTCGACAGCACCCACGTGCTCGGGGCGCCGACCTCACCGAACGCGTCCAGCGACTCGCGGATCACGTCGCCGAGCTTCTTCGCGTCCCACTCCGTCATCAGGTACGGGAAGTTGAAGGTCTGGTGCATCTCGTCCGGGCGCACCCAGAGCGCGGTCTGCTTGAGGGTGGGCATCCAGGCCTCGCCGCACAGGGCGCGGTCGCCGTCGTACTCGGCGAGCACCTTGTGCCAGTCGCGGTAGATCTCGTGCACGCCGTCCTGGCCCCAGTACGGCACGTTCGACTCGCCGCCGCCCATGGAGTCCGCGTCGGTCGGGGGCGTGTAGTCGGGCAGACCCTCGGTCTTGATCATGCCGTGGGCCACGTCCACCCGGAAGCCGTCGACACCGCGGTCGAGCCAGAAGCGCAGGATCGAGCGGAACTCCTCCTGCACCTCCTCGTTGTTCCAGTCGAAGTCGGGCTGCGTCGCGTCGAAGATGTGCAGGTACCACTGGCCGGGGGTTCCGTCGGCCTCGGTCACGCGCTGCCACATGCCGCCGCCGAACACCGACTCCCAGTTGTTCGGCGGGAGCTCGCCGTTCTCGCCCTTGCCGTCGCGGAAGATGTAGCGCGCGCGCTCGGGGCTGCCAGGTGCGGCCTTCAGTGCCTCCTGGAACCAGGGGTGCTGGTCGGACGAGTGGTTGGGGACGAGGTCGACGATCACGCGGATGCCGCGGGCATGCGCAGCCTCGAGCATGTCGTCGAAGTCGCCCAGCGTGCCGAACAGCGGGTCGACGTCGCGGTAGTCGGCCACGTCGTAGCCGGCGTCGCGCTGCGGGCTCGTCATGAAAGGACTGAGCCAGATCGCGTCGACGCCGAGCTCCTGCAGGGCATCGAGCCGGCTCGTGATGCCCGGCAGGTCGCCGATGCCGTCGCCCGAGGCGTCCGCGAAGGAGCGGGGGTAGATCTGGTAGATGACGGCGCTGCGCCACCACTCGGAACCGGGGGCTGCGATCTGCTCAAGCTGTGCCATGGGAACAGGCTAGTGCAAACGCTTACATTCATGCCAGGGCGGGGATCGAATCGGTTCGGCGTGCCCGACTTCCCTGGATCGCCCTGGCCGTTTGCATGACCGTTCCCCGCGTGCATGAGCGTCCCGGCTGTCCGAGTCATGCATCCGTCACAGAATCATGCAGGTGCCACCCGCACTTCCGCCCGTCCCGGGAGTATGGTGAGGCATCCGACGAGTGGAGGCTGTCATGGTTCCCGAGATCAACTACTGGGCGGTCCTGCTGGCCACCGCATCGAGCATGGTCGTCGGCTCGATCTGGTACGCGCCGAAGGTGTTCGGCACACGCTGGTCGAAGCTCGCGAACGTCGACATGGACCGGCCTGCCGCGACGGCGGTGTGGCCCATCGTCACCACCGTCATCGTGAGCTTCATCACGGCCTGGGTCCTCGCCGGTGCCTCGTCGATCGCCTGGCACTTCTACGGCGGATCCTTCTTCTGGGGAACGATCGTCACCGCGGTCACGCTGTGGGCCGGGTTCACGGCCGCACGCTTCATCACCCATGACGCTTTCGAGGGGCGATCGACCCGACTCACCACGCTCAACATCGCGCATGAGCTGGTCACGGTCGTGGTCATGGCACTGCTCATCGGCGTGTGGCCGCCGGCCCTCGCCTCCTGATCGCCCTGAGCGTCACGGGGTCGGCATGCCGCCGTTCACGTTCAAGGTCTCCCCGGCCACGTAGCTCGACTCCGCCGAGGCGAGGAACACGTATGCGGGAGCGAGCTCGGCCGGCTGTCCCATGCGCCCGAGGGGTGTGTCCTTCCCGAACTCGGGGAGCTTGTCCTGCGGCTGTCCGTCGCTGGGCTGCAGGGGTGTCCAGATCGGCCCCGGTGCCACGGCGTTCACGCGGATGCCCTTCGGCGCGAGCTGTTCCGCGAGGCCCTTCGAGAAGGCGTTGATCGTGGCCTTCGTCGAGGCGTAGTCCACCAGGATGCCAGAGGGCGAGTAGGCCTGGATCGAGGTGGTGTTGATGATCGTCGAGCCCGCGGGCAGATGAGGCAGGGCCGCCTTGGTGATCCAGAACATCGCGTAGACGTTGGTCTTGAAGGTGTCGTCGAACTGCTCGTCCGTGATGTCGGTCAGCGACTCCTGATACACCTGCTTGCCGCCGTTGTTGACGACGACGTCGAGGCCGCCCAGCTTCTCGACCGTCTCGGCGACGAGGGCACGGCAATACTCCGGGTCGCGCAGGTCGCCGGGGATGGTGGCGACCGTCGCGCCGGCCTCCCGCAGGATCTCGGCGATCCGGCTCGCGTCCTCTTCCTCCTGCGGCAGGTACGAGATCGCGACATCGGCGCCCTCACGGGCGAACGCGATCGCGGTGGCAGCGCCGATGCCGGAGTCGCCGCCCGTGATCAGGGCCTTGCGTCCGGTCAGGCGCCCGGTGCCGCGGTAGGACTCCTCGCCCAGGTCGGCGCGCGGGGTGAGATCCGCGTCGAGTCCCGGCTCCGGCATGTGCTGCTTCCGCGGTTCGATGTCGGAGTAGAGCGCGGACGGGTCGGTGAAGGTGTACTGGTCGCGGGACATGGGCGATCCTTTCGAGGCTGTTCGGGGGCGGGGTGACCATGCTGAGCGCCGGGCCTGGATCGCGCAAACGCCTTGCACGGGGATGACCCGTGCGCTACGAGAGGCGGGCATCGTCATCCCGTGGCGAAGTGTGGCCGAAAGGCACTTCACCGATCGACCGCTGTCATGACAGGCTACGCATCGTCCCCCGTATCACCCGTGCGTCCCGCCCGCGGGGGCTGTCGCCTTCGAGAGGTCACGATGTCCGGTTCTGCCCGCCGATCCGCCCCCTGGGTGACCGTCGCCGCGCTCGTCGTCGGCGCCGTGCTCGTGGGTGCTGCGCCTGCGGTGTCGGATGCCTTCGCGGCGCGAGCCGACACCCCGGCGGACCCGGTCGCGGACCCGGCAGCCTCGGTCGCGCTGGCGTACGAGTTCCTGGACGCGCGCACCGACGAGTTCTGCGACGGGGATGGCCGCTGTCTGCCGCGCAGCTACGAGGGTGGCTTCTTCACGACTCCGACCTGGGATTTCACGCCCTCCTTCGTCTACGACGACGCCCTCGTGATCATCGCCTACACCGCCCGCGGCCTTCCGGACGACCTCCGGCGCGCACGGGCGATCGGCGACGCCCTCCTCTTCGTGCAGGAGAACGATCCGATCGGCGACGGGCGCACCAGAGCGTCATACGAGCCGCACGGCATCCGTCAGGGGCGGGTGGAGATCACGGGAGCCGGCGCCTTCACCGGAAACCAGGCCTGGGTCGGGCTGGCCCTCGCCCGTCTCGCACACGCGACAGGGGACTCCCGATATCTCGACGGCGCGGTTCGGATCGGTGAATGGATCCAGGACCACACGGCGGACATGACCAGGGCGCCCTACGGCTACACCGGCGGTCAGCTCGAAGACGGCACTTCGCTGACGTGGAAGTCCACCGAGCACAACAGCGACATCGCCGGTTTCTTCACCCAGCTCGGCCAGCTCACCGGCGCCCGGGTCTGGACGGATCGGGCGGCGGTCGCCGCGGACTTCGTCGCCGCCATGCAGAGCGCAGACGGCCACGTGAACACCGGCACGGGCCTGGACGGCTCGACGATCAACACCCGTCCGATACCGCTGGACGCCCAGACCTGGAGCTCCCTCGCCACGGGCGACCCACGCTACGGTGCGGCGCTCGACTGGACGCTCGCCAACCTGCTGGCAACAGATGGTCCGTACACGGGGCCGTCGATCAGTGAGGTCGATACGTCCAAGGCGTGGTTCGAGGGCAGTGGACACCTCGCGCTCGCACTCACGCTGCGTGACGGCGACGGCGACGCCGACCGTGCTGAGACGCTTCTGAGCAGTATCCGGCTTGCGCAGCGCGATGCACCGAACGGCGATGGCAAGGGGATCGTCGCCACGTCGAGCGACGGCCTCGACTCCGGTTTCGGTGACCTGTACTACGCCAGCCTGCACACCGGCGCGACCGCCTGGTACCTGCTCGCAGCGGTCGGCGACAACCCGTTCGCCCTTCCGGTCGACTGAACAGACCGACCTGAACCGATTGGCGGCGTCGACTCGGTCCGATTCGCGGTACGGAGGCTAGGCGGCGACGCGGGCGACCGCGGCGATCGCGCTCGTGAAGAAGTCGACACCGTCGACTCCGCTGCGCATCGCGGCCGCGGTGTCGGGACCGAAGCCGGCCTCGGTGGCGTGCTCGGGGTGCGGCATCAGGCCGACGACGTTGCCCGCTTCGTTGGTGAGTCCGGCGATGTCGCGCAGTGATCCGTTCGGGTTGACCCCGGCGTAGCGGAACGCCACCAGACCATCGCCCTCGATGCGATCGAGCGTCTGCTCGTCGGCGATGTAGCCGCCGTCGGCGTTCTTCAGCGGGATCACGATCTCCTGCCCGGTGCGGAACGCATTGGTCCACGCGGTGTCGGAGTTCTCGACCGTGAGCTTCTGGTCGCGACGCACGAAGTGCTGGTGGTTGTTGCGGATCAGGCCGCCCGGCAGCAGGTGCGCCTCGACCAGCATCTGGAAGCCGTTGCAGATGCCGAGCACGGGCATGCCCTTGGCCGCAGCATCCTTGACCTCGCTCATGATCGGCGAGAGCGCGGCGATCGCGCCGGCGCGGAGGTAGTCGCCGTAGCTGAAACCACCCGGCAGGACGAGCGCGTCGACGCCTTCGAGGTCATGCGATCCGTGCCACAGGGCGACGGGCTCGGCGCCGGCGATGCGGACGGCGCGCTGTGCGTCGCGGTCGTCGAGCGAGCCCGGGAAGGTGATGACGCCGATGCGGACGGTCACTCCGCGACCTCGATGCCGACGACGTCCTCGATCACGGAGTTGGAGAGCACCTCGTCGGCGATGCGCTTGGCCTCAGCGAGAACCTCGTCGGTGACCTCGCCCTCGACGGTGAGCTCGAAACGCTTGCCGATGCGGACGTCGGTGAAGCCCTCGACGCCGAGACGGGCGAAGGCGCCGGAGACGGCTTTGCCCTGCGGGTCGAGCAGTTCGGGCTTGGGCATGACGTCGACGACGATGGTGGGCATGACGGCTCCAAGAGTCGCGGGCGGAGGGGCGCACCCAGTCTACTGCCCTCGCCGCATCCGCTCGGCGCCGTGGAAGAGTCAGGCGGAGTGGAAGACGGTGTGGAGGTCGCCGACCGCTTCGCGGCCGCCGAGGCCGTCGATCTCGAACAGCACGGAGATGCCGATCACGTGGCTGCCGAGGCGCTCGACCAGTTCGCGACCGGCGGCGAGAGTTCCTCCGGTCGCGAGCACATCGTCGATCAGCAGCACCCGCGAGCCGGCGGGCAGGTCGTCGTGCATCTCGATCGTGGCGGTGCCGTACTCGAGCGCATAGTCGACGGACGCCGCGGGCCTGGGCAGCTTGCCGGCCTTGCGGATCGGGATCAGGCCGACGCCTGCGGCGATGGCGGCGGCGCTGGCGAGGATGAAGCCGCGCGCCTCGATGCCCGCGATCACGTCGAACTGTCCGGCGAAGGGCTCGATGATCGCCTCCGTCGTCACGCGGAGGGCCTCGGCATCGGCGAGAAGAGGCGTGATGTCGCGGAAGATGATGCCCGGCTGAGGGTAGTCCGGCACGTTGCGGATCAGGGCTTCGGCACGGACGAGGGCGGGGGAGAGGGTGGCGTCGGGCACTGCCCAAGGGTACCGCCGGTGCGCGACTCCTCAGAAACACCGGCCCCGCTCCCCGCGAGGGGCTCGAGGCGGTGCCAGGAGCGAATTCTTGAGGAGCTGTGCACGGCCCCGGGCCCCCACCGGCGCGGCTTGACACCCGTGGGAGCGCTCCCATAGAGTGACTGCTCAATGCGTGGGAGCGCTCCCACGCGTCCCGAAGCACCACACCGCACGACCACCACAAAGGAGTGAACTGTGAACACACGTGCCCGCCACCGGATCCTCGCGATCGCCGCCGTGGCCTCCGCATCCGCCCTCGCCCTCGCCGGCTGCTCCGGCGACAACGGCGGCAGCGGTGACGCGAACGGCGACGAAGAGGTCACACTGACCGTGACCACGTTCGGAACCTTCGGCTACGAAGACCTCTACAAGGAGTACGAGAAGGCGCACCCGAATGTGAAGATCGAGGCGACGAACATCGACACCGGCGGCAACGCCCGCACCGATGCCTTCACCAAGATCGCTGCCGGCTCCGGTCTCAGCGACGTCGTCGCGATCGAAGAGGGCTGGCTCGGCGCGATCATGGACGTCTCGGACACCTTCGTCGACCTGCGTGACTACGGCATCGAAGACCGCAAGGACGATTGGGTCGACTGGAAGTACGGCCAGGCCACCGACGCCGAGGGCCGCGTGATCGGCTACGGCACCGACATCGGCCCGAGCGGCATCTGCTACAACGGCGCCGCGTTCGAGGCCGCCGGCCTCCCGAGCGACCGCGAGTCGGTGGCCGAGCTGCTGAACGGCGACTGGGCGAACTACTTCAAGGTCGGAGCCGACTACACCGCGAAGACCGGCAAGGCCTGGTACGACCACTCCGGCTTCGTCTGGAACGCCATGGTGAACCAGCTCGACGAGGGCTACTACACGAGCGACGGCAAGCTGAACGTCGAGGACAACGCCGAGCTCAAAGAGCGCTTCGAGCAGCTCGGGGCCGCGACCGAGGGCGGCCAGTCGGCCGCGCAGACGGCCTGGGACTGGAACGGCGGCAAGTCGTTCGTCGACGGCACCTTCGCCACCTTCGTCTGCCCGGGCTGGATGCTCGGTGTGGTGCAGGGTCAGGTCGAGGCCGGCGGCGGTGACGCATCGACCGGATGGGACTTCGCCGACGTGTTCCCCGGAGGTGCGGCCAACTGGGGCGGCGCGTTCCTGTCGATCCCGGAGTCGTCGCAGCACAAGGAGGCGGCGGCCGAGCTGGCCGACTGGCTGACCCAGCCCGAGCAGCAGGTGAAGCAGTCCGCTGCGGCGGGCAACTTCCCCTCGACGATCGAGGCGCAGGAGACTCTCGCGGCCGACGCGACGCCGAACGCGTTCTTCAACGACGCTCCCACCGGCGCGATCCTCGCCGAGCGTGCCAAGGGAGTCGTCGCGCAGTTCAAGGGCGCCGACGACTCGGTCATCCAGGAGAACGTCTTCGGGCCGGCGCTCAGCAGCCTCGACCGCGGTGACACCGACACCCAGGGCGCCTGGGACCAGGCCATCGGCCTGCTGAACGACCTCGTCGGCTGATCATCTCCGCTCCGACAGGCTCAGCGACCCCGCAGATCGGGGGGCTGAGCCTGTCGGAGCCCCGGCAAAGGACCCTCATGACTCTCACCGCACCGCCGGCGCAGCAGCAGCGCACCGCATCCGCGACCTCGGACGCCCCGGCGAGACGCTCCTGGCGCCACCGCCTCTCCCGGTTCGACCAGAACGCCTCGCCGTACTTCTACATCTCGCCGTTCTTCCTGCTGTTCGGGCTGGTCGGCCTGTTCCCGCTGCTCTACACGGTCTGGGTGGCCGTGCACGAGTGGGACCTGCTCAAGGGCGAGGGGGAGTTCGTCGGCGTCGGCAACATCGCCAAGATCCTCGGCGATGCCATGTTCTGGAACTCGATCGGCAACACCCTGAGCATCTTCCTGCTCTCCGCGATCCCCCAGCTCGCGGTCGCGCTGGTGATCGCCTACCTCCTCGACCGCGGGCTGCGCGCCCCGACGTTCTGGCGCATGAGCGTGCTCATCCCGTTCGTGGTCACCCCTGTCGCGGTCGCCATCATCTTCTCGAGCATCTTCAACGAGGCCGACGGCCTGGCGAACAACCTGCTCAACCTCATCGGCATCGCAGACCAGGAGTGGAAGCACAACACCGCCCTGTCGCACATCGCGATCGCCGTGATGGTGAACTTCCGCTGGACGGGCTACAACGCCCTCATCCTGCTCGCCGCGATGCAGGCCGTGCCGCGCGACCTGTACGAGTCCGCCGCCCTCGACGGGGCCGGTGCCGCTCGCCGCTTCTTCTCCATCACGATTCCCACGATCCGTCCCACCCTGATCTTCGTGATCATCACCGCGACGATCGGCGGCTTGCAGATCTTCGCAGAGCCGCGTCTGTTCGACGTGTCGACGGCCGGGGGCATCGGCGGCAGCGACCGCCAGTTCCAGACGACGGTGCTGTTCCTGTGGGAGCTGGCGTTCTTCCGGCGCAACCTGGGTGAAGCGTCGGCGGTCGCGATCCTGCTGTTCCTGCTGATCGTGCTCATCGGCGTGATCAACTTCCTCATCTCCCGACGCATCTCCACCGGGGATGCACCGAAGGGCCGCGCCGCCCGCCGCAGCGCGCGCACCGCCGGCGCGGCTGCGACCGCAGCCGCAGCCGCAGCCGGCACGACGATCGCCATCACGACCGAGGAGAACGCGCGATGACCGCCACGCAGGCGCTGAGCGTCCCCGAGAAGATCCGCCGGCGCCGTGCCGCCACCGGAGGCACGGCCGGCATCGGCAGCCGCCCCGGCTTCCTCACCTATGGCCTCCTCGCTGCCTTCATCATCGGCAGCGTGTATCCGCTGTGGTGGTCGGTCGTGGTCGCGAGCGGCACCAACGCGACGCGCGGGGAGACGCTGCCCCTCATCCCCGGCGGCAACTTCTTCACCAACGCCGCCAAGGTGTTCGACGCGATCCCGTTCTGGCTGGCGCTGGGCAATTCGTTCCTCATCTCGGGCATCATCACCGTCTCGGTGGTCACGTTCTCGACGCTCGCCGGATACGCGTTCGCCAAACTGCGCTTCAAGGGGCGCGACGGACTCATGGTCTTCGTGATCGCGACGATGGCCATCCCGACGCAGCTGGGCATCATCCCGCTGTTCATGCTGATGCGCGAGCTGGGCTGGACCGGATCGATCGGCGCCGTCATCGTGCCGACTCTCGTCACGGCATTCGGTGTCTTCTTCATGCGCCAGTACCTGGTGGACGTGATCCCCGACGAGCTGATCGAGGCTGCGCGCATGGACGGCGCGAACCAGTTCCGCACGTTCCTGACCGTCGGGCTCCCCGCGGCCCGGCCCGCCATGGCGATCCTCGGCCTCTTCACCTTCATGACAGCGTGGACCGACTACCTGTGGCCGCTGATCGTGCTCTCCCCCCAGAACCCGACCCTGCAGACGGCGCTCAGCCAGCTGCAGTCGGGGTATTACATCGACTACTCGATCGTGCTCGCCGGAGCGGTGCTCGCGACCCTTCCGCTGCTCGTGCTCTTCGTGGTCGCGGGTCGGCAGCTGGTCAGTGGCATCATGGCTGGCGCGGTGAAAGGATGACCCCTATGACCCGCTCCTTCCCCGAGAACTTCCTCTTCGGCGCAGCCACGGCCGCGTACCAGATCGAAGGGGCGGCGTTCGAGGACGGGCGCACCGCATCGATCTGGGATGCGTTCTCGCGTGAGCCGGGCGCCGTGATCGGAGCGGAGAACGGCGACGTCGCGTGCGATCACTACCATCGGTACCCGCAGGATGTCGCGCTCATGAAGCGGCTCGGCCTGCAGACCTACCGGTTCTCCACCTCGTGGTCCCGGGTGCGTCCTGACGGCGGAGCGGTGAACGCCACGGGCGTCGACTTCTACGAGCGCCTGGTCGACGAACTGCTCGCCGCCGACATCCTGCCCTGGCTGACGCTGTACCACTGGGACATGCCGCAGGCGCTGCAGGAGGTCGGAGGATGGACGAACCGCGACACCGTCGACCGCTTCCTGGAGTACGCGGGGACCATGCACGATGCGCTCGGCGACCGGGTGAACGTCTGGACCACGCTGAACGAGCCGTGGTGCTCATCGTTCCTCTCCTACACGGCGGGTGAGCACGCGCCGGGGCACACCAGCATCGCGGAGGGGCTGCTCGCCGCGCACCACCTGCTGCTCGCACACGGCAAGACGGTACAGGAGCTGCGGGGGCGCGATGCCTCGCTCAATCTCGGCATCACGCTCAACCACACGGTCGCCGATCCTGCCGACCCGCAGAACCCGGCCGACGTCGACGCCGCCCGCCGCGTGGACGGACAGTTCAACCGCTGGTTCCTCGACCCGATCTACCGCGGCAGCTATCCGGCCGACATCGTCGAGGACATCCGTGCGGTGGACGTTGAAGCCGTCGCGACGTTCGAAGCGGCTGTGCACGACGGCGACCTCGATACGATCGCGCAGCCCATCGATACCCAGGGCGTGAACTACTACCACGGCGACTTCGTCTCGGGCACGGCACCGACCGAGGAACCCGTCTCGGCCGAGCCCGACACCGAGCGCGTGCGCCGCAGCCCGTATCCGTCGAGTGAGGGCATCCACGCGGTCGAGCGAGGTCTGCCCCGCACGGCGCAGAACTGGGAGGTGCAGCCCGAGGGGCTCACCCGTGTGCTGCAGCGGGTCTGGACGGAGTACGCCGAGCCCGCGGGAACGGTGCTCTACATGACCGAGAACGGCGCGGCCTACGACGACGTCGTGGTGGTCGAAGACGGCGAGCCACGCGTGCACGATACCGACCGTGCCGAGTTCCTCCGGCTGCACCTGGGTGCCGTGCTCGACGCGGCGGAGGCGGGTGTCGACGTGCGCGGCTACTTCTACTGGTCGCTTTTCGACAACTTCGAGTGGGCCTGGGGCTACGACAAGCGCTTCGGCATCGTGCGCGTCGACTATGACACCCAGGAGCGCACCCTCAAGGACTCCGCCCACGAGTACACCCGCATCATCGCCGCTCGCGCGCTCTGAGCCGGGCGCCGGGGATAGTCTGACGGCATGACGCGTGTGTGGCTCACGCCGTGGGAGTGGGCGTGCTGCGGAGACCCGTTCGAGATCGGCGGCGAGGTCGACTTCGGGATCCGGTCGCGTGATCCGGAGGGTCTGGTCGACGAGCTGGGGGCGGAACTGGCTGGCACCGTCGATGCGCTGGAGTCGCATCACGAAGAGGAGCACGCGGATCGGGTTCGCGGCAGAGTCATCGCGGTGCATGAGGTCAGTCGGGAGGTGGTCGAGCGCAGGTTCGAGCACTTCGTGGACCCATTCGCCCGGGCCCGGACCGCCGGTAGGCTGCAGCTTCCGAATGGCGTGTCCGCGGGGGCGAGATTCTCGCGGCAAGGGTCCAGCATCGAACGGGTGCCCGGCACGACCCGCCTGTCTTCCGTCGGCGGACTACCGGTCGCGGCCGTCGAGTATCACGGGCCGTCGACCCGACCCGCTGACGCCGAGGATTCGCCGGTCGAGGAGCGGCGACGTCAACGGATCGGTTGGCTCGTCGACGTCGACGAGCTCCAGCCCGCCCCTCGAATCGCGTGAATGGTTCGATCCGCGGTCGAGATGCGACCATTTGCGCGATTCGAAGCGAGATGGCCGCGTGACCGGTGAGAATAGGGCGATGGAAGAGGACGTGCGTTGATGTCGCCCCGAGCGACCATCGAAGAGGTGGCGTCGGCTGCCGGTGTCTCCCGGTCCACCGTGTCGCGGGTCGTGAACGGCTCGACGGCCGTGAGTCCCGAGGCGCTCGCCGCCGTGCGCGCAGCCATCGACGAGCTCAACTACGTGCCCAACCGTGCGGCACGCTCACTCGCGTCGCGTCAGACGCACGCCATCGCGCTGATCGTTCCGGAGGACACCACGCGCTTCTTCGGGGACCCGTTCTTCGCTGCGATCGTCGCGGGCATCACCGGGGCGCTGGGCGGCTCGGACTACCTGCTCAACCTGCTGATCGCGAGCGATGACCCCGGCGACAAGATGACCAGCTTCGTGCGCAACGGCGGAGTCGACGGCGCGCTCATCGTGTCGCACCACACGAGCGATGCGTTCGTCGATCGGATAGCGGATGCGGTGCCCGTCGTGTTCGGCGGACGCCCTGTGCGTCGAAACGAAGGCGACTACGTCGTCGATGTCGACAACGTCGCGGGGGCGAGGAATGCCACCCAGCGATTGATCGACATCGGTCGCACGCGCATCGCCACGATCTCGGGTCCGCTCACGATGGTCGCCTCCGAGGATCGCGTACAGGGCTTCCGGGCCGCTCTCACCGGTGCGGGGCTCACCCCGTACGCGGAGGAAGAGGGCGACTACAGCGAGAGCAGCGGGGCAGAGGCCGCGAGGCGCTTGCTCGACGGGGGCCGACCTGATGCGATCTTCGTCGCGAGCGACCTGATGGCCCGCGGTGCGCTGACAGCCCTGCGCTCGGCCGGACTGCGGGTGCCGGAGGACATCGCGCTGGTCGGCTTCGACGACTCTTCGGTCGCCGTCACGACAGACCCGCCGCTCACCACGATGCGCCAGCCGATGTACGCGCAGGGTGAGGCCATGGCGCGGGTGCTGCTGTCACGTCTCGCGGGCGAGAATCCGCCGACCACGACGATCCTTCCGACCGAGCTGGTCGTCCGCGGCTCCGCCTGAGCGTCGCGCGGCCGTCAACGAGGGGAAGGACACGGCTGCGGCCCTGGCGCCCCCTCCGGGCCAGGCCCACAGCCGTGCGTCTGAGGGCTCAGTCGACGAGCGAACTGAGCAGATCACCGCCGAACAGGGAGATGGCGGTGATGCCGGCCGAGAGCAGCAGCACCGCGGCGGTGCCTGCCACGGCGAAGACGGAGATCCCGCGACCTCCCAGCCGCTGACCGCGGAGGCCGATCGAGACGCCGGCCCTGGCGGCGAGGCCCCCGGCGTCGTCGTCGCGATACAGCTCGGTGCGTGCGGTGAAGCGCCGGTGGAACTCCTCGGCCAGGGTGACGGCGGCCGCCATGGTCTCAGCCCGATCGAACCGTGTGCGCGACGGCAGGTAGACGTACAGGCGATCGGAGACGAGCTCGATCTCGGCACCGGAACCGAGGTCGAGCACCCGGGCCATCAGGTCGGGGGTGAAGATGTACAGGGCGTCCTGCTGATACCCCTCGGGAACGATGAGACGGAACGTCTTCGCGAAATCCCCCTCCAACTCCATGCGGGCTGCTCCGCGTCCGAGCCCGAGCGTGGGGACGATGCTGTGCTTCCGGTTCGCCAGCACGATGTGCGGGACGGATGCGGGCAGCGGCAGCTCGATGAAGGCGAACGGGCGCTGGATCGTCGCGCGCTCCTGCCCACGCGAGACCGAATGGTGCATGCCCAGCTCGAACGGCATCCGCGCGTCATCGCAGGCGATGACCGCTCGTTCGCGACCGTGCACGACTCTGGTGAAAGCCGCGCCGGGGCGGCGGGTGCGCTCGAGCAGGTCGGCGTACGCCCAGCCGTTCTGCCACGCGAATGCGGCGATCTTCACCCGACGACTCAGGCCCACCGCCCACCAGAGGAAGCCGACGGCGGCGAGCACCGTGTACCCGATGACGAAGATCCCGAGGATCGGCGCGACCGTGAGGATGTCGCCGCGCCCGAGGAACCACAGCCCTGTCAGCATCGCGACGGCGAACAGCAGCACAGCCACCAGGATCACGAGGAATCGGCGGTGCGGCGGGATCCCGCAGATGCGCTCGTAGGTCAGGATGTCGCGGAGGCCGGCGCTTCGTCGCAGCGGTTCCAGGTCGACGGCTACAGGCTCCATGACAGCGTCGCCCACGGCCCGTTGCGCTTCTCCGTCGCAGCGGCCTTGAAGTCGGACCAGCCGTCTCCGAACTTCTCGAACGACTTCTCGTCGACGTTGCCGTCCGACCAGTGCATGACGCGACCCACGATGTAGCTCAGCCCGAAGTCGGCCCACGACTCGAAGGCCGGGCGGCCGTCGACGTTGATGCGGTGGATGATCGCCCGCGCTTCGTCGACATCGGCGTGCCCGAGCGCGACGCCCCACGTGGCCATCGCCACGGCCTGCCCGATCCCGTAGCCGTCGAGGGTCTTCACGAACAGGTCGGGCGTGACGATGTCCTTGCCGACGCGCTTGCGCACCTGTGCCTCCGCGTACTCGATCGAGGTGACGAAGGTGCGGGCGTCGCGCTTGTCCCCGCCCTCCTGCACGATCGCGGCGAGCCATTCCTTCGCCTTCGGGGCGCGGCCCAGACGCTGAGCGAGTTCGGTGCGCACGGCGAGGTAGAGCACCCACACCTCGCGGCGTCGACGCACGGTGCTGAGGCGCTCGATGTTGGCCAGCCACTCCTCGCGCGTGTGCACACCCCACTGGTCGACGAGCACCTTCTTCTCGCGGTCGCCGAGGAGCGAGGCCGTCGGATCGTTCCAGTGCCCGGAGGGGAGGTTGACGATCTGCAGGAAGCCGAGCGCGATCTCGTCGGCCTCCGCGCCAGTGGTGGAATACTCCGGCGACGCCTTGACCTTCGCGTCGGGGAGGATCCAGGTCACGAGGAAGAACAGCGCGATGACGCCGACGATCGCCCAGGCCCACCACTGACCGACGAGCCACTCGAAGATCGAGGTGATGCTGTTGAAGTCGACGCTCGCGAAAGAGTGCATTGAGGCTCCTGGGAGGGGGTGAATCCGCGCCTGTTCATAGATTGAACAAACATTCAGTGAGTAATCTATACGGCGGGGGGCGATTCGGAAAGACAGGCCGGCGGGACTCAGGAGGTGGATGCCGATGGCACGCTCCGACGAGCAGAACCGGGTGGCCAGGGAGCGCGCCAGGGAGAACATCCTGCAGGCGGCGATCGAGGCGTTCAGCGAGCGAGGCGTCGCGGGGGCGAGCATCGCCGAGATCACGAAGCGGGCCGGCGTCGCGCAGGGCCTCGTGAACTATCACTTCGGCGGCAAGGAGCAGCTCGTCGCCGCCGTGATCGACCGGTGGTTCGAGACCGTGCTCGGGTTCGCCCGTGTCGAAGGCACGCCGGATGAGATGCTCGCCGCGGTGATCGACGGCGCCCTCACCGCGACGGCGTATGCCATACCCCTGCAGCGGGCCGTGCTCGCGATGCAGCAGCAGCCGGCCACGCATCGGCTCTTCGCGGAGTCGGAGGCGCGGCACGAGGCGGGCGCCACCGCGGCGGAGGACGCGGTCCGCGACCTGTTCCGCGCGCGCGGGGCTGAGGACCCGGCGCTGGAAGAGGTCATGCTGCGCAGCACCATCGAGGGCGTCTTCGTGAAGTCCGCCGTCTTCGGCGAGACATATCCGCTCGAAGAGGCGCGACGGTGGATGTTACGTCGATACGGACTGCCGGAGCCCACCGCTCCCATCGCGCCCCCGGCTCCGCTCCGCGACGGCGAACCGCGGCCGCGGGCGACAGCGGCTCTGCGTCCGGATGAAGCTGTGCCGAACCCGCGCCTCTGATGCCGCGGCAGCCAGCGGGGCCCGGTCGAGAACGACCGGGCCCCGCTGTCTCCGGCGGTGCGGAGCGTGTCAGTTGCCGTAGAGGGAGACGACGCCGGCGGTGTCGACGCTCGTCATGGACAGGTCGTCAGAGGAGCCGTTGCACTGCGGGTAGTGCATGATCGACGAGGAGTCGTACGGCGTCAGCGGACGCCAGTTGTTGTCCTCGAAGCAGGTGCCGGCCTCCGGGCGGGTGTGCTCGTGGCGGAAGCCGAGAACGTGGCCGAGCTCATGTCCGAGGACGTTCGTCGGGGTCCAGGATGACCCGGGGGTCCAGATCGAGTCGTCGATGAGCACGTTCTGCAGACGCGGTGCCGTGCTCGGGAAGAACGCCCTGGCGATGTACTGCGTCGTCTGCACCGGCTCGACCGAGAACAGGACGGCGTTGTTACGCGTCGTGCAGTTGGCGTCGGCGCTGCTGTCGTAGATGAAGTTCACCTTCGACGACGCGGCCTCCCACAGCGCGGCGCCGCTCTCCATCGCGTTGACCACGTCGGCGTGACGAGCACCGAAAGCGGTGCTGACGCAGTACGTGAGGTTGCCCACCTGGGTGTTCGACCACTTGTCGTCGATGTTGTTGACCGTGTTCACGATCAGGCCGTTGGTCACGGGGTCGGCGCCGAGGAGCTGCTCGTAGAACGATCGCAGCTCGCCCTGGTTGGAGATCACCTCGTCTCCGTTGACGACGTAGGCGCCGTCGACGTCTCGATAGGTCGACGCCTCGAACTCCTGGAAGGTGGGGATGTCGTCGGCGTCGGGCGTGGAGTTGGCGGCAGCGGGGATGACCGTGCCGAGGCAGAGCGCAGCAGCCGCGGTAGCGGCGAACGCAAGTTTTCTCGTGAGTCGCAAAGTAGTAGTCCTTTTCGATCTGAACGATTCCGCGCACCCCCTCGGTACGCGGCCTCCGGGTGGACAGGGGAGCAGCTCTGCGTCCCGATCCGTCCGAAGTCCGCTCACGGTAAGCACCGCTTTCACGGGATGGCAAGGCATTTCCCGGCACGTTCACAGATTTATGCACTCAGGTCAGAAATACCGAACACTGTTCTGGTCGAAGGTGCTGCCAGGAGCCGCGAGAGGTCAGGGGTCAGGCATGACCCATGCGGGCGAAGGCGCCGAGCACGCTCCGTTCGGATGCCGTGAGGTATCGCTCCAGCTCTTCCGCGGCCGCCTCGGGACCCCTCTCGAGGAGGGCTGTGAGCACCGCACGGTTCCGACGGACGAACGGCTCATGCAGGGACCGCGGCTCGTCGATCTCGAGGAAGACGAGCCGCAGTTCGGCGGCGACGTCGCGGTAGGTGCGGGCCAGGCGCGCGCTGTCGGCGAGGGCGACGATCGCATCATGGAAGGCCATGTTGGCGCTGCCGATGCGCCGCCAGTCCTCGTGCGGCAGCTGCTCCTCGGCCTCGGCGAGGGCGTCGTGCATGAGCTGCACGGCGGGGTGCTCCGGCTCCGACTGGCGCAGGGCCGTGCATTCGATCACGCGGCGGGCGCGGTAGATGTCGATCACGTCGGCGATGGTGGGGGAGGCCACCGAGACTCCACGGTGCGGGATGTGCTCGACGAGGCCCTGCTCCGCGAGGACGCGGAACGCTTCGCGAAGGGTGTTGCGCGAGACGTCGAACTGCTCGGCGAGGGCAGACTCCGAAAGGCGGGACCCCGGCGCGAAGTCGCCGTCGATGATGCGCTGACGGAGCACGTCGGCGAGCGGACCCTGCTGGTTCATGCCTTCATCGTAGGCGTCGGTTCACGGGAGTCGTCGCCGATCGGGTGCCGGAAATCACACGACGGCAACCGTTCTGTAGCGCGGCCGTAACATGATTGTTGAACAATCGGGTTCTATCCGTTCTACACTGGGGGTCACCCGACACCCACCAACGACGATGGGAATCCCCCTCCATGTCTGAGCAGACCACTGCCTCCCTCTCGCCGGAAGACGAAGCCCGCCTCTCCTCCGCGAAGAAGCGCGCCGGGCGCAGCGCCGTCATCGGCGCGATCTTCCTCATGGCCACCAGTGCCATCGGTCCCGGCTTCATCACGCAGACCGCCACGTTCACGGCGACGATGGGCGCGGCGTTCGCGTTCGCGATCCTCGTCTCGATCCTCGTCGACATCGCGGTGCAGCTGAACATCTGGCGCATGATCACCTCTTCCGGAAAGCGCGCGGGTGAACTCGCCAACAGCGCCATCCCGTTCTCCGGGCATCTGATCGCGGTGCTCGTCGTGATCGGCGGGCTGGCCTTCAACATCGGGAACATCGCCGGTGGAGGTCTCGGCCTGAACGCGCTGCTCGGCATCGACGCGAAGCTCGGCGGGATCATCACCGCAGTCCTCGCGATCATCATCTTCCTCGTGAAGAAGGCCGGCCCCGTGATGGACGTCGTGCTCGTGGTGCTCGGCATCGGCATGATCGTCATGACTGTGGTCGTGGCCGTGATCGCGCAGCCGCCGATCGGCGAGGCGCTGCGTCAGACCTTCGTGCCCGATGAGCTCAACTTCGCCACCATCACCACGATCGTCGGCGGAACCGTCGGCGGATACATCACCTACTCCGGCGCCCACCGCTACCTCGACTCGGGTCACACGGGTCCGGAGCACGCCGGCCCCGTGATGCGCGCGGCGACCAACGGCATCCTCGTGACGGGCATCATGCGCTACGTGCTGTTCCTCGCGATCCTCGGCGTCGTGGCCTCCGGCGTCACCCTCGACCTCTCCGGGCAGGGTGCGAACCCGGCCGGTCAGGCGTTCGGTGCGGTGCTCGGCGACGCAGGCCTGCGCATCTTCGGTGCGATCTTCTGGGCCGCGGCGATCAGCTCGGTCATCGGCGCCGCGTACACCTCTGCGACCTTCCTCTCCACGTTCACGAAGAAGCTCAAGGGCGGATGGCCGCTGCAGCTCGCGACCGTCGCGTTCATCGTCGTGTCTCTGGCGGTGTACCTGTCGATCGGCACGGCCCCGGCTGCGATCCTCGTCTTCGTCGGCGGCTTCAACGGCCTGATCCTGCCGATCGGACTCACGGTATTCATGTACATCGGCTGGTTCCGGCGCGATCTGCTCGGCTCGAAGAAGTACCCGATGTGGCTGCTCGTCGCCGGTACGCTCGTGACGCTGCTCACCTGGTACATGGGGATCGTGTCGATCGGTCCCATCTTCGCCTTCCTCGGAATCGGAGCGTGATCGCATGACGTCGATCGACCTGAACTCGGACCTCGGCGAGAACGTCGCCGAGCGGATCGTCAGCGACGACGAGAGCATGCTGCGGCTGGTCACGAGCGCGAACGTGTCGTGCGGCTTCCACGCCGGGAGCCCGGAGGGCATCCGAGAGACGCTCGCGGCCGCGGTGCAGGGCGGCGTCGTGATCGGTGCGCACCCCGGCTACCGTGACTACGAGAACTTCGGACGGACGAAGGTCGACATCGACCCGGCCGCACTGCAGGCGCACGTCGAGTACCAGCTCGGTGCGCTCATGGGTCTGGCCTCGGCGGTCGGCGGCAGGGTGTCGTACGTCAAGCCTCACGGCGCGCTGTACAACACGATCGCGCGTGACGAACGGCAGTCGAAGGATGTCGTCGCGGCCATCAGGGCGATCGACCCGAAGCTCGTGCTGCTGGGGCTCTCCGGTGGTGTCGTGCTCGATGTCGCCCAGCGTGCAGGACTCGAGGTCGCGGCCGAGGCCTTCGCCGATCGCGCCTATCAGCCGGACGGCCAGCTCGTCTCCCGCGCCGAGGAGGGGGCCGTGCTGCACGACCCCGCCGAAGTCGCCGAGCGCATGGTGCGCCTCGCCGCCGACGGCGTGATCCGCGCGATCGACGGCACCGATGTACCCGTGGTCGCGCAGTCGATCTGCGTGCACGGCGACAGTCCCGGCTCGGTGGCGATGGCGGCGGAGACCAGACGGATGCTGCAGGATGCGGGCATCACGATCGCCCCGTTCGCGGGAGCCTGACGTGTCCGTCCTCGCCTCCGCCGCTCAGCTCGCCGATGCTCGCAGAGCTCGGGCCGCCATCCGTGCCGGGCATGCCGAGCCGACCAGTGGCGTCGCGGTCGGGCTGACGCAGGCGAACCTGATCGCGGTGCCGGCCGACTGGGCTTTCGAGACGCTGCTGTTCGCCCAGCGCAACCCGAAGCCGTGCCCCGTGCTGGAGGTCATCGAGCAGGGTCAGGTGGAGTCTCGGCTCGCGCCCGGCAGCGACATCCGCACCGACATCGGCCGGTATCGCGTCTGGCGCGACGGCGAGTTGGCGGAGGAGGTCGGCGACGCGAGAGCGGCCTGGGCCGAGCACCCTGATCTGGTCGCCTTCCTCATCGGATGCAGCTTCACCTTCGAATCCGGGCTCGTGCAGGCCGGCATCCCGATCCGGCATCAGGAGCTCGGACGCAACGTGCCGATGTACCGCACCGATGCGGCGTGCGCTCCCGCGGGACGACTGCGCGGCGAGATGGTCGTGTCGATGCGCCCCATCCCCGCGTCCCGGGTGGCGGACGCGGTGCAGATCTCCGGGCGGACTCCCGCTGTGCACGGTGCTCCCGTCCACATCGGCGACCCGGCCTCGCTCGGCATCGACGACCTGGCGCATCCGGACTTCGGTGACGCCCCCGAGGTGCGCGACGGCGAGGTCCCGGTGTTCTGGGCGTGCGGTGTCACTCCGCAGGCGGCGATCATGGCCTCGAAGCCGCCGTTCGCCATCACGCACGCTCCGGGCTACATGTTCATCACCGATGTTCCCGATGCGGAGTATCTCGTCTGATGCGCATCCTCACCGCATCCGATCACGCCCTGCTCGTCGAGGCGGCCGACCTCGACGAGGCGATGCGCCTGAACCTCGCCTGGGACGGACTGCCCGGAGTCCTCGAGCGCATCCCCGGCGCCAGGACCGTCCTGGTGCGTTTCGACCCCGTCCGCATCTCCGCGGATGATCTGAGCACCGTGCTGGAGGCGACGGAGGTCGATGCGGCGCACCTCCCGGCGACCGGCGATGCCGTCATCCCCGTGCGGTACGACGGTGAAGACCTCGACGAGGCGGCGTCGCTGCTGGGCGTGTCGGCGGAAGAGCTCGTCAACAGGCATCTCGCTGCCGATTGGCGGGTCGCGTTCTCCGGGTTCGCCCCCGGCTTCGGATACGTGGTGAGCAGCGATCCGCTGTTCGACGTGCCGCGCCGATCGTCGCCGCGTACGCGCGTGCCCGCCGGCTCGGTCGCGCTCGCCGGACAGTTCACCGGGGTGTACCCCCGCGAGAGCCCGGGTGGATGGCAGCTGATCGGTCGCACGGATGCCGTGATGTGGGACATCGACCGCACGCCGCCTGCGCTGCTGGCGCCCGGCGCGACGGTGCGCTTCGAGCCCGTGCGGGAAACCGCTCGGCTGCCAGATGGTCATCCAGGCCGAAACGGAGATGACCCGGCGCGGCCTGGGCGCGTCGCGGCGCAACACGCGGCGTCGGCTGCGGACGGTCTGGGTTTCGGCACTGATGCCGCGGTCGAGGTGGTCCGTCCTTCGCTGCAGCTGCTGGTGCAGGATGCCGGTCGCCCCGGCTATGCGGCGCTCGGGGTCTCGGCATCGGGGGTGGCCGACCGTCGGGCGATGCGCGATGCCAACCGGGCTGTGGGCAACGCGACCGATGCCGCGGTGCTTGAGAGCGTCGGGGGAACGGTCCTGCGGTTCCGGGGTGCCGGTGTCGCGGCGGTCACCGGTGCTCTCGGTGCTCTCACTCTGCAGGACGCCGAGGGGCGCGAGCGCTCTGTCGCACACGGTGAACCCTTCGCCACGGTCGACGGCGATCACCTCACTCTCGGGCACCCCGAACGCGGACTGCGCTACGTCGTCGCCGTCCGTGGGGGCCTGGACGCGGCGCCGGCGCTGGGAAGTCGCGCGGCGGACACGCTCGCCGGTCTCGGCCCGGAAAGGCTCGGAGCCGGTGCCGTCATCCGGGTCGGCGATGCCGGCGTGCATCCCGTCGAGCCCGATGCCCTTCCGCGCGATCTGCCGGCCCCCGGCGAACTCATCGAGCTCGAGATCACGCTCGGTCCGCGCGACGACTGGTTCACGGCGTCGGCACTCGCCACCCTCACCGACCAGGAGTGGACGGTCACGCCACGGTCCGATCGCGTCGGCATCCGCCTGCACGGTGAGGTGCCTCTGGAACGTGCGCGCGTGGGCGAACTCGCGAGCGAGGGTGCCGTCACCGGTGCGATCCAAGTGCCGCCCGACGGACAGCCGGTCCTGTTCCTCCCCGACCATCCGCTCACCGGGGGATACCCCATCATCGGTGCACTCACGGATCGCAGCCTCGACCTCGCGGGTCAGCTGGCTCCGGGAGTGCGTCTTCGTCTCACCGTCAAGGAGCCCTCATGACCACGGCGTCACCCACGCAGAAGGTGCTGATCGCGAATCGCGGAGAGATCGCGGTTCGTGTGATCCGTGCCTGCGCTGAAGCCGGATACACCTCGGTCGCGGTCTATGCGGATCAGGATGCCGATGCCCTGCACGTGCGCCTGGCCGACGAGGCCGTGGGGCTGGGCGGCTCCACGGCGGCCGGGACGTACCTGTCCGTCGACGCGCTGCTCGCGGCCGCGCGGCAGTCAGGGGCGACTGCCGTGCACCCCGGATACGGATTCCTGTCGGAGAGCGCGGGCTTCGCCCGTGCCGTGGAGGATGCGGGGCTGGTCTGGATCGGACCGACCCCCGAGAGCATCGACGCGCTCGGCGACAAGATGACGGCCCGCCGGATCGCCCAGCAGGTCGGCGCACCGCTCGCCGCCGGCACCGACGAGCCTCTGGCAGGGCCCGCGGAGGCGGTGGCGTTCGCCGAGGAACATGGCCTCCCGATCGCGATCAAGGCCGCGTTCGGCGGCGGCGGACGCGGGCTCAAGGTGGTGCGTGAGCTTTCCGAGGTCGCGGGGGCCTTCGACGCGGCCACTCGCGAGGCGGTCGCGGCTTTCGGCCGAGGAGAGTGCTTCGTGGAGCGCTTCCTCGAGAGCCCGCGCCACATCGAGGTGCAGGTGCTCGGCGACGGACTCGGCGGTGTCGTGGTGGTCGGCGACCGCGACTGCTCGATGCAGCGCCGCAATCAGAAGCTGATCGAGGAGGCGCCTGCTCCCGGGCTCTCCGTCGAGCAGCGTGCGCGGTTCCACGATGCAGCGCGCTCGATCTGCGGTGAGGTGCAGTACCGCGGGGCGGGCACCGTGGAGTTCCTGCTCGCCGCCGACGGCACCATCTCGTTCCTCGAGGTGAACACCCGGCTCCAAGTGGAGCATCCGGTCACTGAAGAGGTCACCGGCGTCGATCTGGTGCGCGAGCAGTTCCGCATCGCGTTCGGGGAAGGCCCATCGTTCGTCGAGACGCCCACGCCGGCCGGGCACGCGTTCGAGTTCCGCATCAATGCCGAAGACCCCGGGCGCGGATTCCTGCCGAGCCCCGGTCGTGTCGAGAGGCTGCGGATCCCCGGCGGCCCTGGCGTGCGCTGGGACAGCGGCATCGAAGAGGGCGACGTCGTGCAGCCGGCCTTCGACTCGATGATCGCCAAGCTGATCGTGCACGCCGACTCCCGCGATGCCGCCATCGTGCGCGCGCGGCGGGCGCTGCGGGAGCTCACGGTCGATGGACCGGCCACCGTCATCCCGTTCGACGTGATGGCGCTCGACGAGCAGGCGTTCGCCACGGCGACCTTCGCGGTGCACACCCAGTGGATCGAGAAGGCGCTGCTGCCGAAGCTCGAGACTCAGTCGCGACCTGCAGCGGTGCCGGAAGACGTGCTGCAGCGCTTCCCGGTCGAGATCGACGGTCGACGTGTGATGCTCGGGATCCCCGCCGGATTGTTGTCGGGCCTCGGTCGTCCCGTCGACCCTGCGGCCGCAGCACCCACGACCGATCCGAGTGAGCTGCGCTCGCCGGTTCCCGGCACTCTCGTGCGGTGGCTCGTCGACGACGGCGCCGAGGTCACGGAGGGCGAACCCGTCGCGGTGCTCGACGCCATGAAGATGGAGACCACGGTGACCGCGCACCGGACCGGGACCCTTTCCTACCGAGCTGAGGTCGCGGAGATGGTGTCGGCGGATCAGGTTCTCGGGGCCATCGGCTGAGCGCTCCACGGCGAACGCAGCGATCCCGGATGCCTCAGGAGGGGCATCCGGGATCGTCGTCTGTGGGACCGGCTTACTCGGGATCGCCGCCGAGCGGGCCGACGGCCTCCAAGGGCTTGGGGTCGTCGGCGCCTGTCTTGCGCAGGCGGGCGATGAGGTTGCCCAGGTGGTAGATCAGGATCGCAGCGACGGTGGCGATGACGATGCCGCCCAACTCGAAGCCGGATGCCTCGTCCTTGATCATGAAGCCTCCGACGGCCATGATCAGCGCGACAGCTGCCGTGTACTGATTGACCGGGCGCGAGAAGTCGACCCGGTTGTCGACCCAGATCTTGATGCCGATGACGCCGATCAGGCCGTAGAGCGCCGTGGTCACGCCGCCGAGCACTCCCGCGGGCACCGAGTTGATGACCTCGCCGAACTTGGGGGAGAGGCTGAGGAGGATCGCGGCCGCGCCGGCCACCCAGTACGCGGCGGTCGAGTAGACGCGGGTGGATGCCATCACGCCGATGTTCTCGCCGTAGGTCGTCGTGCCCGAACCGCCGAAGAATCCCGCGAGCGTGGTGGAGACGCCGTCTGCGATCAGGGCCTTGCCGGTCTGCTGGTTCACGGTCGTGTCACCCGTCATGGTCGCGACGCCGCGCACGTGTCCGACGTTCTCGGCGATCAGGACCAGGACCACGGGAAGGAACATCGCGAGCGCGGTGAGGGTGCCGGGCTCGGTGAAGTTCGGGAAGTGGAAGGTGGGAAGGCCCACCCAGTCGGCCTTCTCGACGGCCGAGAAGTCGAGCTCTCCCCGGAACGCCGCGAAGATGTAGCCGGCGATCACGCCGAGGAAGATCGAGATGCGGCCCAGGAATCCGCGGAAGACGACGGCGAAGAGGATGGTGATGGCGAGCGTGAACGTCGCCGTCACGGGCGCTGCCGCGTAGTTGTTGTGCGCGGCACCGGCGAGGTTGAACCCGATGAGGGCGACGATCGTGCCGGCGAGGACCGGCGGCAGGAAGCGGTCGACCCACTTCACCCCGACCGTGTGCACCACGACCCCGATGATCGCCAGCAGTACGCCGACCGCGACGATCCCGGCCAGGGCCGTGCCCATGTTCGCGGAGGCGGTGGCGGCGGTCACGGGCGCGATGAAGGCGAACGACGAACCGAGGTAGCTGGGCAGCTTGTTGCGTGTGACCAGCAGGAACAGGATCGTTCCCACACCGCTGAAGAGAAGCGTGGTGGCGACCGGGAACCCGGTGATGATCGGCACCAGGAACGTGGCCCCGAACATCGCCACGACATGCTGGAGTCCGATCGCGATCGTCGCGGGCCAGTTCAGGCGCTCGTCGGGACGGACGACGGCGCCGGGCTCGACCGTGCGGCCGTTTCCGTGCAGCTTCCACAGGGCCATGCGGGCTCCTCAGGTTCGGGGGATGGCAGGAGTGCCGGAGCAACACTACCGATTCCTGAGTTTTCACTGAACGTCTTCTACCATGGTAGACGGCGAGGTAGAATGGTAGACATGAGCCTGAACATCAAGAACGAGACGACGCATGAGCTGGTGCGCCGGCTCGCGGCGCTCACCGGGCAGAGCCAGACCAGTGCGGTGGAAGATGCCGTTCGGCGGCGCCTCGCCGAGTTGGAGGAGCAACGCTCGGGCGAAGAAGAGGAGCGCCGTCGCCGTATCCGTGCGGTGATCCGCCGGGCGCAGCAGATTCACTCCACCGGACGCACGACCGAGGAGATCATGGACGAGCTCTACGACGAGACGGGTATGCCGCGTTGATCGTCGATTCCTCGGCCCTCGTGGCTGTCTTGATGGCTGAGCCCGAAGCTGCCGAGATGAGCGAACTGTTGGAGGAGGGTCCCTTCTCACTGTCCGCGGCCACGCTCACGGAGTGCATGATCGTGCTCCGCGGCAAGGGAGGCGAGGCGAAGGTGCTCGCGCTGGACGAGCTTCTGGAAGCGACGGGTGCGACCGTCGTTCCGCTCGACGAGGCCCAGGCGCGTCTGGCGGCCAGGGCGTTCGTCAGATTCGGACGCGGTTCCGGGAGCGCGGCTCGGCTGAACTACGGCGACTGCTTCTCTTATGCGCTCGCGATCAGTCGCGACGAGCCTCTGCTCTTCAAGGGTGACGACTTCATCCACACAGACGTGCGCCGGGTGGAGCTGAGCTGAGTCGTCAGGCCTGAAGCGTCAGGCGCCGAGGCGCTCGATCAGCTCGCGGTAGCGGTCGGCGGTGCGCTCGACCACGTCGTCCGGGAGCAGGGGGGGCTCGCCCTCCTGGTCCCAGTTGGCGGCGAGCCAGTCGCGCACGATCTGCTTGTCGAAGCTCGCCATCCGCGCGCTCGGTGTCGTGCCGGTGCGCCAGGCCTCGGCATCCCAGTAGCGGGACGAATCGCTCGTGAGCACCTCGTCGGCCAGGCGCAGCGTGCCGTCGGCGTCCGTGCCGAACTCGAACTTGGTGTCGGCGAGGATCAGACCCTTCTCCTCGGCGATGGCGGCCGCAGCCGTGTAGATGGCAAGGGAGGTGTCGCGCAGGTCGGCCGCGCGCTCGGAGCCGACGAGCTCGACCGCGCGCTCGAACGTGATGTTCTCATCGTGTTCGCCCATCGGGGCCTTGTAGGCCGGAGTGAAGAGAGGTTCGGGCAGTCGGTCGCCGTTCTGCAGGCCGGCCGGCAGCGGGATGCCGCACACCGTCCCGCTCTCCCGATACTCCGCCCATCCGGAACCGGTGATGTAACCGCGTACGACGCACTCGATCGGCAGCATCTCGAGCGACTGGGCGAGCATCGCGCGATCCGCCACGGCCTCTGGCAGCTCGCCCTCGGCGATGTGGTTGGGGAAGTCGGAGAGCTGCGCGAACCACCAGCGGCTCAGTCGCGTCAGCAGGGCGCCCTTGTCGGTGATACCGGGGGAGAGGACGAAGTCGAAGGCGCTCACCCGGTCGGAGGCGACGACGAGGATGCGCGTATCCGCCGGATCCTCGGAGGCGTACAGGTCGCGGACCTTGCCCGAGTAGATGTGCCGCCAGCCGGGAATGCTCTGTGCCGTGCCTTCTGAAGGTGTGCTCACCCGCCCATTATCCCGGTTCCCTCGCGATGCACTCACTCGCGCTCCTTCGAGACCCATGCTCCGCGCCGACACCCATTCCGGCACACGCCGGGGGGTGTGGGTCTCGACGGAGAGCATGGGCCTCGGTGAGAAGTTCGACCCCGTCTGTTCAAGGGGCGGAAACAGGCGTATAGTCCACATGGACTATTTGAGGTGGGACATGAAGAAGGATGCGGTCGACCGGCTCACTCCCATGGGGGTGATGGTGCTCGCGCTGCTGCGCGAAGGCGACATGCACCCCTATGAGATGGTGCGTCTCATGCGGGCGCGCCATGATGATCGCCTGCTCACGATCACCAACGGGACGCTGTACCACACGGTGTCCCGGCTGCACCGCGCCGGCCTGATCGACGAACTCGGCATCGACCGCGAGGGAAATCGGCCCGAGCGGACGACCTACTCCTTGACGGAGACCGGACGTGAGGCCGTCGTGATGTGGGTGCAGCGTGAGCTGCCCCGCATCGATCACCCGGCCGACTTCCGCATCGCGCTCGCCGAGGCGCACAACCTCGAGCGCCCGGAGGTCATGGACCTCCTGCGCGCGAGGCGCGTCGCGCTCGTCGAGGATCACGCTCGCCACCGCGACGGGCTCGGCAACGCGAGGGAGAAGCACGTGCCCGAGCAGGTGCTGGTCGAGATCGAGCGTCAGGAAGCTCTGCTGGCGGCCGAGCTCCGCTGGCTCGACTCCCTCCTCGATCGTCTCGAAGCCCGTGTCCTGCCGTGGGGTCCCACGGCATTCCAGAACTCAGACCGCTACCGCGCTCAGCGAAAGGCTGCACAGCAATGACAGATATCCCTCGCGACGGAGACCGCCCGCCGGTCTCCGCGCCCTCCACCTCCGGTCCGTCGACCGGTACCTACTCGGTCGGGCACAAGCCCGCGAGCCCCTGGCCCGCCCTCTGGGCGCTGGTCATCGGGTTCTTCATGATCCTGGTCGACACCACGATCGTCTCGGTCGCGAACCCGGCGATCAAGGCCGCCCTCGACCCCGACACGAACAACCTCGACAACGTCGTGTGGGTCACGAGCGCCTACCTGCTCGCGTATGCGGTGCCGCTGTTGATCACCGGGCGCCTGGGTGACCGCTTCGGCCCGAAGAACATCTACCTCATCGGCCTCGCGGTGTTCACCCTCGCCTCGCTGTGGTGCGGGCTGTCCGATTCGCTCGAGATGCTCATCGCCGCACGTGCCGTGCAGGGTCTCGGCGCCGCTTTCATGACCCCGCAGACCATGGCCGTGATCACCCGCACCTTCCCGCCCGAACGTCGAGGCGCGGCGATGGGGCTGTGGGGTGCGACCGCCGGTGTCGCCACGCTCGTCGGTCCGCTCGTGGGTGGTCTGCTCGTGGACGGCTTCGGCTGGGAGTGGATCTTCTTCGTGAACATCCCGGTCGGCATCGTCGCCTTCGTGCTCGCTTGGCGCCTGGTCCCGAAGCTGGCCACGCACCCGCACCGCTTCGACATCGTGGGTGTGGTGCTCAGCGCCGTGGCGCTGTTCCTCATCGTGTTCGGACTCCAGGAAGGCGAGAAATTCGACTGGGGCGTGATCTGGGGCCCGATCTCGGTGTGGAGCCTGATCATCGCCGGACTCGTCGTGCTCGGGTTGTTCATCTTCCAGCAGGCGAAGACACGCAGTGAACCTCTTGTTCCGCTCGAACTGTTCCGCGACCGCAACTTCTCCGGAGCGAACGTGGCCATCGCCGCCGTGGGCTTCACGGTGACGAGCATGTCGCTGCCGATGATGTTCTTCCTGCAGACCGCGCGGGGGCTCACCCCGACGGAGGCGGCGCTGCTCCTCATCCCGATGGCGGTGTTGTCGGGAGTGCTCGCTCCGGTCGCGGGCAAGATCCTCGACCGCGTGGACCCGCGCATCATCCTCATCCCCGGGCTGCTCTGCGTCGCCGCCGCACTGATCTGGTACTCCGCTCTGATCAACATGGACACCCCGATCTGGATGTTCCTGCTGCCCTCTGCGCTGATGGGTATCGGCAACGCCGGCATGTGGGGTCCGCTCGCCACCACCGCGACGCGCAAGCTGCCCCCGCGCCAGGCGGGTGCAGGTGCCGGCATCTACAACACCACCAGGACCATCGGATCGGTGATCGGGTCGGCCTCCATCGCCGCGTTCATGCAGTCCCGTCTCGAAGCGAACCTTCCGGGGCTCGCTGACGCACCGGCGGGCATCTCCACCGGGGGTGCACTGCCGCCGCAGGTGGCGGACGGGTTCGCTGCGGGAATGTCGCAGGCGATCCTGCTGCCGGCGTGCGTCATGGCGGTCGCGCTCATCGCCTCGCTGTTCCTCGGTCGTTACGACAAGACGGAGGCGGCAGCGCCCGCATCCGCGCGCACCGAGTAGTCGAACCAGGGGAGGGGCCGTGTCCGTCGGTTTGCGGATGCCGCCCCTTTCTGGTGTCATCGGGCGATGACGATCGCACTCTCTCGACCGAACATCGACCTCTTCGACTCCTGGGCCGCCGCAGTGGCCGAGTTCGAGGGTGGACACGTCGACGGGGGCGGTCTCGAGAAGGGCTTCGTGCCGGACCGGGCCGCTTTCGAGGCGTTCGTCGAGCGTGCAGAGCTCTACGCCACACCTGGCGCGGTGCTCCCGGAGGGGCACGTGCCCTGCGACTACTACTGGATCACCGAGGGCGATCAGGTGGTCGGCTTCCTCTCCTTCCGCCGAGAGCTCAACGACTACCTGCGTCGCTTCGGCGGCCACATCGGTTATTCGGTGATCCCTTCCCGTCGCCGCGAAGGGATCGTTCGCGAGGCGATGCGGCAGGTGCTCCGCCAGGCGAAGGCGGAGGGCTACGAACGGGTCATGCTCACCTGTGACGACGACAACGTCGGGTCCATCCGCACCATCGAGGGAGCCGGTGGCGAGCTCGAAGACGTGATCGAGGCACCGCAGGCGGGGCAGCCTCTCGTCCGCCGGTATTGGATCGACGTTTCGGGCACCCGACTCGCCGCGAGCTAGGGTAGTTCCTCGGCGGTCGTCCGGTCGCTGCTGTCGACCCGAGGAGCACACGTCGTGATCCGAAATCCATCCACCGCGGCTGGCCGTCTGCGCCGATCGGTGCGCACCGCCGGCGCAGCCGCACTCGTCGCCTTCGTCGGCGTCGGGGCACTCCTCGCCGGTGCCGCCCCCGCCGCCGCAGCGAACGACGGCGACAAGTACGTCATCGGCACCGACACGACGTTCGCGCCGTTCGAGTTCACGAATGCCGACGGCGACCTCGTCGGCATCGACATGGACCTGCTCCGCGCGATCGCGAAGGACCAGGGGTTCGAGGTCGAGATCCGCCAGCTCGGATTCGACGCCGCCGTCCAGGCGCTGCAGTCGAACCAGGTCGATGCGGTCATGGCCGGCATGTCGATCACCGAGGAGCGGCAGAAGACGTTCGACTTCAGCGAGCCCTACTTCACCAGCGGCATCCAGCTCGGCGTGCTCGAGTCGAGCGACATCACGTCGCTCGACGACCTCGACGGCAAGGCCGTCGCGGTCAAGACCGGTACGCAGGGGCAGACCTTCGCCGACGAGAACAAGGACGAGTACGGGTTCAAGGTCACCCCGTACCAGGACACGACCGACATGGTCGACGCGGTGAAGGCCGGCCAGGCGGTCGGCTACTTCGAGGACTTCCCGGTGCTGGCATACGGCATCCAGCAGGGCTCCGGCTTCCGCCTCGTGGGTCAGCCCGAGCTCGGCGGCGAGTACGGATTCGCGGTCAACAAGGGGCAGAAGCCCGAGCTGATCGAGATGTTCAACGCCGGGCTCGCGAACCTGAAGGCTTCAGGGGAGTACGACAAGATCGTCGACACCTACCTGTCGGGTGGCGAGGAGTCCACGCAGCCGACCGACATCTTCTCCGTCGCGGTGAAGTACTGGCCGGCTCTCATGGAGGGCCTGTGGCTCACGATCCTGGCGACGATCGTCGCCATCGTGGCCGCGTTCATCCTGGGGCTCATCTTCGGCTTCGGACGGGTCTCGAAGTTCGCGCCGTTCCGCTGGGTCGCGACCGCCTACGTGTACGTCTTCCGCGGCACTCCGATCCTCATCCAGGCCTTCTTCGTGTTCTTCGCGATCCCGCAGCTGTTCCCCGGCCTCACCTTCAACCCGTTCGTCGCCGGAGCGATCACGCTCTCGCTCAACACGGGTGCCTACATGACCGAGATCATCCGCGGTGGCATCCAGGCGGTCGACCCCGGCCAGAACGAGGCCTCGCGTTCGCTGGGTCTGAGCCACTGGAAGACCATGCAGAAGGTCGTGCTCCCGCAGGCGTTCCGCATCATGGTGCCCTCGTTCGTCAACCAGGGCATCATCACCCTCAAGGACACGTCGCTGATCAGCGTCATCGGCCTCGCCGAGCTGACGTTCGTCTCCCGCCAGATCATCGCCTCGACGTATCTGTCGGCGCAGGTGCTGACGATCGTCGCCATCATCTACTTCGTCGTGATCACGCTGCTGACGCTGCTCGCGAACCGCCTGGAGAGGACGTTCAACGCATGAGCAAGATCCTGGTGCAGGACCTGCACAAGTCGTTCGGTGACAACGAGGTGCTCAAGGGCATCGATCTGGCCGTGGAGGATGGCGAGGTCGTCGCGGTCATCGGCCCGTCCGGCTCGGGGAAGTCCACGCTGCTGCGCTGCCTGAACAAGCTCGAGGAGCCCACGTCGGGGCACGTCATCATCGATGGCGTCGACCTGACGGACAAGAGCGTGAAGCTCGATGAGGTGCGCCAGCGCATCGGCATGGTGTTCCAGCACTTCAACCTCTTCCCGCACATGACCGTGCTCGAGAACATCACTCTCGCCCCGGTCGAGTGCGGCAAGCTGACCAAGGCCGAGGCGAAGGAGCGGGCGCTCTCGCTCCTCGAGCGTGTCGGCCTGTCGGAGAAGGCGGGCGCGAAGCCGGCATCCCTCTCCGGCGGTCAGAAGCAGCGCGTGGCGATCGCCCGTGCGCTGGCGATGGACCCCGAGATCATGCTGTTCGACGAGGCGACGAGCGCGCTCGACCCGGAGATGGTCGGCGAGGTGCTCCAGGTCATCCGCGACCTCGCCTCCGGCGGCATGACCATGGTGCTGGTGACGCACGAGATGGGCTTCGCGCGTGAGGTCTCCGGCCGCACGGTCTTCATGGACGGCGGCGTCGTGGTGGAGGAGGCCCCGCCCGCCGAGCTGTTCGGCGCCCCCAAGAACGAGCGTCTGAAGGACTTCCTCGCCAAGGTGCTCTGACGCCCTTCCTCGTCACCAATCGCGCAAATGGTTGCATTCCGCCCCGGGATGCAACCATTTGCGCGATACGAACGAGGGTCAGGGTGCGGGATGCCTGCGGATGGTCGCGCTGACCAGGGCGGCGACCGCGCAGAGACCCGCGGCGGCGAACCACGCGACCGTGTACTGGCCGGTGTGGTCGCGCACGACACCGGCGAGGATCGAGGCGATGCCGGCGCCGATCTGATGCGCCGCGAACACCCAGCCGAACACGAGCGGACCCTTGTCGCCGAAGACCTCACGGCAAAGCGCGATGGTCGGCGGTACGGTCGCGACCCAGTCGAGCCCGTAGATGACGATGAACACGACGATGCTCGGCTGCACCTCCGCCGAGAGCAGGCTCGGCAGGAAGAGCAGGCTCACCCCGCGCAGCGCGTAATACGCGGCCAGGAGGATGCGTGGATTCACGCGGTCGGTGAGCCAGCCGGAGAACACGGTGCCGACGATGTCGAAGACGCCCACGACCGCGAGAAGGCCGGCCGCGGTGGTCGTCGCCATGCCATGGTCGTGGGCGCTCGGGATGAAATGCGTGCCGATCAGTCCGTTGGTCGTCGCTCCGCAGATCGCGAAGCCGATCGCCAGCGCCCAGAAGGTCTTGGTGCGCGCGGCTTCTCTCAGCGTCGAGAGGGCGAGCTTCGCTGCGCCCCAGGCAGAGCCGCGACGGACGGGTGCAGGGGCGGGCGCGAGTGAGGTCTCGCCGTAGCGGGCGACGCCGAGGTCGCTCGGCCTGTTGCGCAGGAAGATCCAGACCAGGGGCACGACGGCGAGAGCTCCGCCCGCGATGATGAGTGACGCTCCGCGCCAACCGACGTCCTCGGCAGCGGCCGCGATCACGGGGAGGAAGATGAGCTGACCTGTCGCGCTGCCTGCGGTCAGAACGCCCGAGACGAGTCCGCGCCGGGTGGCGAACCAGGTGTCGGTGATGGTCGCCGCGAACACGAGCGCCATCGAGCCCGTGCCGAGTCCGATCAGCACGCCCCAGGTCAGGATGAGCTGGCCGGGGGTCGCCACGAACACGCTCAGCGCTGAGCCCGCCCCGATCACGAAGAGAGCGACGACCGTGACCGCGCGGATCCCGAACCGCTGCATGAGGGCTGCTGCGAACGGGGCGATGAGTCCGTAGAGCAGCAGATTGATGGAGACGGCGAGCGACAACTCCGCCGTGGTCCATCCGAACTCCTCCTCGAGTGGCACCATGAGCACGCCGGGAGCTGCGCGGAAACCGGCGGCGCCGATCAGGGCGATGAGAGCCACGAGGGCCACAGTCCACGCGGGGTGGAATCGACGCTGCCGAGTGCCGAGGGGTTCCTCGATCGGCCCGTCGAGCGATTCGGCGGTCATGCTGCGCGTCCGGTGAGGAGGGGGAACGGCTCCCCGCCCATGCTGTGTCGCGCCCAGTGGGTGCTGTCGACGTCGAGGGGTGCCGCGCACGTGACGCACCAATCGACCGAATCCGAGATCTCGCCGCATCGACCGCAGCTCACCGTCAGACCCCAGGGGCCATCGGGGTCGGTCACGCGGGAGAACCGTGCGTAGGCGTGCAGGATCGGGAGTGTCTGATGCCCCGCGGTCGTCACGCGGTAACCGCTGCGCGCATCGGCGGGGTCTTCGCGCTCGACGAGTCCTGCCTCGCTCATCGCCGTGAGTCGCCGGGACAGTACGGAGTCGGCCGCGCCGGTGGCTTCGCGCAGCTGGTCGAACCGAGTGCGTCCGGAGAAGAGCTCACGCAGGATGAGCAGCACCCAGGGGTCGGCGAGGATGTCGGCGGAGCGCGCGATGGGGCAGGTCGCAGACGACCAGTCGGAGCGGAGCGGCATGCGACAACTTTCTTGAAGAAAGCGTCGAGTGTCAATCGCGTTCACACACGTTGGCAGTCATCCGCCCCGTATTCGGCAGATTTCATGCGCTACGCCGCGAACTTCTCCGGCTCCCCGAGCCCGCCGACTGCCCGTGCACTCGCCGAGCGCACGGGCGGTCGGCGTGGGGAAGCCGTGCGTTCGTGAAGACGCCGAGCGTCCGGCGGCACGGCAAGCGCGACGACGCGGCGGGCGTGACGACGCGGGCGGCGCCGGTTACTCGGCGACGCGGGCGGCGATGTCGGTGCGGTAGTGGGAGCCGTCGAGGCGGATACGGGCGATCGCGTCGTAGGCGCGGTCCCGCGCGGTGCGGAAGTCGGAGGCGACAGCCACCACGTTCAGCACCCGACCGCCCGTGGCGATGAGCGATCCGCCCGGGGCATCGGGGCTCGCAGTGGCGGCGTGCACGATCCGGACGCCCTCGACGGCTGCGGCGTCGGCCAGGCCCTCGATCGGGCGGCCGGTCTGCGGCGACTCGGGATATCCCTCGCTGGCCAGCACGACCGTGATCGCGACGTCGTCGCTGAACACGGGCTCCGGCTGATCCTCGAGGGTGCCGGATGCCGCGGCGAACAGCAGTTCCGACAGCGGGGTGACCAGGCGCGGAAGCACGATCTGCGTCTCGGGGTCTCCGAAGCGGGCGTTGAACTCGATCACGCGTACGCCGGCGGGGGTGAGGATCAGCCCCGCGTAGAGGAGTCCGATGAACGGGGTGCCCTCCGCGTCGAGCTGCCGCACGACGGGAAGTGCCACGTCGCGGGTGACCTCTTCGACGAAGGCCCGCTCGCTGCCGAACTGCTCGTCGAGCCACGGGAGCGGCGAGTAGGCGCCCATGCCTCCCGTGTTGGGCCCTTCGTCGCCGTCGAGCGCACGCTTGAAGTCCTGTGCGGGGCTGAGTGCGCGCACGGTGTCGCCGTCGCTCAGGAAGAACAGGGAGACCTCGGGGCCGGAGAGGAATTCCTCGATCAGCACGGGGCCTGCGGGAAGATACTGCTCGGCGTGTGCGAGGGCGTGCGCGCGGTCGGACGTGACGATGACGCCCTTGCCCGCAGCGAGTCCATCGGCCTTGACCACGTAGGGGGCGCCGAGGTCGTCGAACGCCGACTCGACATCGGCCGTGGTCGCGGCGCGGACAGCGCGGCCGGTGGGGACGCCTGCGGCATCCATCACGCGCTTCGCGAACGACTTCGAGCCCTCCAGCTGGGCGGCGGCCTTCCCGGGGCCGAACACCGGGATTCCGCGGACACGCAGTGCATCGGCGACCCCGGCGACGAGCGGGGCCTCAGGACCGACGACGACCAGATCGATCGCGTGCTCATGGGCGAAGGCGGTGACCGCTCCACCATCGAGCGGATCGACCGAGACCGGGGTGGCATCCTGAGCGATGCCGGCGTTGCCCGGCGCGACGAAGATCTCGTGCTCCGTCCGCTCTGCCCGCAGGGCGAGGATGATCGCGTGCTCACGGGCACCGGAACCGAGGACGAGAATCTTCACCCGTCCAGACTACCGAGGGTCGTGGACCGGGTTTCGGCGGTCTGTGGCGTGCGGCCCTCTGGCGACGTTCAGAGCTCTACGGGGCGCTCTACCGTGGAGTCCCACGGCACGGTCCAGCAGGCCGCGTCGAAGAGCGCGTCGAGCACCATCGCGGTGAAGCCCCAGACGATCGTGCCGTCGACATCGAACGCCGGGCCGCGGAAGGTGTGGCCCATGCGGGTGATCGTCGAGGTGAACCTGGTCTCCGGATCGAGCAACTGCGCGACAGGGACTCGGAACACCTCGACCGTCTCCGCATGATCGACCGCCACGACCCGGGACGGCGACTGCCACCACGCCAGCACGGGGGTCACGAGATGGTTGCTCGCGGCGAGCGGGATCTCGGGCAGGGTGGCCAGGATCTCGACACCGGCCGGGTCCAGTCCGGTCTCCTCTTCCGCCTCGCGCAGGGCCGTGGCGACCACGTCGGCATCTTCCGGTTCCACCCTCCCGCCGGGGAAGGAAACCTGTCCGGGGTGCGACGAGAGCGTGGGGGCGCGCCGCTGCAGCAGCACGTCGAGGTCTCGGGCGACGGCCGCGACGGTCGTGGAGGCCGGGACGCTGTCGAGCACACCGAACAGGATGAGGACAGCCGCGTCGTGGGCGCTCTGCGGGTCGGCCAGCGGGGGAATGCGCACGCCCCACGAGTGGTCGGCGACCGCCGCGAGCAGCTCGGCGCGGGCGCCCTGGGGATGCAGGCTCATGCGTTCGAGCATAGGACTCGGCGCGCCGCGGCCGGCCTTAGTCTGGAGCAATGGCCAAGAAGATCGACATCGTGGACGGACGCGCGGCGCTCGACGCTGTCCGCACCGCGGAGGCCTCCGGTGCGAAGCCGCAGCGCACCGACCTCGCCACGGCCGTGCGCTACCTGCTGCAGCTCCTCGACGAGAAGGCGCCGGGCAACAGCGTCGAGGTGCGCGTCCCACCCTTCGGTGCGGTACAGGTCGTCCAGGGGCCCCGGCACACGCGAGGTACACCGCCGAACGTGGTCGAGATGGATGCGGCGACGTGGATCGCCGTCTCCACCGGCACGGAGGCCTGGGCAGATGCAGCGGCATCCGGTCGTATCCACGCCTCCGGCACGCGCGCCGATCTGAGTGATGTCCTGCCGGTGCGACCGTGATCGGGGCCCTCGGCCCGAGACGCACGGAGCCGCCCCGCGACCACCAGGATCGGGAGCGGCTCTGCGCGTAGCGGGAGCTCGCGGTCAGACGAGCTGCGAGCGGAACGCCTTCGCGGCACCCATGAGCTCTTCCACCCGTGCGCGGTCGGCGCGGTTCTCGAACTTGCCGTCCTGCTTGAAGTAGGTGCCGACGACCGCGCCGTCGGCCGCCGACAGCTGGTCGGCGACGTTGGAGGCCCGCACGCCGGTGTTGACGAACACCGGCACATCTCCGGCGTTCTCCTTCACGATGGCCAACGACTGCGTGTCGGTGGGGGCGCCGGCGGTGAGTCCGGAGACGCAGAGGGCATCGGGGTTGGTCGCGAACACCGTGGAGCGGGCGATCGCGCCGAGGTCGCGCTCGGCGAGGTAGGCGGCCGACTCCGGCACGATGTTGAAGAGCAGCTTCACGTTCGCCGCACCGATGCGGTGCCGGTGACGGGCCACCTCGCCGACGTTCGTGTTCCACAGCCCGAAGTCGCTGGCGTAGACGCCCGTGAAGATCTCGCGGACGAATGCGGCGTCGGTGGCGGTGGCGAGGTCGATGGAGGCACGGCCGTCCCACAGCACGTTCACGCCGTACGGCACGGCGAGTTCGCCCTGCAGTTCGCCGATGATGCGGGCCATAGTGATCGCGGTGATCGGCTCGGTCTTCGTCAGGTACGGGAGGCTGAACTCGTTCGAGATGAGCACGGCGTCCACTCCACCGCTCAGCAGCGCGTCGAGTTCGCCCTTGGCGCGGTTCACGATCGCGGCCACTCCGGCAGCGGTGTCGTAGCCGGGGTCGCCGGGGAGCGGGGCCAGGTGCAGCATCGCCACGATCGGCTTCTGCGTGCCGAACACCTCGGGGAGCCAGTTGGGCATGTCTTTCCTCGTTTCTTCGGAATGGATCACAAGCACTGTGAAAGATTCACGATGAGCAAAGCACAAGTTACTCATTCACACAAGCGGGTCGCCTAAGGTTGGATCTGCCACACGAGGAGGTAGGGATGGAAGCCCACGAGCGCCGCGCGCTGATCGAACAGCGGGTCCTCTCTGACGGCGAGGCCGAGTTCAAGGCCCTCGCCCTGGAGTTCGACGTCTCCGAGATGACCATCAGGCGCGACCTGGAACTCCTCGAGGAGCGCGGCAGCGTACGTCGGGTGACGGGTGGTGTGATCGCAGCCCACGGGACCGCCGTGGAGCCGGGATTCAACTCCCGGGCGCTGATGGGAGCGCGCGAGAAGATCAACATCGCCGCAGCGGCCGTCGCCCACCTCAACCACGGCGAGACCGTCGTGCTCGACAGCGGCAGCACCGCCCTCGCGGTGGCCCGCGCGATCGTCGGCAAGGGCCTCGGACTCACCGTCGTCACGCCCAGCATCCTCGTCGCCCTCGAGCTCCACGACGAGCCCAACACCACGATCCTCGTCACGGGTGGGCGCGTGCGCCCCGGCGAGCTCAGCCTGGTCGGGGCCGAGTCGATCGAGGCGTTCAAGCGCTACAACTGCGACGTGTACGTGATGGGCGTCTCGGGTGTCGACGGTAAGCGCGGCCTCTCGGACTACAGCAATGAAGAGGGTGCGGTGAAGCGCGCGGCGATCGATGCGTGCGACCGGGTCATCGTCGTCGCCGACGCATCGAAACTCGGTCGGGTGCACCTGACGAATGTCGCAGGTCCAGGCGAGATCGATCTGCTGGTGACCGACGGCGCGGTGGATCATCCCGCGCTCGTCGGCCTGCGGGCTGCCGGCGTGCAGATCGAGGCCGTCGCCGCGCTCTAGCCGCGTCGCTCCTTCGGCCTCCCCGTTGCGCAACGGTTGCGCAACGGGTGTGAGATTTCGCATTGACAAGCGGCAGGATCACGTTTTACTGTTCCACAGCGATGAGATTTCTTCCCATTCCTCCCTGGGGGTGGTGGAAACTAACACTGGCTCACACACGAAGGAGTGGAACATGCGTAAGACGAAGTTGCTTGCAGGTGTCGGATTCGGTGCCGTGGCGATGCTCGCCCTCGCCGGCTGCGGTCAGGTCGGCGGCACCACCGGTGGTGGCGAGACCGGCGGGAGCGCCGAAGACGGCGCGATGGTCACGGTGGTCAAGATCTCGGGCGTCGGCTGGTTCGACCGCATGGAGGTCGGCGTGAAGGAGTTCGCCGAGGAGACGGGGCTCGACGCCCGCCAGGAGGGCGCGGATGACGCCAGCCCCGAGAAGCAGATCCAGATCATCCAGGACCTGATCGCCCAGTCGCCCGCCGCGATCACCGTCGTCCCCAACTCGCCCGAGGCGCTGGAGTCGGTGCTCAAGCAGGCCAGGGACCAGGGGATCATCGTGGTCGCCCATGAGGCGGCCGGTATCAAGAACGCCGACATCGACATCGAGGCCTTCGACAACCGGGCCTACGGCGCGAAGATCATGGACAACCTCGCCGAGTGCATGGGCGATTCCGGTCAGTACGTCTCGTTCGTCGGCGGCCTCACCGCCAAGACCCACATGGACTGGGTCGGCGGCGCCTACGACCAGCAGCAGGCCGAGTACCCCGACCTGACCCGCGTCGAGGAGCCCGTCGAGAGCAAGGAAGACGAGAACGTCGCCTACCAGCGCGCGAAGGAGCTGCTCGCGAAGTACCCCGACATCAAGGGCTTCCAGGGCTCGGCTGGCACCGACGTCGCCGGTATCGCCCGCGCGGTGCAGGAGGCGGGCCTGGAGGATCAGGTCTGCGTGATGGGCACCAGCATCCCGTCGGTGGCGAAGAAGTACATCGTCGACGGCTCGATCGACAAGATCTTCTTCTGGGACCCGGCGATGGCCGGCAAGGCGCAGCTCAAGATCGCGCAGCTGCTCGTCGACGGAGAGAAGATCACAGACGGCACCGACCTCGGCATCGAGGGCTACAACTCCCTGAAGAAGCTCGACGGCTTCGACAACGTGTACGTGGGTGACGCCGCGGTCATCGTCGACAAGGACAACGTCGACGATTACGACTTCTGATCCCGACGTCCACCACCACTCAGGGCGGGGCCGCCAACGCGCGGCCCCGCCTCGGAGGAAGAACATGAACGAAGAACAGGCGCAGCCGGCATCCGAGGCCGGGCTCGCTCCCGATGCCGGACCCGTTCTCGAGGTCAGAGGCGTGCGGAAGGTGTTCGGCGGGGTCGTCGCGCTCGACGACGTCGGCATCACCCTCTACCCCGGGCGGGTGCACTGTCTGGCCGGCGAGAACGGGTGCGGCAAGTCCACGCTCATCAAGATCATCAGCGGGGTCGAGAAGCCGGAGGCCGGCGAGATCCTGCTCGACGGCGAACCGCTCACCCACCTCTCGCCGACCCAGGCCCTGCGAGCCGGTATCCAGGTCATCTACCAGGACTTCTCGCTCTTCCCCAACCTGACCGTGGCGGAGAACATCGTGCTCCCGGCCGCGATCGCCGCGCGACGCAAGCTCTACAGCGCGAAGAACCGCCGTCCCGAGGCGCAGCGCATCGTGGAGGAGCTGGGACTCACCCTCGACCTCGACGCCGACGTCGAACGGCTCTCGGTCGCCGACCGACAGCTCACGGCGATCTGCCGGGCGCTCGTGCAGGACGCGCGGGTCATCTTCATGGACGAGCCGACCACCGCTCTCACGCACTCCGAGGTCGAGCGGCTCTTCGCCCTCGTGCGGCGGCTGCAGCAGCGCGGCGTCGCCCTGGTGTTCGTCAGCCACAAGCTCGACGAGGTGCTGCAGGTGTCGCAGGACATCACGGTGCTGCGCTCCGGGCGCCTGGTCGCGAACGGCCCGGCCGACGAGTTCGACGTCGCCTCCCTCACCCACGCGATGACGGGCCGCGCCGTCGACGACTCGCGCGTCGTGGTCGAGGTCGATGACGACGCCGAGCCGCTGCTGCGCGTCGAGCACCTCGATCTTCCCGGTGCCTTCACCGATGTCTCCTTCGACCTGCAGCCGGGCGAGATCCTCGGCCTCACCGGTCTGCTCGGCTCGGGTCGTGGCGAGATCGCCGATGCGTTATTCGGCCTGTTGACCCCCCAGTCGGGAACCGTCACCGTCGGCGGCCGCGCCGTGCGACCCGGCAGCATCCGGGCCTCCGTCGAGGCGGGCATCGGGTACGTTCCGGAGGACCGGCTCACGCAGGGCCTGTTCCTGGACAAGTCGATCTCCGACAACATCATCGCGGGCTCGCTGAGCGAGCACGCTGTCGGCAAGGTGCTGCTGAGTCGCAAGCGCACCGCCGAGACCATCTCCCGTCTCTTCTCGCGCCTGCGCATCAAGGCGCCGAGCGTCGAGGCACCCGTGCGGTCGCTCTCCGGCGGCAACGCGCAGCGGGTCGTGCTGGCGAAGTGGCTCGCGACCAAGCCGCGCGTGCTGATCCTCAACGGACCGACGGTCGGCGTCGACGTGGGCTCGAAGGAGGAGATCCTGCAGATCCTCCGCGAGGCCGCGAGCGACGGGATGGGCGTGATCATGATCTCCGACGACGTTCCCGAGCTCGTCTCGCTCTGCAACCGGGTGCTCGTGGTGCGTCGCGGCGAGATCGTCTCACGACTGGCGGGCGACGACATCGCAGCGCCCCGAATCCAGGAGGTGATGGCCGCGTGAGCGCCACCGACACCCGCATCCGCCTTCCCCGCATCGGACGCATGTCGAACGAGCTCGTGCTCGCGAGCATCATCGTCGTCCTGGTGATCGTGATGTGTGCCGTGAACCCCGCTTTCTTCAGCGTGCACACGCTGTTCTCGATCCTGCGCTCGGCGCTGGTCCCGATGGTGTTCGCGCTCGCGGTGCTCTTCGTGATCATCTCCGGCGGCATCGACGTGTCGTTCGCCGCGATCGGAATCTTCGCCGCATACACGACGGTGTCGCTCGCCCAGGGCGGGGGCTTGGACTTCGGCCTCGTCGGCATCCTCGCCTTCGCGATCGTGATCGGCGGCGCCCTCGGGTTCGTCAACGGCATCGTGATCGCCCGGTTCCGGCTCCCGACCCTGATCGTGACTCTCGCGACACAGGGCATCTTCAAGGGCGTGCTGCTCGCCTACATCGGCTCCAAGTACATCGCCGAGCTGCCCGACGGCATCTCCTGGCTGTCGACCGCGAACCTGATCTCCGTCGAATCGACCCGCGCCTACCTGCCGATGCTGATCGTGCCGGTCGTGCTGCTCGTGTTCGGGGCCGCGCTCCTGCTGCGCCGCACGATGTTCGGCAGGGGCATCTACGCGATGGGTGGTGACCTGGAAGGGGCACGACGTGCCGGATTCCCGGTCGTGCGCCTGCAGATCATGCTCTACGTGCTCGTCGGGGCGGTCGCCGCGATCGGCGGACTCATCCACGTCGTGCTGGGCCGCAGCGCGAACCCGCAGGACCTGGTGGGTACCGAGCTCGACGTGATCGCGGCTGTCGTGCTCGGCGGCGCCTCGATCTTCGGCGGGCGCGGTACCGTCACCGGCACAGTGCTCGGCGTGCTGCTGGTGCAGATCATCAACAACAGTCTCATCCTGATGGGCGTGCCCACGGCCTGGCAGCGCGCCGCCGTCGGGTTCCTGCTGGTGATCGGCGTGGGGATCCAGGCCGTCATGGCCCGCCGCGCCTCTCGCCGGACGTTCGTCCTCGACACGGTGAAGGAATGACCATGCCTCAGTCGCCCCCTCCCGGGCAGTTCGCCCGGATGAACGACCAGGTCGATCGGTCGGTGCGCTCCCTGCTCGGCCGTATCCACGTCGGCCGCGGCGTCGGTCGGATGCTGGTGCTGTTCGCGCTCGCCTTCGGACTGTTCGCGATCCTGAACCCGAGGGTCTTCCTCAATCCGATCAACCTGCAGAACATGATGGTCGCCTCGCCGGAGGTGGGCATCCTGGCGATCGCCATGGCCCTCGCGATGCTCACCGGCGGGATCGATCTGTCCCTGGTCGCGATCGCGAACCTCTCGGCGATCACGGTCAGCACGATGTTCACCGCGATCGCGAGCAGCGATCCGGCCACGGCGGAGTCGATGGGCGGCCTCATCGCCCTGGTCGGCGTCCTGGTCGGCGCGCTCGCGGGAGCCGTCAACGGTTTCCTGATCGCAACCGTCGGCATCACGCCCATTCTCGCGACGCTCGCCACGATGCAGATCTTCAACGGCATCGCGATCGTGTGGACAGGCGGCACCACGCTCTACGGGGCCCCGGCGGTGCTCTCCTCGGTCGGGCAGGCGACGGTCGGCGGCATCCCGATCCTGTTCCTCGAGTTCCTCGTGGTCGCCGTTCTGATCGGGGTGCTGATCTCGCGCACGCCGTTCGGACGACGTACGCAGCTGCAGGGCGCGAACCCGACGGCGGCGATGTACTCGGGTATCCGCAGCACGAGCGTGCTCTACGGCACGTATGTGACGACGGGGCTGCTCGGCGGCATCGCAGGGCTCGTGTTCCTCTCACGCAACCCCACCGCGAGCGCCGACTACGGCACGTCGTACGTGCTGCTCGTGATCGTGATCGCCGTGCTCGGCGGCACGAACCCGACCGGCGGCTTCGCGACCATCACCGGCGTGGTCCTCGCGACGCTCGTGCTGCAGGTCGTGCAGTCCGGCTTCACGGCCATCCGGCTCTCGGCATATGAATACGCGATCGCGCAGGGGGTGATCCTGATCGCCGTGATGGTGTTCGATCAGGTGAGGGTGAGGCGAAGGCCACGCCGCGCACCGAGCAGCCAGACCGAGACGATCGCGCTCGCCGAGATCCCCCGCGCCTGAACCGCATCCGAAAGGCATCCTGATGGAACTGTTCCTCGGCATCGACGTCGGAACGTACGAGACCAAGGGCGTGCTGGTCGATGCCACCGGTCACGTGCACGCCGAGGCGCGCTCTCGGCACGGCATCAGCACCCCGGCGCCCGGCATGGTCGAGCAGGACGCGGATGCGGTGTGGTGGCATGACCTCGTCGAGGTCGCCTCGACTCTGCGTCAGGCGGTTCCGGATGCCGAGATCGTCGCGGTCGCGTGCAGTGCGATCGGTCCGTGCGTGCTCCCGGTCGACGCCGAGCTGCGTCCACTGCGCCCTGCGATCCTCTACGGCGTCGACACCAGGGCGACCGAGGAGATCGATCTGCTCGAGACGCGTCTCGGGCGCGAGGAGATCATCCGGCGGGCGGGCAACGCCCTCACGAGCCAGTCCTCGGGGCCGAAGATCCTGTGGATCGAGCGCAACGAGCCCGAGGTCGCCGCCCGAACCCGGTGGTACCTCACGAGTCAGAGCTACCTCGTCGCGCGCCTGACCGGTCAGGTCGTGATCGACCATGCGACGGCCGGCTACTTCCATCCCTGCTACGACCTCGCCAGGCTCGAGTGGAACCTCGACGGGATCGACGACCTGATCCGTCCGGACACTCTGCCCCCGCTCGGCTGGTCGACCGACGTCGCCGGTACCGTCACCGCCGCGGCTGCCGCGGCGACCGGCATCCCCGAGGGAACTCCGGTGCTGGTCGGCACGACGGATGCCGTCGCAGAAGCGGTCGGCGCCTCGGTCATGGCGGCCGACGACCTGATGCTCATGTACGGATCGAGCGGCTACTTCATCCGCGTGACCGACGAGCCGCACGCGGATCCGCGGCTGTGGGCTGCGCCTTTCGCCCTGCCGGGACGCTACGTGCTCGCGGCCGGAACCTCGACGGCCGGCACGGCGACGCGATGGATCGCCGACCTGCTCGGGCTCGACCACGGCGACGGCGACACCGCGATGTTCGGGCGCTTGATGGAGCTGGTGCGCGCGGCACCTCGGGGTGCGAACGGCGTGCTGCACCTGCCGCACTTCAGCGGGGAGCGCACACCGCTGCACGATGCCGATGCGCGAGCATCCTTCAGCGGCCTCACGCTGTCGACGGGCCGTGCCGACCTCGCACGCGCGGTGGTCGAGGGCGTCGGGCAGTCGATCGCGCTCGCCGTCTCCGCGTTGCTGGATGGCGGTGCCGCAGCGCCGCGCGTAGTCGCGATCGGCGGCGGAACGCACAACGAGGTGCTGATGCAGACGGTCGGCGACTTGACGGGCCTTCACCAGCGCACGGCCGCAACCCTCGGAGCCGCGTACGGCGATGCGATGCTCGCAGCGATCGGGCTCGGCATCGTGACCGAGGAGCAGGCCGCGAGCTGGGTCGCCTTCTCGGGCGAGGTCGTGCCCGACGAGGACGCCAATCCGCAGCTGCAGACGGCCTACGAACGATTCCCGAAGACGTACCGCGCGCTGCGCGCGCTGAGAGAGGTGGACTGATGAGCAGGTGGCAGGAACTGGCCGTGCATCTGGCCGACGTGAACGAGGTCGGGCAGGGGACGAGGGTCTCGGTGTTCGCGACCACGGCTTCCGTGCTCGACGCGGTCGACGCCTTCGTCGAAGAGGTGTACCGCCGTGGCGGGATGCCCCAGGTGCTGCTCGTCGAGGAGAAGTACGACCGCTTCGCGCTGGAGCACGCGAGCGAATCGCTGCTGCGCGAGGCGGCACCTCTCGAGCTGGCATCGATGGAGTGGGCAGACGTGCACGTCTCGTTCCGTGGCATGGAACCGCCCGCGGATGAGATCGACGGCGCCAGGCTCAGCCTGCAGCGGGAGGGCAAGGGCCTCGTGTCGACCGCGCGGTGGCAGGGAACGAAGTGGACGCTCGTACGCATCCCCACGCCCGAATGGGCGACGCTGATCGGAGTCCCGAGGGAACAGCTGGAGCAGGAGTTCTTCGCCGGCACCCTCGCCGACTGGACCGCGCACCGCACCCACCTCGATCGGCTGTGCACCGAATTGAACGCCACCTCGCTGGTGCGCATCCTCGATGACGACACCGACCTGCGCCTGAACTGCGCCGGTCGCACCTGGGTGCCGTTCGCAGGGGAGGCGAACCTGCCCGACGGTGAGGTCGCGACCGCTCCGGTGGAAGACGGCGTCGACGGGCACATCACGTTCCCCGGCTCGTTCTGGTTCGGCGGGGCGACCATCACCGACCTCCGGCTCGAGTTCGTCGAGGGGCGAGTGGAGAAGGTGTCGGCCACCCGTGGCCTCGACCTCGTGGAGCGCATCCTCGAAGCCGACGGCGCTCGCCGCGTGGGCGAGCTCGGCATCGGCACGAACCCCCATGTGCAGACCATGACCGGCGACCTGCTGATCGACGAGAAGATCCTCGGCACCGTGCACATCGCGCTCGGTCGCTCGTACCCGCAGTGCGGGGGTACGAACGAGTCGGCGATCCACTGGGACATCGTGAAGGACCTCCGCGCCTCGGGGCGGCTCGAGGCGGATGGCCGGGTGCTCATCGACCGCACGACGTACGACCCGATCCTCGCCGGGCAGGAGAGCTGACATGCGCAAGATCATCAATGACCCCCAGTCGTTCGTCGACGAGACGCTGGAGGGCATCCTTCTCGCCCACCCCGATGAGCTGCGGGCGGTCACCGCTGACCGGCGCGCGCTGGCGCGGACGGATGCTCCGGCACCGGGGCGCGTCGGCATCGTCACGGGTGGCGGCTCGGGACACCTGCCGTTCTTCCTCGGATACGTCGGCCGCGGGCTGTGCTCGGCGGTCGCCGTGGGCAACGTCTTCTCCTCGCCGAGCTCCTCTCAGATCCACGCGGCCTCGGTGGCCGTGCACTCGAACGCCGGACTCCTCTATCTCTACGGCAACTACGGCGGCGATGTGCTGAACTTCGACATCGCGGCCGAGCGCTGCCGCGCCGAGGGCATCGAGGTGCGCACGGTGCTCGGGGCGGACGACATCCAGTCCGCACCGAGCGAGCGGGCGGAGTCGCGCCGCGGGGTGGCCGGGCTCGTCCTCGTCTACAAGGTCGCCGGAGCGATGGCCGATCGCGGTGCCTCTCTCGCCGAGGTCGAGCGCGTGACCCGCAAGGCCGCCGATTCGACTCGCACGATGGGCGTCGGCCTCTCGCCGACCGTTCTCCCGGCCGCGGGGGAGGAGACCTTCACGCTGGATGAGGGCGAGATGGAGATCGGCGTCGGCATCCACGGAGAGCGCGGCAGCCACCGCGGCCCTCTCGAGACGGCCGATGCCATCACGGATCGGTTCCTGGTCGAGATCGGTACCGAACTCGACCTGAGTGAGGGACGGCGCGTTGCCGTGCTCGTGAACGGTCTGGGATCGACACCGCTCGAAGAGCTGTACGTGATCTATCGCCGGGTGCACCACGCGCTCACGGACGCCGGAGTGACTATCGGCTACCGGCTGATCGGCGAGTACGTCACGAGCCTGGAGATGGCCGGAGCCTCGCTGTCGATCATGCAGCTCGACGACGAGCTGGAAGAGCTGCTGCACGACCCTGCAGGGTCGCCCTTCTTCCGTCAGGGAGCGGCCCCGGTGGGGGATGCCCGCACGGCCGAGACCGCACTGGATGACGACACGGTCGCCGTCGACGTGACCGTGGCCGGATCTGCCAGCGAGGCGCGCGACCTGCTCCTGACCGTGCTGCCGCGGATGCAGCGGCACCGCGAGGAACTGCGGGCCCTGGATGCCGCGCTCGGAGACGGCGACCTCGGCGTCACGGTAGCGGTCGGCAGTGCTGCGGTCGCCGATGCTCTGCAGCAGCTCCCGGACGACCTCGATGCCCGCAGCGTCCTTCGTGCCTCGGGCGATGCGTTCGCAGCGGCGAATCCCTCCACCTTCGCGGCACTGATCGGAAGCGGCCTGCTCGCCGCGGCGGAGCAGGCGCCCGTGGGTGAACACCTCGACCGCGCGGGTCTCATCGACGTCGTGCGCACCGTTGCGGCGAGGATCGGCGCTCAGGGCGGTGCGGTGCGCGGTGACAAGACCGTCATCGACGTGCTCCTCCCGATCGCTGAGGCGCTGGATGCCGGGGCGGATGCGGCCGGGGCTTCGAGGGCGGCGCTCGCCGCGGTCACCGAGAGCACCGGATGGCAGTCACGACGCGGTCGCGCCGGATGGCAGCAGGAGCGCTCGGTCGGTCATGCAGACCCCGGTTCGGTCGCTGTCATGCGCTTCGTCGAGGAGATCGTGCGGGCTCAGGACGGGACCGGCGGGCCCGAGGCCTAGAGCATGCTTCGAATCAGCCCCGCCTGCGGCTCGCGATCTCGTCGGTGAGCAGCTGCACCTCGGCAGGGTCCGCATCCTCGGCGAGGGCGACGTAATGGTCCAGGACCGCCGGCCGGTAGCGCACGGGCATCGTCTGTCCTGGCGCGAGCCGGGTGAGGTCGGTGATGGTGAGGTCTTCGTCGGCGATACCGCGGAACGAGATCCCGTCGGCGGTCTCCACGTCGAGCATCAGGACCACACGGGGGTTGCTGTTGACCTCTCGCCAGTCGACGAGAACGCCGAGCGCAAGCTCGCCCGTACGCAGTTCTGCATTGCGAGTGCGTGCTTCACCGCTCAGGAGCGGGTTGGGGGTGACTCCGGGGAACTCGGGGCCGACGCCCAGTGACTCCCGACTGAGGTCGGGCCTGAGCTGCGCCATCAGGTCGTCGAGCTTCTGCTTCCTCTTCTTCGAACCGAACATCCTGGCCCTCCCTCGCGCCCCTTCGCCGTCGTTGCCGATATCCCGGCCTGGCGCTTCGCCTTCACCGCGATTGTATGGTGCCGGGCAGATCCCTCCGGGCTTTGCCAGATCCTCTAGTCGACCGGCAGATGCGGCGGGTGAGCGACGATGCCGCCGCGCATCGTCGCCGGACGCTTCACGATGAGCCCGGCCTCTTCGGCGATCAGCGCGCCCGCCGCCCAGTCGAACTCGTACAGGTCGGTCTCGATGAACGCGTCGACGCTGCCCTCTGCCACGAGGCACAGCCCGAGCGCTGCCGAGCCCACGCTGCGGAGATCCGTGAACGCCGACATCCTCGCCGGCAGGTCGGTGAGCTGCCGCGCCCGTTGCTCGGCGTCGTACGAGAAGCCGACTGCGAGCAGCACAGGGGTCGCGTCTGCTGCCGGCCCGTGAAGCCTTCGCCGCACGCCGCGGGACTCGCGGTACGCCCCCAGTCCTGCTCCGGCGGAGTAGACGTGCTCGAGCTCGGGGGCATGCACCACGCCGGCGAGCCAGGTGCCGGAGCTCACGTCCTGCACCGCGACGGACGATCCGTAGTGCGGCAGTCCGCGCACGAAGTTCGAGGTGCCGTCGAGCGGGTCGATCGACCAGCGCAGCGCGGAGCCCGCACCGGTGGTCGCGTACTCCTCACCCGACACCTCGTCGTCGGGGCGGTGTTCGGCGATCACAGCGCGAATCGCGCGTTCGGCACGCAGGTCGATCTCGGTCACCACGTCGCCGGACGCGCCCTTCGTGCGAAGGCCGAGTGCGTCGGGCGATGCATCACGCTCGTCTGCCGCCTCGGCGAGGACTGCGGCGCCGGCAGCGGCGGCGGAGAGGGCGATGTCGAGCAGTTCGGATGCAGACGGCATGGCGTATCGATCCTCCGGTGGGCGATCCTCCAGCGTAGCGGCAGGCACGCGGAGGGGCGTCAGGCGCGGTCGTGGAGGGTGATCCGGTACCCGTCGGGGTCGGCGAACGTGAAGGTCCGGCCGAACGGGCCGTCGATCGGTTCCGCGACGATGGTGTGTCCGTCGGCGAGGAGTGCATCGTGGATGGCCTGGACATCGGTGGCGTGCAGCCAGATGGCGGCGCCGATGCCGGGCTGGGCTACGCCGGTCAGGTCGGTGCCCGGTGCGATGTCACGCAGCGCGAATGCGATCGGGGCTGTGTCGAACACCACGGCGTGGGGAGGGCCTGCGGGAGAGCGGACGAGGCCGAGGTAGCGCTCGTAGAACGCCTGGGAGGCGGCGAGGTCGCGCGCCTGCAGGGAGATGAAGTCGGGGCCGGTGACGGGCATGGGAGAATCCTTCGCTTCGTGTCAGTTTTCTGACATAGGCGAGTGTATGTCAGAATACTGACATGAGTCAAGACCGCGCAGGCATCGACCTCGACACGTCGTTGGGCTACCTGCTGAAGGAGGCGTCGAGCGCTCTCCGCACCGCGATGGAAGAGGTGCTGCGTCCGCTCGGCATGACCATCACCCACTACTCCTGTCTCGAACTGCTCTCCCAGCGGCCCGGCCTGTCGAACTCCGATCTCGCACGGGGCGCATTCGTGACGAGGCAGTCGATGAACGTCCTGCTCCAGGCGCTCGAACGCGAGGGGTTCGTCACCAGGCCATCGGAAGCGCCTGTCGGGAAGACCCTCCCCGCCCGCCTCACCGAGCGCGGCCGTGAAAGTCTCGCGACGGCGACCCTGGCCGTCCGCTCCGTCGAGGTCCGGATGCTGTCCGACATGACGCAGGAGGAGCAGACGGGAGCACGGAAGATCCTCCGAAGCATGATCCGCTCGCTTCGCGAAGAGTCCTAGCCCCGCAGGGTTCAGCGCCGAGCGACCACGAGCGGCACACCGGTCGTGGGGTGGGGGAACACGTCGACCGCCTGGCCGTACACCTGCTCGATCCGCTCGGCAGTGAGCACCTCGCTCGCTGTGCCTGTCGCCGCGACACGACCGCCCGTGAGCAAGGTGACGCGGTCGGCGTGCGCGAGTGCGGCGTTGAGGTCGTGCAGCACGATCGCCACCGCGATCCCCGTGTCAGCGAGTCCCCGGATCAACCGCATGACGTCTTCGTGGTGCTTGAGGTCGAGAGCAGCGGTCGGTTCGTCGAGCAGCAGGACGCCGGTGGCCTGGGCGATCACGCGGGCGAGGGCGACCCTTGCGCGCTCGCCGCCGGACAGTGAGGGCACGGCTCGCGATCCGAGCGCCGTCACCTCGGTCTGTGTCATCGCTGCGGACACCAACTCGTCGTCCTCGTCGGCCGCGGGTGTGCGTGCCCACGGAGTACGCCCCATGCGCACGACCTGTTCGGCGCTGAAGGGAAACGTGACGGTGTTCTCCTGCAGGAGGACAGCGCGCTGCTGGGCGAGCGTACGCGGCTTGATCCGGTCGATCGACCGCCCGTCGAGCTCGACCGTCCCTGCGTGAGCCGGCACGTCTCCGGCGAGCACTCCGAACAGGGTGGACTTGCCGGCCCCGTTCGGCCCGACCAGGGCGTGGATCTCTCCGCGGTGGATCTCGATGGAGGCGTCGTCGAGGATCGTCCGTCCTTCGCCCACGCGAACCGTGAGCCCCGATCCGCGCAGCCGCACGTTCATGCCCATCCTCCCGAGCGACGGCGGGTGCGCACGAGCAGCCACAGGAAGAAGGGCCCGCCCACGAGCGAGGTGATCATGCCGATGGGCAGATCGGCGAGCGGTACGGCCGTACGCGCGACGAGGTCGGCGACGGCGATGAGCAGTGCGCCACCGAGAGCCGAGGCGATCACGAGCGGCAGGTGGGCCGGCCCGATCAGCATGCGCATCAGGTGCGGGACCACGAGCCCGGCGAAGCCGATGATCCCCGCGAACGCGACCGCCGCGCACACCAGCAGCGCGACGGTCACGATGACGACGATCCGCAGCAGCTCGACATTGACGCCGAGGTGCCTGGCGGTGCGCTCGCCGAGGGCGAAGAGGTCGAGGCTCGGTGCCACGATCAGCGCGATGACGACGCCGATCAGCACGAGGGGTGCGACGAGCTGGATGTTCGACCACAACGCGCCGTTCAGCGATCCCAGCTGCCAGAACACGATCTGCTCGCGCGTCGACGTGGTGCCGAGGAACGTGAAGAACGCCATGCCGGCGCCCGCGATCGCGTTGATCGCGATGCCCGTCAGCAGCAGGGTCACGACCTCGGTGCGACCACCGGACCGACTGATGAAGTACACCGAGAACACTGCGACCAGCCCCCCGAGGAACGCGAACGCCGGCGTGGTCCACATGCCGAACGTCGCGAGTCCGAAGGTGATGCTCGCTGCCGCGCCGAGCGCTGCGCCCGAGGAGACCCCCACGACACCGGCGTCCGCGAGGGGGTTGCCGAAGATCGCCTGCATGAGCACACCCGAGACGGCGAGGGCGGCGCCGACGAGCAGCCCGAGCACGATGCGCGGCATCCGCAGATTGAAGATCACGCCGTAGTCGGTGGAAGCCGTCGGCGCCCACGCGGTGTCGATGCCGACACCGCGCAGCAGCACTCCGATCAGCGATGCGGGGGAGAGGTCATACTGTCCGCTCGTGATCGACACGATGCAGGTGACGGCGAGCGCGACGGTCAGGCCGACCGCCACCAGCGCGAAGCGCAGACCCCGGTGTCTCGAAGGGGTCGGGGTGACGACCTCGCCGGTCACGTCGCGGGCTCGGGGGCGTAGAGGGCGCGAGCCAGGGCCCCGATCACGTCGGCGGTACGTGGACCGAAGCTGAGGATCTCGCTGTCCGCCATGTCGATCACGCGGCGATTCGCTCCGGCGGGGGTCTCTGCCACGGCGGGGATCCGCTCGATCAGTCCGTCGATGCCGCCGACCGACTCCAGGCCGTCGGTCATCATCACGAGGACGTCGGGCTGTGCGGCGACCAGGGCTTCCGCGGTCATCGGCTTCATACCCTCCCAGCCGATCTCGGCCGCCACGTCGACACCGCCGACGGCGTCGATCAGCGAATCGGCTCCGGAGTCCTCGCCGAAGATGTAGTAGACGTTCGCGCTGCCGCGCACGTACAGGAACAGCATCCGTGCGCGTTCGGCTTCGTCGGCGGGAACGACCTCGGCGATCTCCGCGAGCGTCTCGTCGACCGATGCATCCAGCCGCTGGATGAGTGCTTCACCGCGGCTCGGCACACCGAGAGCGGCGGCGATCTCGGTCACCAGCTCGTCGGTGGTGTCGAGTCGCCGGTCGCTGGAGATCACGACGACCGCGATTCCCGCGTCGCGCAACTGCTGACGCACCTCCTTCGGGCCGATCGTGGTGTCGGTGAGGACCACGGTCGGGGCCAGCTCGAGGATCGCCTCGGCATTGAGCGTGTGACCGGTCTTCGTCACGACGGGAAGGTCTTCGGTACCGGCGAAGACGGTGGAGGCGTCGCGACCGACGACCTGATCGCCGAGGCCGAGCGCGAACACGGTCGATGCGATCGTGCCCGAGATGTCGATCGGGAGGATGCGGTCGACGTCGCTGATCTCGACCTCGTGGCCCTCGCTGTCGGTCACGGTCACAGGCAGCTTCGGAGCGCTGTCGTCGTCGACGGGCTCGAGCGCGTGACTCGACAGGCAGGCGGTCGAGGGGCCTTCGTGCGTGCGCACGTCGTCGATGAGGTCGAGCGAGGCGAGCGGGACGGATGCCTGCGGGCAGTCGTCATCGGCGACGGAGGCCGGTGCCGCGGTGGCCTCCGGTTCTGCGCAGGCGGTGAGCCCGAGGGCGAGAACGGCGACGAAGAGGAGGGCGGGAACTCGACGCATTAGGCAAGGCTATCCTAAAACTTGACGCGCGATGATCCGCACCTCTACGCTCGGGACCGGCGGCTTGCTTAGCTAAGCCTAACCAAAACTCCTTCCTCGCCCGACTGCATTGCGGCACCGCCGGCGCGCCTGCTTCTCGGTGCGCCCGGAGCCGTGGAGAACCGTGAACACCACAGCCCCCGCACCCTCGGTGAGCACCCGCATACGCGTGCTGCTCGCCGCTTTCGTCTCCCTTCTCCTCGTCGCCGCCGGCGCGGTGATCGTCCCGCCAGCGCATGCTGCCGGCGCTGCGGTCACCGCGACGGTCGCGTCGGCAACCACCTCCGGCGTGAGCGTGCAAGTGCAGGCCGCCGGCCTGCCCGAGGTCGAAGGCACGTACGCCGCGCTGATCATGAAGGGCACGGAGTCGGGACTCAGCGGCGGGGGCGGGTATGCCGCGTTCGTGATGCCGACCGTCGCCGCCGGCGCGAGCTCGTTCACGCTCGATGCACCGGCCGGATCGCTGGATCGGACGAAGTCCTACGAGGTGCTCGTGTGGCAGAAGCACTCGAACCCCAGCGACGCCACTATCTACGGTCGCGGCGATGTCGTCATCTCGTCCGGACAGTGGGACGCCGTGTTCGGTCCCGTGCCGACCGATCCCGGTACCGACCCTGGCACCGATCCTGGCACCGACCCCGGCACCGATCCTGGCACCGACCCCGGTACGGACCCCGGCACCGATCCGGGTACCGATCCGGGCACCTCGCCGAAGTCTGCGGCGATCGAGGTCTTCCTCGCCGACGGCACCACGCCGGCCGCAGGCGCCGCTCTCAAGGCGGGCGACAAGGTCGTGGTGAAGGGATCCGGCTACGACCCGACGGCGAACCTCGGCACCGAGGGGCGTGGTGTGCCGATCCCGAAGCACCTCCCGCAGGGCACCTACGTGGTCTTCGGCAACTTCGCCTCCACGTGGCAGCCGTCGACCGGTGCCGCATCGTCGGCCCGTTCGGTGGGCGCGCAGGTCTGGGCTCTCGCCGAGGGCGTGCTGAATCAGGTTCCGGCGCAGTACCAGGGCGCGATCCGCGCGCAGTGGGTCGACATCGCGGCCGACGGCACGTTCCAGGCGACCATCACCCTGAAGGATGCGGCGGCGACGCCTGGCTCCTACGGTGTCTACACGTACGCGGCCGGTGGGGTGGTCAACGCCGATCAGGAGCGCAGCGTCGCCCTGAACTACACCGAGGCTCCGGCCGTCTCCGCGGTCGTGAAGTCAGCGACCGCGAAGGACGGCCTGACCGTCACGGCATCCGGCTCGAAGCTGGGAGCGATCACCGGCGCGTACGTCGCGCTGATCGAGAAGGGCACCGAGGCGAACGTCACCGGCAGCAGCGGCTTCCTGGCCATGCAGTGGGTGCGTCCGATCTCGGGCGGGGTCTTCACGATCGACCTGACCACTGCCGCTGACACCCTCGACCGCGCGAAGTCGTACGAGGTCATCGTGTGGAAGCAGCACTCGAACCCCGATGCGAGCACCATCTCCGCGCGTTCGACCATCGCCATCTCCGACGCGCAGTGGGAGATTCTGCGGCCGGCCCCTGTATCCGCCGCGATCGAGGTGTTCCTGGCCGATGGCACGACTCCGGCTGCCGGGGTGCCGCTCAAGGCGGGCGATAGGGTCGTGGTGAAGGGATCCGGCTACGACCCGACGGCGAACCTCGGCACCGAGGGGCGTGGCGTGCCGATCCCGAAGCACCTCCCCCAGGGCACCTACGTGGTCTTCGGCAACTTCGCCTCCACGTGGCAGCCGTCGACCGGTGCCGCATCGTCGGCCCGTTCGGTGGGCGCGCAGGTCTGGGCTCTCGCCGAGGGCGTGCTGAATCAGGTTCCGGCGCAGTACCAGGGCGCGATCCGCGCGCAGTGGGTCGACATCGCGGCCGACGGCACGTTCCAGGCGACCATCACCCTGAAGGATGCGGCGGCGACGCCTGGCTCCTACGGTGTCTACACGTACGCGGCCGGTGGGGTGGTCAACGCCGATCAGGAGCGCAGTGTCGCCCTGAACTACGGTGTCGCGTCGGGCGTGACCACGACGGTGAAATCTGCGAGCGCGAGCGGCGGGCTCACCGTCACCGCCTCCGCCTCCCAGCTCGGCGCGATCACCGGCGCCTACGTCGCGCTGATCGAGAAAGGCACCGAGGCGAACGTCACCGGCAGCAGCGGCTTCCTGGCCATGCAGTACGTGCGGAACATCTCTGGTGGCGCGCTCTCGGTCGACTTGACCGCAGCCACCGACACGCTCGACCGCGCGAAGTCGTACGAGGTCATCGTGTGGAAGCAGCACTCGATGCCCGATGCGAGCACGATCTACGGGCGGAGCACCGTCACGGTGACCGGCGCGCAGTGGGACACGCTGTTCCCTGCGGGGCCGACGACGACGACGACGGTGAAGACGGCGACGGCGAAGGACGGCCTGACCGTCAACGCCGCAGCCACGAACCTCGGCGAGATCCCCGGCGCCTACGTCGCACTGATCGAGGCCGGGACCGAGGCGGAGGTGAGCGCCGACGGCGGTTTCCTCGCGATGCAGTATGTGCAGAAGGTCACGTTCGGTGCCTTCGCGGTCGACCTCACGACCGCGGCGAAGAACCTCGACCGCACGAAGTCGTACGAGGTGATCGTGTGGAAGCAGCACTCGATGCCCGATGCGAGCACGATCTACGCGCGCTCCACCGTGACCATCACGCCGGCGCAGTGGGATGCCCTGCTCGACGTGAAGAACCCTGAAGTACCGGAGACACCGGGCACACCGGTCACGCCGACCGCTCCGGCGGCGAGCGTTCCGGGCGGCTCCCTCCGCTGGGCCATCTCCTCGTCGTTCACCGACTACATCACGGGCAACATCGCGAAGGGGTCCATCGCGGTCTCCGACGGCGCGACCCGTTCCGGCGGTCAGTTCCAGTTCGGCCAGACCGTCGGGGGCGACTTCGACGTGAACACCGGTCTCGGCAGCGTCGTGTACCGCGGATCCGTGCGCTTCACCGGACACCAGGGCGTGCTGGACGTGACGGTCTCGAACCCGTCGATCCGCATCACCTCGACGAACGCCGCGACTCTGTACGTCACCAGTGGCGGCGCGCAGGTGCCGTTCGCGACGCTCGATCTGTCCGGGGCGGCGCGCGTCGCTGCCAACGGCGCGGTGACCTACACGGCGGCTCCCGCGGCGCTGACCGCTGAGGGACGCGATCGGGTGCTCTCGGGCTACGGCACGGCACTGAACCCGGTGACCTTCACGATCGGTTCGGTCGCCTCAGCGCCCGCCGGATCGAGCGGCACGGTCGCCGCGGCGGTCGTGAAGCCGAAGGTCACGCTGCCGTCGACCCCGCCGGCGACCGCGGGAATCGAGGCCGACGAGGCCGCTCTGGCCGCACTCGCCGCGGGGCAGCCCGCGACGGTGTCTGCATCCGGATTCCGGGCGAACGAGCAGGGGATCAAGGTCGTCGTGTACTCGACCCCCGTGCTCCTCGACACGGTGGCGGCCGATGAGAACGGTGTCGCGACCTGGTCGGGTGCCCTTCCCGCCGCCCTCGAGGACGGCGAGCACACGCTCACGTTCCAGGGCTCCGTCAACCGTGGTCTGGTGTTCACCCTGAACAGGGCGACGGCGGCGATCGGCGTCTGCACGGTGGAGGGCGCCACGCTCAAGTGGGGCTACAAGGAGTCGTTCCGCACCTACATCGAGGGCATCGCGAAGGGGGGCTGGACCCTGACCGACGTGACCTATGAGTACCCCGACTACGTGTGGGGGAACGGGGCGGGATCCCTGGACGACGAGAGCCTCGCCGGCCTGATCACCTTCGGCGGCAGCATCACCTTCACGGGTCATGACGGCGCGCTGAACACGACACTCGCGAACGCGGCGGTCGAACTCGCGGGAGACAAGGGCTACCTCGTCTTCGACGTGACCGGCACGACGCAGGGCGGGGAGAGCATCGATCAGAAGGGGGTCCGCCTCGCGGAGTTCGCCCTCGGTGATGCCGCAGTCGTCGATGGCGCGCTGACGCTCGACGCGATCCCCACGACGCTGACCGAGGCCGGGGCCTCAGCCTTCGGCACCTACGCCGCGGGGGAGGAGCTCGATCCGGTCACGGCTGTCATCCCGGTCGGCGCGGACTGCGGCGTCGAGGCGGAGAAGCCGGAATCCGACTCGGAGGCGACTGCGGTGGTGACTGCCGCGGAAGAGCCCGCCGACGGCGAGGGTGCTCCGGTGTGGCCGTGGATCGTCGGTGGCCTGGTCGTGGTCGCCCTCGCTGCGACCGGCGGTGTGCTGATCGCCCGTCGCAACCGGGTGGCGGAGACCGCCGAGATGACCACCGAGGTCTGATCGCGGTGACACGGAACGGCCCTCCCCGCCGCAGACGTGGGGAGGGCCGTTCTGCCGCTCGTGACACCGGTGCACGGCGGCCGTCGTCGGTGGGACAATGGAGACATGACCCCCACCGACTCGCACCAGACCGTCGAAGCGACCGTGCGCCGCGTGCCGCGGTACGGCGTGCTCATGGGCATCGGCGTCGTGGTCGGTGTGATCGCGGCCGGCATCCTCACCTGGACCGGCAGCTTCGACGAGTCTCAGGCCCTCGACATCGTCTACCCGCCCGGCCAGGTGTTCGGCTTCCTGTTGCTGTGGACGGTCCCGATCGGGATCGCCCTGGGGGGCGTCGTCGGCCTGATCCTGGAGCGTCTCGCCCGTCGCCATGACCGGGTCGTGCGGGTCGACCGCGAGACCGTCGTCGACGAGGACTGACCGCTACGCCAACTCGGCGATCACCGGACGGATCGCGGCATCGAATGCCACGACATCGCGGCGCAGTCCATCGGTCACGGCGACCGTGAGAGCCCCGATCCACCAGATACCGCGCTGCGAGAACGGCAGCACCTGCACGTTCAGCTCGAACGAGTGGGCCCGGCGACCGACCTCGCGCTCGAACTCCGCGATCGCGCTGGCATACGCGCGGTAGGCATCGCCGCCGGTATGGCTCTTCATCGAGGTCACGTACCTGTCGTGCGCGGCACGCGCGTACAGCAGGGCCGACGTCGCCTGGGGTGCGATCGCCGCCATCAGCTCCTCCGCACCGCGGGCGGGCAGCGCGACCAGGGTGTCGAATCCGTCGACGAGTTCGAGCGGCACATCCGAGGGGTGGGCGCGAGGTTCCACCGTCATGTCCCAGTAATGGCGCCACTGCGCTTCGAGATCGGGCGAGGCGTCGGCGGCATCGGGGGCGCGGACGGCGAGTTCCCGCAGGCTCGGCAGGTCTTCGGGAACCCGGATCCCGAGTTGTTGCCGCAGTGCGAGCGCGACGAGCACCGGAACGCTCGCGTCTTCGCGGATGAGCCACTGCGGCTTGTCTGCCATGGCCCCATCGTAGGCGGACGGTCGACGGCGGCGGCGCTCCGGGATCACATGTCGTCGGGTGAGAACTCGGGTGGACGCTTGGCGAGGAATGCCCGGATGCCCTCGTCACTGTCCTGATGCGTGAAGGCGATTCCGTACAACCGCGTCTCCTCCGCAAAGGCCGTGCTCCTGTCTTCCTGCACAGCGGCTCGCAGCGCCTGACGGGCCATCGCGGTGGCGGCGCGCGAGCGGCGTGGCCCCGACGAGAGAGCCGCGACCGCCTCGCGAAGGACGCCGTCCCTCGGCGCGAGACGGGTCGCGAGGCCGTGCGCCTGCGCCCCGACACCGTTCAAGGCCCGACCGGTGAGCACCATCTCCGCCGCCAGTCCTGGCCCCACCCGCTCGACGAGTCGCCGAACTCCCCCGAAGCCGGGAAGGAGGCCGAGAGTCGGCTCCGGCAGAGCGAAGTGAGAATCCGGTGTCGCGTAGATGGTGTCGCAGGCGAGCGCCAGCTCCAGGCCGCCCCCTACCGCGGGGCCGTCGACGCACGCGATCGTCGGGCACGGCGAATCCTCGATCTGCGACAGGAGCGACTTCGCCGCCAGGGCGATCCGTCGTCCTGCTGCGGCCGGGTCGTCGGACACCCGCGCCACGTGCAGCTCGCCGATGTCGGCTCCGGCGCAGAACGCGGACCCGGCTCCGCTGAGCACGATGCCGGACAGCGTCAGGTGCTCGAGGGTGTGGAAGGCGCGACCGAGCTCGGTGAGCATGAGGGCGGACAGCGCGTTCCGCCGCTCCGGTCGCTGCAGCCGGATGTGGGCGACGGGACCCTTCGTGATGACCTCGATCGTCTCGTAGCTGTGCTCCATGGTCTCCCGATCGCCGTTCATGAGTCCCAGATCGCGCCGAAGGCGGGGATCCCCTGCTGTTCGAGTCCTTCGACGATGGACCAGGTCGTGGTGCTGTTCGAGATGCAGATCACTGCTTCGGCTCCTGTCGTGGTGACGGCGTGGCGGGCGAGGGCGAGGAGGTCGGGCTTGCCGTCGGAGGCGGTGTCCCAGACGAGGGCATCGGGGACGGCCCTGCGGATCTCGGCGACCAGCTCGGTCCCGTAGGTGCTCTGCGGAGCGCGTGCAGACCAGACCAGGTGTGCCGGCGCCGTGCCGGCGAGCAGATGCGGCAGGCACGGACCGATGCCACTGCCGGTGGCCACCCAGACCACCTTCCGGAACAGCTTGTCGATGTTGCCGACGCCGGCGGTCGGGATGCCCTTGACCCACACGTGTCGTGGCTTGTCGTCGATGAATCTGCTCGTCCAGTCGCCGGCGCGCGAGATCGTCAGCCGGAAACCCGGCTCGCCGGGCGACGGCACGTTCGCGAAGGAGTGCCATTCGAGCAGCGGATTGCGACTGATCGACGTGGACGACCCGGCGAACGGGGTGACGCCGTAGTCGAACCGGGCGATCGCGACGTGGCTCGACGGTGTCGAGATGTCGACCGGGACCCTCCGCAGCCGCATCCAGGGGAGCGCGACGCTCACCGTCGTGGCGACGAGGAGCCAGAGCCCAGCGGAGGAGAGCACCTGCAGGAGCGAGGCCTGCGCGTCGACGAGCGTCGCGACCGTCTGCGCCCAGACGAGGACCAGCAGCAGCCAACCGCCCAACCGGTGCGTGACCTCGAAGGCGTCGTGCCATCGCGCACGCAGGGGCGGCAGGGCGGTGACGAGCATCGCGATGAGGACCGACGAGCCCAGGACCGCGGTGATCGCGAACAGAGGCGAGGGCCCGTCGGAGATCGTGAGCACGCAGAACGCGACGTACCAGGCGGTCGCGCTCACGGCGGCGCCGACGTGCACCCCGCCGAAGCTGTAGATCTTGCCGAGACCCCACCTCACGCGAAGCGGGGCCGTGGAGCGGATGCTCGTCGCCAGCCGGAACAGGGCGTTGATCACATATTGCTGACGGACGATCGCCGCCACGAACACGTTGACACCGGCGACGACGAATGCCTGCTCCGCGGTCGGAGACGGATTCGCAGCCCACACGACGAGATTCAGCAGGACGGTCGCCAGCGCGAGACGGTTGTACGGCCTGAGACGGCGCGACCGCCGCAGCCGGGACCACCGGCCCGGGACCGGCGGTGTGTCGAGCGTCGCTGCGGAGAGTGAGACGCCGGTCATGCCACTCGCCTCGGTCGTGCGCCCGTATCGATCATGCGCAGCACCGCCGCGCGGTCGGCCTTGCCCCGTGCCGTCAGGGGGATCCGATCGACGGTGATGATGTCGGACGGCACGCAGTAGTACGGAAGCAGCGCGGCGACGGCGGCCCGTGCGGCCTCGGGGTCTGCGCTCGCCGGGGTGATCACGGCTCCGAGGCGTCGCGCGTCGAGCTGCACGGTGACCGCCGTGGTGCAGGACAGGCTCGTCTCCAGCGCCCGCGACACCGAATCGAGTTCGACGCGGAATCCGCGTACCTTCACCTGGTCGTCCGTGCGGCTCAGGTGCTCGAGTTCGCCGCGAGACGTCCAGCGGCCGACATCGCGGGTGCGGAACATCCGCCCGCCGTCGGCAGAGAAGGGATCGGGGAGATAGCGCTGCGCCGTCAGTTCCGGATCACCGATGTATCCGAGGGTGACGCCGGCGCCGCCGACCCACATCTCGCCGATCTCCCCCGCGGGAACCGGTTGCTGTTCGTCGTCGAGCACATAGACCGTCGTGCCGGGAACGGGGGTCCCGATCGACAGTGCTCGGCCGGGAACATGCTCCACGAGGGTGTTGATGATCGTGATCTCCGTCGGCCCGCACGAGTTCAGGAAGCGATGCTCCGCCGCCCACTCGTCGGCCAGCGCCTGTGGGCAGCGCTCGCCGGCGACGACGACGGTGCGCGCGTGGCAGCGTGCGGACGAGAGGGTGCTCACGATGCTGGGCGTCGCGATGAGCACATCGACCTGCTCGGCGGTCTCGGCGATGTCGGAGCCGCGGATCACCAGAGTTCCACCGTTGACCAGCGTTCCGAGGATCTCCCACATGGCCATGTCGAACGCGATGTTGAGCACCTGGCCGACCGTCGTCCCTCGGTCGATGCCCAGATCACCCGGGGTATTGCGGAACAGGTTCACGAGGTTGCCGTCCGTGACCTGGACGCCGTTGGGCGATCCCGTGGTGCCTGAGGTGTAGATCACGGCGCAGACGTCCGACGCGCGCCGGTCCACGGATGCGCGCGTCATGACCGCTCCTGCGTCGTCGAGCTGCGTGTCGTCGAGCTGCGTGTCGTCGAGCTGCGTGTCGTCGATCAGGGCGGTGTCGATCACCATCGCGTCGACGGCGTCCGGCATGGCGTCGAGGAACTCCTCGGTCGTGAGTGCGATGCGCATGCGCGATGAGGCCGCCACTCGACCGAGCAGCATCCGTGGGGAGATCCGTGCATCCTGGGGGGCATACGCCGCGCCGGTCTTCAGCACGGCCAGGATGCCGATGACCATCGGGATCGAACGCTGCACGAACACGCCCACCACGTCACCGCGTCCGACGCCACGCGAACGCAGCCGCGCGGACAGTGTCTCGGCAGCTCGATCGAGCTCGGCGTAGGTCATCGCGGCGGACAGGTGCCGCACCGCCGTCTCGTCGGGCTGCCGATCGACTCGCGCTTCGAAAAGAGCGGTGACGGTCGAGTCCGGTACTTCGTGCGCGGCCGAACGCGCGGGTGAGGCCGCCGAGGCAGCAGGGGCGATCGAATCGGTCATCGAGTGTCCTTTCCCTCCGCCCCGCATGCGGATCCCGTGGCCGGAAGGACGACGACGGATCGGGGCGTGAGCGCCAACGCTAAGGAGCGCCTCGGCGGGTGGGGGGAGTTCTTTCAGAACGGTAAGGAACCGAGGGGTCTCGTAACTTCGGGCGTCATCATGTCGACCCGGAACCGGTCCGGACCGCCGAAGGTCCCGCCTCGGACTTCGCGGAGAGAGTGGCCTGCTCCGGGCGGTAGGCTGGGGGCGTGGCTGCCTCCCCCACCAACCCCTATTCCGAAGCCGGCGTCGATACCGCTGCAGGTGATCTCGCCGTCGAGCTGATGAAGTCCTCCGTACGCGCGACGCACGGCCCCGAAGTGCTCGGCGGTGTCGGCGGATTCGCCGGCCTGTTCGACGCCAGCGCGCTGCGCGACTTCCGTCGTCCGCTGCTCGCGACCAGTACCGACGGCGTCGGCACGAAGGTCGCGATCGCGCAGGCCATCGACAAGCACGACACGATCGGCCAGGACCTGGTCGGCATGGTCGTCGACGACATCGTGGTGGTGGGCGCGAAGCCTCTCTTCATGACCGACTACATCGCGTGCGGCAAGGTCTATCCGCAGCGCATCGCCGACATCGTGCGCGGCATCGCCGAGGCATGCTCCGCGACCGGCACGGCTCTGGTCGGCGGCGAGACGGCGGAGCACCCCGGTCTGCTCGGACCGCGCGACTACGACGTGGCGGGGGCGGCGACGGGTGTGGTCGAGGCGGATGCGATCCTGGGCGCCGACCGCGTGCAGGATGGCGATGCGGTCATCGCCGTGGCTTCCAGCGGACTGCACTCCAACGGCTACTCCCTCGTGCGGCACATCATCACCGGTGCCGGCATCTCCTACGGCGACAACGCCGCTGACTTCGGAACTACGTGGGGCGAGGCGCTCCTCGAGCCGACCCGCCTGTACACGCTTCCGCTGCTGCGCCTGATCGAGCAGCTGTCCGGCGGCGTCCACGCGCTCAGCCATGTCACCGGCGGCGGCATCGCGGCGAACCTCGCCCGCGTGCTCCCGCAGGGCAGCTGGGCCGAGGTCGACCGCAGCAGCTGGTCGCCGAGTCCGGTCTTCCGTGTGCTCAGCGACATCGCCGGCTCCACGCTGGAATCTGCCGAGGGCACCTGGAACCTCGGCATCGGATTCCTCGCGGTGGTCGCCGCGGACAAGAAGGACGCCGCGATCGCCGCTCTGAACGCCGAGGGCATGCCCTCGTGGCAGGTCGGGACCGTGGGCTTCGGCCCGCGTCCAGCCGGTGAATTCGAACAGGGCGCCAAGGGCGTCGATGGTGGAGCAGTGCGCCTCGTCGGCGCCTATGCGGACGGAGCGAAGTAAGAGCCCATGTGCGGCATCGTCGGAATGGTGGGCTCTGCCCCGGTCAATCAGGACATCTACGACGCACTCCTGCTGCTGCAGCACCGCGGCCAGGATGCGACGGGCATCGCGACCGCCGAGGCGAACGGCGTGATGCACAACGCCAAAGCACAGGGCATGGTCCGCGAGGCCTTCCGCACCCGAGACATGCGCGCCCTGCTCGGCAACGTGGGTCTGGGTCATGTGCGCTATGCCACCAAGGGCACGGCCTCGAACGAGGAGGAGATGCAGCCGTTCTACGTGAACGCGCCGTACGGCATCATCCTCATCCACAACGGCAACCTCACCAACACGCGTGAGCTCACGGCCGACATGGCCAAGCGCGACCGTCGCCACCTGAACTCCTCGAGCGACACCGAGCTGCTGCTCAACGTGCTCGCGGGTGAGCTGCAGAACACCACCTCGACCGTCGACCTCGACCCCGAGCGGGTGTTCGAGGCCGTCGCTCGCACGCACGAGCGCATCGAGGGCGCCTATGCGGTGATCGCGGTGATCGCCGGATACGGTCTGCTCGCCTTCCGTGACCCCTTCGGCATCCGCCCGCTGATCCTGGGCCGTCGTCCTTCGACCGTCCCAGGGGCCGAGGGCAAGGACGAGTGGGTCGTCGCGAGCGAGTCGCTGGTGCTCGAGAACGGCGACTACGAGGTCGTGCGCGAGGTCGAGCCCGGTGAGGCCGTCTTCATCACCAACGACGGCGAGCTGTTCTCCCAGCAGTGCGCCACCGCCGCGACGCTCGCGCCCTGCGCGTTCGAGTACGTCTACCTCGCCCGCCCCGACTCCGTCATGAACGGCATCTCCGTCTACGAGTCGCGTCTGCGCATGGGCGACAAGCTCGCCGACACGATCGCCAAGCATGTGCCGATGGACAAGATCGACGTGGTCATGCCGATCCCCGACTCCTCGCGCCCCGCCGCGATGGAGGTCGCCCGCAAGCTCGGCATCGAGTACCGCGAGGGCTTCTACAAGAACCGCTACGTCGGCCGCACCTTCATCATGCCGGGGCAGGCGGTGCGCAAGAAGAGCGTCCGCCAGAAGCTCAACGCGATGTCGACCGAGTTCCAGGGCAAGAACGTGCTCCTCATCGACGACTCGATCGTGCGGGGAACGACCTCCAAGGAGATCATCCAGATGGCGCGGGATGCCGGAGCCGCCTCCGTCACCTTCGCGTCGGCAGCACCGCCCGTGCGGCACCCGCACGTCTACGGGATCAACATGCCGTCCCGTCACGAGCTCATCGCCCACGGACGCACGATCCCCGAGATCGCCGACGAGCTCGGCTGCGACCATCTCGTGTATCAGGAGGTCGAAGACCTCAAGGCCGCGATCACCGAGGGTTCCGTGCTCACGGATCTCGACATGAGCTGCTTCGACGGCCGATATGTGACCGGCACGGTCTCCGACGAGTATCTCGCCTGGGTGGAGGGGTCGCAGACTTCATGACGATGCCGAGCGCACGACCGCTGTGGCAGGGTCGGGCTCTCGCACTCGTGGGGATCGTCCTGGTGGCGTTCTCGCTGCGTTCCGCGGTCGCCTCCCTGTCGCCGGTCATCGATCACGTCGCCGCGGACTTCCCGGTCTCGCCCGTCGTGATCGGTCTGATCGGTGCCGCGCCTCCGGTGTGCTTCGCGATCTTCGGTCTGCTCACGCCCCTGTTCGAGCGGCGGTTCGGTCTGGAGCGGATGGCCGTCGCCGCGATCACGCTGATGGCGGCCGGCATGCTCCTGCGCGGCGTCGCGCAGGACTCGACGAGCCTGCTCGCGGCCACCGCTCTCGTGTTCGCGGGTGTCGGTTCCGGCAACGTGCTGCTGCCGCCGTTGGTCAAGAAGTACTTCGCGGACCGTCTCGGCGTCATGATGACGGCCTACTCGACCACGCTCGCCGTCTCGACGTTCCTGCCACCTCTGGTCGCGGTTCCCGTCGCCGACAGTCTCGGCTGGCGGGTGTCGCTCGGCATGTGGGGTGTGGTGGCCGCTCTCGCTCTGGTTCCCTGGATCACGCTGCTGGTGCGTTCACACTCCGAGCCCGACGACCGCGCGATGAGCACGGAGCTGCTTGTCCCGGATCCGACCGACGGCGTGGACGACGTCCGCGACGCGGTGGCCGCATCCACCGGACCCATCACGACCCAGTCCGCCAACCCGAAGGCGTTCGGGCGGCTGTGGCGGCTGCCGCTGGCCTGGTCGCTCGCTCTCGTGTTCGGCACCTCGTCCACCATGGCGTACGTCGCTTTCGCGTGGCTGCCCACCATGCTCGTCGACATCGGCGGCGTCACCCCGGCCACGGCAGGGTTCCTGCTGTCGCTGTTCGCTCTGGTGGGTCTGCCGTGTTCGATGCTCGTCCCCGTGCTCGTGGTGCGTTTCCAGGCCACCAGGCCCCTGTTCTTCGTGGCAGTGGCGGCGGGACTGGTCGGCCTTCTCGGACTGCTGCTCTTCCCGACCGTCGCTCTGCCGCTCTGGGTGGCGATCTTCGGCCTCACGGCCATCATGTTCCCGCTCAGTCTCGTGCTGCTGAGCATCCGCGCCCGCACTCCGGAGAGCGCCGTGGCGCTGAGCGGTTTCGTGCAGAGCATCGGCTACGGGATCGCGGCGACCTTCCCGCTGCTCGTCGGGCTCCTCCACGAGACCACCGCGGGCTGGCAGGTTCCGCTGCTGGTCGTCGCGGGAGTGCTCGTGGCCTCCATCCCCGCGGGCATCGTCGCAGGTCGTCGGCGCACGGTCGAGGACGAGTGGGAGCGCCGGCACGGGCGCTGGTGATGCGCTCGATCAGCGCGCCGACCGCGGCGGGGCCGTCGACGAGCGCACGATGAGCTGAGGATCGGTGGAGGGCATCTCGCCCACCGCCTCATGGCCCTCGATCTGCGCGATCACCCGGAGCGCCGCCGCGCGGCCCATCGCCTCGAAGGGCTGGCGGACGGTGGTGAGTGCCGGGGAGGCGTAGGCGGCGAGGGCGATGTCGTCGACGCTCACCACCGAGACGTCGTCCGGAACGCTGCGTCCGGCCTCATGCAGCGCGCGGATCAGGCCGAACGCCATCTCGTCGCTGCTGACGAACACGGCCGTGGCCTCGGGGATGGCGGCGATCGTCCGACCGGCGCGGTAGCCCGACTCGGGTGTCCAGTCGGCGGGGATCAGTGGCGGGGGCACGATCCCGCGGTCGCGGAGCGTCTGCTCCCACGCCTCGCTGCGCTGCTGCGTCTCGGTCCAGTAGTCGTCGCCCGACACGTGCCACACGGTCTTGTGGCCGAGGTCGAGGAGATGTTCGACCGCGAGGCGGGCGATCGCGCGCTGATCGACGGCGAGCGGTGCATCCTCTTCGAGAGAGGTGCGCTCGCTGCGGGTCGCGGGCGTGCGCTCGGTGCGCGCCCTCATGGCCGGGCTCTCGAGTTCGAGCGGCACTCCGAGGATGATGCCCTCGGCTCCCTGGCGCTCGAGTCGGTCGAAGGCTTCGAGGAAGGCCTCGGCCGACGCGTGATCGGCGACGGCTGCGGTCGAGACCGTGTATCCGTTCGCCGCCGCCGCCTGTTGGATGCCGACGCCGAGCGCTGCCGACGAGTAGCGGTCGGTGGAGACGACGATCACACCCAGCACGCGTGTGCGACCGGACGCCAGCGAGGCGGCAGCGGCGTGCACCCGGTAGCCCAGTTCCTCGACCGCTGCCAGCACGCGCCTGGCGGTGTCGGGGCGCACGTTGTCCTGCCCCGACATGACGCGGGAGACGGTCTGTGTGGAGACACCGGCAAGCTGGGCGACATCGACCTGGCTGGGGGCGCGGTCGTCTCTCGGGCGACGAGGTGACATGTGCTCAATGGTAGCGATCAATCGGCGTGAATCCAGGAGGCGCGGAGTATCGTGATGCGATAATGTGAACGCAAACACTCGTACTTGGAGCGCTATGCCTGACCTTCTCGCCTCGGCTGTCGACGCCGCGTCCGTTGCCGTCGACACTCGGGCCGCCGTGCCGCCGATCGGCGCTCCCGCCCTGTCCTGGCGCGACGGGGAGATCCTTCGCGACGGCGTCGCGCACCGCATCATCGCCGGTTCGATCCACTACTTCCGGGTGCATCCCGACCAGTGGGAGGACCGCCTCCGCCGCCTCGCCGCGATGGGCGCGAACACGGTCGACACGTATGTCGCGTGGAACTTCCACGAACGCGTCGAGGGCGATGTGCGCTTCGACGGCTGGCGCGACATCGAGCGTTTCATCCGCCTCGCCGGAGAGGTGGGCCTGGATGTCTTCCTGCGGCCGAGCCCCTACATCTGCGCGGAATGGTCCAACGGCGGCATCCCGTTCTGGCTGTCCGGCCGCGTGGCTGCTCTGCGCACGAGCGATGCCGACTTCCTCGCGGCCATCGACGCCTGGTACGACGAGCTGATCCCCCGCCTCGTCCCGCTGCAGGCTGCCCACGGCGGACCCGTCGTCGCGATTCAGGTCGAGAACGAGTACGGGTCGTTCGGCAGCGATCCCGCCTACCTCGCGCATCTGCGTGACGGACTGCGCCGCCGCGGGATGGTCGAGATGCTCACGACCGCCGACGGCATCACGAGCGACATGATCGAGCACGGCAGTGTGCCTGGGGCCATGGCGACATTCACTTTCGGCACCGGTGTCGCGAAGGCGGTGGAGCTGCGTCGTCACGGCGACGCGCTCATGTGCAGTGAGCTGTGGGGCGGGTGGTTCGACCACTGGGGGGAGCGGCACCACGTGCGTTCGGCCGCGAGTGCCGGCGGCACCATCGAGGAGCTGCTGCGTGCGGGCGGATCCGTGAGCCTCTACATGGCGCACGGCGGCACCAACTTCGGTTTCTGGAACGGGGCGAATCACGATCAGGTGCTGCAGCCGACCGTCACCAGCTACGACTCGGATGCGCCGATCGGCGAAGACGGCACCCTCAACGAGAAGTTCCATGCGCTCCGGGCGATGTTCGCGCCCTTCCATGCAGCTGCTCTTCCGCCTGTGCCCGCGGCGCCGCGGCGGCAGGGTGCGGCGACCGCAGCGCTCGACCGTCGCTCCTCCCTGAGCGAGCTGGTCTCCTCGCTTCCCGCGTCAGGCGAGGTCTCGCCGCGACCACGCACCTTCGAAGAGCTCGGCGCCGAAGACGGGCTCGTCGCCTACGAGGCCGACGTGTCCTTCCCCGCCGATGCGACGCTCACTGTCGACGGACTGCACGACCGGGCAGTGGTGTTCCTCGACGGCGCTCGGCTCGGCGTGCTCGAGCGTGATGGCGAGACGTCTCTGCCCCTGCCGCGCGAAGGTGGCGTCGGCCGGCTCGTCATCGTCGTCGAGAGCCTGGGTCGCATCAACTACGGCCCCTACACCGGCGAGGGCAAGGGCATCATGCGTGGCGTGATGATCGGTCGCCGACTGGTCAACGGGTGGACGCATCGACTGATCCCGCACGACGCTCCTGCGGCGACCTCCCCTTCCGCCGACCCCGCCGCCGACGGGGTCGCCGTGGCCTCGTTCGATATCGCCGAACCGCTCGACGCCTGGCTCGCCTTTCCCGACGGCTCGAAGGGCATGGTCTGGTTGAACGGATTCCTCCTCGGCCGGTACTGGAAGATCGGACCGCAGGAGACGCTGTACGCACCGGCGCCGCTGTGGCGGACGGGCCGCAACGAGATCGTGGTGCTCGACACCGACGGACTCGGCGCGACGGTCGAGATCCGCGAGCAGCCCTCCTTCGGCGAGACCGAGGAGTTCATCGGCTCCTGACCGCTCTGCTGCTGCTCCGAGACCCATCCTCCGCGCCGAGACCCATCGTCTCAGGCGGCTGTGAGGGTGGGTCTCGGCGCGGAGAATGGGTTTCGCTGCCGCAGCACTTCGACGCATGTTTGCGCTCGCCTGGCGAAAAGCCTTGATATAGGCGACCACGTGCGCCTACAGTGATAGCGCAAACATCGATGTGGATCGTCGATGACCACTTGCGGCGCACCGGGGCGTCCCTCCTCCCGACGTCGCTCCGATCGAGAGGCAAGACGTGTCGAAACCTTCCCGACCGCCCCGCGCCGCCGTCGCTCTCAGCTCCGTGCTGGCGACCGCGCTCGCAATCGGCGGTGTGCTCACCCCGGCGACGGCCGCGCAGGCCGCCGACCTCGTTCCGGTGCCCAAGACCGACTATCGCCTGCACGCGGTCTCGAGCGAGTCGGACCCCTATCCGGCGCCGCCGTCGCTCGACGGCACCGCGCTGGGGGCGTTCGACGGCGATTTCGCGACGCAGTGGACCTCGCGGTACTCCGCGAACGCCCCGTTCCCGCACTGGATCGTCGTCGACCTGCAGCGCTCGCTCTCGGTGAAGGCCCTCGACTACTCGGTCAAGAAGGGTCAGGGCGTCGCCGCCAAGACGGTGGAGGTCTATGTGACCGATGACGCGGATGTCGCGCGCAACTCTCCGGCCGACGGCGGATGGGGAGCGGCCTCGGCAACGGCGACGCTGCACGCACCGACGGCGAACGACGAGAAGCAGCGCATCACCCTGGACTCCGCCAAGGACGGCCGCTACGTGGCGTTGCTCGTGATCGACGCGCAGGGCACCACCGGGGGAGGCGCGGGTGAGATCGAGGTCCTCTCCGACGAGCCGCTGCCTCCGATCGTCACCGAACCGGAGACGCCCGACACCGACGAGACCGTCGAGATCGCCGCCGGCGGTACGACAGCCATCGTGTCGACCGAGTTCCCCCGCATCACCGGATACCGGGTGGGCGGGGAGAGCATCGCCGGCCAGCGCAGCTCCGCGAAGACCTGGTCGGTGAACGGCACCACCTATCCGTCGACGACCACCTCGACATCCTCGGCGACCGGGGTCGACTACGTGTCGACGCTCACCGGCATCGACGTGACCGTGCGCAGCAGCATCCGCGTCGCGAAGGACGGGACCGTCGGGTTCGAGGTCACCGCTGTCGAAGGCGGGGCCACCGTGACCACGCTCGGACTCCCGGACAACGCGTTCCTCTCCGTGAGCGCCGCGGATGCCGGTGCAGCGCTCGACCGCACCGTGATCAGCCCCGACAGCACGAAGAACGCCGACGAGCACATCGCGGTCAACGCCTCGACGGCCACGGGCCAGAAGGGGGCGGCCTTCGCCTTCCTGGGCAACGGTGCGCTCGTCGGCAGTGTCATCACCAACGCGACGACGCAGGCATCCGGTGGCACAGCCTCCTGGAACACGCGCCTGACCACGCGCGTGACCGAGACGGCGGGACGCACCGCTGAGATCGGATCCAGCGCCTGGCTGATCCACCCGACCACCGCCGTCGACAGCCGCGTGACCACCTACGCGCTGCCGAAGGTCACGGTGCTCCTCGCCGCCGACCGCAACGGTGACGCGGCGGTCGACTGGCAGGACGCGGCGATCCGCTACCGCGAGGTCGACACCCCGCGTCTCGGCGCCGACCGGGTCGCAGAGCGCGTCGTCAGCAGGATCCCGTTCAACTTCGCCTCCAGCGCGACGAACTACTTCGACCTCACCCTCGACAACACCAAGCGCATCGCGAACCAGACCGACGGCCTCGGACAGTGGGTGCTCAACAAGGGCTACGGCAGCGAAGGCCATGACTCCGCGAACACCGACTACGGCGGGAACTACAACGAGCGCGCGGGTGGGCTGACCGACCTGAACAACCTCGTCGACGAGGGGGCGAAGCTCAACGCCGACATGAGCGTGCACGTCAACGCCACGGAGATGTATCCGCAGGCGAACGCGTTCGACTCCGCGATCATCGACGGAGCGGCGCCCTACAAGCCGGGCTGGAACTGGCTCGACCAGTCGTACTACATCAACCAGCAGGCCGACCTCGGCACGGGGCGCGTGCTCGACCGCTTCCAGCAGCTGCGCGACGAGGTCCCCGGCCTCAGCGGCGTCTACATCGACGTGTACTACTCCAACGGGTGGGTCGCCGAGGAGCTCGCGGACGAGCTGAACGGCATGGACCTCGAGGTCGCGACGGAGTGGGGCGACAAGTTCGTCGACAGCACGGTCTGGTCGCACTGGCCGAACGACCTCAGCTACGGGGGCGTGACCAACAAGGGCATCAACTCCACGATGGTGCGCTTCATCCAGAACGGGCAGGCCGACGTCTGGAACAACGACGCCCTGCTCGGCCAGCAGCGTCTGGTCGACGCCGAGGGATGGGTCGGCAACCGCAACTGGGACGGTTTCATCGACAACATCTGGACGCAGAGCCTGCCGACCAAGTTCCTGCAGCACTTCGACCTGTTGACCTACGAGGCCGGTGCGGAGGCGACTCTGACCGATGGTGTGGCCGTGCGGATGGACGGCAGCACCAGGGTCGTCACCATGGACGGCGCGACGGTGCTGCGCGGCGACTCCTACCTGCTTCCGTGGCAGTCGCTGGCGTCGAACCAGGACGCCGGCTCGCCCGTCGATGCCGACAAGATGTATTTCTACTCCGCATCCGGCGGCGAGAAGACCTTCGGTCTCACGGACGCGTTCCGGGGCAACACCACCTTCGATGTCTTCGAACTCGGTGACCAGGGCCGCGTCAAGGTCGGTACGGCCACCGCGAACGGCGGTGAGCTGACGCTCAGCGGTGACAAGGGCGCGGCCTACGTCGTGGTGCCGCAGGGCGGCGCACAGCGCGCGGCGGTCGAGTACCGCGATGCCGGTCTCGACGACCCGGGGTTCAACTCCGGTTCGCTCGATGTGTGGAACCCGCAGGGCGATGTGACGATCGAGCGCACCGACCTCGGCGGTGCGAAGAACGAGTCCCGCGGCGACAACATCGCCGTGTTCGGCCCCGCTGCCTCGTCGATCTCGCAGACCGTGACCGGGCTCACCCCCGGCCAGCGGTACGCGTTCTCGGCTCAGGTGCAGATCGATCCGACCGCGACCCGTGACGTGAGCGTCTCGGTCGACACCGGCTCCGGGGCGGTGACGCGCACGTGGAACCTCTCCCCGACGTACAACTACATGCGCGCCGACTCCAAGGCGGGCCAGTACTACCAGCGAGGCTCGACGTCGTTCCTCGCTCCGGCGTCCGGTGAGGTGAGGGTCTCGATCGGTGCCGTCGCCGGCGACGCGAAGGTGCGCATCGACAATGCCCGTGTCACCGCCGACACCACCGGCCCGTTCGCACCCGGCACGGTGTACTCGAACGACTTCGAGGGCAACGAGGCGGGTTGGGGACCGTTCGTGAAGGGCGACGCCAACGGCATCGACGACCCGCGCACCAGCATCTCGCGCCGGCATGACCCGTACGCGAGCAGCGAGTGGCGCAACACCGCCAAGCCGTTCGATGCGGGGCCCCTCGCCGGTCTGGCCGTCGACACGACGCTCAACGGCGACCACTCGCTCATGTCGCACTCCGAGAACAGCGGGGTCGTCTACCGCACGGATCCGACGCTCGTGCCGCTGCAGGCCGGGCACTCGTACCGCATCGGCTTCGACTATCAGGCCGGCGCGAGCGGGGCGTACCGCTGGCTCACCGGCACCGATGCGGTGGCGGGTGGCAAGGTCACCTCGACCACGCTCAGTCGCACCGGCATCACGCAGGCGTTGGAGACGACGCCGTTCTCGCAGGACGTGATCGTCGGCTGCGGCGACTACACCTGGGTGGGACTCGAGCGCGTGGGCGGACCGGACGTGGACTTCGTCTTGGACGACTTCACCGTCACCGACCTCGGCCCCACGGCCGGCGGCACGCCCTGCGCGACCGTCTCGGGCGAAGCGGGCGTCCTGAGCCCCGGGGCACAGACCGCGTTCACGACCACCTTCACCAACAGCGAGTCGATCGCCGTGGAGAACATCGGCGTGCAGCTCGAGGTTCCGGAGGGCTATGTGGTCGAGGTCGCCGACGGTTCGTCGAACCTGTTCGACGAGGTCGCGGCCGGCGACAGTGTGGAGACCACCTGGCTGGTCACCGCGCCGGCAGAGGCGGCGGGTACGACGGTCGGCATCGGGATAGCGGCGACGTATCTCGCCGACTGCGATGTGCGTACGGTCAGCACGACCCAGGAGGTGTCGGTGTCCTCGCGGGCACGCATCCCCAACGCGCAGATCTCCGCGACGGCGAGCTCGGAGGAGACCTCGGGCGAAGACGGCGCTGCCGCGAACATGCTCGACGGCAACGCCGGCACCTTCTGGCACAGTCGGTGGAGTTCGGCGGCCACCTCGTACCCGCACGTGCTGACGTTCGACCTCGGTGCTGCCGAGCAGGTCGACGGCATCTCGTACCTGCGTCGCGGTGCCAACCAGAACGGACCCATCAAGGGATACGAGGTCGCGGTGTCGACGGACGGACAGGCGTACACACCCGTCGCCTCGGGGGAGTGGAAGAACATCGCCGAGTGGCAGGACGTGGACTTCGCGGAGACCACGGCTCGCTACATCCGCGTGACGGCGCTCTCGTCGATCTCGGGAACACAGTTCGCCGCAGTCGCCGAGATGGCCGTCTACGGATCCTCTGCACCGCGGGCCGGCCACGCCCCGGCGACCCGTCCTGCGGATGACCTGAGTGCGTGCAACCCGGTGATCGACCCGAAGCTCGGGCTCGACAGCGACACGGTGCGCGCCGGCGAGACGGTGGGCATGGCGCTCACGGGCTTCGCGCCGCGGTCGACGGTCTCGGTCTGGCTCGACGGCTCCAGACTGACGGAGGCCACGGTCGATGCGGAGGGTGCGTTGACGACGCGGCTGCTGATCCCGACGAACACCGAGGTCGGGAAGCACCGGGTCATCGTGCGGGATGCGGCAGGCGCCGAACTCGCGAGCGCACCGTTGAAGGTCAAGAAGGCGAAGCCGGGGAAGAAGGCGACCGTCACGGCCTCCATCGGTTCGGTTGTCGCCGGAGCGAGCGTGACCGTGCAGTTGAGCGGTTTCGAGCCCGACGCTCTGGTGCAGCTCTGGCTGCACTCCGAACCGGTGCGCATCGGCGAGGTGACGGTGTCGGCCGAGGGCGATGCGGTGGCCACGGTCACGATCCCCGCGGCGACGCCGGCCGGAGCACACGCTCTCGTCGTGACTGATGCCCAGGGCGTGGAGCTTGCCAGGGGCGATCTCGCGGTCACCGCAGCAGCTGGAAGCAGCAGCGGCGGAAACCTCGCGACGACCGGCGCTGACGGCGCTATCTGGGCGGGCGCGGCGTTCGCGGCTTTCGCCGCCATGGGCCTCGGTCTGACCCTGTGGCTGCGGAGGCGCCGCCACAGCTGACCCCTCGCGTGATGAGCAGAGGCGGTCCGGGAGCATCCCTCCCGGACCGCCTCTTTCCGTGTGTCACGGTGCCGGCCCGCTCTCCGTGTCGGGAGGAGTTCGCCTCGTCGAGAGGAGCTCTCCGTGTCGGGAGGAGTTCTCCTCGTTGGGCGGTGGTCTCCTCCCGCAGTTGCCGCCGGTTGAAGAGCTCTCCTCCCCACGAGGACAGCACATGCAAGGGGCCTGCGGCGGGCCGGGCCATGCCCACCCTCCTCGGGCCCTCCTCAGGCCCACCCTTACGGGAGGACTTCTCCCCGTCGGGAGGAAGATCACGGGCGCAATCACCTCCCCACACGCAGAAGTCCGCCCTCGGCGCAGTGCCGAGGGCGGACGGGGTGCCGTGCGGGGGCCGACGGGTGGGGACCGGATCAGCCCTTCACAGCGCCGGCGGCGAGGCCGGAGCGCCAGTACTTCTGCAGGGCGAAGAACAACAGCACGAGCGGGATGACTCCGAGCAGCGCGCCGAGCATGACGGCTCCCTTGTCCGGGGCGAAGTAGCTCACCATCCCGTAGAGCCCGAGGGTCACGGGCTTCAGATCCTGACTCGAGATCATCATGAGCGGCAGCAGGAAGTTGTTCCACGTGGCCACGAAGATGAACAGGAAGATCGTCACCATCGCCGGACTCAGAAGCCGCATCACGATCGTGAAGAAGATGCGCGCCTCGCCGGCACCGTCGATGCGGGCGGCTTCCAGCAGTTCGGTCGGCACCGACGACTGGGCGTAGACCATTCCGAGGAAGACGCCGAAGGGCGACACCGCAGACGGGATGATGATCGCCCAGACGGTGTTGGTGAGTCCGAGCGCCTGGAACTCGATGTACAGCGGAACGGTCAGCAGTGCGACCGGGAGCAGGAGCCCCGCCATGATGACACCCACCGCGATGCGCTTGCCGGGGAAGGCGAACTTCGCGATCGCGTAACCGGCCATCACCGCGAACAGGGTGCCGATGACGCCCGCGCTCACGGAGTACAGCATCGAGTTGCCGACCCACCGCCAGAAAAGCCCCTGTGTCCAGTTCATGAGGCTGTCGTAGTTCGTGCCGAGGTTCCAGTCGGCGAACCAGAAGCCGAAGGTCGAGGTCAGGTCGGTGTTGTTCTTGGTCGATGCGACGATCAGCCAATACACCGGCACCAGGAAGTAGAGCGTCGCCACGACCAGTGCGATGATGCCGAACACCCGCGTGAGCGGGCTCGGTGCGATGGAGGGCGGCGGAGCATCCGCATCGCGCGGACGGCGAGGGCGTCGACGCGTGGACGACTCCGTGGTGATGAGGCGCGTGGTGGTCATGCGTCGCCCTTTCGTCGCTGCAGCAGCGCGTACACGATCGCGAGCACACCCGCGATCAGAGCCATGAGCAGGGAGTATGCCGATGCGGGGCCGCTACCGGACGGCGAGATCTCGCCCATCATCGTGTTGTAGGTGAGCATCATGGGCGTGAAGTCCTTGCCCATCCACGAGTTCGCGGCCTGCAGCACGACCGGCTCGTTGAACAGCTGGATGGTGCCGATGATCGACAGCAGCACGGCGAGCAGCGCGGCTCCCCGCACGAGCGGCACCTTGATGCGCATCGAGATCTGGAAGCCGGACGCGCCGTCGAGGCGCGCGGCCTCGTACAGGTCACGGGGGACGGCCTGCAGTGCTGACAGGAAGATGAGCATGTTGTACCCCGTGTAGGTCCAGGTCGTCATGTTCGCCATCGAGAACAGGATCGTTCCCGGCGCCATGAAGTCGGTGCCCTCGGGGAGGAACGGCAGGAAGGGTGAGACCTCCGGGGTGTAGAGGTACAGCCACATCATCGCCGCGATGATGCCGGGAACCGCGTAGGGGAGGAAGAAGGAGAGCCGGAAGAGGGTGGGACGGCGCACGATGAACGAGTCCAGCAGCAGGGCGAGTCCGAGGGCGACGAGGATCATCACCGGGATCTGCAGCGCGGCATAGAGCACCACGCGACCCATGCCGGTCCAGAACGCCCCGTTGGTCGCGGCGGTGATGAAGTTCTCCAGACCGACGAACGTGTCGACGAGCTCACCGCCGCCGTAGAGTCCGTCACCCGCGGGAACCTGTGCGAAGAACGACGACCGGATCGACACGATGATCGGGACCAGGAAGACCAGTACGAACAGCACCGCGAATGGCGTCATGAACAGCCAGCCCGTGAGGCCTTCCCTCCGGGTTCCGAACCGGCGTCTGCGGGCCGGATCCGTGGGGCTGCGCGGCGGAGCTTCCGGTGCCGCGCCCCGCGTCTCGGTCACTGTGACCATGGTGTCGCCTCTCGATGTCAAGACGACGGCGGAGTGCACGATTGCGCGTGCACTCCGCCGTCGATCATCCGATGATGCCTTCTCGCCCGGTCACTCCGCGACCGGGAGGCCGAGGTCCTTCAGAGAGGCCACTGCCGTGTCCTGCGCCGTGGTGAAGATGTCGGCGACCGTCGCGGTGCCGGCCACGGCTGCCGCTGCGGTCTCGTTCATCTTCGACAGCGTCGAGAAGCCCGGCGCGTAGGGGAAGTCGGGGTTGAGGTTCTCGGTGGCGGTGCCGAGCTCGGCGAGCACGTCCTGTCCGCCGAACTGGCGCAGCATCTTCTCGGGGGTCTCCACGTCGCCCTTCGCGGCCACGACGAGGCCCTGCGACGCGAGGTCGTCGACCTGGGTGTTGAACCAGTCGTTGAACTCCATCGCCTCGGCGGGGTGCTCGCAGCCCTTCATGACCGAGACACCGGAACCGCCGTCGGGGCCGCTCATGGCGCCGGCACCGAAGTCGGGGAGCTGGGCGACGCGCCACTGTCCTTCTGCCGGGGTGCCGTCGAGCGAGTCGAGGAGGAATCCGGCCTCCCATGCCGCGCCGACGTGGCCGATGAGGCTGCCGTCGTTGAGGGCGGCCGTGAAGCCTTCGCCCCAGCGCTCGGTCGCGAGGGTCTGCTTGCCGTCGAGCAGGCCCTGCCAGAACGCGGCGACGCGCTCGGAGCCCGCACCCTCGGCGTCGACCTTCCACTCGTCGCCGGCGGTGCTGAACCAGGTGTCGCCTGCCGCAGCCGACTGCGCGGCGAGCCAGTTCTGCGCCTCATCGGGGGTGAACGCCGTGACGTACTTGCCGGCAGCCGCTGCCGTGGCGGAGTCCGCCGTCAGGTCGTCGAGCGTCTTCGGGGCATCGAGCCCGAGCGCCTGGAACTCGGCCTCGTTGTAGAAGTACACGAGGGGTCCGGTGTCCTGGGGGAGGCCGACGATGGCGTCGCCGACCTTCATGCCACTGAAGGCTCCGGCCGAGAAGTCGTCCTCGTACTTCTTGGCCTCGTCCGCGACGTCCTGCAGCAGTCCCTTGACGAACAGCTGGGGGACCTCGGAGTAGCCCGTCTGCGCGAGGCAGGGCCCGTTGCCGGCCTTGACGTCGGTCTCGAGCTTGAGGATCATGTCGCTCGACTTGCCGTCGAACTTCGTCGCCTTGACCTGGATGTCGGGGTGCTCGGCGTTCCAGCGATCGACGATCTCGGACGTCGGGGTCATGCCCTCTCCATCGGGAAGACGGTGCAGGTACTCGATCGTGACGGGTTCGCCGCCGGCGCCGTCGTCTCCGGAATCACCGGATGAGCAGGCTGCGAGGCCGAAGGCCGACACCGCGCCGACGGCGACGATCGCGGCGGTGCGGGTGAAGCGAGGGGTGATTGCCATGCTGTTCTCCTCTTTGAGGTCATGTTCCTGCGGATCGCCCTGGGCGGGGGATTGGCGTCGTGGCGCCGTCGATCACATGCACATCAAATCAGAAAATGTTTGCGCTCACAAGCCTGAGATGATGACCTCTCGGCCGAAAAGGCGATGCGGAAAGGGAGCGCTGACATCGAGCAACCCGCCCGTTCGAGCGTGGCGTTCAGCGGGCGAGGAGCTCGTCGCCGACGTGGACGACGCCACCGTGCTGAGCGCCGTCGTCATCCGCGGCCGGCCAGCCGGGGAGAAGCAGCCGTCCGAGGGTCGGCTCCTGTTGGCCGAACGCTCCGGTGAGGGTGGTGAGGACCTTCGCGTCCCGCCGGCCGTCGTCGGGGTTCGCGTGGGTCGCCAGGCAGCGCACGATGGGGCCGGCGGCGCGGAAGCGCAGGTCCCCGATGCGCACGTCGTCCGTCCACTCGAGTTCGCTCCACGGGTCGGCGTCATCGATCACGATGTTCGAACGGAATCGCCGATCGTCGATGCTCATCCCGAGCGCCTCGCCCAGTGCGCGGATGCTGCCCCGGCTGTGCACCGAGACGTAGCCGCGCGAGCGGTCCTGGAAGCGGGACGTCTCGCCGTCGCCGACGAGCACGATCGGAAGGCGGCCCGGTCGTCGGAGGCGGCGACCCTCGGGGGTGGCGAGGACGAAGTCGGTGACGGCATCCGCGATCTCCCGGCGCCCCTCCTCGTCGATACCTGCGTCGACGAGTGTCGCACCGGCGTGCACGATACGGATGCGGCGGCTCCCGTCGTCGTAACTCGTGCGCAGAGCGGCGAGCGCGGGGAAATCCTGGAGGGCGAGCCCCTTGGCTTTGGGCCAATAGTCGAAACCGTCGCGGTCCTCCGGCTCGGTCGCGTCTGCGAACCGGAACGCGAGCACGCGATCGCCGCCGACTCTGCCGTCGGACTGCACCGTCAGGGACTCACGTCGTTCGGGCGTGAGGCCCTTGATCGGGTGACGGTAGAGGGCGACGACGCGAGGCATGAGGAGATCCTCTCAGCTGCCGGCCCCGGAGCACGAAGAAACACCCGCACGTCGTGCGGGTGTCACGAACAGAGGGGCGGTCAGGCCTTCTCTAGTTCGTCCTCATCTTCGTCGGCGTAGTCATCTGCCCACTTGTCGACATATGCGTCTTCGTCTGTCGGATGACCCAGCTCGCGCTCGAGCGCGGAGTAGTTCACCGACGGACTGTACGCCTTGAGTTCGCGGGCGATCTTTGTGTGCTTCGCCTTCTGACGGCCACGGCCCATGCGCGAGACCCCCTCACGAGTTAAGCGGCGGGGTTCGAGGCCCGCGGCATTTTTCACGACACCGGATCAAAGCCGGTAAGAGTAGCATTCAGAATAGCACGCGGGTAAGCCCCTCTGGCTGACGCCAGGCTGCTGAAGGGAACGATCTTCATGACCGACGACACCTCCACTCCCTCCGACGAGGCCGCACAGAACGCGGCGCTGCAGAAAGCCGTCATCGTCGGCATGCAGGTAGACCAGGACCGACACGTCATCGACGAGGCCGTGCGCTATGCGCGGTTGCTCGGTGTGCCGCTGGTGGTCGCGCATGTCGACGTCACTCGATTCGTCACGTACGAGGACCCGGACGGCTACGTGCATTCGGCTCCGATCGACATCAACTTCGATGCCGGTGCTGCGGAGTTCGAGGCGGTCGAGGCGGCGGCCGCGGGCATGCTCGCTGGCACGGACATCACGTGGACGGCGCGGCAGCTGGTGGGAGACCCCGCGCTGGCGATCAAGCAGCTCGCGAACAAGCTCGACGCCCAGCTGATCGTCGTGGGCACTCGCAAGCGCGGCATCGGCGAGTCCATCAGGGAGTTCTTCACCGGGTCGGTCGCCGCTCGTCTGGCCCATCGTCAGCATCGCTCCGTCCTCGTGGTGCCGCTCGGGGAGTCGGTGCCGGACGAGCAGAAGGAGATCTGGCCGGAGAAGTAGTCCGTCCGACCGCACAGAGAAGCAGAAAGAAGGTGTCGGCATCCGCGATGGATGCCGACACCTTCTGCGTGGTCGGGCGGGTTCCGTGTGGTCGGGGACTCGGGTCCCGGGGGCTCAGGACCCGGAGCTGTTCACGAACCGGAGCCGCTCAGTGCGACCGTCACGCCGCGGGCTGCGGTGTCCAGGGCTTCCTCGAGCTCGGTGACGATCGACGGGGACAGCGTGCCGCCTTTGGCGATGTGGGTGCGAAGGTCGGTGCGCACCCTGGCCCGGAAGGCGTTGATCACGGCATCCGCACGGTGCATCTCCTCGCGGCTCACGAGACGGGAGTCGTCGGTGGCCGTGCGTGGACGGTTCTTCGCCGCGCTCCGCTCGTCCTTCTCCGCCGCTGCCAGATCTGCGCGGAGGCTCTTCATCGCATCCTTGACGCTCTGCCGCACCTCGCTCGCGATCAGTCGTACCGAGTCGGTGAGTCCCGCCTCGATGCCGGCGAGGTCGCCCTCGCGCGAGGCGAGCTCGGCCCGACCGGCTTCGGTGATGGAGTAGATAGTGGTTCGGCCGTCGACGGTCTTGGAGACCAGGCCCTCCTCCTCGAGCTTCGCGAGTCGCGGGTAGATGGTGCCGGCGCTCGGCGTGTAGGTGCCACCGGTGCGATCGGTGAGCGACTGGATGATGCCGTAACCGTGCTGGGGTGCCTCGGCGAGGAGCGACAGCAGATACAGGCGCAGGTCGCCGTGGGAGAAGACCGCGGGGCTCATGCTTCCCACTCCGGGTCGTCGGTGATCGAAGCGGGGGAGCGGCGGAGCACGGTCACTCCACCGGAGACGGAGTTCGCGCGCAGGTCGACGAAGCGCCCCGCGAGTTCCCCGGTGGTGCCGGTGTAGTTGCTGGGGCCCGAGGTGCTGCGCTCGACGCCGTCGATCAGCAGGCGTCCGCTCAGCGACCGGATCACGTAGTTCGCGGCGAGAGACTCGTCCAGACGCACGGTGGTCCCGCCCGAGACCGAGTTGACGGTGATGGTGTTCACGTCTCCTGCGGCATCGACCAGCGTGGAGCCGGAGACGATGTCGACCGTTGCCCGGCGCACGACGCCCGTGACGGCCACGTCGCCCGAGACGCTGTTCGCGCTGATCGAGCCGGTGAGGCCGCGCACCTGCACATCGCCCGAGACGGAGTTCACGGTGAGGTCGCCGATCAGGGTGTCGACGATGATGTCGCCGGACACCGTGTTGAGGCGGGCGTCGTTGCGGAGTCCCGACACCAGGGCGCCGGCGCTGACGACACCGAGGTTCAGGGCGATCGCGCGGGGGACGGCGACGCTCACCTCGGCGCGGGGGCCGCCCGAGCCGAAGTTGCGGAACACCTCGAGGAAGTTGTCCCATCCCAGCTGCGGGTGGTCGATCTCGACCTCGCCGTCGTGGGACTCGATGCGCAGGTCTTTGGTGGTGACGCCGTGCACCTCGATGCGGATGCCCGGTTCGTCGTGGGCGATGATGTCGACCTGTCCGCCGACGAGGCCCACTTTGAGGCGGGTGACGGATTCGATGTCGATGACACGTTCCTCGCCGGGGGCGATGAGCCACTTCTCGGTCATGTCTGCTTCTCCTGGGTTGGGGTCACGATATATCGTGTATTCCCACGATAACACGATATATCTCGTCCTTGTCAAGGGCACTCACCGCTCCCGTCGCGATATGACACCCTGCCGCGCGTTTTCAGCTGACATATCGCGACCGGAGCGTGGTTGACCTTGACGCTGCGTCAACTTCTAGAGTCGAGGTGTCGGGCAGAGTCGAGGGTGTTGAGCGAGGAACGGAGGGGCGATGGAGAACGGAGGGGCGATGGAGAAGGACGACTGGTCTATCCAGGAGATCGCGCGGCTGGCGGGTACGACGAGTCGCACGCTCCGGCACTACGACGAGGTCGGGCTGCTGCCGCCGTCGCGCATCGCGTCCAACGGCTATCGGCACTACGACGGGAACGCCCTCGTGCGTCTGCAGCGCATCCTGCTGCTGCGGGAGCTCGGACTCGGGCTGCCGCAGGTCGCGGAGGTGCTGGGATCGGCATCCAGCGCGGACGCCGGGGCGGTCGAGGCCTCGGCGCTCGAGACCCATCTCGCGCTGCTGCGCGACGAACAGACCAGGCTGGCGCGACAGATCGCGTCGGTCGAATCCACCATCACGGCATTGAGAGGAGGTGAGAACCTCATGGCAGAGAACATGTTCGACGGTTTCGACCATACGAAGTACAAGGACGAGGTCGAGGAACGCTGGGAGAAGAAGGCATACGCCGACAGCGACAGCTGGTGGCGCGGTATGACCGACTCCGAACGCGGCGAGTGGCAGAAGCGCGTGTCCGACCTCGGACGCGACTGGATCGCGGCGGCGGAGAGCGGCCTCGATCCGTCTTCCCGCGAAGCCCAGGAGATCGCGCGACGCCACGTGGAGTGGCTCACGGGCATCCCCGGCACTCCTGCGGCCGCGGCCGGAGGAGACGTCAAGGCGTACGTGATCGGCCTCGGCGAGATGTACGTCGCGGATCCGCGCTTCGGCGCGAACTATGCGACGTCGTCCGGCGGCACGCACGGCGCGGAGTTCGTCCGCGACGCCCTTCGCATCTACGCGGACGGCAACCTCTGAGTCGCCCCCCCTCCGGTCGCGATATGCCAGCCTCAGCCACGGTTTCGGCTGTCATATCGCGACCGGAAGTGCGTCGGGCCCGTACCGAACGGGCGCGCGGGGCGCAAGGGGGCGATCGCAGAGCAGCCCCGGGCGTAGGGTCGGGGCATGGCTCACGGACCCCGGCGCACGAATGCGGCGCCGCTGTTCGTCGCCGCGGCAACGGCGTACGGAGCGAACTGCGCTCTCGGCACGGCCGTCGCGGCGCGGGTCGTCGACACACGGAACTTCCGGTGGCTGCACCACCTGCTGTACATCGCCACGTGCCTCACGACCGGTCTGGCGCTGAGCGCAGCACTGTGGGGCCGCCCGCGCGGACAGAGTCGTCGCGCCGCACTCGCGTTGCTCCCCGTCGCCGCGCCGCTTGCGGCGATCCCGTATCTCGGCACGCACGGCCGACGGCACCCGGTGGTCGCCCTCACGGCCGCTCCCTTCATCATCGCGGGGCTGCTGCTCTCGCGGTCCACCGCCGACCGGAAGTGAAACGCATGGAGCTGCTCGACGCCATCCGCCGCCGTAAGACCACGAACGGCGCGTTCCTGCCCGACCCGGTCTCCGAAGAGCATCAGCGCATCCTTCTCGAGGCGGCGGGGCGTGCGCCGTCGCAGCTGAACAGTCAGCCCTGGCGGTTCGTCGTGATCGAGAGCCGGGACACGATCGAGCAGATCGCCCGCATCTCCGGCGAGAGCATGACCGAGGCGATGTCGAACGGCACCTTCTTCGAGCGCTACAAGCCGTACTTCCGCTTCAGTCAGGCCGAGATGGAGGAGAAGCGCAGCGGCATGCTGTTCGACAAGCTGCCCGCAGCGCTCCGACCGTTCACGAGCCAGGTGTTCACCAAGCGCGGCCAGACGCTGATGAACACGTTCGGAGTGCCGAAGACCCTCGGAGCCGAGAACCGGAAGCTCGTCGCGGGATCACCACTGCTGCTGGGCGTCATGCTCGATCGCAGCGAGTACCGACCGGGACAGCTGTCGTCGTTCTACTCGGTGTTCAGCATGGGCGCGGCGATGGAGAACGTGTGGCTCACGACAGTCGAGCTCGGCATGGGCATCCAGTTCATCTCGTTCCCGATGGAGGTGCCGGGGCGTTGGGACGAGATCGTCGAGCTGCTGCGCGTGCCCGACGACCTCGAGCTCATGGCCGTCTACCGGCTGGGCTACCTGCCGCCGGAGCAGCGTCGTCCTGCGATCGACTGGTCGAGCAGCCAGCGCAAACTCGTGTCGCAGTACGTGTTCCGCGAGAACGGGGACACACCGCAGCAGGGGTGGGACGGCCCGCCCCCTTCGGCCGACGTCACTCCGGGTCCGCCGACGACAGCGGGGTGAGGTCGCGGAGCGCCGGACCCTCGATGCGCGTCCCGTCCGGGGCGAAGCGCGATGCGTGCAGGGGGCAGTCCCAGGTGCAGTCCGCGTCGTTCCAGCTGAGGACTCCGCCGAGGTGCGTGCACACGGCGCCCACCGCCCGGGTCACGCCGTCGACGGTGGAGATCGCGACCGGACGCCCCGCGCGATTCGCGACCACCCCTTCGCCCTCCGCGGGCTGAGGGACCGGCGTGCGGCGCCGTTCCGCGTCCACCCACCCGGAGGCGAGGGCGGCAGCGACCTTTCCGCCCTCCACGGCGCCGCGACCGAGGTCGGCGGGAACCGTCAGGCGCGTGCCGATCGTCGTGACCCAGGTGGGGCGATCGCGCCGCGGTGTGCCGAGAATCTCGGAGGTGAGGCGCTGGGCCGCGGCGGGCGCATTGGACAGACCCCACTTGGCGTAGCCGGTCGCGAAGCGGATGCGGCCGAGGCCACGGGGCATCGACCCGACGAACGGGATGAGGTCGTGCGACTCGTAGTCCTGTGCCGACCACCGATGCGTCTCCTCGGCACCGGGGAAATGCAGCTGCGCCCAGGCGACGAGGTCCTCCACTGCGGCCGCCTCGCTGTCGGACCGGCCGACCGGATGGCCGTTGCCTCCGACCACGAGCCGGGCTCCGCTGCCTGGGCCATCCGCCACCGTCACGGGACGGATCGACCGGGTGGGTCCGTCGACCGAGAGGAACGTGCCCTCCGGCACATCGCCGGGAACCCGGAACGACACGCAGTACGACCGCAGCCCCCGCACCTTGGCGAAGTAGAGCCCGCGGTCCGTGATGGGCGTGCCGGTCGCGAGCACGATGTGTTCGGCGAAGAGCGGTCCCTGTGCGGTGTCGACGCGCCCGGCGAACGCCTTGGTCCCCGTCGCCCTGACGCCTGTGTGCAGAGTCCCGCCCGAGGCGAGCAGCTCCGCGGCCAGCGCCACCGCGACGGCGACGGGATCGATGGCGACCTGATCGTCCAGCGCCACTGCGGCCGCCACGGGGAACGGGGTGGGCGGGAGCTCGGTGGGCGACAGCACCCTGGCCGGCAGACCCGCCTCACGAGCGGCGGCATGCTGCTCGTCCACCGTGTCGATGCCGTCAGGGCCCTGGGCGTAGGAATGGTCCGTGTGGCGGGTGAACGGAACACCCGAGAGCTCGGCGAATGCGAGCAGCCATTCCATTCCCGAGCGGTTGGCATCCACGTAGGCGCGCACGAGCTCTGCCGGATGGTGTCGACGGATCGTCGCGAGCTGCGCGCCCTGCAGCAGGGACAGCTTTCCGGTGTTCGCACCGCTGGCGAGCTCGGCGATCCCGCCGGCGTCGATCACCGCCACGTCGAGGCCCGCTCTGGTGAGCATGACCGCCGTCGAGAGCCCGGTGAGCCCCGCGCCCACGATCACGACGTCATGGCGCGCGCCGGACTCGAGAGGTGTTCCGGTCGGCAGGGTCCGGTCGAACTTCCACAGGGGATTCATGCGCTCAGTCAACGCGGCGCGCATCCCGGTATCCACCGCCTTGACATCCGGACGGTCCGCTGTCAGGCGGCGACTACAGTGGCGGACGTGAACCTTCGCCGCATCCTCCTGGTCGCCGCCGGCGGCACGGCGGGAACTGCGGCACGGCTCGGGCTGGGGCTCATGCTGCCGGATGTCGGGGGCTTCCCCGTGGCCGTGCTGGTCGCCAACGTCGTCGGGGCCCTCCTGATCGGACTGCTGGCCGCGCGCCTGCCCGCCACAGCCGAGCTCCGACTCGCGCTCGGCACCGGCGTGCTCGGCGGCTTCACCACCTACAGCGCCTTCATGACGGGCACCCTCTCCCTGTGGGCGGACGCGCCTGTCATCGCCGTCGCCTATGCGGTCGGCAGTCTCACGCTCGGGCTCGCCGCGGCGGCTCTGGGACTGCGTCTCGGTCGGCCGCGCGCAGGAGGGGCATCGTGAGTCCGCTCCTCTTCATCGGTGCAGCGCTCGCCGGAGGGGTGGGCGCGGTGCTGCGCTACCTCGTCGATCTCGGGGTCGCCCGCTTCACGGGCCGCCGTTTCCCCTGGGGCATCCTCCTCGTCAACCTCAGCGGCTCGTTCGCGCTCGGAGTCGTCGCCACTGCGCTGCCCGACGCGGCCTTCCTCCTCGGGGCGGGGCTGCTCGGTGGGTACACGACCTTCAGCACGGCGATGCTCGACACGGTCGCCCTGTGGCGTGACGGAGAGCGCCCGGCGTCGGCCTTCAACGCGGTCGGGATGCTGTTGCTCGGTCTGCTCGCCGCGGCTCTCGGTCTGGCTCTCGGTTCCGTTCTGTAGTCGTCGGGCCTTCCCGCATCGCGCATCCGCCCCCGCGATCGGGCCATTCGCGCGATTCGAACGACTCGATGGTTGCGGGGGTGTCAGCCTCGGGGTACTCTCCTTGTTAATCGATTAGCGCTAAACGATTAACAACCGTGAATCCGCGCACCGTGCACTGTCGAAGGAGACACCGATGCCCCGTACGACCCGCCGCGCTCTCGGCGCCATCGCCGCGTCAGCCGCAGCCGTTCTCGCCCTCAGCGCCTGCTCGTCCGGAACCGGGGGAGGGAGCTCGGACGGCGAGGTCACCCTGAGCTACGCCATCTGGGACGAGAACCAGAAGCCTGCGATGGAGGACATCGCCGCGGCGTTCACGAAGGAGCACCCGAACGTCACGATCGACATCCAGGTCACGCCGTACAAGGAGTACTTCACCAAGCTGCAGACTGCCGCGACCGGTGGTTCGGCGGCCGACGTGTTCTGGATGAACGGCCCGAACTTCCAGCTGTACGCCTCGAACGGTCAGCTCGCTCCCCTCGACGACGGCGGGATCGACGCGGCCGACTACCCGCAGGGCCTGATCGACCTCTACACCTACGACGGGAAGCTCTACGGGGCACCGAAGGACTTCGACACCGTCGCCCTCTGGTACAACAAGGCGCTGTTCGACGCGGCCGGGGTGGGATATCCGTCGGCGGGCTGGACGTGGGACGACTTCTCCGCCGCGGCCGCGAAGCTCACCGATCCTGCCACGGGGCAGTTCGGAGTCGCGGCAAGCCAGTACGGGCAGGAGAACTTCTACAACTCGATCGCGCAGGCCGGTGGTGAGGTGATCTCCGCCGACGGCACGAAGAGCGGCTACGGGTCGCCCGAGGCACTCGCCGGTATCGAGCTGTGGACCGACCTGATCGCCGCAGGATCGTCGCCCACGGCGCAGCAGATGACCGACACCAACCCCGAGGACTTCTTCCTCTCCGGCAAGGTCGCCATGTTCCAGAACGGATCGTGGGCGGCCATCGCCTACGCGGACAACGCCGACATCGGCGGCAGCGTCGACGTGGCCCCGCTTCCCGCCGGAGCAGAAGGCAACCAGAGCGTGATCCACGGCGTCGGCAACGTCGCCAATGCCAAGAGCGCGCACCTCGCCGAGGCCAAGCAGTTCGCCGAGTTCGCCTCCGGCGAGCAGGCGGCGAAGATCCAGGCCGAGACCGGCACCGTGATCCCCGCCTTCGACGGCACCCAGCAGGCGCGGGTCGATGCGTTGCCGCAGTACGACCTGCAGGTCTACATCGACGCGCTCGACGACGCCGTCCCCTACCCGGCATCGAAGAACACGTCGGCCTGGACGAGCATCGAGAGCGAGGTGCTCTCGCAGGTCTGGTCGGGGGCGGTCGCCCCGGAGGAGGGTCTCCAGGACCTCGCCGAGCAGATGCAGGCGGCACTGGACGCCGAGCAGGAGTGATCGCATGACCGTCATCGCGCCACGCGCGGTCGAGACGGCGGGGCGGATGCCGGCGACCCCGGCATCCGCCCCCCGCCGCCGTCGACGGAGCCCAGCGGCCTCGGCCTGGTGGGCGCTGGTGTTCCTCGGCCCCACCGCCCTGGGCATCGCCGTCTTCTACCTCTGGCCGACCGTCCGCACGCTCATCATCTCGTTCACGAAGTCCGGCCCGTTCGGAGGGGCCGAGTGGGTGGGCCTCGACAACTACACGCGCCTGTTCCAGGACCCCGAGCTGATCGGAGCCCTGCGCAACACCGCGATCTACACGGTCATCGCGCTCATCGGCATCCCGCTCGCCGTGGGCATCGCCGCCCTGCTGAACACCACGGGGCTCAAGGGCCGCAGCGCCTATCGCACGCTGTACTTCATCCCCGTGGTCACCATGCCCGCGGCGATCGCGCTGGTCTGGCGAATGATCTACAACGGCGATTACGGCGTGCTGAACGCCGCGCTCGCCGCCGTCGGCATCGAGGGGCGCAGCTGGCTCACCGATCCGAACACGGCCCTGATCGCGATCGCCGTCGTCGGCATCTGGGCGGGACTCGGCACGAACATCGTCATCTTCCTCGCCGGGCTCCAGGGCATCCCCGACACGATCATGGAGGCGGCCGACCTGGATGGCGCCGGTCCCGTGCGCAAGTTCTTCTCCATCACGATCCCACTGCTGTCGCCGTCGATCTTCTTCGTCAGCGTCATCAGCGTGATCGGGGCGCTGCAGGTGTTCGACCTGATCTACATGATGCTCGGACGCAGCAATCCCGCGATGCCGAACACCCGCACCGTCGTCTACCTCTTCTACGAAGCGGGGTTCCTCGACAACGACCGCGGCTATGCGGCCGCCGTGGCCTTCCTGCTGCTGGTGATCATCCTGATCCTCACGATCGTGCAGTTCCGTCTGCAGAAGAAGTGGGTGCACTATGAGTGACGTTTCCCTCGACACACGCGCCATCGTGGGCGCGAAGCCCGCGCGCTCCGGGGCGGGGAAGCCCAAGAACCGCGGTCTCTGGATCGTGCACCTCGTGCTCCTCGTCGGCGCAGTGCTGATGGTCTTCCCGTTCGTCTGGCAGCTGCTCACCTCGTTCAAGACGCTGTCCGACTCGGTGCAGGTGCCGCCGTCGTTCCTGCCGCGCGAGTGGGTGTTCACCAACTTCGCCGAGGTGTTCGACTCGATGCCGTTCGCGCAGATGTTCCTGAACTCCGTCTGGCTTACGGTCGGGCGCACGGTGGGTCAGGTGGTGCTCTGCACCATGGCGGGCTATGCGTTCGCGCGCATCCCGTTCCCCGGTCGCAACGCCCTGTTCGTGGTGTTCCTCTCGGTGCTGATGGTGCCGTCACAGCTGTACCTGCTGCCGCAGTACGAGATCATCCAGTCGCTCGGCTGGCTCAACACGCTGCAGGCGCTCATCGTGCCCGGCATCTTCAGCGCCTTCGGGACCTTCCTGATGCGACAGTTCTTCATGTCGATGCCCGCCGAGCTCGAGGAAGCCGCACGCATCGACGGCGCGAATCCGTGGCAGACCTTCTGGCGCATCATGGTTCCGCTCGCGAAGCCTGGCATCATCGCACTTGTGGTGTTCACTGTGCTGTGGTCCTGGAACGATCTGCTCTGGCCGTTGATCGTGACGACCGATCCCGCCAAGATGCCGCTGTCGGTGGGCCTGTCGCAGCTGGTCGGCATCCACGGCACGGACTATCCGGTGCTGATGGCGGGCGCGCTGCTGGCGACGCTGCCGATGCTGGTGACCTTCATGGTGCTGCAGCGACAGTTCATCCAGGGCATCGCGTTCAGCGGATCGAAGGGCTGAGACATGGCGAAGAGCGAGCACCAGGCGCCCCGAAGGCCGACGCTGCGGATGGTCGCCGAACGGGCGGGAGTGTCGACGGCGACGGTGTCTTACGTGTTCTCCGGTCGGTCGGGGACGAACGGGGCCGGTGTCGCCGAAGCCACGGCGGCGCGGGTGCTGGCGGCCGCCGACGAGCTGAACTACCGACCGAACAGCGCGGCCCGGGCGATCCGCACCGGACGCAGCGGCATGGTGCAGCTCTCGCTGCACATGCTGAGCGACCCGTGGTCCCTGGCGGTGGCCGATGCCGTGAACGCCGAGGCGAACAGGCACGGGCTCACCACGCTGATCCTCGCCGACGGCGACTGGCACGCGGCCCTCGACCGGGTCGAGAGCGACGTAGCCTACCTCGACGGCGTGGGTCTCGACGATGCGGCGCGGAAGAACCTCGCCGACCTCGTGCGCCGCGGACAGCGCCTCGTGGTGTTCTCCGAGCATCTCGACCCGGACGGCTTCGACGTCATCCGCTCCGACGCGATCCCCGGTTGCGAGATCGCGATGGATCATCTGCTGGAGACGCACACCGCGATCGGGTGCATCGCCGCGGAGGGGGCGGTGCGCCTCGCCGACGAGCAGATCACCCGCTACACGCCGTATGTCGAGAAGCTCGCTGCCGCCGGCATCGTTCCCGATCCTGCGTGGACGGTGACCTACGCCGACACCCAGGCGAGCGCCTTCACCGCTGCGGTCGAGCTGCTGTCCGGCGAGAACCGGCCGCATGCCGTGTACGCCACGACCGACTTCGCCGCAATCGCCACGATCAATGCCGCGCACATGCTCGGCCTCCGCGTGCCGCACGATGTCGCGGTGGTGGGGGTCGGCAACACCCCGGACGCCCGCCTGATCGCGCCGACCCTCACGACCGTCGGTCCGACCGACTTCTACGAGCGGCAGGCGCGCATCATCGTCGACCGCGCTCTCGAGACCGACCCCACACCGGGGCGTCTGCACGAGTTCGCATGGACGCTCTTCCCCGGCGGATCGACCGACCTCGACGCCCCCGCCCCGCGGGCCCGTTGACCTCGGCATCCCGCACAGACTCATCACACAAGAAGGACCATCGTGGATCTCCAGATCGGCATTATCGGCTTCGGCGCGCGCTCCACCCTGCAGGAAGAGGTGCATCGACCGGGGCACGGCTCGCGCATCTCCGCCGTGTGCGACCTCGCCCCGCGTGCCCGGGAGGACGCCCGCCTGCTCGTGCCGGACGCGCTCATCACCGACTCGCTCGACGAGCTGCTCTCCTCGGGCGTCGACGCCGTCATGGTGCTCACCCCCGACGACACGCACGCCGCGCTCAGCATCCGCGCGCTCGAAGCCGGCGTGCCCGTGTTCTGCGAGAAACCCCTCGCGATCGACCTCGCCGACGCCGACCGCATGCTCGAGACCGCACGCCGTACCGGCACCGGGCTCTACATCGGCCACAACATGCGGCACATGCCCGTCATCACACTGATGCGCGGGCTGATCCAGAGCGGCCGCATCGGTCAGGTCAAGGCCGTCTGGGTGCGCCACTTCGTCGGGCACGGCGGCGACTTCTACTTCAAGGACTGGCACGCCGACCGTCGCCGCACCACCGGGCTGCTGCTGCAGAAGGGCGCCCACGACATCGACATCATCCACTGGCTCGCGGGTGCCTACAGCGAGCGGGTCTCCGCGATGGGAGCGCTCAGCGTGTACGGCGACATCACCGACCGGCGCGACAGGACGGGGGAGCGGATGCCCGACTGGTTCAGCATGGACAACTGGCCGCCGACCGCGCTCACCGGCCTGCACCCGGTGGTCGACGTCGAGGACATCTCGATGGTGAACATGCAGCTGGAGGGCGGGATCTTCGCGTCATACCAGCAGTGCCACTTCACGCCCGACTACTGGCGCAACTACACCGTGATCGGCACCGAGGGTCGCATCGAGAACTTCGGCGACGTGGCCGGCAGTGAGGTCAAGCTGTGGAATCGGCGTCATGCCGGAGCGGCGGCGGCCGACGAGACCTTCATCGTCCCGGAGGTGCCAGACGCCGGGCACGACGGTGCGGACGCCCTGCTCGTCGCGGAGTTCCTGCGCTTCGTGCGGCACGGCGGACTCACCGAGACGTCGCCCGTCGCGGCCCGCGAGGCCGTCGCCGCCGGCATCCTCGCCACCGCGTCGCTGCGTGGCGACGGATCGGCGATCGAGATTCCGCCGTTGGATCCCGAGCTCGTCGCCTACTTCGAGCGCGGGCAGGTCGAGGCCGCGCTGGTCTGAACCCACCCGTCTTCGAATCGCGCAACGGGGGGCATCGGCGGCCCAGATCGAACCATGTGCGCGATTCGAAACGCTGGGGCGACGCCCCTCCCAGCGCCCTCACATCCGGAAAATGTACAAACGTACATGTACGGATGTCCAAGGGGGCGGGATGAGGCACGGGGAGCGTCGGCGACGTGACCCTGAGGCGCGCCGTCGGGACATCGTGACCGCGACCGCCGAGCTCATCGTCGAGGTGGGTGCCGAAGCGGTCACACACCGTATGGTGGCCGCGCGTGCCGGGGTGCCTCTCGGGGCCACCACCCAGTACTTCGACACCCTCGACGACCTCAGGGCTGCCGCGTTCCGCGCCCTCGCGGAAGAGGTCGATGCCCGCCTCGACGGAGTGCGTCAGACCATCGCCGAACGCGGCGACAGCCCCGACGTCATCGCCGCGCTGGTGTTCGAGAGCATGGACGACCATCACGCCGTGCAGGCCGACCGTGCGGTGGTCACCGCCGCCGTGCACGACCCCCGCCTGCGCGATCTCGCTCGTCATCTGTCGGACCGCCTGGTCGATCTGCTCACGCCCACCTATGGCGAAGACCGTGCCAGAGCGGCGATGATCTTCATCGACGGCGTCATGTGGAGCACGCAGATCCGCGACGACCGCCTTGCCCAGTCCTTCATCGAGTCCGCACTGGCGCGGATCCTCGGAGATTCCGTCTCCACCCCCTCCGCAGCGACAGCCACACCCTGACACCGAGGAAACCGCCTTGTCGAAACTCGCCATCCTGAGCCTCAAGAACCGCGCGCTCATCGCGCTGATCACCATCGTCGCGGCGGTGTTCGGCGGCCTCGCGCTCACGAACCTCAAGCAGGAGCTCATCCCCTCGCTCGAGCTGCCGGCGCTCGTCGTCATGACGACCTACCCCGGCGCATCGCCCGAGGTCGTCGAGAACGACGTGTCCACCCCGGTGGAAGCGGCGATCCAGGGCGTCCCCGGCCTGGAGTCGACGACGGCGACGAGCACCACGAACGCGTCGATCGTGCAGGCGATGTTCGCCTACGGCACGAACCTCGCCACGGCAGAGCAGAAGATCCAGCAGGCGATCAACCGCATCTCGTCCCAGCTGCCGGAGGATGTGACGCCGCAGGTGCTGTCGGTCTCCATCGACGACTTCCCCGTGATCCAGGTGGCCGTCACCGGGTTCGAGGACGCGGACAACGCCCAGGCCCAGCTCGAATCCGTCGCGATCCCCGAACTCGAAGACGTCGACGGCGTCAACGCGGCCGAGATCGTGGGCGGGGTCGGTCAGCGCATCAGCATCACGCCCGACGTGGCGAAGCTCGCTGCTGCCGGCCAGAGCACCTCGGCGATCAACGACGCACTCGACCAGAACGGCACGCTGTTCCCCGGTGGCGACATCACCGAGAACGGTCAGACGCTGACGGTGCAGACGGGCGCGAAGATCACCTCGGTCGAGGAGATCGCCGCCCTTCCGCTGGTGGGCAGCGACGTCACGATCGGCGATGTCGCGACGGTCGTGCAGGAGTCCGATCCCGTCACCTCCATCTCCCGTGTCGACGGCAAGGATGCGCTGTCGATCTCGATCACGAAGCTCCCGGCCGCGAACACCGTGGAGGTGTCCAACGGCGTGATCGCCGCGCTCGACACGATCGGCGACGCCTTCCCGGACGCGACCTTCACGGTGATCTTCGACCAGGCGCCGTTCATCGTGCAGTCGATCGAGACGCTCGCCACCGAGGGAATGCTCGGCCTGGTGTTCGCGGTGCTCGTGATCCTCGTCTTCCTGATGTCGGTGCGCTCCACCCTCGTCACCGCGATCTCGATCCCCACCAGCGTGCTCATCACCTTCATCGGGCTGCAGGCGTTCGGCTACTCGCTGAACGTGCTCACCCTCGGTGCGCTCACGATCGCGATCGGTCGAGTGGTCGACGACTCCATCGTCGTGATCGAGAACATCAAACGTCACTACGTGGGCGATGCCGACAAGGGCGATGCGATCCGCCTCGCGGTGCGCGAGGTCGCGATGGCGATCACGGCGTCCACCATCACGACCGTGGCGGTCTTCCTGCCGATCGTCTTCGTCGGCGACATGGTCGGCGAGCTCTTCCGGCCGTTCGCGATGACCGTGACGATCGCGATGGTCGCCTCGCTCCTGGTAGCCCTGACGATCGTGCCGGTGCTCGCCTACTGGTTCCTCAAGCCGGGCAAGCCGTTGCTCGACGAGCACGGCGACGCGATCGACCCAGAGCACCCCGACGCTCCGCCGACGTGGCTGCAGCGGCAGTACCGGCCGATCCTGGGCTGGACGCTCAAGCACTCCGGTGTCACGGTGATCCTGGCGGTCGTCGTGCTCGGCGCCACGCTCGCCGCAGCGCCGCTGATGAAGGTCAACTTCCTCGGCGACTCCGGCCAGAACACCATGACGATCACGCAGGACCTCGGCCCGACGGCGAGTCTGCAGGCCAAGTCGGATGCGGCGGTGGCGGTCGAAGACGCCCTGCTCGACATCGACGGCATCGAGCACGTGCAGGCCTCGATCGGCACCAGCGGTTCGGCGCTCAGCGACGCCTTCTCGGGCGGTGCGGGCGTCACGTACTCGGTGCTCACCGATTCGAACGCCGATCAGGAGAAGCTCCGCGCGGATGTGCAGGATGCGATCGACGGCCTCGGTGACGAGGTCGGGGATGTCGCGGTCTCGGCCTCGGCCGGCTTCGGATCGAGCGACATCGAGATCACGGTCAGCGCCTCGGACTCGGACGACCTCCAGACGGCGACCACCGCGCTGGTCAAGGAACTCGACGGGAAGGACGGCGTCGGCCAGGTGAGCGACAACCTCGCCGCGTCGCTGCCGTACATCGCCGTCGTGGTCGACCGGGAAGCCGCCGCGCAACGAGGACTCTCGGAGGTCGCGGTCGGTGCCATCGTCTCGGGCACCATGCGCCCGCAGCAGGCCGGATCCGTCGAGATCGACGACACCGCGCTGACGGTCTACATCGTGACTCCGAACCCACCGACCACGGTCGATGCGCTCAAGCAGCTCACCATCCCGACGCCCGCCGGCATCGTGCAGCTGCAGGACATCGCGACCGTCGAGCAGCAGAACGGACCCACCTCGATCACCACGGAGCAGGGCCGTCGTACTGCGACGATCACCGTGCCGCCGGCGTCCGACAACCTCGCCACGGCCACGCAGTCGGTGAACACCGCGCTCGCGGCGGTCGACCTGCCCGACGGTGCATCCGCCGAGGTGGGCGGTGTCGCGTCCCAGCAGGCCGACTCGTTCTCGCAGCTGGGGCTGGCGATGCTCGCGGCGATCCTGATCGTCTACGTGGTCATGGTCGCGACCTTCAAGTCGCTGCGCCAGCCGCTGCTACTGCTCATCTCGGTGCCGTTCGCGGCGACCGGGGCGATCCTGCTGCAGATCATCACGGGCGTGCCGCTCGGCGTCGCGTCGTTGATCGGCGTGCTGATGCTCATCGGCATCGTGGTGACGAACGCGATCGTGCTCGTCGACCTCGTGAACCAGTACCGGGAGAAGGGTCTGTCGACGATCGAGGCGGTCAAGGCCGGTGGGGAGAAGCGTCTGCGGCCGATCCTCATGACCGCGCTCGCGACGATCCTGGCTCTGACTCCGATGGCGCTCGGCATCACGGGCCACGGCGGCTTCATCTCGCAGCCCCTCGCGATCGTCGTGATCGGCGGCCTGATCTCGTCGACCGTGTTGACGCTGATCGTGCTGCCGACGCTGTACAACCTCGTCGAGGGTGCCAAGGAGCGCCGCGCTGCCCGCAAGGCCGGGGGCTCGGATGCCGGTGCAGCGCCCGCTCCGGACGCCCCGACCGATCCCGCCGCACCTGCCGCCGCGACGGGCCCCGGTTCCCCGGTGCTGATCGACGCGTCCGGCCTGCCGCACGCGCCGCAGCTCACACGGCGTGAGCTGCGGGAGCGCGGGGAGTAGAGCACGCTCCCGGCTCCGTCCGGCCGAAACGGAGACCATGTGTGCCGCGCCCGGCGAGTCCCCATCCGACTCGCCGGCCGGGCGTCATTCGGTCTCCGTTTTCGCGGAGGATGCTCGCGAAGGGAGTGTGGGGCTGTCGCGGAGAGAGTGTGGGGCTGTCAGCTCAGGGTGATGCCCCAGTGCAGGGTCCAGGTCTCGTCGGGGTCGAGGCGCCGGATGCCGAGGCCGCTGTTCAGCGCATCGGCGGGCGCGGTCATGGGTTCGATCGCGACGGCCAGGCTCTGTCCGGGATAGGCGGGCGTGGTGTACACCTGCACGTAGTCGAAGCCTTCTCCCTGCCAGAGCGTGACCTGTCGGCCGTCCGGTGCGGTGAGGGAGTGACGGACGATTCCGTCAGCGTCGCGGGTCAGGTCTGCGAAGCCGGTGTCGAGGGAGACATCGCCGAGGCGTGCCCCTTCTCGCAGGGTGGCGTCGGCCGGTCGGGTGCCGGTCGGCAGCATCCGCTCGTCCGTTTCGATGGCGGTCTCCGCGGGGATCCGCAGGACGAGGTCGCGCGGATCGACGTCGCCGATCGTGACGAAGGGGTGGGTTCCGAGAGCGACCGGGGCTGGGCCGGTCGAACGGTTGGTCAGGGTGTGCACGACATCGATGCCGTCGGCGGTGAGGGTGTATGTGACGGCGGTCTCGATCAGGTACGGGTATCCGGTCTGGGGCACGATCGTCGCGCGGAGCACCGCTGCCGTCTCGGTCTGGGCGACCTCGTAGGCGGTGAAACGCAGCAGGCCGTGGCTCGCATTGCCGAGTTTGGGCTCCGTGATGGCGAGCTGTCTGACCGTACCCGCATCGTCCCATCGGCCATCACGCACCCTGTTCGGCCACGGGGCGAGGACCACTCCGGAGCACGATGGGGTCGGAGAGTCCTCAGGATACGGCGGCACGAGGTCGACGCCCCCGATGCGCAGCGAACGGAGGGAGGCGCCGACCTGAGCGATCTGGGCCGTGACGTCGCCGAGCTGCAGGGCGATCTGGGTGCCGGTGGGGGAGACGGAAATCACTCCCTCAGCGTAGAGGCACCCGGTCGGCACCGGGGGTCTGTGCGGTCTCTCAGGAGCGTCGGCTACACTTGAACGGTCGGCTTCGGACACCCGCGCGTTGGCGCGGACGTTTTATGTGTGTGAAGTGTGAGTCCAGGGGCCGATGGTGAGCGTCGATCGACGCAAATCAACCATCACATGAATGGCCCCGGCCGCTGACAGTCCGGAACCCCGCTGGTCGCATCCGACCACGCGCTGGGTGCTCGCGCGTGTGCGCGGCGCTGTTCTCGTGCGAGAACACAGAAAGAACACCGCAATGCCGAAGAACAAGAAGCCCCGCGGCGGGCGTCCCGCCGCCAACTTCGAGCCGCGCTACGGCGCCAAGAAGACCTCCTTCCACGATCGCCACAACGGCGGGCCCGCCCGCGACGGTGCGCGCGATGAGCGCGGTGGACGCGCGGATGCCGGTGACCGCCGCTCCGCTCCCGCCGCAGGCGGATACGACCGTCGTCCGGGCAGCCGCAGCGCCGGTCACCGGGGCTACCGCCCGGCCGAGGCCGAGGGCGGTGCTCCCAAGCAGCGGTGGGGTGCGTCCGAGCGCGCAGGCCGCGATGAGGCCCGCGCGATTCGCAACCGTGCCGAGTCCGGGCGCCGTGAGGCTCCGCACCACCGCAACGACGACCGCTCCGAGCGCCCTCGCTACAACGACCGTCCCAGCGCCGGCGGCCGTTTCGACGACCGTCCGCGTCGCGATGACCGTGGCGGACAGCGTCCGACCGGCCCCGGCACCTACCGTGACGACCGTGGCGGAGACCGCCCCCGGTATGACCGTGACGACCGTGCGCGTCGCGACGACCGCGGTGCCGGCACCCAGCGTCAGGGCTTCCGCGACAACGACCACCGCGATGGCGGACGTCCGGTTCGGGACGATCGCCGTGGCGGCGAGCGTCCCCGCTTCAACGACCGCGGCAACGACCGTCCCCGGTTCGAGCGCGACGAGCGTCCGCGGCGCGACGACCGCAGCTTCGACCGCACCCGCTCGAACGACCGTGGCGCCGAGCGCCCCGAGCGTTCCTTCGACGCCGACCGCGCACGTCGTGCTTTCGACCGCGACCGCACCCAGCGTTCCTTCGAGGGTGGGCGCGAGCGTCCGTCGACCGGCGGCGCCTACCGCACCGAGCGTCCCCGTCCGCTGACCTCGGACACCCGTGGCCGCCCGGCACGCAATGAGCGCCCGAGCCGCAACGACTGGAATGCCACCAGCCGTCCGGCCTCGACCGGAGCGAAGTTCGCGCCCGGTGACGATGTCGTCCACGAGCGCCTCGAAGCGAAGTCCGTCGCGGCCGTCGAGGTCGATGGTGTGACGTTCGGCGATCTGGGTCTCGGCTCGAACATCGTCGAGACACTCGTCGGAATGGGCGCTGCGACGCCGTTCCCGATCCAGGCCGCCAGCATCCCTGCCGTGCTCGCCGGTCGCGATGTGCTCGCCCGTGGCCGCACCGGCTCCGGCAAGACCATCGCCTTCGGCGCACCGCTCGTCGAGCGTGTGCTGCAGTCGCAGGCCGGCAAGCGCCGTGAGTTCGGACGTTCGCCGCGCGCGATCATCCTCGCTCCGACCCGCGAGCTCGCGCTGCAGATCGACCGCACCATCCAGCCGATCGCGCGCAGCGTCGGCCTGTTCACCACGCAGATCTACGGTGGTGTGCCGCAGGGCCGTCAGGTGGGTGCGCTCAAGAAGGGCGTCGACATCGTGATCGGCACCCCCGGTCGCATCGAGGACCTCATCAACCAGGGCAAGCTCGACCTCTCCGACTGCCGCATCGCGGTGCTCGACGAGGCCGACCACATGTGCGAGCTCGGGTTCGTCGAGCCCGTGCAGCGCATCCTCCGTCACACCGCGGAAGGCAGCCAGAAGCTGCTGTTCTCGGCGACGCTGGACCGCGAGGTCGCCGCGCTCGTCGACGAGTTCCTCGTCGACCCGGCCGTCTACGAGGTCGCCGGTGAGGACCAGGACTCCTCGACGATCGAGCACCGCGTTCTCGTGATCGAGCACCGCGACAAGGCCGACATCCTCACGTCGCTCGTCGACCGCGACGGCAAGACGCTCGTGTTCGCCCGCACCCGCGCCTACGCCGACATGCTCGCCGAGCAGTTCGACGACGCCGGGATCCCCGCCGTCTCGCTGCACGGAGACCTGAACCAGGCCAAACGCACGCGCAACCTGGAGCGGCTGACCTCGGGTCGCGTGAACGTGCTCGTCGCCACGGACGTCGCCGCCCGCGGCATCCACGTCGACGACATCGACCTGGTCGTCCAGGCCGATGCGCCCGACGAGTACAAGACGTACCTGCACCGCTCGGGTCGCACCGGTCGTGCCGGTCGCTCGGGTCGCGTCGTCACGCTGATCACGCGTCAGCGTCAGCGCCGCATGACCGAGCTGCTCGATCGCGCCGAGATCGACGCCCCGTTCGAGAACGCCCGTCTGGACGACGACGTGATCGAGGAGATCGCCGGTCGCGTGCCGACCGCGGCCGACCTGACCGCCTGAGTCTCCTTCACGAAGGCCCCGTCCTGCGCTCGCAGGCGGGGCCTTCGTCGTGCGGGGAGAGTGGGCGCGGGGTCAGGCCAGCTCGTGCACGTGCACGGCGGAAGTCAGGTTCGTGCCGTTGAGGTCGAGGTAGATCACGCCCTCGGTCACGGTGAGGGTCATGGTGTTCCGGCGCTCGATGAGGGCCGAAGCGGTCTCGATGAACCCGGGATCGAAGCTGTAGACGCGGATGTCCTCGCGGCGGTGGATGCGTTTGTCCGTCCACGGTGCCATCACCTTGGCGGGGTCGCGGTGCGTGTACACGACGGTGCGCTCGGCGAGACGGCTGCCGTAGTGCAGGCGCTCGGCATCGGGCGCGCCGATCTCGACCCAGGCCGTGATGAGCCCGGTGAGGTCGCGTACGAGCACTGCAGGTTCCTCCGTCGAGGAGATGCTGCCACCGAACGCGATGCCCTCGGCGAACTCCAACCCGTAGGCGAGCACCCGGGTGAGCATGTACGCATCGGTCTCGGACGGATGCCGGGCCGCGCGCAGCGAGTAGTCCTCGTAGACGCCGCGATCGGTGTCAGCGAGCTGCACCTCGAATGTGTGGACTGTGGAACCGATCGCCATGATCCCCGAGCCTACGCGGCCGGCGAAGGAGCGCCGGACCAGCGCTCTCAGAAGAGCATCGGCTGTGCGGGTGATGCCTCGGATCGCGCGCTGGGTGCGAATGCCACTCGAGGGCCCGACTGCACGTGACCCTGCCCCGGTCGAAGGCCTCGCCGGGGGTAGTCGTCCTCGTGGCGGCCGTCGAGTCCATGCATGCGGATGAGTGGACGAGTGCGTTTCGCGAGCCACTGTCTGTACCCCTTCGGCGCCTCGGCGGAGGCTCCCGGGTACAGGCCGCGGTACGACGAGACGAGGTCGGGGCGATTCGCGTCGAGCCACTGGAAGAACCACGGCTTCACGCCGGGTCGCAGGTGCAGGGCTCCATAGATGACCGAGCGTGCACCGGCCTCTCTGATGCGCACGAGGGCGCTGTCGATCGCGGCGAGGGAGTCGGTCATATGGGGCATGATCGGCATGAGGAAGACGGTCACGGGGAAACCCGCATCCGCCAGTGCTCGCACGGTGTCGAGGCGGGCCTGCGTCGTCGGTGCCCCCGGCTCGATGGCCTTCTGCAAGTCGTCGTCGTACATCGCGATCGACATCTGCACATCGATCGGCACACGCTGCGCGGCCTTCACGAGCAGCGGGATGTCTCGACGGATCAGCGTTCCCTTCGTGAGGATGGAGATCGGGGTTCCCGATGCGGCGAGGGCCTGGATGATCCCCGGCATGAGCTTGTAGCGGCCCTCGGCGCGCTGGTACGGATCGGTGTTGGTCCCGAGGGCGACGGTCTCGTGCTCCCAGCTGCCCTTGCGCAGCTCGCGTTCGAGCACCTCGACGACATTCACCTTCACGACGATCTGCGAGTCGAAATCGGAGCCGCCGTCGAGGTCGAGGTACTCGTGCGTGCCGCGGGCGAAGCAGTAGACGCAGGCATGAGAGCATCCGCGGTACGGGTTGATAGTCCATGCGAACGGCATACGCGAGGCGCCGGGGACATGGTTCAGTGCCGACTTCGACAGCACCTCGTGGAACGTCATGCCCGCGAACTCGGGCGTGGTCACCGAGCGCAGAACGCTGGATCGGTCTTCGAGGCCGGGGAGCGCGGACGCATCCGTCTCGCCGAGTTTCTGTCCTTGCCACCGCATTCGACCATTCGAACAGATGATCGATCCTGATGCAAGCCGCTCTCATAACTATCTTCGAATGAGATGATGGACCAATGCCCTTTCTGCCGCACGCTCAGCATGCGGCGCCGCGGTCCCCGATCCGCGGACCCGCTCTCCCGATCGGCGTCGCCCTGACGGCGATCGGCATCCTCTGCTCGATCGGGTCCGGTCCGGTGCCGTCGTCCGACGCCGAGGTCATGCCCGTGCCGGTCGCGGTCATGCAGGTCCCGCCGGTCAAGGTCGCTGCGACCACGGCGGCCGACCCCTGTGCCGAGCCGTCGGTGCAGCAGGCCATCGCGAACGGCGACGATGCGGGCGCGATCGCGGGCTTCGGGGGAGGGGCGGCCTTCCGCGAGGCGGTGGTGGCGGGCAATGCCCCCTGCGTCTCGCTCAGTGACCCCGCACGCCTCTGGGTGGTGGTGAACAAGTCGCTGCCGCTGAATCCCCCCGCCTACGAGCCGGCGGACCTCGCTCAGGTGCCGCTGCAGATGACGACGCCGTCCGGACGTGTGCGCTCCGACGTGGCCGCCGCCGTCGGCCGGATGGCGGATGCGGCAGCCGCGGCCGGCGTGGGACGCATCGGGGCGAACAACGGCTACCGCTCCTATGGTCTTCAGGTGACGACCTACGGCTCGCACGTGCGTTCGCAGGGGCAGGCGGAGGCGGATGCCGGCTCGGCTCGCCCCGGTCACAGCGAGCACCAGACGGGTCTCGCCCTCGATGTGGTGGCGTGCGGTGCGGGCTGCGGCGGACTCGACGGCTTCGGCGGCACCGCCCAGAGCGACTGGGTCGCCGCTCACGCCTGGGAGTACGGATTCATCGTGCGCTACGAGCAGGTCGGCACCCCGGTCACCGGATACGCCCCGGAGCCGTGGCACCTCCGCTACGTCGGGGTCGACCTCGCGGCGGCATACCACGAGGGCGGATTCCATACGCTGGAGGAGTTCTTCGGGCTCCCCGCTGCGCCCGATTACTCGCACTGAACCGGGTGGGAAGGCCGTGGTTGCGGCATCCGACAACCGCGGAACCCAGTCTCACGTTTTATGGGATGCATTCTCACAACGTCCTGTCCCCGGCCTCCGCGGCGTCGTAGAATCTCCGGAGCAATGATGCACGACACGTTCAGGAGGACGGCATGGAACGCGACATCTATGACGAGGATCACGAGGCTTTCCGGGACCTGGTCAAGGACTTCGTCAAGCGCCACGTGACAGGCGAAGCGATCGAGCGGTGGGATGCCGCGGGCGAGATCGACCGCGCGACCATGCTGGCGGCCGGCGAGGCCGGTCTGATCGGGCTCTCCGTCCCCGAGGAATTCGGCGGCGCGGGGATGCTGCAGGACTACCGCTTCCGCACGATCGTCATGGAGGAGGTCATCGCCTCCGGTGCGGGCTCGCTGGCCGGTGCGTTCGGCATCCAGGACGACCTGGCCGTCCCCTACCTCGTGCACATGGGCACGCAGGAGCAGAAGGAGAAGTGGCTGCCCCGCATGGCCACCGGCGAGGTGCTCGGCGCCCTCGCGATGACCGACCCCGGCGCGGGCTCCGACCTGCGCGGGATCAAGACCAACGCCAAGAAGGTCGACGGCGGCTACATCCTCAACGGTGCGAAGACGTTCATCTCCTCCGGCACGACCGCCGACGTCGTGGTGACCTTCGTCAAGACCGGTGAGGGCAACCGTCCGGACGCGTTCAGCCTCCTGCTCGTCGAGAAGGGCATGGAGGGCTTCGACCAGGGGAAGAAGCTCAGCAAGATGGGCTTCCACGGCTGGGACACGGCCGAGCTCAGCTTCACGGACGTGTTCGTCCCCGACGAGAACCTCATCAGTGGCAAAGAGGGTCAGGGCTTCATCCAGCTGATGCTGAACCTGCCACTCGAGCGCCTCTCGATCGGCGTCGCCGCAGCTGCAGCCGCACAGGCCGCCCTCGACTGGACCATCGCCTACACGAAGGACCGCGAGGCGTTCGGTGAGCGCATCGCCGACTTCCAGAACACCCGCTTCCGCCTCGCCGACATGTCCGCGACCACCGATGCGATGTGGGCCTACATCGACCGCGCGCTCCGGGCCTACTCGGAGGGGAAGCTGTCCGCCGAGGATGCCGCGAAGGTGAAGTTCTGGGCGACCGAACGCGAGTGGGAGGTGCTCGACACGGGAGTGCAGCTGCACGGGGGCTACGGCTACATCATGGAGTACCCGATCGCCCGCGCGTTCACCGATGCCCGAGTGCACCGCATCTACGGCGGCACGAACGAGATCATGCGCGACCTCGTCGGGCGTCAGATCGCCGGCAAGCGCTGACGCGCCTCCCCTGAAGAGGCCCCGGATTTCGCATCCGGGGCCTCTTCTCGTCGTTGCCCTATCGCCGTCGAGGCGTGGACAGGGGTGCTGCGGCCCGGTTGAATCGACTGCATGACGACGTCGCTCGCACGGATCCTGGATGAACACGTCGCGCGAGGCACGGCGCCGGGGATCATCGGCGTGCACGGTGAACCCGGTGGGTCGTTCGAGATCGTCGCGTCCGGAGACCTGCCGGCGGATGCGATCGTGCGCATCCAGTCGATGACCAAACCGATCCTCGCGGTCGCCGCACTGCGCCTCGTGCAGGCGGGGCGCCTCCTTCTCGACGATCCCGTCGAGAAGTGGGTGCCTGAGCTCGCCGATCGTCAGGTGCTGCGCGTGCCGGATGCTCCCCTCGACGACGTCGCGCCTGCGACGACGCCCATCACTCTGCGTCATCTGCTCACCAACACCTCGGGCTACGGCGTGCAGGTCGTGTCGTCGCCGCTCGCCGAGGCGATGATCAGGAATCGGACGGTCGCGGGGCAGAAGCCGGTCGCGATGGGCGCACAGGAGTGGCTGGACGCGCTGACCGCGCTCCCGCTCGCGTTCGAGCCCGGCACCGGATGGCGCTACCACCACTCCTTCGGCATCCTCGGGATCCTGCTCTCACGAGTGGTCGACGGGTCGCTGGAGGAGCACCTTCGGCGTGACCTCTTCGGACCGCTGGGAATGGTCGACACGGGTTTCACGGTTCCCGTCGACCAGGCGCATCGGCTGCCCGCGGCATACCGGCACCAGGAGGGCCAGCTGGTCGAGATCGAGCCGGCGGCCGCAGGGTTCTCCGTCGCGCCTGCGCCGTTCGATCTCAATCACTCGGAACTCGTGTCGACGGCCGCCGACTATGCCGTGTTCGCGGGGATGCTGGCCGCCGGCGGGCGCCATCGCGGGAGTGTCGTCCTCGACCCGGAGCTGCTCGCGCTGATGCGTTCGGACCAGGTGCCGGCCGCAGCGAAGACCGCGGACAGCTTCTTCCCGGGATTCTGGGAGGGCACGGGGTGGGGATTCGGCGTCGCGGTGCAGACCGAGGGTGAGCACGTCGGCCGGTTCGGCTGGTCGGGTGGGCATGGGACGGACTTCTGGATCGACCAGGACGGCTCGTTCCGAGTCGTCCTGAGCCAGGTCGAGATGGGACCGGAGGTCATGGGATTGTTCACCGACGTGCAGTGAGGCACTCCGGCGGCTCCTGTGTCCGGGTGGCCCGGGCAGGCCGGGCGGGTCGGGCGGGTCGGGCGGGCCTGGCGGGCCTGGTGGGCCTGGTGGGCCTGGTGGGTCGGTCCGGCGAGGGTGGCTTTCGGGATACCGGTCTCACCGGCATGCGATCGAACAAATCTTCGAATCTCGGCACGATCCGCGATAAAATGAAGCATGTCCAGATTGACCGCGTTGCACGAGGCGATGTCCCGCCTCGATGAGGCGTGGTCGGATGCCGACGACTCCGGAGACCTGTCGCGCGAGCAGCTGATGGCGGTGAGCGAGTCGATCGGGGTGCTGCGGCGTCGGTTGGATGCCGTGCATGTCTCGGTGGCGGCGTGCATATCGCGTGAGTCGCGTCCAGAGCTCGGCGCGGAGAGCCTGGCGAAGCAGCAGGGCTACCGCAATCCGGCGACGCTGATCGCGGCTGCGACGGGAGTGTCGACGGGCGATGCCTCGCGCCTCGTCAAGGTGGGCGAAGCGACTGCACCCCGCAGCGACCTCCTGGGCGCCCCTCTGCCGGCGAAGTACCCGTCGGTGAGTACGGCACTCGACTCGGGTGCGCTCGGCGCCCCGGCCGCCGCGATGATCATCGCGCTCCTCGATCGCTGTCGGATCGCCGCGGGAGCGGAGCGTATCGCCGAAGGCGAGCGGGTGCTGGCGGAGAAAGCGGCGGGTTTGGCGCTCGACGATGTGCGCAAGCTCGTGGTCCGCGCGGAAGCATGGCTCGACCCGGACGGTCTGGAGCCCAGGGAGGACGAACGGCGCAACAGACGTGCGCTATCGCTGTTCGAGCGTGACGGCATGGTGCATCTGAACGCGGTGCTCGACGTCGAGACCGCGGCTCCGGTGGTCACCGCGATCCGGGGGTACGTGACCGCCGCGTTCGCCGCGCGAAAAGATGCGCCCGACGAGGGTGCGCCCGATGCGGACCGCCGGACGGTGCCGATGATCCAAGCTGATGCTCTGGCGGTGTTCTGTGCGCACGTGCTCGGGTGCGAGCAGCGGGTGCCGGTAGCGGGTGCGACGGTGATCGTGCGGATGAACCTCGACGATCTGGAAGCCGGCACGGGGTCGGCGACCCTGGATGGTGTCGATCACCCGGTCAGCGTCGGAGCTGCGCGCAGGATGGCGGCCGGTGGCGGTGTGATCCCGTGCGTTCTCGGTGGCGACAGCGAGATCCTCGAATGGGGTCGGGAGAAGCGGCTGTTCACCCGCGCACAACGGCTGGCGCTGGTGGAGCGCGACGGGGGATGCGCGATGTGCGGATTGCCGCCCGAGATGACGAAGGCCCATCACATCCGCTGGTGGAAACGAGATCACGGGCCGACCGACCTCTCCAACGGGGTACTGCTGTGCGAAACGTGTCACCACCGCATCCACGACAACGGGTGGGAGATCCGTATCGACGATGCCGGGAGTATGAGTAGGAGTGGGGGCGGGAGTAGGAGGGGGACTGGGAGCGGCGCGCGGGTGTGGTTCATTCCGCCGCGATACGTCGATCCTGCGCAGACCCCGAGGCTCGGCGGTCGCGCACGCCTCGACGTCGCTGCGTGAGGATGTCGGTCTCTGGTGGGCTGGTCTCTGGTGAGGCTGGTCTCTGGTGAGGCTGGTCTCTGGTGAGGCTGGTCTCTGGTGACGGTCGTCCGGTGGGGGGGGTCTCGGGTGAGGACGCCGCCCGACGGTGCGATGTGCTCCGTCTTACGGCACCGGTCGACCCCGCCTGAGGAGTGTGATGAGGGCGGCTGTGCTCTTGAGGCTCAGCGGCGCCCGTTGACAGCTGGCCTGCCCACTCCGGCGCTGCCTACTCCTGCCCTACCCACTCCTGCCCTGCGCAGGCGGTCGGCGATCAGGATGCCGAGGGCGGTGCCGCCGACGCAGCTGGCGATCGTCACGGCGAAGAAGGCGACCTGGGCGAAGAGAGACATGGATCCGAGATCGAACCAGGCCCACGCCGAGATCGGGTAGACGACGCCCACGACGACGGCGCCGACGTAGTGCATCCACGTTCCCCAGTAGCGCCAGAGCACGAACAGGAACGGCAGCTCCGTGAACGCCGCCCACCAGAGATTCGTCAGCACGCTGCTGAAACCGTACCCGGAGAACGGGACCATCACGAGGCCGGCGATCAGCGCGACGAGGAGTCCGACCAGCGGCTTCCGCAGCAGCCTCAGCGCGATCACGGACGGCAACAGCCACAGGCCGGCGAGGGCCATGCCGACGAAGGGCAGCGGCCCGGTCAGCAGCGTCGAGAACCAGTTCATCGGCGCGAGCAGCACCGCCCCGGCGACGCCGAGCGCGGCACAGGTCAGCAGGATGGCGGTGGGGAAGCGGAATCGTCCACCGGCGACTGACGCGCGATGTCCGGCTGCTGCTGCTGCGGGAGCATCTCCCACTGATCCCCTGGAGGCGAGGCCATCGGCTGCATCCGTTCCGCTCACGCGAGGGGCTCCGCTGCAGCGTCGCGCGCGGCCTTCGAGGCGGGGGATGAGGCGCCGATCTTCCAGTAGCCGCAGAAGCTCACGGCATTCTTGTCGACCCCGCGTGTGCCAACGAGATGCTTGCGCGCCCCTGAGGCGAGTGCCTGCTCGCCCGCCGCATACGCGTGGAACGGCGCATCCGGCAGGGCAGCGCGTGCCAGCGTCTCCAGGGCGAGCGCCCCGGGAGCGATGCCATGCGGCCGCACGATCCACACGACCTCGACGCCCGAGGGATGCGTGAACGCGAGAGCGTCGTCGTCGCTCGGCACCTCCACGATCGCGGTGCCCGTCGCAGTGGCAGGCAGCGAGGCGCAGATGGAGGAGATCGCGGGCAGGGCGGTCTCGTCGCCGACCAGCACGACCCGCTCCACCCCGCGCTGCGGGTTGAACGTGAGGCCTTCGTCGATGATCAGCACGTGCTCGCCAGGCTCGCAGGTCTCCGCCCATCGCGACGCGGGGCCGGCGGTGCCGTCCGTGGCCGAGCCGTGCAGCACGAAGTCGACGTCGATCTCGGCGCCGGCCTCCGCGGTCGCCGGACGGTACGCGCGCACGCTGTAGTTGCGCGTCACCGGACGCTCACCGTCGGGGATGCGCAGGAACTTCAGGTACCCGAACACCTTGTTCGCCTTCGCCGGCACCCGGTCGAGCCCGGCATCCCCTCCGATCGGCAGGAACAATCGGAACCACTGGTCGAACCCCATCGGCCGGAACTTCTCGATCTCGCCACCGCCGAGCGTCACCCGGATCCAGTGCGCCGAGAGCTGCTCCGTGCGCAGCACCGTCAGGTGGAGGAGTTCGGACGACTCGGGCTTGACCATCTTGCTGAACGCCATCAGGACGCCTTTCAGGGAAGCTGCCAGGGGAAGAAGACGACGAAGATGGCTGCAGAGGCCAGCAGGGTCGCGACCGTGAAGACGGTGTCTCGCGTCCGGAACGGGACCAGGTGCCGCTCGGTGCGCGTCGGATGTGCACCGAACGCCCGCGAGTCCATCGCCAACGCGACGCGCTCGGCGTGGCGGATCGCGCCGGCGAGCAGCGGCACGATGTACCCCCACCCCCGGGCGATGCGCGCGAACGGACCGCGACCGCCGTGATACCCGCGCACCCGATGGGCCGCCCTGATCACGGAGAGCTCATGCCCGAACCGCGGCACGAAACGGAAGGCCGCCAAGGCCGTGTAGCCGATCCGATACGGTACCCGCAGCTGCTGCACACTGGCCCGCACCAGGTCGGGCCCGCTGGTGGTGAGCCCGCCGACGAGCGCGAGAGCGACGATCGAGCCGAGCCGCAGCGCTGTCGCGAAGCCGAGGAGCAGGGCCCCGCTGTAGAGCGTCCAGTCCCCGATGCGCACGACCGGAGTGGAGTCGTGGACCAGTCCGGTGTCGACCCACAGGGAGAAGCCGATGCCGATCAGGAGCATCCCGGCGGGGAGAGCGAGCAGCAGCAGGGCGAGGAGCCGCACGGTGAGACGCGCGCCGACCAGGATCAGCGCATAGGCGAGCACCAGGAACGCGGCGGGGGTCGCCAGATCCCGTACGAAGACGAGCAGCACCATCGCTGGTGCGAAGCCGGCGACTTTCGCGAGCGGATTCAGTGTGTAGAGGAACTGCCGGCGCGACGTCGCCGTCATGCGTGCATAGGGGTCGAACGTCGTCGCGGTCATGAGCTCACCCCGAGGCCGGCGGACGCCAGCACGCGTTGCAGGGCCGGCAGCTGCAGCCCTGCATCCGTGAACAGCAGTTCGTCCTGCAGGAGCGCGGCGGTGGGCCCGGTCGCCCGCACCCGACCCTCGGCGAGGAGCACGACGTGGCTGGCGTGCTCGGCCACCAACTGCAGGTCGTGCGTGACGATCAGGATGGTCGTCCCGTCCGCGCGCAGCTCCTGCAGCAGATCGAGCAGCTCAGCGGCTCTCGCACGGTCCTGTCCGAAGGTCGGCTCATCGAGCGCCAGCACACGGGGCCGGGTGATCAGCGCCGTGCCCACCGACAGGCGCCGCTTCTCACCGCCCGAGAGCAGGAACGGATGCACGTCCGTCTTGTGCTCGAGTCCGAAGCGCGTGAGCATCTCGTCGACTCTCGCCGTGATCTCGGCGTCGGGCACATGGCGCAGCCGCAGCCCATGGGCGAGCTCGTCGAACACCGTCGGGGCGATGAACTGGTGCTCGGGATTCTGGAACACGAACCCGATCCGTGCGGCGAGGTCGCGGGGAGACGCGGTCCCCGGGTCGATGCCGTCGACCGACACCTGTCCACGCGGTGGCGGTACGACGCCCGCGAGTGCCTGGATCAGCGTGGTCTTGCCCGCCCCGTTCGCACCCACGATTGCCGTGAGACTGCCGGGGGCAAGGTCGAGGTCGACACTGTGGAGGATCTCGGCACGACGCCGGCGCACCGTCAGCCCTCGCGCGCGGATGATCGGCTCGACCCGTGTCGTGGCGTCGCTCTTCGTCGTCGAGGCGGACGACGTCGTGCGGCTCGACGACGTCGTCTGGCTCGATGGCAGGGACGAGACCGGCTGACCTTCGAGTGCGACGGCGAGTTCCTGGGGAGACAGCGGCAGCGGATCGAGCGTGAACCCCTGACCCCGGAGTCGGAGCGCCGTCAGGGTGGCGGCCGGAAGCCACACGCCCATCCGGACCAGCTCGTCGGCGTTCTCGCGGATGATCTCGGCCGCCGGTCCGTCGAAAGCCACCCGACCCTCGCGGTCGAGCACGATCGTCCGCGTGACGAACGACATAGCCGCATCGAGGTTGTGCTCCACGAGCAGGATGGCGCGGTCACCCGCAGCGACCACCTCAGCGAGCGCGGCGTACACGTCGTCGATGCCCTGGGCATCGAGGTTCGCGGTCGGTTCGTCGAGCACGATGAGGGGTGAGCCCATCGCGAGGGCACCGGCGATCGCGAGTCGCTGCCGTCCGCCGCCGGAGAGGTGGTCGGGGTTCACCGTGCGCCGTTCCCAGAGCCCGACGCGGCGCAGTGCCTCCTCGACGCGACTCTCCACCACGTCGAGCGGCAGTCGCAGGTTCTCGGGGCCGAACGCGACCTCGTCGTACACACTGCCGGTGACGATCTGCGCATCGGGGTCTTGGAACACCATCGCCACGCGGGTGCTCAGCGTCGCGGTCGGAGCACTCGCCGTGTCGATGCCGCCGGCCTCTACCGTGCCGATCATGGCTGTGGGGAGGGCGTGCGGGATGAGCCCGTTGAGGGCGAGGGTGAGCGTCGACTTGCCCGAACCGGAGGGCCCGAGCAGGAGCACGACCTCTCCTGCATCGATGTCGAAGGTCACATCACGCGGAGAGGGGTGCGCCGCATCGGCGTGGGTGAGGGAGAGGTCACGCACGCTCAGCAGGGGCGCGGATGGGCGCACGGCGGAGTCCCGGGTCGGCGGATCGTACCCTTCTAACTTAGCTGAGCCTTACCTGATTATCCACGCGCACAGAAGCCCTCCGGCGGATGACATCGATCATCCGGTGGACGGACGTGGAGCGGCCGAAGAACCGGCATCGTCGTAGAGGCGCCGACCGGGCGCCGCAGGAACGAGGGAGCACCGTGCCACAAGACACGAACACGCACACGATCGCCCGACCGCACCGTACGGCGCGGAGGGAGCAGCCGACGCCTCCACCCGAGTCGGATGCGGCACGTCGTCGCGGCGAGCTCGGCCGGATGGTCGGCATCGACTTCGCGCGCTTCCTGGCGATCATCGGCATGTTCTGCGCCCACCTGCTCCCGCCGGCCGGCCTGCCAGGCCACGTCGAAGGCGTGTCGACCATCGTCGACGGGAACGCCTCGACCCTGTTCGCCGTCGTCGGCGGGATCAGCGTCGTGCTCGCCACCCGCTCCTACCTGGAACGCGGCCACGTCGCCGCCGCACGGTGGGCGATGGCTGTACGGGGTGTGCTCGTCATCCTCATCGGGGCGACGCTCGCCCTGGCGCCGGGAAGCATCGTGGTCGTCCTCGTCTACTTCGGTGTCGCCATGCTGTGCAGCATCCCGTTCCTCAGGGTGAGTCCGCGCTGGTTGCTCGTCTCCGCGGCGATCCTCGCGATCGCGGGGCCGATCCTCAACGCCTTCCTGCGACAGGCCCTGGGGGTCATCGGGGAGGGCGGCGGAGTGTCCTGGCCGCAGTGGGGGGAGCCGGCGGTGGCGCTGCGCGCGATCTTCGTCACCGGCACCTATCCCGTCGTGACCTGGATCGTCTACGTTCTCGTCGGGATGGCCGTCGCCACACTGCTGATCGCCGCTCGGCGCAACGGGACGGAGAAGAGATTCGTCGCGTGGACGGCCGGCATCGGCGCCGTCCTCGCCGTGTTCGCCGTGTCGACCAGCGCCCTCGTCTACGAGTTCTTCGGGCGCGCGGTCCTCGTCGCGACCCTGCCGCCCGAGGCGGCTGCCGCCACCGAGAGCATCATCGGCACGCCGGGCTTCGGCGCTCCGCTCTCTCCGCAGTGGTGGGCGCTCCTGCTGCAGACGCCGCATACGGGGACGACCCTCGACATCCTGCGCGGGGTCGGCATCGCACTCTTCGTCATCGCGAGCATGCTGTTCCTCGCCCGAGTCCTCCCCGAGTCCGCGCTTCGCGTGCTCGAGCCCGTCAGGGCGGCGGGGGCCGCTCCGCTCACGGTCTACACGGTGCACGTGCTCGCCGCGGCGGCCACCTCGTTCGTGCTGCTCTCCGGTGCGGTCGACGCGTCGACGGCTCTCCCGTGGTGGTACCTGGGGCCGGCGATCCTCGGTGTCCACATCCTTGGCGCGATCGTCATCGGCGCGATCCTGGCGGCGCTGAAGCGTCGCGGTCCACTCGAGGCGCTCGTGAGCTCGGTCTCGGGCGCCGTCGCGCGGCGGCTGGGCGGAGTGCCTAGCGGCGGGCGACGCCGGCGCGGCTGAGTGCCGAGCCGATCGCGAGGCCGATGGCTGTCCACGCGATCGGCCCGAGCACCGAGATCGCGAGGTAGAGGATCTGCGCCCACAGCGGCATCACCGAGAGGTGGGCGGCGAAGAACACCACGACCGCCACGAAGACGCCGATGATCGCCGCCGAGAGGAAGAAGCGCCACGGGCCCCAGGAGCGGTAGCGGGTGAGGGCGGCCACCCCCTCCTGGATCAGGCCGAACAGCAGAGCGGTGCCGATGAACCGCAGCGCCCAGGCCGGGTTGAAGGCGCTCGCGATCAGAGCGGCGAACACATGGGTGATCAGCGCGACGAGCGGGAGGCGCAGCACCTCCTGCGCGATGATGCCCGGCAGCACGTGCGAGCCGAGGACCAGGCCGTAGAGGAACAGCAGGGGGCTCGCCAGCAGCACCGGAGTCACCCACCCGGCTATACCGGCGAGGATGCCCGTGGCGACCCCGATGGCCGCGCATACGAGCAGGACGCGGGTCGTCAGGACAGAGGTGCGGGCCACCTCTCCAGCTTACTGTCGACGTATCGCGAGGGCGGCCGTGGATAACCCTGGCCGATCGGCGAATGCCGGGTGACCGATCGGCCAGACTTCCTGAGAATCGCCAGGGTCGGGCATATGTTGGCCGCGGTGCAGCAAGAGGGCCGCACCGTGATCATCGGGAGCACCACATGGGTCGAACACCCCTCCGGATGGCGGCAGCCACCACCCTGGCCACGCTGTTCATCGCATCGACGGCAACCGCGGGCTACGCGACGGAGGAGGTGACGCACCCCGTCCCCGTCGCAGGCACACCAGGGCACTACATCGTGGTGATGAAGTCGGATCCGCTCGCCACCTACGAGGGCGACGTCAAGGGTCTGAAGGCCACCAAGCCCGCCGAAGGCGACCAGCTCGAGACGCAGTCGCAGGATTCGCAGCGCTACGTCGAACATCTCCAGACCGAGCAGGAAGACCTCGTCAGCGACATCGGGGTCACGCCGGACACCACCTATCAGGTCGTCCTCAACGGCTTCAGCGCCGACCTCAGCGGCGAGCAGGTCGATGCGCTCCGCGCCTCGAAGGACGTCCTCGGCGTCTACCCGGATGAGATCCGTCACCCCGACGCGCAGAGCTCGACCGACTACCTCGGCCTCGGCGACGACCGCAAGGGCAAGGGCGGAGTGTGGCAGCAGACCGGAGGGGTCGCGACCGCCGGAGAGGGCGTCGTCGTCGGTGTGATCGACACCGGCATCGCCCCCGAGCACCCCTCCTTCGAGGGGAAGAAGATCAAGAAGCAGAAGAAGCAGCACAACCGCAACAAGGGCGGGCAGCCCTACACCGACGGCACCTACGTCTACTTCGACAAGTCCGACGGCGGGCAGTTCCAGGCCGCGATGGTCGAGGGTCAGGACTGGGACACCAGCGACTACTCCTCGAAGCTCATCGGCGGACAGTACTTCTACGCCGGGGCCGAGGCCGCCGGCTTCGACTTCCAGTACGACTACCTCTCGCCGCGTGACGGCGACGGCCACGGCTCGCACACCGCGAGCACGGCGGCGGGCAACTTCAAGGTCAAGGCCAGCATCGAGAACGTCGATTTCGGCACGATCTCGGGTGTCGCCCCGGCCGCGAAGATCTCGGCGTACAAGGCCTGCTACGTCGGCCCCGACACGACGGTCACCACCGACGACATCTGCGCGCAGAGCGACCTGATCGCCGCGATCGACCAGGCCGTCGCCGACGGTGTCGACGTGATCAACTACTCCATCGGCGGCGGAGCTGCGAGCACCGTGATGGCCCCGGAGGACCTCGCGTTCTTCAACGCCGCAGCAGCAGGCGTCTTCGTGGCGACGAGCGCCGGCAACGACGGACCTGACCCGGTCACGGCCGACCACGCCTCGCCCTGGTACACCACGGTGGCCGCATCGACCATCCCGACCTGGGAGGGCACCGTGCAGTTCGACGGGTTCGCGCAGGCCGGAGCCTCGGTGAGCGTGCCGTTCGGTCAGAAGGTCACCGGCCCGTCGATCGCCGCAGTCGACGCCGCGGCGGCGGGCGCCGTCACCCCGCAGCTCTGCCTGCCCGGCACCCTCGATCCTGCCAAGGTCGCCGGACACATCGTGGTCTGCGACCGTGGCGGCAACGCCCGCGCCGAGAAGTCGCAGGTCGTGAAGGACGCCGGCGGCATGGGCATGGTGCTCGTGAACGTGCCCGGCGGCGCCGACTCGCTCGACAACGACTTCCACGCGGTGCCGACCGTGCACCTGAACGCCGTGCACCGCGCGGCCGTGCTCGCGTATGTGCAGGGCGGCGTGGATCGTCCCATCACCCTCGTGGGTGAGAACACCACCGGCGTCGTCACCCCGACCCCGCAGATCGCGGGCTTCTCGAGCCGCGGGCCCATGCTGGCCGACGGCAGCGACGTGATGAAGCCGGATGTCGCGGCTCCCGGTGTCGCGATCCTCGCGGCGACCGAGAACGCTCCGGGGGAGAAGCCGACGTTCGGCATCCTCTCCGGCACGTCGATGGCTTCCCCGCACGTGGCCGGCCTCGCCGCGCTCTACCTCGGCGAGCACCCCAAGGCGACGCCAGCGGAGATCAAGTCGGCGATGATGACCACCGCCTACGACACCGTGCTGCCCGACGGATCGAAGAACACGAATCCGTTCGAGCAGGGTGCAGGCCAGGTCGACCCGAAGCGCTACCTGAACCCGGGTCTGCTCTACCTCAACGGTGTGAAGGACTGGGCGGCGTTCCTCGACGGGAAGGGACTGTCGGACTTCCCCGGCATCGACCCCATCGACGGCAGCGATCTGAACCAGGCGTCGATCTCGATCGGCTCCCTGACCAGCGCACAGACCGTCACCCGCACGGTGACCTCGACCGAGAAGGGCACCTTCACGGCCAAGGCCTCGGTGCCCGGAGTGAACGTCAAGGTCACGCCGCAGCAGTTGAAGTTCGACCGTCCGGGCCAGACCAAGACGTTCACGGTGACCTTCGACAACGCCACGGCTCCGGTGGAGCAGTGGGCCACCGGTTCGCTCACCTGGACGAGTGCGAAGAACTCGGTGCGCTCGCCGATCGCGCTGTTCCCGGTCACGGCCGATGCGCCGGCCGAGGTCACGGGCAGTGGCGTCGACGGCAGCACCGCTGTCGAGATCACCCCCGGTCTCACCGGTGACCTCGCGCTCGGACTCTCGGGTCTGACGCCGTTCGAACTGCTCGCCGACGCGGACAACCCCGTCGAGGGGCACTCGGGTGACGAGAAGTCGGGCGACGCCAACAAGGACGTCTCGTGGATCGTGAACGTACCCGAGGGCACGACCCTCTCGCGTTTCGACCTCGATTCGTCGGACGACAAGGGCAGCGACCTCGACCTCACCGTGTACCGGGTGGTGAGCCCGGACGACCTGCAGTACTACGAGCGCTGGCGTTCGGCCACCGGCTCGGCGGACGAACAGGTCACGATCCCGTCGCCGAAGGCCGGAACCTACCTGGTGGTGGCGAACATCTACTCGACGACGGGCCCGATGACGTGGGACATGACCTACGCCAACGTGCTGGCCGACGGCGAGGGTGACCTCACGGCAACGCCGAACCCGCTCGCCGCGGTGCGCGGCAAGAAGACGTCGTACAACCTCGGCTGGACCGGCCTGACCGCCGGCACCCGCTACCTCGGGGTCGTGCAGTACGGCGAATCCGACGTGCGCACCGTCCTGACGGTCGACGTGCCGGCGGCGAAGGCTCCGGAGACTCCGGCGCCCGAGACGAAGGCACCGGAGGCCCCGGCACCGGAGACGAAGGCACCGGAGACCCCGGCACCGGAGACCCCGGCACCCGAGGCATCACGGACGGGCGCGCCTCCGACGAGTGCGCCGGAGACGGCGAAGCCGGAGTAGCCCCTCCACACACACACGACGCCCCGCGGTCTCCCTTCCGCGGGGCGTCGTGTGCGTGGCGCTCGGAAACAGGCGATCCCGCGGAGACAGGCCGATTCGCGAGGCAGCCGCCTGATGTGGCGGGAGGGCCTGATGCGGCGGGGCGAACGGACATCCCCGGTATCCGTTCATCGCGCCATCCGCGCCGCTCGTCGCAGCAACCGCGGCGAGCGGTCATGTCGGGAGCGGGATCTTCCTAACGTGGGGGAACGCAACGTCGCGTATCCCGAGGAGACCCCCATGACCGCACCTTCGTCGCGCCGCCGCGACGGCGCCGGACTCGTCGACGACGAGCCCATCATCGTCACCGACCCGAACCTCCCTCCCGTGGCCCTCACCGAAGAGCACCACGAGAAGGCGAACCGCTGGACCCTGCCGAAGATCATCCTGTGGGCCGCGATCGCCCTGCTGGGTGCCGTCGCCTGGACCATGCTCGCGATCGTCCGCGGCGAGACGGTCAACGCGATCTGGTTCGTGTTCGCCGCGGTCTGCACGTACCTGATCGGCTACCGGTTCTACTCCAAGGTGATCGAGAAGTACATCACCCGACCCGATGACCGCCGGGCCACCCCCGCCGAGGTGAAGCAGGACGGCAAGGACTACGTCCCCACCGACCGCCGGGTGCTCTACGGTCACCACTTCGCCGCGATCGCCGGTGCCGGCCCGCTCGTCGGCCCCGTGCTCGCGGCGCAGATGGGGTACCTCCCCGGCACGATCTGGATCATCGTCGGCGTCGTGCTCGCAGGCGCCGTGCAGGACTACACGGTGCTCTTCTTCTCGATGCGACGCGGTGGTCGCACGATCGGGCAGATGGCCCGTCAGGAACTCGGCAAGATCGGTGGAACCGCCGCGATCATCGCCTCGCTGCTGATCATGCTGATCATCGTCGCGATCCTCGCCCTCGTCGTCGTCAACGCGCTCGGGGAGAGCCCGTGGGGCGTCTTCTCGGTCGCGATGACCATCCCGATCGCGTTGTTCATGGGCGTGTACCTGCGCTACCTGCGCCCGGGCAAGGTGACCGAGGTCTCGATCATCGGCTTCGTGCTGCTCATGGCCGCGATCATCGGCGGGGGCTGGGTCGCCGGCACCGAGTGGGGCCAGGCGATCTTCCACCTCGACCGCACCACGATCGCCTGGGGCATCATCATCTACGGCTTCATCGCCGCGGTGCTCCCGGTGTGGCTGCTGCTCGCCCCCCGCGACTACCTGTCGACCTTCATGAAGATCGGCGTGATCGTGATGCTCGCCGGGGCCATCGTGCTGGTCCGTCCCGAGATCACCGTCCCCGCCATCAGCATCTTCGGTGAGAACGGCATGGGGCCGGTGTTCGCCGGTCCGCTGTTCCCCTTCCTGTTCGTCACGATCGCCTGCGGAGCGCTGTCGGGCTTCCACGCCCTGATCGCCTCCGGCACCACCCCGAAGCTCATCGAGAAGGAGCGTCAGACGCGCTTCATCGGCTACGGCGGCATGCTCATGGAGTCGTTCGTCGCGATCATGGCACTCGTCGCCGCGATCTCCATCGACCAGGGCATCTACTTCGCGATGAACGCACCGACCGCCGCCACAGGGGGCACGGTCGAGGGGGCCGTGGCCTTCGTGAACTCGCTCGGCCTGACGGGGGTGAACCTGACGCCCGACATGCTCACAGGCACGGCAGCGGCTGTCGGGGAGGAGTCGATCGTCTCGCGCACCGGTGGTGCCCCCACCCTGGCGCTCGGCCTCGCGCACATCATGCAACAGGCTCTCGGTGGCCAGGCCCTCATGGCGTTCTGGTACCACTTCGCGATCATGTTCGAGGCGCTGTTCATCCTCACGGCCGTCGATGCAGGAACCCGCGTCGCCCGGTTCATGCTGCAGGACTCGATCGGCGCCTGGTTCCCCAAGTTCCGCGACGTCTCCTGGCGCCCCGGGGTGTGGATCTGCACCGCGATCATGGTGGCCGGCTGGGGAGCGATCCTCATCCTCGGCGTCACCGACCCGCTCGGCGGCATCAACACCTTCTTCCCGCTGTTCGGCATCGCCAACCAGCTGCTCGCCGCGATCGCGCTCGCCGTGGTGATGGCCATCGTCGCCAAGCGCGGCAAGAGCTACATCAAGTGGCTGTGGATCATCGGGCTGCCTCTGGCCTTCACCGCGGTGGTCACGATCACGGCGTCGCTGTACAAGATCGCCTCTCCCGTGCCGGCCATCGGCTATTGGGCGAATCACTTCCGCTACGTCGCCGCCCGCGACAGCGGAGACACCTCGCTCGGCGAGCCGGCGGTGCTCGATGCGGTCATCCGCAACACCGCCGTGCAGGGCACGCTGTCGATCATCTTCGTGACCCTGGCGATCATCGTGATGGTGGCGGCCGTGATCGTCACGATCAGGGCGATCCGCAACGGTGGTGGCGAGAACACCGAGGACGCACCCGTGGCCTCGCGCCGCTTCGCCCCGGCCGGGTTCCTGCCCAGCGCCGAAGAACGCGAGCTCGAGAAGCAGTGGGAGCCGATCCTCGCCGACGAGCGCAAGGCGTCGACCCACTGATGTCGAGACACTGAGATGGCTGACACCACGAGTCGGACGGATGCCGCGACCACCCTCCTGCGGACGCTGCTCAGCGCCGCGGTGCGGGCCGGCCGCGGCATCCGCTGGTACATCACGACCCTGATGGGCGACAGCGCCTACGCGACGTACGTCGCCCATCACGGTCGCGTGCATCCCGGCGAGGAGCCGCTGACCGAGCGGCAGTTCTGGCGGCAGCGGATGGACGACCAGGATCGCAACCCCGGTGCCCGCTGCTGCTGAGGCGTGCGCGGCTCCGTAGGCTGAACCCATGACCGACGTCGTTCTCGCAGCGATCCTCGGCGTGCTCGGCGGCATCGTCCTCTCGGTGCTCCTCCTGCTCGCACGTCGACTCGCCCGCGGCGCCGCCGAGCTGGGGAGCGACGCCGAACAGGCCGCCCTCACCGTGCTGCATCAGGCGAGTCTGGCGGCACCGCATCTGCGCGCTGGACTGTCCGCCCCCGACGTCGTCAAGGCCGCGCGTCACCTGCGGGTGCTCCTCGGCAGCGCGGCGGTCGCGATCGTCAGCGCCGAGGGCACGGTGTCGTTCGACGGGCCGTCCGACGGACTGGAATCCGCTGCCCGCCGCATCGCCGCCAGGGTCGGGGAGTCGGGACGCAGGCAGGTCTTCCCCGCGCCCGGTGCCGACGACGACCTCGAGGCCGTCGGGGCGCCCATCCTGGTCGATGGACGCGTGATCGGCGTCGTGGTCGCCTTCGCGGCGCCCGTCCGTGCCGCGCTGGTGCGTGCCTCGGAGGAGGTGGCCGACTGGTGTGCCGCGCAGGTCGAGCTCGGCGGACTCGACGCGTCCAGGACGCAGCTGGCCGAGGCGGAGCTGCGCTCGCTGCGTGCGCAGATCTCGCCGCATTTCATCTACAACGCCCTCACGGCGATCGCCTCCTTCGTGCTCACCGACCCGGCACGCGCGCGCGAGCTGGTGCTGGAGTTCGCCGACTTCACCCGCTACTCCTTCCGGCGCCAGGGGGAGTTCACGACGGTGGCCGACGAGCTCGGCAGCATCCACTCGTATCTCGAGCTCGAACGAGCGCGGTTCGGGGACCGTCTGCGCGTGACGCTGCAGATCGCACCGGAGACGCTGGCCACCGTCATCCCGTTCCTCTCGGTGCAGCCGCTGGTCGAGAACGCCGTCCGTCACGGGCTCGAGCCCGGCGAAGGGGGAGGGGAGATCCGCATCGCCTCACGCGACGACGGCACCCACACCGAGATCACGGTCGAGGACGACGGGGTGGGCATGGACCCCGAGGCTCTTCATGCGACGCTCACCGCCGGCGACGACGGGGTCCACGTGGGACTCCGCAACGTCGACACCCGGCTCCGCCAGCTCTACGGGGCGGACGGCGCTCTGGTGGTCGAGACGAACACGGGCGCCGGTACCCTGGTGCGCATGCGGGTCCCGAAGTCCCAGCCGCAGCACGACCCGGACGGCGACGGCCGAGCATGACCAGAAGCGTGCAGCGGATCGATGTGCTCGTCGCGGACGACGAGAGACCCGCCCTGGATGAGCTGGTCCATCTGCTGCGCACGGACGCGCGCATCGGCGCGATCGTCACCGCATCATCGGGCGCGGAAGCCCTGCGGCTGCTGTCGGAGCGGGCCGTACGGATCGCATTCCTCGACATCCACATGCCGGGGCTCGGCGGGATGGAGCTCGCGCGTGCGCTGCTCGCCCTCGCGGAACCACCGGCCGTCGTGTTCGTGACCGCCGATGATGCCAGGGCGGTGGAGGCGTTCGAGCTGCGTGCCGCCGACTACCTCCTCAAGCCCGTGCGCATCGAGCGGCTCCGCCAGGCGGTCGGACGGGTGGTCGAGGTCGCGGAGGCTCCGACGCCCGGTGACGACGAGATGCTGCCGGTCACGATCGGATCCGTGGTGCGGTTCGTGCGTCGCAGCGAGGTGCGCTGGGTGCAGGCCCAGGGGGACTATTCCCGGTTGCACACCGGCGACGGTGCGGGGCACCTGGTGCGCACGCCCATCTCGGAACTCGAGACGCGGTGGGCGGACGCCGGGTTCCTGCGCATCCATCGCTCCTCGCTCGTGCGCATCGCCGTCGTGTCCGAGGCCCGGCTCTCCGGCGCTGAACCCTCGGTCTCGATCGGCTCCGTCTCGCTGCCGGTGAGCAGACGCCTGGTGCCAGCGGTGCGCGATGCCCTGTTGCGCGGGGAGGTCGGGGGATGACGGAGAAGCCGAAGCGCGTGCGGGTGCGGGTGACCGCTGATCTGCCTGATCGTCGGCCGGCGGCCTTCACCCGGGGAATCGCGCTGCCGGGCGCACCCGTCGACGAGGCGGATGCCGTCTACGCCAGGGCTCTCATGCGCAGTCAGCTGCGACTCGCACTCGGAACGGTCGCCGGGTTCGTGATCGTCGTCATCGCGCTGACTCTGGCGATCGCGCTCATCCCGGAGATCGGGCAGGTCATGGTCTGGGGCCTGCCGTTGTCATGGCTGCTGCAGGCGTACGCGTTCTATCCGATCATCGTGGTGTTCGCGGTGCTCTACGTGCGCACCGCAGCGCGCAACGAACGTCGATATCGTGCCCTCCGGGATCGCGAATGAATGCGGTGCTCGACCTCATCGGCGTCGCGCTCGTGATCGTCGCGACGCTGCTGATCGGCATCTACGGTCTGCGCATCTCGCGCACGACCGGCGACTTCTTCGTCGCGTCCCGCACCGTGCGGCCGGTATGGAACGCCTCGGCGATCAGCGGCGAATACCTCTCGGCCGGCACGTTCCTCGGGCTGTCCGGCCTCGTGCTGCTCGACGGCGCCCGTGGCTTCTGGTTCCCCATCGGCTACGCGGCCGGCTATCTCCTGGTCCTGGCATTCGTCGCGGCACCCCTTCGGCGCAGCGGGGCCTACACGATCCCGGACTTCATCGAGGCGCGGTTGGAGTCGCCGTCGGCGCGCCGGGTCACGAGCGTCGCGGTGCTGGTCATCGGCTGGCTCTACATCGTGCCGCAGCTGCACGGCGCGGGATTGACGCTGCTGGTCGTCGCCGGGCTGCCGGAGTGGGTGGGCGCCGTCACCGTCGCGGTGCTCGTCGCCGCAGCGGTCGCGGCCGGGGGCATGCGCGCCATCACCTACGTGCAGGCTTTCCAGTACTGGCTCAAGCTCACCGCGCTCCTCGTTCCCGTGGTCTTCATCGCGTTCGCGCTCAGCGGCGGGCCGCACGACTTCGATCCGGCGCTGGTGTTCCCCGTCGAGGCCGGGCCCTCGGGGTTCGACGCCTACGAGACCGCCTCGCTCCTGCTCGCGCTGCTGCTGGGCACGATGGGTCTACCGCACGTGCTGGTGCGCTTCTACACGAGTCCGACCGGGGTGTCCGCACGGCGCACGACCGTGATCGTGATCGGCATGGTGAGCGCCTTCTACGCGGTGTCGAGCACGATGGGGCTGCTCGCTCGCATCGCCGCTCCGGACCTGGCGGTGCCTGGAGTCGCGGACACGGCGGTGCTGCTGCTCCCCTCGCGCGTCTTCCCCGGGGCGTTCGGTGAACTGTTGACCGCGCTGATCGTCGCCGGAGCGTTCGCAGCGTTCCTGGCGACATCGGCCGGCCTCGTCGTGTCGCTCGCCGGCGTGATCAGCCAGGACGTGTTCTCCGGATCCGTACGGTCGTTCCGGCTGTCGGCGGTGCTCTGTGCCCTGGTGCCGCTCGCCGTGGCGCTGCTCACGGCCCCGGCGGGCCTCGGGTCGAGCGTGGGTGTCGTGTTCGTGGTGGCGGCGTCGACCCTCTCGCCGGTCGTGCTGCTCGGCGTGTGGTGGCGGGGGCTCACCGCACGAGGTGCGGTGGCCGGAATGGTGTCGGGTGGGTGCGCTGCGGGACTCGCCCTGCTGGTGCACGCGGCGGTCGGCGGCATCGGAGCAGCGGCGCCCTATCTCGCGCAGCCCGCCGCATGGACGATCCCGCTCGCCACAGCGGTCACGGTCGTCGTCTCGCTGCTGGATCCGCGGGGTCCGTCGCCGCGCACCGAGCGCTTCCTCGCCCGCGTGCACACCCCCGAGCGCGGCTGAGTCAGAGCTTGCGGCTGCGCGGCATGAGCCGAACAGGGGGGAGGGGCGGCGCGGGTATGCGCACATCGTGCCCGGCCACGACTCCGAAACGGTCGGACGCCGCCTCCCACTCCTCGCGGGCCTCGACGATCTCTTCGTGTGTGCGTCCGGCGAAATTCCACCACATCACGATGTCGTCCTCGAACGGCTCACCGCCCAGCAGGAAGAGCAGGGCGCCCTCGGTGCTCGACACCTCGACCGCATCGCGGGAGTCGCCGAGGTAGAGCAGTCCGTTGCGGTCGAGTGGATGCCCGGCCACCACGGCATCGCCTTCGACGAGCATCAGCGCGTGCTCCCAGTCGGAACGCAGTGGCAGGCGCACGCGCGAGCCGGGGGAGATGACGACCTCGGCGCCGACGATCGGGGTGTGCACGGTGGCGGGCGAACGCACCCCGGCGAGTTCGCCGAGCACGACCGTGGCCTCGGCATCTGCTCCCTCTTCGGCCGGGAGTGCGAGTGTCGGCAGCGCGGTGTGCCGTTCGAAGCCGGGGGCACCGCGGCGGGCCGAGTCGGGCAGCACCACCCAGAACTGCAGGGCGTCGAGCGGCACCGGTTCTTCACCGATCGAGTACTCCGAGTGCGAGATGCCGTCGCCCGCTGTCATCAGGTTCAGCTGCCCGCGGCGCAGGTCGGCGTCGCTGCCGAGCGAGTCGCGGTGGCGGATCTCTCCGACGAGCGGCCAGGTCACGGTCTGCAGTCCGATGTGCGGATGCGGCTCGACCCGCATCTTTGTGTCGGCGGGACCGAACCGGTCCAGGAAGCACCAGGCGCCGATCGTCGGCAGGTTGCGGTGAGGCAGCGCCCGCAGCACGTTCATGCCGCGCACTCCGCCCAGCGGCACCTCGCGGGGCTCGAGGATGAGGCGGTGCTGCCCGATCATTCGGCTCGGCCCGTCGGCTCTTCGCCCGTCGATGCGCCATGGCTCGGCGACGCCCGCGGCCAGCGGATCTCGGCTCCGGCGATCTCGTGCGTTTCGAGGTACTTCGCGATGTACGGGCACAGCGGGACGATCGCCTCACCGCGTCCTGCGGCATCCGTCAGCGCTGCCGATGCCAGCTTTCCCGCCAGCCCCTGGCCCTGGAACGCCGGGTCGACCTCGGTGTGGATGAAGCGGATCGATCCGGGGCGCAGGTCGAACTCCGCGAAACCTGCGAGCACGTCGTCGGAGCGGATCTCGTAGCGCGACTCGTCGTCGTTGCGGGTCACGGTGATGTCGGTCATCGGAGGCTCCTTCGAACGGGTTGACTCCAACCTACGCCCGCGTGAGATCGCTGGGGCGGGCGAGAACCCGGTCCGTCTGGCGCCGACGCAGACGGTCCGGGTTCTCGCCCACCGATCCGGTCAGCCCGCTGTTTCCATCACGGCTACCCCGTGCGCATCCTCCCGACTCTTCTTCGGGAAGAGGAAGGTGAGTGCGAGGAAGGCGACGAGCATGATCGCGGGCACGATCAGGGTCTGCTGATACGCCTCCGCCGGGGTACCGGAGTCGATCGCATCGAAGAACACCGAGGCGAAGATCGCGACACCCACTGCGCTCGCGATCGCCTGGACCGCGGTGAGAACGCCCGAAGCCGAACCGATCTCGTCGTCCTTCACCGCGGCGAGGATCGTGCTGAACAGTGCGGCGATGATCGCGCCGCCGCCGACCCCGAACAGGGCGATGCCCGGGGCGATGGTCCAGATGCTGAAGTCGCCCGGCTGCTGCAGCTCGAACCACAGCAGTCCCGCGCCGAGCAGCTGCGTGACTGCTCCGAGCTGCAGCACGGACCGCCCGATCTTCTCGGCGAGCCATGCGCCGCTGATCGCACCGCCGACCGCGGAGCCGATCGCGAGTGGCAGGTTGCTCAACCCCGCCTCGCCGGCGCTGAAGCCGTTGCCGACCTGCAGGAACAGCGTCAGCACCAGCTGTGTGCCGGTCAGGCTGCTGAAGAACAGGGCGATGCCCACGAGCCCGAAGGTGTAGGCCCGACGCGTGAACATGGTCGCCGTGACCAGCGGCACTCCGCCGCGGGCGAGGAGTGCGCGCTGCTGCACCCCGAAGAGGATGAAGCCGGCAAGGCCGGCGGCCACGCACGCCCAGGCCCACAGCGGCCAGTCCAGCTCGGGTCCGAAGGTGAGGCCGAGCACGAGGATGCCGGATGCCGCGACGATGACGGCTGCGCCGAGCATGTCGATGCGGACCGCCCGATCCCCCGAGCGTCGCGGCAGGATGCGCCAGGCGATGACCAGGGCGACGATCCCGATGGGGATGTTCACGAGGAAGACCGAGCGCCATCCGAGCCCGAGGATGTCGGCCTCGATCAGTCCGCCGCCGATGATGGGGCCCAGGATGCCGCCGAGGCCCAGCGCCGGACCGAAGATGCCGAATGCGACGGCGAGCTCGGCGCCGGAGAGGTTCTCACGCAGCAGACCGAGGCCCTGGGGGAGCAGCAGCGCGCCGGCCGCGCCCTGGAGCAGACGGAAGGCGATCAGTAGCTCAGCGGTCGGCGCGAGGGAGCACAACAGCGATGCGATCGTGAACGCCGACAGGCCGAGGAGGAACATCCGGCGCCGCCCGAAGCGGTCACCCAGGCGACCGCCCAGGATCAGTCCCGCCCCCAACGCGAGGGCGTAGCCGCCGATCACCCACTGCAGGCCCAGGGCGTTCGTCCCCAGGGAGGACTCCAACGAGGGGCCGGCGACGTTGACGATCGTCGCGTCGAGCATGTCCATGATCTCGGCCGCGAGCATCACTCCGAGGATCGCCCAGCGCCAGCGGTAGGGCGCTTCTGTCGCGTCTGTCATATCGTCTCAATCCTTGATTATCAATCAAATTAGCAATATGAAGTATTACCATGGTGCGCATGGATGTCAAACGGTCCGAGCGGGCGACGGAATCGGCCTCGACGTATGACCCGTCACGTCGGCACGACGCCGGCGAGATCGACGAGATTGACATCCGCACCCGCGTGCAGCAGCTCACGATGCGTCAGCAGCGCTTCGAGCGCTCGATCGCCAAGCAGCTCGAACTCGACGCCCCGGGCCTCGAGGTGCTCGACCACCTCATCTCCCGCGGCCCCACGACTCCGACCGAGCTGGCCCACCGCGTCGAGATCTCGACCGCAGCCATGACTCTCGTCCTCAATCGCCTCGAAGATCGCGGCCATGTGCGCCGAGATCGGCATCCGTCCGACGGGCGAAAACTCATCGTGACCGCGTCAGAGGATGCCGCCGCCGATGCCGAGCGCCTGGTGGAGCCGCTCATCGTCGAGGTCGAGGCGCAGATCGCCGCGATGAGCGAGGGCGAGCGGGCGACGGTGGCGAAGTTCCTCGACGACCTCATCCGCGCCTACGACCGGTCGACCGCGAGCTGATCGAGACTGCGCCTGTGGATGAGGCGCGGCCCACGTCGGCGGGGGTCGTTACGCTGGAGGGATGCCGCAGACTCCCCGTGACCCGTACGCGGACCTGCCGTACGCCGACGAGCCCTATGACGACGGGTGGGAGTCGTCCATCCCGCCCGAGCCGATGGACTGGGAGCCTCAGGGCGCCGGGTTCGAACCGCCGCTGGACTGGGGTCAGGGTCCGGTCACCCCGGTGGCCCCCGCGGCCTCCGCGCCGGCCGTGCGCCGAGCGACGCCGAGCCGCTACTCCACCGCACGCGAGGCCCTGCACACGGTCTTCGGCTACGACGAGTTCCGCGGCGACCAGGCAGGCATCGTCGATCAGGTCATCGGGGGCGGAGACGCCGTCGTGCTGATGCCCACCGGTGGCGGCAAGAGCATCACGTACCAGGTGCCCGCGCTCGTGCGCGAGGGCACGGGGCTCGTGATAAGCCCGCTCATCGCGCTCATGCACGACCAGGTCGACGCTCTGCGGGCCAACGGCGTCAACGCCGCCTATCTCAACTCCACGCAGGCGATCGACGAGCGCCGCGAGGTCGAGCGGGCGTACGTCGCCGGTGAACTCGACCTCATCTACGTCGCCCCGGAGCGGTTGTCGAACGCGCAGACCACGGCGCTCCTGCAACGCGGCACCCTCAGCGTGATCGCGATCGACGAGGCCCACTGCGTGTCGCAGTGGGGTCACGACTTCCGGCCCGACTACCTGGCTCTCGGCGATCTGGGCGAGCGGTTCCCCGGTGTTCCACGCATGGCGCTCACGGCTACTGCGACCGCAGCGACGCACAAGGAGATCACCGAACGTCTGCACCTCGACGGCGCAGAGGGGCGGGCGCCGGCGAAGCACTTCGTGGCGAGCTTCGATCGCCCGAACATCCAGTACCGGATCGTGCCCAAGGTCGACCCGCGCAAGCAGCTGGTCGCGTTCATCAAGTCGCAGACCCCGGTGACCGACGACGCCGCGCAGCCCGCGGGCATCGTGTACGCGCTCAGTCGCAAGTCGGTCGAGCAGACGGCGACGTACCTCGCCGCCCAGGGTCTCGATGCGCTGCCGTACCACGCGGGTCTGCCCGGCGAGGTGCGCGCGGCCAACCAGGCGCGCTTCCTCCGCGAGGACGGCGTCGTCATGGTCGCCACCATCGCATTCGGGATGGGCATCGACAAGCCGGATGTGCGCTTCGTCGCGCACATCGATCTGCCGAAGTCCGTGGAGGGCTATTACCAGGAGACCGGGCGCGCCGGTCGAGACGGCGAGCCCTCGGTGGCCTGGATGGCTTACGGGCTCGGCGACGTCGTGCAGCAGCGCAGGCTCATCGACCAGAGTCCCGGTGATCGCACCTTCAAGATGCGCATGGGGCAGCACCTCGACGCCATGCTCGCGCTGTGCGAGACCGTGGAGTGTCGTCGGCAGAACCTGCTCGGCTACTTCGGTCAGGAGTCGCAGCCGTGCGGCAACTGCGACACCTGTCTCGACGACACCGAGACGTTCGACGGGCTCGTCCCAGCACAGAAGCTGCTCTCGACGATCGTGCGGTTGAAGCGCGAGCGCAATCAGGCGTTCGGCGCCGGGCACCTGATCGACATCCTCCGCGGGGCCTCGACAGAGCGCATCAGGCAGCAGGGTCACGACAAGCTCGCGACCTACGGCATCGGCAGCGATCTCTCGGATCAGGATTGGCGCAGCGTCGTCCGTCAGCTCCTGGCCCGCGGCATTCTCGTCGCGCAGGGTGACTACGGCACCCTCGCGCCCGGTGAGCAGGCGGCAGGAGTACTGCGTGGTGAGACCGCTGTACCCCTGCGCAAGGACACGATCGGGCGTCCGACGTCCTCGGGCCGGGCCCGCAAGGCCAGCGCCGCCGATGCCCTGGACGCGGGGGATCGGCCACTGTTCGAGGCACTGCGTGCATGGCGTGCCGAGACCGCTCGCGAGCAGGGCGTGCCCGCGTACATCGTGTTCGGTGACGCGACGCTGCGCGCGCTCGCGGAGCGCCGCCCTGCTGCTCTCGCCGACCTCGACGGCATCACCGGCATCGGTGCGAAGAAGCGCGAGGCGTACGGCGAGGGCGTGCTCGCGGTGATCGCCGGCGCCTGACGCCGACGCCCGACGCCTCGCCTTCGGGCGTACTCCGGATCGTGGCGTCTTGAACACTTGCCCATATGGGTATATGTTGATCACATGGCGCGAGCGGCAACCACATCCGATGTCTTCAACGCGATCGCCGAACCGCGACGCCGGGACATCCTGACGCTGCTGCGCAGTGGCGACCGCCCCGTGACCGAGGTGTCCGAGGTGCTGGGGATGACTCAGCCGGGTGCCTCCAAGCACCTGCGTGTGCTGCGCGAGGTCGGTCTCGTGCGCGACCGCCGGGAGGGCAAGCAGCGGGTCTACGGGCTCGACGCCACGGGGCTCCGGGCCGTCCATGAGTGGACGGGCGGCTTCGAGCAGTTCTGGAACGAGAGCTTCGACCGGCTCGACGCCTACGTGCAGGACCTGAAAGCGGAAAGAAGGCAGGAGTAGTGGATGGATACGACGATTGATCGCGAGATCGTGATCTCGCGCGTGATCGACGCCGCGCCGGCGCTGGTGTTCGAGGCGTTCACCACGGTGCAGCACCTCTCGAGGTGGTGGGGCCCCGAGGGTTTCACCACGACGACGCGATCGTTCGAGTTCCGTGTCGGGGGCGAATGGGAGTTCGTGATGCACGGACCGGACGGCACCGACTACCCGGAGTGGATCGTGTGGACCGACATCGTCGCGCCGGAGCGGATCGTGATGCTCCATGGTGAGCACCGCGACGATCCTGAGGCATTCGAATCACACCTCACGTTCGTGCTGGACGGCGATCGGACCCGCATCGAGATGCGCACGGTGTTCCCGACACCGGAGCTGCGCGACCGGGCGATCGAGCGGCATGGCGCACTCGAGGGTGGCCGGCAGACACTGGACAACCTCGCCGTCCACGTCGCGGAGATGGCGATCGCGCGAGGGGAGCGCTGATGGCCGGAGCGGTGTTCTTCAGCGTCTCGATGTCTCTCGACGGGTTCATCGCCCCCGAGTCGCCGGACGAGTTGATGGGTCGGCAGTGGATGGAGCTGCAGAAGTGGGTGTTCCGGCTGCGGTCCTTCCGCGAGAATCTGCACCTGGGCGAAGGTGGGGACGAGGGACGCGACAACGACATCGTGCGCGAGACGTTCGAGCGCACCGGGGCGAGTGTGATGGGGAAGCGGATGTTCGACGCCGGCGAGCACGCGTGGCCGGAGGACCCGCCGTTCCATACGCCGGTCTTCGTCGTCACCCATGAGGAGCGCGAGCCGTGGGAGCGCCGCGGCGGCACCACGTTCCACTTCGTGACCGACGGCATCGAGTCGGCGCTCGACCAGGCGCGCGCTGCTGCCGGCGACCTCGACGTCCGCATCTCGGGCGGCGGTGAGACGATCGTCCAGTTCCTCAATGCCGGTCTGGTCGACGAGTTCCACATCGCTCTCTCGCCTGTGCTGTTCGGGGCAGGAGTGCGCCTGTTCGACGGTGTGGACGGGGAACGCCTCTCGCTCGACCTGGTGGGCGCGGAGGATTCCCCGCAGACGACGCATCTGCGCTACGCCGTCCGTCTGCGCTGATCCGCGCGGCGTCGTCTCCGCGCGGCGTCGTCTCAGCGCAGCGCCGTCTCAGCGCGGAGGCAGCACGTCGTCGAGATGAGCCCGCAGGTGCGTGGCGATGTCGACCCTGTCGCGGTCATACAGCCACTGGTACTGCAGCCCGTCCCACATCGCGATGAGCCAGGTGGCCTCGTGCACGGGATCGCGGTGCGCTGGCAGGTCGCCGTCGACCTGGGCGAGGCGGAAGAGCTCAGCGAAGTAGTCGAGGGCGTTCGCGAACCGCATCGTGAAGTAGTCGTGTGCGGGGTGTGCGACGGGGACGGCCTCGCACGACAGCACCGCGTAGACCTCGATCAGTCCCGGTTCGTCCCGTGCGCTGAGCGCCGCGCCCTCGGGAATGCTGCGGAGCACCGTGGCAGCCGACGCGGTGCTCGTGAACATCTGGTTCTCGTTGATGGCGCTGTCGCGTTCCGTGAGCACGGCGCTCAGCAGCAGCTCCTTCGACGCGTAGTGGTGCAGCAGCGTCGACTTCGACACTCCGACCGCGGTGGCGATGTCCTGCAGGCTGGTGTCGCCGTAGCCGTCGCGGGCGAACAGGCGCATCGCATCGGAGACGATCTGTGCGCGCCTGCGGCGGCCGACCGCGTAGCCGGGGTCGGTGTCGGCGACACTGGTGGCGCGCAGTCGCGGGAGGGGACCGGCGGCCGTCGCGGACCCGGATGAGGGCTCGTCGTCGGGGTCCCGCCACGCGTGCGGCAGCGCCCACAGGTTCTCGCGCTCCTCGAGCATCTCGACGACGTCCACCCGATCGGGCAGGTACTGCGAGAGCAGCTGCAGCCCGTCCCACCCCGCCGTGTGCCGGACGGCCTCGCCGTCGACATCGCGGTCGGCGGCGACCACCCCGTGGTACTGGGCATCCTCGAGCACGTCGTTGCTGAGTGCGCGGATCCGGCAGTAGCGCTCGCGCATCCGCTCGTGCGCGGGGTGGTCCGGCGCCGAGGCCTCCCCGGTGAGGGCCGCGAACAGCTCGAGGTAGCCGGCGGTGCGCGCATTGCGCTCGGCGATGCCGGCGAAGACCAGCTCGCCCGGTTCGGATGCGGCCGAGATCGCGCTGAACACGGACTCGTTCTCGGCTTCGAGCCCGGCGACCACCTCTCCGAGCAGATCGTCCTTCGAGGCGAAGTGCCCGAGCAGGCCCGGGTGGCTGACGGAGGCGGCTGCGGCGATGTCGCGCAGCGACGTGGATCGGTAACCGCGGGTCACGAACAGATCGTGCGCGGCGGTGAGGATGCGCTGCCTCGTCGCGACGGCGCGCGAGTGACGGGTGCCGGTCGCCGTCATCGTCATCGCATCCTCCGTCATCACTCTATCCTCGTTCATTACCAATCGGTCTGGTTTGACTTACCAATCGGTCGAGATTGGTGTACTGTCATGCCAGAACCGCATCGCCCGAAGATGTGCGGTGAATCGAAAGGACTGTCATGACAGAGCTGTCATCCGCCGCCAACGCGGCCGCGGTGGGCACCACGGGATTCAAGGCCCCAGGGACCACGCCGCCCAAGACTCCGCGCGGCTACACCCCCGGCCTCGCCGCGGTGAACTTCGGTGTCTTCCTGGCGCTTCTCACCCCGGTGATGGTGTCCATGGCGTTCAAGATCCAGCACATCGACCCCGTCAACACCGAGGGAAGCCTCGGACTCGTGATGGGCGTCGGTGCGATCTTCGCGCTCGTGGCGAACCCCCTCGTCGGCAGGCTCTCCGACCGCACGACCTCGCGCTGGGGCATGCGTCGTCCGTGGATCCTGGGTGGTGCCGTCGTCGGCCTCGGCGGGTTCTTCCTCATCGGGTCCGCGAACTCCGTCTGGATGGTCCTGCTCGCCTGGTGCCTCGTGCAGACCGCGATGAACGCCGTGCTCGCGGCGGCGAACGCGACCCTGCCCGACCAGGTGCCGGTCACGAGCCGCGGCAAGGTGTCGGGCATCATCGGCATCACCACCCCGATCGGCATCCTCGCCGGCAGCTTCCTGGTGAACTTCCTGCCCGGCGACTTCGAGCGCTTCGTCGTGCCGGGCGTGATCGCACTGATCCTGGTGATCATCTTCGTCCTGATCCTGAAGGACCGCCGCCTCACCGAGAAGCCCGCCGAGAAGTTCACGATCGGGATGTTCTTCGGCTCGTTCGTGTTCAACCCGCGCAAGCACCCCGACTTCGGCTGGACCTGGCTCACCAAGTTCTTCGTGATGTTCGGCTATGCCGGCATCGCCACCTTCCTGCCGCTGTACCTCGTCACCAAGTTCGGCCTCGACGAGCAGGGTGCGGTGGGCGTCATCCTCGCGGCCAACCTCGCCTCGATGGCGGCGATGGCGATCTCCTCCCCGCTCGGCGGCTTCCTCTCCGACAAGATCGGCAAGCGCCGTCCCTTCGTCGCCGTCGCCGGTGTGATCATGGTGGTCGGTCTGGTCATCCTCGCCATCGCCCCCGATATCACGACCGTCATCATCGCCCAGGCCATCATCGGGCTCGGGGCCGGATCGTTCCTCTCGGTCGACCTCGCCCTCGCCACCGAGGTGCTGCCCAACCCGGACGACGTGGCGAAGGACCTCGGGGTGCTGAACATCGCCAACGCGCTGCCGCAGTCGATCGCCCCCGCGATCGCGCCGGGCATCATCGCCATCGGAGCGGCCACGCCGCTGGGCGGCTACACCACGTGGTACCTGTTCGGTGCGGTCGTCGCGCTGGCCGGTGCCGTGCTCGTCTACCGCATCAAGGGAGTCAAGTGACCATGACAGAGACCACCATCGCGCGCCCCTGGCTCGACACCGATCTCTCGGTCGACGAGCGGGTGCAGCTGCTGCTCGATGCCATGACCATCGAGGAGAAGGCAGGGCTCTTCTTCCACACCATGATCGCGATCGGCGACCTCGAGGAGCCCAACCCGGTGTTCGCGACGCCGTCGGCCCGCGAGTTCCTCGAGTCCAAGCAGATGACGCACTTCAACCTGCTGGGTGCCGCGCCCACCGGCCGGGAGATCGCCGCGTGGCAGAACGCCCTGCAGCGGCTCGCGGCGTCCACGCGCCTCGGCATCCCGGTCACGCTCTCCACCGACCCCCGGCACTCGTTCAGCGAGAATCCGGGAGCGTCGATCCTGGCAGGGCCCTTCTCGCAGTGGCCGGAGACGCTCGGCCTCGCGGCCACCCGCGACGAGGAGCTCGTCGAGCGCTTCGCCGACATCGCCCGCCAGGAGTACACGGCCGTCGGTCTGCGCGTGGCACTGCACCCGCAGGTCGACCTCGCGACCGAGCCGCGCTGGGCGCGCCAGACGGCGACGTTCGGCGAAGACGCCGAGCTGTCGGGAAAGCTCGGCGCGGCCTACATCCGCGGCTTCCAGGGGAAGTCGTTCGGGCCTGGCTCGGTATCGACCATGACGAAGCACTTCCCCGGCGGCGGCCCCCAGAAGGACGGCGAGGATCCGCACTTCCCGTACGGCCGCGAGCAGGTCTATCCTGGCGGCGAGTTCGAGCTTCACCTGAAGCCGTTCGAAGACGCGCTCGCCGCGGGTACCCGGCAGATGATGCCGTATTACGGGATGCCCGTCGGCACGGAGTACGAGGAGGTGGGTTTCGGCTTCAACAAGTCGGTGATCACGGGTCTGCTCCGCGAGCGCTACGGCTTCGACGGTCTGGTGTGCACGGACTGGGGTCTGATCAGCGATTCCGAGATCTTCGGGCAGCCGTTCCCTGCGCGTGCCTGGGGTGTGGAAGATCTCACCCCTCGCGAGCGGATGAAGAAGGTGCTCGATGCGGGCGCCGATCAGTTCGGCGGTGAGGCGAACCCGGAGCTGCTGCTCGAGCTCGTCGCCGACGGTGAGATCACCGAGGCCCGGCTGGACATCTCCGCACGACGCATCCTGCGCGAGAAGTTCGAGCTCGGACTGTTCGAGAACCCTTACGTCGACGAGGACGCCGCCGACGAGATCGTGGGTCGTGCCGACTTCCGTGCCGCGGGGGAGGATGCCCAGCGTGCGTCGATCACGGTGCTCGCGAACGACGGCGCGCTGCCCTTCGCCCGAGGGGCGAAGCTCTACGTCGAGGGCATCGACGTCGCCGTGGCTGAAAAGTTCGCCGACGTCGTCGAGACGCCGTCGGAAGCCGATCTGGCGATCATCCGGCTGCAGGCTCCGTTCGAGGAGCGCGCGACCATGTTCGAGAACTTCTTCCACGCCGGTTCCCTCGACTTCCCGGATGACGTGATCGCCCATGTCGGCGAGGTCGCGGCCGTCGTGCCCACAGTGGTCGACGTGCTCGCCGATCGCCCGCCGATCCTGACGCCGCTCGCCGAGGTGGCGGCTGCGATCACGGTGAACTGGGGTGCTTCCGGGACGGCGCTGCTGGACGTGCTCAGCGGTGCGTTCCCCGCGCAGGGTCGACTGCCCTTCGACCTGCCGCGATCGATGGCGGCTGTCGAGACCTCGCGCCCCGACGTCCCGTTCGATACGACCGACCCGCTGTTCCGCTTCGGTCACGGGCTCTCGCTGTAACACCCGAGGGCATTCGCGAAACGCCTCGACGGCTTCGGCCGCGGGGCGTTTCGTCGTGTCGGCGAACCCTCGATCGCGGGTTCGATGTCGGCCGATGGCGAAGTGTCTCGGACGATGACGATGGCTGAAAAGTTCTCTGGACGAATGCTGGACAACGCGTCCCGTATCCCGTAGAACTGTCCTCAACATCGCTCGGCCGACTGACGTCGACCCGTGGGGGGGCCATGTGACGCGGAAGATCGCATCACACGGGAGTAGCGAATGGAATTGCAGGAGAGGACTCTGCGGCGACGCAGAGCAGCAGGAGGAAGCATCGCCGGCGTCACCGTCGGCGCGGTGATCCTCGCAAGTGCACTGGTGCCGACAGCGGCGAATGCGCTGGACGCGGCGAATCCGAACGATCCGTCGGTCGCGCAGGGGCAGATCATCCAGCTGCCGGCCGCACTGCTCGGCGGACTCGACATCGCCGCGCTCGGTCACACGCTGACGAGCAACCCGGCCGCCCCTGGCTCGGAGCTCGGCGGACTGAACGTCGGACTGCTCGAGGCGCTCAACATCGACGTGGGCACCCTCAACGTGCCGCTGCTGACCGACGGCACCACGCCGGGTCTGCTGCGGCTCGGCGACCTGGGCGCTGCGCAGAGCTTCAGCTCCTCGCCGACGCAGACCCAGTCGATCGCCTCTTCGGGCACGATCACCTCGGGTGGGGCTGTCGACACCGGCGCCATCGACGGCAGCGTGAACCCCGGCACCCTCGAGCTCACAGACCTCTTCGACCAGCTCGCCGTGGCGGGTCTGACCGATGCGGTCCTCGACCAGGCCTCCATCGGCATCGGCGCCCTCGCGTCGCGTGCCGAGTCGAACGCGGGAACGGTGACGTCCGAGTACCGCATCGCCGACCTGAACCTCGATCTGCACAGCAACCTGGTCGCCGGGCTCTCCGGCACCCTCGCCTCCGCGATCCAGGGCACCGTCACTCCCGTGAGCAACCTCGCCGGTCCCGGCGGCGCGCTGACCGGCCTCACCACCACGATCGTCAACACGATCAACGCGATCCCCGATGTGCCGCTCGTCGCCGCCTTCACCGCGACAGGGGGCACCGTCTCGATCGCGGGGCTCGACACGGTCGGGCAGACCGTGACGACGCAGGTGCTGCAGACCCCGGTCGAGAACACGACCGGTTCGGTTCTCGTCGACCTGAGCACCGGCACGGTCTCGGTCGATCTCGCCAAGATCCTCGTCGAGACCGGCGCGGGCGCGAACCTCAACACACTGCCGGCGAACACCCCGGTGCTCTCCGCCACGACGATCTCCGCCATCCAGCAGGGGATCACCTCCGCACTCACGGGCACGCACCCGAACAGCCTGAACGGCAAGGTCTCCACGATCCTGAAGTCGACGCTCGACGCCCTCCAGGTGACGATCACGGTCGGCGTCGACCTCACGGTGCCGCTCACCGGGACGCCGCTCGTGTCGGGCGACGTCACGGTCAAGGGTTCACTGGCGCAGTTCGCCGGCACCGCCACTCCCGTTCCCACGGTCGCGACCGACATCACCCTGGCCGGCCTCAACATCGGCGTGCTCCTGAACCCGGTGGTCGCGACGGTGACGAATGCGGTCGCCACGACGACGGGTCCGCTCGTGAACACCGCGTTGACCAGCGTGATCCCGCTCGTGCAGCCGGCACTCGCCGCTCTCACGGGTCCCGTGCTGACGACGCTCGATCCCGTGCTCCAGGGCGTGCTGTCGGACATCGCGACCATCACCATCAACGAGCAGCCGGCGACGGGAGACATCCCGGGCGGCAGCTTCACGGTGCGTGCGCTCGGAGTGAACCTGCTCCCGGCCGTCGGAGGCGGGGTCGCTCTCGACCTCGGTTCCTCGACGGTCAAGGCTGCCGCGGCAGCTGTGGCGGCTATCGACGCGGCCCCGACCGTCCAGGCGGGGACGAACCTGCCTGTGACCGGCTCCGGCTGGCCCGCGAACACGCAGGTCTCCGTGCAGGTGACCGCACCCGGCGGGGGGATCGTGAACGACCCTGTTCCGGTCACGACCGACGGCAACGGTGCATTCACGGTCGATTACTTCGTCCCGACGGCGACGACGGTGGGCACCGGGTACACGGTCACCGCGACGGCAGGCGCCGTCTCGGCGACGGATACGACCGAGGTGACGGCCGCGGCGACGGTCGATGCCGCCCCCGCCGTGCAGGCGGGGACGGATCTCGCGGTCTCCGGTGCCAACTGGCCTGCGAACACCCAGGTCTCGGTGCAGCTGTCGGCTCCGGCTTCCGGCCCGAACGTGGGCGGCCCCGTACTGGTCACCACCGACGGTTCCGGCACCTTCACGGTCGCCTACCCTGTTCCGGCCGGCACACCCGCGGCCACCGGCTACACGGTGACGGCATCGGTGGGCACGCAGACGGCGACCGACACCACCGAGGTGACGGACGCCCCCGTGGCCGCCGTCGATGCCGCAGCCACCGTGCAGGCGGGCACCAGCCTTCCGGTCACGGGATCGAACTGGCCGGGTAACACCCAGGTGTCCGTGCAGCTGACAGCTCCGGGCGGCGGCGTGAACGTCGGCGGCCCTGTCACGGCGACTACGAACGCCTCGGGTGACTTCACGCTCGACTACCCGGTTCCCGCTTCTGCGGCTCCGGGTGCGGCATACACCGTGACGGCGACCGCAGGTGCCGTCACGGCGATCGACACCACGGAGGTCACGGCCGCCGCGGCTGTCGATGCCGCTGACACGGTGCAGGCGGGCACGAGCCTTCCGGTGACCGGTACGAACTGGCCGGCGAGCACGCAGGTGTCCGTGCAGCTGACGGCGCCGGGTGGCGGGAACGTCGGCGGTCCGGTGACGGCCACGACCGACGCGTCTGGCGGGTTCACGCTCGACTACCCGGTTCCGGCTTCGGCCACGCCCGGCGCGGGCTACACGGTGACGGCGACCGTCGGCACCCAGACCGCGACCGACACCACGGAGGTCACGGCCGCCGCGGCTGTCGATGCCGCTGACACGGTGCAGGCGGGCACGAGCCTTCCGGTGACCGGTACGAACTGGCCGGCGAGCACGCAGGTGTCCGTGCAGCTGACGGCGCCGGGTGGCGGGAACGTCGGCGGTCCGGTGACGGCCACGACCGACGCGTCTGGCGGGTTCACGCTCGACTACCCGGTTCCCGCTTCCGCGACGCCCGGCGCAGGCTACACGGTGACGGCGACCGTCGGCACCCAGACCGCGACCGACACGACCACCGTGACTGCGGCGGCCACGGTCGACGCGGCGGCGACGGTGCAGGCAGGGGACGATCTGCCCGTCACCGGAGCGAACTGGCCGGCGAACACGCAGGTCTCGGTGCAGCTGAGCGCACCCGGCGGCGCGGCCGTCGGTACCCCGCGCACGGCCACGACCGGCGCGCTCGGCGGCTTCGCGCTCGACTACCCGGTCCCGGCCGGCACCCCGGCAGGCACCGGCTACACGGTCACGGCCTCGGTCGGTGCGCAGACGGCGACGGACACGACGGAGGTCACCGCGGCTCCCGTCGTGGTCGACGCGGCCGCCCAGGTTCCGGCGGGCAGCAACCTCGGCGTGACCGGCTCGGGCTGGCCCGTGAGCTCCTCGGTCTCGCTGCAGCTGACAGCTCCGGGCGGAGGCGCGAACGTCGGCGGCCCGGTGACGGCGACGACCGATGCTTCGGGAGCCTTCACTGCGAACTATCCCGTACCGGCGGGCACCACTCCCGGAACCGGATACACGCTGACTGCGACCGCCGGTGCCGTCACCGCGACGGACACCACAGAGGTGACGGCGGGCGACCCGGGTGATGTCAACACCAACGCAGCGGCGTCAGCGTCGGCCTCGGCGGACGCGACCGCGGACGGCGACCCGTCGGCCCAGGCCGCTGCGGAGGCGGCTGCTCTGGCCGATGCCACCTCGTCCGCGTCGGCAGCCGCCACCGCTGACGCGACCGCGGCCGCCGAGGCTGCGGCGACGACGACGGCATCGACGACAGCGTCGACCGACTCGACATCGACCGCCAACGCCTCCGCGGCCGTCGCCGCCCAGGCCGCGGCGCTGGCTGATGCCTCGACGAACGCGAACGCCGCAGCCTCCGCGGCAGCGGAAGCGAACTCCGCGGCCTCGTCGGAGTCCGCAGCGACCTCCGACTCGTCCACCGACGCATCCTCGGAAGCCTCGACCAACGCGAACGCGGCTGCCTCGGCATCCGCTTCGGCGAACGCCGACGCCACCACCGCGGCCGTCGCGGAAGCGTCTGCGCAGGCAGCGGCCTTCGCGGATGCGACAGCGCAGGGCTCGGCGGCGGCCGACCCGGCAGCGGACGCCGCATCGGAGTCGGCGGCGACGGCGACCTCGTCCACGGCGGCGACGGCTGATGCCACCTCGGCGGCGAACGCCGGCGCGGCCATCGCGGCCCAGGCCGCGGCCCTCGCCGACGCCACGACGAACACGGCGGCTGACGCCACCGCGACGTCGGATGCCAGCACGAGCGCTGCGGCGAACGCGAGCGCGGCGGCGATCGCGAACGCCTCGACCGATGCCTCGTCCGACGCGGTCGCCTCGGCTGACGCGTCGGCGGAGATCAACACCAACGCGTCTGCGTCGGCAGCGGCCTCCGCCCAGGCTGACGACGACAGCAACGCCTCGGCTGAGGCCGCGGCAGTGGCTGCGGCACTCGCGGACGCGACCAGCCAGGCATCCGCGGCGGCCGACGTGTCGGCCAACGCAGCGGCTCAGGCGGCGGCGACCACCGATGCCTCCACCGATGCCTCGACCACGGCCACCACGGCGGCGAACGCCTCCGCGGCTGCGGCGGCTCAGGCGGCGGCGCAGAACGATGCGACCTCGACGAGCGCGGCGGATGCCTCGGCTGCGGCCGATGCGGACCCGAACGCCTCTGCGGCCGCAGCGGCCAACGCGTCCTCGTCGGCGACGGCATCGGCATCGGCTGCGGCCGACGCCTCGGCCGAAGCCACCGCGGAGGCATCCGCATCCGCCACCGCGAGCGCTTCGGCGGACGCGGCAGCCGACCCGACCGGGAACATCGCGATCGCCCTCCGGTCGCCGGTCCTGGAACGCGGACAGCAGCAGACCGCCGTCGGCACCGGCTTCAAGCCCGGAGAGAAGGTCACCGGCGTGATGGCCTCCGATCCGGTCGCGCTGGGCAGCCAGGTCGCGAACGCGCAGGGCACGGTCACCTTCACCTGGACCGTGCCGACCGCCACCGACCTCGGACCGCACACCGTGACACTGACCGGGGCGACCTCGGGCAGCGTATCGGCCTCGTTCCAGGTGGTGGCCTCGGGCCTGGCCACGACCGGTGGACAGGTGCAGGGCGGCTGGATCGCCCTGGCCGCTCTGCTCCTCGTCCTCGGCCTGGGGACGATGAGACTCGCGACATCCCGACGGCGACTGATCCGTACGGAGTGATCGCGATGCAGGAACGCTGAGTGGTCGGGACCGTTTCCCCACGGCGGTCCCGACCCCTCGGCGGTATGGAGGGAAGTGAATGAGCACCAGACTCGAGTCCGCACCGCACTCCGACGCGGCAGGTTCCGACGCGGTCGAGCCGGAATCCTCGGCAGCCGTGCGGCCACGGCCGACGTGGTGGGTGAAGCTCATCGCCTTCGCGGCCTGCCTCCTGACGCTGTGGCACATCGGCGCCTCATTCCTGTGGATAGCGCCATACTCCGCGCTGCGGGAGATCCCCACTCAGCAGGTCCTCGCCGGGTACATGCTGCCGATGTTCGGTCAGTCCTGGAGCGTGTTCGCACCGGAGCCCATCAACGGCGACTACCACTTCAACGTCCGCGCCCTCATCGAGAAGGACGGCGAACAGGTCGAGACCGGGTGGGTCAGCGCCACCGACGTGGAGCTCTCGATGATCCGGTACAACCTCTTCCCTCCTCGGGCCGGTATCCAGTCGAGTGAGGTGGCGAGCGGACAGATGAACGCCTACAACAAGCTGAACGCCGACCAGCAGGCCGTCATCGGCCTGGACTTCATGAAGGACGACTGGGAGGAGTGGATGGTGCGCTCCTTCGACGAACTGCAGGGTGAAGACAATCCATCGACCGAGGCCTACATGGCCGAGGAGCACCTCTCGACCGCGTACGCGACCCAGGTGGCCTACGCGATCTGGGGAGCGGATGCGGTGGTCGCGGTGCAGTACCGCGTGAGCCGCCAGAACGTGGTCCCCTACAAGGATCGCAACGACCCCGGCGCGCAGCGCCCCGACCCGACGTTCTCGACGACCGGATGGCGTCTGCCCATAGAAGAGGAAGGGCAGAGTCGCGAGAACTTCGCGAACACCTTCCGCGGCCAGTTCGAGAGGATCCAGCCGTGAGCGCGCCGGTCAAGACCGCGGACCGCCGGAAGGACGCGAAGAAGAAGGACTCCGCGCCACGGAGCACCATCACCGCTCCGGCCCCGGCGTCCGCGCCGCCCACCCCTCCTCGCGAACCCGCCCCGGCACCGGCTCCGGCGAGCACCGTGCCGCCGCGGTCGTTCGTCACACGGCTGCTGACCTTCGTGTCGTCGATGATCGGTGGTCTCTGGTCGATGGTGCTGTCGGCGATCGACCGCATCTCGGCGTTCGTCGGCGACTGGCTCTTCCACGGGAAGAAGGCGCTCTACGGACTCGCGGTCACGCGCATCCTCTTCGGACTCACCGCGATCGGCTTGCTGATCTCGAACTTCAGCACCCGGCTCTACACGTTCGGATCGGGGTCGGCCTGGAACGGCGAGCTCGCGGAGCCGGTGAGCGAGTTCCCCAGGATCTGGGTGTTCAGTGCGTTCCATGCCGCGATGGGGAACGATGCGCTCTACACGGCGCTCTACCTTCTGCTCGGAGTGCTCGCCGTGCTGTTCGTGCTCGGGTGGCGCTTCCGGATCGTGCTGCCGATCTTCTTCTGCCTCTGGGTGGGGTTCATCGAGGCGAACGACATGGTGGGCGATCAGGGCGACAACATGTTCCGCATCGCCCTGCTGCTGCTGTTCTTCGCCGACCCGGCGGCGCGCTGGTCGCTGGATGCCCGGCGTCGGGCGAAGTCGGGGGAGTGGTTCGCCCCGAACAGCCAGCCGGCGCTGCTGGGAACCATGTTCCACAACCTGGCGCTCGTGGCTCTCACGGCACAGGTCTGCTTCGTCTACGCCTCCGGCGCTCTCTACAAGGCGGGCGGCGCACCGTGGGAAGAGGGGTATGCGGTCTACAACCCGCTGCAGACCGCCCGGTTCGGCACCTGGCCGGTGCTGAGCGACCTCGTCACGACATGGGGACCGATGGTCACCGTCGCCAGCTGGGGTTCGATCATCCTGCAGGTGGCGTTCCCGCTCATGCTGCTCACCCGTCCCACGCGGTTGATCGGACTGCTGGGCATCCTGTCGTTCCACATCGGCATCGCCGTGCTCATGGGGCTGCCGTGGTTCTCGCTGACGATGATCGCGATCGATGCGATCTTCATCCGCGATCGCACGTGGGCGCGTCTGAGCGCGGGGACGAAGCGGCGTTGGCGGGAGGCAGGAGCGCCACCGCCTACCGTGCCGGAAGATGCGCTGCCGGCCCGGACTGTGGTCTGACGACAAGCCGACGGGGAGATGCCCCCGCAGCGCATTGGAGGAAGTGGACAGGGCAGTAGGACTCCCGTTGTGGCAGACCTACCATGGCAGTATTCCCACTTCCCTCTGAGAGGAACGCTCATGGTCGACGCCGCCGTCCGTCCGAAGACGACCCGCACCTCCCCCGACAACGCTGACGCCACCCCGCGTCTCGATGTCGCCCGCGTGAACGACGCCCTGATGGGCACGTGGGGTGACGTGCGTCGTCAGGCCCGCGAGATGATCAAGGACTCGGCGTTCTGGCGCAAGGACGAGCTCGGCAAGGACGAGCACCGCGAGCGCGTGCTCAGCCAGCTGCACCTGCTGGTGGAGAACAAGGCCGTGCATCGCGCGTTCCCGAAGTCGCTCGGCGGCGAGGAGAACAACGGCGCGAACATCGCGGGCTTCGAGGAGCTCGTGGTGGCCGACCCCAGCCTGCAGATCAAGTCGGGTGTGCAGTGGGGTCTCTTCGGATCGGCGATCCTGCAGCTGGGTACGGAGGAGCACCACGCGAAGTGGCTCCCCGGAGTGATGGACCTCTCGATCCCTGGTGCCTTCGCGATGACCGAGATCGGCCACGGCTCCGACGTCGCTGCGGTCGGCACCACGGCCACGTACGACCCGGAGACGGAGGAGTTCGTCATCAACACCCCGTTCCGCGGGGCGACGAAGGAGTACCTCGGAAACGCCGCACTGCACGGCGTAGCGGCGACCGTCTTCGCGCAGCTGATCACGAACGGCGTGAACCACGGCGTGCACTGCTTCTATGTGCCGCTGCGCGGTGAGGACGGGGTGGACCTCCCCGGCATCGGCCGCGAGGACGACGGTCTCAAGGGCGGACTCAACGGCATCGACAACGGGCGCCTCTCGTTCGACCACGTGCGGATCCCGCGGACCAACCTGCTCAACCGCTACGGCGACGTCGCGGCCGACGGCACCTACTCCAGTGCGATCGACAGCCCTGGCCGCCGCTTCTTCACGATGCTCGGCACCCTCGTGCAGGGGCGGGTGTCCCTCGACGGCGCGGCCTCCTGGGCCTCCGCCCTCGGTCTGCACATCGCGATCACCTACGCCACCCAGCGCCGTCAGTTCGACGGTGCTGATGGGCAGGAGGTGGTGCTGATGGACTACGGCAAGCACCAGCGCCGTCTGCTGCCGCGCCTGGCGACCACCTACGCGCAGATCTTCGCGCACGACGAGTTCCTGCAGAAGTTCGACGGTGTCTTCTCCGGCCGGACCGACACCCCGGCGGACCGGGAAGACCTGGAGACCTTGGCCGCCGCCCTCAAGCCGCTGTCGACGTGGCATGCGCTCGACACCCTCCAGGAGGCCCGAGAGGCCACCGGCGGTGCCGGCTTCATGTTCGAGAACCGTCTGGTCGGGCTTCGTGCCGACCTCGACATCTACGTCACCTTCGAGGGCGACAACAACGTGCTGCTGCAGCTGGTGGGCAAGCGTCTGCTGACCGACTACGCGAAGCAGTTCCAGGGCAAGGATGCGGCGGCCCTCGCCAAGTTCGCCGTGGGCATGACCGCGGGCAAGCTGTTCCACGGTGCGGGCCTGCGTCAGCTCGGTCAGGCCGTCTCCGACTTCGGTCAGGTGAGCCGATCGGTCGAGCGGGGCCTGCGCGAGGAGCAGCAGCACGATCTGCTCGCCGGACGTGTGCAGCAGATGGTGGCCGACATCGCCTCGCGCCTCCGCCCCGGTGCGAAGGACAAGGCCCTCGGCGCTCGCCTGTTCAACGAGAACCAGGCCGAGCTCATCGAGGCCGCCCGTGCGCACGGAGAGCTGCTGCAGTGGGAGGCGTTCACCGACGCCGTGCACCAGATCGACGACGAGGACACCAAGAAGGTGCTCACCTGGCTGCGCGACCTGTTCGGCCTGCAGCTCATCGAGAAGCACCTCGCCTGGCATCTGATCCACGGACGTCTGTCGATGCAGCGCGGCGCGGCGGTGTCGAGCTACATCGACCGCCTGTGCGCCCGTCTGCGCCCGTACTCCCTCGACCTCGTGAACGCGTTCGGCTACGAGCCCGAGCACGTGCGCGCTCCCATCGCGAGCGGCCTGGAGAAGCAGCGGCAGGACGAGGCCCGTGCGTACTACGCCGACCTCGAGGCGAGCGGACAGGCCCCCATCCAGGAGAAGGCGCTCAAGAAGAAGCAGCGCTGACCCGCCCGCGGTTCGCTCTCCTCTCGACGACCGTCGACTCGCGCGGCACGGCTGATTCACCTCCCGCGCTGGGTAGTCTCGGCAGGTACCCGATCCGAGGAGTCCGAGATGCCTGCCGTGAACGCCTATGCCGCACCCCGTGAAGCAGCCCCGCTGGAGAAGACCGTCATCCAGCGACGCGAACTCGGCCCGCTCGACGTGCTGATCGACATCGCCTTCGCCGGGATCTGCCACTCGGACATCCACACCGTCCGCGGCGATTGGGGTCCGCAGCAGTATCCGCTCGCTCCCGGGCACGAGATCACCGGCACGGTCGCTGCGGTAGGCGAGGCCGTCACCCGGTATGCGGTCGGCGATCGTGTCGGCGTCGGATGCCTGGTGAACTCCTGCGGGGAGTGCCGCAACTGTCTGCGCGGCGAAGAGCAGTTCTGCACCCAGGGGGCCGTGCTCACCTACGGCGGCATCGATCGCGACGGCACCGTCACCCAGGGCGGCTACTCGGAGCAGGTGGTCGTGACCGAGGCCTTCGTGCTGCGCATCCCCGACGCTCTGCCGCTGGACGTCGCCGCACCGCTGCTGTGCGCGGGCATCACGACCTATTCGCCGCTGCGGCACTGGAACGTCGGACCCGGCACACGCGTCGCGGTCGTCGGGCTCGGCGGCCTCGGGCACATGGGAGTGCAGATCGCCCATGCTCTCGGCGCGGAGGTGACCGTGCTCTCGCAGACCCTGAGCAAGAAGGACGACGGTCTGCGGCTCGGCGCCGACCACTATCGCGCCACCAGCGACCGGGAGACCTTCCGCGAGTTGCGCTCATCGTTCGATGTGATCCTCAACACCGTGAGCGCCGTGATCGATCTGCGCTCCTACCTGAGCCTGCTCGACGTCGGCGGAGCCATGGTGTGCGTCGGCGCTCCCGGCGAACCCCTGGAGGTGGGCGTGATGTCGCTGATCGGTGGTCGGCGCTCGCTTGCCGGCAGCAACATCGGCGGCATCGGCGAGACGCAGGAGATGCTCGACTTCTGTGCCGAGCACGGCATCGCGGCAGAGATCGAGGTCATCCCCGCCTCCGACATCAACACCGCCTACGAGCGCGTGCTGGCCTCCGACGTGCGGTACCGGTTCGTGATCGACGCCGCCACCTTCGCCTGAGCGTTCGCCGATTGCAGCCGCGAGGCGCGAAGGCATCCGGTGTCGGTCGCCGCGGATAGCCTGAGCGCATGACCTCTCTTCTCACGGGCCCCGACGCCCGCGACCGCTGCGCCTGGGTGGGCGACGACGACGAGTACCGCCGCTACCACGACGAGGAGTGGGGCACGCCGTTGCACGGCGACCGCGCGCTGTTCGAGAAGATGGCGCTGGAGGGGTTCCAGGCCGGGCTCTCCTGGATCACGATCCTGCGCAAGCGTCCGCGGTTCCGGGAGGTGTTCGAGGGGTTCGTGCCCGAGATCGTCTCGGAGTTCGACGAGTCCGATGTCGAACGTCTGATGGGGGATGCCGGCATCATCCGCAACCGCGCGAAGATCGAGGCCACGATCGGCAACGCCCGCATCGTCCGTGGCATGGCCGATGGCGAGTTCGACGAGCTGATGTGGTCGTTCGCTCCTGCGGTCTCCGGTGAGCGCCCGGCATCGTTCGCCGACGTCCCGGCCGTCACACCGGAATCGACCGCTCTGAGCAAAGAACTGCGCCGTCGCGGGTTCCGTTTCGTCGGGCCGACCACCATGTACGCCCTGATGCAGTCGGGTGGGATGGTCGACGACCACATCGCGGGGTGCTGGAGAGCGTGATGTCGGCTCCGTCGGCGCTCAGCGCTCGCCGGTCTCCCGGGTGAGCGCTGAGCGCGCGTCGGAGGTGTTCTCGACGGCGAAGGTGGCCATCGTCGGCAGGTAGCGGTCGTCCGCCACCTCGACGAGGGAACCGTCGGCCGCCCATCCCGTTCGTCGTACGCGCAGCAGCGGTGTGGACACGGACACCGCCAGTGCCGCCGCATCGATCTCGTCCGCCGGTACCGCGTCGAAGACATGACGTGCGCGAACGGGCGCCAGGCCATGCTCCTGCATCGCCTGGTAGATGCTCCCCGCATCGAGGTCGGCGGCGAGCAGCAGCCTGCCGACGGGGAGCGGGAACGCCGAGCGTTCGAGCATCGCCGGTTCGTCGTCGAGCAGTCGCAGCCGTACGATCTCCACGATCGCGGCGCCCGTCTCGATTCCGAGGTCATCGGCGATCGCTTCCGAGGCGGGTCGGCGTGCGGCCTCGAGCACGCGTTGGCCGGGGCGTCGTCCGATCGAACGTGCCCAGTCGGTGAACGAGACGAAGGTCTGGAACGACTGCGTCGGCACGATTCGCCGCACCCGAGGCGGTGCGCCTCTCCCGCCGTCGACAGCACCTTCGGCTCGCAGCGTCGCGAGAGCCTGCCTGATCGGTCCGCGAGAGGTCCCGAACTCGGCGATCAGGGAGTGCTCACTCGGCACACGTTCGCCCTCCGGCCATTCGCCGCTTCTGATGCGATCGAGCATCCGCTCGTAGAGCTGCTCGTGCAGAGGTCTGGGCATTCTCGTTCGTGCTCCTGTTGTCGTGACTTCTCATCCCCGCGGCGACCGCGACATGTTCACTCTGACGCACATCGGTGAACAATCGGGGAATTTCCGTGGAAAAAGTTGTCATGACTACTTTTGCTCCTCATGCTCGGAAGAGACGGAATCCCCCTGCCTCGGCCGACATGAGCGGTCGACCAACCCCTAGGAAGAGACATGAGAACCAGACACGGAATCGGCGCCATCGCCGTGACGTGCGCCCTCACGCTGCTCGTCGGCGCGGCGGCGACGCCCGCCTTCGCTGCAGCCCCGCCGCTGACCGAAGGCTTCACCGACGCGACGGCCTCGCAGCCCCCTGCCGGATGGTCGATCGACAACACCAACGTGACCGGTATGCGGGCGGACTGGCAGGGCTGGTCGTTCCACACCTCGGCCGAGGTCGTGTCGACCTGGGGGAACAGCGGCGATCGCGGCTCCTTCACACGTGCGGACGGTGTCACCGCGGTCGTGCACTCCGACGCCAACCGGCCGACGGACGGGCGCTTCAGCTCCGTGCTGTGGGCCCCAGCCGTCGACCTGCAGAGTCAGGACGGGGCGGTGCGGGTGCGCTTCGACAGCCACTACAAGCAGGGGCAGTCGCCGCAGACCGCGCAGCTCGTCGCTCGCTTCGACGACGCAGCGCCGGTGGTGGTCGAGTCGTTCGCCCGGAACCGTCTCGACGAGCAGGTGGACGTCTCGATCCCGGTGCCTGCGGGGAGCGATGCGGTCACGGTGGGCTGGTCGTACGCCGAGAGCAGCAACAACTGGTTCTGGATGATCGACGACGTGCAGATCAGCGAGGCCCCGCCGGCAGATGCAGCACCGCGCATCCTCTCCGCCGCGAAGCCCGTCGCCAGAGCAGGTGCGACGGTTCCGGTGAAGGTCGGCGGACTGCGCCCCGGCCAGCAGCTGACGGCGTCGTTCGGCGAAGCCGGGGCGGCGGTTCCCGGTATCCCGGTCGCTGACGCCGCGGGGGAGACGTCGTTCTCGGTCGCGCTGCCCGCTGACCTCGCGCCCGGCTCGGTGACGCTGTCTCTCGGTGGCGCCGGCATCGTGTCGACCCCGCTCGTGATCACCGTGCTCACCGCCGACGACCCGGACACCTCGACCACCGAGCAGCTGCTCTGGTTCGACGGCTTCGAGACGGACAGCTGGACGAGAGAGGGGGCGTGGACGCTGTCGAACCTCGACAGCGTGATCGCTCAGTACGGCACCGATCGCCGACACGCGTTCACCCGCGCTTCGGGGCGGATCGCCGTGGCGGAGGCGACGAGCGGGGCATTCGCCGGCAGCCTCGCCTCCTCTCCGATCGCCGTGAAGGCGGGGGATGCGCTGGAGGTGCGCCTCGACAGCCACTACCGCAAGAGGGGCGGAACCCAGCATGGCACCGTGACGGCGGTGTTCGACGAGGGAACGGAGACCGTGCTGCGCGAGCTCTCCGATGCCGACGAGGAGTCAGCGCAGCTCCGGCTGCCGGTCACGGTGCCGGCGGGCGCATCCGCGATGACCCTGCGGTTCGTCTTCGACGCCCCCGGCGCCGCGGGATCGTGGATGCTCGACGACGTGCAGGTGGTGCGCCCGCTCGCGGCACTCGCCGAAGGAGTCGAGGCCAACACCGTGGTCGACATCTTCAGCGACGTGCAGGGGGCGACGACGCGACTGAGCCAGAACGTGCTGCCGGGGTTCCGCGCGATGGCGCAGACGGCGGACGTGCTCGTGTCCAACGGCGACCTGGTCAGCAACGGATCGACCGCGAACTACACCTCCTATCTGTCGGCGCTCGCGGCGGGTGGCGGCGGCGAGTACGGCACGGTCGTCTCGACGATCGGCAATCACGAGTACTACGGCAGCGAGGGATCGGCGGTGTACCGGGAGCGCTTCCTCGATTCGACGGGGATGCGCGACATCGGTGGCCAGGGTGGGCTGTGGGGTGAGGTGCTCGTGGACGGTCAGCTTCCCCTGATCTGGATCGGCAGCGAGTTCTACGACTACACGGCGAAGACCGGCGCAGGCCCGTTCGTCGACTTCAGCGAGGAGCAGTTCACCTGGCTGCGTGATCGGCTCGCCCACTGGCGCGCCCAGGACCAGCCGGTGCTGCTCTTCTCGCACCACCTGCTGCCGTACTCGGTCTCCGGATCGTACGCGCGGTTCTACGAGAACGACTTCGGGCAGGAGGAGGCCCGGTTCGCCGCCCTGCTCGCACAGAACCCGAACGTCATCATGTTCAACAGCCACACGCACTGGTCGCCGACGTTGAACGACTGGAGTACAGAGCTGCGGCCGGATCCGACGCGCGCCAGCGGCCCCACGGTCGTGAACACCGGAGCCGTCACCACGATGTACGGGCCGAGCGGGGACTGGGAGGAGAAAGCCGTCGGCGGTGCCGACCCCGTCGGGCTGCGCGCCGCGCTGTACGACGACCGCGTGCGCGTCACGGTGTACTCCTTCTCGACGGCCGGAGCGACGGAGATCAAGCACGTCGACATCCCGCGTCCCACCGACGCCCCCGTGGATCCGGTGGACCCGGTCGATCCGGTCGATCCCGTCGATCCGGTCGATCCCGTCGATCCGGCCGTGGCGCTGAGCACGCAGACGGTCGCGGCCGGTGGCCGGGTCACGATCTCCGGAACCGGATTCCCCGAGGCTGCGGAGCTCGCGATCGAGCTGCGTTCCACACCGGTGCGGGTGGGCGTCGCGACCGCCGATGCCGACGGGGCGTTCCGCACCGCTGTCACGATCCCCGCGAAGACGCCGGCCGGTGCGCACACACTGGCGGTGATCCTCCCCGACGGGACCGAGGCGACCGCGCCGATCACGGTCACCCGCGCGGGGCACGGCTCCGGCGGCGTCGCACCGGGAACGGGGACGGGCACAGCCCCCGGTTCGGGATCCGGTGGCGGAGCGGATGCGTCGTCCACGGGCGGTGACCTCGCCACGACGGGCGGTGCACCCGGTTGGTACCTCGTCGGCGGCGCTCTGCTGCTTCTGAGCCTCGGTGGCGCGCTCGTCCTCCGACGGCGTCGGGGTCGCAGCTGACCGCACGCTCTCATGCTCCATGGGCGGGGCGGCTTCGAGGTCTTCTCGACGTCGCCCCGCTCGATGGGCAAAACTCCCCATCGAGCGGTATTCCAGGACGCAGTTAGGATGAACGGGTGCTTCGTGGGCCCGTCGGGTCGCGATCGAGGAGAACAGAGAGTGTCACCCTGGGGGGGAACCGGGTATGAAGGCGTTGTCATGGATGCGCGCACGACCGAAGACACTGGCGTCAGCGGCCGGTGTCACCGTGGGCGTGATCGCCATCACCACGATGGCCTTCACCTATGAGGGGTTCCCGACCACCAAGGTCGATCTGAACGACGGCGGCGTCTGGATCACCAAGACGTCGAGCCTTCTCGTGGGGCACTTCAACCACGAGTCGACGGTGCTCGACGGCGGACTGCGCACCACGGGTGAGAACTACGACATCCTGCAGGACACGAACAACATCCTGGTCGTCGACGAGAACGCGTCGACACTCACAGCCGTCGATCCTGCACGCGTCTCGCTCGGCGATTCGGCGAAGGTCCCGTCCTCCTCGAAGGTCGCACTGGGCAACCGCACGGCTGCGATCCTCGATCAGAAGACCGGCGAGCTCTGGGTCGTGCCGGCGCAGGGCGTCGCGTCCTTCGAGGCCGAGGTCAACGAGCCGGTGGCCGAGTTGGGCGCTGGCGCCGATGTCGCCGTGGCCAAGGACGGCACCGTCTTCGGACTCGCCCCGGAGCGCGGCGAGGTGGTCACCGTCCCCGTCGACAACGAGGGGGAGGCGCTCGACGCCTCCGCCGCGTCGGTCGGCGAACTCGACGCGTCCGCCAAGCCCGCGATCACCGCCGTGGGTCGCACCCCGGTCGTGCTGGATCGCGCTGCCGGCGTCGTGACCTCCCCGGGCGGGGTCCGCACCGAGATCCCCGGCGCGGACAAGGCCGTTCTGCAGCAGGCCTCCGAGAACACCGACGCGGTGGCGGTCTCGACCACGAACGCGCTGGTGAGCGTTCCGCTCGACGGCGGTGAGCCCACAGAGGTCGAGGCGGGTGGCGATGGCGTGCCGGCGGCGCCGGTGTGGCTGCGCGGTTGCACCTACGGCGCGTGGGCCGGAACGGCCACCTTCATCCGGGAGTGCCCCGGGTCGGCGAACGACGTCAACGCGAACGTCGACGGCGCCGAGGATTCGAAGAGCCTCGTGTTCCGCGTCAACCGCGACGTCATCATCCTCAACGACGCGGTGGGCGGAGCGGCCTGGCTGGCGAACGAGAGCCTGCAGCGCGTCGACAACTGGAACGACCTCACCCCGCCGGAGGGCGAGACCGAGAACGAGGACGACTCGACCGAGGAGACCGTCGAGACCACGCTCCCCGAGCGCAAGGAGGAGAACACCCCTCCGATCGCCGAGGACGACACGTTCGGTGTGCGCCCCGGCGTGACGACGATGCTCCCCGTGCTCGACAACGACAACGATCCGGATGGCGACGTCCTGGTCGCGACCCTCGCCGAGGCCCAGCCCGCTCTCGGCACGATCCAGCAGGTGCAGAACGGCGGATCCCTGCAGATCGCGGTCGACGAGGACGCGACAGGGTCGACCACCTTCACCTACGAGGCCGATGACGGTCGCGGCGGGAAGGACACGGCAGCGGTCACGCTGACCGTCTACGACAAGAGCGTGAACACCGCTCCGGTGCCCAAACGGCACACCAGTCTCACCGTGGAGACCGGCGGAACGATCTCGTACAACATCCTCCCGGACTGGATCGACCCCGAGGGCGACGATGTCTACCTCAAGGAGGTCGTCCCCGCGCCGGGCGACGAGGTCGACTTCAGCACCGACGGCCAGATCACGTACAAGGCGACCGCGAGCCAGCAGGGACGCAAGGACGTGCAGGTCACCGTCGCCGACGGATACGGGGAGAGCGCCACCGCGACGGTGACCCTCGATGTCCGACCGGAGGGCTCGACCAAGCCCAAGACCAACGCCGATCACGTCGTGACCCGCGTCGGCGAGCAGGTCACCGTGGCACCGCTGGCCAACGACACCAGTTCGGGGCGCGAGCTGCTGCGACTCGGCCGCGTGAACGAGGTTCCCGGCGCGACCATCGTCACGGACGGGCCGAACAAGACCTTCTCCTTCACCGCTGATGCTCCCGGCACCTACTACGTGCTGTACCTGGCGACCGCGGGCCCCGAGAACGGCGAGGGGATCGTGCGCGTCGACGTGCTCGAGGCGAGCGAGACGGATCTCCCTCCGGTCGCCGTGCGCGACGTGGCGCTGCTGCCGACGGGCGGCGATGTGCTCATCGGCGTGCTCGCAAACGACGTCGACCCCGCCGGCGGCATCCTGGTGGTGCAGTCCGTCTCGATCGACGACGACTCGGGCATCTCCGTGTCGGTCATCAACCACGAGACGCTTCGCATCACCGATCAGGGCTCGCTCACCGACCAGGCGCGCATCAAGTACCGCATCTCCAACGGCTCCAAGTCGGCGGAGGGCGAGGTGGTGGTCATCCCGATCCCCGCGCCGGACAAGCTCCTGCAACCCGTCGTGAACGACGACACGGCGATCGTGCGCGCGGGCGACGTCGTCACCATCCCGGTGCTCGACAACGACACGCACCCGAACGACGACGTCATGCACGTCGTTCCCGAGCTGGTCGAGCCGCTGGTCGACCCGGAGGACGGCGAGGCGTTCGTCTCGCAGGACACGATCCGGTTCAAGGCCGGACCCGTCGCGAAGACCGTGTACCTCACCTACGAGGCGGTCGATTCGCGCCAGCAGAAGGACGCCGGCTACGTCACGATCCAGATCCTTCCGGTCGATGAGGAGACGAACGCCGCTCCACGCCCGCAGGATCTGGTGGCCCGCGTGCTCGCCGGGTCGACCGCGAACATCGCCGTCCCTCTCGACGGCATCGACGCCGACGGCGACTCGGTCGAGCTGATCGACATCGCCTCCAGCCCGCAGAAGGGGCGCATCACCGAGACGGCGCAGAATTACTTCACGTACGAGGCGTTCGACGACTCCGCCGGTGTCGACGTGTTCCGCTATCGCGTGCGCGACCGCCTCGGCAAGGAGGGCATCGCCACGATCCGGGTGGGCATCGCACCGGGCGAGCAGATCAATCAGAGACCGTTCGCGGTGAAGGACGCCGTGGTCGTGCGGCCGGGTCGCGAGATCTCGGTGCCGGTGATGCTGAACGACTCCGACCCCGAGGGCGACAAGATCATCCTCGTGAAGGACGGCCTCGAAGTTCCGACCGAGACGGGCATCACGGCCCGCGTCTCGGGTGATCGGGTGCTGGTGCAGGCGCCGAACCGCGAGCTCGAGACGTCGCTGCAGTACACGATCCGCGACGCGAGGGGCGCCGAGGCGACCGCGGCGCTGCAGATCACCGTCGACGAGGACGTCCCGCTGCAGGCGCCCGTCGCGCGTGACGACCGTGTGCGGCCGACCGACCTCACCGACGGCACGATGAGTGCCGACCTCGACATTCTCAAGAACGACGAGGACCCGGACGGCACCACCGATCGCCTGAAGCTCGTGCTCGGAGAAGGCGCGACCCAGCTGGAGAACGGCAAGGTGCGGGTCACCGTCACCGAGCAGCTGCAGCTCATCCGCTACACGATCACCGATCAGGACGATCTGGCCGCATCCGCGTTCATCTTCGTGCCGGCCGAGTCCGACCTGCGGCCGATCCTGGATTCGACCAAGCCGCTCGAGGTCATGAGCGGCGAGACCAGGGAGATCCCGCTCTCGAAGTTCGTCACCGTCGCAGGCGGGGGGACCGCGCGGATCACCGAGCATGCCAAGGTGAACGCCGTGTACGCCAACGGCGACGACCTCGTGAAGGACGAGACCACCCTGGTGTACACCTCGGCCGAGGGCTACTTCGGACAGGACTCGCTCACGTTCGAGGTCACAGACGGCACGGGGCCGGACGACCCCGAGGGCCGTACGGCGACGCTGAGCATCCCGATCAACGTGCTGCCGCCGGAGAACCAGCAGCCGGTGTTCACGGGCGCAGAGGTCATCGTCGCTCCGGGCGAGAAGGCATCGACGCTCGACCTGGCCGCCCTCACGGCCGACCCCGATCCGGAGGACGAGGGCAAGCACAGGTACAAGTACGTCAGCGGTGCGGGCAAGGGCATCACCGCCAAGATCGACGGCTCGAAGCTGCTCGTCGAGGCCTCGTCCGACGTCGAGAAGGGCACGGTGTCCTCCCTGAAGCTGGAGATCACCGACGGGACGACGGAGGCCGTCGAAGGCACCGTGACCGTGCGCGTCGGCGCCTCGACCCGCCCGCTGCCGGCAGCCAACACCGACACGATCTCGGAAGCGGATCAGGGCAAGAGCATCACGGTGCCCGTGCTCGCGAACGACTACAACCCGTTCCCGGAGACGCCGCTCAAGCTGATGACGGCTGCCACGGAGTCGGGCTCCGGCGGCGCGGCCGTGAAGGGCGATCAGGTCGTCGTCACTCCCGACCCCAGCTTCGTCGGGACCATGGTCGTGCGCTACCGCATCCAGGATGCGACGAAGGACCCCGACCGCGAGGCCAACGGCCAGATCGTCGTGACCGTCCAGGGCGTGCCGGAGGCACCGGGCACCCCGCTGGTGTCGAGCGTGCAGGACCGCACCGTCGTGGTCTCCTACGGTGCGCCGTCGAACAACGGCGCCGAGATCACGAAGTACACGGTGAAGTCGGTCGGCGGCAGCCCGTACTCGAAGGAATGCCGCTCGACGACGTGCACGCTCGACGGCCTCACCAACAACGTGGAGTACACCTTCCAGGTGACCGCGACCAACCGGGTCGGCGAGTCGAAGCCGTCCGGCACGTCGGCGGTCGCCCGTCCGGACGCTCGTCCCGACACCCCGACCCCGCCGACGCTGACCTTCGGCGACAAGTCGCTCAAGGTCGCGTGGGCCACCCCGACCACTCCCGGCTCTCCGGTGGAGAGCTACACGCTGGAGATCTCGCCGGCTCCGCCGTCCGGGGTCTCGCAGAAGCAGGCCACCGGGAACTCGATGACCTGGGAGGGTCTCGAGAACGGCGGCATCTACCAGGTGCGCGTACAGGCCCACAACCGCGCGCCCGAGCCGTCGAGTTGGAGCGGCTGGTCGGCCTCCGAGGTGCCCGCGGGGCCGCCGATGCCCGCCGCCGCGCCCACCGTCACACAGCTGCAGGGCGTGGGCACCGAGGCGCAGATGCAGGTGAACTGGGTGCCGGGGAACGCCAACGGCGACCCGATCGACTCGTTCCAGCTGCAGGTGTGGGAGGGCGGCACGCTGCGGAACACCATCACGCCGGGAGCCGACGCCAGGTCGCAGGCGGTGAAGGTCCCGACCTCGGAGACGCCGTATACGTACCGCATCCGCGCGCACAACAAGGCGGACTGGGGTGAATGGAGCCCGATGTCGGCACCGCGTCGCGGTGTGAACAAGCCGGGTGCGCCCTCGCTGTCGAACGTCGCCGAAGGCGATCGGTCGCTCACGCTCACCTGGTCTCCCGGCGCGCTCAACGGTGCGAGGTCGAACGAGGTGCAGTACCAGTACTCCCTCGGGGGCAACTGGGCGGCGATGCCGGGAAACAACGTCATCACGGGACTCTCGAACGGCACGAACTACAACGTGCGGGTGCGGGCCGTCTCGACGGTCGACGGCCAGACCTACTCGAGCGACGCCTCGAACCAGATGTCAGGCAACCCCTATGGACCGCTGAGGCAGCCCTCGGTGACGGTGAACTCGAACCCGAAGAGCGTGACGTTCGGATGGAACGCGAACGTCTCGGCCAACGGACGTGGGATCAAGGTCGTGCGCATCCGGATCGACGGCGGCGGGTGGACGCACGTCGGTGCGAACGGAAGCACCACCGTGGGCGACGGCTACAGCCAGCGCCACACGATCGACGTCGAGGTGACGGACGACGCGGGGCAGAAGATCACGCGGAGCGAAGCCGGCACGTCGGGTCCGAAGCCCAATCCGCGCGCCTGGGTCACCTCGACCGGCAACGCGAACGGCCAGCCGAACTGCAACGACGGCACCTGCGCGTACTTCTACCTGAACGCTCAGGACTTCGATCCGGGGCAGACCATCTCCGTGCGGTGCAACAACAACGACGCGACGTACGGCGGCGTATGGGGCGGACCGTACTCGATCACCATGGACGGCAACGGCAGCTACGGCGGCCGGCTCAGCTGCTACCTCGGCAACCGCCGTGGCGTGATCGAGGCCTGGGTGATGGTCAACGGCACCGCTTTCGAGCACCGCCTCTGGCAATGACCCGTCTCCCCATCCGCGCTGTGAACACCGGTTCTGAACAACAACAAGGAACGACACACTCATGACAATGACCCCCGAGCAGGCCGCCTGGTTCCAGGGCACCTTCCAGCGCCTCGTCGAGAACATCGACAAGGCCGTGCAGGGCAAGCAGGAGATCGTCGGTCTCGTGCTGGCCTCGATGCTCGCCGAGGGTCATGTGCTCCTCGAAGACGCACCGGGCACGGGCAAGACCAGCCTCGCCAAGGCGCTGGCCGCGACCGTGCAGGGCACCAGCACGCGCATCCAGTTCACCCCCGACCTGCTGCCGTCCGACGTGACGGGTGTGACGATCTACGACCAGCAGTCGCACCGCTTCGAGTTCCACAAGGGCCCGATCTTCGCGTCGATCGTGCTCGCCGACGAGATCAACCGCGCGTCGCCGAAGACCCAGTCGGCGCTGCTCGAGGTCATGGAGGAGTCGCGCGTCACGGTCGACGGCGTCACCCACGAGACCGGACGCCCGTTCCTCGTGATCGCCACGCAGAACCCCATCGAGCAGGCGGGAACCTACAAGCTGCCCGAGGCGCAGCTCGACCGCTTCCTGATCAAGACCTCGATCGGATACCCCGACCTCGCGGTGACCGAGAGCATCCTCGCCGGCGCCTCCGACCGCAACCCGTCTGCAGGTCTGTCCGCGATCATCACGACCAGCGCCGTCGCCGACATGGCCGACCTCGCGGCCACCGTGCACGTCGAGCCCGCCGTGCTCCGCTACGTGGCAGAGCTCGCCGAGGCGACTCGCGAAGACGGCGCCATCCGCCTCGGCGTCTCGGTGCGCGGTGCGATCGCGATGATCCGCATCGCCAAGGTCTGGGCCGCGGCTCAGGGGCGCCACTTCGTGCTCCCGGACGACATCAAGGTGCTCGCCCGCCCGGTGTGGCAGCACCGTCTGCTGCTCGACGCCGAGGCCGAGTTCGCGGGCACCAGCAGCGACACGGTCATCGCCCGCGTGCTCGACGCCGTTGCGGCCCCCCAGGCCCGAGCGGCGGCCTGATGACCGCGGAGGCCCTTCCGGCGTCGACGCCGCAGACGGAGCGCGACGCCGGATGGCGTGACATCGCGGCCGTCCTCGGTGCGCGCGCCCTGACGCGCCTCCGCAAGATAACCTCCGCCATCCGTCCGCTGGCCTGGGTGCTGATGGCGCTCGCCGTCGGCTTCTGGGTGCTCGGGCAGATCGCCGGGTGGTCGGAGTTCACGATCGCCGCGGTCGTCATCGCGATCGCCGTCGCCCTGTGCGCGCTGTTCCTGATCGGACGCACCGCCTACGACGTCGCCCTCGACCTCGCCCGCACCCGCGTCGTCGTGGGAGAGCGCGCGGTCGGCGCCCTGACCCTCGCGAACCGCGGCAGCAGGGCCATCCTGCCGTCGCGCGTGGTGCTCCCCGTCGGTTCGGGGCGCGGCGAGTTCGGCATCCAGCGGCTCGCGCCGGGGGAGGAGGCGGAGGAGCTCTTCGCGATCCCGACCCAGAAGCGCGGTGTGGTCAAGGTGGGCCCTGTGAGCGTCGTGCGCGGCGACCCCCTCGGCCTGTTCGAGCGGGCGCACCGTCGCGACGACCCCGTCGACCTCTTCGTGCACCCGCGCACGGTGCTGTTCGACGGCCAGTCCCTCGGCTACCTGCGTGACCTCGAGGGTCTTCCCGCCGCCGACCTGTCCCGCGACGACGTGTCGTTCCACGCCCTGCTCGAGTACCAGCCGGGCGACGACCTCCGCCACGTGCACTGGCGCTCGACGGCCCGCACCGGCACCATGATGGTCCGGCAGTACGAGGAGACCCGGCGCTCGCACTTCGTGATCGGTCTGTCGCGCTCCCTCGCCGACTACGCCACCCCCGACGACTTCGAGCTGGGAGTCTCGGCCGCAGGGTCGATCGGCCTGCGTGCTCTCCGCGACTCGCAGCGCGTCGACATGCGGGTGCAGGGGCGCGAGCTGCCGGCAGGCACGGGCAAGCAGCTGCTCGATTCCCTCTCGGCCGTCGAGAACAGCAAGCCCAAGGAGGGCGGCATCGCCGAGCTCGCCGGAGTGGTGTCGGCGACGATGCCGCTCGCGAGCGTCGTGGTGCTCGTGTGCGGGGCGCGGGTCAAGCCCGACGACCTCCGTCTCGCCTGTGCGCGTCTTCCATTCGGCGCCCGCGTGCTCGTGGTCGTCGCCGACACCACCGCCTCCGCTCCGGCCCTGCGCCGCATCGGCGATGCCGACGTCGTGACGGTCGGTGCGCTGGAGCAGATCCCCCTCGCCCTGCAGAAGGTGCTCGCATGACCGCATCCTCCGCCGCGTTCGCCGGTCTTCCCGTGCGTCGCTGGATCCTCGATCTCGGTGCCTCCGCTCTCCTGGTGGTCACCGCGCTGGTCGGCTTCTGGCCGACGTTCGCCGGTCCGTCCTTCCTCCCCGCCGTGGTCGGCGGCGTCGTGCTCGGCCTCGCGATCGCGGCGGTCACGACCTGGCGCCGTTGGGGCATCCTGATCATCGCGGGCCTCACGGTCGCCGCCTACTTCGTGTTCGGCGGCGCGTTCGCCCTGCCGCAGACCTCGATCCTCGGCTTCATCCCGACGCTGGAGACGCTGCAGAAGCTCGCGCTCGGGACGGTCACCGCGTGGAAGCAGATGCTCACCACGGTGGCGCCCGTGGCCGCGGCGGACGGTCACCTCGTGGTCCCCTTCCTCCTGGCGCTGGTGTTCACGACGGTGACCGCGTCGCTCGCGCTGCGCCTGTCGCAGGTGGCCTGGGCGCTGATCCCGGCCGGCGTGCTGCTCATGCTCGTGATCGCCCTCGGCACCCCTGAACCCGCGTTCCCGCTGGTGCAGGGACTCGTGTTCGCGGTCGTGAGCATTTCCTGGCTCGCGCTTCGCCAGCTGTGGGCGCCGCAGAACACGGCGATCTCCGTCAGCGAGGTCGACCCCTCCAGGGCCTCGCACATGCGCACCCGTCGTCTGCTCGCCGGCGTGGCCGTGCTGGCGATCGCCGGTGGTGCGGGGGTGGCCACGAGCGCGGTCGCGAACCCGGCGCAGCCGCGGCACGTGTTCCGCGACGTGATCATCCCGCCGTTCGACATCCGGGACTACCCGAGCCCCCTGCAGGCGTTCCGCAAGAACGTGCGCGATGAGGCGGACGAGACGCTCTTCACGGTGCAGGGACTGCCCAAGGGCGCGCGGATCCGCACGGCCGTCATGGATCAGTTCGACGGCATGGTCTACAACGTCACCGACGGCGGACCCACCTCGTCGAGCGCCTTCAGCCCGCTGCGCTCGAACATGTCACCGGATGCCGAGGGCGTCCCGGTGACGCTCAACGTCGAGATCGGTGCCTATCGCGGTGTGTGGATGCCGACCGCGGGCGAGCTGTCCGAGATCAGGTTCTCCGGCGATGACGCCGAGCAGCTGCGCCGCGGCACCTACGTGAACACCGAGACGGGCACTGCCGTCTCCACCACGAAGCTGACGAAGGGCGACGAGTACACGGTGGACGCCGTGATGCCGAACATTCCCGACGACGAGCAGCTCGCCGAGGTGCCGTTCGGCAAGGTCTCGATGCCCAAGCCGAGCAACGTGCCGGAGGAGCTCACAGCCCTCGCCGCCGAGACGGTGGTCGGCGCGGAGACGCCCATCGAGCGGGTGCGCGCCCTCGAGAACTTCCTGGCGAAGGAGGGCTTCTTCAGCCACGGGCTCGAGGGGGAGGTCATCTCCCGGGCTGGACACACCGCCGAGCGCATCTCGACCCTCGTCGGCGGCGAGCAGATGATCGGCGACGACGAGCAGTACGCCGTGGCGATGGCCCTGCTCGCCGGACAGGTCGACATCCCCGCTCGTGTGGTCATGGGCTACTACCCCGACGAGGAGAATGCGGGAGAAGCCACGTTCGCTGCCACCGGCGACGACGTGCATGCCTGGGTCGAGGTCAACTTCGAGGGGCTCGGGTGGATCGCCTTCAACCCCACCCCTCCCGAAGACCAGGTGCCGAACGATCAGAACACCAAGCCGCGCGTCGACCCGAAGCCGCAGGTGCTGCAGCCCCCGCCTCCGCCGCAGGAGCCCGTCGACCTGCCGCCCACGCTGCCCGACGACCGCGAGGGCGAGGACGAGAGTCTCAACATCGCGGGCATCATCGGTGCGATCCTCGTGATCGGTGGCATCTCCCTCGGAGTGATCGCACTCCTGGCATCGCCGTTCATCGTGATCGGTGCGTGGAAGGCGGCGAAGCGTCGTTCCCGACGCGCGGCCGCACGCAACGCCGACCGCATCAGCGGGGGATGGGACGAGCTCACCGACCGTGCCGTGGACTACGGCGCGCGCATCCCTCCCGGCGGCACGCGGATCGAGGAGGCGGTGGTCGTGGCGTCTTCGTTGACGGTTCCGCAGGTCACCGCCCTCGCCGAGCGGGCCGATGCCGATGTGTTCGGTCCCGCCGAGCCGAGCCAGGAGGACGTCGATTCCTTCTGGCACGAGGTCGATGACATCGTGGGCGGCCTCGGCAAGGAAGCCGGCTTCTGGAAGCGTCTTCAGGCGCGACTGAGCATCCGCTCCCTGGTCGGCGGCACGGCCATCTCGAACGGATTCCAGAATCTGAAGGAAGCGGCGGCCGTGCGCGTCCGCCGTGAACCTGGCACCATCAAGAACAGCACGACGCCCCCGTCCTCCGAGAGCGAGACCTCATGACGCAGCCCGCGACCGACCAGATCGCGCCGGTCTCCCGTCGCGCCGTCGCCTACCTCATCGACGCCCTGATCGCCGGGGGCCTCGCGATCGTGCTCGGCGGTGGACTCCTGGTCGGCGCCTCGCTCACCGGCAGCCTCGAGGGCAGTGTCGGAGTCCTGCTGATCGGGGGTCCGGTCGTGAGCCTGATCCTTCTCGGCTGGTTCGTCGTCTACACCGTGATGCAGGCGGGCACCGGCTCGATCGGCATGCGCGCCCAGGGCCTTCGGCTGGTCTCGGCGACGGACGGGAGCGGCCTCGGCTTCGGACGGACGCTGCTGCGCAACGTCATCTTCGGCCTCGCCGCCGCCATCGTCGTGGGCTACTTCACGCCGCTGTTCGACGGCTCCGGTCGGTACCAGGGGTGGCACGACAAGGTGGCCGGCTCCCTCATGGTGGACGCGCGCGTGCCTGCACCCGCCACCGCGACACCCGCCACCGCGACGACCGCGGTCCCCGCCTCGACCGGATCCGGGGCCGCGGCCCCGGCGCCCGCACCGGCGATCCCCGGACTCCCGCAGCCGGCTCCTGCCTCGGCTCCGGCCCCGATTCCGGGTCCCGCGCCGTTTCCTGTTCCGGCTCCGGCGACGGCTCCCGCCACGCCGCCCTCCGCTTCGATCCCTCCGCGACCGGCCGCTCCCGCGGCACCGGTCGCCGACGCGGGATCCCTCATCGCCTTCGTCCCCGGCATCACGCAGGATGCTCCCGCACGCCCAGCGCCCGAGCCCGAGACCGCACCCTCACCTGCACTCGACGAGACGATCCAGCAGCAGCCTGCGGCTCCGGTGAGTCCGCCCGCCGCGCCTGCCGCCCCCGCGGCGCCTGCCGCGTCGCGCACCACCGAGGAGGACGACCTCGAGGACACCAGGATCAGTGTTCCGGGACACCGGCTCGTCTTCACGTGGGACGACGGGACGCGTGTCTCCGTCTCCCGCCGCACGGTGTTCGGGCGCAACCCCGCACCGGAAGAGGGAGCGACGCTCGTGCCCGTGCGCGACGAGACGCTCTCGCTCTCGAAGACGCACTTCGAGGCGGCGGCCGAGACCTCGGGTGGCTGGGTGATGGACCGACACTCCACGAACGGCATGACGATCGTCCGCGCAGGCCAGCGGATCGCCTGTCCCGCGGGGCAGCGCGTCCCGGTGCGACTGGGCGACGCCATCGAGATCGGCGACCGCATCGTCACGATCGGCGGATACGCATGAGGCCGGGACTGGTCGTCTCGACCGGGTCGGCCACGCATCCGGGACTCCGGCGTGCGCTGAACGAGGACGCGCATCTGGCATCGGCGCCGATCTTCCTGGTCGCCGACGGAATGGGTGGGCACGAAGCGGGGGAGCGCGCGAGCGCCGCCGTGATCGCGGAGTTCGCGCGCTACATCGGTCGGTCCGCGCTCGAACTCGACGACGTGCGTCTGGCACTCTCCCTGGCGAGGGAGAGTGTCGAGGAGCTGTCCACCTCGGGCAACGGCCGCGCAGGTACGACACTCAGCGGTGTGTTCGTCGCCTCGGTCGACGGCATGGGCTACTGGCTCGCGCTCAACATCGGCGACTCGCGCACCTATCGCTTCGCAGACGGCGAGCTGGAGCAGATCACGGTGGACCATTCCGTGGTGCAGGAGCTGATCGAATCGGGTGAGCTCACGGTCGAGGATGCCGTCTCCGACCGCCGCCGCAACATCATCACGCGGGCGATCGGCGCGAGCAGCACGGGCGACGCGGACTACTGGATGTTCCCCGCCGAGCTCGGCGACCGGATGCTGGTGTGCTCGGACGGCCTCACCTCCGAGGTCGCCGACGCCCGCATCCGCGAGATCCTGATCGCCGAGAAGGACCCGCAGCGTGCGGCAGACGTGCTCATCGACGAGGCTGTCAGCGCCGGGGGTAGGGACAACATCACGGTGCTCGTCATCGATGCCGTCTCCGTCGCCTCGAGACCGGGGACGCTGATGGCCACCGATACGGACATCGACCAGGACACACGTCCACGAGAAGCCGCAGCAGGAGGGGTTCGCTGATGCAGACCAGCTACCGACCGGGACAGTGGTACCTGATCGTCATCCCGGGAGCGCTCGTCGCCCTCCCGCCCGAGGTGCCAGGCGATGTCGTCGCGCGGCTGTGGGAGCGCCTGCCGGAGGAGAAGACGCTCGCGACCGTTGTCGATGTGCTCACCGCGCAGTCGGGGGTCTCGTTCACTTCGCTGCCCTCGTTCGTCGCGGCCGTCGCCGAAGGGTCGGACATGCGGATCGCCCTGCGGGGGGCGGTCACCGCGAGTGTGGAGACCGGCTCGGAGTCGTTCGAGCTCTCCGGCGCCGATGTCACCACCTGGAACGAGCGCTACCTCGGCGGTGCGACGAAGGTCGAGATCACGGTCGAGAGCGCCGATGCCGACGCCGACGGTCTGCCCGTGCAGAGCGGAATCGTCCGGGCGGCGGCTGTGAGCGCCGAGCTCGAACCGAGCGATGCCGATCCGCTCCCCTCCATCCTCGGCCCTGCCCCGGTCGTCGGGGAGTCCGCGCCGGCCGCGAACGTCGCGGCGCCGGAGCCGGTCGCGGCTCCTGAACCCGCGCCGGAGCCGGTGGCAGAGCCCGCGCCGCAGCCCGAGCCCGCGCCGCAGCCCGAGCCTGCGACGGAGCCGGTGGCAGCTCCCGAGCCGGAGCCGGAGCCCGCGCCGGAGCCCGAGGAACCGCTCCCCGTCATCGACGATGCCTTCCTGCCGCCCACCGAGGTGACACTCGCTCCGCCGGTCGACGACGACTTCGACCAGCTGTGGGGCGCCACGGTGCACTCCGTCGGCGGGGCGGCGACACCGGCCGCGCCGATCGCCATCGAGGGCGACCACGACGGCGCGACGATCTCGGCCGCAGACCTCCGCGCGCTCCGCCAGCAGCCGCCGGTCTCCAGTGACGCCCCGACGGAGGTGCTCGATGTCGCCCCGGCACCGGCCGCGGCCTCCGTCGGCCGCATCCGCCTGTCCACAGGGCAGGAGACGGCTCTGGATCGCACCGTGATCATCGGGCGCCGCCCGCGGTCGACGCGGGCGAGCGGCGCGAATCTTCCGCATCTCATCGCCGTCGAGAGCCCTCAGCAGGACATCTCGCGCAGCCACCTCGAAGTACGGCCGGAGGGCGACACCGTGGTGGTCATCGATCTGCACACCACCAACGGGTCCACCCTGCTGCGGCCGGGAGCCGACCCCGTGCGGCTGCACCCCGGCGAGCAGACGCTGGTGCTCTCCGGCGACGTCGTCGACCTCGGCGACGGTGTCACGGTCGCCTTCGAGGATCTGCCGTGACGCGTCGCCCCTCCCCGCCGCCGGACCTTCCCGGCTTCACCTACGTCGAGCCGCTGGGCACCGGCGGCTTCGCCGACGTCTTCCTCTACGAGCAGGAGATGCCCCGCCGCCGGGTCGCGGTGAAGGTGCTGCTCGCCGATCGCATCTCCAGCGGCGCCGCCCAGGAGTTCGCGGATGAGGCGAACGTCATGGCGATGCTCTCCACGCACCCCGCGATCGTGACGATCTACCAGGCAGGGGTCGCCGGAGACGGACGCCCGTACCTGGTGATGGAGTACTGCCCGCGGCCCAACCTCCAGCTGCGCGCGCGGAAGGACCCGTTCTCGGTGGCCGAGGCGCTGCGGGTCGGTGTGCAGGTGGCCGGTGCCGTCGAGACAGCGCACCGCGCCGGTGTGCTGCACCGCGACATCAAGCCCGCCAACATCCTGGTCACCGAGTACAACAGGCCGGCGCTCACCGACTTCGGCATCGCGTCCACCACCGGAGCCACGGGAGAGGCGTCGGGGATGTCGATCCCGTGGTCGCCCCCCGAATCGTTCGCCGAGCCGCCGCAGAGCGGACCCCGAACGGATGTGTGGGCCCTCGGAGCGACGCTGTACACCCTTCTGGCCGGCCGTTCGCCGTTCGAGCGTCCGGGGGAGCGCAACTCGAGCGCCGACCTCATCGAGCGCATCGAGCGTGCAGCTCTCCCCTCGCTGAAGCGGCCGGACTCGCCCGAGAGCCTGCAGCGCCTCCTCGAGCGCGCGATGGCGAAGAACCCCGACGATCGTTTCCCGAGCGCCGTGGCGTTCGCGCGGGCACTGCAGAAGGTGCAGATCGAGCTCTCGCATTCGGTGACGCCGATCGACATCGTCGACGACCACCCGCCGGCGGAGGATCTGGACGACGACGGCGACGGCCTCACGCGGGTGCGCGAGATCGTCAGCATCGACCCCGACGTGGCATCGTTCACCCGCCCGTCGGCGACGACGCAGCGCAAAGAGCCTCCGGCCGCGCTGCCCGGCATCCCGCGCTTCGACGCGCCACTCGCCGAGACATCGTCCGTGCCGTCCGTCGAGCAGACGCAGCTGCGTGCTCCGACTCCGACTCCTGCTCCGCCGCAGCCGCTGCCCCCGAGCGCCGATGACCGGACGATCGCCCGAGCCCCGCAGGTGGTCGCCCCCGACGCTGCCGTGCCGCCGGCGATGGTGCCCGGCACGCCCCTCGCAGCTCCGGCCGCACCCGAAGCGCCGCGCAGCCGCAAGGGCCTCTGGATCGGGCTCGCCGCCGCCGGCGTCGTGATCGTGATCGGCGGGATCGTCGGTCTGAACCTGCTGGTCGCCGGGATCACACCCGAACCGCAGGAGACGGCCGAGGCCGTCGACCCGAAGGATGTCGGCACGGATGTGGTGCCGAAGGTGACCGAGCTCGCCGGGACGCGGCAGGGCGAACAGGTCGTCTTCACCTGGACGAACCCGAGCCCGCTCGACGGCGACTCGTACATCTGGACCCCGGTGGCCGTGTCGGGAGAGGTCGATCCGCAGCAGACGCCGGATCCGACCGCTACCCTTCCTGCCACAGCGGGAACCGTGTGCATCGACGTGATGCTGCGACGCGACGACGGGCGCGCGTCCGAGACCGTGCGGGGGTGCGTGGAGTGAGTGGTGAAGGCGGTGTGACCGTCGAGTTCGCGGGGGAGTACTTCCCGGTCCGTCGAGGCGGGCGGTTCATCGTCGGACGCGAGGGCGACCTCGAACTCGACGACAATCTGTTCCTGCACCGGCACTTCCTGGAGATCACCGACGCCGACGGGCTGTGGTGGCTGTCGAACGTCGGCACGCGCCTCACGGCGACCGTGACCGACTCGGCCGGCGGAGTGCAGGCATGGCTCGCGCCCGGCGCGCGTCTTCCGCTGGTCTTCGAGACCACCACGGTCGTGTTCAGCGCAGGACCGACGACGTACGAGCTCACCCTGCACGCGGCCGAGCCGACGTTCCGTGCGACCAGACGCGAGCACGACGACGGCGGTGCATCGACGATCGGAGACGTACCGCTGACCCTCAGCCAGAAGCTCCTCATCCTCGCGCTGGCCGAGCCGCAGCTGCGCAGGGACGGCACGGGCATGAGCGAGATCCCCACCTCGGCGAAGGCCGCGGAGCGACTCGGGTGGACGGTCACCCGCTTCAACCGCAAACTCGACAACGTGTGCGACAAGTTCGACCGGATCGGTGTGCCCGGCATGCGCGGTGGGCAGCGCAGCTTCGCGACCAACCGTCGCGCGCGGCTGGTCGAACACGTGATCGCCTCGCGCCTGGTCGGCAAGTGCGACCTGCCTCTGCTCGACACCGCGCACGCCGTCGACGAGGCCGAGGGAGAGCAGGAGTGATCTGGGAGATCGACGACCACGCTCCCGAGGTCGAAGGGCTCGACGCGCACGGACGCCCCGACCCCGCGTACGCGGCGTCGCTGGGGCTGCGACCGGCGGGACGGGGAGCGCGTGTTCTCGCCGCTCTCATCGAGTGGACGGTGGCCGTGCTCATCGCGCTTCCGGCCATCATCGCGCTGACTCCCGTGCTCGCTCAGGCGGTGTCGGGGGAGTTCGACGCGGAGACGTTCTTCGCCCGGGGCGACCTGGTGTGGCTCATCGTCGCCGCCGCGGTCTCGCAGGGGCTGATGATCGCGTATGTGGTGGTCCAGCTCGTGCTGCACGGACGCAAGGGAGTGACTCTCGGCAAGGCGATCTGCGGCATCCGCTCGGTGAACGTCCGCACTCTCGAGCGCCCGGGATTCTGGCGCGGTGCCGTGGTCCGGTACCTCGTCGCGTACGCCTCGTTCATCGTGCCGATCGTCGGCCCCGTGCTGGTGATCATGCTCTCGCCGCTCTTCGACATCGAGAAGCGCGGCCGTGGATGGCTCGACCTGGCCGCCGCGACCTGGTTCGTGGACGTGCGGGGCGGCTTGAACCCCTACGACCAGAAGCGCATGCGCATCGCGCGCAAGCGGGTGAAGACGCCGGAGCACGAGGAGAAGGCGCCGCTCCCGTCCCTGGCCACGCCGGTACATCGCGATGCCCCGGCGGAGTATGTTCCGAGTGCACGGTTCTCCGGCGGCGTGATCGGCGCGCATCGATCCGCCGGGGGCACCGCGCCGGAGCCGCAGGAGGCCCCGGGCGTCGGATCCATGGTGTCGGCCGTGCCCCCGTCCCTGGCGACGGGTGCTCCCGGCCCGGCAGCATTCTCTCCGGCTCCGGCTCCGGCTCCGGCTCCGGCTCCGGCTCCCGCTCCGGCTTCGGCTCCCGCACCGGCTCCGGATTCTTCTGTCCCGGAACCGGCGCCCGTTCGGCCCCCGACATCCGCTCCTGTCGCCGCCTCTGCCGCCGCCGCAGCGGCCCCCGCTGTGGAAATGCCGGCAGCCCCGGACGCACCGGCACCTGCCGCATCTCCCGCGTCCGCACCCGCCGCTTCCCCCGCGCCGATGGGAGTACGAGCGCTCCTGGTGCTCGACACCGGGCAGCGCATCGAAGTGCGGGGGACGACGCTGTTCGGGCGGTCCCCGAGTGCCGCCGCTGGCGAGGGCGAGGCGCTCCTGGTGCCGGTCGTCGACGACACGCGCTCGGTGTCCAAGACCCACATCGCGGTGATGCCGGCCCGACGGGGCGTCTTCGTCGTCGACCGGGCCTCCACGAATGGCAGCGCGATCGTCCGAGGCGGTTCTGAGACAGCGCTGCCGGCGGGACACCCCGCGGAATTGCAGATCGGCGACACGGTGCGCTTCGGCGACCGGTCCCTCCTGGTGGAGTGGGTATGACCCTGAGCAGTGAGATGCGCCCTCGGCGCGGTGAGGACGAGCGATGAGAGTCAAGCTGACCCTGCGTCGACCCGCGGCACCCCTGACCGACGTGGTCGTGATGGCCGACTCGACGGCGACGATCGCCGACGTGGCGCGGCAGATCGCCACGACAGACCCCGCGCGCAGCATCATGGCGGCGCCCAGCGATGTGCTCACGCTGTCTGTCGCCCCGCCGACCAGCGAGCAGCTCACGATGCTCAACCCCGACCTGCTCGTGGGCGATGCCCCGATCGGCTCCGGGTTCCTCGCCGAGGTGATCAACGTCGGATCCCATCGGGCGTCGGTGGGCGGGGCGGGCACGCACCCGGCCGCCGTCCTCACGGTCGTCGCCGGTCCTGCCGCCGGCCAGGAGTTCCCGTTGCCGATCGGTCACTTCCTGATCGGACGCGACGCCGCGAACGATGTGACCATCGCCGACCCGCTGGTCTCGAAGCGGCACGCCCGCATCGAGGTCGCGGCGACCTTCGTCGAACTGGTCGATCTGAACTCCGCGAACGGCATCCTCGTCGACGGCGGACTCGTGCAGCGGCTCCGGGTCATCCCGGGACAGAGCTTCGTGCTGGGCGACTGCGAGTTCGTCGTGCACATGGTGAGCGATTTCGACGGCTCCGCCAGCGGCGACCCGGTGCTCGAGCGCGGAGGCGCTCTGATGTTCAACCGCAGCCCGCGCGTCGAGGAGCGCTTCACCGGGCAGGAACTGGACGAACCGCGCTACCCCCGCGACCAGCCGTCCCGGCTGTTCCCCTGGCCCATGCTCGTCGCTCCGATCCTGCTGGCCGTCACGATGTTCAGCATCACGCAGCGTCCGGCATCCCTCCTGATCGCGGCCGCGTCGCCGATGATGATGTTCGGGAACTTCATCTCGCAGAAGACCAACCTCGGTCAGCGTCTGCGCAAGGAGGCGGAGTCGTTCGAGGAGCAGTTCGAACGCCTGGAGGAGACGCTCTACCACTCCCACCCGCGGGAGCGGGAGGTGCGGCAGAACGAGGTACCGGCCGTCGCCGTCGTGTTCGACGAGGCGATGCGGCTCGGACCCCTGCTGTGGACGCGACGCCCCGAGCACTGGAACTTCCTCGCGATGCGCCTGGGCGTCTGCGAGAGCGAGGCGCGCACGCGCATCAAGCGCACCGAGAGCCCTGACGCGCTCGTCGAGTACGTCGAGCGCGTCGACCGCCTCGAGGAGCGGTACCGGATGATCGACGACGTGCCGATCCTGGAGTCGCTCCAGAGCGTCGGGTCGATCGGTGTCGCCGGTCCCACATCGCTGGCGAGCGACGCGCTCCGCGGCATCGCCGTGCAGCTGTTCGGCACGCATTCGCCGAACGAGCTGGTGACGGTCGCGCTGACCGAGCCGGGCTGGGCCAACGAGCTCGACTGGCTCAAGTGGTTGCCCCACACCTCCAGTGAGCGCAACCCGTTCAAGGAGATGCCTCTGGCAGACTCCGCCTCGACCGGCACGGCACTGCTCAGCGGCCTGGAGGAGATCGTCCTGCGTCGCTCGCGGGAGTCGAAGTCCGCCCGGCCCCCGTACGGCGCCGACTGGGACCCGATGCGCTACGGCACCGACGTCAAGCGCGCCGCCGAGGACGCGACATTCCCCGGCCAGACGGCGATCCTCGTGATCATCACGAACGATGCTCCTGTCGATCGCGCCCGGCTGACCCAGATCCTGGAACGCGGTGCCGACGTCGGCGTGTACGCCCTGTTCGTCGCTCCCGTGGTCGAGGCGCTGCCCGCCGCGTGCCGCACGTTCGTCGACGTGAGCGCAGGGCTCGGCGATGCGGTGGTCGGCACGGTCCGCAGCGGCGTGGACTATCGCGGAGTGCAGGTCGAGGGCGTCTCGCATGCCTACATGACCATGTTCGCCAAGCGGCTGGCCCCCGTCGTCGACTCCAGCACCGTGATCGAGGACTCCTCCGACATCCCGAACTCGGTCAGCTTCCTCTCCCTGGTGGGCACCGAGGTCGCGGAGGACGCGAACGCGGTGATCGACCGCTGGCGCCAGAACAACACGATCATCGACCGCTCCGGCGCCCCGCAGGCCCGGCTGAAGAAGGCGGGGAACCTGCGCGCCATCATCGGGCAGTCGCAGACCGACGCGATGACCCTCGACCTGCGCACCCAGGGTCCGCACGCCCTCGTCGGCGGGACGACCGGTGCCGGTAAGAGCGAGTTCCTGCAGGCCTGGGTGCTCGGCATGGCAGCCGCCCACAGCCCGGATCGCGTCACCTTCCTCTTCGTCGACTACAAGGGCGGCTCCGCGTTCGCGGACTGCGTCGACCTGCCGCACACGGTGGGCCTGGTCACCGACCTGAGCCCGCACCTGGTGCGTCGCGCCCTCACCAGCCTGCGCGCCGAGCTGCACCACCGCGAGCACCTCTTCAACCGCAAGAAGGCCAAGGACCTGCTCGAACTCGAGAAGCGGCGTGACCCGGAGACTCCGCCAGCGCTCGTGCTCGTGATCGACGAGTTCGCCGCGCTCGCCGGAGAGGTGCCGGAGTTCGTCGACGGCGTCGTCGACATCGCCCAGCGCGGTCGCTCCCTCGGCATCCACCTGATCATGGCGACGCAGCGACCGGCCGGTGTCATCAAGGACAATCTGCGGGCGAACACGAACCTGCGCGTCGCGCTGCGCATGGCGGACGAATCCGATTCGAAGGATGTCGTCGACGATCCGGTGGCGGCGACGTTCCCGCCCTCGCTGCCGGGGCGCGGCATCGCGAAGACCGGTCCGGGACGCCTCGTGCCGTTCCAGTCGGCCTACGCCGGCGGATGGACGACGGACGAGGCGCAGGTCGCCGAGGTGAAGGTGGCGGAACTCCGGTTCGGCTCCATCCAGACCTGGGAGGCCGAGCAGGCTCCGGAGTCCGAGTCCCACGACGAGGATCTCGGACCCAACGACCAGAAGCGCATCGTGGCGACGCTCGTGAACGCGGCACGAGAGGCCCGTATCCCCGCGCCTCGACGTCCGTGGCTGGACGACCTCGAGGGGGCCGTCGACATGCGCGACCTCCCGGTGCTCGGCGACGGACAGGTGCTGCTCGGCAAGATGGACGTGCCGGAGCGGCAGCTGCAGGAGCCGGCGTACTTCCACCCCGACAAGGACGGCTCGCTCCTCGTCTACGGCACGAGCGGGTCGGGCAAATCGACCGTGCTGCGCACCATCGCGATCGCGGCGGGCTTCGATCCCGCGCATTCGAACGTCGAGGTGTACGGACTCGACTTCGGTTCCGGCTCGCTCAAGAGCCTGGAGATGCTCCCGCACGTCGGCTCGATCATCTCGGGCGACGACTCCGAGCGCGTGCAGCGCGTGCTGCGCTCGTTGGCCGCGGTGCTGGATGACCGCGGCAAGCGCTTCAGCGCCGCCAACGCCTCGAGCCTCACCGAGTACCGCGAGCTCACCGGGCGGGACGAGGCGCGCATCCTGCTGCTGATCGACGGCTTCCCGCAGTTCCGCAGCGAGTGGGAGTCGACCACCGCGCGGATGCCGTTCTACCAGACTTTCATGCGCATCCTCGGCGAGGGTCGCCCGCTGGGCGTGCACGTGATCGCGAGCGCTGACCGTTCCGGCTCCGTGCCCACAGCGGTCAGCGCGAACGTCTCGCGGCGCGTGGTGCTGCGCCTCTCGGATGAGTCCGGGTATGCGATGCTCAACGCGCCCAAGGATGTGCTGGACGAGCGTTCCGCACCCGGTCGCGCCATCGTCGACGGCCGCGAGACGCAGATCGCGACGCTGGGCGGGACCCCGAACGTGGCGGAGCAGACCAAGCTGCTCGAGGGCGTCGCCGAGAGGCTGCGTGCGGCGGGAGCGAGGGAGGTGCCCGAGATCGGTGCGCTGCCCACCCGCCTGTCGGTGCGCGACCTGCCCGATCGCCTGGGCGAGTTCCCGGTGCTCGGTGTCGCGGAGGACACCCTGGCGGCGCGCGACTTCGACCCGGTCGGCACGTTCGTCGTGGCCGGTCCGCCGTCGTCGGGCAAGACCAACGCCCTCAAGTCGCTCATCACCTCGATGCGGCGACTCGACCCGGCGACCGTGCTGTTCCACTTCGGAGGCCGTCGTGCCCAGCTCAAGGACTACACGAGCTGGACGCGCAGCGCCGTGACGCCGGAGGACGCGAAGGAGCTCGCCAAGGAGATCACCGAGCTGATCGCCGACGACTCGCTCCCGACGAGAGTGCTCATCGTGGTCGAAGACGTGCCCCAGTTCGCCGACAGCCCGGCCGAGCGCGAGATGAAGGCCCTCTTCCAGGCGATCAACCGCAGCGACCACCTGCTCATCGGCGATGCCGACGTCACGCAGGTCACGAGCGGCTTCGGGTTCATCGGCGACTTCAAGGCCGGGCGCAAGGGCATCATCCTCAAGCCCGATTCCTTCGACGGCGACGCGGTGTTCAAGGTGCCGTTCCCGAAGGTCAAGCGCACCGACTTCCCCGAGGGGCGAGGCATCTTCGTGCAGGCCGGACGCCAGGTCACGGTGCAGCTGCCGCTCGTCGAGGGGTAGACGACGGCCGCAATCGTGGATGGGGAGTTGTCCCCATCGACGGTGTTCGTGGGTGCCGCGTAGGGTGGGGGTATTCGGGCCGGAGGGGTCCGGTTCTCTCGATTTGCGGAGGTGTGGACGATGGCCGATTTCGGTGCGTCTTATGCGGAGATGGAGCAGGTGGCGGGTTCGCTGTCGCAGGCTCGTGATGACATTCAGGGTCAGTTGGACACGCTGAAGGGTCAGGTGGACACTCTTCTGGGTGATGACTTCAAGACGCAGCATGCGTCGGGGAAGTTCGGTGAGGGGTACACGGAGCTGACGACGGGTCTGAAGACGGCGGTCGATGGCATCAACGACATGTCGGAGTCGCTGCTGGGGATGATGCGGGCGATCCAGGATCTGGACCAGCAGCTCGCCGGCAGCTGACACACAGCGCCACCCGCTGGCACAGAGGCGTTTCACGAAGAGGGTCGACCATAACGGTCGGCCCTCTTCGTCGCATGGGGGCGTCTACCCTGGGAGCATGAGTGCGTCTGAGGCTGTCGAGGAGTTCGAACGTGGTGTGCTGGAGGCGAATGCGCCCCTGGCCGCGCTGCATGAGGCAGCGGGAGTCTCGGGTGATGCGCGGATGCGGGAACTCGCGGCCCACATCGCGTTCCCGTCCTGGCCGGGAGCCACCTCCGCGACCGCGTTGAAGCGGGCCGCGCAGGAAGCGGAGATCACCGCGGTGCTGGACGAGTACGCGAACTCCGCCCGCCCGCTGATCCGGCCGGCTGACCAGGAGCGCTGGGAGCTGCTGGTCGCCGACATGCAGCGCAGAAGCGGCGAGGGGTTCCTGGCGGATGAGCTCGGGCGCAGCGCGGTGGGAGCCTCACTCCTGCGGGCGAGGCTTGGCGGACGTCCGCATCGGGCGCAGCAGCGCGGCGGTATCGACTGCGCATGCGGCTATGCGGTCGACGGTGTCATGCCGGAGAAGCTGTGTCCGGAGTGCGGGGATGTGCTCCTGCGGCGCTGGGTGGCCGAGGAGCGGCGACTGCTGCGGTCGATGCCCGAGTACGCGGAGGAGGTCACGCAGGTAATCGAGGCGACTGCGCAGAAGCAGGCCAAAGTGGCCCAGAGCCGTGGCGACTACACGGCCGACGAGGCGAGCGCGACGCGCAGAGCTGGCGGACGTCGACTCGCGCGTCTCCGCCGCGCCCACCGCGTCGAGCTGGCGACGCTCGACCTCCGCCGTTGGTCGAGCTTCGCCGAGATGCTTTCGCGGGAGGCGCGCCCTGCGGTCCGGACCACCGCCGCCAAGGCGCAGAGGCGCGGTCTCGGTGCAGCGGCGCTCACGGAACTCTCCCTCCTGTCGATCGCCGACACGATCAAGATCGCCGAGCGCATCCTGGAGAAGCGCAAGAACAGCAGCTGGAGGGTGTGAGGCGCGGGCAGATGGGGAGTACTCCCCATCGCGTCGTGCCGCCCTTCCCAGTAACGTCGTAGCGTCCGGGAAAGAAGGAGGGGGACCATGGCAGGCGAACGCATGCTCGTGCCGATCAGTGATCTGCAGACGACCAGCGAGAAGCTCACGGCGATCGTGGCCGAGCTGGAGTCCGCCGCGGCGAAGCAGGACGACGTCGAGAACGCCGTCGGCAGGCCCTACGGCGACGGACGGCTCAAGGATCGCTGCCACGACTTCGAGGGCAGCTGGAACGACAGTCGCGACAAGCTGCTCACCAAGCTCAAAGAGGTCGCCGATCGCGTCAAGGGAACGGTTGACGAGGTCATGAGCCTCGACACCGAGATGGCGACGTCGATGGAGCAGTCGGGTTCGGGTAGCGCGCCGGGCGCCGGACGTCAGCCGGCAGCGGTCTAGGGGAGAGAAGCAGATGCAGACGAACAAGGGGCGTGACGTCGAGGTCGTGGCAGGGGATGCCGTGGCGATCGCCGACCGGGGAACGAAGATCGTCGAACTGGGCGACAGCATGGTCAGTGCCGCCGCGACGCTCAAGGGGATCAAGGACGGCTCCATCGACGGCGAGGGCTACGCGATGGACAAGATCAAGGACGTCGTCGACGACGTCCACAAGGATCTCGACGAGGCGGGTCGCCGCTACAAGCCCGCAGGCACGACGCTGAGCAACTACGCCACGGCGCTCGAGACCGCGCAGAGCCGCATGCGCACCATCGTGGCCGACTGCCAGACCAGCCTCACCGAGCTGCAGACCGCGCAGTCGAACGCCGCCGACGCCGCCGACGCGCTTCAGGCGCACAACACGTCGACGCGGCTGAACCCGCCGGCGGAAGAGGACGCGGCGGCGAACACGACAGCCGGCACGAATCTCGCGAACGCCGCCTCCGGTGCGGCATCGACCCTGAGCACCGCGGAGACCACGCACAACGACAACCTCGATGCGTTCGACGGCGAGTACGACACCTGGCACACCGCTTATGAGACCGCTGTGTCGGGCCTCACCGATGCCAACAAGATCGGCGAGGACTCCACGTGGGAGAACATCGCGGGTGTCCTCGCGGTCGTGGCCGAATGGGTGAGTTGGATCGGGCTCGCGATCGCCGTGCTCGGACTCATCATCGGCGGGCCCTTCTTCGCGATCGCGGCACTCGTGGTCGGCGTCATCGCGCTCGCTCTGACCGTCGCCCTGATGTTCGACGGACGGAAGGGCTGGGGTGATCTCGCGATGTCGATCATCGGGGTGCTTCCGATCGGCAAGCTTGGGCAGGGGCTCGGGAAGTTCTTCAAGGCGATTCCGAAGCAGCTCACCGGGCCGCTCGGCCAGATCCGCAACATTCGTGGGATCACCGCGGCTCCCAAGGGAAGTTGGGGCGTGATGAGCAAGGCGAACTTCGCGAACTTCGTGCAGAACGCCTCTCGGACGCGCATGACGGGCCCGTTCACCCTCGCGGGGCTCGGTCAGCGTTTCCTCGGCGGAGCCAACCGGTCGTTCACCGTCTCGTTCCAGGAGGCGGTCGCGGCGGGCACCGGATACGGGAATCGGTTGATCAACCAGCTGCCGGATGCACTCTCCAGCCTCGCGAAGGCTCCGGCGCCAGACCTGTTCGAGCAGGCTTACAACGTGTACAAGTGGGCGGACAAGGGTGTGGCTCTCGCGGGCGGCAGTCCTTCCGGTGGCCTGTCGCCGGCCAGCATGCTCAACGGTCTCACCCGATGACCTCGGTGCCGGTCTCCGACGGCGCGTCGCGATGGGACTTCGCCTACGACGCGGAGTGGTACATCCCGCTGCCTGCAGCCGATCTGCTGCGGCGTGAGCCGGGCATCGGGGAGCAATGGGTGTCGGCCGCGGTCGAGCATTACGCCGAACGTTCCCCGCTCACCGATGGTGACCGCGAGGCGCTCGCCTTCACGGCAGAGGGCATATTGGGCCTCGCCGGCAACGCCGCCGTGCAACTGTGGTTCGTCCCCCGCGGGGCGTACAGCGACGTCCTGATCGAGATCACGGTCTCCGCCGCCGCCGACCTGGACATCCCTGCCATCCTGACCGAGATCGCCACCCTCCCTGACTCGACGGCATCCGAACTCACGGCACTGGAGACTGACTCCCATGGCAAGGGCTTCCTTCTGCGACGCACGTCCGCCGTGCTCCTCGACGACGGGGAGGCGCGCCCCATCGCGAACTGGACGGTGATGCTCAGCGACGGCGAGTCTGCGATCATGATCGAGGCGATGGGGTCGACGCTCGAGCCCTTCGCCCTCATGGAGGAGCAGATCCCGAAGATCATCGCCGGCATCACCCTGCCGAGCGGCCGGCCTGCGTGACTGCCGACCTCACGATCGACACGAGGAGTACCACCCGATGAACGAGATGAATGACCTCGGCGTGGAGTTCCGCTTCGGCATCCCGGCTTTCCGGCTCGTGCTGCCCCCGGGGTGGAAGGCGCACCTCCCGACGAACGCGGGACAGCAGGAGGACGTGCGCAAGGCGAGCGCGATCTTCATGCAGGCGGGACGCCCCGACCTGGATGCGGAGTTCCGCACGATGATGGCCCAGGCCAATCAGGGCATGCGGCGCACCAAGGTGTTCGCCATCTATCGGCAGGAGGACGTGCCGATGGAGGAGCTGCTGCCGCTGTCGATCACGGCATCCGCTCTCGACGCGCCCGACGGCGAGAACCTCGACGCCTGGGTGACGGAGGCGTTCCGCGCGCGCGGGGCGGTGTTCCTCGACGAGAACCTCAAGCACATCGTCAGGTGGTCGGCGGAGACGAAGCGTCCGGCCGGCGCACAGGCGATCGACGGCGTGAGCGGACGCACCCTGACCTACATCATCCCGGTGCCGGGAACGCTGCGTCGCAAGGCGCTCGTCTTCACGTCGACCATCGTGATCCCCGACGGCGATGTGATCCCCGCAGAGGTGCTCGACGGCATCGAGCTGCTCAGCGACGCCATGATCTCGACCTTCGCCTGGGAGCAGCTGGCCGAGGAGCCCGCGGTGCCGGCGACCGCTGAGGAGCAGGCAGACCGCGGCTGATCGAGCTCGTCAGCCCCCCCGAAGGGGGCACGGTTCGAGGCGCCGCTGGACGGCGAATAACCTGGGCCGATGGCTTTTGCGCTGATCCGACCCGAGTCGCGACCCCTCATCGATGCGGCGCGCACGCAGGACGCTCGTCCGGTGGATGCGGATCGTGCAGCCGCCGTGCTGCGGACGGACTTCGAGCGCTGGTCGCGCTGGGGTCTGGGCCTCCTGGGTTTCGCGCTCGCGATCGGCGGCGCGTTCGTCACGGCAGGGATGATCGAAGCCGTGCGGATGCTGGGCGGGTCGCTCGCCCCGGTCGACCTGGCGGTGATCGTGACCGCGGTGATCGTCGCACTGGCCGGACTCGCCGTCCTGGTCGCGCTGTGGTGGAGCGGTCGGCGGATCCTGTCGGCTGCCTCCTGGTGGCTTCGTCTGCCGTACACGACAGGCGGGCGGCAGCGCCGCGCGGGTGGTTGGCTCCGGGCGCGCACCGCGAACTTCGAACCGCGCCTCTTCGTGCGACTCGTCTCCGCAACACTCGCCCTGCTGGTTGCCGTCGGCGGCATCGCCCTGTTCGTCCGTGATCTGGGAGCCGGAGTCACCTCGATGACGGCGGCCTCGGCTGCCGTCGGAGTGATCGCTCTGGCGGCGGGCCTCGGGCAGGTCGGGGGAGTCATGCATCTCGTCTCCGGTTTGTCGGAGGCGGATCCGTTGTGGGTGCGGATCCGATCCGTGTTCGTCCGCCGCTGATCCCGTACGCGCTGGGTGGATGGGGAGTTGTCCCCATCGACGGTGTTCGTGGGTGCCGCGTAGGGTGGGGGTATTCGGGCCGGAGGGGTCCGGTTCTCTCGATTTGCGGAGGTGTGGACGATGGCCGATTTCGGTGCGTCTTATGCGGAGATGGAGCAGGTGGCGGGTTCGCTGTCGCAGGCTCGTGATGACATTCAGGGGCAGTTGGACACGCTGAAGGGTCAGGTCGACACTCTTCTGGGTGATGACTTCAAGACGCAGCATGCGTCGGGGAAGTTCGGTGAGGGGTACACGGAGCTGACGACGGGTCTGAAGACGGCGGTCGATGGCATCAACGACATGTCGGAGTCGCTGCTGGGGATGATGCGGGCGATCCAGGATCTGGATCAGCAGCTCGCCGGCAGCTGACACGCGCTTTCGGGAAGGGGTCGACGGTTCGCCGTCGGCCCCTTCTTCGCGCCTTGTGGTCCGGAGATCACGGGCCGATGGGCAGTTCTCCCCATCGGCGCAGGGCGAGCGTCCGGCTATGGTGGATCGCGGCGGAACCGGGGGGAAGCCATGTCAGACGTCGAGATCGACAAGCGCGCACTCGAAGGCGCCGTCCTGCAGATCAGCTTCTCGATCGGTGACTACGTCATGTACGCCAATGACATCGCCGCGCGCGACACGGGCGTCGGCAATCCCGCGGGGCGCACAGGCCTGCGGGTCATGCTCGAGAACGCGCTGGGGCAGGCGATGCTCGAGGCGCGGGCGCAGCATCTCGCGGGGATCGGCGTCACCGATCGGCTGACGAGCATCAACGAGTCGTTCGAAGAGCTCGACGTCTCGCTGGGCAGCGGATGGGATGCCGACTATGTCGCTGACCTCTCCTAACCGCGGGTGGACGCTCGAGGAGATCGAGTATGACAGCGGGCAGCTCGAAGGGATCCATGCCGACCTCGGAAAGCTCACGGACGCCGGAGGGAACGCGCAGATCGTGCTGCGCAACATCGACGGCGGCCTCGAGGGGCGAGGTCAGAGCATCACTCTGGTGCAGCGTGAATCGGGGCTGCTCGCCAATCGGATGAACCCCACCATCGCCTCACTCGGCCGCATCGCCGACGTCGTGCGGGCCTACGGTGAGGCTGTCGCGACGCACGCCAGAACCGCGAACGACCTGATCGACGACATCGAGACCGCGCATGCGGCGCACGCGGCGGCGGTCGCCGATCTCGAGAGCGCACAGTCCCAGCAGCAGATGTGCACCCCCGACGACGACGCCAGCACGCGCTCGACCGCGGAACAGGACGTCACCGACGCGCAGAGCTCGCTCGCCACGACCCGTAGCGCCCTCGAAGGCCTCTGGGAGAGCTGGGAAGCCGCATACGCGCTCTGGGACGAGGCGTATGGTGCAGCGATCGCCGGACTCGTCCGTTCGGATGGCTCGACCCTCAGCGACTCGACCCTCTCGGCGATCGACGCGCTGGCGAACGCCGACACCCCTGCCGAGGTCACGGAGATCTGGGACGGTCTCACCGATGCACAGCGCGATGCGCTCCGTCTCACGTATCCGGGCTTCATCGGAAACCTCGAAGGCGTGCCCTACCTCGACCGCATGCTCGCCAACAGGACGGCGTATGAACGAGTGATCGACGCCGGACCCTACGGCGAGCCGTTGGACACGCAGTTCAAGGACCTCGGTATCGAGATCAACCGGTTCCAGGGGCAGCTGCTGATGTTCAACCCGTTCGAGCAGCCGCAAGCCACCGCTGCCGTCATGTACGGCGTGACCATTCAGGATGAGAACGGGAACCCCGTCGACCCGCTCAAAGGTGTCACCAACGTGAACGTGCTCGTCGGCGGGATGTTCTCGGGCCTCGGAGACCTCGAGGCATGGGGGCAGAGCGCACGCGACCTGAACTTCTTCGCCGACGGGTACAACGACGGGACCAGGTCGGCGACGATCGCCTGGTACGGATACGACTCGCCCAACCTTCTCACCGAGCACACGATGGGCAGCGCCACAGAGGGGGCCGCGACTCTGAGCACCACGCTGCGAGGGCTCGACAACGAGGTGTCGTCGAGCGTCACCACCTCCGTCATCGGGCACTCGTACGGCAGCACGACCGCTTTCCTGGCGGTTGGTGGATCCCCAGACAACCTCGGTGTCGACAATCTGATCGCGGTCGGCTCGGCGGGAGTGCCGGACGGCTACCACCAGACGTGGACCGGAGATGATCCGATGGACTATTCCGGCACGCAGATCTACGCGTCGCGGGCTCCCGGCGATCTGGTCGCCCGCTACGGTGAGCACAGCTCCTTCGGACACGGCACCAACCCCGAAGAGCTGCCGGGAGCGATCAGCTTCGAAAGCGACGGCGGCACCGTGCCGAAAGTGGGCGGCGGCACCGAGGACGGCCTCGGAACCCCGGGCCACGCGGCGCACGACGGCGGCAACAGTATCTGGGGCTGGTGGGAAGAAGACAACGGGTACCTCGCTCGCGATTCGGAATCCTTCCGTAACATTGCCTACATCGTGGCTAACGGCCAGGCGTGGAACTGAGCCGTGGTGGCAACGGCAGCAAGGGGCGGGCGGATGGGGAAGCGCTGGCGGATCACCGCGGCGGTGGCGGTGCTCGCGCTCGCCCTCACCGGGTGCACGAATGAAGGAGACGGCATGGCGACCCCGACCGGCGACGAGCTCGTCGCCCAGGCGAAGCAGCACTACCTCGACTATCGGGAGGTCACGAACGGCGTCCAGGCGCTGATCTTCGACGGCCCGTGGGAGGCTCCAGGGGGCTCATTCGGCATGGAGCCTTCGGGGGCGGGATGCCCGGACGGTTCTTACAAGTTCTCTCTCGCCCGATCGACGGAGGTGGACCCGGAGCAGCATGCCGAGCGATCCGTCGCTGTGCAGAAGTACCTCACGGATGCGGGCTACGAGCTCGACGGCATGGATCTGGGGTCGGGCGAGACTCAGTCGAGTGATGTGATCGTGCGCGAGCAGGGTGACTTCTCGTTGTTGACGGTGACGTTCATCACGAACGGCAACGTGCTCGTGACGGCGACGACCAAGTGCTGGCCCGGCGACCGTTACGAGCTCGGGGACCTGCTCTTCGGTGATGCGAACCTTTCCGAGGGGTACCTGCCGCGCGAGGAGTCGCCGAGCGATCCGCTGTTCTTCGGTGTGACACCCGGCGAGCCGGCCTTCGGCCCGACGCCCAAGCCCACGCCGTAGGAATCGTCGCCCGTCAGTGGGCGGCGGCCGCGTCGGCCAGGTGCCGGGCGTCGTGGTTCAGCACTTTGACGATGATGCCGTGCTTGCGCAGCTCGGCGACGGTGCGTGCGCCCTCGTCGGCGTCGAGGCCGAGCGCCTTGATGTTCACGACCACGACGACGTCGCCCGTGCGCAGCGTCGAGATGAGGCGGGCGAGGCGGTCGTTCCAGCTCTCCAGGATGTCGGGTGCCGGGTGGCGGAAACCCTCGATCGGCACGCCGAAGCGAGTGAGGTCCTCGCGCTGCTGGACGACCGACGGCATGCCCTCTCGCGACACGACGAGGCCTACCAGGCGCGAACCGTCGGGCCGTGCCGTCCAGAAGTTGCGGTTCTGCTGCAGCTCGGTGAAGCACTTCGGGCACGCTGCGGCATCATGCGGCAGGTGCAGGGGGCTCGTGAGAGCCGCATCGACCGATGCCGTGGTCTTCGTGGGATCAATCGTCTCGCTCATCGCGCACCTCCGGCATCCATTCTGCCCTGTCGTCGTGCGTCGCGGTGACCGGATTCACAAGAGACCGAGCGCCTGAACGGCCTCACGCTCCTCGACCAGCTCCGCGACGGAGGCATCGATCCTGGTACGTGCCCAGTCCGTCGGTTCCAGCCCTTCGACGATCTGCCACTCGCCGTCGACCGAACGCACCGGGAACGACGAGATCAGGCCTTCGGGAACCCCGTACTCACCGTGGGAGACGACGCCGGCCGAGGTCCAGTCGTCGGTGCCGTGTACCCAGTCGCGCACGTGGTCGATCGTCGCGCTGGCAGCAGACGCCACGGACGAGGACCCCCGCACCTGGATGATCTCGGCTCCACGCTTGGCGACGCGAGGGATGAACGTCTCGTCGAGCCAGGTGGTCACGTCGCCCACGATCTGCTCGAGTGGCTCGAGCACGGGGCGGCCACCGACAGTCGCATGCGAGATGTCGGGGAACTGCGTCGCGGAGTGGTTGCCCCAGATGGGAACCCGCCGAACCGTGTGCACCGGCACGCCGAGGGTCAGCGCGAGCTGGGCCCGCGCGCGGTTCTCGTCGAGGCGCGTCAGAGCCGTGAACCGCTCGGTGGGCACGCCGTCGGCGGAGGCTGCGGCGATCAGCGCGTTGGTGTTGGCGGGGTTGCCGACGACCGTGACCCGGACACCGGAGGCCGCGTTCGCGGCGATGGCTGCACCCTGGGGGCCGAAGATGCCGCCATTGGCCGCGAGCAGATCAGCGCGCTCCATGCCGGGCCCGCGCGGACGTGCGCCGACGAGCAGCGCGAGGTCGGCGCCATCGAAGCCCACGGCCGCGTCATCCGTCACCTCGACGTGCTCGAGCAACCCGAACGCACCGTCCTGCAACTCCAGTGCTGCGCCCTCCGCCGCACCGAGTCCCTGCGGGATCTCCAGCAGTCGCAGCCGCACCTTCTCGTCCGGCCCGAGCAGGTCTCCGGCCGCGATGCGGAAGAGGAGTGCGTAGCCGATCTGTCCGCCCGCGCCGGTGATGGTGATCGTGGTCGTCATGCCCCGAGCCTACGTCCGTTCGACATGCTTCTGCTCGGAGTAATCTCGACGCATGACCTTCAATCCCGATGCCGACATCTCGGGCAACACCACGCGTCGACGCGGCCGCACAGCGGCCATCGCCGGCGGTTCCGGCGTGGGAGTGCTCGCGCTCATCGCGCTCATCGCCGGTCCTCTGCTCGGCATCGACCTCAGCGGGTTGGTCGGCGGCGGCGCTCCGAGCGGAGGCACCGAGCCGGCCGGCGGATCGGCCATCGAGAACTGCGACACGGGGGCCGATGCCAACGCGAACGTCGACTGCCGCATGGCGGGTGCGCAGGTCGCCCTCGATGCCTTCTGGAGCGACAACGTCGAGGGCTACCGCGCGCCGGAGATGATCGTCGTCGACGGGGCGACCTCGACGCAGTGCGGCACCGCCTCCAACGCCGTCGGACCGTTCTACTGCCCACCGGAGGAGAAGGTGTACGTCGACCCCACGTTCTTCCAGCTCATGCAGCAGCAGTTCGGAGCCTCGGCCGGTGATCTCGCCCAGCTATACATCGTGGGCCACGAGTGGGGGCACCACATCCAGAACATCACGGGCGACATGGACCGTTACCCGAACAACGGAACGGGCCCCGGCAGCAACGGAGTGCGCATCGAGCTGCAGGCCGACTGCTACGCAGGCGGGTGGCTCGGGCGGATGACGGAGCAGGAGGACGCCGAAGGCAATCCGTACCTGGAGAAGCCGACGGAGCAGCAGATCGAGGACGCGCTGAACGCGGCAGAGGCCGTGGGCGACGACCACATCCAGGAGCAGTCCGGCTTCTCGAATCCGGAGACTTGGACGCACGGCTCCAGCGAACAGAGGAAGCGATGGTTCGCCGAGGGCTACCAGAACGGTCTGGGTGTGTGCGCGCAGGTGCTGACCCTGCCCGCCGATCAGCTGGATCCGTGATACCGGACAGGTGCGAGAACGTCCGCTACCGTTGACGATGTAGTCAGCACGACCGGCCGGGGGACCGATGATGAAGAAGACGGATGCACTGTATCCACCGATAGAGCCGTACGAGACCGGGGAGCTGCTCGTCGGCGACGGCCACCGCGTCTACTGGGAGGTCAGCGGCAATCCTGACGGCAGGCCCGTGGTCTTCCTCCACGGCGGCCCCGGCAGCGGGACGTCCCCCTGGCAGCGGCGGTTCTTCGACCCGAAGCGCTACCGGATCGTGCTGTTCGACCAGCGCGGCTGCGGACGCAGCACCCCGCATGCGAGTGCTCCCGACGCCGACCTCCGCTACATCACGACGGCCCACCTGATCGCCGACATCGAGCTGCTGCGTAAGAACCTCGGCATCGAGAGGTGGCAGGTGTTCGGAGGATCGTGGGGAAGTGCGCTGGCCCTCGCCTACGCGCAGGCGCACCCCGAAGCCGTGACCGAGCTGGTGCTCCGGGGCATCTTCACGCTGCGTCGCGTCGAGCTCGAGTGGTTCTACGAGGGCGGAGCAGCGGCGCTCTTCCCCGATCTCTGGGAGCAGTTCATCGAGCCCATCCCGGTGCTGGAGCGCTCGCACATGATCGAGGCCTATCACCGCCGGCTGTTCGATCCCGACCCCGCTGTGCACGTCCCGGCAGCGATCGCCTGGTCCACCTGGGAAGCGGCGACCGTCACCCTGACGCCGAACGAGGCGCAGATCGAGGCGATGGCCGATCCCGACAAGGCCACGGCATTCGCCCGCATCGAGAACCACTTCTTCGTCCACCGGGGCTGGTGGGAAGAGGGCCAGTTGATCGCCGGAGTCGACGCCATCCGGCACATCCCGACGGTGATCGTGCAGGGGCGCCACGATGTCGCGACGCCGATGATGACCGCGTGGGATCTGCACCGTGCCTGGCCGGAGGCGGAGTTCCGCGTGGTCGACGACGCCGGCCACGCGGCCACGGAACCCGGCACGCAGAAGGCGCTCCGGGCGGCGACGGACCGATTCGCCCGCGCGGAGCGCTGACCGTCAGGCCCGCAGCGCCTTCGTCAGGGTCTTCACGAGTCCGCTGATGCGGCCGTCCACCCGATAGCGGGTCAGCCCTTCGCTCACTGCGGCGCCGGTCCGCGAGGAGACGAACCACGGCGGCTTCGGCAGGATGGTGAGGCGTCCGCCCCCGTTCGCGATCGGGAGCGACCGCGGGAACGGGCGGAAGGGGCCACGCAGCACGGAGCGCTCGACCCCGTCGAGCAGGAGGGCGTTGTGCACGACGCCGATGCCGCTCCCGACGTCGTCGATCGTGCCGCCGGGGAACGCGCCCCAGGTGAGGGTAGGGGTGATGAACCCGAATGCGGTCCAGCCGTTGATCGCGATGGAGCCGTAGTGGAGCGCGGCGATGGCCCGTTCGAAGCCGGTGCCGAGCGACTTCTCGGTCGCGGGGTCGATCAGCAGGTTCGCGCCGAGGGTCCCCTGCAGTCTGTCGTTCGCGTGGGCGACAGCGGCGTCGAGGAACTCCTGGCCCGTGCCGGGCACGGTGACGACGCCCAGCACCGGTGCGAAGTACTCGGTGTTCTCCAGGGCGGTCGGATCGTCGTCGGCATCGATCTCGACGAGCAGTCTGTCGCCGAGCACGAGGGCATCGGGGTAGGCGTCGGTCGCGAGCTCCATCCGCGAGGGTGATCCCGGGTACCAGATCGGGCGCTCGGGGGCGTTCGCATACGCACGTCGCAGGGCTGCGCGGAAGGCGTCGGCCCGGTCCCAGTCGGACGACATGATCACGACCTGGCCCGCGATGCAGTTGTGACCGCAGTTCTGCAGGCGCATCGTCACGATGTGCTCGGCCTGGTAGGTGAGGTCGGCGTCGGTCCACGCGCCAGGCACCACGATGATCGGCGAGACGCCGCCCAGCTCTGCCGTGATCGGCTTCTTCAGCAGTGGACGGTTCTCGCGTCGACGTCGCTTCGTCGCGGATGCGCCGTCACCCTTCGACGGGCCCCAGACGATGGTGTCGAACGTCGCCGCCGAGCCGGTGATGTGCACGTGCACGAGGCCTGGATGACCGGTGAGATACGAGCCGGTGGCGGGCCCGCCGCGGACGATGCGCAGGAAGCCGGGCTCGATGAGGGGCGCGAGCGCGCGCTTGTACACGGGCACCAGCGCGTCCTGCGTGGGGTTCACCTTGAGCAGTGCCGTGCGGTTGTGGGCGAGCAGTTCGTAGAGCACATCGAGCACCGGGATCGAGGTCACGTTCCCCGCGCCGAGCACGAGGCCGACGCCGCCCGACTCGGTGGGCGTGCGCTGCGCGAGACCGGCTGATGCGCGTGCCGCTCCCGGGGTGATCCCCGGTTCCAGCCAGACCTCGCCCGTGAATCCGGACAGTAGGAACCTGTCGATGCCGGTGAGGGGGAAGGCGTGTACGCGGGTGCGTCCGCCCGGTGCGCGATCGATGGAGATCCCGTCGAGGGGGTTGGCGCCGTTCGCGAGGCGGGAGAGCGTCTCGATGTAGGCGTCGAGAGCGCCGAGCACACTGTAGGGACCGCTCAGCCACTCCTCGCCGCGGAGGGGATGGCGCGCGTCCAGGCCCTTCGAGGACGCGGCCGTGTTCGCCCAGTCCTCCGCCGTCGAGGCCACGCTCGTCCGAACCGCCCGCAGCAGCGTCACCCGCTGGGCGACCGTGAGCGCCGACCACGTGCGCGCTCCGACCTGGAGGGCGTCGACAGCGGTGTCGAGCCGCTCCCGTTCGCCTTCGCCCAGCCCCGGCGCTTCGTTCTTCGGCGCACCCTTCGGCGCACCCTTCGACGTGGCAGCGGCGGCCGCTGGGGAGGTGGCGGTTGTGCTCGCAGAAGTCATCGACGTCTCCTTCGGACGGGATCCCAGCTTAGGCGTCGGAGGTCTCGAGGGCATCGATGTCCGCGCGGCGCAGTCGGTAGCGGCGGAGCGTCACCAGGCTGCCGGCCATCAACACGGCGGGCAGGATGCTGAAGCTGAGGACGATGCCCGTCACCGCGGCCGCCGGTTGCTCGACGGTGGTGCCGGCGACGGTCGAGACGTAGCCGGTCGCTGCAAGGGTCAGGGACACCGCCGTCGCGCCCAGGGCGAACCCCACCGTCTCCCCGGCGGTCCAGATGCCGGTGAACGTGCCGGCCTGCCCTGCCCCGCTCGTACGCTCGTCGTGCGAGATCACATCGGGAAGCATCGCCATCGGCAGCGACTGCAGCCCCGCGTACGCGATGCCGGCGACGGCGACCGAGGCGTAGATCCAGAGGCCGGGCGACCACACGGCCACGACGAGCGATGCGGCAGCAGCCGTGAACAGCGCGCTGGCCATCGCGAAGGCCCGCTCCTTGCCCACGCGTCGGGCGATGACCGTCCACCCCGGGGTCGCGAGCAGCGCCGGGCCCACGAGCGCGACGAACACGAACGTCACCGCATCCTCCGAGCGCAGCACCCACGTGGCGACGTACTGCGCGCCGGCGAGCATCGTCCCGGTCGCGAGGGCCTGCAGGACGAAGGTGCCCAGCAGCGCACGGAAGGGCTGGCTGCGTCCGAGTGCCCGGAAGCCCGACATGTACTGATCACGCCACGTGGATGCGGCGACGGCCGCGCCGGGTGCGACCGTGCCGCGGTCGGCGGCGACGCCGGCTGTGCGGGAGGCGATGAGCATCCCGATGCCGATCACGAGCCCGGAGGCGATGCCCATCAGGAGGTAGCCCATGACGGGGTCGTCACCGGCGTTGCGCAACGCCGGGCCGCCGGCGCCGAACAGCAGGATGGCCGCCGTGAGCACGACCACGCGCCACCCGAGCAGACGTGTGCGCTCGTCGTAATCGCCGGTCAGTTCAGCCGGCAGAGCGACGTACGGCACCTGGAAGAGGCTGAAGGCCGTCGCGGTCGCGAGGAAGGCCAGCAGTACGCTGATTGCTCCGGCGGTCGGACCCCACGACGGCGGTACCGCGAACGTGAGGGCGAAGAAGACGGGGAGTGCGAGCGCGCCGGTGACCATGAAACCGCGACGCGATCCGGTGCGGGCGAGCTGACGATCGGATGCGGCACCGATCAGCGGATCGATCAGCACATCCCAGATCTTCGCGGCCGTCACGATCATCCCCGCAGCGAGCGCGGCGACGCCGAGGTTGTCCGTGAGGAAGTAGGTCAGCACCAGCCCGGGCAACGTGGCATAGCCGCCGGTGCCGAGCGAGCCGATCGCGTACAGCACGATCGTGCGGGGAGACAGGCGGACTGATGCTCGTTCGGGCCGAGCCTCGGTGCTCATCGCGCCAGTGTAGCGGCGCGATGCGGCCGGATCAGATCAGCGAGAGCTCGCGCAGCTTCGACTCGACGTCGGCGTTCGACGGCTCCACGTGGTGCGAGGCATCGGGGTACACGACGACGGGGATGTTGGTACGGCCCGAGATCTCCTTCGCGACGTCTGCGGCCGCGGGCTCGGCGACGAGGTCGACATACGTGTACTCCACCCCGAGCGCGTCGAGCTGCTTCTTGGTGCGGATGCAGTCGCGGCACCAGTCGGCGCCGAACATCGTGATGGTGTCGGAGGCAGGAGAAGTCATGCACCCAGCCTACGGCCGCCCGGAGGGGCTGGCGCTGAGTGGCGGCTGGGCGTTCATCGACCGGTGTCCGCTTCGTCGGGCAGTCTCTCCACCGGCACCACCACGACGTCCTGCATCTTCCAGTCGATGTCGGTGATCCCCTCGGCGACCGCGGTCAGATCATGCAGCGCGACCTTGCGTCGGTGCGGCACGACGAAGGCCTCGATGTGGAAGACCTGACCCTGATCGCGCATGCGCACCCCTGCCTCGGCGATCCACGGGCGACTGCGCAGATACGACACGATGTCGGCGGCGAGGGGATGCGGGTGCTTGCTGTCGTAGGTGCGCGCGCGCTGATCCATCAGATCGACCACGGCCGTCCTCGTGTTGCGGAAGCCGTCCCAGACGATCCCAAGCGAGATGAAGAGCGCCGCCACGCCGTCCAGCCACCAGAGCCCGACACCCACGCCGAGCACCCCGACGATCGATGCCACCGTGGTCTGCCAGTCGGCCTTCGCCATGTCGGCGTCGGCGAAGAGGAGTTTGTTGTGCAGCACGGGGGCGAGCTTCGACTTGGCCGGGCCGTACATGAACACGGGGCCGATGATGACGACGACCATCACGGCGACCATGAGCCAACCCAGCCAGACGGTCTGCCCGAACAACTGCACCGTGCCGATCGTCGGGTGCTCGGCGGCGACCAGTCCGGTGATGGCCTCGACGGCGAGGTTCAGACCGACGGCCAGGAGCGCGACACCCGCGACGAGGTGGCCGACGCCCATGGCGCGATGCAGGCCGTACGGGTGTTTCCCTGTCGGTCGACGCCGCACGAGGAGCAGAGCCGTGAGGAACGCGATCTGCGGGATCAGCGACAGCATGTCCTCGATCCACGCGGTCCGCATCGCCTGCGACCCCCCGACCACGAGAGCGATGACGGCGATCGTGATCGACGTGTAGACGATCGTGAAGATCTCCCACTTCACCGCGCTGCGGATCGCGCGCTGCTGCTTCGGCGGCAGGGTGGTGCGCCCGAACTGCCCGGTCTCGGTCATCCGCCGACCTCCTCGTCGAGGAAGGTCTCGAGCTTCGTCAGGAACGCGTTCTCGCCGAGCGGGACGAGCATGACGATCTCGCGACCGTTCGCCCCCTGGATCTGCGTGTATCCACGGCTCACGCCGGCCTTGTCCACCCACGGGGTGTCTGAGGTGATACCTCCGGCGATGAGGTCGAGCTCGCCGTCCTCGAGCATCGACACCAGCGTCTCCTCCGAGGCGACCGTCCAGTCGGTCTCTGCGTCGATGCTCGAGGCGAACTCATCCACCAGGTCGACGATGCTCCCGCTCGGCGCACCACCGTCGACATGGACGAGGTCGCCGTCCGGCGCGGTTCCGACGCGCAGTTCGCCGCCCGACACGGTGCTCAGCGTTCCGTCCGGGTCGGCGGGCACGGTGACGCCGCAGCCGCTGAGCGAGGTCGCCAGGAGCAGGGCGCCGAGGATCGAGGCCGCCCGCGGCTGGAAGCGTTCGCGGCGTGACGATGGTCTGTTCACGCCAGCAGGATGCTCCCGCTGAGCGCCACGGCACAGGTGGTTGACGAGGTGAGGGAGAGCGCGTTAGCGCCGAGACGGAGCGCCGCATCGGATCCATCTCTTGTAAGTAAGGGTGCCCTTACTTACACTGGGGGCATGGGCGCATGCGAACACCTGGAAGACCCCGACTGGGACGACATCGAGGGTGCCGTGCTCATCGCCGGCGATGCGGCCGATGCCGGGTTCATCGCACGCATCGCCGCGCGGCTGCCGTGGGACGCCCAGGGGGTCGTCATCCTCGAGGCGGCGGCGCGTATCCAGTTCCGACACATCGACGTCCCCGACGGGGTGTCGGTGCGGTGGCTGGTTCGCGGAGACGGTACCAGGGCCCACACGCGAGGAGAGAGGCTTGCGAACGCGGTGCATGCCTGGTGTGTCGAATGGGCCTGCAGCGAGCCGCCTTCGCAGTGGACGGTCTGGCTCGGGCCGCACACGCCACCGCACGTGGCCCGCATGGCGCGGAGCCTCCTCGGCGTCGCCAATTGAGCTGCGCGAGGGCCAATTGAGCTGCGCGAAGGCAGACCGGGCGGATCGACCGGGTGACCCCGGTGACCGCTCAGGCGCTCAGCGCACCGAGGCGACGGCGGGAGCGTTCGCCCCGGCGGTGATCGCGTCGAGGGCGCGGCGCAGCGACGAACTCGACGTGTGCGCCGTGTACGGGAAGTACACGACCTCGACCCCGACCTCGGCGAACTCGCGCTCCAAGCGCAGGCCCTTGTCGGTGCCGCGCCAGTCGTCGCCCTTGAAGAAGTGCGTGAACTGCACGTCGCGCCACGAGTCCATCTTCGAAGGCGTCGTCTCGACGTAGACGTCGTCGACGAACGAGATGTGCTTCACGATCTCCGCACGCTCCGCGGTCGGGATGACGGGCTCGATGCCCTTCACCTGACGCAGCATCTCGTCGCTGACGACACCGGCGATCAGAATGTCGCAGTGCTGCTTGGCGTGACGAAGTAGATTCAGATGCCCGACGTGAAACAGGTCGAAAGCACCAACGGCATAGCCGATACGCGTCCCCATGATCTCCCCAGATCAGTAATTCCCCAGTAAGCGGATCCCCATCCGCTCCGCGACTCCCACAGCCGCGGTTCGAGAGTCTAGCAGGTTCGGGTTTCCTTCCGCATAGGAACCCGTGGAACGATGGAGGCCGCACGCGATGCGCGTGAGGGACAGGGGGCGGACGTGGGGGCACGGGTCACGGTCATCGTGCCGACGTTCAACGAGCGCGACAACGTCGCCGAGCTCGTGGCGCGCACGGCCGCAGCGCTCGACGGGTGGGACGCGGAGATCCTGTTCGTCGACGACAGCACGGACGATACGGCAGTCGAGATCGCCAGGGTCGCGGCGGACGCGCCGATCCCCGTGCGCGTGCTCCACCGCTCCGAGAACACCGGGGGTCTGGGCGGCGCGGTCGTCGTCGGGCTCGGGGCTGCCGCGGCCGACGTCTGCATCGTGATGGACGGCGATCTCCAGCATCCGCCCGAGCTCCTCCCCGCCCTCCTCGCCCGGTATGCGCAGGGGGACGCCGATGTCGTCGCCGCGTCGCGCTACGTCGGCGGAGGGGATACGAGCGGTCTCGGCACGGCGGTGCGCTTCGGCGTCTCCCGCGTGGCGACCTGGCTCACCAGGGCCATGTTCCCGATCCGCCTGGCCCACAGCACCGACCCGATGACCGGTTTCTTCCTCGTCGACCGCGCGCGCCTCGACCTCTCCACGCTCCAGCCTCGCGGTTTCAAGATCCTCCTGGAGGTCCTGGCCCGCAACGACATGCGCATCACCGAGGTGCCGATGGAGTTCGCCGAGCGTCGCCATGGCACCTCGAAGGCGAGCCTGCGTCAGGGGGCGATGTTCCTCGAGCACCTCGCGCGACTGCGCTTCGGCAAGATGTCGCTGTTCGCACTGATCGGCGTGATCGGAGCAGCAGCGAACCTCGGCATCATGTGGGTGCTGACGGCCGCGGGCGTGCCGTACATCTGGGCGGCGATCATCGGAGCCGAGGTCACGATCATCGGCAACTTCCTGCTGCAGGAGCGGTTCGTGTTCGCCGACATGCGCACGGATGCCCGTGGTCTCGGCATCCGCTTCGCCAGCTCCTTCGCCTTCAACAACGTCGAGGCGGCTCTGCGCATCCCGGTGATGGCGCTGATGGTCGAGTCGTGGCACATCTCGAGCGTCGTCGCGACAGGCCTCTCGCTCATCGTGGCGTTCTTCGCCCGGTTCCTGTTCCACTCGCTCGTCGTGTACGCGCCGAAGCGTCGGAGCAAGGACCATGCGGTCGGCGTCGAGCCGCCCACCGACACCGCGGCGCAACGCGTGATCAGGGCGATCGACGCCGAGGTGATGAAGCCCGGCGAGCTCTAGCGCCGGAGCGCGAAGGCGGGGCTCGAAGGCAGAGCGAAGCGGTCTCCGGAACTTCTCTCTTGCCAGGATCCGTGGCGAGGTCCATAGTTGGCTCGTGGAATCCGAGGGCAGTCCCTCCCTGACTCTCACCTGGGCGCATCGAGCCGAACAGTCGGCGCGCGCCTGGGAGCAGAGCCACGCCAGGGGAGAGGTGCCCAGTGTCTGGCCGTACGGCTTCGATGCGCTACGCGACCACGCGGCCGTGGAGGTGGTCGACCTCGCCCCGCCGAGCAGAATCGCACGGGCTCGCTCGCGACTCTCCCTGGGGCCGCGTCCCGCCCGCGGTCTTGCGCTCACCTGGGATGAGAACACGGCCTATCGGATGCAGACCACGCACCCGCGGGATCGCTTCGCCACCGGCGTGATCTGGCTCACCGACATGGCCGAGACAGACGGAGCACCGGAGCGGATGCTGGCGATGCTGCGCAGGGCGGAGGCCGCCTGGGTGCTCAGCGAGGCGCAGGTCGAGCCGCTGCGCACGATGCTGGGGGGAACGCAGACGCGGGTGTTCGCGGTGCCCTTCGGCATCGACAGCTCCTTCTTCGTCGCGAGGCCCTACCCGGCGCGGCCGTGCATCGTCAGCGCCGGCAACGACAGAGACCGCGACCCGGCGACTCTCTTCGCGGCGCTCGCGCGTGTGCTCGCCATCCGTCCGGAGACGGACGTGGTCGTGCAGACCCGTTCGGACCTCGACCCGCCGGAGGGGGTGCGGGTCGTCCGCCATCTGCCGCACGCCGAGCTGCGTGACCTCTATGCCACGGCGAGCGTCGTGGTCGTTCCGACCAGGGAGAACCTCCACGCATCCGGGATGACTGTCGCGCTCGAAGCCCTCGCGACGGCCCGTCCGGTCGTGGTCTCCGATACCCCGGGGATGCGCCAGTACGTCGGTGAGGGGCGCACCGGTCACCTCGTTCCCGCTGAGGATCCCGCCGAGCTCGCCCTCGCGCTGCTCCGTCTTCTCGATCACCCCGAGCGCGCCGCCGAGCTCGGGCGGAACGGGCGCATCGAGGTCGAGCGGCAGTTCACCACGCAAGTGATGGTCGCCGCCCTGGTGCGGGGGCTGCTGACCCCGAGGTGACCGCGTCGCGGCCCACCGTCGTCTAGCGCTTCGCGCCGCGTCGCTTCACTCGCACGGCCGCGCGGAACGCGTCGGCGTGGGCACGGCCTGCATCGGCCCAGTCCCGTCGGGAGAGGTCGGGCGAACCCGTCAGCGTGGTCGCCGCCCGCCACGCCTCCACCACGGTCGGAGCATCGAGGTCTCCGTCGTACATGAGCACCCACTCCTGACCGACTTCGCGTCCGAGCGCTTCGTTCGCCTCGTTGCGGGGCACGAGCACGGGTCGGTCCATCGACAGGGCGGCGAGCACGCTGCCCGAGTTGTGCATGAACCGGTAGGCCAGCACGATGAGGTCGGAAGACGTCGCGAGCTGCACGAGCTCGGCATCGCTCAGGAAGTCGAGGTGCAGGCTCACTCCGGGGAGGTCTGCCGTCCGTGCACGGAGGTCATCGCCGAGCTCGGGGGTGGACGGGCGTCCGCCGATCCGCAGGCTCAAAGCCGGTTCCACCGCGACAGCCTCCGCATAGGCGTCGATGAACCCCTCGAGGCCCTTATAGCGGCGGATCCCGCCGAAGGAGCCGAGCTGGCCCCGAACCTTCTCCGCAGCGGGGAACTTCGCGTACCAGCCGCGGTAGTCGCCGTGCAGGATCAAGCTGTGCGGCGTGCCGGGCGCGAGCGGGGTGGTCTCGTTGATGACGATCCGGTAGTCGGTGTGGCGGTCGATGAAACGCAGCAGCCACAGGCGCGGCGCGTTGTCGTCCGGCAGCTCGATGTTGTGCACCGTGCGCACCACGGCGATCCGACGCGACAGGCGGTGACGGAAGACGAGCGCGGCGGTGAGCAGATACTTGCCCGTGGACTTCCACCAGGTGGATCCGTGCAGCTTCGCCTCCGGCCAGTGCCAGTGGAAGGCGTCGTAGCGCCCGAACAGCGCAGTGCCCCACGAGAACCGCAGACGCGTGAGGCCCTCGGTCGAGCCCAGTGCTTCGTCGAGCATCTTGTTGTACGGGTTCGTCGTCGGACGGGGAGCGCCCAACGACTGCATCACGCGGATGGTCGATCCGGGAACGGTCATGGTGGCGTCATCCTCCGATGGGCGTCGGTACTCGTCGTAGCGTCGACCGAGGGCGGCGGCGATCGTGCCCCGTCCGCGGTGCATGAGCCGGGTTCCCCTGGCGTGATGGGTGATGTTCGAGGTCAGGGCGCCGAAGGCTCTCCGCAGGGCGCCGACGACGATACGGGCCACGCCTCCGACCAGAGCCCGCAGTCGCAGCACCCCGCGGCGGAACTTCCCGTCGGTGAGCTGGAGCTGGATGCGGGTGCCCGCGTTCGCCGAGCTGAAGGCACGCTGTGCCGCCCAGGCGCGGCTCAGGCGCGCGGCGACGACGAGGTCTTCCGTCTCGGACTCGTTGCACCACACGATCAAGCCGCCTCGGCGGGCGAGCTGCCGGGAGAAGAGTGTGTCCTCGCCGCCGCCGAGACCGAGCGAAGGGTCGAACCGCAGACCGAGCCGCCGGATGGAGCGGAGGTCCAGCAGCAGGTTGCCCGCCGCTGCCACCTGGAGCACGGTGCCCGTCTCCCTTGGCGGCCGTCGGAAGGTGCCGGATGCGAGGAGCCACGGGTCGACGTCCTCGTCGAAGACGGAGATCACGCGCCCCATCACGGCATCGGCGCCGTGTTCGCGCCACACCTCGATGAGCGCGGAGAGCCACCGCTCTCGCGGGACCTCGTCGTCGTCGATGAAGGCCAGCAGGTCGCGGTCGGCGCACTCGTCCAGGAGGCGGTTGCGAGCGGCGACGATCCCCGGCTCGGGTTCGACGACGTAGCGGACCGGGACGCTCGCACCGGCGGCCACCTCCCTGGCGGAGCCGGAGGGATCGTTGTCCACCACCAGCACGTCCACCGTGACCCCGAGGTCTGCGCACTCGGCGATCCGCTCGGGAAGCGTGCGCAGCAGCGCTCGGAGCAGCTCCGGCCTCCGGTACGTGGGTACGCCGATCGTCACTCTGATCATGTCGTTCGATTCCGGTCCCCTGGTCATCCGCCCCATCCCCATGGCAGTATCGCGCCTCGACTCCGACGCCGGCTCATCGTATCGTGAACCCCTGAAGCCGCTCGTCGAGGAAGCTCTCGCGTATAGTCGTTCACCTGGGAGTCGACGTCGGTCGCGACTCTGGGGAATTCGACCGGCGACCCGAGGCGATCCGTGATCCGGATCCGGGGGGAGGATCGCGTGTCAATCGAGCACGGACGGCTTGCCGTGGTCGTGGTCAACTACGCCTCGGCGGGGTTGCTCGAGCGCAACCTGGTGATGGTGGAGCGCGAGGCGCGCGCGATCGATCAGCATGCGCTCGTCATCGTCGTCGACAACTGGTCGAACGCCGAAGAACGGCGCGCTGCCGCGACGATCGCCGACGCGCAGGGCTGGCTCCTGATCGAACCGCGATCCAACTCGGGCTTCGGCGGCGGGGTCAACATCGGGGTGACGCGCGCGCTCGCCGAGGGTGCCACCGACGTCCTCGTGATCAATCCGGACGCGCACATCGATCGCGCGTCGCTGCGCCGACTGGCCGCAGCCACCGACGCCGAGCGCACGACTCTCGCCTCACCGGTCATCACGGACTCGGACGGCAAGACCTGGTTCGCCGGGATCGATCTCCTGCTCGCCGACGGCACCATGCGCGCACGCCGCAAGCGCGACGCCGGGGACACCCAGCCGTTCGAACCATGGTTGAGCGGGGCCTGCCTGTGGATCACGCGCGAGGTCTGGGATCTCGCCGGCGGGTTCGACGACGAATACTTCCTCTACTGGGAGGACGTCGACTTCTCGCGTCGTGTCGTGTCGGCCGGCGGATCGCTGGCCCTCGTCGAGGACGCCAGGGCCGTGCACGACGAGGGAGGCACGCAGCGCGCGGAGCCCGAGACCTCACGCGCCAAGTCCGAGGGCTACTACTACTACAACATCCGCAATCGGATGCTCTACGCCGTGCGCCATCTCGATGACGAGGCCGTGCAGCGCTGGCGCCGGTCCATCCCGCGCACCGCCAGGGAGGTCATCCTCCGCGGTGGCCGACGACAGCTGATCCAGTCGCCCGCTCCGATCCGGGCCTATCTTCGCGGTGTGCGCGAAGCCCGACGGATCGCGCGGACGCACACCTCGGGCCAGAAGGGCAGGAAATGGTCGTAGACGCCTATCACCGTCTCGCACGCGCGCAGAAGGGGCACGCTCGTGGGGCGCCCGCCTACTCGGTGTACGTCAATCGGCGCATCGGTCGGGTGCTCGCCGCCGTCGCGTATCGGATCGGTCTCACCCCGAACCAGGTGTCGATCATCAGCGCGGTGCACTCCTTCATCGCGATCGGCCTCATCGCGTTCGGCCCCGTGAACGTGCCCATGGGCCTCCTGATCGCTCTGCTGCTGGTGCTCGGCTACGCCTGGGACTCGGCCGACGGTCAGGTGGCGCGTCTGCGCGGCGGGGGAAGCCCCCAGGGCGAGTGGCTCGATCACTTCATCGACACGCTCAAGATCGCCTCCCTACACCTCGCCGTGCTGATCGGGCTCTATCGGGTGCTTCCCGACACGCCTCTTCTCCTGCTGATCCCGATCGTGTTCAGCATCGTCGCCACGACCACGTTCTCGGGAATGCTCCTGAACGATCTACTCAAGGGCAAGCACGCGGTGGCGTCGACCCACGAGCGAGGAGGCGGGACCCTGCTGCGCTCGCTCATCCTGCTGCCGACGGACTTCGGGCTGGTGTGCCTCGTGTTCGTGCTGTGGGGGTGGACGCCGGCATTCCTCGTCGGCTACGGCGCTCTGTGCCTGGCCGCTGTCCTGTTCCTCGCGCTCGCCGCGGTGAAGTGGTTCCGCGAGATCGGAAGGCTCGGTGCCTCCGCATGACGCACGAGAAGATCCTGGTCGTGTGCGCGGCTAACGTGTGCCGGTCGCCGTTGGCCGAGCTGGCTCTTCGTCGCGGGCTCGGCGCGGATTCCCCCATCACCGTGAGCAGTGCCGGTGTGCGGGCGAACGCCGGCGACCCGATCTGCGCGGCGGTGGCCTCGGTCCATGAGGACGAGGAATGGCAGGCCTGGGCGCAGGAGCATCGGGCGCAGCCGGTGACGATCGAGCAGGTCGAGCAGGCGAGCATCGTGCTGACCGCATCGCGCGACATCCGTGGCGAACTGGTGAGGATGGCACCGCGTTCGCGTGACTGGATGTTCACGATCAAGGAAGCCGCCCATCTGGGGGAGGGCTTCTCGTCCTCCGCCTCCGACCGCGTGGTGGAGTACGTGGCGCACCTCGACCGTGCACGTTCCCGCGCCGTCCCGCTGACACCGCCTGGGGGCCCCGGGGCACGCCTGCGTCAGCTGTTCCAGGCCCGGGGGACCGTCGATCCGACGAGCATCGCCGATCGGCACGGGAGTCGCGGTCACCTGGAGACGATCCACGAGGTCGATGCCGCCATCGCGACGGTCCTCGCACAGCTCACGGGCCATCGTCGACACGCGTCCTGACCGGGCACTTGTGGTTTTCCAGACCTCACACTAGGATTAGCCGACGCCGCGTTCCGCGCGGTTGAAGGGGACCTGAAGCCGAGGGGGCTTCGGGATTGAGGAATCTGGGTTCTGGGGAGCTGCAGTGTTCAACGTTTCATCATGCCGTTCTGGGGACGGCACTTCGCGCTCACGACGCGCGATCTTCGTCGCGCCTCTGGTGGCGCTGGCACTCGTGACGGCCGGTTGCACCGCTGCCGCGCCGAGCGCTTCGGAATCGCCGGCGCCGGCAGGCACCAGCACCACCGACTGGACGCCGCCCGCCGACACCGAGGCCCAGGGGCCCACGGAAGGCCCGGCGCTCACAGAGGAGAACGGAGCGCTCGACGCGCCCATCTCCCTCTCCACCGACATGGTCGTCACGATCGACAAGATCTCGACCACGACGATCAAGCCCGAGACGCCCGGCGAGTACGCCGGACCCGCCGTGGTCGTCACGCTGACCGTGGCCAACGACTCGAAGCGTGCGCAGAGCGTCGACTCCGCGGTCGTCAGTCTCGTCACGGACGACGGCGACATCGGGGTCTCCACGACTGCCGGCCCGAACGAACCCCTGCAGGGTGAGGTCGCCGCGGGCGCGAAGACCACCGGCACCTACGTCTTCATGCTCGATCCGACGCAGGGGCGCTCGGTGAAGATCAGCGTCAACTACGCCGCAGGCGAGCCGGTGGCCACCTTCGCCGGCCAGCTGTCCTGACGCGCACGTAATCACTCGCATCACTTTCGTTTTTCATTTGCACTAACTCATTTTCGAAGAAGAAAACTGGCGGCTGGGGAGTCACTATGGGGAACACATCGACCACGAGGCGAGCGCTGAGCGCACTCGCGTCTGTCGTGACGGCGGCGTTGCTCGTCGCAGGCATGACGACACTGGGAGCGCAGGCGGCGTCAGCAGACGTCCCCTCGACCCCACCGCCTCTGCTGCAGCGTGACGACAACGTCGTCACCTCGGATCCGATTCCGACGGTGCAGATCGACAACGGCTACGTCTGGGCGCAGACGATGATCGGGTCGACCGTCTATGCGGTCGGCAAGTTCGACAACGCCAGGGCCCCGCTCGCCACGCCGGGAACGAGCCTGACGGCCCGCTCCAACGTGCTCGCCTACGACATCAACACGGGTCAGCTGCTCTCGTTCGCGCCGCAGGTGAACGGTGTGATCAAGGCCGTCGCCGCGTCGCCGGACGGCAGCCGCATCTACATCGGCGGATCGTTCAACTCCGTCAACGGTCAGGCCCGCTGGAACTTCGCGGCCCTCGATGCCGTGACCGGCCAGCTCGTGGCCGGCTTCAACCCGTCGATCGGCGGCAGCGGTGTCTACGCCCTCGCAACCTCCGGCACCAGCGTCTACGTGGGCGGGCTGTTCACGCAGGGCAACGGCACCGCCCGTAAGAACCTCGCCGGCTTCAACGCCGCCAACGGAGCCCTGTTGAGCTGGGCGCCGCAGACCGACCTCCAGGTCGACGCGATGGTCATGGACCCCGCGGGGCAGAACGTCATCGCCGCCGGGCGCTTCTCGCAGGTCAACGGCGACCTGACGATGCGCGGAACCGTGGCACTGGACAAGGCGACCGGCGCGGTCGACACGTCCTGGGCACTCCCGCAGACGGTCAAGAACGGCTCGAACACGGGCTCGAACTCCGGCAAGGCCGGCATCTTCGGTCTCGCCGCCGACGACAAGGCCGTGTACGGCACCGGCTGGGTCTACGCCGACGCCGCCACGGGAAACCTGGAGGGGACCTTCGCGGCGGAAGCAGGGACGGGCCAGGTCCGCTGGATCGCCGACTGCCTCGGGGACCACTACGGCGTGTACTCCACCGGCAAGGTCGTCTACACGACCAGCCACACGCACGCGTGCGGCACGATGAGCCTGCACCCGGAGCAGAACCCGCGCACGCACCGCTACTCGGAGGCGTACACGGCGGATGCTCGCGGCTCGCTGGGCAACCAGCCCGCAGCCGGCGGCACCTACAAGAACTGGGCGGGCACTCCTGCACCGTCGCCCTACGCCTGGACGCCCGACTGGGCCGTCGGTGTGACGACGGGCATGGGACAGGCCGGTCTGTCGATCACGGGCGCAGGCAACATGATCTCGATCGGCGGTGAGTTCCGGTCCGTGAACAACGGCCGCTTCGAGGGACTCGTGCGCTTCTCGACGAACCCCCCTGGCGGAGCCAAGGACGGTCCCCGTCTCGCGGCGGCGAACTGGACCGGCACGGCGCAGTCGTTCATCCCCGGTCGCGTCCGGGTGTCGATCCCGGCCAACTGGGACCGCGACGATCTGACGCTCACGTACGAGCTCCGTCGCACCGGCACGGCCACGCCGGTCGCCACGACCACAGCCAACGGCACGTGGTGGAACCGGCCGTCCGTCACCCTCGAGGACAAGACGGCGACACCGGGATCGCAGCAGGAGTACACGGTCAGCGCCAAGGACAGCGCGGGAAACACCGTCAGCAGCCAGGCCATGAGCGTCACGGTCGCATCGGGAACGGTCTCGAGCTACACGAACGCGATCTCGGCCGACAACCCGCAGCTCTACTACCCGCTGGGCACCGCGGCGCAGGACTGGGCGGGCGCGAACCCTCCCGTGTTCGGCTCCGGCGTGACGTCGTCGGCTTCGGGCGTGGAGAACACCGCGACCGGCGCATCGACGTTCAGCGGAACCTCGTCGGGGCGAGCCTCTTCGACCGACAAGATCGCCGCATCGACGGAGTTCTCCACGGAGCTGTGGTTCAAGACCAACACCACCACCGGTGGCAAGCTGCTCGGCTACGGGTCGGCGGCCTCGGGCGACTCCACGAGCTACGACCGTCATCTCTACATGACGAACAACGGGCGTCTGGTGTTCGGCACCTACAACGGCAGCACGCAGACGATCCAGAACACCACGGCGCTGAACAACAACGCCTGGCACCATGCGGTGGCCACGCAGAGCGCTGACGGCATGAAGCTGTACATCGACGGCGTGCTCGTCTCGTCCGCGGCCGGCGCGACCACCGCCGAGAACTACGTCGGGTACTGGCGTGTCGGCGGGGACAACCTCAACAGCTGGCCCTCCGCACCGAGCTCGAGCAACTTCAAGGGAGCTCTCGACGAGGTCGCGGTGTACCCCTACGCGCTCACCGCCGCGCAGGTGCAGACCCACTACGGCATCGGCAAGGGCTTCCAGCCGCCGACCGCGGCCTTCACCTCGACGCCGACGGATCTCGCCGTGGCATTCGACGCCAGCACGTCCGCGCCGACCGGCTCGGCCACGATCACCGGCTACCGCTGGGACTTCGGGGACGACTCGGCCACCGCGACGGGTAAGACGGTGTCGCACACCTACACGGCGGCGGGCACGTACACCGTCAAGCTCACCGTGACCGACAGCAACGGCCTGGCCACCACGACGGAGAACCCCGTCACGGTGCAGGCGGCCAACGTCCTTCCGACCGCGTCCTTCGAGCTGTCGGGCACCGGGCTCTCGGTCTCGGCCGACGCCTCGGCATCGACCGATTCGGACGGCACGATCGCCTCGTACGACTGGAACTGGGGCGACGGTTCGACGTCCTCCGGCCAGGTCGCCAGCCATGTGTACGCCTCGGCGGGCACGCGCACGGTCACTCTGACGGTCACCGACAACCGCGGTGGCACGGCGACGACGACGCGGGAGTCCGTCACGACCCACGCGAATCCGGTCGCTACCTTCACCGCGACGGCGTCGGGGATGAACGTGGACGTCTCGGCCGCGGGCTCGAGCGCCTCCGACGGCGCGACGCTGTCGTACTCCTGGAACTGGGGTGACGGCACAGCCGCGGGCAGCGGTGCGACCGCCGGTCACACCTACGCCCAGCCCGGTGCGCACGACATCACGCTCACGGTGACCGACAGCCTCGGCGGATCGGCCAGCGTCACGAAGTCCGTGACCGTCCAGGCTCAGGTGTTCGCCGCGTCCGACTCCTTCGGTCGTGTCGTGTCGAGCGGATGGGGCGCGGCCGACATCGGCGGCACCTGGGCGCCGATGAGCGGTTCGGCCGCCGTCACCTCCGTCGGCGACGGCGTCGGCAAGGTGAACCTCACGCCGGGTGAGACGCGCGAGATGCTGCTGCAGGGAACGTCTCTCCTCGACACGTCCGCGCGCATCACCTACACGCTGGCCTCCGGCCCGTCGACGGGTGTGGCCTACGAAGGACTCGGTGCACGTCGCTCCGGCTCCAACGGGTACCGCGCACTCGCGTGGCACCGGGCGGACGGGACCACGTGGCTCGTGATCCACCGCAACGGAACCGCGATCGCCAGCACCGCCGTCGCCGGTCTCACCTGGACCGCGGGAAGCACGTTCAACCTCGCCATGGAGACGACGGGGTCCGGGACGACGACCATCCGCGCGAAGCTGTGGGCTGCCGGAGCTGCGGAGCCCGCCAACTGGCAGCTCTCCACGACGGACACGACGCCCGCCTTGCAGGTCGCGGGGGCGCCGACGGTCTTCTCCTACCGCGCAGGCAGCGCGACCGGCACCAACCTGGCGAGCTTCGACGACTTCACGCTGAAGAACCTCGGGGCGGCGACACCGCAGCCCGAGCCGCAGCCGGAGCCGCAGCCGCAGCCGAACGTGCCGCCGACCGCGGCCTTCACGGCGACGACCACGGGGCTGACCGTGAACGTCAACGGTGGGGCATCGACCGACTCGGACGGCACCATCGCCTCCTATGCCTGGAACTTCGGAGACGGATCGACGGGCACGGGGGCGACCAGCTCGCGGGCGTACACCGCGGCGGGCACCTACACGGTGACCCTCACGGTGACGGACGACAAGGGGGCCACCCACACCGCGACCCAGCAGGTCACGGTCACGGCACCGCCGGTCGACCCGCAGCCTCAGCCCAACCCGGCCGCGCTCGCGAGCGATGAGTTCGACCGCACGGCGGGGCCCGGCTGGGGAACCGCGGTCACGGGCGGAGCGTGGACGATCGCCGGCGGTTCGCAGGCGGCGGCGACCGTCGCTGACGGCCAGGGCAAGCTGAGTCTGGTCGCGGGGGACACCCGCCACGCCACGCTCAACTCGACCTCGATCGGCGACGCGATCCTCGAGACGCAGTTCCGCGTCGACCAGGCTCCTGCCGCTGGCGGCGCCTACGTCGGCGTGATCGCGAGGCAGACCGCTGCCGGGAAGTACTTCGCCCGTGCGTGGCTCCGTCCTGACGGAACCGTCTGGCTCGTGGTCCACCGCGAGGGAACGGTGCTGCTGACGCAGGCGGTACCCGGACTCGTGTGGGCGGCGAACACGTCGTACAGCCTCAAGGTCTCCGTCACCGGATCGGCCTCCACCGCCATCTCGGCGAAGATCTGGGCGACCGGCACGACAGAGCCCGCGAACTGGCAGATCAACGCGACGGACACGACTCCGCTCGCTGCGGGTTCCGTCGGTCTCAGCGGCAACCGGTCGGGCAGCTCCACGGCGCCCCTGAACGTCTCGTTCGATTCGTTCCGCGTCACCGCGCCCCAGTAAGATCCTGACGCATGGCCACTGCTGTTCCGATCGCGCTCCTCGCCGTCGGAGGAATCGCAGCAGTGGCCATCGTCGTGTTCGTGCTCAGGCTGCTGCCGCGCACGGCGTTCGTGGGCTGGGCCTGCGTCCTCTTCTTCGTGCCGCTCTGGGTCGGCGTCAACATCGGCTTCTACTGGGCCGCGATCACGCTGCTGACCGCCCTGATGATCATCGTCAACTGGTCGGTCGTCCCGCTGCGCGCCGCAGATGCCTGGGTCGTGGCATTCGTCATCGTGATCGTCGGGCTGTACGGCTTCGGAACGGTCGATCTCCCGTCGCTCGTCGCCGCTCTGCTCGAATGGGTCATCCCCTATCTCTGGGGACGCGTGGTGCTCGCCCGGGTCGCGCCGGAATGGGTCACGTCGACGATCGCGGTCGTCGCCATCGTGGCAGCCGTCCTCGGCATCATCGAGTTCTTCACCTCCCTTAATCCCTTCGTCCTGATCCCCGGATCCGGCGTGGTCTACGACACCTGGAGTCCTCTCCAGGAACGCGGCGGGGTGCTGAGGGTCGAGGGCGCGTTCGGCCACTCGATCGCCCTGGGAGCGGCGCTGGCGATGTCGTCGGCGTTCATCGTGGCGACGAAGTGGCGGCTGATCCCGAAGATCGGCGGCGTGGTGATCGTCGCGGTGGCGACGGTGCTGACGTTCAGCCGCGCCGGACAGCTCACCCTCGTGCTCACGCTGGTGCTGTCCACGTTCCTCATCGTCGGGGTGTCCACGCGGTTCCGGGTCGCCGTCGTCACGGCCGGTGTCATCGGCACCGCCATCGCCATCCCGATCATCGACTCCGTCTTCGGGGCGGCGGGTGACGAGGCGGGCGGCAGCGCGGACTACCGGACCGATCTCCTGGTGCTCCTCCAGCAGGTGCAGCTCTTCGGCAACCCGGGGGACTGGCACTCGCTCGTCTCGGGGGACTACTACCTCGGCTACTTCGCGCGCTCCGTCGACAACGCGCTCGTCCTCACTCTGCTCCGGTACGGGTACGTCCCCACACTGCTGATCATGGCCGCCCTGGTCTGCGCGGCGATCATGACCGTACGACGCTCGACCAGGAGCCCGGCGTCGATCGCCGTCGTCGGACAGCTGCCGAGCCTCGTGGTGGTGGCGTTGATCACGCAGTACAGCATGTTCCTCTGGTTCTGCGTGGGCCTGGCGATCACGTGGGCGCGCGACGCGGACGTGATCGGCAGAGGGGGGCAGCAGTCAGAGGAAGCACTCCAAGACGGGCTCGGACCCGTGCACCGGCAGCGCCTCGTCGGGAAGCCCCCTGCACAATCATGAGGTCGCAGGAACGAACACCTCTAGAATCGAAGTCTCAGGGGGAATGGGGAGTCATGGGCGAGAGCCGGGTGAGTCTGCGCGTGATCGCCAGCTCGTTGCGCAAGTTCTGGTGGGCGATCGTGCTCTGCGCGGTCGTCGGGGCTGCAGGGTCCTTCGGGTACGCCTCGTTGCAGACCCCCCTGTTCCAGGCGACGACCTCGTTGTACTTCGCCCTGAATCAGGGAACCAGCGCCTCTGACCTCAACCAGGGCTCTGTGTACACGCAGAGCCAGATGCTGTCGTTCGCCCAGTTGGCGACCAGCTCGCGGGTGCTTGACCCCGTCATCGAGGAGCTGGGGCTCGACACGACTCCGCGAGCCCTCGCAAGGGACATCGAGGTCACGATCCCCCAGAGCACGGTCACGTTGCGGATCACGGGGATCACGGATGATCCGAAGGCAGCGGCCGAGCTGGCCGATGCCGTGGCGGACCAGCTCATCATCGTGGTCAAGGACGTGGCGCCCAAGGACCCGCAGGGCGAATCGACGATCACGGCGCAGGTCATCGACGACGCGGTCGTGCCTGAGTTCCAGTTCACGCCGAGCAAGCCGCGCGATGCCCTTCTCGGAGGCTTCCTCGGGGGCGTCCTGGGCCTCGCCATCGCGGTGCTCATCGGAGTGCTCGACACCCGTATGCGCAACGAGGAGACGCTGACGGAGGCGGGTGGCGACCCTGTTCTGGGCGTCGTCTCGAAGTCGCCTCTCCTGGCCCTGCGGGGCATCGCCGTCGCGCAGGAGCCGCTCGGCCACACCTCGGAGGAGTTCCGCCGTATCCGTTCGGCTCTGGCCTACGCGAACGTCTCCTCGCGGGTGAAGGTGCTGCTGGTGACGTCGGGCATGCCGGCGGAGGGCAAGTCGACCATCTCGGTCAACCTGGCCATGACCCTCGCCGGTCTGCGCAACTCGGTGCTGCTGATCGACGCCGACATGCGGCGGCCGCGGGCGCACGAGCACGCGGGCATCGACGGCTCGATCGGTCTGACCAGCGTGCTGCTGGACGAAGTCGAGTTCGAGGTCGCCAAGCACAGTGTCGCCGACAGCACGCTCGATATCCTGCCCGCAGGTACCATCCCGCCGAATCCGGCGGAGCTCCTGACGTCGGCGCGCATGAACCAGCTCCTCGACTTCGCCGCAGCGGAGTACGACTACGTGGTCATCGATTCCCCGCCGATCCTCAGCGTGGCCGACGCCAACCTCTTCGCCACCCAGACCGACGGCGTGATCCTCGTGGTCGACGCGACGAAGACGCGCCGCGCCGCTCTCGCCAAGAGCATCAAGTCGCTCGAGTCGGGCGGTGCCCGCATCCTCGGCACGGTTCTGAACCGCGCCCGGCCGGATCGTCACCGCAGCGAGTACTACAGCGACTGAGGCGACATCCGAGGCCCCTCGGGTCGCGGAAGCGACGAAGTATATCGGTGCCTCGCCGTTTCCGTTTGTCTTCGCCGGGATGACCGGGGTATTCTTCATGAGTTGCGAGGGGGACTCGCACTTTGCTGCCCGGGGTTGAAACTGCGGCGGAGCTGCGGGGTGATCATGAATCTGCCCCAGAAGACGGTGACACCGTGCCCACTCCGCTCCTCGACCGCACCTCACGCGAGACTTCGAGTCCGCCCCGGCGACGCACCCGCACGATGCTCGCAGGAGTGCTGACCGCTGCCGTCGCGCTCACGACGGCGCTGACAGCCGTTCCTGCGTCGGCACTGGCCGACGACGCTCCGCTCCTCGCACAGTCCGCCGATGCCACGGACGCTCCCGTCATCGCCGACGACATGGATCGCACGGTCGACTCGGGGTGGGGGTCCTCGCCCGACGGCCCATGGCGTGTCGTGGAAGCGACGGCGAGCGTGACCGGCGAGCAGGCGCTGCTCGCGAGTCGCAAGCCGGGTATCACCGCCAGGGCCACCATCGACGGTGCGGTCGCCGCTGATGTGGACAGCCGGTTCTCGCTGACCGTTCCCGAGCTGCCCGTGGGAGGGCCGCTCTACCTCTCCCAGGCGGTCCGGGTGTCCGGCGCCGACTCGTACGGGGTGCGCGTGCGCGTCCATCCCGACGGCTCGGCCTACGTATCGGTCGTGCGGCTCACCGACCTCATGCGCGTGCAGCATCTGGCCGAGCGTCGGCTTCCCCTCACCGTGACGGGCGGTGACACGCTGACGGTGGCGTTCAGCGTCGCCGGCACGAGTCCGGTGGCGCTGGCGGCCAAGGCCTGGGAGTCGAACGCCGCGGAGCCGGCGGATTGGCAGGTGACGTACTCCGACGACTCGAACGCGCGGATTCAGTCCGCAGGAGGATACGGCTTCGCGCTCTACACGTCCTCCGGGGCCAGGGCTGCTGTTCCGGTGGGAATCGACGACTTCGCGGTGACCGCGCCCGCGCCGTCCCCGGAGCCCTCACCCGCCCCTGAGCCCACTCCGGCTCCGGAGCCCACGCCGGCTCCTGAGCCCACTCCGGCTCCGGAGCCCACTCCGGCTCCCGAGCCCACGCCGACCCCGTCTGAGCCGACCCCGTCTCCGGAGCCCACACCTGCTCCCGAGCCCACACCGGCCCCGGAGCCCACGCCGGCCCCTGAACCCGAGCCGGTGCCTCCCGTGACGCCTGAGGGCCTGCGCGGCGAACCAGGGGCCAAAGCCCCAGGGACGCTCGTGTACGAAGCTCCGGCGACGGCCGTCTACGTCTCACCCGCAGGGTTCGACGGAGCCTCCGGCACCAGGAACGCACCGGTCAAGTCGGTCGCTGCCGCGCTCCGCATCGTCCCTAACGGGGGGACGATCGTCCTGCGTGGCGGCTCGTACCACGAAGAGGTCGTGGTGCCCGCGCAGAAGCGGGTCACCATCCAGCCGGCGCCCAACGAGTCCGTGTGGTTCGACGGCGCCGAGCCGGTCACCGGCTGGAAGGCCTCGGGAAGCACCTGGTTCGTCGACGGCTGGAACACAGCCCTCGATGCGAGTCCGACCTACACGAAGGGCGCGCCCGACAACACGGCGGCGGAGTGGAGATTCGTCGATCCGGCGCACCCGATGGCCGCGCACCCGGATCAGGTCTGGGTGGCAGGAGTCCAGCTGCGCGAGGTCGCATCCGTCGCCCAGGTCGCAGAAGGCACTTTCTTCGTCGACGATTCCGCCAAGCGTCTGGTGATCGGAACGAACCCGTCGGGCAAGTCGGTCGAGGCGAGCGTGCTCACGCAGGCGCTCTCCATCCGCTCCGCAGGGACCGAGGTGCGCGGGATCGGAGTGCGCCGATACGCCACCAGCGTCCCGCAGATGGGCACGGTCATCGCCGCTGCACCGCACGTGTCGCTCACCGATGTGACGATCCGCGACAACTCGACCACAGGCTTCTACTCGTGGGCGCCGGCGACCACGCTGACCCGTGTCTCCCTGATCGGCAACGGTCTGCTGGGCGGCGGCGCATCGCAGGCCGACGGACTGACCGTGACGCAGATGCTCTCCGTGGGCAACAACATGGAGCACTTCAACGACGCACCGGTGTCCGGCGCGTTCAAGGTCACCCGCACCAGGGGGGTGACCGTCACGGACAGCGCGTTCACCGGGAACGACGGCCGCGGACCATGGTTCGACGAGTCCGTGCTCGATATCGCGTTCACCGGGAACGATGTGATCGGCAACACAGGGCATGGCGTGATGGTGGAGCTGTCGGAACGTGCGGTCATCGCCGACAACGTCATCGCCCGAAACGGAGAGTTCGGCCTGTGGGTGCTGAACTCCGGCAGCGTCAAGATCTGGAACAACACGCTGGTCGGCAACGGGAACCGGAACATCAGCATCGCGATGGACGCCCGCCGCGCCTCCGACCCGAACACGCCGGGGCACGACCCGCGGACGCGGTACGCACCCGAGGCGTCCTGGATCACGAGGAACATCGTGGCATCGAACAACATCGTGGCCGAGAGCGCGGGCAACTGCCTGGTCTGCGTCCAGGACTTCTCCTTGCAGTACACGGGTTCGCAGATGATGTCGAGCGTCAACGGAAACCTCTATCACCGCACGTCACCGGGCACCCCCCGCTGGTTCTCCGCGTGGTCGAAGGGTTCCGTCTCGAGAGACCCCGCGGTGACGGATACGCTGGCCGCGTTCACCGCGGCCACGGGGCAGGATCGACGGTCGCAGTTCGTCGAGGGAGCCCCGGTGGTCGACGCCGGCTTCGCCCTGCTGCCGCAGTTCGCCGCGACGCAGGGGTCGGTGGCGGTGCCGGTGCCGTCTGACATCGCCTCAGTATCGCGACTCCCCGGCAGCAGCACGACACTGGGAGCCCTGCCCCGGTGACGATGTAAACATGGGTTCTCTTCTCGCTGTCGGCGCGCGTGCGCTGACGATGGTCATCGCGCTGGTCTGCGGCGTCATCACGACCCGGATGATCATCGGCGGCGCCGGCGTCGACAGCTTCGCCCTGTACACGTTGTTGACGACCATCCCCTCGCTGCTGACGTTCACAGACCTCGGCAGCGGCGCGGTCCTCGTCAACGCTGTCGCGACCAGCACGAACGTGCGCACCGACGAGAAGCTGCGGTACCAGCTCACCTCCGTCGGCCGGGTGCTGCTCACCTTCGCCGCCACGGCGATGGCGATCAACACGGTCCTCGTGCTCACGGGTGCCTGGGAGCTGGTGTTCGGTGAAGCCGGAGGGCGACCGGGTGCCTCGTTGGCCGCTTTCTACTGCGTCACGATCTTCTGTCTCGGCATCCCGCTCGGGGTGTGGGCGCGGATCATGCTGGGCCAGCGTCGCAACCACATCGTGATCCTCCTCCAGGGGCTGATCTCGCCGCTCACGATGACGGGCGTCTGGCTGATGCTCACCTTCGGTGGCGAGAATCTCCATTCCTTCGTGGCGATCGCCTCCTTCGGCGCGTCTTTCCTGGTATCCGTGCTCGGCATCCTCATCACGGCTCGCACGACTTCGCCGCTGATCCCCTCGGCCGCCCGGATGGTCCTGCATCCTCGCCGCTACCCGGGCGTGCGGGTGATGGACGTCGGGTGGCCGATGCTCGCCCAGATGGTGACGTATCCGATCGCCGTCGGCTCGCAGCGCTACGTGATCGCTCAGCTGGGCGGACCCACCGACGTCGCCGAGTACGGCGTGGCGGGCCAGGTGTTCTTCGCCCTCAACGGACTCGTGATGGCCGGTGGACTCGCGCTCTGGCCGCACTTCGCGAAGAGCCGCCACGACGGTGACCTCCGGCGTGGGCCGTTCCTGCTGTCGGTCTTGTTCGCTGCGGCGATCGGCGTCGCGACTGTGATGGTGTGGCTCGTCGGCCCGTGGCTGTTCGGGTTCATCACCCAGGGCGAGCTGACGGTGCGCACGAGCACGATCTTCGCCTTCGGTCTGATGATCATGATGACGGCGGCCGTGTACCCCCTGGGGATGTTCATCATGGACAAGCCGGGAATCCGCTTCCAGGTGATCCCCACGCTCAGCATGGCGGCCGTGGGCATCACCCTCTCGTTCGTGCTCACTCCTGTGCTGGGCATCGCAGGACCCCTGATCGGCGTCGCGTTCGCCCTCGTCGTGTGCCAGCTGATTCCGTTCTCGATCTACATCGTCCGGAACAAGAAGCGGCTCACCGTGGGCGAGCTGGAACAGGTGTAGCGAGAACTCTGACCCGCCGGAGGGTGTGGCAGACCGGGGTGCGGGTCAGCCCAGGAGATGCGTCGAGATGCTCGAGCGGTAGACCTGAGGCGCGTGCCTGCGCAGGGCCTCGGCGCGGCTGTCTGCGACGGTCGAGACGATCTCATCCCACCGGGCGTCGATGTCGGTCAGCGCGGAAGCGATCGCCTCCGCATCGCCGGCCGCGACGAGCCTCGCCGTGCCGTAACCGCCTGCTGCTTCCCGGAGTCCGCTGCTGTCGCTCGCGATCACCGGTCGCAGGGCGAGGACGCCTTCGACGGCGGTGTTCCCGAAGGGTTCGTCGACGCGTGATGGCACGAGCAGCACATCGGCCTGCTCGAGGAACGGCCAGATGTCGGTGTGGAATCCGGCGAAGTCGACGGTGACCCCGGCCTCGGACGCCTGTGCACGAAGGTCGCGTTCGAACCACTCGTAGCCCTCGAAGACCGCGCCGAGGAGGGTGACCTCCACCGCGCGCCCGGCGGAGTGGAGGCGTGAGGCCGCCGCGATCACGAGATCGGGGCCCTTGCGGGGGGAGAGACGCCCGATGTAGAGCACGCGGAGGGGGCCCTCTGTGCGGGGACGGGGAGACAGCGGCTGCGGGGGAGAAGCGACGCCGTTGTACACCACGTGCGAGCGCCGGGCCAGGGCGGGGAGCGCGGTGCGGATGGTGTCCAGACTGAACCGGCTGTTCACGAGGGTCTGATGGGAGGCCAGATGGGGGGAGTAGAGGAGAGCATTGACGATCCTGTTGCCCGAGGCCTCGGCTTCATGCACGTGGCTCACGGTGCGGACTCCGCGCAGCCGGGCGATCAGCGGCCACTCGGGGATGATGATCGTCGAGACGTACACGACGTCGGGACGCAGCCGGCCGATCAGCCGCCAGGCAGCGCCCAGCCCTTGGAACGTGTCTCGGAACAGCCTCGGCAGTCCGCGCGGGGTGAGCAGCACTTTGCGGAGCACGAGCATCGGCAGGATGACGACCTCTGCGCCGGCCGCGCGCAACTCGTTCACGAGAAGGCCGGAACTCGGCAGAGCGACGACGACACGCACCCCCGATTCGACGAGGCCGATGGCACTCTCCAGGAGCATGCGATCGGACCCGAACATCTCGGCGCCGGGGTGGACGAGTAGGACGGTCGGTCGCTTCGACTCGTTGCTCACGAAGTGCTCGATTCGGCGCGAACGGGCGCCCAGTCCGTCGACCGTCGGCGTGCCCGCCTGGCTGAGGGGTGAATGGTCGCACCTTCGGAGATCCGCTGCGCGAGTGCCTCGTACTCGTCCGCGACATCATCCCAGCGGAAGCGGGTGCGGGCGATCTCCTGCACGGCGGTGCCCTTGGCCGCGGTCGCTGCCGGGTCGGATTCGGCGGCCATCACCTGCTCGGCGACCTGGGCGGCATCCGCGAAGAACCACCCGTTGCCGTCGAGTACCTCGCGGTTGAAGGGGACATCGAAGCCGATGACAGCGGTCCCGGCCCCCATGGCGCGCAGGAGCGAGGGGTTGGTGCCGCCCACAGAGTGGCCGTGCAGATACGTGAGCGCATTCGCATAGAGCGCATCGAGCAGCTCCTGGTCATAGACGCCCCCCACGAGACGGATGCGGTCGTCGCCGTCCGCCACACGCTGGATCTCCTGGGTGTACCCCGCGCTGTAGGGCGCCGAGCCGACGACGACGAGCGGCAGCTTCGCGTCGCTGTCGCGGTAACCCCGGACGATCTCGAGCACATGGTTCTCCGGTTCGAACCGTGCGACGACCAGGTGATACCCCTCAGGGGTGAGGTCCATCTCGGCGACGCCACGTTCCGGGAGCTGGTCGAGGATCGGGGCACCGTAGCGGATGAGCTCGGTCGGAACGTCGAACTGGTGCCGGTAGTAGTCGGCGATCCCGGGCGCATCCGCGATCAGCGCATCGGCCGTGCGCACCCCGAACTGCTCAGCCCAGCGGTAGTACGCCTTGCCGCGCGGACCCCACTTCGAGCGTCGCCATTCGAGTCCATCCATATGCAGGGCGACCGGCGCGCGGCGCAATCGCAGCAGGGGCAGGAACGGGGAGTTCGCCGCGTTGAAGACGAAGGTCGCATCCGGCCGCCGCCGGAACATGAGGTGCAGAGCCGACAGCCCCGTGTGGCTCAGCGTCTCGATCTGCTTCACCGGGATCGCGGGAAGGTGCACGACCCTCATACCGAGGTACTCCTTCTCGCGCCGCTCGGAGCCGCGGGTGTACACGACGACGTCGTGTCCGCGGTCGGCGAGACGGCGTCCGACCTCTTCGATGGCGGTCTCGAAGCCGCCGTATGCTGCGGGCACTCCTCTGGTCCCCACCATCGCGATGGTGAGGCGGTTCGAATTGCTCATCCGATCAGTATGCCCCGCTGGGCTGCACCATGACCTTGGCGGTGCGCCACATGATCTGCAGGTCGTTCATCACGGACCAGTTCTCGACGTAGCGCAGGTCGAGCCGGACACTCTCGTCCCAGGAGAGGTCGCTCCGACCGGAGACCTGCCACAGCCCCGTGATCCCCGGCTTGATGTACAGGCGACGGAAGACGGTGCCGTCGTAGGCGGTGACCTCGCTGGGCAGCGGCGGCCGAGGCCCCACCACGCTCATGTCGCCGATGAGGACGTTCCAGAACTGCGGCAGCTCGTCGAGGGAGAGCTTGCGCAGCACTCGGCCGACCCGGGTGACGCGGGGGTCGTCCTTCATCTTGAACAGGAGTCCGGCGCCCTGGTTCTGCTCCTTGAGCAGGGCGAGCTGCTGCTCGGCGTCCGTCTTCATCGACCGGAACTTGACCATCTTGAACCGTCGACCGTCGCGGCCGACCCGCTCCTGGAAGAAGAAGACCGGACCGGGGGAGTCCAGCTTGATCAGCAGCGCGAGCACGGGAGCCAGCAGCGCGATGGGAATCAGCGCGACCGTGGCCACGGCGATGTCGAGGGCGCGCTTGAGCAGGTGCTGGCCACCTTCATAGGTGGGGATCTGCACCTGGATCAGCGGCAGTCCCTCCACCGGCGCGAAGGAGATCCGCGGACCCGCGACGTCGGTGAGGCGACTCGAGAGCACGAGCTCGGCGGCGGTCCCTTCCAGCTGCCAGCTGAGCTGCTTCACGAACTCGGGCTCGCCCTCGGGGCGGCTCGCCACGATGATCGTGTCGGCACCGACCTCGGCCGCGACCGACGACACGGAGTTCACGTTCCCCAGGACCGGGAACCGCGTGTCGTCGATCACGATGTCGCGAGCGTTGCCGTCGAGCAGCGTTGCGCCGACCACCTGGTAGCCGGATGCGCCGATCGGGTGCAGCGTCCGGACCACATACTCCACGTCGTCCCTATTGCCGACGACGAGGGTGCGGGAGGCGAACCTTCCCTGGGATCGCTGCTTCTGCAGCCAGTGACGCCACAGCCACCTGGTCACCAGGAGAGTCAGCACACCGACGGGCAGCCCCAGCAGCAGCGTCAGTTGCATCGTCTTCCAGGCGAGCAGCACCGCCACGATGGCGATGATCCCGAACGCGAGTCCCGTGGCGTGCACGACGCCGCGGTACTCGGTGGCGCTGGCGCGGAACAACGCGGCGTCCCGCGTGTGCAGCGCGCTCAGCAGGAGGTACCACAGCGCGGCGAGCGGAATGCCGTCGCGGAGGACCTCAGGCCCGGAGACGCCGTTCACCAGCTGGACCGCTGCTGTCAGACCGAGTGCGAACAGGATGACGGCCGCATCCGTGATCCGCAGCTGCATCCGATAGCGACGTTCCCACTGACGGCGCCGTTCCAGAGTCGCCGAAGCGCGCGGCGTGACCACCGTGCGCGTCACCGACTTCGTGGCTCGCGGAGCCGCGACCGGCACGAAGCCCGTACGAGCGATGCTCAGGGCATCCTCGACGGAAGTCATGCCGAGGCCCCATGAGCCGTGAATGTACGCAGAAATCCCCAGTGCGACATGTGTTTCCCCAGTTTCCCCAGACCATGAACCCCACGTTCACGGCTTTCGTCTGCGTCCCGACCCCTCGGGTCCTGCTGAAACTCCCCATGATTCCCACATCACGGAGTGCGTTCTCACCGTCCCACACGGTGATCGCTGACAGCAGGCACTGCAGACTCGACTCAGTGTAGCGGAACACCGGCTGCACCGGAAGGTAATTCTGTTGATTGGATGAACGGCGGCTGCGGGAAGCAGCCGCCGGAGAGCTATCCTGTCGCGGTGACCGCGAACATCGACAATCCACGCTTCCAGCTGCGAACCATGCTGCCGCGCGACCCGGCGCAGCCGCATCGCACCGCGAGTCCGCTCGAGCTCTTCTTCGACCTCGTCTTCGTGGTGGCGGTGAGCATCGCCTCCGCTCAGCTGCACCACGCCCTCAGCGAAGGAGAGTTCCTGCACGGCATCACGTCCTATGCGATGCTGTTCTTCGCGATCTGGTGGGCCTGGATGAACTTCACCTGGTTCGCCACATCGTTCGACACGGACGACTGGCTCTACCGCGTCACGACCTTCGTGCAGATGGGCGGCGTCCTCGTCTTCGCGGCCGGCATCCCCCGAGCGTTCAACGAGGGGGACTTCACCGTTCCGGTGCTCGGGTACGTCGTGATGCGCGTGGCGATGGTGGCGCAGTGGCTGCGGGCGTCGCGGTCGGCCGGTCAGCTGCGGTCGGTGACGCGACGGTACGCGTTCGGCATCGCTGCCGTCCAGGTGCTGTGGATCCTGTTCCTCCTCATACCCACCGGCCCCCTGCAGATCGCCGCGTTCGTGCTGTTCGCCCTGATCGAGATCAGCGTCCCGGTGTTCGCCGAGTTCCGCAAGCAGAATCCGTGGCATCCGCATCACATCACCGAGCGCTACGGACTCTTCACGCTCATCGTGCTCGGCGAGAGCCTGCTGGCCTCGGCGAACGCGATCATCGATGCGCTCGACAAGGTCGAGAGTCTCGGGCCGCTGATCGCGATCTCGGTGTTGACGCTCGTCGTGACGGCGTCTCTCTGGTGGATCTATTTCTGGCCGCCGCATCACCGTGCCATCTCGAGCTTCGCGCGGTCGCTGCGCTACGGATACACGCACTACTTCGTCTTCGCGGCGGCGGCCGCCTTCTCGGCGGGCATCGAGGTGGAGCTCGACGTCCTGACCGGGAAGAGCCATCTGTCGAACATCGCCGCATCGTTCACGGTCACCATCCCGATCGCGATCTTCCTGGTGGGCATCTGGTGGATCGCCATCCGTGAGAACGCGGATCGTGTCGTGAACACGGTCGTCCCGGTCGCGGCGGTGCTGGTGTTGCTCGACCCCGTGCTGCCGGTTCCGGTGACGCTCACCGCCCTCATCCTCGTCGGAGTCGTGGTGGTGCTGGTGCTGCGTCCGCCGGTCGATTCCTCGCACATAGAAAAGGCATAGCGGGCGCAGGAGCGCCTGATCGGAAGCTCCGCGACGCTGGTGGTCATCACCAACAGTTCGTCGAGGAGGAGAGCATCATGAGCATTCCGGAACCCACCCAGACCCCCGATGGTCCGGCGTACGAGGGGAGGCTGCTCGATCGTGCCGACGAGGAGGTCGTCGACCAGGGCGCGGCCTTCGACATCCGCACCCTGCTGAGCCGGCGCGGTGTGCTCGGCCTCGCGGGGCTCGGTATCGGAGCCGTGGTCCTCGCGGCCTGCACGCCGTCCGACTCGGTCGGAGCTGCGACGTCGACACCGACGCCCAGCACGACGACGACATCGGACGGCGAGTCCGTGAGCGTCGATGAGATCCCCGACGAGACGGCGGGGCCGTATCCGGGGGACGGGTCGAACGGGCCCGATGTGCTCGAGGACGCCGGCATCGTGCGTCAGGACATCCGGTCCTCGATCGACGGCGGAGCGACGGCGGAGGGAGTGCCCCTCACCTTCGAGCTGCGGGTCATCGATCTGGCGAACGGAGGCCTGCCTTTCGCCGGTGTCGCCGTCTACGCGTGGCACTGCACCGCCCAGGGAGAGTACTCGATGTATTCCTCGGGGCTGGAGGACGTCACCTACCTGAGGGGTGTGCAGGTGGCGGACGCCGACGGCAGGGTCTCGTTCACCTCTGTGTTCCCCGGGTGCTACTCGGGCCGCTGGCCGCACATCCACTTCGAGGTGTATCCGGATGTCGGCTCGATCACCGACTCGACGGCGGCCATCGCCACCTCGCAGCTGGCACTTCCGGAAGCGGCATGCGCGGACGTCTACGCCGAGTCGGCCTACGACGGATCAGCGAGGAATCTGTCGCAGATCACGCTGGCGAGCGACAACGTCTTCGGCGACGATTCCGGAGCGCTGCAACTGGCCACGGTCACGGGCGGCGTGCAGGGCGGGTATACGGCGACGCTCGTGGTCGGCATCGATACCGAGACAGCTCCCGCCGCGGGCGGAAGTCAGGGCGGGCCAGGCGGCGGCCGGCCGTCGAGCTGAGCCACATCGGGGCTCCTGAGGTCGAGAGGGGAGATCTGCTATGCTCGTCGAGCAACGTGTGTGCATCGCCCCTCTCGGCCGCCACGTCGCCACTGATCAGGGCCATCACGGACCGCGCACATCGATGCGTGCGGAATCCGCCCTCGGTCTCACATCTTGCGGAGCGCCACGCGTGTCCGCCACACAGCAATGAGTATGACCATGAGCAGCACCACACTTCGCCCTTCCGACCCGTTGACCTGGAAACAGGCCGACGTCGATGTGCACGTCGCGACGCGCGGCGGCGAGTTCGCCGGCTTCGTCGAGTTCGACGGCAGCGCGCACCTCGTGCGCGACAATCACGGCACCGAACTCGGAGTCTTCGATTCGCTCGATGCCGCCTTCCGCGCCCTCGAAGACGCGAACCGACCCTCTCGGTCGACCCCCGACTTCCCCTCGATCCTTCCGCGAGCGTGGCGACGCCGGACCCGACGCGCGCGGGCCTGAGCCCCCTCGGACATCCGCAGCCGGGCTCGGCTGAAGGGTCGGCGAGAGGTTCCGATGTATTCCCTGACGCGTATAGAGCTAGGGCTACTGTGAGGTAAGCGTTGGGCAGCTGCCTTGGGCTTTCACAGCTCAAGGGCTCCGATCGTCAGGAGAAGATCATCTCCCTCACACAGATCGAACCGACCGCGGCAACGCTGGGTCCGATTCGTCAGACGTATTCCGGCAACGCAGACTTCCCTCCCATGGCGAAGGCGTACAAGCAGGTTTCGCAGGTGGTCAAGGAGACCGGGCTGCTGCAGCGGACCCAGTGGTTCTACATCTTCGTGGCCACCGGCATCGCTGTCGCGCTCGGCGGTCTCATCACCGGCTTCATCCTGCTCGGCGACAGCTGGTTCCAGCTGCTCATCGCCGCAGGGCTCGGCATCGTCCTGACGCAGATCGCGTTCCTCGGGCATGAGGCCGCGCACCGCCAGATCCTCTCCACCGGGCCGGCGAACTTCAAGCTCGCCCGCATCGTGATCGCCAGCATCGGCATGAGCTACTCGTGGTGGGACTCGAAGCACACCAAGCACCACGGGAACCCGAACCAGGTCGGCAAGGACCCCGATATCGAAGTCGACACGATCTCGTTCCTCGAGGAGGATGCCGCCAAGTCCAAGGGCCTGATCAAGCTGATCACCCGCAAGCAGGGCTGGCTCTTCTTCCCGCTCCTCACCCTCGAGGGGCTGAACCTCCACTTCCTCGGCCTGAAGTACCTCATGACGACGAAGAACGTCAAGGGACGCTGGACCGAGCTGAGCATCATTGCGCTTCGGTTCGCCCTCATCCTGGTGCCCGTGTTCATGATGCTCCCCCTCGGTATGGCTTTCGCCTTCATGGGGGTGCAGTTCGCGGTCTTCGGCGTCTACATGGGGGCCGCGTTCGCGCCTAACCACAAGGGGATGCCGATCATCGAGCCCGGCGCCCGTCTCGACTTCTTCACCAAGCAGGTGCGCACCTCCCGCAACATCAGCGGTGGATGGTGGACGACCTGGCTCATGGGCGGCCTCAACTACCAGGTGGAGCACCACCTCTTCCCGAGCATGCCGCGACCGCACCTCGCGAAGGCGCGGGAGATCGTTCGCGACTACTGCGCGGCGAACGACGTGCCCTACACGGAGACCAGCCTCGGTCGGTCCTACATGATCGTCATCGAGTACCTGAACCGGGTCGGTCTCTCCGCCGGAGCCGATCCCTTCGACTGCCCGGCAGTGGCGCAGTTCGGCCGGGGGTAGCCCCCAGACATCACCGGGCCTGATCAGTCCGGGAACGACAGAGGCGCGAGCAGGAATCCCTGCTCGCGCCTCTGTCGTTCGTGCGTTACTTTGAGGACTTCTTCTTGGTCTCCACCACGTCGATCGTGATCTTCTCGAGCGGACGGTCATCGTCGAGTTCGTCCTCGAGCACCTCGTCGCCGAGGAAGGTCTCCTCCGGCGCCTCGTCGGCGACAGCAGCTTCGGGAGCCGGGGCGGCAGGCGCGTCCGCTCCGGTGATCTCCGTCGGCAGCGACTCGTCGGAGAAGATGCCGTCGGGGCGGATGAGTTCGCGCACCTCCGCCATGAAGCTCGACAGCTGCTGCTGCTGCCACCGCAGCTGGCGGGTGCGGTCCTCCGCGTCGTGCAGCACGGCAGTGGTGTGGCCGGTGACCGAATCGACGATCTTCTGGGCCTTGGCGCGTGCGCGCTCCAGGGTCTCACGTGCGCGGACCTGAGCCTCGGCCTCGATCGCCTGGGCCTGCGAGCGGGTCAGGCGCTCGTAGTCCTCGGCGCGTGCAGAGATGCGCTGGGCGTGCTCGAGCGAGGCCGTGACCTGCTCGTTGGCGTCGTTGGTGATCCGCTCCGCGTGCGCCACCGCCTGGTTGTGCAGCACCAGGAACTCCTGCTGCGCGTCGTCCTGACGGCGGGTGAGGGTCTCCTCGAACTCGAGCACGCGGGCGTTCATGTCGCGCACATCGCGCTCGGCATCGGCGCGCAGCTGGGTCGTCTCACGGGTGACGAGGGAGCGCAGTGCTGCCGCGCCCTTCTCGGCCTCGGTGCGGATCGCCGTGGCCTCCTGAGCGGCCTGGTTCACCTTCTCCGCGGCGTGCGCGGCCTCGCGCTCGATGCGCGCCTCGTGAGCCGTGTACTCGGTGTCCATCTTCAGGCGCACCTGGTCGGCGTCGCGCTGCGCCTGGTCGGTGATTCGCTCCGCGTCGGCCTCGGCCTCGGCGCGCTGCGCGGCCACCTCCTCGCGAGCGGAGGTCATCAGGCGATCGGCCTGCACCGCGGCGTTCTGGATGAGGACGTTCGCCTGCTCTTCCGCGACACGGAGGATCGCTTCGAACTGCTGGCGCGACGGGGCCTCCTCGCCATCGGGCTGCGGGGCGTCGACGAGCTCGGACGTGAGTGTCGCGACCTGCTGCTCGGCGTCGGAGGCCTTGGCGTTCGCGGCCGTGAGCTCGCTCTCGAGCGCCTCGCGAGCCTTGCGCTCCTCTTCCCGCACCGCTTCGACGGCTTCTTCTTCGCGCGCCTGAGCCTCGGCCACGTCTGCGGCGGCCTGCTTGAGCTGGTTGCGAAGCGCGGAGAGTGCGGCGTCGACCTCGCCCTTGTCGTATCCGCGGAAGCCGATGGTGAACGCGCCCTGCTGGTCGCGGGGCGAGGTCTCGATCAGCTGGTCGAAGAAGTCCGGCGAGCGCTCGCCGTCACGGTCTGCGGTTCCGGGGGATTCGCTCATGGGTATTTGCCTTTCTGGCGTGGCCACACCGGGAGCGGCGGCTCCGTCCCGTCAGTCGGGACCGTGTGGACCGGAGGAGGTCGTCAGGGCGCACGCCACCACCGTGACCCGGCGGAGGCCCGGCGGGCGGGGCGCGCCCTCCAGCCTAGTTGCGTCTGCGGTTTGTTGTGCGTCCGTGTTTCGCCTGCATCGGCTGAAGGCGCGTGACCCAGGTCAGGGGGCCTGCACCCAGCGGGCGTTCCGGTCGTCGATCGTCTCGCCGCGGACGTAGCGGATGGGCTTTCCCTCTGCGACCGTGACCTCGTGGGCTTCCGCCGCGGCGGCGACGCGTGCACGCAGCTCCGTCCAGAACTGAACGGTCTGGGGAAAACCGAAGTAGTCGCGGAAGGTCTCGATCTGCATCCGGGTGCCCTCGGTGACGGGACCGAGTCGGACGAGCGTGTCATCGGGTTCGACGAAGCGGATGCCGTAACCGCCGTCGCTGCGGATCACGTACTCCCGTTCCTTCTCCGCCATCGCGGAGGCGATGATCTCTCTCGCGCGCGGCTCTGGTGCGTGGATCACCAGAGTGGTGCCGAGTTCGCCGAGCGCCGTCTCGAGCTTCTCGTCCGCGAACTTCTTTCCTGCCTTGGCTCCGGTTGCAGAGGCACGGCGACCCATACGACTCCTGAGGATCGGGCCGCCGATGATCAGCGCGAGGATCGGCAGACCGAGCAGGAGATAGGGGGCGGCATCCACGGGCACAGCGTAGCCGGATCCGCGGCGGGTCCTGCGGAGGTACTCGGGGTCAGGCGGGGGAGATCAGATGATCGAGCACGAGTTCGCCTGACGCGTTGAGCGCCTGCATCATGTCGGCGATCAGTCGCGGATCGATCGCCGGAGGCTCGGCGGCGTCGTACCCGAACTGCAGCGGGATCGCCGGATGGATCCACACGGTGGCGCGCTTGTCGACCCCGCCGTTGACCGGGAGCCAGGTCATCATGAAGCTCTCCTGGCGGCGGAGCTTGGTCGAGATGACGATCTTGAGGTGCGCCAGAGTCGCGTCTTCGATGAGGATCGGATCCGAGGTCCCGTCGTAGCGGAGTCTGCCCATGTGATCACGGTACACCGGCGCACTGCCTCTTCTGCGGCCCATGCGCAACCCCCTCTGCGAGCCCGGATGTACTCGTTACCGTCTCAGCATGACGACAACGGAATGACAACGAGCGGAGGACAAGGTGCAGACGATGGCGCGCACGCGGATTGCGCTCAATGAATCAGAGTTCTTCCTGGCGCAGGGGGAGGATGCCGTCGAGCTGAGAGGTCGGATAGAGGAGGCGATCCAGACCGGAGGCGGGTTCGTCGAATTCTCGGTGGTGGGCAATCGCTCGGTCAGCGTGTTGATCTCCTCGGTCACACACGTCGTGATCTCGGTCGAGACGGTGGAATTCGACGCGCGGGACACCGGCGACAGTGCGGTGCCGTACGGCGGGGAGTACGACCTGCTGTGATCGCTGGCGGGATCACAGGGCGGAGCCCGGGCGGGCGATCGGTATCGGCGTAGGGTGGCGGCATGGTCGGTCCCACGTTCGAGGAGATCGCAGCCGTGCTGTACTCCGACGCCCCGGAATCGTTCGTGGCGTCGCGCAAGGCCCGGGCGGGGGAGGCTGATCCGGAGCTCGCCTCCCGGATCCTCGCTCTCAGGAAGCCGTCGATCGCGGCCTGGGTGGTGAACGTGTTCGCGCGCGAGCGGGCGGCACAGCTCGGGGAGGCGCTGGAGCTCGCGCGAGAGCTTCGCGAAGCCCAGGACGACCTGGACGCCCCGGCGCTGGCGAAGCTGGGACGGGAACGCCGCGCCCTCACCCGGCGGCTCGCCCAGGCCGCAGGAGAGCTGGCCGCAGCGCGCGGGGAGCGCGTGACGCCGTCGACGCTCGAGGCGGTCGAGCAGACCATCTCGGCGGCGTTCTTCGATCCGGCGGCGGCCGCAGCCGTCGCTTCCGGCCGACTGCTGCGGGCTCTCGATCCCTCGGCCACGGCGAGCGAGATCCGTGAGGCGGTGGCGGGCGACGTGCCAGACCTCGAGCCGGCGCCGCGACCTCCGACGGATGAGCTGCAGGCGCGACGGGCGCGCCGGGACGCCGAGCGGGCGATCGCGGCGGCGGAGAAGGAGCACACGGTCGCGGAGCGCGAACTCGCACGGAGGGATGCGGCGCTGCAGAGGGTGCGAGCGCACATCTCTGAACTCTCGGACAGGACCGCCGAACTCGAGGCCCAGCTCGCCCGCGCCCGCGCCGATGCCGAGCGCGCCGAGGCCGAGGTGTCGCGCGCAGAGGCGGAGCGAGCTGCTGCGGCTCAGCGCACGGAAGTGGCGGCGCACGATCTGGAGCAAGCGCGGGAGGCTGCGGAATCGCTGTGACGACGACGGGGCCTTCCGCCTCGCGAGGAGCGCTCGACGCGAACCCGGTTCGGTGCGTTCACCGCATCTCGGAGCTGTGGGCGGCGAGGAGCGCATCGTCGACCAGCTTCGCTGCCGCGCTGATGGCGGGCTGACCGTCTTCGATGTCCCACAGGGTGTTCTGCAGCAGGCGGGCACGGGTCCAGGCGGCAGCGCGGTGGCGGTCGAGGTCGAGCATCTCGGTGAGGATGTCGAAGCGTCGCCGCACGAGCCGGGTTGCATCGGTGCGGGTGGGGTCGTCGCTCCATCCGCTGTCGAGCGCGGGCCAGAGGTCGAATCCGGGATCGCCCACGAGCGGTTCCGGGTCGATCGCCAGCCAGGGTTCGCGATCGGCCGCGAGCACGTTGCCGTAGTGCAGGTCCCAGTGCAGGAGACGGTCGCCGGTGTCATCGGCGACCGCCGACACCGTGTCGACCCATCGGCCCAGCCGGGACCGATCATCGTCGTCGAGCACGCGCGCGGCCGCGGGAGCATCGTCGATCATCTCGGCGGTGACCGTCGCGAGCCGGGGGAGCCCGTCCGGGGCGGCCACAGCGTGCAGGCGTGCGAGGAGGCCACCGACCACGCGGACGGCAGCATCGTCGTCTTCGACGGTCTCCAGAGCGCGGTCTCCCTGGAGGCGTTCGAGCAGGATCCCTCCGCGGTCGGCATCACTGTCCAGCAGGCGGACGATGCCGGCTCCCTGCCAACGGGTGAGGCCGATGATCGCAGCCGTGGTCTCGGCGCAAGGGACCTGCAGCTTCAACGCCGCGGGCGTTCCATCGGCACGGCGCACCGGAACGAGGACCCCGGCCTCTCCCGATCGGACCGTGCCTTCAGGGCGGAGCTCCCACCGCTGCAGCAGGTCCAGCGCGACGGCTGACACCTGGGCCGACCATTCGCGCGTCGTGTCGTCCCGGGACCGGAAGCCTCGGAGGACTTCGACCGGGATGACGGACGACTGCTCTTGACGCATACGGACCAGTTGATCACAGGGCGTCGGTGGAAAGGCCTCGCCCGCGGGTAAAGCAAAACCCCCGCCATGTAGAAGCTAGGCGAGGGTTTCTGGAGTGATTGTAACGATCACTCGTGTGGCTCCGACCGGCGTCGATCCGGTGACCTTTCGATCTTCAGTTGGATGCGGCGGGATAGTGGGTGTTCGTTGGTCGCCGTTTGCCGCGTGATTCCGCGGAAGTCGTCATGGTTGGTCGCGGCTGGTTGAGGGTGGTTTCAGCGGAGCTACCGGCACAGAACCGGCACGAGTTCGCAGGACCTGCTGCCGAGAACATGTCTGCAGACGAAGTTGCACTCGGGTGAAACTCCCCAGGCGTAGATTTGCGCTAACCTGCGAGGCAAGTATTGAGTCGACGGAGGATCTAGCGTGACCCATAATCTTGAGGACGTATTCAAACTCTCCGGAGTCCCGACCTTGACCTTCGTCGAGCCGGTCGAGTACTCGCGACTGAAGATCGCGCTTCGCACGCCTGGGCGAGGCGTTGTAGTCGAAGGACCGTCCAAGATTGGCAAGACCAGCGCCGTCACGAATGCGTTGGACGCGATCGGGGCGAGCGCGGAGGTAGTGAAGCTGAGTGCTCGGCGGAGTGAGGATGTCGACCTCATCCGAGAACTTCCCAATATGAAAGCCATCGGGGTGGTCGTCATTGATGATTTTCACCGTCTCGATGCGGAAAGCAAAAGTGCTATATCCGATTTCATGAAGATCCTCGCAGACGAAGAGCGCACGGACTCAAAGGTCGTTGTGATCGGAATCAATAAGGCTGGCGAATCTTTGATTTCAATCGCGCCGGACCTCGGAGGTCGAATTGAGATAGTCAAGCTCGGCATCAACCCCGAAGATCGACTCGAATCCCTAATTGAAAAAGGTGAAGCCGCGCTCAACATTTCGATCGACGCCAAGCACGAAATCGCTCGTAGTGCACTTGGGAGCTTCAACATCGCCCAAGCATTGTGTCACGATGCTTGTCTCACGAAGGACGTTGAAGAAACCCAGGTTGAGAAAGCGGTTGTCGATGCATCGTTTGAGCTGATCCGAGAACGCGTCCTAGACCGGCTTTCCGGCACGTTCCAGCGTCGAGCAGAGATATTCGCGAAGGGTAAGAAGCTTCGTAGGGAAGGGCGCGCGCCCTACCTCCAGATCTTGCGGTGGTTGTCTCAGAGCGACGAATGGACGATCGAGTTGGATCGCGAAATGTCTCGCAATCCAACCCTCCGACCTAGCGTCAGCCAGGTCGTGGAGAAGGGGCACCTCAGGAATCTTCTTGATGAGAAACATGACGTGTTGTCCGACCTCGTCCATTACGAAGAGGATGGTCGGATTCTAGCTGTGGAGGACCCACAGTTCTTCTTCTACATCAAGCACTTGTCATGGAACCGGTTTGCTGAGCGATTGGGATACTTCGAGGTCTCATTTGCGTCAACGTATGACTACGCGCTGTCGTTTGCCGGCTCGGACCGAGAGATTGCAAAAATGCTCTACACAAAGCTTGCCGAGCGCGAACTCGGAATCTTCTATGACGAAAACGAGCAAAGTAGGATTTTGGCGGCCAACGTTGAAGAGTATCTCGCTCCAATATATAAGAGCGAGGCGAGCTACATCGTGGTATTCCTCGGCAATGATTATCCAAAGCGAGTGTGGACGCGGTTCGAATCTGAACAGTTCCGACACCGATTTGGTGACAACGCAGTGATTCCCATCTGGTTCGCAGATGTAGACTATTCAGTCTTCGATGAGTCCCGTGATTTTGGGGGGATGACCTTCGATCGATCGAAGCCGATGGAGGCGCAGGTGGAGCTCTTCGCTGAGAACCTTGCTCAGCGGCTCGCGAACGATCGAGCGGAGGCGGCGGCGCGGGGCGCCCGGGATGCCGCGAGCGCTGTGGCCGAAGATTGAGTCCTTGAGTCGGAGGCCGGGCTGAGGAGCGCGCGGACCGCAGCGCAGCGAGGACCGCACGCACCGGAAGGTCGGCCTCCGACTCATCGGCCGGAGGCCGACCTTGAATGAGTAATGAAAGTTCTCACACGTTCGTAGCCGACGGGTGGACGGCCCTCTGGCTCCCGAACTCATCGGCTGTGGCGGTGGAGGAGCACTCGATCCCGACGTCGAGCAGCGTCAACTCCTTCGTTGCCAGAACTACGTACGCACACTCGCGCCAAAAGTCCTCTTGTCCCTCGATGGTCAAACCCGAGACGACGTATTGCTCTGCGCCAGATGCACCCAAATACTCGCGTCCATCTACTTGGGAGTATCTGGGGTGACGAACCGGCACAACACCGGCACAAGCTCCCCCTTGTGCGCGTCCAGCTTGACTGCTCACGCTCGGCGGCAGCGAATCCCGCTGGCTCGACTGCTGGGGTGGTTCGCCTTGGGGATAGGCGCGGAAACCGCCCCCTCACCAGGGCAAAGCAAAACCCCCGCCATGTAGAAGCTAGGCGAGGGTTTCTGGAGTGATTGTAACGATCACTCGTGTGGCTCCGACCGGCATCGATCCGGTGACCTTTCGATTTTCAGTCGAACGCTCTACCAACTGAGCTACAGAGCCGCGCGACCGGCAAACCTGTCGCGTCCTAGACGAAGAGCCCTCTCCGAAGAAAGAGCTCGTCGCACGGAGCGACCCTGACGGGACTTGAACCCGCGACCTCCGCCGTGACAGGGCGGCACGCTAACCAACTGCGCTACAGGGCCATACTTGTTTAATTATATCGGAAGGTGTGACCCCAACGGGATTCGAACCCGTGCTACCGCCGTGAAAGGGCGGCGTCCTAGGCCGCTAAACGATGGGGCCGAGTCAGTCCCGGGGGACTTCCTTGCCGACGCTCAAGCATAAGGGATGTTTCAGGCAAATCGCGAATCGAGGGCGCGGCGCCGCAACCCGGGCGTGTTTCCGGGGCACGATCGAGGGGTCGGTGGAGGGCGGAGGAGCGGCCGTGCCCCTGGTGCGGATGTGAAAGTTGTTGTTACTGTGGCAACTGTGAAACCGGCGGAAGGGGCCGTGTGAACGACAAGATCACGCTGGATGCTGCGGTCGCAGCAGCGTCCGAGGACTGCGGCTGCGCGCCCACTCCCACAGAACGCCGCGCCTTCGGTGCGACAGGCATCAGTCGTCGAGGAGCCCTCGGCATCGGCGCGCTCGGCGTCGTGGCGCTCAGCGCCTTCGGCATCACCAACGGTGTAAGCGCCGCGTATGCCGCCACGTACCCGAGCTGGGATGACGTGCAGCGAGCGAAGAACAACGAGGCGGCCAAGGCCACCGAGGTCTCGCGTATCGAAGGGCTGATCCAGTCCCTCACGCAGAAGGTCGCCGAGACGCAGGCCGCGGCGAAGGTCGCCTCCCAGGAGTTCTACGACGCGCAGCAGGCGTACTTCGCTGCAGCGACCGAAGCCGACACCCTGCAGGCGAAGGCCGATGAGCAGGCTGCGGTCGCCGACAGTTCTGCTCGCAAGGCGGGACAGGTGGCTGCGCAGCTCTACCGCAACGGAGGCGACGACACCTCCATGGAGCTGTTCTTCGCCGGGTCGGCGAACAACGCCGATGAGCTGCTCGCGCGCCTCGGCACGATGGACAAGCTGCTCGAGTACAACCAGTCGGTCTACGACAAGGCTGTCGCCGCTCGCAACTCCGCGCAGTCGCTCAGCGACCAGGCCGTCGTCGCCCGCAACGAGCGCGACCGGCTGCAGAAGGTCGCCGAAGAGAAGATGGTCGTCGCGCAGCAGGCGGCGGAAGCCGCTCAGGCCGCCCTGGACGAGCAGTCCGCGAACCTCGCCACCATGCAGGCTCAGCTCGCGGCCCTCAAGGACGTGACCACTCAGACCGTGGCCGGCTACCAGGCCGGTGTCGAAGCCGAGGCGAAGGCCCGTCGCGAACGCGAAGCCGCCGAGCGTGCTGCCGCAGCGGCGGCCGCCGCTGCCGGTGGTGGCGGTGGTGGCGGCGGAGGCGGTGGCGGAAGCCAGGGCTCCGGCGGCTGGTGCCGTCCGCACGGCGGCGGTAAGAGCTCGGGCTACGGCCCTCGCTCCGTGCAGTGCGGCTCCCAGGGCTGCTCCTCGTCCTTCCACTACGGAACTGACTTCGCCAACGGCTGTGGCTCTCCGATCTACGCCGCGAACTCCGGGACCGTCGACTATGCGGGCCCCAACTCCGGTTACGGCAACTACATCCGCATCCAGCACGGCGGCGGCATCGGCACGGGCTACGCCCACATCCGCGACGGCGGCATCCTCGTCCGTTCGGGTCAGCGCGTGAACTCCGGCCAGGTCATCGCATATGCGGGCAACACCGGCCGCTCGTTCGGCTGCCACCTCCACTTCGAGGTCTACGTCGGCGGTCGCCCCGTGAATCCCGTCGCGTTCCTCGGCGATCGCGGAGTGTCGGCCTGAGCCGCTCCTTCCTGACATGAAGAAGACCCCCGGCCGCTGAGCGGAACCGGGGGTCTTCTGCGTGCGTGAGGGTCAGTGGCCCTGCTCGCCGAAACGGACGATCGCCTCGTCCAGGATGCGCTGCGCCTCGGCGGCGTTCCCCCACTCGTCGACCTTGACCCACTTGTTGGGCTCGAGGTCCTTGTAGTGCTCGAAGAAGTGCGCGATCTCCTTCTTCGTGTACTCGGCGATGTCGTCGATGTCCTGGATGTGGGCCCAGCGCGGGTCCTTGGAGAGCACGGCGACGAGCTTGTCGTCTCCGCCGGCCTCGTCGCTCATCTTGAGCACGGCGACGGGGCGGACCTCCACGACGACGCCCGGGTAGATGGCGTGGTCGAGCAGCACGAGCACGTCGAGCGGGTCGCCGTCCTCGCCGAGCGTGTTGTCGAAGTAGCCGTAGTCGGCCGGGTAGCCGAAGGTCGTGTAGAGCACGCGGTCGAGGTGCACTCGCCCGGTCTCGTGGTCGACCTCGTACTTCACGCGGCTGCCGCGCGGGATCTCGATGACGGCGTCGTGTGCGCCCATGCGTGTGCTCCTCAGGAAAAGTTCGGTTGGATGCCGCCGACTAGCCTACCTGTGGCGCTCGCACCCCCGTTGGTCGCGAGCGCTCAGGGTCCGGCGTCGGTCTCCGGCCGCGGCTCTTCGGTTCCGCGCCTGCGCAGCAGCCGATTCAACAGCCGGCTCGTCGGGTCGCTGAGCAGCAGCAGGAAGAGCCCGGCGTACCCGTTCGGCGCAGCGAGGACGGCGATGACGAGGGCTGCGGCGAACAGGATGATCGCCGCGAGGTCTCCGATCGCCCCCAGCCGGATCGTCTCGGTCGACGCCGTGGTGAGTTCGCGGTGACGCGCGAGATAGAGCCAGCCGGCGAGAGTCGTCACCTGCGTCATGATCAGCGTGTCGATGTAGACCACCGCCTGGAGGGCGTCGGTGTCCATCTGCCCGATCATCGCCGTGGGAACGGGCAGCCAGACGATCGTCGCCATCCACGCGACGTTGATCCACAGGAGGGGGACGGTGACCCACTCCACGTCGCGGTACTGGCGATGGTGGCCCATCCAGAACGTCGCGATGAGGAGGAAGCTCAACCCGAAGCTGAGCAGCTGACCCGCGTGCTCGTTCAGGAATTCGGCGGTGGTCAGCTGACCGGAAGCCGCTTCGGAGACGGACTCCATCAGCGGGAGGATGAGCAGTGTCATGGCGATCGCGACGACGGCATCGACGAAGGCCTTGAACCTCTCGGTGCGGAACGGTCGTGTGCTCGTCTCATCGGTCACGGCGTCAGGATAGCCCCGCCCGCGGCCGTCGCCATCGACCGGGACCGGGCGCGCCGATCCTCGAGGTGCCCTAGCGTGGAGGCGTGCCGTCACTCGCTCCCGCCATCGCCGAGATCCGCCTCGCCGTGCGCACCGCGCTCGCCGACCTTCCCGAGGGTGCGGCCGTCATCGTCGCCTTGTCCGGGGGTGCGGATTCGCTCGCGCTCGCCGCGGCCGTCGCGTTCGAAGCTCGCAAGCTCGGACTTCGTGTCGCGTCCCTGACCGTCGATCACGGCCTGCAGCACGACTCGGCAGACGTCGCATCCGCGGCGGCTCGTGCAGCCGCCGACCTCGGCCTCGACCCGTTGATCGTGCGCGTGGACGTCGCAGGGGAGGGCGGTCCTGAGGCCGCCGCCCGAGAGGCGCGATACCGGGTGCTGCGAGACGCGGCTGCCGACGTCGGAGCCGCCGCCGTGCTTCTCGGGCACACGCTCGACGACCAGGCGGAGACCGTTCTGCTCGGCCTGGCTCGTGGCTCCGGGGCGGCCAGCCTGCAGGGGATGGCTCCGGTCCGGGAGGATGAGGACGGTGTGCGATGGGTGCGTCCGCTCCTGGGCGTGCGCCGCGAGACGACGCGCGCTTTCTGCGTCGCCTCCGACCTCACGCCGTGGGACGATCCGCACAACCGCGACGACCGCTACGCCAGGGTCCGAGTGCGCGAGCGCGTGCTCCCGGTTCTCGAAGACGAGCTCGGTCCCGGCATCGCCGAGGCCCTCGCCCGCACGGCGGAGCAGCTCCGGGAGGACGCCGAGGCGTTCGACGAGATGATCCACGAGACGATCGAGGACATCGTCGAGCACGCGGAAGCCGGGATCTCCGTCAGCGTGGCGGCGCTCGCCGCGAATCCCGCCGCACTGCGCAACCGGATCATCCGGCTCGTCGTCGACAGCGAGTTCGGGGTGAGCCTGACCAGGTCGCAGACGATCGAGGTCGCGCGGCTGGTCACCGACTGGAATGGGCAGGGGCCGATCGACCTGCCGGAGTGCTCGGCCATGCGCCACGGGGGGCGCATCGTCTTCGCCGCATCCGGTCGCTGAGCGGGGACCACCGCTGCGCGACCGGATGCGTGCATGTGGTCTTACTTCTTGCCGCCGAACAGGCCGCCGAGAATCCCGCCGAGGTCGATGCCGCCGCCGGAACCGCTGCTGTTGCCGCCGCCGAGGAGTCCGCCGATGACATCGCCGATGCCGCCGGACGAGCCGCCGCTGTTGCCGCCGCCCAGCAATCCGCCGATCACATCGCCGATACCGCCGGAGCCCTCCGCGCCCGCGTCGGCCTTCGCCGACTTGTCCTTGGTCGCGTTCGCGATCAGGCCCATCACGATCGGGGCGAGGATCGGAAGGAGCTTGCCGAAGTCGATGCCGGGGGTCGCCTTCGACTCCGTGAGCTCCTTCGTCACCTCTTTCTCCTTCGAACCGAGGATGTGGGAGACGATCTTGCCGCCGTCGGCCTGATCGATGTCGTCGACTTTCGACGCGCCGGAAGCGCCCTCATGCTTCTTCAGCGCGTTCCGGATCGCCGCGGAGCCCTCATCCGTCTCGGCGTTCTTGGCGAGGCCGCCAAGCAGCACCGCGCCGCCCTGCTCGACCGCGACCTTGGCTTCGTCCCGCGAGACGCCCAGCTTCTCGGCGATGTCGTCGATCGGCACCTGGTTGAGGATGTCGTCAAGAGCCATGGTGAATCCTTCCTCGGGGCGTCCGCCCGCATCACCGCTCACAGTAGTGCGGATGCCCGACGAGGGGCAGATGCCGTCCCGATGAACAGACCTGGGACCGAGCATCCGATCGCGTCGCCTAAAATCGATCCATGCGCGCCGCGGAGATCCAGGACGACCTTGCACAGATCCTCGTCACCGAGGAGGAGATCCACGCCAAGCTCGACGAGCTCGCAGCGCAGGTCGCCGAGGACTACGCGGGCAAGGACCTTCTCCTCGTCGGCGTGCTGAAGGGCGCGGTCATGGTGATGGCCGACTTCGCGCGGGCGCTGCCGTTCCACGCTCCGATGGACTGGATGGCGGTGTCGAGCTACGGTGCCAGCACCAAGTCGAGCGGCGTGGTGCAGATCCGGAAAGACCTCGACACGGACCTCAACGGCAAGCACGTGCTCATCGTCGAGGACATCATCGATTCCGGCCTCACGCTGAGCTGGCTGCTGGAGAACTTCGGATCGCGCGGCGCCGAGTCGATCGAGGTGCTGGCGCTCCTGCGCAAGCCCGAGGCGGCGAAGGTCGAGATCGACTGCAAGTACGTCGGCTTCGACATCCCGGTGGAGTTCGTCGTCGGTTACGGCCTCGACTACGCAGAGCGCTACCGCAACCTGCGCGACGTCGCCGTGCTCGCCCCGCACGTCTATTCCTGAGGTCGCAGACCCGGCCGCGGTGACGCGGCGACTCCGACCTCGCCGTCGACCGCTACGCCGTGGGTGAACGCACAGCGACCCCCTAGGGCGCGCGCGATACGCTGATCCGATCATGGATGTGAAGAAGCTCACCCGGAATCCGCTGATCTACGTCGCGCTGATCGGCGTGCTCCTGTTCGGCGGTTTCCTGCTGATCTCGAATCTGGGTGCGCCCAAGCAGATCACGACGCAGGAGGGGCTGAAGCTCCTCTCCGGCACCACGGTCACCGAGGTCGTGAACACCGATGGCGATCAGCGCGTCGACATGACGCTCTCCAAGCCGTTCCAGGGCTCCGAGAACGTCCAGTTCTACTACGTCGATGCGCGCGCCGACGAGGTCGTCAAGGCCGTCAACGATGCAGCGCCGAAGGACGGCTTCAACGACGCCGTCCCGCGTGCGACCTGGTTCGACGGCTTCCTCTCCCTTCTTCTTCCCCTCGTGCTGCTCGGTCTGCTGTTCTGGTGGCTCCTGTCCTCCATGCAGGGCGGCGGCGGCAAGGTCATGCAGTTCGGCAAGTCCAAGGCCAAGCTCGTCAGCAAGGAGACCCCGACCGTCACCTTCGCCGATGTGGCCGGTGCCGACGAGGCCATCGAGGAGCTCCACGAGATCAAGGAGTTCCTGCAGGACCCCGCGAAGTTCCAGGCGATCGGCGCCCGCATCCCGAAGGGCGTGCTGCTGTACGGCCCTCCCGGAACCGGAAAGACCCTCCTCGCCCGCGCCGTCGCCGGTGAAGCCGGCGCCCCGTTCTACTCGATCTCCGGTTCCGACTTCGTCGAGATGTTCGTCGGCGTCGGTGCCTCTCGCGTGCGCGACCTCTTCAGCCAGGCCAAGGAGAACGCTCCGGCCATCATCTTCATCGACGAGATCGACGCCGTCGGTCGTCACCGCGGCGCCGGCATGGGCGGCGGAAACGACGAGCGCGAGCAGACGCTGAACCAGATGCTCGTCGAGATGGACGGCTTCGACCCGAACGCGAACGTCATCGTGATCGCGGCCACCAACCGTCCGGACATCCTCGACCCCGCACTGCTGCGCCCCGGCCGCTTCGACCGTCAGATCGGCGTCGACGCCCCCGACCTCAAGGGTCGCCAGAAGATCCTCGAGGTGCACAGCAAGGGCAAGCCGCTGTCGAAGAACGTCGATCTCGAGGTCGTCGCCCGCAAGACCCCCGGCTTCACCGGTGCCGACCTGGCGAACGTGCTGAACGAGGCCGCGTTGCTCACAGCCCGTTCGAACGCGCAGCTCATCGACAACCGCGCCCTCGACGAGGCCATCGACCGTGTGATCGCCGGCCCGCAGCGCCGCACCCGCGTGATGAAGGACAAGGAGAAGCTCATCACGGCGTACCACGAAGGCGGACACGCGCTCGCGGCGGCGGCGATGAACTACACCGACCCGGTGACCAAGATCACGATCCTGCCTCGTGGCAAGGCGCTCGGCTACACGATGGTGCTGCCGCTCGACGACAAGTACTCGGTCACCCGCAACGAACTGCAGGACCAGCTCACCTACGCCATGGGCGGCCGCGTCGCGGAGGAGATCGTCTTCCACGACCCCACCACCGGTGCCTCGAACGACATCGAGAAGGCGACCTCGATCGCTCGCAAGATGGTCATCGAGTACGGCATGACGACGCAGGTCGGTCCGGTCAAGCTCGGCACCGAGGGCGGCGACATGTTCGTCGCACGCGACATGGGCCGTGGCCGCGAATACTCCGAGAAGGTCGCCGAGCGCGTCGACGCCGAGGTGCGCGCGCTCATCGAGCAGGCGCACAACGAGGCCTACGAGGTCATCAGCGAGAATCGCGACATCCTCGACAAGCTCGCCCTGGCCCTGCTCGAGGAGGAGACCCTCGACCACAACCAGATCGCGGAGATCTTCACCGAGATCAGGAAGCTGCCGGAGCGCCCGCTGTGGCTCTCGAGCGAAGGGCGTCCGGTCTCGGAACGTCCTCCGATCGAGGTGCCGAAGAAGGACGTCTCGCTGGCGGCATCCGTCGAGGCTCCGGCCGGCGCACCGCGCACGCAGCAGGGCTCGGCGGGAGCAGGGAACCCGCGGCCTGCGACGGCGTGACGTGACGGTCGACAGAGAGCGCGTCGAGCGGCTCACGCGAGAGCTTCTCGCGGCGATCGGCGAAGACCCGGACCGACCGGGATTGAAGCAGACCCCGACGCGCATGGCCGAGCTGTACACGGAGTTCTTCTCCGGAGTGGGCGAAGACCCGGCTGAACCGCTCGCGCGCACCATCAGTGTCTCCCGAGGCCCCGCGCCCGACACGCTGCCCTCCGGCGCCGTGCTGCTGCGCGACATCCGCTTCCGCTCCGTCTGCGAGCACCACCTGCTGCCCTTCGCCGGGCACGCGCACATCGCCTATCTCCCCGGCGAGCAGGTCGTCGGGTTGGGAGCGCTCGTGCGGGTCGTCGAGATCCTCGCCGCGCGTCCGCAGGTGCAGGAACGCCTGGGCGAGCAGATCGCCGACACGATCGCGGAGCACCTCGACACCCGCGGTGTGCTGGTCGTGCTCGATGCGGCGCACGGCTGCGTCACCATGCGCGGCGGACGCCAGACCGAGGCCTCGACACTCACCATCGCCGCGCGCGGTGAGTACAACGATCCCGTCTCCCGGGCCGAGCTGATCACTCTGATCGGCGCGGGCGGCTTCGGAGCAGCGCACGGATGACGGGCATCTGGGGCATCGTCAACGTCACTCCGGACTCGTTCAGCGACGGGGGTCGCTACCTCGACGTCGACCGCGCGGTGGCCCACGGGCTGCGGCTCCGCGCCGAGGGAGCAGCTGTGCTCGATGTGGGTGGTGAATCGACCAGGCCCGGCGCCGACCGGGTCGGCACCGACGTCGAGCAGCAGCGAGTGATCCCGGTGATCGAACAGCTCGCTGCCGCTGGCGTGCCGGTCAGCGTCGATACGCTCAGCGCCGCCACAGCAGCCGCCGCCGTGCGGGCGGGGGCCAGGATCGTCAACGACGTCTCCGGGGGGCTCGCCGATCCGGAGATGCGCGCTGCCGTCGCGGAATCCGGCGCCGACTTCGCGATCGGGCACTGGCGCGGGTTCTCTTCGGACATGTATGCCAATGCCGAGTACCACCGCGTCGCGCGCGAGGTCGCCGGCGAGCTGCAGGAGCGCATCGGTGAGGCGGCCTCATCGGGGATCGCGCCGTCTCGCCTCATCATCGATCCCGGCATCGGGTTCGCGAAGTCGGGAGCGCAGAACTGGGACATGCTGCGCGGGCTCGACGAGATCGTCGCACTGGGCCCTCGGGTGCTGATCGGCACGTCGCGCAAACGGTTCCTCGCAGAAGTACTCCGTCAGGAGACAGGTCCCGACGAGGAGGTCTCCGAATCCCGTCGCGACCTCGCCACCGCCGTCACCAGTGCGCTCGCGGTCAGAGCCGGAGTGTGGGCCGTGCGTGTGCACGACGTGGCATCCACGCGCGACGCCCTGGCGATCGCGCACGCCTGGGAAGGCTGAGGGCGTCTCGGGGCGATCCCCGTACGCTAGACGTATGGAGCCCCTCGACGAGATCGTCCTCACCGGTCTGACGGTGTTCGGTCGTCACGGCGTCTTCGAGCACGAGCGTCAGGACGGCCAGGAGTTCACGATCGACCTGCGACTGCGGCTCTCCCTCGCGCGTGCCGCTGCCTCCGACGATGTCGTGGACACGGTGCACTACGGCGAGCTGGCCGAGAAGGTCGCCGCGGTCGTGTCGGGGGAGCCCGTGAACCTGATCGAGACGCTCGCCGAACGCATCGCCGCGGTCGGTCTCGACGACCCACGGGTGCAGGACATCACCGTGACGGTGCACAAGCCCCACGCCCCGATTCCCCTCGACTTCGCCGATGTGGCGGTCACCCTGCATCGCCGCCGAACCCCTGATGCGCCGGAGGACACCACCGCATGAGCCGCAACCTCGCGAACCCACCCGCAATGCCGGCGCCTCGCCCCGGGCGGCCGGAGGTGACGGCCGTCGTCGCCCTCGGCGCGAACCTCGGCGATCGCCATGACACGATCACCGCTGCCGCCGAGCGGATCGCACGACTGCCGCTGGTCAGCGAGGTGCGGTTGTCGAAGCTGTTCGAGACGGTCGCCCTCCGGCCCGACGGTCCCGATCCCGACGCCCCCGGCTACGTCAACGCGGTGGCACTGGTCACCACGCGTCTGGCCCCCGAGATCCTGCTCGGAATGCTGCACGCCATCGAGGATGAGAACGGTCGGGAGCGCCGTGAGCGCTGGGGCGACCGCACCCTCGACCTCGACCTCATCGCGTACGGCGACGTCATCTCCGAGGAACCGCATCTGCAGCTGCCGCACCCGCGTGCCGCCGAACGCCTCTTCGTGCTCGACCCCTGGCTCGACGTCGATCAGGACGCGGTGCTGCTCGGTCGGGGGAGGGTCGCCGACCTCGCGGCCGCCCTTCGTGCCGGAGGCGAGGGATGAGACGCACCTCCGCCGGCGTGCTCGTCCTCCTCGCACTGCTGGGCGGCGGCGTCGGCTTCCTGCTCGACCATCTGCTGACGGCCTCGGGGCGCGCGACTTTCACGCCGTCGCTCCTGCTGCCGGTACTCCTGCTGCTGATCGCCGCGGCATCTCTCGGCGTCGCCTGGCCGGTGCGACGCAGTGTGCGTTCGGGCATCCGCATCGACCCGTTCCGTGCGCTGAGAGCGGCGACGCTCGCCCGTGCATCCAGCCTTCTCGGCGCGATCATGGCGGGGTTCGGAGCGGGGCTGCTGGTCTTCCTCCTGTCGCGCCCCGTCGTTCCGCCGGTAGGGTCGACTGTGGCCATGCTGGCCCTGATCGGAAGTGCGATCGTCCTCGTGATCGCCGCTCTCGTCGCCGAACAGTTCTGCACCCTGCCGAAGGATCCTGATGACTCAGAACCCAGAGACCGCGCCCCTGAACCCGGCGGAGGGCACTGACCTCGACGCCCTCGACCGTGGCACCTACACGCAGCTGCGCACGGCGCGCAACGAGGCCCGCCTGGAACTCGACGGCACCTGGCACCAGATCTCGCCGCGCTACGTCGTCTCGCAGATCGTCCAGAACGTGATCTTCCTCGTGATCGTCGCCGCCGCCGCGATCGTGCTGAACATCGTGCTGGAACAGGACTGGGTGTGGATCCCGGCCGGTGTGATCCTGCTGATCACGGTGGTCACCCTGATCATCCTCCCGCGTCAGGCGAGGGCGATCGGCTACATGCTGCGCGCCGACGACATCGTCTTCCGCAAGGGGATCCTCTGGCAGCGCATGATCGCCGTGCCCTACGGCCGCATGCAGCTTGTCGACATCACGCAGGGGCCGCTCGACCGTGCCTTCGGGATCGCCCAGCTCAAGATGGTCACGGCTGCGGCGACGACCGGTGTGCAGATCCCCGGTCTCACGCAGGAAGCGGCCGAGGCACTGCGCGACACGCTCATCCATGTGGCCGAGACCCGACGGACCGGCCTGTGAGCGAGCAGCAGCCTCCGCTCGCGACGCACAGCCCGCAGGCATCGGCGGGGGAGGCCCCGACGACCCTCGCGAACGGCGAGTGGCACCGGATGCACCCGCTCACGCCGCTCTTCAAGGGCGGCCTGGCGCTCATCATCATCGGCGGCATCGTCATCGCGAACATGCGCGACCGCCTGATCTCCTGGGCCGTCGCGCTCTTCGCGCCGGAAGAGGCGCATTACGGCGACTACGCCGGCGCCGATCCCGTCGACTGGGTTCTCTCGAACAACCTGATCCTGGTCGCGTTGCTGAGCGTGCTGGGCCTCGTGATCGTGCTGATCCTGATCTTCTGGTTCATCTGGCGCTTCCAGCAGTTCCGCATCACCGGTGACCACGTCGAGGTCCGCAAGGGCATCATCTTCCGTTCGCACCGACGCGCGCCGCTCGACCGCGTGCAGGGCGTCAACCTGACGCGTCCGTTCCCCGCGCGCATCATCGGCCTCGCGAAGCTCGAGGTCGTCGGTGCCGGCAATGACGCGAACGTCGAGCTGGAGTATCTGGCTACTCCGCGTGCCGAATCCGTGCGCGCCGACATCCTCCGTCTGGCGTCCGGTGCGCGCGCGGCGCGCGACGCCGCGCTCAACCCGGCAGCAGCCGCAGCGGCGGCGGCCGCACCGGCATCCGCGCGAGCGCAGCTCGTCGGATCGATGAACGCGGGAGTCAACGGTCTGATCGCCGGAGTCGATCTCGCCGACGTGGTCCCCGAGAGCGTCGTGAAGATCCCGACCGGTCGGCTGGTCGGATCGCAGCTCATCTCCGGACTGCTGTGGTTCGTCTTCTTCGGTGCGATCTTCGCGATCGCGATCGGCAGCGCCCTGATCGGGATGCTGGCCGACGGCAACTCGGACGGGGGGTTCATCCTCCTCGGGCTGGGACTCGGCATGGGCGTTCCCATGATCGTCGCCGTGGTCGGTATCACCTGGGCGCAGATCTCCAAATCGCTGCGCTACTCGATCGCGCCGACACCGGACGGCGTGCGGATCACGTACGGTCTCCTCACGACCGTCACCGAGACGCTCCCGCCCGGTCGCATCTTCGCCGTGGAGGTGTCGCAGTCGCTGCTGTGGCGTCCCTTCGGCTGGTGGACGATCAAGATCAACCGGATGAGCGGCAAGAGCGCGGCGCAGCAGTCATCGGGCAGCGGCCAGCAGTTCAACGTGGTGCTGCCGGTCGGCAAGCGTGCCGATGTCGAGCGGGTGCTCGCGCTCGTCCTTCCCGACGTGCCCGCCGAGAGCATCCCCGCGCTGTGGGAGCAGGGCATCGTCGGCCCTGAGGGTGACGACACCTATCGGACCATGCCCCGCCGAGCGCGGTGGCGACGTCCGTTCTCCTGGAAGCGTCACGGGTACCTGGTCGCCGACTTCGGGCTGCTGCTCCGCCGCGGGAACGTGTGGCGCAAGCTCGCCGTGTTCCCGCTCGCACGGCTGCAGGGCGTCTCGCTGAGCCAGGGGCCGATCGACCGCGCGCAGCGTGTGTCCGGTGCGCAGGTGCACACCGTTCCCGGTCCCATCACCGGCTACCTGTCCGGTCTCGAGCGTGCCGATGCGCTGGCGCTGATCGACGAGGTCACGGCCGCAGCGGCGGAGGCCGCGTCCCGCGACACCACTCACCGGTGGAGCGAGCATGCGGCGCCGCAGCCGGTCGCCGCACCTCCCGCACCTCCTGCGTACACGGGACCGCCGCCCGTCGCCGCACCTCCGGCGTACACGGGGGCGGCGCCGGTCTTCCCGGCTCCGGAGCACACGGCTCCGCCCGCGCCTCCGCTCGTGCCGCCCACACCTCCGGCAGCTCCGCCCGCACCTCCGGTAGCGCCGCTCGCGCCTCCAGTCGTGCCACAGGCGACAGCGCCGGTCGCTCCGCCCCTGCCTCCGGCGGTTCCGTCTTCGCCCTCGGTGAACGCCACGACCCCGCCCCCGGTTCCTCCGGCCGTGCCTCCCGCCGCGCCCGAGGCTCCCTCCGAACCCCCGCTGCGACGGCGGAGACGGAGCGACGATGGCACGTGACGGGCGCCTCGGTGTCGGCATCATCGGTGCCGGCCGTGTGGGCCCGGTCGTGGGCGCAGCCCTCGGTGGTGCAGGCCACGCCGTGATCGGCATCACGGGCGGCTCCGACGACGAGCGAGCCTCCGCCGTGCTCCCGGATGTGCCGGTGCTCGAAGCGCTGGAGGTCGTGCGTCGAGCCGAGCTCGTGATCATCGCGGTCCCCTCGGAGCAACTGCCCTCTCTGGTCGCCGGCATCGCGGAGGTGGGCGGCTGGCAGATCGGTCAGCTCGTGCTGCACACCGACCCCGCCTACGGCATCGAGGTGCTGCGTCCTGCGGCCGAGCGCGGCGCGATCCCTCTCGCCGTGCATCCGGCGATCACCTTCACGGGGACGTCGATCGACCTCCGCCAGCTCCAGGCCGGGTTCGCCGCGGTGACAGCGCCGGCCGCCGTGCTGCCGATCGCCCAGGCGCTCGCCGTGGAGATGGGATGCGAGCCCGTGGTGATCGCGGAAGCGGATCGTCCCGCCTATGCGGATGCCATCGCGACGGCCACGGAGTTCTCGCGGTCGATCATCGGTCAGTCGACCGAGCGACTGCGGCAGATCGGTGTGGAGAACCCCGGAGGCTATCTCTCGGCGCTCGTGCAGTCGACCGTCGAGAGAGCATTGCGCGAAGCCTCCGACGTTCCGCCGTTGATCTGAGCGGTTCCCGCCGCGTCTCAGCGCAGGGTGCGGGAAGCCGCCGTGTCATCGTCCGCCCGAGAAGCCCCCGCCGCCTCCGCCACCGGAGAATCCGCCGCCGAAGGACCCGCCCGCGCTGGACGAGGACCCCGTCGACGGCGCCGAGTAGGTCGCCGCCGAGTGCGACGAGGCCACGAACGAGGCGAGCTGCGCGCGCAGCACGAACGAGGTCGGGTCGCCGATCCAGGTGGCGCCGTGCTGTGCACGCGTGTACGCCTTCTCAAGCACCTCGCCCCATTCGTCTTCCATGCCGAAGAGGATGGCGTAGGGGAGGAGGCGCTCGTAGATGTGGATGACGTCGGCGGTGCCGTCTGCTCGACGTTCGGCCCCGCTGTAGGACTGCAGCATGCGCAGGCGGTCGGCGTCCGCGACGCGGATGAACTCCTCGACGCCGCGCAGGTACTCGTAGGTGCGGGCGCCTTCGGCCGTGAGCACCGTGTGCTTCGAGAAGCCGTAGATGCTGGAGAGCAGCACCAGGAAAGCGCCGAAGGAGATCACCACGAGCGCCGGGATCGCGGAGAGCCGCCCGCTGGCCGCGCTCCAGATCCCGAACGCCAGACCGATGACCGCGATGCCGATCGCACACCACTGCAGGATCACGGCCGCCCGACTGCGCGTCTTCTCGGTGAGCCCGCGGTTCTGCGCCTCGATCGTCCCGCGTTGCTCCAGGGCGGTCATCCGCGCGGCGAACGTCTCATCGGCGGTGGGTAGGTCGACCACACCCTCGCCGTCCGCGTCGGTGAAGAGGGCATCCAGGGCCTCGACGTCGAGCTGGTCGGGAAGTCGCGTTCCGGGGAGCCGACGCAACCGGGGCTCCTCCTCCTCCGCCCCCTCCTCGATGCGCAGCTTGCCGCGGACGGCCAGGTGCACGATCTCCGAGGGGATCACGTCCTTGGCACCGGGCACCACGGCGGCGGCCAGCAGGGGAGGCAGCGAATCCGGCACGTCGTACTGGGCGACCACGATTCCGGTCGCCCTTCGGCGTCTCCGGGTGAAGGCCGAGACGGCCACCCAGCTGCCGACCGAGAGCCCGAGCGCGCCGACGGCGGCGACGATCGGGGTGACGTCCGCCACGGGGTCGGGGGTACGGGCGAGAGGCTGGGTGACCGTACCGGCGTCGAAGCCGATGGCGAGGGTCACCCCGTCGCCGGCAGGACGGGCTCCCGATTCGACGCGGAACGTCACATCGCGCCCGTCCGCGATCGGACCGTCCAGCTCGCACTCGTCCTTCGATCCGGAGGGACCGGTGTAGCAGCGCGTGGCCCCGTTGAGCGCAGCGCTCAAGGAGGAGTCGAGCGTGACGTCAGCACGGAAGCGATCGATGGACTGCGTGCTGTCGAGCGGCAGCAGGTCCCAGTAGAACTCGTCCGCGGGAGGAGCCGACGACCCCGCAGAGGGCTTCGTCGCCAGGATCACATCGCGCATCTCGTACTCGATCACGTACGTGGTGAGACCCCGGACGAAGTCGTCGTCGTTGCCCGTGAGCACGTAGAGGAGACCGTCCTCCTCGTCCGTCTCGTAGGGCACCTCCGCGCCGTTCCCGTCGGTCACGGACAGTACCGTCGTCTCCGTGCTGGCCCCTTCGTACGAGGTCGCGAGCCCCCGGACGATGCCGTGATTCTGGTCGGCGTCGGGGAAACTCGCCACGAGCGTCTCCGTCACACGCATCCGCGCGCGGCCGTCGTCATCGAGCCCGACCTCGTACGCCGCGTCCCAGGAACTGTAGGAGAAGTCGTCGACATCGGTCGTGGCGGCGCGGATCGGACCGGCTGCGGCGTGAGCGGCGTGCTCGGCTGACGTCGCGAACGCCGCAGCCGGGGTGAAGGCCGCCACGAGGGCGAGGGGGAGTGCAGCGAACGCGCGGAGGATCCGTGTGTGGGCCATTCTCCGAGGCTACCCAGCACGCGACCGATGGCGTCACGCCGCCTCGGTAAACTGGGAGGGACTTCCAAGGAGCCCCCCACATGACTGACGCGTCGCCCGCGCCCGAATCGGCATCGACCGACCCCTCCACCGACGAGGACGTCCACGAGCAGAAGGCCGTGCGGCTCGCCAAGCGCGAGCGTCTGATCGAGAAGCGGTCGAACGCGGGGGGAGGGGCATTCCCCGTCGGAGTGCCCGTCACTCACTCGATCCCCGCACTGCGCGCCGAGTACGGCGACCTCGAAGCGGGTGCCGAGACCGGCGTCGTCGTCGGGGTCGCCGGCCGAGTGGTGTTCAGCCGCAACACCGGCAAGCTCTGCTTCGCCACCCTGCAGGCCGGCGACGGGTCGCGTATCCAGGCCATGATCTCGCTCGCGAACGTCGGCGAGGAATCCCTCGCGGACTGGAAGGAGTACGTCGACCTCGGTGACCACGTCTTCGTGCACGGTGAAGTCATCTCGAGCCGTCGCGGCGAGCTGTCGATCATGGCCGACGACTGGACGATCGCTGCGAAGGCGATCCTCCCGCTGCCCAACGCGTACTCCGAGCTCAGCGAAGAGGGCCGGGTGCGCAGCCGCTACCTCGACCTGATCGTGCGGGAGCAGGCGCGCAACACCGTCCGTGCTCGGGCCGCCGTGAACGCGAGCCTGCGTTCGACGTTCACGAGCCACGACTACCTCGAGGTGGAGACGCCCATGCTGCAGGTGCAGCATGGAGGAGCCTCTGCCCGCCCGTTCATCACGCACTCGAACGCGTTCGACACCGAGCTGTACCTGCGCATCGCGCCGGAGCTGTACCTCAAGCGCGCGGTCGTCGGCGGCATCGAGCGCGTCTACGAGATCAACCGCAACTTCCGCAACGAGGGTGCTGACTCGACGCACAGCCCCGAGTTCGCGATGCTCGAGGCCTATCAGGCGTACGGCGACTACAACCAGATGGCCGCGCTCACGCAGGAGCTCGTGCAGAACGCGGCGATCGCGGTCGCCGGCTCCACCACGGTGACCTGGGCCGACGGCACCGAGTACGAGCTCGGCGGTGAGTGGGACCGCATCTCGATGTACGAGTCGCTCTCGGCCGCTTCGGGTCGTGTCATCACCCCGCAGGACTCCGTCGAGGACCTCATCGCCTTCGCGGAGGCCAACGATGTGGATCTGCCACCGCAGGCCACCCACGGCAAGCTCGTCGAGGAGTTGTGGGAGCACTTCGTGAAGGGCGACCTCGTCCGCCCCACGTTCGTGATGGACTTCCCCGTCGACACGTCGCCCCTCGTGCGCGAGCATCGTTCGATCGCGGGCGTCGTGGAGAAGTGGGACCTGTACATCCGCGGCTTCGAACTGGCGACGGGATACTCCGAGCTCGTCGATCCCGTTATCCAGCGGGAGCGCTTCGTCGAGCAGGCCAAGCTCGCAGCACGCGGCGATGTCGAGGCCATGCCCGTGGATGAAGAGTTCCTTCGCGCCCTCGAGCACGGCATGCCGCCGTCCGGCGGGATGGGCATGGGGATCGACCGACTGCTGATGGCCATCACGGGTCTGGGCATCCGGGAGACCATCCTCTTCCCTCTGGTGAAGTAGTCCACGGAGTCGTTCATCCCATCGGGCCGCGCCGGAACGCCCATTCCGGCAGCATGGCCCCGCCGATCATGGTCTCCAACAGTGCGGCGAGCGAGTACCGGGGGTCGATCTCGCGCACCATCTCGAGGTAGCGGCCCGCGTGACTGGCGCGCCCCAGCGCCCAGGACAGCCACGCGGCCACGGTGAGCGGGGCGGGTCGCGAGTGCCGGGGTGCACGGGCGGCTGCCTCGCGCGCGACCGAGAGGGCGCACCGCAGGCGTTCGGTGTCGGGCGTCGGTCCGCGTCCGAGGAACACGTCGCCCACTTCGTCGGGAACCATGATCCCGGACTCGGCGAAGGCGGTCTGGGCGTCGAGCGTGCTGATGCCTCCCGCGAGGTCGGTCGCCCATTGCGCGATCGCCACGTCGCGCAGCAGCGGCTTCTCCAGACACCACAGCAGCGCGGCTGTCGCGAAGGGTGGAAGACCGTCGGGTGCAGCCAGCACCGACTCGAGGAACGCGGGCACGTCGTCGAGCAGGACGAGTGCGGCGATGAGCTGAGGATTCTCCCTGGCGCTTCGCGGAGCGCGCCCGCGCCGATCGAGGAGCGCGTCGAGGTCGGCGGATGCTCGCCCGACCCGCTCCTTCTCCGCCAGATCGACGGTCGGCAGCTCCGTGCCGACGTTCTGATCTCCGGACACGTCTTCCATCGGCGGCAGGTCGGACGGAAGGCGGATCTGCGCGAGAGACCCGAGCTCCGGTTCCTCCTCGAGGTAACTCGACCAGCCGGACGGCGTCACGCACAGAGCGTCGACGACTCGCAGACCCGCATCCTCCGCGCAGCCGAGCACCTCGTCGATCACCACCGCGTGCGGGAGCACCAGGCCGTCGCGCGTCGGGTGCGCATCCTGATCGGTGTAGACGACGACGGCCACCGCATCCGTTCCGGAGACCCGTGCCACGAGCCCGACCGCGTTGTCGGCATAGCGACCGACATCGGTGCTCTCCTCGGGGAGGTCCAGACGCATGGCACCGTCGGTGCGCGAGCCGCGGAACGGGAGGAGGACGATGCTCCGACGGGGCGTGAAGCCGGCGAGAGAGGGGACGATGCCGAGGAATGCGGCGGAATCGGTGGCGCGGAGAACTGTGGTCATCTCGAGAGTGTGCACGTCGGCGGGGCGGACGGGAGGGGAAAAGGGGGCTTGTGGACGCAGATCCTGTGAGTGCCGGAGTGTGCACGAACAGTGGCTCGCGTACCATGGAGGGATGGACAACTTCTGGCTCGCCGCGGCATGGTCGCTTCTGCCGACCGTCGGAGTGAGCGTCGTGTTCTTCCTCGTGGTCCGAGGCATCCTCCGTTTCGACCGCACCGAACGCAAGGTGCACGCGCAGATCGAAGCCGAGGAGCGCGCAGCGCGGGGCCTCCCGCCACGCGGCTGATTCCCACCCCATCGGCTACTGTGAAGCCAGCGCATCTGCTCAGATGCGCGTGAGCTGTGACGGTCACTGCGGTGGCGAGGGGGCACGATGACGGCGGATAGCTGGGCATGGTGGATCGCCGCCTTCCTGCTGATGCTCGACATCGTCATCCGCGTCACGGCGATCATCGTCATCCCCCGCAACCGCCGCCCCACCGCCGCGATGGCGTGGCTGCTCGCCGTCTTCTTCATCCCTTTCGTCGGCGTCTTCCTGTTCCTCATGATCGGCAACCCCCGCCTCCCGCGGGCGCGTCGACGCAAGCAGGATCAGATCAACGAGTACATCGCGGAGACCAGCGAGCACCTGCACTTCGGCACCCTGCGTCCGAACGCCCCTGCGTGGTTCGGCCCGATCGTGCAGATGAACCAGAAGCTCGGCGCCCTCCCGCTCTCCGGCGACAACGGCGCCCACCTCATCTCCGACTACCAGGAGTCGCTCGATGAGATGGCCGAGGCCATCCGCACCGCGCAGGAGTACGTGCACGTCGAGTTCTACATCCTGCAGTCGGACGACTCGACCGACAACTTCTTCCGCGCCCTCGAAGAGGTCTGCGCGCGAGGGGTCGAGGTCCGCGTGCTGCTCGATCACTGGGCGAACCGCGGAAAGCCCCGCTACAAGCAGACCATCGCGCGACTCAACGCGATGGGGGCGGACTGGCACCTGATGCTCCCGGTGCAGCCGCTCAAGGGCAAGATGCAGCGCCCCGATCTGCGCAACCACCGGAAGCTCCTCGTCGTCGACGGCAACATCGCATTCCTCGGGTCGCAGAACATCACCGATTCGACCTACAACCTGAAGAAGAACATCAAGCGAGGACTGCACTGGGTCGACCTGATGGTCCGTCTCGACGGTCCCGTGGTGTTGAGCGTGAACGCGATCTTCGTCGCCGACTGGTACAGCGAGACCGACACGGTGCTCGAGGGCATCGACATCGCCCACGCGAACATCGGCTCCGGGGATCTCGACTGCCAGGTCGTGCCCTCCGGCCCGGGGTTCGAAGTCGAGAACAACCTCCGTCTCTTCCTCGCACTGCTCTACGCGGCGAAGAAGAAGATCATGATCGTCAGCCCTTACTTCGTCCCCGACGAAGCCCTGCTCCTCGCGGTCACGGCCGCCGTCGACCGTGGCGTGCACGTCGAGCTGTTCGTCTCGGAAGAGGGCGACCAGGCGATGGTCTATCACGCCCAGCGCAGCTACTACGAGGTTCTGCTCAAGGCGGGAGTGCGCATCTGGATGTATCGCAAGCCCTACATCCTGCACACCAAGACGCTCACGATCGACGAGGAGGTCGCGGTGGTCGGGTCGAGCAACATGGACATGCGCTCCTTCGGTCTGAATCTCGAGGTCTCGATGCTGGTGCGTGGCGAGGAGTTCGTCGCCGAGATGCGGGAGGTCGAGGACAAGTACCGCTCCCTCAGCCGTGAGCTGACGCTGGAGGAGTGGATGCAGCAGCCGCTGCGCTCGACCGTGCTCGACAACCTCGCCCGCCTCACCTCCGCGCTGCAGTAGTCGTCGCGCTATCCGTCGCGAGTCCGCGAGGGCTACCCTGTGAGCATGACCTCCGCGCTGCGTCCTCTCGCCCCTGTCGTCGGTCTCGTCGCCGCCGCGCTCCTCGTCGCCGGCTGCACCGCGAGCCCCGGTACGGAGACGCCGACGAGTTCCCCTGCGCCGAGCGCGGGCGGCGTCGACGACCGGAACGACATCGAGGGTGCGCTGCTCGACGACGGACGCATGTTCGCCGTCGTCACGGTGGGCTCCTCCACGTGCGTCCCCCAGGTGGACCAGGTGAGCGCCGAGGGACAGACCGTCACGGTCACTCTCGTCGACGCCGAGGGCGAGTCGCCACGGCCGTGCACGAAGGACCTCGCTCCGCGGGCCAGCATCGGCGCGCTTCCCGAGGGCGTGGATCCGACAGCCGACATCACCCTCGAGGTCACCTATGGCGACATCACCGACGACGTCGACCTCGACGGCGACCCCGCCGCGACGGGCACGCCCGGCACGTCGACCGAGTACCTGCCGTCTGCCGGCTGGTCCGGCGACGGCGCTCTGGTGCTGCTCACCTGGGGATCGTCGTCCTGCCCGCCGGTGATCGAATCCCTCGAGGGGTCGGGGAACAGTGGCACGGCGACGTTCGTGACGGATGAGACCAAGGCCTGCACGATGGACATGGCTCCGCGCGCCACGCTGCTCTCCTTCGGGGACGACGCGGTCGATGACGACGCGCCCTTCACCCTGACCCTCGTCGGCGGAGGCCTCGAAGGCACGGTCGAGGTGCGCTGAATCCGAAGCCCGCGGGCCTTCAGAGGATGTGCACGGGGTGGCCCGTCGGCAGCGCCAGCAGAAGCGCCCCCGGGTCTGCCCAGCAGGTGATGCGCACGGCTTCCCCGAATTCGTCGCCGTCGAGCTCGATCGGGATCGGGTCGGGCGCTGCAGCCTCGGCCGCGGCCCCGTGGAAGTAGTGGACGGAGGCGTTCTTCCCGCGCCGTTCGAGGACTCGGCGTCCCGCGCGGAAGCGTCGCAGCACGGAGTTGTCCCACCAGATCTTCCGCCAGACGGCGAACCAGCCGAGCATGCCGGTCGGCTGGATGACCGCCACGTCGAGGGCGGCGTCGGTGATCGATGCCTCGGGGATCAGGGATATCCCGGCAGGGAGCGTGCCGCAGTTCGCGAACAGCAGGCTGTAGGCGCGATGGGTATGCAGGCGCCCGTCGTCGATCTGGTAGACCGCGCGGAACGGCTTCGCGCGAGGCAGGGAGCGGGCGGCGCCGTCGACGTACGCGATCCACCCGACGGATTTCTTCAGATCGGAGCGGGTGTTCGCGATCATGTCGGCGTCGAGACCCATTCCGGCGAGGACGACGAACGCATGCTGCGCCTCCTCACCGTCCTGTCGAGTCAGCCGCGCCCAGCCGATGTCGATCGGGTGTCGGAAGTCGCCGAGCGCCGCCTGGATCATCTCGGTCGGGTCGCCCAGCGGGAGCCCGAGATTGCGCGCGAGCAGATTCCCTGTGCCGCTGGGTAGGATCGCCAACGGCACCCCGCTGTTCGCGATCGCCTCCGACACGGCGCGCACCGTGCCGTCGCCTCCCGCGACCAGCACGACGTCCACCCCGCGCTCCAGCGCCTGCGCCGTGGCGAGCTGGCCGGCGTCCTCGACGGTCGTGGGGTAGAACGCGGGATGCTCCCAACCGGCCTCCCGGGAGAGATCGCGCACTCGAGCCCGGAGGTGCTTGCCGTCGACCTTGATCGGGTTGTAGATGAGCGCCGCCTGTCGCCGGACGGGTTCGCTCGTGGTCATGGCGCTACTCTAAACCGCGATCCACTCGGGTCGCCCATCCGGCGCCGGGCCTTCCCTGCGCGAGGAGAATGGAGACATGCGCGATGACTCCGACGACACCGCTCGCACGTTGCTCTCCGCGATGATCGAAGGCGACCCCGATCGTCTGCGGCGACGGAGCATCTCGCTCGGGGTTCCCGTCGACGACGCCGACGACGCGGCGCAGAACGCGCTGCTGCGCGCCTGGAGGTCGATCTCTCACCTCGACACCCCGCAGCCAGGGCGCATGTGCGCCTGGCTCGACGTGATCGCCAGGAACGTCGCCGTCGACCTCGCCAGACAGCGCTCCCGTCGCCCCGCCGCGACGCTGGAAGGGGCGGCGGACGAGCACGTCAGCGTCGAGTCCGTCGTCGAGGCGCGAGTCCTGCTCGACGGAGCAATGGCGGCTGTGCATGCGCTCCCACCCACGCTTCGGGAACCACTGCTGTTGACGGTAGCCGACGGGCTCTCGGCGGAGGAGGTGGCGACGCGACTCGGAATCGAACCCGCCGCCGCCCGGCAGCGCATCTCGCGGGCACGCAAGGCGCTGAAGGCCTGCCGCGGCACAGGCATGGGGGTGGCGTGAGGGAGACTCTCCTGCAGGTCTCCCTCACGTCATCTCAGGCGGTCCCGAACGGGTTGTCGATCGCGTAGCGCCAGCCGTGCGCATCGTCGTACACCGCGACGTCGGCGGTCGTCCCGGCGAGGGAGACCTCCGACCCGTCGGGTGCGACGCCCGAGATCGTCCAGTCGGCGACCGCGAGGCCGGTGCCCGCGCTCTCGAAGACGTGACGGACCGTCATCGAGATCGGCAGGTTCAGGCCGAGGAACTGCTCGAGCGCGCCCCTCACGGCTTCCGTGCCGGTGACCGGTGTCCCCGGCGCGGGGACGAAGACCACCTCCGGGGTGTTCAATGCCATCAATCCGTCGAGGTCACGGGCGTTGAAGCGGTCGGCGAACGCCAGGTTCAGCTGATCGAGGGCGGTGACGCGAGTGCTCATGGGTGTTCCTTTCCGAGGGTCGGCGGAATGCCGGCCGTTGCAGAGGAAGACGCTGCTGCGCCGAGAGTGTGACATCCGAGAGGGTGTGACGATCACCGTAGACTTGGTGGATGATCGACCTCGCACTCCTCCGCGACAATCCGGAGATCGTCCGCCGCTCGCAGACTGCTCGTGGAAACGACCAGAGCACCGTCGACGTCGCACTCGAGGCCGATCGATCGCGCCGGTCGGCGCTCTCCGCATTCGAGGAGCTGCGAGCAGAGCAGAACGCCTTCGGGAAGCTGGTCGCGAAAGCCCCGAAGGAGGAGAAGGCCGCCCTGGTCGCGCAGGCCAAGGACCTCGCCGAGCGAGTGAAGCAGGCCCAGCACGCCGCGAACGAGGCGGCTGAGGCCGCGGCCGCGGCCCTCGCCCGGATCGAGAACGTCGTCATCGACGGTGTACCGGCCGGTGGCGAAGCCGACTTCGTCGAGCTGCGGCGTGTGGGAGACGTGCCCGCTTTCGACTTCGAGCCGAAGGACCACCTCGAGCTGGGCGAGCTCCTCGGTGCGATCGACATGGAACGCGGTGCCAAGGTCTCCGGCGCCCGCTTCTACTTCCTGCGCGGCATCGGAGCACGTCTCGAGATCGCGCTGATGAACCTCGCGCTCGACAAGGCGCTGCAGAACGGCTTCGTGCCCCTGATCACCCCGACGCTCGTGCGCCCCGAGATCATGCAGGGGACGGGCTTCCTCGGCGAGCACGCCGACGAGGTCTATCACCTCGACAAGGACGACGATCTGTACCTCGTCGGCACCAGCGAGGTCGCGCTCGCCGGGTACCACAAGGACGAGATCGTCGACTTGACGGACGGTGCCCTCCGGTACGCCGGCTGGTCGACGTGCTACCGGCGTGAGGCGGGCTCGCACGGCAAGGACACCCGAGGCATCATCCGTGTGCACCAGTTCAACAAGCTCGAGATGTTCGTCTACACGACGGCCGAGGACGCGGAGGCCGAGCACCTGCGCCTCGTCGCGCTGCAGGAGGAGATGCTGACCTCCCTCGGCCTCGCCTACCGCGTGATCGACGTCGCAGCGGGAGATCTCGGTTCGAGCGCCGCCCGCAAGTACGACATCGAGGCCTGGGTCCCCACGCAGGGTGCCTTCCGCGAGCTGACGTCGACCTCGAACTGCACGACGTTCCAGGCCCGACGTCTCGATGTGCGGTACCGGCCGGTGGTGGAGACCGCGGATGGTGCGGCGCAGGGCGCGGCGAAGACGCAGCACGTCGCCACGCTGAACGGCACGCTCGCCACGACGCGCTGGATCGTGGCGCTGCTCGAGACCCATCAGCAGGCGGATGGATCCGTGCGCGTCCCCGAGGTGCTGCGCCCGTATCTCGGCGGCCTCGAGGTGATCGAGCCGCTCGCTGAGGGGCGGGCCGCACGATGACGGACGCCTGGCTGGTCGGCCTCGACGTCGACGGGACCATCCTGCTGCAGGACGAGACGATGAGCCCCGGTGTTCCGGAGGCGATCGCCCGCCTGCGCGACGGCGGACATGTCGTCACGATCGCGACCGGACGAAGCTGGATGGCGACGCGGCGCTACGTCGAGGAACTCGGACTGACCGCTGACTTCGTCGTCTGCTCCAACGGGGCCGTGACGATGCGGCGCTCGGGCGATGACTGGGAGCGTTGGAACGTGGAGACGTTCGACCCCACCCCGGTTCTCGGTCTGCTGCGAGAGCGGCTGCCCGACGCCAGGTACATGGTGGAACTGGCTTCGGGGCAGCGGCTGTTCACGGAGCAGCTCGACGACTGGACGCTCGACGGCGGTCGACAGGTCGACTTCGACGAGCTCGGAGCCCTTCCCGTCTCGCGCATCGTCGTCGTCTCTCCCGGTCACGACGAAGAGGACTTCCACCGTCTGGTCGCTGACGCCGGTCTGAACGAGGTGTCGTACGCGATCGGCTGGACGGCGTGGCTGGACATCGCACCGCAGGGTGTGGACAAGGGCACGGCGCTGGAGCAGGTGCGTACCGAGCTCGGGCTCGGCGAGGGGCGCATCCTCGTCGCCGGGGACGGGCGCAACGACATCGGGATGTTCGGCTGGGCGCGCGCGCTCGGTGGTCGGGCGGTGGCGATGGGCCAGGCTCCGGACGTGGTGAAGGAGGCAGCCGGCGAGGTCACCGCAGATGTCGTCGACGGTGGCCTGGCGCGAGCGCTCGACACGCTTCCAGCCCCCGCCCAGGTCAGCGCCGGAGAATAGAACTCGGCTAGACTCACGCCTGGTCGGCAGAAGTGCCTGCCGGGAGGGTTGTCCGAGCGGCCGATGGAGCTGGTCTTGAAAACCAGTGGGCAGAGATGTCTCGTGGGTTCGAATCCCACACCCTCCGCATTGTGAGCACGGTGTCACCCGCACCGGCGCTGAATCCGAAAGGTCCCGAGTGAGCCAGAACCCCCGACGCCGGCACACGATCGCGCGCCATGGTCAGCTGGGTACTCCCGGTACCGTCGGCCAACTCCTGAAGTTCATCGCCATCGGCCTCGCCGTGGTCCTGGTGAGCGGCCTCGGCGTCGGCGCCTACGTCTTCTACGACCTCACGAGCACGGTCTCGGCGAATGCGGTCGAGATCGAGGGCCAGGACCCCATCCCGCCGGACATCGGCGAGTACGAGGGCGGCTTCAACATGGTGCTCACCGGGGTGGACACCTGCGAGGAGAAGTACAAGGACCTGTTCGGCGAGCGGTGCACGGGAGCTGACGCCGAGGGAACGCTCAATGACGTGAACCTGCTCGTCCACGTCTCGCAGGAGCCGCGCCGCATCACGGTGGTCAGCTTCCCCCGAGACCTGATGGTCCCGATCCCGTCCTGCACGGACAAGAACGGCAAGGCCACCTCTGCGATGAGCAAGCAGCCGCTGAACACGGCGTACACGGACGGCGGCCTGAACTGCGTCGTGAAGACCATCTCCGAGCTGACCGATCAGGAGATCCAGTTCGCGGCCGGCGTCACCTTCGGCGGCGTGATCGAGATCACGAACGCCATCGGAGGCGTGGACGTCTGCCTCGCCAACCCGATCAAGGACCGCTACACCGGACTCGACATGGCTGCGGGCACGCACACGGTGGAGGGGCTGCAGGCGCTCCAGTTCCTGCGCACCCGCCACGGGGTCGGTGACGGCAGCGACCTCGGCCGCATCGGCAATCAGCAGCAGTACATGTCGAGCCTTGCCCGCAAGATGATCAGCGGCGAGGTGCTCGGCAACGTCCCGGTGATGCTCAAGCTCGCGAACACCGCGATCCAGAACCTCGAACCGAGCGAGTCGCTCACGAATCCGATGACGCTCGTGCAGATCGCGCTCGCGGTCAAGTCCGTGCCGTTCGAGGACATCGTCTTCGTGCAGTACCCCAACGGCGCGGACTCGGCGAACCCCAACAAGGTCGTCCCCAACTACACCGCAGCCGCTGCGCTCTGGGATGCGCTCGCCGAGAACGCGCAGCTGCAGATCACGCACGAGAACAACCGCAACGACGGTGTGATCGTGCAGGAGCCGACCACGACCGGCGAACAGCCGACCGACACGGCGGCGACTCCGGACCCGGCAGCGACCCCCGACAACGTCGTGGCGCTTCCCGATTCGATCAAGGGCAACTCCGCCGCGCAGCAGACCTGCTCCAACGGCAACGTCCGCTGACGACTCCGCGAGGGAGCGCAAACCGCTTGCGCCTTCTTGCAAGGACTTGCGTACACTGGCTGCATGTCGAAGCGACTCGCCGAGGTGGCCCGCAAGGTCGGAGTGAGTGAGGCGACGGTCAGTCGCGTGCTCAACGAGAAGCCGGGGGTCTCGGACGCCACGCGCCAGGCGGTCCTCACCGCCCTCGACGTCCTGGGCTACGAGCGGCCGACGAAGCTGCGCGGAGAACGCGCCCGCCTCGTGGGCCTGGTGCTGCCCGAGCTGCAGAATCCGATCTTCCCCGCATTCGCCGAGATCGTCGGCGGTGCGCTCACCCAGAACGGGTACACGCCGCTGCTCTGCACGCAGAATGCCGGAGGTGTGACGGAGTCGGACTACGTCGACCTGCTCCTCGCGCAGCAGGTGTCCGGCGTCATCTTCCTCGGGGGGAACTACACGCAGGCCGATGCCGCGCATCAGCACTACGAGCGCCTGCGTCAAGTGAACCTCCCGACCGTGCTCGTCAACGCCCGCGTGCCGGAGCTGCCGTTCGCCACGGTGTCGACCGACGACGCCGCGGCCGCGGAACAGGCGGTGCTGCACGTGCATCAGCTCGGGCATCGGAAGATCGGCCTGCTGCTGGGGCCGGAGGATCACATCCCGTCCCGCCGCAAGCTCGAATCGGCGCGACGTCTGCTCGAATCGCTCGGCGCACCGCTGGCGGACGAACTCGTCGTGCGCGGCATGTACTCGCTCGAGTCCGGCCAGGCGGGGGCTTCACGACTGTTCGCCGCCGGTGCGACGGCGATCGTGTGCGCGAGCGACCCGATGGCGCTCGGGGCGGTGCGCGCGGCGCGGCGTGCCGGGCTGTCGGTGCCGGGTGACGTGAGCATCGTCGGATTCGACGACTCCGCGCTGATGAGCTGCACCGAGCCGCCGCTGACCACGGTTCGGCAGCCGATCGAGTCGATGGGGCGAGCTGTGATCGCCCTCCTGCTCGCGCAGATCGCCGGCACGGCTCAGCCGAGCGACGAGCTCCTGTTCGAGCCCGAACTGGTGCTGCGCGCCTCGACGGGGCCCCTGCCCCTCTGACCCAGGCCCCGACGGTGCGCTGATTGCTGTGCCCGCAAATCATCGCAAAGTTGCGACAACTCGTTTAGTTCTTGCGTTAAGTGATTGAGAAAGCTACATTCGACTCATCGCCACCGACGACGAGGAGTTCCGTGGACACTGACGTTCTGCGCACGACGGCACCCGCCGGCACCCTGACCATGCCTGCTGGCGACGGCTGGTGGCGGACGGCCGTGATCTACCAGGTGTACGTGCGCAGCTTCGCGGACGGAAACGGCGACGGCATCGGCGATCTCGCGGGTGTCCGCTCGAGGCTCCCGTACTTGAAGAGCCTCGGGGTGGACGCGCTCTGGTTCACCCCGTGGTACCTGAGCCCCCTCGCCGACGGCGGGTACGACGTGCAGGACTACCGCCGCATCGATCCCCGTTTCGGCTCTCTGGAGGAAGCGGAGCAGCTGATCGCGGAGGCGCTCGCTCTGGGCATCCGCACGATCGTCGACATCGTGCCCAATCACATCTCGGATCAGCACGAGTGGTTCCAGCGGGCGCTGGCGGCGGGTCCAGGCAGTCCGGAGCGGGAACGGTTCTGGTTCCACCACGGCCGCGGGGAGCACGGCGACGTCATCCCGACGAACTGGGTGTCGAGCTTCCAGGGAGAGACCTGGTCGCGCACGCGGAACCCCGACGGCACCGACGGCGAGTGGTACCTGCATCTGTTCACCCCCGAGCAGCCGGACCTGAACTGGAACCACCCCGATGTGCGACGTGAGCACGAAGACGTCCTGCGGTTCTGGTTCGACCGCGGGGTCGCGGGTGTCCGGATCGACTCGGCGGCTCTTCCCGTCAAGGACCCCGCGCTTCCCGATCTCCCCGCAGGTTCGGCGCCCACGGTGGACCATCCGCACATCGACCGCGACGAGCTGCACGACATCTATCGCGAGTGGCGTGCGGTCGCCGACGAGTACGACGGGGAGCGGGTGCTCGTGGGCGAGGTGTGGCTCGAGGATGCAGAGCGATTCGCCCGGTACCTGCGGCCGGGGGAGATGCACACCGCCTTCAACTTCGGCTTCATGACGCAGCCGTGGAGTGCGCGTGCCATGCGCGATTCCATCACCCGCACCCTCGCGGAGCATGCGCCCGTCGGTGCCCCGGCCACGTGGGTGCTCTCGAACCACGACGTCACGCGTCCGGTCACGCGGTACGGGCAGGCGGATTCCTCTTTCGCCTTCGAGCGCAAGCGCTTCGGCACCCCGACCGACCCGGCTCGCGGTGCGCGAAGGGCCCGCGCCGCCGCGCTGCTCGTCGCCGCGCTGCCGGGCAGTCTCTACATCTACCAGGGAGACGAACTCGGCCTTCCTGAGGTCGAGCTGCCGCTCGACGCGATCGAAGACCCCATGCACTTCCGCTCCGGTGGGGTCGACCCGGGACGCGACGGCTGCCGAGTGCCGCTGCCCTGGACGGGGGCGACGAGCCCCTACGGCTTCGGCGGCGCTCCCTGGCTGCCGCAACCCGAGGACTGGGCGGCGCTCACCGTCGAGGCGCAGGATGCGGACCCCTCTTCGACGCTCAACCTGTATCGCACGGCGATCGCTCTGCGACGGCGCATCGACGACTTCGCCGGCGACCACCTGGAGTGGCTCGAACTGGGCGCCGACGTCCTTTCATTCCGCCGTGGTGACGGCACGCTCAGCGTCACCAACCTCGGGGCGGTCGCCGTGCCGCTGCCTGCACACCATGAGGTCCTCCTCTCCAGCGCGCCGCTCGACGGCGTGCTCCCACCCGACTCCACAGCCTGGCTCGCTCTGCGCGCCACCCCCACGCGCTCGCAGTGAGCGCCGTCGTGATCCTGCACCACCCGTTCAGCACCACATGGAAGGACAGACAATGAAGTCACCAACGAAGGCCACGGTCGCCGGCATCGCCGTGCTCGCGACGGTCGGCGCCCTTGCCGGATGCACGTCCGCCGGCGACGGGGACGGCGCCGACGGACGCCTCGAGCTGCGCGTCGCGACGTTCCCGCCCGGGGCGGATGCGGCCGCGTACGATGCGTTCGCCGCGCAGGAGAAGCAGTTCGAGAAGGAACACCCCGATATCGACATCATCGGTGTCGAGTACGAATGGGAAGGCCCCACGTTCGCCGTGCAGCTCGCCGGGGGAAGCCTGCCCGACGTCTTCACCGTGCCGTTCACCGACTCCAAGACCCTGCTCGAGAACGGGCAGCTGATGGATGTGACCGACGCGATCGAAGAGCTCGGCTACACGGACAAGTTCAACCCCATCATCCTCGACGGGGTCACCGGCGCCGACGGCAAGATCTACGGCTTCCCGCGGCAGGCGTACGCCGCAGCACTGCACTACAACCGCGACCTGTTCGAGCAGGCGGGGCTCGACCCCGACAGCCCTCCGGAGACGTGGGACGAGATCCGCGAGGCCGCCAAGAAGATCACGGACGCCACCGGCAAGGCCGGCTATGCGCAGATGGCCATCAACAACACCGGTGGATGGCAGCTCACGTCGCAGACTGTGGCCCGCGGTGGTCGCACGCAGACCGACAACGGGGACGGCACCGCCGAGTCGACGATCGACAACGACGCGACCAAGGCCTCCCTCCAGTTCCTGCACGACGTGAAGTGGGAGGACAACGCCTTCGGCTCGAAGGTCGACCTCGACTGGGGGACCATCAACCAGGAGTTCGCCGCGGGCAACATCGGCATGTACACCTCCGGCTCCGACATCTACACCGCTCTCGTGCGCGACTTCGGCATGGACTCCGACATCTACGGCATGACCGTCGTGCCCATGGAAGGCGACGACCCCGGCACGCTCGGCGGCGGTGACATCGCGGTGATCAGCCCCACGGTCGACGACGCGACCAAGGAAGCCGCAGTGACCTGGATCGACTGGTACTACATGCAGAAGCTCATGGACAAGGACGCCGCGGTGCTCGACGCGAAGACCCTGAACGAGTCGGGCCAGGCCGTCGGCACTCCGCTGCTGCCGGTGCTCAGCCGCGAGCTGTACGACGAGTCGCAGGAGTGGATCGCCGACTACATCAACGTGCCGGTCGACCAGATGGCGCCGTTCAGCGACCGCATCTGGGATCAGACGCCGGTGGGGGAGCCGAAGGTCAAGACGCAGGAGGTCTACGCCCTGCTCGACACCGTGGTGCAGAAGGTCCTGACCGACCAGAACGCCGACATCGACGCTCTCCTTGCCCAGGCGCAGAGCGATGCGCAGGCGAAGCTCGACGAGTAACCCTTCATGACGATGACGCTCCCCGAGCAGCGGGCGGCGGTGGAGGATTCTCCGCCGCCCGCTGTGCGCCGCTCCCGCCGCCGCTCACCCCTCACCTGGTTCCGCGGCGGCGGGCTCGCGAACCTCCTGTTCGTGCTCCCGATGCTGTTCGTGTTCGTGTTCTTCTCATGGTCGCCGATCGTGCAGTCGGTGGTCATGAGCCTGCAGAAGACCAACCTGATCGTCTCCGAGTGGGTCGGGTTCGACAACTACCTCGCGGTGATCGGTGACCCCGAACTCGGCCGCGCTGTGGTCAACACGCTGTGGTTCGCCGTGCTCGCTCTGCTCTTCGGGTTCCCGCTGCCCCTGCTGATGGCCGTACTCATGAGCGAGGTGCGCCGCGGCAAGGGCCTCTATTCCGCGCTCGCCTATCTCCCGGTCGTCATCCCGCCGGTCGTGGCCGTGCTGCTGTGGAAGTTCTTCTACAGTGCCGATCCGTCCGGTGTGTTCAACACCGTGCTCGGGTTCGTGGGCATTCCGCCGCAGCCGTGGATCCAGGACGCCGTCCAGGCCATGCCCTCGCTCGTGCTGGAAGCCACCTGGGCCGGAGCCGGCGGATCGATCATCATCTACCTCGCGGCGCTCCTGGGTGTGCCACCGGAGCTCTACGACGCGGCCGAGGTCGACGGCGCCGGCGTCTGGAAGAAGGTCTGGCACGTCACGCTGCCGCAACTGCGCGGCATCCTCTTCATCATGCTGATCCTGCAGGTGATCGCGACCGCTCAGGTCTTCCTCGAGCCGTTCCTGTTCACCGGCGGTGGCCCCGCGGGAGCGACCAAGACCGTGCTGCTGTACATCTACGACAAGGCCTTCCGGAACAGCCTGGGCGGCGACTACGGCGAGGCCACGGCTGTCTCGGTGCTGCTGGCGATCATCCTCGCCCTCCTCTCCTGGCTGTACTTCAAGCTGACCGACCGTTGGAGCACGACGTGAGCCTCACCACCCGCCTCTCGACCCGCGCCGCAGAGAGGGCCGCGGAGAAGGCCGCTGACAGTGCGGGCGATCGCACCGTCATCTCCGACTCCGAACGTCGGCGCCCCGGCATCCGCATCGGGATGACGCTCACGCACGTGTTCCTCGCCGTCGGGCTGGTCGTCGCCGGACTCGGTCCCATCCTGTGGCTCGCGAAGTCGGCGATCACGCCGACGCAGGACACCCTGCAGCAGCCGTTCGCGCTGTGGCCGAACGGCATGGACTGGGAGAACCTCTCGACCGCGTGGAACGACATCCACATCGACCAGTACTTCCTCAACACGGTGATCATCGCGCTCGGGGCCTGGTTCGTGCAGCTGTTCATCGCGACGACGGCGGGCTATGCGCTCTCGGTGCTGCGCCCGACCTACGCGCCCATCCTCAACGCGCTGGTGCTGGCGACGCTGTTCATCCCCGGGATCGTGCTGCTGGTGCCGCTGTACCTGACGATCGTGCGTCCACCGCTGCTGGGCGATGTGAGCCTGCTCAACAACTACCTCGCGGTGTGGCTGCCGATGGGCGCGAACGCCTTCAACATCCTGCTGGTGAAACGGTTCTTCGACAGCCTTCCGCGCGAGGTGTTCGAGGCCGCGCGCACGGATGGCGCCGGGCCCTTCCGGCTGTTCTGGTCGATCGTGCTGCCGATGTCGAAGCCGATCCTCGGGGTGGTCTCGGTCTTCGCGATCATCGCCGCGTGGAAGGACTATCTCTGGCCCATGCTGGTGCTGCCCGATCCCGCGGTGCAGCCGCTGTCGGTGCGGCTCCCCGCCGTGCAGTCGCAGACCGAACTGGACGTGTTCCTGGCCGCGCTCGCGATCGCGACCCTGATCCCGATCGCGATGTTCCTCGTCTTCCAGTCGGTGTTCCTGCGCTCGGCAGGTCTCGGCGGTGCCGTGAAGGGGTGAGACGCGTCGAGACCCACGTTCCGCGTCGAGACCCATCGCCGGCGACGCATCCTGCGATGGGTCTCGGCGATGGTGATGGGTCTCGACGACTCAGGTGGGTGGAGTCGGAGGAAGCAGTGCGTCGATGAGGGCGCCCATGATGCCGGGCATGTCGACGGTCGGGTCGATCATCCACTGCAGCTGAAGTCCGTCGGACGCGGCCTGGATCACGCGGGCGAGGGCGTCCGGATCCAGGGGGGAGCGGCGACCGTCGGCTCCGAAGCCGTCGGCGATCGACTCCCTCAGCCGCTCGCTGCGGTCAAGGAAGTACTGGTGGGCCGGATGCTCCGGGTCGGCGGCATCCACCGAGAGCCGCGAGAACAACGCGACGATGCCGGGAACCTCGGTGTTGTGGCGGTGCACGTCGAGGAAGGCGGTGCGGGCATCGTCGGCCCCGAGTCCTGTCGGGTCGAGACCGTCATGCGCATCGCGGGTGCGGAGCACCTCGGTGAAGAGCTCCTCCTTCGATCCGAAGTAGTGCAGGAGGGCGGCGGGTGTGACACCGACGACCTCGGCGATCTCCTTGAGCGAGGCGTTCTGATACCCCTTGCGTCCGATCACGTCGAGGGCGCTCTCGAGGATCTCCTCGCGCCTCGCGACACCCTTCGCGTACGAACCTCGTCGTGCCATGACTCGACCCTAATCCTGAATGACGTTTGAAATCTAATACTGAAAGGCATAAGGTTTTCGCAAGGACATCGCCGTCGCCCGCGAAAGGAACACAATGACCGAGAACTCGGCTTCCGACCTGACCCTCGAGGAGAAGGCTTCGCTCACCAGCGGTGCGGACTTCTGGACGACGAAGGCGATCGACCGCGTGGGCATCCCGTCGGTGATGATGACCGACGGACCGCACGGTCTGCGCAAGCAGTCGGGCAGCACCGATCACCTCGGCCTCGCGAGCAGCGTCCCGGCCACGTGCTTCCCGCCCGCCGTCGGTATCGGCTCATCGTGGGATCCCGAGATCATCGAGCGGGTGGGCGCCGCGATCGGCATCGAGGCCGCGATCGAGGACGTCGCGGTCGTGCTCGGACCCGGCATCAACATCAAGCGCTCACCGCTGTGCGGCCGCAACTTCGAGTACTTCTCGGAAGACCCGATCGTGTCGGGCGTGCTCGGAGCCGCGTCCGTCCGCGGCATCCAGTCGAAGGGCGTCGGCACCTCGCTCAAGCACTTCGCTGCGAACAACCAGGAGTTCGACCGCATGCGCGCGAGCTCCGACGTGGATCCGCGTCCGCTGCGGGAGATCTACCTGCGCGGATTCGAGCGTGTCGTGAAGGACGCTGCGCCGTGGACGGTCATGTGCTCGTACAACAAGCTCAACGGCGTCTGGACCTCAGAGGACCCCTGGCTGCTCACCAGCGTGCTCCGCGACGACTGGGGCTTCGACGGCCTCGTCGTCTCGGACTGGGGAGCCGTGAACGACCGCGTCGCCGGCGTCGCCGCAGGACTCGACCTGGAGATGCCCTCCTCCGGTGGGAGGACGGATGCGCAGCTCGTCGCAGCCGTGCGCGCCGGCGAACTCGCCGAGAGCGTGCTCGACACCGCAGCCGGTCGCGCGATCGACCTCGTGCGCAAGGCCGCCCGGCGTCCTGCCGTGTCCGGCCCGCTCGACGTCGACGCGCACCACGCGCTGGCCAGGGAGGCCGCTGGTCGGTCCATCGTGCTGCTGAAGAACGACGGTGCGCTGCTGCCGCTCGCCGACGACCAGAAGGTCGCCGTGATCGGCGCGTTCGCGACCGAGCCGCGGTTCCAGGGAGCGGGCTCTTCGCTGATCAACCCCACGCGCATCGACGAGGCCCTCGACGGACTGCGCGCCGTCGGCGGCGACCACGTCACCTACGCCGCGGGCTTCGCGGTCGAAGGCGGTGCCATCGCCGCGTCCGGAGGCTCTGCAGACGACCTGCGGGCGGAAGCCGTCGACATCGCGAAGGCGGCTGACGTGGCCGTGCTCTTCCTCGGGCTCCCGGCCGCGGAGGAGTCGGAGGGCTTCGACCGCGACCACATCGATCTGCCCGCCGAGCAGCTTGCGGTGCTCGATGCCGTGCTCGCGGTGAACCCTCGTGTCGTGGTGGTGCTGTCGAACGGCGGCGTGGTCGCGCTCCCCTTCGCCGACCGTGTACCCGCGATCGTCGAGAGCTGGCTGCTCGGTCAGGCGGGCGGCAGCGCTGTGGCTGACGTGCTCTACGGGGCGGTGAACCCCTCGGGCAAGCTCACCGAGACCGTGCCGGTGCGGCTCGAGGACAACCCCTCGTTCGGCAACTTCCCCGGAGAGTTCGGACATGTCCGCTACGGCGAGGGCCTGCTGGTGGGCTACCGCTGGTACGACGCGAAGGGTCTCGACGTGACCTTCCCCTTCGGCCACGGTCTCTCGTACACGACGTTCGAGTACGCACCTGCGACGGCCGAGGTCGGAGCGGACGGCGACATCGTCGTGCGCGTCGACGTCACGAACTCCGGAGACCGCGACGGCCGCGAGGTGGTGCAGGTGTACGTGGCTCCGGCGACATCGATCGTGCAGCGCGCACCCCGCGAGCTCAAGGCCTTCTCCTCCGTCGCGCTCGCCGCAGGGGAGACCCGCACGGTCGAGCTGGTCGTGCGGCGCGAGGACCTCGCCTACTGGGATGTCCGCGTCGACCGCTGGGTGGTGGAGGGCGGCGAGTACATCGTCGACGTCGCCGCCTCCAGCCGCGACATCCGCTCCACCGCGACCGTCGACATCGCCGGAGACACGGTGCGCCAGGAGCTGACCATGAACTCCTCGGTCGGCGACCTGATGTCGCACCCCGTCGCGGGCCCGATCGTGCAGCAGGCTCTCGGTGGTCTTCTGGGCGGGTCCGGCGGCGATGCGGCAGCGGCGTCGATGATGCCGAACGACGAGGCGATGCAGAAGATGATGGCGTCGTTCCCGATCGGTCGCCTGGCCGGTTTCCCGGGCCTTCCCGTCGACTTCGAGCAGATCGAGCAGCTCATCGCCGCAGCGAACGCGGGGGACTCAGCCGCCCGCTGACCCGTCGGTGCCAAGCGACATTCCGGTCGCACTTTCCATCGCTCCCGCCGAGCGGGAACGACGGAGAGTGCGACCGGAGTCTGCATTCGGCCAGGCCGTCACGACCGCATGCGCACCGTCCGCGTGTGGGAGCCGTGCCCGAGTTCCTCGACGGATGTTCCTGGCAGGTCGAGTTCCGCGGTCGCGCCGACCGGGACCACGACGTCGACGTGCAGTCGGTCGCCGTCGACGTGCCACGAGATCGACGCGACTCCGTAGTGAGTGCGCTGCGTCGATGAGGCATGCGTGAGCCCACCGCCAGGGCGCGGGGCGAAACGGATGCGGCGGTAGCCCGGTTCCGCGGCGGCGAGCCCTGCGACGCTGCGGTGCAGCCAATCGGCGACGGCGCCCAGCGCGTAGTGGTTGAACGACGTCATGGTGCCGGGGTTCACCGTGCCGTCGGGGAGCATCGCATCCCAGCGCTCCCAGACCGTGGTCGCTCCCTGCACGACCTGATACAGCCACGACGGGCAGCCCTGCTCGAGCAGCAGGTCGTACGCGGTGTCCGCATGGCCGGTCATGGTCAGCGCGTCGCAGACCAGCGGTGTGCCGACGAAGCCCGTCGCGATGCGATTGCCTGCCTCTCGCACCAGCTCGGCGAGACGCGCCCCTGCCGCTGCGCGCTGCGTGTCGTCGTCGAGCAACGCGAACACGATGGCGAGGGCGTACGCGGTCTGAGCGTCCGAGGTCATCGTGCCGTCGGCTCGCACGTAGGCCGCGCGGAAGGCGGCGGCGACCTCGGTGGCGAGAGTCGCATAGCGCGCAGCCTCTGCGGGGAGCCCGAGCACCCCGGCCATTTCCGCGAGCGCCCTGGCCGATCGGGCGAAGTAGGCCGTGGCCACGAGGTACCGATCCGTGCGGCCGGCTCCGGGATCCTGCGGGGGAGCGGCGGGATCGAGCCAGTCGCCGAGCTGGAACCCCTCGTCCCACAGTCGGTCGGGTCCGGCCAACGAATCGACCTTGTCGACCCAGCGGCGTGCGCTCTCGAACTGCGTCGCCAGCACGCCGGTGTCGCCGAAGCGCTCGTACAGGGTCCAGGGCAGCAGCGTGGCGACGTCTCCCCAGGCGGCACCAGCCCTGGCCGGAGACCAGACCTTGTGCGACGGGATCACCGGCACGAACCAGGGCACAGTGCCGTCGGGCAGCTGATCGGCCTCGACGTCTCTGAGCCAGCCGGACAGCATCCCCGAGACGTCGAAGAGTGTCGACGCGGTCGGGCCGAAAACCTGCACGTCGCCCGTCCAGCCCACGCGTTCGTCGCGCTGCGGACAGTCGGTGGGGATGTCGACGAAGTTCCCCCGCATGCCCCAGACCACGTTGCGGTGCAGCTGCTCGACCAGCGGATCGGAGCACGTGAACCATCCGGTGCGCTCGAGGTCGGTGTGGAGCACACGGGCGACGAGCGCGCCGGCCGCGGCATCCGCGTCGAGGTCGCCCGGCCACCCCGAGACGTCTACGTAGCGGAAGCCGTGGAAGGTGAACCGAGGCTCCCATTCTTCGCCGCCCTGATGTCCGGCCAGCGTGTAGGCGTCGCTCGAACGGGCGCTGCGCAGCGGACGCGTGTAGATCTCGCCCTCCTGTAGAACCTCCGCGGTGCGCAGCGTCACGGTGGCACCGCGGGAACCCGCGACGCGGATGCGGACCCTGCCGACGAGGTTCTGCCCGAAATCGAGGATGCGTGCGCCGCTCGGTGAGGTGAGCACGGTGATCGGGGCGACCTCCTCCGTCACCCGCACGGGCGGGCCGGTCGGGGCGACCAGGGTTCGCGGGTCGCGTTCGCGCACGGCGACAGGGAACCAGTCGGTGTCGTCGAACGGCGCGGTCGTCCACCCGGTGTGCTCGTGCCGTGCGTCGTAGTCCTCGCCGTCGTAGATGCCGGAACGCAGGATGGGGGAGAGTGATGCCCTCCAGGATGCGTCGGTCGCGATCGTCTCGCGCCGTCCGTCCACGTAGACGAGCTCCAACTGGCCGAGGAAGGACAGGTCGCTGCCGAAGACGTTGCGATGACCGCCGCGCCAGCCCAGACGACCGCGGTACCAGCCGTCGCCGAGCCAGGCGCCGAGCGCGTTCTCGCCGTCGAGGAGCAGTGCGGTCACGTCGTAGGTGTAGTACCGCAGGCGTTCGCGGTAGGTCGTCCATCCGGGTGAGAGCGTGTCGGAGCCGACGCGGACCCCGTTGATCTCCGCCTCGTACAAGCCGTGCGCCGTGGCGTAGAGCCGGGCGCTGGCGATCTCGCCCTCGACGCGGAAGCCGCGTCGAACCAGGGTCGCGCGGCGGGCATCGCTCTCCGGATCCTCGTCGAGGTCGACCCCCACCGGTCGCGCCGACCAGTCGTCTGCCCGGAGAAGGCCGGCCTCGAGCCAGGTCTCCGGGCTGTCGGCGGACCAGCTGCCGTCGCCGCCCCGCACTGCCACGCGCACGCCGACGCGCTCGCGCGAGTCGAGGGCGTCGAAGGGCCAGGGCACCAGGACCTGTCTTTCGGACGTCACCTCGATGCGCTCCTCGTCCCGGTCCTGGCTGCTGCCGCGCACCACCGTGACGGCATAGGACTGCTGTCGCCAGTCAGCGGGGGCGTCTGCGATGCTCCAGCTCAGACGCGGGCGGCTCTCGCCGATGCCGAGCGGCTCCCGGTGGTGCTCGATGCGTGGCGCGGAGACGGTGGTCATGTGCTTCTTCCTGCCCCTGCGGCTCGTCGGGTGTCGATGCTCTGTCGCGGGTTCACTCGGACGGCGCCGGGGTGCGCTTGGCGCTGGCGCCCCGCATGATCCGGGCGACAGCCGTGATGAGGAACAGCTGTCCCGTGATCCCCTCGGCGATCGCGACCGCCTGCCCGCCGGTTCCGACCGGGACGATGTTGCCGTAGCCCGTCGTCGTCAGGGCTGTGAAGGAGAAGAACAGCTGGTTTCCGAGGGAGTCGGCGGTCGCGTCGCCGAACAGCGGAGTGGGAGACAGCTGCGACATCAGGTTGTACACGAACGCGAAGAACATCCCGACGAGGATGTACGCCGTGACCGCAGCCAGGAGCGCTTCGAAGTCGAGCCCGCGACGGGTGACCTGGTGGGCGATGATGACCCACGGCGCCACGAGGAGCGCGAGCATCGAGGCGGCGGAGAGCGGGATGGCCAAGAGCGGGCCGTCGAGCCCGAGGGCGCCGGCGATGACCGCGGCGAGACCGGCAGCGGAGAGCACCACCCACGACACACGTTGCGCCAGCCGCGTCGCTCCGGTGACGTAGAAGACCACGGCGACGGTCGCCAGCATCGGCAGGAAGGCCCACGGGCTCGGGTCGGTGCTCGGCTGCGTCGCGCACAGTCCATACGAGACGACGAGGAGCACGAGCACGACCCCGTACCCGGCTGCGCGTCGGGTCCACAGGCCGCCGGAAGGCGAGGAGTCGGTCCCGTGCGCGGTCAGCTTCTCGGTCATGGCGTCCCTCCGGATCAGCGGCTGGCGATGTCCGTGATCTGCGGTCAGTATCCCAGGCGGGTGACGACGAGGAGGGACGACCGGCCGGGCGCGGTTCGTGTCCGCTCGCCGGACCCGTTATGATAGCTAGGTGCATCCGCGCTTTCCGGCCGGATGCCTGGAGACGTCGCATAGTCCGGCCGAGTGCACCACCCTGCTAAGGTGGAGTCCCCTCACGGGGACCAGGGGTTCAAATCCCCTCGTCTCCGCAGAAGAACCCCCGCTCCGGCGGGGGTTTTCTCGTTCCCGGCCCCTGGGCTCCCGTGTCAGGGCAGACTCGAATCATGCTTCGCGACATCACCACGATCGTCTTCGACGTGTTGGGCACCCTGGTCGATGAGCCCGGAGGGCTTCGCGCTGCCATCGAGGAGGCGGGTGGCTCTCCCCGCGATTCCGATGGACTCCTCGCCGTCTGGCAACGTCATATCGACGGGGAGCAGCGCCGGATCGCACGGGGTGAGCGCGACTACGCCGACTCCGGGATCCTGGATCGCGAGGCGGCGACACTGGTGGCGCAGACCGCGGGGATCACGGATGCCGCCACCGTCGATCGCCTCGCGACCGCGGCGAAGCGTCTTCCCGCCTGGCCGGATTCGCGCGAGGGCATCGAGCGTCTCGCCGCCCGCTTCCGTGTGTTCGGGCTGTCGAACGCGAACCCGGAGTCGCTGCACGCGCTCGGGGAGCACGCCGGACTGCCGTGGCACGGAGCGCTATCGGCGGACGCCGTCGAGGCTTACAAGCCCTCCCCGCGGGTCTACCGGCTCGCGGTGGAGGAGGCGGGCGGCGACCCGACGCGCGTGCTCATGGTCGCCGCACACGCCTGGGATCTCCGAGGCGCCGGGGCCGCGGGGATGAGGACCGCGTACGTACCGCGTCCGGCAGGTGATCCGCCCGAGGACACCGACGCCTTCGACGGGCGCTTCCCCAGCCTGGCCGAGCTGGCGGAGGCGTTGGGCTGAAGCGGCGGGATCGTCTCGTGTCTGTGTCCGACCCGACGTTCGGCTCAGCCCTCGGGTAGCCTCGTCCGCATGTCCTCCGCCACGACGCAGACCCACAAACGCGAAGCCTTCGGCTCGCGGAACGTGTTCATCCTCTCCGCGATCGGCTCAGCGGTCGGCCTCGGGAACATCTGGCGGTTCCCCTACGTCGCCTACGAGGGCGGCGGCGGGGCATTCCTCATCCCGTACCTGTGCGCGCTGCTGACCGCCGGCATCCCGCTGCTGTTCTTCGACTACGCGATCGGTCATCGATACCGCGGATCGGCGCCTCTCGCCTTCCGTCGTCTGCACCGTGCTGCCGAGCCCCTCGGATGGTGGCAGGTGCTCATCTGCGTCGTGATCGCCGTCTACTACGCCGTGATCATCGCGTGGGCGGCCATGTACACCTGGTTCTCGGCCCAGCTCACCTGGGGTGCGGGCAACGAGAACGACTTCTTCTTCGCCGACTTCCTGCGCTCGGCGGACGTCGCCGAAGTCGGCGTCTCGACCGACTTCGTCCCCCAGGTCGGCATCCCTCTCGTGGTCGTGTGGCTCATCGTCATCGTGATCATGGCGCTGGGTGTGAAGCGCGGCATCGGCAGGGCGAACATGATCCTGATGCCGTTGCTCACGGTCATGTTCGCGATCCTCGTGGTGCAGTCGCTGTTCCTCCCCGGTGCGATGGACGGCCTCAACGCCTTCTTCACCCCGAACTGGGAGGCACTCGCCGACCCGGGCGTCTGGGCCTCCGCGTACGGCCACATCTTCTTCTCGCTGTCGGTCGCGTTCGGCATCATGGTGACCTACTCCTCGTATCTCAAGCGCAAGACCGACCTGACCGGTTCGGGACTCGTCGTGGCCTTCGCGAACTCGGGCTTCGAGATCCTCGCCGGCATCGGTGTCTTCGCGGCCCTCGGCTTCATGGCGCAGGCGCAGGGGACCGAGGTGGCGGGAGTCGCCTCTTCCGGCATCGGATTGGCGTTCATCGCGTTCCCGACGATCGTGTCGCAGGCGACGGGCGGATCGATCATCGGCGTCCTCTTCTTCGGGGCCCTGGTGTTCGCCGGAGTCACCTCGCTCATCTCCATCCTCGAGGTGATCGTCGCCGCGCTGCAGGACAAGCTGGGCTGGGCGCGTGTGCGCACGACCCTGACCGTGGCGATCCCGCTCGCTATCGTCTCGATGGCGCTGTTCTCGACGACGACGGCGCTCTCCGTCCTCGATACGGTCGATGCCTTCGTGAACTCCTTCGGCATCATGGCGGTCGCCTTGGTGGCCGTGATCATCGTGGCCTGGTTGCTGCACAAGCTGCCGGTGCTGGTCGAGCACCTCAATCGTCGATCGAGCTTCCGGGTGGGCGCGATCTGGAAGCTGCTCGTCGGCGTGCTGGCACCCGTCGTGCTCGGGTACCTCTTCATCAGCGAGCTCATCGCGAAGACGTCCGAGCCCTACAGCGGCTACCCCGCCTGGTTCCTCGCCGTCTTCGGATGGGGCATGGTGATCGCCCTCGTGGTGCTGGCCCTGGTCCTGTCGGCGTTGCCGTGGAGCGGCCGTTCCCACGCGAAGGACGATCCCGAGTACGACGAGTTCCTCGTCGAAGAGGAGTACGAGCCGGATGCGGAGACGTCCGCGATCCCGGCCGTTGGCACCACGACGAAGGGAGCGAGCGCATGACTCCGATCGCTGTCGTCATGATGATCATCGCCATGGTCACGGTCTGGGGCGGGCTGGTCGCCGGGATCGTGAACCTGGCCCGTCATCCCGAGGAGTCGGGGACGGAGCCGGCACCTCCCGTCGAGCTCTGACCGGGCGTCGACGGAGAACCGATCGCATCCGACCGGAGAAGTCGGGTCGGCGTATGAGATGCGCAGCGACGATGGTGGGGAAAGGAGGACCTCATGATCGGCACGCTGAACGCCCTGGTCGACCTCGTCGACACCTACGGTGTCGCGGGAGAGATCGACATCGACGCGTTCGCCCGTGAGAACGGCACGACGGAGTACCACCTGCGTCGGATGTTCTCGGCGCTGGCGGGGATGCCGCTCTCGGATTACGTGCGTCGTCGCCGGATGACGCACGCGGGAGCGGAACTCGCAGCCGGCGCTCCGAGCCTGCTCGATGTGGCCGTGCGCCACGGATACGGCTCGGTCGAGGCGTTCGCTCGCGCCTTCCGCGCGGTGCACGGCATCGGACCGGCCGATGCGCGCCGTGACGGGGGCCCTCTCCGTACACAACCCTCGCTCCGGTTCCGCCTGAGCGTGGAAGGGAGCATCCCCATGCACGTCACCATCACCCACCGGCCCGCGCTCGTGCTCGTCGGTCACGCCGTGGAGGTTCCGTTGATCCACGAAGGCGCCAATCCGCACATCCAGGCGCACATCGCGGCCATCCCGCCCGAGGAGCATGCGCGGCTCAAGACCCTCGGCGATGCCGAGCCCTCGGGGATCCTGGCCGTCACGGCAGACGTCGAACCCGACGCCCCGGAAGGCTCGCTGCTGAGGTATCTGCACGGCGTCGCGGTGCAGAGCACGACATCGGTTCCGGAAGACCTCGACGTGCTTCCGGTCGACGAGGGATCGTGGGCGGTCTTCGCCGCCAGTGGTCCCTTCCCCGCCGCTCTGCAGACGCTGTGGGCGGCCACGGCGACGGAGTGGTTCCCGTCGAACCCGTGGAGGCTGCGCCCCGGCCCGTCGATCGTGCGCTACCTGGAGTTCAGCGGTGACTCCGCGTCGTGCGAGCTCTGGCTTCCGGTCGAACCGGCCTGAGGCCGGCGGGGTGGGCGCGCGTGCGCACCCACCCCGTGTCCGTGGCCCGTGCGACACTGAGCGCACGATCCAGGGAGGCACGTGATGGCGGCCATCGATCCGAAGAAGACACTCGACGCGTACCGGGCGAAGCGGGGCGAGTTCCGCGTCGTCGAGGTGCCGCCCCTGCAGTACCTGATGATCGACGGGGCAGGAGACCCGAACACCGCGCCCGCCTATCGGGACGCCGTGTCGGCGCTGTTCCCCCTGGCATACGCGCTGAAGTTCGCGAGTCGGAACGACCTCGGCATCGACACCGTCGTGATGCCGCTCGAGGGACTCTGGCATGCGCCCGACATGGAGTCGTTCACCTCCCGCCGTGACAAGTCGGCCTGGATGTGGACGATGATGATCATGGTCGGCGATCACATCACCCCCGCGATGTTCGCGGCAGCCGTCGAGTCGGTGTCGCAGAAGGCTGTGAAGAAGAGGGAGCCGATCCCTGCGCTCGACTCCGTGCGGCTGCAGACCCTCGACGAGGGCAGCTGCGTACAGACACTCCACGTCGGACCGTTCGACGACGAAGGACCGGTGCTCGAAGAGCTGCATCACCACTTCATCCCCGACAACGGGTTCCAGATGCGGGGGCTCCATCACGAGATCTACCTGAGCGACCTGCGCCGTGCCGATCCGGCGAAGCTGCGCACCATCCTCCGGCAGCCGATCATGCCGCACGCCTGAGCGACAGGTCGGGAGCGACAGGCGAGGCGAAATCAAGCCCCTCGGCGGGGTTCCGCACGACAGATACGCTTCAACGATGAGCACGGTCAAGAACGCGGCGCGCGTCGCCAAGAGGTCGTCGACGTTCCGACGGATCGCCCGTGCCGGCTTCGTCGTCCTCGGTCTCATCCACGTCATCATCGGCTCGGTGGCGATCTCCATCGCGGCCGGCGCCTCCGGTGACGCCGACCAGGACGGGGCCATGGAGCAGATCCGCCAGAGCCCGATCGGAGGGCTGCTGCTCGTGCTCGTGGCCGCCGGGCTGATCGCGCTCGCCGTGTGGCAGATCGCCAGTGCCTTCCTCGCCGCCGATCCGGTCGAGACGAAGAAGTGGGGTCAGCGCGTCAAGCTGTTCGGCATCGCCGCCGCCTACCTCATCGTCGGGGGCATGGCCCTGATCTACGCCGTGGGTGGCAATGCCGACTCCGAGACGGCGTCGAAGACCCTGAGCGCGGTGCTGCTCTCGGCGCCCGGCGGCGTCGCCCTGTTGGTCGTCGTGGGGCTCTCGGTCGTCGGGGTCGGGGTCGGGTTCATCGTCGGCGGCTTCACCCGCGGCTTCGAGAAGCTGCTCGACCTGCCATCGGGAGTCGCCCGCAGGGGCACCGTGACCCTGGGAGTGATCGGCTACTTCGGCAAGGGCACCGCCGTCGCCGTGACCGGGGTGCTCTTCGTCGTCGCCGCCGTCACGCAGGACCCGGAGAAGGGCGCGGGGCTCGATGCCGCCCTGCACAGTCTGCTCGACCTGCCCCTCGGCGGACTCGTCCTGGGTGCTGTCGGCGCGGGGTTCGCCGTCTACGGCGTCTTCTGCATCGCCAGGGCCCGCTACGCCAGGATGTGAGTTCGAGCGTTCACGCGGTGGCGGGTTTCTCGCTCCACACCAGCAGGAAAGCGCCGAGAGCGATCATCAGCCCGCCACCGGTCGCCCCCATCGCCTCAATACGTCGGGGCGACCGGCCGAACCAGTCACGGGCGGCGCTCGCCAGGAGCACCCATACGGCGTCGCAGCTCACGCCGATCACCACGACGATCACCCCGAGCAGGAACAGCTGCGCCGGCACCGATCCGGCATGCAGATCGACGAACTGCGGGAGGATCGCGAGGAAGAACGCGATGGACTTCGGGTTCGTGATGCCGACGACGAAGCCCTCGGTGAGAAGCCGCCAGCCCGAGCGCTTCGCCGGCGCCGTGGCCATGGCTCTCGCCGCGTCCTTCCGGTGGCGGATCGCCTGGATGCCCAGGAAGATCAGGTAGCCGGCGCCGAGCACCTTGACGATCGTGAACAGCACGACCGACTGCGCGATCACGGTGCCGACGCCGAGAGCCACCGCGACGACGAGCACGATCGATCCGACCGCCGTGCCCAGGATGCTGAGGAATCCGCCCATCCGGCCGAGCGCCATGGCTCGGCCGATCGTGAAGAGCACGGTCGGCCCGGGGATGACGACCATGATGAACGCCGCGACGACGAAGGTGAACAGCGTGTCCTGGGCGATCATGGGACGAGCTTAGAGGCGCGGACGCCGGGCGGTCGAGGTCCGCGACCACCCGGCATCGCTCGAATCGGGGGGACGGATCAGGCCGTACCCCAGAAGCGATCCTCCGCTTCCTGGTCCTCGCTCATCAGCCAGACCTCGACGATGCGGCCGTCGGCGACACGGAACACGTCAACGCCGTGCTGATCGAGGTCATCGTGCCCCACGCGCTGCGCGCGGAATCGCACGGTGGCGGATACCAGGGCACCGCTCTCGGTCGCCGACTCCGTCTCGAGGGCGAACGTGCCCCCGCTCAGCTGCATGAACCGTCCCAGGTGCGCGATGATCGCGTCGGGGCCGACGTGATCTCCTGACAGCTGGTTCGCTCCGGGCTGGTGCCAGACGGCATCCGGATGGAAGGTCGCCGCCAGCGCCTCCATGTCTCCGGCGGCCATGGCCGCACCGTACTGTCCTACGACGTCGATCGCCGACATGATGCTCCTTCTCGATGGGTCGGTACTGTGGAGCATCCAGCGTCTCGGCAGGGGCGCGGTTACTTCAACGTCACCGGAAGGGGCAACGGATGTCGAACACGTGGACGGTGTTCTCGGCCAGCTGCCCGTCGCGCGCATCACTCGCGCGCATCGCGAACAAATGGACCGCGATGATCGTCGTCCTCCTGCACGAGCAGCCTCTGCGCTTCGGCGAATTGCACACCAGGATGGACGGAATCACGAAGAAGGTGCTCGTCGACACGCTCCGCGCCCTGGAACGCGACGGCATGCTGGAGCGCGGCGTCGGAGACGACGGCCACTCCCGCTATCTGCTCACTCCGCTCGGGCGCACGCTGTATGCGCCGCTCCAGGCGCTGCAGGTCTGGGCGGAGTCGCATGTCGAGGACGTACGTGACGCGCAGGACCGCTACGACGCGGCCGCCGACGCGAAGACTCTCGGCGGCCCCTGACCCGTCGCGCCCACCCCCGGTCCGCAGGTGGGAACATGGAGGGATGAGCACTTCTCCCGGTCTCGACGTGATCGCCCCCCTGAACGACGCCGAGGTGCGGCGCATTCGCGGCGACTTCCCGATCCTGGGGGCACAGGTGCACGGGCGTCCGCTGGTGTATCTGGACTCCGGGGCGACGTCACAGCGACCGGTGGCTGTGCTCGACGCCGAGCGCGACTTCGCCACCTCGATGAACTCGGCCGTGCATCGCGGTGCGCACACGCTCGCTGCCGAGGCGACCGAGCTGTTCGAGGACGCCCGCACGGCCGTCGCCCGATTCGTCGGCGCGGACGACGACGAGATCGTCTGGACCTCCAACGCCACCGAGGCGATCAACCTCGTCGCGTACTCCCTCTCGAACGCGTCGCTCGGGCGTGGCGGTGCGGCTGCGGAGCGTCTGCGGCTCCGAGAGGGCGACGAGATCGTCACCACCGAGATGGAGCACCACGCGAACCTCATCCCGTGGCAGGAGCTCGCGGCCCGCACCGGCGCCACGCTCAAGGTGATCCCCCTCGACGACGACGGTGCCCTGCGGCTCGACGCCGCGGCCGAGCTGATCACGGCACGCACCAAGCTCGTCGCCTTCACGCACGTCTCCAACGTTCTGGGAGTCACCAATCCCGTGGAGCAGCTGGTCGCGCTCGCCCGTGAGGTCGGGGCGCTGACGCTGCTCGACGCCTGCCAGTCGGCACCGCATCTGCCCCTCGATGTGCGCGCCCTCGACGTCGACTTCGCCGTGCTGTCCGGACACAAGATGCTCGGACCCACCGGGATCGGTGCCCTCTACGGCCGCCGCGAGGTGCTGGCAGCGATGCCGCCCTTCCTGACGGGCGGCTCGATGATCACGACGGTCACCACGACCGAAGCCGAGTACCTTCCGCCGCCGCAGCGTTTCGAGGCGGGCACCCAGCGGGTGTCGCAGGCGATCGCGCTCGCCGCAGCGGTCGGCTACCTGACGGAGGTCGGGATGCCGCGTATCGCCGCCCATGAGGCGGCCTTCGGTCGGCGACTCGTCGACGGTCTGAGCGCGATTGACGGGGTGCGCGTGCTCGGCGCCGGTATCGACCTGCCCCGCGTGGGACTGGCGAGCTTCGACGTCCAGGGCATCCACTCCCACGACGTGGGGCAGTTCCTCGACGATCTCGGCATCGCGGTGCGCGTCGGCCATCACTGCGCACAGCCGCTGCACCGCCGGCTCGGCGTGACCTCGTCCACCAGGGCGAGCACCTATCTCTACACGACCGATGCCGAGGTGGATGCCGTGATCGAGGGCGTCGCCGGAGCCATCGACTTCTTCCGGAGGGGCGCATGAGCGACCTGCAGAACCTGTATCAGGAGCTGATCCTCGATCACTCGCGCACCCCGCACGGGTATGGGCTGCGGGAGGAGATCCCGGCGCAGTCGCACCAGCTGAACCCGACCTGCGGCGATGAGATCACCCTCCAGGTGCACCGCGGAGCCGACGGCGGCGTCGAGGCTATCGCCTGGGAGGGACACGGCTGCGCGATCTCGCAGGCATCCGCCTCGCTGCTGGCAGAGCTCGCCGAGGGGCTCAGCGTCGAAGACCTCGAGGTGCGCATCGCCGCATTCCGCGAGGCGATGCGCTCCCGCGGCAAGATCGAACCCGATGAGGAGCTGCTCGGAGATGCCGCAGCTCTCGGTGGGGTGTCGAAGTACGTCGCACGCGTCAAGTGCGCCATGCTCGCCTGGGTCGCAGCGGAAGACGCGCTCACCCGCAGCTGAGGTGCAGGATGGACGCATGTCCGTGCAGCTGATGCCTCTGCCCGCCGAACGCTTCGACGAATGGCGGTCCGCCGCGCGGAAGCGTCTCATCGACGGCAACAGGGCGTCGGACCGGCGCCCCGGCGTCGACGCGGTCGCCCACGTCGATCAGCTCTTCGGCGAGGTGTTCCCGGACTCCGCCGCGACCGCGACCGCGCGGGTCATGCGCGTGGTCATGGACGCGGAAGGGGAGGTCGGGACGCTCCTGCTGATTCTGCGGGACGACAAGCTCTTCCTCCTCGACCTCGTCGTCGACGAGCCGTTCACCGACGCGCACAGCGACGATCTGCTCGCAGAGATCCTGCGGGTCGCGCGAGAAGAGGGCGCCACGCAGGTCGGCATGCAGCTGTTCCCGCAGGACTCGACCGGTCGGGCGTTCGCGAGCGGGAGAGGCTTCGAGGTGGCCTCCATTCAGATGGTGCTCGAGCCGCTCCCTGCGCGCGACGTCGCTTCCCACGTCGACGTGTCGCCGATGACCCCGGAGCGCTTCCCGACGTTCGCCGCCGCATCGGAGGAGGGGTTCGCGAACGACCTCGTCGAGTCCGGTCGCTACACCCCGGAGGAGGCGCTCGCCGAGTCGCATCGTCAGATGATCGCCGAGCTTCCCGACGGACTCGACACCGCGGGGCAGGAGCTCTTCACCGCCTCCGTCGACGGGACGGAGGTCGGCATCCTGTGGGTCGGCGTGCGTCAGCGCGAAGGTCGTCCTCATGTGTTCGTCCTGGACATCGAGGTGGCCGCCGAGCACCGGCGCAGAGGGTACGGGCGCGAGCTGATGCATGCCGTCGAGCGGGAGGCGCGCCGGCTCGGTGCGGACTCGATCGGTCTGCACGTCTTCGGCTTCAACACGGGAGCGATCGACCTGTACGAGCAGCTGGGCTACCGCCGCACCGAGGAGAGCCTGCTCCGTGACTTCTGAGCCGTCGTCGGAGGACTCGACGGGAATAGCCTCGAGCCCCCGGCGTTGGTCCCGACATGACAACTCTCGGAATCATCGGTGCAGGACACATCGGCAGCCAGGTCGCACGCGTGGCGATCGCGAACGGGTACGACGTGGTGATCGCGAACTCGCGGGGACCGGAGACCCTCGCTGACCTCGTCGCCGAGCTCGGCCCGAACGCTCGCGCCGCCACTGCGGAGGATGCCGCTGCCGCTGCGGACGTCGCGGTCGTCACGGTGCCGCTCCGCGCGATCGACGACCTGCCTGCAGAGCAGCTCGCCGGCAAGATCGTGCTCGACACGAACAACTACTACTTCGAGCGGGACGGGCACATCGAAGCCCTCGACAAGGGGGAGACGACGACGTCGGAGCTGGTGCAGCGCGCGCTCCCGAACTCCAAGATCGCGAAGGCCTTCAACCACATCTTCGCCTCGGAGATCACGTCGGACGGCACTCCGGCCGGCACGCCGAACCGGCGGGCGTTGGCGACTGCCGGTGATGATGCGGAGGCTGTCGCCTTCGTGACCCGCTTCTACGACGAGGCAGGGTTCGACACCGTCAACGTGGGACCGCTCAGCGAGTCGTGGCGGGTCGAGCGTGACCGTCCGGCGTATGTGGTCCGACAGAACGCGGAAGAGCTGACGGAGAACCTCGCACGCGCGAACCGTCTGCCCTGAGCATCGATGCGGGCGGGGGACGCATCCTCTCGCCCGGTCGTCGGGGTCCATCGGGGCGGAGCCTTGGGATACCAAAAGTTGAGGAACACCGGCAGGGGTGCGAGAATGCCCAGATGGCGGGGGCTATAGCAGCAGGCGGGGAACTCGAGTCGGTGCGGGTCACCCGCATCCTTCGTGACGACATCATCCTCGGGCACCGGAAGCCGGGTGCGCGACTCGTCGAGCGGGACATCGCCGCGGAGTTGAACGTGTCCCGCCTTCCGGTCCGCGAAGCCATCCGCACGCTCGTCGCCGAGGGGATCGTGGTCGCGCGTCCTCGTACCTGGGCTGTCGTGAGGGAGTTCACGCACCGCGACATCCAGGACTTCGCAGAGGTGCGCGAGGCCATCGAGACGCTGATCTTCGTCTTCGCGGCGGAGCGGCACGACGAGGCGGGTATCGCCCGCATCCGTGCCGCGTACGAGCGCGAGCTCGCGGCCGCACGTGCCGAGGATTCCGAGGCGGCGAGGATCGCGGCGGCGGAGTTCCATGAGGTCGCCGTCGAACTCGCCGCGAACGAGATGCTCGGAGAGCTGATCGCCGTCTTCCTCACCCGTCTGCGCTGGCTGTTCGGTCAGCACGACGACCTGCTCGCCATGGCGGACGAGCACAGGATCATCCTCGAGGCGATGACGGCGCGGGATACGGAAGCGCTGCGTCGGATCGTGCCGGCGCACCTCGCCAGCGGCCAGTCCGCGGCGGAGCGGCGGCTTGCGGCGCGCAGCGACCTGACGGTCTGAGCCTCGCGGGTCCGCGGCCCCCCGAGGTGAGGTCCTGCGGAGGCGCCTCCGGTTGTATATTGGGGCGATCGGAGTCGGTCCGGAACTGGTGCGCTGTCCTGGGGAGCGAGATGCGAGGTCTTGCTGTCGCGGTCGGATGCCTCTTGCTCGTCGGTGGGATCACAGTCGTCGCCATCGCCGATCAGGAGCGTCTGGAATCGATCGCCGCGGTCAAAGCGGAGATCGTCCGGATCGAACGTGCGCTGGAGACGACGCGGGGCGACAACCGGGAGCTCGCCGAGCAGCTGACCGCGCTGCGCTCACAGCTCGCCGAGCAGGACGCGCAGATCGCGGACACGACGGGCTTCCTCCCGTGATGCGTCGCGCCGTGGCCGTCGCGCTCGCGGCCTCCGTGCTCCTCGTCTCGGGGATGATCGGCAGATCCCAGGGCCTCGAGCAGGAGAGGGCGTCCGCCGTCGCTGAGCTGACCGCCCTCACCGAGCAGTACCACGATGCCGGACAGCGCACGGACTACCTCGATGGCGCGGTCGACCGCGCGGAGCAGGACACCGCGGAGCGCGCCGCCGTCCTCGCCCAGCGTCCCGCCTTCCTCGCGGAGGTGCAGGCGCTCACCGTCGCCCTCAAGGGTGCGGAGGGGCGGGTGGACACCGCCGCGCACCGTGCTGCCGCGCTTTCGGCACAGCAGACGGTCGCCGCCGAGAAGGAGAACCCCGACACGGTCGCTGCGGCCACGGCGACCGTGCACGCGCTCACCGAGAAGGTCGGCACGGAGGTCGCCTCGTGGCAGGCGGCGCAGAGCTCGGGCCCCGGCGGGCCGGCGTGGTCGTCGAGCGGCCCTGACGGCTACGCGCGGGTGCGGGCGGCGCTCGACCTCGTCGGCGGTGGAGGCGTCGGGCTCTACGAATCGTCGTCCTGTGCGGGGGGAAACGCCCCGGCCTGCGCGAACAGCAACGGGTACATCAAGTACCGCGCCGACATCGCGAGCTGGGGCGCCGGCCGGTTGAACTGGGCGATGGCGCACGAGCTCGCGCACATCTATCAGTTCCGTGTATGGGGCTCGCTCACGTCGTCCGGTGCCTACGGGTCGCTGTTCGGCGGCGACCCGGAGTTCCTCGCCAACTGCATGGCCGTGGTGCGCGGATATCCCGGATCGGTCGGCTGCAACGGCGATCAGCAGGCGTGGGCCTCGGGCATCTGGGTGGGCGTCGTCCGCTGAGGCGGTGCGCCTCAGCGTCGTCAGGACATCGGCGTCGTGGTGTCGATCGCTTCGCGCAGCGGCCGCCGCATCACACGCCAGTACGACGCCGGCGCGATACGGGTGAGCACATCGATGAGGCGCGCCTCGCGGCCGACCATGGTCCGTGCAGCCCGTCGTTCGGTCGCGCGGATGATCCGCGCCGCCGCGTCTGCGGGCTCGGTGTGGTACATCTCCGCCTGGGCGGCGGCGGCGCGGGCGGCGACCTTCGGGTCGATCGCCGCGGCATAGCGGCCGTGCAGGATGATCCCGGTGCGCACCCCTGCCGGGTACACGGCGCCGACGGTCACAGAGGTGCCCTCCAGCTCGTGCCGCAGTGCTTCCGAGAAGGCGCGGACGGCGAATTTGCTCACCGCGTAGGGGATCCGTCCGGCGGGGGCGGCGAGGGCGTAGACGCTCGCCAGATGGGTGATGTGGGCGGCAGGGGCGGCGCGGAGCGCGGGGAGGAGCGCTTTGGTGACGGACACGGTGCCCCAGAGGTTCACGTCGGTGAGCCAGCGCATCTCCTCCATCGTCAGCTGATCGATGTCGCCGAGCATGGAGGAGCCGGCGCACGTGATCAGCGCATTGATCCGCGGGTGCGACGCGGTGATGTCCGTGACGGCTGCGAAGACGGCGTCGTCGTCGCGGAGGTCGACGACGTGCGTGGTCACGCGTGCGTCGTGCAGCTCCTCGGCGATCCTCGCGAGAGCCGCGGTGTCGTGGTCGACCAGCGCGAGAGATGTTCCTCGGGCAGCGAGCCGGCGTGCGACCTCCGCGCCCATCCCGTTGGCGCCTCCGGTGATCACGGTGGTGCCCCCGGTGAGATCGAGGTGTTTCATGCGTCTCCTGCAGTGCGTGATCGGGGCGCGAACCCGCGGATGTCGGATGGGTGGGGCATGCTGATTCCGACCATTCTGGCCGACACCGGGCCGCATCGATACCGGTACGCTCAAGGAGAGGAGGTACCGGTGGGACGGACAGCGGATGCCATCGCCGAAGGCGTCGCGATCGCGACCGCTGCCGCGCGCCTGGCCGTCAAGAACCACATCCTCATCGGCACCATCGCCGAGGACGGCGTGTTCGACATGGACAAGTACATCGACGACGCGCGTGAGGCGCTCCGTGCCATGGCAGAGGAGTCGGAAGAAGCCGCGGCCACCGTCACCGCCCTGCGCAAGCGGGCGAGGGGCCGGCATTCCGACCCGGTGGGAACGCACGACTACCGCGATCGCGATGTGCGCAACCTCCGCCGTCGGGCCAAGCAGTCCACCGGCGTCGCCGTGCGTCTGCGCGAGATCATGCAGGACCGGGAGCAGCTCGCCGCCATCGTCGAGGAGGCGAGGAGTGCGGCCTGGGCCGACGTGCGCCACAACCTCGACCGTCGACTGCGTGTCGAGGGGATGCGCCCCGACCAGGATCCCGACTACAACCGCATGCGCGAGGCCCGGATGCAGGCCCTTCGGCTCGTCGACCTGCAGGCGCTCTCCTCGGAGCAGAGAGCCAAGGCCAAGAGGCGGAAGAAGCAGCAGAAGGCCGCATCGGCCGACGACTGAGGGCTCGTTTCGCTTTCGCGTCGGGACTGTTGTAGGCTGTTCTACGGCCCGCTGAGCGGGCCGGGCGCCCGTAGCTCAATGGATAGAGCATCTGACTACGGATCAGAAGGTTAGGGGTTCGAGTCCCTTCGGGCGCACACTGTGTTGAGACAGTGAGAAACGGCTTCCACTCCGGTGGAGGCCGTTTCTGCGTTGTCGGGAACGAGCCGACTCATCGTTGAGGATGAGCCCCGCGTCGTCAGGTGAGCAGGCTCGTGATCGCCGGGTCGCGGTCGGCCACCTCGGCGGCGGTCGCGACGATCACGTCGCGGATCGCGGCGACGGCGACGGCCGGTGTCACATCCGCACGGTGGGCGAGGCTGACCGTGCGGGTCATCATGGGGTGCGTCAGCCGGACCGATCGCAGGGCGGGGCGATCGAGGAGCACCATCGCCGGCACGACCGCGACGCCGACACCGCGCTCGACGAAACGCAGCACCGCGTCCATCTCGGCGCCTTCGAGCACATGGGTGGGCCTGAGGCCCTCGGCGCGGAAGGCCGCCTCGGTCGTGGCTCGAAGCTCGTAGGTCTCGTCGAGTGCGATCAGGGGGAGGGACGCGAGGTGGAGGAGCGTCATGGATGCCGAGCTCGATACGGGCGGCTCGGTCGCGGCCGAGACGACGACGAGCTCCTCGGTGAGCAGCGGCATCCGCGTGAGGCTGAACCCCGAGGGTGGAGGGCCGTCGGATTCCGTGATGAGTGCGATGTCGACGGCGCCGACGGCGAGCTCCTCGACGAGGCGGCGAGATCCGCTTTCGGTGAGATGCAGGTCGACGCCGGGGTGCGCGGCGTGGAAGGAGCGGATCGCCTCGGCGACGAGGCTGATGCAGAGGGTGGGAGGGGCGCCGAGGCGCACGCGTCCCCGTCGGAGCCCGGCGAGTTCGCCCATCTCGTCGCGGATGGCATCGGCCTCCGCCAGCATGCGCTGTGCGCGGGGGAGGAGCGTCTCGCCGGCGGCCGTGAGGGCGATATGGCCGCGCGCGCGGTGGAACAGCTCGGCGCCGAGCTCGCGCTCCAGCGTCGAGATCTGCCGGCTCAAAGACGGCTGTGCCAGGTGCAGGTGCTCGGAGGCGCGGGTGAAGTGTCCGAGACGCGCGACCTCGACGAACCCGCGGAGCTGCTCGAGGTTCATGGCCATAGCCTACCCGCATCGTTTCAAGTCGAACTATGCATTGGAGTTATTAGGATCCCCTAACTACCGTTGACCGCATGGCTACGCGCGAACGTCAGATATCCACCACCGTCCTCGTCATCGGCACCGGAGGCTCGGGTCTCCGGGCAGCGATCGAGATCGCCGAACACGGCGTCGACGTGCTCGCCGTGGGCAAACGGCCGCGGCAGGACGCGCACACCTCCCTCGCCGCCGGCGGCATCAACGCCGCGCTCGGCACGATGGACGCGGAGGACAGCTGGCAGCAGCACGCGGCCGACACCATCAAGGAGAGCTACCTCCTCGCCAACCCGCACACGGTCGAGATCGTCACTCAGGGCGCCGAGCGGGGCATCCGCGACCTCGAGCGCTGGGGCATGGACTTCGCGCGTGAAGACGACGGCCGCATCTCGCAGCGGTTCTTCGGCGCTCACACCTTCCGCCGCACGGCGTTCGCCGGCGACTACACGGGGCTCGAGATCCAGCGCACCCTCGTGCGCAAGGCCGAGCAGCTCGACGTGCCGATCCTCGACCACGTCTACATCACCCGCCTCCTGGTGCGCGACAACGTCGTGTTCGGGGCCTACGGCTTCGACCAGGCGGACGGCACCCGCTACCTCATCCACGCGGATGCCGTGATCCTCGCCGCGGGCGGACACAACCGCATCTGGCGCCGCACCTCTTCCCGCCGCGACGAGAACACGGGCGACTCCTTCCGCCTGGCGGTCGACGCGGGAGCTCGCCTGCGCGACCCCGAGCTCGTCCAGTTCCACCCGTCCGGCATCATCGAGCCGGAGAGCGCGGCGGGAACCCTGATCTCCGAGGCGGCTCGCGGCGAGGGCGGCATCCTGCGCAACGCGCTCGGTGAGCGGTTCATGGGGAAGTACGACCCCGAGCGGATGGAGCTGTCGACGCGGGACCGCGTCGCGCTCGCGGCGTACACCGAGATCCAGGAAGGTCGCGGCACCGAGAACGGTGGCGTCTGGCTCGACGTGTCGCACCTGCCGCGCGAGACGATCATGACCCGCCTGCCACGCGTCTATCAGACGATGATGGAGCTGCAGATGCTCGACATCACCACCGACCCGATCGAGATCGCACCGACCGCGCACTATTCGATGGGCGGTGTGTGGGTGCGGCCGGAAGACCACCAGACCGATGTCGACGGCCTCTACGCGATCGGCGAGGCCTCCAGCGGACTGCACGGCGCCAACCGACTCGGGGGCAACTCGCTCATCGAGCTGCTCGTCTACGGGCGGATCGTGGGGCAGGCGGCCATGGAGCATGCGGCCGGGCTGGATGCGCAGCGTCGGTCGGCGACGGCCGTCGCCGAGGCGCGTGCGGAGATCGACGACCTGCTCGCCGCGGAGGGACGTGAGAACGTCCGCGCGCTGCAGCGCGCGATCCGCAACCTGATGACCGAGTACGCCGGAGTCGTGCGCTCGGAGGAGGGGCTGCGCGCGGGACTCGCCGACCTCGACATGATCGAGGGGCGCATGGAGGACATCGGCATCCACCCCGACATCGCGGGTTTCCAGGACCTCGCGCACGCGTTCGATCTCAAGGCGTCGGCGCTCGCTGCACGCGCCACCCTCGAGGCGGCGCTGGAACGTCGGGAGACCCGTGGATGCCACAACCGCAGCGACTTCCCCGACACCGACCCGACACTGCAGGTGAACCTGGTGTGGTCGCCGAAGGACGGAGTGACCCGAGAGACGATCCCTGAGATCTCGCCTGAGATCGCCGAGCTCATGCGGGAGGTCGACACCGAGGGCAAGCTCGTCGAGTAGCGGGGACCCCGTTCACGACCGAGGCCCCGTCCTGCCGATGACAGCAGGACGGGGCCTCTGCGGTGCTCCGGATTCTTCGGGAGCTCAGTCGGCCTGCGGCTCTTCCGTGTCGATCACGCCGATGCCGACCGCCTCGTGATCGGGCTCGGGCTCATCGCGCTTCGGAGCCTTGGGCTCTTCGCCCGGGGCCTTCTCGGTGCTGGGCTCTTCGAGCTCCTCGGTGCTCGGAACCTCGCTCGGGTCGGCGTCTTCTGGCGATTCCGCCTCGGCGGGTGTCGTGACCTCGCCCTCGCTCGTGTCCGACGACGGCGTGGGCGTGGGGGTCTGCGATTCGGGGGAGGCCTCGTCCGTGGTCTCCGGGTCGGGAGCGGTGTCGGTCATGATGACCCCTTTCGACGATGTGGTCCGAACAGGATGGCTCAGCACACGCATGACGGGAAGGGGCTTGACGCGCTGATGAGTTAACCGCGGTGAACCGAAGTGGTGAATCCGGCGTAGCCTGGAGGGGTGACAGCGTACGTCTCGGCCTTCGACCTCTTCTCCATCGGAGTGGGGCCATCGAGCTCCCATACGGTCGGACCGATGCGAGCGGCCCTCGACTTCGCTCGGCGACTCACAGCGACGGGCATCCTTCCCCAGGTCGCCCGGATCGGCAGCACCCTCTACGGTTCGCTCGGAGCGACGGGTATCGGGCACGGCACCCCGGATGCGGTCGTCGCGGGCCTGCGCGGTCTCACGCCGGAGACCTGCGATCCTGCCGACGTCCGTGCAGCCTGGACCGATCTGCCCGCGCAGGCCATGATCCGCATCGACGGCACCCACGACGTCCCCTTCGCGAAGGACGACATCGTGTTCGCGCCGCGCACCCGGCTTCCCGGGCACCCGAACGCCATGACGATCACCGCCTGGGACGACTCGGGTGCGGTGCTCGCCGAGGAGACCTACTACTCGGTCGGCGGAGGTTTCATCCGACGCGACGGCGAGGAGGCGAAGCTCACGACCGCCGGATTCCCGTATTCCTACGCGGATGCGGCGTCGCTGCTCGCCCTCTGCGACGAGAACGGACTGTCGATCGCCGAGGTGGCGCGACTGAACGAGACATCGCTGCGCTCGGAAGAGGAGGTCGCTGCCGGGCTCGATGCGATCTGGGATGCGATGTCGGGGTGTGTCGATGCCGGCCTCCACGCCGACGGCACGCTCCCCGGAATCCTCAAGGTCAAGCGGCGCGCCGGTGTGATCCGCGGCCAGCTCGAGGAGGTGGAAGCCGACGGGCATCGCGAGCTTCCCGGGGAATGGCTCGGGGCCTTCGCGCTCGCCGTGAACGAGGAGAACGCGGCGGGCGGTCGCGTCGTCACGGCACCGACCAATGGAGCCGCAGGCATCCTCCCAGCCGTCGCGATGTACTGGTGGCGTTTCCTTGCCGACTCGGGGCTCGGGGCGGGCAACGCGGTCACCCCGTACGGCGAGCTGGTCGGCAGTGCGCTGCTCGGTTTCGAGTCGGACGTGCGTGCGGTGAGCGACGGGAGCGACCTCGACGAGGAGCAGACCGCTGAGGCGAACCGTCGCCGCGGCATCCGTCGCTTCCTGCTGACCGCGACGGCCCTCGGGTCGCTGTTCAAGGCCAACGCGTCGATCTCCGGCGCGGAGGGCGGGTGCCAGGCCGAGGTCGGCAGCGCCTGTGCCATGGCGGCCGGCGGCCTCACCGCGGTGATGGGCGGCACGAACCGGCAGATCGAGAACGCGGCCGAGATCGCGATGGAGCACCACCTCGGTCTCACGTGCGATCCGATCGGCGGCCTCGTGCAGATTCCGTGCATCGAGCGCAACGCGATCGCCGCCTCGACCGCCGTCACCGCTGCGCGGCTCGCCCTTCGCGGCGACGGCAGCCACTACGTCTCGCTGGACGCCGTCGTCGAGACGATGCGTCAGACGGGGGCCGACATGTCCACCAAGTACAAGGAGACGAGCGAGGGTGGCCTCGCTGTCAACGTCATCGAGTGCTGAGGCTCCTTCCCGTGTCCCTGTCGGGGGATGCGGGTAGCCTCTCCGAGACGTCACACGGGGAGGGATCACGATGGATGCGTTCTGGGAGCCGACCTCTCGGCGACGACGGCAGCAGCCCGTCGTCGCGGTCCGTCCGAACGATGAGGCGCCGACGACGGGCACGGGGTGGCCGACGAACATCCCCGCGGTCGCCCAGGTGCTGCGTGAGGGGATCGACCTCGACCCCGGGGTGACCTTCCTGGTCGGCGAGAACGGCAGCGGCAAGTCCACCCTGGTCGAGGGCGTCGCGATCGCGTACGGCCTCTCACCCGAGGGAGGTTCCCGGCAGGCTCGACACACCACGCGGGCGACCGAATCGCCATTGTCCGAGTGGTTGCGGCTGCAGCGGGGAGTGGGCTCGAGCCGTTGGGGGTTCTTCCTCCGTGCAGAGACGATGCACTCCTTCTACACCTACCTCGAGGAGAACCCGTCGACCAGCGCACCCGATGTGCCGTTCCACGAGATGAGCCACGGCGAGTCGTTCCTCGCACTGCTGGAGAGCCGTTTCGACGAGCCGGGCTTCTACTGCCTCGACGAGCCGGAGGCCGCGTTGTCCTTCAACTCCACCCTTGCCCTGATCGCCGTGCTCCGACGCATCGCCGACGAGGGAGGGCAGGTGCTGTGCGCCACCCACTCGCCGGTGCTGGCGGCCCTGCCGGGAGCTAAGATCCTCGAGGTCGGCGAGTGGGGTGTGCGCCCGGCCGAGTGGGACGACCTCGAGATCGTGAACCACTGGCGTTCGTTCCTCGAGCATCCGACGCGCTATCTGCGTCATCTGCTCGACTGACCGGCGCGCCGTGCCATCGCCGCGCATCATAGGCTGACGGGCATGACCGAGCACAAGCCCCCCAGGCGGCGTGGCCGTCCCCGCGGCGTCTCGGACTCGCGGGCGCGCATCATCGCGTCCGCCGTGGACGACTTCGGGGAGAAGGGCTACGACGGAGCGACGATCCGCTCCATCGCCGCGAGGGCCGGGGTGGACTCCGCCCTCGTGCACCACTACTTCGGCACCAAAGCCGACCTCTTCGCCGAAGCCGTGGGCATCCCGCTGCGTCCGGACATCGATGTGCCGGGGATCCTCACGGGTCCGCGTGACGAGGTCGGTGAACGTCTGATCCGATACGTCCTCGAGGCGTTCGAGCAGCCCGAGGTGCGCCGGCGCGGGGTCATGCTCCTGCGCACCGCGATCGGGAGTCGGGTGACGACACCGCTGCTGGCAGGTTTCCTCTCGCGTGAGCTCCTCTCCCGCATCTCGCGGAGCCTCGACGTCGACGACGCCGACCTCAGGGCATCGCTCGTCGCCTCGCAGATCGCCGGGATGCTGATCGCCCGATATGTGCTGAAGCTCCCGGCGCTCGCTGCCGCCCCGGTGGAGGACCTCGTCGCACGGCTGGGCCCCACGGTGCAGCGCTACCTCTTCGACTGAGCTCCACTTCCTCCTGCTCTGCACCTTCTACTGCTCTGCACGTTCTACTGCTCTGTACCTTCTACTGCGCTCCACCTTTCTGCGCTCTGGAGAACCCGTTGACGCCGTCGAGCGGGAGGCGCATAATTCATCGCATGATGAATAATGCTGCCGTCGAGATCACGCAGCTGCGCGTGCGGCGCGGGGCCGTTCGTGTGTTCGACGGCATCGACCTCGCCGTGCCCCGCGGCCAGATCACGGGGCTGCTGGGTCCCTCGGGGTGCGGCAAGACCACGCTCATGCGGTCGATCGTCGGGGTGCAGCGGATCGCGTCGGGCGACGTGACCGTTCTCGGTGAGCCGGGCGGTTCCCGCCAGCTGCGGCATCGTGTCGCGTACGGCACGCAGGGCGCCTCGGTCTACGGCGATCTCAGCGTGCGGCAGAATCTCACCTACTTCGCCTCGCTCCTGAAAGCGCCGAAGGGCGATGTCGACCGGGTCATCCAGGAGGTCGGTCTCGGCGCGCAGGCGGCGCAGCTCGTCGATTCGCTGAGCGGCGGCCAGGCGACGCGGGTGTCGCTCGCGGTCGCACTGATCGGCGCCCCGGAGCTCATCGTGTTGGACGAGCCTACGGTCGGCCTCGACCCTGTGCTGCGTGCCGAGCTGTGGAGCCTGTTCCGCCGCCTTGCCGACCGGGGCGTCACACTCATCGTCTCGAGCCACGTGATGGACGAGGCTGTGCGCTGCGACCGGCTGCTCCTGATGCGGGAAGGGCGGATCATCGCCGACACGACACCATCGTCGCTGCTCGCCGACACCGGCACGAGCGACGCCGAAGCCGCGTTCCTCGCTCTGATCGAGCGCGACAGCGCGGCCGGCGCCGCGACCACCAGGCGGGCGCGGCGAGAGGCGCACGAGCGGAATGAGGAGGTCGAGGGATGAACGGCCGTCGGCTGTTCGCGACCGCCGGGCGCGTGCTCACGCAGCTGCGGCACGACCCGCGGTCGATCGCCCTGATGCTCATCGCCCCGAGCCTGCTCGTCGGTCTCTTCGCCTGGCTGTTCAGCGAGCAGGACGGTGTGTTCGACCAGTTCGGCGGTGCGATCCTGGCGCTGTTCCCGTTCATCGTGATGTTCCTCATCACATCGATCACCACCCTGCGCGAGCGCCGTTCCGGCACGCTCGAACGGCTGATGACCACGCCACTCGAGAAGGCCGACTTCATCCTCGGCTACGCACTCGCGTTCGGGCTGATGGCCCTGCTGCAGGCGGTGATCACGGTGTCGTTCGCGGTCGCGGTGTGCGGCCTCGACGTCGACGGGCCGCTGTGGCAGCTCGGCCTCGTCGCGGTTGTCGATGCTCTGCTCGGCACGGCGCTCGGGCTGCTGGCGAGCGCGTTCGCCCAGACCGAGTTCCAGGCCGTGCAGTTCATGCCGCTGCTGGTGTTCCCGCAGATCATCCTCGGCGGTCTGTTCATGCCCCGAGACCAGATGCCCGATGTGCTGCACGCCATCTCCGACTGGCTGCCGCTCAGCTACGCGATCGACACGATCAACGCGGTCGCGGCGGGGGACGAGGGCGCGGACGTGTTCGGTCCGCTGCTCATCGTCGTGGCGTTCGCCGTCGGCGCCCTGGCGCTTGCCGCCCTCACACTGCGGCGGCGAACTGGCTGAGACGGGCTCGGGGGTGCGGGTCAGCGAGCGGCGCGGTTCTTGGTGTGCTTGGTCGGCGCCGCGGCCCACGGATCCTGGGGCCACGGGTGCCGGGGGTAGCGGCCGCGCATCTCGGCGCGCACCTGGTTGTAGGGACCGGACCAGAAGGAGGCGAGGTCGTCTGTGACGGCGAGCGGCCGCCCCGCCGGGGACAGCAGGTGGAAGAGCACGGGAACGCGTCCGTCCACCAGCCGCGGCGTCTCCGCCCAGCCGAAGCACTCCTGCAGCTTCACCGCCACGACGGGGCGTGCGGTCGCGTCGCCGTCGGGCTCCGGGTAGGTGATGCGCACCCGGGACCCGCTGGGCACGGCGAGCCGTTCCGGGGCGAGCGTATCCAGGTGCGCGGCTTCCGGCCAGGGCAGCAGACGGCGAAGGGCGGACGTGAGATCCAGCCGGCTGGCGGGGGCGCCGGACGCGAGGGCATCTAGCTCCGTCGCCAGCCACGTGTCGAGCGATTCGAGCAGCCCCGAGTCCGACACGTCGGGCCAGGGTTCGCCGAGCTCGCGTCGCAGCAGCGCGAGTCGGCGGCGCAGGGCATCCGCACTCTCGGACCAGGTGAACATGCCGAGTCCGTCGCGTCGGAGCGCCCGCTCCACTGCATCCCGGCCTTCCGACGCCGCCGCCCGCACCGGTACCGATGAGCGAACGATCGCCCCGATCCGGCGCTCACGGCGGGCCTGCACGCGACCTCCGACGAACTCGGCCTCGATGCGGTCTGTCATCAGGTGGCTGGCCGCGCTCTCCATCTGCCCCTCCGTCAGCACCGCCGCCGATCGGATGACCGCACCGGAGCCCGCCGCCGCCCGCGATGAGGCCCGGGTGACGTCGGCCACGGCCAGCCACTCCACGGCGGCGAGCGGACCGGTGACCCCGGCCCGGGTGCCCGAAGCCAGGAGGAAGGTCGCGCCCGACTCCGAGCGCTCGACGCGGTGGGCGACACGGTCAGGGAAGGCCAGCGCGATCACGAGACCCACTCCCTCGAGGCCCGAACGCGTGTCCGGCGTCGGATCGACCATCCGCTCCAGGCGACGCGCGTCCTCGTGCCAACGGCGAGCGTCGGGGGTCCGACTTCCGCGCAGTGCGATGAGAGCGTGGGCGACGTCGGCGTCGGGGACGCGCTGGTCTCCGCTCAGAAGCGCGACCACCTCAGCGGCGAGTCGGTTCCCCACCACGGGACTGCCGTCCCGCAGCGCCCTGGCCAGTCGCGGGTCGGTCGGGATACGTGCCAGCACTCGGCCGTCTGCCGTGGCGCGACCGTCGTCGTCGATCGCGCCGAGTCCGCGGAGCACGGCCACGGCGTCGGCGAGGCTGTCGGCTCGCAGCGGTTCGATCATGCGCAGACCCGCGCCACCCGGTGCGCCCCAGCAGGCGAGGAGGAGGGCGGCGTCGGCGAGGTCGGCCGTGGCGATCTCCGGCGACGGACGAGCGGGAGCCGCGGCGTAAGTGCGCTCGTCGACGCAGCGGATCACGGTGCCGGGGCCCTGCCGGGTGGCGCGTCCGGCACGCTGCACGCACGAGGAGCGTGAGGCGGCGGTGGTGACCAGACCCGTCATGCCACGGGCCGCGTCACGCTGGGGCTGCCGCGACAGGCAGGTGTCCACGACCAGCCGTACACCCGGCACGGTGAGAGATGACTCGGCCAGGGAGGTGGTGACGATGATGCGGGGGACCTCGCGCGGCGCGCGGCCGCGGATCACGGCGTCCTGTTCCGCCGGGGCGATCCGCCCGTGCAACTCGCGCACGTCGAAGGCGTCGCTGAGGGAGCGGACGCGTCGCGCGATCTCCGACACCTCACCAGCGCCGGGGGCGAAGACCAGCACATCGGCTTCCGGGTCTTCGCGGACCAGTTCGGCGGCTGCGGATGCGGTGATGCTCGCGACGTGGTCGAGGAACCCCCGGGTGACTCCCCGTTCGTCGATGCGGGGCACGGGACTCGGAGCCCATCGCTCGGTGAGGGGGAAGGCCGGGACGTCGTGGTCGACGACCGGCGCAGGGGACTCGTCGGTTCCGATGACGGCGGCGATCCGGGCGGCGTCGAGGGTGGCCGACATCGCCACGACCGTCAGGTCGTCCCGCAGCTCGCGCACCTCGGAGAGCAGACCGACGAGGAGGTCGGTCTCGATGGCGCGCTCGTGCACCTCGTCGATGATGACCGCGCCCACGCCGTCGAGTCCCGGGTCGTCGAGCATCCGTCGCAGGAGGACCCCCGCCGTGACGAACTCGACTTTCGTGTCGGCTCCCGCGGAGCGCTCGCCGCGGACGGTGAATCCCACGCGCCCGCCGAGAGGCGAGCCGTCGAGCTGCGCGAGTCGGCGAGCGGCCGCGCGTGCGGCCACCCGGCGCGGTTGGGTGACGACCACCCGACCGGGGGTTCGCGAGGCGAGGAGCGGAGGCACCAGGGTGGTCTTGCCCGTGCCCGGTGGTGCGGTCACCACCACGGATGAACTCGTGTCGAGGGCGGCGGAGAGCTCCTCGACGGCGCCGGCGAACGACAGGCCGGCGCCGATCGTGGCGATGTCGAAGGCGGCGCGCGTCATCCGTCCAGTCTGCCCGGTCGGAGAAACGGCGGATGCCGCGACCGAATCGATCGCGGCATCTGCCGTCATGCGCCGACTACTCCGCGGGCGGCGCGGGCGGCGGTGGCGTGGTCGGCGTCGCGACGCGCGGCGTGGGCGCGGCCGCCGAAGCCTCTGCGACTCCTGCGCCGAAGCCGCGGCCCACGGCCTGACCCTGGATGATGCCGGCCAGGTCGAGTCCCGTAGCCGAGTGGACGCTGTCGAACACCGAGGCGAGTGCCTTGGCGCTGTCGGCGCCCACGACGGTGGATGCGCCGTCTTCGCCGGAGCTGCCGATGATCGACACGTTGCCGATCGCCGCATAGCCCTTCGAGAACTCGGCCATGATCGACGGCAGCACCTCGAGGACGCGCTGCGAGAGGAATGCGTCCTGGTTCGAGGCGATGGCCTTGGCCTCCGCCTCCAGGGCTGCCGCACGGGCGTCACCCTCGGCACGGATCGCGTCGGCCTCGGCGCTGGCGCGGAGGCGGCGGGCTTCTGCTTCGGCCTCGGCCTGGGCTCGGAGGGCATTCGCCTCACCGCTGGCCTTCGCGATCGCCGCTGCTGCTTCACCCTCGGCGCGGGCCTTGTCGGCCTGGGCCTGCTGTTCGGCGATGCGCGTGCGGGCCTCGGCCTGCTTGACCTGCTCGATCGCGGCGGCTTCGGCCGAGCGCTCGCGTGTGTAGAGCTCGGCCTGGGCGCGGGTCTCCGCCTCGTAGCGCTGGGCGTCGGCGACGCGCTTCACGTCGGCGTCGAGCTGTGCCTGCTTGTTCTCGGCCTGCTGCTGCAGCACCGCCTGCTCGGCCTGCGCGCGGGCGAGTGCCTCGGCCTGCTCGGCTTCGGCGCGCGCCCGGCCGATGCCGGAGTCCGCGTTGGCGGTGTTGGTGTCGAGCGCGGTCTGCTCGATCAGGTTCGCTTCCTGGTTGGCGATGTTCTTCTGGTTGATCGCGCGGTCGGCGTTGGTCTGCGAGATCTCGGCGGACTGGCGCTTCGCCTGGATCTCGGGGGCGCCGAGCGACTGGATGTAGCCCACCTTGTCGGTGATGCCCTTGATCTGGAACGAGTCGAGGATCAGCCCCTGCTCGGCGAGCTCCTGCGAGACGTCTGCCGCGATCTGGTCCGAGAACTTCTTGCGCTCGCGCATCAGCTCGACGACCGACAGGGTGGCGACGATACCGCGGAGCGCACCTTCGAGCTGCTCGGTGGTGAACTGCTCGATGGCCTTGTCCTGCGAGGCGAATCGTTCGGCTGCGCGGCGGACCAGGATCGGGTCGGATCCGATCTTCACGATCGCGACACCGTCGACGTTCAGGGTCACGCTGTCGAGCGACTGCGCTTCGGCGTTCAGGGAGACCTGACGTGAACGCAGCGAGATGATCTCGTGACGCTGCGTGATCGGGTTCACGAGCGACTTGCCGTTCACGATCACGGTGACCGGCGACTCCGACATCTCGGACCTGCTCGAGCCGTCGGCCGAGAGCACGGCCGTCTGCACCTTCTGCTTGCGTCCCGAGATGACGAGTGCCTCGTCGGCGCGAGCGACTTTGATCCAGCTGCGCGCGAACAGCAGCAGGACGAGCAGTAGGACGACGGCGACGACGACGGCGATTCCGACGATGACGAGGATGCCGACGATTCCGGCGATCTCCATGGATGACCTCCCTGATTCCCCCCGAGGGGGCGGTCTCGGGCGCGCCGTGATGCGCGCCTTCGCCCCCACCCTGCCAGAAAAGCGCCCGGTACCGCCGCGGCGGACGTCATCTTCCACTCCCCGTGGGGAACTCTGTCTCCTCCAGAGAAGCTGTGGAGGAGAGCCGGACATCAGCCCTTGCGGAGCTTCTCCGCGAGGTCGCGCAGGGCGCGGAGCTCGTCGTCGTCGAGGCGGGACATGCGCTCGGCGATCGAGCGTCCGTGCACGGTGGCGAGCGAGCGGAAGGCTCGTGCCCCCTCGTCCGTCGCGCGGATCAGTGCGCCGCGACCGTCGTCGGGGTCGGGGCACTTCGCCACGAGACCGCGCGCGACCATGCGGTCGACCAGTCGCGAGACGCTGGGTTGGCTGATGAGCATATTCGCCGTGATGTCCCGCAGCCGCGCTGTGAGGTCGGGGGAGCGGGTGACGGTGAGCAGCACGTCGTACTCGGCCTGCGCGATATCGCTGTGCTCGAAGTCGCCCATCATCTCGGTGAACAGCTCGTGCTGCGCGCGGAACAGGCTCTCCCAGGCCTCCAGGGCGAGCTTGCGATCGGTCATCCTCACAGAATAGTGCGAACAGTAAAGGGCCGGTCGGAGAGGCTCCCGACCGGCCCTTGTCCCTTGCACCAAGAGTGTCCTGCAATCACATGCGGTGGATGCCACAGCAAACATTCACCGTGCGATCACTGTATAACGGCGAGGTAACGAATGCAACGGTTTGATCACGGAATCTTGAGCGCAGGCATCGTGTCCGATCTCACGAAAAGTGTCGGAGTCTCACGAAGGCTGTCGGAGAGTCTCACGAAAGTGTCGGAGTCTCACTAGACGTGTCGGAAGAGCGGCGTGTCGACCAGCCTCGTTGGGTGCCGGACATAGTCTGCCCGTGAGCAGATCCCCAGTCGGGGCATCTTTGTCAGGGCTCAGGACATAGGCCAGTACCGCTCCCCAGGAGAGAGGCTGACTGCCGAATAGGAAGTATCCGTCGATGTCGATTGGATCCCTATGGACCTGACTCAGCAGTGGCCTGTTCCTCCCACCACTAAAGCCAACCGGACGCGAGCTCGCGTTGAGTACCGTCTCGATGGCGTGCAACTAGAGCTCGACGCCGTCGACTGCGACAGCGTGCCCTTCGAACGAGGCGATCCCGTTCGGAACTTTCCCAGTTGGCGGCTCAAGCGTCATTACGACGGCTACCACTGGATGGGTGCGCTTGGCGCGTCTGTCGGATTCGAGTCGCTGACGGAGCGGGGCTGCCTCATCGAATTGGACCGCACCCCGGGCGTGGTTGCGATCGCCAGCCAGCCCATGTGGATCCGATGGACCACACCCGACGGCCCGCGCGAGCACTGCCCGGACTACTTCGTGCGTCTGGACGACGGGCACGCCGTGCTGATGGACGTCAAGCCGGCGACTCAGATCAAGGACGACGTCAGAAGACAGTTCGACATGACAGCGGTGTTCGCCGCTGAGCGCGGCTGGCGGTATGTCGTCTATGACGCGGAATCGGTAGTCCGCGAGGCCAACCTCCGATTCCTGGGCCCGTTTCGAGACTGGGCGAGCAGCGAAGAACTGCCAATGCTCCCAGAAGATGGGCTGCCCCTGGCTGAGGTAGCTGCGCTGCTCGGCGTCGGATCCGAGGGCTTCGCACACTGCTACGCGCACCTCTGGTCAGGGGCGCTCGAGGCAGATCTCGATCAAGCCCTCAACATCAGAACGATCGTGTGGCAAAGGAGCGTGTAGTGCGGGTTGTAGTTGGCGGGTCGCTCACGTGGCGTCAACGCAAGTTCTCGGTCTTGTTCATCGAGAAGGATTTGGCGATGCTCCGAGATGAGGACGGAAGTGAGGTCGAAGTCGCTCTCGACGAGCTTCGACATGATGCAACACCGGTGCCTAGCGACACTTCAGGTCTGCTGAACCTTCCTCTGCAGGTGCAGGACATCACGCCGGACATGGATGCGTGGCTGCAATCCTGCATACGTATCGAGGCGACCCGAGAAGAGATCGGGGTCGGGAAGGCTGTTGAAGCAGAGCGCGAGTGGCTGGAGGTGCGCCTAAGTAGAACTGTCTCCACGCGCGCCGTGGAGCGTCGGCTTAAAGCGTTCCGAGAGCAGGGGACGACCACTGCAGGCAAAGGCTCCCCACGCAAGAGCACATGGGATCCACGCCTCGTCGAGGCCATCAACCACGTACTCGGAGGAAAGAGCCGCGCCTCGACTGTGAGTCGAACTACAGCGATCGAACAAATCATGAGGCGCGTCGAACGTCTCCACGGCGATGCGGTGAAGCTGCCGAGCCGAGCGACGTTCTTCCGACTTCTCGAAGCAGACGAGCACGGGCAATTCACCTTCGGTTCGGCCAAGACTCGCGAGTCGCTTGCGCTTCAACCCGACGGCACATTCGGCACTCGCACCGCACTGCGTCCCGGCGAACTGGTCGAGATGGACTCCACGCGGATTGATGTCATGTTGCGGATCGATGACGAAACCGTCGGCCGGCCCGAACTGACGATTCTCCTTGACGTCGCAACGCGCTCGATTCTTGCCGCGATGCTCCGCCCCGAAGGGACGAAGAGCGTCGACCTGGTGGCTGTCCTTGCACGGGCCCTGGTGCCCTATGGCCGGCGTATGGAAGGGGTTCGCGAGACCCGACAGCTGATTTCGACGGCATGGGCTGACGATCAACTGATCGATCAGGAGCGATTTGAGCGATTGCGTATCGCGCAGCCGTATGTGTTTCCGGACACGATCACCACCGACCGCGGACGAAACTATTTGTCGCGGCATTTCCGCGCTGCGTGTGAAACCTTGAATATCTCGCTGATCACCTCGGCGCCGCACACACCAACGGACAAACCGCACGTAGAGCGAGCGTTCGGGGCAATCAACTCAATGCTGCTGCAGCATGTGAAGGGATATGTCGGCCGCAGCGTCGAACATCGCGGGCGCGACACAGACACGGAATCCGACGAACTACTGACGATCGCACAGGCCCAGGAGCTCCTAGAGGACTGGATCGCGGTCGAGTGGCAGAATCGTCCGCATGACGGACTGCGGGACCCGTTGCATCCGCGCATCAAGTTGTCGCCGAACGAGATGTGTCGCGCGTTCCGCGCTTACGTGCCCGAACTCCACGTACCGCTGACGCGAGACGACTACATCGCGCTGCTACCTGTGGACTACCGAGTTCTGAACCGCTACGGCGTGCGCATCGATAACCGCGTCTACAACTCCGAGCGGCTCAAAGGCCTGTGGAGGCGCAAGTCTCCTGACAAAGCGCGGAACGGCCGATGGCCGATCCGCGTAGACCCCTACAATCTGCACGTCGTCTGGCTCGAGCGGGACGGCGAGTTCATCCCTCTGAGATGGTCCAATCAGGTCCATGAACTCCCGATGCTGGGTGATGTCTGGCGGTACGCTCGCACGTCGCGCTCCGGTGGTGTCGCGGATCTCGATGCTGAACGTCGCGAGCTTGCGATGGCGATCAAGGCGTTCGCCGGTCAAGGGAATCCGGCCCCTCGAAGCAACGGTCAGAAGCGAAGCGGGCGAGAGCGCGCTCGATTGGCAGCGATCGCTGAAGATCCGATGAACTTCACCAGTGTGAAGGGCATCGAGGACGAGAAACGACCTGCTGACGATGACAATTCGTCCATCGAGACCACCTCTACTGAGGAATGGCCTAACACCGGTGGCTTCCCTCTCATCGGAGACAGGCTCGACGAGGTGCGGCGGAGGATCGACGAATGATCGAGATCGCGACCAAGGAAGGCTGGCGCGAGCACGTCGACACCGCGTATGAGCGCCCGGCGCCGGTCACATCCGAGGAGCTTCGGGCCATGAGCTTCGGGGACCGCGCGTTATACAACCAGGGACGAGCTCAATACTCGCAGGCAGGCGCCTTCGTGCGGACACCGCAGTTCGAAGCCTTCCAGCGAGCCGTGCGGGATCGCGTCATGCTCAACGCCTACCGACGAGTCGGGAAGCTAGGCCTGATCCTCTCGGGGGAGCCAGGCCAGGGCAAGACTACTTCGCTAGTCGAGATCGGTAGAGCACACGAACGCAGGCGGCGAGACACCGGCCACCCGGCTGCGGGGCCGGGCATGCTCCCAGTCGTGTATGTCGCGGTACCCGCCCAGTGCTCAGCCAAAGCTCTGATGCATGAGTTCGCCCGATTCCTTGGTCTCCCGGTTCTCAGCAGGATGACCTACGGGGACCTGCTGGAAGCGGTCTCGAACGCCCTGCGCAGATGCTCCACCGAACTTGTCTTGGTCGATGACGTGCATCACCTCGATCTGAAGTACCGGCAGAACGTCGAGGCATCAGACATGCTCAAGCAGCTTTCCGAGCGATGTGGAGGCACGTTCGTCTACGCCGGAATCGCAGTTGAGGGGACCGGACTTCTCGACGGCTCACGTGGTGGGCAGATCGGGAAGCGATTCGAAGTGCACGTGGCCTTACCATTTCCTTTGATCTCGACCGCGGAGAAGGCTCGCTGGGGTGATCTGCTTCTCGCCATGGAGAGCTCACTGTGTCTAGCAGAGCAACGGCCAGGATCGATTCTGTCCGCGGCGCCGACACTGCACGCGCTGACGGGCGGGGAGATCGGACTGCTCAAGGACCTCTTGCAGTTCGCTGCCCTGAGCGCGATGGACGACGGAACCGAGAAGCTCGATTCGGCCGCATTTGAACGCGATCTTGCCCGCCGTCAGACGGCCGCAACGCTCCACACAAGCAAGCCGCGACGATCGCGAACGCCTGTAAGTGCGGCATGACCTCGCGTCCCGGGCTTCCGACTTCCGTTCGCCTGTATCCGGGAGAAACGGCGGCGAGCTACTGGGCGCGGCTTTGCGCCGCAAATGCAATCGGCGAAAAGGACCTCTGGTTGGCGTTGCGACGCGAGGATCGAACCCTCCCAATTCGGGTGACACCGAGAAGCGCCCTCCGGAAGATCGAGGCGTTGGGTGGGCTTCCGGATGGTGCATTGCTCCGCGAAGCCGGCGGTCGCGCCTGTGGACATGGTGGCGCCACGCGTCAAGTCGAATGCCCGAGTTGTCGCATGATTCCGGCAGCTGTGGCTCTCTGCAGACGGTGCGCCCGAGGCGATCAGGTCACAGTCGCGCGTATGCACGGTCCGGTCTGCGTGCGACACCGGAGGTGGCACGGAAGCGGCCGAGATATTCCCCTGCCGGGGAGGCACAAGCACCTGCTCGCGCAACGCCTGCTGAATGGAACTCTCACTCTTCGAGGTGTGCCGTATCGGTCACCCGAAGTTGATGCGGCCGCGGAGTTGCTGCGACTGCGAAATCTCGAAGGTGGGTGCGCAGCTGAACTTCTGGATGACGAGATTCTTCAATTTCCGCGGCGAATCGCGCTCACTGCGCGGCTCACTGACGCTCGTCTCGCGAACGTTCTGATGTCGCAGGGTCTCGGTGGGTACGCACTGGCAATGCTGTTCGATCGCGTAGTCGCCGCGCACTCTCTAGGGCATCGCGCCGTGGACGGCATCTTCGACAGCCTGAGAATTCAGGGACGGGAACTCTGGATCGGCAGGTCCGCGGTCGCGACGCAAGGCGGCTGCGTGCTTACGCCCGCTGCCAGGCGCATGCTTCCGAGGGTCAAGGCGATCAGGGCGCATGTGCTGAACCATCGTGTGGAACTGAGGTCGAGGTAGGCATGCGAACTCTTCCCTGTCGTGTGATTCCGCTGCCCGGGGAGACGCCTGCCGGTTTCCTGGCTAGGTTGGCCGTCGCCAACTCGCTCGATCTCAGCGCGCTCACCCACTATTTGGAGCGGACGGTTGGTGCCAACAGGTCGAGCTCGACCAACGCTCGATTCACATCTGCGACTGAGGCAATCGGTGCGCTGCCTCCCGGGTACTTCGCCAAGGAGCGCGCACGCTTCCGTCTGTATCGGCGCTGCCACCACGTTCGGTGGATGCTTCGACGCTGCGCCACGTGCGAAGTTGTTGATCGCGCTCGCTCCGCGTGCTTGGTATGCAGCGACGGAAACCCGACTGAGGTGTTCAGTAGGGGAGGTGGGTTTTGCATTCGCCACCGTCGATGGCACTTCCTCGGTGAAGATGAACTCCTGTCCACCCCGTCGGCGTGCCATCGCGCCGAACAGTCGATTTCAGGAGTTCTTTGGAGACGTGGAGTGACGATGCACACGGGCGAATACGACCTTGCCCTGCGCTTGATCATCGACAGCTGGCAAGAGCGACCTGACGCGCGCTGGCTCCGAGCCTCGTGCTCGTATGCGCCGGCAGTTGACCTGCTCGTGACGCTAACGCACCCTGACGTCACGCTCAGCTTGTTTGCACTCGCCGAGAGCGACTCCCAGCAGGTCGAAGGGCTTATCGGGCTCGTCGTAGGCATTGGAGGTGGAAGCCGGACGGCGGAACTGGAATCGACCGCAGCCACGGTCGTAGCGGTTCACCGCGCCGCGATGTACACCGCGATCCGAATGCCGAAGTCGAGCGGGGCGACGGTATCGAAAACGCCATTTGAGAAGGGGGTCGCGGAAGCGTCCTACCGTGAGAAAGCGGTTCTCCTGCGCCACATCACGCGCTCCGGCAGAAGAGCGGACATCCTGGAGCGTTCTGTGCGTGCGGCACCTGCATCTCGGGTCGTATCCCGGCGCATCGTTCCCGGCTGGGCCGACGATGCACCGTGGGTCACGCAGGGGCCTGAACAGCGCTCAGCGACTTCGAAGATCGGGAGCGTTCCCCGGGACCAGATCGGTCAAGGTGATGCCGAGCACCTGGGTGAGAGCCAGGAGAGTTCGCAACGTCGGGTTAGCCGGGTGGCCGGGGCGTGATTCGCCCTTCTCGTACTTCTGATACGTGTACCGGGTCAGCCCGGCGCGGTAGGCCACGTCTTCCTGGCTCAGATTGGCTTTGTGGCGAGCAGTGCGAAGGGAAGTGGCGAAGCGCTGCGCGAACGCATCCCAATCTGCTTCCAAGTCGTCGTTCCGCTGGCGCACCTTCCAAGCGTCTAGATCCGGGCTCTCATGCTTGGCCTAATCGGTATGGCATAATTTGGGAGGCCATACGAAACAATCATCATCTTCGTCGGATTGCTCCGCTACTCCCTGCACGTGTGCTGCCCATCCCGGTGACTGGCGGTCGCGCCGCGGGATCGGCCCGTGCATGCGACCGCGAAATGTGATGGTGTGCGTCATGTGTGAGGCGTTCCCGATCTGGTGGCAGGACATCACGAGTCCGCCGCCTACAGAATGGGTGTACATGTTCGAAGAGTTCACCGGCGATGACACCGCGGAGGAATGGGCGCTGGCTGCCGCCATCTTCATCGCGCAGACTCGACGCCGCACGGGCCTCGGTCCGACGTTCGCCGAACTCTTCACCCACCTGCTGCCCGACACCGGTGGATTGCCGGGTCCTTTCCCAGAACTCGAGTTCATGGAGCGCCGACGGGCGGTCACGGGATTTCGAGGTCACGCCGCTATCGAGTGGCGTCGTCGAGGAATGATTAGCTTCGACAGGGCCGTGATGCGCAGTCTGCGCGTAGGGCGCGCGTTCCGTGAGCATTCTCGACGGCGGCAACAGTCCCGAGCGTCCCTAGTTGCCCGTAACGGTTCGAAGCATTCCACACTGGTCCTGCTTGCGGAACCGCTGGAGGTGGCTGACGAAACGAACGAAGGTACGTAGGCTCCCATCGAGCCGATGTACCCGTGAGCCACCACTAGCCCGTTCGAGTCGTCTAGAGCGGAGAACGTCGATCAGGAGGGGACGATATGACTGAGAACGCTCCGCCGGGGCTTCGGCGGATCATTGCTCGCATCGAACCTGGCTGGCCTGAGCTCATCGATGTGAGCTCCGGCTGGTACCCGCTTCTCGACCGGCTTGACAGAAAGCTCGCGGCGATCGCTCCGGGCTACGTCGTTCAGCAGATCAAATCAAAGTTTGGCTCTCTCAGCTTTTACGCTCGTGCATCCGACGACGTCTACGACTACAACGAAGTGTTCAGCGACGCCATCCTTGCTGCTGAGTGGGAGAGCACGAGGACCTGCGAAGAATGCGGGGCACCGGCGAGGACCTACACGATCCGAATGTGGGTGTGGGCACTCTGCGCGTCTCACGCTCGTGCCAAGGCCGGGGAAGCATCCGAATGAGGGCCGCCCTGCCTGGCGGACGTTCAGACTACGAGCTGCTCGTCTAGGAACTGATCAATTTGCCCAACATCGGCAAGGGTGAGGCCCACGAACTTGTCGGGGCGGACGACCAGCGATGGGACCTCCGTCATCGCGGTTAGCCGTTGCTCAGCGTCCTCGGGAGCTCGATCGTCTGCCCACACGACCGCATCTGGGCCCGTCTGCCGGATGTGCGAGATGAGGCTCATCGTCCGCCATCCACTCTTTGGCCAGTTTTGCCAGGGCACGTAAGGGCCATTGAGCTTGCCGCGTAACGGCTCGCGGATCAACCAGCCGACCTGATCGCGCGGCCAAGTCGTCAACCACGCGAACTGCACGTCGGCTCGCAGTGCGAGATCGTCAAGCGCGTCCACGAGGTCATCGTCGACCGTCATCCAGGAGCGCCAGCCTTGTGCGTTCTGGTGCAGCGTGCGCTCTTCCTCGCGGTGGATCCTGGAGATCGTGCCATCGACGTCGAGCACAAGCAGTGCGGAGCGCTGATGCGAGCGTCTATCCATGATCAGGCATCTCCCCGTAAGTGCTCGGGGGTTTGGACGTGCAGCCGCCTTGACGTGTCCGACGAAGGCTCCGAGATCGTCATAGCGCGAGCTTACGACCCCCTTGAGTTTGAGGTGGAAGTGGCTAAGCGTGAGTGGTCAGCGACGCCGGGTGCCGAGTGATGCGCCGGAGTGTCTCCTTCGGGTGGGAGAAGCCGCGTGCGTTGAGAGCCTCGTGCGCTTGGTCGGTGGGGTACATGCCGGATGTAGGGGTGGCTCGTCAATTTATGAAGTGCTCGAGCGTAGCTCGGCTGCCGAGGTACGTGCTGAAGATTGGACGGAACTCGGCTAGTTCGTGACGTACTGCAACCACGCGCGGTACTTTGAGCGTACAGCGATCCATCCCAGCGCTCTGGCACGAGCCACAGGTTGGACACGACGAGGCTTGCAAGGGGGCGGCGATGAGAACAGTCGATGATCAGATCCGTAGCGCCGATCGTGCCATCTGTGACAGCATCGCTGCGCTGAAAGGCGATCGTGCACTTATGTCGCTCGTGGTTTTGTCACACCTTCGAAATCTCGTAGAGGGAGCAGCGGTTCGCCTTCACACGGGCCGTGCTGATGCTGACTACGACTACGACGCGATTCAGGCGGCGCTGGTCGCCATCGGGTCAGCGCCGAAGCGCGTTCAGTTCCTGCACCGTTTCCACAAATTGCTACAGGAGAGCGTGTCGCACTACACGATGGATGGTGACACCTCCGAGCGGCTGATGCTCAAGTACTACGAGTACCTCATCAGGCTACGCCTGCTGCTGCGGGCAGCTTGCAAGATTGAGACGCTCAATAATCTGGAGGATTTTCCGGTCAACCTCGATCCTTCACTTCGCGAGTACCACCGCAAGATCGCCGCCCGGATCGATGCCGTCCGCGCCAATCCGACACCAGGAGGTGTTCGGAACCGGTACTACGTCCATCGAATCCGGCCGATCTTCACGAAAGGGCGGATTCTCTACGAGGTAGTCTTCCGCGCGACGACTGATCACTTGCAGAAGGTCGACCGAATCATTGCCTTCACGGACATCGAGATGACGGACAAGTACGCGGCGAACCTTACCGTGGTTTCCGAAGCCATCGACGTGCTCGGCCAGACGATGCCGATCACCATCATCACGGACTGGGAGGTCTCGATTCGTCCGTGCGAGTTCGACAACTTCGCTCGGTTGTTCGGAGTGGCGTCGAAGGTATCGTCAGGGTCCAGTGAGTACCGCGTGCTTATGGAGTATTTGACTCGAACGGAGACTGGACTCCTCGATGTCGTCGCGCTTCCTGACACTAGGTTTGCGGGGCTACGAGAGGATGCCACGCGGCGCGTCCAGAAGGCGGCGATCTTTCCCGTGCTTGAGAGGGCCCGCGATCTGATTTCCCGCCATCGCCCCGGGCACAACATGATCCGCTACCTCATGCTCAGGATGAATAACCTGATCCTCAAGCAGCAGTACAGCTCTCAAACCTCTAGCCTGCTTTCGAATCTCAACCTGGATCGCGGATGCAAGCCATTCGATTCAATGCCCTTCTGCACCTCGCCGAAAAAGCACAACGTCACGTTCTCCGACCTGGTCGAAAGTCTGGACACTCGTGACCGCGTCCACGAGCTGCTTGCTCGTCGTGTAAAGAACAACGTCGAGCAGCACGGCATGCTCTACACACCCGATGAGGAGCTTGAGCGCTTCGGCGACATTGACGCTTTGATCGCGACCTTCAACAGCAAGCTCTGGCACGGGCACCGCCCGGCGCGGGACCTCGTCCACGACAAGAAGCACGTCTTCGTCCAGGAGTACGAAGACGACTCGGTCGAGATCATCGAAGAACTTCAGGCCCACGCCAAATCTGGGATCGGCGGATATACCGAGGCGGTCGAGCGATGGCTTGAGGAGACGCCGACGGTGAACGTGGATGATCCGGTGAAAGAGGCAGCGCTCAAAGCACTGTTCGCGAGTTCCCAGGTCGCCTTGATCTACGGTGCAGCCGGCACGGGAAAGTCGACGATGATCGACCACATCGCTCACTTTTTCAACGACAAGAGGAAGTTGTTCCTGGCGCACACCAATCCGGCGAAGAACAACCTTGAGCGGCGCGTCAGTGCCCAGAACTCCACGTTTCGAACGATCGCGAGCCACCTCTGGAACGACACCGGCACCGAATTTGACGTGCTGTTCATTGACGAGTGCAGCATCGTCAGCAACGACGATCTCCTCCAGGTGCTACGGCGGACGTCGTTCGAACTACTTGTTCTTGTCGGGGACAGTTACCAGATCGAATCAATAAAATTCGGCAACTGGTTCACGTTGGCTCCGGCGTTCCTGCCGGACTCCTCGGTGTTCGAGCTCACCAGCCCCTACCGCACGAAGAGCGCCCAGCTACTGAAGTTCTGGGATGCCGTGCGCGGCATCGAGCCGAACATCGAAGAGTTGCTGGCTCACTACGGCTACTCAGCCGTGCTCGACGAGACCCTCTTCGCACCGCGCAATGACCAAGAGATCATCCTGTGCCTCAACTACGACGGCCTATACGGCATCAACAACATCAACCGGTTCCTCCAGAGCGGCAATCCTGGCGAAGCGACCGTTTGGGGCGTCTCAACGTACAAGATCGGCGACCCCGTCTTATTCGGGGACACCTCGCGATTCAGAGGAGTCATCTACAACAACCTCAAAGGAACGATTGTTGGAATCGAAACCTTCCCCGGTCAGATCCAGTTTGACATCGAGTTAGATCGGATACTCACGGCATTTGATGTCGCGCGAGTCTCCGGATTGCAGTGGCTCGGCGGCTCGACGGTCCGTTTCTCCGTTTCGGAGCAGGGGAGTACCGACGAGGAGGACGAGTCCAATAGCAAGACGGTTCCGTTCCAAGTCGCCTACGCGGTTTCCATCCACAAGGCGCAAGGTCTCGAGTACGATTCCGTGAAGGTTGTGATCACCGACGCCAACGAGGACCGCTTCTCACACAGCATCTTCTACACGGCGGTTACCCGAGCTCGAGAGCGCCTCACGATCTTTTGGACGCCAGAGACCCAACACGCTGTGTTGAGCCGGCTCGAACGACCGCACCAAGGACGGGACCTCGGTCTACTCCGTGGACGCCGCGGGCTCAAGTCGATTGGGTCGAAGAAGCGTCCCTAGTCTCCGGTCGGTGTCGCCACCGGCTGCTGAGCGGGGTCTGGTCAGGCCCAGCGGCAAGATCGGCACCACGACCCGCGTCGCCGAAGTGGGGAACAGTCCGAAATGGCCGACTTCATCTCCACTCGTCTCCGTGCATGTGTGCGGCGCGCGCGGCGGTTGGGGTTCGCGTGCAGTTTCGTGACGGTCAGTCGAGTTGGTCGGAGACGGGGCGGCGGCCGGCGCCGCGTTCGTAGATGACAGACACCCCGTGCGGGACGCGCCAGCTCTCGAGGGGGAGAGAGGCGATGAGGACTTCGAGGAGTGCGGCGGTGTGTGGGTCGTCGATCAGTTGCGCGGTCGAATTGTCGGTGACGGTGTCGTTGTGCACGAGGGTCACGCCGACCTCGCCGCTGCCGAACGGTGGTGCGTGGTAGAAGTTCAAAGCATCGAGGAGGGGTCTGAGGGCCACGACCGCGTCGCCGGGTTCTGGCAGCGACGAGATGTGGTCTTCGAGGACGGTGCCGAGGCAGTCGAAGGTCTCGGAGGTTCTCGACAAGATCGGTTCTGTGGCGTCCCGGAGCGCTGCCTGACTGATCCCTGCGTCGAGCTTGGTCATCGCGAGGAGGAACCGGGCGGTGTGACTTGCTCGTGGAGTCCCGGATAGGGCCTGGATGAGTGTGTTGCGAATGAGGCTTCGTGTGGTGGAATCGGCGCTGGCTGCTGCGGTGAGGCCGTCCGCGAACGCCTGCATGTTGCGTGGTGCCGGGCCGGTCAATGCTCGGAGGGCGACTTGGACGAGTCGGCGCAGCCATTTAGGTGTCTGGGTGGCGAGGCCATCGTCGAGGAGGGCAGCGGCGAGTTCGGGGCCGATCGGGCTCAACCAGCCGGGCCACGTCTCGCCGATGTCGACGTTCTCCACGATGTGGACGATCATTTCTCGTTGTTCGTCGGTGCCGTTGGAGAATACGTATCCGGCCATGAACACCCAGGTTGCGCGCCAGTGCGGGCTGGGGGCGAGGGCGATGAGCCGCGTGCGAAGGTTGGCGTCGTTGGTTTTCACGAGTGACCGAGCAGCCATGAGTTCTTGAAGGCTGCGGACTTCGAAGGCGAACCCGTCGTCTTCGGCGGGCACGAGGAGGACGAGCCGTTCGGTTGCGGCTTGCATGATCCGGTCCCCGATCTGGGTTCGGAGGCGGTCTGTGTCGTGTTCGAGTTCGGTGAGTCGGGCGTCGAGAAGCTCGCGCATCTGCCCGCGGGGCATCACCGATTTTTCGCCTCCGGAAGTTTCCGCCTTGATGTGGAGGACCCGGCCGACCGTTTCGTGCAGATAGATGATGGCGTGATTCTGTGACGCGAGGAGGGGTGCCAGGGTGGTGGGTTTTCCTGCTTCGCGCGTGTACATCGTGTCGAAGTACTGGGAGTAGAGCTGGTAGCGGTCCGAGGGCAGTGTTCCGACTCGCTCCAGGATGATCGTCATGATCAGTACCTGGAGCGGAGTCTTCATGAGGCGTTGCATCGTGCTCAGTGAGAACTGACGTTCCAGGGACGCGAGGAGTGGGTCTCGGCGGTCCGGATCGTCGGCGAGGCGCCGTTGAGTGACCATGCGCCCGTAGCGTTCTGCTGTTTCCCGATCGAGGGAGGTGAGGTTAAGTTGACGGAATCGTTCGGGCATGAATCGTTCCGCGTCGCTGGAGGGGCGGGTGGTGACGATGCAGAGGAGGTCGGCGTTGCTGTTCTCGAGGTCTTCCACAAAGTAGGTGATCGCGTCGAGCACTCGTGGGCGGACCTCGAGCGCGGTCACTTCATCGAGCCCGTCGAGGATGATGATCGACGGCCAGGAGGTGAGCCACCGTTTGAGGACGTTCGGTTTGATGTCGATGTCGGCCCGGCGCGAGATCGTGTCGGCGAGGAATCGGAGCAGCATGAGGTCGCCGCTCGGCCCGATGGCCGCAGCGAAATCCGTGAGCCTGATGAGCACGGGCCATCGCCGCCCGGTAGGACCATCCGTCCCGAGGCCGCGGAATGCTGCCTCGGTTGCTTCGCGGACGTGCCGAGCGGTGGGTGGCAGAGACTCTTCTGCCGCAAATTGTGAGCGAAATGCCTGCGTGACGAATTTCGTGATGGTGCTCTTGCCGCTTCCTGCTCGTCCGGTTATGACGACGTGGGGGCGCTCCACCCGATCGGCCATCATGGGTTTCAGCACAGCGCTTGACCGGGTGAAGATCTCGGAGAGGACCGTAGACTCCGTTGCGTCTTCGTCGGTAGTTTTCAGGTCGATGACGATCTGCTCGACGGACTCGCGGTCGCTGCCGCCAGCTTCTTGAAAATGGACCCAGCGTTCGGCGGACAGCGCCGCTCCCGCGTGGGTGTGTAAGAAGGGATGCAGCTCGTCGGGCCTCAAGGTGTCGGAAATCTGAGTGAGGCGTTCGAGCAGGTCACCCACGGTGAGGAGAGCCCTGAACCCGTTGCGCACGGATCCGTGCGCGGTGAGAAGAGAGTTGACTTTGTCTCGGTGCCACACCCGGATCTGTCGAAGGCCGCGCTTTCGCAGGGTGACTCTCGGGTCGCCGGACGCGGGGTTGTCCAACCATTTGGCAAGGTGCGCGGTGAGGCGGTCGATGCCGGCGCCCGGCGCACTCGAGATGCGGGCGTTCGTGACGAAAGGAGGTGGTCCGGGACTGAAGCCCGGGTGCTGGACATGTCCAGCCATTTCTCGAGTTCCGCGTCGATCTGCTTGAGAAGCCAAGAGAGGTTGTTAGCGGGATCGACGGAGTGATGCTCGCGCTGTTTCGCTTGGATCACCGTGTACCCATCCCACACGTTCGGATCGTCAGGCTCGGTGCCCCACCGAATGAGCCCACGGAAGGTGGCCTCGCGCCCCCCGTCCGGCCCCGCCCCGAAGGCTTCAAGCCCTGGACCGAACACCTCCTCACACACGGCGATCGTCATTTGTTCGAAAGCGCGCGGACTGAGTTCCTCGAGCGGGTAGTCCTGGGCCATGGGGGCTCCATTCGTGGTCTTTCGAGGCGAGATGATTCAATACGTGACAGATCCAGTCGGTCGCATCAATGTACCGAACAGGGCCACTGTTTCACGGCAGGGTGCTCGCCGAGGCTGCTCGAGCAGGAGCGTTGAAGATTGTGCGAAGCGCCCTCCCTTACGAGTGACCCGTGCCGAACATGTCCGGAGAAGCGCAGAGCGTCGGCCTCGGTAAGATCACGTGACCGCCAGGAGGCCACGTGATCTGTCTAGCCGCCCTCGCCTGCGTCGCGCCGGCCCCTAATCCTCTTGCCGACCTGGTGCAGGTGGGGATCCTGGTCGTCGCGGCTGTGGCACTCTTCTGGGCTGTCCGGGAGTGGGTATGGGGCGGCAGCATCCTGAAGGTGCAGCTCGAGCTCGGCCAAACCGATGGCCTCCGGATGGTACGTGCCTCTCCGGCAGATATGGAGAACCCCGATGCCATCGACTGGCGGATGCCATACAGACTGGACGGTCCCGCACTCGATGTCGCTGTCATCACAGTGATCAACAAGGGCCGAACCCCGGTGACGGTACTCAGCCCGGCGCTGCTCTTCAGCTCGAAGGGTGCGGAGGACTTGCGAGTGTCGGGTCAGCTGGTAGGCGGCAGCTGGGGAGAGGACGAAAGCCGGATCCGGCTCGAGGTCCATGACTCCTGCGTCTTTACCCTGATGCTGCAGCCGATGGCCGTCATCGCGCGCAGCGACATGACCTTCCAGAAGCCTCAAGGAGCGGGGGGAAATATCTGGGCTCGCGCAGCCGTGACGTCGGGGAAAGGTGGCGTCAAACTATCGCCGAGCTCCGTCCGGTCGAGAGCGAAGTGGTACTCGCTGAACCGCCTGGATGCTCGATGGAAGGTGAGCACTCCGTTGCGCGGGAAACCCCTCACTCCCACCGAAGAGCTGATGGCGCAGTTCCTAGCCCCCGGCGGAGATGTCTACGATCAATCGGTGCTGCTCGGCAGCGTGCTCGGTGCCGCGGAAGCAGGAGAATCCGTGAACGAGCTCGCCGCGCGGGTCGAAGACCGATACGGGATCATGAATGCCGGCAAGATCGCGATGCGCGCGATGGTCCTCGCTGGGAAGCTCTAGGGGCTTCGCGGCCTTCGAGAGTGCAGGCTGACCGCTACGCCAATGGCTGCGCACGGGCACCTCGCCCCGGGCGCTTCTGATTGGGGAGGGTAGTGCGGGGTGCAGCTGTGTACGTGAGCGTGAGGATCTCGCCAGCTGCAGGGGTCTTCACGGCGAGTGGTCGATAGGTGCGTTCCCACTCGGCGGGCACCGCGAACTCCGCAGGCGGCTCCAGGTGAGACAGGCGCGTTTCGCGTCGATCGCCATCTGCAGCCCGCCACTATGGCGTAGTTGGTGAAGCCCGCGTGCAGGAAAGTTCTGGTGAGGATCGCGCCTGCCTTGCTGGCCGAGACGGAACTGATGGGCTGCCGGTGCTCTGTCCGTGCTCGGCGCGTCGACTGCGTTGTGCCGAACTCGTCGGTGCTACGGGAACGACTTTTCATCGATTCCGGTGAGATCCCACGGCGACGCGAGCACTGGCTCGGTTTCAGAGCGGACTAACCGTGAGGGGGCCCACGCTACAAGGTGCTCGCCTTGCGGCGGACTCATGATGTAGTCGCGCGGGTGCCCGGGGCTGTCGGTCGCCGTGGTGGGATGCACCTCGAGCTGCTGATGCCAGAGGTGCGTCGCGGGCGTTGGGATCTGTTGCCCGGCGAACGCGATCGATCCCTCCTTGATGGTGATGACCTGCGGTGGATTTCCCGATGGTGAGGTGACGGTCGCGCTCTTTAGGCGGGCATGGACGACTTTGCCTTCCCAGATCAGACGTGTCTGCCGCAGTCTGACGCGTTCCAGGTTAGTGAAGCGTCCGTTGCAGACTCCGATCTCATTTCCCGTGATCCTCTCGATCTCGATCACATCACTGAGCGCCTCCTCGATAACGCGCATCTGGAGTTCCTCTTCGGCGCTGAGGTCCTCCATCGAGATGGTGATGTTTCCGCCGGGGACGTCGAACACCGCGCGATCTGCTGAGTGCAGGCGCCGTGCGAGCTGTGTGGAGCGAAGCTTTTGCGCGTTTGTGAGTTCGAGGTACTTTTCCTCAGCGAGGGTGCATGCGACTGCCCGATCGTTCTCGAATGTGAACGCGAAGGTGAGGATGAGGCACCCATCGACGAAAATGTCCCATTCGACGCCGCCTTCTTCAGGGCGACGGTGCATGACTGCGGCTTCGAGGTTCGTATGCTCGTCGCCAGTCTGAAGGGTGAGGGACACCTGATTGGCGGGGTCCTGCAGGAACACGTCAGAGACGGTGAAGCGCGACCATTCGGTCGGCAGGTCGCTGCCTTCCGCTAGATCAGGGACCGCGGTGCCGGTGTCGGCGTAAAACACGCGCACATCGATCGGTGACTCCGACTCGTGAACGCTTACCGCGGACGTCCATGCATCATCAGGCAACATGATCAGCGATCGTTCTTGCAGGTCGCGAACAAGGTCCAATGTGTCGAGTGTGAGCATTGCGATGCGCGAGAACACGCGAACCGCCGCGGTGTAGCGCTCCTTGAGATCATGCTCGAGCGCCGCCACCTTCGCTCCGCGGGGGTCCGCGTGGACGAGATCTGCGTAGAGCCAGCCTGCCGCAAGTTGCGTATCCGAGACGATGCTGGTCGGTGCATGATCGGGTCCGACCGCCTGAACGGTGTATCCCTGGACTTGTGTTCCCTGGATTTCCGTAGACCCCCAGGCTGCTCGTAGGGCCGTGATTCGCTGCCTATCGGAAGCTGATGCCGCCCCGGCAGTCAATGCGGTGATCGCGTCGAGGACCCGGTTGTAAAAGATCGGCTCCGACTCGACCGTGAGCGGGCGCAGGCGAGCGACGAGAGACTCGACGGTCTCCTCATCGGGCAGGTCCTCTACGACGGTAAAGCGGCCCGCGAGATCGATGTTGCCGCGGATCATGGTGTTGGCGAACGCCTGGAGGCGGTCCCTCGACTGCGAGAGTGAGTGCGCGGCAACCCGTCGCGCACGCAGAACAAAGCGTTCCACGATCTTTGCGGGCTCGATCGTCGGTGCCACCTTCTTCTGGCCGCGACGATCGTTCTGAGCCGCCATCAGTCCACACGCCTTGTGAATCCCGTGATCGGGTCGAACGGCCAATCGACGGCGAAGACGCGATTGAAGCTGATCACCATTGCCGATTCCGTTAGTTCATCCGAGGCTGCCATCAAGATGATCTCGCCAGGGCTCGGTTCGTGTGCGGAACGCGCGACCTTGATGGACCTCGCTACGTCGCCGAGCTCAGCCTTCTGGTCACGGGGCACGTCTCGGGCAACGAGGAGCTCAGCTCTCAACGCATCAGCGCGGGGCGTCCGCGGGATCGCGTGCAGCGCAACGCATCCGGCCAAATATGCAGTCTTGACCGCTGCGATGTGCGAACGGGTTGCGTCGACAATCTCGTAGCTCATCTCGAACTCCTGTTCTCCCAAGATCTGAGAGACCGCCGGGTCGTGTTTGCCGTGTTGGAAGAGAACAAACCCGCCGGATGCGTTCTCGCGTAGTAGGTACTCGCCAACGCTGCGGCGGCCGGGAACGGTCTTGCCCGAGAGTCGTACCTTCCCGATCGCGTTCTCATACCAATTGCGCAGGTGCGGCTCGTACTTGCTGCCGAACTCGTTGTTGCAATTTTCACAGGTCATCGTGATCACGCTCCCGCCAACTGAGTGGGGCGGCACATGCTCTCGGCTTCGCGGCTCCGGCGCGAAGAAGATCGGGCAAACACCAAAGTCGACAAAATCGAACGCGACAGGGAGCGCCTGAAAATACCGCTCTGTTCCCAATGGCCGCGGCATACGCACCTCGAGCGTCGACCCATCCTCCAGACGAAGAACGGCCTGGCTGAGCTCAGGGATGCCGCGACCATTCGCACGCCCATTGACGCTTTCAATCACACCGCGTACACGAGGCTGGCCAGACGAATCGCTCACGGGTCAGACTGTACTCGTCGTCCTCGACGTTGCGGGAATGTCCGCTAGCTCTCTAAATCGAGGAAGTAGCGCGACTGCGTCGCCTCTATCGGTGAATTCGCTCAGGCTTCATGACGGATCGCGCTTGTGAGCCGGATGTAAATTCCGGGGCATGCAGAGTCGTTTCTCTCTGGGGTGAACGGAAAGAGTCGTAGCCTGCGCGGGACTTCGTCCCCCAACGTTCCGGCCGAGCTACGCCCATTGGTTCGCCTTCGAAACGGGCCGTGTCGGTGTCCGCCGCTAGCATGCACTTGCGGCGGACTGTCGCCGTGGGCTGGGGGAAAGATGCATCGACGAGAGACAGAACCGTCAGAGGCGGGTCGTGACTTGCTTCTCAACCAGGTGAGAGAGCTATATGGGCGCATCGCGTACACGCAGAAGACCCATGAGAAGCAAGCTGACATCTGCGCGATGTCCTCGCGGAGGCAAAGAGTCTGGAAGTTCGTTCTCACGGCGGTCGGATCGGGGACGTTCCTAGCGTCACTCTTCGGGCTGCTGCTGGACCCGCAGTGGGCATCGCTAGCTACCTCCTTCATCGCCGTGCTAGTCACGGCGGCAAGCCTGGGTGACCGGACATTCCGATACGGCGAGGAGATGCAGCAGCACCGCGACACCGCGGCTTTGCTATGGAACTTGCGGGAGTCGTATCTGTCGCTGATTGTGGACCTGAAGTCCGAGTCTCTGCCGCTCGACCAGGCGCGGCAGAAACGAGACGAGCTGCAGAAGGCGGCTCAGGCCGTGCTGAAGGACGCCCCGCGAACGACACCGCAGGCGTATGCCATGGCTCAATCCGGCCTGAAGGACAAGGAAGATCTCACTCTCAGCACGCAGGAGATCGATTTGATGCTGCCGGAGGCGCTTCGAGAGGATTGGGAGCACTGATGTCGCAAACCGGTGACATCTTCGATGGTCTCCTCACCAATCTCAGGGTCAACACTGCTGAGAGCATCGCCGACCGGCGGGACGAAGTAACGAAAGCTCTGAACAGCGAGTTCCGCAGCTTGACCGGCTCCACGGCGAACAAGCTGATGGTCGGTTCCTACGGTCGTTGGACAGCGATCAAAGGTATATCGGACCTTGACCTCCTGTACATATTGCCGTCCAGTCTGCGCGCCTCATACGAGGAGGAAGGCGGGCCGCTCAAAGCGCTGCGGCGCGCCCGCGCTGCGATCCAGAAGCGGTATCCGACGACGACTGTCGGGGTCGACAGGCTGGTCGTCGTAGTGGAGTTCTCGAACTTCACTTTCGAGGTGCAGCCCGTGTTCGAAAACGAGGACGGGTCCTTCGACTACCCGGACACTTACAGCGACTCGTGGAAGATGACGAAGCCTCGCGATGAGATCTCCGCAATCAGCGAGGAAGACTCAGCTACTAGTGGCAATCTGCGACGCTTGTGCAAGCTCGCTCGAGCATGGCGCAACAAGCAAGGAGTCGTGATGGGCGGGCTGCTCGTAGACACCCTTGCGTACAATTTCCTAACGTCTACGACGGAACATCGCTCTGGCACGTCCGAATCCTACGGCGAGATGATGCGCGACTTCCTTCTGTACCTCGCGGACCAGGTGGACCACGATTTCTATCTGGCGCTTGGAAGCCGTCAGCGCGTTCGAGTCAAGAAGCGCTTCCAGAAGAAGGCTGCGTCCGGCGCTGAGCTTTGCACCGAGGCGGTCGACGCTGCTGGTCAGAAGAACGAGTACAAGAAGTGGAGAGCAGTATTCGGAAAGTCCGTCCCAGCAGTAGTGGCTGGAGGGGAGAATGCGCTTGCAGCCAGATCGTTCAACGACACGGAGGAGTTCATCGAGGACACCCATCCCGTGGACATCCGTTTTTCGGTCGAGATCAGCTGTACCGTGACCCAGGACGGATTCCGTCCTACCTCGCTGAACTCATTTCTCAACCTGTTCTCGCTACTGCCCGCAAAGAAACAACTTACGTTCGCGATCGACAACATCGACGTGCCGGGATCATATGAGGTGCGTTGGAAGGTACTGAACCGAGGAGCCGAAGCTGAGCGGCGGGATCACGTACGCGGTGAGATCATCCGTCCGACCCACGGCACCGAGCGCCGCGAAGTGACCTCCTTCCGAGGGAATCATTACGTGGAGTGCTACGTCATCCAGCGCAACGTCGTCGTGGCTCGCGGGCATATCGACATCCCGATCGCAGCAGAGTCTTCCTAGACCGCGCCCCTGGTGCAGTGGGTGCCCATGCCCGCGGCCCTGCGGCGATCCACCCTGCCACAGGTGACTGGCTCCAACGCCTCTCGAGCAAGTCAGCTTGGTCGATCATTCTCGTCGTCGGAATTTTGATAAGCGTCATGAGGCAAGTCGCTCCATGTGCCGGCTACAGCTGTCCCGGAAACTCGCGGGATCGCGATCCGATCTCACGACAACTCTCGTGAGATCGGACATCAAGCAGATTTCGACAGGCCTGTCGTTTCTCACGAAAGTCGTCACTTTCTCACGAATGTTGTCGCAGTTCTCATGGAAGGTGGCGGATTCTCATGAAACCTGTCGCAGCACCGATCGGCGGCGAAGCTACCGACCCCGCCGAGAATGATCGTGTACGGCGGGATGACTCGTACAGCCGCTGAATGGGGTCCAGAAACGTGAGCCGTCAGAGGGTTTTGGCAGGCGTATTCGCTGACCTCTGGCGCTCCGCTCCAGTCAGCTCAACGGTTGAGAAGTGAGCTCTGGATCTTCTCGGATACGGCTTGGCGCAGCGGGCGCACTGCTTCGGCGTCCCAGGACGCCGGGTTGGGGAACGACCATTCCAGGAGTTCCCCGCGAGGCGTCGCCGGCAGGGTGAGTCCGGGCTTCATCAGGACCACGATGTCGGCGGCGTCCAGGTCGTCGACGGTGACGGCGCGCGGCACACGATCGGTGATGTTCATTCCGAGTTCTGCGACGGTGGCGGCCACGGCCGGGTTTACTTCGTCGGCGGGAGAGAGGCCCGCCGACGTCGCGGTGAACCGGTCGCCGGCCAGGTGCTCTAGGAGCGCTGCGCCGAGCTGTGAGCGGCCGGCGTTGTGCTGGCAGATGAAAAGGACGGTTGGGGGAGCGTCAGTCACGGGGTCTCTTCCGGGTTGGGTTCAGCTGGCGGCGAGACGGGGAGCGAGTTCCGCGATGCGGCGCTCCAGCTCGTCAAAGGCGGTATCGAAAGCGTCATCGGTGCCGATCCGCACCGGGTCGGGAATCGACCAGTGCAGGTGCCCGGAGACGCCGAGTTCTTCGTGAGCGTTATCGCACACCGTCACCACGAAATCCGAATCGGTCAGGACCGAAGTCAGGGCGCGCGGTGATTCCGTTGGCAGCGCGAGTGCGTGGCGCTCGGCTGTGGCAACCGCTCCCGGATCTATCCGCTCGGCCGGGTGCGTTCCTCCCGATGACGCCGGGATGCTGCTGCGGGTAGACCACAATGCCGCAGCAAGCTGCGACCGGGCGGAGTTCGCCGTACAGACGAACACGACGCGATCCGCGCGCTCCACTCGGCCGGGAGTGAGCCCGCGAAGTGCGGTTTCGGTTAGGTGAACGTAGCTGCGCCGTTTGTCGGCCTCCGAGCGGGAACGCGAGACCATCCCCACGGACTCCAGCACATTCAGATGATGTGTGACGAGGTTGGAGGGAAGGCCCAACGCCACCCCGATTTCGGTGGGGGAGAGGTCGCCCAGCGTGAGACGGTCGACGATCCGTAGGCGAGATGGGTCACCCAGCGCGGCGTGCTTTGCCGCGCGCGCCTCCACCTGATCAGTTCGTTCAGTGTTCATTGTTTCAATCTTGACTGAACTACCCCTCTCGGGTCAAGATAAGCCGACATGAACATTGCTACCCGCTCCCAGTCCGAGCCCGCGCGACCTCACATGCTGCGCCGAACTGCTGCCGAGTTCCTTGGAACGGGCCTGCTCGTCACGATCGTTGTGGGTTCCGGCATCGCTGCGCAGCGCCTCTCGCCGGATGACGTCGGCCTCCAACTGCTGGAGAACAGCCTGACCACCGCGCTCGGCCTGACGGTCCTGATCCTCATGCTGGGCCCCGTGTCTGGCGCGCACTTCAACCCCGTGGTGTCGATCGCAGATTGGCTGCTCGGACGCCGCGCCGGGACGGGACTCCCGCTGCGCGACCTCACCCCGTACCTGCTCGCGCAAGTTCTCGGCGGGATCGCCGGAACGTTCTTGGCGGGAGTGATGTTCGACGCCGCCCCCGCGCTCTCATCGAACGACCGCGCGACCGATGGCCACCTGGTCGGGGAGGTGGTCGCCACCGCGGGACTTGTGCTGTTGATCTTCGCGCTCGCGCGCACGGGCAAGGGATCGACCACGGCGGCCGCGGTCGGCGCGTACATCGGCGCGGCGTACTGGTTCACAAGCTCTACGTCGTTCGCGAATCCCGCGGTGACGATCGCCCGCATGTTCACCGACACCTTTGCCGGCATTGCGCCCGCCTCTGTCGCGCCGTTCATCGCTGCACAGCTCGTCGGGGCTGCGATCGGCCTCGGCCTGCTGCTCGCCCTCTACCCGACCGCCGCCCGCACGGCCGGCGACGTCGTGCTCCCTCAACAACTCGAAACCCAGCCCTGAAAGGCACCCTCATGCATCTTGTAGCGATCGGCGGAAGCGACGCCGGAATCTCCACCGCCCTACGGGCCCGCGAACTCGACCCGTCCGTCGATGTCACCGTTGTCGTGGCCGACGCGTACCCGAACTTCTCGATCTGCGGCATCCCGTACTACTTCTCCCGCGAGGTGCAGCCCTGGCAGTCGCTCGCCCACCGCACCCACGCGGATCTCGAAGCCACCGGCATGAACCTCCGTCTGGACACCCTCGCCACCGGCATCGACGTCAACAGCCGCCGACTCACGGTCCGCGACGCGAACGGCAGCGAATCAACGATCGCGTACGACGAACTCATGGTCGGCACCGGAGCATCCCCGTCAACCGCCGGCATCGCAGGCCTCGACCAGCTCGGCCCCGACGACGGCGTGCACCTGCTGCACTCGATGGGCGACACCTTCGCGCTAGAGAAGTACCTCGACGACCATCAGCCCGAGACGGCAATCATCGTCGGAGCCGGCTACGTCGGCCTCGAAATGGCCGAAGCCCTGACCGTGCGGGGCCTCCAAGTCACCCAGCTCCAGCGCGGCCCCGAAGTCCTCTCCACCCTCGATCCCGAACTCGGCTCCCTCGTCCACGACGAACTCACCAGACACGGCGTCGACGTCCTCACCGGCACGCGCGTCGAAGCCGTCACCCGTGAAGCCGCATGGATCACCGTCACAGGAACCCACGACGGAGAAGCACTCTCTCGCACCGCTGACGTGGTGCTCGTCGTCGTCGGCGTGCGACCTAACACCAGCCTTCTCACCGCAGCCGGCGCAACCACGGGCGCGGGCGGCGCTGTCGTCGTCGACGAACAGATGCGTACCGGCCTGCCGAACGTGTGGGCGGCCGGCGATGGGGTGGTCACCCACCACCGCCTGCTCGGCGTCACATACCTTCCTCTCGGCACCACGGCGTATAAGCAAGGACGCGTCGCAGGGGAGAACGCGATCGGTGGCGATACGCGATTCGCTGGGAGCCTGGGCACGCAGGTCGTGAAGGTGTTCGATGTCGTGGCCGCACGCACGGGGCTTCGTGACCACGAAGCGACAGCCGCCGGTTTTGCCCCGCACAGTCACACCGCGATCGCGGACGACCACAAGCGGTACTACCCGGGCGCGTCGCCCATCAGCATTCGCATCACCGGAGACACCAACGACGGCCGTCTGCTCGGCGCGCAGCTCGTGGGCACTCGCGGTGCCGAAATCTCCAAGCGCGTCGACACCTACGCCACGGCTCTGCACCACGGCATGACTGTCGCGGCGATGAGTGACCTCGACCTGTCGTACACGCCCCCGCTCGGCTCACCGTGGGACGCCGTGCAGGTCGCAACCCAGGCGTGGGAGCGGGAAACGCGCCGGTCGGCATCTGCGCTGCGACAGCCTGCTGCTTAGGATCGCTCTGACGTGGGGATACTCCGGGCCCACCAACGACGCTGGAAGCCTTACTCGGGTCCTCTTTCGACGATCGCGATTGGTCACCGATGGCTGTATAGTTCAGTACGTGCTGACTATTGCTTCCCGTATCGATGTAATGAACCGGCTTGGCCGGGCGATGGCCGATCCGACGCGCTCCCGGATCCTGATGACCCTGCTCCAGGGGCCCAGCTATCCGGCCGTCCTCTCGCGCGATCTGGTACTCACTCGTTCGAACGTGTCGAACCACCTGACGTGCCTGCGCGATTGCGGAATCGTCGTCGCGGAACCAGAAGGCCGCCAGACTCGCTATGAGATCGCCGATTCGCACCTCGCTGCTGCCCTCATTGCGCTGGTGGATGTGACGCTGGCTGTGGATGAGCACGCGCCGTGCGTGGACTCAGCGTGTACGGTGGCCGGTTGCTGTGCGACGGGGGTGGACGCGTGAGCGCGGCGTGTGGCTGCGAGCACGAGCCTGCCAGCGCGGTGGACGAGGAAATCGAAGAGGCCGAGCGCCCCTGGTGGAAAGACCGCGGAGTTCTGGTGCCGGTTTTCTCCGGGGTCGCGTTCCTGGCCGGCCTGATCTTGGAGTGGTCTGGCCAGGAGATCCCCGCGCTGGTGCTGTTCTGGGTCGGTCTGCTGCTGGGTGCCTCGACGTTTACGCCGGGAGCGGTTCGAAAGCTGTTCAAGGGCAAGCTGGGCATCGGTCTGCTGATGACGATCAGCGCCATCGGTGCAGTCATCCTCGGCTACGTGGAGGAGGCCGCAGCTCTCGCGTTCCTGTACTCGATCGCTGAGGCGCTCGAGGACAAGGCGATGGACCGTGCCCGCGGCGGCCTGCGCGCACTGCTCAAGCTCGTACCGGAAACAGCCACGATCCTGCAGGGCGACACTACTGTGCAGGTGCAGGCGAGAGAGCTGACGGTCGGCCAGGTCATGGTGGTCCGGCCGGGCGAGCGGATCGCGACCGATGGGGTCGTGCGTTCTGGTCGCTCGAGCCTGGATACCTCGGCGATCACCGGCGAATCGATCCCGGTAGAGGTGGAGCCCGGCGATGCGGTGTCGGCGGGTGCGATCAACAGTGCCGGTGCGCTGGAGGTCGAGACGACGGCTGCTGGCACCGACAACTCGCTCACTACGATCGTGGAGCTGGTAGAGAAAGCGCAGACAGAGAAGGGCGAGCGTGCTCGTCTCGCGGACAGGATCGCCCGCCCGCTGGTGCCCGGTGTTCTGATCCTCGCGGCGCTCGTCGCGATCATCGGGTCGCTGCTGGGCGATCCAGAGGTGTGGATCACCCGCGCGCTTGTCGTGCTGGTCGCGGCTTCTCCGTGTGCACTCGCAATCTCGGTGCCACTCACGGTCGTCGCCGCGATCGGCGCCGCAAGCAAGTTCGGCGTGATCATCAAGTCCGGTGCCGTCTTCGAGCGCTTCGGCACCGTCCGGCACGTTGCCCTCGACAAGACCGGCACCCTCACCCGCAACGAGTCCATCGTTACCGCTGTCCTCACCGCAGATGGCGTGTCGGAGGCTCAGGCGCTGGCGTGGGCGGCAGCGCTGGAGCAGCACAGCACGCATCCTCTCGCTGCCGCGATCACGGCGGCCGCTCCGGGTGTCACAGCCGCTGCGGACGTGACCGAGCGGGCTGGTCACGGCATTGACGGCACGGTCGACGACTCGAGAATCACTGTGGGAAGCCCCCGCTGGCTGGACGCCGGCGCGCTCGGGGATCGGGTCGCGGAGCTCGAAGAGCAGGGCATGACCGTCGTGATCGTGCATCGTGACGGGACGCCGGTCGCCGCGATCGGCGTCCGTGACGAGCTGCGCCCAGAAGTCCCCGAGGTGGTCCGAACGCTCACCGGCCAGGGCGTCGGCGTGACGATGCTCACCGGCGACAACGCCCGGACTGCCCGTGCGCTTGGTGCGCAGGCCGGGATCAGTGACGTGCGAGCCGAGTTGCGTCCGGAGGACAAGGCGACCGCGATCGCGGAGTTGTCGAAGGTAGGGCCGGTCGCGATGATCGGTGACGGAATCAATGATGCCCCGGCTCTCGCCGGCGCAGACATCGGCATCGCGATGGGCGCGACCGGCTCCGACGCAGCGATCGAATCCGCCGACGTCGCGTTCACCGGTCACGATCTGCGTCTGATCCCGCGCGCGTTTGACCACGCCCGACGGGGACGACGGATCATCAACCAGAACATCATCCTGTCGCTGCTGATCATCACCGCACTGCTCCCGCTCGCGCTCTTCGGTGTCCTCGGGCTCGCGGCGGTCGTCCTGGTCCACGAGGTCGCCGAGGTCATCGTTATTCTCAACGGCCTGCGCGCCGCCCGCACTCCGCGAGTGAAGAGCTGATGCTCGCGACCATCGGATCAGCGATCGGCCTGTTCGCTGCGACCAACATCGATGACATTGTCGTGCTCACCGTGCTGTTCCTCGCTTCCAGCCGAGGAAAGCCGCGACCGTGGCAGATCGTCGCAGGCCAGTACTTCGGGTTCATCACCCTCGTCGTGATCAGCGTGATCGCCGCGCTCGGCCTCACGATCGTCCCGGACGAGTGGGTGGGCTTCCTCGGGCTGATCCCGCTCGGCATCGGCATCTGGACGCTCGTACGTGGCTTGCGTCGAAACGGTGATGACGATGATGATGACGCCAAGATCACCGCGGTCGGGTTGTGGGGCGTCGCCGGGATCACGATCGCCAACGGGGCCGACAACATCTCCCTTTACACGCCGATCTTCCGCACCAGCGCGCCCGGCGACGTCGTCGTCATGATCGTCGTGTTCCTCATCCTCGTCGCCGTCTGGTGCGCTGCCGGACGGCTGATCGGCACCAACAAGGCCGTCACCGAGGGGCTGGAACGAGTCGAGCACTGGCTCGTACCGGCCGTATTCATCGGTCTCGGGCTGTTCATACTGATCGAATCCGGCGTCATCGTTCGCCTGATTGAGGTCCTCGGATGATGTCGTCCGAGGCCGAAGCTCGCCCGTCTATTGCGCGAAAAGTGCCGTCGGCGCCGCGCTGGCAACTCACGGTTGGAGCGCTCCTGATCGCCGTGTTCGTCGTCCTGATCGATCAGGGAACGAAAGTGTGGGCGGTAGCGACTCTCACGGAGCGCGAGCGCATCCCGCTGGCGGGCGACCTGCTGGGCCTGCAGCTTGCGTACAACCCTGGTGCCGCCTTCTCCTTCGGCGAAGACTTCACCTGGGTGTTCGCGCTGCTCGCTGTCGCCGCCACCGTTACAGCGATCGTGTTCGCGTTTCGAGTTCAACGCCTGGGATGGGCGATCATCATCGGCGCGCTCGGAGGAGCCGCAGCATCACACGCAGGCGACCGTCTCTTCCGAGATCCCGGGTTCGCCCGCGGACACGTCGTGGACTTCCTCGCCTACGTGAACTGGTTCATCGGAAATGTCGCGGACATTGTGATCTTCGCTGCTGCGATCGCCGGAGCGTTCCTTATGATCCGCGGCGGCGATGAGACCCAAGAATGAGACGTCTAGGGCAGCCGCTAATGCGCGGATGCGGTAGGAGGGCTGATTGCGGCGGCAGGACGCGAGAGGGTTCGAACACTCGAGGTCAACGGTTGGTCGCCTCGTCGAGTGCGTTAGTCAGGTCGCTGAGCTGAGTGAGTTCAAGCTTCTCGCCATCCAGGAAAAATGATGGCGTGCCGCTGACCCCAAGATACTGTCCATCGTTGAAGTCAGCTTCGACTCTCTCCCTAGTCGCCGGGGCGGCTACAGCCGCGTCATAGGCACCCAAATCCAACCCGAGGTCCTCCGCGAAGGTACGGAACAGGTCCGCTCGCGAGGTCTGCTGTTCGCCCCACTGAGTCTGCGTTTCGAACAGGCGCTGATACATCTCCTCGAACTTCCCCTGCTCGGACGCGGCTTCCGCAGCCAGGGCGGCGTTCATCGAATTGAAGTGTCCGGGGAGGGGGTAGTAGCGAACGACGTAGTTGATTCCACCCTCGTACTGTTCGCGGATCTGCTCGACGACCGGATAGAACGCACCGCACGCTTCGCACTCGAAGTCGAGGAACTCAACCAGCGTCGGAGCGTCTGGCCCGGACGCGTCGAGCACATGCGAATCCGCACGGGTACCAGGCAGTGCACCTTCTGTGCGGGATTCCGGAGCTGCGGGGCGGGTCATCAGGACGACCACGAGCGCCATAATGGCGAGCACGGTGAGGGTGGAGCCGGTGACGAGGGCGACCTTGACGGGGGTTTCAAGACGGATGCTCCAGATCGGTGGCGGGCGTCGCCAAGGTAGGGAGGTTTAGAAGAGGGCGAGTAGGGGCGTCTCGTTCATTGCATCGAGACGAAAGCAAAAGTCAGCACACGCTGACTGTACAGGGACTGCTGACTAACTCTCCTGGTGATCCGGTGGATGGTCGCGTCGCAGACGAAGCGCAACCCACCAGCCGCACCGGCGACAGATGAACACCCCGCGCTTCCCAAGGGCATGCAATTTCCTTCGGGGCAACGATCGCCCGCAACACGTACATGTCTCGTCTGACTCAGCGGCCACGAGTGATGATCGCCTCCCGGATCTGATCAACCGTCGGCGTACCTGCCACGCCCGCGGGTGTCGCGTAGACGCGACACGCTAAGGCGACGCTGTGATCCGCGCCGGGGAACAGATCCTTCCCGTTCAGTGTGATCGTGGGAGACCCGGCAAAGGGAACCGCAGCGGCATCCTCCTCCGTGCGGATGAGTCGATAGCGCAACGGCGTGGCCCCATGGCCTGTCTCCCGAAGCGCCTCGGCAACATTGTGGCCCGCGGCGATCCAGCTGGGACAGCCCGCGATATGCAATAACTCAATCTCCATGATCACAAGGATCCTCCCATCTGCTGCTGACCGCGCAGCATCGCCGGGGGCCTACGCTTCAATCTTTTGTAACGATCGGCTATGGCAAGGCAGCGGTCGTCGTCAACCAGGTGCGCGACCAGCCGAAAACGATCGTTTCCGGCGCGGTATCACTTGGTTGCCGGGGCGGTCGCCGCTAACGGGAGCCGGAACCCCGTTCTGGCATGGGCCTTCGGTTGGTGCCGCGACCGGACTTGCTAGCGGTCGAGCTGCGGAGCGCGCGTTTGTGGCGGGTGTACTCTTGTCCGATGACTCGACCTCTCACGAAGTGGCATTCCGCGCACGCAGAGCTCGACCTACGTCGGGATGTGCCTTCCATAGCCGCGCCGGGAGAAAGAACGGGGCGATGATGTTGGCGACGCATCCGGGTGAACCCCACCGCGGCGATCTCGCTGGGCGGCTCAACTGGCTCAGAGCCGGAGTGCTCGGCGCGAACGACGGCATCGTGTCGGTCGCGTCGCTCGTCGTCGGTGTCGCGGGGGCGACGACCGATTCCGCGACGCTGCTCGCCGCGGGTGTCGCCGGTCTCGTCGGCGGTGCGATCTCGATGGCGCTCGGGGAGTACGTGTCGGTGAGCAGCCAGCGAGACAGCCAACGGGCTCTGATCGAGAAGGAACGAGGCGAGCTGGCCGATGATCCGGCTACCGAGCTCGAGGAGCTGGCGAGCATCTATCAGGCGAAAGGACTTAGCCCGGCGACCGCACGCCTCGTTGCGGAGGAGCTCACCGCGCACGACCCGCTGACCGCGCACCTCGAAGCGGAACTAGGCATCACGGAGAACCAGGTGGTCAGTCCGTGGGCGGCGGCGGGGGCCTCCGCACTTGCCTTCGCACTCGGAGCGCTGCTTCCGCTCTTGGCGATACTGCTCCCGCCTCCCGAGATCCGGGTGCCGGTCGCTTTCGCGGTGGTGCTGCTGGCGCTCGCGCTGACCGGATTCGTCAGCGCGAGGATCGGCGGGAACCCCGCGCTGAGGCCCACGATCAGGGTGGTGCTCGGTGGGGCGATCGCGCTGGTGGTCACGTTCGCGATCGGCACGCTGCTCGGGACGAGTGGCGTTGCCTGAGAGACAGCTATGAGTTGCCTATCGGGAGCCGTTCCTTAGACCTGTCTCAGAGTCGGCGCAGCACGATTCCCCTATGACCACTCTGACGACGAGACCGCGTGCTTCCGTCCCCGCCGCTTCCCCTGAGCCACGGCGGGCAGCCCATGGCCGCGCGCAGCTCTGGCGTGCAGCGGCGATCACGGTGATCTGGGCGACCAGCCTGTTCGTCGTGGCTCTGTGGGTCGCCAGTGGTGGAGTGACCGCAGTCCTGGGGGTCAACGCCGAGACCATCACGTCGCTCGGACGCCTCACCGGGCTGGTCGCGGCGAACCTGTTGCTCTATCAAGTGCTGCTGATGGCACGCGTCCCGCTGTTCGAGCGCGGATTCGGTCGCGACGGGATCACGCGGCTGCATCGCTTCGTCGGATTCTGGTCGTTCTGGTTGATGGGCGCGCACATCGCGCTGCTCGCGGTGGGCTACGCGATGGCGGCCGGCATCAACCCGCTCGTCCAGCTGTGGAGCTTCATCTGGGACTACCCGGGCATGCTCCTAGCCACGGCCGGCACGCTGCTGATCCTGCTCGTGGTCGTCACCTCCATCCGGCGTGCTCGTCGTCGCCTGCGGTACGAGTCCTGGCATCTCCTGCACCTCTACGCCTACCTGGGCGTCGGGCTCGCGCTGCCGCACCAGCTGTGGACGGGCGCCGACTTCCTGTCCTCGCCGATCGCGACCGTCTACTGGTGGGCGATCTGGGCCCTCGCCGCGGGATCGGTGCTGCTGTTCCGCATCGGGATGCCGCTGCTGCGGTCCACACGTCGTGCGCTGCGTGTGGCAGGGGTCGAGGCGGACGGTGCTCGGGGCGTCACCGTCCGGGTCACCGGTCGCGACCTTCCAACGCTCGGTGCCAGGGCCGGTCAGTTCTTCGTCTGGCGGTTCCTCGACGGGCCCGGCTGGACCCGCGGACACCCGTTCTCGCTCTCCGCTGCGCCGGGAAGCGAGCTGACGTTGACCGCCCGTGTGGTGGGGGACGGCACACGCCGGCTTACCGCGCTGCGCTCCGGCACCCGGGTCATCGTGGAAGGACCATACGGGGAGATGACCGGCGAGCGGCGGACCGGGACGAAGCTGCTCATGATCGGCGCCGGCGCCGGGGTCGCACCGCTCGTCTCGCTGCTCGAGACGGAAGGCTACGGACCAGGAGACGCGATGCTCATCACCCGGGAGTCCGCCGCAGAGGACGCACTTCGACAGGAGGCCATCGCTCACCTCATCAGCACCCGGGGCCTGAGGTACCTGCCGTTCGTCGGCCCGCGTTCGTCGGGCGCGTCGAGCTGGATCCCTGCCACTCACGAGGCGTGGTCGGGCGCAGATCTCCTCCACCATCTCGTGCCGGAGCCGAAGGACCACGACGTCTTCATCTGTGGCGCTGAGGCCTGGATGAAAGACCTCCGGCGCGACCTGGTTGACGCCGGGTTCCCCGCCCATCGCATCCATTCCGAATCGTTCACGATCTGAGCAGGGAGACGGCCATGAAGAAGATCCTCTACACACTGCTCGCGACCGTCAGCGGCCTCGTGCTGCTGTTCAGCTACCGAACGTCTCTGGAGGCGGTCACCCCGACCGACGCCAGCGCGGCGACCGCGACAAGCGGCAGTGCGGCGACGACCACCGACACCGGCGCGAACGGCTCGGGAACCAGCTCGAGCACGACGGCCTCTGGCTCCGGTCTCGCCGACGGAACCTACACCGGCGCATCGTCGCAGACCCGTTACGGGCCGGTGCAGGTGCAGATCACCGTCTCCGGCGGACAGATCACAGATGCGCAGGCGGTCGACTACCCGAACAGCAACGGTCGAGACCGGCAGATCAACGGGACCGCGGTCCCGAGGCTCGTCTCGGAGACGATCCAGGCGCAGAGCTCCAAAATCCAGATGGTGTCCGGCGCCACCTACACGAGCGATGGCTACCTCTCGTCGCTGCAGAGCGCGATCGACCAGGCGCACGGCTGATGCATACCGCGAATGAGAAGACGCGGGTCTGGGTCGAGGAGATCATGGGCATCCCGATGAGCATCCATCTGATCGGCCCGGAGGAGACGACTAATGCTGGCGCCGACCGGGCGGTGCGAGCATGCTTCGACGAACTGCGCGAGATCGATCGGGTGTTCTCGACGTATCGCGCCGATTCCGATATCAGTCGCATCCGTCGCGGTGAGCTTGCTATCGCGGATGCCGACGGCAGGGTGGCGCTGGTCGCGGATGCCTGCGATCTCGCCGAACAGGAGACCGGCGGCTTGTTCTCGGCCCGGTGGCGGGGATGGTTCGACCCGACGGGGTATGTGAAGGGCTGGGCGGTGGAAGCTGCGGCACGTCGGCACCTCGAGCCGCTGCTGGGTGTGGCGACCGCGGTCGGGATCAACGCCGGAGGAGACCTGCAGCTGTTCACTGCCGAGGGAGCCGACTGGCGATGGCCGGTGGGAATCGCCGACCCGCACCACCGCGGCGAGATGATCGCGGTGGTCGACGTGTCGAACGGTGCGGTGGCGACCTCGGGCACGGCGGAGCGGGGGCTTCACATCCTCGATCCCCGCACCGGCCGGCCCGCGACAGGCACCGCCTCGGCCACAATCGTGGCCGATGGTCTCACCCAGGCGGACGTCTGGGCGACCGCTGCCGTGGTGGCCGGTCCAGCGGACCGTTCATGGATCGCGGCTGCGGGGTCGCGCACCGGCATCATCGTCGACGACGATCGTCGCGTGACCCGCTGGCTCGGCTCGACGATGGTGGACGTGCAGACGACGACGGCCGGTTCGCCGCCGATCGGAGGATACGCACCCGTTCACGCATGAGCCGGCAATGTGAGCAGGAAAGTCGTGCCGGATGCCGTCGACCGTTCGACCTCGATGGAACCCCCGGCGCGACGGGCGACATCCCGCACGAGTGAGAGCCCGAGACCGAAGCTACGGGGGCGTCCACTCTCGCGCGGACGCGCGAACCGCTCGAAGACCTGGTCCGGGGAGATGCCCTCGATCCCGGAGCCCTCGTCGATCACGCGCACCGTCACGTTCTGTCGGTCTCTCCCGATGTGGATCGAGACGGTGCCGCGGGCGGGGGAGTGCTGCACTGCGTTGTCGAGCAGCGCGACCAGGATGCGGACGAGCGTGACTTCCGGCAACTGGGCTTCCGCGTCCTGTTCCACCGTGATCGCGAGGGAGACCTCGGACTCCTTCGCGCTCGTCGTCATCGTCGCGACGGCTGCGGCTGCCGCTGTCGCGACGTCCGCGTTCCCGTCGGCAAGCGATTCCCCCTCCGCAGCAATGAGCAGATCATTGAGTACGTCTGCCATCATGTCCGCATCGTGCCGCAGGTCGGTGAGACCCGCTCCGAGCTCCTCGCCCCGGTCATGACGGCGTTGCAGAACCTGGATACGGCTTGTCAGTGTCGTCAGTGGGGTGCGGAGCTCGTGACTCGCGTCGGCCACGAAGTTCCGCTGCCGACGCAGCGCCTCCCCGAGCGGGCGGACCGACCGTCGCGCGGCGACCGCGGCGACCACCCCGAGCAGCACCACGCCGATCAACCCGAGGATGATCACGGTCGGCACGACCACGTCGATGTCGACGATGAAGTCGTCTCTGACACCGTCACCACCGCCGAACCAGCCGCCGCCGTGCTCCTCGCCTTCGCGGCGCGACGTAGAGAGCACCACCGCGATCAGCACCCCGATGCCGATCGCGACGATCACACCAGACGAGATCCCGACCCAGAGCCCGATGGACAGCGCTGCGCGTCGCACGCGCCTGGTATCAGCGTCGCTCATGACGGTGTTCCCGCGCGGTAGCCGCGCGCGCGGACGGTCTCGATCATGTCGGGAGTCGTCTTGCGCCGCACATAGTGCACATACGTATCCACGGAACTCGTCGTGTCTCCTTCATGGAACACGGCGCGGAGGATCTCGTCCCGACTGAACACGTGCTCGGGGCTGGTGCTCAACAGCTCCAGGAGCGCGCTCTCCGTCGCCGTCAGCGCCACTCGGATTCCCGATGGATCGTACGCGGCCTGGGCGTCCGGCGTGAACACCCACTCCCCGAGTCGCCGACGCTTCCCATCAGCCCGGAACGCGCGCCGCAGCGCACGGAGACGCGCCAGTAGCTCGTCGTAATCGAAGGGCTTCACCAGGTAGTCGTTCGCTCCGCCGTCGAGACCGGTGACACGATCGTCCACGGTGCCGAGCGCGGTCAGCATCAGGATGGGGGTCGTGATGTGGGCCGTGCGCACGGCACGGATGAAATCCACACCGTCCATGCCGGGGAGTCGTCGATCGACCACCATGACGTCATACCGCCGGCTCAGCGCGAACCGGAGCGCGGTCTCGCCGTCTGAGGCATGCTCGACGTCGTACACGTCTTCCAGCACTTCGACGGTCAGCGCAGCGATGTCGGCGTCATCCTCCACGTAGAGCAGCGAACTGCGCGGCCTCTGTGCCGAGTCACCCATGGTCGCCGTCCTGTCGTCTGCGATCGAGATCATCAGCGTACGCCCGACCCAAACCCGGTCGGGTATCGCAGACTGATCTCCGCATGCCGTCGCCGTCCGGCCAGAAACGATCGTTTACGGCAGACGCACGGAGGTCGCCGGCCGATCGCACGACACGCCGATCGCGCACCCGCCGAAACCCCCTGCCGAAACCAGATGCGCCGAAACTGGCCGTTCGACGTTTTAGGCAGCGTGAGAGTGGAAGGTGATTTACGACATCTTTCGTGAGACAGCCGGCAGCCTCGACCGTGCATCACTCACCCGTCTTCCCGGGAATGTTCTGTCTCACCGACCGACAGCTTTCGTGAGATCGGACACATCGAGCGCCTGTGTCCGATCTCACGAAAAGTGTCCGTTGACAGGGCATCTGTAGTTCTTGCCATCGATCTTGTGGTCGTGACAGTGCATCCGTGGTTCTTGCCGACCGACCTGTAGTTCGAGTGGATCAGCGCTGCCGCCGACCACGTCAGGAACGCTTTCTCCGGTCGTGTGCCTCGGCTGGCTCGAAGGCCGCATCGCGCCGTGCTTGGGATGCAAACTCAGATTCCCGATCGAGCGCGCTCGCGGTGAGAGTCACGCGATAGACCTCCGACGTCCCGAGAATCGTTGGATCCGTCTCATCGAACCCCTTCGGTGTCCAGTTTCTACCCAATAATGTCCGGGGCAGCCTCTAGGCTGTCCATCATGGAGCACTTCCCGATTGTCACATCACTTGTCCGCGTCGCACTGGGGAACGACTCCGAGCGCCTGAACCACCAGGTTCAACGCCTCGTTAACGCTCTCGTCGCCGACGGAGACAGCAAGCAAGCCGCAGCCCTCAACAAGCTCCTCAGCCAGCGCACCGGAAGCACGGAGGTAGCCCCCAGCCGGCTGACTCAGAGCGCCCATGCGCCGGCGCTCGCGACCGGGCTCGAGAGCCTGAGCAGGCAGACGGCTGTCCCCGTCGATAAGGATTCGTCAGCTCCGCTGGCGACCGTTGTCATGCCTGACGATATCGTCGCGACCCTGCCGTTGTTTCCGGACGCTGTCCAGGCGAACATCGATGCCCTGCTGATGGAGTGGATGAACGCCGAGCGTATCCGCGCGGCGGGACTTTCCCCATCCCCTTCGCTACTCGTGTACGGCGCGCCTGGGACTGGCAAGACCACTCTTGCGTTGTGGCTCGCGCAGCAGTTGGGCCGCCCCGTCGTCCTTGCGCGCCTTGACGGTCTCATCAGTTCGTTCCTCGGCACGACCGCCCGCAATCTCGGAACCCTGTTCACGTTCGCGAACCGGTACGACTGCGTGCTCGTTCTCGATGAATTCGACGCCATCGCCAAGGTGCGGGACGACCCCAACGAGGTCGGGGAGATCAAGCGTGTGGTCAACGCGCTGCTTCAGAACATGGACGTGCGTGTCGGGCTCGGGGTGACCATTGCGCTCACCAATCACGAAGCGCTGCTGGATCCGGCGATCTGGCGTCGGTTCGAGGTGCAGCTCGCGATCCCGAAGCCCGCTTTCAAGCAGCGCGTGCAGATTGCATTGCGTTCACTGGATGATGCGGGCGAGAACGCCCACGCAGAAGCCCACCTGCTGTCCTGGGCGGCGGAGGGCCTATCAGGCGCGGAACTTCGGACCTTGGCAACGAAATACCGCAAGCGGCGGCTGTTCCACGAGGTGGCAGCGGCACCCCCGGCTGTCACCGTCGCGCAGGTGGCCGAGTCCACTTCTGTCCACATCAGCGACGAAGTGCTCGACTTGCTTCGCCTCGAGGAGGCGAAGCAAGTGAAACGCCTCCACACGGCTGGATTCAGTTATACCGACCTGGCGTACCTCTACAGCATCAGCACCAAGACCGTTCAACGTCGTGTGACGGAGGAGTGAACCCATGGCCAATGCGCCCGTGCAGCTCGTGCTCAACAACGAAGCCCTACGCGACGAAAGGAAGCGCACGCCACCCGTCGATAACGGTACGGACTTCTTCGAGGGCAACAACATCGGCTTCGCCGCTCACCGTGATGCTCTCGCCGCCGCCGCGAAAGCAATCCGAGCCTCGCTGGTCCAGGCGCCTGGGTTCAACGGTCTTGGGCATGTGAAAGTCACCATGCAGCGGGACGCCATCGCGAAGTCTCACCGTCCTCAGACGAAGCTCTTTCGCAGCCGATGGACCCCGCAGGTGGGAACCGCCGGTGTAGGGGAGCCGATCTTCGCCGTCACCCCGGAATCCCTCGACAAGGTCATCGCCGCCATCGAGGCGGCTGAGACGGTGGTTGTCGACAAGACCAACGCGAAGACTGGTGAATTCAAGGCGAACCCAACCCGAAACCGGTGCGAGGTGTCCGCCATCGAGTCGATGACGCTGTGGTCTGAGGCGGACCGCCGGGAGTTCAGTGCTGTGGACGCGGTTGCCTGGTTGCAGCGCGCTGGTACCGGCAGTGGTTACATCATCACCTGCTTCCCGATCACGTCCGCCCCGGACTTCCCGAGTCTCGCTGTGGGGGTGAAACGGGCTCTGGCGGCGTTGGATGACACGATGAAGCGCGCCGGGCTGGAACAGCGATCACTGAGCGAGGATCGCGGAGTCGGTCGCACGCTCGCGCTCACGGTTGCCTATGACGCGACCGCCCTCGAGTTCCAAACAGGTGGCGCTTTGACCGCGGCGGAGACCCACGAGGTCATCCTTCACGCCCTGGGGACGAATCCCATCGTCCGTTCCATCGCGCTGCCACCCATCGTCTCTGGCGAACGCGGAGCGAGCGCCGCGTTGAACGAGCCGGCACCGGACTATTACTTCGAGGTCCCCGAGGTGGACCCGCTGACGAAAGTGGGTGTGATCGACGGCGGTGTCGGACCTCACCTGCAGGGATGGGTGAGGGAGCGGTGGGGCATAATTGCGGACGCGGATCGCGATACCGATCACGGCACGTTCATCTCCGGTCTTCTCCTCGCGGAGAAGCGGATGAATCCTTCCTTCCCCGAGGACCAGCAGCATGGTTGTCTCATCTACGACGTTGACGTCCTTCCCGCAGACCCCGGCGACACCGGTGTCCCGTTCAGTGGCTACTATCCCGGCGGCATTGCACAGTTCTTCGACGAGATCGAAGCGGCTGTGGAGACGTACAGACGAGACCACGGTGTACGCGTGTTCAACCTCAGCATCAACGTCCGCACGCCTCGCACCTCTCAGACATACGGGTGGACCGCGGAGCGCCTGGACCAGATCGCCCGAACTCACGACGTCATCTTCGTGATCTCTGCGGGAAATCTCGACTCGGCCGACATCCGCCCCGAATGGCACACGACGCCGGCGACCGCTCTCGCCGCTCTTGCTGCAGACACCGACGGGTTCCTCGCCGAGCCCGGCGAGAGCCTTCTGAACGTTTCTGTGAGTGCACTGAACCCTCCGAAGTTGGCCGGGCAGGTCCCGCTTGCGCTGGCAAGGTACAGCCGCCGTGGCCCGGGTCTGCGAGGGGCAACGAAACCCGATTTCGCGCATATCGGAGGGTCGGGGACATCGCTCCCAGACGGCAATCGGGGGATGCTCTCCGTCGACGGAGCTGGTTCTATCGTGACTGGATGCGGGACGAGCTATGCCGCGCCGCTGGTTGCGCGACGACTCGCCGACCTGGATGCTCTGATCGAAGGGCCGGTATCGCGGGAGGTGCTATTGGCGCTGATGGTGCACTTCGCGAACACTCCTATGCTCTACACGCATAAGACTCTCCTGCCCGCCGCCCAGCATCTCATCGGGTTCGGCATGCCCGTAACCGCTGAGAGGATGCTGCAGCGAGACGACTCGGAGATCACTCTCGTCGTCGACAGCGTCATTCGCCCCGGCGAGGACAACTGGTTCGAGTTCCGGTGGCCGGACGCACTTGTCGACGATGGTCGATGTAGTGGGAAGGCGCGGCTGACGCTCGTCGCGTGCCCGCCCATCGCATACGAGCATGGGGATGAGCGGGTGCGTGCGAACATTGATGCGCACCTGAAGCAGCGACAGAAGGACGACAAGTTCGCGACTCGACTCAAGCGTGTGAACGCGGTGCCGAAGCCTGACAAGGCGCACAAGAATGAGCGAGACCTGCTACTGGAATCAATGAAGTGGCAGCTAGTGAAGTCGTTCGAGACGACGACGATGCGCGGGCGCGGCCCGTCGGCGGACTGGCGGTTCCAGGTGGACTACCTCGAACGCGCAGACGAGCCGCTGCCTGTGGACGGCATTCCGTACGCCGCCGTTCTGACGATCTCTGATCCGAAACGTCAGGCGCCGGTTTTCGCTCAGATGCGCCAGAATCTCAACGCTGTCGGCGTGCGCACCGATGATCTTCGCACGAGCATCCGGGCACGCGCGACGACGTGAGCAACGTGACGGGTGCTTGAGGTTGTGCTTTGGTGCCCGTGTCTCGCGGGCTTGGTTGCAAGGAAGAGGCGTGCCCGCATTGACCATCGCCATTCGGAATCCGCGCTTGTTGGGAGTCGGAACTCCCAACGCTTGCGGGCGTGTCCTGGTGCGTCGGCGGAGTCGGCAGTCGTAATCTGAGCGCGTCAGGTTCACGTTCTCGTTCTCCAACTGAACACAGATTGTGGAGAGGAGAGCCGGATGGATCTGACTCGTTGGCAGCCGCGATGCGTGGGCGATGTCCCGCCCGCGCAAGTGGAGTTCAAGCGTCGTGGTGTCGCGTCGAGGCTGGACGTGGCGGATGTGCAGAACGTCGCGTTCGAGACCGTGGACCGTGTTCGGGAGCCGGGATCCTGGAAGCACAAGGTCAACTACACGGGCTTCTACTGGGCAGCCACGACCGGTGGACATGTTTGGTTCGAGTCGTTGTACGAGATGGCGGCGCTGATGCGTCTGGACCGGGATCCGACGGTCCTGGCGATATCTGCGCAGCCGATGCGGATCCATTGGGCTGTGCCGCGGGGTCAGGGCGACGTGCAGGATCACACGCCAGACTTCTTCGTGCGGTGGAGGGACGGTACGGCGGCGCTGGTGGATGTGAAGCCCGCTCGGAACATCAAGCCAAAGGACATCGTTGCGTTCGACCGGACGTTGAGCCTCTGCAGCGAACTCGGATGGGACTATTTCGTCGTCGACGACATCAGCGAGGCAGAGGCCCACAACCTGCGGTTCCTGTCCGGGTATCGGTACGCGCGCTGGCATGACGAGACGTGCGTCGAGCTGCTGCATGAGCAAGCCGGACGAGCCGCGCGGCTCTCCGTGTGGGAAGAGCTACTGCGCGATGCTTGCCCGGAACCCCTCCGTACCGGCCCGATCTGGAGCGCGCGGCGGAGTGGGCGGAGCGCCTCGGTGGGCTGCCGTCCGGGCATTTCGATAGGGATGCGCGACGCAACGCGATGTATGTGCGTTGTCACCACCACGACTGGGCGCCGCACCCGTGCCGGCACTGCGGATACACGCAGCAGCCGCGGGTTGCATGCCGGCGCTGCGCACAGGGGGAGGAGACGACCGTGCGCAGCCGCGGCGGGGCCGTCTGCAACCGGCACCGCCGCTGGCGCCTCGACGGCGCCGATATCGACTTGACCGGGTTCCCCGAATACACCCGTGCCGAGCGGTGCCTATCTGGATCGCTCTGGAAACGCGGCGTCGGCCTCGCGACCGGGGAGTCGCAGCTGGCCGCGACCCTGATCCGGCACTGGGCCGCCGACGCGGACCTCCCGCCGCGATTCCACGAGCGCATGACCGCGTTCGGCATCGATGCAGTGGACGAGGACAGCGTGTCCCTGATCGCGTATCCGGAGATCGTACGTCTCGCCACGGTGCTCGCCGACCTGTCCTTTGCCAGTTACCTCCTCCCCCCGAGGTTCCGGCTGGCACAGCAGGTCTGGGCCCTCGAGGCCGCCGTGATCACAATCATGAACAGTTCCACGACCGACCAGCTTCATCGAGTTGCCGAACGCATCGTCGCCGAAGGGAAAGCGGCGGTTGAGACGGCGAACGGGATGCGTCAGAACAAGAAGAATCAACGGCCGGCACGGTTGGAGAAGGCTCTCGTCGCCTCATCACAACGTCACCGCAGCTGCTTGCTGCGCCACCTCAGCACCGTCCGCATTCAGGTGCAACCCTATGTACCCGGCGTCGCCGCGCCTGCCAACCGCATACTCGACCGTCGTCGGCCGACGCCCCACACCCTGCTCTACGGATGACGCGGGCGGCGTTCAGGCTGGCTCGCTGTCGCCTGTTGAGGTGTCGAGGGCGTCGAGGAGTTCGCCGAGCACGATGGGGAACTCGTTGTATCCCTGCTCGTAGAAGATTGCGTCCATGTCCGGCCGCTCTTCGTCGTCGAAGCCGGCGATCACCCGGCGGGCTTCATCGATTGCGGCCTCGAGGCGGGTCTGGATGCCGGGGATGGTGCGGATCCACTCGTCGATGACCGTGAACGGAATCGGGGCGTAGCCGTGGGCGTCGACGCCCACGTGAAACTGGTGCCCGTTAGCGCCGTGGTCGCGGGCGTGGGTGTGCCCGTGCAGCAGCGGAACACCGTCATCCCAACCCGGCCGGTGCGCCGTGTGCCGGTCTGCATCTTGCGAGTCCCCGGCGTAGGGATAGTGGGAGGCCAGCAGTCGATACCCGTGGCGGGTGCCTTCGATCACCTCGGGGAGGACCGTCCACCCTGCCGCCTCGTACAGCGGCCGGAACCGTTCGATCGATCGTTTCGATTGCGTCGCAGGCGAGACACGATCGTGGTTCCCCGGCACCAGGAACCGGCGCCCGTTCAGCCGTGCCGTCAGAGCGAGGGACTGCTCGATCGGGCCAAGCGCGAGATCCCCGAGGTGCAGTACGACATCGTCGGGGCCAACCGCGGCGTTCCACAGGGCGATCAGCTCCGCATCCATCTCCTCGACCGCACCAAACGGGCGGCCGGCGAGCTCGCTGATTCGGGCATGGCCGAAGTGCGTATCGGAGGTGACGTAACTGAGCTGATCGAAGTCGAACCAGGAATACTCACTCATCGCGGTCCATCAGTTCGTCGAGGTTGATTCCGAACCGGCGAGCGACATCCGCCAGCGGGACGCTTTCCCGGACGCCGTGCGCTCCCGTACGATCTGCGCGATCTCCGCTTCCTCGACGGCGTCCGCCTCATCGATGCTCGCGGCGAGCTCGGCCAGCAGCACCGCCAGGTCACCGCCACGTTCCTCCGCGCGACGCCGGAGCTCCACGGCTGCAGCACCGAGCGTGTACATCCGCTCCCACGCATGTTCTCCATGCCTCATGGTTGCGATCGTCTCGCGTGTGTATTCGGCAGGGTCACCGGGCACAAGCCAGTGCTCGGCGCCGGCCGAGTCGATGAAGAAGTCCACGTAGCACTCTCCACACGGCAGCCGGTAGACGCCGGGCTCGGTCGGTGCCGATGCCACGTTGCGGTCGATCATCCCGTCGACCACCTGCGTCCAGTACCCGGAATCGCTTTCAGCGCCATCAGATCCTCCCAACGCAGAGCAGGTCAGTTTGACATCCTTGAGGAGGAATGTCTATGCCGTTTTGGCAGCCAGCCGCGAGTAGAGGATCCACCAGGTGCATACTTCCCCTAGCATCAGTGGCATGTCATCATCCGAGCCCCAAGCTGAGGCCAGGACGACAGCGGGAGCCCAATACCAGCAAAGCAGCACCGAAGTTCTAGATCGTTTCGTACTCCGGGCACGTAGAGTCGCTGCACACTCCCTAGCGCAGTCCAGAGAGAAGCTTGAAGCGTATGCGCGGGGGCTCTTCCAGGCGAAAATCGACCTGGCCAACAACGTCACGATCAGCACGAACCTCCCAGACGAGGAGATGTTCGAATCGCTTGTGGCTCGGCTCCGTCCGATCACCGTGAAGCGAGAGCCGATCTTCTACGAAACTGTGCTCGACGCACTTGGCCAGGTACTAAGTGATGACGACGAGGCAGAAAGGCAGCACCTCGAAGAGCTGCGTCGACGATGGCGAAGGACCGAGATTCAGGGAACACAGACCCAGGGATACACAGTCCAGGCGATCAACGGCCAAATGCCTACCTCGGTAGTCACTGACACACAGCTCGCGGCCGGGTGGCTGTACGCCGATCTCGTTCACGCCGACCCGACCGGGCCGAAGGCGGATGCGCTTGAGCACTCTTTTCGCGACCGATTCGGCGCCGCCGTTTGCGTCTTCTCGCAGATCGCCGTCCTGACCCTCTCGACGCTTGATCTCATCAAGGAGCTGCAGCGCCAATCGAAGCTGCAGGTGTCTGCTGCATCGTGGGACGATCCGGTCGTTATCGGCGATGAGGAAGCTCCTCTGATGTCGCGCGTCTACCGGGCTCCCCTGGGCACCGCAGTTCCCTCGATCACCGATAGCGCAGTGGGCCAGCATGGAGACTGGAACGAACTCACGCTGACCGAGCTTCTCCGCGAAGATCCACGCAATCGAGCATCGGTTACGCTCCGATTCGGCGACGAAGCGCAGATCGTCGAAGCGGCAGTTTTGGGGCGTCGTAAAAGTGAGTCACGTCTCGACTATGACGTCTTCATCGATGGATGCGTCATCTTCACCTTCACCTTCACGCTCGAAGCATCCAAGACGGTGTCCTGCCAACTCTCTGGTCAGCGATATCTTGACCTGACCAACGTGATCAAGCTCCGTTCGGTGCGCTTTCTCCTACAAGCACATGATGCCGATAGCATCGCCATCGATCTCACCGATGGCGAACCGATCACGCTCTCGTTGGAGCCCGTTGCGGAAGAGGCTCGCCGAGAGTATGAGGCCCTCGAAGAGGCCTTCGATGATGTTGTTGCGATCGAGTCCATCACCGGCATACCGATTCCCGCTTGCAACGAGCCATTCGACACCATCGGGCGCGTACGGCTGCGTCAAACACGACTCTTGTGGGAGGGGCGCGCTGTGCGCACTCGTCTCGCCAGCGCGCGGGTTACTGTTCCATCCGGCGAGCCACCCACGCAGGTAGCGATCGAAGCCGGGACTATCGAGTTCGCCGGGCAGCGGATACCGACACCTATGACGATCGCCTTTCATCCCGAACTCACCGCGGCACCCGTTGATCCGGAAGGCGCTGCGGGCAAACCGCGCGACTATGTCGTTTCTGCGCCGGACGGTGACTTCTTGATTGCCTGGGCACCTGACCGTGTGGATCTGCCGGAGTCTCGACAGGTGTCGATCTCGGCTTGGGGGATGAAAGGCGTTGACGAGGGCCAGTTCCTGACTCGTTGACGGCGGACGGCCGGGCGAGCGGCCCGGTGCGGCGATCTGCTCGAGCATTCTGGCGTGCGCCCGCAACGGGCGACCTTTATCCGGGTCGTTCCACCTCGTGGAATCCCGTGATGGGCTCCAACGGCCAGTCGACAGCGAAGACCCGGTTGAAGCTGATCACGAACCGTGTCCTGGTCTTCTCGGCGTCCGCACCCACCATCAGGGCGATCTCGCCCGGGGCAGGCTCCGCCGCTGTCCGGGCGATCTGAATCGACTTCATCAGCGGACTCAGTTGAAGCCGCTGCGAGCGTGACACGTCGCGCAGAGCGAGCAACTCCGACCTCAGTTTGTCTGCTCGTGGTGACCTTGGAACAGTTCTCATCGCGGCACACGCAGCGAGGTATGCGCTCTTCACGGCGGCAACGCGCATCCGCATCACGTCCGCTTGCGGATATGTAATCTCGAACGATTCTCCGGCTTGGAGAATGCGATCAACCTCGGGGTCACGGCGGCCCTGCTGGAAGAGAATGAAGCCGCCTGCAGGGTTCTCTCGCAGGAGGTACTCCCCAGCGAACCGCCTTCCGTCCACGTCAGCGCCGGACATCTTCACCTTGCCGATCGAGCCTTCGTACCATCCCTGCAGATGGGGCTCGTACTTGGAGCCGAACTCGTTGTTGCACCGCTCACAGGTCAGAATGAGTGCGTTCCCACCGATCGAGTGGGGTGGGACATGCTCGCGGCTCGTCGGCTCAGGGCTCAAGCAGATCGGGCAGACCCCGAGGTCAATGAACTCGAACGCGACAGGCAGTGCGCGAAAGGTGATCTCGTTGCCGACGGGTCGTGGCATTCGGGCTTCCAGCACGGAGCCGTCCTTCATCCTGAGCGTTGCGCGACTCAACTCGGGAATACCGCGCCCATTGGCCTTGCCGAACACGCTCTCGATCACACCATTGGTGTGGTTGTCTGATCCAGCCTCCGTCATCGTCTTGAGAGTACACAAGGTTGCCGACGCCCAGACTGGCCTCCCGGGCTACGCCCGGAGTCCCGGCCCGTTCTTCCGGATCCAGCGCTGCGCGATGACGCGGGCACCCTTCATCTGCATCTGCGCGAACTGCTCGCTCACTCCGAACACGAACGCCACCTGCTGGTTGCTCCACCCGGCGAACGCTGCCTTGCGCGCGGCGACGTCGGGGACGAGAAGCTCCCCGGCCATGAACGTGGCCTGCTTCTCCTTCATCGTATCGAAGACCCGTTCATGGTTCGCGCCGATGAGGGACGCGTCGAAGGCGTGTTCCAGAAGATGATGTCCGAGCTCGTGCGCGATGCTCGCCCGCCGACGGACCTCCGCGTGGCCGTCGTTGTCGAGAATGATGCGGCTCGTGCCCAACGGCACCAGCGCCGCCGACCACCGTCCCGTCGTATCGGCGAGAAAGTGAGTCAGCGCCGCCTCGCTGAGCGCCCACGCGTGCAGTTCCGACAGCGGGTAGACCGAGATGCCGTGTTCATCGGCGAGGAGATAGGGGTCGAAGCGTGCCGTCGGCGCGAGGCCGAGGTTCTTCCGCTCCTCGGCGGCGACTTCTCGCATCGACTTCTGGGTCCACCGCTCCACTACTCGCCCCGCGACGCACTTTCAGCCTGGAAACGTCGCGCTGCGGCGCCGATGACTTCCTCGAGGTACTCCACGTCCTTGCCGGTGAGGTCCTTGCGGGCGCGCAGAAGCGGCGCGAGCGTCGCGACGAGATCCGGCTCATCGACGTCCGACCGGACGGCACCGCCGATGTAGAAATCCTCGGCCGGCATGCGCAGCCAGGTGGTCATCGCCGCGAAGGCCGTGACATCCGGTTTCAAGTTGTTCGCCATCCGGGAGATCGTAGACGCGCTCACGCCGATCTCCTTCGCGAGCTGCCGCCAGGACAGCCCCCTGCTCTCCCGTGTCCTATCCAACGCCGCGTGCAGCGATCTCACGTCAACGCGTAGCTCTTCGGTCATCCCCGCTCCGCCTCTTTCGCACTGCTCGACATGTCGATCATGTGTGCTATTCTACTACTGCTCGAAACTTCGAGCACCGCACTACATCCGGCGCGTCTGGTGCGGCGACTATCAGCGTCGGAGGAGAAGACATGGACACGATCTCAGAGCAGGACGCTCTGCGCGGCAAGCCGGCGGTCACGATCTTCGTGAACACCCGCGAGTTCGCGTGGAGGGAGAAGGAGATCTCGTACGAGCAGGTCTACGCGCTGGCGTTCCCGAACGACCCGCTCAACGACGGCGACGTCGTGCGTATCGAGTACTCGCGGGGACACAACGGTGGTGGTGCGGGCGCACTGCAGCCGGGCAAGACCGTCCGCGTGAAGAAGGGCATGGTGTTCGATGTCTACGTCACCGTTCGCAGCTGATTCCTCGATCCGCCAGCTGCTCGAGGAGGACTACTGCCTCACCGTGGACAGCAACCATCTCCTCGTCGAGCACATCCCGTACGTCACCCCCGCACGGGAGGTGGCGTACGGGCGGCTCGCCCTTCCGGTCACGTTCAGCGGAGACGACATCGTGCAGGACGCGACAGGCAGTCACGTGATCTGGTTCATCGGGGAGCAGCCGTGCGACGAGAACGGGAAGCCGATTGAGGGGGCGACGCCGTCGCCGCACGCGGTGACGGCCGATCTCACGGCGGAGTTCATGATCTCGAGCAAGCCGCGACGGATCGAGGCCTTCGACACCATGCACGAGAAGGTCAGGTCGTACGCGCGGGTGCTGAGCCACCCGGCGCGCGCGCTCGACCCGACGGTGACGGCGACCCCGGGGGCGGGGTGGTCCGAGGTCCCGGATGACCTGCCCTTCGTGTATCGCGACACCGGGACAGCGCGGGCGGGTCTGGCCGACATGAACGCGCGGTTCCGGGGGCAGAAGGTTGCGATCATCGGTCTCGGGGGAACGGGCAGTTACATCCTCGACCAGGTGGCGAAGACGTGGGTGGACAGCATCGACCTGTTCGACGGGGACGTGTTCGACAACCACAACGCGTTCCGGGCGCCAGGGGCCGCCACGCTCGACGAGCTCGCCCAGCGACCGAACAAGGCCGACTACTTCGCGGGCCGGTACGCGCACATGCACACGGGTATCAACGCCCACCCCACGTTCGTCACCGCCGACAGGCTCGATGTCCTCGCCGGTTTCACGTTCGTGTTCATGGCGGCGGCAGACGCCGACGACAAGCCGCAGATCCTGGCCTGGCTGCGCGAACGGAGTGTGCCGGTGATCGAGGTGGGGATGGGGATCCAGGACGAGGGCGGACGTCTGTCCGGCTTGCTCACCATTGTGAACCACTTCCCTGGCCTGCCGATCTCGCCGGCGGCGTCCTCCGCGGGCGGAGTCAACGAGTACGACCGCAACATCCAGGTCGCGGACCTCAACGCGTTGAACGCGACGCTCGCGGTCCTGGAATGGAAGAAGTACCTCGGCTACTACGCCAGCGCCGGTGTGACGACGGAATCGATCTACAAGATCTTCACCGGTGACATCCGTGTCGGTGCGGAGCTCGACACGGACTTCGGTACGGACGACGGGCCGGATGCGGATGCGGCTCCGTCCGAGGAGGCCGCATGAGAGTGGACCGGATCGTCCCGGAGTTCGTGACGTCGTTCCCGTCGGATCTGGAGCCGGGCGTGCTGTACGTGTCGACGATGTTCTGCACCACGGCGCACGCCTGCGCCTGTGGGTGTGGCCGTGAGGTTGTCGCCCCGTTGTCTCCGGCGCAGTGGGTGCTCACCTTCGACGGGGCGGTGTCGCTGCGACCATCGATCGGCAACTGGGGGCTGCCGTGTGGCTCGCACTACCTCATCGATCGAGGGTGCATCCGGTGGGCGGGCCGCTTCACCTCGTCCCAGGTGCGCCGCAATCGGGAGGCGGATGGCCGGGCCCTGGATGCGTCGCGACCGTCGACGAAGCGATCTTGGTGGCGCCGTCTCGGACACTTCTTGCGGCCCCGCCGTCTGCGGCACCGGACTGACGCGCCTCGCCCCGGGGCGGACGTCCGTGCCGCCGGTTAGGCTCCCCGCATGAACGATGCCCGCACTGCCCCGAACTGTCCCTGGCCGGTATGAACGAACGAACGGTGACCCTGGCCCTGGAATCGGCGCCGACCAGTTCAGGGGTCTATCGCACTCCGGACGGGTACGGGCTCGTCGAACTATGCGTCGGTGACGACGGGAGTGAGCACTGGATGGAACTCGGTGTCGCCGGCACGTACACCCGCCGGCAGATCGCCGAGCGCTGTCACGGGCCCGAGTCGTGGTGGCCGATGTACACGGCGGCGGAACTGGCCGACGAGATCCGCGTCGTGGCTCATCGGGAGGGGATGTCCATCGAGGATGTTGTTGAACACGTCGCAGGGACCGGCAGGCTCCCGGCGTCGAGCCGTGACGCACCACCTCTGGGAGGACACCATGACGAACACCGATAGACCCGCCTCCGCGACGGGGGAGGCGCCGTCGTCCGCGTTCGGCCGGTCGGCGGCGTATCGACAGATTGGGATGTTTCTCTGAATTATGCGATCGCCGTCGTCGCAGCGGTCGGGGTGCAGGCGGTGTCGGGAGACTACGCTGACCTGCTCCCGACCGCGATGCTGTGGATCGTGATCCTCGTGGTCGTCTTCGGTTTGATTTGGACCCGGTTCGAGGATCGGAACAAGCTCGCCCCACACGCCACCGAGATTCTGTGCGGCGGGGTGAGTGCGGCCGCGGTGGTGCTGTTCACGGTCTACGTGAGTAGTGGGCCGCCGTCGATCTGGGCGTTCGGGCCGGTCTTGTTAACGATGATCGCCGGGGGTGGGAGTGCTGTCATCGCGCGAGTTCACATTCGGGAACTGCAGGACGAGGAGTCTCGTGATCTTCGTGCCCGCCTGGCAGTGATCGAGGCGCATCTGGCCGCGCCACCTGCCGCGCCGCCGGTTCCCCGCCGAGGATGGTGGCCGCGGCGTTCGCGCTGACATTCGACTCGCCGGGATCGGATACTGCGGGCGCGCAAGAACCTGGGAGATTCGTCCGACTTGCCGTGCGCACGCTCTGCGGTGGCGACACCGAGCTTCGCGCTCCGGAGCCATAGCGATCAAGGAAGCGCTTCGGTGAACTACAGGTTTACTGTCACCGGTCTGCTCGAGTACTTGGCGATCTCGTGTCCGAGACTCGTGCGATTCTGCGGGATCTCGAACACAAGATCGTTGGCACGGACTACAGATTCAATGTCACCGGACAAAAAGTGTCGGAATCTCAGATCGCGTGTCGTCGTGTCGCGTGAGGCCTGACTGGGGCGGTGGTCGTCAGAGGGGCGATGCGGTCAGTGCTCTGTGGCAAGCGCGTCGATGCCGTCGCGAAGGGCTGTCACCCGAAAGTCAGGGAATGCGGTGCGGAACTTCGCGTCGCTGAAGATGTTGTCCTGGTGGTAGCGGGGCAACAACTCACCCATCTCCCGGGCCGCGGGTGAGATGCGACCGGCGGCGCGAAGCGCCCAGCTGGGGAGGATGATGGCTTTTTTTGATGTTCCGAACGCCTGGTCGGCCGTGGCGATGATCTCGCGATATGTCGGGTGTGCGGCGTCCACCGGGAGATGCCAGGTCTGACCGTACGCATCGGGCGTCGAGCCGAGCGCGGCGAGCGCGCGGCTCGCGTCGGGCGTCCAGATGAGGGAACGTCGTGTGTCGGCCCGGACGGGGATAAGTGGGCGCTTACCCTGCTTCACTCTGTCGAACACGAGGGAATTCGTGAATCCCTGTGTGCGTTCGGGTCCATAGAACTCCGGGGCCCGGGCGATGAGCGTGGGCATCTCGCCGCGGTCGATCTCATCGAGCACCATCTGAGCCATGCGTGCGCGGACGACGCCTTTGCGTCCAACGGGGTCGAACGGGGTGTCCTCCGTTTGGACGCGGGCGTCCTGCGGGTACATGTATGTGTTGTCGAAGTAGACGAACTTCGCCCCCGCGGTCCGGGCGGCGTCGAGCGCGTTGCGCAGCATCGTCTCGAACTGCTTCTCCCATAGCTCTGTGTCAGCGGGCAGGCCTGCGGTGAAGTAGATCACGTCACTGCCGACCGTGGCGTCGGACGTCTGCGTGGCGTCCGTGAGATCGGCCGATGCCGTGGCGTCGTCGGCGTTCACGGCGTGGGGCTTGCGGCTCACGAGTCGCAGTTCGTCCGTGCCGTGGAGCGCGCGTGCCAGGCCATTCGCGATCTGGCCACCCGCTCCGAGAATCGTCTGCATGATGTGTCCCCAATCGTGTGTCGACGTGTTATGTTAGCACCGTTCACATCGAGGAGTGCGGAATGACCACCTACCACCATGGCAATCTGCGTGAGGCTCTCGTCGAGGCGGCCATCGAGAGCATCGAAGAGGGCGAAGAGCTCTCGATGCGCGCTGTGGCTCGTCGCGCCGGGGTGTCGACAGCGGCGCCGTACAGACACTTCGCCGACCGGACGGCCCTCGACTCCGCGGTCGCCGTTGAAGGGTTCCATGACATGGGCGCTGAGCTGCGCGCCGTCGTCGAAGAGGACGGGCCCGACGTCGTGGCAGACCTCGCCGTGGCGTACGTGTTCTTCGCGCTGCGCCGTCCCGCCGTATTCCGCCTCATGTTCGGGAATGAGTGCGACCCCGAGAACGCCGACCGTGTCCAGGCGTCGACCGCGCTGCACGACCTGCTCGCCGGCGTCGCCGCGCGGCTGTATCCGTCCTCCAATGCCGACGCGCTCTCCACGGCGCTGTGGAGCATGGCGCACGGCCTCGCCTTCCTGCACCTTGACGGGAAGTTCCGTCCTCACCCTGAATCCGACGTGGAGAACCGCGTTCGGACCACCTTCGCCGTCGTCACGGCGGCTCTCTGAGATCCCTAGGGGGAATCATGACGAAGCGCATCCTTCACGTCGTCACCAACGTTTCGCACTACGACGACCCGACCGGGCACCAGACAGGCCTCTGGCTCAGCGAACTCGCCCACGCCTGGGAGGTGTTCGCCGAACGAGGGTATGAGCAGAAGATCGTCAGCCCGCACGGTGGCGCCGTGCCGCTCGAACCCCGCTCGCTGAAGTTCCCGAACTATGACAAGGTCGCCCGCGCCTGGCACAACGATCCGGCGAAGATGGCGCTGCTCGAGAACACCCTCAGCCCCGATGAGCTCGACGCGGCCGACTTCGACGCGATCTACTACACCGGCGGTCACGCCGTGATGTACGACTTCCCCGACAACGATGGCCTGCAACGCCTCACGCGCGAGATCTGGGAGCGTGGCGGCGTGGTGTCGTCCGTCTGCCACGGCTACTGCGGCCTGCTCAACGTGAAGCTCACTGACGGCTCGCTGCTCGTCGACGGACGCCGCCTCACCGGCTTCGCCTGGCAGGAAGAGGTGCTCGCCCGCGTCGACAAGCTCGTGCCGTACAACGCCGAGGAGACGATGAAGGAACGCGGCGCTCTGTACGAGAAGGCCAAGCTGCCGTTCGTGTCGTACGCCGTGATCGACGGCAATCTCGTCACCGGTCAGAACCCGGGCTCGGCAAAAGAGACGGCGGAGAAGGTCGTGCAGACGCTCGGGGCGTGAGGGACGGCGGCGCTCGGACTGTGCAGATCGTCCGAGCCTCATGAACGCCCACCAGTATCGATCGTCTACGGCAGCACTCCCGGGCCGCCGGTCGACCACACGACACGCTGGCCGCGCGCCTACCGAAACCCTGCCGAAAACCCGCTGCACCGAAACTGAGCGACCGACGTATTAGGCAGGTTGAGGGTGAGGCGTGATCTTTCCGACGCGCTTCGTGAGACAACAGGCAGCCTCGGCGGCAGATCAGACGCCCGTCTTTCCAAGGGCGTTGCGTCTCACGGTCCGACATGTTTCGTGAGATCGGACAGCCTGCGAGTGAGCAATCGGAAGCTGACGTCCCAGATGTACTCGAGCGGTCCTTTCCGGAACCGGCGGGACCAGAGGTTCGCGAAGAGGACGACGATGCCGGCGATGCCGACGAACATCACGAGGGTTCCCACGAGTGGGTCGAGCGTCGTCGACAGCGGCGAGTGACCGATCAGCTGCTGCGCGACTCTCCCGAGGATGTTCTGCAGCACGTAGCAGCTCAACGCCATCCGTCCGACGAGGGAGAGTTGCCGCCCGACGAACCCGATGGGGTGTCTCTGATAGAACGCGGCCATCAGGGCGAGGGTGCCGAAGGCGACGAAGGGAGCGGAGAGGAACCGGTCGAGCCCGAACTGGTCCTGCGCGAGGAAGAAGGTGAGCTCCAGCGGAAGACCGATGCCGAGTCCGATGATCATGACCCACCTGCGCAGGCGTGCCCCTCGCGGTTCGAACAGCCCGTGGCGATACAGGATCGCGCCCAGCGTGAAGAGCACGAGCCCGAGCGAAAGGATGGACCCGGTGTCCGTGCCGATGGTGAGGTCGGAGAACACGGTCAGTGAGTTCGCCTGCACCGTCGCCCAGTACCCCGATTGGCCGCTCGAATCGCCCGCGTCTCCCGGGAACACGAGCCCCGGGAGCATGAAGGTGCCATCGGCGGTGAACAGCGGCATGAGCATGAGGGTGATGTGCGCGGTCAGTGCGACCCCGATGAAGATCCACTGGCGCTTCTCGGGCAGCAGGAGCACGAAGGCGACCACGAAACCGAGGATCGCATAGGCCCGGAGCACGTCGAACTGCACCACGAAGATGTAGTTCAGCACTCCGTCGAGGAGCAGGAGCCCGAGGGACTTGCCGTTCGAGGCGGCCGACAGCAGGTCATCCCACCAGATGTCGATGACCCGTTCGCCGAAGAACGCGCGGAACAGCCAGATGTTGCTCGTGAGGGTGCCGATGATGGCCACGCCGCGGATGACGTCGAGCGACGCGATACGGGCGGGATATCGGCTGTGGGTGGAGAGCGGTCAGTCGCCCCGGACCAGGCGTGGGACGAGCGCCACCATCACGACCATGACGATCAGTTCCACCATCGTCTGCGTCACGACGATGAGCGGGGCGATCGCGAAAGCATTCGGAAGAGCCAGTGCCAACGGCAGCACCACGAGCGAGTTGCGGGTGACGGCGCTGAACACCACGGCACGCCGCCCCGGCGCATCGAGTCGTGCGACGCGTGCCGCCAGGGCTCCGAGCGGCCCGACGATCACGGCGAATCCCAGAAAGAGCGGAACCGTCACGAGCACGCCGGCCCATGCATCGCCGAGGTCCGCCACCTGCGAGGCGACGACGGTGGACAGGGTCAGCATCATGAGCGGCACCATTCCCCCTGCCGATCCCTGCTCGACGGCCCGAGCGAACGCGTGTCTCCTCGCCGTCAGCTGCGTCAGCGCGGCCAGCCCGAGCGGCAGCACGATCAGGAGGAGGAACGCGTCGACGAAAGGGCGGGCATCGAACGAACGCAGAACGCCCGGCCCCATAATGAGGGAGACATAGACGGGGAGCAGGAGGATCTGCACCAGCATGAGCAGTGGAGTCGCCGCCAGCAGCCGGGCGCGGTCGCCACCGGCGAGGCCGGTGAACACGATCACGTAGTCCACGCAGGGAGTGAGCAGCACGAGCAGTACACCGAGGAGCACGGCTTCGTCGGTGGCGACGAACCTGGTCAGGCCGAACACCACGAGCGGCACGACGGCGAAGTTCACGATCAGCAGCGTGACGAGGAAGCGCCAGTCGGTGAAGGCCCGCCCGACGCGAGAGAAAGGCACGCTCAGGAACGTCGCGTAGAGCAGCAGACCCAGGGCAGGGGTCATCGCAGACTCCCACCACGGAGCACTCGCAGGTGCCCATCGACCGATCGCGGCGCCGACGACGATGGAGGTCAGGTACAACATCACCTGGTGCCGCTCGCCCCATGCCGTCAGCTCGCGCATCACCACCTCCAAGACCCTGTTTTTTCACGGCGATTACGCGGGATGCGATACATTGCAGTGTAGGTAGAACTTCAGGCTCTACTACATTTGCGTGCTCGAGCGGAGGACAAGGCAGTGGCACTCTCAGGCGGACCCCTCGAGCGCAGGTCGATGAGCGATGAGGCCTACAACCGGCTGCAGGACGCGATCATCAGCGGTGAGCTGCGCCCGGGAGAGCGGCTGCGTGACTACGAGCTCGCCGAGCGCCTCGGAACCTCGAAGACTCCGATCCGGCACGCTCTCGACCGACTGGCAGACCACGGCCTCGTCGAGATGCAGCGCAACCGCTACACCCGGGTAGCGCCGATCGACCTCGATCAGGTCCGCAACGCGGTCGACCTCTTCGGAGACATCTGGATCGGATCGGTGCGCCACATGATGCCGCTCATCCAGGATGACGATCTCGCGTACCTCGCCGAGCTCGCGGATGAGATGTCTGCCGCGATCAAGTCGCGCGACGTCGCCGGCTTCGGTGTCGCGCTGCGAGGCACGGCGACGGGCTTCGCGCGCATCGAGGGCAACGCCTCGCGGGCGGTCATCATCGAACGCCTCGGGCCGCAGATCCGCCGGTTCGGTCAGCACGCGAGGGATGCCTTCGACTGGGAGGGTGTCGGTGGATTCGTCGACTCCCTGCGCAGCGCGATCCTCGAGCGCGATGCCGTGGAGACCCGGGCTGTGCTCGTGACGTTCTTCGATGAAGTGCTCCCCGCGATCATCGATCGCGCCGAGGAGCAGGAGCTCACCCGGCCCGAGATCGGGGACTAGCAGCTCCCGCATCGATCGCCGACGCTCCTTCCTCGCTCGGAGCGGGACGTTCCCGGCAGATCCACAGGAAGCGCAAAGGGTGTTCTCCTAATCTGGGGGAACCCAAGGGGAGTACTCCGACACGGTGGGGTCGTCATTACGGATGCATGTCGCATCCCGGGCCACCGGTTCCATGTTCCATGGAATGGAGAAGACTTTGGCGGTACTGTCGTACCCCGAGTCTGGAGCCCGAATTTGGACGTCACCCCCCTGATCTGGATCATCACGATCGCCGTCACGATCGCGTTCTTCGTCTACGAGTTCTTCGCGCACGTGCGCACGCCGCACGAGCCGACGATCGGTGAATCGGCCCGCTGGTCGATCTTCTACATCAGCCTCGCGCTGCTGTTCGGTGTCGGCATCGGCGTCGTCTCCGGCTGGACGTATGGCGGCGAGTACTTCGCCGGCTACCTCACGGAGAAGGCGCTGTCGATCGACAACCTCTTCGTCTTCCTCATCGTGATGACCGGCTTCGCCGTGCCGAAGAAGTACCAGCAGAAGGTGCTGATGATCGGCATCGTGATCGCGCTGATCCTGCGCGGAATCTTCATCGCCATCGGCGCGACGCTCATCGAGAACTACTCCTGGATCTTCTACCTGTTCGGTGCTCTGCTGCTCGTGCTCGCCTACCGTCAGGCGTTCAGCGACCACGAGAGCAACCCGGCCAACGGGCGGTTCATGACCTTCGTGCGTCGTCACCTGCCGGTGAGCGAGGACTACAACGGCGACCGCCTCACCGTCGTGAAGAACGGCAAGCGCTTCGTCACTCCGATGCTGCTGACGATCATCGCGATCGGTTTCATCGACCTCGTGTTCGCGGTCGACTCGATCCCCGCGATCTACGGCCTCACCGACCAGGCGTACATCGTCTTCACGGCGAACGCCTTCGCGCTCATGGGTCTGCGTCAGCTGTACTTCCTGATCGGCGGGCTGCTCGAGCGGCTCGTCTACCTTGCTCAGGGCCTCGCCGTCATCCTCGCGTTCATCGGCGTCAAGCTGGTCCTGCACGCGCTGCACGTCAACGAGCTTCCGTTCATCAACGGCGGCCAGGGCGTCGAGTGGGCCCCCGAGATCCCGATCTGGTTCTCGCTGCTCTTCATCGGCGCGACGATCGCCGTGGCCACCGTGGCCAGCCTGATCAAGACCCGTCGCGTCCCGGCCTCGGGCCACGAGGTCTCATCCACCGAATCCACCACCCACACCAACAACACCACCGACAACAAGGAGCACTCTTGAGCGCGCAGCGCTGTTCTGACTCTTCGGACTCTGACAGTACGAGCGCCCGGTTCGTCCCGGGCGCTCACCCCACCACAGACGAGGCGGCCCACTGATGGGCGACCTGCTCTGGAACATCGCCCTCGTCCTCGCGTTCGTGCTGATCGGCGGTGTCTTCGCTGCGACGGAGATGGCGCTGGTCACGCTGCGTGAGAGTCAGATCAACGCCATCGGGCAGCGCGGTCGTCGTGGAGCGAAGGTCGCCTCCCTCGCTCGCAATCCCAACACCTTCCTGTCCGCGGTGCAGATCGGTGTGACCGTCGCGGGCTTCGCCTCGGCGGCATACGGTGCGACGTCGATCGCGCCGTCCCTGGCACCGGTTCTCGAGTCGTGGGGGCTGACGCCCGCCCTCTCGCTGACCGTCGCGACGCTCGTGCTCACCCTCGTGATCGCGTACCTGTCGCTGGTGCTCGGCGAGCTCGTGCCGAAGCGTCTCGCGATCCAGCGCAACGCGCAGTTCGCCTACGCGGTCGCGCCAGCCCTCAACGGGTTCGCGACGATCATGCGTCCGGTGATCTGGCTGCTCTCGGTCTCGACCAACGCCCTCGTCCGGCTGCTCGGAGGGGATCCGCACAAGACCAGCGACGAGATGACCGACGAGGAGGTGCGCGACATCGTGGCCAGCCACCAGGGGCTCCCGGATGACGAACGACGTATCCTCGACGACGTGCTGTCCCTGCGCGGACGCCAGGTCAGCGAGGTCATGCGGCCGCGCCCCGAGGTCGTCGCCCTCGACGAGGCCGCGCGGGTCGGAGAGGTGATCGCGCAGGTGCGCGACCTGCCGTTCTCGCGCTACCCCGTGTCGGAGACCTCGATCGACGACATCACCGGGTTCGTGCACGTGCGCGACCTGTTCGAGGCTGCCGCCGACGATCCGACCCGTCCGCTGAGCGCGCTCATGCGCGACATCCCCTACATCCCCTCGACCGCGCGCGTGCTGCCGACCTTGACCCGCATGAGGGCCGAGGGGCATCACATCGCGGTGGTCGTCGACGAGTACGGCGGGACGGACGGTCTCGTCACCCTCGAAGACCTCGTGGAGGAGGTGGTCGGCGAGATCTTCGACGAGTACGACGCGGAGGTGTTCATCTCGGCGGACGACGGCATCGACGGGCGACTCAACCTGCAGGACTTCGAAGAGGCGACCGGGTTGGCGATGCCGCGCGGATCGTCCGACACCATCGCCGGCTTCGTGACCGAGCAGCTGGGACGCCTCGCCGTGGTCGGAGACACCGTGGAGGTTCCCGGTGCGACGATCCAGGTCGCCGAGATGGACCGCCGACGCATCGCGCGCGTGCGGGTCATGACCGATCCCATCGCGGAGTCGGACGCCTGATCCCGCGCCTCCGTCGTCAGGTGCGCGGTGTCAGGGTTCCCAGCTCGTGGAGTCCCTCCGAGAGGACATCGACCAGCAGGCGGACGTAGCGCCCATCGGGGTCGAGGTCGGGGTCGAAAACCGTCACGGAGGCGCCGACGGCGCGTGGCGCGAGCTCCCGCAGCAGTGCGGTGAGCTCCGCCGCGCCGATCCCTCCCGGGTCGGGACTGTCGACCGCGGGCATGACGGAGGGGTCGAGCACATCCACGTCGAGCTGCAGCCAGTAGGCCGGCCCTGCCACTGCGGCACACTCCGCGCCGACCCACTGTGCTCCGCGGGACAGGACCTCCGCTGCCGGAGCAACCTTCCCCAGGACGGCGCGTGCCTCCTGCTGCTGCTCGTCGTCGTCGCGGTGGCCGATGTGCGCGGTGCGGGCGGCAGGGAAGTAAGGGCCGCTGCCGTCGATGTCGGCGATGGCCGGCCAGTGCAGTCCCACCGCCGCGGCGAGGTCTTCCCCGGCCACGCTCGCGCTGTCGGGGTCGTTGCCGGGGTGGCGGAAGTCGGTGTGGCCGTCGATGTGCACGAGTCCGATCCCGCCGCGATGGGCGGAGGCGATGCCTGCACCCAGGAGGATCGAGCAGTCGCCGCCGATCACCAGCGGCGCCTCATCCCTGTCGAACGCCTGACCGATGCGGGCGGCGAGGCGTCGCGCGTGATCGACCATCGCGACCTCGTTCCGCACGTGGCCGGGGGGCCTCGTCGCGGCGTCGTCGACATAGCGTCCGGGGAGGACGACGCCCGAGTCGGTGGCGCCGAACGCGGCGAATCGGCTGAACAGCCCGGCCTCGCGCAGCGCTTCCGGGGCCTTCGCCGCACCCGGAACCGCGCCGGGCTGTGGCGGGCGGAGGCCGAGGTTGGACGGCGCGGAGAGCAGCGTGATCATGGCCTCATCCTGTCGCAGGGGTCGGACACCCGGCGCCGTCACGTCGGGAAGGGCACCCCGGTGAGGCGCTCGGCCGCCGCCCACAGCGCCGCGCCCACCTCGGATGAGCGCACCTCCTCCGACGCCGCCACCCGCGCGGGGCTTCCGCGGAACTCGAGCACACCGCCGGGACCCCAGTACTCGCCGTTGAGGACTTCCGCCGATGTCGCAGCATGGACGATCGGCAGCGCCCCGCCATCCTTGCCCTGCACGAGCATCTTGGTCGGTGCCGCCAGCGCGCGGACGAATCCGGGCACCGCCGCCAGGCCGGGCCGCTGAGGGGTGAGCGGGTCGACCGCATAGCCCGGGTGCGCGCAGACCGCCGAGCGGGATGAGCCGCCCCAGCGCCGTGCCAGCTCGAACGCGAAAGCCATCAGAGACGCCTTCGACCGCCCGTACTGCTGCAGTGAGGAACCGGTCCACGGGTCGTGGAGCGTCGCCGGGTCGAGGCGTGCGAAACGGTGGGCGATCGAGCCGACCGCGACCACACGGGCATCCGGAGCGAGCCCCGCCTCGAGCTGTGCGACCAGGGCGAAGTGACCGAGGAAGTTCGTGCCGACCATGAGGTCGTGGCCGTCGCTCGTGCGCGCCGCCCGATCCGCCGCCTTCACGCCGGCGTTGCAGATGATCGCGTCGAGGCGTTCATCCACTCCGGAGGCTGCGTCTGACACGCTTCCGAGCGAGCCGAGGTCGAGTGCCAGCACGCGCAGGTCGGCGTCCGGCACCCGGCTTCTGATCGAGGAGACCGCCGTGCGCGCGCGTTCGGGGGAGCGACAGCCGAGGACGACGCGTGCGCCACGTGCGGCGAGCTGCTCCGCGCACCAGTAGCCGATGCCCGCGTTCGCGCCCGTGACGAGAACCGTCCGACCTAGCAGATCCCGAGCCGACGTCGGGGGAGCGGTTTCCATCCCCTCAGCCTAGGTGCCGCCCCTGGGGGCGGCTTCAGCGTGCGTCGTCGTTGTCGTTGTCGTGGTCGTGGTTGTGGTTGTGGTCGTGGTCGTGGTCGTCGTTCTCGAGCAGCATCCCGACCGACGTCGCGCAGGCGTCGCCCCGCCATGCCTCGAGGCCCTCGCGCACCGCGAAGGCGGCGATGACGAGACCGGCGACCGCATCGGCCCACCACCAGCCGAGCAGCGAGTTCGCGACCAGCCCGACCAGCACCGCGGCGGAGAGGTAGGTGCAGATGAGGGTCTGCTTCGAGTCTGCGACCGCCGTGGCCGAACCCAGTTCTCGCCCCGCGCGGCGTTCGGCGAGGGAGAGGAACGGCATGACCGCGACGCTGATCGCGGTCAGAGCGATGCCGATCGTGCTGTGCTCGGGGCGCTCGGCCGTGACCAGCGCGGTCGCGGACGTCGCCGTCACATAGATCGCCAGTGCGAAGAAGGCGATGGCGATCACGCGCAGAGTCGGCTTCTCCCAGCGTTCCGGATCGCGGCGGGTGAACTGCCAGGCGACCGCGGCCGCGGAGAGCACCTCGATCGTGGAGTCCAGTCCGAAGCCGACGAGCGCGGCTGACGAGGCGACGGATCCGGCGGCGATCGCGATGACCGCCTCGATCAGGTTGTAGCCGATGGTGATTCCGACGATCAGGCGGATGCGGCGGTGGAGGGTCTCGCGGCGCGTCGCGGCTGCCGTGGGGGTCATCAGCAGGTGCAGCCTTCACCCGAGCAGCAGTCCGGCTCGACGATCAGCGTGACCCGCATGAGCATGTCGAGGGCTGGAGCGAGGTGGCGATCCGCGAGTCGGTAGCTGCTTCGGCGTCCGTCCGGAACGCTCTCGACGAGCCCGCATCCGCGGAGGCAGGCGAGGTGGTTCGACATGGCCTGGCGTGAGACGCCGAGCGCATCGGCCAGGTCGGCGGGGTATCGGGGCGCTTCTCGCAGTGCCAGCAGCACACCGGCCCGGGTGGCGTCCGAGAGGGCGTGCCCCAGACGGGCGACTGCTGCCGTGTGGGTGAGGGAGGCGAGAGCGGTGGTCACAGCTCAACTGTACAGAAAAGACTGAATTCAAGATATTCTGAATCCAGTCTCCTCACGAAGATCAGCGGATCGCGTACACCGCGCTTCCGACGATGACGGCGACGACGGTGGTCCAGCCGATGATGGCCAGAGCCTGCCAGAAGAGGATGCGCGCCCTGCCGATGCCGGAAGCCGCAAGCATGGTCGCGGTGAACTGCGTCGGCAGCAGGAGCGGTCCGAGCAGGCTCACCCCGGGAACGCCGTAGCGCTCGAACGCACGTTGGAACTTCTCGCGACGCGCGGTGCCGCGACCAGTGTCGGCCGCATCCGCGGCCGGCTCGTCGATCGTGCCGCCGCCGGCACCGGCGAGCGCCGCGGTCTTGGCTCGCGAACGGTTCACGACGGCCTGTCGGGCTCCGGAGCTGACGATCACTACCACCAGGACGCAGAGGAAGTTGCCCACGATCGCGGCGATCGCGGCTATCACCGGAGAGATGCCGCCGATGATGCCGATGCTCACGGCCCCTTCACCCTCGATGAAGGGGATCGCGCCGGCGAGGGCGACGATGAGCGGCTGCACGAGTTCGGGGACCTGGGCCACCAGGTTCTGGAAGGTCTCGATGAGGTTCATGGGATACTCCCGGTTGTCGGTGCGATCGGAGTCTCCGATGCGATGACTCCAGTCCAGCCGAATGCTCCCTTCGGCGGCAGTGTCGGCCCGTCATCGCTTCCCGGGCAGATCGCACGACGCGTCCGTGACAACTGTCACGGCCCTATCGTGGGGAGCGTGAGCAGTCGTATCGAGCCCCCTGCCTCCGTCGGGCCGAGTCCGGGAGCGAGGCAGTTGTCGCGGGGTGTGACCGCGACCTGGTGGTACACGGCGTCCGCAGTCATCATGTTCGAACTCGCGCTTGTCGCTGCGTGGACGGTCACCACGCTCGCGGTCGACCTCCGGGGTATCGGCGGTGTGATCGTCGGAGGCGGTGGAATCCTCTGGGTCGCCTCCACAGTCTCGCTGCTCCTCGACTATCGGCATCGTCTGGACGCGGAGCCGGGTGTGCGTTGGATGCGCCTCGGCGCACCGCTCCTCATCGCGGTCGCCTATGGTGCGGCTGCCGGCGGCTTGATCGGGAGCTGGCAGCTCGCCCTCATGCCCATCGTGCAGTCGATCGTGCTGCTGAACTGGCAGCCGGGTGTCCGATACAAGGTCGTCATCGCTGCGACGGTCGTCCTGGCCGCCCTCGCAGTGGTCGACTCGCACCTCGACGTCGCTCCCGAGGTGCCCTTCCTCTTCACCGCCGCCTACACCGTCTTCCTCCCCGTGATGACGGTCACCTCGCTGTGGTGGTGGGATGTCTTGATCACCCTCGATCGCGCCAGGGCCTCCGAGGCTCGGCTCGCCGCCACGCAGGAACGCCTCCGGGTGGCGACCGACGTGCACGACCTGCAGGGGCATCACCTCCAGGTCATCGCGCTGCAGCTGGAGCTCGCCGAGCGTCTGCTGCCGAGTGACGCCGATGCGGGGATGGAGCAACTCCGTGCGGCGCGGATCAGCGTCGACGAGGCGCGACAGGGGACCAGAGACCTCGCGACGCGCTTCCGCTCCGTGCCGCTGGGAGACGAACTCGCCAACGCCCGTGATCTCCTGACGGCGGCCGGCCTCGATGTGGGAGCCACGATCGATGCGGATGCGAACGCCGCACCGGCATCCGCCCTCGGTCCGGTCATCAGGGAGACGACGACGAACGTTCTCCGACACGGCGGCGGACGGTATGCACGCCTCCTGCTGGGTCGCGTCGGCGACGACTGGCGCTATGAGATCGCGAATGATGTCGCGGTCGACGCCGATATCGAGCACGACGGATCGGGCCTCGACGGTGTGCGGCGGCGGATCGAGGAAGCGCGCGGAACTCTCGATGTCCGGCGTGAGGCCACCGAATTCGTCGTCGTCGTCACTGTGCCGATGGGATCGGAGGAGGCTCGATGATCCGGGTGCTGCTCGCCGATGACGAGGCGATGATCCGATCCGCGCTCGCAGCCCTCCTCCGGTTGGAAGACGATATCGAGGTCATCGCCGAGTGCGAGGACGGCGAGCAGGCCGTGGCCGAGGCTCTGCGGCTGCAGCCGGACGTCTGCCTGCTCGACCTGGAGATGCCGGGCCTCGACGGCGTGCAGGTGGCGGAGAAGCTGAACAGGGCGATCGCGACGCGGTGCGTGGTGGTGACTCGACATGCACGCCCGGGAGTGCTGCGACGTGCCCTGGCCTCGGGTGTCTCCGGCTTCCTGCCGAAGTCCCGTGGGGCCGACGAGGTCGCCGCTGTCATCCGCCGGGTCGCGGCGGGGGCTCGCTATGTCGATCCGGAGATCGCCGCCGATGCGCTGAGCGACGAGCGCTCACCGCTCACGGACCGCGAGCTCGACGTGCTGCGTGCCGGTCGGCGTGGGGAGACGACCGGCCAGATCGCACGGGCGCTCTCACTCGCCCCGGGGACGGTGCGCAACCATATCTCCGTCATCCTCGGGAAGCTCTCGGTCGGAACCCGTCAGCAGGCCGTGCTGATGGCCGAGGAGCGCGGCTGGATCTGAGGGCGGATATGCTGGCAGGCATGGGAACAATATGCGCAGCGCCCGTGATGGGGCGCACTCTCGTGTTCCGCGACCGCCGCGCCTGACGGCGCGCTCGCTCTCCGCACGCATCTGCGCGCCGTCCACCGAGATGTCATCGCACCTCGGGACGGGCAGTCCTCACTGACGCTTCTTCGCGTCGTCTCCCTCCTCCGAGGTGCTCCGATTCTTCTTCTGGAGCGCACTCATGCCTCGTTCAATCCATGGCGGCCGTCACGAACTCGGCCAGAACTTCCTCACCCACCGCCCGACCCTGACCCGCATCGCCGCCCTCGTCGGTCGTACCTCGGGCTCGATCCTCGAACTCGGCTGCGGCGACGGAGCGCTCACTCGCGTGCTCGCGGATCTGGGCAGACCGCTCACCGCGATCGACGTCGACGAGCACCGCGTGCACCGATTGCGCAGGGCATTGCCCGGTGTGCGCATCGAGATCGCCGACGCCACACGGCACCCGCTCGATGCGGACACCGTGGTCGGCAACATCCCCTTCCACGTGACGACGCCCATCCTGCGGCGCCTGCTCTCGGGCGACCGCTGGAACGAGGCGGTGCTGCTCACGCAATGGGAGGTGGCGCGCAAGCGCGCCGGTGTGGGCGGCGCGACCATGATGACGGCGCAGTCCGCGCCGTGGTTCGAGTTCGCCCTGGAAGGGCGCGTCCCCGCGTGGGGTTTCACACCGCAGCCGAGTGTCGACGGCGGTCTGCTCGCCATCACCCGTCGGGGGTCGCCTCTCGTCGCGGTATCGGATCGGCAGCGGTACGAGGCGTTCGTCCGCGCGATGTTCACGGGCCGAGGGGGGAGCCTCGCCGCGGTCGTGGCCGCCGCCGCACGCATCCCTATGGGCAAGGCCCGGCGGGCAGTGGCGGCAGCCGGGGCGAGGGAGTGTCGCCTTCCCCGTGAGCTGCGCCCGGAGCACTGGGCAGCGCTCTGGCATCAGCTCTGCCGCGGTTGACGTGTCGAGGCCGTCGAGCTGGTCGTGCGCTCGATGGCCTCGATCGGCGGGCGTTCCTCAGCGGTCGAGCACCTCACGAAGACGCGCGGCGAACTCCCCGGGGTGATCGACGAATCCGGTGTGGTCGCCGGGGAACCGGGTCGGCTCGACTCCGAGCCGTTCCCCGAGGGCAGTCGTCGTGCGTTCGCACAGCTGGCCGACCGACTCCCGGCCGATTCCGAGCACGAGGTCGGCCGTGCGCGCTCGCAGTGCCTCCAGGTCGGGCTCCCAGCGCACGCTGGCCGGAAGCTCGTGACGGAACCAGAACTGTTCGTCGGCGTGATGCTGCGGATCGACCTCGCCGCCGAACCACTGGACGAGCGCCTCCTCGGGCATCGGGATGTTCGCCTGCGCGAAGAAGAGCCTCCAGGCGCCGACGCGGTCGCCGGAGAGCGCCGCCGACCGGAGTTCGTCGGTGAGGCGGCGCTGTTCGACGCGGTCGGGCAGCAGTTCCAGGAGTGGGGGTTCGTGGGCGATGACGACGGATACGAGGTCGCCGTGCGCCTGCAGGACCGCCAGGCTGGTCACGGCGCCGCCGCTGGAGCCGAAGACGCTCGCGGGTCCGCGATCGACGTGCTCGATGAGCGCCGCGAGATCATCGGCGCGCTGCTCGGGACTGGAGCCCTGCGAGCGGTCGTGCAGGATGCTCCGTTTGACCCCGCGCGGGTCGGTGGTGAGGACGGTGTGATCGGTGGCGAGCTCGTCGGCGAAGGGAGCGAAGGCGTCGGCATCCATCGGCGCGCCGATCAGGACGAGCAGCGGTCCCTCGCCGCGGAGCTCGTAGTGCAGACGGACATCGGCGAGGTCGAGCGCGGCCGTGGTGGTGTTCATAGGGTGCTCCTTGTCAGCGAGATGGTGATCGTGCACGGTAAGGGATGCCACCATCCAGGGTCGCGCCGGAAGCGGCGGGGCGCCATACCCTCTCCCCGCGAGATCGCTCCTCCGCGCCGTGATCGTTCGGCCGGTCTGCGTGTCCGGAACGGGCGGTACTCTCGACGCATGTCGGCTTTCGGAACGCTCGCGACTCCGGTCGGCGTCGTCGGAGTCGTCAGCGACGGTGGGGCGATCACCCGCGTCACGTGGCGGTCGACTCCGCCCGACGGGAGTGTGGTGGTGTCCGAGCCGGGCGCCGATCCGCTGCTCACGGAAGCTCTCGCGCAACTCCGAGCCTATTTCGACGGCAGGCTGCGGTGCTTCGACGTGCCGGTCGACCTCGGCGTGCAGACCGCGGCGACCAAAGCTGTGCTCCTTGCCCTGCACGAGACCGTCGCGCAGGGTGAGACGATCACGTACGGCGGCTTGGCCGCACGCAGCGGAACCGCGGTGCCCGCCAGGGGGATCGGCTCGATCATGGGAGCCAACCCCGTGCCCTTGATCGTCCCCTGCCACCGGGTCGTCGCCGGCGACGGACTCGGCGGCTATTCGGGCGGCGACGTCGGTCGCGGGCTCGAGACCAAGCGTTGGCTGCTGGAGCACGAAGGGGCACTGCCCACCTCGCTGTTCTGAGTGCAGCGCCCGCCTCCGTCATCGCGTCAACTCGACGGGGAACACCCTGCGAGAATGGACGGGCCGAGTCCCGAGCCGAGGAGCCAACGTGCAGTTCATCTCCACCCGCGGCGGCATGCAGCCGCAGTCGTTCAGCGAGACGCTTCTGGAGGGCCTCGCGCCCGACGGCGGACTGGCGGTGCCCGAGGTCATGCCGACTGTCGATGGCGAGACGCTCGAGCGCTGGCGTGCGCTGACGTATCCGCAACTCGCGACCGAGGTGCTCGGGCTGTTCGCCACCGACATCCCCCGTGCAGACCTGGCCAGGATGACGGATGCCGCGTACGCCGACTTCCCCGACGGTGTGGTGCCGCTGCGCGCGATCGACGACGACCTGACGCTCGTCGGGCTCTCCGAAGGACCGACGCTCGCGTTCAAGGACATGGCCATGCAGTTCCTCGGCCAGGTGCTCGAGTACACGCTGGAGCGCAACGACGCGGTGCTCAACATCCTCGGCGCCACCTCGGGAGACACCGGCTCGGCGGCGGAGCACGCGCTGCGCGGCAAGGAGCGCGTCGCCGTGTTCATGCTGTCGCCGCAGGGCCGCATGAGCGCGTTCCAGCGGGCGCAGATGTTCTCGCTCGATGACGCGAATGTGCACAACATCGCGGTCGAGGGCGTCTTCGACGACTGCCAGAACCTCGTGAAGAAGCTCGCGGGCGACCTCGACTTCAAGCACGCCCAGCACCTCGGCGCGGTGAACTCCATCAACCTGGCACGCATCACGGCGCAGACCGTCTACTACTTCTGGGCCTGGCTGCGGGCGACGGATGCCGGAGGCTGGACAGAGCTGTCGTTCACGGTGCCCTCCGGGAACTTCGGCAACATCCTGTCCGGTTTCTTCGCGAAGCAGATGGGACTCCCGATCCGTCGTCTCGTGCTCGCAGCTAACGAGAACAACGTGCTGGACGAGTTCTTCCGCACGGGCGTCTATCGACCGCGCAGCGCCGCCCAGACCCTCGCCACGTCGAGTCCCTCGATGGACATCTCGAAGGCGTCCAACCTGGAGCGCTTCATCTTCGAGCTCGTCGGCCGCGACCCCGCTCGCGTCGTCGGCGCCTGGGACGATCTGGAGGCGCAGGGCCACTTCGACTTCTCCGCCGACAAGGAGCGCTTCCTCGAAGAGTTCGGCATCGTCAGCGGCACGTCGACGCACGCGGATCGACTGGCGACCATCCGCTCGGTGTACGAGGCGACCGGCGAGGTCATCGACCCGCACACGGCCGACGGTGTCAAGGTCGCCCGCGAGTATGTCGAGCCCGGCGTGCCGATGCTCGTGCTCGAGACCGCGAAGCCCGAGAAGTTCGCAGAGATGCTCCACGAGGCCATCGGTGTCGAGCTCGGCTACGCGCCGGAGCTGCAGGAGATGCTCGATGCGCCTCAGCACGTGACCGAGATGGGCGACGACGAGCAGGCCCTGCGCGCCTTCATCGAGACCAACGCGCTGCACTGACTCCACGCGCCCCAGGCCGTCCTCGAGACCCACGCCTGGCGCCGAGACCCCCTCCTGCCCGCGTCGGCAGGAGGGGGTCTCGGCGTTGAGCGTGGGTCTCGGCGTCGTTCTTGGACAAGAGACAGGCGAGGAAGAGGAACCTTAGGTGTGCGACCTGCACATCCTCGCGTGATTCTCGTGCGATATGCACATGTCGGGGCCGTGGGAAGCGTCGCTACTGTGGCGCACAACCCGTCCTCCTCCTCCCGAAGGATCCTCATGGCACGCACGGCGCACGCAGACGACTTCGCGCTCTCCCGAGTGACTCCCGAGGCCCGCAAACCCTGGTTCGGAATCGCCGTGCAGCGATTCGGACAGGTCTCGGCCCTCTCGCAGTTCCTCCTCGGCGCGACTCTCGGCTACAGCATGACCTTCGGCGAGGCCGTCCTCGCCTTCCTGTTCGGCTCGCTCATCCTCGAGGTGATCATGTGCGTGGTCGGCTTCATCGGCCAGCGCGAAGGCCTGAACACCGCACTCCTCGCCCGCTGGACCGGCTTCGGCGAGATCGGAGCCTCGCTGGTCGGCCTCGCGATCGGCATCAGCCTGATCGGCTGGTTCGGCATCCAGTCGGCCATCTCCGCCCAGTCTCTCGACGCGCTCATGCCCGGTGCCCTGCCGGTGTGGGCCTGGAGCCTCATCTTCGGTCTCGCCGTCACCGCGATCGTGGCCTTCGGGTTCGTGGGGATGCAGTGGCTCGCGAACATCACCGTGCCGCTGTTCCTCATCCTGGTCGGCTGGTCGGTCATCTCCGAGCTCACCCGCCACGACATCGGCGAACTGCTCACCGGTCCTGCCCCAGGCCCGACCATGAGCGTCTGGGCCGGGACCGGCATCGTCGCCGGCGGTCTCATCGTCGGTGCGATCATCACCGGTGACATGACCCGCTTCAACCGCTCCCGCGCCGACGTCGTCAAGCAGACCGTGGTCGGCGTCTCGCTCGGCGAGTTCGTGATCGGGCTCGCCGGCGTGCTGCTCGCCCACGCGGCCGCCAGTGGCGACATCGTCGCGATCGTGACCTCGTCGGTCGGCTTCATCGGTCTGTTCATCGTGCTCACCGGCACCCTGAAGATCAACGACTGGAACCTGTACTCCTCCACGCTGGGACTCGTGAACTTCATCTCGACCGCGTTCGGCAAGAACCTGCACCGCGTCACGACGACCATCGTGCTGGGCATCGTCGGGTCCGTGCTCGCCGCAGTCGGCATCCTCGGCCAGTTCACCGAGTTCCTGATCGTGCTCAGCGTCGCATTCCCGCCGATCGCCGGGATCATGGTCGCCGAGTACTACATCGTGCGTCGCTGGCGCCCCGAGCTCGACGCCACCCGAGAAGCCGGCACATTGCCGGCGACGGCACCGCGCATCGTGCCCGCGACCATCGTCGTCTGGCTCGTCTCGGCACTCGTCGGATACTTCGTCACGTGGGGCATCCCGTCCCTGCTCAGTCTCTTCCTCTCCATGGTGCTGTACATCGTGGCGGGCAAGCTCGGCTGGGTGCGCGGGGTCGGAGTCGCCACGACGCGACAGGCAGCCCCGATCGAAGAAGCGGCAGCAGCGGCCTGACCGGCCCCGAGACAGACATCCCCTCACCGGAAAGCGAGAATCATGCACATCGGCATCGACGTCGGCGGCACCAACACCGATGCCGTCCTCATGGACGGCACCCGCACCCTGGCGGGGGTGAAGCACTCGACCACACCCGATGTGACGAGCGGCATCATCCAGGCGATCGAGGATCTGCGGGTCGGACACGCCTTCGCCGGTGCGGACATCGACGCCGTGATGATCGGCACGACGCACTTCATCAACGCCCTGGTGCAGGCCAGCCGTCTCGCGCCCGTCGCCGCCCTGCGCCTCGGACTGCCGGCGACGCGCGCACTGCCGCCGCTGGTCGACTGGCCGGAGGTGCTGGTCGAGGCGACCCAGGCCCGCAGCTACCTCGCGCACGGTGGCTACGAGTTCGACGGCAGGCCGATCTCGCCCCTCGACCCCGAGGAGATCCGCGCGCACGCCGAGGACATGAAGGCGCACGGCATCCGCTCGGTGGCCATCTCCTCGGTCTTCAGCCCGGTCAACCACGACCTCGAAGTGCAGGCCGCCGAGATCGTCGCGTCGGTGCTGGGGGATGATGCCGCCATCTCGTTGTCGCACGAGATCGGACGGATCGGGCTGCTGGAGCGCGAGAACGCGACGATCATCAACGCCGCGCTCCGCGAGCTCGCCTCCGAGATCGTCGACGGGCTCACCTCGGCGGTGCGTGCCCAGGGCATCGAGGCGCCGATCTTCCTCAGCCAGAACGACGGCACGCTCATGGACGAGGAGTACGTGCGCCGCTACCCGGTCGCCACCTTCGCCTCCGGACCGACGAACTCGATGCGCGGAGCAGCGGCCACCAGCGGTCTCGACGACTGTGCCGTGATCGATGTCGGCGGCACGACCGCCGACATCGGACTGCTGATCAACGGCTTCCCCCGGGAGACGGCGAACGAGGTGAAGGTCGCCGGCATCCGCACCAACTTCCGGATGCCGGACGTGCTCTCCCTCGGCATCGGCGGCGGCAGCATCGTCGATGAGGAGACCGCGGAGGTCGGACCGGCATCGGTGGGGTACCGGCTGACCACCGAGGCCCTGGTCTTCGGCGGTTCCACGCTCACCGCCACGGACATCGCGGTGGCCGCGGGTCGCGCCCAGGTGGGCGATGCGAGCAGGGTCGCACACCTCGACCCCGTGTTCGTGCAGCGAGTGCTCGCCCGCATCGCCGAGCGCGTTTCCGAAGCAGTCGACCGCATGCGCACCTCGCCGGAGCCCATCGCCGTGGTGGCCGTCGGCGGCGGATCCATCCTGCTCCCCGACGAGCTGGCCCTGTTCGGCACCGTGCACCGACCGGAGAACTACGCGGTCGCGAACGCCATCGGCGCATCGATCGCCCAGGTCGGCGGCGAGATCGACAAGGTCTATGCGATCGAGCCCGGTCGTCGCGATGAGACGATCGCCGAAGTCCGCGCGGAAGCCGTCGACAAGGCGATCGCGGCGGGTGCGAAACCCTCGACGGTATCGATCATCGACTTCGACGAGGTTCCGATCCCGTACCTCCCGGGCAACGCCACGCGCATCCGCGTGAAGGCCGTCGGCGACCTCGACATGGGGGCGTGACATGAGCTGGACCATCACGTCTGCGCACATCGACGGACTCGCCCGCGGTGCTGCCGTCCTCGGCACGGGTGGGGGAGGAGACCCCTACATCGGAGCACTCCTCGCCCGTCAGGCGCTGGCCGCCGGTGAGGTCACGGTCGTGGGCCTCGACGAGGTGCCGGACGACGCTCTCGTGCTGTTCGTCGCGATGATGGGCGCACCGACCGTCATGGTGGAGAAGCTGCCGAGTCTCGCCGAGGTCGTCGAGCCGGTCAAGGCGCTCAGCATCCATCTCGGCCGTCCGATCACCCACATCGCGTGCGCCGAGGTCGGCGGAGTCAACTCGACCATCCCGATCGCGGCCGCCGCAGCACTCGGTCTGCCGCTCGTCGACGCCGACGGGATGGGACGTGCCTTCCCCGAGCTGCAGATGGTGCTCCCGACCCTCTACGGGGTGACCGCCTCCCCTCTCGCGTTCAGCGACGAGAAGGGCAACACCGGCGTGCTGCAGACGGTCGACAACTCCTGGACGGAGCGCATCGCCCGCGTGGCCTGCGTGGAGATGGGCTGCTCGGTCATGATCTCCGGGTTCTCGATGTCGGGTTCCGCCGCACGTGAGTCGCTGGTGGCGGGCTCGCTCTCCCGATGCATCGAGATCGGCGAGCGCATCACGGCGGCGCGGGACGCGAAGACGGACCCGGTCGATGGCGTCGTCGATCTGCTCGGCGGGCGTGAGCTGTTCGACGGCAAGGTGGTCGACGTGCACCGGGCCACCACGACCGGCTTCGCCCGGGGGCGCGCGCGCATCGACGGCGACGGCGGGGCGACGCTGACCCTGCAGTTCCAGAACGAGCATCTGGTGGCGGAAGCCGACGGCGTCGTCCTCGCGACCACGCCCGACCTGATCATGGTGCTCGACGGCGAGTCGGGTGAGCCGATCACGACCGAGGCGCTGCGCTACGGACAGCGGGTGCGGGTGATCGCGGCTCCGGCCGACGAGCGCTGGCATTCGCAGGCGGCGCTCGCGATGGTCGGCCCCGGGTACTTCGGGTACGACATGGATGCGCACCGCTTCGATGGCAGCGTCTCCGTCGGAACCGCTGCGGCGGGAGCCGCCGTATGAGCTGGCAGCTCACGGCCGCCGACCTGCCCGACCTCGCCAGGGGCGCGACGCTGCTCGGTACCGGCGGGGGAGGCGATCCGTACATCGGCAAGATGCTCGTCGAGCGCGTTCTCGGCGAGGGCAGCATCACGATCCTCGACCCGGATGAGCTCCCCGACGATCTGTTCGTGATCCCGACCGCGCAGATGGGGGCGCCGACCGTGATGATCGAGAAGATCCCCGCGGGCACGGAGCCCACGCTGGCTCTGCGCACGCTCGAAGAGCACCTGGGGCGCAAGGCCGATGCGACGATGCCGATCGAATGCGGTGGCATCAACTCCATGATCCCGCTCATCGTCGCCGCGGAGACCGGGCTTCCCGTGGTCGACGCCGACGGCATGGGACGGGCGTTTCCCGAGCTGTCGATGGAGACCTTCGCCGTGTACGGCGTGCACGGATCGCCCCTCGCCCTCGCCGGCGAACGGGGCGAGAAGGTCGTGATCGACACGGGCGACGACGACCGGCAGATGGAGTGGCTCGCCCGCGGGATCACCATCCGTCTCGGCGGCGTCGGGCACATCGCCGAGTATGCGATGACCGGAGCCGACGTGCGGAGGACGGCCGTGCCACGCACGATCTCGATGGCGCTCGCGCTCGGTCGCGCGATCCGCCTCGCGCGCGAGGAGCATCGCTCGCCGTTCGAGGCGATCGCCCGCACGCTCTCGACCACCCTGTACCCGCACCTGCGCGAACTCTGCGTCGGCAAGGTCGTCGACGTCGAACGCCGCACGACCGAGGGATTCGCGAAGGGGCGAGCCGTCATCGCACCGCTGGGCGCGGACGAGGGCGACACGTTCGAGATCTCGTTCCAGAACGAGAACCTCATCGCGCACCGCGGCGAGACGCTCGTCGCGATCGTCCCCGACCTGATCTGCGTGGTCGATCACGAGACGGCCGAGCCCATCACGACGGAAGGGCTCCGGTACGGTCAGCGCGTCCGGGTACTGGGTATCTCCACTCCGGAGATGATGCGCACGCCCGATGCCCTCGCCGCCTTCGGACCTTCGGCGTTCGGCCTCGCAGCGGAGTTCGCTCCGATCGAAGCGCTGGCCGCGGGTGAGGGCGTTTCTCCCTAGGCTGGAGCGCATGATGCTGCAGCGCGACGACCTCACGGCGCTCGCCCGCGGCTATGCGCTCCTCGGCTCCGGCGGCGGTGGCTCGACGACCATGCTCGAGCTGATGCTCGCCGGAGCCGAGGGCTGGCCGATCGAGGTCTCACCGGTCGCGGCGCTGGACCCGGCAACGCCATGCCTGGGTGTCGCCTTCGTCGGCTCCACGATGCTGCTCGGTGAGCGGCTCCCCGGGGCGAACCCGTTCGCCCGGCTGCTGGGCGCGGTCGAACGCTGGATCGGCCATCCGGTGCCGGCCGTCTGCTCTCTCGAGGGCGGGGGCATGAACGGCCTCGCTCCGCTGACGCTCGCAGGTTCACACGTGATCGTCGACGCGGACTGCACCGGTCGCGCAGTGCCCGGCCTCGACCAGATGTCGTTGTTCGTGGATCAGGTGCCCGGTCTCGTGTTCGCGTGCGACACGGGGTCCGACGGCGTCGCGCTCGTCGAGGCGCACCGCGCGATCGACGCCGAGAGGGTGGTGCGGTCGGCGATCGTCCAGGCGGGCGGGGTCGGATGTGCCGTGCTCGGCGGGTTCACGGTCGGCGATCTGACGGAGCACGCGATCGGTGGACACCTCGCCTACGCGCTCGAACTGGGCCGGGCCTACCTCGCAGCCTCGGCAGCACCCCTCCCTCTGCTCGCGGACGTCCTCGGGGCGGAACTGCTCGCCGAGGGTCGCATCATCTCGGTATCGCCCTGGGCGCACGATCCACACGTGAACGCGGTGGAGATCAGCGGTCTCACCGGCGCAGTCCATCGCGTGGTCAGCCGCTCCGAGACCCTCGCGGTGCTCACGGATGGCCGTCTCGTGGCGTCGGCGCCGGAGATCATCGTGGTCGTCGACGCGATATCGCGCGAGATCCTCGAGGTGACCGAGCTCCGGCTCGCGCGCACGGTGGCGGTGCTCGCGATCCCGGCGCCTCCCTGGTGGAACGCCAGAGCGGACCGACGCGCGAAGGTGCTGCCCTCGGCGTACGGCCTCGAGGGTGTGGACGCCGCGTGAACGAGAGACTGCAGCTGAGCGCGCTGCTCGCCCACTCCGAGAACGGCGCCCTCAGGCGTGTCGCCGGACCCGCGGATGCACTGTGGGATGCCGTCGCGGTGGGGGCGAGTGAGGCAGAGCTGGTCGAAGCCGGCACCGGCCGACTCGCGATCATCACGGCGGCAGCGCCGACATCGACCTGGCAGCAGGATGCACTGCTGCGCCGCCTGCGTGATCGCGGGTACTCGGGGCTCGCCCTCCCCGGAGCCGCCTCGTTCGACGCGGGCGCGTTCCGCCTCGCAGACCGTATCGGCCTCTGCCTGCTCGATGTCGAGCGACCGATCCAGCTCGCGAGGGCCTGCTGGATGCTGATCGAGGCGCGGGATGCGTTGACGCTCAGTCAGGTGCGCAAGGTCGCCCAGTCCTTCGAGTACGCCGCCGATGACCTGGCCGACCTGCTCGGCCACATTGCCGCGAACCTCGGCGTCGGAGCTGCGCTGATCGACTCGTCCGGCGTGCTCCAGGAGGCGGGTGCTCACCTGGACGAGCGGCTGCACGCCGCGATCGGCTTCGAATCCTGGCTGGATCGGACGAGCATCGGGGATGCTGCGGCCGCATCGGTGCGCGTGGACAGCCCGGGGCGCAGCGGTCTGCGGCTCGTGCTGTTCGGCCGGGGGCTCGGTGAGGCGCAGGTGCAGTCGCTGTCCGTCGCGGCCGAGGTCGCGATGCCCGCCGTCGCCGCACGCATCCTGATCGACGAGGTGGCGGCCGTGAACGACGTCGCGGTGTCGTCCGGACTGCTGCGGGACTTCGTCGACCTGCACGGTGCGGCGGATGCCGACGTCGAACGACGGATGCTCGAGCGCGGGTGGCGCACCAGCGGACATCACCTCGGCTTCCGGATGGTGGCACGGGGCCGCCTCGACTCCTTCTCGCTGCTGCGTACGGTCAGCGCCGGCCTCAGCGCTATCGACGGCGAGGCGCATGCGACGACGGCCGGTCGTGGACTGAGCGGGTGGCTGACCTTCGCCGAGTCGCCGGATCCGGATCAGGTGGAGCGGGCCGTCGCCGCTCTGCGGGACCTGCATCTCGGGGTGCTGCGCGATTTCGCCGTCGCCACCGGGGTCGGCTCGCTCCAGGGCGGTTCGGAAGGCCTCGCAACGACGCTCGACGAGGCGGGCGACGCGGCGCGCATCGCGGCATCGCGGTCGGCGACGGGATGGTTCGTACGGGTGGACAGTCTCGGACTGGAGCAGCTCCTTCTCGCGTGGACCGGCAACGACACGTTCGTTCCCGCGGCGGAATCGCTGTTGGCTCCGCTGCGGGAGGGAGGCGGCGAACTGCTCGTCACGCTCTCGGCCTACCTCGACCACGAATCGGGCATCGCCGCGACCGCGGCTGCGCTGGGCCTGCACCGCAACACCGTGACCATGCGGATCAGACGCGTGCAGGAGCTTCTCGGGATCGATCTAACCGACCCGGAGGCGCGCCTCGCCCTGCACCTCGCGTGTCGCGCGGTGCAGCCGCGTTGAGCCGGGGAGTCTTCAGTCCTGCGGGTCGCCGTGCAGCATCCACGGGATGCCGAACCGGTCCACGAGCATCCCGAACAGGCCGCCCCACGGGGGCACGTCGAGCGGCATGGTGATCGTCGCCCCGTCCGAGAGCCCGTCCCACACGGCGCGGGTGGTCTCCTGCGAGTTCCCGCTCAGCGAGACCCAGAATCCCTGCGGCTTCTCGTAGGGCATGCCGTCGGGGGTGTCCGAGGCCATCAGCACCAGACCGTCCGGAGTGTCCAGCTGCGCATGCATGATGAGGTCCCGCTGGCTCGGATCCTGCACCATGTCGGGGAACTCCCCGAACGTGTTCACCACGAGGTCGCCCCCGAGGACGCGTTGATAGAACTCCATCGCCGCGCGGGCCTCGGTGCGGAAGGACAGGTACGGGTTGAGAGCGGGCATGAGAACTCCAGGAGGCTGACACGGACGACACGGCCGGTGCCGCTGAGGCTCAGTCTGCGCCGCGGTCGTCGTGCCCGCAAGAGGTTCAGGCCGGGAGCGCTCTGACCGCGGCGGTGAGTACCTGCGGCACGGTCGGGACGCCGGCGGCGCGGAACACTTCGAGGCCACTGGCGTCGCGGATGATCACCGTCGGTGTGACCTCGATGTCGAGTCTCTCGGCGGTATCCGGGTCTCGCGCGACGTCGATCTCCGTGATGGTCGCGTCGGGAAGGAAGCGTGCCGCCTCGGCCAGCACGGTCCTGGTCCGTGCACACGCGCCGCAGAACGACGACGACACCAGGGTCAGTTCCATCCGCACCTCCTCGGACGCTCTCGCGTCATCACCACAGGTGCAACCTCCGCCCGGTTCTTCGTGTTCCCCGACCGGCTCCAGGACGCTATTGCGCGGCGAGCCACTCGGCGAAGCCCTGGTGCCCGAGGTCGGCGTCGGGGCCGGGGAGCGCATGGCCCGCCCTCATCCCCGCCATCTGCGGCCCCGGCACGTTCACGGTGGGCACCCAGCCGCGGTATCCGCGACGTCGAGCGAAAGCGCGGACCATGTCGGACAGCTGCTCCTCGCGGGGTCCGGCGAGGTCGCGTACCCGGCCCTGCGGTTCCGCCCCTGCCAGTGCCGCGAGACGTGCGCCCACCTCACGGGCTGCCACAGGCTGGGTGCGGGCGTTCGGGGCGAGGTGGAGCGGTCCGAGCTTCGCCCGCTCGAACATCTGCCCGGCGAACTCGTGGAACTGCGTCGCTCGCAGGATCGTCGACGGCACGCGGGATCCCTCGACGATCTTCTCCTGGGCGATCTTGCCGGCGTAGTAGTCGTACGGGATGCGGTCGATCCCGACGATCGACAGCAGCACGAGATGTCCGACACCCGCGTCGGCAGCCGCAGCGGACAGGTTCCCGGCCGCCGCGGTGAAGAACTCGATCGCCGTGCTCGCCTTGAGGGTCTCGACGCTCACGACATCGATCACCGCATCCGCGCCGGCGAGTGCCTCCCCCACGCCCTGCCCGGTCACGAGGTCCACTCCTCGGGATCGGCTGAGGACGACGGCGTCGTGGCCGGCCGATTGCAGCGCCTCGACCGTGTGTCGACCGACGGTCCCGGTTCCTCCTGCGACGGCGATCCTCATGTGCGTTCTCCTTCGTCTCGGTCCATCCTCGTCTTTTTCGCCGAGCCGGACGAGCGCGAACGCAGTCGGAAGGCTCGCGATGAGCGGATCCGCCGCTGGGTACGATGGCGCTGTGACCACATCGACCGTGCGCCCCGGCATCGCCGAGAGGCTTTCGCAGATGATCCGGATCCCGACGGTGTCGGCCGAACTCGATGAACGCGGCTCGGCTCCGTTCGAGGAGTTCGTCGCGCTGATCGCCGAGCTCTACCCGTTGACGCACGAGAGGCTGCGTCTGGAACGGCACACCGAATTCGGCCTGCTGTTCCACTGGAAGGGGAGCGGGAGTGCTGCGGCGGACGAGGGGCCCGTCGTGCTGATGGCGCACTACGACGTCGTCCCCGTCGACGAGAGCGACGCCTGGACGCACCCGCCCTTCGCGGGCGTGATCGCCGGCGGATCGGTCTACGGTCGAGGTGCTCTCGACGACAAGGGGCCGCTGATCGTGATCCTGGAGGCGGTCGAGAATCTGCTCGCCGACGAGTTCGTCCCGCCCCGCGACGTGTACCTCTCCTTCGGCGGGAACGAGGAGACGTACGGACGCGCCGCCGAGGAGATCGCGCGGGTGCTGCGCGACCGGGGAATCGTCCCCTGGCTCGTCGTCGACGAGGGCGGTGCCGTCGTCGATGCGCCCTTGCCGTTCGTTCCCGGACGGGCCGCGATGATCGGTGTCGGCGAGAAGGGTGTGATGACCCTGCGGCTCTCTGCACGGGGCGAAGGCGGCCACGCCTCGGCCCCGCCGACCCTCACGGCGGTCCGCCGCATCGCCAGGGCTGTCGACCGACTCGGCCCGACGACCTTCCGCCCCCGTGCCTCGAAGGCGATCCTCCGGATGCTGTCGCAGTTGGCCGCGCAGACGCCGGGCACGGCTCGCCACCTGCTGCGGTTCCTCGGCTCTGCGCCGCTGCTGACCGCGCAGATCTTCGCCGCGCTGGGTGGTGAACCGGCCGCTCTCGTGCGCACGACCGTCGCGCCGACGATGCAGTCCGGAGGAACCGCGGCGAACGTGCTGCCGTCGCAGGCTTCGGCCACCGTCAACCTGCGCATCGCGCTCGGGGAGACCACGCAGCAGACGGTGTTCCGGGTGCGCCGGCGGGTCCGCGATCCGCTCGTCGCGGTCGAGGTCGTCGAAGCGAGCGAACCGTCGCCGGAATCATCGACCGATAACGCGCAATTCGCTCTGCTGGCCGACGCGCTCGAGGTCGCGTTCCCCGGCGTGCCTGCCGTCCCGTATGTGATGATGGCGGCCACCGACTCGCGACACTTCCATCGCTTCTCACCCGCGGTCTATCGGTTCGCGCCGCTGGACATGTCGAATGCGCAGCGCGCGTCGATCCACGGCGTCGACGAGAGCGTGGAGATCGCCGCGCTGGAACGGGGAGAGCGGTTCCACAGGGCGCTGCTCGAACGGCTAGGGTGATCTCACCCTCCCCTCGGAGCCTGCCGGGGGACCCGAAGCAGAAGCAGGAGACGCGATGACGCGCACCCGCACCCTGGGCACCCTCGCCGTCGTGGTCGGCTTCCTTGCCTTCGTGGAGTTCACGAGCGGTGTGCTGCAGGGGTACTACACCCCGATGCTCACGGACATCGCCCGCCATCTGGGCATCCACGACGCCGACGTGAACTGGCTCGAGGGCACGCAGCTGATGCTGTCGGCACTCGTCGTCCCGGCCTTCGCCAAGCTGGGCGACATGGTCGGGCACAAGCGCATGCTGCTCATCTCCACCGCGGTCACGGCGGCCGCGGCGCTGGTGCTGCCCTTCACCGATTCATTCCCGGTGTTCCTCGCCGCGTGGGCGCTGATGGGCTTCTACGTCGTCTGGCTTCCACTCGAGATCGCCCTGATCTGGTCGCGTTCGCGCCGCATGGAGGGTCGGTCGTCGATCACCGCCAAGGCTGCGGGGCTGCTCGTCGCCGCTCTCGAGGGCGGCGCGATCATCGGCGCCCTGGTCGGCGGTGCGCTCATCGACGTGCTTCCCCTCACCGTCGTGCTGCTGGTCCCGGCCGTGCTCATCGTGGTGTGCTTCTTCGTGATCCTCCTTGGGGTCAAGGAATCGCCGGAGCCCACCGGCGGTGTCTTCGACACGGTCGGCCTCGTGCTCATCTCTCTCGCCCTCGTCTGCTTCACCGGCGGGCTCAGCCTGCTCCGCCTGGAGGGCGGTCTGACCAACCCGTGGTCCTGGGCGGTGGTGATCCTCGGCGTGCTGCTCGTGGTCCCGTTCGTGCTCTGGGAGCTGCGCTGCGCAGACCCGCTGATCGACGTGCGCATGTTCCGCTCGCCCGCGCTCGGACCGGTGTTCCTCACGGCCGGGCTCTTCGGCGTCAGCGTGCTCGGCGCGCAGGCCCCGCTGTCGACGTTCGCGCGCACCGACCCATCGGTGTACGGCTACGGTCTGGGCACGACCGGCTTCGCCACCTCGTTGATCATCGGCGTCTACCTCATCGCCATGATCACGGGGGCGCTGCTGTTCCCGGCGGTGGCGCGGCGTGCCACACCGCGGGTGACGCTGATGGGAGCGTCGATGCTGGTCGGCATCGGCTTCCTCCTCTTCCTGCCGTTCCACGGCTCCTATGCGCAGGTCATCACGAACATGGTGGTCGTGGGGCTCGGGTCCGGGGCACTGGTCGCGGCGCTCCCCGCGGCGGCGGCCTCCGCGGCTCCGGCCACGCAGACCGGCGTCGCGACGGGCCTGACGAATTCGGTGAAGACCGTGGGCGGAGCGATCGCGTCGTGCGTCTTCGGCATCGCGCTCCTGCACGGCGTCGCGAGCACCGCCGGCGCGACGGATGCCACCGCCGGTTCGCTCGCCGGGTACTTCACGGTGTGGATCGTCTGCGGGGTGACGGCGCTCGTCGCCGCCGTGATCCTCGTGTTCGTCCCGAAGACCGCATTCACCGATCGTGCCCCGGAGGTCGAGGTCGCGCCGGCGCTCTGAGCGTCAGGCCCGCAGGTAGAGCGCGTTCACGATCCGCGGCCATGCGAGTGCGCCGAGCTCCGCGTCGGCGGCGGGAGAGCCTCCCCGCGCCATCGTCACTCCTGCGGTCACGGCCGATTCGCCGGGGAGCAGCAGTCGGTGCCCCGCGTCCGGGTGAGTGATCACCGTCGTGTCCAGACCCTTCGCCGTGCGGCGTTCGACGAGCTCGCGGGCGAATCGGGTGCTGGGCCAGACCCGGTCGTCGCCGCCGGCGACGACCACGACGACACCGTCGATGTCCTCCGCCCGGATCGCGGCGGCGGCGGCGGCCGAAGGGTCACGATCGACGCTCGACTCGTACAGAGCACGATACTCGGGCGGGTCGGTCGACGGCGTCCACGACGGAGCGAACGGGACGAACGGTATCGGGGTACCCCGACGGGTCCAGTGCGACGACCAGGTCCCCTCTGAGTTGCCAGCCCAGACGACAGAGGACGGGGCGACGGCGACCGTCGCATCGATCGGGTGCAGGGACGCGGTCACCAGCGCCGCCTCCGCTCCGAACGATGTTCCGAAGATCGCCACGCGATCGGCGTCACGACGCAGCAACTCCACCCCTTCGACAAAGGTCTCGATCGGCACTTCGTGCGGGGCAGGGCGCTGGCTGATGCCGCCGAACCAGCGGATGGCCCTCACACGGGCGCCGTGCCGTGCCAGCATCTCCGCCCGCTCGACCTCCACACGCCCGCTGGATCCGGCGAGGAGCAGGACAGCCGTGCCGCACGGGTTCTCCGGGAAGGCATCGTGGCGGTCGGCCGGGTGCACCCCGATGCTGTGTCGAGGCGTCATCGTCACTCGCGGTCGAGGCCGAACGTGCGTTTGACGAGCGCCTGCACGTCGCGGTCGAGACCGTCGATGCGGGTGTTCACGGAATCGAAGCGGGCATTCATCTCGGTGCGCAGCCCATCGATCTGGCCGTTCATCTCCGTACGCAGGCCCCCGATCTCGCTGCGGAGGATGCGGACGAACAATGTCGAGACGACGGTGAGCGTGCTGAACATCAGCACGGTGAACGACCCGATCATCGTCCAGATCTGCGCGTCGTTCATGACTCCCACTCCCTCATCGTCGCATCGATCCGGCAAGCCTGCCAGAGCGCAGGAGCCGAAGATATCGGTTGCCCACGATCCGTGGATGACACGCTCTCCGTCGCGTCGGTGCAGGAAGGACTGGGCGGGGGAGGCCCCGCCCAGTCCCGGTCAATCGCCCTTCACGTTGACGACCTGCCGCAGCGTGTGCCGGATCGACACGAGGCTCGCGGCATCCGCCATCACCCGGTCGATCGGCTTGTACGCCTGGGGGATCTCGTCGATGAACGCGTCGGTGTCACGGAACTCGATGCCGGCCATCGCCACACGTAGCTGCTCGTGAGTGAAAGTCCGTCGCGCCGCGGACCGCGAGTACTCCCGGCCGGCGCCGTGCGGCGAGGAGCTCAGCGACTGCGGGTCACCGAGCCCTTCCACCACGTACGAGGCGGTGCCCATCGATCCGGGGATCAGACCCGGACGACCGGCGTCCGCCTGGATGGCGCCCTTCCGGGACACCCATACCTGCTTTCCGTAGTGCTTCTCCGACTCTGTGAAGTTGTGGTGGCAGTTGATCCGCTCCTGCTCCTCGACCGGAGTGCCGAGGAACTCCGACACCTGGCGGATGACCCGATCCATCATCTCCTCCCGGTTCAGCAGGGCGAAGTGCTGTGCCCACCGCAGCTCCCGGATGTATCGGGTGAACTCCGGTGTGCCTTCGACGAGATAGGCCAGGTCGGGGTCGGGGAGGTCGATCCACCACTGCTTCGCGAGCCGCTGCGCGACACCGATGTGGTGGCCGGCGATCTTGTTGCCGACGCCTCGCGACCCCGAGTGCAGGAACAGCCACACCCGGTCGAGCTCATCCACCGACACCTCGATGAAGTGGTTCCCGGATCCCAATGTGCCCAGCTGCAGGCGCCAGTTCCCGGCGTACTGTGCGGGGTCGAAACCGCTCTTCTCTGCCAGCTGCTCGAGCTCGGCGATGCGAGGCTCGGCTGTGGCCACGACCTTGCGGTTGTACCGGCCGGCCGACAGCGGGATGGCACGCTCGATCTGCTCCCGGAGCTCGGCGAGTTCGCGGCCGTCGAGGTCGCTCCTCGTGAACTGCGTGCGGACGGCGATCATGCCGCAGCCGATGTCGACGCCGACGGCGGCGGGGATGATCGCGCCGAGCGTCGGGATGACCGAGCCGACCGTCGCCCCCTTGCCGAGGTGCGCATCCGGCATCAGCGCCAGGTGCGGGTGGATGAACGGCATGCGGGCCGTGGTGTGCGCCTGAGCGAGTGTCTTCTCGTCGATCAGTGACGCCCACGACAGCAGCCGTGCGGAGAGCCTCTCCATGATTCCTTTCCTTGCGGTGGTGTTCAGCCACAGGTCAGGGGAGTCTCCAACGGAAGAACGCCCCGGACCTGACGGTACGGGGCGTTGCGAGAGCGGATGCTGTCACACGACGCGTGCCGGAGGGTACGACTCGTAGCGGTCATTGCGCTTGTGCTGAAGCTGCAAGACCGCGGCGATGGGGAGGTTCCGCTGCGCGGTCATCCGTCGACTCCTCGGCTGGTGTGCTGCACCGATCGGCACAGCTTTGCCACCCTAGGGCGCGACACGCCCGGGAGTCAACTCGCCTCGCGAGGAGGGTTATACATGAACTCGATCCGGATGCCGTCGAGGTCTTCGACGAAGGAGGCGAAGTAGCGCTCCGAGTAGCGGGGGTACTCCTTGGGCTCGCGCACGGCCGTCCAGCCGGAATCCACCGCGATCGCGTGCAGGCGTTCGACGTCGTCGCGCGAGGGCACCGCGAACGCGATGTGCTGCCAGCCCACGCGGCCGTGCCGGTGCGGAGTGGTGTCGTCATCCCAGGTGTAGAGGATGATCTCGGTCTCGTCGCCGTTGTTCCACGAGATCGAATGATCGTTCGCTCCGCCGCTGACATACCCGAGGGCGGAGAGCACGGGATGGAACTGCGCCCTGCCGCGTTCGAGGTCGGTCACGGTGATGCCGAGGTGATCCAGAAGTGCCATGTGCCGAGTCTCCCAGCAACGGCCGACGTCGCACTAGTGCGGCGCGTGGTACTCCGCCTCGCCGCGCTTCCAGTACCCCTTCACGACTGCTTTCGCACTGTCGACGCCCCACCGTTCGAGCAGTGCCCTGCCCGGCTTGACGATCGACTGCTCGGCGGCGACGAAGACGAACGGGTCGAGGCCGACCGTGTCATCGGCCGTCAGCCCCTCGAGGAAGGCGATGAGGGCGGAGCCGGAGGGCTTCTCTCCCCGGTGCAGCCACTCGACCTCGACCGGGGCCTCGACCTCGACCTCTCGGCCGGGGTTCACCGTCTCGATCACGATGCGTGCAGGAGTGCCGTCGGGGATGAGCGCGGCGAACCGTCGGATCGCGGGGATCGCCGTCTCGTCGCCGACCAGCAGCCACGATCCGGGCTCGCCGACCAGCACGGCCGCCCCGCGGGGGCCGCCGACGCCGATCGTGGATCCGAGGGGCGCGTTCGCCGCCCAGGGGGCGGCGACTCCCCGGTCGCCGTGCACCGCGAACTCGACGTCGAGCCAGTCGTCGCCCCAGGCGAGCGGCGTGTACTCGCGGCTGGGGGAGGCGCGCAGCTCCTCGACGGAATCCGTCGGGCCCGCGGGGAAGAACAGGCGCATGTGGTCGTCGGAACCGGGCGAATCGAAGCCGGCGAGATCCGAGCCGGTCAGTCGCACCCGCACGAAGTCCGGCGCCAGCCATTCACGCGCGCTCAGTGTGACGTTGCGGAAGCGCAGCTCGAGGCCGCGACGCTCGATCGAGAAACCGGATTTCGTATCGCTCATAAAGTAAGGCTAACCTAAATGAGACGGCGCGGGTGATCCCCGTGCGTCGCCCCGGCGCCCATCGTGTGCGCACCGATCCCGCAGAACAGGAGTCTCTCCATGTCCGTGCCCAGAACCCTCACCGCTACGAGTGCCGCTCTCGTCGGCCTCCTCGCCCTCGCCGGGTGCACCTCCGGAGGCTCGGAGGAAACGGAGAAGACCGAACCGGCAGCAGCCACCGTCACGATCGAGGACAACACGGGCACGAAGGAGATCGCCACCCCACCCGCATCGGTGGTCGCCCTCGACAACCGCACCTTCCAGACGCTCTCCGACTGGGGCGTCGAGCTCTCCGCCGGGGCCGTGGCACTCATGCCGGAGACCGTGTCGTATGTGAAGGACGACGGGATCGTCGACATCGGCCTGCACAGCGAGCCGAACCTCGAAGCCGTCGTCGCCGTCGAGCCCGACCTGATCATCAGCGGCCAGCGTTTCACGCAGCACAACGCGGCGATCGCGGACCTCGTCCCCGACGCCACCATCGTCGACCTCGAGCCGCGTGACGGCGAGCCCTTCGACGAGGAGCTCAAGCGCCAGGTCACGGTGCTCGGCGAGATCTTCGGCAAGCAGGACGAGGCGAAGAAGCTCGTGGACGACTTCGATGCCGCCGTCGAGCGCGCGAAGGCCGCATACGACGACGCCGACACCGTGATGGCCGTCAACACGTCGGGAGGCCAGATCGGCTACCTCGCGCCGACCGTCGGCCGATCGCTGGGACCGATCTACGACATCCTCGGACTCACGCCCGCTCTCGAGGTGGACGATGCGAGTGACGACCACCAGGGCGACGAGATCTCCGTCGAAGCCATCGCCTCCTCGAACCCGGACTGGATCCTCGTGCTCGACCGCGATGCGGTGTTCGCCGCTGAGACCCCCGACTACGTGCAGGCGGCCGAGATCCTCGAGAGCTCCGAAGCCCTCGCCTCGGTCACCGCCGTGAAGGAGAAGCAGCTCGTCTACATGCCGACAGACACCTACCTGAACGAGGGCATCCAGACCTACACCACGTTCTTGAACGACCTCGCCGACGCCCTCGAGAAGAGCGCGAAGAACTGAGCTGACGCGGCGGCATCCGGGTGATCCGGATGCCGCCGCCGCACCACCATGGTCTCCACAGACATCGCTTCGCCGCCCCGCAACGCCGGGCGGCTCTTCGACGTGAAGCTGCTCATCGGCGTGCTCGTCGTCGCCGCCCTGCTCGTGATCTCGCTCTTCACGGGTGTGTACGACATCGCCGGCGCGGACGACGGCGCGCAGATGTTCCAGATCACACGTATCCCGCGCACGGTCGCCCTCGTCCTGGCCGGCGCCTCGATGGCCATGGCGGGACTGGTGATGCAGCTGCTCACCCAGAACCGCTTCGTCGAGCCGACCACGACGGGTACCACGGAGTGGGCAGGGCTCGGCCTCCTCGCCGTCATGATCCTCGTGCCGCAGCCGTCCCTCCCGCTGCGGATGGCCGGTGCGGTACTGGCAGCCTTCGTGGGCACCATGGTGTTCTTCGCGTTCCTGCGGCGGGTGGCGCTCAGATCATCCCTGATCGTCCCGATCGTCGGCATCATGCTCGGTGCCGTGGTGGGTGCTCTCTCGACCTACCTCGCTCTGGCCACGAACTCGCTGCAGATCATCGGCGTCTGGTTCGCCGGCAGCTTCACCTCGGTGATGCGCGGCCAGTACGAGATGCTCTGGATCGTGGCCATCATCGGCGTGATCGTCTTCATCGTCGCCGATCGACTCACCATCGCCGGACTCGGCGAAGAGATCGCGACCAACGTCGGGGTGAACTACAACCGGATCATCCTGCTCGGCACCGTCCTGATCGCTGTCACCACCGGCGTGGTCACCGTCGTCGTGGGAAATCTCCCCTTCCTCGGATTGATCGTGCCGAACATCGTCTCGATGGTGCGCGGCGACGATCTGCGCAGCAACCTGCCCTGGGTGTGTCTGCTGGGGATCGGGATCGTCACGGTCTGCGACATCATCGGGCGCACGATCATCATGCCCTTCGAGGTCCCGGTCTCGCTGATCCTCGGGGTCGTCGGCGCCGTGGTCTTCGTGCTCCTCCTGCTCAGGCAGCGTCGACGTGGCTAGCGGCGTGATGCGCGCCGCGATGAGCGACGCGGCGACTGCCGGAGGGCTCCGTTCGGCGGGCTCCTTCACGACCCCGCAGGCGCGGCGTCGGTACTTCCTCGTGCTCGGCATCCTCATCGTCCTCGCCGCAGGTTCCGGTTTCGGTCTGCTCGCGTGGGCGAATCCCATGCCCGTCGGCTCCGCGGGCTTCTGGCGCATCGCTCAGCACCGAGCGACCGACGTGACCGTGATGGCGCTCGTCGCCGTCGCTCAGGCCGTCGCCACGGTGAGCTTCCAGACCGTGACGAACAACCGCATCATCACGCCGTCGATCATGGGCTTCGAGTCGCTGTACCGGGTGGTGCAGACCTCGACCGTGTATCTGTTCGGCGTGGCGGGCATCGTTGCCATCCAGGGCGTGGGGCAGTTCGCGATCCAGGTGGCGATCATGGTCGGCCTCGCGGTGGCGCTCTACGGCTGGCTGCTCTCGGGTCGTTACGGCAACCTGCAGATCATGCTCCTCGTCGGCATCGTGATCGGAGGCGGTCTCGGCGCGATCGCCACCTTCATGCAGCGTCTGCTCACCCCCAGCGAGTTCGACGTGCTCGCCGCGCGTCTGTTCGGCAACGTGTCCAACGCCGATCCCTCTTACCTGCCGCTGGCGATCCCGCTGGTGGTCGCGGCCTCGGGGCTGCTGTGGCTGCGCTCGCGCCGGCTCAACCTGATGGCACTCGGTCCGGATGCCGCGCGCTCACTCGGCGTCGATCATCGGCGCGAGCTGTTCATCGTGCTGTTCCTCGTCGCCGTGCTCATGGCGACCTCGACCGCGTTGGTGGGGCCGATGACCTTCCTCGGCTTCCTGGTCGCGACGCTCGCGTACCAGTTCGCCGATACCCATGATCACCGGTTGATCTTCCCGGTCGCCGTCCTCACGGCCTTCACCATCCTGGCCGGGGCGTATTTCGTGATGAAGAACATCTTCTACGCGCAGGGCATGGTGTCGATCCTGATCGAGCTCGTGGGCGGCATCGTGTTCCTCATCGTCATCCTCAGAAAGGGCAGGCTGTGATCGCACTCGACGGCGTCCGCCGGGACTACAGCAGCGAGGTCGCGATCGGCCCCGTCGACCTCGAGATCCCCGCCGGCGGCATCACCGCTCTCATCGGTCCGAACGGTGCAGGCAAGTCGACTCTGCTCACGATGATCGGGCGTCTCAGCGGGATGGACGCCGGAGCCATCGAGATCGCCGGACTCGATGTGGCCTCCACGAAGTCGAAGGACCTGGCGAAGGTCGTGTCGATCCTGCGCCAGGAGAACCACTTCGTCACGCGCCTCACCGTGCGTCAACTGGTCGGCTTCGGGCGCTTCCCGCATTCGAAGGGTCGGCTGAACCGCGCGGATGAGGAGATCATCAGTCGAGCCATCGACTTCCTCGACCTCGGCGCGCTGGAGGGCAGGTATCTCGACGAGCTCTCCGGTGGGCAGCGCCAGCGCGCCTACGTCGCGATGGTCCTCGCGCAGGACACCGAGTTCGTGCTGCTGGACGAGCCGCTCAACAACCTCGACATGCGGCATGCGGTGCAGATGATGAAGCACCTGCGACGCGCGTCGGAGGAGCTCGGACGCACGATCGTCATCGTGCTGCACGACATCAACTTCGCGAGCCACTACGCCGACCACATCTGCGCCATGAAGGATGGAGCCGTCGTGGAGTTCGGGGCGCCGGCCGCGATCATGACGGACGACGTCCTCACACGGGTCTTCGACACTCCCGTGCGCGTTGTCGACGGTCCGTCAGGGCCGCTCGCCGTCTACTACTGAACTGTGCCGCTACTGAACTGTGCCGCGTTCCCACGGGCGAGGGGATTGAGGTCAGAGCTCGATGCCGTGGTCCTCGTCGTTGACGCCGGCGTTGTTGCCGCGCCGCGATTCGTACCCGAGGAACCAGCCCAGCCACACGATCGCGGCGAGCAGCACACCGAGCCAGACGTTCTGGAAGATCAGCCCGATCACGACACCGACGAACAGAAGGCCGACGGTGACGAGGATGCGCAGCATGGAACGGGACATGGCACCAGCATAGGTGCCGGTGTCAGCGGCGGCGATGGTCCTCCGGTGCGAGGCGAGGACCCCGTCGCGGTTCCTGCACACCGCTGGCGTGGATGAGGCGCACGACGCGTTGCCGCTGCCCGGACCAGGGGGAGAGGAGTTCGATCATCCCGTCGTCATCGGTGCGAGTGCCGGTCAGGGCGTAGCCGACCTGGTGGGCGAGGTGGTAGTCGCCGACGCTCACCGCGTCGGGGTCGCCGAGCGAGCGGATGCGGGTCTCCGCCGATGTCCACACCCCCACGCCGGGAAGGCTCGTGAGCACCCGATCGCGATCAGCCCCTGTGGAGGCCGTGCGTACGGCGCGGGCGATGCGGTCTCCGCGTTCAGCCGCACGCACGATGGTGCGAGACTGCGGTGGCTCGACTCCGGCTCTGTGCCAGGCCCAGGAAGGGATCCGGTGCCACTGCTCAGGTGCTGGCGCGGTGAACATCGGGCGCGGCGTCGGTCCCGGCGCGCGCGTTCCGAAGCGGCTGACCAGCCAGCGCCACGCGCCGAAGGCCTGCATGCCGGTCACCTTCTGCTCGATGATCGCGCACGCGAGCGCGTCGAACACCTCGTCGGTGCGGGTCAGGCGCAGTCCCGGATGCCGCCGCGCGGAATCGGCGATGAGGGGGTGATGCGACGGATCGAAGTCCCCGGCGTCGTCGTGCGCCCCGCACAGGGCGGGGACGAGCTCGAGGGCCGAACCCGATCCGGGGCCCCACGCCGTCGCGCGCACCTCGCCGCCGATCATTCGCAGCGCCAGGGTGGCCGGTCCGAGCGGCGTGCGCATCGCCCGCCAGATGACCGGCCCGTCGATGACCATCGTCGGGTCGTTGCCACCGCGTCGGAGCATACCCACGGTGCTGCGCAGATCGAGCTCGTGCGGCGGTCGGTAGACCGTCTCTCGAGGGGCCTCCGAGCGAGCGGCTCCTGCCTCAGCGGGGTCGGCCGTCAGAGTCATGCGCCCACCCTACGCTCCGCTCCTGACACCGGAGTCCTGGGTGCTCAGAACCGGTCGGGCGAGGGCGTGCCGTGACCGTAGCGGATCACGACGTCGGCGTGCCGATCGAAGCGGTAGCCGATTCCGCGCACGGTGCGCACGATGTCCTCGTAGCGACCCAGCTTCGCCCGGAGGCGGCGCACGTGCACGTCGATCGTGCGCTCGCCCGGCGTCTCGTCGTCCTGTGCCTGCCAGAGCGCTGACACCAGTTCGCTGCGCTCGATCGTGCGTCCCTCGCGCAGCACCAGGTACTGCAGCAGCTCGAACTCCTTGTAAGTGAAGGCTGCGGACTCGCCGTCGATCAGCACACGCTTGCGGGAGATGTCGACCGTGACGCCGCTCTCCTCGTCGGTGGTCTCCTCCTCGGCGGCGGCCTTGGTGCGGGCGATCGCGCCCGGCTCCTGCAGTGCGAGGCGCACGACGTCGAGGTCGCGCCCTCCCGAACCGTGGGGCGCGAGGGCGACGGTGGCGTGGGTCTCGGCTCCCGGCGCGAGCTCGGCGAGCGTGCGACGCAGGGCATCGACGAGCAGGGGGAGGCTGACTCCGGCCTCTGCGGCCTTGATCTCGTCCAGGCCCACGTAGAGGGCGAAGCCACGGGGTGAGCGCACGGCGGGGAGGTCGGCTCCGGCAGGAGAGAGCGGCGCGGCGGTCTCGGGCTGCGTGCGGACGGCGGCGGTGGTGGCGGGACGCTCGAGAAGTGCGGTGTTCGACATGATGATGAAGTCCTCAGGACGTGAGCCCGGACCGAAAGGGGCTCTGATGCGTTGCATGAATGACCGGCGGAGCCGGGAATCGAGCAAAGGGTGGATGCTCGGTGACACTGACCTCGCAGATGGCGAGGGGTTCAGGTCAGGCGGGGTGGCTGTTCGTTCAGCGACACATTCGGCAACACATGCCAACGCGACCGGGCATCATCATCCCGGCAGTCCTGTTCGCCTCCTGGGCGGACGAGGGGCTTGCGTTGGTAGTCATGGGGGGATTATGTCCGATCGTGACGTCTCATGTCAAAACGCCCGGGCGTCCCTGACGGGCGTAACGTGGTTGCAATGACGATCTCGCACACCGTCGGCGGCTTCATCCTGACCGACGAGAAGGACGCCTCGCGTTACACGCTCATGCGTGACGGCAAGCTCGTGAGCGTGCTCGACTACCGTGACGACGGCCACACGATCGCCCTCACCCGAGCCTTCACGATCCCGACTTTCCGCGGGAACGGCTATGCGGGGAAGGTCGTCGAGGGTGCGGTGGCCGACATCGAGGAGCGCGGCGATCGCAAGGTCGATGCCGTGTGCTGGTACGTGGCCGACTGGTTCGCCGCCCACCCGGAGCGCGCCGGCCTGCTGCGTACTCGCTGACTCTCCGACCGTATGACGAACTGTTACGCCGCGCCCCTGCGAGGATGACGTCATGAAACTCGCCGAGGCCCTCACCGCACGCGCCGACCTGCAGCGCCGGATCGAGCAGCTGCGGGCGCGCATCGTCGCGAACGCCCGCTACCAGGAGGGCGAGGAACCGGCGGAGGATGCCGCCGCCCTGATCGTCGAGGTCGACGCGGCGTTGACGCAACTGCGCGACCTCATCCGCCGCATCAACGCCACCAACGCGCGACTGCATCTGGGTGCGGACGGCACCATGACCGACGCGCTGGCCTCCCGCGACGTGCTCCGTCTTCGGCACTCCGTGCTGACGGATGCGGCAGCCGCCGCTTCGGGGGCCAACGACCAGTTCCTCCGCCAGATGCGTTCGGAGCTGCGTCAGGTCTCCGCACTCCCCGTCTCACAGCTGCGCTCGCGCGCCGACGCCGTCGCGCAGGAGTTGCGTGAGCTCGACAACAGGATCCAGCAGGCGAACTGGTCGAACGATCTCGAGGAGGAGAGCGGGAGTCGGTAGTCACGACGAAGCGGGCACAACCCTCAGCCGGCGGGGCAAGCCGGCACCTGTCGGGCGGAGGGCAGCCCTGATCTCGCATCGCGCAGCCCTGCACTCCGCACAGGTGAAGGTGCACAACGCATCTCGCATCACCGCGTGCCGATCGTCGTGGCGAGGGTGGGTCAGGGGACCTTCCGCTCCCTCCTCCGCGCCGGGTGCGGGCCGCGCACGGCACGCCTCGGACGGAATGTCGGAGGGGGTTCGTACCGTGTGAGTATGCGGATCCTGCACACCTCGGACTGGCACATCGGCCGGACGTTCCATGGCAATTCGACCATGGACGCTCTCGCCGAGGTGCTCGAGGCGCTCACCGCGCAGGTTCGCGACAATGCGGTCGACGTGGTCGTCGTCGCGGGAGACGTCTTCGATTCCGCCACCCCGTCCGGCGCGGCATACACGCTGCTGGGCGATGCGCTGGTGGCGCTGCACGAGACGGGCGCCCGCGTCATCGTCACGAGCGGCAACCACGACTCCGCCGCACGACTCGGGTTCCAGGCGCGCCTTCTCCGCGAGGGCATCCACGTGCTCACAGACCCCCTCGCGGTGGGTGTGCCGGTGACCATCGCCGATGACCACGGACCGGTGCATTTCTACGGCATCCCCTACCTCGAGCCGGCCATCGTGCGTCAGCACTGGCCCGAGGGCGATGCATCCGGGCGTCAGCTGCGCACGCAGGCGCAGACCATGGCGCATGCGATGGACCTGGTCCGCGCCGGCATGGACCAGCACGGAGGCCGAGCGGTGGCGATCGCGCACTGCTTCGCCGCGGGTGTCGACGCGACCGCCGGGCTCGAGCGCGAGGTGCGACAGGGCGGTCTCGACGTCGTGCCGCTGAGCGTGTTCGACGGACCCGACTACGTGGCGCTCGGCCATATCCACGGACGCCAGCAGCTCAGCGCCCGCGTGCGCTACGCGGGCGCGCCTCTGCACTACAGCTTCGGAGAGCAGCACAAGCCCCGTGGTTGCTGGCTCGTCGACATCGACGCCGAAGGACTCGCCGGCGTGGAGTGGATGGAACTGCCGGTGCCTCGGCGGCTCGTCACCCTCACCGGCCCGCTCGACGAGATCCTGTCCACCGAGTTGGTCGCGCAGCACGCGGATGACTGGGTCTGCGCCGTCTACACCGATGCGGTGCCGCAGCGCGAGCCCATGCGGCGTCTTCGCGAGAGCTTCCCGTACTGCGCCATGGTGCAGCACCAGCCGGAGGTGACCGCCGAGGTCGACGAGCGCTCCTATGTGCAGCGGCTGCGCACCGCTGTCACCGATGCCGACCGCATCGATGCCTTCCTCGAGCACGTGCGGGCCGGGCACGGACCCACAGAGGCCGAGAGCGAGCTGATCCGCGCGGTGCTCGACGAGCGGGTGCGTGCCGAGGCGCTCGTCTAGATGCGTCTTCATCGTCTGGTGGTCGAAGGCTTCGGCCCGTTCCGGTCGCGACAGACCGTTGACTTCGACGCCTTCGCCGACGACGGCATCTTCCTGATCGCCGGACGGACCGGGGCGGGCAAGTCGAGCATCCTCGATGCGGTGTGCTTCGGCCTGTACGGCGGGGTGCCTCGATACGAGGGCGGCGAGAAACGCCTCCGAAGCGATCACTGCGAGCCTGACGATCCCTCAGAGGTGGTCGTCGAGTTCAGCACGCCGGCCGGTCGATACCGCGTCACGCGCTCGCCCGAGTACCTGCGCCCGGCCAAGCGCGGTGGTGGCATGACCAAGCAGGCGGCCGCCGTGTCGCTCGACGAATGGACGGACAGTGGATGGATCGGCCGTGCCGCGCGGGCGGTCGACGTCGCCGGCGAGCTCGATGAGATCCTTCAGCTCAGTCGGGAGCAGTTCCTGCAGGTGATCCTGCTCGCACAGAACCGGTTCTCGGAGTTTCTGCTCGCGGGCAGCCGCGATCGCCAGGCACTGCTGCGGCGGCTGTTCGGAACGCAACGATTCGAAGACGTGCAGGCGCGGTTCGACGATCGTCGCCGTGCGGCCGAACAAGTGCTCGGCAGTCGTCTCGCCGCCGTCGAGGCGCGTATCGACGAGGCCGAGAACCTCGTGGTCGCCGGCGGGCTGTCGGGAGACGGCGATGACACCGTGGCGGAGACGTCGCAGGCTCCCGCGTCGATCGACGAGCGGCTGGAGGCCCTCCGGCGGGCGAAGGCTCGCGCCGACTACCGTGCGGAGCGTCGTGCCTCCGATCGCGCCGATGCCGAGCAGCAGTCGACCGCTGCCGACGCCGAACTCGCCATCGCCCGAGAGGAACGACGCGCGCAGCAGGAACGCGATCGAGCCAGATCCGCCCTCGAACGCCTCGATGCCGAGGCGCCGTCGATCGAGCACGCCCGTGCCGAGCTCGCCGCGTCGCGCGTCGCCGAGTCGCTTCGTCCGATGATCGCCGCCGCTGCGCGAGCGGCTGGAGCGCTCGAGGCTGCCGGCCTGGAGGAGCAGAACGCCCGCGTGACCGGGCAGGCGATGGGGCTTCCCGACGACGACGACCTCGAGGCGTGGGCGCAGGAGCGCACCAGGGAGATCGGCGCCTGGCAGCGGGCGCGGGAACTCGAAGAGAGCGCACCGGCTCTGGACGCCGAGGTGCGCGCCGCCGAGGAGGCGGTCGCGGTCGCCACCGCACGCATCCAGGCCGCCGATGCGAAGCGGGCCGCGCTCCCGGAAGAGGTCACCGCACTCAACGCATCGCGCGACGCGGCGCGGAGCCTGGCAGATCGGGTGGAGGACAGACGGGCGGCACAGGAGACCGCAGACGCACGTCGCGTGGCGGCGCGGGAGGCGGAGAGGCTGCGGACAGCGGAGCTCTCGGTAGACGTCGAGCTCACGCAGGCGACGGCGTTGCATGCGGCGGCTCAGTCCACGCTGGCCGAGCTGCGCCGGCGCCGCACGGACGGCATGGCGGGAGAACTCGCGTCGACGCTCCGACACGAACAGCCCTGTCCGGTCTGCGGCTCGTTCGAGCACCCTGCGCCGGCCACGCACGCCGATCCCGTCTCGCCGGAGGACATCGCCGTCGCGGAAGAAGCGCGCGACTCCGCGGCCCGGCGGGAAGGCGAGCTGGCATCCAGATCCTCTGCGCTCCGCGCCGAACTCGCGGCCGCCACCGCTCGCGCCGACGGGCGCGACGTCGAACGTGCCGAGACCGAGTACGAGGAGGCCGCTGCGGCTCTCGCGGACAGCCGCGCGGCTGTCGAGACGCTGACCGCGCTCGACACGCAGCTCGCGGACCTCGTGACGCGGCTCGAGCATCTCGACACCGAACGAGAAGACGACGCGAGGGCTTTGGCGGAGGCACGCGAACAGCATGCCGTCCTGCGTCAACGTCGCACGGAGGCACAGGAGCTGATCGCCGCGGCGCGGGCTGCATTCCCCACGGTCGCCGAACGGCTGGCGGACAACGAGGCCAAGGTCGCGGCTGCGCGTGCGCTGAGCCAGGCGATCTCCGAGCGCGTGCGCAGGGCCGAGGCCCTCGTCGGCGCCCAGGCACAGCGCGACGCCGGTCTCGCGGACTCCGTGTTCGCTGACGAGGCAGCAGCGGAAGAGGCGCTGCGCCCGCTCTCAGTCCAGGAAGCGCTGGACGCGCGGATCACGCAGCACGCGGTGCAACGGGAGAAGGAGCGGGCCGTGCTGTTCGACCTCGAACTCCGCACCCTGCCGGAAGAGCCCATCGACCTGGCACCGGCCGAACGAGCATCAGCGGAAGCTCGTAGCCTCTGGACCACGGCGGTCGACGAGGCAGCCAAGGCCGCCGGCACCGCGGAACGGCTCGGCGGGCTGATCGATTCTGCCGCGATCGAGCAGGCTCGCAGCGCCGACGAGGCCGCGGAGTTCGAGGTGCTGCAGAACCTCGCGGACACGATCGCGGGCAGGGGCGTCAACACCCGCAAGATGACCTTGGAGACGTTCGTCCTCGCAGCAGAGCTCGAGGAGATCGTCGAGGCGGCCAACCGTCGGCTGCACGAGATGTCCACCGGGCGGTATCAGCTGCGGCACTCCGACGCGCTCGCGGCCCGCGGTGCGGCTTCCGGACTCGGCATCGTGGTGTTCGACGCGTTCACCGGCCAGACCCGACCACCGCAGTCGTTGTCGGGAGGTGAGACCTTCCTCACGTCACTCGCGTTGGCGCTGGGATTGGCCGAGGTCGTGACGGCACGCGCGGGCGGCATCCGCTTGGACACCCTCTTCATCGACGAGGGGTTCGGTTCCCTCGACGGTGACACTCTCGACGTGGCCATGCGCACACTCGATGAGTTGCGTCAGGGCGGCAGGACCGTCGGTGTGATCAGCCATGTCGAGGCCATGCAGGAGCAGATCCCCGCGCAGCTCACGGTGCGAGCGCTGCCCAACGGCCCCAGCATCATCGACGCCCGCTGACACGGGCCAGTGCGATCCGCCTGTCGCGCGTCAGACGCCGTATTCGCTGCGGATGACGTCGCGCAGCTGCACGCTGCAGCGGGCGACGGCCTCGCGCCAGTCTGTCAGCGCGCCGTCTTCCGCCTGGTCGGACACCGCACGCAACACGCGGATCGGAACACCGAACTGCTCGGCGACCCAGATGAAGGCGTAGGTCTCCATGTCGACCAGTGCAGCACCGGAGGGGCGGATCACGGCGGTGACCTCGGCGTCCTCGACGAAGTGGTCACCGGTCGCGATCAACACGCCGTCGCGTCCGGTGGAGACGCGTGCAGGCAGTGAGACGTGCTGCCCGCGAACGCCGTCGAGGTCGGTGACGTCGTGCTGGAACGCGCTGCCGACCTCGTGGACGGTCGCCTCGAGGCCGGGCTCGATGGCTCCGGCTGTTCCGACCACCACGATCTCGTCGTAGACCTTGGCATCGAGTGCGCGGGTCAGGCCGTACGTGGCCGGCAGCTTTCCGGCGCCGGTCACGAGTCGGTCGAAGCCGTCGAGCTCCTCCGGGAATGCGGACAGTTCGGAATCGAGGGCAGCGACGAGGAGCTTCACCGGTCCATTCTCTCAGGCCTTCGCTGGCAGGAGCATGCGAACGCCGCGGTGTCACCCGGACGTAACACGCAGGGGCGATACTGGTCGAGGACAAGACGGAGGATGACATGTCGTTGCAGAAGCAGATCTCTGAAGACCTCGGCGTCAGGCCCGAGATCGATCCTGAGGCCGAGACCGATCGTCGGATCGGCTTCCTCGCCGACTACCTGCGTGCCACCGGAGCGAAGGGGTTCGTGCTCGGGATCTCGGGCGGGCAGGACTCCACGTTGGCCGGCCGTCTGGCACAGCTCGCGGTGGAGCGTGTGCGCGCCGAGGGCGGCGAGGCGAAGTTCCTCGCGGTGCGTCTGCCCTATCGGGTTCAGCACGATGCCGAAGACGCGGAAGCCGCGCTGGCGTTCATCGCGCCCGACTCCTCCGTCGAGGTCAACATCCAGAACGGTGTCGACGGGGTGGAGGAGGACATCGAGTTCGCGGTCACGAGCGACATCAGCGACTTCAACCGCGGCAACATCAAGGCTCGCGTCCGCATGGTCACGCAGTATGCGCTCGCCGGTCACGACGGACTGCTGGTGATCGGCACCGACCATGCGGCGGAGGCGGTGACCGGCTTCTACACGAAGTTCGGTGACGGCGCTGCCGACATCCTCCCGTTGTCCGGGCTCAGCAAGCGGCAGGGACGCTCGCTGCTGCAGTTCCTCGACGCTCCGGACCGACTCGCCTTCAAGGTGCCGACGGCCGATCTCTTGGACGGCCAGCCCGGACGCGCCGACGAGGACGAACTCGGCCTCACGTACGAGCAGATCGACGACTTCCTCGAGGGGCGCGAGGTCGATCCTGAGGTCGCCGGTCGCATCGAGGCCAGGTATCTCGCGACGCAGCACAAGCGACACCTCCCGGTGACGCCCGACGACACCTGGTGGCGCTGAACCCGCGCGTCGAGGAGCCGTCCGCTTTCGCCTGTGTCCGATGCCGCGGATAGTGTCGAAGCATCCGACAGAACGGGAGCATCGTGCGGATCGACACTCAGGCGCAACGCGTCATCTGGAGCGCGAGCGACCTCAAGGCGGCCGCCGAGTGCGAGTTCGCGTGGGCCCGGGCGATCGACGCGAAGCTGGGGCGCGTCCCCGCCGTCGAAGAGCCGGAGGATGCGACTCTGAAGCGCGCGGCCGAGCTCGGCGACGTGCACGAGCAGAACGTGCTCGACCGGTACATCCACGATCTCGGTGACGAGAACGTGCACCGCATCGAGAAGGTGTCCTCGGTCGACGCGGAAGCGCTCGCTGCGGCAGTCGACGAGACGGTGGCTGCACTGCGCTCGGATGCGCTCGTCGTGTTCCAGGCGGCTTTCGCGACGGACGAGTTCGTCGGGTTCGCGGACTTCCTGCGCAAAGACGATGAGGGGCGCTGGCGTGTGCAGGACTCGAAGCTCGCCCGCAAAGCCCGTGTGACAGCTCTCATGCAGCTCGCGGCATATGTCGACCAGCTCGACCGCCTGCGGATCTCCCGTTCCGACGAGGTGGACCTGATCCTCGGAGACGGCACGCTCAGCACGCACGCCGTCGACGATCTGCTCCCGTTGTTCCAGGTGCGCAGGGCAAGGCTGCGCGCCCTCATCGCGGATCGCCGCATCGCCGACGGCGCCGCGGGCGCTCCTCTGGCCTGGGGCGACGATCGCGGTGACCTCCAGGTGGTCGCCTGCGGGCGCTGCGCGACCTGCGAGGAGCAGGTGCTCGCACACCGGGACCTGCTGATGGTGGCGCGGATGCGTCCGGTGCAGCGAGCTCGGCTCCGGGCTGCAGGCATCGAGACGATCGACGCCCTGGCCGGCGCGATCGAGGCGCCGACGGGGATGAACGCCGATACGTTCGAGACGCTCCGTGCCCAGGCCCGCCTGCAGCTGCGGGCTGACACCGAGGGTGTGCCGACCTTCGACGTGCACTACGCGCAGGCCATCCACACGCTCCCGCTCCCCAGCCACGGCGACATCTTCTTCGATTTCGAGGGCGACCCGCTGTACACCGAGCCTGCTCCCGACGGCGAGGCGCACTGGGGGATCGACTACCTCTTCGGCTGGGTGGACAACGCCGACCAGTACTCGGCACTGTGGGCGCATACGTTCGCCGAAGAGAAGCGGGCGCTAGAGACGTTCCTCGACTTCGTCAATGCCCGCAGAGCGGCGCATCCGGGAATGCACATCTATCACTATGCCCCGTACGAGACCTCGCATCTCGTGGCCATGGCAGCGCGGCACGGAGTGCGCGAAGGCGAGGTCGATCGGCTGCTCCGTGAAGGGGTGTTCGTCGATCTGTATCCGCTCGTGCTGCGGACGGTCAGGGTGGGCTCCCGGTCGTACTCGATCAAGAAGCTCGAGCCGCTCTACATGGGCGACGACGTCCGGACGAGCGACGTGCAGAAGGGTGACGACTCGATCGTGCAGTACGTCGCGGCCCGCGAGCTCGCCGCGGCCGGGCAGCGGTCCGAAGCAGACGCGGTCCTCGCCGACCTCGCCGACTACAACCGCTACGACTGCGTCTCGACACGGCGCCTGCGCAACTGGCTGATCGACATCGCGAGGGAGAAGGGCGTCACGCCGGCGCCCCCCGACGACGCGGACGAGGTCATCTATGAGCCGTCTCCCCGATCGGTCGCGCTCCTCGCCGATGCGGAGCGCGCCGTGGAGGCAGGCGGCGACGGACAGGTGCACCGCATCGCGGCCGCGGCCATCGACTACTTCCCCCGTGAAGCGAAGAGCTTCTGGGTGTCGCACTTCCAGAGGCTGCGCGAACCGGTCACGATGTGGGACGGCACGCGTGATGTGGTGCGGGTAGACCGTCCGTCGTCATCGGTCGTCCGGGAGTGGAGCATCATCGAGGGGCGGAGAGTGATGTCCAGGGACATCGAGATCCGCGGCGAGGTGTCACCCGGCACCACGCTCGGTCCCGGTGCCCAGCCGTTCGCGCTGTACGAGGTGCCAGCCCCGTTCGACACCGAGGTGCCCTCACGCGCCGTCCACGTACCGCACACGGTCACGATCGCCGAGGTGCTCGACGACGGCTACCTCGTCACAGAAGCGGCTGTGCAGGGACAGACCTGGGATGAGCTGCCGCTTGCGCTCACTCCGGCGGCTCCGCCTCGGGTGGTGTCGCTGCAGGGCGCGATCGACGAGTGGGCCGACGCGGTGCACCTGGCCGCGCCGGGCTTCCCCCAGGATGCGGCCACCGACATCCTGCGCCGACTGCCCCCGCGCACCTTCTCGGGCGGCGCGCTCCCGGAAGCAGGTGATGACACGATCGATGCGATCGTGCGCGGAGTGCTCGACCTCGATCACAGCTACCTCGCCGTGCAGGGCCCTCCGGGGACGGGGAAGACCTACACGGGTTCGCGCGTGATCGCGCGTCTGGTCAACGAGCACGGCTTCAAGGTCGGCGTCGTGGCGCAGTCGCACGCCATCATCGACACGCTTCTCGAGCGGATCGTCGCCGACGGCGTCTCGCCCGCCCAGGTGGCGAAGGCGCCGAAGGATCCCGATGCGGACCCGTCATACACCGTGATCCCGAAGAACGGCATGGCCTCCTTCCTCGCCGAGCACGCCGGTGAGGGCGCGGTCGTGGGCGGTACGGCCTGGGACTTCAGCAACACCCAGCGCGTCGAACGGGCCGGGCTCGATCTCCTCGTGATCGACGAGGCGGGGCAGTTCTCGCTCGCCTCGACGATCGCGGTCGCGGCCGGAGCGAAACGGTTGCTGCTCCTCGGCGACCCGCAGCAGCTCCCGCAGGTGAGCCAGGGCGCCCACCCCGAACCGGTGGACACGTCCGCTCTCGGCTGGGTGATGGACGGCGATCCGGTCGTGCGGCCCGAGTACGGCTACTTCCTCGCTCGGTCGTGGCGGATGCACCCCTTCGTGGCCGCTCCGGTGTCGAAGCTCGCCTACGCGGGACAGCTCGCCTCGGCACCCGGAACCGAACTCCGGTCGCTCGAGGGTGTCGACGCGGGTCTCCATGTCATCCCGCTGCGCCACCGCGGAAACGCGACGCAATCGCCCGAGGAAGCGGCAGAGGTCGTCCGCCTGGTCGCCGATCTGGTCGGCCGGGTCTTCACCGACAACGACCCCGAGGCGTCGACGCGACCACTCGCGCAGTCCGACGTCATCGTGGTCACGCCCTACAACGCGCAGCGTCAGCTGGTGCTCGACGCGCTCGCCGACGCCGGCTTCCCCGACGTCCCTGTCGGCACGGTCGACAACTTCCAGGGCAAGGAGGCAGTGGTCTCCATCACCTCGCTCGCGGCGTCGAGCGGTCGGGATGCGCCGCGCGGTCCGGAGTTCCTGCTGCTCCAGAACCGCCTCAACGTCGCGATCTCCCGAGCACAGGTCGTCGCCTACCTGATCCACTCGCCCGCGCTGCTCGACGACCTGCCGTATACGCCTGAGGGCGTCGCCAGGCTCAGCGCGTTCGCCCGGCTCGTCGGAGCGGCCGAGTGAGCGCCCACACCACCGACCAGATCATGCGCGCCGCGGCAGCGTGGGTGTGGTTCCCCCGCGACAGTGAGCACGAGCGCGAGCATCTGCTCCTCGTGCGGGATCCTGCACGGTTCGGCGGGGGAGTGCGAGGTTCGCAGGTCGACTCCGCGCTGTCGGCCGTCGACGTGGTGGATGGCGCACTGGCGCGGACGAGAGCATGGGGCGCCTCGCAGTTCACGTTCTGGACGAATCCTTCCGACCGGCCCGACGTCGAGGACGAGCTTCGGCGACGCGGGGCAGAGCACATCGATACGGTGGCGGTGTTCGCACGACCCGTCGACGAAGTGGAGGTCGAGGTGCCGTCCGACGTGTCCACCGAGATCGTGCGTACCCTCGATCAGGTACGCGACCTCGACGGCGTCAATGTGCCCGTGTGGCACCAGCAGCCCCTCGATGAGGAGGGTCTCCGGGCCGAACTCGACGAGGTGTCCGCGGCGCTCGAGGCGCAGACCGGGTTCCGTGTGCTCGCGCGCATCGATGGACGCGCCGTCAGCACCGGAGGATGCACGATCGAGGACGGGTTCGTGCGGCTCTGGGGCGCATCCACATTGGTGAGCCACCGCGGTCGCGGCGCCTACCGCGCAGTGCTGGCCGAGAGACTGCGGCAGGGTGCGGCATGGGGAGCGAAGACGGCCCTGGTGAAGGGTCGCGTCTCGACGTCAGCGCCCATCCTCGCCCGTGCGGGCTTCACTCACCACGGAGATGAGCGCGCCTACCGCCTCACCATCTGAGGCGGAAGACGCGCCGAAGAGGTCGTACGCTGCCGAGGATCAGACCGTGCCGTAGAGCCGGTCGCCCGCGTCGCCGAGGCCGGGCACGATGTAGCCCTTCTCGTCGAGACGCTCGTCGAGCGCGCCGAGCACGAGGGTCACGTCGCGGTCGCCGGCCATCGCCTCGATCGCGGCGACGCCTTCGGGAGTGCCGAGCAGGCAGATGGCCGTGACATCCTTGGCGCCGCGGTCGAACAGGAACTGGATCGCGGCGGCGAGCGAACCACCGGTCGCCAGCATGGGGTCGATCGCGAAGCACTGGCGGTCGCTCAGGTCGTCGGGCAACCGCTCGGCGTAGGTGGTCGGCTCGAAGGTGGTCTCATCGCGCACCATGCCGAGGAAGCCGACTTCAGCCGTCGGAAGCAGCTTCACGAGGCCTTCGAGCATGCCGAGACCGGCGCGCAAGATCGGCACCACGATGGGGCGGGGCTCCGAGATCTTCACACCCGTCGTGGTGGTCACCGGAGTCGTGATCTCGATCGGGCTGACCTTCACGTTGCGGGTCGCCTCGTACGCGAGCAGTGTCACGAGCTCCTCCGTGAGCTGCCGGAACACCGGTGAGGGCGTGCGCGCATCGCGCAGCACCGAGAGCTTGTGAGTGATGAGAGGGTGGTCGGCCACGTGAACACGCATGAATACAGGGTAATGCGCCACGCGGTCAGGCACGACATCGGGACTCCGGCCGGGCTCGACGGCTGTCGTAGGCTCGACGCATGACCGCAGCCGACCGACGCGCGATGACGCGTGCCCTCGAGCTCGCCAGCGAAGCGGCCATGGCATCCGAGATCCCGGTCGGAGCGGTGGTCCTCGATCCCGAAGGCCGGATCATCGCGGAGGGACGCAACACTCGCGAGGAGACCCACGACCCGACGGGGCACGCCGAGGTCGAGGCGCTCCGTCGGGCGGCGGCAGCGGTCGGGTCCTGGAATCTCGAGCAGCACACACTCGTGGTGACCCTTGAACCCTGCATCATGTGCGCCGGCGCCGTCCTGCAGGCACGCATCAGTCGCGTGGTGTTCGGAGCATGGGACGACAAGGCCGGTGCTGCCGGATCGATGTACGACGTGCTGCGCGATCGACGGTTGCCCTATCGTGCCGAGGTGGTCGGCGGCGTCGAGGCTGAGGCTGCGACCGCGCTGCTGCGTTCGTTCTTCGAGCAGCGGCGCTGAACGCGGTCCCCGTTCAGTCCGACGACTTCAGCACGAAGACGTCGGTGGAGGGCTCCGGGTCGATCGCGGGGCGGTAGACGTCGGGCTCGATGTAGACGACCCGCGCGACAGGCACGGCCTCCCTGATCCGAGCCTCGATCGCGTCGATGTCGTCGGCGGCCTCCCGCAGCGGCTTGTCCGCGTTGAGGGCGATCTTCGCCGCCACCATCAGCTCGTCCGGGCCGAGGTAGAGGGTCTTCATGTGGATGATCTTCTCGATCTCGTCGCCGGCGTTGATCGCATCCACGATGCGGTCGTGGTCGGCCTGGGTCGCGCCCTCGCCGACCAGGAGGCTCTTCGTCTCGACACCCAGCACGATCGCGATCAGCACCAGCAGCACACCGATCATCACGGTGCCGAGTGCGTCGAACATCGGATTGCCGGTGAGCAGCGTGAGGCCGACGCCGAGCAGGGCGAACGTGAGGCCGGTCAGGGCGCCCACGTCCTCCAGCAGCACGACGGGGAGCTCGGGTGCCTTGGAGCGGCGCACGAACGACACCCACGACTGCCCCTTCTCCCGCACGAGGTTGCTCTCCCGCACGGCTGTGCGCAACGAGAACGACTCGAGCCCGATCGCGATGACGAGCACCACGAGCGGAAGCCACCACCACGTCTTGTCGAGCTCATGCGGATTCGTGAGCTTCTCGACGCCCTCGTAGATCGCGAAGAGACCGCCGACCGAGAACAGGATGATCGACACGACGAACGCGTAGACGTAGCGCTCGCGACCGTAGCCGAACGGGTGCGCGCGGTCGGCCTCGCGCCGAGCCTTGCGTCCGCCCAGCATCAGGAGCAGCTGGTTGCCGGAGTCCGCGACGGAGTGGATGGCCTCGGCGAGCATCGAGGCGGAGCCGGAGAGTGCCCAGGCGATGAACTTCGCGAGGGCGATTCCCATGTTCGCCAGGAACGCCGCGACGATGGCCTTGTTGCCTCCGGATGCACTCATGGGACGAGTCTAGAACCGCCCGCCCGGGGATGTCGGAGTGCCCGCCGTAGGATGACGACATGTCTGACTCGCTTCCTTCGCTCGCTTTCCTCGGTGCCGGCTCGATGGGCGGTGCGATCCTCCGCGGAGTGGTCGCCTCGGGTGTCCGCATCGATGGCGGGATCACCGCGACGAACCGCACGGGGGAGAAGGCAGAGGCGTTCGCCGGCCTCGACGAGGTCACCAGCATCGCGCTCGCCGATCGGCCGGAGGGCAACGTCGAGGCGGCTGCCGGTGCGCGGATCGTGCTCGTCGGCGTGAAGCCGGCGATGGTGCCGGACCTGCTCCGCGAGATCGCCCCGCACCTCGCCGCTGATGCGATCGTGGTGAGCGTCGCCGCCGGGGTCACGCTGCAGACCTTCGCCGATGTGCTGGGTTCGGAGGCGAGGGTGATCCGCTCGATGCCGAACACGCCGTCGACGGTGCGCAAGGGAGTGACGGGGCTCGCCGCCGGTGCCGCGGTTCCCGCCGAAGACATCGCCCTCGTCCGTCGTCTGTTCGAGACCGTCGGCGCCGTCGTCGAGGTTCCCGAGTCGCAGATCGACGCGCTGTCCACGATCTCGGGATCGGGACCGGCCTACGTGTACCTGCTGATCGAGGAGCTCACCAAGGCCGCCGTCGGCATGGGCTTCACCGATGCGGATGCGCGGCTCATGGTCGAGCAGACGTTCATCGGGGCGACGGCCCTGCTCGACGCCTCCGGCGAGGCTCCTGCAGAGCTGCGTCGTCGGGTCACGAGCCCGAAGGGGACGACGGAACGGGCGGTCGCCGTGCTGCAGGAAGCACGCCTCGATCGCACCTTCGCGGAGGCTGCGGATGCCGCACTCGCGCGTGCCAAGGAGCTCGCCGCCGGAGCCTGAACCATGCGGCTGAGGATCGAGGGACCCATCTGGTACTGGCGCGGGCCCGCGCCTTTCCACTTCGTCACCGTGCCGCCTGCCGAGAGCGAGATGATCCACGAGATCGCCTCTGTCGTGACCTATGGCTGGGGCATGATCCCGGCCAGGGTTTCCGTATGCACCACCACCGTGGCCACGGCCCTGTGGCCGAAAGACGGCGGCTACATCGTGCCGATCAAGAAGACGCTGCAGGACGGCGAGGGCCTCGGGGTGGACGACGTGATCGAAGTCGTCCTCGACATCGACGCCTGACCCGTCGGGCCTGATCTCGCGGGAGGCCTGGTGCCCGGGGCCTGCGTGTCGCGTGGGATCCGTCCGCGCTCAACTCTCGCTGGACACGTCGGCGAGCACCTCGGGCCAGCGGCGATCCAGGATCTTCCCGCCCAGCGCGGTCCCTCCCCAGAGCGCGAGGCCGCCGAACGCGAGTCCGCACGCGAGGCTGATCCAGCCGAGCGTGGGACTCCAGATCGCCGCGATGGCGAACCCGAATGCGGGTGCTCCGAGGGCGAGCGTGATGGGTCCGATGATGATCATCGCGAGCAGCGACTGCACCCCGCCGGATGATCCGCGCCCGAAGGGATTGGCTTCCGGAGCGGGCGCACGGCCCGGAAGGAAGCTCCCCACCCAGGCGCCGGCCCCTGCAGCGATCGCCGTGAGACCGAGGGATGCGCCGATGCTGCCGGGGAGCAGATCCGGCCGCCCGGCGAGGAGGCAGGTCGCCACGCACAGGGCGAGCGTCACCGGCACTGCGATCATCCCGAAGCCGAGCAGGCGCCCGGCACGGTCCGCCGCCCCGGACACACCCGTGAGGATGTGCGCCGCGACGGCATCGTTGTCATAGGCGATCGACATCTGCACGATCGTCCCGGCGAGGAGGGCGTTGATCGCCGGGATCAGTGTGATCGCGGGGGCGAAACCGAGGGACTCCTCCTGCAGGCCGTTCATGAGCGCGATGCCGATGAAGATCGCGGGCAGCAGCAGGAGCATCACGATGTTGACGAGCTGCCGCGGGTCGCGGCGGTAGTAGTGCAGAGATCGTGCGGCGATCGCACCCATCGGGTTCGCCGGCAGCAGTCGATCGAGCAGACCGCCGGAGCGCACTCGTCCACCGCCGCTGCTCTGGATGGGGGAGACGAGCCGGGCGGCGAGCAGCCGCTGAGACGCCCACCACAGGACCACGACCGTCGCGAGGGCGATCAGCAATCGCAGCGTCGCGGTGAGCACGTCGCCCTGCGCTGCCGATGCCGACACCCCGAACACGGCGCCGAACGGCGTCCAGGCGGCGATGTCGGCAGCCGAGGCGAAGGCACCCCCGACGTCCGTCACGGTGGTGAGCGCCCCGATCCCGAGGTTGAGGATGAGGCCGGACGAGGCGGCGAGCAGCACCCCGAGGGTCAGCACCAGGTCGCGGGTGCTGCGTCGGGCCAGCCATCCGGCGAGCAGTCCGCTTACCACGCGGGCACCGAGCACGCAGGTCACGACCGCCACCGGCATCATGATCACCGCGGTGAGCAGTGCGGGAAGGCTCACCGACCAGCCGAGGAGCATCAGCAGCAGGGCGACCGTGGTCCCGATGCCGCCGATGGTCGTGGCTCCGGCGACGACGAAGCCCGGCAACAGGGAGGGGGCGGTCACCGGCAGCAGGGCGAAGCGCTCGGGGGCGAGGGAGTCGTCGGCGCTGACCAGGATGGAGCCGATCCACCATCCGAGGACGAGCACGGACCCGGTGAGCACGATGGCGGTGACAGCGCCCTCCGGTGCGGCGAAGCGCAGAGCGACCAGACCCGCAGCGAGTCCGGCGAGGAGCCCGAGGGCGATCATCCCCGTGATGATCAGGGTGACGATCATCCACGGGTTCCGCGACAGTTGATGCCGCAGCTGCCGCCAGCGCAGGCTTACGAGGAGCGCAACCATGCGAGCGTCTCCGTCCCGAGATCGTGCGCCCCGACGAGCGTGAGGAACCGCTGCTGAAGCGAGAGTCCGGCTCGCACCTCGTCGAGCGGACCGTGCGCGAGCAGGCGCCCCTCGGCGACGATGGCCACCCGGTCGCACATCGACTCGACGAGCTCCATCACGTGGCTCGACAGCACCACGGTGCCGCCGCCGTCGACGAACGAGCGCAGGATCTGGCGGATCGTCTCGCCCGAGACGGGATCGACGGCCTCCAGCGGCTCATCCAGGATGAGCAGGCGGGGAGCGTGGATCAGCGCGCAGGCGAGCCCGATCTTCTTGCGCATGCCGGCGGAGTAGTCCACGACGAGGGTGTCTCGCGCCTCTGCGAGCCCCAGCGCCTCGAGCAGGTCACCCGTCCGCGAGACGACGTCGGCCTCTGCCATGCCGCGCAGCAGTCCGGTGTATCGCAGCAGCTCTGCTCCACTGAGACGATCGAGCATGCGGATGCCGTCGGGGAGCACACCCATGCGGGCTTTCGCCTCGGCGGGGTTCTGCCACACGTCGGCGCCCAGCACCCACGCCGTGCCGGCATCGGGGCGGAGCAGTCCGGTGGCCATCGCGAGCGTCGTGGTCTTGCCTGCGCCGTTCGGCCCGAGCAGGCCCAGCATGGATCCGGGCGGCACGTCGAGGGACAGACCGTCGACGGCGACCTTCTGCCCGAACTGCTTGCGAAGCCCGCGAAGGGCGAGGACGGGCGGGGCCGCTGTGGGGTCGGTCATGGCCCCATCCCACCACGGCCGCCGGGCGTCGCGCATCCGCCGCGAGGGGGAGTCGCTCGGAAGGCGGGAGGGAGACGTCAGCGGTCGAGGCCGGCGAACCGCTCGATGTCGCTGTTCGTACCGGACACGATGATCAGGTCGTGGTTGGTCACGATGGTGTTCGCCTCGGCGTAGCGGAACGGCTTGCCCGGGCTCTTCACGCCCACGACGGTCACCTTGTACTTCGAGCGCACGCCGGACTCGTTCAGGCCGACGCCGCGGATGAACTTCGGCGGGTACATCTTGGCGAGCACGAAGTCGTCGTCGAAGCGGATGAAATCGAGCATGCGCCCGGAGACGAGGTGCGCGACGCGCTCGCCGGCCTCGCGCTCGGGGTAGATGACGTGGTTGGCGCCGACGCGCGCCAGGATCTTGCCGTGCGACTGCGAGACCGCCTTGGCCCAGATCTGCGGGACCTTGAGGTCGACGAGGTTCGCCGTGATGAGCACCGAAGCCTCGATGGAGGAGCCGACGGCCACGACGGCCACCTGGAAGTCCTGCGCACCGATCTGCCGCAGGGCGTCGATGTTCTTGGCGTCGGCCTGGACGGTGTGCGTGACGCGGTCGGACCACTTCTGCACGAGCTCGAGGTTGTCGTCGATCGCGAGCACCTCGCGGTCGAGGCGGTCGAGCTCACCGGCGCAGGCGGCACCGAACCGGCCGAGGCCGATGACGAGGACGGGAGCGTCGCCCCGGAGGACTTCAACCAACGATCGGCCTTTCCACGGGCAGTGAGTAGTACTGCGTTCGCGATGTCGCGGCGACCGCCGCGGCGAGAGTCACTGTACCAACGCGGCCCATGAAGATCGTCGCGGCCATGACGTAGGAGGCGGAATCCGGCAGCTCGCCGGTGAGGCCTGTCGAGAGACCGACGGTACCGAACGCGGAGATCACATCGAAGAGCACGTGACTGATGTCGGCCTTGGTGATCTGCGCGATCACGATGGTCGACAGCGCGACGATCGTCGCTCCCCACGCGACGACGCTGAGGGCGACGCGCTGCACGTCGCTGGGGATGCGGCGACCGAAGGCTTCGACGGACTGGCGTCCCTTGGCCTCGGACCAGACGGCGATGGCGAGGACGGCGAGGGTGGTCACCTTGATCCCGCCCGCGGTCGAGGCGGAGCCGCCGCCGACGAACATGAGCATGCTCGCCGCGAGCAGGGACGAGCCGTTCAGGTCGTCCATCTCGATCACGTTGAAGCCGCCGGAGCGTGTCATCGCCGACAGGAAGAAGGCTTGGAACGTGGTGTCGGTGGCATCCATCGAGCCGAAGGTCTTCGGGTTGTTGAACTCGAGGATCACGAAGACGGCCGCACCCAGGATGAAGAGCAGGACGGTGGTGACGATGGTGAGCTTGGAGTGCAGGGACCAGCGCTTCACATGCCAGACATGCTTGGCGAGGGTGTAGATGACCGGGAAGCCGATGCTGCCGAGGAAGACGCCGACCATCAGGAGCGAGAGCACCAGGTAGTCGTCGGCGAAGACGGCGACGCCGCCGTCGTTCGGCGCGAATCCGGTGTTCGTGAACGCCATCGCCGCGAAGTAGGGCGCCTCCCAGAGCGCCGCGATCGGGTCGACCTTGGCCATCACGAGGGCGGGGTAGAGGAGGATCGCGAGCGACGCCTCGATGATCAGCGCCGAGACGGCGACCGTGGTGAGCAGCTGGCCGACCTCGCCGAGTCGCACGGTCTGGCTCTCGTTGACGACACCGCCGTGCGCGCGCATCGGGTTCGTGTCGCCTGCCGCCATCAGCTTGGCTCGCAGACCGAGACGCTTCGAGATCAGCATTCCCATGAGCGATGCGAGGGTCAGCACCCCAAGCGCGCCGATGTTCACGCCGAGGAAGATCAGCACGTGTCCGAAGGGCGACCAGTAGTTGGCCATGTCGACGGTGGCGAGTCCCGTCACGCAGATGGTGGAGACGGCGGTGAACAGCGCATCGCTGAGGGGGGTGACCCTGCCGGACGCGGAGGCGATGGGCAGGGAGAGCAGCACCGTGAAGACGAGGATCAGCAGAGCGAAGATCACGATCGCGAAGCGCGACGGCGATGACGTCACGAGGTGCTTGACCCAGCCGGCTGCGCTCTTCAGGCTCTCGCGCGGGGACGACGCCGAAACGATGCCCGACATCGCTGCCCCCTGTGTGTCGTCGCACGCCCTGCCTCGGGCGGCGGCACGGCGCCTGTCGCCGAGCCTTCGTCATGGTACTCCGTGCCGGGGACGACTACCCTGAACTCATGACGGACATCTTCGACGTGATCGCAGACGGTACGAGGCGAGACATCCTCCAGCTCCTGCTGCGGCGCACGACCGAAGGAGAGACCGGCACCAGCGTCAGCCAGATCGTCGCCGATCTGGGTATCAGCCAGCCCACCGTGTCGAAGCACCTCAAGGTGCTCCGCGATGCCGAACTCGTCACCGTGCGCGAGGACGGACAGCGTCGCTTCTACAGCCTCGCGGTCGAGCCGCTCGAGGTCGTCGACGACTGGCTGGTGCCGTTCCTGGTGGATGCCTTCGGAGATGGTGCGCCCGACATCGCATACCCGGGTGCCTCGCTTCCCGACAGCGCCGCCCACGCGGCCGAGGTCGTCGGACGCGCGGCGGCATCCGCGAAGCACGTGGTCGCGTCGGCCCTCAAGCGCCTCGGCGCCTGACGTTCGGGCGATCCCCGCAACGACTCTCCCCTGACGACACGGGGGGGCTTGCCGTCAGGGGAGAGGTGCGGGTCCCCACACCCGGGGGGCGGACTCGGCGGTGCCGCACGAGACCTGCGATGACTCTGCCAGTCGCGATTGAGCGAAGCCCGCAGAATGCCTATGCGCCGGCTGGGCGCCTCACAGAGTCCCGCGATGCCTCACTGATCACACGGGTCACAGAGGTTTACACGTGTCCCAGCTACCACATAGAGTGTGCACATCGAGAAAGGGGTACGTGGGATGCCCGAGGTTCCTGACGTCCGATTCCTCACGGTTGCTGAGGTCGCCGAGCTGATGCGCGTGTCCAAGATGACCGTGTACCGGCTGGTTCATGCTGGGGAGCTGCCCGCCGTCCGTTTCGGCCGCAGCTATCGTGTTCCGGAGTCCGCTGTGGCCGATGCGCTGCAGCGACCCATCGCCGACGTCGGTTGACGTCGCAGGCTGTCCCATGCTCGGCCGCCCTCGGGCGGAAGGCGCGTGTGACAGCCCACGCCTTCGGGTTTGCTAGACTGACCCGAGGCATTTTCCGTGCCCGTACCCGGGTGTCCGATTTCGGAGACACCCAGCCACTGACTTAGTGAGGTTTCCGTGGGTTCTGTCATCAAGAAGCGCCGCAAGCGCATGGCGAAGAAGAAGCACCGCAAGCTGCTTCGCAAGACTCGCCACCAGCGTCGCAACAAGAAGTAAGCGACCAGACACGAGCGCCTGTCTTCGGACGGGCGCTTTGTGTCTCCGGCCCCATCTCCGTCCTGCCGAGAGGTTGTCATGAAGTCGATCACCGTCACCGAGCTCGCCGAGCGCACCGGTACCCCGCTCATCGATGTACGGGAAGTGGACGAGTTCGCCGCGGGACACGTCCCCGGCGCCGTCAACATCCCCATGTCGGAGATCGGCAACCGTCTCGAGGAGCTGCCGAGCGAGGCGTTCGACGTCATCTGCCAGGCCGGCGGTCGATCGGCGCGTGTGGTCGAGGCGCTCGAGTCGCGCGGCTACGACGCCACGAACGTCGAGGGCGGGACCGGCGAGTGGATCGCCCAGGGCCGCGCGGTCGAGGTGCCGTCGGCGTGACCACGCTGACTCTGATCGGCAAGCCCGACTGCCACCTGTGCGACGTCGCCTCCGACGTCATCGACGCCGTGGTCGCCGAACTGCCAGACGCCGCAGCCGAGCAGATCGAGATCGTCGAGGCGTCGATCCAGGACGACCCCGCACTGTACGAGCTGTGGTGGGAGAAGATCCCCGTGGTCCTGATCGACGGCGAGCTGCATGCGCACTGGCGCGTGGCACCCGATCGACTGCGTGAGGCGCTCGAGGGCGCTCTCCGTGACGGGGCGGCGAAGACCGGAGTGAAGGAAGCGCTATGACGATCCGCCACGTCGTGACCTGGAAGCTCGCTTCCGAAGATGCTGCCGAGCGCGCGGCGCAGGCTGCGGAAGTCGCCCGCCGCCTCAACGCGCTCGACGGCGTCGTGCCGCAGCTGCTCACCATCTCGGCAGGGGCCAACGTCGCCTACCCGGAGGCGAACTGGGACGTCACGCTCGTCGCGGACTTCGCGTCGGTCGAAGCGATCGACGAGTATCAGGTGCATCCCGCGCACGCCGAGGTCGCCACGTACATCCGCTCGGTGGTCGCCTCCCGAGTCGCCGTCGACTTCGAGGTCTGAGACCGCGTCGCGCCGGCTCGGGAACTCGGTTTCCACGTGTGATCGGGGCCTACTCGCAACACAAACGTAATGTGCGCGGACGTGGATGTCATTGGTCACGCGACGAGCCGCATGTTTAGATGAACTCCTACCCGTCAGCGGGCCTCCGTGCCCTCGACTCACAGGAGCCGACATGCCTCGTCGCAACCTCATCGCCGGTCTCGCCCTCGTGGCGACGGCCACCCTCGCGCTCGCCGGCTGCGCCACCGGATCGTCCGACGCGGGCAGCAGTGACGCTCCCGCCGCCGACGACAAGTACGGCCTCGTCGAGGCCGGAACCCTCACCGTGTGCTCCGACGTCCCCTACCCGCCGTTCGAGGTCGAGGACCCCTCCAGCGAGACCGGCTACTCGGGCTTCGACATCGACCTGCTCAGTGCGATCGCCGAGAAGATCGACCTGAAGCTCTCCGTGCAGGACGTGGGCTTCGACGCCCTGCAGTCGGGCACGACTCTCGCGGCGGGCACGTGCGACATCGGCGCTTCGGCGATGACGATCACGGATGAGCGCAAGGCGAACATCGACTTCTCCGACCCGTACGTCGACTCGTTGCAGTCGCTGCTGGTGCGCGCCGACTCCGACATCAAGTCCATCGATGACCTCGACGGGAAGAACGTCGGCGTGCAGCAGGGCACCACCGGCGAGACCTACGCGGGCGAGAACGCACCGGGCGCGCAGCTCGTGCAGTACCCCTCGGATGGCGAGCTGTGGCCCGCCATGCAGGCGGGGCAGATCGACGCGATCCTGCAGGACCAGCCCGTCAACTACGTGCACGAGCAGGACGACCCCGACTACAAGATCGTCGAGACGTACCCGACCGACGAGTCGTACGGGTTCGCCTTCGCCAAGGGTGAGAAGGACGAGCTGCGCGATGCGGTCAACAAGGCGCTCAAGGAGCTCCAGGACGACGGCGGCTACCAGAAGATCTACGACGAGTACCTCGCGGCCAAGTGACCGGCGGGATCGGTAGAGCGGGAGGACCTCGACGATGGCGTTGAGGCGTACCACCAAGAGCAAGCTGTATCGCTACACGGTCTACGTCGTGCTGATCGCGATCGCCGTCTGGGCGATCGTGAGCACCGACTGGGCGAAGATCGGACCGCTGTTCTTCAATCCTGAAGTCGCGGCGAAGATGTTCCCCGGGATCATCACCACGGCCCTGGTCAACACGCTATGGTTCACGGCCGTCGCTTTCGCCGGCGGCCTGGTCCTCGGCGTCGTGCTGGCGCTGATGAAACTGTCGACCATCGCGCCGTTCCGCTGGATCGCGACGGTCTGGATCGAGCTGTTCCGTGGTCTGCCGGCGATCCTCACGATCTTCGGCATCGCCTTCATCCTGCCGATCGCCCTGGGCGTGCCTGGGACGAAGCTCGGTGGGCCGGTCGTGCTCGGGCTCATCGGTCTCGTCCTGGTCGCCTCGGCCTACATGGCCGAGACGATCCGCGCGGGTATCCAGGCCGTTCCGAAGGGGCAGACCGAGGCGGCCCGCTCGCTCGGCATGTCGCCCATGAAGACGACGTTCTGGATCATCGTGCCGCAGGGGTTCCGGATCATCATCCCGCCCCTGACCAACGAGTTCGTGCTGCTGCTGAAGGATACGTCGCTGCTGTTCGTGGCGGGTTCCTTCATCTGGTCGAAGGAGCTCACCACGTTCGCCCGCGATGCGAGCACGCAGAACGCGAACGGAACGCCGTTGATCATGGCGGCGATCCTGTACCTGATCGTGACGATCCCGCTCACGCGCTTCAGCGCGTGGCTGGAGCGACGGATGTCGAGGCAGCGATGATCACCGACCTGATTGATGTCCACGCCCCCGCGATCGATGTGCAGGGGCTCGTGAAGTCGTTCGGCGACAACGAGGTGCTCAAGGGCATCGACCTCACCGTCACCAAGGGAGAGGTCGTGTGCGTGATCGGACCTTCGGGATCGGGGAAGTCGACGCTGCTGCGCTCGGTGAACCTGCTCGAGGAGCCGACCGGCGGCAAGGTGCTCATCGAGGGGATCGACATCACCGACCCCGACGTCGACATCGACCGCGTGCGCACCCGCATCGGAATGGTCTTCCAGAGCTTCAACCTCTTCCCGCACCTCAGCGTGCTCGGCAATCTCACGATCGCTCAGCAGCGCGTGAAGAAGCGGTCGAAGAAGGAAGCCGAGCTGATCGCCCATGCCATGCTCACGCGGGTCGGTCTGGCGGAGAAGGCCGACGCCTACCCGGGGCACCTCTCGGGAGGGCAGCAGCAGCGCGTGGCGATCGCCAGGGCGCTGTGCATGAACCCCGACATGATGCTGTTCGACGAGCCCACATCGGCACTCGACCCCGAACTGGTCGGCGAGGTGCTGCAGGTCATGCGCTCGCTGGCCGACGAGGGGATGACGATGCTCGTCGTCACGCACGAGATGGGCTTCGCCCGCGAAGTCGGATCCCGGCTCATCTTCATGGACGGCGGCTACATCGTCGAAGAGGGCGACCCGCGTGAGGTGCTCGGCAACCCGCAGCATCAGCGCACGAAGGACTTCCTCTCCCGCGTGCTCTGACACGAGATCCGGTTCGCCGAGACCCATCGCAATCGCCGAGACCCCCTGTTGCAGACGTCTGCAACAGGGGGTCTCGGCGTGAAACGTGGGTCTCGAGCTCAGTCGGCTTCGACGACCTCGGCGTCCGCGGCGTTGCGGCGCACGGAGTCGATGCCGTTCAGAGCGGCGGACTTCGACGAGTAGCCCTCGCTGATGGCGATGACCTCGCCGTTGCCGGCCTTCAGGCGGAACCGGTACTCGCCGGACTTGTCGGTGTACAGCTCGAACTTGCCTGCCATGAGGCGTCCTTTCTCTCTCGGATGGAGGGAACCCCGCCCCTCGGCCCTCACGCTAGCGCCCGGGGTATGTCAGGGGAAGAGCGGTGAGTCAGCCGCGCGGATGCACGGCCACGGGCTCCGCGGCGATCGCGATGCGCACCCGGTCGCCGAAGGCCGGATGAGTTCCTGGCGCATGCTGCACCCGGACGAGTTCGCCGGACTCGGTGCGCACGAGCGTGCGACGCATGCTGCCGAGGAAGGTGCTCTCCTCGACCAGGGCCTCGGCTGCGGCGTCGGCCTCCGACGCGAAGTAGACGTTCTCCGGCCGCAGGTACACGTCGACCGGACCGTCTGCCCGCGACTGCAGGGGGAGTCGCTGCCCCCACACCATGACGTGATCGCCCTCGGCGACGCCCGACACGACGCTCGACAGCCCCACGAACGCGGCCACTCCGGCGGTCGAGGGCATCGTGTAGAGCTGCTCGGGAGACCCGATCTGCTCGATACGGCCGGCGTTCATCACCGCGATCCGATCCGAGACGGCCAGAGCCTCTTCCTGGTCATGGGTCACGAAGACGGTGGTGATGCCGAGTCGCAGCTGGATGCGGCGGATCTCGTCGCGCAGCTGCACGCGCACCTTCGCATCGAGCGCCGAGAGCGGTTCGTCGAGCAGCAGCACCTTGGGTTCGGTCACCAGCGCTCGTGCGAGTGCCACGCGCTGCTGCTGGCCGCCGGAGAGCTGGTGGGGGAACCGATCCGCGAAGTCGGCGAGGCCGACCAGGGCGAGGGCGTCGACCGCGCGCCGTGAGGCCTCCGCCTTGCCGACGCCGCGTCGCCGCAAGCCGAATGCGGTGTTCTCGGCCACCCGTAGGTGCGGGAAGAGCGAGTACGACTGGAAGACCATGCCGATGTCGCGCTTGTTCGTGGGCACTCGCGACACATCGCCGCCACCCAGCAGCACGGCGCCTTCGTCTGCGCCTTCGAGACCGGCGAGCACACGCAGCAACGTGGTCTTGCCGCACCCGGAGGGCCCGAGGAGTGAGACGAACTCGCCGGGGGCGATGTCGAGGTCGACCCCGTGGAGCACCCGGTTGCCCGCGTAGCTCTTGACGATGCCCCGCAGCTCGACACGGGTGCCTTCGCCCGCCTCGGCGAGCAGCAGATTGTCCTTGGTGCGCGGCAGCGCGTGGTCGACGGTCATGAGCGGGCCTTTCCGGTGCCGCGGGCGACGCGGCCGATGACGAGGAGCAGGAGGAAGACGAACACCAGCGCGAGCAGCGTGAAGATGGCCGGCGCGTAGGGGTCCTGTTTGTTCACCACGACCATGGCCGTCTGGAACACCTGGCGGTTCAGGAGCGAGGCGATCGTGAACTCTCCGAGCACCACGGCGATGGAGATGAGGGACGCGGCAAGCAGCCCCTGTCGGAGGTTCGGGGCGAGCACCTTCAGCACCACGGTCGGCCAGCTCGCGCCGAGGGACCGCGCGGCTTCCGAGAGCGTCCGGAGATCGGCCGCATCGATCGACGCCTGGATGGAGCGGAACGCGAACGGCAGCACGGTGATCCCGTAGGCGAAGGCGAGAGTCCAGGTGCCCGTGCCGAGGGCTCGCCCGATCTGGAGGTAGATCGGTGCGAGGCCGACCACGAGCACGATGGCGGGGATCGAGATGGGCAGCAGCACCGCGAACTCGAAGGCGGGCTTGAGCTTCGGGAAGCGCAGGTTCACCAGGATCATGGTCGGGGCGAGCAGCAGCAGCACGATGGCGACAGTCACCACGGCGAGTACCAGCGAGTTGCCGAGACCGGTCCAGATCGGCTTGAGGGTGGCTGCGGCCGCCGGGTCGAACAACGCGATCCAGCGGGCGAAGGAGAGTCCGTCGGCGGGGTCGCGCAGTGTGAAGAGGAACGTCGACACCAGGGGCACCGCGAAGAACGCACCCACGAGGACGCCGATCACCCACCGGGTCGTGCGGGAGGGGCCGAGCCGGTTCACGACTGCCACCTCGCCGCGCGTCGCTGCACGAGGGAGTACAGGGCCATCACGACTCCGACGATCACGATCATGCCGAGCGCAAGCGCGCCGGCGAGGTTCTCCCGACCGAGCACCGTCTCGCTCGTGAGCGCCGTGCGGATCTGCAGCGGCACGATCTGGGCACCCTGGCTGGCGAGAGCGGCGGCGGTGGCGTACGACGAGAACGCGTTCGCGAACAGCAGCAGCAGGCTGGCGAGGAACGAGGGCGCGAGCACGGGGATGCCGATGCGCAGCCAGGAGCTCGCGCGGGTACCGCCGAGAGTGAGGTTGGCTTCGGCCCACTGCGGCTTGAGTGCCGCGAGGGCCGGCATGAAGGTGATGACCATGAGGGGGATCTGGAAGTAGAAGTAGGGGAGTACGAGGCCGGGCAGCTCGTAGAGCCAGGTGCCGTTCTCGAAGATGTTCACGCCGAAGGTGTCCTTCAGGAACACGGTGACGACGCCCTGGATGCCGATGGTCGCGATGAAGGCGAAGGCGAGCATGACGCCGCCGAACTGCGCGAGCACACCCGCGGCGGCATCCACGGCCGAGCGGGTGCGGCCTTCGGGGTCCATGCCGAGGAGCGCATAGCAGACGAGGGCGCCGACGAGCGCCCCGACCACGGCGGTGAGCAACGAGAGGCCGGCCGAGTTGGCGAAGGTGTCGAGCACGACCGGGTCGACGAGGGCCGACATGTTCGTCCAGGTGAAGGAGCCGTCTTTGGTGAAGAAGCCGGAGCCGATGGCCAGGATCGTCGGCACCGCGAGGAAGAGCACGACATAGGCGGCGAAGGGGACGAGCCCGAGCCAGGCGAGGGACGGAGCGGACCGCCGGGCCCTCGCGTGCTGCGAGGGCCCGGCGGTGGTTGCGGGGGCGGACGCCGCAGCATCCGCCCCCGTTGCGGTGAGGGTGGTCACTGGACCGCCGCGGCCCACTTCTCGCCGAGCAGCGTGCCGGCGTTCGTCGACTGCTCCTCGGTCGGGACGACGGTCTCCTCCGGAGCCTCGGGGAGCGCGGCGGCGAGGTCTGCGTCGATCGTGCCGGCGTCGGTCATGGCCTCCATCCGCACCGGACGGGCGCCGCCCTTCAGCCACAGGTTCTGCACCTCGTCGCTGTAGAGGAACTCCTGCCACAGGCGGGCAGCCGCCGGGTGCGGGGCGTCGGCGTTGATGGCCTGGTTGTAGTACCCGGCGTAACCGGTGCCGTCGAACACGACGACCTTCCAGTCCTTGTTGTCGGCCGTGTGCGAGGCGTTCAGGTAGTCCCAGTCGAAGACGACCGGGGTCTCGCCGCTCGCGATGGTCGCGGTGGTCACGTCGACCTTGAGCAGGTTTCCGGCCTTCTGCAGCTCGGAGAAGAAGTCGATGCCCGGCTGGAAGTCGTCCAGCGTGCCGTCGGACTGCACGGTCGCGAGACCGACGGCGGCGAATGCGGCCCCCGCCTGCGTCGGGTCGCCGTTGATGGCGACGGCGCCCTTGTAGTCGGCGGAGAGCAGGTCGGAAAGCTCGGCGGGAGCGTCGAACTTCGACGAGTCGTAGCCGATCGACATGTACCCGCCGTAGTCGCCCACGAAGAGGCCGGTGGGCTCCTTCAGCTCGTCCGGGATGTCGTCCCACGTCTGCACCTTGTAGGGAGCGAACACATCGGTGTTCTGCAGGGCGACCGTGAGGCCGATGTCGAAGACGTCGGGTGCGGTGTCGAGACCCTCGTTCGTCTTGGCGGCCTGGATCTCCTCGGCGCTGGAGACATCGGGGGAGGCTTCGTTGATCGTGATCTCGGGGTACTTCTCGGCGAAGAGGTCGAGGATCTCGCCGTAGTTCGCCCAGTCGCGGGGCAGCGCGATGACGTTGAGTGAACCCTCGGCCTTGGCCGCGGCCTCGAGGTCGGCGAACGTGCCGAAGTCGGCGACCGAGGTCGCAGCAGAGGCGTCGACGTCGGAGCTGCCGCCACCGGTGGCGTCCGCTGCTCCGGAGCAGGCGGTGAGCGCGAGTGCGGCCGTGGTGGCCAGGGCGATGCCGGCGCCGATGCGCGCGCGGCGGGTGAAGCGAGCCATGAGTGTCCTCTCGGTGTCCGGCGCTGTGAGCCGGTGTCGGGTTGCGAGAGGACACTATGAGGCGGAGGTTGCCGCCCGTCGCGGGTCAGGTGAACGGATGGTGGCTGGGTGCTGTCCGGTCGGGGCCGCCGGGGCTTCAGCTCCGGGAAACCGTGTACTTGAAGCCTCGATGCGAGCCGACGTAGCCGAGCCGCTCGTAGAAGCGGTGGGCATCGACGCGGGCGGCGTCGGAGGTGAGCTGCACCATCGATGCGTCGACGGCTGGGGCGGCGACCTCTCCGACCCAGCGCATCACGGCGGAACCGATGCCCGACGAGCGCAGACTGCTCTGCACCCGTACTGCCTCGACCAGCAGCCGCCGTGCACCGCGACGCGCCATCCCCGGGATCGAGGTGAGCTGCAACGTGCCGACCACCGCACCGTCGAGCTCGACCACGAGCAGGTCGTTCGACGGGTCGGCCAGGATCTCGCGGAGACCGCGCTCATAGGCCGGGCGGTCCTCGGCGGATGCCACATCGCCGCGTGCCGCACTGATCGGGTCGTCGGCGAGGAGGGCGATCACGGCATCCGTGTCGTCGACCGTCGCGCGGCGCAGGAGCGCGGTGCCGATGCGCGATTCGAAGGAGTGGGGCAGCGGGAGGGCTTCGAGCATGGCTCCAGTCTGTCAGCGGATGAGTCTGTCGGCGGATGCGGGGGCGGCGTCGACTCTCTGGAATCATGGCGAGGTGGATATCGGCGCCGTGCTCGGACTCGAGCAGCTCACCTGGGGGATGCTGCTGCTCGTGGTGATCGCCGCGTTCTGCGCCGGCTGGATCGATGCGGTCGTGGGCGGGGGAGGGCTGCTGCAGCTGCCGGCGCTGCTCCTGATCCCCGGCATCTCCCCGGTGCAGGCGCTCGCGACGAACAAGCTCGCCTCGGTCTTCGGCACGGCCACCAGCAGTGCGACCTATTACCGACGAGCCAAACCGGACCTGCGCACCGCCCTGCCGATGGCGATCATCGCGTTGATCGGCTCCTTCGGAGGGGCGGCTGTCGCCACCGTGCTGCCCCCTGCCGCGTTCAAACCCATCATCGTGATCGCTCTGCTCGCGGTGGCCCTGTTCACGGCGTTCCGGCCGCAGATGGGCGCGGCGACCCAGCTGCGCTTCCATGGGCACAAGCACCACGTCATGGCGGGCGCAGCGGGACTCGGGATCGGCTTCTACGACGGGATGATCGGTCCTGGCACCGGTACCTTCCTCGTGATCACGCTGGTCGCGCTGCTCGGCTACGACTTCCTGCAGGCGAGCGCCAAAGCCAAGATCGTCAACCTCGCGACGAATGCGGGTGCGTTGATGCTGTTCATCCCGCACGGCGCCGTGCTGTGGCTGCTCGGGGGCATCCTCGCGGTCGCGAACGTCGCGGGAAGCTACCTCGGATCACGCATGGCGATCTCGCGCGGGACCACGTTCATCCGCGTCGTGTTCCTCGTGGTCGTGATCGCGCTGATCGGCAAGCTCGGCGTCGATGTGTGGAACGAGAACATCGTCCCGGCCTTCGCATCGATCGCAGGCTGAACGAAGCGACGCCGCCGCAGGCAGAAAACGCCGGATCAGGCAGGCTCTTCGCAGAACCGCCTGATCCGGCGTGTGTGCCTGTGCTCGCGCGAGGCGGCTGGACTCAGTCTTCGTCCTCGGGCTCGAAGTCGACGCCGGCCTCGGCGCGCTGCGCATCGGTGATCGGAGCGGGAGCGGAGGTCAGCGGGTCGAAGCCGTTGCCCGACTTCGGGAACGCGATGACCTCGCGGATCGACTCGGTCTTGGTCAGGTGCTGCAGCACGCGGTCCATCCCGAGTGCGATCCCACCGTGGGGCGGAGCGCCGAACTTGAACGCGTCGAGCAGGAAGCCGAACTGCTCGTCGGCCTGCTCGTCGCTGATGCCCATGACCTCGAACACGCGCTTCTGGATGTCTTCGCGGTGGATGCGGATCGACCCGCCGCCGAGCTCGGAGCCGTTGCACACGATGTCGTACGCGTACGCGAGGGCCGATCCGGGGTCGGTGTCGAACGTGTCCTCGAACTCGGGCTTGGGACCCGTGAATGCGTGGTGCACGGCCGTCCAGGCACCGGCGCCCACTGCCACGTCACCGGAGGCCACCGCGTCGGCGGCCGGCTCGAACATGGGAGCGTCGACGACCCACGTGAAGGCGAACTCGTCGGGGTTCAGATAGCCCAGGCGGCGACCGATCTCGACGCGCGCTGCACCGAGCAGTGCCCGGCTCTGCTTGGTGTCACCGGCGGCGAAGAACACGCAGTCGCCCGGCTCTGCACCGACGAGCTCTGCGAGTCCGGCCTGCTCGGCCTCCGACAGGTTCTTGGCTGCGGGGCCGCCCAGCGTGCCGTCCTCGTTGAACAGGACGTAGGCGAGGCCACGTGCACCGCGCTGCTTGGCCCAGTCCTGCCAGGCGTCGAGCTGCTTGCGCGGCTGGCTCGCGCCGCCGGGCATGCGCACAGCGCCGATGTACTCGGCCTGGAAGACGCGGAACGGGGTGTCCTTGAAGTACTCCGTCGCCTCGACGAGCTCGAGGCCGAAGCGCAGGTCGGGCTTGTCGGAGCCGTACTTGGCCATCGCCTCGGCATAGGTCATGCGCGGCAGCGGGGTCTGCACCTCGACGTCGATGGTCGCCCACATCGCCACGATGAGCGACTCCATGAGGGCGATCACGTCCTCCTGGTCGACGAAGCTCATCTCGATGTCGAGCTGCGTGAACTCCGGTTGACGGTCGGCGCGGAAGTCCTCGTCGCGGTAGCAGCGGGCGATCTGGAAGTACTTCTCGACGCCGCCCACCATGAGCAGCTGCTTGAACAGCTGAGGGGACTGGGGCAGTGCGTACCAGCTGCCGGGGCTCAGGCGCGCGGGAACCAGGAAGTCACGGGCGCCCTCCGGCGTGGAGCGGGTGAGGGTGGGCGTCTCGACCTCGGTGAAGTCGTCGGCGTGCAGCACGTCGCGGATCGCCTTGTAGACGTTCGAGCGCAGGCGCAGGGCGGCGGCCGGGGCCGGGCGGCGCAGGTCGAGGTAGCGGTACTTCAGGCGTGCTTCCTCGCCAACGGTCTCGGTGTCGGCGAGAGCCGTGGAGACCTGGAAGGGGAGCGGAGCGGACTCGTTCAGCACCTCGACGTCGGTCGCGATGAGCTCGATCTCGCCGGTCGGCAGGTTCGGGTTCGCGTTGCCCTCGGGGCGCTGCGAGACCTCGCCGGTCACCTTCAGGACGAACTCGTTGCGAAGCGGGTGCGCGATCTCCTCGTCGCGGATGACGACCTGGGCGATGCCGGAGGCGTCCCGCAGATCGATGAAAGCGACTCCTCCGTGGTCACGACGGCGATCGACCCAACCCGAGAGGGTGACGGTCTGACCGATGTGCTCGGCTCGCAGAGAGCCTGCCGAGTGGGTGCGAAGCACGGAGTATTCCTTCTGATCTGGGAAATGGGGAACCCGCCCATTCTACGGGGGCGGTCGGCCGGTCATCGGCCCGGTCACCGACGGCCGGGACGGCGTATCAGTAGGATCGCCACGACACAGCTCATACACAGAAAGAGTGCACCGTGGACAACAACGGCATCTCCGATCTCTATGCGTCGATCTTCTCGGGTACCACCGGCCTGATCGCGCTCGTCTTCTACATCCTCGTCGCGGTCGGCCTGTGGAAGGTCTTCACCAAGGCCGGGTACCCGGGAATCCTCGCCATCATCCCGTTCGTGAACCTCGTCTTCCTGGTGAAGATCGCCGGCCTCTCCGGCTGGTTCGCGCTGCTGTACCTCATCCCTGTCGCGAACCTGATCCTGGCGATCATCGTCGCGTTCAAGCTCGGTGGACGCTTCGGCAAGGGCGGGGTCTTCTCGTTCTTCCTGCTGTTCCTCTTCCCGTACATCGGGTACCTGATCCTCGGCTTCGGGGACTCGCGCTACAGCAAGGCGTGACATGACGGCGTCCCGGCTGCACCTCGTGCGACACGGTGAGGTGCACAATCCGGCCCGCGTGCTCTACGGACGTCTTCCCGACTACCACCTGAGCGACGCGGGCCGGGGGATGGCCGCAGCAGCGGCCGACCATGTGGCCGCGCTCGACCGTCCCGTCTCCGCGCTGTACGCGTCACCTCTCGAACGCGCCCAGGAGTCGGCCGAGCCGTTCGCCGCGACGTTCGACCTCGTGCCGGAGATCGACATCCGGCTGATCGAGCCGACGAACGTGTTCGAGGGGACGCAGATGCGCCGTTCCCTGATGAACCCCCTGAACTGGTGGCATCTGCGCCAGCCCTCGGTTCCCAGCTGGGGCGAGCCCTACTCCTCCATCGCTGAGCGGATGCTCGGTGTCATGGACGAGGCGTGGGATGCGACACCCGATGGAGACGTCGTGATGGTGTCGCACCAGGCGCCCATCTGGATCACGCACCTCCGCGTCGCGGGGCTTCCGCTGCAACACGACCCACGCACCCGACGCTGCGCGCTGTCCAGCGTCACCTCGTTCGAGCGCGTCGGTGACGTCTGGCGAGAGGTCGCCTATGTCGAGCCTGCCGCGACCGGCGGTGCCGTCGACGTCGGCGCGGTCTGACCCCCACTTCCGAACGTGCGCGATTCGAAACGGGGTCAGTGCTCGGCGGCCAGGAGTGACTGGATGATGCCGACAGCGGCCAGCTGGCCCGCGGCGGCCGCCAGCAGCACGGATGCCATCGGGCCGGGGAGGGTCGCACGGTGGGCGAGGTCGCCCGCGGCGAACACCCCGGGGTGCGAGGTACGTCCGAACTCGTCGATCTCGATGCACCCGGACTCGAGCATGCCGAGTCCGAGCTGCGCGGCGAACGGCGACCGCTGACGCATCGCCCCTGCGGCGATGAAGACTCCGGCGACCACACGCTCGTCGTCGTCCGTGCGGACGAGCACGCCGCCGTCGACCTTCTCGACGGAGGCGACGGGGGTGCGACTCACCCGCGCGCCCTTCGCCTCGAGCGTGCGGATGTCCTCGTCCGTGAACGCCTCCTCGACCGGCACGACCGTGATGCTCGCGACGATCCTCCCCAGCAACCCGATGAGGTGCTCGGCGCGGGGCGCGGCGCCGACGATCGCTATGTCCTTGCCGGCGTGCTCGTGCCCGTCGCAGAACGGACAGCTGAAGGCGAGCGTGCCCCACAGCTCCTGCAGTCCAGGCACGATCGGAAGATCATCGGCGACCCCGGTGGCCAGCACGACGCGGCGCCCTTCCACCACCGAGCCGTCGGCGAGTGCCACCACGAACGCATCCTCGCCACCCGTGATACTCGACGCCGCGGTCTCACGGACCTCGACGTCGTCGTAGTCAGCGAGCTCGGTTCGCGCCGTCGCCCGGAACTCGGCGGGGGGAGTGCCGTCCGCGCCGATCATGTTGTGCATGTGCAGGACGGTGCCGTTGCGGTACTCGCCCGAGTCGAGGAGGAGCGTGGAGCGGTGCATCCGTCCGAGGGTCAGAGCGGCCTGCAGCCCTGCCGGTCCTGCGCCGATCACGATGGCGTCGTACATGGTGGTCCTTCCTCTGGATGTTGCGTTCCACGCCAGTCTGTGACTTCATGTCAACATGAAGTCAAGTTCCGAGCATCCGTGGTCCGTCGGTGATGTCGCGACCCGTTTCGACCTGCCGACGAACGTTCTGCGGCATTGGGAGTCGGTGGGGCTGCTCACCCCTCCGCGCGACGCCGCCGGGCGGAGGCGCTACGGCGAGGACGAGGTCGTGCGCATAGCCGTGATCCAGCGCAGCAAGGCTGCAGGGATGACGCTCGAGCAGATCGCGGTGCTGCTCGATGACGGGAGTTTCGGTCGGCATCAGGTGCTGCAACAGCACCTGGACGATCTCGATCGGCGCATGGAGGAGATGCGTCGATCGCGCGAGATGACCGAGCACGCGATGGGCTGCCGCGCCCACGACATCGCCACATGTCCACGCTTCCGGGCGGGTGTGGACGACATCCTGGCGCGCTTCTGAGGGGCGTCGGAGGAGGTCCCGTTTCCGGCTCGCGCATAGGATCCTCTGCGTAAACTCGGAGTCGTGCCAAGCGATTCGACGGTCCGTCAGATCCGCAGCGGCCGCTCCTCCCGCACCCGGCGTTCGCGTCGTGCGGTCGGTGCCGCGCTCGCTGCGGTGCTCGCCATCGGTCTGAGCGCGTGCGCTCCCGATCCGGTCAGCGAATCGTTCCTGAACGGCGAGAACACCGGCTACGTCGCAGCCGACGGCGCGATCGTCGAGATCCCCGTCGCCGAGCGCGGCGAGCCCGTCGTGTTCAGCGGCGTGACGGAGAAGGGCGAGGAGTTCGACAGCGCCGACATCGCCGGCAAGGTCACGGTCGTCAACTTCTGGTACGCCGGCTGCGCACCGTGCCGCCTCGAAGCGGCAGATCTGGAAGGCGTTTGGCAGGACTTCAGCGATCAGGACGTCGCGTTCATCGGCATCAACACCCGTGACCAGGCCGACACCGCCGTGGCCTTCGCGAACGAGTACGGCGTCACGTACCCGAGCCTTATCGACGTCGACACCGCTCAGGCCAAGCTCGCCTTCGCGAAGGAGACGCCGATCGCCGCGACACCGACCACGCTCGTGCTCGACAAGCAGGGGCGCGTCGCGGCGCGCATCATCGGGCCGATCGACGGCAAGTCGATCCTCTCCACGCTCGTCAAGGACGCCCTCGCGGAGGACTCGTGAGCACGCAGGACGGCTCATGAGTCCCGAAGCGATCATCGGCTCCGGGGCCCTCTGGATCGCGATTCCCGTCGCGATGCTCGCGGGACTCGTCTCATTCCTGTCTCCCTGCGTGCTCCCACTCGTTCCCGGCTATCTCGGCTTCCTCGGCGGTGCCGTCGCACCTCGGTCGACCGCTGCTGCCGGCGGGGAAGGCGGGACGACGACGCAGACGGCAGAAACCGCGACGCGGGGACGACTCGTCGGGGGAGTGCTGCTGTTCATCCTCGGCTTCACGATCGTCTTCATCCTCTACACCGTGCTCGGCGGAACGGCCGGGGTCTTCCTGCTGCAGTGGGGCGACCTCATCACCCGCATCCTGGGCGTCGTCATCATCGGGATGGGCCTGGTCTTCCTCGGGCTGTTCGGGTTCGCGCAGAAGGAGTTCCGCTTCCACGTGGATTCCAGAGCCGGAATCGTCGGGGCGCCGCTCCTCGGCATCGCGCTCGGCATCGGATGGGCTCCCTGCATGGGACCGACGCTCGCGGCGATCCTCGCGCTGTCGTTCAATGCCGGAGACCCGGTGCGGGCGGGCTTCCTCGGCCTTGCCTACTCGCTCGGCCTAGGTATCCCGTTCCTGCTCGTCGCGCTCGGCTTCGGCTGGGCCACGAAGGCGATCGGGTTCCTGCGTCGGCACATCCGGGTGGTGAACATCATCGGCGGCGTGATGCTCCTCCTCCTCGGCGTCCTGATGGTCACCGGACTCTGGACCGACATCATGTCGAGACTGACGGCGGTGATCGGCAGTGTCATCCTCCCGCTCTGACGATCCCGAGACGAGCGAGCGAGATGGTAGCCGTCCCGACAAGCCCATCCGTCCCGAGAAAACTCCCCGCACTGAGAAGGTCATGACCAAGAACAAGGGTGCCGCGAACAGCGACTCCAGCGATCCGCTCCGCCCGTCCGACCACGTCGACGGAGACGACTCGATCACCCAGCCGCGCCTCGGGTTGGTCGGCTGGCTGCGCTGGGGCTGGCGTCAGCTGACCTCGATGCGCACGGCACTGATCCTGCTGCTGGTCCTGGCGATCGCGGCGATCCCCGGCTCGATCTTCCCGCAGCGGATGGCGGACCCCAACGGTGTGACGCAGTGGGAACGCGACAACCCCGACCTGTTCCCGATCCTCGACGACCTCAAGCTCTTCGACGTCTACCTGTCGCCGTGGTTCTCGGCGATCTACCTGCTCCTGTTCGCCTCGCTCGTCGGCTGCGTGATCCCGCGCATCAAGCACCACGCCAAGGCGCTGCGTGCCCGCCCGCCGCGTACCCCCGCCCGGCTGCAGCGCCTCGAGGACTACCGCGCCGTCACGCGCGATCCCGCGGCGGACTCCGGAACCAAGACCGGCGATGCGGAAGCGGAGGCGGCCGCGTCCATCGACGTCGCGACCAAGCAGCTGAAGGCCCTCGGCTACCGGGTGGAGCGCTACGACCGCGGACGCACGTTCTCGGTCTCCGCCGAGCGCGGCTATTGGCGCGAGACCGGCAACCTGCTCTTCCACCTCGCGCTCGTCGGCGTGCTGGTCACGGTCGGCATCGGCGGAGGGTTCTCCTACACCGGGCAGCGGGTGCTGGTCGAGGGCGAGACCTTCGCCAACACGCTCCTCGACTACGACTCGATGAACCGCGGACGGTTCGTGGGCGACGACGCGTTCTCCCCGTACTCGATGCGCCTCGACTCCTTCGACGTGACCTACCAGCCGTTCGGTGAGCCGGGGTCCGGTCAGGCCGGCGACTTCTCCGCCAACGTCACCGTGCAGGAGAACGGCGAGGAACGTACCGGCTCCGTCAAGGTCAACGAGCCCCTCGGTGTCGCCGACGACGACGTGTTCCTGCTCGGCAACGGCTACGCGCCGACGGTGACGGTGCGCGATCCCGAGGGCAATGTCGTGTTCACCAACAGCACGCCGTTCCTGCCGCAGGACAACAACATGACCTCGCTCGGCGTGCTCAAGGTGCCGGACGGGTTGGCCGAGCAGGTCGGCCTGGTCGGGTTCTTCTACCCGACCACGGGTGTGCTCGAGAGCGGTGCGTTCTTCTCCGCGTACGGCGACCTCACGAACCCGACGCTCACGCTCGACGTGTACACGGGTGACCTCGGCATCAACGAGGGTGTGCCGCGCTCCGTCTACGTGCTCGACACCACCGGCATGACGAAGCTCACGGGCCGCACCACCGACGTCAAGTCGATCGAGCTCGCCCCCGGGCAGACCGCGCAGCTGCCGAACGGCCTCGGCTCGGTGGCCTTCGAGGACGAGTCTCCGGCCGGCGCCACGGATGCCTCCCAGTCGGTGAAGCGCTTCGCCTCGCTGCAGATCCACCGTGATGAGTCAGGTGTGTGGGTGCTCGGCTTCGCGCTGCTGGCCCTCGGCGGTCTCATGATCGCGCTGTTCGTTCCGCGGCGACGTGTGTGGGTCAAGGCCACGGCGCAGGACGGCGAGGTCGCCCTCGAATACGCGGCGCTCGCCCGTGGGGAAGACCCGACGCTCGCGGCAGCGGTGGACGACCTCGTCGCCGGCCACGCCCGACTGCTCGACACGGCAGGCGGCACCACGGTGCGGGCCGAGGACGGCGAGAACCCTGCCGACGACACCGCGGACGATCACACCGTGGCTGATGACATCGCGACCAAGTCCGCCGAGGTGGAAGCCCCGGCAACCGACACCCGGAAAGTAGACTGACACCATGCTCGAGCTCAACGTGATCTCGCCGGTCCTGCTGTGGACGGCGATCGCGATCTACGCGGCAGCCTTCGTGGCCTACGCCTTCGATCTCGCGCGGCGTTCGCAGGCGACGGCCGATGCACAGAACGTGCGGGAGTCGGTGCTCGTAGGGGCCGGTGGAGCAAGCATCCCCGCAGCGTCGGGCGGGTCTGATGCGGGTTCCGCCCCGCAGCGATTCGTGATGGCCAGGATCGGCACCTCGCTCACGGTACTCGGCTTCCTGTTCCACCTCGCGTCCGCTGTCACGCGTGGCATCGCCGCCGGTCGTGTGCCGTGGGCGAACCTCTACGAGTTCGCGATGATGGGCACGCTGCTCATCATCGCCGTGTACCTCGTCGTGCTCACGCGTATCGACCTGCGGTTCCTCGGCACGTTCATCACGGGCCTCGTCGTCGTGCTGCTCGGCCTCGGAGCGACCAACTTCTACGTCGACGTCTCGCCGCTGATGGACCCGCTGAAGAGCGTGTGGCTCGTCATCCACGTGTTCGTCGCCTCGCTCGCGACGGCATTCTTCGCGCTGGCTTTCGCCCTCTCGGTGATCCAGCTCATGCAGTCGCGACGTGAGCGCCTGCTGGGCGAGGGGGCGACCAAGACGGGCCCAGGCTTCCTCCGCACCTTCCCGAACGCGGTGCGCCTGGAGAGCCTGGCGTACATGTTCACGATCATCGGGTTCATCCTCTGGACCTTCACTCTCATCGCGGGCTCCATCTGGGCGTACTACGCCTGGAGCCGCTTCTGGGGCTTCGACGTGAAGGAGACCTGGACCTTCGTGATCTGGGTCATCTATGCCGGCTACATCCACGCACGAGCTACCCGCGGTTGGCGGGGCAACCCCTCGGCGTGGCTCGCGATCGTCGGATTCTCGGCCGTGATCTTCAACTTCACGATCGTGAACGTCTTCTTCAAGGGTCTGCACGCCTACTCCGGCCTGAGCTGAGCCGCGCTCGGCTGCGACGACTCGGCTGCGAACACTCAGCTGCGAAAACAGAGACCTCCTGCATCAGGCCCGGCGCGTCCACACAGGACACGCGGGGCAGAGTGCGGGAGGTCTCTGTTTCGGCCGGAGTGGGAGTGGGGAGTGGGGGTCAGCCTCCCAACGGCAGGACCTCGGCGTGCTCGATGCCGTCCTCGTACCAGACCAGCTCGGCTTCGGTGATGGTCTCGGCGGGCGCAGGCTCGAGAGCACGCGACTCGGGCTGCGCGAAGTGCGACCAGACCTCCGGGTCGAGAGTCTTGCCGTAGAGCACCGAGAGGTGGAAGGTCCACTCCTCCAACGGCAGCTCGCCCAGGCGGCGGAAGTCCGTGGCATCCAGTGCGGTGGTCAGGGACGAGTACGCCGAGACGAGTGATGCGGTGCGGGCGAGGCGCACGATCAGGATCTGCCACGGCGTGGGGAACTCGTCCACGGCCTCGGCGGTGATCTCGATCGGCGTCTGCTGCGCCGCCCAGGAGCGGATCAGCGTGGCGAGTTCGTCGCGCCGCTCGGGCTCGTAGAAGCCTCGGAGCGTGACGTGCCCGGTGTGCGGTCGTCGTACCGGAGCGCCGAGCCGTGCGAGTGCAGTGTCCTGCACTTCCCGGTAGGTATCGGCGACCTCGACAGTGGGCCGGAGCACGAGGTACTGCTGCCCCTCCAAGCTCTCGAGCTGGTCGGGGGTGTCCATGAACGGTCGACGCATGTCAGGAGCCTAGGTCCTGGTCACCGCATGCGAAAACGGAGACCGTCACGCGCACGGCTCGGCGCGTCACATGTCGACGCGCTGAGCTGAGGGGAGATGGTCTCCGTTTTGGCAGGGCAGGGCAGGGCAGGGCAGGGAGGGGGCAGAGCAGGAGGGAGTCAGGTGGTGGCGAGGACCGCCTTGGCCGAGGTGGTGCGTCGCAGCGTCACGGCGAGCGTGGTGGCCACGAGTGACAGCACGCCCCAGACGACCAGCGCGGCGACGGCCGAACCACTGGCCGTGATGAGCCCTGCGAAGGCCGGGGCCGTCGGAAGTGCCGCACCGATGCCGGCGAGCCAGTCCGGCACGGTCGAGATCAGGCCCGTCGCTACGGCGAGCACTCCCACCAGGGCCGAGATCCAGCGACCGACGCCGCCGAACACCGCGACGAGAGCCTGGTTGACGGCGGCGAACACCACTCCGGCGAGGACCGCTGTGCCCGCGAAGGCCCACCAGGTGCCCGCGTCGTAGCTCGCCACGATCTGCACGATCAACGACACGAGCAGACCCTGACCGGCACCGATCAGCGCCGCCGGAGCGAACGCGCGCAGAGTCAGACCCGCCGAAGACCGTCGAGAGGTGAGCGTGCGAGCGGTGTGGGCGCGCATCACGACGAACGTCGCGAGTCCACCGAACCAGAGCACGACCGCGGCGAGCAGCGGGATCGCGGTGGGGCCGAAGATCGTGTCCACCGACGAGTTCGACGACACCGGGTCGGCGATCACCGAGGCGAGCGACTTCGACTCGGTGTCGCTGAACGAGGGGAGCGAGTCGGATGCCGTGCGCAGCCCGCCCGCGAGGTCGCCCGTGCCGGTCGCCAGCGTGTCGAGTCCGGTCGTGAGCTCGGTCGCGCCGTCGGCGAGAGCGGTCGCGCCGCCGGAGAGCTGGGTCGCACCGGATGCGAGGCTGCGCGCGCCAGAGGCGGATGCCCCGATACCCTGGTCGGCGAGCTGGGTGAGGCCGGAGGACAGCTGCGTGGCGCCAGCGCCGGCCTGGGACATGCTGGACGCCAGAGTGCTGAAGGTGCCAGGGAGGGCTGCGACACCACCGGCGACTTCGTCGTTTGTGAGGATGCCCGATGCCGTGCCGGCGTCTTTCGCGACAGCTCCGGCGTCGGTTGCAAGCGACGAGTACAGATCGCACTGCGCTTGGTCGGTGACCGGAGGTGTGCATGCCTGCTGAGCCAGGCCGCCCAGACGCTGCGCGAGCGCTACCGAGCTGGTCGCTGCCGATTGCGCCGATGCGGAAGCGCCTTGCACGGCCCCGACCAGCTTCTGAACCCCGCCGACGTTCTGCTGCAGCTCCGCACCACCAGCCGCCAGCCCGGACCCGATCTGTCCCGCACCCGCCGCAGCTTCACGGGTCTTGCCCGCGATCGTGTCGAGCCCCGAGGCGAGTGAGGATGCACCCGTGCTGAGCTCACCCGCGCCGGAGGCGAGTTTCGCCGCACCGTCCGGGATCGCCGCGGCTCCGGTGGCGGCGTCGCGTGCTCCGTTCGCGAGCTTGACGGCACCATCTGCGGCCTCGCCGATCTGGTCGCCGATCGTGGTGAAGCCGACCAGGATGTTCTCGGTCGTCGCCTCGGAGAGCATCGTGCCCATGGTCGAAGCGGCGACGTCGGCGATCTGGCCCGTGATGAGGTCGTCGGCGACGAGTCCGTCCTTCGGGGTCGTCACCTCGATGGTGGCCTTCTCCGCCTTCCCTCCGCCGTCGGAGATCGCGGTCCCGGCCGAGGTGGCGGCGGACGAGAAGTCCTCGGGAATCGTGATGACGGCCTGATAAGAGCCGTCGGCGAGTCCGTCAGCGGCGTCGTCCTTGTTCGAGATCACCCACGTGAGGTTCGAATCGAGGTCGTCCGATCCCTCGACGAGGCCCGAGGCGAGCTGACGTCCGAGCGGGGTCATCTGGCCGTCGATGGTCACGGGCTCGTCGAGATTGACGATCGCCGCGGTCATCGAGTCCAGCCGCTCGGTCGGGTTCTGCAGTGCCGCGACCAGGATGCCGCCGACCGCCGCCGGCAGCAGCAGCACGCCGAGGATGGTCAGCCACGTGATGGGCTTGCGGGAGCGCGCGCGCTCGATGGGGAGGGTCATGCGGTCACCTCGGTGGATTCTGCGGCGCTCCGGCGAGGGGCGCGCGTGTCGAGTGTCTGGGCGTCTGGCCATCCGGCCTCGGCGAGGGTCGTCCGTGCCGAGTCGGCATCGGATGCGGTGGTGAAGACCGCGATCGTCCGGGTCGCTGCAGCATCGCGGAGCATCGCCGTCGCCTGGTCGCGCTGCCCGCCGCTCAGCCGGTCGATCCCGTCGATCACGACGATGGATGACTTTCCGCGCAGGGCTTCTGCGAGATCGTCGAGCCCTGTGTCGGCATCGTCGATCAGCACGCAACCGACATGTGCGCGCACCCAGGCGGCGCGGCCGGGGAGGAGGTGCCCCGCAACCCTGAGTCGTCCCTCCGTCGGGGTCAGACGTCCCGCGATCGTCAGAGCCAGTGCGCGGCGGCTGCGGTGGTCGCCACCGGTCGCGATGAGGGCACCGCCCTCCGGGATCCGCATCGACAGGTTCTCGATCAGCGGCGCATCCGCGCTGATCTCGAGGTCGTCGGCGGCGACGACCGATCCGTCGCCCGGCCACGCGGCCAAGTGGCGTTCCCGTTCGACGGCCTCGCCCTCGACGTCGATGCGGGGGAGGATCTTCTCCAGCCAGCGCGGGAGCTCCCAGGCGCGCTCGCCCAGGATGGCCATGAGGGCGGGGATCAGCGTCATCCGCACCAGGAACGCATCGAACGCGATGCCGGCGGCGAGGCCGAGCGCGATGGGCTTGAGCGACGAGTCGCCCTCAGGGACGAAGGCCACGAACACCGCGAACATGATGAGTCCTGCCGCCGTGACGACCTTCGCCGAGCCGGTGAAGCCGCTGCGCACGGCGCGGAGGGCAGCGGCCCTGCGGGTGGCGCGGTCGGGACTCTTCGCGTCCTTGTCGTGCACGAAGTCCTCGCGCATGCGGGAGACGAGGAACACCTGGTAGTCCATGGCGAGGCCGAACAGCACGCCCATCAGGATGATCGGCATGAAGCTGATGATCGGTCCCACCTTGGCGACATGCAGCAGATCGGCGAACCAGCCCCACTCGAACACGGCGCCGACCACACCGAAAGCGGCCACGATCGACAACAGATAGCCGATGGCGGCGGTGATCGGCACCCAGAGGGATCGGAACACGATGGTCAGCAGGATGAGCGAGAGGCCGATCACGAAGATGCCGAAGGGCAGCAGCGCGTTGCCGAGCTGGTCGGAGATGTCGATGCCGACGGCCGTGAAGCCGGTGACTTTGAGGTCGATGCCGAACTCGTCGAGCCATTCATCGTGGTGGCTGCGCAGCTCGCGCACGAGGTCGGCGGTCGCGGGGTCGTCGGGCGCGGTCTCCGGCACGATCTGCACGATCCCGGTGTCTGCGGTCTCGTTCGGGGTCGCGAGGGCGACCTCCTTGACGCCGGGGACCTTCGCGACCGCGTCGCCGAGGTCCTCCATCAGCGTCAGCGGATCGGTGGAGGTGACGATCGTGCCCGTCAGGATCATCGGACCGTTGAAGCCGGGGCCGAACTCCTCGCCGACGAGGTCGTAGGTCTGCCGCGCCTCGTTGTCCTTGGGCAGCACGCCGGCGTTCGGCAGAGCGAGGTCGAGGCTGAGCGCGGGGACGGCGACGATCCCGAGTCCGAGCACCACTGCGATCGACACCAGCACGGGGTGCTTCATGACGCCGCCGACCCACCGGGCGCTGCCCTTCACCGGGACGACCGGCTTCGAGGGCACGGAATCGTCCGCCTGACCGGCGGCGGTCTTGTTCGTCTTCGGGGTCCTCACCTTCTTCGGGCGCCCGACGACCCTGCCCTTCATGAAGCCGAGCAGGGCGGGAGTGAGGGTGACGGCGATAGCGACGGCGACGGCCACGGCGGCGGAGGCGGCGATACCCATGGTCGTCAGGAACGGGATGCCGGCGAAGCCGAGGCCGATCAGGGCGATGAGCACGGTGACACCGGCGAACACGACGGCGGATCCGGCGGTGCCGACGGCACGGGAGGCCGACTCCTCCGGGTCGACGCCGTCGCGCACCTGGTCCTGATGTCTCGCCATGATGAACAGCGCGTAGTCGATACCCACCGCGAGCCCGAGCATGAGAGCCAGCAGCGGGGTGGTGGACGATACGGTGGCGAACGCGGTCGCGGTGAAGATGCCGGCCATCGAGATGCCGACACCGAGGATCGCGGTGAGCAGGGGGAGGCCGGCCACGACGAATGAGCGGAACGTGACGATCAGCACCAGCAGGGCGATGAGCAGTCCGACGGCTTCGGTGAGCGTGACGCCGGGGATCGAGATCGCGAACAGATCTCCGCCGAGCGAGGTCTGGGACCCTGTCGGGAGTTCGGCTCCCAGGTCGCTCACGACCGTGCGCAGCGCATCCTTCGTCTCCTCGGAGACGTCAGTGGATTCGCCGTCGAACTGCACGCGCACGATGGCGGCGGTGTCGTCGTCGTTGATCATGCCCTTGACCATCTCGTCGTACGGCGAGGTGGCAGCGAGCACGCCGTCGAGGTCGCCGAGCTCATCGACCGCGCCCTCGATGTCGTCCTGGTACTCGGCGTCCGTGATCTTGTCGCCGTCGGCGGCGACCACGATGAACTGCGCATTGGTGCCGCTCACCTGCGGGAACGAGCGCGAGAGCTGCTCGAGCCCGGCCTGCGACTCGGTACCGGGGATGGAGAACGTGTTGTCGGTTCCCGCGCCCAGGATGAGCGCTCCGGCGCCGGCGATGCCGAGCGCGAGCAACCAGGACACGAGGACCCGCCACGGGTGCCGGAAGGACCAGCGCCCGAGCGAGGACAGGAGAGTGGACACGCGTTCCTCCGAGGGGTGCGGGGTGGATACACAGGTGTATCCAATACATAGATGTATCGTAAGGTGACCCGCCCGGCCAAGCCTGTGTGCGGGGTGTGAATCATGCGAGAGTGAAGGGCTAGGAGGTTTCGATGTCGACACCCGCAACCCGCAGCCGCGAGAACACGCGCGCTCGCCTGCTGGAAGCCGCGGCGCAGGTCTTCGCCGAGGTCGGGCTCGATGGAGCGTCGGTCGAGGCGGTGTGCGAACGCGCCGGATTCACGCGCGGCGCGTTCTACTCGAACTTCGAGTCCAAGGATGAGCTGTTCCTCATGCTCGCCGCCAGCGTCTCCGAGGTGCGCGTGAACGCCGTGCGCACCCGTGTGGAGGAGTTGACGGCCGCCGGTGCCCTGGTGGAAGGCTGCGATCCGATCGAGCTCGTGCAGCAGATCATGGAGCTCGGCGGCGACGACAGGCTCGGCGTCATGCTGCTCAGCGAGATCCGTATCCGTGCGCTGCGCGACGCGAAGTTCGGCGAGGCGTACCTCGCGCAGGAGCGGGAGATGGTCGCCAGCATCGCCCAGATCGTCGACGACATCGTCGCGGCCGGTCTGCTGCGTCTGCGACTGCCCGCGGTGGTCGCCGCCCGCATGCTCATGATCATCTGGGAGGGCATGACCGTGCGCGGGGCGATGGCCGGACAGGACGATGCCCAGCTCCGGCACTCCGGTGGCGAAGAACTCGGGCGCCTGGTGCAGCTGCTCATCGAGTCGTAGGCCGGGCTTTGGTTCCGCAGATTCAGCGCGTGGTCGTGGACAGCTCGCCGTAGCAGCGGGCGAGCCGGGCGAGCCACCATTCGCGACGCTCGTCGGGCGCCGCGAGCCGGCTGAGCGACTCCGCGTCCGGCGTCACGCGGCCGACGGGGATCGAGCCGTCGACCGGGCGAAGATCTGCCACGTCGTCCAGGAACAGGGAAGCCGTTCCGAGCCCGCAGTCGTAGTCGAGCATCGGGAGCGCGGCGGCGAGGGCGGCACCCTGGGACAGGCCGATGGCCGTGTCCAGCGCGCTCGAGACCACGACGGGAAGGCCGGCGGCGGTGACGATCTGCAGGGCGTGCGTGATCCCGCCGAGGGGCTGCGCCTTGATCACGAGCAGGTCGGCGGCTCCGGCGCGGGCGACCGCGAGGGGGTCGGACGACTTGCGGACGCTCTCGTCGGCGGCGACGGGGATGCCCATGTACTTCACGCGTCTTCGGAGCTCCGCCAGTTCGGGAACCGTCGCGCACGGCTGCTCCACGTACTCGAGGTCGCACTCGCCGAGGGCGTGCACCGCGTGCTCGGCCTCGTCGACGTTCCAGGCGCCGTTCGCGTCGATGCGGATGCGGCCCTCCGGACCCATCGTCTCCCGCACCGCCCGGACGCGCGCGACATCGTCGCCGAGCGTCTGCCCTGGTTCGGCGACCTTCACCTTGGCCGTGCGGCAGCCGGCGAAGCGCGCCAGCAGCTCGGGCACCAGTGACGCCTCGATGGCCGGAACCGTGGCGTTGACGCCGATGCGATCCCGCAGCGCGGTCGGCTGACGATTCCAGGCGAAGTCGATCGCGGCAGCCAGCCAGGTCGCCGCCTCCACGTCGTCGTACTCCACGAACGGGGAGAACTCCGCCCAGCCTTCCGGCCCCTCGAAGAGCAGTGCCTCCCGTGTGTCGACGCCACGGAAGCGGCTGTGCATGGGGAGGGCGACGACCCTGGCCGAGTCGAGCAGGTCTGCGAGCGGCGGGATCATGTGCCCATTCTGCTCCGAGTCGCCCTGCGGGCGTGGCCCGTGGAGGGGTGAGTCTCAGTTCGGTGTGCGGTTGACGATAGTGTGCGACACACACTAATGTGACGGGCATGAACGAAACCCTCGACATCCACCTGCAGGAACTGCGGCGCGGCACCGTGGTGCTCGCCTGCCTGCAGCTGCTGCGCTCGCCGGGATACGGCTACGCGCTGTTGGAGATGCTCGAGCAGCGCGGTTTCGCCACCGATGCGAACACCCTGTACCCGCTGCTGCGCCGTCTGGAGAAGCAGGAGTACCTCACGAGCGAGTGGAACACCGACGAGGCGCGTCCCCGCAAGTTCTACCGCACCTCGGAAGCCGGCGTCCGCCTCGCCGACGCCCTCACCGACGAATGGCGGTCGCTCACGGCGGCGATCGCGTCCCTCACCTCAGAGGAGAACTGACATGATCACCACCCTCACCGAACGCTACGTCAGCGCCACGATCCGCAGTCTGCCGCCGGAAGCGCAGGCGGATGTCCGTGCCGAGCTCGAAGCCTCCATCGCCGACGCGGTCGAGGCGCGCGTGGAGCAGGGAGAAGCGCCCGAGGATGCCGAACGCGCGGTACTCACCGAGCTCGGCGATCCCGGCGCTCTCGCGGCAGGCTATGCCGACCGCCCCCTGTACCTGATCGGGCCCCGTTACTACCTCACCTGGTGGCGTCTGCTCATCCTGCTGCTCAAGTTCGTCCCTGTCAGCGTTTTCGCCGCCGTCGCGCTGGGCCTGACGATCTCCGCGGCCCCGGTCGGGGAGATCATGTCCACGTCGCTCCTCGCGACCGGCGGCACGATTCTCCACCTGTGCTTCTGGACCACCCTGGTCTTCGTGATCCTGGAGCGAGCCGGTACCGACACCGGGGTGAGATGGGATGTCGATCAGCTTCCCGAGCCGACCGACGACGGGGTGGGCCGCAGCGAGCTGATCGCCTCGCTGGTGTTCCTCGGCATCAGTGTCGGAGCGCTGTTCTGGGACCGCTTCCGCGGTTTCGTCCAGGTGGACGGTGAGGCGCTGCCGATCCTGAACCCCCAGCTGTGGCCGTGGGGGATCGGCGTTCTGTTCGTGCTGATCGCGGCGGAGGTCGTGTTCGCCTTGGTGCTCCACCGGCGGCGGCGATGGAGCATCGGTCTCGCCGTGGCGAACACGGTGCTGGCCCTGGCCTTCCTCGCCTGGGTCGTGAGCCTGCTGCTGACGGATCAGCTCGTGAACCCCGAGTTCCTCGCACAGATCGCGACGGCCGGTGGCGAGGGTTTCGCCGCCGGTCAGGCGGAATCGGCCGACGAAGGCGGGGTGTTCAGGATCCTCGCCGTGCTGCTCGGATTCGGCGTCGCGATCGGGGTCGGGTGGGACATCGTCGACGGCTGGCTCAAGACCGCCCGCGCGAACAGACGACCGGAGCAACAGGAATAGGGTGGATGCCGTGACCGATGCCTTCGTCTCCGACCTGTTCGACCCGGCCGAATGGGTGCTCGCGCCCGGCGCCGAGGACTACACCGACATCACCGCGCATGTCTCGCGGGACGGCGGAGTCGCGCGCATCGCCTTCAACCGGCCGGAGGTGCGCAACGCCTTCCGTCCGCACACGGTCGACGAGCTCTACCGTGCCCTCGACATCGCCCGACAGGATGCGCGCATCGGTGCGGTGCTGCTCACGGGAAACGGACCGAGCCCGAAGGACGGCGGCTGGGCGTTCTGCTCCGGTGGCGACCAGCGCATCCGCGGTCGCGATGGATACAAGTACTCCGACGCCGAGACGGCGATCGTCGACGGGGCGAGCCGCGCGGCGGTCGGTCGACTCCACATCCTCGAGGTGCAGCGGCTCATCCGCTTCATGCCGAAGGTCGTCATCGCGGTGGTGCCGGGGTGGGCGGCCGGCGGCGGCCACTCCCTGCATGTGGTGTGCGACCTCACGATCGCCTCGGCGGAAGAGGCGCGTTTCAAGCAGACGGATGCGGACGTCGGCAGCTTCGACGCCGGATACGGCTCTGCATACATGGCGCGTCAGACCGGACAGAAGTTCGCCAGAGAGGTGTTCTTCCTGGCGGAGGAGTACTCCGCACAGCGCGCGTACGAGGCCGGTGCGGTCAACCGTGTCGTGCCGCACGTCGACCTCGAACGCGAGGCGCTGAAGATGGCGCGCACCGTGTTGACCAAGTCCCCGACCGCCATCCGGATGCTGAAGTTCGCCTTCAACGCGGTCGATGACGGTCTCGTCGGCCAGCAGGTCTTCGCCGGCGAGGCCACTCGCCTCGCCTACGGCACCGACGAGGCCGTCGAGGGGCGCGACTCCTTCCTCGAGAAGCGCGACCCCGACTGGTCGTCCTTCCCCTGGCACTACTGAGTCCGCCGGTCCCACAGAGTCGGAGACACGCATGACCGCCCTGATCCCCACAGATGCCGAAGACCCGGTTCTGCTGCGGGAGGCCCTGCAGCGGGCGCTCGACGGCGGCCCCGCTCTGGGGCTGGGGATGGTGGCCGATGCCCCGGAGAACGTGGCGGACGGACTCGCGGCGGTGATCGCGACGTCGGGATCGAGCGGCATCCCGAAGCGCGTCGCGCTGAGCGGGGAGGCGCTGAGGGCGAGCGCAGAGGCGACGGCGGCACGGATCGGCAGCGGCCGCTGGCTGCTCGCACTGCCCGCCGGCTACGTCGCCGGGCTCCAGGTGCTCGTGCGGTCGATCCTCGCGGATACGCAGCCCACACGGATCGAGGGGCGATTCTCGCCGCAGGTCTTCGCCGAGGCGACGTACGAGATGATGCGGCCGTCGTCGAGCACGGGGATGCCCGACCTGTACACCTCGCTCGTGCCCGCCCAGGTCTCGACGCTGCTCGACGCCGCGGACGAGACGTCGGTCCGTGCGGCCTTGACGGCGTATCGGGCGATCCTCGTGGGCGGCCAGTCTCTTCCCGAGCCGCTGCGCGAGCGAGCAGCCGACCTCGGGGTGCGACTGGTGCGCACCTACGGTTCGACCGAGACCAGCGGGGGATGCGTCTACGACGGCGTACCGCTCGACACGGTCGGCGTCCGCACGGTGGACGGAGAGCTGCGCATCGCCGGGCCCATGCTCGCCGAAGGATACCTGGGAGATGCGGCACTGACCGCGCGCACCTTCGTGCGTGATGAGCACGGCATCCGCTGGTACCGCACCGGCGACCTCGGCCTCGTCGAAGACGGCACTGTGCGCGTGCACGGCCGGGCCGACAACGTGATCGTCTCCGGCGGCATCAACATCTCCCTCGACCGTGTGGAACGGGTCGTCCGTCGCGTCCCCGGTCTCCACGAGGCCGTGGTGGTCGGCGTGGAGGATGAGCGGTGGGGCGAGGCATCCGTGATCGTGGCGGCGCGGGGGGAGGTGCTCCGGCGCAGCGAGTCCGAGCAGCTCGCGCACGCCCGGGACGCGGTCGAGGAAGAGCTCGGCAAGCATGCCAGGCCTGCACGGTTGATCGTGGTCGACGAGATCGACGTGCTGTCCTCGGGCAAGCCCGACCGCGAGTCCCTCCGACGGATGGTCGCCGAGCTGCGCTGAGGCGTGCCACGACCGGTCTCGAAGGGCTCTGCCAGACTGACCCCATGGCCTCGTACACGCATGGACACCACGAAACCGTCCTCCGCTCGCACAACGTCCGCGACATCGCGAACTCCGCCGAGTACCTCCGTCCGTACCTCGGGGCCAGCACACGACTTCTCGACGTGGGCGCAGGTCCTGGGAGCATCACGGTCGACTTCGCCGGCATCGTGGCGCACGTGACAGCGACGGAGATCGACGAGAACGCCCTGTCCCTCTCGGAGCGGCTCGCCGCCGATCGCGGCCTCACGACCCTGTCGTTCTCCGTCGAAGACGTGCACGCGCTGAGCTTTCCCGACGAATCCTTCGACGTCGTGCACGCGCACCAGGTGCTCCAGCACGTCGGCGACCCCGTGCAGGCTCTGCGCGAGATGCGCCGCGTCACGGTTCCGGGCGGCGTCGTCGCCGCACGCGATGCCGACTACGCGGGCTTCGTGTGGTTCCCCGTGCTGCCGGAGCTCGACCGGTGGCTCGCGCTGTATCGCGCCGCGGCCAGGGCCAACGGCGGAGAGCCGGATGCGGGACGACGGCTGTTGGCCTGGGCACGCGCTGCGGGCTTCACCGACATCTCGGCGACGGCGTCGACCTGGTGCTACGCGTCTCCGGAAGAGCGGGCGTGGTGGGGCGGCATGTGGGCCGACCGCATCCTCGAATCCGCGCTCGCACGGCAGCTCGTCGACAGCGACATGGCGACGCCCGCTGATCTACAGGAGATCAGCGACGCCTGGAAGCGCTGGGCCGATGACGGCGACGGCTGGTACCTGGTGCCGCACGGCGAGATCGTCGCACGCGCCTGACCCGGCACGGATACATCCCTCGACGGATGCCCACGCGCAGACGCTCGCGTAGCGTGGGGGAGTGATCCGCCCGCTCTCCCGCACCGCGCTGATCCTCGACATCGTCGGGGCGGCGTTGCTCTTCCTCGTGCTCGCACCGATGTCGCTGGTGTTCTACGGGCCCGTCACGGACAACCCGGCCGTCGGCGGCGCGGCGATCGTGATCCTCGTCTTCGCGAGCGTGCTCATGTCCGGCGCCGTCGCCATCGGACGGCTCGCGCCCGGATGGGCGTTGGCCGCTGCCTGGGCCGGCGCCGTGCTGCAGATGATCGCCGGTTTCGGGCCGCTGCCGATCGACGTCGCGATCCTGCTGGTGCTGTACGCGACCTCCGCCTGGGGGACGCGCCGGGTGCTCTGGTGGGGATTCGGTTCAGCGCTCTTCGGCGGTCTCGTGGCCGCCGTGTTCATGGTGATCGTCAACGGTGTGGCGTTCGGAACCGGCGACGGATGGCAGAAGATCACCACGGGGACGCTGCTCCTCGTGCTCTCGGTCATGGCGCTCGGCTTCGCCTGGGTGTGCGGCCTGCTGTGGCGTGTCGTGCTGCGCGCGCGCCGAACGAGGTCGGCCCAGCTGCAGGCCGAGTCCCTCGCCGCCGAGGAGCAGGAACGGGTGCGCATCGCGCGCGACATGCATGACGTGGTCGCGCATTCGCTGGCCGTGGTGATCGCCCAGGCGGACGGTGCCAGGTACGCGGCCGCGGTGCAGCCCGAAGTGGCGACCGAGGCTCTCGGCACCATCGCCCAGACCGCGCGCGGAGCTCTGAGCGACGTGCGGATGCTGCTCACGCAGTTGCGGCATCGACAGGGCGACGGTCCGCAGCCGACGCTCGCCGACCTCGAGGCGCTGTTCGCGCAGGTGCGGCAGGCCGGGATCGAGCCGCGCGTCACCGTGGATCCGATGCCGCCGGGGGAGCCGCCCGCCGCGATCCAGCTCGCCGTGTACCGCATCCTCCAGGAGGCGCTCACGAACGCGATCCGCCACGGAGACGGCGCGGTCGACGTGCACATCGCCTGGCTTCCCGACCGCGTCGACGTCGATGTGCGGAACACGGTCGCGAGCGAGGCGACCTCCGTCCCCGGCGGACACGGGCTCATCGGCATGCGTGAGCGTGCGCAGCTCGTCGGCGGTAGTCTGCAAGCCGAGCGCAGAGGGGCACAGTTCGTCGTCCACGCCACGCTCCCGATCGGAGTCTCCGAATGATCAGAGTCGTGCTCGTCGACGACCAGGCGCTCTTCCGTGCCGGAATCCGGATGCTCATCGCGTCACAGCCCGACCTCGAGGTGGTCGGCGAAGCCGGCAACGGCCAGGAGGCGATCGACGTCGTCCGCACGACCCGCCCCGACGTGGTGATGATGGACATCCGGATGCCGGTGATGGACGGGCTCACGGCGACTGCGGAGATCCTGACCCGCCCTGATGCCCCGCGCGTCGTCATGCTCACCACGTTCGATCTGGATGAGGCGGCGGCGAGGGCGATCCGGCAGGGCGCGAGCGGATTCCTCCTCAAGGACGCCGACCCCGAGTTCCTGCTCGCGGCGATCCGCACGGTGCACTCCGGGTCGAGCGTGATCGCTGCTTCGGCGACCCGCGATCTCTTCGAGCACTTCGCCGAGGCTCCCAAACCCGTTCCGCCGCAGTATGCCGACCTGACGGACCGGGAGAGGGAGATCTTCGCGCTCGCGGCCCGAGGGCTGTCGAATGCCGAGATCGCGAGCCGGGAGTACCTGAGCGAGGCGACGGTGAAGACGCACATCAGCAGGATCCTCAGCAAACTGGCGCTGCGCGACCGGGTGCAGCTCGTGGTGTTCGCCTTCGAGCACGGCCTCGCCTGACGCAGACATCCCCTGACGCACGTCTCGCCTGACGCACGTCTGGCCCGACGCACGTCTGGCCTGACGCACGCCTGGGTGTGACGGGATCATCCTTGCGATGTATGCCGATGCGCCCCGCGGGCGATGACCCGCCATGGGCGGCGGAAATAGCGTCGGGGACATGGAGATCACGACCACCGACCTGGGGCTCGCCGCCCGCGTCCAGCACCTGAAGAAGACCTACGGCTCCGGCGAGGGCACCGTCCACGCACTGGACGACGTCAGCGTGGGCATCCGCCGCGGGCAGTTCACCGCCATCATGGGGCCTTCGGGTTCCGGCAAGTCGACCCTGATGCACATCATGGCGGGACTCGACAGCCCGACCGAGGGACGCGCGTGGATCGGCGACACCGAGATCACCGGCCTGGGCGACATCGACCTCACCATCCTGCGGCGTCGCCGGGTCGGCTTCATCTTCCAGGCCTTCAACCTCGTCCCGACGCTCGACACCCTCGGCAACATCATGCTCCCGTTCGAGCTCGACGGTCGCCGTCCGAGTGCGATCGAGCGCGCGCGCATCGACGGGCTCGTCGAGACGCTCGGCCTGGGCTCGCGGCTCTCCCACCGTCCGCACCAGTTGTCCGGCGGTCAGCAGCAGCGTGTCGCCATCGCCCGCGCCCTCGCCACGGCACCCGACCTCGTGTTCGCCGATGAGCCCACCGGCAACCTCGACTCGAAGACCGGCCGTGAGGTGCTGCGTCTGCTCGCCACCGCGAGCCGCGAGCACGGGCAGTCGATCGCGATGGTCACGCACGACGCGATCGCCGCCAGCCACGCCGACCGCGTGCTCTACCTCGGCGACGGACGCATCGTCGCCGACCACCCCCGTCAGACCGCTGAGGAGATCTCGGCCTACATGCTCGCCGCGGAGGTGGCCGCATGAGCGCCGTCGCCACGGTCGTCCCCGAGACTCGGGCGACCGGACCCCGACTCGCGTGGTTGCGCGACCGCGGGATGGGGGCCAGCATCCTGGTCGCGGCACTGTCCGCGGCGTTCGGCGTGCTCCTCGTGGAGATCACCGCCTACATCGGCGCCGTGCTGCAGAACGATCCGTTCATCGGCGACAGCGAGACTCTCGCCTTCGTCGTCGCCCTGCTCTCCGTCCTGTTGACCGTCGTCGCGATGTACGTCGCGGCCATCGTCACCGCCAACACCTTCTCGACGATCATCGCCGGTCGTACGCGGCAGATCGCGCTCATGCGCCTGATCGGTGCGACCGCGCGCTCCCAGCGCGCCGAGGTCGGCAGGCAGGGACTCGTCGTCGGACTCCTCGGAGCAGCGATCGGTCTGCTGGTCGGGATCGGGCTCGCGGCCGTCGGAGTGCAGATCGGCGGGCAGCTGATCACCAATGCCCCGTCCGATTTCTCCCTCGCTCAGCCCTTCGTGGCGCTTCCGGCGATCGGCGTGGCCCTCACGACATGGGCGGCGGCCTGGGCCGGTTCCCGACGCGTGCTCGCGGTGACCCCGCTGCAGTCGCTGGGCGGTTCGGTCGAGCGCACCCTCGACGAGGTCTCCGGCAAGCCGGGCCGGCACATCGGCGCCTGGGTGCTGCTCATCGCCGGTGCGCTGCTCCTGGTCGGCGGGGTTCTGGTGGGGCTCATGACGCCGCTCGGCGTCGTCGTGGCGTTCGTCGGCGGTGTGCTCTCGTTCACCGGCCTCGCGCTCGGATCCGTGCTGTTCATGCCGCCCGTGCTGCGTCTGGTCGGCCGGATGTTCGGGTCGAGCGCCACCGCTCGCCTCGCCGCCGAGAACGCGCTGCGATACCCCGAGCGTTCGTCGCGGATGGCGATCGGCGTGGTGATGGGTGTGACCCTGGTGACGATGTTCGCCGTGGCCCTGGAATCGGCCAAGGCGTTGATGATGAGCCAGTCGACGGGAGAGGTCCCTCCGGAGTTCTTCGCCCCGATGGACGCTTTCGCGGCGGTGATGATGGTGCTGGTCGCCGTCTCCGCGGTGATCGCCGCAGTCGGCCTCGTGAACCTCCTCACGATCGGAGTGGTGCAGCGACGCAGGGAGCTCGGACTGCTGCGCTCGATCGGTCTGTCGAATCGCCAGGTGCGACGGATGGTGCTGCTCGAAGCCACGCACATCACGGTCGCGGCGACTCTGACGGGCCTCGTGCTCGGGGTCGTGTACGGCTGGATCGCCGCGCAGTCGCTGCTCGGTTCGGTGCCGACATTGCCGGACTTCACGCCGGCGGGGCTCGTCGCGCCCCAGATCCCGTGGGTTCCCGTGGCCATCATCGTCGTCGCGACGGCGGTGCTCACGCTGGTGGCGGCCGCGACGCCGACGCGACTGGCGACCAGGGTGGCCCCGGTCGAGGCTCTCGCAGCCGACTGACGCCTCTAGGCTGGTCGGGTGCCGTCGCCGTTCGATCAGTCCACGTATCAGGTCCGCCTCGACTGGGGGACAGCCGGTCTCGACCGGCTCGCCGCCGCCGACGTCGTCGTGGTCGTCGATGTGCTGAGGTTCTCCTCGATCGTCGTCGACGCCGTCGCGTCCGGCGCCGAGGTCGGTGTGGCCGAGGCGGAGACCTGGTCGCGCAACGGCGCGGCGGTCGCGGTCGCGGCCTCCCGCGGATCGACGGTGCTCGTGGGAAGCATCCGCAACGCCGGCGCCGTCGCTCGCGCGGTGCAGACCATCCAGGAGCGCCGGCAGGCACGCACCTCCGTCGCCGTCATCGCGGCCGGCGAGCTCGACGAGAACGAGCTTCTCCGGTTCGCCGTGGAAGACCAGCTCGGTGCGGGCGCGGTCATCGCCGCTCTCTCGGCTCGGGGCATCGATCACACGGCCCCGGACGCCGCGGTCGCCGCCGAGGGGTTCCACGCACTCCGCGCCGCCGTGCGGCATATGGTCGGGGCGAGCGGTTCCGGGCGGGAGATCGCCGGCGGCGTCGCGGCGACGGCCCGCATCGAAGCAGCAGGACTGACACCCACCACGGTCGCCGATGCGGCGGTGCTCGACGCGGTCGACGTCGTCCCCGTGCTGCGTGATGGGGTGTTCACCCGCTTCGAGTGATGTCGCCTCGGCCCGTCCGGCGCGATCCTGCCGGCACGCAGATGTGTGCCGGATGCCGCGGGGCAGGCGCCGGTGTGGGCGAGGACACGTAGGGTCGTGTCATGAGGTACCTTCCCGCTGTCGTCGTCGACGTCGTGCTCGTGCTGATCTTCGCGGCGATCGGTCGCGCCTCCCATGACGAGAACCCCGCAGGGTTCCTCCTCACGGCATGGCCGTTCCTGATCGCCCTCCTGGTGGGGCATGCCCTCGCTGCCCTGTTGCCTGGTCGACCCCGCCGCCCCTGGTCATTGCTGTGGGGCGCGGTGGTCTGGATCGTGACGGTCGCCGGTGGCATGCTCATCCGCGTGCTGAGCGGTGATACGGCGGAGGTGCCCTTCATCATCGTCGCGACGCTCGTGCTGGGGGTGTTCCTGGTCGGCTGGCGCGCGATCGCGGCGCTGGTGCGTCGTCGGCGCAGCTCGGCGGAGAGCATCGACGGATCCGCACCGGTCGAGACGGAGGGCGTCGACGACTCCGACAGGTGAGTCGCGGTCAGCGCGGGAGCTGCGCGGCGAGCCGCACGTCGCTCGTGATCTCACGTCGGGTCCAGGCGAACAGGTGCCGGGAGTCGAATGTGCGCGAGCAGCGTGCACACGACGTCGGCCTCGTGGGCCGGCGGTGCCGGTACGTGACGTGCCCGGCGGGGCAGCTGCCCACCCAGGGCGCGAGCTCCACCGCCGTCTCGCCGTGATGGGTGGTGCCGCCGACGTAGCCGAGGTCGCGGGCGACGCGCTTCCAGATCGGTCCGTGGGCGGCTTCGTGGCCGGCGAGGGCGTGCGCGACCTCATGCAGCAGCACCTGGTGGATGTCGTCATCGTCGAAGCGAGCGGCGAGGTAGCGCGACACGGTGATCCGCTTCTTCGTGTAGTCGCACTGACCGGCCCGACGCTTGGCATTGTCGAAGCCGAACGACCAGCTGTCGTCGAGATGCAGCGTGATCAGTGCCTCGCCCCAGACGCGCACACGGTCAAGTTCCGCCATGCGATCAGGCTAAGCCATGCCGGTGACATCGCGGCCGCGCCGGGCCTCAGCCGGGGATGAGCTGCGGCGGGCGCCGACGCTCGACCGCTTCGATCGCCAGGAGCGCGGTCTCGAGCTCGCTGTCTTCGGCCCCGGACTCGCGACGCAGGAACAGCGACTGCTTGAAGCTCTCGCGCGCGGTCTCGTAGTCGCCGGCGTCGTAGGCGTTCTTGCCATGGTGCTGGTACGCGAAGGCCGCGATCGACAGCCACCGCTGGCCCTCGGCCTCGGCGGCGCAGGTCGCGAGCTCCTGTTCCGCTGCGGCGTGCGCACCCCGATACTGCAGGATCGTCGCATGCAGCACGCGTGCGCGAAGCACGTCCTTGCGAGTCCCCGCCATGCGCGCTTGGCGCACCGTCTCGTCCGCCAGCGCGAGCGCCTCATCGAGGCGGTCGAGCACCTTCAGCAGCCACACGCGCTCCAGCAGAGCGGGCAGGCTGCGCTGCGAATCGATCTCCGCGAGACGGGCCTCGCACTCATCGAGATCGACCTTTTCGCGGAGGGTCTCCTGGTCGTATCCCCGGATGAAACTCATTGCTCTCCTTCCGCAGCGTCCCCACCCAGTCTGCCTTCCGTGCGCGGGGTCCACTCGACGGCGCGCCCTGGTCTGCCGCATCCTGATTTCGACACGCCGCCATCGCTTTCCGGGGGCGCCGTCCGAGCCGCTCGCGCGCGGGGAGCGGGCGGTGCGTCAGCGCAGGAACAGCGAGGCGTCCGGCCGCGGTGAGGCGACGGCGTCGGCATCTGTCACGATCCGCGCCCCCTGGATGAAGGCGTCGACCTCGGCGCCCTGAGCGATCTTGGCGGGATGGGGGCCCGCGGCCAGGATGCGCGGCAGCCACTCCGTCGGCAGGGGAGCGGCGGAGGCGGCGATGACGAGATTCCCGAAGCGCCGGCCCTTGAGCACCTGGGTGTCGGCCAGGATGCCGACCTCCGGAAGCACGTCCGCGATCGTCGCGGCCTGGCGGCGGGCGAAAGCGAGTCCCGGCCCGTCGGCGACGTTGACGAGGAGCACCCCGCCCGGGGCCAACAGCTCTGCGAGTTCCCGGTAGAACTCGACGCTGGTGAGATGCGCGGGTGTCTGCGCACCCGAGTAGACATCGGAGACGACGAGGTCGCAGCTCGCGCGGAGCGCGCTCGGCAGCTTGGCGACTCCTTCGCGGGCATCGCCGATCCTGATCCGGATCGGCGCTCCCTTCGGCAACGGGAGGTGTTCGCGCACCAGCTGCGCGAGCGGAGCCTCGAGCTCGATCACCTGTTGACGTGAGCCGGGCCGCGTCGCGTCGATGTAGCGCGGTACGGTCAGCGCGCCGGCCCCGAGGTGCACGGCGGTCAGGGGGCCGGGGGCGAGCTGATCGATGACCGCGCCCATGCGGACGATGTACTCGAAGTGCAGGTGCGTCGGGTCGTCGGGGTCGACATGGGACTGCGGGGTGCCGTCGACGATGAGCTCGAAGCCGCTCGTGAACTCCGAGGGCACGATGCCGGCGATGCCGCCGTGGTCCAGCCGGACCTGGGGATGCTCGGTGTCGCGCGATCTCGTCCGGCCCATGGGCACGAGCCTACGCGCTGCTCAGCGTCTCAGCGGCTCAGCGCTGCTTGCCGTTCGCACACGTCTCCTGATCGACCGTCTGACCGGAGATCGCCGAGTCGAGCGTCGCACGGGGAGACGGCGCGTCCGTGGCAGGAGCATCCGTCGCCGGCGGATCCGTCACCGGAGCCTCGCCTTCCGTGCCCGGCGCAGGTTCGACGAGTTCGACGCCCCCGTTGTTGCTGACGTCGCCGGTGAGCTGCACGGGCTGACCCGCTTTCAGAGCGTCCCAGATGGTCGCGGCGGCCTGCTCGTTCGGGATCACGCGGTCGGAGTCGTCGGGGTCGGCGAAGACCGGGTACTGGAGGAACACGAACTCGGAGAACGGCACGTCCTTGATCGACAGGGCCAGCTGGGCGAGCCGGATGGGGTTTCCCAGCTCGACGCTCGGATCGATGTTGTCCACGATGGTGTCGGCGAGCCCCAGCACCTTGCCGGGGTCGGACAGCACCTCGTCGCTCATGATCTTCTTCACGAGGCGGGACATGTACTGCTGCTGGTTCGACACGCGCGCCATGTCGCTCTCATCGCCGACGCCGTGCCGCGTGCGGATGAATTGCAGGGCCTCGTAGCCCGACACGGTGCGCAGACCCGGCTCCCAGTCGAGCGCGGTGTGCCGGTCGCGGATGCCGTCGCCGCCGATGCACACCTCGACGCCGCCGATCGCGTCGGTCACCTCCATCACGCCGTCGAAGTCGATCTTGGCGGCGAAGGGGATCTCGATCCCGGTGAGCTCGGTGACGGTCTTCGCGACGCAAGACATCCCGGCGTTCTGATAGATCGAGTTGATCTGCGTCTTGCGGGTCTCCGAGGCGATCGATCCGTCTTCTCTGGTGCACTCCGGCGTCGGGATCATGAGGTCGCGGGGAAGCGAGACGACGGTGACGTTGCGCGGCTCTGCCGAGACGTGGACCAGGAGGTTCACGTCGTTGAGGATCCCACCGTCGGCCTTCGAGCAGCGCTCGCCCAGCAGACCCGTCGACACGGCACCGCATTCGTCGGTGCCGAGGACGAGGATGCTGAACTCCCCGGGGTAGGCGCTGATGGACGGCGGCTCCACCTCGGGGGCATCCTCCAACGCGACGGCGCCCTCGTTGAAGCGGTTGAAGTAGTCGGTGACGACGAACGCGGCGACCGCGATCGCGGCGACGAGGATGACACCGACGGAGATCCCGGCGATCTTCAGGAATCCTCTGGCGGGCTTCAGAGCGGGGCGTGTCGCGTGGCGAGCGACCGTCGAGCGGTCGTTGTCAGGAGTGCGGCGAACCATCCGGGGAGCCTACCGGGGGAACCTGATGTTACGGCCACATGACGATTGTGAGAGGAACTTGCAGGTAATTAGTTAGTCGTGGATACTTTTTCCTAACCCCCGGTGAGTACCCGATGCTTGCCAGGACTTTTCAAAGAGGAGATCCCCGCAATGCACAAGCGCATTCTCTCGGCTGTGGCGCTCGGCGCCGTGGCCACGCTCGCCCTCGCCGGTTGCGCCGGCGGCAGCGACACCGGCTCCACCGACGGCAAGGGCCAGGAGCTCACCGTCTGGATCATGAAGGGCACCAACCCCGACGCCTCCGCCTTCTACGACAAGGTGTCCGACGCCTTCGAGAAGGAGACCGGCGCGACGGTCAAGATCGAGGAGATCCAGTGGGCCGACGCCCACGACCGCTTCGTGACCTCCATCGCCGGTGGCACGACCCCCGACATCGCCGAGACCGGCACCACCTGGACCGCGGAGTTCGCCGACGCCGGCGCGCTCGAGCCGCTCGATGAGTACGTCGACGCCGAGAAGGGCCTCCGCGACGACCTCGTCGAGGGCCTCGAAGTCGCCGGCACCTACGACGGCGAGCTGTACGGCATGCCGTGGTACGCGGGCGTCCGCTCGCTGGTCTACCGCGCCGACGTGTTCGAGGAGCTCGGTCTCGAGGCTCCGAAGACGTGGGACGACATCGTCGCCGCGGGTGACGCCATCAAGGCGGCCAAGCCCGACATGCTCCCCTTCCCGGTTCCCGGTGACGCCGAGTTCCAGGTCTACCCCTGGGTCTGGGGCGCCGGCGGCGAGATCGCCACGAAGGACGGCAAGACCTGGACCAGCGAGCTGGACAGCACGCAGTCGCAGGCGGGCATCGAGTTCTACACGGGCCTCGCCACCGAGCACGGCTTCTCCTCCGCAGGTGCCACCACCTGGAAGGAGACCGACCTCCGTGACGCGTTCACGCAGGGCAACGTCGCCATGATGCTCTCGGGCTCCTGGACGCCGAAGTCGCTCATCGAGGCGAACCCCGACCTCGAGGGCAAGATCGGCGCAGCCGTCATCCCGGGTGAGGACGGCGGTATCGCTCCGTCCGTGCTCGGCGGATCACACCTCTCCGTGTTCAACACGACCAAGAACGCCGACCTCGCGTGGGAGTTCGTCAAGCTCATGACCACCGGCGAGTTCGCCGAGCAGTGGTCGAACGAGACCGGCTACTTCCCGGGCGTCCAGTCCGCGATGGAAGAGGCGCTGGCCTCGACCGACCCGCTGGTCGCACCGTTCGCCGAGCAGATGGTCGACGGTGGCGCATCCGTCCCGGTCACCCCGAACTTCGGCGCCGTGCAGGCGAAGAAGACGACCAACTCCATGATCCAGGCCATCCTCAGCGGGCAGAAGGACGTCGCGACCGCGACGAAGGACGCCGCCGCCGAGATGACCGAACTCCTCAACCAGAAGTAAGGAAGCATTCCTTCCATGTCGATGGTGCAAGCGCCACTGCCGGCCACGGAAGCGGAGTCCCCCTCCGCTCCCGTGGCCGGCGGCCGGAAGCGACGCGGTCTCTCGATCGTCGCGGCCCGCCCCTGGCTCCTTCTCGCGCCCGGGCTGGCCATCCTCGCGGTGCTCATGCTCTGGCCGCTCATCCAGGTGTTCATCTACTCGCTGCAGGACTACGGTCTGCGCGAGATCAACACCGGGGAGAACAACTGGATCGGTCTCGACAACTACGTCGAGGCGCTCACCAACCCGACTCTCTGGACGGTGGTGCTGCCGAACACCGTCGGGTTCGCCGCCGTGGCCGTATTCGTCACGGTCGCCGTCGGCACGCTCGTGGCGCTGCTGCTCGCGCGGCTGGGCACCACCTGGCGCGTCATCGTCTCCAGCTGCATCATGGTCGCGTGGGCGATGCCCGCGGTGACCGGCACGTATGTCTGGACCTTCATCTTCGATGCCGACCGCGGCATCTTCAACACCGTCCTGCGCGACCTCGGCCTGATGGACGATCCCGTGAACTGGTTCACGAACCAGTGGTCGTTCTACGCCATCGTGCTCCTCAACGTCGTACACCACGGCTTCCCGTTCGTCGCCATCACGGTGCTCGCCGGCCTGCTGGGCGTCTCGAAGGAGATGCTCGAAGCCGCAGCGCTCGACGGCGCGGGCGCCTGGCGCCGGTTCTGGAAGATCATCTTCCCCACGCTCAAGCCCGTGTTCTCGGTCGTGATCATCCTCTCCACCATCTGGGACTTCAAGGTCTTCGCGCAGGTGTACCTGATGCCCGGTGGTGGCGGTGGCAACCGTCAGGTGCTGAACCTCGGCGTCTGGTCGTACGTGGAGTCCTTCGGCCAGAACCGGTACGGCTTCGGTGCGGCTCTCGCCGTGCTGCTCACGCTGGTGCTGATCGGCATCACGATCGTCTACATCCGCTCCCTCATGAAGGAGGACGAGCTGTGAACCCGCGTCCGAGGCTCCGCTCCCGCATCGGAATCGGGATCGCGGTCGCCGCCGTCCTGATCTTCACCCTCTTCCCCGTCTACTGGATGGTCTCCAGCGCCTTCGACGGCAAGGCGTCCAGCGGTGGACAGTCGCTCCTCCCGCAGGAGTTCACGTGGGACAACTTCGCCTTCGTGCTCACCGACGGCGGATTCGGCACGTACCTGCGCAACTCGGCGATCGTGGCGCTCGTCACGGTGCTCGTGAGCGCTCTGGTGTGCCTGCTCGCCGCGGTCGCGGTCGCGCGCTTCAAGTTCAAGTTCCGCACCACGATCCTGATGATGATCCTGATCGTGCAGATGGTGCCGCTCGAAGCGCTCGTCATCCCGCTGTTCCTGCAGGTCAAGAGCCTCGGTCTGCTCAACAGCATCCTCGGCCTGATGGTCGTCTACGTCGCGCTCTCCCTCGCCTTCGGCATCTGGATGCTCCGCGGCTTCGTCGCCGCCGTTCCCGTCGAGCTCGAAGAGGCCGCCTACATCGACGGTGCGAGCTGGTGGCGGATGTTCCGCTCGGTGCTGCTGCCGCTGGTCATGCCGGGCCTCGTCGCCACGAGCATCTTCAGCTTCATCACCGCATGGAACGAGTTCATCTTCGCGATGACCATCCTGGGTGCGCAGACCGACCAGTACACGGTCTCGATCGGTCTGAAGTCGTTCTTCGGCCTGCACTCCAACGACTGGGGCAGCATCATGGCCGCGTCGACCATCATCACGGTGCCCGTCATGATCTTCTTCGTGCTGGTGCAGCGCAAGCTCGCCTCCGGCATGGTGGCAGGAGCGGTGAAGGGATGACCGACGAGCTCGAACGTCTCGCGAACGGCGTGCTGTGGCCGGGCTTCTTCGGCACCGAGGCGCCCGCGTGGCTGCGCGACGAACTGCGTGAAGGGCTGGCCGGAGTCGTGTACTTCGGGCAGAACGTCGGAGAGGGCCTGCCTGCGCTGAGCGCCCAGATCCTCGACGCGAACCCGAATGCCCTGATCGGCATCGACGAGGAGGGCGGCAGCGTCACCCGGCTCGAGTCCGCCACCGGGTCGACGGTTCCCGGTGCCGCGCAGCTCGGCCTGCTCGACGATCTCGTCGCCTCGGAGGAGACCGGAGCGGAGTTGGCACGTCGTGTGCGTGCGGTCGGCGCCAACGTCGTGCTCGGTCCGGTCGCCGACGTGAACACCGACCCCCGCAACCCGGTCATCGGCGTTCGCGCGTTCGGTGACGACGAGGCGCTCGTCTCCCGGCACGTGGTCGCGACGATCGACGGCATCCAGGACGGCGCGGTCGCGGCGTGCGTGAAGCACTTCCCGGGTCACGGCGACACCCACATGGACTCGCACCACTCGCTTCCCGAGATCACGCTCGACCTCGAGGAGTTCGAGCGTGTGCATCTGGAGCCGTTCCGCGCAGCGATCGATGCGGGCGTCGATGCCGTCATGACCGCTCACATCGTGGTCCCGGCTTGGGGCGAGCAGCCGGCCACCCTCAATCCGCGTGTGCTCGGCATGCTGCGCGACTGGGGCTACGACGGCGTCATCATCACCGATGCTCTCGACATGGCGGCCATCCGCGAGACGGTCGGACTCGGCGGGGGAGCGGCCATGGCCCTCGCCGCCGGAGCCGACCTCCTGTGCATCGGAAACCCGACCAACCCGGGCGATGCGGCTCTGCCCGACCAGGACGAGCAGGACTTCCGCGCGGCGAGAGACGGGATCGTCGCGGCTCTCCGCGACGGCTCGCTCCCGCGTGAGCGCGTCGAGGAGGCAGCAGCCAGGGTCGCTGCGCTCGCGACCAAGCTCCGCTCCGCTGCGGCCGCGGTAGAAGCCACGCAGGAGCCCACAGGCGACTTCGACGCCGCCGGGATCCTGCGCCGAATGGTGACGATCTCCGGAGGTACTCCCGAGGTGTCGACGGAGCTCGCCGTCATCGATGCGCGACGCCGATCGACACTGGCGGTCGACAGCGCGGGTTCGTACGTCGCGAGTGCGCTCGCGGAGGAGGGCCTGCGCGTGCGTCTCGACGTGGCGTCCGCGCCGCTGTCCGAGCAGGACCGGGTGCTCGACGAGATGGCGGCCGCGGCGGCCACAGCCTCCGCGACGACCGTGCTCCTGATCGACCGGCCGGACACCGACGCCGCGCAGCGGGCACTCGTCGAACGTGCTGCCGTGCGCGATCCGCACGCTGTGGTCGTCAACGTGGGGCTTCCGACGGCGCAGCCGTTGCCCCTGCCGACCGTGGAGGTCGCCGCAGCCAGTAGGCTCGGTGCCCAGACGGCGCGTGAAGCACTCCTCGGACGCTTCACGGCGCAGCAGAGGATGACCAGCGCCGGCTGAGACAGGACCCTCCATGGACGATGACGTTCTCGCTCTGGTGCGGCGCTCCCTTCCCAAGGTGAGCGCCGCAGAGGCGCGCGTCGCGGAGAAGATCCTGGGCGACCCGACCCTGGTCGTCGACCTGGCGATCAACGACCTCGCCCAGCTCTGTCAGACCTCGCTCTCGACGGTCGCCCGCTACGCCCAGTCCCTCGGATACAGCGGCTACCGCGAACTCAGGGTCGCGGTCGCCCGCGCGATCACCCTGGAGCAGGCGCAGCAGGCACGGTTCGGTCTGGACACCACCGCGATCGACCCCGACGACGGTCCGAGCGCGATCGCCGCCAAGCTCGCCGCCCAGGAGATCGACGCGATCGAGAAGACCGCGCTCGCCCTCGACGCGGCCGCGCTCGACAGGGTCGCCCGTGCGGTCGTCGATGCCCGGCACATCGATCTCTTCGGCCAGGCCGCGTCATCGCTGACGGCGCAGGACCTGCAGCTGAAGCTGTCGCGCATCGGCTGCTCCGTCTCGCACTCGGCCGACCCGCACCTCGCGGTCACGACGGCTTCGCTGCGCAGTGCCGCCGACGTGGCGATCGCCTTCTCCCATGGCGGCGAGACCACCGAGACACTGCGTGCCCTCGAGGTCGCGCGCGACGCCGGTGCGCTCGCGGTCGCGGTCACCAGCGCTGCGGACTCGCCTGTGGCACTGGCGGCCGATGTCGTGCTGCTCACGCACGCGCACGAATCCCCCTTCCGGATGGCCGCGATGTCGAGCCGCATCGCACAGCTCGCGCTCGTCGATGTGCTCTTCGTGCGGGTCGTGCAGCACCGCGGGGAGCCGGTCGCCGTCTCGCTGCAGCGCACTCACGACGCGGTCCCGGCGCGCCGTCGCAGCTGAGGCCGGCGCGAGAAGCACCGGTGCGAGAAGGCAGGCTCGAGAAGGCTCAGTCGACGTGGTCGCGGGTGCTGACCAGGGCGCGGGTCGCGATGCGATGTCCGCGCGCGAGGCTCCCCGTCAGCGAGAGGCCGGTGAGCACCCCGGCGAGGAAGCCGGCCGCGAAGGCATCGCCTGCGCCGATGGTCTCCACCACGGGCGCGTCGAGCGCGTCGCTCTCGGCGGTCTCGGTGCCGTCGAACGCCACGGCACCGCTCGCGTCGGTGATGAGCAGATGGCGCGGGTGGGGGAACAGGGCGCGGATCCGCTGCGGCTCGCTCGTGCCGAACACGGCCTCCGCGTCGGGTCGGGTGCAGAACACGATGTCGGCGCGGGATGCGAAGTCCGCGACGATCCTGCGGCCCTCGGCCTCGCGTCCGAGCCAGAGCGCGGGTCGCCAGTTCACATCGAAGCTGAGCAGGCGGCCGGGGCGTCGCTCCGTGAACAGCGCTTCCTGGGCGGCGAGGGCTGAGGCCGACAACGCGGGTGTGATCCCCGAGGTGTGCACGAGCGCCGCATCGCCGAGGAGTGCGGATGCCACCGGCGTCGTGAGCGTCCGGGGCGACAGGGACGCGGCGGCCGACCCGGCGCGGTAGTAGTGCATGGTGCCGTCGACGGCACCGTCCTCCCGTGCCGACAGCTCCTTCACGTAAAGCCCGGTGGGTGCGTCGCCGTCGACCTCGACCGCGGAGTCGTCGACGCCGTGGGCACGCAGCTCAGCGGTGAGGAAGCGCCCGAAGCCGTCGTCACCGACGCGGGAGAGGACCGACGCGTGCACACCTGCCGACGCCAGAGCGATCGCGGTGTTCCACTCCGCCCCGGCGAGGGAGCGGTGGAAGGTCCGGCAGTCCTCGAGCGGACCCGCGGTGGCGGCGACGAGGGCGACCATGCCCTCTCCGAAGCAGACGGCGAGCGGAGTGGTGTCTGGCACGATCTGGACACTACCGGATCGATGCCGGTCCCGCCGATATCGGATTGCAACCTGGATGCGTTTGGTATCTGAGGATCTGCTGGGTACCGTCGAGTCATCACCGTCACCGAGGCGAGGAAGCCTCGGGACGCGCAAAGAAGCGCCCGACAGGGAAGGTCACACAATGCACCAATCAGTCAAGCGTCGGCGAGGACTCATCGCCGTAACCGGAGCCACGATCGCGGCGCTCGCGCTCGCCGGCTGCGTCGCCAGTGAGCGTGGCGACGAGGGCTCGGAAGGATCGGGCGACGTCGACGGGACGTTCGTGTTCGCTGCGTCCTCGGACCCGGCGAGCCTCGACCCCGCCTTCGCGCAGGACGGCGAGAGCTTCCGCGTCTCGCGCCAGATCTTCGAGGGTCTCGTCGGCACCGAGCCCGGCACCGCCGACCCGGCACCGCTGCTCGCCGAGTCGTGGGAATCGTCCGAAGACGGCATGTCGCACACCTTCGAGCTGAAGAAGGACGTCACGTTCCAGGACGGCACGCCGTTCAACGCCGAGGCCGTCTGTGTGAACTTCGACCGCTGGTTCAACTGGACCGGTCTCGCGGCTTCCGAAGCCTTCGGGTACTACTACAACAAGCTCTTCAAGGGGTACGCCTCCAACGCGGCCGACGCCGTCTACAAGTCCTGCACCCCCGACGGCGAGAACTCGGTGACGATCGAGCTCAACAAGCCGTTCGCCGGCTTCGTCGCCTCGCTCTCGCTCCCGGCCTTCGCCATGCAGAGCCCCTCGGCGATGCAGGAGTTCGGTGCGGATGAGGTCAGCGGTTCCGCCGAGGCCCCGCAGCTGTCCGAGTACGCCATGGGCCACCCGGTCGGCACCGGCCCCTACGCCTTCGACGAGTGGGCGCCGGGCGAGCAGGTCACGCTCAAGTCCTACGACGGGTACTGGGGCGAGAAGGGGCAGATCGACGAGATCATCTTCCGCACGATCGACGACCCGACCGCACGCCGCCAGGCGCTCGAATCCGGCTCGATCGACGGCTACGACCTCGTCGGACCGGCCGACACCAAGGCTCTCGAGGACGACGGCTTCACCATGGTGTCGCGCCCGCCGTTCACGATCCTGTACCTCGCCTTCAACCAGGCGGTGCCGGAGCTGCAGGACCCGAAGGTGCGTGAGGCGCTCTCGTACGCGGTCGACAAGGACGCGCTGATCAGCCAGGTGCTGCCGGAGGGCACGCAGAAGGCCATCGAGTTCGTCCCCGAGGTCGTCAACGGCTACAACCCCGATGTCACGACCTACGACTACGACCCCGAGAAGGCGAAGTCGCTGCTGGCCGAGGCCGGCTACACCGAGGCGAACCCGCTGAAGCTCACCTTCAACTACCCGGTCAACGTCTCGCGTCCGTACATGCCGGACCCCGAGCAGATCTTCACCGTGCTGTCGTCGCAGCTGTCAGAGGTCGGCGTCGAGACCACCCCGGTCTCGGAGGAGTGGGTCGAATACCTCGACCGCACCACCGGCACCTCGGACCATGGCATCCACCTGCTCGGCTGGACCGGTGACTACAACGACACCGACAACTTCGTCGGCGTCTTCTTCGGTCAGCAGAGTTCCGAGTGGGGCTTCGACAACCCCGAGCTGTTCCAGAAGCTGAACGAGGCGCGCGGCGTCTCGAACCTCGAGGACCAGACGGCGCTGTACGAGGAGATCAACGAGATGGTCGCCCAGTTCATCCCCGGTGTTCCGCTCGCGCACCCGGCGCCGACCCTGGCGTTCGACCCGCGCGTGAAGAGCTACCCCGCCAGCCCGGTGAACGACGAGGTCTTCACGGACATCGTCCTCACCAAGTAGGCCTGACCACTTGATACGTCGTTCCCCGGTCCCACCCCTTCGGCGGGACCGGGGAACGACGTACCTTCTGATCGACGGAGATCTTCGTGCTGCGCACCATCGGCAGGCGACTGCTGTTCCTCATCCCCACCCTGTTCGGGCTCAGCATCCTGCTGTTCGCCTGGGTCAGGGCCCTTCCCGGCGGCCCCGCGGTCGCCCTGCTCGGCGAGAAGGCCACACCCGAGGCCGTCGCCAGAGTCAACGAGCTCTACGGCTTCGACAAGCCGCTCATCGAGCAGTACTTCATCTGGATCGGGCGGCTCCTCCAAGGAGACTTCGGAACCTCCATCCAGACCAACCGTCCGGTGACCGAGGAGTTCATGCGGCGCTTCCCCGCGACGCTCGAGCTCAGCGTGATGGCGCTCATCTTCGCGGTCGGCATCGGCATCCCGCTCGGATACTGGGCCGCCCGCCGCCACGGCAAGTTCACCGACCACGCATCCGTGGTGCTGAGCCTGATCGGCATCACCATCCCGGTGTTCTTCCTCGCCTTCATCCTGAAGTACGTCTTCGCGGTGCAGCTGGGCTGGCTGCCGTCGGACGGACGACAGAATCCACGAATAGACGCGACCCATCCCACCGGGTTCTATGTGTGGGACGGCATCATCACCGGAGAGTTCGATGCCGCATGGGATGCGATCCTGCACCTGATCCTCCCGGCGCTCGCGCTGGGTACGATCCCGCTCGCGATCATCGTCCGCATCACCAGGGCCAGTGTCCTGGAGGTGCAGAACGCGGACTACGTGCGCACCGGTCGGGCCAAGGGTGTCGGTGCGCCGACGCTGCGCAACCGCTTCATCCTGCGCAACGCCATGCTCCCGGTGATCACCACGATCGGCCTGCAGACCGGGCTGCTGATATCCGGGGCGGTGCTCACCGAGACGGTGTTCGCCTTCCCGGGTATCGGCTCGTTCCTGGCGAGGGCGATCTTCACCAGGGACTTCCCCGTCCTCCAGGGGTTCATCATCTTCATCGCGATCGCGTACGCGCTGATCAACCTGGCGGTCGACGTCTCCTACAGCTTCATCGACCCGAGAGTGAGGGTCCAATGATGTCCCGCTCCATCGTCCGAAAGGAGGCGGTCGCATGACCATCGCACTCCCGCCCGCCCAAGGTCCCTCGGCGGAGAGCGGCGGCAGCATCGACACCGTCGCCATCGCCCAGGCCGACCTGAAGAACGGCTCCGGCGGCTTCTGGCAGGATGTGTTCCGCCGCCTCCGCCGCAATCCGACGGCATGGATCGGCGCGGCCATCGTGGTGGCGTTCCTGCTCATCGCCGCTCTCGCACCTCTGATCGCTCCCTACCCGGAGACGGCGCTGCCCGGCGCGAAGTACATCACGCCGACCTACATCCCGGGGCCGGGAGAGCTGCCGCAGTTCCCGCTGGGCCTCGACCGCTTCGGCGGCGACGTGCTGTCCAAGCTCATCTGGGGTGCGCAGGCATCGCTCATGATCGGTGTCATCTCCACCGCGATGGGCCTGGTCGGCGGCATGATCCTCGGGTTGCTCGCCGGCACGTTCGGCGGATGGGTGGACACGCTCATCATGCGCATCGTCGACATCATCCTGTCGGTGCCGAACCTGCTGTTGGCCGTCTCGATCGCTGCGATCCTCGGGCAGACGCCCTTCGCGATCATGATCGCGATCGGGGCGTCGCAGGTGCCGATCTTCGCCCGGCTGCTGCGCGCATCCATGCTGCAGCAGCGCTCCAGCGACTACGTGCTCTCGGCGCAGACGCTCGGTCTCGGCCGCGGCAAGATCACCATGTCGCACGTGCTGCCCAACGCCATCGGCCCCGTGATCGTGCAGGGGACCCTGACGCTCGCCACCGCCGTGATCGATGCGGCGGCGCTGTCGTTCCTCGGCCTCGGCGGAGGCCGCCCGGAGACGGCCGAGTGGGGGCGCATGCTCACCTACGCACAGGCCGAGCTCGCCATCGCACCCTGGCTCGCCTTCCTGCCCGGCATCTGCATCGCCGTCACGGCGCTCGGCTTCACCCTGCTGGGTGAGGCGCTGCGCGAGGCGATGGACCCACGGACGAGGGCGCGATGAGCGCCGCGAAGGAGAAGCAGATGTCGACCGAGCCGTTGCTGTCGGTCCAGGGCCTCGCCGTGGACTTCGCCACCATGGACGGCGTCGTGCACGCGGTCGAGGGCGTCGACCTCGAGATCCGTCCCGGTGAGACGGTCGCGATCGTGGGAGAGTCCGGTTCGGGCAAATCCACCACCGCGATGGCCATCATCGGGTTGCTCGCCGGGGGAGGCCGGATCGCCTCCGGCAGCATCCGCCTCGACGGGAAGGAGATCTCCCGAGCGCCGGAGAACGAACTGCGCACGATCCGCGGCCGCGACATCGGCCTCGTGCCGCAGGACCCGATGTCGAACCTGAACCCGGTGGCGAAGATCGGCACACAGGTGGCGGAGACGCTGCTCGCGCACGGCCTCGCCACGCGGCAGAACGTGCAGGCGAAGGTGGTCGAGGCCCTGACTGCCGCAGGGCTCCCTGATCCGGCGCGGCGCGCGAAGCAATACCCGCACGAGTTCTCCGGAGGCATGCGCCAGCGGGCGCTCATCGCGATCGGTCTGGCCTGCAAGCCGCGCCTGCTGATCGCCGACGAGCCCACCAGCGCCCTCGACGTCACCGTGCAGCAGACCATCCTCGATCAGATCGGGCAGATGACGCGCGAGCTGGGAACGGCGGTGCTGCTCATCACCCACGACCTGGGACTCGCTGCCGAGCGCGCGGAACGGGTGATCGTGATGCACCGCGGCAAGGTCGTGGAGCAGGGCGACGCCCGGCAGATCCTGGAGGATCCGCAGCATCCGTACACGCAGTCGCTCGTGAAGGCGGCACCCTCGGTGGCGGCGGCCCGTCTGCGGCCGGAGGCGTTCCGGGTGCAGGAGCCGGTGGACTCGGCGACGGACGCTTCGACAGGATCAGCGACCCCCGGGGTTCCCGGCTCCCAGGGCTCGTCGAAGGGCAACATCGTCGAGATCGAGAACCTCACCAAGGTCTACCCGGTACGCGGCCGCGGGGAGGACTTCGTCGCGGTCGACGACGTGTCGCTGGTGATCCCGCGCGGGGAGACGGTCGCGATCGTGGGGGAGTCCGGTTCGGGCAAGACCACGACCGCGCGGATGCTGCTCAAGGTGATCGAGCCCACGAGCGGGCTGATCCGCTACGAGGGCAAGGACATCGCGTCGCTGAGCCGGGCGGAGACGAAGGACTTCCGTCAGCGGGTGCAGCCCATCTTCCAGGACCCGTACTCGAGCCTGAACCCGATGTTCACGATCGAGCGGCTGATCGCCGAACCGTTGGAGTTCTACAAGCGGGGGAGCACTGCGGATCGTCGCAAGCGCGTGCGGCAACTGCTCGACGACGTGGCGCTGCCGCAGTCCATGCTGCGTCGCTACCCGTCCGAGCTCTCGGGCGGTCAGCGGCAGCGCGTCGCGATCGCCCGTGCGCTCGCGCTCTCGCCCGATCTGATCGTGTGCGACGAGCCCGTGTCGGCGCTCGACGTGCTCGTGCAGGATCAGATCCTGAAGCTGCTCGGCGACCTGCAGAGCGAGTACGGCCTGAGCTACCTGTTCATCTCGCACGACCTCGCGGTGGTGCGCCTGATCAGCGACTACGTGTGCGTCATGAAGGACGGGAAGCTGGTGGAGGCCGCGACCTCGGAGGAGATCTTCACGAACCCGCGCGACCCCTACACGAGGCGTCTGCTGGCGTCGATCCCGGGCAACGAGCTGAACATCGCCTCCTGAGGCCCCGTTCGCCGACACCCATCCCGCCCGCCGAGACCCATCGCCGCAGACGTCTGCGGCGATGGGTCTCGGCGCTGACGGTGGGTGTGGACGACTCCGGCGGGGTGCCAATACCGCAGGTTCGAAGATTGGTCAAGGATTGCGCTTGCCATGTCGCAGAATCGTGCGTATAGTTGGTAGTTGCGCTCGCTTCTCCCTGCCCTCATATGGTGGTCGGCATCTGTTGAGTTCCCGGGCGCACACTCCACCTGACGACAAAGGAATCGAGAAGCCCTGCGGGGCTCACGGAGGTTATTCCCTTGGCTGCTGCTCGCAACGCATCCACATCCACCACCACCAAGAACGGACGCGGAGCTTCCCGTCTTTCGTTCGCCAAGATCTCCGACACGCTGACGGTCCCTGACCTTCTCGCCCTGCAGACCGAGTCCTTCGGTTGGCTGGTCGGCAACGACGCCTGGAAGGCGCGCGTGGCCGAAGCCAAGGCCGCCGGTCGTACCGACGTGAACGAGAACAGCGGCCTCGGCGAGATCTTCGAGGAGATCTCTCCGATCGAGGACCTCGGCGAGACGATGCAGCTGTCGTTCACGAACCCGTACCTCGAGCCGGAGAAGTACTCGATCGAGGAGTGCAAGGAGCGTGGCAAGACCTACGCCGCTCCGCTGTACGTCGAGGCCGAGTTCATGAACCACCTCACGGGTGAGATCAAGACCCAGACGGTCTTCATGGGCGACTTCCCGCTCCAGACCGACAAGGGCACGTTCATCATCAACGGCTCCGAGCGCGTCGTCGTCTCGCAGCTCGTGCGCTCGCCGGGTGTCTACTTCGACAAGACCCCCGACAAGACGAGTGACAAGGACATCGTCTCGGCGCGCGTCATCCCGAGCCGTGGTGCATGGCTCGAGTTCGAGATCGACAAGCGCGACCAGGTCGGCGTGCGCGTCGACCGCAAGCGCAAGCAGTCCGTCACGGTCTTCCTCAAGGCGCTGGGCATGACCAGCGAGGAGATCCTGGCCGAGTTCGCCGGCTACACCTCGATCGAGGAGACGCTCGCGAAGGACACGATCGTCACGAAGGAAGATGCTCTCCGCGACATCTACCGCAAGCTCCGTCCGGGCGAGCAGGTCGCAGCCGAGGCCGCGCGTGCGCTTCTCGACAACTTCTACTTCAACCCGAAGCGCTACGACCTCGCCAAGGTCGGTCGCTACAAGATCAACCACAAGCTGGGCCTCGACCAGCCGCTGACCTCGTCGGTGCTCACCGTCGAGGACATCGTGGCCACGATCAAGTACCTCGTGCGTCTGCACGCCGGCACCGAGGAGACCTTCACCGGTATCCGCGGCGGCAAGAAGGCCGAGATCCGTCTCGCGACCGACGACATCGACAACTTCGGTAACCGTCGCATCCGCGCGGTCGGCGAGCTCATCCAGAACCAGGTCCGCACGGGTCTGTCCCGCATGGAGCGCGTCGTCCGCGAGCGCATGACCACGCAGGACATCGAGGCCATCACGCCGCAGACCCTGATCAACGTGCGCCCCGTCGTCGCCGCGATCAAGGAGTTCTTCGGAACCTCGCAGCTGTCGCAGTTCATGGACCAGAACAACCCGCTCGCGGGTCTGACGAACAAGCGTCGTCTCTCCGCGCTCGGCCCCGGTGGTCTCTCGCGTGACCGCGCCGGTGTCGAGGTCCGTGACGTCCACCCGTCGCACTACGGCCGCATGTGCCCGATCGAGACTCCTGAAGGCCCGAACATCGGTCTGATCGGTGCGCTCGCGACGTTCGCGCGCATCAACTCGTTCGGCTTCATCGAGACCCCGTACCGCAAGGTCGTCGACGGTGTCGTCACCGAGCAGATCGACTACCTGACGGCTTCCGAAGAGGTCGACTTCAACATCGCGCAGGCCAACGCCCCGCTCGATGCCAAGGGTCGCTTCGTCGAGAGCCACGTCCTGGCACGCCCGAAGGGCGGCAGCGGCGAGGTCGACATGTTCCTCCCCGAGGACATCGGCTACATCGACGTCTCGCCGCGCCAGATGGTGTCCGTCGCGACCTCGCTCGTCCCCTTCCTCGAGCACGACGATGCGCAGCGCGCCCTCATGGGTGCCAACATGCAGCGTCAGGCCGTGCCGCTGCTGCGCAGCGACTCGCCGCTCGTCGGAACCGGTATGGAGGGCTACACGGCCATCGACGCCGGTGACGTGATCACCGCCGAGAAGGCCGGTGTCGTCTCCGAGGTCTCCGCGGACCGCGTCGTGGTCATGCTCGACGAGGGCGGAACGCAGGAGTACCACCTGCGCAAGTTCGACCGCTCGAACCAGGGCACGTCCTACAACCAGAAGGTCGTCGTCAACGCCGGTGAGCGCGTCGAGGTCGGAGAGGTCATCGCCGATGGCCCCGCCACCGAGAACGGCGAGCTGGCCCTCGGGAAGAACCTCCTCGTCGCGTTCATGACATGGGAGGGCTACAACTTCGAGGACGCGATCATCCTGAGCCAGGACCTGGTGAAGGACGACACCCTCTCCTCGATCCACATCGAGGAGTACGAGGTCGACGCCCGCGACACCAAGCTCGGCAAGGAGGAGATCACCCGTGACCTCCCCAACGTCAGCCCGGAGCTGCTGAAGGACCTCGACGAGCGCGGCATCATCCGCATCGGTGCCGAGGTCCGCCCCGGCGACATCCTCGTCGGCAAGGTCACGCCGAAGGGTGAGACCGAGCTGTCGGCCGAGGAGCGTCTGCTCCGCGCGATCTTCAACGAGAAGAGCCGCGAGGTCCGCGACACGTCCCTGAAGGTGCCTCACGGCGAGCAGGGCACGATCATCGCGGTCAAGGAGTTCAACGCCGAGGACGGCGACGACGAGCTCGGCTCCGGCGTCAACCGCCGCGTCGTGGTCTACATCGCCCAGAAGCGCAAGATCACCGAGGGTGACAAGCTCGCCGGCCGTCACGGCAACAAGGGTGTCATCGCGAAGATCCTCCCGATCGAGGACATGCCGTTCATGGCGGACGGCACCCCGGTCGACATCGTCCTGAACCCGCTCGGCATCCCGGGTCGAATGAACTTCGGCCAGGTGCTCGAGACCCACCTCGGGTGGATCGCGAAGCAGGGCTGGAAGGTCGAGGGCACACCGGAGTGGGCAGTGCGTCTGCCGGAGCAGGCCTTCGAGGCAGCCCCCGGCACGAAGGTCGCGACCCCGGTGTTCGACGGTGCGAGCGAGGAGGAGATCGCAGGTCTCCTCGACGCGACCATCCCGACCCGCGACGGTGTCCGTCTGATCGACTCCACCGGAAAGGCCCAGATGTTCGACGGCCGCTCCGGCGAGCCGTTCCCGGCCCCGATCTCGGTCGGCTACATGTACATCCTGAAGCTGCACCACCTGGTCGACGACAAGATCCACGCACGTTCCACGGGTCCCTACTCGATGATCACCCAGCAGCCGCTCGGTGGTAAGGCGCAGTTCGGTGGACAGCGCTTCGGTGAGATGGAGGTGTGGGCCCTCGAGGCCTACGGCGCCGCGTACGCGCTCCAGGAGCTCCTCACGATCAAGTCCGACGACATCCTCGGCCGCGTCAAGGTGTACGAGGCGATCGTCAAGGGCGAGAACATCCAGGAGCCGGGCATCCCCGAGTCCTTCAAGGTGCTCATGAAGGAGATGCAGTCGCTCTGCCTGAACGTCGAGGTCCTCTCGGCCGACGGCACGCTGGTCAACCTCCGCGACACCGACGATGAGGCGTTCCGCGCCGCAGAGGAACTCGGTATCAACATCTCCAGCCGCTTCGAGGCCGCCTCGATCGACGAGATCTAATCCTTCGGAGGGCCCGGGACCCACGTCTCGGGCCCCCCGAAGCAGACTTCTCAAAAAGAATTTCCGACACAGGAGAACTAGTGCTCGAGTCCACAACTTTCGATGAGCTTCGCATCGGCCTGGCGACCGCAGACCACATCCGCGCGTGGTCCTACGGCGAGGTCAAGAAGCCCGAAACCATCAACTACCGCACCCTCAAGCCGGAGAAGGACGGTCTCTTCGGAGAGCAGATCTTCGGCCCGTCCCGCGACTGGGAGTGCGCCTGCGGCAAGTACAAGCGCGTCCGCTTCAAGGGCATCGTCTGCGAGCGCTGCGGCGTGGAGGTCACCAAGAGCTCCGTCCGTCGTGAGCGCATGGGTCACATCGAGCTCGCCGCTCCCGTCACCCACATCTGGTACTTCAAGGGCGTGCCCTCGCGCCTGGGCTACCTGCTCGACATGGCACCGAAGGACCTCGAGAAGGTCATCTACTTCGCCGCCTACATGGTCATCTCGGTCGATGAGGAAGCTCGTCACCGCGACCTGGGCACGCAGGAGAACAACATCCGTCTCGAGCTGAAGACGCTCGGCGACCGCCGCGACGCCAAGATCGCGGAGCGCCTGGCCAAGCTGGAGGAGGAGCTCGCTGCTCTCGAGGCGGAGGGTGCCAAGGCCGACGCCAAGAAGAAGGTCAAGGACGCCGCCGAGAAGGAGATGTCGCTCATCCGCAAGGGTGCCGACGAGGCGATCCTGAAGCTGGAGCGCGTGTGGGAGGACTTCCGCACGCTCGAGGTCGGCGCACTCCGTCCGGAGGACGACGTCTTCCACGAGCTGCAGGACCGCTTCGGTCAGTACTTCGAGGCCTACATGGGTGCCGAGTCGATCCAGCGTCGTCTCGCGGCGTTCGACCTCGAGGCCGAGGCGGAGAACCTGCGTCTGCAGATCTCCGAGGGCAAGGGCCAGCGCAAGATCCGTGCGATCAAGCGCCTGAAGGTCGTCAGCTCGTTCCTCGAGACCGGCATGAGCCCGGCGTCGATGGTCCTGGACGTCGTCCCGGTCATCCCGCCGGAGCTGCGCCCGATGGTCCAGCTCGACGGTGGCCGCTTCGCGACCTCCGACCTGAACGACCTGTACCGCCGCGTGATCAACCGCAACAACCGTCTTCGTCGTCTGATCGACCTCGGTGCCCCCGAGATCATCGTCAACAACGAGAAGCGCATGCTGCAGGAGGCCGTGGACGCACTGTTCGACAACGGTCGCCGTGGTCGCCCCGTCACCGGTACCGGCAACCGTGCCCTGAAGTCGCTCAGCGACATGCTGAAGGGTAAGCAGGGTCGTTTCCGTCAGAACCTGCTCGGAAAGCGTGTCGACTACTCCGGCCGTTCGGTCATCATCGTCGGCCCGCAGCTCAAGCTGCACCAGTGCGGTCTGCCCAAGCAGATGGCTCTGGAGCTCTTCAAGCCGTTCGTCATCAAGCGTCTGATCGACCTCGGTCACTCGCAGAACATCAAGGCCGCCAAGCGTGCGGTCGAGCGCACCCGTCCCGAGGTCTGGGACGTGCTCGAGGAGATCATCCGCGAGCGTCCGGTGCTGCTCAACCGTGCACCCACCCTGCACCGTCTGGGCATCCAGGCGTTCGAGCCCCAGCTCGTCGAGGGCAAGGCCATCCAGCTGCACCCGCTCGTCTGCGCGGCGTTCAACGCCGACTTCGACGGTGACCAGATGGCTGTCCACCTGCCCCTGTCGGTCGAGGCTCAGGCCGAGGCTCGCGTGCTGATGCTCGCGTCGAACAACATCCTGAAGCCGTCGGACGGCCGTCCGGTCACCCTGCCTTCGCAGGACATGATCATCGGTCTGCACCACCTGACCACGGTCAAGGAAGGCGCGACCGGCGAGGGCCGTGCATTCGGTTCGGTGGGCGAGGCGATCCTGGCCAAGGACGAGGGCTCCCTCGACCTGCAGGCGAAGATCCGCATCCGCATCCCCGGCCTGACGTTCCTCGAGGGCGAAGCTCCCGAGGGCTACGAGCGTCACGGTCTCGTCGACGCCTCGCTGGGTCAGGCGATCTTCAACGACACGCTGCCGAAGGGCTACCCGTTCGTCCGCGAGCAGGCTGACAAGAACAAGCTGTCGCAGATCGTCAACAAGCTGGCCGAGGAGTACCCCAAGGTCGAGACGGCTGCGTCGCTGGACCGCATCAAGGACGCCGGCTTCTACTGGGCAACGCGCTCCGGTGTGACCGTCGCCCTGAGCGACATCCTCACGCCGCCGAACAAGGCGGAGATCGTCGCGGGCTACGAGAAGCAGGCCGCGAAGGTCCAGTCGCAGTACGAGAAGGGTCTGACGACCGACTCGGAGCGTCGCCAGGAGCTCATCAAGATCTGGACCGAGGCCACCGACGAGGTTCAGGCCGCCATGAAGGCGAACTTCCCCGAGGACAACACCATCAACCGCATGGTGTCGTCGGGTGCTCGTGGTAACTGGCTGCAGATCCGGAACATCGCCGGTATGCGTGGTCTGGTGAACAACCCCAAGGGTGAGATCATCCCGCGTCCGATCATCTCCTCGTACCGCGAGGGTCTGTCGGTTGCGGAGTACTTCATCGCGACGCACGGTACCCGTAAGGGTCTCGCCGACACCGCTCTGCGTACTGCCGACTCGGGTTACCTGACCCGTCGTCTGGTGGACGTCTCGCAGGACGTCATCATCCGCGAAGAGGACTGCGGCACGTCGAAGGGCCTCGAGCTCCCGATCGCCGCTCCGAACTCGCAGGGTGAGCTGGTGCGCGACGCGAACGTCGAGAACTCGGTGTTCGCCCGTACGCTGGCCTCGGCCGTGGTCGACAGCAAGGGCGAGGTCCTCGCCGAAGCCGGTGAGGACGTCGGTGACGTGCTGATCGACAAGCTCGTCGCTCTGGGTGTCGAGACCATCAAGGTGCGCTCGGTCCTGACCTGCGACTCCGCCGTCGGTGTGTGTGCACAGTGCTACGGCCGTTCGCTCGCGACCGGAAAGACCGTCGACATCGGCGAGGCCGTCGGCATCATCGCGGCCCAGTCGATCGGTGAGCCCGGTACCCAGCTGACGATGCGTACCTTCCACACGGGTGGTTCGGCATCGGCGGATGACATCACGCAGGGTCTGCCCCGCGTGCAGGAGCTCTTCGAGGCGCGTACCCCCAAGGGCGCGTCGCCGATCGCCGAGGCCGACGGCCGCATCGCGATCGACGAGACCGACAAGGGCAAGAAGGTCATCCTCACGCCCGACAGCGGCGACGAGCCCGTCATCTACCCGGTGCTGAAGCGTGCCACGCTTCTCGTCGAGGACGGGCAGCACGTCACGGTCGGTCAGCCGATCCTGGTGGGCACGCTCGACCCCAAGGAGATCATGCGCGTCATGGGTGCTCGCGAGGTGCAGCGTTACCTCGTCGGCGGCGTCCAGGGCGTGTACCGCTCGCAGGGTGTGCCGATCCACGACAAGCACATCGAGGTCATCGTCCGTCAGATGCTCCGCAAGGTCACCGTCGTCGATCACGCCGACACGACCCTGCTCCCGGGTGAGATGGTCGACCTCAAGCGCTACCAGTCGATCAACCGCGAGGCTGTGGCAGAGGGCAAGCGCCCCGCGTCCGGCCGTCCGGAGCTGATGGGTATCACGAAGGCGTCGCTCGCGACCGAGTCGTGGCTGTCGGCCGCCTCCTTCCAGGAGACGACCCGCGTGCTCACCGAGGCTGCGATGCAGGGCAAGCGCGACCCGCTGGTCGGTCTCAAGGAGAACGTCATCATCGGTAAGCTCATCCCCGCCGGAACCGGTCTCTCGAAGTACCGCGACGTCACGGTCGAGGCCACAGAGGAAGCCAAGAGCGAGCGCTACCCGAACCGGATCTTCGCATCCGACGGTGCGTACGCCGATGGTGACTTCGGCTACGTCGACTTCGACGCGTTCTCGACGGACGACATCACTCCCGGCACCTACAACTGATTGAGGTTGTCGAGCGACGAAGTCGCGACACAACTGAGTGCTGAGTGACGAAGAAGGCCCCAGGGTTCGCCCTGGGGCCTTCTCCGTGCCCGGGTTTCACGCCATGCCGTCGACGGGGCTCCGGGCGCGGCGGGGTCAGTCGAAGATGTGCTCGATGATGCTCGAGGTGTAACCGGTCGGCGCCAGGTTCGAGTAGCGGGTGTCGATCATGACGTCGTCACGCCAGAACAGGGTGCGGCCGTCCGTCACGGGGTACTGCTCGTTGGGCCAGGTCTTCTCGCATCGGGTGCCGCCGTCCGGCGTGAAGCAGGAGAAGCCCTCGTTGTCGGCGAGTGCATTGAGCATGTCGAGCGCGGGACCGCGGTTCATCCGCGAGATGGTGGTCGTGAGCCTCGTGGTGTCTGCGCGCGGGTCGGCCCAATTGCAGGTGAGGGCGCCGTCCGCACCCACGCCCGAGGGTCCGAAGGCGGCGTCGTTGAGCGGGATGTCTCCGAGCTCGGCGAGCACGGATTCCGACAGGATCGCGCGGCAGTCGGTCGGGAGCGTGACGGCCTTGGCGGTGGGCGTGGGGGAGGGTGTTCCGGGCCCCTCCGTGCTGGTCGAGTCCGGGCTGGGCGCGTCGCTCGCTGCTGAGGGCGCCGAGGACCCTGCTCCCGCGCCGGCTTGCGGAGTGCACGCCGTGAGGGCGATGAGGAGCGAGAGGGCCACGGCGGCGCCGGCGAGGCGGGGGTTCATGGCCACACCGTACTGCCCTCCGGCGTCGGGACGCGAGAGGATCGCGGTGTTGTCAGGGCGTCCCGGCACCGCGATAGTGTCAGCGGGTGAGCAACGTGACTTCTGCTGCCGGTTCCGTGGTCGTGATCGGCGATGCCCTGATCGATGAGATCCGTGATGATTCGGGGGTGCGCGAGCTCGTCGGCGGCGCTGCGCTGAACGTGGCCGTCGGCCTTCGTCGGCTGGGGGTCGACACCACGCTGATCGCGATGGTCGGTGACGATGAAGCGGGCGCCCACATCCGCGAGTACCTCGGGGATCACGGGGTGCGCCTGATCTCGAGCGAGGCCCCGCACGGCTCCTCTCGTGCCGTCGTACAGCGCGCGTCGAACGGCGAGCCGCAGTACGTGTTCAATGAGGCGGCGCAGAAGCGCAGCATCCGATACTCCGATGAGGCACGTCAGGCGATCTCCGACGCCGCGCTCGTCGCCATCAGCTGCTTCCCCTTCGATGTGCCGGCAGAGGTCGATGCCCTGGTCGATGCCCTGGGCGATGCGAGGGTCGCCGTCGACCCGAACCCGCGCACCGGGATGCTCAGCGATCGCGAGGAGTTCGTCCGCGGGTTCGAGCGGCTGGCGACGTCGGCGGCCGTCGTCAAGGTCGGCGCGGATGATGCAGCGATCCTCTACGACGGCGACCTGGACGCACTGCGGGGGCGCCTGCGAGACCTCGGAGCCGCTGCCGTACTGGCGACCGCGGGAGCGGACGGTGCCACGATCGATGCGGACGCCGGTGTCGTCTCCGTGCCCATCGCCCAGCTTCCCGGAGCCGTGATCGACACCGTCGGGGCGGGTGACGCGACGCTCGCGGCGGTCTCCGAGGGCCTGGTCTCGGCGTCGCCGTCCGACCTGGCGCAGTGGCGCGTGCTCCTGCTGCGAGCCATGGACATCGCCGCTGCGACCTGCCGCGCAGAGGGCGGCCTGCTGCGGACTCCGGAGTCTCTGGCCGACTCGGGGCGGGGCGTGAACGGCAGCTGACGTTTCGATTTCTTGCACCCGCCTCGGACAGGTATGCTTATCTCTCGCGCCCCCGGTTGGCTGTTCAAGTCGGACGGGTGCGCTCTGGCGAGTTACCCAAGCGGCCAAAGGGATCTGACTGTAAATCAGACTGCACTGCATTCGGGGGTTCGAATCCCTCACTCGCCACCACAATCAAGGCCCCGAGATCCGCGGAAATACGCGGGAGTCGGGGCCTTAGCTGTTCCCTGAACCGGCCGCGTGATAACCACGTGACACAGCCGGTCAGGGCGAGCCCGATCCCGGGCACCCGCGACAGCGTTCCGAGCATCCACACGGGTCGGCGTGCGTATCCGACGTCACCGCCGTCGTCGCCTGACCACGTCCGCTGCACGGCCCTCGACGGAGCGGACCGTGTGAATGGGGGACCGGACCTGCATCGCACGTCGACGGGCTCGACGAAGTCTCCCTGTTACGCGTCGTGAAGCCGGATATCCATCGACGACGAACGGTGACTGCGGACGGGCTGCAGGTGCGGGCGAGCCCATAGATTTCGGGCAGAAGTCGACCCGAGGAGTCCCGTGCACACCGTCAGCATCCCAGCCGTCGCGCCATCGGCGCAGACGAGCATCACCCTGGCCGGGCGACCAGTCTCCCGGCTCGGCTTCGGCGCCGCCCGGCTCACCGCAGGTGACGGATGGGGGCGCGCCTCCGACGAGGGCGAGCCACGCCGGCTCCTGCGTGCCGCGATCGACGAGGGATACGACTACGTCGACTCCGCCGATGCGCTCGGTCCCGGCATCAGCGACGAGATCATCGGAGACGTCGTCCGTCCCTCTGAGAACGTGCTCGTCGCGTCTAAAGTCGGGATGCTGCGCACCGGTCCGCACGGGTGGGGTGTGCTCGGCCGACCGGACTATCTCCGTCAGCAGGTGCACGCCACGCTGCTCCGACTGCGCCGGGATCAGATCCCCCTGCTGTACCTGCACCGCATCGACCCTGCCGTCCCGCTCGCCGATCAGTGGGGAACGCTGCGCGAGCTCCGCGACGAGGGGCTGATCGGTCACCTCGGTGTGTGCGAGCCGGACCTCACCCAGCTCGACGAACTGGTCGAAATCGAGGTGCCGGCGGCCGTGCAGAGCCTGTACAACATCGCGGCGCCGGCGAACGCGGTGGTCGCCGACAGAGCCGCGGAGCTGGGCGTGCCCTTCGTCGCCTACTGGGCGCTGATCGGTCGTGGGCTGGCGCGCAGCGAGTACGACCGGGTCTTCCGGGTGCTCGGCGCGGGGGGAGCACCGTTCGGATTGTCGGCAGCGCAGACCGCCCTCGCCTGGGCGCTGAGCACGCGTCCGAACGGACTCGCCCTCGTCGGGTCGCGCTCCCTCCGACACCTCGCCGAGAATCGACGTGCCCTGGAGTTGCGACTGCCGGATGATGTGACGAGTCGGCTGGCAACCGAGGTCGCCGATGCGCTCGGCGGCGTCGCCTTCGACCCGCGTCGCACGGCGGAGGACGAGAGATGAGCCTCGACATCCGACCCGGCACAGACCCGCTCGACGCGTATCTGGCCTTCGACACCGCCGCACCGCAGCGGGGGAGCATCCCCGCCGACGCCTCGATCGAGAGTGCCTTCGACGGTGCCGCGGACGGCACGCACGACCGCATCGCCGCGTCGGTGAGGGCTCTGCGCCCCGAGCTCGTCGCGCTCGCCACCGATCTGTACGAAAACCCCGAGATCGGCTTCCAGGAGGTCTACTCCTCCGGACGCATCGCCGACCTCCTCGACGCACACGGCATCGACGTCCAACGCGGAGCCTTCGGACTCGACACCGCTTTCCGGGCCACGGTGGGCGAGGGCGACGCGCACTTCGCGATCATCGCGGAGTACGACGCGCTGCCGGAGGTCGGTCATGCGTGCGGGCACAACATCATCGCCGGTCAGGCAGTCGGAGCCTTCCTGGCGGCACGGGATCATCTCGGGCCGGGCGGAGGGCGCCTGTCGATCATCGGTACCCCGGCCGAGGAAGGCGGGGCGGGCAAGGAGCTCATCATCCGCGCCGGCGGTTTCGACGACGTGGATGCCGCGGCGATGGTGCACCCGGGCGGAGGTACCAGTGTCTCCCCGGTGTATGGAGGCGGCACGAGCGGCGTGCGCCGCGTGCGGGTGACCTACCGCGGTCGCGCGGCCCACGCCGCGCTCAGTCCGTACCTCGGTCTCAACGCGCTCGACGCCGTGGTCACCGCCTACCAGGGCGTGGCGCAGCTGCGTCAGCACATCCTGCCCGTCGACCGGATCCACGGCATCATCACCGACGGCGGCGCGGCGGCCAACGTCGTGCCGGAGCGCGCCGCTGCGGAGTTCCTCATCCGCTCGACCGAGGTGGCGACGCTGAACGCCTTGACGCAGCGAGTGGTCGACATCCTCGAAGCGGCGGCGCTCAGCACCGGCACCACGGCGGAGCTGGACGTCGACTTCGAGCCGCCCTACCTCCCGCTGCGCCCGAACGTCGAGCTGAACAAGCGCTGGGCCACCGCCCTCACCCGGCAGGGCAGATCCGTCCCTGTACGGCCGGCGGTCGTGCGGCAGGGCGGCCCATCGACAGACATGGGCAACGTCAGTCAGTTCATCCCGGCGATACACCCGGCGCTCGGTCTGGGCGCGGCCTCCGACGTGCTGCCCCACAACGCCGCCTTCGCGGATGCCACCGTGCGTCCTCCTGCGTTCGACGCGCTGGTCGACGGTGCGATCGGTCTCGCCGCGACAGCACTCGACTACCTCGCCGACGAGGGGCTGCAGGCGGCGGTCTCCGCCGAGTTCGTCGCGACCGGTGGACGGTACCGCTGGGGGGACGGATGACGGCGACAGCAGCGCTCGCACCGGCCACCCGGGTGCGCGGCGTCCGTTTCGGGGGGTGGCTGCCGTTCACCCTGCACCGGCTGCTCGACGCGGTGATCGTGCTCTGGGCAGCGGCGACCCTCGCTTTCGTGGCGCTCAAGCTGATTCCCGGCGATCCGCTCGACAGCCTGCTCGCCGGGGTGCTCGATGCGCCGCCGGAGCTGCGCCAACAGGTCGCCGCGTACTACGGCCTCGACCAACCCGTGTTCGTGCAGTACCTCACGTTCCTCGCGAACCTGGTGCAGGGGGATCTGGGGATCAGTTACCAACGCTCCGCCCCCGTCACACAGATCATCTTCTCCGAGCTCGGTGCGACGGTCGAGCTCACGGTGACCGCCATGGCGATCGCCGGCATCGTCGCGGTGGGACTCGCGCTCGCCACGTCCGGACGTCGCCGCTCGGCGCGTCTGGCTGCGCAGGCGATCGAGCTGGTCGCGATCTCGGTGCCGTCGTTCTGGCTCGGCATCCTGCTGATGAACCTGCTCTCGTTCACGTTCCCGATCTTCCCGGCCTTCGGCGCCAATGGTCCCGCCTCCCTCGTGCTCCCCGCCGTCACCCTCTCGGTGCCGCTCATCGGGGTGCTCGCCCAGGTGCTCCGCGAGCGCATGGAGTACACGCTGCACGAGCCCTTCGTGACGACCGTCCTCGCCCGTGGTGTCTCGGAGAGTCGGCTGCGCTCGCACCACGTGCTGCGCCATGCCGCGATTCCGGCACTCACGCTGAGCACGCTGATCTTCGGCTCGCTGCTCAGCGGCGCAGCAGTGCTCGAGACCCTGTTCGCCCGGCCGGGCCTCGGCCGCATCGCCGTCTCCGCGGTCGCCGACCGCGACATCCCGGTGGTGCTGGGCACCGTGGTCTTCGCGGCCCTGGTGTTCGTGGTCGTGAACATCGTGGTCGACCTCGTGTACCCGCTGTTCGACCCGAGATTGAAGGAGGCGCGCTCATGACCGCTTCGGCCGTCCTGCAACCGGCCCCCGCCGACGGCCTCGTGCGCCGACGGGTGCATCCGCCGGTCGGCGTGCTCCTGGCGATCGCGGTGCTCGCCGCCCTGCTCGTGATCGGCCTCGCTCCTGGGGCCTTCACCTCATATGACCCGTTGCAGGGTGATCCGCTCTCCTCACTCCAGGCGCCGAGTGCGGCGCACCCCTTCGGTACCGATCAGCTCGGTCGCGACGTGCTCTCACGCGTTCTGCACGGCGCCCAGTACTCGCTCTCTCTGGGCCTGCTCGCGACGGCGATCGGCCTCGTCGGCGGCATCGTGCTCGGGGTCGCCGCCGGATACTCCCGCGGCTTGGCCGACCGGCTGATCAGCCGGTTCCTCGACATCCTGCTCGCCTTTCCCGAGGTGCTGCTCGCGCTGATCCTGATCACCGTGCTCGGCCCGGGGATGTCGAGCGTCATCTGGGCCGTCGGTATCGGCCGTATCCCCGGTGCGGCTCGCCTCGTGCGGTCTCAAGTGCTGCAGGTGCGCCGATCCTCCTACGTCTCGTCGGCCGTGGGGCTCGGGCTGCCGTCGCTCACGGTGGTCGCGCGGCACGTGGTTCCCAACAGTCTCGGCCCCGTGCTCGTCAACTCGGTGCTCGGCGTCGGGGTGTGCATCATCTTCGGCGCGTCGCTGAGCTTCCTCGGACTCGGTGCCGTGCCGCCCACCCCGGAATGGGGGCTGATGCTGTCGGAGGCCAGACAGTACCTCTCGCTCGCTCCGTGGGTCAGCGTCTGGCCCGGAGTCTTCATCACCCTGACCGTGGTCTCGGTCACGGTGACCGGCCGTTGGTGGCAGCAGAGCGTCGTCTCGCGGAGGAGGTCGCTGTGACCGTCGTCGATTCCCACCCCCTGGTGTCGACCGTCGACGAGGAAGCCCACGAGACGGCGATCGTCTCGGTGCGCGACCTGCGTGTGCGCTTCCCCGGGGCCGTTGCCCCTGCGGTCGACGGCGTGTCGTTCGCCGTCGCTGCCGGACGCTGCGTGGCCCTGGTCGGCGAATCGGGGTCGGGCAAGAGTGTCACCGCGCGCAGTCTTCTCGGACTGTCCGGCCGCGGCGCGCAGATCACATCGACCGAGCTCCGCTACGGCGCGATCGACCTGAGGGGGCTGCGTGGTCGCGGATGGCGTGCCGTGCGGGGGAGTGGGATCGGCCTCGTGCATCAGGACGCGCTGGTCTCGCTCGATCCGCTGCGTCGGGTCGGAGCCGAGGTCGCCGAAGGTCTCGATGGCATCGGCTCCCGGCGGGCGCGTGCGGCCAACGTCGAGGAGCTGCTCGGTCGCGTCGGTGTCCCCGAGCCTCGGATGCGCGCGCAGCAGCGTCCGCATGAGCTCTCGGGTGGATTGCGACAGCGTGCTCTGATCGCGTCGGCCATCGCGGGTGGGCCGCGCGTGCTCATCGCGGATGAACCGACGACGGCGCTCGATGTCACGGTGCAGGCGCAGATCATCGATCTGCTGATCGAACTCAAGACCACCGGCACCGGCATCCTCCTGGTCAGCCACGACCTCGCCGTCGTGAGCCGCATCGCCGACGAGATCCTGGTGATGAAACACGGCGTGGTCGTCGAGCGGGGAGCTCCACGCACGATCTTCGCCGACCCGCAGCATCCGTACACGCGTCGGCTCATCGACGCGATTCCGGCCGAGCATCGTCGCGGCACGCGTCTTTCGACCGCCCCGCTGCCGGTGCTGCAGGAGCGGCGGTCATCGGAGGCCACCCTGCAGAGCGCGACCCCCGTGATCGAAGCCCGCGGCCTCCACAAGACGTACCGCGCGCCCGGTGGTGTCCTCACGGCTCTCGACGACGTCTCCTTCGCCCTCCGCCGCGGCACCACTCTGGGCGTGGTCGGGGAGTCGGGCTCCGGCAAGTCCACGGCCGCGCAGATCGTCCTCGGCACCCTCGCCCCCGATCGCGGCGAGGTGGTGTTCGACGCGAAGCCCTGGTCGGGGATCCCCGAGCGGGAGCGACGAATCCGGCGTCCGCGCATCCAGTCGATCTCCCAGGATCCGCTCAGCTCGTTCGACCCGCGCTATGACGTGGCCGCGGTGCTCGGTGAAGCGATCGCCGCGGGTGCTGTTCCTCGCGAGCGGCGTCGGGAGCGCGCCGAGGAGCTGCTGACCCAGGTCGGACTGACCGGTGCCGTGCTCGCACGCCGTCCCCTCGACCTCTCCGGTGGGCAGCGCCAGCGGGTCGCGATCGCGAAGGCGCTCGCGACGAACCCCGACGTGCTGGTGTGCGACGAGCCGGTGTCAGCGCTCGACGTCTCGGTGCAGGCACAGGTTCTCGACCTGCTGCAGGCGCTGCAGGAGCAGCTCGGCGTCTCGCTCCTCTTCATCAGTCATGACCTCGGCGTCGTCCGCCATCTGGCGCACGACATCGTCGTGATGCGGCACGGACGTGTCGTCGAGTCGGGCCCGGCCGACGACATCTTCGCCGCTCCCGCCCAGCCCTACACCCGCGAACTGCTCGCCGCCGTCCCGCGCCTCCTGCCCTGACCGCCCACCCGACCACACCCGCACACAGCGACCAAGGAAGAACCTCACCATGAACAGAACACGAGCAGCATTCGCGTTCGGCGCCGTCCTGACCGCCTCCCTCGCCCTGTCCGCCTGCGCCGGCGGCGCATCGGCGCCGTCGTCGTCGGATGCCGCGGACGCCTCGCCGGTCTCCGGTGGGACGCTCACCTATCTCGCGAACACCGAGCCCGGGACCTGGGACGGACAGAAGGTCCCTTCCCTCAACCTGAACTCGATCAACAGCAGCATCTTCGACCCGCTGGTGGTGCAGGCGGAGGACGGCACGTACAAGCCGCATCTGGCCACAGGGTGGGAGATCAGCGACGACGGACTGGTCTACACCTTCACGTTGCGCGATGACGTCGTCTTCCATGACGGAACCCCGTTCAACGCGGCTGTGCTCAAGCAGAACCTCGACCGACCGCTCAACGAGGTCGGTCTGGCGACTGCGGGCAATGCCATCGTCTCCACGGCTGTCCTGAGCGACGACGAGCTGCAGGTGACCCTGGGTCGCAAGAACGCCGCGTTCATCCACGCGCTCTCCACCCCGCACTGGCCGATCTACTCCGGCAAGGTGCTCAGCGAGCACACCCCCGCCGAGCTCGGGACCGACCCGGCCCTGTCGATCGGGACCGGCCCCTTCCTCGTCAAGGAATACGCGAAGGGATCCAAGCTCGTGCTCGAGCGCAATCCCGACTACGCGTGGGCACCCGAGACCGCGGACCACGAGGGGCCCGCCTACCTCGACGAGGTCGTCATCCAGTTCGTGCCGGAGACGCAGGCGCGCATCGGTGCTCTCAACTCGAAGCAGGCCGACGCGATCGATCAGGTGCCGCCGCTGAACATCGGCGAGGTCGAGGCGGCCGGCAACACCGTCATCACGCAGGACAACACGGGAACGCCCTACTATCTCGCGCTGAACACGAACATCGCTCCCTTTGACGACAAGAACGTGCGCCTCGCGTTCCGAGAGGCGATCGACATCGATGCCCTCCTGAAGAGCGTCTACGGCGGTGTCTACAGCCGCTCCTGGACGACGACCTTGCCCGGCACCCCGCCGGTCGGCGCCTACGACGAGAGCCTGGAGGGCTCATGGGGCTACGACCTCGACAAGGCGCAGGAACTGCTCGACGAAGCGGGCTGGGACGAGGTCGACTCCGCGGGCTACCGGGTCAAGGACGGCGAGCGTCTGCACATCGACTGGTACTTCGACAGCCTGTACGTGCAGACCGATCAGCGTCAGCAGCTCGGCGAGGCCATCGCCTCCTCGCTCAAGGACGCCGGATTCGAGGTCGAGCGCATCCCGTTCGACACCGCCTCCTTCACGGCGGCGATCGCGAAGAACGAGCACAACCTCGCTGACGCCTCCCGCGGCTACGCCGATGTGGGCACCTCCGTCTCGCCCTTCACCTCCAGCGCCGACCCGCGCAACGGCGGCAACGGCATCAACTACGGCCTGCTGAACGACGAGGTCATCGACGCGCAGTACGCGATCGTGCAGTCCGACGGCGACCCCGAGGCGCGCATCGAAGCGGCGCACATCGTGCAGGCCCGCATCCTCGACGAGGGCTTCGCGGTTCCGCTGTACATCCCGAAGAAGATCGTCGGCACCACTCCGGCCGTTCACGGATGGACCTTCGACGCCGTCGGCTACACCGACTCGTTCTACGACACCTGGCTCTCCGAGTGACGCACCACCCCTGTTGAGAGGAAAAGGACCAGCACATGCCACGCATCGATCTCTTCTACTACGGAGACGTCTCGCCCGGACAGAGTCCGGTCTCGCTCTATCGCGACATCGAGGAACAGGTGATCCTGGGTGACCAGCTCGGATACAACGGCGTCTGGATCACCGAGCACCACCTCACGATGCGCGGGGAGGTGCCGGACCCGCTGCTCTTCCTCGCACGACTCAGCGGAGTGACCAGCCGCATCCGGCTCGGGACCTCGATCGTGTGCGCCCCGTTCTACCACCCGATCCGACTCGCGGAGTCGGCGCTGCTGCTCGACGCGGTATCCGGTGGGCGGCTCGATCTTGGTGTCGGCAGCGGCGTCGGCTCGGAGGAGTTCTTCGCCGTGTGGGGGATCGACAAGGCCTCGTCCTCCGCGCGGTCGGCCGAGGTCCACGAGATCCTGCGGCAGGCGATCGATGAGAAGGTCGTCGACTTCGAGGGGGAGTACTACTCCTTCCACGGTGTGGAGATCTCGCCGCCGGCGGGGCGTCCCGCACGCGACCTCATCTGGACGGCGGCCGGCCGCAACGCGATCGGCCTGGCGGCTCGGCACGGCTACCGGCTGATGATCCCGCGTCCGCTCCCGCTGGAGGAACGACTGCGGTTCAGCCGCGAGTATCGCGCCACCGTCCCCGGCGGAGAGATCATCCATCTGCGATCCGGTCTCGTCGCCGAGACGAAGGACGCCGCACGCGCCGGAGCGCTGGAGTTCTTGCGCACGTACGCGCGGATCTATCTCGGTCTGGACTGGACAGGAGGGGTGGACTCCGAGGACTACGACGACATCGCCGAGCAGCTGAGCTTCGCGATCGGCACCGCACCCGAGGTCGCCGACAAGGTCCATGAGTGGAACGACCAGTTCGACGGCACCGAGCAGACCGCGATCCAGTTCCAGGGACCGGGGATCAGCCAACTGCAGGCGCTGACGGCGATCGAGCTGTTCGCGGCGGAACTGCCCGCGCTGCAGGCGGACGCCGTGCGCACGGCCGTCGACTATGTCGATCCCGGCATTCCCGAGCGCGCGCTCAGTGCCGGCCCTCGCGTGCAGGAGGCCCGCGGATGACCGCAACTACATCCTCCCCGTTCGGAGGCACCGACCTGCCCCTCGGCTCGACCACGATCGGTGACCGTCTGCGTATCGGCTTCATCACGCACCTCGACCACAGCGAGGATCCGCGATTCGTCTATCGAGACACGATCCGTCTGATCCAGGAGCTCGAGGAGCTCGGCTACGACAGCGCCTGGATCGCCACACGGCACTTCCACTCCGGGTGGGCGGCTCTTCCCTCCCCGTACGGGTTTCTGGGGGCGCTCGCCGCCGCGACGAGCACGATCGGACTCGGTACCGCGGTGCTGCCGATCATCCTCGACGATCCTGTGCGCGCCGCGGAGGAGGTCGCCGCGATCGACCATCTCGCCGGTGGGCGGCTGCTGCTCGGCCTCGGGAAGGGAGTCCCTTCCGACTCTTATCACGTGTTCCACACCTGGACGAATGACCGCGACACCAGCTTCGAGAATCAGATCGACCGTCTGCACTGGGCGCTCCAGGGAGGCGTGGTCGATGGGGGCACGGGCGCGATCTGGCCACAGAACACCGCGCTCGAGGGACGGCTGTTCCACGGCAGCTCGAACATCGACACGATCCGTTTCGCGGGGCGCACCGGCGACGGCTTCATCCTGGAGCGGTTCGGCAACGGGCCGGAGCGGCACCCTGATGCGCGGGCGGCATTCCAGCGGCGCCAGGCGGACTCCGTGCGAGAGTACCGTCGGGTCTTCGCGGACACCTGGGGATCGACGCGCACTCCCTGGGTCGTCACCTCCCGCTCCGCTTTCCCCGGCCGCACGACCGAGGAAGCCCTCGCGTTGGCCGGAGAGCGCACCGCCCGCTGGAACGTCGCCAGCGCTGCAGCCGGACGCGTGGATCTGTCGCTGTCGATCCCGGACCAGCTGCTGTCGGACAACTTCGCCTGGGGGAGCCCTGAGGCGCTCGCCGCCGATCTGCTCGCCGACCCCACGATCGCGCTGACCGACGAGCTGGTGCTGGGCATCCATCCGGCCGTGCTCGACAGGGCCGAGACGATCGATCGCGCCCGCGTGCTCCTGCGAGAGGTCGTGCCGCTGGTCGAGGAGGGGTGGCGCGCGCAACGAGCATCCGCGCTGGCAGAGGTGAACGCCAGAGCGGACACACTGCAGGGGGGCTGACGCGGCTCGAGTCGATTCGCAGAACGGGGGCGGGGCGGGGGTCCCCGCCCCGCCCCCGCGAACGGTTTCCTAGACTGGAGAGATGCGACCGCTCACCGAAGCCGAAGTCCGGGCATCGTTCGTCAATGCGGACGATGACGAGCTGCGTCTGATGGAGATGCCTCATGACTTCCTGCTCGTCGACTGGGACTACCTCGACTTCTTCGCCTGGCAGGACCCCGGTGCGAGCCGTCGCGGCTATGTGCTGATCCCGCACGACGACGAGGTGATCGGGGTGGTGCTGCGTGCGACGGACCCCGGTCGCGCGAGGTCGGGCATGTGCAACATCTGCCACACGATGCAGCCGGGGAACCAGGTCGCCCTCCTCTCCGCCCGTCGAGCAGGCGAAGCGGGCAAGCGGGGGGATTCGTTCGGCACCTACATGTGCGCCGACCTCTCCTGCCACGAGAACGTGCGCCTCGCGCACCCGCTCGCACCGAACGAGGTCAGGTCGCCCGGTCAGGTCGACTTCCGTCTCGACGGCACGCGCCGGCGCATGGAGAGCTTCGTCTCGCAGGTCTGGGAGCGGGTCTGATCGCGGTTACGCTGGTGCGACACGTTCTGTGCTCGAAGGAGAAGCCATGACTGACGCCATCCTGTTCGCCGTCGAAGAGGGGATGGCTCGGCTCACACTGAACCGGCCCGCTCGGCTCAACGCGTTCAACGCCGACCTGGCGCACGCCTGGAAGGACGCGACGGCCGAGGCCACGTCGCGCACCGACGTGAAGGCGATCCTCATCGATGCCGCGGGTCCTGCGTTCTGCGCGGGAGGCGACGTGATCGACATGGCGACGACCATGGGCGCGTCCGGTGCGGAGATCACCGCGCTCGCCGAGGTCATCAACTCCGGCATCCGCTCGCTGACGGAATCAGCGGTGCCTGTCGTCGCCGCGGCCCACGGCACGACCGCGGGAGGTGGCCTGGGCATCCTGCTGTGCAGCGACTACGCCGTCGTGGGCTCGCGGTCGAAGCTCGGCAGCCTGTACGCGAACATCGGTCTGACCCCAGACCTGTCGGTCTCCGCTCAGCTCGCTCGTGCCGTCGGCCAGCGCCGTGCCCTGCAGCTCGTCCTGCAGGATCGGCTGCTCACCGCAGCGGAGGCCGTCGAGTGGGGACTCGTCGCCGAGGCCGTCGAGGGTGAGGACGCCGCCGCGGAGGCGGAGCGTGTGCGAGCGCGCGGTGAGGAGATCGCACGCTTCTGGCTGGCGGGTGCCGCCGACGCCTACGGTCAGGCGAAGAGGCTGGTGCGCGAGCAGCCGGAACGCTCCTTCGTCGAGCAGCTGGGCGAAGAGGCGCGCTCGATCGGTGCCGCCCTCGAGACACCCGACGCGCAGGCGAGGGTCGCGGCGTTCGCTGCGGCGTCGGCGAAGAAGACCGGCTGACCTCTCCTCCCCAGACCCGAAGGGTCAACCGACTTCCCGCGACGGGGTCGAACCCCTGGCAACCGTCGGCGCGCATGGCAGGATGAAGGCATCGCCGCTCGACGAGAGGAACGCCATGTCCCAGCCGGACATCACCACGCATCGACCGCAGGGTGAGAAGAAGAACATGTCGCTGCTGATCAGGGGCTCCCTGTGGATCGCCATCGGCGCTCTCATCGCCGCGGCCCTCGTGTGCGTCATCTGGGTGCTCATCGGTGACCAAGACGGTCTGATCGGTCGTGCGTTCCTCACGATCCTGCTGCTGGCGGCGTTCGCGGGAATCGCGATCCTCGAGGCCGGGTTGGCGCCGAACCGCCCCGACTGGCTGCAGCTGGCGAGCATGGTGAGCTGGATCGTCGCCCTCCTCGTCGGCGCCGTGAAGATCTGGCTCCCGGAGGACGGGTTCTACTTCGGCGCCGAGCGCTTCTTCCAGCTGCTCCTCGTGATCGGCATCCTCCAGCTGGCACTGCTGCACGTGCGCCTGTTCACGCCGGCAGCGCAGCGATACGTCACGACCTTCACCCGAGTGATCTACATCGTGACGGTCACTTTCCTCGTCGGTCTCGTCGGCATGCTCGTGTTCTTCCTCGCCTTCCCCCACACGTTCCACTACGGCGAGCTGTATTGGCGCATCGTGGTCGCACTCACGATCCTCGTGGCCGTTGGCACCACGCTGATCCCGCTGCTCAATGCGCTCTTCGCGCCGAAGAAGAAGACCCCGGCCAACCGTGCCGTCGCGTCGGCGCCGTCGTGGCCGACCTACGCCGATGGCATCACCCCGCTTCCGGCGCTGCCCGATGCATCGCCCGACTGGAACGCCTACTACACCGGGTACCCGACGGTCGCCCCGCCCCAGCAGGCACTCCCGCAAGCGCCCGTCTCGGGGTTCCCCGTCGTGCCGCAGCCCGCGCCGCCGCAGCCCGCGCCGCCGCAGCCCGCTGCGTCTCAGTTCGCGCCGCCGCAGTTCTCGCAGCCCGCAGAGCCCGCGCCTTCGACTCCGGGCGAGCACCCGATGCCCCCTGCCCCGGCCACGCAGATCCCGGCCTCCCCGCAGGAGGCTTCGCAGGCTTTCCCGCCGCCGCCGCCCGCGCCCCGGCAGCCCGAACAGTGACGCTGGAACTCGAACTCCGCGACCTCGCGACCGAGATCGCCGAGGAAGCAGGGCAGCTCGCGCGACTTCGACGACAGGAAGGGGTGCGCCTGGCGGCGACCAAGTCGTCGTTGGCCGACATCGTCACGGACGCAGACCGAGAGGTCGAAGCGCTCATCCGTTCGCGTCTGCGCGCGGCGCGGGCGGACGACGGCTTTCTCGGCGAAGAGACGGGGGCCGAAGCGGGGAGCAGCGGGATCACGTGGATCGTCGACCCCATCGACGGCACCGTCAACTACGCGTACGGCATCCCGGCGTACAACGTGAGCATCGGCGCGGTCCGCGGGGAACCCGATCCCGAGACCTGGGAAGCGCTCGCCGGCGCCGTCAACGCCCCGGCGTTGGGAGAGACCTTCTCAGCGGCGCGAGGTCATGGCGCCTGGTCGAACGGCATTCGTCTCGCGGTGACGGACACGACCCCGGCCGGCGCTCTCCTCGCCACGGGCTTCGGCTACGACCCCGCCACCCACGAAGGCGACATCGCGACCGTGGCGCGGGTCATGCCGATGGCTCGCGATGTGCGACGTATGGGTGCGGCCGCACTCGACCTGGCCTTCGTCGCTGCGGGGCGACTGGACGGTTATTTCGAGCGGGGCCTTCGCCCCTGGGACTTCGCCGCCGGTGCGCTCCTCGTCGAGGAAGCCGGAGGCGTGGTGTCCCGAACGGATGTCGACTCTCCGCGCCCGATGCTGGTGGCGGGAGGAGTCGATGTGCACGCCCGACTGCTCGCGATCCTCGCGGAGAATCCGTGAACGATTCATGGCATTCTCAGCCTGGTCACGGTAGGGTTTACCCGATCGTTACTTTCATCACCCGAAGGTGAAAGTCAAAGTTTGCGCCCCCGAGCACGACGCACGACCGAGAGAAACGCTTTGCCCCTCGAGAACTCCCAGGCTGCCTCTGCGCCCACGCGCCGATCCAGCCGACTCCGCACTGCGGCCTCCGAGGCCCCCGCGGCGGGACCGACGGCACCCCTTTCTGCCGCTGATTCCACTGCCGTCGCCCTCGCTGCTGTCGCCCCCCTTTCCCGACGCGCCGCCCGTCAGCGGCCGGCACCCGACGAGGTGGTCACGGAAGCGCTGATCGAGCCTTTCGTCGCCACGAACTCGGAGCCGGTGATCGCCGATGTTCCCGCGGTTCCTGTCGCCTCGGAGCCGGTCGAGGCTCCTGCGGCTCCGGTCCGCGAAACCGGTGAGGTCGGGCGTGGACCGGCGGTCGAAGCCGACGCGTTCGAGCGCGCTTCCCGTGCCTTCCGCGCGACAGGTGCGGTTCCGACGGTTTCCACGGCTGAGCGCTCGCCGTCCGCAGCGAGTTCGGACGCTGAGTCTGTCGTCCCCTCGCATGTGGCCCCTCGTCGCCCCCGCAACCTCCGCAAGGTGGTCACGGTCGGAGCAACCGTCGGTGTGATGAGCCTCGCAGGGCTTCTCGCGGTGTCCATGACGCTCCCCGCGGAGGCGGTCGCCGGTGTGCGGGGCGGTTCGGCCGCATCCATGTCGTTGGTCTCCGCTGCTGCCGCCGACTCGAAGGACGAGGCCGAGGACGAGATCCAGGCTTTCGTCGCACCGTCCGGCGTTGAGAGCGTCCCGCTCTCCCGCTCCGATGACTTCAGCACGGTCTCGCTCGCCGAGGTCGCTGCCGAGCAGGGCATCAACTACTCGGGTGAGATCTTCACGAACGACCCCGACGCCGCCATCCAGTGGCCGTTCCTCGTCGGTGTCGGCATGAGCTACGGCTATGGGATGCGCAGCGGCCGCCTCCACGAGGGCATCGACTTCGTGCCGGGCAACGGTGCGCCGATCCAGGCCATCGCCGACGGCACTGTCCGCATCGCCACAGAGCAGGGCGGGGCCTTCGGGGTCACGGTCTACATCGACCACGTCATCGACGGCCAGGTCATCACGAGCCACTACTCGCACATGCAGTACGGCTCCCTCAACGTCAAGGCCGGCGACACCGTCAAGGTCGGAACGATCGTCGGCAAGACGGGTAACACGGGTCGTTCCTACGGCGCTCACCTGCACTTCGAGCTCATCGTCAACGGAACGACCATCGACCCGATGCCGTGGCTCAAGGCGAACGCCGGTCGATCGTCGCTGACCGCGGAGGAGTGACCGGCTCGATTTCATGAGGACGCCACAGTAATGGTATTCTCGTACGGTTGCCCCGCGAGGGGCAGCACGCCCCGATAGCTCAGTGGCAGAGCACTTCCATGGTAAGGAAGGGGTCGTCAGTTCAATCCTGACTCGGGGCTCGCAAGCATTCTTCTCACGCGGACGGATGCCTCGCGGCAGGGTAGCTCAGCTGGTTAGAGCGCACGACTCATAATCGTGAGGTCGCGGGTTCAAGCCCCGCTCCTGCTACAGATGAAAACCCCCGGATTCCCGGGGGTTTCGTCGTTCACGGGGGGCAGCGCGTCGAAGCTCAGTCGCGGGACTGGCGCGCCGGTTGGAGCCCACCGATCGGCGAATCAGCCTCGCCGTTGACGTACATGTAGCCATCGATGATGTCCGCGGATCGCCCTCGGCCGAGCCATGCGTCGATGCCGTCGCAGGCGTTCTCCGTCTGGGGGAGGAGCGTCTCCAGCTCGATCCTTCCCGCCGAATCCTGCGACCAGCGGCCGCTCAGATCGTTGCACCCGTCGCTGCCCGTGACGGTCCCGTCGGGACTGAACGACAAGAACGTCGCTCCGTCGACGCTCGCCTCCCAGCCCCCGACGGGGTCGGGGAGTGGCGGAGTCGTCTCGGCGGGAACCTCACCGTTCGCGATCCTGTCGTTGCGCGCGTACATGGGGGCGAGCCCGGCTTGGAAGACGGCGCTGGTGGTGATGGCCGACACCAGCACGAGGACCACGCCGAGCAGGGGAGCCCAGTAGGCGGGCTTTCTCCGATGCCGGAGCGTGAACGCGGCCACGATCGCCGCGATGACCGAGGCAGCGACCGCCCACGGGAAGACGGCGCGGGCGCCGAAAGCGACTGCCAGGTCGCAATCGCCTTCGCAGCCGACGGCGCTGAACGACTCGAGGATCTGCGCGACGTACGCCGCGACGACGAGCAACGGAACGAGCAACCAGAGGGCGACGGCGAGTGCGGAGCGGTGCGCACGGTCGCGATGGGCAGGTTCCGGATCCTCGACGGTCATGTCCCTGAGGGTATGGCGGAGTGCCGAGACGGACCGCAGGCGCGACGCGTGTCGTCGGCGCGGTGATGGCACGTCTCGGCTACGACGCGGCAGAGGTCGTGGTCGCCGTCGGCGAGGAGTCGACCCGCTTCGCCGTGGGGGATCGCGTGTTCTACGCCGGGCAGATCGATCGCTCGGGCACGAACGCGCGGTTCCACCTGGTGGACGAGAGCATCGTCGGCCATGCTCCTCGCACGCTGTCGGTCGCCGAGGCGGCCGCACTGCCGCTGATGGTCATCACCGCGTGGGAGAGCCTGTTCGACCGCCTGGCGCTCACCCGCGAAAGCACGGGAGTGCTCCTGGTGATCGGCGCGGCAGGAGGCGTCGGCGCGCTGATCATCCAGCTCGCGAAGGCCCTCACGCGTCTCGAGGTCATCGCCGTGGCCTCGCGCCCGGAGACGGCGGAGTGGGTGCGTCAGATGGGGGCCGACCACGTCGTTGGCCGTGACTTCGCCGGCGAGGTGTCGGCGCTCGCCCCCGCCGGCGTCGACTACGTGTTCACCTCGTTCACTCCCGGCAACGTCAGGGCGATCGCCGACGTGATCCGTCCGCGCGGACGGGTCGTCTCCATCGACGAGACCGGGGGCAGCATCGACGCGCTCAAGGCGAAGAGCGTGACCTGGCACTGGGAGCTCATGTTCACGAGGCCCGTCACCGATCCCTCCGACCACTACCAGCACGACCTCCTGGAGAGCGTCGCGAAGCTGGTGGATTCGGGCACGCTCCGCACCACTCTGACGACCCACCTCACTCCGCTGGACGCCGCGACCATGCGTCGGGCCCACGAGATCGTGGAGGCCTCCCGGACGATCGGCAAGGTCGTCGTCACCGACTGGCCAGAGGCGGAACGCCCCTAGCGCTGCGGTGCGTCGAAGGCCGGACCCACGTCTCCCGCCGTAGCGTCTGCGACGCCGACACGTCCGCGGATGAAGAACAGCAGCACGAGACCGACCACGATCACGGCGGGGTTTCCGAGCCCAGCCAGCGTCGAGACCGGACCCTCGACCGGATAGGCCGTGTGGAGGAAGATACTCGGATCGGTGCTGGCGTGCAGCAGGATAGGCGCGATGAGAGTGCCGGTGACCCGCATGGCGAGGTACATGCAGATTCCGAAAGCGAAGGTGTAGACCACCTGGAACGCGGTGGCGAACAGCGATTGACCGCTGAGCAGGTTCCCGGAATGGAGTCCGGCGAACACCGCGGCCGAGATCACGGCGACGACGATCTCGCGGTATCCGGCCTTGCGCAGCATGTTCACGACGAGACCGCGAGTGAGCACCTCTTCGGCGAAACCGATGAAGACGCCGGCGAGCAGCCAGGTCGCGACCACCTGGAACCCGGCCTCGCCGTAGTCGATGCTGAGCAGGTGCAGGACGTTGAACAGCAGCACGACCACGATCGCGATCCACATCCAGCCGCGGCCCGTGATCGGCTGCCGTCTGAAGAGTTCGCCGAGCCAGCTGACCGACGCGGCGAAGCCGACCAGGAGCAGACAACCGACGAGAACGGGAAGTGCGTATAAGACCAGGATGCCGGTGGGGCCCGTCGGGTCGTCGATCTGTGCCGCGAGCGGAGTGAAGGCGAGCGACAGTCCGTTGTAGAGCACGAAGTAGACGGCCGCGAGAAGGAGTGCGCGCCACCAGCCGCCCTTCTCCCAGAATCTCTTCCAAGGGGTGCCGGTCGCGGCGGCGGGGGCGGGTGCGGTCATGAGAGCTCCAGGGCTCGGGGGGACGGTTCTCCCGATCAGTGTGGCGCAGCCGCAGGCACCGCGTCCATCCGCCTGGTCATCGCGGGCGCGTCCCGCGCCCTGCTCTCCCCGTCGGCGGAGGTAGACGAGGGATCGGGATCGGGCGGGTGGCGCGCGAGGTGTCGTGGAAGCGCTGGACAGCGGTGAGCACGTCGTTCACGGACGAGTAGCGCAGGGCGAGGGGGAGGTCACGCAGCCAGAGCACTTCGACCTCTGTCGGCGCATCCTCATAGACGCGGCACACGACCCGCCGGTGATCTACGTCCGGGTATTGCAGATCGACGATGGCCCAATCCGTGGCGCTGACCTGCTCGAGAGCGAACCGTGGGTCTGGTACGCGATCCATCATTCTCCTGACTGTCCCCACGATGAAGCATGCCCGCAGGTGAGCCGGGGCGGGAGCCCCTTGACAGACGGCGGCCCCTGCTCCAGAGGGGGCAGGGGCCGCCGTGTTCACCGAGCTGGCGTGTTCATCGAGCTGGCGGTGTCGAGTCAGACTCCTCCGGTGCGCCAGACGACGCGACTGCAGCTCCCGACCATTCGACGCCTCGTTGCTCGGCCTCCAGACGCTCCGCTTCCTCTCCGCTGATGGCCTCGCCCCTGGCCACGAGCCCCGCGGTGTCCGACAGCGGGATCTGCTTCAGGAACAGCGAGAGCAGCAGCGCGAGGGCGATGAACGGCACGAGATACCAGAAGACCGGGGCGAGGGCATCCGCATACGCGGTGACGATGCCGTCGCGCACCTCGTCCGGCAGGGAGTTGAGCGTGGAAGGGTCGATCGTCGATGCGGCCTCTGAGGCGGCATCGGGCGATGCGCCGGCGCCGGCGAAGACCCCGAGCAGGTTCTCGGTGAGGCGAGTGGTGAAGATGGTGCCGAAGACCGCGGTGCCGAGAGACGCGCCGACCTCCCGGAAGTAGTTGTTCGTGCTGGTCGCGGTGCCGATCTCACCCGCCGGAACCGCGTTCTGCACGACCAGCACCACGACCTGCATGATGAGGCCGAGCCCCGCTCCGAACACGAACAGGAACACGCAGATCAGCCAGATGGGAGTCGACGCCGAGAGTGTGGTCATCGCGACCATGGCGATACCGGTGATGATCGTGCCGAGGATCGGATAGATCTTGTACCTGCCGGTCTTCGAGATCGCGATCCCGGAGAAGATCGACGTGCCCATGAGGCCGACCATCATGGGGATCATCAGCAGACCGGATTCCGCCGCAGAGGTGCCGGAGGACATCTGCAGGAACGTCGGCACGAATCCGATCGCCGCGAACATGCCGATTCCGAGCACCAGTCCGATCGCGGTGGCGTTCACGAAGATCGGGTTGCGGAACAGGCTCAGCGGGATGATCGGGTCCTGCACGCGCGATTCGGTGATCACGAACGCCGTCGCCGCGACGATCAGCCCGGCACCCCATGCCCAGGTCGCGAGCGAGTCCCATCCGAACTCCTTGTCACCGCCGAAGTCGGTGAAGAAGATGAGGCACGTCGTGGCGATCGAGAGGAAGATGACCCCGAAGATGTCGATCGGCTTCTCGGCCTTCTTGCTCGGGAGCTTGAGGGCGATGAGGGCGATGATGAAGGCCGCGATCCCCACCGGGATGTTGATGTAGAACGCCCACTGCCAGGTCAGGTGATCCACGAAGTAGCCGCCGAGGAGAGGGCCGGCCACGGCCGAGAGGCCGAAGACCGCCCCGAGGGGACCCATGTACTTGCCACGCTCGTTGGCGGGCACGATGTCGGCGATGATCGCCTGGGACAGGATCATCAGGCCGCCGCCGCCGAGACCCTGCAGGGCGCGGAACACGACGAACATCCAGAAGTCCGTGGCGAACGCGCAGCCGACGGATGCCAGCGTGAACAGTGCGATCGCGACGAGGAACAGGTTGCGCCGGCCCAGCACGTCGCCGAACTTGCCGTAGATGGGCATCACGATCGTGGTGGCGAGCAGGTAGGCGGTGGTGATCCACACCTGGTGGTCGACGCCGCCGAGCTGTCCGACGATCGTCGGCATGGCGGTGGACACGATGGTCTGGTCGAGGCTGGAGAGCAGCATTCCCGCGATGAGAGCGCTGAAGATGATCCAGATGCGGCGCTTCGTGAGCAGGAACGGCGCATCCTTCGTGGCGGTGGCGGACATTCAACGGGCTTTCTGTGACGGTGCGTAGAGCGAGCGGGCGAGGTCGAGGCGTCGCGCGATGAGATCGGCGAACGGCTCGGGGGACTGGTGGTGCAGGAGCTGGTCCATGCTCATGCGCACGAGCGCGCCGACGGTGTGCACGACCACCTCGGCGCGGAGTTCGGCATCATCGCCGCCCTCGGTGCGACGGAGGATCAGGGTCTGGTCACGGCGCTCGTTCTTGGCGAGCTGTTCGAAGGCCGCCTTCAGCAGCCGCGGCTCCTGCTCGACCACGGCGAACATCGCCGGGGCATCATCGACCGGGTTGAAGAGCTCGAAGCGACGGATCGTCAGCTGGATGAAGTCGTCGAGGAGGTCTCCGCGCTGCGTGGCGAACTCCTCCTCGAGAGCTTCCTGGCGGGAATCGATCGTCGCGAAGCCGAAGACCGCGTTCTCCTTGCTCTCGAAGTAGTTGAAGAACGTGCGCCGCGAGACTCCGACCTCGGCGCATAGCTCCTCGACCGTGAATCCCGCGAACCCCTTCTCCGTGGTCAACCGGCGTGCGGCATCGGTGAGGGCTCGGGAGGTCTCCCGCTTGCGCTGTTCCCGCAAGGATTCTGCACTGTCGCTCATAGAGTGCAATATTGCACTTCGAAGCTTGGAGTGCACTGTGAAGTGCTCGTATCCGTTGTCGGCGACTTTCTTCGGATCGATTTGTGACATCCGCTGCTCGCGATCCGTCCTAGTCATAGCGTCGCCGACCGCGACCGGCGCCCCTACGGGCAGAACACGGATGAAGGAGCTCATGATGGCGAACACGACTCCGGGCACGCAGCCCGAGATCCACGTCGAAGCACCGCTGCAGGGGGCTGCAGTGGGCACGACGACGATCGAGGATGCGGTGGTCGCGAAGATCGCCGGCATCGCCGCGCGGGATGTCGACGGGGTTCATGCGCTCGGCGGGGGCGCCGCGCGCATGGTGGGAGCCATCCGGGATGCCTTCAACACGACCGACCTCTCGCAGGGAGTGTCCGTCGCGGTCGGCGAGGCGCAGATCACCGTCGACATCACGATCGTCGCCGAGTATCCGGTCGCCCTGCAGAAGGTCGCCGACGAGGTCAGGGCGGCTATCCATCGAGACCTCGTCGAGCTGGCAGGGGCGGACCTCGTCGAGGTCAACGTCACGATCGACGATGTGCACGTCCCCTCGGACGACGTCGAGGGCGAGACCGCTGTGGCAGCGAGCGAGTAGTCGCCACATCCAAGACACGGCTCCGAGACCCGGGGCCGTAACGAGAAAGGGAGAAGAAATGAGCGCTGAAGACAAGATCAAGGCCACAGCCGAGAAGGTCGCCGGAAAGGCCAAGGAGACCGTGGGCAAGGTCATCAACGATGACAAGCTCGTCGCCGAGGGCAAGGCCGAGCAGGCCAAGGGCAACGTGCGCGACGCTGCGGAGGACGTGAAGGACGCGTTCAAGAAGTAGGCGGGACCGGGGGAGAGGCCGCACCGCCTCTCCCCGATCCCTCACAGGCGGGTGAGACATGATCCGATCCGATGGGGCATCTGTTCCGAATTCCTTCGGGGATCGGATCGAGGGGTGGGGTAGATGGAGAAGGAACGCTTTCGGACAGCGCTCGAGGATGCGGACGACGGCATCGTCGCCGGACGGGCGATGGATGGGGACGTCGAGGCGTTCGCCGTCTTGGTACGCAGGTATACGCCGATGATGCGTGCCTATACGCAGCGGATGCTGAACGCCTCCGCCGACGTCGATGACATCGTGCAGGAGTCCTTCGTGGTCGCGTGGCAGCGGTTCGGCGAGCTCGAGGATCCGGCGAAGGTCAAGAGCTGGCTGATGCGGATCGTCAGCCGGAAGGCGGTCGACCGCATCCGTGCGGTCCGCCCGGCCGTCGACATCGACTCGATCGACCGACCGGCACCTCTTCATGCGGCACCGTCCGCGGTCGTCGAGGCTCGCGCCGGTGTCGCAGCCCTCGGTGCTGCTCTGCGGGAGCTGCCCGACGCCCAACGCGAGTGCTGGGTGCTTCGCGAGATCGGCGGCTACACCTATGAGGAGATCTCGGAGCAGTTGGACATCCCGATCTCCACGGCGCGCGGCCTGCTGGCCCGCGCCAGAAAATACATGATCGTACGGATGGAGGAGTGGCGATGACCGACGACAGGGACGCGCCTGAAATCCGCAGACTCGGACTCGAGCCCACCGACCTCGACGGGCACACCCTGGACGAGCTCACCGACTACCTCGACGCCGGAAGACGCCCGGCCGACCGTTCCATCGACGAGTCGCCCGGGTGTCAGCTGGCCTTGGATGCGCTTGAGCGTCTGCGAGGGCTCGGCGCGGAGCTGCTCGCTGCGGAAGCCGCAGCCGAACCCGAGGTCGATGACAGCTGGGTCGACCGCATCCTGAGCGGCATCGCGATGGATGCGCGGGCCGGACGCCGCATCCCCTTCGAATCGCCCGATCCGAAGGCGGATCTCGCCATCACCGAGGGAGCCGTTCGCGGTCTCGTGCGCTCCTCGGAAGACGCCGTTCCCGGTCTCCTCATCGGCCGGTGCCGGCTGGAGGGCGATGTGACCCGGCCCGGGGCCCCGATCCGCGTCGGGATCGATGCGAGCGCGCTGCATGGACAGCCGATCCCGAAGGTCGCGGACGAACTTCGAGCCGAAGTGGATCGTCGCCTTCGCGCGCACACCGAACTGAACGTGGTCGCGATCGACATCGCGATCCGAGACATCAGAGAGGTGTCGTCGTGAGCGGGGGAGACGTGAGTGGGGGAGACGTGATGCAGGCGGAGGAGCGCGAGGAACTCGCTGCGGCGATCGAGGCGACCCTGCGATCGACCCCGGGGGTGCGAAGTGTCTACAGATCGGGATCTGTGATCTCTCAGCTGTTGCGACTGGGCGCTGAGGCCATCGGCGCGCGAAAGGACGATGAGCCCAGGGTCTCGGTGATCGTCGCCGACGGCGGGGTGGTGGTCGAGGCGACACTCGGGGTCGAGTCCACGGCGAGATCGGGTGACATCCTCCACGCCGGGCACGGGGCCGTCGACGCGCTGCTCGACGCCCGAGGCCTGCGGCACGAGAGCATCACCCTCACGGTCGCGCATGTGCAGCCGGCTGAACGCCCTCAGGTGCCTGCGACCTCCTGAGGCACGGAACCACCGAGTGCCGCCGTCCGGGGGGACGGCGGCACTCGGTCTTGCGGGGCCGATCAGGCGGAGGCGGCGCGGAGTCCCTCGACGAGCGGGGTCGTGGGGCGCCCGATGAGGCGAGCGAGCGTGCCGTCGGTATCGGCGAGCGCGCCGTCCTTGATGCCGGCGTCGAGGGCGGCGACGAATCCAGCCGTCCCCTCGTCGAGCCCGGCCTCGCGGAGCGCGGCGACCTGGTCGTCGTGGTCGAGCGCGACGAACGCGACTTCGCGTCCCGTGACCTCGGCGATGGCAGCAGCGAGATCGGTGTAGTTCCAGGCGACATCGCCGCCGAGCTCGTAGACCTCACCGACGTGTCCGTCCTCGAGCGCGACGACGGCTGCGGCCTCGGCGAAGTCCTTGCGGCTCGCGGAAGCCACCCGCCCTTCTCCCGTGCCGGCGGCGAGCACACCCGTCTCCGCGGCGCGGGCGAGGTCCGCGACATAGTTCTCGGTGTACCAGTTGTTGCGCAGGATCACGGCGGGCAACCCGGCCGCGGCGATGAGCTCTTCCGTCGCCTTGTGTTCGGGGGCCAGGATCAGGTCGCTCGTCGTGGCCTTCGGAGCGCTCGTGTAGACGAACTTGGAGACGCCGGCCGCCTTCGCGGCATCGATGACCGCCCGGTGCTGCGGGACCCGCTGGCCGACCTCGGAGCCGGATACCAGGATGACCGTGTCGACGCCTTCGAGTGCGGACGCGATCGATGCGGGGTCGGTGTAGTCGAGGTGCGCGACGCGAACGCCGAGGTCCGCGGCCTTGGCGGTGTCGCGGGCGCCTGCCACGATCGACTGGGGGTCGGCGCCGCGCTCGAGCAGGCTGGCGATGATGAGGCGGCCGAGGTTGCCGGTCGCACCGGTGACGAGGATGGTCATGAGGGTCCTTTCGTAAGTGACACCCACGACAACCCGCGATCGGGTGTTCGGCATTCCGATCTGACGGTACCCACTTTGAAGTAAGGTACCCACATGACGGTTAGTTTCGCGCAGATAAAGGAATCGACTCCGTTCGTGTTCGACCAGAATTGCGGCACGCGTGTCGTCCTGGATCACATCATGAGCAAGTGGGGAGTGCTCGTGCTCTCCTGCCTGTCCGACGGCACCCACCGCTGGGGCGCCCTCCGCAGGGAGGTCGACGGCATCAGCGAGAAGATGCTGGCCTCGACGCTGCGGACGCTCGCCGATGACGGCCTGGTGCACCGGGAATCCCTTCCGACCGTCCCTCCGCACGTGGAGTACAGTCTGACCCCGCTGGGGCGTGACCTGATGGAGCGCATGCTGCCGCTGATGGAGTGGGTGGCTGACCACGCCGACGGCATGCTCGAAAGAGGCTGAATCTGCGGATTCCGTCGTGAGCTCCACTTCTTTGCTTCGGATTCATGCTGTCTGAGAAAGCCGTTGACGCGAGAACCGTTGTGGCTCTACTGTTCTGACATGGCAGCAACGACGCCGATTCATCTGGAACGACCCGACGGCAAGGGTCTGGCCGCCGGCACTCTGGGACTCTGGGGATCGACCGTGATCGGTCTCGCCTCGACAGCACCGGTGTACTCGCTCGTGGCGACGCTCGGCTTCGTGGTGCTCGCGGTGGGGGCGCAGGCTCCGATCGCGTTCATCATCGCCTTCGTCCCGATGCTCCTGATCGCCTTCGCGTACCGCGAGCTCAACAACGCCGTCCCCGACTGCGGCACGACGTTCACCTGGGGAACCAAGGCGTTCGGTCCCTGGGTGGGCTGGATGGGCGGGTGGGGAGTCGCCGTCGCGGGAATGGTCGTGCTGGCCAACCTCGCGCAGATCGCCTCGGTCTACTTCTGGTCGCTGATCGGACAGGATCTGGAGAACAACGACTGGCGCGTCGTCGTCGTCGCCGTGCTCTTCATCGCGGCGATGACCTGGGTCAGCTGGCGCGGCGTCGAGATCGGCGAGCGCATCCAGAACATCCTCCTCGCGGTCCAATACCTGGCACTGGCGATCTTCATCGTCGCGGCGCTGTGGCAGTTCTTCGACGGCACGGCTCCGAACGCGACGCCTTTCGACTGGGAGTGGATGAACCCGTTCGCGTTCACCGACTGGTCGGGCTTCACGGAGGCGATCCTTCTGGCGCTGTTCATCTACTGGGGGTGGGACACCTGCCTCGCGCTCAACGAGGAGACCAAGGACCCGAAGCGCATCCCCGGACGCGCCGCGCTGCTGACCACCGTGATCCTGCTGTTCACGTACGTCGCGGTGACCATCGCCGCGATGATGTACGCCGGACTCGGCGAGGACGGCACGGGCCTGGGCAACGAGGCGAACGCCGACGACTTCTTCCTCGCGATCAAGGACGGGTTGCTCGGTCCGTTCGGCTGGGTGCTGGTGGTGTCCGTGATCATCTCGGCCATCTCGTCGACCCAGACCACGATCCTGCCGACCGCCCGGGGAACGCTCGCCATGGGTGTCTACCGCGCCCTGCCCGCCAGGTTCAAGGAGGTGCACCCGACGTACAAGACGCCGTCGTTCTCGACCATCGTCATGGGTGTGGTCGCCTCCGTCTACTACGTCGGGATGACGCTGATCAGCGACAACATCCTGCAGGACTCGATCCTGTCCCTCGGTCTCGCGATCGCGTTCTACTACGCCATCACCGGCTTCGCGTGCGTGTGGTACTTCCGCAAGGACCTCACCTCGTCCGCGCGCGAGTTCTTCTTCAAGGGGCTGTTCCCGCTGCTGGGCGGGCTCATGCTCGCGTGGGCGTTCATCCAGTCGGCCATCGACATGTGGGATGTCGACTACGGATACACGGTCCTGTTCGGTATCGGCGGCACGTTCGTGATCGGCGTCGGCTCGTTGGCATTCGGTCTGGTGCTGATGTTCGTCTGGTACCTCTTCCCGCGCTCGAAGCGCTTCTTCCGTGGCGAGAGCCTGAACCGCGACACCGAGGTGATGGTCCCGGACGAGCCTGCCGTGACCATCCGGTCGATCGACGGAGGCATCTGAGGATGGCGGTCGCGACGGCGGACCTCTACGACGAGCTCGGGGAGGAGATCCAGTCGCTCTCGCTGCAACTGCGCTCCTTCGGCCGGCGGTCGGCGTTCGACGGGCCGATCCGCACCGTGCGCTGCTTCGAGGACAACGCGCTGGTGAAGGCGGTGCTGGCGACTCCCGGTGCGGGCGCGGTCCTGGTCGTCGACGGCGCTGGATCGCTGGAGACGGCACTGATGGGCGACCTGATCGCGGCGTCCGCCGTGGCGAACGACTGGGCCGGGGTCGTGATCAATGGCGCCATCCGCGACAGTGTCGCCATCGATGCCCTCGAGCTGGGGGTCAAGGCCCTGGGGACGAATCCGCGCAAGAGCGCGAAGCTCGGAGCCGGTGAGACCGATGTCGCGCTCGTGATCGAGGGTGTGGTGTTCCGGCCGGGGGCGCATCTCTACAGCGATCGGGACGGAATCCTGGTCGAACGGTGAACGCCGCCTGAAGTCCGGCGGTCTCGGTGTCCTAGGCTTGCTGCGTGCGCATCCGGCTCGACATCGCCTACGACGGCACCCATTTCCGAGGGTGGGCGAAGCAGCCGACTCTGCGCACGGTGCAGGGCACGCTGGAAGCCGCCCTCGCGCGCATCGTGGGCTCGGACGTGCAGTTCGTGGTGGCAGGTCGCACGGATGCCGGCGTGCACGCGAGCGGCCAGGTCGCGCACGTCGACCTCGACGAGAAGCAGTGGTCGCGCATCGAAGCCCGGCAGGGGCGGGCGCCGTCGGAGCCCGCCGAGACCATCGCGGGCCGCATGCGGGGTGTGCTCGGTGCGTACTCGGATGTGACCGTCACGCGGTCGTCGATCGCCCCCGAGGGGTTCGACGCGCGGTTCTCTGCGGTCTGGCGTCGCTATCGCTATCGTCTCGCCGACGGACAGGCCGGGTACGACCCGCTGCGGCGCCACGACACGACCCTCGTCCGCGGCCGCCTCGACGAGCGCGCGATGGATGCCGCGGCGCGGACGCTGATCGGACTGCACGACTTCGCGGCGTACTGCAAGCCTCGGGAAGAGGCGACGACGATCCGCACACTGCTCGACTACCGCTGGGAGCGCGATGCCGACGGCGTGCTCGTCGCGGAGGTCAAGGCCGACGCGTTCTGCCACAGCATGGTGCGCGCACTCGTCGGGGCCTGCGTCGCCGTGGGGGAGGGGCGCCTCGATGTCGACGACCTCGTGGTGCTGCGCGATGCGCTCACCCGCACCAGCGAGTTCAAGGTGCTGGCCGCGCGGGGATTGATCCTCACCGAGGTCGGGTACCCCGCCGACGAGCTGCTGTCGTCGCGAGCGATCCAGACGCGCGCGCGTCGAGACCGCGACTGACGCGCGCCTCGAGCAGGGGGCATGCGGCGCAATACCGCAGACGAGTCACGGTGTGCAACCCGGAGCAGATGCACAGCGGGCCGGAGTAGCGTGGAACGGTCATGAAGGTCATCTCGTACAACCTCCAGAAGCATCGAGCCGCGGGTGAGCTCGTGACTCTGGTGCGCGAGCACGATCCCGACATCCTCTGTCTGCAGGAGTGCGACGTCCCCGCGCTGCCGACGCAGATCGGCGACCTCGTGCTCGCCGACGCCACCCAGGGCAACCGTCTCGGACTCGCACTCTTCTATCGCGCGAGCACGTTCCACCTGCAGGCGATCCGCATGCTCGGACTCAAGAAATCCCTGCACGACCGGATCGCGAAACCCGCACACGAACGCGTTCTCGGTGCGCGATTGCGCGACATCGACGACGGCCAGGACTTCATCGTCGCCTCCTTCCACGCCGCTCCGCTGACCGCGTTGAACTCCCTGCGCCGTCACCAGATCCGCGCCGCGCTCTCCGAGCTCGCCGCGCTCGGAGAGGGCCTGCCCCAGCTGATGGTCGGTGACTACAACTATCCGATCTTCAAGGAGAACCTCGGTCAGGCCGTGCGCGACCACGGTTACGCGCTCTCCCTCAGCGACGACCACACGTACACGCGCTACCGGGTGTTCCGGGGCCATTACGACTTCGCCACGTCGACGGGCTTCGAGATCGAGCGCATCACGACCCTGCCGCAGGGGGCGAGCGATCACCGTCCGATCCTCGTCACGGTCAAGCCCGACTGAGCCGCGGTTTGGGCATACGGCACCGGTGGCGTATGATTTCCCTTTGGTGCCTTTCCCGTCCGCGGAGAAAGCGCATCGTCCGAACGTGAGCCCTCCACTGGCGTGTTCCTCCCTGTCGGGAAGAACCACCCCGGAGTGGGATTCACGAACTTCTCCGTTCGACACAAGAAAGCAGCACTATCGTGACGCGCACTTACACTCCCAAGGCTGGCGAAGTCCAGCGCGATTGGGTCGTCATCGACGCCACCGACGTCGTTCTCGGCCGTCTGGCTTCGCACGCCGCTACGCTCCTGCGTGGCAAGCACAAGCCGACCTTCGCCAACCACATCGACTCGGGTGACTTCGTCATCATCGTGAACGCCGACAAGGTCGCGCTCACCGGTCAGAAGCTCCAGAAGAAGATGGCCTACCGCCACTCGGGTTACCCGGGCGGCCTGAAGTCCGTCACCTACGCCGAGCTCCTCGAGAAGAACCCGGTCCGCGCTGTCGAGAAGGCCATCCGTGGCATGCTCCCCAAGAACAGCATCGGCCGCCAGCAGCTGTCCAAGCTCAAGGTGTACGTCGGTGCCGAGCACCCGCACGCCGCGCAGCAGCCGACGCCGTACACCCTCGACCAGGTCGCCCAGTAAGCGCCGTAAGACTTAAGGACATACTCGTGGCTGACATCCAGGACACCACCGAAACCCCCCAGAACTTCTCGACGTCGACTCCCGAGACCGACGCGGTCGAGGCGGCTCCCCGCCCCGTCCTCAGCGTCCCGGGTGCCGCTGTCGGCCGTCGCAAGCAGGCCATCGCCCGCGTGCGCATCGTCCCCGGCTCGGGCACGATCACGGTCAACGGCCGCACGATCGAGGACTACTTCCCGAACAAGCTGCACCAGCAGCTGATCAACGACCCGTTCACCGTGCTGAACCTCGCCGGTGCATACGACGTCATCGCGCGCATCTCCGGCGGAGGCCCCTCGGGCCAGGCCGGTGCGCTTCGCCTCGGCATCGCCCGCTCGCTGAACGGCATCGACGAGGAGAACAACCGTCCGACCCTGAAGAAGGCCGGCTTCCTCTCGCGCGACGCTCGCGTCAAGGAGCGCAAGAAGGCTGGACTCAAGAAGGCCCGTAAGGCGCCTCAGTACTCGAAGCGTTAAGGTCAACTGCTCCGATGCCGATCTTTGGCACGGACGGTGTGCGAGGACTCGCCAATGGCATCCTCACCGCCGACCTGGCGCTCACCCTGGCCCAGGCGACTGCTGTCGTCCTGGGCCAGGGCCGTACTGCGGAGGCACGCAAGGCCGAAGGCAAGCGGCTGACCGCAGTCGTGGCCCGCGACCCCAGGGTCTCCGGGCACTTCATCGCGGCGTCCGTCGCTGCCGGTCTCGCCTCCTCGGGAGTGGACGTGCTCGAGGCGGGGGTCATTCCGACACCCGCGCTCGCCTTCCTCGTCGCCGACCGTGACGCCGACTTCGGTGTGATGATCTCCGCATCGCACAACGCCGCTCCCGACAACGGGATCAAGATCTTCGCCCGCGGGGGCCGCAAGCTCCCCGACGAGGTCGAGCGGCGCATCGAAGAGGCCATGTCCGGCGAGAAGTTGCGCCCGACGGGCGCCGGGGTGGGACGCATCGACCGGTTCTCCGACGCGGAGGACCGCTACGTCATGCATCTTCTCGGCTCGCTCCCGAACCGCCTCGACGGTATCCACGTGGTGCTCGACTGCGCCCACGGCGCCGCCTCAGGAGTCTCTCCTGAGACGTTCCGGGATGCGGGCGCCGAGGTCACCGTCATCGGCGCCGACCCTGACGGCTGGAACATCAACGACGGCGTCGGCTCGACCCATCTCGACAATCTCGCCGAGGCCGTCGTGCGCCTCGGCGCCGACATCGGGATCGCCCACGACGGCGACGCCGATCGCTGCCTTGCCGTCGACGCCGAGGGCAACCACATCGACGGCGACCAGATCATGGCCATCCTCGCGGTGTCCATGAAGGAGCGCGGGCACCTCACCGACGACACCCTCGTCGCGACGGTGATGAGCAACCTCGGTCTGCACGTCGCCATGCGCGAGCACGGCATCACGGTACGGCAGACCGCTGTCGGCGACCGCTACGTGCTCGAAGACATGAACGAGGGCGGCTACGCGCTCGGCGGTGAGCAGTCCGGTCACGTGATCATGAGCGAGTTCGCCACCACGGGCGACGGGATCCTCACCGGCCTGCACCTGGTCGCCGAGATGGCGCGGCAGCAGAAGTCGATCGCAGAGCTCGCGTCGGTGATGACGGTCTACCCGCAGGTGCTCATCAACGTGCGCGACGTCGACAAGGACCGTGTGTCCGAGGACGAGGTCGTGCAGCAGGCTGTGCGCGACATCGAGTCGGAGCTCGGCGATTCCGGAAGGGTGCTGCTGCGCAAGTCCGGAACCGAGCCGCTGGTGCGTGTGATGGTGGAAGCCTCCGACGCGGAATCCGTCCACGCCTACGCCGGTCGCCTCGCCGAGGTCGTGCAGGATCGTCTGTCGCTCTGACCTCGCGACCGAACACGGCCGACCGCTGATCTCAGCGGTCGGCCGTTTCGCGTTCCCCACCGTGCCGAGCGGCGTCGCGATGGGTGCGCAATGCGCGGGGCGTGGCACCGTAGTCCTCCTCGATGGCGCGGCGAAGGCTGATCGGAGAGGCGAAACCTGAGCGCTGCGAGATCTGCTCGACGCTCAGATCGTCGTATCGGCTGTCGGTGAGCAGCGACCGCGCCAGGAGCGTGCGTCGGTGTCTGATCTCGCCCGCGACCGTGTTCTCGACCTCGGCGAAGACCAGCTGGAGCTGGCGGAGGGAGGTCTGCACCTCGCGGGCTACCCGCGCGGGGTTCAGCCCCGGATCGCCGCACTGCTGGGCGATCAGGGCGACCGCTCGGTCGCGCAGGGCGGCGTGAGCTGAGCGCGGTCCGGATACGGCGTCCACGCGGTCGAGCAGCACCGCTCCGCTCATCTCCACGATCAGATGCTCCATCGCATATCGTTCGATCGCGGTCGTCTCGTCATCGACGGCCAGCACCTGCTCGATGAACGCCTGCATCGCCCGATCGAGCGGACGTCGCTCCTCGAGGATCCATGTCGAGGAGGGGAGTGCGGCGACGTATGTCCCGAGCGCGGTGCGGGGAACATAGGCGGCGGTGATGCACCACGTGCCGACACACCGCACGCGCTCCGCGACCCCGGGCGGGGCCACCACGAGCCCGCTCTCGACGGGCATCCACGGACCGTTCTGCTCCTTCGCCGCGAGCCCTGCGGCGTCGACGAAGGCGAAGACCGCGTGGTCGGGGTGAGTCGTGGTGGTGTCGATGGCGAGCTCCGTGGTGCTGCCCTGCAGGGACAACAGGGTCACCGGACCCGACGTCCGCCGCGTCACCAGGAGGGGGACACGTTCATCCACCGCGTGCACGCCATGCGCGCTCAGCTCCGCGGAGTCGATCGTGCTCTCATCTCCAGGACCCACTCAGCACCCCCCCGACGCCGAGCGATCACCTCCCGTCCTCCTCCGTGCGGGCGGGCCGGTGCTCGCTTGATCAGAGGATACCGGCGCGGACCGGGCGGGCAACAGAGGATGTTCATCCGATGTCACGCACCGCTCAACGGGAGGAGTCGCTCCAGTTCAGCTGTTCGATGTAGCGCAGCAGCACGCCTTCGCGCAGCGCCCATGGTGAGACCTCGAGCTCGTCCACGTCGAGGGCGGTCATCGCCGCATGCAGAGACACGCCCGCGGCCACGATCTGGAACGTCCGATCCGGGGTGATGCCGGGCAGCTCCTGTCTGGCGGACGCGGGCAGACGTGCGAGCCGGGGGATCCACGATCCGAGAGCGGTGCGGGGGAGCAGCATCCGTTCGCTCCCCGACCATCCCTGGGCCGGATATCCGACCAATCGGGCCAAGGAACGGATGGCCTTGGACGAGCCCACCACGTGATCGGGGCGGGGGAGAGCGACGAACCTCGGCAGCACCTCCGCGAGCGTCGCCGTCGCGTGCTCGCGCAGTCGTTCCACGTCCGTCTCACCGGGCGGGTCGTTCGGCAGGAACTGTACGGTCATGCGCCCCGCGCCCAGGGGGACCGAGACCGCAGCGTCCGGCAGCTCCTCGGCTCCCGCTGCGATCTCCAGTGAGCCGCCGCCGATGTCGAGCAGCAGGAGCTGACCTGCCGACCAGCCGAACCAGCGACGGACCGCGAGGAAGGTCAGCTCCGCCTCGGTCTCGCCGTCGAGCACCTGGAGACTCTGTCCCAGCGCTGCTTCGATGCGGGCGATGACGTCGGCGCCGTTGCGGGCATCGCGCACCGCGCTCGTCGCCGTGGCGAGCAGGGCATCCACGCGCTCGCTCTCCGCGACCCTTCGGGCCTGCGCGACCGCGGCCTCGAGCGCGACGACGCCCTCCTCCGCGATGGACCCGTCGGGGGTGAGGTAGCGCATGAGGCGCAGCACCGTCCGGTCGCTCGTCGTCGCGAGCGGACGTCCACCGGGGCGGACGTCGGCCGCGAGCATGTGGACGATGTTGGATCCGATATCGAGGACTCCCAGGCGCACGGGATGAGAATACTCTCCCGCGGACATCGCGCCGTGAGCGCGCCGATACGATGGACCCCGTGACCACCGCCGACCCCACGCTGCCGCTGTCTCCGTATCGGGAGATCGGGCGTGCGGAGTGGGCGCGCCTCGCCGCCGGACTCGACCAGCCACTCACGGAGACCGAGGTCGTCGAGCTGCGCGGCATCGGAGATCGCCTCTCGCTCACCGAGGTGCGCGAGGTGTATCTGCCGCTGAGCCGATTGCTCAGCCTGTACGCGACGTCGACGAAGCGACTGGGTGCCGCCACCTCTTCGTTCCTCCAGGAGGACGACACCACCACCCCGTTCGTCGTGGGAGTCGCCGGGTCTGTCGCCGTGGGCAAGTCGACCATCGCGCGCCTGCTGCGCGAACTCATGAGCCGTTGGCCGGGGACCCCGAGGGTGGAACTGGTGACGACCGACGGGTTCCTCTACCCGAACGCGGAGCTCGAGCGCCGCGGCATCATGGACCGCAAGGGCTTCCCCGAGTCCTATGACCGCCGCGCCCTGATCGAGTTCCTGACCGAGGTCAAGAGCGGTGCCGCCGAGGTGCGTGCTCCCTTCTACTCGCACATGCGCTACGACATCGTCCCGGATGCGAACGTGGTGGTGCGCCGCCCCGACGTCGTCATCGTCGAGGGCCTGAACGTGCTGCAGCCGCCGCCCGCGCCGAACGACGTGGCCGTGAGCGACCTCTTCGACTTCTCGATCTTCGTCGACGCCGACACCTCGCATATCGAGAAGTGGTACGTCGATCGCTTCCTCGCCCTTCGTCAGGCCGCGTTCAGCAACCCATCGTCGTACTTCAACGTGTTCGCGCACCTCACCGACGAGGAGGCGATCACCACTGCACTGGGATATTGGAACGAGATCAACATGCCGAACCTCGTCGAGAACGTGATGCCCACCCGGCACCGTGCGCGGCTCGTGCTGCGTAAGGGCGCGGATCACGACGTGGAGAGCGTGCTCCTGCGCAAGCTCTGAGGCGGCCGCCGGCACCCGATTGTACGGACGACTCGCAAAAAACGCGCCTTACTCTTGATCCCATGTGTGGAATCGTCGGATACGTGGGCCCGCGCCCCAGCCAGGACATCCTTCTCGCAGGCCTCGCACGCCTGGAGTATCGCGGATACGACTCTGCGGGTGTCGCGGTCATCGATGGCGACGGCACGCTCGGGATGCGCAAGAAGGCGGGCAAGCTCGCCATCCTGCGCGACTCGCTCGCCGATGCCCCGCTCCCCGACGGCTCGACCGGCATCGGGCACACCCGTTGGGCGACGCATGGGGGTCCGACCGATGGCAACGCGCACCCGCACCTGGCCGATGACGACAAGCTCGCGGTCATCCACAACGGCATCATCGAGAACTTCTCGGCCTTGCGTGACGAGCTCCTCGCCGACGGTGTGGTGTTCCGCAGCGAGACCGACACCGAGGTCGCCGCAGCCCTGCTCGGACGGGAGTACGCCGGCAACGGCGGCGACCTGCAGCTGGCCTTCCGCAGCATCGTGAACCGCCTGGAAGGGGCTTTCACTCTGCTGGCGATGCACCAGGACCACCCGGGCCTCGTCGTCGGCGCTCGTCGCAACTCTCCGCTCGTGATCGGGCTCGGCGAGGGCGAGAACTACCTCGGATCCGACGTCGCCGCCTTCATCGAGCACACCCGCAAGGCGCTCGCGATCGGTCAGGACCAGATCGTCTCGATCACCCCGGACTCCGTGACGGTCACCGACTTCGCCGGCACGCCCGTCGAGCCGGAGCCCTTCGACGTGTCATGGGACGCGGCAGCCGCCGAGAAGGGCGGATGGTCGAGTTTCATGGCCAAGGAGGTCGCTGAGCAGCCCGAGGCGGTGGCGAACACCATCCGCGGCCGCATCCAGGACGGTCAGGTCGTGATCCCGGAGCTCGACGGGCTCGACGAGCTCTTCGTCGGCATCAACCGGGTCATCATCACCGCTTGCGGCACGGCGTCCTACGCGGCGCTGGTGGGCAAGTACGCGATCGAGCAGTGGGCGCGCGTGGCCGTCGACGTCGAGCTCGCACACGAGTTCCGCTACCGTGACCCCGTGATCGGTGCCGACACCCTGGTCGTGTCGATCAGCCAGTCGGGGGAGACGATGGACACCTTGATGGCCGTGAAGTACGCCCGCGAACGCGGTGCACGCACGCTGTCGATCTGCAACACGCAGGGCGCCACCATCCCGCGCGAGTCGGATGCGGTGGTCTACACGCACGCCGGGCCCGAGGTCGCCGTGGCCTCGACCAAGGCGTTCTCGGCACAGATCACCGCCCTCCTGCTGCTGGGGCTGCACATGGGCCGGGTCCGCGGTGCCGTGGCCGACGCCTCGCTCGACGCAGCGGAGCTCGCAGCGCTCCCCGAGAAGATCGCCAAGGTCCTCGACAGCGAGCAGGAGCACGTGACGCAGCTCGCCGGGTGGATGGCGGACACGCGCTCGGTGCTCTTCCTCGGCCGGCACGTGGGGTACCCCATCGCGCTCGAGGGTGCGCTCAAGCTCAAGGAGATCTCCTACATCCACGCGGAGGGCTTCGCCGCCGGCGAGCTCAAGCACGGTCCGATCGCATTGATCGAGCCGGGGCAGCCGGTGTTCGTGCTCGTGCCGTCGCCGCGTCACTCGGCGCTCGTGCATTCCAAGGTCGTCTCGAACATCCAGGAGATCCGCGCGCGCGGTGCCAGGGTGATCGTGATCGCCGAGGAGGGCGACGCGGCCGTGCTGCCGTTCGCCGACGAGGTCATCCGCATCCCGCTCGCCGGCCCGATGTTCGAGCCGCTGCTCGCCGTCGTGCCGCTGCAGATCTTCGCGATGGCCCTGGCCACGGCGAAGGGACTCGACGTCGACCAGCCGCGCAACCTCGCGAAGTCGGTGACGGTCGAGTAGACCGGCCTCCGATTCGCGCGAATGGCTTCGTTTCCAGCGGAAACGGAGCCATTTGGGCGATTTCAACGGGATTCAGGCTCGGTAGGCTGAACGGGTGATCATCGGAACCGGCATCGACCTCGTGGACATCCCGAGGTTCGAGCGGACGATGGAGCGGACGCCGCGACTTCGCGAGCGCCTCTTCGCCCCGTCGGAGCGCACGCTACGTCTGCCTTCCCTCGCCGCGCGCTATGCCGCCAAAGAGGCGTTGATCAAGGCTCTGGGCGGATCCGACGGTGTGCACTGGACCGAGATCGAGATCGCCTCGGAACCCTCCGGTCGCCCGCACTTCGTGCTCTCCGGGTCGACGGCCGCCGTCGTCGAGGAACGGGGCATCCTCACACTGCATCTGACTCTCACCCATGACGCCGGCCTCGCCGCGGCGTTCGTCGTCGCCGAAGGAGCACCGCTGTGACCGTCCCGTTCCGAGAAGCGACCATCGATCTCGATGCCATCGCCGACAACGTGCGGCACTTCCGGCGCCTCACCGGCGTCGAGGTGATCGCCATCGTGAAAGCCAACGCCTACGGTCATGGTGCGGCTTCGGCAGCGGTGGCCGCCCTCTCGGCCGGTGCCACGCGGATCGGCGTCGCCGAGATCCCCGAGGCGCTCGAGCTGCGCAGACAGGGCGTGCACGCGCCGATCATGGCGTGGTTGCATGCGCCGGGGGAGAGGTTCGAGCACGCCGCGGCACAGGACATCGAAGTCGGGATCTCCTCGTTCGATCAGCTCGAGGCAGCCGGCGCGGCAGCCGCTGTCGACCGACCGGTCGGAGTGCACCTGAAGCTCGAGACCGGGCTGTCGCGCAACGGTATCGCCCCGGCGGACTGGGGACGTGTGCTGGCGGAGGCGGCGCGGCTCGAGCGCATCGGGCGCCTGCGCATCGTGGGACTGTTCAGCCATCTCTCCAACACCTCCGTGGACGACGACAGGGCGGCGCTCGCGAAATTCGAAGAGGGGGTCGCCACCGCTGCGTCGTTCGGCGTCCATCCCGAGATCCGACACATCGCCGCCACGGCAGCAGCCATAGACCTGCCCGAGATGCGCCTCGACGCCGTCCGCATCGGCGTGGGACTCTACGGCCTCTCGCCCTTCGACGACCGCAGTTCAGCGGAACTCGGGCTGCGGCCGGCCATGACCCTCCGGGGCGCGATCGCCGCCGTCCGTCGCGTGCCGGCGGGAACCGGAGTCTCCTACGGCTATGACCATCGCACCGACCGCGACACGACCCTGGTGCTCGTTCCTCTCGGCTACGCCGACGGGGTGCCCCGCAACGCCTCGGGGAAGCTTCCGGTCTCGATCGGCGGGCGCCGGTTCCTCAACGTCGGACGGATCGCGATGGATCAGTTCATCGTCGACGTCGGGGACACCCCCGTATCGATCGGGGATGAGGTGGTCCTGTTCGGCGACCCCACCCTCGGGGTGCCCTCGGCTGCGGACTGGGCCGAAGCCGCCGACACCATCAACTACGAGATCGTCACCCGGATCGGCCCCCGGGTGCCTCGGAGGACGTCGTGAGCGTGGATCCCGCCTTCCTCGGCCGCCGGGAGATCGCCACCGCCGAGGAGATGGAGCAGCTGGGTCTGCGCATCGGCGAGCAGCTCGAGGCGGGCGACCTGCTCGTGCTGACCGGTCCTCTCGGCGCGGGGAAGACCACCTTCACCCGCGGTCTCGCCGAGGGGCTGGGGGTGCGCGGACCGGTGCAGAGCCCGACCTTCGTGATCGCCCGCACTCATCCCTCCCTGGTCGGCCGAGCATCACTGGTGCACGTCGACGCCTACCGGCTCGGCTCGGCTGCTGAGCTCGACGACCTCGACCTCGACCTCGACCTCGAGCGGTCCGTCGTGGTGATCGAGTGGGGGCGTGGCATGGCCGAGGAGCTGGCGGACTCGTGGTGGGACATCGAGGTGGAACGGCCCGTCGGAGCGGCGGATGTCGACCCGTCCGAGCTGGATGCCGACGCGCCGCGCTTCGTCACGATCACGCGCGAGAGCGCCTCGTGAGCTCGGGGGACGTCCGCGCCCTGGTCGCCGTGATCATCGAGGACGATCCCGGTGTGCGCTCTCTGCTCGACGAGGTCTTCCTCGCGGCGGGCTTCGAGACGATCCTCACGGGGTCGGGTGTGGACGGTCTCGGGGCCGTCGAGCGGCACCAGCCGGTGATCACGACCCTCGACATCAACCTGCCCGGCATCGACGGCTTCGAGGTGGCGCGGCGCATCCGTCGAGTCAGCGACACCTTCATCATCATGCTCTCGGCGCTCTCCGACGAGTCCGACGTGGTTCTGGGGCTCACCTCCGGTGCCGACGAGTATCTGGTGAAGCCGTTCCGCCCGCGCGAGCTGCGTGCCCGCATCGAGGCGCTCCTGCGTCGTCCTCGACTGCCGGACGTCCGCAGTGCGTCGAGCCTGCGTGCTCCGGTCGAACCCGAGCCCGTGGCCGACGGCGCGACCGTGCTCACCTGGCGTGGGCGGGTGCACCGGGACCTCAGCCTCGACCTCGACACGCGGATGGTCCTGATCGGGCAACGGCGGATCGACCTCACCCCGACCGAGTTCGATCTGCTCGCCGCACTGCTCGAGGCGAAGCAGCGCGTATGCAGCAAGGCCGAGCTCGCCCGGGGGTTGCGCGGCCTTCCCCCGGGCTCGAGCGACTACGTGAGCGAGCCGGACAAGCGCGCGATCGAGACGCACATCGCCAACCTGCGGCGAAAGCTCGGTGACAGCACGAGCGCCCCTCGCTACGTCGAGACCGTGCGCGGGGTCGGCTACCGCCTGACCCCCGCAACGATCGAAACGAACTGACCGGGGCGGAGCCGCGGCTCCCCAGCCGCGGCCCCGGATGCCTGCGAATCCCCACTCGCCTGGCCCCGGCGTCTGCGTTGTTCCCCAGTCGCAGTTTCGGCCCCACTCAGAATGCTAGGGGTGCGAGGCCGCCCGAAGAGCGGGCTGCACCGATCTTTGAGTAATCTTGCGGGAAAGCTGAGGATCGACCGGAGGGCGGGCGAAGAGCATGATCCGCACCGTCTCGATCTGGCGATGGCAACTGGTGTTCATGGGCAGCATCGTCGCCATCGTGGTGATGATCACCGCCTTCAAGCCCCAGACCTTCGCCAACCCTCTGATCGTCACGGGGATCGCCCTCGTCGTCGTGACCACTCTGGTGACCCTGGCCGTGCCCTGGCATCGACTCCCGCACAGCGCGGTGGCTGCCATCCCGCTCCTGGACGCCCTCGCCGTCGGCTTCACGACGAACGCGCCCGACATCCGCCTGGGCTTCCTCTGGGTCTTCCCCGTGGTCTGGCTGGCGACCTACTTCTCCCTGCCGTGGGTGCTCGGAGGCATCGCCTTCATCAGCGGTACCCTCGTGGTCTTCGCGGATCAGAACGGCACTCCGGCGGACATCCTGCTGCGGCTGTTGACGCTCGTGATCACCCTCGGGTTCCTGGGCGTCACGGTGCGCATCGGCGCTCAGCGCTCTCGTGCGGCACGCCGACTTCTCCAACGGCGGTCGGAGCAGGTCAATCGCGCGGCCGAGCGCGCCGAAGCCAACCAGCGCAGGGTCACGCAGATCGTCGACGCGCTGGGCGCCGCGCTCGTCGTCGTCACATCGTCCGGTCGCATCCTGCAGATGAACGACGCGTACAGGTCTCTGTACGGGCGCGACCGCTTCGGCGCCGCTCTGCCCTCCGCCTCGGTCGAGTACGACGCGCGTCGCGGCCATGCCGTGCCGCAGACGCGCACGACGCTGGCAAGGGCGGCGCGCGGAGAGACGTTGCAGTCCGAGCGGGTCTGGCTGTTCGACGGCGGTGGACAGTGGAGGGCGCTGGAGGTGAGCACACAGCCGATGGCCACGGCCGGCGAGGGGGAGGACATCACTCTCGTCGTGATCGATGATGTGACCGCGATGCTCGAGGCCGAGGAGGAGCGCAGGGCGTTCACGGCGGTCGTCTCGCACGAGCTGCGCAACCCGCTCACCGCGATCATCGGCCACGTGGAGCTGCTGCGCGAACGCGAGGATCTCCCGGGCAGGGTGCCCGCTCAGCTCGAGATCATCGCGCACGCGGGCGATCGCATGCAGGAGCTCGTCGGGAGCATCCTGGAGCAGACGAGCCACACGGCTCCGGAGCCGTTCGCCCCTGTGGACCTGCGCGAACTCGTCGAGGCGTCCGCCGCTTCGTACTCACCGCTCATCGCCGGCAGCAGACAGACCCTCACCGTGGAGGGGGAGGGCGGACTCGTCGTCTCCGGCGACGCTTTCCGCCTGCGCCAGGTGCTGGACAACCTGCTCAGCAACGCCGTCAAGTACACCCCCGCCGGAGGGATCATCACCGTGGACCTCTCGACAGGGCCCGATGGGTACGCGGAACTCGCTGTCTCCGACAACGGTACGGGGATGTCTCCCGAAGACCTCTCGCGGGTGTTCGAGCCCTATTTCCGTGCGGACAGCGCGATGCGCGCCGGCATCGGCGGAACGGGGCTCGGGATGGGGATCGCCAGGGAGATCGTCGCCGCCCACGAGGGCACCATCGATGTGGTCAGCGAGGCCGGCACCGGAACCAGGGTGACACTGCGGTTCCCGCATCACCGAGCGAAGGAGAAGCACACATGAGTCCGCTCGTTCCGGTGAGCGTCGACATCACCACCAGCATGGTGGCCGTCGTCACCGTGCTGACAGCGCTGGTGGTGGGGCTCGGCACACTCGCCCGCCCGAGCCGCGCGACGGTGACCTGGGCCGGCGCGTTCGGGCTCGGGATGCTCGGGGCCTACCTGTGGCTGGCCGGGCAGCAGACCGATGAGCAGATGCTGCGCGCCGCGGCCTCTGCGCTGATGCTGTGCTTCGAGCCGCTGGTGTGGATCGGACTGCGGCTGCACTTCGGTCGCCGCGCATCCTGGTGGGCGGTGATCCCCTTCCTGGTGGCCGCCCCCGTGCTTCTCGTGGCGACGACCGAGACGCCCTGGTATCTGCCCACGTTCCACGTCGTCTTCCTCGTCAGCGGGGTGTTCGCCGGCATGGTCGCGTACGAGCTCCTGCGCGGACGACCCGTGGCCAGGGACATCGTGCTGCCGCTGGCTCTCGCCTCGTGCGGATTCGTGGTCGTGGCGGTCGTGAGCGCCGCCTCCGCCCTCGTCGTGGGCGGTGCGGGAACCCAGGAGCAACTGAGCGCGCTGCGCGGCATGAACGCCGTCGGGACCCTCGTGGTGAGCACCTGCGCGGCCTTCACCCTCGTGCTGCTGGTGCGCGTGGGGGAGAAGGCCGCTGCCGGTCGCAGCACCGACGGGGCGGATCGCGCCCGCAGACGTCTGCGCAAGGCCGAAGCGCAGAACGACCAGCCGTGGTCGGTCCTCGACATCCGACTCGACGATCCGGTCGACCTCCGCGAAGCATCGACCGGAGCGGAGTTCGCCCGCATCGTCGATCGCTTCCACGACGACATCGAGGACGCTCTGCCGGCATCGGCGGACGCCGATCGGATCGAGGACGGGCGGGCCGTCGTGATCATCCGTGGCAGCGACGAAGCGGTGCGGTATCACCTGCGCGCCATGCTCACCCGCATCGCCATGCTCGAGAGGGGAGCCTCCGCGAGTGGTATCCGCTCCTCCGCCAGCATCGGCTGGGCGCCCGTGTCCGTCGTCGGCTACGACTACGACCTGCTGCGGGCTGCGGCGGACCGGGCCGCGGTCAGAGCCAGGGCGGCGGGCGGCGATCAGTGGAAGCGCGCCAACGCGGACGACCTGATCGGCGTGCGACCGGCGGGCTGACTACCGCGTGCGGGTCTCTCGTCCTCGCGCGAGGGCAGCGACGATCGCGCCTTCGGCGTCGTCACCCGTCTCGGCGGCGGCCGACACGTTCTCGGCGACCACGGCCTCGATAATCTCGGTCCTCTGGATGCGCGTCTCGCGCGGCGCCTTCACGCCGATGCGCACGCTGTCGCCCTTGATCTCGAGCAGCGTGACCTCGATGTCGCCGTCGATGCGCACGCTCTCACCGATCCGCCTCGTCAACACCAGCATTCGTTCAGCCTAGTGCTGCGGGGACGACGCCGACCGCCGGTGCGGGGATGTCGTGCACGACGCCCACCGTCTCGATCGTGAGAGCCGCGGCAGTCGCCTCGTTGTACGACAGCACGGGGAGGCCGTCGGTCTGCGCGGAGACGAGGCGCCGCACGGCCGGTCGCAGCGAGGGTGCGCACACGAGTACCGGCTCGCCGCCTTCCCGCACCGAGGAGACGGCGTGCTTCACGGACTCGATCACGGTCTCCATACGCTGCGGATCGAACACGATCTGACTGCCCTCGTCGCTCGAGCGCAGGCTCTCGAGCATGGCCTGCTCCAGCAGCGGGTTGATCATGACGACGCGCAGGGTTCCGGCATCGGCGAAACGGGCGGCGATCGCCGGGCCGAGGGCGGCGCGGGCGGCCTCGATCAGGCCCTCCGGCTCGGTGGACACCCTGGCCCGCAACGCGAGAGCCTCGTAGATGCGGCTGAGGTCGTTGATGGGGACCCGCTCCGCCAGGAGGCCCTGCAGCACGCGCTGCACCTCTGCCAGCGAGAGCAGAGCGGGGGTGAGCTCCTCGACCGCAGCGGGCGAGACCTGCTTGAGGGCGTCGGTGAGCTGGCGCACGTCTTCGCGGCTGAGCAGTCGAGCGGCGTGGGCGTGGATGACGCTGGAGAGATGCGTGATGATCACACTCGCGCGGTCGATCACGGTGGCCCCGGCGAACTCTGCGCTGTGGCGCATCTCCATGGGGATCCACTTGCCCTCGAGACCGAAGACCGGGTCGAGCGTCGCCGTGCCGGGAAGGCTGTCCAGCCCCTGTCCGAGCGCGAGCACCGACCCGACGGGTGCCGTACCGCGACCGGTCTCGACCCCGGCGATCCGGATGACGTAGGTCGCCTGCGGCAGCTCGATGCTGTCGCGGGTGCGCACCGGTGGCGCGACCAGCCCCAGATCGAGGGCGATACGGCGTCGGAGGGCTTTCACGCGTGCGAGGAGGTCGTCCGGGCCCCCGGTGACCAGATCCACGATGTCGGGGGCGAGCAGGATCTCGAGCGGATGCACACGCATCTTCTCGATGAGCTCCTCCGGCTGGTCGGTCGGAACCGTCGACGGGCTCTGCACCGCAGCCGCCTCTTCGCGTTTCTGGGTGGCCTTGATCCGCTGCGCGATCAGCAGCAGCGTCGCGCCGATCGCGACGAACGGCAGCATCGGCATGTGCGGGATGAGCGACATGATGATCGCGGCGCATCCGGCGATGATCAGCGCATTGCGGGACTGGCCGAGCTGGGCGGACGCCGCCGTCCCCATCTCCGCCTCCGCCGTGGAGCGGGTCACGATCATGCCGGTGGAGACGGCCATCAGCAGGGCGGGGATCTGCGTGACCAGACCGTCGCCGATCGTCAGCAGGCTGTAGGTGCTCACGGATTCGTCGATCGTCATGCCGTGCTGCACGATCCCGATGGCGATGCCGCCGACGATGTTGATGATGATGATGACGAGACCGGCGATCGCGTCGCCCTTCACGAACTTGGACGCACCGTCCATGGCTCCGTAGAAGTCGGCCTCGGCCGCCACCTCGGCGCGGCGCTCGCGGGCCTCCGCATCGGTGATGAGTCCGGCGTTCAGGTCGGCGTCGATGGCCATCTGCTTGCCGGGCATCGCGTCGAGCGTGAATCGTGCGCCGACCTCGGCCACGCGCTCCGCACCCTTGGTCACGACGACGAACTGGATGACGACGAGGATGAGGAACACGACGGCGCCGATGATGAGCGAGCCGCCGACCGCGATGGCGCCGAAGGCCTCGATCACCTGCCCCGCATACGCCTCGCCGAGCACCAGACGGGTGGAGGCCACGTTGAGCCCCAGGCGGAACAGCGTCGCCACGAGCAGCAGCGAGGGGAAGACCGAGAAGTCGAGCGGCTTCTTCACGAACATCGACGTCAGCAGGATCACGAGCGCGAACATGATGTTCAGGATGATGAGGATGTCGAGCAGGAACGGCGGCACCGGCACGACGAGGAGCATGATGATGCCCACGACGCCGATCGGCACTCCGAGCTTGGGAAGCAGCTGTCTCATGCGGTCCTCCGGTAGGGAAGGGAGTGGATGCCGCGGGCGGCCCCGCGTCGTCGCAGCGAGTCGACGAACACGAGCACACGGGCCACGGCGTTGTACAGGTCTTCGGGGATCTCGTGCCCGAGCTCGCAGGCGGCGTGCAGAGCCCTGGCGAGGGTGATCTCGCGCACCAGTGGGACACCGGCGCGCACGGCCTCGTCGCGGATGCGCTCCGCGATCACGCCGCTGCCCTTCGCGACCACCTTGGGCGCAGCCCTGCCGGGTTCGTACCGCAGTGCCACGGCGATGTGGGTGGGATTGACCACCACCACATCGGAGCCGGCGACGGCCGCGATCATGCGGTTGCGGCTGACAGCGAGCTGCCGTGAACGGCGCTGCTGGCGGATGAGCGGATCGCCTTCGGAGTTCTTGCTCTCGTCGCGGATCTCGCGCTTGGTCATGCGCGTGTGCTTGCGGTTGCGTCGCATCACCACGAACATGTCGATCGCGGCGAGGGCCAGCCCCACGCCGATCGCGGTCTGCAGCAGGGCGGTCGTGCCTTCGCTCGCGGTGCCGAGCAGTCGGGTGACGGAGTGCGCCCCGCTCGCGGTCAGCACGGGCATCAGGCTCGCGATCACGAACCAGAGGGCGATGCCGATGGCGGCGGTCTTCATGAGGGCCTTGGCGCCCTCCCAGAGAGCCTGCATGCCGAACACGCGGCGCACGCCGTTGACGAGGTTGAACTGCTCGAAGCGGCCCGTCAGAGGGCGCAGGTGCACACCCCCCTGGATGACCGCGCCGATCAGGGTGACGATCGCGACGGCCGTCAGCATCACGGTGAGCGTCGGGAGCACGGAGGCCAGGCCGCGGCCGAGCGCTGCGAGCGCGGCCTCCGGCGTCGGCGCCGCGACCAGGGAGTCGAGCGTGAGCAGCTGCTCCGTCCCCGCCGATGCACCGAGCGCGAACGCGGCGGGCATCGTGACGGCCGCCGCGCCGATGCCGAGCCAGGCCGTGAGGTCCTGACTGCGTGACAGGCGTCCTTTCTTCCTCGCTTCGCTGAGGTGCTTGTCCGTCGCCTTCTCGCTGCGTTCGCCGGTGTCGGTCCCGCTCATTGATGCACCCCCTGCATCATCCGCAGGGCGTTGGCGGCGAGGGCGTCGACGATGCCGGGGAGCACGGCGTAAACGGCTCCGGCGAGCAGCAGCGTGAGCAGGATCTTCACCGGGAAGCCCATCGCGAACGCGTTCAGGGCAGGGGCGACACGGGTGATGAGCCCGAGCCCGACATCGGCGAGGAACAGCACGAGGACGAGCGGTCCGGCGATCTGCACGGCCGCCAGCAGGAGCTGCGTCACCCCGTCGACGAGCAGTTCGGCAGGACCGGCCACCTGGAAGATACCGTTGACGGGCACGGCCTCGAAGCTCCGCGCGAGCCCGGCCAAAATCAGCTGGTACCCGCCCGAGGCGAACAGCAGCGTGAGCGCGGTGATGTGGAACAGCCGGGTGAACTGCGCGCCGTTGACCATCGAGTGGGGATCGAACGCCTGCGCGAGCTGGAACCCGCCGAAGACGTCGATCAGGCTCCCCGCGGCCTGGAGCGCGGAGAAGCACAGCAGCACCAGGAACCCCAGCAGGGCACCCGTGACGAGCTGCAGGACGAGCGCGCCGAGGAAGGGACCGGTGTCGAGGTTCTCGTACCCGGGGGCGACGGCGGTGCCGACGGCGAGGGAGAGCCCGATCGCGAGCATCGCCTTCACGCGCACCGGGATCGCCCCGTAGGAGAACGGCGGAGCGATCATGATGAAGGCCGTGATGCGCACCGCGGTGAGCATCGTGGCCTCCAGCCACGCGAAATCGATGGGGATGTACACGCCGTCATCCACTCAACAGCGAGGGGATGCGGGCGAACATCTCGTTGGTGAAGGCGATCATCTCGGCGATCATCCAGTTGCCGGCGATCAACAGTGCGATGCCGACGGCGACGATCTTCGGGACGAACGACAGCGTCACCTCCTGCACCTGGGTGATGGACTGCAACAGCGAGATCGCGAAGCCGACGACGAGCGCGGTGACCAGGACGGGGGCGGCGAGCTTCGCCGCGATGATCAGTCCCTGCGTGCCGATGTCGATGACCGCCTCGGGGCTCATCCGACCCCTCCGTAACTCTCCAGGAGGGCTCTGATGATGAGCCCCCAGCCGTCGACGAGGATGAACAGCAGGATCTTGAACGGCAGCGAGATCATGACGGGCGGGAGCATCATCATGCCCATCGACATCAGCGCCGCTGCCACGACGAGGTCGATCACCAGGAACGGGATGAAGATCACGAAGCCGATGATGAACGCCGCGCGCAGCTCGGAGATCATGAACGCGGGGATGAGCGTGTACATCGGGACGCTCGAGGGGTCCTCGGGGTTGGGCTGGCCGGCCATCCGCGTCATGAGCGCGAGGTCCTCTTCGCGGGTGAAGCGGAGCATCCACTCCTGCAGGGGCAGCTGGCCCACGTCGATGGCCTGTGCGAACGAGAGCGAGCCGTCGATGTAGGGCTGCACCGCGACCGTGTTGATCTCGGTGAGCACCGGCCACATGATGAACAGCGACAGGAAGAAGGACAGCCCCGCCAGCACCTGGTTCGGGGGGATGGTCGGCAACGAGAGGGCGTTCCTGGTCATCGCCAGCACGACGAAGATCTTCGTGAACGACGACATCATCAGCAGCAACGCGGGGGCGACCGAGAGCAGCGTGATGCCCAGCAGGGTCAGGATCGACCCCGACGGACCGCCGTCGACGCCGTTGATGTCGATCGTGACGCCCTCGCCCTGATCGTCCGGGGTCACCTGTGCGTGGGCGGCCGTGCCCGTGATGAGGGTGAGGACCACGACGAGTGCGAGTGCCGCGGCGAGGATCAGCGCGATTCGTCGCAGCGCGCGCCCGTCGACGACCCCACGGGTGACGCTCATCGGGTGCGCCGGATGGCCTCGGCGGTCTGCCGCCACGTCTCGGGGGAGAGGATGGAGCCGCGCAGCGGATCGTTGCGGTGCCGCACACGGCGCTGCGGCGCCGATGACTCCGGAGGGATGTCCGTCGATTCCGTCAGGGCCGCCGCGGCCAGGATCCGGTCGAACTCCGCGGCGTCGGACGCCGCTTCCGTGGTCGCCGGCGACCATGCCGGGCGGGGTGTCTCCTCCGAGGTGTCGGTCCGCTTGACCGGCAGCCGATCGACGACGTTCACGCCGTGCTCCGTGACGCCGAGCACGTATCGGGCGTCCTCGGTCTGGATCACGACGATCTGCGCCTTCGGGCCGACCCCCTGGCGTCCGAGCACCGTGATCGCCTCACTGTCGCGACGACGGGCCTGCGTGCGCGCGACACGGCGCTGCAGGAACCACAGCACTCCGAGTACTGCGGCGAGCGAGAGCACGACCCGCAGGCCGAGCAGGAGGTCGTCCAGGGTCAGGCCTCGACGTTCTCGAGGATGCGGGTGATGCGCACCGCGTAGTCCTGATCGACCACGACGACCTCGCCATGGGCGATGACGCGTCCGTTGAGCTTGATGTCGGCGGGGGCGCCGGCGGAGCGGTCGAGCTCGACGATGCGTCCGGGTTCCAGGTCCAGCACGTCGCGCACCGCCATCCTGGTGCGGCCGATCTCGACGGTGAGCTCCATCTCGACGCCGGCGATGCGGTGCAGCCGGCGGGACGGGTTCGCGGCTCCTGCCGGCGCGCGGGTGACGACGACGGCCAGGCGTCCGACCGTGTGGTCGGCGTCGTCCTGCAGATCGAACAGCTGCACAGCCGGGTCCGCGAAGAGGGCGGAGGCATCGCCCACGGCGGCCTCGCCGAGAGCGCCGGAGCCCAGTGCGCTGGTCGCGGTCTCGAGGGCATCGCGCAACCGATCGGTGAGCGGTGTGCCGCCGAGCCCGTCGACCAGGATCTCCGGCTCGAAGAGCTGCACGGCGAGCTGGGCGCTGGCCTCGCCGACGAACTGCACGATCACGGCGTCGCCGGTGTCGCCCGAGACCTGGGAGGCGCGTGCGATGAGCGGGGAGGGCGTCGGGAGCGATGCGGCGAAGGCGGCGGCGACGGCGGACTCGTAGGTGGTGGTGCTGCTCACGCGGACTCCTCGGCGGATGCGGGATCGGGGACGGTGGTGGTGACGACACAGGCCAGCCGCGCGCCCGCGCTGCCAACGGCAGCGGTCGCGATGGTCTGATCGCCGACGGTGAGGACCATCGGACGGTCGGCGGAGTGCGGGAAGGCGATGATGTCGCCCACAGCGAGATCGAGCACCTCGCGCGGCAGCACCGTTCGGGGTGCGAGCCGCAAAGCCACCTCGACCGGTGCCACCTCGACCTGGCGGCGGATCCGGTCGGGTGCGGCAGTGCGCTCGAGGTCGGAGGGACGCACGGTGAATCCCGCGAGCACCGAGGCGGGCAGCATCACGCTCGTCGGCACCGTGCGACCAGCCAGACGCATCGAGAACCGCGCGACGATGACGGGCTCACCGGCAGCCGCGACCTGCGCGAACTGCGAGCTGTACTGGATACCGCTGAACGAGACGCCGACGGGGAGCAGACCATCGAGCGCCCCGGTGAGGTGGTCGATCGCGTCGACGATCAACGAGCGGATCAGGGCCTGCTCGATCGGGGTGAAGGTGCGGTCCTCCGAGGCGGTCGATGCCCGGCCGCCGACCATCTGCACGATCCACGCCGTCGCGGCGGAGGTGGGTAGCTGCACGATGAGGCGCTCTTCGGATTCGGGGAGCGCGCACACGATCATGGTGGTCGTGGTGGGGAGGGACTGGGCGTACTCGCCGTAGGTCATCATCCCGACGTGCTCGACCGCGATCGTGGCCCGCACGTGGATCTTCGCCGACAGCTGCGCCGACCACTGCCGCGAGAACGTCTCGAAGGCGAGTTCCAGGGCGCGGGTGTGCTCGCGGGAGAGGGTCGCGGAACGGCCGAAGTCGTACACCTCGACTTCGGGGGCCTTCGCCGTCGTCCCCGCGCGCACTTCGGAGCGCACGCTGTTATCGATCACCACGAACCGGACTATCGGGCGGTGATCGGCGTGCGTTAGGAGGGAAGGGTGCTCAGGAGGCCGGCTTCCCCGCCTGGGCCTGGGGGATGAGGGCTCGCACCTCCTCGTTCGCATCGGACAGGACCACGATGTCGACCCTGCGATTCTGGGCCAGTGCGTCCGGTGCATCTCCGGCGGCGACAGGACGCGTGTCGCCGAAGCCGACCGACTTGAGATGGGCGGGGGGAAGACCCGAGGCCTCCACGAGGTGTCGCAGCACCTGCGTCGAGCGGCCGGCGGAGAGCTCCCAGTTCGTCGGGTACGGGGCGACCGACCCACGCACGTCGGCGTGGCCCTCGACCGAGATCTCGTTGGTGGTGGTGACCAGTACGGAGCCGAGCGCATCGAGGACCAGGAGCGCCTTGTCGCTGAGCGTCGTGCTGTTCGTGTCGAAGAACGTCTCCGCGCTCACCAGCCCGATCGTGAGGCCGCGCTCGTCGATCGTGAAGGTGACATCGGCCTCGAGACCGTTGTCGGCGAGCACCTGGCGCAGACGCTCGCGAAGCGCCGAGAGCTCGTTGAACTCGGTCTGCGCGGCGGCCAGGTCGACGTCGGCGAAGTCCTCGCCCTTCTCGTCGACCAGCTCCGGGGGCACGACCACGCCCGTCGTGGCGTCGATCTCGTCGGACGGCTCCTGCCCGAAGCCCGTGGCGAGAGAAGCGCTCAGAGCCTCGAACTTCTCCTGGTCGACGGTCGACATGGCGAACAGCACGATGAACATGCACATCAGCACGGTCACCATGTCCATGTAGGACGCCATCCACCGCTCGTCCGGACCGCTGTGCTCCTCCTGCGGCACGCGGCGACGGGCACGGACGCTCATGACGCCTGCTCCGTCTCCTCGGCTGCTGAGGTGCGGGCCTTCCGGCCGGATCGGGCAGAGGGACGCTCGGACACCAGCGCTCGCAGACGCTCGTTCACGAACTGGGGCGGAGCGCCGGCCTGGACCGCGAGCATGCCCTCCATGAGCACCGTCATGCGCTCGACTTCGAGCTCGCCGAGCCGCTGCAGGCGACCGCCGATGGGCAGCCAGATGAAGTTTGCCGAGAGCAGACCCCACAGCGTCGCCACGAATGCTGTCGCGATCATCGGACCGAGGGTGTCCGGCTTGTCGAGCTTCTCGAGCACGTGCGTGAGGGAGACGACGGTGCCGATGATGCCGACCGTTGGCGCGAAGCCTCCGAGCGTCATGTAGAAGCGTGAGGCGGTGCGGTTGCGGGCGGCGGTCGAGGTGAGCTCGTCCTCCAGCAGCGTGCGCAGGTCTTCCGCGTCCGTGCCGTCGGCGATGCTCTGCAGTGCCTGGCGCAGGAACGGGTCCTTCTCGTCCTCGAGTCCCTGCTCGAGGGCGAGGAGCCCTTCGGCACGCGCCTTCTCGGCGTAGCCGACCACCGTGTCGATCATGCTCGACGCGGTGCGGCGCTCACCGCGGAACGCGCGGGGGAGCGATTTGACCGCATGCAGCGCATCGCGCATGGTGCCGCTCGCGATGCCGACGGCGATCGTGGCTCCGAAGACCAGCACCATCGGGGCGGGGATCAGCAGCGATCCGAGGGTCGCGCCCTCGAGGTTGATCATGGCGATCAGGGCGCCGAACGCGAGGATCAGTCCGAGGATGAGAGACGGATCCATCAGAGACCGACCTCAGAAGCGGGGGCCGCGGAATCGGTTCCCGCTGCGGCGATCAGGGCGGCGGCGGTTGCCAGCACCCCGGCGCGGAACCGGGTGATCTGCGCGATCACGTCATCCATCGTCTCGGTGACGACGAAGGTCGCACCGTCGACCATGATGAGCGTCGTGTCCGGCGTTGCCTGGACACGTTCGATCAGGTCGGGATTCACCGCGAACCGCGAACGGTTCAGGCGCGTGAGGACGATCATGGGCTCCATCCTGGAAAGATCCGTCCGCGTTCCGAAGAGCACAGACCCGACGGCCCGTCCTGGGCTGTCGGGGGTGACTGTCGGCCGGACGGCGTTGCGCGTTAGGCGGGCTCGCCGTCGGTGATCGATGCCAGGATTCAGCGGACTCAGCGGTCGGCGAGCAGCTGGTCGCGCACTTGGCGCCGCAGCACCTTGCCGATGAGGGACCGGGGGAGGTCGTCGACGGCCGTGATCCGTCGCGGCACCTTGTAGGGCGTGAGCCGGGTGCGGCAGAAGTCGCGCAGCGCATCGACCTCGAGAGCAGCTCCGTCGCGGAGCACCACTGCCGCGACGACCTCTTCTCCACCGTGCGGCTTGGGGAGACCGACGACCGCTGCGGCCTCGACATCGGGGTGGGCGACGAGCGCATCCTCCACCTCGCTCGGCGACACGTTGAAGCCTCCCGTGATGATGAGTTCCTTGAGCCTGTCGACGATGGTCACGAAGCCGTCGGGCGAGACCTGGGCGATGTCGCCTGTGCGGAGCCACCCGTCGGGCAGCAGCGCGTCGGCCGTCTCACCCGGACGACGCCAGTACCCCCGGAACACCTGCGGGCCGCGCACGAGCAGTTCCCCTGGATCGCCGGCGGACAGGTCGACATCGGGGTCAGCGGGGTCCACGATCCGGATCTCCGTGCTCGGGAAGGGCACACCGACGGTGCCGGGGCGACGTGTCGGGCCCATCGGGTTGCCGAGCGCCACCGGCGAGCTCTCCGTCATGCCGTAGCCCTCGACGAGCAGGCCGCCGGTCGCCTCCTCCCAGCGTTTCACCGTCGCGACAGGGAGGCTCATCGCTCCGGAGATGGCGAAGCGCACGGTCGAGAGGTCGATGGTCCCTCGGGCGGCTGCGCGGGCGAGAGCGTCGTAGATCGGCGGCACGGCCGGAAGGAACGTGGGTGGCGTCGTCCGTGCCGCAGCCGTGACCAGGCCCAGGTCGAACGCGGGGAACAGGACCAGCCGCGCTCCGATGCTCATCGCGAAGGTCAGGCACAGAGTCATGCCGTACGCGTGGAACAGCGGCAGCACACCGTAGAAGGTCTCCTCGCCGTCGACGAGTCCGGGCACCCACGCCCGCCCCTGCATCGCATTGGCTCGGAGGTTGGAGTGGGTGAGGATCGCTCCCTTCGGGACGCCCGTCGTGCCGCTGGTGTACTGCAGGAGTGCGGTGTCGTCCAAGGTCGGCCCCGGCACTCGGCGTGAGATGCGTCGGTGCGCAGCGAGCTGCTTCCACGCGATCAGGTGCCGCGCTTTCGGGGTGCCGGTGAGCTTTGCGCGGGCCTCGCGGGCTTTGGGCAGAGGCAGACGGAGAGCGAGGCGCTTCGACAGCGGCATCGCCTCGGTGATGTCGACGCTCACGATGTGCTCGACCCTGACGTCGGCGGGGAATCCAGCGATCGTGTCGGCGGACTTGTCCCACACGACGGCGACCCGCGCCCCATGATCTTCGAACTGGTGGCGAAGCTCGCGTGCGGTGTACAGCGGGTTGTGCTCGACCACGATCGCCCCGAGCCGGAGGATCGCATAGAACGCCACGACGTGCTGCGGGGAGTTGGGCAGTACCAGGGCCACCCTGTCGCCGGCGCCGACCCCGAGCCGACGCAATCCCTCGGCGGCCCGTTCGACCTGCTCGCCGAGGTCACGGTACGACGTGACGGCACCGAAGAAGTCCAGCGCCGGTCGTCGAGAGAACGCCTTGACACTCGCGGCGAGCATCTCGGGCAGCGTCTGCGATGGTTCCTCGATCTCGGCGGGAACGCCGTCCGCATAGGAATCGAGCCAGGGACGTGCGGCGAGCGGTGATGCGGACATGTCTTCCATCCTGCCCGCGAACACTGTGTGCCGACTCCGTGCCTCAGCCGACGAACAGCAGGACGACGGAGAGGACGACCGCACAGCCTCCGACCGCGGCCAGAGTGATCCCGAGCACCTGGAAGGCATGGAGCAGCGGTCGTCGGGGCTCGAAACGCATCAGGCCGGGGTGACGCGCGCTGACGAACGCGTCGACATCCTCACGTCCGCGCCAGTGGACGGACTCGTCGGAGTGGAGCGGGCGTTCCCGGAAATCGCCGGCCGCGAACCAGCGGGCGCGTGCCCGGCCATCCTGCTCCTCGACGATGACGACCTCCTGAGGCAGCCAGGAGCCGTCATGCATCTTCACCAGGAGCACGATGACGAGCAGGGGCAGGCCGATGCCGAGCCCGATCCAGGACAAGACCTCGGCGATGGTGCCGAATGCGTCGAGGGCGTTCATCTCCGGCTCCGTTCTTCCGGATACGACAGTACCGGGGGAGCGCGGGGTGTTCGGATCAGCTCGGCCCTGGCGGAAGCCCGTGACCTATGGAAGGGGCCTCGGTGACGCCGGCTCGTGCCGAAGGGTGTGGAGCACTGCCCGCGAGCCGACGAAGAAGTGCACGCCATCCTCTTGGAGCCGAAGGGGACCGTCAACACGGGGGACGCCGGCGGGGAGATGACCTCGGAGCTCCGCGAGCTCTGACGATCGAGGTGCTCAGACCGCGTGGAGAGCAGCGGCAGCCGCATCCATCGCGTCGACGTTCAGAGCGAAGTACGCCCACTTGCCGCGCTGTTCTCGCGTGACCAGTCCCGCTTCCGCGAGCAGTTTCATGTGGTGGGACACCGTGCCCTGCGAGAGTCCCACAGGCTCGGTCAGGTCGCAGATGCACGCTTCTCCGCCAGCTCCGGCGGCGATGAGCGACAACAGTCGGACGCGCGTGGGGTCGCCGAGCGCTTTGAAGACCCGGGCAACGCGTTCCGCATCCTCGACGGTCATCGAGGGTGCTATTGGCGGAACGCAGCAGGATGTCGCTTCGATTGTCGTTGACACGCTCACGGATCTAGTCTGCCACGTATTGACAATCTTCGATAGGTGAGCGACAGTCTTCATATTGAACTTTGTCAATGTGAGGAGATGTCATGTCTGAGCTACCTGTCGTCATCGTCGGAGCGGGTCCGCAGGGCCTCGCCGCCGCGGCGCATCTCGTCGAACGCGACGAGAACGTGATGGTGATCGAGCGTGGTGAGGGGCCTGCTGCTGCGGTTTCCGAGTGGGGGCACGTGCGCCTGTTCTCGGCCTGGCCGGAGCTCACTGACGCTGCAGCACGTCGTCTTCTTGAGACGACCGGCTGGGCTGCACCGGTGTCGGGATATCCGACCGGTGCCGACTGGGTGGACGGCTACCTGGCGCCTCTGGCGAATGCCTTGGGTGAGCGGATCCACTACGCGACGACCGTCACCGGAGTCGCTCGTCACGGCCGTGACAAGGTCGTCGAGGGCGGGCGCAGGGGCCAGCCCTTCGTCGTGCATACGGTCAGTGCGGACGGACAGGAGTCGCGAGTTCTCGCTCGCGCTGTCATCGACGCGAGCGGCACTTGGGCTCTTCCGAATCCGGCGGGAGCGGATGGATATCCCGCCCTCGGGGAGGCCGCAGCATCGGATCTGATCTCGTACCGCATCCCGGCCGATGTGTCAGAGCTCGCGGGGTCGCACGTCGTCGTCGTGGGAGCGGGGCACTCTGCCGCGCACGCCGTCCTGAGATTGAGTGAGCTGGCACGACGGGCCCCTGGCACCCGCGTCACCTGGATTCTCCGTAGGGGGGCGGCAACGAACGTCTTCGGAGGCGGCGCCGGAGATGAGCTTCCCGAACGGGCCGCGCTCGGCTCTCGCGCGCGCAAGATGGTCGACGCGGGTGTCGTGGAGCTGGTGACCGGATTCCGGGTCGCCGCGTTCCGGCAGACCGCTGACGGGCTGACCGTGGTCGCCGAAGACGGGCGCGAGGTGGAAGGTGTCGGTCGCGTGTTCGCACTCACGGGCTTTCGGCCGGACACTGAGGTGCTGCGAGAGCTCCGGATCGATCTCGATCCCGCGCTCGAGGCGGTCGCTGGCATCGCGTCCGAGATCGACCCGAACATCCACTCCTGCGGATCCGTGGGTGCCACGGGAGCGCGAGAGCTCGCGCAGCCGGAGCAGGGGTTCTTCATCGTCGGCGCGAAGTCCTACGGCCGGGCGCCGACGTTCCTCGCGTTGACCGGCTTCGAGCAGGTGCGAAGTGTCGCCGCGCACCTCGTGGGAGATCATGAGGCCGCAGGGCGCAGCGAGCTCGTCCTCCCCGATACCGGCGTGTGCGGGGGATCCGGCGACTTCGACGACGACGCGGGCAGCTGCTGTGCGGCTCCCTCGGCTATCCGGATCGGCGCGCGGCCCGTCACTGTCGGCTGATTTCCGGTGGCGGCAGGGCGGGACTCCTCAGAGGAGGCCCGCCCTTCCGTGTCCAACCGACGAGTCAGGTTGCCAGGGTGCCCGGCAGATGAACTCCCCGAGCAGCGATTGCGTTCTATATTTATGAATGTCAATATAGACGCATGTCGATACAAGAAGCTGAGCTTGGAATCATCGGGTCCGGCCCTGCGGGGTGCACCGCAACCGTGCCCACCACAGCCCCGGCCGCTCGGCGTCTGTCCACCTTGGATCGGTGGTTGCCGCTGTGGATCGGCCTGGCCATGGTCGGGGGTATCCTCGTCGGCCGCCTCATCCCGGGCGTCTCCGATCTCCTGGCCGGCCTCGAGCTCGGTGGGATCTCCGTTCCCATCGCGCTCGGCCTGCTCATGATGATGTACCCGGTCCTCGCGAAGGTCCGCTACGACAAGGTCGCCGCCGTCACGGGTGACAAGAAGCTGCTCATCTCGTCGCTGGTGCTCAACTGGATCGTCGGCCCTGCGCTGATGTTCGTCCTCGCCTGGGCGTTCCTGCCCGATCTGCCCGAGTACCGCACGGGACTCATCATCGTCGGGCTCGCGCGCTGCATCGCCATGGTCGTCATCTGGAACGATCTCGCCTGCGGTGACCGCGAAGCGGCCGCAGTCCTCGTCGCCATCAACTCGGTCTTCCAGGTCGTCGCGTTCTCGCTGCTGGGCTGGTTCTACCTCACCGTGCTCCCCGGCTGGCTGGGGCTGGACTCGCAGGGGCTGGAGATCTCGGTCTGGCAGATCGCACTGAACGTGCTGATCTTCCTCGGCATCCCCCTCATCGCCGGCTTCGCCTCCCGCCTCATCGGAGAGCGTGCGAAGGGGCGCGACTGGTACGAAGACCGCTTCCTGCCGAAGATCGGTCCCTGGGCCCTCTACGGGCTGCTGTTCACCATCGTGCTGCTGTTCGCCCTCCAGGGGGAACAGGTCACCAGCCGCCCGTGGGACGTCGCCCGGATCGCGCTTCCCCTGCTCGCCTACTTCGCGGTCATGTGGTTCATCGGCCTGTTCACCGGGAAGACACTCGGACTCGGTTACGCCCGCTCTTCGACCCTGGCATTCACCGCGGCCGGCAACAACTTCGAGCTCGCCATCGCCGTCGCCATCGGCACGTTCGGAGCGACGTCCGGGCAGGCCCTCGCCGGCGTCGTCGGCCCGCTGATCGAGGTCCCGGTTCTCGTCGGGCTCGTGTACGTCTCCCTCTGGGCGGCCCGCCGCTGGTTCCACACCGACCCGTACACCGCTGAAAGGATGCCGTCATGAACGTCACCGCTGCGACCGACACTGACACCTGCAGTCCCGTCGCCACCCATGCCATCGGTCTGGAAGCAGCCTCCTCAGTGGCGGCCACCCTGAAGGCGCTGTCGGACCCGCTGCGCCTGCGGATGCTGTCGGCCATCGCCTCCGACCCGCGCGGCGAGTCGTGCGTGTGCGACCTCGCCGAGCTCGCCGATGTCTCGCAGCCGACGGTCTCCCATCACCTCAAGGTGCTCAAGGACGTCGATGTCCTCACCTCCGAACGACGCGGAACCTGGGTCTGGTACCGCATCAACCCGACCAGGCGCGGGGCCGTCACCGCATTGCTGGACTCCTTCGCCCCCGCCTCTGTCGCACCCGGAAGCATAGACGACGACGGTCCACTGCGACCGGACTTCGACGCACGGGTGACCCGTCTCGCCGAGGAGCTCGCAGCGGAAGTTCCCGAACTCGAAGCAGACGTCGTCCTCACCACCGTCCGCGAGTCCTACACCGCGCTCGCACGCACCGCACGCGTCACCTCAGCACTCGTTCCGCTGACTGAGCGCTTCGCCCGTCAACGGCTCGCGGACCTGACCCGCGACCGCGAGGCTGCAGCACCCCAGGTGCTCTTCGTCTGCGTCGCCAACGCGGGGCGCTCACAGCTCGCTGCCGCTCTCGTGAACCAGCTGGCTGCCGGAAAGGTCGTCGCACGCTCTGCGGGTTCCGCTCCCGCCGACGTCGTCCACCCGCACGTCCGCTCGCTTCTCGCAGAGATCGAAGGCGACCAGGCTGCAGAGCGCTTCCCGAAGCCGCTCACTGATGACGCCGTGCGTGCAGCCGACGTCGTCATCACCATGGGGTGCGGTGATGTCTGTCCCATCATCCCCGGCGTCCGGTATGACGACTGGGCGGTCGGAGATCCTGCCCTCGCGTCGCGCGAAGGCGTCGAAGCCATCCGCGACGACATCGCCGAACGCGTGCGTGCGCTCGTCGACGAACTCCTCAACTGACAAGACCTCTCACCTGGAGCAACCATGACTGACACGACCACCAAGCCCTCGGTCCTCTTCGTCTGCGTGCACAACGCCGGACGCTCCCAGATGGCGGCCGGTTTCCTCCGCGACATCGCAGGGGACCGCATCGACGTCCGCTCTGCCGGTTCCATGCCCGCCGACCAGATCAACCCGATCGCGGTCGAAGCCATGCGCGAGCTCGGCATAGACATCACCTCCGAGCAGCCCAAGGTGCTCACGACCGAAGCCGTGCAGGCATCTGACGTCGTCATCACGATGGGATGCGGCGACGCCTGCCCGTTCTTCCCGGGCAAGCGCTACGAGGACTGGAAGCTCGACGACCCGGCAGGCCAGGGCATCGACGCTGTCCGCCCCATCCGCGACGACATCCGCGCGCGCATCGAACAGTTGGTGAGCGAGCTCGTCTGACGTCGGGGGAGCCGCGGCGCGCTCGTGAGCATGCAGGCCGCCGCGGCTCCCCGACGGCTCAGCGCTTGAGGTTCGTCAGCTCCTGCAGCACCTCGTCGCTCGTGGTGATGATGCGGGCGTTGGCCTGGAAGCCGCGCTGCGCGACGATCAGGTTGGTGAACTCCTGCGACAGGTCGACGTTGGACATCTCGAGCGCGCCGCTGATGATGCCGCCGAGACCGTCGGAGCCCGCCTGACCGAGCGTCGGCTCTCCGGAGTTCCCGCTCGGCCGGTACTGCGAGGAGCCCGCCTTCTCGAGTCCGCCGGGGTTGACGAATCCGGCCAGCGCGACGCGGGCGAGTACCTCGGTGTCGCCGTTGCTGAACGTGCCGACCAGGCTGCCGTCGTTCATCAGCGCGTACGAGCTCAGGGTGCCGGCCGGCTTGCCGTTCTGCTCCTTGATCGCGACGTCGCTGACATCCGCGAAACCGGTGACCGCTGAGAGGTCCACCGTGACACCACCGGAGACGATGGACGAGGCTGCGCCCTGCTTGCCGTCCGTGAACGTGAGAGCGGTGTTCGTGCCGCCCGGTTCGGTGACGTTCCAGCCGGTGGCCGTGCGGGTGAAGGTGAGGCGCAGCGAGGTCGCCGTACCCTCGGCGTCGTAGGTCTTGATGTCGCGCACCAGCTGCTCGCCCACGGCGGCACCCGAGGGCAGGTTCCCCGTGACACGGGCCGTGGTGGTCGCCGCGGCGGGGCTGAGCGCGCCGACCGGAAGTCGGATGTCGCCGATGCCCTGACCGGGGACGATGACGCCGTTCTGCGCCGTCCAGCCCTGGACAAGGGCACCGTCTGCCGAGACCAGCTTGCCGCTCGCGTCGAACGAGAATCCACCGTTGCGGGTGTAGAGGGTCTCGCCGCCCGAGCGCACGACGAAGAATCCGTCTCCGGCGATCATGAGGTTGGTCGGCACGCCCGTGGGCTGCGGTGCCCCGGAGGCGAAGTTGGTGCTGATGCCGGCCACCTGCACGCCGAGGCCGACCTGGGCGGGGTTCTGACCGCCGGCGGCCTGCTGCGGCATCATCGAGTTGCGCACGAGCTGGGAGAGCGAGTCTTGGAACTGCACGGCCGAGGCCTTGAAGCCGGTCGTGTTGACGTTGGCGATGTTGTTGCCCGTGACGTCGAGCATGGTCTGGTGGGAACGCAGACCCGAGATTCCGGCGAACAGAGAGCGGAGCATGGTGATGCCTTTCTGGATGGACTGGTCAGGACTGCGGACGGGGAGCGACGGAGACGCCGGAGACGGCGTCGAGGGGGATGGAGGCCTCGCCGATGGTGACCAGCGGCACGGCGCCGGCATAGGACACCGATGTGACGATGCCCTTCTGGGTGACACCCTTCTCATCGACGTACTGCGCCTCGTGGCCGATCAATGCCGCAGCGGTCTGACGCATGCTGAGGGCGAAGCTCTCGGTCGAGGTCGCCGTGAGGGCGGTCAGCTGCTCCATGGAGGCCAACTGCGTGGTCTGCGAGATCATCTCGTTGGTGTTCATGGGCGAGCTGGGGTCCTGGTTGGTCAGCTGCGTCACCAGGAGCTTAAGGAAGACCTCGGAGTCGAGCGTCTTCTTGCGCTCGGACGCGGGTGTGGTGCTGCCGGTCTGCACTCCCGAGGGCGGGATGGTGCCGGAGATCGGTTCGACCATGGTCGTGGGTTCCTCTCGGATCAGGCGAAGATGTCGATGCCGCCGTGCGGCGAAGTCAGCGGGGAAGTCGGATCGACGGATAAAGGGTGATCCGCGGAAGGTGAGCCTCCCGGCACTGCGGTTCCGGTCGTCCCGTCACGGCCGTTCGGTGTTCCCGGTCCCGCCCGACCCTGGTCCGCCCCCGCGGTGTGCGAAGACCCACCGGCTGCACCGCCGCCGCCGGAGCTCTGCGGGTTCGAAGCGGCGGGTCTGTCGTCCGAGGTCGACAGCAGGAGGGACGCATGGGGTGCCGCGGCGGCGAGGTCGCGACGGAGGTCGACGAGGATCGCGCGCAGCGCCTCCCTGCCGAGGTCGTTCGGCGCGTGCAGCTCGATGTGGATCGCGCCCCCGGAGATATGGGCGCGCACCGTCACGGGACCGAGGTTCTCGGGCGACACGGTGAGCGTGAGGCTGTGGTCGCCGTCCGGTGCCTGCGCGAGCGAGACGATGGGGGTCGCGATCTGGGTGAACAGCGCGGGACGGGCCGTCGCGACGACGCTCGGAGCCGCCGCAGTGGACACGGGCGTCGCGGGGGTCGTGCCCCCGATCGCCGGAGTCGCGGTGGACACGTCGCCGGTGGCATGGGGGACCGAATGCGCCGGGGTCGCCGACGGGCCGGTCGGCGCGACCGGGGCCGTGGACTCCGACACCGGATCCGACGGGACGATCGTCTGATCCTCCGCGCCCGCTGCTCCGCGGGCATCTGCTGCGGTGCTCCCGCCGGCGGGGAAGGCCGCGGTGGTCGATAGCGCTGACGCGGCAGTGCCGGCGTTCCCCCCGCTGGAAGTCGATGTCGAAGCCGAGGTCGAGGTCGAGGTCCAGGTCGAGCTGAGCGCATCCGTCTCCGGAGCAGCCACCGTCGTCGCATCCGCCGAGATCCTCATGGCCGCCGGTCCGCTGAGCGGCGGCGATGGCAATGCACCGCCGGTCGCGAGACCTGAGGCGGCGGCGACCGATCCCGCGGGGGACGGTGGCGACCCGATCTCGATCACGCCCGCTGCCCCTTCGCCCACGGCAGTGCCGCCGGACGCACCCGTCGAAGCGGCGCCTCCCGGGGCGTGAGCCGTCGGCGGTGTCCCCGTCGGAGCTCCGACGCCGAGCAGGGTCTCCTCCACGGGCGGAGCCGGGCTGGTCGGCACGGGGGTGGGCAGGGCGACGCTGGGCGGAACCGGACCGGATGGCACGGGTGAGGCCGTGGGGTCGGACGGCGCGGGGTGAACTGTCGCGAGATCGGGGGAAGAGTCGTCGGCGGGTGCGCTCGCCGACGTGTCAGCCGCCCGATCGTCGGTGGCACGCGAGGCATCGATGATGACATCGGCGAAGGCCGCGGCTCCGGGGGTGGGCTGACGGGCGTCGGCGGGCGATCCCGCAGCACGGTTCATCCGCGGGGTGAGCATGTCGACGATGCCGAGAGACGTCATGCGTGGTCCTCCGTGGTCGTGCTGCTCGTGCGGGAACCGATCTCGTCGAGTTCCGTCTGCTCGGCGTGCAGCTCCGCGGTCCGCATCCGGAGGGCGTGCGCTTCGGCGAGCCGGTCGAGTCCGCGCATCGCCCTCCGCGCTTCGGCGTGCTCTGTCCTCGCCTCGTCCACCGTCCGCTTCTGCAGTTCGGACAGGGTCGTCAGGTCGACCAGCAGGGTCCGGCCGGCGACGCGAGCTGCCGCGAGCGCGGCGAGGGAGCGGACATCGACGGCTTCGCTTCCGACCCCGGACAGGTGCGCGCGGAGGGATCGATCGCGCGCCTCCGTGTGCTGCGCGTCGATCACGGCGCGCGAGAGGCGCTGGGCCGCTGCGCGTTCCTGGATCTCCCTGACCCGCAGCAGACCGGCGAGCGAGAACGACCGCTTCATGACACTCCTCCGAACGATGCCACGAGGTCGTCCAGGCGACGCCAGGAATCCTCGATCTCACAGGTCTCGTCGAGGGGCTGCGTGAGGAACGCGCTGATCTCCTTCTCATGGGCGATCGCGGCGTCGATGCGGGCATCCGCTCCGGCTTGATATGCACCGATGTCGATGAGGTCGTTGGCGCGTCGGCGGGCGGCCAGCACGGCGCGGAGCGTCGCGGCGTGCGCCCGGCGCTCGGGGGTCGTGACCTTGCCGGCGACACGCGACACCGATCCGAGCACGTCGATCGCGGGGTGGTGGCCTGACAGTGCGAGCGCCCGGTCGAGCACGACATGGCCGTCGAGGATCGACCGCACCGTGTCGGCGATCGGCTCGTTGTGGTCGTCGCCGTCGACGAGCACCGTGTAGATGCCGGTGATGGAACCGCGCGTGTCCGTGCCTGCCCGCTCGAGCAGACCGGCGAGGAGGGAGAACGTGGAGGGCGGGTATCCGCGGGTGGCCGGAGGCTCCCCGGCCGAGAGCCCGATCTCGCGCTGCGCCATGGCGACGCGCGTGAGCGAGTCCATCATGAGGATGGCGTGTGCGCCGTCGTCGCGGAAGGCCTCGGCGATCCTGGTGGCGGTGTACGCGGCGCGGATGCGGGCCATGGCAGGTTGGTCCGAGGTCGAGACCACCACGACGGAGCGGGCGAGTCCTTCCGGCCCGAGGTCGTCTTCGATGAACTCGCGCACCTCGCGTCCGCGCTCGCCGACCAGCGCGATCACGGTGACCTCTGCTTCGGTGCCGCGCGCGATCATCGACAGCAGCGACGACTTCCCCACACCGGAACCCGCGAAGAGTCCGACGCGCTGACCGCGTCCGACGCTGACGAGTGTGTCGAGCGTCCGTACGCCGAGCGGAAGGGGCGAGTCGATCCGGTCGCGGCCCATGATGGAGGGCGGAGCATGGTCGAGGCTCACCGGCACAGCACCGGTCAGCGGACCCTTCCCGTCGATCGGGCGGCCCAGACCGTCGAGGACGCGTCCGAGGAGCGCTGCTCCTGTCGGCACCCGCAGTGCTCCTCCGCGAGCGCGCACAGGGGCTCCCACCGTGAGGCCGGCGACAGGGGCGAGTGGCATGCAGCGCAGTCCGCCCTCGCTGATCGCGACGACCTCGGCATCGACACCGTCCAGCGTCACGACGTCGCCGACGGCCCCGTCGAGGCCACGCACCTGCACGCTGAGGCCGCGTACCTGGGAGACCTCGCCGATGCGCTCGGGTCGAACCGCCTCGCGCACCGCGCCCCAGACGCTCACGGGGCGTGCTCCGTGAGGGCGCGACGGGCGCGCTCGAGCGCGCTTCCGATCCTGGCGTCGATGTGGCCGTGAGCCAGGGTGGCGACGGCATCTCCCCGGTGGAGCGCGTCGTCGGCGACGAGGGCGATGTCGCTCGGCTCCGCGGCGGACGTCTGCAGGGTCGCGAGGTCATCCGGGTTCAGGCGCACCTCGCGGATCGCTTCGGGGCCCGCGCCGGTCATCGCGCGTCGGAGGGCGGCGGCCGCGGCCACCCCTGGCTCGGAGAGCTCCGAGACCAGGATCAGTTCCGCGAGCTCGATCGCGCAGCGCAGCACCTGGTCCTCACCGGCGGCGGTGAGCTCCCGTTCCCGGTCTCCCAGGGATCGCGCTGCGGCGTGGAGCGCGGCGACCGCGGTCTCGATCCGCTGCGCCTCGGCCGCCTGGCTCGCTGCCCGCGCCTCGTCCGCCGCGCGCTGCTCCGACTCGGCCTCCGCGCGGCCGGCGCGGAACCCCTCCGCATGCCCGTCGGCGTAGCCGCGCGTGCGGGCGATCGCGTATTGCTCGCCGTTCTCGCGGCCGTCGAGACGCGGGAACAGCACCGGTGCGAAGGCCTCAGTAGACATATTCGTCCTCGTCGGCGCGTTGCACGGTGATGTCGCCGGCGGCCTCGAGCGCGCGGATCGTGCGCACGATCTCCGCTCTGGCCTCCTCGACCTGCGAGACGCGCACGGGGCCGAGCGTGCGGGCCTCCTCGTCGAGGTTCTCCCTGTTGCGCTCGGAGACGTTGCGACGGATGAGGTCGGCGATGGGCTGGTGCGCGCCCTTGAGGGCCAGGGCGAGCGAGCGGATGTCCATGCCCCGCAGCACGCGCTGGGTGTCGCGGTCGTCCAGCTTGACGATGTCGGCGAACGTGAACATGCGCGAGCGGATGTCCTCGGCCAACGCGCTGTCCCTGTCCTCGATGCTCGCCAGCAGAGCCTTCTCCACCGTGGCGCCGGAACGGGCGATGATCTCGACGAGGGGCTCGACGCCGCCGAGCACCTCAGGAGTGTCGCGCGCCGCGAAGGTGCCGGTCCGCGCCTTGAGGGCGTCCGCCACGATCGCGATCGCCTCCTGAGATGCGGTGCCCATCGTCGCGATCGCGTGGGCGACGTCCGTGCGTGTGGGGTCGGGGAGCGTGGAGAGCACGGCGGCAGCACGGTCCGTGGGCAGATGGGCGAGCACCAGGGCGACGGTCTGAGGAAGTTCGCCGTCGAGCAGCGTCGCGAGTTGAGCCGGGTCTGCAGATCCGAGGAACTCGAAGGACGAGTTCATCGACGACGATCCGACTCTGCCCAGCACGGCGGCCGCGCGTTCGGCGCCGAACGTCGCCTCCAGGAGTCCCGCTGCGATGTCGCGCCCTCCGCGGGCGGGTGGCAGGTGGCCCGACGCGATGCGGTGGAACTGGCCGAGCGCCTGAGCGGTGGTCGCCGCGTCCAGGTTCTGCAGGTCGATGATCTCGGCTGCGACGGCCTCGGCCTCCGCTTCGGACAGATGCTTCATCACCTCGATCGCCTGGGCGCGATCGAGGTTCATCAGGACGACGGCCGCTGTCTGCCGATCGGTCAGTCCGGTCATACCTGCTGCCTGTCGTCGATGAGGGTCCGCAGCAGGTCGGCTGTGCGCTTCGGGTCCTGCCGCGTGAGGGAGTCGATCTCCGCGCGCCGGCGCTCGAGGCTCACCTGCGCGGGCTCGGGGTCGGGCTCCGGCTCGGGGTCCGGCGTCGTCTCGAGGAACGCCAGCGGCGTGGTCGGCGCCTGATCGATCGCGGCGGTCGCGCCCGCGTCGAGGGCGGAGAGCGCGGGCGGACGGGCGCCGAAGAGCTCCTCGAACTCGGTGTCGGCCCCGCGGCGTCGGCGCGCACGCATGATGAGTGCGGCGAGACCGGCGAGCAGCGGGATGGCGATGGCGGCTGCGATGATGACGGTGTTCAGCAGCGCGGCCTGGCGCTCGGCGCCCTCGGCGTCCTTCGCCGCCTGGAGTGCCGCCTGCGCCGCCTCGGAACTGGTCTGGTTGAAGGCGACGAGCTCGACGGCGATCGAGTCGCCGCGGTCGGTGTCGATCCCTGCGGCGGTCTCGACGAGGTCGCTCAGCTGCGCGGTGCTCAGGTCGCCGCCCGCACCGGCGTCGACGGCCACGGACACCGACTGCCGCAGCAGCGAGCCGGCGGGTGTCGAGGTGCTCTGCGTGCTCTTGTTGACCGCGTTGGTCTTCGAGGTCTCCGTCGACTCGGACGTGCCGTCGCCCCCGGCCGAGGGGACCGCGATGTTGTCGGGGCCCAGCACGCCGGCGTTCGAGCTCGAGCCGTTCTGCGTGTCGGTCCTGGTCTGCTCTGTCAACGGGGGCGCGCCCTCGGCGGGCGTGTAGGTCTCCTCGACGCGCTCGTTGACGGAGTGGTCGATCTCGGCGACCACGGTCACCTTGGCGTTGCCGGGGCCGACGACCGTGTCGAGCATCTGCTGCACGTTCGCGGTCACCCGTGCTTCGTAGTCGCTGGCCTGCTGGTCGATGCCGCCGGTCGTGCCGACGCCGGCGGCCGAGAGGGTCTGGCCGCTCTGATCCACCACGGCCACGTTCTCCGGCTTCATGCCGCTGACCGCGGCCGAGGTCAGATGCACGATCGCCTCGACCTGCTTCGGGGAGAGCGTCGAGTTGCCCGAGGTCTCCACGAACACGGAAGCCGTGGGGTCGACGGTCTCGGAGACGAACACGCTCTCCTCGGGGATGGCGAGCTGCACCGACGCGGCCGTCACGCCCTTGATCGAGGAGATGGTGGCGGCGAGCTCGCCCTCGATCGCGCGCTTGAAGGTCACCGACTGCTGGAACTCGCTCGTCGTGACGCCCATCTTGTCCAACAGCGAGTACCCGCCGGAGCTCGCGCCGGGAAGACCGGCGGACGCTGCGGCCAGGCGCTGGTCGTACACGTCCTTCTCGGGCACGAGCACCGTCGCTCCGCCGTCCGCCAGTTCGTACGGCACCGACGACGAGCGCAGCTGCTCGACCACGGCGTTCGCGTCGGAGGCGCTCATGCCGGAGAACAGCGGGGTGTAGGTCGGGCGGGTGAGCCAGCTGGAGAGCGCGACGATCCCGAGGGCGAGCACGGCGACGCCGATGATCGCGATCGTGCGCTGCGCGAGCGAGAAGCCTGCGATCACGCGCCCGATCCGCTGGAACACGTTGGTGACGGCCTGGGGCATCAGGCTTGCATCCGCATGATCTCGTTGAACGCGTCGACGCCCTTGTTGCGCACGGCGGCTACGAGCTCGAGGGTGACGGCGGCCCTCGACGACGCGATCATCGCCGAGTGGATGTCATCGAGGTCTCCGGTCACCGCGGCGACCTTGAGCTTGTCCGACTCCGACTGCAGCGTGCGCAGCTCGTCGATGGCGCCGGTGACACTGTTCGCGAACGCCGTGTCGTCGGTGGCCTTCGCGGGGGCGACGGCGGGAGGGGCGAGCGTGAAACTCGAGGAGATGGCTTCGATGCCGGGGAGTGCGGCCATCAGCTGCGTCCGATCTGCAGGGCGGATTCGTAGGAGTTGCGGGCGCGGTCGACGATGGCGGCGCTCGCCTGGTAGCCGCGCTGCGCGAGGATCAGCTGGCTCATCTGGTCGCCGAGGTCGATGTCCGGATAGCGCACGTAGCCGTCTGCGTCGGCGAGCGGGTGGTCGGGCTGGTGCACCAGACGTCCCTGTGCACTGCCCTGGGCGGTGCCGGCGACGTACACGCCGGGGGACTGGTCGCTCGTCTGGGCGAGGATGTACCGTGCGCGGAATGCCGCACCGTTGCTGGGAGCGGCGGTGTTGATGTTGGCGATGTTGTCGCTGATGGCGTCGAGCCACTTGCGGTGCACGGTCAGGCCGGTGCCGGCGATGCCGATCGCGTCGAAGGTCATGAGGTCCTCATCGCGGTGCGCATCGATGTGAACGAGCCGTTCACGGCCTGCGTGGCGAACTGGTAGCGCAGCATCGTGTCGATGCTGGAAAGGGTCTCGGTATCGAGGTTGACGTTGTTGCCGTTGAGGCGCGTGGGCTCGAGCGAGGTGCCGACCGTCGCCCCGACCCGTCCATCACCCGCATCGATCGACCGGGCGAGAGCCTGCTCGAACTGCACGCGCTTGGCGTGATAGTTCGGGGTGTTGATGTTGGCGATGTTGTCGGAGATCGCGCGCTGGCGCTGCGCGAGGCCGTCGAGCGCGCTCGTCAGCGCGTTCATGGTCACAGAATCGAACACGAAACCGGCTCCCCGTGTGTGGGTGGTATGGCCGATCCATGGCCGAAAATTGCGAGCCATCCGTGCTCTCCCTGCTCTATCGGCAGGGTTCAGCGCGACGTTAGGGAGCGAGCTCACCCATCGACGTCGAGGTAGGCAGGCTCCTCCGGCCGACGGGTGCTGGGGATGCGGCTCACGGCGCCGAGATGCCGGCGCATGCCGTCGAGGTCGGAGCGGGCACGGTCCATCGCTGAGCGCTGGAGGTCGATCACCCGCCGGGCGCGGTCAGCGAGCTCGGCGGGAAGCGGCGTGCTCGGCGGCGTCCACGGGGCGAGGTCGGCGTCGGCAGCGGCACCGGGGGCGGCATCGAGGATCTGCTCGGCCTCCTGTTCGAGCCGGTCGAGCAGCGCGGTCCACTCTTCCCCGCTCACGCCCGCGCCTCGGCGACGGTGCGAGCGGCCTCGTGCCAGGCGTCACGCAGCGGCGCGACGATCTCGTGGCACGCGTGCGTGCGCTCCGGGTCGCGGCCGATGTTGGCGCCGATGAGCGTCTGCGACAGGAAGACGTACAGCGAGCGCAGGCCGGCGCTGCCGTTCCAGTCGTCGGTCAGCGAGGACGACAGCTCGGAGACGATCGCCTGGGCGTGCTGCAGCTGGGCGTTCGCCTCGGTCCAGTCCTCTGCGCGCTGAGCGATCTCCCCGCGCTCGATGTCGAGCAGGAGACGGTCGTAGAGCATGGTCACCAGACGCTCGGGCGGCGCCGACAGCACGGCGTCGTCACGGTAGCGCTGCTGGGCGCGGAGCGCGGCGTTCATGCTCACTTCCCCGAGTTGGAGCTCGAGCCCGGAAGGGCGGCGATCTGCGAGGTCAGGTACGAGGACTGTGACTGCAGTTGCGAGAGCATCACCTCGAGGCGTGCGTAGGTGCGCTCGAGAGTGGTCTTGCGCTGCGCGAGGCGGACATCCCAGCGCTCCATCTGCTCGCCGAGTCCCTTGACCTCGCTCTCCTGGCCCGTGATCCGCGTGGTGAGGAGCCCCTCGTACTTGTCCGAGTACACCTTCGCGGTGTCCTGCACCCGCGAGGCGATGTCGGAGAACAGTCCTGCGACGGCATCCGGGTCCTTCGCGAGGGCTTCGGCGAACTTCTCCTCGTCGAAGCTCATCACGCCGTACATGTCGCTCGAGATGCCGATCGACGAAGGAGAGACGCCGTTCACGGGGTGCTGCACCGCATCGGCGAGGGCCGTGCGCAGTCCCCGGACCGCGCTGTCGCCGGTGAAGACGCCCAGAGTGGTCTTGTCTCCCTGCTTGGCGGCGATGGTCGCCTTCGAGCCGTTGTCGATGCGGGTCAGGATGTCCTTGACGGCGGCGATGAACTCTGCGGAGGCCTTGGTGCGAGCAGCGGTGTCGACGGCGACGCCGATGGTCACGGGCGCCGCCGAGGCCGCGGAGACGGTCACGTCCACCCCGTCGAACAGGTCGGTGAAGGTGTTGCTCGACGAGGTCAGCACCTGCTCCGCGCTGGTGCCGGCCCACAGGCGCACCTGGGCGTCGGCACCGACGTCGATGACGGCCGCTCCTGCTTCGGTGGAGATGTCGGAGGCGGTGCCGGCCGCTACCGCAGCGGTGTCTCCGCGGTAGGCGCGGAACTGGCCGGCCTCTCCCGAGTCGGCGGCCCGCAACTGCAGGCGGTGCATCGGGTTGCCGTCGGCGTCACGTCCGGCGGGGACGGCCGCGGCGACGATGCCGAAGCCTGCTTCGTTCACCGCGCGGGCGACATCCTGCATCGACGTGGAGTCTGCGGTGACCTGCACGCGTTCGCCCTTGGCGTTCTCGAGGGTGATCACCGGTGGGTCGACGGGCCACCCGGCGGAGGCTGCGGAGACGATCGTGTGGTTCTTGGCGACCTTGTCGACGACGATGTCGGCCGAGAGCGGCGCGGCACCATCGCGGGTGGCGACGGTGACCGTCGGCGAGGAGGACGAGGTGGTGAAGCGGGCGAGTCCGTCGCGGGTCGCGGCCTTCTCGGCTGCCGTGGCGAGGTTCTGCACCGCCGTGTTCAGGGTGCGCAGCTGGGTGACGATGCCGTTCTTGTCATCCATCTTCGCCTTGAGCAGTGAACGGGGGATGGAGGCGACATCCATCAGCGCCTTGATGACCTCGGTGGTCTTCAGGCCGGAGACGAGGCCGTCGAGCGAGAGGGACATGGTCGCCTTTCCTGTTGAGGAGCGGACAGGGTCCGGACGCCGGTGGGCGTCCGGACCCTATGACGTGGTTCAGCGCAGGAGCTGGAGCACGCCCTGGTTGGCCTGGTTGGCCTGTGCCAGCATCGCCGTACCTGCCTGGGACAGGATGTTCTTCGACGTGAACTTGACCATCTCGGACGCCATGTCGGTGTCGCGGATCCGGCTCTCGGCGGCGGAGAGGTTCTCCGCCGACACGTTGAGGCTGTTGATGGTCGACTCGAAGCGGTTCTGCAGCGCACCGTAGCCGGCGCGTGCGGTCGAGACCGCCTGGATCTGCGTGTCGATACCCGCCAGCGCGGCACCGTACGTCGCGGCGTCCGTCATGGTCCCCGCGAGCGTCTTGATGTCGGCACCGAGGGTGGCGAAGTCGGTCAGGGCGACCGAGATCTGGTCCTCGGCGGCGACGGAGCCCGCACCGACCTGGAACGTCAGCGTGTTGCCGCCCGAGAGCAGCTTGATGCCGTTGAAGTTCGTGCTGCCGGCGATCCGGGTGAGCTCATCACCGAGGGTGTTGATCTCCTTCTGGATCGCGTCGCGCGACTTCGTGTTGTTCGAGTCGTTCGCACCCTGAGCGGTCAGGTCGCGAACGCGCTGCAGGATCGAGTGGACCTCGGTCAGGGCGCCTTCAGCGGTCTGGATGACCGAGATGCCGTCCTGGGCGTTGCGTGCCGCGACGTTCAGGCCGTTGACCTGCGAACGCAGGCCCTCGGAGATCGCGAGGCCTGCAGCGTCGTCGGCCGCGCGGTTGATGCGGAAGCCGCTGGACAGCTTCTCGAGCGACTTCGACAGGTCGTTCTGCGTGTTGGACAGGTTGCGGTAGGCGTTGAGTGCCGACACGTTCGTGCTGATCTGCATACCCATAAGGGTTCTCCTCCGTGAATGGTGTTGTGCGGGAGACCATCCGTGGTCTCCCGGTCACACCTATCGGCGGAGGTTCCCGGCGCGTTAGTCGGGCCGGCGGGGAATCGGCTCAGGCAGTCGCCGATTCGCGGAAGACCCCGGCGATCCGGGAGCCGGCGGCGTCCGCGATCCTGGTGAAGTAGGCATCGCGGGCCGCGGGGGAGACCCGCGTCGTCGCTGCCGGCGTCGACCCCTCTGCGTAGTAGCGGTCCAGGGCGTCGCGCAGAAGCCGGATCGCTTCCGAGCGCTGCTGCGACACCGCGGAGTGCGTCACCCCGAGCTCCTCGGCGATCTCCTTGACGGGGCGTTCGTCGAAGTAGACCGCCTGCACGATCCGCCGCATGCGCTCCGGCAGGGCGATGACCGCCTGCTCGAGCACCTCGCGCCGTTCTCCCACCAGTGCCGATTCCTCGGGGAGGGGGATGTCGGCGGTGACGTCACGGGCGGCGGGGTCGTCGAGAGTGGTCAGCATCCTGGCGGCGTCGCCGAGTGCTTCGATCACGACGTCCTTCGCGACGCCCATCGCGGTGGCGACCTCGGCGACGGTCGCGGTGCGGCCGAGCCCGGCGGTCAGCGCCTCGCGGACGGCGACGGTCTCCTTGATGCGTTTGCGTATGCCGCGGGAGGCCCAGTCCATCGAGCGCATCTCGTCGGCGAAAGCGCCGAGGATGCGTCGGCGGGCGTAGGCCCCGAAGGGGACGCCGAGCTCCGGATCGAATGCTTCGGCCGCTGTCACGAGCGCGAGTGCTCCGACGGCCGCGAGCTCGTCGCGGGGGATGTGGGTGGCGCGGGCATGGGTCTCGGCGGCGAGGTATCCGACCAGGGGGAGGTTGCTCTCTATGAGCAGATTGCGCTCAGCGCGCGACGACATGGGGGATGATCCACCTCTCTGGATGCACTCCGAAAGATCCAAGGAGATGAACAGATGCACATATCACACGTTTTGTGATTTGTACATGGGGAGAACTATCCATCGCCGTTCCACATAGTAACGTTAGGCAGACGCTGGCCGATAGTGACCTTTGGCCGCGTTGTCAGGCGGGGCGATCACTGGGGAAAAGGGGATCATGGGAGCCAACGAACTATCGATACAGCTGTGGCGAGAGCGCGAGCTGCTCGAGATGCTGCTGTTCAAGCTCGATGAGCAGCAGCTGCTTCTCGCCGCCGGGCGATCCCAGTGGATCCAGTTTGCCGCACGGGAGATCGATCAGGTGCTCGATCGACTGCGCGGCGCAAGCCTCGCCCGCACCGTCGAGGTCGCCACCGTCGCCGAGGAGTGGGGAGCTCCCGAGGCGTCGACGATCCGCGAGCTGATCGAGCACGCGCCGGAAGGGGCATGGCAGGAGGTGTTCGCCGACCATCTGCGAGCGCTGTCGAAGCTCGCCGCCGAAGTCGAGCAGCTGCGCGACGCCAACGCCGAGCAGCTCAGCGGAGTGCTCCGCGCGACGCAGGAGACGATCGCCGCGCTCGGGCACGACACGGGCGAGTACACGACCAAGGGTGACCGCGCGCGCGACGACGCCGCGCGGATCATCGACACCGAGATGTGACCGAGAGGGGATCATGTCGACCTTCAGCGGATTGAACACGGCGGCCAGCGGATTGGCGGCTGCCCGACGCGGCATGGACGTGGTCGGGCAGAACATCGCCAATCAGAAGACGGAGGGGTACACGCGGCAGCGCGTGACCACCTCGGCCGTCGCGGCCATCGCGCAGACCGGACGGTTCAGCGTGGGCGCCCTCCCGGGGCACGGCGTCTCGATCGACGGCGTCGCACGCCTGGGTGACGCCCTTCTCGACGCCAGGGTGCGCGACGCCCTCGGCGCTTCGGGGTACTGGTCGACCAGGGCGGTGGCCGCGACCACGGTCGAGGCATCGCTGGCCGAGCCCACGGCGAACGGGCTCGCCGCCCGGCTGTCCAAGTTCTGGTCCGGCTGGCAGGACCTCGCGAACACGCCGGACTCGGGGGCAGCGGCCTCGAGCATCCTGGAATCGGCGAAGGAGCTCGCCTCGCACATCGCCGGCGGGTACCGGAACGTCGCCACCCAGTGGAGCAATGCGCGCGACTCCGCCGACCGCACGGTCTCCCAGGTGAACGCCACCGCCGACCAGATCGCGGTCCTCAACGGAGAGATCCGCGATGCACTCGCTTCCGGCCGCTCGGCGAACGAGCTCATGGATCAGCGCAGCGTCCTCGCGCAGAACGTGGCCAGGATGTCCGGCGCGGCGGCGACCATCGAGAGCGACGGCACGATGACCGTGCGGCTGGGCGGCAACGCGCTGGTATCGGGTTCCGATTCACGCCACCTGGTGCTGACCGGGCCTGCCTCGATCGATTCGGGGCAGCGGTTCAGCCTCTCGTGGGCGTCTGCGCCCGACCTGCCGGTGTCGATCGACGGCGGCGAACTCGGTGCCTCGCTGTCGGTGCTGGCCCCGGCCTCCGAAGGCGGCATGCTCGCCGGGCTCGCGGCGACGTACGACAAGGTCGCAACGACGCTGGCCGACGCCATGAACGCCCAGCACAGGGCAGGGGTGACCTCCACCGGCCAGGCCGGGGGAGACTTCTTCACCGTGCCGACGACGGGCTCCGCCGCACTGGGCCTGACCGTCGCCGTCGGCTCGGCCTCCGAGCTCGCGCTCGCGGCGCCCGGTGCCGGTGCCCTGGACGCGACCAACGCCGACCTGATCTCGCAGATCGGTCGGAGCGCTGGCTCCCCTGACGCCGTCTGGTCCGATCAGGTCACCCGGTTCGGGGTCGCGACCGCGGCCGACGTGCAGCGCGCGAAGCTCTCCGACTCCGCAGCGGTCGCCGCCGTCGGAGCCCAGCAGTCGGTCGCCGCTGTCGACGGCGACGAGGAGACCATCAGCCTGCTCACCTACCAGACCGCCTATCAGGCCGCCGCCCGCGTGATGACAGCGGTGGATGAGGCGCTCGACGTCCTGATCAACCGCACCGGCCTCGTCGGACGCTGAGCGAAGGAGCACCGTGATCTCTCGAGTGACGTCATCCGCCATGACGCAGACGGCCATGCGCCAGCTGCAGTCCAACCTCTCCGAGCTGGCGCGTCTGCAGGAGCAGGCGACATCCCAGCGTGCCTTCGCCGCACCGTCCGACGACCCGGCGGCCGCGGCCACGGCACTGGCGCTTCACGCCGAGCAGCGTCGCACCGAGCAGTATGCGCGCAACATCGACGACGGCCTCGCCTGGGTCACCGCTGCCGACACGGCCATCACGGCGAGCACCGCCCTGCTCGCGCGCGTGCGTGATCTGACGGCCCAGGGCGCGAACGACGGGGCGCTGGACGCGACGGCCAAGGAGGCGTTGGCGGTCGAGCTCGAAGGCATCCGCAAGGAGATGCTGTCCCAGGCGAACACGCGGCTGCTCGGCCGTTCCGTGTTCGCGGGCACGTCCGACACGGCCGCCTTCGCCGCCGACTACAGTCACAGTGGGGTGCCGGGAGCGGAAGTCACGCGTCGGGTCTCCGACGCCGCCTCGGTGCGCGTCGACACCGACGGCGCCGCGGTCTTCGGCACGGGAGACGACTCCGTCTTCGCGCTCGTGGACAAGATCGTGGCGGACCTCCGCTCCGGCACGAACGTCGGGCCCCGGCTCGGCGAGATCGACAGTCGACGCACCGCCATGCTCGGGGTGCAGGGCTCGGTGGGAACCAGGCAGTCCCAGATCGAACGCGCCAAGGAGGCGGCAGTGCAGAATTCCGTGTCCCTCGAGTCCCGCAGGACGGCGGTGGAGGACGTCGATTCGATCGAGGTGCTCGTGCGTCTGCAGGCGCAGGAGCTCGTGTACCGTTCGGCGCTCGCCGTCAACGCGCGTGTGCTGCAGCCGTCGCTCATGGACTTCCTGCGATGAGCGCCGTACTGACGTTCATCGCCCCGCCTCCGGGACTGGCTCCCCATGTGGACTTCGCACTCGCCCCCGTCGACGGGTCAGACGGGTTGTTCTCCCTGCGGGCGGTCGAGGATGCGGAACTGCGCCTGTTCCTGGTCGATCCTCGGACGGTGCTGAGCGACTACGCGCCGACCCTCAGCGATGAGCAGGCGGACGGCCTCGCTCTCGGCTCTCCCGACGACGCGCTGGTGCTGGTGGTCGCCCACCCCTCGTCCGAGGGCGTGAGCGTGAACCTCCTCGCCCCCGTGATCGTGAACCAGACCACAGGAGCCGCCGCGCAGGTGATCCTGGAAGACCAGGACTACCCCCTGCGCGCGCCGCTCGGCTGACCCGGGGTGCGCGGCTCGGGTCGGCAGCCCTCCCCAGGGGACGGCGGCTAATCTGGAGTCGTGATCCTTGCCGTCGATACCTCCCTGGGCACTGCCGTCGCCCTCATCGATGCCGACGGGGAACGACGTGCCGAAGCGGCTGCCGTCGACCCGCTCGGCCATGCCGAGGTCATCGGAGACCTGCTCGTGCAAGTTCTCAGCGAGGCGGGCGATGCTTCCGGCGGGGCGGGCGACACGGAGATCACGCACGTGGTCACCGGCATGGGGCCGGGGCCGTTCACCGGCCTGCGCATCGGCATCGCCGCCGCGCGCGCCTTCGCCCTCGGCGGCGACCTCCCCGTCGTCCCCGTCCCCAGCCACCTCGCGGCAGCCCTCACCGCTCTCGACACCGAGACCGCACCCTTCGCGATCGTGACCGACGCGCGCCGACGCGAGGTCGCCATCACCGTGTTCGATGGTCTCGACGACGACGGCATCCCCGCTGTGGTCGCCGACACCGTGCTCGTCCGAGCGGCAGACGCGGATGCCCACCTCGACGGCATCCGCCGCATCGATGTGTCGACGCTGTCCGCGACGGACCTCGCACGGGTCGGCGCGCGGGCTCTCGCGGCCGGCCGCACGCTCGCCGGGGAGGAGCCCCTGTACATGCGGCACCCTGATGTGACGCTCCCCGGTGCCCCGAAGAAGGTGGGCACATGACCCTTCGAGACGCCTCAGCAGATGACCTCGACGCGATCATGGCGATCGAGAACAGGTCCTTCCCGACCGATGCCTGGAGCTCGGAGACCATGGTCGCCGAACTCGTCAGCCCGCACGGCCGGTATCTGGTCGACGAGCACGACGGCGAGGTCATCGGCTACGGCGGGGTACGGGCACTGCTCGGCAGTGCCGACGCCGACATCCAGACCATCGCACTGCTCGCCGAACATCGGGGACACGGGAGAGGACGCGCCCTGTTGCGCGCTCTGCTCGCTGCGGCGGCGGAGCGTGGTGCGCGAGAGGTCTTCCTGGAGGTCAGGGCCGACAACCCCTCCGCGGAGGGGCTGTACCGTGCCGAGGGCTTCGAGGAGATCGCCCGCCGCCCGCACTACTATCAGCCGGATGGCGTCGACGCGATCGTGATGCGAATGCACCTGCGGCACCATGCGGCGCCCTCCGCGGCGGACGAGGAGGCGAAGGCATGAGCGAACCGCTGGTTCTGGGCATCGAGACGAGCTGCGACGAGACGGGCATCGGCATCGTGCGTGGGCGCACCCTGCTGTCGAACACCATCGCCTCGAGCATGGACGAGCACGCGCGCTACGGCGGCGTCGTTCCCGAGGTCGCCGCGCGGGCGCACCTCGAGGCGCTGCAGCCCTCGATCGACGCCGCGCTCGCCGAAGCGGGGGTGGGACTCGCCGACCTCGATGCCGTCGCGGTCACCAGCGGGCCAGGGCTCGCCGGCGCGCTGATGGTCGGTGTCGGCGCCGCGAAGGGCCTCGCCGTCTCGATCGACAAGCCCCTGTACGCGGTGAACCACCTGGTCGGGCACATCGCGGCCGACATCCTCACGGCCGACTCCGCGCCGCTCGAATACCCGACGATCGCCCTGCTCGTCTCGGGCGGGCACACCTCACTGCTGCACGTGCGAGACCTCACCACAGACGTCGAGCTGCTCGGGGAGACGATGGACGACGCCGCGGGCGAGGCCTTCGACAAGGTCGCCCGGCTGCTGTCGCTCCCGTACCCCGGAGGGCCGGAGATCGATCGGGCGGCGGCGACCGGCGACCCGCACGCGATCCGGTTCCCCCGCGGACTGTCGCGGGCCTCCGACCTGGCGAAGCACCGGTACGACTTCTCGTTCTCTGGGCTCAAGACGGCGGTCGCCCGCTGGGTCGAGCGCTGCGAGGCCGAGGGGATCGACGTGCCCGTCGCCGATGTAGCCGCGAGCTTCCGCGAGGCCGTCGTCGACGTGCTGGTCACGAAGGCCCTCGCCGCGTGCTCCGATCTCGGCGTCCCCCGCCTGCTGCTCGGGGGAGGGGTCGTCGCGAACCGACGGCTCCGCGATGTCGCGCTCGAGCGCGCCGACGCCGCTGGCGTCACCGTGCGCATCCCCCCGCTCTCGCTCTGCACCGACAACGGGGCGATGATCGCCGCACTCGCCGCCGAGCTCATCTCTTCCGGGCGTCCGCCGTCGACGCTCGCCTTCGGGGCGGATTCGACGCTTCCCGTGACGGAGATCCAGGTCGCGGAGGCGGTGCCCGCATGAGCGCCGCCCCCGACGCTCCCGACGCGGAGCCGGCCCCGCCCTCGACGCCGGCGGCTCGCATCGAGCGCCCCAGCGACGAGGTGGAGCACCCCGCGGGAACCGCCCGCCTTCCCGGCGCGCGGCGCGACGGCTACACCCGCCTGCCCACGGGCCCGGTGGGCATCGAACCGGTCGTCGTGACGGGACCGGACATCGACGCCCCCGAGGAGACGGAGTGGGAGCCGTCCACCGGGACCGTGTCGATCGACGACACCCGACTGGCGCCGTGGGCGCTGGTGGCCGCGATCGTGGCGCTCGGAGCGTCGTTCTTCGTGGGGTGGGGGATTCCGGTCGCAGTGGTGGCGGTCATCGCGGCGATCATGTCATTGCGTCGCCCGGTCGAGAACCGTGCGATCGCGCGCTGGGCGCTCGTGCTCGGGCTCTGCGCGACCGTCTACAGCCTGGGCTGGCTGGTCTGGGCCGGCATGCAGTTCGAGCGGCTCGGCTGAACCGATGTCGGACGCGGCCGAGCTCGCCGAGCTGCGCTCACTGCAGGCGCGGGCGTACGGTCGCGATGCATCGCTCACGGCGGCCGAAGCGCTCAGACTGCGCGAACTGGAGCGGCGCCGTGCCGAGCCGACGCCCGAGGTCGCGGATCCGCCCGTCGGAGCTCCTGTCGCAGCCTCGACGCCGGAGACAGGGAACGAGGAGCCTCAGACAGAGGACCTGCCGGGTTCGACCGACGGCGATGTGACGACGACCGGCATGGACCCGGGAGACTCGGGCGGCTCCGGGCGGCCACCGGGCAGATCATGGCTGCGTACGCGCTGGCTTCCGCTCGCCGCTGCCGTCGCGACGCTGGTGCTGGTCGGTGTCGGGCTCGGATGGGCGCTGTCTGGCGGGTCCGGGCCCGCCACCGTCGCCCTGAGTCCGGAGCAGCAGGAGTGGCAGAGCTCCCTGCTCGCCAGCGGGAACTACGACCGGGGCTCGCTGCGCGCCCTCGCCGTCGAGGAAGGTGCGGTCATCTGGGTGGCGACGAAGAATGCCGCCGCGATCACCTGCCTGCTCGTGGCGACCTCGCCGTCTGCACTGCCCAGCTGCGAGCGCACCGAGACGGTGGGCAGGACGGGACTGTTCGGCGCGGTCACGCTCGAGTCGAAGGCGGACACCCGCCGCGAGCTCAACGTGCAGATGGTGTTCACGGCCTCCGGCGAGCCTGCCGTCGCCGCGAACGTGGCGGAGTTCGGACCGGGCACCACCAATGGGATGACGTGGGCGAATGCCGACGAGGCGGAGAAGGCCAAGCGCATCGCGGATCAGGGGTTCCAGATCAACTCGCTGTGGGTGGTCGGCTATGACGGCGATGTGCCGGTGTGGACCGGAATGGAGCTCGACGGCTTCCAGACCTGCTTGATCTACGACGGCTCGGACGCGGCGTTCCCCCGGGTGTGCGCCGATGCGCTCACGATGCAGGAGCAGAGCGCCACCCTCGTGCTGAACGTGGTGGACGAGCCCAGCGGTGAGGTCGTCCGCCTGGAGCTTCCGACCGCCAGCAACGGGCACTCCTCTCTGATGATCACGCGCGAAGGAGGTGCTGACGGTGCTGCCGGAGAATGACGCCGATGAGCTGCGACAGCTCCAGCGCCGCGCGTACGGCCGCGACGGCGCCGCGACCGAGGGGGAGCTGCGGCGGTTGCGTGAGCTCGAGGATGCACGGCGAGCGTCACCCGCCCCCTCGGCTCCCGCACCGGATGACGATTCCCGGCCAGCGCCGCCCGAACCCGCGGCCGACGTCGCCTCAGCGGCAGCGCCGGTCGTCGGTGAAGGGACCGAGCCGCCCTCCGATAGCGACGTGCCGCGCCGGCGGGAGATCCTCGCCCGGACGCTGCGTCGGCTCCCCGTGCTCGTGCCCGTGGTCTCCGTCCTGCTGCTGGCGGCCGGAGTGGGCATCGGCTGGGCGGTGTTCGCGCCGCCATCGCCGGAGGTCACGCTGACGGCGGTGCAGCAGGACCGCCGTTACGCGCTCGCCGCAGCCGACTTCGATCCCGGCTCGGTCGTGCCCCTCGCGCGAGAGGGGGATGCGCTGGCCTGGTACGCGACCCGTGAGGAGGCCGGCATCCGGTGCCTGATCCTCGACGTCGGCGCGCAGTCGCAGTCGACCTGCCTCCCGGTCGACAGCATCGGGCGCGGCCTGAGCGCGACGATCCCGGTCCCCATGGAGGACAGCGGTGACACCCCTCGCGGAGTGGAGGCGGTGAGCGCCTCGATGCTCCTCTCGACGACGGGGGAGCCGATCGTCACCCTGGAACGCTGGCCGATGACGTCTTCTTCACCGTCGCAGTTCGCGGGTGCGGAGCGGTCACGCGCGGAGGAGCTGGCCGGCGAGGGGTTCGTCTCGTCCCTCGAGATCGTCGGTTCCTTCCGCACCTTGCCGGTGTGGACCGGGGACCGCGTGTCGGATCTGGGCACCGTCGAGAAGTGCCTCATCGTCGATGCGGTCGATGCGATGACCTGCGCCGCCTCCACCGCCGCCGTCGAGTCCGGTCTCGAAACGCGGATCGACCGCGTCGACGGCGGAGACGGTGCGCTCATCGGCACCTCGACTCTCGCGGCGAGGTTCACGAGGTGGCAGACGCCCTACCTCGTCATCACCGAGGCATCGCCGGGGAAGGGAGGCCCGGGCGAGATCGTCCGGGTCGAGGCCCCACCCGGTGACCCCATCGTGGTCGAACCGCCGGGCCGCGATCCGGACGGCTGAGCGGACGTCAGCTCGCCGCGGGCACCCGGTCGGCGAGGATCGCGCGGCGCTGGTCGCCGATACGGACGAGGATCAGCGTCGCGTCCTGGTCTCCGCGCAGCGTGAGCTTCTTCCGGAAGGCGGCGGGATCGACATCCACTCCGCGTTTCTTGATCTCCAGGCGTCCGACATCGTTCGCCTTGAGCGCGGCGTTGATCGCCTTGGGGCTCGCCGGAAGCGTCTCCCTGACGCGGAAGGACTGCACGAACGGACTGGTCAGGGCTGCGTCGGATGTCAGATAGGCGATGTGTTCGTCGAGCATGCCGGCGTCGAGACTGCGGGCGACCTCTCCGATCAGCCGCGCGCGGATCACCGCCCCGTCCGGCTCGTGCAGGAAGGCGCCGAGCTCGCGCACGGGCTCATCGGCGGTGTCGGCCGCAGCCATGAGCTCGTGCGAGCGCTCGCCGCGGATCACCAGTGCCGCGCGGCGCACTCCTTCTCGGGCGAGGGATCCGCTCCACACGACGAGTTCGACCACGCTGCCGTCGGCGCTCACCCACTGCGCCTCGGCATCGGCGGGCAGTGCGTCGCGGTCGTGAGCCGGTCCGAGCTTGATGCCGGTCGGGCGACGTGCGGCCACATCGAACGCCCAGTCCAGGGAGGGGGAGTAGTCGTCGGCGGAGACACGCCTGGTCTCGCTGTGCCCGGAGGTGCGTCTGGCCGGGTCCATCCAGACCGCGTCCCCGTCGTCCAGTCTGGAGAGGGCTTCCTCCGCCGTCTCGTGCCGCACCGCGGCGTCGTCGCCGAACGGCGCCAGGTTGTATGCCGCGATGGCGGAGGTGACCTCGTCGGCGTCGACGGCGTGCACTTGGAGTCCGGCTCCGGCGAAGGCGAGCGCATCGCCGCCGATACCGCAGCCGAGGTCGGCTACACGGGTGAAGCCCGACTGACGGATGCGCTGGGCGTGCCGTGCCGCGACACCGAGCCGCGTCGCCTGCTCGAGGCCGGCCCTGGTGAAGAGCATGCGGGCGGCGAAGGGGCCGAACTTCGTCGCTGCCCTCGACCGCAGGTGCGCCTGCCCGACGACGGCGGACACGAGGTCGGGGGAGTGGCCGGCCGCACGCAGCCGCGACACCGCTCGCGCGACCTCGGTGGTCGACTCGATGGGACCGGTCGTGTCGAGAAGCTCGAGACCTTCGGGGGTGAGCAGGGCGCGCAGCTCGGACATCTCCACGGTCTCAGCCTAATCGGCCGCGCCTCGAGCCGACCCGCGTCGCTCACTGGCACTCGCATTGCGTGAGTGCCAGCCGAGCGCCTAGACTGGATTAGCACTCTCGGGTTGAGAGTGCGAACAAGTCTTTCGTGTCAGCGTCAAGAAAGAAGAGGTAGACCGTGTCGGTTTCCATCAAGCCGCTCGAGGACCGCATCGTCATCAAGCAGGTCGAGGCCGAGCAGACCACCGCGAGTGGCCTGGTCATCCCCGACACCGCCAAGGAGAAGCCCCAGGAGGGCGAGGTCGTGGCGGTCGGCCCCGGCCGCATCGACGACAACGGCAACCGTGTTCCGCTCGACGTCGCCGTCGGCGACCGCGTGCTCTACAGCAAGTACGGCGGCACCGAGGTGAAGTTCGGCGCAGACGAGTTCCTCGTCCTGTCGGCTCGCGACGTCCTGGCGGTCGTCGTCCGCTGATCTGCTGAACCTATTCCCCGCCTCTCATGAGGGGCAGGGTGAGGTCCTCGAAGGGGGCCCGGATGCGTCTCGCATCCGGGCCCCCTTCTGCGTCCGCCAGCGGGCATCCCTTTCCTGCCAAACTCCGCCGGGAGGCTCAGCCGTCGCGGTCCGCATCCTCGCCGCGGGCATAGGGTTGTGCGGTGACCCCAGAGACGACCCGCGCCACGCAGACCGCCGGAGTCGCCTACGCCGGAGGGGCGTACCTCCTCTGGGGCGTGCTTCCCCTCTACTTCCTCCTCCTCGTTCCGACGGGTCCGTGGGAGGTCGTGGCCTGGCGGGTGCTGCTCTCCTTCGTCTTCTGCGTCCTGCTGCTCACCGTCACGCGCGGTTGGGTGGCCTTCGGCGTCATCATCCGCCAGCCGAAGCTGCTGGGGTTGACCGCGCTGGCGGGTCTGCTGATCTATGTGAACTGGCAGGTGTTCCTGATCGGAACGCTCAGCGGCAACGTCGTCGAGACGAGCCTGGGGTACTTCATCAACCCGATCACGACCGTGCTGCTGGGTGTCTTCGTGCTGAAGGAGCGCATCCGCCGACTGCAGTGGGCAGCCATCGCCATCGCGGCGATCGCCGTCATCGTGATCGTCGTCGCCTACCGGCAGTTCCCGTGGATCGCGCTGTCGCTGACCGCGTCCTTCGGCGTGTACGGGCTCATCAAGAAGAAGATCGGCCCTGCGGTCGATGCGATCAGCGGCCTGACTCTGGAGTCGTTCTGGCTGATCCCCATCGCGGTGGCGCAGCTGATCATCGTCGCGCTCACGTCGGGCATCACGATGGGCGCGAACGGGTGGGCGCACGCGTTGCTGCTGGCCTTCGCCGGTGTCGCCACGGCCGTTCCGCTGCTGCTCTTCGCCGCGGGAACCCGACGCATCAACCTCACGGTGATCGGCATGATCCAGTTCATCACCCCCGTCATGCAGTTCCTCATCGGGGTCCTGGTGCTGCACGAGCCGATGCCGGCCGAGCGCTGGGCCGGCTTCATCATCGTGTGGATCGCGATCGGCGTCTTCGTGGTCGACCTCCTGCTCGCCGCGCGACGAGGGCGCAGGATTCCACGGGTCGAAGCCGCCTGATCCCGAGGACCACGGGTCAGGGAACCCGGTCCCGGATCGTTAACGCACCGAGACACTTGCACCCCCTGCGCGCGATACTCACGCCCTAGTGTTAGAGCACCCGATTGTGGTCACATTCCACGTTCAGTTACGCAAGGGAGCATCATGAACGCATTGAAGGGCTCGCGCACAGCGAAGGTCTTCGCCGGGATCGCACTGGTCAGTGCATCCGCCATCGTCATCGCTGGTTGCAGCAGCACTCCGAGCGGGGAGAGCGGCGGCAGTGACAAGCCCGCAGCCGATCTGACGCTCAAGCTCGGCTCGCTGCTTCCGCAGACCGGCTCGCTGGCGTTCCTCGGCCCGCCCATGGAGTCGGGCGTCGGGCTGGCGGTCCAGGAGGTCAACGACGCGGCCGCCGGCATCACGATCGACCTGACGGCCGAAGACGAGGGCGACACCGACACCAAGGCCTACGAGACCTCGATCACCAAGCTGCAGGGCGCCGGCGTCTCCGCCATCGTCGGAGCTGCCGCATCCGGTGTCTCCAAGCTCATCCTCGACGGCAACGTCAGCGCCGGGATCCTCCAGATCTCCGCGTCGAACACCTCGCCCGACTTCACCACGTGGGATGACAACGGTCTGTACTTCCGCACCGCCCCCAGCGACCTGCTGCAGGGCGAGGTGCTCGGCAACCTCATCGCCGAGGACGGCGCGAAGACGCTCGGCATCATCTACCAGAACGACGCGTACGGCACGGGCCTCGACGCGGCGATCAAGGAGACCTTCGAGGGCACCGGCGGCGAGGTCGTCGCCGAGGCGTCGTTCAACGTCGGCGACGCGCAGTTCGACGCCCAGGTCGAGACGATCAAGGCGCAGAACCCCGACGCGGTCGCGATCGTGTCGTTCGACCAGTTCAAGACCATCGCGCCTCTGCTGGTGAACGCCGGCATCTCGGCCGACAAGTTCTACATGGTCGACGGCAACCTGTCCGACTACGGCTCGGAGATCCCGGTCTCGCTCGAGGGCGCGCAGGGAACCAAGGCCGGCCCCGCACTCGCCGACGACTTCACCTCGCGTCTGCAGGACTTCTGGACGGGCGAGGGCAACGCCGAGGTCAAGGACTTCACCTACGCGGCTGAGGCGTACGACGCCGTCATCCTCGTGGCGCTGGCCTCCCTGGCCGCTGGCTCGACGGACGGCGCGGACATCGCGGCCAAGATGCAGGAGGTGTCGGGCGGCTCCGGTGACGGCAAGAAGTGCACCAGCTTCGCCGACTGCGCCAAGATCATCAACGACGGCGGCACGGCCGACTACGACGGCTACTCCGGTGACGTCACGTTCGATGAGGCCGGCGACCCGCAGGGTGCGTCGATCGGCATCTACAAGTACGGTGCCGACAACATGATCACCCGCACCAACTGATCAGACGATCACACGACGAAGGCCCCGGATCCGATCCGGGGCCTTTGTCGTGGTGTCGGCGGCTTTCTCGCTCGCGGCTTCTCGCTCGCCGCTCAGGCGGCGTCGGTGCCGAGCGTGCCGAGATAGAGACCGATGACCTTGGGGTCGTTCAGCAGGTCCCTGCCACTTCCCTCGTGCGCGTCCTTGCCCTGATCGAGGACGTACCCTCGGTCGCAGATCTGCAGGCAGCGTCGAGCATTCTGCTCCACCATGATCGTCGTGACACCGGCCTTGTTGATGTCGGAGACCCGGATGAACGCGTCGTCCTGTCGCACGGGGGAGAGGCCGGCCGACGGCTCGTCGAGCAGCAGCACCGACGGGTCCATCATGAGGGCACGGGACATGGCGACCATCTGCCGCTCACCACCGGAGAGCGAACCGGCGCGCTGCTTGAGGCGCTTGCCCAGCTCAGCGAAGATGCCGGTGACGAACTCGAGTCGCTCGTCGTAGATCTTGGGGTTCTGGTACAGCCCCATCTGCAGGTTCTCCTCGATCGACAGCGAGGGGAAGACGTTGTTGGTCTGCGGCACGAAGGCCACTCCGCGCCGGACGAGCTTGTCGGCCTTCAGACCCACGATGCTCTCACCCTTCACCGTGATGTCGCCGCTTCGCACGTTCACGAGCCCGAAGATGGCCTTCAGGAGAGTGGACTTCCCCGCCCCGTTCGGACCGATGATCCCGATCAGCTCTCCCTGCCGCGCCACGAGGTTGGCACCGTTGAGGATGTTCACACCGGGAAGATAGCCGGCATGGACGTCGGTCAGCTTCACGACGACATCGTCCTGAGCCGCGCTCGTCGCTGCATCGGTCGGCGTTTCCCCGCTCATGCGGTGCCCTTTCCCTCGGTATCGGTATCGGTAGCGGTGCCGGGAACCGGATCGGTCGCCTCGAGCTCGGCCTCCGCCTCCGCTTCGATCTCCTCGCGGAGCCTGCTGGCGGCGGCATCGGGGAGCACCGGGATACGTCCGGTGACGGCGCCGAGGTCCACGTCCTGGTGTGCACCGAGGTACGCGTCAACGACAGCCGGGTTCTCCATGACCTCGTCGGGAGGGCCCTCCGCGACGACCCGCCCCTCGGCCATCACGATCACCCAGTCGGCGATGTGACGCACCATGTGCATGTCGTGCTCGACGAAGAGCACGGTCATGCCCTCCTCCTTCAGGTCGAGGATGTGGTCGAGGAGCGACTGCGTGAGCGCGGGGTTGACGCCGGCCATGGGCTCGTCGAGCATCACCAGCGTCGGGTCGCTCATCAGCGCCCTGGCCATCTCGAGGAGCTTGCGCTGGCCACCCGAGAGGGCCGCGGCGAAGTCCTTCTCCTTCGCGTCGAGCTTGAAGCGCGTCAGCAGTTCGCGCGCCTTGGCCTCGATCTCGTTGTCCTGTGCCCTCCAGAGGACAGGGAACAGGCTGGACCAGAATCCCTCACCGCGCTGATGCGGAGCGCCCAGCTTCATGTTCTCGAGCACCGTGAGCAGCGAGAGCGACTTGGTGAGCTGGAACGTGCGTACCTGGCCCATCCTGGCCACCTTGAACGACGGCACCCCGGAGAGGCTCGTGCCGTCGAACGACCACGTGCCGCTGTTGGGCTTGTCGAATCCGCAGAGCAGGTTGAAGAGCGTCGTCTTGCCTGCTCCGTTCGGGCCGATCAGCGCGGTGATGGCTCCTCGGGGGACTTCGAGGTGATCGACGTCGACGGCGGTCAGGCCTCCGAAGCGACGCTGGACGGCGTCGACGACGAGGATCGGATCGACCTTCGCGACTCCGGGCTTCACCTCACCCGTGGTCAGGCCGGTGGTCTTCGGGCGTCGGATGCTCCCCGTGGAGGGAGCCGCGGTCACCGCGGCGTCCGCCGAGCCGGGGACCTGTTCCGGGGTCAGTTCATTTGACAAAGGTCATCTCCCTCTTGTCTCCGAGGATGCCCTGCGGGCGGAAGATCACGAGCAGCATCAGGGCGATGCCGACGAAGACGAAGACGAGGGTCGACGCCTGGCTGTCGGTCATCGGCAGCAGCCCGGCCTTCGCCATCGACGGGAGCAGGTTGGCCATGAAGGCGAACACCACCCAGAAGAGCACCGCACCGAGCGTGGGTCCGAACACCGTGGCCGCGCCTCCCAGGAGGAGGATCGTCCACAGGAAGAACGTCAGCGACGTCGAATAGCTGCCGGGGACGACCGCGGAGGGGAGGACGAAGACGATCCCACCCGCGGCACCGATCACACCACCCACGACGAGCGCCTGCATCTTGTAGGCGAAGACGTTCTTGCCCAGCGAGCGCACGGCGTCCTCGTCTTCGCGGATGCCCTTGAGCACGCGGCCCCACGGGCTGCGCATCAGCGCCCACACCAGCAGGATGGCGATGACCAGGACGATCACGCCGAACACGCGGTTCCAGAGGTCGTTCGCGCTGTACGTCCAGGGTCCGAACCCGTAGGTCCCCGGCGGGATGGGGTTCGCGTCGCGGAATCCGCCGTTGTACTGGGCGAGGCCGTCGGCGCTGTTGGTCCATTCGTCGAACACCTGCGTGGTGAAGAGGAGACGGACGATCTCGCCCGCGGCGATCGTGGCGATCGCGAGATAGTCGGCGCGGAGCCGCAGCGTAGGTATGCCCAGGAGCACGGCGAAGAGGGCGCCGCCGACCAGGCCGATCAGCATGCCGATCCACCACGGCAGGCCGAAGCTGAGCACCGAGATGGCGTAGCCGTAGCCGCCGATCGCCATGAACGCCGCCATGCCGAAGTTGAGCAGTCCGGCGTATCCGAAGTGCACGGCGAGGCCGGTCGCCGCGAGCGCGTAGGCGATGGTGACCGGGCTGAACAGGTAGACGGCCGTGTTCGAGAAGATGCTTCCGAAGTCCATGGCGATCAGCCCAACCTTTCCCTGCGTCCGAGCAGCCCTTGAGGTCTCACGAGGAGGATGAGGATGAGGATCACGAGAGCACTCGCATACTTGAGGTCGGACGGGATCCACAGCGTCGACACCTCGACAGCCATGCCGACGATGAGAGATCCGACCAGAGCGCCGAACGCCGTGCCGAGGCCGCCGAGGGTGATCGCGGCGAAGATCAGCAGGAGCATCTGCATCCCCATGTCCCACTTCACGCCGGGGCGAAAGTACGCCCACAGGATGCCGGAGATGGCGGCGAGCGTTCCCGCGAGGATCCAGACGTAACGGATCACACGGTCGACGTCGATCCCGGACGCGGCAGCGAGCTGCGGGTTGTCGGAGATCGCGCGGGTGGCCTTGCCGATGCGGGTGCGCGTCAGGAAGAAGGCCACGGCCAGGATCACGACGATGCTCACACCCATCGCGATCATGTCGATGTAGGACAGGGAGATCGGCCCGAACTGAATCGGGGTGGGGCTGGCACCGGGGAGCTGATATGTGCCTCCGCCGATGATGAACTGGAACGCGTATCGCAGCGCGAGCGAGAGCCCGATGCTGACGATCATCAGCTGGACGACACCGAGACCGCGCCGGCGGAGCGGACGCCAGATCCCGGCATCCAGCGCCCAGCCGAACAGGCCGCCGCCGATGACGGCTGCGACGATGCCGAGCCAGAGAGGAAGGTGCCAGAACGTGGTCGTGACGAGGGCGACGAGGCCGCCCCACGTGACCATCTCGGCGTGCGCGAAGTTGGAGAGGCGCGTGGTGCCGTAGATGAGGGCAGCGCCCATCGAGGCGAGAGCCAGCAGGAGTCCGAAGTTCAGTCCGCCGACGAGGCGTGAGAGCAGCTGGTCGACGAAGGAGACGGTGACCCGTTGCCCCTCGCCGAGGAAGAGGTTCATGATCTTCGTCCCGGTGAGGCCGAACTCGACTTCGAAGGAGGCCGTGGTCCCGGCGATCGGCTGGGTGCCCTCCGGGAGCTGGGTCGCATCGACGATCACGCCGTCCGGCAGCGTCGACTCATCGACCGTGAGGGTGTACTTCTCCTTCTCGGGCACGTACAGGCGCCATTTGCCGTCGGCATCGGTCTCGGTCTCGCCGTCGAAGCCCTTGCCCTCGATGGTCATGACCACGCCTTCGACCGGCTGGTCGTCGAAGGTCACGACGCCGGCGAAGTAGAAGTCGGTGACCTCCTGCCCGTCGTCCGTCGTCTCGGCCGAGGCCGCTGACGGGGGCAGGAACAGGAACGCTGTGAGCGCCATGAGGATACTGAGGAAGGCGACCACCCAGGGTCGCTTTCGCTGCACGGCGAGTGTTGTGGGTCCCACGCAACCTCCACTTTGAGTGCTGTGTCTCTGCGATCTCGGGTTTGTCCGCAGAGATGGACGACGCACTTGAGCGTAATGCGCCATCGCCGATTCACCTACGGTCGGTGCCAACGGTCCGGTAACGACGCGGCTCTGGGAATGTTCTCGGGCGTGTCTCGCTTAGAATCTTCATACGGGCCGCGGCCCCGCACCGGCCGACGTCGACCACCCCCTCGCACTCGGACATGCGCGACTCGCGCAGAAGGAGAATCCATGGAACAGCACGATCCCTTCGGCTTCGTCGGACTGACGTACGATGACGTGCTGTTGCTCCCCGGGCACACCGATGTCATCCCCAGCGAGGCCGACACCTCGTCGCGCATCACCCGGCGCATCTCGGTCGCGACGCCGCTCCTCTCGAGCGCCATGGACACGGTCACCGAGTCGCGGATGGCGATCGCGATGGCGCGTGAAGGCGGCATCGGCATCCTGCACCGCAACCTCTCCATCGCCGACCAGGCAGCGCACGTCGACCGCGTCAAGCGCAGCGAGTCCGGCATGATCACCGACCCGATCACCACGACGCAGGATGCGACGGTCGAAGAGGTCGACAACCTCTGCGCGAAGTACCGCATCTCCGGCCTCCCCGTCGTCGACGACGAGGGCAGGCTCGTCGGCATCATCACCAACCGCGACATGCGCTTCGTCTCCGGCTTCGAGCGGCAGACCACCTTCGTCAAGGACGTCATGACGCGGGAGAACCTCGTCACCGCTCCGGTGGGCGTGGCCGCAGGCGAGGTCATCGCCCTGTTCGCGAAGCACCGTGTCGAGAAGCTGCCGCTCATCGACGACGACGGCAAGCTCGCCGGTCTCATCACCATCAAGGACTTCGACAAGAGCGAGAAGTACCCGCTCGCCACCAAGGACGACCAGGGGCGTCTGCGCGTCGGCGCGGCGATCGGCTTCTTCGGCGACGCGTGGGAGCGTGCCGAGGCGCTGCGCGATGCCGGGGTCGACGTCCTCGTGGTCGACACGGCCAACGGGCAGTCGCAGGGTGTCATCGACCTCGTCCGCCGGCTCAAGGCCGACGAGTCCTTCGCACACATCGACGTCATCGGCGGCAACGTCGCCACCCGTGAAGGCGCTCAGGCTCTCATCGATGCCGGAGTCGACGCGGTCAAGGTCGGCGTCGGCCCCGGGTCCATCTGCACCACCCGCGTCGTCGCCGGCGTGGGTGTGCCGCAGGTGACCGCGGTCTACGAGGCTTCGCTCGCCGCTCGTCCCGCAGGCGTTCCGGTCATCGCCGACGGTGGTCTGCAGTACTCGGGCGACATCGCCAAGGCGCTCGTCGCCGGTGCCGACGCCGTGATGCTCGGCTCGCTCCTCGCCGGAACCGACGAGTCGCCGGGCGAGATCGTCTTCCAGTCGGGCAAGCAGTTCAAGCAGTACCGCGGCATGGGCTCGCTCGGCGCGATGCAGACGCGCGGCAAGCAGACCTCGTACTCGAAGGACCGCTACTTCCAGGCCGATGTCCCGAGCGACGACAAGCTGATCCCCGAGGGCATCGAGGGCCAGGTCCCGTACCGCGGACCGCTCGCTGCGGTCGCCTATCAGCTGGTGGGCGGGCTGCGTCAGTCGATGTTCTACGTCGGAGCGCGCACGATCGAGGAGCTCAAGACGCGCGGCAAGTTCGTGCGCATCACCTCGGCAGGGCTCAAGGAGTCGCACCCGCACGACGTGCAGATCGTGGTCGAGGCGCCGAACTACAAGAAGTAGGCGTGACACGAAGAGGGGCCGGATGCGCATCGCATCCGGCCCCTCTTCGTGTCACGCCGCTGCGGTCACCCGCAGGTGTAGGTGACGCCGTTGACTTCCCAGACGCCGGCGCCCAGCTCGGCGCACGTGCCGAAGATCGCGGCGAAGACGGTGACGGACAGGATGATCCCGATGATGCCGAGGATCGTCAGGATCGCGCCGACGATGATGCCCGCGATGGCCAGTCCCTTCGGCTGCCCGGTCTTGCCGAGTTTCACCGCGGCGACGATGCTCAGGATGAGTCCGATCGGCGCCGCCAGGAAGGCGAGGACCAGACCGACGATCGACAGGACGCGACCGGGAGGCGTGGGCTCCGGCTGCGGGTACGCCGGTGCCGTGGGTGCCGGATAGGCCGGGGCTGCGGTCGGCGGAGCGGGAGGGGCAGCGGGCGGTGTCGTCGGGGTCGAGGAGTCGGCAGCGGGCGGTTCGGGGAACGGCGGGTTCGTCATGGTCTGTCCTGTCGACGGGGGTGGGGATCGCACTGGCGGCCCGGATAGCCCCGAGCGTAGCGAGCGGCCCTCGGCGGCACCATCCCCTGTCGTCGGTCCGACCCCGGTGGGCGGGGAGACGCCGCGACTCTTCCGTCGACCCGCCGTGCGGCGTAGCGTGCGGGTATGTGCCGCAACATCATCCCGCTGAACAACCTCGAGCCCGCTGCGACCGCGCAGGAATGCCACGATGCGGCGTTGCAGTTCGTGCGCAAGATCGCCGGGACCACGGCGCCGTCGCGGGCGAACCAGGCCGTCTTCGAGAGCGCGGTCGACGAGATCGCGGCTGTCGTCGACCGTCTCCTGGGTGAGCTCGTCACCACCGCACCTCCGAAGAATCGTGAGGACGAGGCGGCGAAGCGACGGGCGCGCTCGGCCGAGCGGTACGAGGCGATCCGGGTGTTCCAGGAGGAGAAGCGCGCCGCCCGCGCAGGAGCGTAGGCGCATACCGTCGCAATGGCGGCGGCGTATGCCAGAATCGTCATACCCCGCTCGACTTTCCCTGCGGTCCCGGTGTTGAAGGCCCCGAGATCGCGCCGCCGATCCCCATCGGTCAGGGAACCTCCCCAAGGAGAGCCGTACACATGCCTGAGGACTCTCCTCGCGTTCTCGTCGTCGACGACGATCCGGACGTCGCCCTGCTCGTCAAGACCGTGCTCGAGCGACGTGCCGCGTGCATCGTCGACGTCGCCGAGGACGGACAGGTCGCGATCGATCGGGTCGCGGAGGTGCGGCCGGACGTCGTGGTGACCGACATCGAGATGCCGGGACTGAGCGGCCTCGAGCTGCTCGCCGAGCTGCGACGCATCGTTCCGTCGGTGCCTGTCGTGGTGATGACCGCCCACGTCTCCGTGGAGTACGCGGTCTCGGCCCTGCGAGCGCAGGCGGACGAGTTCCTGACCAAACCGCTCGACAACGGCAAGCTCGTGGAGGCCGTCACCCGTCTGGTCGAGGAGGGGCGCCGCCGCCGAGCGGAAGCGCGCACACCGGAGCGGGTGCTCGCGATCGGCGCACATCCGGACGATGTCGAGATCGGTGTCGGTGGACTGCTCGCCGCGCACGCCAGGGCTCAGGACGAGATCACGATCCTCACGCTCTCCCGCGGTGCCAGGGGTGGGGACGCCGACAGCAGGCAGAACGAATCCCTCGCAGCGGCGGAGATGCTGGGCGCCCGCCTCTTCCTGAAGGACCTCATCGACACCGAGATCTCCGGAGGAGGATCCACGGTGCGCATCATCGAACAGGTCGTGCAGGAGATCCAGCCGACGATCGTCTACACGCATTCGCCGCACGACCGGCACCAGGATCACCGTGCCGTGAGCGAGGCGACCGTCGTGGCCACGCGTCGGGTCGGTACCGTCGCGTGCTATCAGAGTCCGTCGGCGACGATCGACTTCCGGCCCACGAGGTTCGTGCGCATCGACCAGTACCTCGACGAGAAGCTGCGGCTCCTCGAACGCTTCGGCTCGCAGACGGCGAGCCGCGACTACCTCGCGCCCGAGTTCGTCACGGCGACAGCGCGGTACTGGTCGAGGTTCGGTGGGGGAACGGCCGTCGAACCGCTCGAGGTCGTGCGGGAGACCGCCGAGTTCATCGGCGCCCACGAGCTCACACGACGGGAGAGCTGATGACGAAGCGCGTGCTGGTGACCGGTGCCGGTGGTCCGGCGGGAGTGGCCGTGATCCGGTCGCTGCTCCGCCGCTCGGACTTGACCGTGTTCGCCGCGGACATGGACGGCTGGGCGAGCGGCATCTACCTGGTGCCCCCGGAGCAGCGACGCCTCGTGCCACCGGGACGTGACGACGACTTCGTGCCGGCGATCGCGCGCATGGTGGCGGACGACGGCCTCGATCTGGTGATCTCGACCGTCGACGTCGAGCTCATCGCCCTCGCGGGACGGCGCGATGAGCTGGCACCCGCCGTGCTGGCTGCGCCGTCCGAGGACACGCTGAACACCGCGCTCGACAAGCTCGCCCTCGCGGAACGCTGCGCGTCGACCGGTCGCGTCCCGCGCACCGTCCTCGCCGGGCGTGATGCCGAGGCCGTCGAGTGGGAGTTCCCGGTCTTCGCCAAGCCGCGTCAGGGTGCAGGGAGCCGTGGCGTGCGGCTCGTGCCCGACCGTGCTGCTCTCGAGGCCTTGCCGACGGACGAGGGACTCATCGTCCAGGACTTCCTTCCGGGGGAGGAGTACTCCGTCGACGTCATCGCGGATGCCACCGGGGCCGTAGTGGCCGCGGTACCCCGCACGCGAGCCAGGGTCGACTCCGGCGTCGCCATCGCCGGACGCACGGTCCGCGATGCGGAACTCGAGGAGACGGCGGCATCGATCGCCCGCGCGATCGGACTGGTCGGCGTCGCGAACGTGCAGCTGCGGCGCGATCGCACGGGTCGTGCGGTGCTGCTCGAGGTCAATCCTCGCTTCCCCGGCGCCTTGCCTTTGACGATCGCGGCCGGCGTCGACATCCCGTCGCTCGTGGCCGACCTCTTCCTGGGGCGAGAGCTTCCCGTGCAGATCCCGTTCCGCGAGGTCGCCTCCGTGCGCTTCCTCGAGGATGTGATCGTGGAGATCGACGATGTGCTGGTCTCCGACCATGCGGGGCATCAGGAGGAACTGTGAGCCACGCGCTGCTCCGCGGCGACCACCACGTCCACTCCACCTTCTCGGACGATGCGGTCTCGACACTCGCACAGAACGTCGAGGCTGCGGCCGCAGCGGGACTGACCACGGTGCGCCTCGTCGACCACGTGCGTCAGAGCACGACCTGGGTGCCGGAGTACCTCGCTGCGGTGCGGGTGCTCCGGGTGCCGGACGGGCTCACGGTGCTCACCGGTGTCGAGGCGAAGATCCTCGACGTCGGGGGAACTCTCGACATCCCGACCCTCCCCGACGGCATCGATCGGATCCTCATCGCCGACCACCAGTTCCCGGGGGCGGACGGTCCGCTCGGACCCACCGCGGTGCGGGAGCGGATGGCCGCGGGATGGGCCGCTGACGACGTTCTCGATCAGTTCGTCGAGGCGCTCATCGCCACGATGCGGCGCTACCCGGGGAACCAGCTCGCGCACTGCTTCTCGATCCTGCCGAAGATCGGTCTGTCCGAGGCCGACCTGGGTGCGCAGCGCGCGGATGCCTGGGCACGCACCGCCGCCGACACCGACACCCTCGTCGAAGTGAACGAGAAGTGGGGCTGCCCTGGGGTCGATGCGCTGGCCGCGCTGCGCCGCGCCGGCGGCACGGTGGTCGCCTCGACCGACAGCCACGACGCCGCCGAGGTGGGCCGGTACTCGAGGATCCTCCCGCTGCTCGACGCGGTGGCGGTCTCCTGATGGCCGATCTCACCTGGCTGGAGACCGTGCTGGTCATCCTCCTGCTGCTCTGCATCCTCGTCGGCACGCTGCCGGTGGTCAACACCGGCCTGCAGTTCCTCATCCTTCCGCTGCATGCGTTCCGCAACCATTACGGCAAGGCGGCGCCGTACCACCCGAACGTCGCCGTCGTCATCCCCGCCTGGAACGAGGGTGCGGTGATCGGCCCCGCGATCGAACGGCTGCTGCAGCTGGAGTATCCGGCTGAACGCCTGCGGGTCTTCGTCGTCGACGACGCATCGACCGACGACACCCCCGAGGTCGTCGCCGCCACGTCAGCGGCCCACCCCGGCCGCGTCGTGCACCTGCGGCGCGAGAAGGGGGGAGAGGGCAAGGCGCACACGCTCAACCACGGTCTCGACGTGATCCTCGCCGACACGTGGGCCGAGGCCGTGCTCATCATGGATGCGGATGTGATCTTCGCCCGTGATTCGCTGCGCAAGCTCACCCGTCACCTGGCCGACGAGAAGGTCGGTGCCGTGACGGCCTACATCGCCGAGGGCAGCCGCGACCGCAACTACCTCACGCGTTTCATCGCCATCGAGTACGTGATCGGTCAGCTCTCCGCACGTCGGGTGCAGAACGTCGGCGGCGCCATCGCCTGCCTCGCGGGCGGCGCCCAGCTGCACTCGCGCGCGAACCTCGAAGCCATCGGCGGACGCATCCCCACGGGAACCCTCGCCGAGGACACCATGACGACGTTCGAGGGCCAGCTCAAGGGACGCCGGATGGTGTTCGAGCCGCATGCCGTGGTGCTGGCCGAGGAGCCGCGGACGATCGACAGCCTGTGGAAGCAGCGTCTGCGCTGGGCGCGCGGCAACGTGCAGCTCACCTCGATCTACCGAAAGCTGTGGTTCCGCCCGAGCCGGGACCACAACCTGGGCAGTTTCGGCTTCGGGCTCGCCTGGTTCACGATCCTCCTGCTCCCTGCGTTCATGCTGCTCGCGGCGGCCGGCCTGCTCGCGCTCCTCCTACTGCACAGCGACATCGCGGAGTTCGTGTTCCGCTTCATGTGGATCGCGGCGGCCTGCATCTACATCTACTCGATGCTCTACTCGGTGCAGCTGGATCCCCGCATCGGCAGACAGTCCTGGCGCGAGGCGATCATGTTCCCAGGGCTCGGTGCCCTGATCCTGATGGCCATCGCGATCTTCCCGCAGCTGTTCGAGTCCGCGTTGCTCGCGCTCGGGCTGCCCGTGACGCACGAGGCCCGCATCATGTGGGCGGTGATCTTCTACCTGTGGGGACCGATCTCGATGCTGGGGATCTGGCTCGCCCGGGCGGTGGAGCCGCTCCCTGGCGGACGCTTCTTCGCGGGGCTGCTGCTCTACGTCTGCGGGTACGGCTCACTGCTGTGCGCCATCACCGTGGATTCCTACATCAAGGAGTGGCGTCGCGCCGATGCCTCCTGGATCAAGACCGAGAAGATCGGACGTGTCGACTCATGACCGCAACCCCGTCGAACGATGCCGAGGTGGAGGAGATCGCCGCGGATGCCCGACGTGAGCGACGTCTGATCCCTCAGGCTCTGCTCGCCCTCGCCGTGGTGGTCGTCATCGTCGTGGTGAGAGAGCTGCTGCTCCGATGAGCGGGAGGCCGTTGGCCCTCGTCGTCGAGGACGCGCCCGATCAGGCCGCGCTACTGCGCCGCTATCTCGACCGCGAGGGGTTCGACGTGTTCGTGGCCCGTGACGCCGAGTCGGCGATCGCCGCGTTCTCCGAGATCGATCCCGTGGTGGCCGTGCTCGACCTGCTGCTGCCCGGTATCTCGGGACAGGAGTGCGCGCGGCTGGTCCGGGCCCGTTTCCCCGACTGCTTCCTGGTGATCAGCTCGGTGCTCGATGCCACCGACTATCCGCCGGCGGACGCCGCGCTCCCCAAGCCGATCACGGGTTCCGAGCTGCACGCGATCGTCGAGGGCGTGCGGCGATGAGGGCCACGCCGCTCGATCGCGCGGAGAACCGCTGGTATCAGGTCTTCGACAACCCGAGCCCGCTGCTCAAGCAGGCGCCGACGGTCACCGCGACGGTGATCGCGGCGCTCCTCACCTGGTGGGTTCCCGACCTTCCCATGACGCACGTCGCACCGGCCGTGGCGGGGATCATCCTGGTGCTCGCGGCCACGGCCTTCGCCGCGGTGCTGACGGCCCGCGGGGTGCACGAGGGATGGGCGCTCCTGCTCATCCCCATCGTCGACATCATCGGCCTCGGACTCTTCCGCACGGGTACCGGGGGAGCGACATCGCTCTTCTCATCACTCGTGCTCCTCCCGGTGGTCTGGCTGGCCGCCGCCCCGGGCATCCGCTGGGTGTTCGTGGTCGGCGGGCTCACGTCGATCGCGTTGCTGATGCCGTACGTCACCGCGCCACCCGCGACCTCGGTCGAGTGGCTGCGGGGCGTGGTGGGCCCGCTCGTGTTCTCGGCGGTGGCGGCCGTGATCAACCAGCTCGCGCGGCAGCAGCGGATGCGCGTGGAACAGGCGGAGGAGCTCGTCGCCGAACGAACCAGAGCGCTGTCCGAGAACGTGGCCATGATCGTGCAGCTGCGCGAGAAGGAGCACCAGTACCGGGAGCTGCTGGACTCGTTCGAGAGCCTGTGGTCGTCGATAACGGCGCAGGCCGTGGTGGCCACGGACTGCAGCGGTATCGTGACGGCCTGGAACCCGGGAGCGGTGCGCCTGCTCGGACTTCCCGTCGACGAGGCTCTCGACGCCGTGCGCATCGATCGCTTCTTCTCGACCGCCGTGCTCTCGATGCTGGCGGCTGACACGGCGGAGCACTCCGCGCCGTCCGGCGACATGCCCGCCGGCTACGCCGAACTCGACCCGGGGATCAAGGCTCTGTTCGGACAGGCGGACGCCGGCGTCCCTGTCGACGGGGACATCGAGGTCGTGACCGCAGGCGGGACGACGGTTCCCGCACGCGTGACGGTCACTCCCCACAAGGACGGTGCGGGCGCGCAGCAGGGATATCTGTTCGTGCTGACAGACGAGACCAGGGCCGTCGAGGTCGCGAGGATGAAGGACGAGTTCGTCGGGATGATCTCCCATGAGCTCCGGACGCCCCTCAGCGCCATCATCGGCTTCCTGGACCTGCTGCAGAACGATCCAGGGCAGCCTCTCACGGAGGACCAGCAGGAGTTCGTCGGCATCATCGAGCGCAACGCGCAGCGTCTGCTCAATCTCGTCGGCGACCTGTTGTTCACCGCCCAGGTCGAGTCCGGGCGATTCCCCCTCGAGCGCGATGAGGCCGATGCGGCCGCGCTGGTGCGATCCGCGGTGGTGTCGGCCGGTCCGCATGCGCAGCGGGAAGGGATCGAACTCGTCGCGGAGGTCGGTCCTGCGGCGATGCCCGTCTTCGTCGATGCCGGAAGAGTGGGGCAGGCCATCGACAACCTGCTCTCCAATGCCATCAAGTTCACCTCTCGCGGCGGGAAGGTCACCGCGCGAGTGCGCGCGGTCGACGGCGGCGTGGAGTTCTCGATCGCCGATACCGGGGTCGGGATACCGGAGGACGAACAGGGGATGCTGTTCACCCGCTTCTTCCGTGCGTCGACCGCGACGCGCAACGCGGTGCCCGGCGTGGGTCTCGGTCTCACGATCACCCGTGCCATCGTCCTCGCGCACGGAGGGACGATGGACGTGACGAGCAAGGAGGGTGTCGGCACGGAGTTCCGCTTCTTCCTGCCTGCCGCTCCGCGCACCGAGGTGCTGACGAGTCTGAGTCGCGCCGAGTGAAGCCCCCGCCGTGAGGGGTGGTGGTATCGTCGAAGGATGGATACCACCTTCGTTGCACCGATGGGTGATCGTGGTCGCCTCGTGGTCCCTGCCGAACTCCGCGACCGTCAGCATTGGGACCAGGGCGTGCCGCTGCTCATGATCGAGACGTCAGGAGGCGTGATCCTGCTCACCAGGGAGCAGGCCAAGGCCCTCGTCAGGTCGCAGCTGGAGGGGAAGCGCGCTCTCGAATCGCTGCTCGCGGAGCGCCGGAGGTCCGCGGACTCCGAGGATGCAGCGGCGTGATGGTGGTCGACGCGTCAGCTCTCCTCGCTTTCCTGCAGGGCGAGCCTGGCGCCGATCGCGTCGAGGAGATCCTCGACGACTCCGTGATCGGAGCCGCGAACTGGTCGGAGGTCGCGCAGAAGGTGCGCGCGTCCGGCGCGGACTGGGGCATCGCCTCCGGCTTGTTGCTCAGCTACCGGCTGAAGGTCGAGCCGGTTTCCCAGCGCGACGCGGAAGCCGCCGCGGAATCGTGGGGGCGCGGAAGCGGGCTGTCGCTGGGGGACCGCCTGTGTCTCGCACTTGCGCGACGGCTCGATCTTCCTGTTCTCACGGCGGACCGGGCGTGGGGAGAGTCCGAGCGCATCGAGCAGCTGCGGCGCTGACACCACCGGCGTGGTCTCGGCGTCGTGACGCTGCGTTTCGCGGTGTGAAGCCCGATGACGGGCGGCGGGCGCGGGGAACCGGACGATCGCTACCGTCGGGCCATGACTCTTCTCCAGGACCAGCTCGCCGGTGTCGCGGACGTCACCCCGGCCGAGCGCGCGCAGCGACTCACCGACGCGGGATCGGCGTGGAACGAGCGGATCGCCGCGGACGAAGCGAACGCGCGATTGACGTACCGCGTCAGCGGACGCGGAATCGGCTCGGTCGCGACCGAGATCCGGGCCGGCGCGCACCGCTTCCTCGTCGACGAGCCGGGTGCGCTCGCCGGGGACGACGTCGCGGCCAGTCCGGTCGAGTACGCGCTGGGTGCGCTCGTCTCGTGCCAGGTGGTCGTGTACCGGCTCTACGCCCAGGCCCTCGGCCTCACGATCGACGCGATCGAGATCACGGTCGAGGGCGACCTCGACGTGCGCAAGCTCTTCGGCATCGACGAGTCGGGGCGCGCCGGATTCCACGATGTGCGCGTGGCTGTCGACATCACCGGTCCGAACAGCGTGGAGGAGTATGAGAACCTGCGCGCCGTCGTCGATGCGCATTGCCCGGTGCTCGACCTCTTCGCCGCTCCCGTACCGACGTCGAGCGCTCTCGTCTGAGCGGTCCGCAGCGTCTTCGGCCCGGTGTCGTCTGCGACCTGGCCCGTTCCGTCCGTGACCTGGCCCGTTGGGTCCGTGACCGCTCCTGCTGATATCCTGGTCGGCTCGGCATGTGCGGGGCGGAAGGACGGCCACGCACCGTGGGCTTCATCGATGTATCCAGCGTCTCCCTGACGCTTCCAGACGGCAGACCGCTTCTCGACGAGGCGAGCTTCCGGGTCGGCGCGGGCTCGACGAGCGCTCTGATCGGCCCGAACGGCGCCGGCAAGACGACGATGCTGCGCATCATCCGCGGCGATCAGACGGCTGATGACGGCGTCGTGACGATCGACGGCGGACTCGGCGTCATGGACCAGTTCGTCGGCCACGGCGAAGCGGGCGAGACCGTGCACCAGCTGTTGGTGCGTGTCGCTCCCACACGTATCCGCGTCGCTGCGGAGGCGCTCGAGACCGCGGAGAACGCGCTGATCGAACGCGACGAGCACGATACGCAGATGGCCTATGCATCGGCGATCGCCGAGTACGCGGACGCCGGCGGATACGAGCACGAGACGATCTGGGACCAGTGCACGGTCGCCGCGCTCGGCGTCCCGTTCGAGCGCGCAAGATACCGCGAGCTCACCACGCTCTCCGGCGGCGAGCAGAAGCGCCTGGCGCTCGAGGCCCTGTTGCGCGGACCCGACGAGGTGCTGCTGCTCGACGAGCCGGACAACTATCTCGACGTGCCGACGAAGCGCTGGCTCGAGGATCAGCTGCGCCAGACGCCCAAGACCGTGCTGCTCGTGTCGCACGACCGTGAGCTGCTCGCTCGAGCGGCCGACCGCCTCATCACGCTCGAACCCGGAGGCGCCGGGGCCACGGCCTGGGTGCACGGCGGCGGCTTCGGCACCTACCATCAGGCTCGCACCGACCGGATGGACCGGCTCGACGAGCTGCGCAGACGGTGGGACGAGCAGCACGAGAAGCTGCGGACCCTGGTGGCCAACCTCAAGGTCAAGGCCTCGGCGAACGACGGCTTCGCCTCGCGCTACCAGGCGGCGCAGACACGCCTGCGCAAGTTCGAGGAAGCGGGTCCCCCGGAGGAGCGTCCGCCGGCCCAGGACTTCGACATGCGCCTGCGCGGCGCGCGCACGGGCAAACGGGCGGTGGTCGCGCAGCGCCTGGAGCTGACGGGTCTCATGCGGCCCTTCGACGCGGAGGTCTGGTACGGCGACCGGGTGGCCGTGCTCGGGTCGAACGGGTCGGGCAAGTCGCACTTCCTGCGCCTGCTCGCTCGCGGTGGATCCGACCCCGACGCCACGCTCGGTCACGTGACGTCGACGGGTGAGCAGCTCAGTGCTGTCGAACACACCGGCTCGGCCGTGCTCGGAGCGAGGGTGGTGCCGGGCCTGTTCGCGCAGACGCACGCGCACCCCGAGTTCGTCGGCCGCACGCTGCTAGAGATCCTGCATCGGGGGGACGATCGCCGAGCGGGTATGCCACGCGACGCCGCGAGTTCGGCACTCGACCGCTACGGTCTCGTGCGTCAGGCGCAGCAGAGCTTCGACTCGCTGTCGGGAGGACAGCAGGCGCGGTTCCAGGTGCTCCTTCTGGAGCTCTCCGGGGCGACGCTGCTGCTGCTCGACGAGCCGACCGACAACCTCGACCTGGAATCGGCCGAGGCGCTGGAGCAGGCCCTCGCGCGCTTCGAGGGAACGGTACTGGCGGTCACGCACGACCGCTGGTTCGCCCGTTCGTTCGACCGGTTCCTGGTGTTCGGGTCGGACGGCGAGGTCTACGAGTCCGACGAGCCCGTGTGGGACGAGAAGCGCGTGGCGCGCTCGCGCTGACGTTCGTTCGCGGACACGGGCCGTGCTCCCGTGTCGCTCAGGACAGTCGGGTCGCTCAGGGCAGTCGGAAGGGTGCGGCAGCGCGCGCGGCGGGGTCGATCGCGAGGTCGGCGAGGACCCCGCCGACGCCGGGAGCGAACTTGAAGCCGTGGCCGGAGAACCCGGCGCCCACCACGATCCGGCCGAGGCGATCGAGCACGAAGGCGCCGTCGCCGGTCGAGGTGTACGTGCAGCTGATCGGTTCCGGCGCCGCCGGGTCGAGGCCGGGCATCCACTCCCGCACGTAGTCCGAGAGCGCACGCTGATGCGTCGGCAGGTGCGGGCGGGCATCGGGATCGACCTCGTCGCCGACACGGTGGAACCCGACTTTCACGCCCTCTCCTGGCGTCGGCATGCCGTACACGGTCGCGGGGTAGGTCCCCGGCTGCACGTAGTGGTTGAACGAGGGCCACGGCGCGTCCGTGAGCGGCCGGAAGTGTGCCGGCGTCTCCTCGGTCACGGTGAGGCGCGGCAGGCCGAAGTGCGGAAGCAGAGTCCGCGTCCAGGCTCCCGCCGTCACCACGACGGTCTCGGCACGCAGGTGGACGTCCTCGGCGACGCTGACCCCCACGCCGTCCGAGTCCTCCTCGATGCGCTCGACCGGGGTGCTCCAGCGCACTTCTCCGCCGCCGATGACGACGCGACGCTCCAGCTCCCGCAGTGCCTCGGCGGCGCGCACGACCCCGGCGTCGGACGACCACAGCACGTCGCCGCCGAAGCGCATTCCCGGCCACCGGGCACCCGCCTCGGCGGGCGAGAGGACGGCACTCGGGATGCCGCGGCCCTCCAGGCCCGACCGCACGGCGGCGATGTCGATGTCGCCGTGGGTCACGAGGCCGTGCAGACGAAGGAGAGACTCGCCGCCGACCGACCCGAGGGCGTCCCACCCTTGACGGGCGCGCATGAGCAGGTCGAGGTAGTGCTCCTCGTCGTAGGCGTTGTTGAAGTTGCGGGTCGCACCGTGCGATGCGCCCTCACGGTGACCGCGGGCGAATCTCTCCAGCACGACCGGTCTGAGTCCTCGACGTACGAGGGCCCAGGCCGTCGCCAACCCCATGACCCCGCCGCCCACCACGACCACGTCGACATGCTCGATCCTCATGGTGCCTCCCGGTCTCGCCTCCAGTCTCCCAGCACGGGCGGCTCCGCCTGCCGGGTAGGCTGGAGGGGTGACCATGGAGATCGAGCTCGGCCGAGGAAAGCGTGCACGTCGCGCGTACACGTTCGATGACATCGCGGTGGTGCCCTCGCGGCGCACGCGCAACCCGGAGGACGTGTCGACCGCCTGGACGATCGACGCCTTCGGGTTCGAGATCCCGGTGCTGGGCGCGCCGATGGACTCGGTCGTGAGCCCTCAGACGGCGATCATGCTCGGCCAGCTCGGCGGCCTCGGAGTGCTCGACCTCGAGGGGCTCTGGACACGCTACGAGAACCCCGTGCCGCTGCTGGCGGAGATCGCAGGTCTCGACGACACCAAGGCGACGGTCCGCATGCAGGAGCTCTACTCGGAGCCGATCAAGCCCGAGCTCATCACCCGTCGCCTCGCCGAGGTCCGCGAGGCCGGCGTCACCGTGGCCGGCTCCCTCACGCCGCAGCGCACGCAGGAGTTCTACGACACCGTCGCCGCCGCAGGTGTCGACCTGTTCGTGATCCGGGGGACCACGGTCTCTGCCGAGCACGTGTCGAGCGTTGCCGAGCCCCTGAACCTCAAGAAGTTCATCTACGACCTCGATGTGCCGGTCATCGTGGGAGGAGCTGCGACCTACACGGCAGCCCTCCACCTGATGCGCACGGGGGCTGCGGGCGTGCTCGTCGGCTTCGGCGGGGGAGCGGCCTCGACGACGCGGGCCACCCTCGGCATCCACGCCCCGATGGCGACAGCGGTCTCCGACGTCGCCGCTGCGCGCCGCGACTACCTCGACGAGTCCGGTGGGCGCTACGTGCACGTGATCGCCGACGGTGGCGTCGGCACGTCCGGCGACATCGTCAAGGCTCTCGCGATGGGCGCAGACGCCGTCATGCTCGGCGTCGCGCTCGCTCGTGCGACCGATGCGCCGGGACGCGGGTTCCACTGGGGACCTGAAGCGCATCACCCGAAGCTCCCGCGCGGGCACCGCGTCGAGGTGGGTGGCATCGGCACGCTCGAGGAGATCCTGTACGGACCGGCGCCCGTCGCCGACGGCACCGCCAACCTCATCGGCGCGCTGCGCAAGTCGATGGCGACCACCGGGTACTCCGACCTCAAGGAGTTCCAGCGGGTCGAGGTCGTGCTGGCGCCCTACGAGGCCTGAGGGTCCTGCGCGTCACCGTGACCACTCCTGCACTCTTCCCCCCGACTCTCCGCGAGGTCATGCTCAGGGGACGCTGGATCGGCATGCTCCTGCTCTGCCTCCTGGTGGCCGGGGTGTTCGCCTGGCTCGGTCAGTGGCAGCTGGAACGTGCGATCGAGACCGATCCGCCGGCCCCTGGCGCCACCGAGCAGGTGCAGCAGCTCGAGGATGTGCTCCAGCCGGGGGAGTATCTGCCGGAACCGCTCGTGGGCCAGCGGGTCCAGACCGCGGGCACCTGGGTTCCCGGCGACTTCATCGTCGTGGCGAGCCGTTTCAACGACGATGTCGAGGGGTATTGGGTCACCGGCCAGCTGCGGGTGGCCGACCGGACCTCGATCGCCGTCGCGGTCGGCTGGGCACCGGATCCGGAGTCGGCCGAGGCGGCTGTCGAAGAGCTCGAGGCTGCCGCTGACGGCTCCGAGGTCGAGATCACCGGGCGCATCATCTCGGACGAGGGCCCCAGGGTGCCTCCGCACGCCGACCCGCAGCGACTGGACCGCATGTCACCCGCCGCGCTCCTCAGCCGCTGGCACGACATCGAGGAGCTCGACGTCTACCGTCCGTACCTCGCCTCGACGACCGCGACGGCCGGGCTGGTCGACATCTCGTCCCCCGCGCCCGATGAGCTTTCTCCCGTCAACTGGCTCAACGTGTTCTATGCCGTCGAGTGGGCCATCTTCGCCGGTTTCGCGTTCTACCTCTGGTACCGACTGGCGAAGGATGCCTGGGAGCGCGAGGTCGAGGAGTTCGAAGACCGGGCCGGAGAAGGCGCAGTCGTCTGATCGGACGCGCATCCGCGCGCCCAGCGGTGCGCAATTGCGTGCTCGCGTGCGTCGGTAGTGACCTTCGTCAGGGGTGCTTCCGGCCATCCGGTGAGCGCTCGATGACGAATCGGAAAACTCCGTTGAGGATGTCCGGACCGCTCCGTATGCTCGCACCATGTGAGCACGCTGGGAGTTTCCCCTGTGTGCCGTGACAGCCCTGAGAAGTGTCGAACCCGACCGAGGAGACAGCACCGATGATGTCCGCTCCAGATGACGAGAACCGCGTGGCTCCCGTCTCGCACCGTAGAAGTCGGGGGCGCATCGGCGCTCTCGCCGTGACCTGCGTCGCCGCATTGAGCCTCGGCTCGCTGGCTGCGGTTCCCGCCACAGCCGACACCACGGGCACGGGGGTGGTGATCAACGAGGCCTACCTCTCCGGCGGCAGCGCGGGCGCGGCCTTCAAGCACAAGTTCGTCGAGCTCTACAACCCCACCTCGGCTCCGGTCACGCTCGACGGGATGTCGCTGCAGTACCGGTCCGCCACCGGGTCGGCCGCCTTCAACGGCGTCGCTCCGCTCACCGGTGTGATCCCCGCCGGCGGTTACTACCTGGTGCAGGGCAACAGCAACGGCGCGAACGGTGCGGAGCTTCCGACCCCTGATGCCGTCAGCGCTCTGACCCCGAGCGGCACCAACGGCACGCTCGCGCTCGTCGAGGGTACGGCGGCGGTGAGTCTCACTCCCGGCTCGGTCGTGGGCGTCGACGGCGTCGTCGACCTGCTCGGCTACGGCACGTCCAACACGTTCGAGGGTGCGGCGGCGACCGCACCCGCCGGCAACACCGACGTCAAGTCGCTCAACCGCACCGGCGGTGTCGACACCGACGTCAACAGTGCCGACTTCACGCTCTCCGCCGCCATCACGCCGCAGAACTCGGGCGGCGTCGACCCCGGCCCCGGACCCGGCACCGATCCGAAGAAGGCGACGATCGCCGAGGTTCAGGGCACCACCGACGTCTCGCCGCTGAACGGCCAGACCGTGCAGGTCGAGGGCGTCGTCACGGCCGACTACCGCACCGGCGGGTACAAGGGCATCGTGATCCAGACACAGGGGTCCGGCGGCACGACCGATGCGACTCCCGGTGCGTCCGACGGTGTGTTCGTCTTCTTGAACGCGCTGACCCCGACCCTCGCGATCGGCGACCTCGTCTCGGTGACGGGTTCGGTGAGCGAGTACTTCGGCCAGACGCAGATCAACCCGGCGGCAGCCGCCGACGTCTCGGTCGTCACCGCCGGCGTCGGAGTTCCCGCCGTCACCCCGCTGCCCGCCACGGTGCAGGGCACCGACCGTGAGCAGTACGAGAACATGTACGTGGCCCCGGAAGGCACCTATCGCCTGGCTTCGAGCCACCAGCTGTTCAACTTCGGAGCGCTCTGGCTCAACGCCGGCGACGCGCTCGCGGTGAAGAGCACCGAGACCACGCGACCCGGTGATCAGGCCGCCGCGATCGCCGCAGCGAACCGCGCGAACCGCATCCTGCTGGATGACGGCTGGTCGATCCAGGTCACCAACAGCGGTCACCCGGGACAGCAGCCGTACTTCACGAAGGACACGGTGGTCCGCAACGGCGACACCGTCGACTTCGGCGACAACGGCTACGTGCTGCAGTGGGGCTTCAACGACTGGCGCCTGCAGCCGGTCGTCCCGATCGACGACTCCTCGTCCGCCGACCTCAAGGTCGGTTTCGAGGCGACGAACCCGCGCACCGAGAGTGCACCGACCGTGGGCGGCGACGTCCAGGTCGCGTCCTTCAACGTCTACAACTACTTCACGACGTTGAAGAGCGAGAACTCCAGCGCCCGAGGCGCGGCGAACGCGGCGCAGTTCGCGATCCAGAAGTCCAAGATCGTCGCGGCGATCAACGGGCTCGACGCCGAGATCGTCTCGCTCATGGAGATCGAGAACTCGGTGAAGCTGGGCAAGCCCATCGACACGGCCCTCAAAGACCTGGTCGCCGGGCTCAACGCCGACGCCGGGAGCGACGTGTGGGGCTACGTACCCACGCCCGCAGCCCTGAACAACGCGGCGACGACCGACTTCATCACCAACGCGATCATCTACAAGAAGGACGCGGTCAAGCGGGTCGGCGACAGCATCACGGTCACCGATGAGACCGTGTGGGGCAACGCCCGTGAGCCGATCGCGCAGGCGTTCGACATCGACGGCCGTGTCGTCACGGTCGTCGCGAACCACCTGAAGTCGAAGTCGCCGCCCGAGGGCGCAGGCGCCGAGCCGGCCGACGGCCAGGGCTTCTTCAACGCCGACCGCGTGAAGCAGGCGAACGCGATCCTCGCCTTCACCGCTCAGCTCGAGGAGACCACCGGCAGTGGCGACATGCTGCTGATCGGCGACTTCAACGCCTACGGCAAGGAAGACCCGATCGACGTGTTCACCTCGAACGGGTGGAGCGACCTCGTCGCCGACAAGGCCTCCGGCCAGTACACGTACTCGTTCGACGGCGAGCTCGGCTCGCTCGACCACGTGATCGCGTCCCCGTCACTCGCCTCGTCGATCACCGGCGCCGGGGTGTGGGGCATCAACTCGCCCGAGTGGAGCGACCGCGGCTACGCCTTTGGCGCGACCGAGCAGGGCACGCCCTACCGCTCCAGCGACCACGACCCGATCATCGTCGGCGTCTCCTCGGAGATCCCGCCGGTGAGCATCGACGTCGTCACCGTGAACGACTTCCACGGTCGGATCGAGGCCGACGGCGCCGCTGCCGGCGCAGCGGTCCTGGCCGGGGCTGTCAAGCAGTTCCGTGAGGCGAACCCGAACACGATCTTCGCCGGTGCCGGTGACCTGATCGGCGCATCGACGTTCACCTCGTTCATCAACGACGACAACCCCACGATCGACGCGCTCAACGCGGCCGGCCTCGACGTCAGCGCGGCGGGCAACCACGAGTTCGATCAGGGCTGGGCCGACCTCCGCGACCGTGTGCAGGACCGCGCGGACTGGGAGTACATCTCCTCGAACGTGTTCGTCACCGAGACCGGCGAGCCCGCGCTCGCACCGGCATGGGTGAAGGAGCTTGACGGGGTGCGAGTCGGTTTCGTCGGGGCGGTCACCGAAGACCTCGATTCGCTCGTCTCGCCCGAGGGCATCAAGGACCTCGAGGTCCGCAGCATCGTCGACTCCGTGAACGCGGTGGCCGACGACCTGCGCGACGGCGACGAGTCCAACGGTGAGGCGGATGTCGTCATCCTGCTCGTGCACGAGGGCGCATCCAGCACCGCCGTGTCCAGCATCACCCCGGACTCGCCTCTCGGCGAGATCGTCTACGGGGTCGATGACGATGTGGACGCGATCGTGTCGGCGCACACCCACCTGGCCTACAACCACGTGATCGACGGCCGCCCGGTCGTCTCCGCGGGGCAGTACGGCGAGAACCTGGGCCTGATGAACATCAAGGTCGACCCGAAGACGAAGGACCTGATCTCGATCACCAACGAGATCAAGCCCCTCACCGCTGCGGGCAAGCCGCTGTACCCGGCCGTGCCCGAGGTGCAGGCGATCGTCGACCAGGCGAAGGCCGAGGCCGATGTGCTGGGTGCGATCAAGGTCGGAGACATCACCGCCGACTTCAACCGCGCACGTCAGACGAACGGGTCGGAGAACCGCGGTGGCGAGTCCACCATCGGCAACTTCGTGGCCGACGTGCAGAAGTGGTCCACAGGTGCCGATGTCGCGATCATGAACCCCGGCGGCATCCGCGCCAACCTCACGTACGCCTCGGCGGGCGCGAACGATCCGGCGGGCAATGTCACCTACCGCGAGGCGGCGACGGTCCAGCCGTTCGCCAACACGCTGGTGACGCTTACGCTCACGGGTGCGCAGCTGAAGGGTGTTCTCGAGGAGCAGTGGCAGCCGGCCGGTTCGGCTCGTCCGTTCCTGAAGCTCGGCGTCTCGAAGGGGCTGGTCTACACCTACGACCCCGCCGCGGCGCAGGGTTCGCGGATCACCTCGATCACGCTCAACGGTGCGGCGCTCGACCCGGCTGCGAACTACACGGTCGCAGCCAACTCGTTCCTCGCGGCTGGTGGAGACAACTTCTTCACCTTCAAGGAGGGCACGGGTAAGCGCGACACCGGCAAGGTCGACCTGCAGTCCATGGTCGACTGGTTCGACGCGAACAAGACCGCGAGCCCCGACTACGCCCAGCGCGCGGTCGGCGTGGCGGTCAGCCCGGCGGATGCCGACGGCTACAGCGCCGGCGACCAGGTGACCGTGTCGCTCTCCTCGCTGGCGTTCAGCGCCGGTGAGCCGGCTCCGGGCGAGGTGACGCTGTCGCTCGGTGGCACGCAGCTCGCAGCCGGTGCGGTCGACCCCGCGGTCGTCGACACCACCGACGAGGGCGGGCGCGCCAGCCTGACCTTCACGGTCCCGTCCGGTGTCTTCGGTGAGCAGGTGCTCACGGTGGCCGTCGCCGGTACCGGAACCACGGTGCAGGTGCCGTTCACGATCGCGGGCGAAGAGGCGTTCGCCGGCACGATCGCCCTCGGCTCGTCCAAGGTGACCGCGGGCAAGAACCTCAAGGTCACCGGCGCCGGCTACGTGCCCGGCGAGACCGTGAGCATCGAACTGCGTCCGAAGAAGGGCAAGCCGGTGCAGGTCGGCACCGTCCAGGTCGGCGCAGACGGCACCTTCAGCACGTCGGTCACCGTGCCGAAGAGCGCTCCGTCCGGCAAGTACACCGTCGCCGCATCGCAGGCGGACGGGGACGCGGCGACCGCGACGGTCACCGTCAACCGGGCAGGCGGGATCATCGGTGCGATCCTCGACTGGCTCTGGGAGCTGCTGACCCGGTGGTTCTGACCGGATGACACAGGCGAAGGCCGTCGGGAGTGATCCCGGCGGCCTTCGTCGTCTCCTCGCCCGATTGTGTGTTCCAGACCACAGGCCGAGAAGTGTGTTCAAACGCACTAAGCCAAGTGTTACTTTTACGACACATAGGCGATAGTGTTTTTAAACACACAGCATGGAGGTGTCATGGAGAGTCAACCATTCCACTCAGCGCGACAGCTCGGGGCCGTTCTGAGAAGCGCGCGTCTGCGTCGAGGCTGGAGTCAGACGGAGCTTGCTGAGCGGGCGGACGTCGATAGGCCTTGGTTGGTGAAGCTGGAGACTGGGCGCCTCGACAACCCGACGCTTCGCCGGGTTCTGCATGTGGTGGAGTCTCTCGGACTGCAGCTGAACGTCCAGGAGCACGCAAAAGGCGATTCCTCGTTCGATCTCAGTGCCTTGTGGAGCGAGGAGGAGGGCGGGAGATGAACGCCGCATCCTCTGCGCAGGGCGATCTGGTCGCGTTCGTCGATGGTCAGCGCACCGGCCTGTTCACTCAGAATGCGCATGGCGCGATCAGCTTCGCGTATGACGACGATCTGTCGCCCGTGGCGACGCCACTCTCGATCTCGATGCCACTCGTGGCCGGTGCGGAGTACGGCAACCGGGTGGCACGACCGTTCCTGCAGGGGTTGCTGAGCGACAACCCCGCAACTCTGGAGGCCATCGCTGCTGCGCATCACACGAGTCCCCGGAACCCGATGGGTCTCCTCCGCCATGTCGGACGTGATACGGCCGGTGCGCTCCAGCTGTTGCCTCCGGGCGAAGCGTCCGACGACGCTGCGGCGCGCACGGGTGACGTGCATTACATCGACGACCTCGGCGAACTCGTCGCCTCCGTGGTCGATTCCGCAGGGAATTGGTCCGAGAGGTACGACGAGTTCCGTTGGAGCCTCGCCGGTGCGCAGCCGAAGCTTGCGCTGTACCGTTCAGACGACGGCCAATGGGGTGTTCCGCGGGATTCGACGCCGACCACCCACATCCTGAAGCCCGCAGCGCGTGGTGGCCGTCACGACGTCAACGAGTTTCTGACCATGAGAGCTGGGCGTCGTCTGGGGTTGCGGGTCGCCGACCACGGGCTCATGGTCACGGACCGCGGCGACTTCGTCTTCGTCGCGAAGCGCTATGACCGTGTCCAAGCCGGTGATCGGCTCCACCGGCTCCATCAGGAGGATTTCGCGCAGGCACTGAGCGTCGACCCCGCGCTCAAGTACCAATCCGACGGTGGCCCCGGGCTGGAGAAGTTCGCTCGGGTGGTGCGGGCGTTCGCCCCGTCCGAGCAGCGGCGCGCGGCGAACGAGCTGTTCGAAGCGCTCGTCTTCACCTGCGCCGCGGCGAACACCGATGCACATGCCAAGAATTACTCCGTCATCCATTCGGGGACGCAGATGAGGTTGGCGCCTCTCTACGACCTCGGAAGCAACGCGCTCTACCGAGGGGATCAGCCGATGCCCTCTGCGGTGTCCATCGGAGGCGAGCGCGTGATGGCACGCATTGGGATGACGCACTGGTTGAAAGCGGCCAAAATGCTCGGAGTCGAGGCGCAGGCGGCACGGGATGCCGTCGAGCGAATCCGCGGCGGGGTCTCCGCCGCCTTCGTGGCCGCGCGCGCCGACCTCCTAGCGGACGACGACGGACTGGACTACGCCGATCGGCTCGTAGAGGCCGTCGAGGAGCGCGCTCGCCATCACGGGTGGTGAACGCGTCGCCTAGGCGCTCACCGCGACGGGAGCCCAGACGAAGCCGTCGGGATCGACGGCCGCACCGAGCACGCCGTTGACCGTGATCCGGTGCGAGCCGGAGCCATCTGCCGGAACGCCCGCATCCTTGGCGAGTGACGCGTGCCGGTACAGGCCGAGGCCGATCGAGCCGGATCCGGTGTCGAACTGCACGTAGCTGCGACCGAAGCTCTTGTCGACCGGGATGCCGCGCTCCACGTAGAAGGTCTTCGAGGCGACCACATCGCCTGCGCCGAGCAGGAGGATGATCTCGTCGACCGTGCGGCTCGGGGGAGCGGTGTCCTTCTTCGCCGAGGTGGCGACCTTCCAGATGGCACCGTCGGGTGCCTGAATCGTGCCGCCGACGCCCCAGAGCGACTTCGATACGGGCTTGATCACGGTGGCCCCCGCGGCGACGGCCGCATCGACGAGCGCGTGCACGTTCGCGGGCTGCGAGACGACGAGCGACAGCGTGTAGCCGCGGAAGCCGGAGGAGGGGGCATCCGCGGCGCGGAACCGCAGGCGGTCGCCCAGGTCGAACGCCTCCGCGTAGAAGGAGCGGGCGGCGTCCACATCCGGGACGTCGAGGGTGAGGGAATCGATGGTCGTGTTCATGTCGAAGACGCTACGACCGTGACCTTCCGGCCGCTTCTCGATTCCTGACCGATGCATCGCCCTCTCCCGGACGCCGCTGCCGGATTCGTCACGATTTCCCGGCGGCTAGACTGGACGCATGCCCGAACCGAAAGTCGCCAGCTTTCCGGCGATCCGCGGTGCGCTGAAGTTCTACCAGATCGCGTCGATCATCACAGGTGTCATGCTGCTCCTGCTGTTGACCGAGATGGTGCTGAAGTACACGCCGATCCACCTCGAGCTCTTCATGGGCGGCTCCGGAGGTCCGCTCTGGTTCGCCGGCGTGCTCGCCGGTCCCGACTGCCAGTGGTGGTCGCTGTTCGCCCCCATGACGAACTCCTGCGAGATGACGTCTCTGGGTGACGGCTTCAACCTGTCGCTGTTCATCCTCGTGGCGCACGGCTGGTTCTATGTCGTGTACCTCTTCGCGTGCTTCCGCATGTGGAGCCTGATGCGCTGGCGCTTCCCGCGCTTCATCCTCCTCGCGCTCGGCGGCGTCGTGCCGCTGCTGTCGTTCTTCATGGAGGCGGTCGTCGCCCGTGAAGTCAAGACCTATCTCGCCACCAGGGAGGCCGCCGAGGCCTCCGCCCCCGCCCCGGAAGGTGTCCGTTGACCGAACAGTCCGAGACCCAGCAGCGTCCTGCGCTCGTCGTCGACTTCGGCGCGCAGTACGCGCAGCTGATCGCCCGTCGCGTCCGTGAGGCGGGTGTGTACAGCGAGATCGTGCCGCACACCGCCACGGCAGAGGAGATCGCAGCGAAGAACCCGGTCGCGATCATCCTCTCCGGCGGACCGTCGTCGGTGTACGAGGAGGGTGCCCCCAAGCTCGACCCCGCGGTCTTCGATCTCGGTGTCCCGACTCTCGGCATCTGCTACGGCTTCCAGTACATGGCCCAGACACTGGGCGGCGAGGTCGCGAACACCGGTCTGCGCGAGTACGGCGCGACGGACGCCGTCATCACGGGCGACGGCGGCACGCTGCTCGGCGGCCAGCCGGTGCAGCAGAACGTCTGGATGAGCCACGGCGACCAGGTGGCCAAGGCCCCCGACGGCTTCGAGGTGCTCGCGACGACGGAAGCGACCAAGGTCGCCGCATTCGCGAACCCCGAGCGCGGTTTCTACGGTGTGCAGTGGCACCCCGAGGTCAAGCACTCCGACCATGGCCAGCGTGTGCTGGAGAACTTCCTCCACAAGGGTGCCGGACTCGCCTCGGACTGGAACAGCGGCAACGTGATCGCCGAGCAGATCGAGCGCATCCGGGAGCAGGTGGGTGACGCCCGCGTCATCTCCGCGCTCTCCGGTGGCGTCGATTCCGCGGTCTCGACCGCTCTTGTGCACAAGGCCATCGGCGACCAGCTCACGGCCGTCTTCGTCGACCACGGGCTTCTCCGCAAGGGCGAGCGCGAGCAGGTCGAGAAGGACTACGTCGAATCCACCGGTGTGCGCCTCATCACGGTCGATGCAGCCGACACGTTCCTCGGTCACCTCCAGGGTGTGACCGACCCCGAGGAGAAGCGCAAGATCATCGGCCGCGAGTTCATCCGCGCGTTCGAGAAGGTGCAGCTCGACCTGGTGGCCGAAGCCAAGGCCTCGGGCGGTGCTCCGGTGAAGTTCCTCGTGCAGGGCACGCTCTACCCCGACGTCGTCGAGTCCGGCGGCGGTGCGGGCACCGCGAACATCAAGTCGCACCACAACGTGGGCGGTCTTCCCGACGACCTCGACTTCGAGCTGATCGAGCCGCTGCGCGCCCTGTTCAAGGACGAGGTGCGTGCGATCGGCCGCGAGCTGGGCATCCCCGAGGCGATCGTCGGACGCCAGCCGTTTCCGGGGCCCGGTCTCGGCATCCGGATCATCGGTGAGGTCACCGCTGACCGTCTCGAGATTCTGCGTGAGGCCGACGCCATCGCCCGCGAGGAGCTGACCAAGGCCGGCCTCGACCAGGAGATCTGGCAGTGCCCGGTCGTGCTCCTGGCCGACGTGCGCTCGGTGGGCGTGCAGGGTGACGGTCGCACCTACGGTCACCCGATCGTGCTGCGCCCGGTGTCGAGTGAAGACGCCATGACGGCCGACTGGACGCGCCTGCCGTACGACGTGCTGTCGAAGATCTCCAACCGCATCACGAACGGCGTCCGCGACGTCAACCGCGTCGTGCTCGACGTCACGTCGAAGCCGCCGGGGACGATCGAGTGGGAGTAGGGAGCACGATGCTCCCCGACGCGGCGCCGGCACTTCCCGACGCCGAGTATCTGGTGCTGTCCAGTCGGCTCATCCCCGGTATGGACGGCGGATACACGATCGCGACGCTGGCCCGTGCCCGCCAGCTCGCGAGCGCCGGTGTGGCCGACGGATCGGGCCCGCAGCTGCTCACGTTCGACCCGGGAACCGCGGCCGACCATGCCGCGCACCGGCAGACGTTCGTGGAGCAGGGTGCGCTCGTCGACTCCTCGCGGATGCGCAACCTGTTCGACGAGGCCACGGCTTCCGGCGGGGGAGCGGCCGATTGGCTGCGGACAGCCGCCGATCCCGCGGTGAGCGCCGATCCCGATGTGGAGTACCGGGTGCTCACGGATGCCGAGGGGCGATCGTTCGCGGCGCTGCCGGTGATCCCGGGCAACCCGGACTGGCATCTGAGCGAGGAGCCCGTGCTCGTCTACGACGCCGCGGGCCAGGTGACGGGAGCGCTGCACGGCTTCCGCGGCCTCTATCGGGCCTGGCTCGACCACGTGACCGCGGCCTTCGGCGACCGTCGGATCATCGTGATCTGCGAGTCCAGGCAGCTCGGCGAGCTCTTCGCGGACTGGTCCGACCCGCGCGTGCGCATCCTGCACACGATCCACACCATGCACGTGGAGGCGCCGTACACGCCTGATGCCCCGATGAACACGCTCTGGACACGGTGGTTCCGGCTGGCCGACCGGTTCGACGCCGTGATCTGGCCGACCGCCACGCAGCGAGATGACGTCGTGTCGCGCTTCGGTGCATCGGCTCGACACGTCCTGGTGCCGAACCCCATCGCTCCGGTTGACCGTAGCGACGACCTGCGCGAGGAGGGCCTCGTGGTCGTGCTGGGGCGCCTCGCCCCCGGAAAGCGCGTCGATCACGCGATCCGCGCCTTCCTCGCGGCCGACGTGCCTGGTACCCGCATGGAGATCTGGGGCGGCGGCCCGGAGGAGGAGCGGCTGCGCGCGTTGATCGCGGAGCTCGATGCGGGAGATCGTGTGCTCCTCGCCGGTTACACGGATTCACCGGGAACCGTTCTCGATCGAGCCGCGATGATCGTCACCGCGACCGCCTTCGAGGGACAGCCGCTGTCGATCGTCGAGGCGCTCCTGCACGGTGCCCCGGTGGTGTCCTACGACGCCCGGTACGGTATCCGCGATGTCCTGGAACTGGGCGGTGGCGTTCTGGTGCCGAGCGGTGACGTCGAGGCGCTGGGACAGGCGATCCGCGCACTGCTCACAGACCCCGATCGACTTGCGGCTCTGAGCGCCGAAGCGCCGTCGGTCGCGGCCGCGTGGAGCCCGCAGCGCTCGCTCGACGCCCTCACGGCAGTGATCGCCGAAGCCGCCACGCGCCCGTCCCGTCGCGCCTGACTTCCCGAGACCAGAGCTTCTCCGTCGCTCGGACAGAATTTCTCGGAGAGAATTCCGGAACGATGTCGATCCGCGGCGTTCCCGTTCGACGTCCTAGATGAGAGGGTCGAGAGACGGCCCATCGAACAAGGAGAACACCATGAAGTTCATGCTCATCATGCGCGCGACCGACGAGGCCGTGGAGGCGTACAAGGAGATGCCCTTCGACCAGGTCATCGAGGCCATGGGCAAGTACAACGAATCCATGATCAAGGCCGGTGTGCTCGTGGCCGGTGAGGGACTGACCGACGCAGCCGAGGGCTTCGTCGTCGACTTCAGCGCCGAGAAGCCGCTGATCACCGACGGCCCCTACGGCGAGACCAAAGAGCTCTTCAACGGCTTCTGGATCATCGAGGTCCCCACGCGCGAAGAGGCAGCGGAGTGGGCGAGCCGTGCTCCTCTCGGACGAGGGTCGTACCTCGAGGTGCGTCGCGTGACCGGCGTCGAGGACTTCCCCGCCGACAACGAGTGGATCCAGAAGGAAGCGGGCTGGCGCGAGGACGCAGAGCAGCGCGCGCAGCAGTGACGGACGAGCAGCGATGACGCCTCCCGTGCACAGCGAGACGGCGCGCTCGGCACCCGATCCCGGGTCGGCGGAGCGCGCCGTCGCCGCGGTGTGGCGCATCGAGTCGGCGCGTATCGTCGGCGCGCTCACCCGGATGGTGGGTGACTTCGGGCTCGCGGAGGACCTGGCCCAGGAAGCGTTGATCGATGCGTTGCAGCAGTGGCCGGTCGAGGGTGTTCCGCGTAACGCCGGGGCGTGGCTGACGGCGGTCGCGAAGCGCAAGGCCATCGACCGGTGGCGCCGCCAGGAACGACTCGACGACAGGGTGGCCCTGCTCGCGCATGACCTGGAGCGGGAACAGGCGGAGGGCGGCGACCTGCTGTGGGATCCGGATGCCGTGGATGACGACGTGCTGCGACTGATCTTCATCTCCTGCCACCCGGTGCTCGCCAAGGAGGCTCAGGTCGCTCTGACGCTGCGTGTCGTCGGCGGGCTGTCGAGTGAGGAGATCGCCCGTGCGTTCCTGGTGCCGACGGCGACCGTGCAGCAGCGCATCGTCCGCGCGAAGAAGACGCTCGCCGCCGCGAACGCTCCGTTCGAAGTGCCGCCCCGTGAGGAGCGGGCTCAGCGCATCGGTGCGATCCTCGGGGTGCTGTATCTGATCTTCAACGAGGCGCACGCCGCGAGCAGTGGGCCTGAATGGATGCGTCCTGAGCTGAGCGACGAGGCCATCCGCCTCGGCCGGGTGCTCGCCGCTCTCATGCCGCAGGAACCCGAGGCGCACGGTCTGCTGTCCCTGATGGAGCTCACGGCGGCCCGGTTCGCCGCGCGGGTGGACAGACATGGAGACCCCGTGCTGCTGGCCGATCAGGATCGCAGGCGCTGGGACCGGGGTCGTATCGCGCGGGGTCGGGCTTCTCTCGCCACCGCCGATGCGCTCGGCCGCGGCCGGGGGACGTACTGCCTGCAGGCGGCGATCGCGGAGTGTCATGCCGTGGCGGCGTCGGTCGACGAGACGGACTGGGATCGGATCGTCCTGCTGTACGAGGCGCTGGGCCGCATCTCCCCGTCACCGGTGGTGGAGCTCAATCGAGCGGCGGCCGTCGCGATGGCAACCGGCCCTGCCTCCGCGCTGCGCATCATCGACGAGCTGGCGAGTTCCGGGGCGCTGCGCGGCTACCATCTGCTGCCGGCCACTCGGGGAGAGCTGCTGCGTCGACTCGGTCGCGAGGAGGAGGCTCGCAGCGAGTTCGCCACCGCGGCGGCGCTCGCCGGCAACGATCGGGAGCGCGCACTGCTGGAGCGCAAGGCGCAGGGCGCACAGAAATGACTCGCCCCCTTCGGTAGCGTGATGCTGCCGAAGGGGGCGGGCGTCTGGATCCGGGGGATCGTCAGTCGTTGACCTTCTGGCCACGGCCGGCGATCAGGCCGTAGATCAGCAGGACGATGATCGAGCCGCCGATGGCGAGGAGCCACGTGCCCAGGTCCCAGAACTCGGTCAGCGGACGGTTGAGGATCAGGCTGCCGAGCCAGCCGCCGAGCAGCGCGCCGACGACGCCGAGAAGCAGCGTGATGAACCAGCCGCCGCCCTGCTTGCCGGGAAGGATCAGCTTGGCGATGGCACCGGCGATGAGGCCGAGAAGAAGAAAGCCGAGAAAACTCATGGTCAGCTCCTGTGATCGGGAGCCCCGGGGTGCCGGGGCTTCTTGTCCACAAGCCTGCCGAAATCCGGATCCGAGTGCCAACCCCTTGCGCGCGCACCCCCGGATATGCCAAGAGGCCCGACTCCCTCGTGGGAGACGGGCCTCTGCGACTGTGGCGACGCGGTCGCGTCAGTTGTTGCCGCGGGCGATCGCGATGATGCGCAGGATCTCGACGTAGAGCCACACGACAGTGACCATGATGCCGAAGGCGCCGAGCCAGCCGTACTTGCGGGGAGCGCCGTTGCGGACGCCCTGCTGGATCTGGTCGAAGTCGAGCACCAGCGAGTACGCGGCCATGATCACGACGAGGACGCCGATGATGAGGCCGAGCGGGATGCCGAAGATCTCCTGGCTGAACAGACCGAACGCGTTGGTGTTCACGCCCGTCCACATGAGGACGAGGTTCAGGAGCGAGAAGACCAGGTAGCCGATCATCGCGATCATGAAGATCTTGGTGGCCTTCTTCGAGGCGCGGATCTTGCCGCTCGCGAAGAGCGCGAGGGTCACACCGACGACCGAGACGGTCGCGAGCGTCGCCTGGAACACGATGCCGGGCCACTGCACCTCGAAGAACGCCGAGATGCCGCCGATGAAGAGACCCTCGAAGGCCGCGTAGGCGAAGATGAGCGCGGGGCGCACCTTCTTGCGCGACGTGAACGTGATGACCATGGCGAGCACGAAGCCGCCGAGGGCTCCGATGGCCCACGGCAGCACGTTGACGGCAGCGGGGTTGTACGGGTTGTAGCGGGGGACGTCGAGTCCGCCGAGCGTCAGCACCCAGCCGATCGCGGCGGTGACGAGCAGGATTCCGAACAGGCCGGCGGTCTTCCAGACGGTGTCCTCGACCGACATGCGGTCGGTCTCGATGGCGCCGGCGGGCGGTGCCGCGTACATGCCCTCGAGCTGTGCGTTGGCCGCAGCGTCCATCGCCCCGTGCTGGAGCGAGGTGCTCTGCGCGCCCTGGGCAGCCTGAGGTCCGCCCGGGTACGTCGCGACGTTGCGCGGGTCCTGCTGCTGGAAAGCAGGGTTGTTGAAAGCGAAGTTGCTCATTGGTGGGCCTCACTCCAAAGGGGGGTAGTAGGTCTCTTTCCTCCACGATACTCGGCAGGGGGCGCCGCCGGGGTGTTCTACGCTGAGAGCGTGCCCAGGAATTCGCCCCTCGTCATCGGGCACCGCGGTGCGCCCGGCTACCGTCCGGAGCACAGCCGCTCCTCCTACGAGCTCGCCCTCGCCATGGGGGTGGATGCGGTCGAACCCGACGTCGTGGCGACGAAGGACGGTGTGCTCATCGTGCGTCACGAGAACGAGATCTCGGGCACGACCGATGTGGCGGACCATCCGGAGTTCGCCGACCGCAAGACGACCAAGCGCGTCGACGGAAACGCGCTGACCGGCTGGTTCACCGAGGACTTCACCTGGGCGGAGCTGTCCACCCTGCGTATCCGGGAGCGTCTGCCGGAGGTGCGGGCCTCGAGTGCGAGTTTCGACGGCGCTCAGCAGATCCTGCGACTGCGCGACGTGCTCGACATCGTGCGTGAGGGTTCGGTGGAGCACGGACGCGAGATCGGCGTGGTGCTCGAGGTCAAGCACGCCACGTACTTCGCGAGCATCGGCCTCGAGCTCGCCCCGCTCATCGACCTCGAGCTGCGCGACGCCGGATGGGCCGAGGGCGAGCTGCCCCTGGTGATCGAGTGCTTCGAATCGACCGTGCTCGGGCAGCTGCGAGAGCGCGGGATCTCGGCCTCGTACATCTATCTGATCGAGGCGTCGGGGCGTCCCTACGACCTGCTGGTGGCGGAGGGCAAGCGTGCTCTCACCTACAAGGAGACGGTCGCGCCGAAGGGGCTCGACGCTCTGGTCGGCCGGGTCGACGGCATCAGCGTGAGCAAGAAGATGCTGCTCGACCGCGGCAACACGATCGTCGCGGATGCGCACGCGCGCGGACTTCAGGTCTTCACGTGGACATGCCGACCGGAGAACGCCTTCCTCGCCGCGGAGTTCCGAGGACCGGGCGGCCGCGGGGAGTTCGGCGACTATGAGGCGGAGTGGGGCGTCCTCGCCCGTCAGGGCATCGACGGGGTGTTCGTGGACCACCCGGATCTGGGCGTCGCCTTCTTCCGCGGCTGAGCCGTCCCCGACCGCGTCAGAGCGGGCCGAGCACGCTCTTCACGTCGTCGTCGAGCGTCAGCGTGCGCAGCGGTTCGAGGATCTCCCGTTCCTCGAACCGGAAGTGCGATTCCATGATCGCCGCGATCCCGTCGAGGTGCGCGCCGATCGTCGCCGAGTCATCCCCGCGCTCGGCCGCACTGCGCAGCGAGGCGAGCAGGTGGGCGAGCATCGAGTGATCCTGCATGAGCTTGTCGATGACTCCGCCGAGCTCGGGATGCTCGGCGCGCAGGGAGGGGAAGAGCTGCCGGTCCTCGGCGCCGTGGTGACCGTCGAGGGCGGCGCAGAAGCCGATGCAGTAGAGCACGAGCTCCGACGTCGCATCCGGCACGTCCGCACCCCGGCCGAGCGCGTCGCGCGTGGCGGCGAGGGCAGCGCGCAGACGGGAATGCGCCGACCGGAGTTCCTGATCCCAGGCGATCAGGCGGGCGGCATCCATCGCGCCAGTGTAGATCGGTTCAGTGCAGGAGGCATCCCGTTCAGAGTGTGCGGTCGAAGGCACCGCGCCGCGTGGAGACGATCTCCTTGCCCAGCGGCATGAGGGAGACGGGGACCATCTTGAAGTCGGCGATGCCCATCGGGATGCCGATGATCGTGATGCACAGCAGGATGCCCGAGACGATGTGGCCGATCGCGAGCCACCAGCCGGCGAGGATCACCCAGAGCACGTTGCCGAGGAACGATCCGACCCCGGCGGTCGGCTTGCTGATGACCTCTCGTCCGAAGGGCCAGATCGCGTAGGCGGCGATGCGGAACGAGGCGATCGCCCACGGGATCGTGATGATCGGGATGCACAGCAGGATGCCCGCCAGGACGTACCCGAGGAACAGGGCCCATCCGGCCAGGATGACCCAGATGATGTTGAGGATCGTGCGCATGAGCCGATTGTGTCACCACCGCCCCGCCGGGACTGAGCATCCGCCCGGAGGTCCCGGCCGAGACCGTGTGCGGATGCCAGACTGACCGCATGACCGGAATCGTTGTGCAAGACGTCAGCAGAGCATTCGGGACGGTGCAGGCGGTGAAGGGGGCCACTCTTCGTGCGGAGCCGGGGCGCGTGACCGGCCTCGTTGGTCCGAACGGTGCGGGCAAGACGACGCTGCTCCTGATGCTCGCCTCCCTGCTCGCTCCCGACGCGGGGACGATCAGCATCGGCGGTGTCGACCCGTCAGTCGACCCGCTCGCCGCGCGACGTCTGCTCGGCTGGATGCCGGACGCGCTCGGCGCCTGGCCGTCGCTCACAGCTCGCGAGACCATCGTCACGACCTCCCGTCTGTACGGGATCGAGAAGCCCGATGCCGAGGTCCGCGCCCAGCAGCTGCTCGCCCTCGTCGGTCTGGCCGACCTCGCTGACTCCCCGGCCAAGGTGCTCTCCCGTGGCCAGAAGCAGAAGCTCGGACTCGCGCGTGCCCTCGTGCACGATCCGCAGGTCCTTCTCCTCGATGAGCCGGCCTCCGGCCTCGACCCCGAAGCGCGGGTGCAGTTGCGCGTGCTGCTGCGCGGCCTCGCCGCCGAGGGGCGCACCGTGCTGATCTCCAGCCACATCCTCTCCGAGCTGGACGAGGTCGTCGACGACGCGGTGTTCCTCGTCGCCGGCTCCGTCGTCGACGCTGCGCCGGCACAGCGCGTGATGCGGGCCTGGCGGGTGCGTCTCGCCGGCGCGACGGAGGAGCGGACGAAGGCCGACGCATGGCAGGTGGCATCGACCCTCGGCATTGCGCCCGAATCGCTCGGACAGGATCGCGGTGCCGTGCTCGTCCGGCTGGAAGGGGAGGGGGCTGCGGCGCAGGCACTGCGGCACCTCGTCGAGGCGGGACTCCCGGTCGTCGAGTTCGCGCCGGCGCAGAGCCAGCTCGAGCACACCTTCCTGAACCTGCAACAGGCGTCACCGCCCCCAGCACCCACCGGAACGGAGGCGGGCGCATGAGCCTCGCGAACATCGGCATCATCGCCCGACTGGAACTGACCCAGCGGCTGCGCAGCGTCGGGTGGTACGTGCTGCTCGGCGTCTTCGCTCTGGTACTGCTCGGCGTCACGGCTCTGTCTTTCGCCGTGTACTCGTGGGGCGACGCGATCGGCGCCGGCGTGTACTCGATCGTGGTCAACATCGTCCTGCTGCTGGTCGTGCTCGTCTCGCCGACGCTCAGCGGCAACGCGATCAACGGCGATCGGGATGCCGCCACCCTCGCCGCGGTGCAGGTGACCGCCGCATCGACCGGTGACATCATGCTGGGCAAGCTCGTCGCTGCGGTCGCCACCGGCGGTGCCTTCCTGGTCGTGGCGGTTCCGTTCCTCGGGCTCTCCCTGCTCGGCGGAGGTACCAACCCCGTCGTGCTGCTCGTCTCCCTGCTCGTGCTCGCGGCCGAGATCATCATCGTCGCCGCGATCGGCGTGGGCCTGAGCGGTCTCATCGCGCGCCCGCTGTTCTCGGTGGCGACGACGTATCTCGTGGTCGCCGCCCTCGTGTTCGGAACGCTGATCGCGTTCGGACTCGGCGGCATGGCGGTGCGCGGCGAGGCCACCGTCTACTCCCGCCCGTACGACGCGAACGGCAACCCCGAATGCGATCGCTGGGAGGTGAACAGCATGCAGGAGGTGCCGCGATTCGATCTGGTCTGGTGGACCCTGTCGGCGAACCCCTTCGTCGTGCTCGCCGATGCCACCCCGACCGAGTATGCGACCGGTGGCTACCCCGTCGACCTGTTCGGTCAGATCAAGTACGGCCTGCGCAGCGCCCAGCAGTCGCCGCTCGAACAGCGCTGGGACGCCTGTGACCCCGATGGCGGATACCGCACACCGCAAGAGGTCATCGAATCGACGGTGCCGAGCTGGTTCGTCGGACTCGGAGTGCAGGTCGTCATCGCCGGCTCGCTGTTCGCGGGGGCATGGGCGCGCACCCGCACCCCCGCCCGGCGTCTGCCCCCTGGCACGCGAATCGCCTGACGGGAATCGCCACCTCCTGTTCACCTGGTGTGCACCCGAGGGATCCTCGGCGGCCATCCGGGGTCGCTGGTCTGGGCTGGTACCCGACTGAGTCCCGTCCGGACCGTCCTCGCGTCCCGCGGAGGCTGCCGGCCCAGCCACCCAGGAGTCCTCCATGCCCCGCATGCATCGTGCTGCGGCGGTCACGGCGGTGTGCGCGTTGAGCGCCGCCGCTCTGCTCGCCACTCCCGCCGTCGCGATCGGCGCCGATCCCGGCATCCGTCCGACCGAAGCGATCTCGGCTGCTCCGAGCCTCGTGCTGAACGAGATCGTCTACGACGACGCGGCGACCGGCCTCGCCGATCAGGTCGAGATCTACAACGCCGGCGCTGAGACGATCGACCTCACCGGCTGGACGATCGCCGATGAGAAGCGCGACAGCTTCGGCAAGGCGCCGGATGGCGTATCTCTCGCACCGGGGGAGTTCCTGGTGCTCGTGAAAGACGTCGACTTCGCCTTCGGACTCGGCAAGGGCGACGAGGTCGTGCTGTTCGATCCGAGCGGCGCCGAAGCGGACTCCTATGCGTACGAGAACACCGCGCCGTTGTCGGTGTGGGCACGCTGTCCCGACGGGACGGGGCCGTGGGCACCTGCGACGACGGTCACGCCGGGCGCGCCGAACGACTGCGCGGTCGCTCCCGTCGCCGGCTCCATCGTCGTCAACGAGGTCGACTCGCAGCCGGCCGACTGGGTGGAGTTCTTCAACCCCGGCACCGCAGCGCTCGATATCTCGGGCTACGAGATCCGCGACAACTCCGACGATCACCGCTGGCAGTTCCTTCCGGGAACGCAGATCGGAGCAGGACAGTTCCTCGTGGTCGAGGAGGGGACGATCGGCCTCTCCGGAGGCGTCGAGGTGGCCTTCCGCGAGCCGATCGGCATCGGCAGCGCCGACCGTATCCGGCTCTACGACGCCTCGGGCGCGATGGTCGACGACACGCTGCCCTGGCAGGGCCACGCGGCGATCGACGGCGACTTCGCCGCGGCGACCCTGGCTCGCTGCCCCGACGGCATCGGGGCGTTCGTGCTCGCCCACCCGACTTCCGGTGCGACGAACTCGTGCGTCATGCCCGACGTCGTGATCAACGAGATCGAGTCGAACGGCGACACCACCGACTGGGTCGAGGTCGTCAACACCGGGGCCACAGCGGTCGACCTCTCCGGCTGGACCGTGATGGACAGCGACCCGACGGGGCACGCCGCCGAGACCACGCCGCTCCCGTCCGGGACGATCCTGCAGCCGGGCGGCTACTTCGTCTTCGACCAGCCGTCGAACTTCGTCTTCGGTCTCGGCAATGGCGACACCGTGACGATCCGCGACGCGAACGGCAACACGGTCGATGAGCACGTCTACACCGCGCACGCGGCCGGCGTTCTCGCCCGCTGTGCCGACGGCATCGGGGACTTCGTCGACATCGCGGTCTCGACCAAGGGGCTGCGCAACGCGTGCGGCAACCCGGTGCGCATCAACGAGGTCGAGTCCGACGGCGGCTCACCCGACGATTGGGTGGAGCTCGTGAACCCGACGGACACCGCGCTCGATGTGTCGGGCATCGTGGTGAAGGACGACGATGACGCGCACGCCTACGCGATTCCGGACGGCACCACGATCGGAGCGGGGGAGTACCTCGTGATCGAGCGGGCTCAGCTCGGCTTCGGACTCGGCGCGGGCGATGCGGTGCGGGTGTTCGACGGCGATCTGCTCGTGGACTCGACCTCGTGGGGCGATGGCCACGCCGCGACCACCTGGGGCCGCTGCCCCGACACCACCGGCGCGTTCGCCGTCACCGCTGCTTCCACGAAGGGCGTCGCGAACGTCTGTGCCGGCGAGGTCGCCGTGGGAACGTGGCCAGGCTCCGCTGAGGTGCGCGTGGTGGACAGCATCCCGACGTTCCTCGAGGACAGCTCTGGTCTCGACGTGCAGGAGACGGCCGACGGGGCGTTCCTCTGGGCGGTCGACAACGGCGAGGGGCGCATCTGGAAGCTCGAAGCGCACGCCGACGGCTCCATCGAGAAGGTCGACGGCTGGGATGCGGGCAAGCGGGTGCGCTTCCAGAAGGATGCAGCGAACCCGGGAGCCGCAGGTCCAGACACCGAAGGCATCACGGTCGACGGAGACGGCTTCGTCTACGTCGCATCCGAGCGAGACAACAGCGCCAAGGGCGTGAACCAGAACGTGGTGCTGAAGGTCGACCCCGATGCCTCGCCCGGCGACCTCGTCGCCCAGCAGGAGTGGGACCTGACCTCGCTGCTGCCTGCGGTCGGGGCGAACCTCGGCATGGAGGCCGTGCAGTGGGTTCCGGACTCCGCGCTCGCCGGAAAGCTCTTCGACGACCGGAAGAGCGCAGCATACGACCCGAAGGACTACGCGGGACACGGGGGCGGGCTGTTCCTCGTCGCGGTCGAGGACAACGGTCATGTGTACGCCTTCGCGCTCGGCTCCGACGGCTCGGCGACGCTGGTCTCGGAGATCGCTCCCGGCCTCGCCGGAGTGATGGCGCTCGACTACGACAGCGTACGCGACAGCCTCTGGGCGGTGTGCGACGACGGGTGTCAGGGGCGCTCGGCCGAGATCACGCTGAACGGCACCGCACAGCCGGGCATCGCGCACTACGCCCGCCCGGCTGGAATGCCCGACATCAACAACGAGGGCTTCGCCACGGCGCCGGCCTCGCTTTCGGTCGACGCGCAGCGGCCGGTCTGGTGGTTCGCCGACGGTTTCGCCTCGGAGGCGCTGCGCACCGGGACGCTCCCCGGTGGTGGCGGCACTCCTGGAGGAGAGATCCCGCCGCTTCCCGGCACGGAGCTCGTCGACGGCAACCGCGGTGGTCTCACCGTCGATCCCGCGGTCGCGACGCGAGGCCAGACGGTCACGATCACCGTCGACGCGAAGGGCGCTGGCACGGACGTCGCGGTATGGATGTACTCCGATCCGACGCGTATCGCGACGGGCGCGCTCGCGGAGGGCGGCACCATCGCGGTGAGGATCCCGGCGGATGCACCGCTCGGGGCACATCGGATCGCGGTGTTCGATGCGAGCGGCGCTCTCCTCGGCTGGGCCGACATCCGGATCTCTGCGGAAGCGGGCGCAGGAGCGGGAGCAGGGGCCGGTGCAGGAGCCGGCGCAGGTGGGCTCGCGGCCACCGGATCCGAGCTTCCCCTCGCGGGTGCAGTCCTGGCGCTGCTGCTGCTCACCGCCGGCGCGGCGACGATGGGACGTCGGCGGCGCGGGGCCTGAGTCGTGAGCGGGGGTGCGATCTGCTCGTGCCCCCGCGCACCCGCGCCATCTTCCTCCAGGGGGTGCGCGCACGACGCCCGACCGACTAGACAGGGTGTGAGCGCGGGGAACCGCATGAGAGGACGTCGATGAGCATCGCATTCCTGCTGACCACGCTGGTGATCGTCGCGACGCCCGGCACCGGCGCCGTCTACTCCATCGCCGAGGGCATCTCCCGTGGGCGCAGAGCGGGCATCATCGCCGCATTCGGCTGCACGCTCGGCGTCATCCCCCACATGATCGCGGCGATCACCGGGCTGGCCGCGATCCTGAACGCCTCCGCCGTGGCATTCGAGACGATCAAGTGGATCGGCATCGCCTATCTGCTCTTCCTCGCCTGGCAGACGCTGCGCGACAAGTCGCTGATCCAGGCCGAAGAGGATCCTGCTCCGCGCTCGTCGTGGCGCGTGATCGGCACGGCCGTGCTCATCAACGTGCTCAACCCGAAGCTCACGATCTTCTTCCTCGCCTTCCTCCCTCAGTTCGTGCCGTCGCAGGCGCCGGACGCCGCCTGGCAGATGGCAGGACTCAGCCTCGTGTTCATGGCTCTCACCTTCGTGGTCTTCGCGCTGTACGGCATCTTCGCCGCCACGATGCGCACCCAGGTGCTGGGGCGGCCGAGGGTCGTGACCTGGCTGCGCCGCTCCTTCGCCGCGACCTACGTGCTCCTGGCCGGACGCCTTGCGCTGGAGACCCGGTAGCGTCCCCTGCACGCGCAGTCGCTGCACGCCTCCGGGGAGGCGAGGTTCCGTGCCGTGGTGTCGGTGCCGACGCCTAGACTCGTAGGGCCATGACCGAAGCTCCTCTCATCGTCCCCTCCACAGCTGGTCCTCGCTCGTCGGGAACCCCGGGGCAGGACGATCTCCTCGCCGGCCTCAACCCTCAGCAGCTCGAGGCCGTCACCTATCGCGGCCCGGCGCTGCTGATCGTCGCCGGCGCCGGATCGGGCAAGACCAGCGTGCTCACCCGCCGCATCGCCTCGCTGCTGCGCAGCCGGGAGGCGTGGCCGAGCCAGATCCTCGCGATCACCTTCACGAACAAGGCCGCCGGCGAGATGCGCGAGCGTGTCGAAGGGCTCATCGGCGACGCTGCGCGCGGCATGTGGATCTCGACCTTCCACTCCGCATGCGTGCGCATCCTGCGTCGCGAGGCCCAGCAGTTCGGATTCACCAAGAACTTCACCATCTACGACTCCGGCGACTCGCGCGCGCTCATCAAGCGACTCGTGAAGGAGCACGAGGCCGATGCCTACGGGCTCACCCCCGCCGCGGTGCAGGGTCGCATCTCCAAGCTGAAGAACGAGCTGTCCGATGCCGAGGGCTATGCGCGTCAGGCCAACATGTCGGATCCCGCCGAGCGCGTATTCGTCGAGGTGTTCGCCGACTACCAGCGGCAGCTGCAGAAGGCCAACGCCTTCGACTTCGATGATCTGATCGGCCAGACCGTCTACCTGTTCCGCGCCTTCCCCCAGGTGGCGGACACCTATCGCCGTCGGTTCCGGCACATCCTGGTCGACGAGTACCAGGACACCAACCACGCCCAGTACGCGCTCATCCACGAGCTCACCCGGCCGGTATCGGGCGCGGGTGCGGCATCGGAGCCATATGCCTCGAACGGCATGATGATCTTCGAGCCCGACCCCGAGCCAGCACCGGGCGCCGGTGAGGCCGGGGCGTCGCTCACGGTCGTCGGTGACTCGGACCAGTCGATCTACGCCTTCCGTGGTGCCGACATCCGCAACATCAGCGAGTTCGAACGCGACTTCCCCGGAGCGAAGGTGGTGCTGCTCGAGCAGAACTACCGTTCCACCCAGAACATCCTGTCCGCCGCGAACGCCGTGATCGGCAACAACTTCGACCGCAAGGACAAGAAGCTCTGGAGCGACAAGGGCGACGGTGACGCCATCATCGGCTTCACCGGGTACTCCCAGCACGACGAGGCGCAGTTCGTCGCCGACGAGGTCGAGGCACTCCACCGCAAGGGGATGCCGTACTCGGAGATGGCCGTCTTCTATCGCACGAACTCGCAGTCCCGCGCGCTGGAGGAGATCTTCATCCGCTCCGCTGTGCCGTACAAGATCATGGGCGGCACGAAGTTCTACGAGCGTGCCGAGATCAAGGACGCGCTCGCCTATCTCGTCGCTGTCGCCAACCCCGCCGACGAGATGTCCGTCCGCCGCATCCTCAACAAGCCGCGGCGCGGCATCGGCGATGTCACGGAGACGGCGATCGCCCGCTTCGCAGAGGAACACGGGATCTCGTTCCGAGACGCCCTGTCGCTTCCTGGCCAGCTCGGCGTCGGCCCGAAGATCCAGGCCGCGATCGCGCAGCTCGACGCGGTGCTCGCCGAAGCGACGGCGATCATGCTGCCGGCGACGGGCGAAGTGCCGCCACCCACCTCGGTGGCCGATGGGCTCAGCCTGCTGCTGTCGAAGAGCGGCTACCTCGACGCGCTGCGAGCCAGCCGCGACCCGCAGGACGAGGCACGCGTCGAGAACCTCGACGAATTCGTCGCCGTCACGCGCGACTTCGCCCGGAACAACCCCGAGGGCACCATCACCGACTTCCTGACCGAGGTCGCCCTGGTGTCCGACGCCGACGATCTCGACGACGAATCCGGCTCCGTATCGCTCATGACGATGCACACCGCCAAGGGCCTGGAGTACGACGCGGTGTTCGTCACCGGCGTGGAGGAAGACCTCATCCCGCACCGCATCTCGGCGGGAGAGCCCGGAGGGCCGCAGGAGGAGCGTCGACTGTTCTACGTGGGGATCACCCGCGCCCGCAAGCGCCTGCACCTGTCCTTGGCGATGACCCGCGCGCAGTTCGGCGAGGTCACGGTCGCGATGCCCAGCCGCTTCCTGCAGGAGATCCCCGCGAACCTGATCGACTGGCGGCAGTCTCCGGGCGACGTCAACTCGCGCGGCGGGATGCAGTCGCGTGCGCTGAACGCCCGTCGTCAGGGCGGTTTCGGCGGATCGGGCTCCGGAGATCGCTTCGCGGTGAAGTCGTTGCCGGGGCGAGACTCCTTGAAGCCGCTGTCGACCGCCATGGACAAGTTCCCCAACAGGGTCACGGCCAAGATGCGCGACAACGGCGACCTCGAACTCGCCGCGGGCGACCGCATCCGTCACGTCGACTTCGGTGAAGGACGGGTGGACGCGGTGACCGGCGAGGGCGCGAAGCGCATCGCTCACGTGCGGTTCGACTCGGCGGGACAGAAGAAGCTCCTCATCAAGGTCGCGCCGATCGAGAAGATCTGACCCCGTCCCGGTGCGCCCGCGTCGGCGGAGCATCGGGAGGGAGCGCCGTGCGGATTGCCGGTTAGGCTGGCTCATATGGCCCTCTTCTCCCGCCGCAAGAAGTCCGGTGACGATGCCGTCGCCCCCACCGCCGAGGCCGTCGAGCCCCGCACAGCGCAGGGGGATGACCATCCCGCCGAGATTGCGCTCTCCGAAGGCACGGCGTCAGAGAGCGCGACGTCCGACAGCGTGACGTCCGACAGTGTGACGTCGAACAGCGTGACGTCGGACAGCACCGTCGACGAGCAGCCCGCTGCGGCGCCGTCGATCGGGATCTCGGTGCAGGCGTTCCGAGGCGTCGGTGCGGCAGCGGGTCCTGAGGTCGAGCTGCCGTCCTCCGACGCGCCGTCGAACCCGCAGACGCCGCCCGCAGCTCCGGCCGCGCCGCGGACGCCGCCGCGTCCTGCCACCCAGCCCGAGGCGCCCGAGGAGCGGCGCCTGCCCCTCGCGTCCGCGCTGCCGCCGGAGCAGACCGAGACGGTCCCCGGCATGAAGGACAACGTCCTGCTGCGTGAAGCGCTCACCGAGATCGAAGCCGGCGCGACCAACGATCAGCTGCTCGGGGTCATGCGTCAGGCGCTCCAGGGGCACCTGTACATCCGCGTGAACGGCGACGCGCGTGCACAGATCAGCGAGGGCAAGGCCCTTTCGGTCGCGGTCGTCCGAGACAGCGAGGACCGCCAGTACATGCTCGCGTTCAGCTCGGCGGGCGCCGTGCGTGATTCCGTGCAGCTCGAGGCCGATCCCTCGTCGACCTCGGCGGTCGCTCAGCCGGTCACCTCGGTGCTGCAGCAGGTCGTGTCCGGTGACTTCGCCGGCCTCATCGTCGACAACGCCTCGGCTCCGCACCGCGTGGTCTTCCCGACCGAGCTCCTGCAGAAGACTCTCGAGCAGGCCGACGTCGACATGGCGGTGAAGAGCATCCTCGCAGCCCCTCGCGAGCAGGACTCGGCCGTCAAGGTCGGGGAGGCACTCGCGACCACGCGGATGTGGGTCGCCGTCAACGACGGTTCCGGCGGCGGCCCCGTCGGCATCGCCGAAGCCCAGACGACGGACGGACGCCGATTCCTGCAGCTCTTCTCGCACCCGCTCGAGGTCATCGCCCTCGGCCGCGGCGACCGACCGCTCCCGTTCGCACCCGAGCAGCTCGCGAAGGTGCTCACCAGTCACGCCGACATCGCCGGGGTGATCGTCGACTCGGCCGGTCCCTCCATCGTCGTCGAACGGGATGCGCTCACGCCGGTCCTGGTCCTCGCCGTCGACCTCGGCGACTGACCCAGATCTGCTGACCTGATCCGGCCCCCGCGCGCTGCGGAGCGAGCGGGGTTCCGTCCGTCCTGGCTGCACCCTAGGGTCGGAACATGGCCTCAGAACGCGTGACCCTGACCGTCGCCGACCTCGACGGAGAGCGCGAGGTCGCGCTCTCCAGCCCGAATCGCGTGGTGTGGCCCGACCTCGGCATCACCAAGGCGGAACTGGCCGAGTACGTGCAGCTGGTCGCCGGCCCTTTCCTGGCCGCCAACGGCAACCGCCCGGTGTCGCTGGAACGGTTCCGTGACGGTATCGGCCCCTCCGGAGGGGCCAGAGCGGAGGGCTTCTTCTCGAAGAACCCGCCCAAGGGGACGCCGGATTTCGTCGATGCCGTGACGGTCACCTACAACAGCGGGCGTCGACACCCGCAGATCGTCCTGAACCGCGCCAGCGCGATCGTCTGGGCGGTCCAGATGAACACGATCGTGTTCCACCCGTGGGCATCGCTCGCCACCGACCCCGACGATCCCGTCGAACTGCGCATCGACCTCGACCCGCAGCCGGGCACCGACTTCGCAGACGCCGTGACAGCCGCCCACACGCTGCGCGAGGTGCTCCGCGAGGCCGGACTCGAGGCCTTCGCCAAGACGAGCGGCAACCGCGGGCTGCACGTGTTCGCGCCGATCGAACCGACTCACGAGTTCCTGGATGTGCGTCACGCGGTGATCGCCGCCGGACGCGAGCTCGAGCGGCGGATGCCCGAGCAGGTCACGACGAACTGGTGGAAGGAGGAGCGGGGCGAGCGCATCTTCGTCGACTTCAACCAGGCCAACCGCGACCGCACGATGGCGGGCGCCTACAGCCCGCGTGCCCTGCCGGGAGCGACCGTCTCGACACCGGTGGCGTGGGAGGAACTCGACGGCCTCGACCCGACGGCGTTCACCGTCCGGAGCATTCCGAAGCGCCTCGATGACATCGGCGATCCGTGGGCATCGCTGCAGGACAGCCCAGGACGCATCGACACGCTGCTGGAGTGGTGGGAGCGCGACAAGGAGAACGGGCTGGGCGAGCTGCCCTTCCCGCCGGAGTTCCCGAAGATGCCCGGCGAGCCCCCGCGGGTGCAGCCGAGCAAGAAGGTCGCGGCGAACTGGGACGACGACGGCACCCCGGCCGAGAAGGGCTGACCCCCGCCGTCGAGTCGGGGACCTCAGCGCACGACGGTTTCAGCTAGCGCTTTTCAGCTCAGGACGTCTGCGAGGTCGTAGCCCGCGACGGTCTCCAGCTGCTCGTAGGTGCACGAGCGGGCATCGCGATCGGGCCGCCAGCGCTCGAACTGCACGGTGTGACGGAAGCGAGCGCCTTCGAGCTGGTCGTATCGCACCTCGAGCACGCGCTCAGGACGCAACCGCACGAACGAGACATCCTTCGATCCGCTGAACCGCGATCGCTCGCCCTCCGCGGTCACGGCTTCGCCCGCCTCATCGCGCTCGACCAGCGGGGCGAGCTCCTCGACGAGTTCTTGCCGACGGGCATCGCTCCACGCCGCCACACCGCCGACCTGGCGAAGAGTCCCGTCCTCGTCGTACAGCCCGACCAGGAGGGAGCCGACGCCCGAGCCGGACTTGTGGACGCGGTAGCCGAGCGCGACCACGTCGGCCGTGCGGGCGTGCTTGATCTTGAAGAGCGTGCGCTTGCCGGGTGCGTAGGGCTGATCGAGCGGTTTCGCCACGACGCCGTCGAGTCCGGCTCCCTCGAACTCGGCCAGCCAGCGCACCGCGGCGTCGCGATCGCGGGTCGCGCGGGTGAGGTGCAGCGGGTGCTCGACGGTCTCCAGGAGCGTCTCGAGGCGCGCTCTCCTGGTCTCGAACGACTGGGTGAGCAGATCGTCCTCGCCGGCGGCGAGCAGATCGAAGGCGATGAACATCGCCGGTGTCTCGACGGCGAGCTTCGCCACGCGCGAGGCAGCGGGATGGATGCGCTGGCTCAGCGCCTCCCAGTCCAGTCGCTGCGATCCGTGCGGACCGGTGGCGACGACGATCTCCCCGTCGAGCAGACACGGTTCAGGCAGCAGCTGGGGGATCGCATCGACCAGTTCGGGGAAGTAGCGGGTCAGCGGTTTGGCGCCCCGCGAGCCGATCTCCACCGTCTCGCCGTCCCACGCAATGAGTCCGCGGAAGCCGTCCCACTTCGGTTCGTACAGCAGCCCACCCGGGGTCTTCGCGGGGTCGGGCACCGCGGGCACCGCTTTGGCGAGCATCGGCGCGGGGATGTCGTAGCGCATGCTCCCATCCTGGCTGCGCGTGATCGGCGAGGGAAGAGGGGCGGTCAGCCGAACAGGTCGGAGAGCGCCGCGGGTTCTCCCGCATCCCGCAGCGCGGTGCGAGCGGCGTGCCAACCGGCCATCCCGTTCACGGACGGACCGGGGGGCGTCGAGGCGGAGGCCAGATACACGCCGTGCATCGGGGTGCGCCACGGGGCGGGGGAGAGCACCGGGCGACGCAGCGCCTGACGGATGTCGAACACTCCGCCGGAGATGTCGCCGCCGATCTCGGTCGGGTTGATCGCCTCCCGCGACGACGCCGGCACCGCGTGGTGTGCCAGGATCAGGTCGCGGAAACCCGGGGCGTAGCGCTCCACCTGCGCGGTGATGAGCTCTGTGGGGTCGAGGTCGGAGCCCGGAGGGACGTGGATGTAGGCCCAGAACACGGCCTTCCCGGCGGGAGCACGGGAGTCGTCGAGGACAGAGGGCTGCACGGCGAGCACGTAGGGGCGATCGCTCACGTGGCCTGCGGCGACGGCGTTCTCACTCGCCCAGACCTCCGCGCGGGTGCCCCCCAGGTGCACGGTGGGTGCGCCGGCGACGTCGGGGTTCGTCCACGGAACCGGGCCGTCGAGGGCGAAGTCGACCTTCGCGGCACCCGGGCCGTAGCGATAGGAACGGACGGAGCGGGCGTAGCCTGCGGGGACGTCGGGGTGCGTGAGTGCGAGTCGCGGCGAGGTGTTGAGCAGCAGCAGGTCGCCGCGCTGCGGGTCGCCCCAGTCCAGCGTCGCGAGATCGGAGACGGCGGTGCTCACCTCGATGGTGCCGCCGTGGTGTTCGAGGTCGGCGACCATGGCGTCGGCGATGCGCTGCGCACCACCGCGCGGATAGGGCCAGCCTCCCGCGTGACCGAGTGCGGCGAGCAGCAGCCCTGCGGCAGCGCCCGCCAGCGACGGCTGCGGGGAGTTCGCGTGCGCCACCACCCCCGACATCAGTGCGGCGGCCTCCTCCGTGCGGAACGCCGCGGCGGCCAGGGGCGTGCCCTGATCCAGCATCCGCAGGGCGTAGCGCACGGCGGTCACCGGATCGCGCGGGATCCGGAGCAGCTGATTGCCCGTGAAGTCGACGACCCCCTCGATGTGCCGGCTCAGAGGCCGCAGTCGGGACAGCCAGGCTCCGCCGTCGACGCCGAGCTGTGCCGCGGTGCGATCGATATCGCGCCATGCCACCGCCGCACGTCCGTCGTCGAGGGGATGCGCGTAGGACGCCTCCGGCCGGATCCACTCGATCCGCCGATCGAGACCGAACGCCTGGAAGAACGGAGAGGAGAGGGCAGCGGGGTGCACGGCGGAGCATACGTCGTGCTGGAAGCCGGGGAGCGTGGATTCGCGGGTACGGACCCCGCCGCCGATCGTGTCCGCGCCTTCGAGGACGCGCACCGTGTAGCCGGCACGAGCGAGCGACACCGCCGCCGCGAGGCCGTTCGGGCCGGATCCGATGATCGTCGCCTGAGCCATGACGTCAGTTTGGCACGTATACGAGGAGAAAACGGTCGGCCGCACCCCTCGCGGCGTGGGATCCTGGAAGGGATGAAAGAAGTACAGGGCCCGACCCCCGCAGGCACCTCCCGTCCATACCGTTCGCTCCCGGAGGCGCTGCGCGCGCACCGCATCGACCCGTCGAACCACGCGTTCATCACGGCGATCGTCGAGGCCATCGGGATCAGTTCGTTCATCGACCGCGGTCGATACATCGAGGCGATCCGTCGTGGCGAGGGAGCATCCCTCCACATCGGCCGCACCTACACGAACGGCTTCACGGAAGACGAGCGACTCATCGTCGGTTCCGCGCCGTTGCGACTGCAGCCCAGTGAGGGGCGCCCGCCGTACTTCTACGTCAGTCACCCGAGCGAGTTCATCCCGCTGACTCCGCAGCGTGCGGCGAAGCGTGCGACGACTCCTCGCGTCTCCGCCCCCCGCGCGGAGAAGGCGCCGAAGCCCGTCGAGGAGCGCGACTACGGCGTCTGCGACGTGTGCTTCATGGTGAAGACGCCGTCCGGCGGCTGCGGCTGCGACTGAGCGTGAGCGTCGCGCTCGGACCCGAGGCGGATCGACCGGTGATCCGGCTCGCCGACCTGTCCGGAGCCGATGCGCACGAGGTCCGCGCTGCGGTGCGGGCATATCTGCTGCAGACCGAGCGTGAGAAGAGGCAGCAGGAAGGCGGCAGCGCGCCCGATCCCTCCGGAGCACTTCCCGAGCGCTATCGCCGCGAGATCGATGACCCCTCAGCGGCCTACGCGGGTCACCGCGTGCGTGTGGCCCAGCTCGGCGATCGCGTCGTCGGGGTCGTCGTGCTCTCCGTGAGCGACGACGTGGCCGAGATCAAGCGCTTGTGGGCGGTGCCGGAGGTGCGTGGCCGAGGCGTCGGGTCCGCACTGCTCGACGCCGCGCTCCACGACGCGCGCGACCTCGGCGCCGCGCGGGTGCGCCTGTCGGTCTGGGCCTGGCGGGCCGGGCCGGTGCGCCTCTATGAATCGCGAGGCTTCGAACGCGTCCCGTCCTGGGACGAGCGTGCGCGCCTCGTGTGCATGGAGCTGTCTCACACCGCGGGCTGAGACTGTCGGTATCGGCCGGGGGTCATCCCCACGAGCGGCGTGAACTGCTCGATGAACTGGCTCGTCGTCGCCCAGCCGCACGCGGCAGCCGTCCCGGTGACCGAAGCTCCGTCCGCGAGCAGGACGAGTGCGCGGTGCACCCGCAGCTGGAGACGCCATTGCCGATAGCCCATCCCGGTCTCCTGCTGGAACAGGCGGCTCAGCGTCCGTTCGGCCGTACCGGTGCGCATGCCGAGCTCACCCAGCGGCACGGGGCGGGCGAGGTCATGCTCGACGATGCGCGCCGCCCTGCGCAGTCGCGGATCTCGGGGCTCGGGCAGATGCAGCGGCTGCTCCGGCGCCGTCACCGCCTCGTCGACGACGACATGACGCAGATGGTCCAGTGCGCTGGAGCTGCGGGGGCGGTCGGACGTCATCGCGAGCAGCGCCTCCCGCGCAAGAGGCGTGGCGACGAGAACGGCAGGAGCGGAGGGCAGGAGTGCTGCGAGTTCGTCGTCCAGGTGCACGATGCGCATGTCGGTGCGACCGTGCGCACGATGGCGATGCTCGGCGCCGGCGGGCACCCAGGCCATGCGCGTGGAGGGCGCGATCCAGGCTCCGTCGTCGGTGAGCAGGGAGAGCACACCGGAGGCGGCATGCACCAGATGTCCGAGCGGATGAGCATGACGCGGAGATGTCTCGGCGTGCGCGAACCGGTAGGCGCCCTCCAGGGGGAGAGTGGTCAGCGCGTCGAAATCGACCAGGTGCAGGTCGACCATTCGGGATTGGCGGGTATTCGACATCAGACTGCAGTGTACGTGTTTCCTGACGCACGGCGCGGATGCTGGACTCGAAGCATGACCACCATGCAGGAACCGTTCGACACCGCCCCGACCCCACTGACGCCGTCCGTTCGTCGTGGTGGAGTCCTCACCGGGATATATGTCGGCGTCGGCCTGCTCCTGATCGCGCTGAACCTCCGCATGGGCGTCGCCTCGGTCGGGCCCGTGCTCCCCGCGATGGAGCGGAGCCTCGGGCTCCCGGCAGCCGCGGCAGGACTGCTGACCACGATCCCGGTGTTCGCGTTCGGCGCCTTCGCCTTCCTGACGCCGGCGCTGACGCGCTGGGTGGGCCTGCATCGGCTGCTCGCCCTGACCATGGTCGTCGTGGCGATCGGCATCGGCGTCCGCCTGCTTCCCTCACCCGTGGCGTTGTTCGGCGGCACTGTGCTGGTCGGCGCGGGCATCGCAGTGGCGAACGTGTGCATGCCCGCTGTCATCAAGCAGGACTTCGCCCACCGCGTCGGGCTCATGATGGGGCTGTACTCGACCGCGCTCTTCCTCGGTGCTGCGGCGGCTGCGGCCCTCACGGTGCCCTTCATGACCGCTCTCGACGGTTCCTGGCGTGGTGCCCTCGCGGTCTGGGCGATTCCCGCCGTGCTCGCACTGCTGGTGTGGCTGCCGTGGGCGTTGCGCGGGGTCTCGGGAGCGCCGGTCCGCTCGCCCGCGACCGGCGCTCCCGCGGATGCGATCGTCGAGCCTCGAGACGAGCCGCGGATGTCGGTTCTGCTGCGTGATCCCGTCGCCTGGGCGGTCACCGGATTCATGGGGTTGCAGAGTCTGAGCTACTACGCAGCCCTGACCTGGATCCCGACCATGTTGCAGGACGCCGGCGTGCCGGTGTCCGAGGCGGGACTGCTGCTGTCGTACTCGAGTCTCCCGGGGATCGCCGCCGCGCTGCTCGTGCCGACGATGCAGCGACACCTGCGGCCGACCTGGCTTCCCGTCCTGCTCTCCGCACTCCTGTGCGCGGCAGGTCTGATCGGCCTTCTGGTCGCGCCGGGCGGAGCCGCGCCCTGGGTGTGGATGACCCTCCTCGGACTCGGTCAGGGTGCGGCCATCGCGCTGTCGCTGACCTACATCGTGCTGCGTGCCCCCGACGCACAGCACACCGCGCACCTGTCGACCATGGCCCAGGGGATCGGCTACCTGCTGGCAGGGCTCGGCCCGATCGGTCTTGGCGTGCTGCACGCTGCCGTCGGAGGGTGGGGCGTCCCCGTCGTGGCGCTGGTCCTGCTGCTCGGCGTGCAGGCCGTGGCCGGGGCGGCAGCGAGTCGCGAGCGTCACGTGCGCGCGCGGCGCAGGTGAACCGGTCCTCGCGGACGGAGGCTCAGGCGAAGGCGCTCATACCCGTGATGTCGCGTCCGAGCAGCAGGGCCTGCACGCTCTCGGTGCCCTCGTAGGTGTGGATCGCCTCGATATCGGCCAGGTGCTGCATCACGCCGTTCTCGAGCAGGATGCCGTTGCCGCCGAGCAGGTCACGGGCGGTCGAGGCGATCCGGCGCGCGGCACGCGTGTTGTGGTACTTCGCCAGCGACGCCTGAGTCGGACGCAGCTCGCCGGCCGTCTCGAGGTCGGCCATGCGCCGGCAGTACAGCTGCATGGCTGTGAGGTCTTCGAGCATGTGGGTGAGGCGCTCCTGGACCATCTGGAACTTCGCCAGGGGCTTTCCGAACTGCACGCGCTGGGTCGCGTAGGCCAGCGCCGCTTCGTAGCAGGCGGTCGCGTGCCCCAGCGCCGACCAGGCGACACCGGAGCGGGTGGCGTAGAGCACGGTCGATGCGTCCTTGAAGCTCTTCGTCCCCGGCAGTACGGCATCGAGCGGCACCCGCACGTCGTCGAGCTCGATGTGGGCCTGGTGGATGGCGCGCAGCGAGGCCTTGCCGCGGATCACGGTGCCGGTGTAGCCGGGGGTGTCCTGCTCGACGAGGAAGCACCGGACGGCACCGTGCTCGTCGGCGCCCTCGTCGTCGACACGCGCCCAGACGAAGGTGACACCGCCGGAGGCGCCGTTGCCGATCCACTTCTTCGTGCCGCGGATGACCCAGCTCTCGCCGTCGCGGCGGGCGACCGTCTCCAGCGATACCGAGTCGGAGCCGTGATCAGGCTCGGTCAGAGCGAACGAACCGAGCACCGAACCGTCGGCGAGGGCCGTCAGCCATCGCTCCTGCTGCGCGGGGGAGCCGAACAGGGCCAGGGTGCGCAACGCGAGTCCGCCCTGCACTGCGAGGATCGTGCCCAGCGAGCCGTCACCGCGGGAGATCTCCATGTTCACGAGGCCTGCGGCGAGCGGTGACAGGCTCGTGAGCGACGGGTGCTGGACCCCGTCGACGACGAGGTCCATCTCGCCCATCCGGCGTGCGGCATCGAGCGGGTACTCGGCACGGTCCCAGGCATCCGCCATCTGCGGGGCGACCTCGTCGATGTAGGCCTTCGCGCGGTCCCACGCCTCCCGGTCGGCGGAGGGGATGTCGGTGAAGACCGCGTAGTAGTCGCTGTCCTGACGTCCGGTGATGTCGTACGACGAGACGCGCTCGCCGGGGAAGGGGGAGGCTGCAGTGCTCATGGGGCTCCTTCGTGGCACCAAGTATCGTACTCCTCGATACTGGGTTCCACGACCGGGACGCGTCAGTCGAGCTGGGACTGCAGCCTGCGGCTCACCTCTGCGATGGGCATGGAGCGGGGGAAGACGGCGACCACCATGTCATCCGGAGCGGACGCGGCCTCATCGGCCGCGACACCGTAGCGCCGGCGTACATCGACCAGCGCCGTCTGGAGCGTGGACAGCGGCACCTTCTTGCGGCCGCGCAGCAGCTGGCGCAGCACGTGGTTGTGCACCGCTGTGACCAGAGCGGCGAAGCCGACCGCGTCGAGCGGATCGACGCCGGGAAGCGCGCTGCGCAGGTAGTCGTCGAACAGTCGTTCGTAGCGGAAGACCGTGATGATCTCGCGCTCGCGCAGCACGGGGACCTGGCGCACGATCTGGTAGCGACGCCTGGCGAGTTCCGGGTCGCGGGCGAAGTGCGCGAAGACGGATTCGGAGGCGGCGCACACGGCACCCCATGGATCGTCATGACCCTCGTCGAGGAACTCCCTGAGCTGCTCGAGGAGCACCTCGTGATCCGCGAAGACGACGTCCTCCTTGCCGCCGAACTGACGGAAGAACGTCGAGCGGGAGACCCCGGCGGCCTTCGCGATCTGCTCCACCGAGGTCTGGTCGAACCCCTGGGCGTTGAAGAGTTCGAGCGCGGCGGCGACGACGCCGGTGCGCAGTTCTGCGGATTCGTGCATGGCGAAAGCCTAGACCGGAGCGCGCGGAGACGCCCAGGCATCGCCGTCATACTGAGGAGCGTGAGAGACGACGGGATCCCGGCCGGCTGGTTCGACACGCGGCGACATGGCACCCGGCGGTGGTGGGACGGGGTGCGGTGGACCGAGCACATCCGGGTGCGGGGGCGGGAGACCACCCTGGCGGACGACGGGGCCTCGGTGCGCCGCCAACTCCTGATGGTCGAGGTCGTGCTGGCCGTCGTCCTCGTGGTCGCGATCCTGGTCGCCTTCGTGGGCGGTCTGCCCGTGGTCGTCGTGCGTCCGCTGATCGTCGCGGTCGGTGCCGCGCTCGTGTTCACGCCGTTCGCGATCAGGCGTCAGCTCCGCTTGGCCGGCGTGCCGGCGCGACGAGTCGGCGTTCCCCCGCTGCGTTGAGGGAGGGCGGCCTCGCGGCCGCAGGAGCGCCCAGGCCGAGGTAGTAGGCTGGGGGACTGGTCGATGTCTCGACATCGAGAGAATTACCAGACAGCAGCCCAGTGAAGGAACCACAGTGGATCTGTACGAGTACCAGGCACGAGACGTTTTCGAAAAGTACGGAGTGCCGGTCCTCGCCGGCATCGTCGCGGACACCCCTGAAGAGGTGAGGGCGGCCGCCGAGAAGATCGGTGGAGTGGTCGTCGTCAAGGCTCAGGTGAAGACCGGCGGCCGTGGAAAGGCGGGCGGCGTCAAGGTCGCCAAGACGCCCGACGAGGCGTACGAGGCAGCGAAGGCCATCCTCGGCCTCGACATCAAGGGCCACGTCGTCAAGCGCGTCATGGTCGCGCAGGGTGCGCGTATCGCCGAGGAGTTCTACTTCTCCGTGCTGCTCGACCGTGCCAACCGCTCCTACCTGAGCCTGTGCTCGGTCGAGGGCGGCATGGAGATCGAAGAGCTCGCGGTCGAGCGCCCCGAGGCGCTCGCGCGCGTCGAGGTCAACCCGCTGACGGGCATCGACAAGGAGAAGGCCGTCGAGATCGCTCGTGCGGCCAACTTCCCCGAAGACCTCGTCGACAAGGTGTCCGACGTCTTCGTGAAGCTGTTCGACGTGTACAAGGGTGAGGACGCGACGCTGGTCGAGGTCAACCCGCTCGTGCGTACCGAAGAGGGCGACATCATCGCGCTCGACGGCAAGGTCACGCTCGACGACAACGCCTCCGAGATCCGCCACCCCGAGCACGAGGCGCTCGAGGACAAGGACGCCGCCGACCCGCTCGAGGCCAAGGCCAAGGAGTCGGGCCTGAACTACGTGAAGCTCGACGGCGAGGTCGGCATCATCGGCAACGGCGCGGGACTCGTCATGTCGACGCTCGACGTGGTCGCCTACGCCGGCGAGAACCACAACGGCGTGAAGCCCGCCAACTTCCTCGACATCGGTGGTGGAGCCTCGGCTGAGGTCATGGCCGCCGGCCTCGACGTCATCCTCGGCGACCCGCAGGTCAAGAGCGTGTTCGTCAACGTGTTCGGTGGCATCACGGCGTGCGACGCCGTCGCCAACGGCATCAAGGGCGCGCTCGAGACGCTCGGCGCCACGGCCTCCAAGCCGCTCGTCGTGCGTCTGGACGGCAACCGCGTCGACGAGGGTCGCGCGATCCTCGCCGAGTACGCGCATCCGCTTGTCACCCTGGCCGCAACCATGGACGAGGGCGCCGACAAGGCCGCCGAGCTCGCCAACGCCTGATCGCCTGAGACACAAGGAACCAGAGCTATGTCTATCTACCTCAACAAGGACTCCAAGGTCATCGTCCAGGGCATCACCGGCGGCGAGGGCACCAAGCACACCGCGCTGATGCTCAAGGCCGGCACCCAGGTCGTCGGTGGCGTCAACGCCCGCAAGGCCGGTACCACGGTCTCGCACACGGACAAGGACGGCAACGCCGTAGAGCTTCCCGTCTTCGGATCGGTCGCCGAGGCCATGAAGGAGACCGGCGCCGACGTGTCGATCGCCTTCGTCCCCGGCGCCTTCACGAAGGACGCGATGATCGAGGCCATCGACGCCGAGATCCCGCTGCTCGTCGTGATCACCGAGGGCGTGCCCGTCGGCGACTCGGCCGAGGCGTGGGCGTACGCGCAGAGCAAGGGCAACAAGACCCGCATCATCGGACCGAACTGCCCCGGCATCATCACCCCCGGTGAGGCGCTCGTCGGCATCACGCCCGCTAACATCACCGGCAAGGGTCCGATCGGCCTCGTGTCGAAGTCGGGCACCCTGACCTACCAGATGATGTTCGAGCTGCGCGACCTGGGCTTCTCGACCGCCATCGGCATCGGCGGCGACCCGGTCATCGGCACCACGCACATCGACGCGCTCGCCGCGTTCGAGGCCGACCCCGAGACCAAGGCGATCGTGATGATCGGCGAGATCGGCGGCGACGCCGAGGAGCGGGCGGCCGACTACATCAAGGCGAACGTCACCAAGCCCGTCGTCGGCTACGTCGCGGGCTTCACGGCCCCCGAGGGCAAGACCATGGGTCACGCGGGTGCGATCGTCTCCGGTTCCGCCGGTACCGCTCAGGCGAAGAAGGAGGCCCTCGAGGCCGCCGGCGTCAAGGTCGGCAAGACGCCGTCCGAGACGGCGGATCTGATGCGCGCGATCATCGAGTCGCTCTGATCTGAGTTACGCTTGATCTGAAGGCCCCGGGCTCCACCCCGGGGCCTTCTTTCATGCCCGGCCGCATGACCCGATGACACCTGCATGACCGAGGACCCCGTGTGGGTCATGCATCCGTGCGACGCTCATGCATCCGGGCGACGGTGCCGACAGCTGCCTCGAGAGGGGGCGTGATGGTCGTGTGGCATGTGCACGCAGCTCCTCCCGGTCGTCGAGCTTCCACCCTCGCGCGGTCGACGGTGGCCGCGCAAGCACCGCTCAGCTTCGGCTGGCAGCCGTGTCCAGAAGCGCGTCGAGTGCGCGGTGGGCCTGTTGTCGTGCCTCCGCGTCGTCCGGGCGAACGGCGAGCCAGAGGGCGAGTTCGTTCATGGCGCCGGACAGGGCTGCGGTCAGGGCGTCGAGGAGCGCGGGCGGGGCTCCTGCTTCACGCAGTCCCGTCCGCAGCTCGCGCTCCGGCCCCTCCGCGTCGAGGCGGCGCCACTCCTCCCAGCCGAGCACGGAGGGTCCGTCGATGAGGAGTACGCGCGCGGCCGTCCTGCCCGTGATGCCGTCGAGGTAGGCATGGCTCCCCTCGCGGAGTGCGGTCTCCGGGGTGCTGTCCCTCGTCGCGGCCACGATCGCCTCGGCGACGCTCTGCTGTTGGCGGGTGGCGACCGCGGCGAACAGTCCCGGCTTCGATGCGTAGTGGTGGTACACGGCCCCGCGGGTCACTCCGGCGGCGCGTGCGAGGTCATCGACGGAACAGGATGCGTAGCCGTGTTCGGCGAAGTGCGCGGTGGCGGTCTCGAGGATGCGTCGCGCCGTCTCGGCGGCGTCGGCAGCGGATGCTCGCGGCATGGGACTTCCTTTACGTGCGACTTGTATGTATTCTAGCCACCGATGTTACAAACACACTGTATGTAAAGGAGAGTTCATGGAGATCACGAGCTTCTACCCGGTTCTGATGGTCGATGACGTCGCCGCTGCCGCGCAGTTCTATCGTGAGGAACTGGGCTTCGAGACGACGTTCGAGGCGGACTGGTACGTGAGCCTGCGCGTCGAAGGAGGAGAGCTCGCGCTCCTCGACCGGGGTCACGAGACGATCCCCGACGGCTTCCGTGAGCCCGTCCGAGGTCTGCTGCTCAACGTCGAGGTCGTCGACGCGACGGCAGCGCACCGTCGGCTCGTGGGTGAGCACGGGTTGGTCGAGCGCCTCGCGCTTCGGGACGAGACCTTCGGGCAGCGTCACTTCATCGTCGAGGCGCCCGGGGGTGTGCTGATCGACGTGATCGAGCCCATCGAGCCGTCAGCGGAGTTCGCCGAGGCCTATTCCTGAGACCCTGTCGGATGCATGATCGGCCGACACCTGCATGACCGAGGACTCCGTGTGGGCAATGCATCCGTGCGACGGTCATGCATCCGGGCGACGGTACCGAACAGAAAGAGGGGCGGATGCCGCAGCATCCGCCCCTCGTGTTCTCGCGTCAGATCCCGACGCCGAACAGCGCCTCGATGGGGCCTCTCGCGAAGAAGATCAGGAAGCCGGCGCCGACGACCCACAACAGCGGGCTGATGGTCTTCGCCTTGCCCGAGAACGCGTGGATGAGCACCCAGCTGACGAAGCCCGCCCCGATGCCGTTCGCGATCGAGTAGGTGAGCGGCATGACCGAGACGGTGAGGAACACCGGCAGCAGCACGCGGAAGTCGCTGAAGTCGATGTAGCGGATCTGCGCCATCATCATCGCACCCACGATGATCAGGGCCGCGGCCGCGATCTCGGTCGGGACGATGGAGGTCAGCGGGGTCAGGAACATCGCGATCAGGAACACGACACCCGTGACGACGTTCGCGAGTCCCGTGCGGGCTCCCTCGCCGATGCCGGCACCCGACTCGATGAAGACGGTGCTGGAGGACGACGAGGTCGCACCACCGGCGATCGCGCCGACGCCCTCGACGACCAGTGCCGACTTGATGCGGGGGAAGTCCCCGTTGTCGTCGGCGAGATTCGCCTCCTTCGCCAGGCCGGTCATGGTTCCCATGGCGTCGAAGAAGTTCGTGAAGAGCAGCGTGAAGACGATCATCACGATCGCGACCAGGCTGACCTTGCTCAGGTCGAAGCTGAAGTCGACGGCGCCGATCAGGCTGAGGTCCGGGATGCCGACGGGGGAGCCGTTCAGTGCCGGGACCGTGAGGCCCCAGCCGCCGGGGTTGACCACGTTGCCCTCGTCGTCGAAGCCGCGGGCGCCGATGTGCCAGATCGCCTCGACGATGACTGCGAGCACGGTGCCGCCGATGAGACCGATGAGCATGCCGCCCTTGACCTTGAGGGCGACGAGGATGCCGGTGAGGAGCAGGGTGATCACGAACAGCAGGGTCGGCACGGTCGCGACCGAACCGTTGACGCCGAGCCCGACCGGAGGGGACGAGGCGCCGGTCGCGGTGACGAAGCCCGAGTTGACGAAGCCGATGAAGGCGATGAACAGGCCGATGCCGACCGTGATGGCGATCTTCAGCTGGAAGGGCACGGCGTCGAAGATCGCCTTCCGCAGCCCGGTGGCCGCGAGCAGCACGATCACGACACCGTTGATCATCACGAGTGCCATCGCCTCGGGCCAGGTCACCTGCCCGACCACGGAGAACGCGACGAAGGCGTTGATGCCGAGTCCTGCGGCGAAACCGAAGGGCAGGCGCGTCACGAGACCGAACAGGATCGTCATGACGCCGGCGGTCAACGCGGTGGCGGCGCCGACGGCGTTGAAGCTGAGCATGTCTCCGGCGACGTCGGGCTTGCCGGAGAGGATGATCGGGTTGAGGATCACGATGTAGGCCATCGTGACGAACGTCACCAGACCTCCTCGGATCTCGGTGCCGATCGTGGATCCGCGCTTGCTGATCTCGAAGAAGCGGTCCAGGGAGTTCTTGGGCTCGGTGGGTGCCGGGGCGGGCGGGGCAGTTGTCATCGGGAAACCTCCGGAGAAACGCTATCGTGTCGCCGACCCCACGCGCGCCCCCGGGGCTTCGTCGGGAACTCGTCGTAGTCTCGAAGCGCTATGCAACGCCTCCTCGTCGCGCTCCTCGCCGCCTTCGACGCCGCCATCGCCGCGGCGGTCGGTCTCGTCGTGCTGCTCGCGCCGTTGACACTGCTGTGGACTCTCGCCTTCGGGATCAGCGCCGACTGGGGTGCGCTCTGGCCGCTCACCGGCACGCTCTGGGAGTTCGGACACGGGGTGCCGCTGGCGGTGACGATTCCTGACGAGCTTCTGGTCGCCCTCGCGATCCCCGCCCAGGCCGCCTCGTTCGCGGTGTCGATCACCCCGCTGGCATTCCTGCTCTTCACACTGCTGTTCGCCGCGCGCTCCGGAGCCAGAGCCGCCACGGCGGGAACCTGGCTGCTCGGCGTGGTGTCCGGCACCGTGGTGTTCACCGCGATCTCCGCCGGTGTCGCGCTGACGGCGCGGCTGGATGCGGCGCAGACGCCCCTCCTGCTCGCGATCGCCCTTCCCGCGGCGGTCTACTTCGTCGGCGCGCTGTGCGGCGCCGTCCGGATCGCCTGGGAAGAGGGCGACGGCGGCATCCTCGACCGTCTGCACGATCGCATCGACGTCCGCGACGACTGGGCACCGGTCCCCGCCGCCGTCGTTCGAGGCGCGGCCTTCACCCTGATGGGCGTGGTCGGCGCTTCTGCTCTGGCCCTCGCGGTGGTGACGCTGTTCCGGGGAGGTGAAGTCGTCGCGCTGTTCCAGGCCTCGCGCGTCGATGCGCTGGGTGCGACGGTGATGACCCTGGCGCAGCTGGTGTACCTGCCGACCCTCATCGTCTGGGTCGCGTCCTGGCTCGCCGGCCCCGGGTTCGCCGTCGGCGTCGGCACCGCGGTGTCGCCAGCGGGCACCCAGCTGGGAGTCGTGCCCGGCATCCCCATGTTCGGACTGCTGCCCGAGAACAGCTCGATGTGGATGCTGATCGTGGTGCTCGTCCCGATCGCCGCCGGAGCGTTCGCGGGGTGGGCGGTTCGCTCCCGTCTCGTCTGGGAGGGCACTCCGCTGGGAACGGCGCAGCGTGCCGTCATCGCGGTGGGGATCGCGGTCGTCACCGCCGGTATCGCCGGGATCGCCGCCGTGCTGGCGAGCGGGTCGATGGGACCGGGACGGCTGTCGGACGTCGGACCAGCGGCGCTGCCCTTCATGCTCGCCCTGGGCCTCGAGGTGCTCGTCGGCGCCGCGATCCTGCTCCTGTCCCCACGACATCGCGATGAACTGGCGGAGGAGCGCACCGATCGGTGGATAGCCGAGATGTCCGAGCTCGATCCGAGCGCAGCGTCCGTGGTCCCGGTGCCTGGCATCCCCTTCCCCCACACGCAGGCCTTCGATGACACGGCTCCGCTGGATGATGTCCGCGGTTTCACGCCGCCGAGGGACGACCGCGACTGACGGCTCGCGGTGTGCGTGCGACGCAGGCGGAACGAGCTTCGGCGCCCCGGTAGACTGGGCGCGTGCTCACGGTCGCCGTTCTCATCTCGGGCACCGGCTCGAATCTTCGCGCCCTCCTCGAGGCCGCTCGTCATCCCGATTTTCCCGCCAGGGTGATCGTGGTCGGCGCCGATCGCGAAGCCGAGGGGCTCGCCCATGCCGAGGAGTTCGGCGTCCCCAGTTTCACGGTGCCGTGGCATGAGCACGAGAGTCGCGAGGCGTGGGGTGCGGAACTCGCCGGCCAGCTCGCCGTCTGGAAGCCGGACCTCGTCGTGCTCAGCGGGCTCATGCGCCTGCTTCCGCCGTCGCTCGTCGCACAGTACTCGCCGCGCCTCATCAACACGCACCCGGCGTTCCTGCCCGAGTTCCCCGGCGCCCACGGCGTCCGCGACGCGCTCGCGGCCGGCGTCGCCGAGACCGGGGCCAGCGTGATCGTCGTCGACGACGGCGTCGACACCGGTCCGATCCTCGCCCAGGAGCGCGTCCCCATCCTCGACGGCGACACCGAGCACAGCCTGCACGAGCGCATCAAGCCCGTCGAGCGCCGACTGCTCATCGACGTGGTCCGCGGAATCGCCACCGGCGACCTCGTCCTCAGCTCTTCCTCCTGACCCCCACCCGACGCCCCGCACGAAGGAGCCCATCATGGCCGGCCCCCGCCACGACCCCACGCTCTACCGCGATCGCGACACCGTGCCGATCAGGCGCGCGCTCGTCTCGGTGAGCGACAAGACCGACCTGCTCCTGCTGGCTGCGGCTCTGGCTGAGGCGGGTATCGAGATCGTCTCGACGGGTTCGACGGCGTCGACCATCCGCGAGGCGGGATTCGAGGTCACCGACGTCGCCGCCGTGACCGGCGTCGCAGAGATGCTCGACGGTCGCGTCAAGACGCTGCACCCGAAGATCCACGGCGGCCTGCTCGCCGACCTGCGTCTCGAGGACCACGAGCGCCAGCTCGCCGACCTCGACATCACTCCCTTCGAGCTCGTGGTCGTGAACCTCTACCCGTTCATCGAGACCGTCGCCTCCGGCGCGGTCGGCGACGACGTGGTCGAGCAGATCGACATCGGCGGCCCCGCGATGGTACGCGCCGCGGCCAAGAACCACGCGAACGTGGCGATCGTCGTCTCGCCGCAGTCATACCCCGGCATCATCGCGGCGATCGGCGAGGGCGGCACCTCGTTGACGCAGCGTCGTGAGCTCGCCGCCCGAGCATTCGCGCACACAGCGGCATACGACACCGCGGTCGCCTCGTGGTTCGCCGAGGGGACGCTGCAGGACGACGGCGACCTGCCGACGCATCTCACGATCCAGGCTGAGCGGCTCGCGACTCTCCGCTACGGCGAGAACTCGCACCAGCGCGGCGCCATCTACACGCGCGCCGGTGGACACGGCATCGCCCAGGCCACGCAGCTGCAGGGCAAGGAGATGTCGTACAACAACTACGTCGACGCCGATGCCGCCCTGCGCGCGGCATACGACATGGTCAAGCCGGCTGTCGCCATCATCAAGCACGCCAACCCGTGCGGTATCGCGACCACGGCGCCGAACGCGCTCGACCCGATCGCCAGCGCCCACCTGCGTGCGCACGAGTGCGACCCCGTCTCGGCATACGGTGGTGTGATCGCGGCCAACGGCACGGTCACGCTGAAGATGGCCGAGAACCTCAAGGACATCTTCACCGAGGTCATCGTCGCGCCGTCGTTCGAACCCGCGGCGCTCGAGGTGTTCAAGGCGAAGAAGAACCTGCGACTGCTGCAGCTGCCCGAGGACTGGCAGCAGGAGCGCATGGACGTGCGTCTCGTCTCCGGTGGGCTGCTGCTGCAGGATGCCGACCGGTTCCCCGACGACATCGTCTCCGTCGCGAAGAACTGGGAGCTGGTCTCGGGTGAGCGTCCGACCGACGAGGAGATGGAGAACCTCATCTTCGCGTGGAAGGCCTGCCGAGCGGTCAAGTCGAACGCGATCGTGCTCGCGAAGGACAACGCCACGGTGGGCGTGGGCATGGGCCAGGTCAACCGCGTCGACTCCTGCCGCCTCGCGGTCGAGCGTGCAGGGGACCGGGCGGCCGGATCCGTCGCTTCCTCCGACGCGTTCTTCCCCTTCGCCGACGGCGCTCAGGTGCTGATCGATGCCGGCGTCACGGCGATCGTGCAACCGGGCGGTTCCGTGCGCGACGAGGAGGTCGTGGACGCGGCGCGCAAGTCCGGCGTCACGATGTTCTTCACCGGTGAGCGCCACTTCTTCCACTGAACGCGCGCCTGCGCATACCTCGAGACCCACTCTCCACGCCGAGACCCACACGCGCCCACTGCGGCGGCGATGGGTGTCGGCGAGGCGGGTGGGTCTCGGCGTTCGGGCCCGGACAGTCATGTCCGATTTCCGCCAGTCGTTGTCGGTGGGGCGTGACACAGTGGAGGCATGAGCTTCCCCGTGACGGACTTCGACGAGCGTTACCGTGCGATCAGCGCGCGCGACACCCGCTTCGACGGGCAGTTCGTGACGGCCGTCCGTTCGACCGGGATCTACTGCCGTCCGAGTTGCCCCGCGCGCACGCCCAAACCCCAGAACGTGACGTTCTATCCGACCAGCGCCGCAGCGCACGAGGCCGGGTATCGCGCCTGCAAGCGCTGCCTGCCCGAGGCCGCTCCCGGCTCGCCGGCGTGGGATATCCGCGGCGACACCGCCGCGCGAGCGATGCGGTTGATCTCCGACGGCGTCGTGGAACGGGAGGGCGTGCCGGGCCTGGCCGCGCGACTGGGCTATTCCGGTCGGCACCTCACGAGGCTGCTGACCACCGAACTCGGCGCCGGGCCGCTCGCACTGGCGCGGGCACACAGGGCGCACACCGCGCGCATGCTCCTCGTCGGCACCGACATGCCCATCTCGGATGTCGCGTTCTCCGCCGGGTTCGCCAGCATCCGACAGTGCAACGACACGATCCGCGAGGTCTTCGGCCTCACGCCGGGGGAGCTCAGGGCGCGGCGACGGCTTCCGGCGTCCGCGGCTCCCGGCTCGATCGACCTCGTGCTGCCCTATCGCGGTCCACTCGACGCGAGCGGCGTCTTTGCCTGGATGGCGGCGCGTGCGATCCCCGGCGTCGAAGAGACCACGGCGACGTCCTTCTCGCGTCACCTCCGCATGGCCGGTGGTCCCGCCTGGTTCGAGGTGCGTCAGGAGGAGGGTGAGCGCCTGCACCTGCGGGCACGCGTCGCGCGGCTGGGGGACCTGGCACCGCTGGTCTCGACCGTGCGACGCATCTTCGACCTCGATGCCGACCCGCTGGCGATCGACGAGGCGCTCTCGGAACACGACGAGATCGCGCCGCTCGTCGCGCGCACCCCCGGCATCCGCGTGCCGGGGTCGGCTGATCCGCATGAGATGCTCATCCGCGCCATGGTGGGGCAGCAGATCACCGTGGTCGCCGCCAGAACCGCGCTCACGGCACTCACCGAGGCGCTGGGGGAGCGCACCGAGAACGGACTGCTCTTCCCGACGATGACGGCGATCGCCGCCCACGGAGCCGAGGTGCTGCGAGGGCCGGCCGCCCGTATCCGCGCGATCACCGGCGCTGCGGCCGCTCTCGCCGACGGATCCCTGACGCTCACGGTCGGAGATGACGGCGTCGACCAGCGTGCTGCCCTGCTCGCGATGCCCGGCATCGGACCCTGGACAGCCGACTACGTGCGCATGCGTGTGCTCGGCGATCCGGATGTGCTGCTCCCGGGAGACGTCGCGCTGCGCGCCGGCGCGGCGGCCTCCGGCGTGCCGGGCGAGCCACGGGCGCTCACCGACTGGGCCCTGCGCGCGGCACCATGGCGCAGCTATCTGAGCGCGCATCTGTGGCGCGCCGCTCCGGTGCGCCCCGTCGGGCCGCGGCGGGTCCCCGCAGCGCACCGTCCCACCGACATCACGACGAAGGAGAACTCATGACCGCCCTCATCCAGACCATCGAGACGCCGGACGGCGCCTTCACGATCCTCGCCGACGACCATCAGCGCGTGCTGGCCTCGGGCTGGACGTCCGACGTCGAGGCGATCCTCGGGCGGCTGTCGGCGGCGAACCGTCCGGAGGCGCTGCGCGATGGTGCGACGGACGCCGCGGACGCGGTGGTCGCCTATTACGCGGGCGACCTCTCGGCCATCGACGATGTCGCCGTGAAGCAGACCGGCACGGCACTCCAGCTCGCCGGCTGGTCGGCGCTCCGGGAGATCGAGCCGGGCGGGCCGCTGACCTACACCGGTTTCGCCTCACGCCTGGACAACCCCCGGGCCGTTCGGGCTGCGGCGTCCATCTGCGCCCGCAACGCCCCGGCGCTCTTCGTGCCCTGCCACCGGGTGCTGCGCACCGACGGGAGCCTCGGCGGTTTCGCGTGGGGCGTCGATGTCAAGGAGAGTCTGCTGGCCCGCGAGAGTGCCGCGGCGTGAGCCAGGAGCACCAGATCCGGCACCGGTGATGGTGCGCTACGACGAACCGTCCGTTCCGACGCGGCCATAGGCTCGAGCCGTGACCGCCATCGATGCCCTCGATCTCCACCGCCGCGCCGTCGTTGCCGATGCGCACAACGATCTGCTCTGCTCGGTGACGAGTCGTCCGCCCGCCGAGTGGTCGGACTACTTCCGGGCCCAGTGGCTGCCGCAGCTGCGCACGGGTGGTGTCGACCTGCAGGTCCTGCCCGTGTTCGTCGATGACGTCTACCGGCCGGAGGGCGCGCTGCGTCGTACGTTCCGCATGATCGAAGCCGCGCACCGGGTGGCGGAAGGAAACGCGGATGCGGTGGGGCTCTGCCTCGACGGGGACGACATCGACAGGGTGATCGGTGAGGGGCGCATCGCGTTGGTGCTCGCTCTCGAGGGCATGCCCGGCATCGCCGACGATGTCGAGCTCCTCGAGACGGTGCATCGGCTCGGAGTGCGCGTCGGCTCGGTCGCCCACTTCGGTCGCAGCGCCTTCGCGGACGGAAGCGGAGAAGACGCCGCGGGCAGCCGGCTGACGCGCACGGGCGTCCAGGCGCTGGCCGAGATGGAGCGCATCGGCATGATCTTCGATGTCAGCCACCTCGGAGCGGGCGGCGTCGACCACGTGCTCGAGCTCGCCACGCGACCCGTCATGGCAACGCATTCGTCCGCCCGCGCCCTGTTCGATCACCACCGCAACCTCACCGATGCGCAGATCGCCGGAGTCGCGGAGACGGGGGGAGTCGTGTGCGTCAACTTCTTCGCCCCGTATCTGCATGCGAGCGACTACACGATCGACACCCTGATCGACCACTTCGAGCGGGTGGTGTCCGTCGCCGGGGTGGACCACGTCGGGATGGGACCAGACTTCGTCCGCGAGGTGCTCGCAGACACCACGGCCCCGTGCTGCGTGCAGACGACGATCGAGGGCGTCCCCGCCGATCGGTACCTTCCCGGGCTCGAGGGTCCGGAAGGGCTTCCGCTCGTCACCGAGGCTCTGCTGCGTCGCGGCTGGCGCGACGCCGATGTCCTGGCCGTGCTGGGCGGCAACCTGCAGCGCTTTCTCCGAACCGGGCTCGCTGTCCAGGGGTGAGCCACCCGAGCCACCTCGCCGCGGTCGCCGGGAAAGAGCAGGGCGAATCGGGAATGACTCTTGCTTTCAGCTGGTTCACAGCAATAGGCTGGTGGGCTGTCGCGCCAACCGGACGACATCGCCGAGCCCCTGAGGAGGACACCATGTTCACGATCGCCACCGCGCGGATCGCAGCTCTCGGCTCGACCCCGGCGCGTCCGCTCTCCTAGAGCCACCCCGCCCCTTCTCCGTCGGATGCCGGACCCTGTGGGTCCGCTCTCGCATCCGTCCCCTTCCGCAACCGCTGTCCATACGAAACTCGTCTGAGAGACATGTCCTCCTCGCCTTCCGCGCAGAATCCCTCGCCTTCATCGACCCTTTCCACTCCGGCCGCACTGTGGCGCCTGAAGCCCTTCGTGAAGCCGGTCATCTGGCGGCTCGCCGGCGGTGCCGCCAGCGCGCTCATCGCCGCCGTCATCGCCCTGATGATCCCGATCGTCCTCGAGCAGATCATCAGCGGACCCGTCCGTTCGGGTGAGATCAGCGCCATCATCTGGGGTGCTGTCGCCGTGTTCGCGCTCGCCCTGGGCGAGGCCCTCATGGTATGGCTGCGACGTCAGTTCGTGCTCAACCCGGCCACGCAGGTCGAGTACAAGATGCGCACGGAGCTCTACTCGCGCCTGCAGACCCTCCCGGTGTCCTTCCACGACCGGTGGGGCTCAGGACAGCTGCTCAGCCGCATGATGCAGGACATCGGCCTCATCCGCCGCTGGCTCGCGTTCGGCCTCGTGCTACTGGTCGTCAACATCCTCACGATCATCATCGGCTCCGTGCTGCTGTTCCGGTGGCACTGGCTGCTGGGCACGATCTTCCTGGTCACGGCGATCCCGCTGTGGATCCGCGGCTACCTCTTCGAGAAGCGCTACGGCGCGCTCACCCGTCGCAGCCAGGATCAGGCCGGCGACCTCGCCACCAGCGTCGAGGAGAGCGTGCACGGCATCCGCGTGCTGAAGGCCTTCGGGCGCGGCAAGCACGCCCTGAGCCGCTTCAGCAGGCAGGCCGAGACGCTGCGCGAGACCGAGATGAGCAAGGCCGGTGCGATCGCGTCGATCTGGTTCTGGCTCGACCTCATGCCGCAGATCGCGTTCGGCCTCAGCCTGATGTCCGGCATCTGGCTGATCTCCGTCGGGCAGATCGGCGAGGCGCAACTGTTCGCCTTCTTCGCGATGGCCGTCGTGCTGCGCTGGCCCATCGAGTCGATCGGCTTCCTGTTCTCGTTCATGCTCGATGCGCGCACGGCGACCGACCGCGTGTTCGACATCTTCTCGGAGACCAACACCATCACCGACCCCGAGCACCCGGTGCACATCGAGAACCCGCGCGGAGAGCTCACGTTCGAGAACGCGCACTTCCGCTATCAGGACGCCGGCGCGCACGAACGCGACCTGCTCGACGGCATCGACCTGGTGCTGCGACCAGGGGAGACCATGGCGCTGGTCGGTCTCACCGGCAGCGGCAAGACCACCCTCACCACGCTGCCCACGCGTCTGTACGACGTGACGGGAGGCAGGGTCACCCTCGACGGCGTCGACGTGCGCGACCTGCCGCTGTCAGAGCTCCGTCGGCACATCGCCATGGCGTTCGAAGACGCGACGCTGTTCTCGGCGACGGTCCGGGAGAACGTGCTGCTCGGTCGTGCCGAGCTCGACGTGCACGGCGAAGAGGGCGAGCGTGTGCTGCGCGAAGCTCTCGACGTCGCTCAGGCCTCGTTCGTGGATTCCCTGCCAGACGGCGTCGAGACGGTGATCGGCGAGGAGGGGCTCAGCCTCTCCGGCGGTCAGCGCCAGCGGCTCGCCCTCGCCCGTGCGGTGGCGGCGAATCCGAAGGTGCTCGTGCTCGACGACCCGCTGTCGGCGCTCGACGTCGACACCGAGGCCCTCGTGGAGGAGGCGCTGCGGCACGTGCTCGCCGACACCACCGCCCTGATCGTGGCGCACCGCCCTTCGACCGTCGCGCTCGCCGATCGCGTCGCCCTGCTCGAGGCCGGTCGCGTGACGGCGGTGGGCACGCACTCCGAGCTGCTGAAGACCAGTCGGCACTACCGTCATGTCATCTCCAGCCTCGAGGCGGAGGAGGCGGCGCGCACCGGGACGATCCCGGTGATCCGCGATGAGCAGTCCGAGATCGATGAAGAGGTCCGTGCGGGCCTCGGGATCCAGGCCGCCGACGAAGACCCCATCACCGAGAAGGAGGTGCAGCGATGAGCTCCGCCATCACCGGAACCAGGAACGAGGATCGTTCCGAGTACACCCGCGAGGAGAGCAGGGAGATCCGTCGTCGATCCCTCCGACTGCTCGGATCCCTGGTCAGCCCCTTGAAGCCGAGGATCGTGCTCGCCGCCGCGGTGCTGGTCGTGTCGACCGCGCTCCAGGTCGCCGGCCCCATCCTCATCAGCCTGGGCCTCGACCGAGCGCTGCCTGCGGTGATCGAGCGTGCCGACTGGATGCCGACGTTCATGATCGGAGGCATCTACCTGCTGGCCGGTGCCCTCGCTGCGGTGCTGATCGCCTGGTACGTGATCATCGCGGCCAAGCTCACGCAGGCGGTGCTGCTGGACCTGCGCAAGCGCATCTTCCTGCACACCCAGCGCCTGAGCCTGGAGTTCCACGAGTCGTACACGTCGGGGCGCATCATCTCCCGTCAGACCAGCGACCTCGACTCGATCAAGGAGCTGCTCGACGGTGGCCTGAACGAACTCGTCTCCGGCGTGCTCTTCGGGCTGTTCACCTTCATCGCGCTGTGCTTCTGGGACTGGCAGTCGGGCCTGATCCTGGCGATCGGCGGAGTGCCGCTGTTCTACCTGATGCGCTGGTTCTACTCGCGCTCGCAGCTCGTCTACCGCGAGTCGCGCGTGATCAGTGCGAAGGTGATCGTGCAGTTCGTCGAGACGATGACCGGCATCCGCGCCGTCAAGGCGTTCCGCAAGGAGCCGCGCAACGACAAGGCGTTCCAGGAGATCGCTGGCGACTACCGCGACGTCAACCGTCGCTCGATGCTGCTGTTCGGCACGTTCGAGCCCGGCCTGATGGGCGTCGCGGCCCTCGTGCTCGGCATCGTCGTGCTGTGGGGAGGCATCCGCGTCTCCGAGGGTGCGCTGACCGTGGGTGTGCTGCTGTCGGCAGTGCTCTACGTCCGCAACTTCTTCGCGCCGATGCAGGAGATCGCGATGTTCCTGAACTCCTATCAGTCGGCCACGGCCGCGCTGGAGAAGGTCTCGGGCGTGCTCGAGGAGGTGCCGACGGTTCCCGACCCCGAGAACCCCGTCGACCTGTGGGAGTCCCGTGGGCATGTCGAGTTCGACGAGGTGACCTTCGGATACAACGGAGAGAAGACGATCCTCCCGAACTTCTCCCTCGACATCCCGGCGGGGCAGACGATCGCCCTCGTCGGAACGACCGGCGCCGGGAAGTCGACGCTCGCCAAGCTCATCTCGCGCTTCTATGACCCCTCCCAAGGGCGGGTCACGCTCGACGGCGTCGATCTGCGGTCGCTGCACCCGAAGGACCTTCGCCGCGCGATCGTCATGGTCACGCAGGAGGCCTACCTGTTCAGCGGCACCGTCGCCGACAACATCGCGCTCGGCAAGCCGGATGCGACGCTCGACGAGATCAAGGCCGCGGCACGGGCCGTGGGCGCCGACGGGTTCATCTCGTCGCTGCCCGACGGATACGGCACCGATGTGAACAAGCGCGGTGGTCGGGTGTCGGCGGGGCAGCGTCAGCTCATCTCGTTCGCCCGGGCTTTCCTCGCCGACCCCGCGGTGCTGATCCTCGACGAGGCGACGGCTTCGCTGGACATCCCATCCGAGCGCTTGATCCAGGATGCGTTGCAGACCCTGCTCAAGGACCGCACGGCGATCATCATCGCGCACCGCCTGTCGACGGTCGCGATCGCCGACAGGGTGCTGGTGATGGAGCACGGCCGCATCATCGAGGACGACACTCCCGCTGCCCTGATCGGCGGTACCGGCAAGTTCGCGCAGCTGCATGCGGCCTGGCAGGAGACCCTCGTCTGATCTGCCTCTTCCGGTCGCGATATGACAGCCGTCTGGCGCAGTTGAGCTGTCATATCGCGACCGGAAGTCGTCTGCGTCTGGGTAGCATCGAGGTATGGACCCCCTGCTGCTCGTCGCCGAGTGGTGGTGGATCGCGCCGACGGCAGTCGCCGCGGGAACGGTGGGTGTGATGGGAATGCGACGTCGCAACAGCACGGTGAGCGGACGCAGGCTCGCGGTCGATGCCGCCCGCCACGATCTGAGAGAGGCACAGCTGGTCGCCGCCGAGCGGCGCACCGCGTGGAAGATCGCGCGCGCCGACCTGGCTCGCGTCACGGCGGAGCGGGCGGCCCAGCGAGCGACGCCCGAACAGGTGGCAGGGGCTCGGCGGATGCTGAAGGAGCGGGAGCGCGATGCGAAGGCCGCGTCGGCCGATGTGCGCGCGCGCCAGGTGCGGCTGAACGCGGCTCGCGCCGCCGTGCCTTCCGCGGCGGAGCCGCGCCCGATCGAGCGACTCCACGCCGCGCATGACGCGGTGACGGCACGCTGGATGCGTTACGAGACCGACCCCGCTCTGCAGATCTCCTATCCGGCGATGACCGACGTGAAGTCCGCGGAGACGGCCGCATACTTCCGTGCCGCCGGACACGCGACGGAGATGCGCCGCGCGGCCTCCGGACGCATCACCCCGGCTGAGTTCGCCGCCTATCGTGACGCTGTCGCCGAGCTCGAGCGGGCGTTCGAAGCCGCCGAACACGCCGCGAAGGTGCACGCGGGGGAGGCGCCGGCGTGGCAGGACGCCGCTCAAGACATGCTGAACCGTTCCGCCGAGGCCATCGATCGCGCTGCCGGAGCGGCCGCGGCCGCTCTCTCATCGTGGACGAGCCGGCGGAAACCCGGGGGCACCCCCGACGACCGTTCCTGAGAACCCGCCAGGGCTGTGAGAGCGCTCCCCCGAAGGGGAGTGAAGGGCGACGAGGTCTCGATGGGGGAGGGGATTCGAGACCCCGCCGCCCGGTCTAGGATGTGACCCGGATCTCGGCGATGACCTCGCCGTAGGCCGTCTCCCCGACGGGGGTGAAGCCGACGCGACGGAAGAAGGCCTCCGGGCCGTCCTCGCCGGCTTCGTAGATCACGTTGACGTGGTCGACTCCGCGTTCACGCGCCTCGTCGATGAGCGCCTCGACGGCGAAGCGGCCGACGCCGCGACCCTGGTCGTCCGCGTCGACGTTGATGCGCCACAGCACGGAGCGGAAGTGCTCCTCCGGGGCCTCGTCGTCGAAGTTGGCGCTGACGAAGCCGACGACCTCGTTGCCGTCCAGGATCACCCGCTGCCAGGAGGTCTGCGGGTTGATGACGGTCGCGGCGATCCCGTACGAGACCGGAGCGAGGAACTGCTCCTGTCCGGGCTTGAGCGACAGGTTGTTCACGGCGACGATCGTCGCAGCGGAGAGTTCGACCATGCGCAGTTCGGACATGGACCCAGGCTAACCCCTCCGGAGAGGCGGGACACGTTTCCGACGAAGATTTCGCCTCTCTGTGGCCGTTCGTCGACATGGGGTGGTCGGCGGTCGCAGGCGCGGACCACAGGGCCAGACCGGCTCAGGTATCTTGGTATCGAGACAAATTTCCCCGCGAACGGAGTACCTCCCGGTGACCGACGACGCCATCATCTACACGTACACAGACGAGGCACCGGCGCTCGCCACCGCCTCGTTCCTCCCGATCATCCAGGCATACACCGGCCAGGCCGGCATCGAGGTCGAGACGCGCGACATCTCGCTGGCCGGACGCATCCTCGCCGCCTTCCCGCAGAAGCTCACTCCCGAGCAGCAGGTGGGTGACGCTCTCGCCGAGCTCGGTGGCCTCGCCACCCTCCCCGAGGCCAACATCATCAAGCTGCCGAACATCTCGGCGTCCATCCCGCAGCTGAAGGGTGCGATCGCCGAGCTGCAGAAGCAGGGCTTCGACATCCCCGACTTCCCGGACGAGCCGACCTCCCTGGAGGAGAAGGACGTCCGCGCCCGCTACGACCGCATCAAGGGCTCCGCAGTGAACCCCGTGCTGCGCGAGGGCAACAGCGACCGTCGCGCACCGCTCGCGGTGAAGAACTACGCCAAGAAGCACCCGCACCGCAACAAGCCTTTCGCGGACGGCTCGAAAACCCGCGTCGCGACCTTGGGCCACGACGACTTCAAGCACAACGAGCGCTCGTGGGTCGCGGCCCACGACGACGTCCTCTCGTTCCGTCACACGGCGCAGGACGGCACCGTCACGATCCTCAAGGAGGGCCTCAAGGTCCTCCCGCGTGAGATCATCGACGCCACGTTCCTCTCCGCGAAGGAGCTGGACGCGTTCCTCGCGGAGACGCTCGAGGCGGCCAAGGCCGACGACGTGCTCTACTCCGTGCACCTCAAGGCCACGATGATGAAGGTCAGCGACCCGATCATCTTCGGTCACGTCGTGAAGGCGTTCTTCAAGGACGTCTTCGACCAGTACGGCACGCAGCTCGCCGAAGCCGGACTCAGCGCGAACGACGGCCTCGGCTCGATCCTTGCGGGGCTGTCGAATGTCGCCGGTGGCGAGGAGATCGCTGCGGCGTTCGACAAGGCCATCGCCGAGGGGCCGCGCCTGTCGTACGTGAACTCCGACAAGGGGATCACCAACCTCCACGTGCCCAGCGATGTCATCGTCGACGCGTCGATGCCCGCCCTCGTCCGCAACGGTGGGAAGCTCTGGGGCAAGGACGGCGAGGAGGCCGACACGATCGCGGTCATCCCGGACTCGTCCTACGCGAGCGTCTACCAGGCCGTCATCGACGATGTGATCGCGAACGGCCCGCTCGACCCCGCCACGATCGGTACCGTCCCGAACGTGGGTCTCATGGCGCAGGCGGCCGAGGAATACGGCAGCCACGACAAGACCTTCGAGATCGCGGCGGACGGCATCGTCCAGGTGCTCGACAGCGAGGGCACCGTGCTCATCGAGCACGAGGTCGGCAAGGGCGACATCTGGCGCGCGACGCAGACCAAGCACATCCCCGTCATGGACTGGGTCAAGCTCGCCGTGACGCGTGCACGCGCGACCGGCGACCCCGCCGTGTTCTGGCTGGACGCGAACCGCTCGCACGACGCCCAGATCATCGCGAAGGTGCACCAGGGCCTCGCCACGCTCGACACCAAGGGCGTGACGATCACGATCCTCGCGCCGGAAGAGGCCACGCGGTACACGCTCGCCCGCATGCGTCACGGGCTCGACACCATCTCGGTGACCGGCAACGTGCTGCGTGACTACCTGACCGACCTGTTCCCGATCCTCGAGGTCGGCACGAGCGCCAAGATGCTCTCGATCGTGCCGCTGCTCGCCGGTGGTGGGCTGTTCGAGACGGGTGCCGGTGGTTCCGCTCCCAAGCACGTGCAGCAGCTGGTCGAGCAGAACTACCTGCGCTGGGACTCGCTGGGTGAGTTCTTCGCGCTGGCGGCTTCGCTCGAGCACTTCGCCGACCGCACGGGCAACGACAAGGCCCGTGTGCTTGCGGAGACGCTGGACGCCGCGACCGGAACCTTCCTCGAGGAGGACCGCTCGCCCGGCCGTGCGCTCGGCACGATCGACAACCGCGGCAGCCACTTCTACCTCGGCCTGTACTGGGCGAAGGAGCTGGCAGCGCAGACGAAGGATCCCGAGCTCGCTGCGGCCTTCGCGCCGATCGCCGAGAAGCTCGCCGCGAACGAGGAGGCCATCGTCTCCGAGCTCAACGCCGTGCAGGGACAGCCCGCGGAGATCGGCGGGTACTACCGTCCGGACGAGAAGCTGGTCGAGGCCGTCATGCGCCCGTCCACGACGCTGAACACGATCGTCGACGCCCTGCGCTGAGACGAGGGAAGGGGGCGGATGCTTCGGCATCCGCCCCCTTCTTCGTGTTCGGCCCGTCTGCCCGAGCGAGCGCGGAGCGCTTCGTCAGTAGTGGACGGAGACCTCGAGCCCCTTGGGGGACCAGTCGTAGACGTACTTGGCGAGGTCGATCGGCAGGTTGACGCAACCGTGGCTCATGCGCTGGCCGAAGTTGTTGTGCCAGTACGTGCCGTGGAAGCCGATGTTCGGAGCGAACCAGGTGATCCAGGGCACGTCCTTCGTGCAGTACGGGGCGCCCTCGTAGCAGCCCATGTCCTGGATACGCGTGTGCGCGAACACCTTGAAGTTGCCGGTGGGCGTCAGAGTCCCTGGCAGCCCGGTGGACACGGCCCACGAGTTCACGACAGCGCCGTTCTCGTAGAGGACGGCCCGCTGCGAACTGAGGTTGATGTCGATGCGGCGGAACAGGTTCACCGTCTCGAAGGGCGTCTCGGTGACCGAGAGCGCGAAGGCTCCGTTTCCGGCTGCCAGCTGCTCGGCGAACTGGTCCGCGATGCCTGACGTGTCTCCCAGCGCTCGACCGGTGGCACCCTCCTGCTCCGCACGGAGCACGGTGCCGGCGGAGTCGACGATGTTGGTCGCGTTGACCGGCGCGCGGTCGACGACGGAGGGGAGACTGTCCACGGTGGCCTGGATCGCCTGGGGGTCGGCCTTGATGCTCAGCTGTCCGTCGTCATCGACGACCGTGAGCCAGGAGGCGGCGACGGCGGGATCGACCGGGACGGTCCGCTCCTCGCCGACGTAGAAGCCGACGGTGGGAAGCATCGTGTTGAGAGCGGTGGCGGTGGCGGTGGCGTCGTCATCGGAGACGGCCGGCGCGGCTTCCGCGGCGTCTCCCGAATACTCGAGCGCGCTGCGACCCTCTCCGACGGCTGCCGTGAAGGCGGCGTTGAGGTCGGCGAGGTCGATCCCTGTTCCGGCCTCTGCCGGTGTGATCACGAAGGTGCCGCTGGCGGCATCGAAGACGACACCGGCATCCACCGGGTCGTCGAAGCTGGTCGGCACGGAGCCGCGCAGCGCAGCGTCCGCCTTCGCGGTGTCGAAGGCGATCTCCGCGGGGACGGGGTCGCCCATCCAGGCGCCGAGGTTCCACAGCGGGTGCTCCGCGAAAGCCTTGTCGGCGAGAGCGGTGGCGTCGACGTCCGCACCGAGGTCGGCGCCGGTGAGGACGGTGCCGTCTCCCGCGCCGGTGAGCGTGATCTCGGTCTGAGCGAGGCGGGCGTCGATGGCGTCGGCGGCGGCACCAGGGGTCATCCAACCGACCGGGATCCCGGCGACCGTGGTTCCCGGTGCGATCAGGATCATCGACGCGGCTCCGGCGCCGAGCGCGACGACTCCCAGCCCGAGGCCGATCCAGAGGCCGAGGCGACGTTTCTTGGGGGACGGTTCGATCGGAGCCCAGGCGAGCGGCTGGTCACCGGTGGTCGGCGGGACGGTCTCCGTGGGAGCGTCCGTCGGCGCGAGCACTGCAGTGGGCGCGGAGTCGTCTCCACGCGCCTCGGCTGCTGCGCCCGGCGCAGAAATCAGATCGGTCACGAACTTCACCCCCCGGCTCTCAAACGTGTCCTGACGTCCAATGGTACGGGATGGGAGGTAACGGGGAGGCAACGGTCCGTGATAACGTGCCTCCCCGCAACGCAGACGTCAGTCGATGATGGCGATGCCGTCGATCTCGACGAGCATCTCCTCGCGCGGCAGGCCGGTGAAGACCGTGGTGCGCGACGGCAGGACGCCGTTGGTCGTGTGAGCGGTCACGAAGGCGCCGTACGCGTCGTTCATGATGGGGAAGTCCTCGCGCTTGGTCAGGTAGACGCGCAGCATGACGACGTCGTCGAACGTCGCGCCGGACGCCTCGACGATCGCCTTCACGTTCTCGAGCGTGCGGGTGGTCTGGGCAGCGACGTCCCCGGGGTGCAGGTACTCGTTGGTCTTCGGGTCGACGGGTCCCTGGCCGGAGACCTGCACGAACGGGCCCTTGCGGATACCCTGCGAGAAGGTGTGGGCGGGGGCGGGGGCGGCGTCGGTGGAAACTCGGATCTTCGCGGTCATGCCGCCAGCCTAGTAGCATTGTTAGATGCCTCTACAAATTCCGGATCCCGTTCTCGGCACCTGGACGAAGGGCTTTCCTGCGCACGCAGCGGGACTCCGCCTCTCGCAGGTGGGGGATGCGGATCTGCATCTCTCCGACCTGGTGACGCCGGTGCTGACGGTGCACGAGGGCGCCCTCGCGCACAACGAGGAGACCGTCTTCGCATGGGCGAGGGAGCGCCGGGTGCTCCTCGCACCACACGGCAAGACCACGATGGCTCCGGCCCTCTGGCAGCGACTGCTCGACGCGGGAACATGGGGGATCTCCGTGGCGACGCCCTGGCAGGCCGAAGTCGCCGTCGACGCGGGCGTCTCGACCGTGCTGATCGCGAACGCGGTCACCGATCTCACTGCGGTGCGTCGCCTGGGGGCACTGCTCGCAGCCGACCCCGACCTGCGCGTGCTGTGCTGGGCGGACTCTCTCGAGGGAGTGGCCATCCTCGCGCGGGGGATGCACGATGCCGCGCGTCCGCTCGATGTCTTGGTCGAACTCGGCGGCGCGCACGGCCGCACGGGCGCACGGAGCGTGGAGGAGGGCGAGCGGATCGGGAAGGCCGTCTCGGACGCATCCGGGCTGCGCCTCGCCGGCGTCGCGGGATACGAGGGGCCCTTCGGTCCCGATCGCTCCGATGCCTCGGTCGCCGCCGTCGACGCGTACCTGCAGACGCTCGTGGATCTGCACGCCCGACTGGAGTACCCGCACGGTCTCCGTCCGATTCTCAGCGCGGGAGGCAGCGCCTTCCCTGATCGGGCGGCCGCCGTCCTCGCAGCCGCCGGGGACGAGGTGGACGTCGTCCTGCGTTCGGGGGCGTTCCAGATCCACGACGACGGCTTCTACTCGCGCATGTCTCCGTTCGGACCGCTCGTCGGCACCGCGCCTCTGCGCTCGGGGATGCACGCCTGGTCGCGGGTGGTGTCGCAGCCCGAAGACGGCCTTGCGCTCCTCGACGCCGGACGGCGCGATGTGCCCTTCGACCTGGATCTGCCGATCCCGCAGGGGGTGCGGGGGGAGATCACGGCGCTGAACGATCAGCATGCGTTCCTGAGCCTCACGGGCGATGACACGGTCGCGGTGGGCGATGTCGTCCGTCTCGGGCTCTCCCACCCGTGCACCGCCTTCGACAAGTGGAGGGTCGTCGCCGTGATCGACGACCCCGATGCCGCCGATCCGCGCGTGATCGGGGCGGTGGCGACGTGCTTCTGAGTGCCGAGAAGGCCGCCGCCGGACAGGTGCGGGTGTACCGCGGAGCCACCGTCATCGACGGGACGGGGGCGCCCCGGTACGTGGCCGACGTCGCGGTGGAGGGCGCGAGGGTCGTCGCCATCCTCCCGGCCGATGCGGTGAATCCTGAACTCGAGCTCCCCGAACTCGAACTTCCCGAGGGCGCCGTGGAGGTCGCGGCAGAGGGACTCGTCCTCGCGCCCGGATTCATCGACATGCACGCGCACAGCGAGCTCGCAGTGCTGAGCGGCGCGGCGCACGACGCCAAGATCCGCCAGGGTGTGACGACCGAGGTGCTCGGTCAGGACGGCCTGGGCTATGCGCCCCTCGACGATGCGGCGGCGGCGATCATCCCCGCGCAGATCGCCGGGTGGAACGGAACTCCGTCCGACGTGCCGTGGCGGACGATGGGCGACCTGCTCGCGGCGATCGACGCCGCAGCGGTCGCGAACGCCGCCGTCCTCGTCCCCCAGGGGAATCTGCGGATGATGGTCGTCGGCCACGAGAACCGTCGAGCGACCGCTGCGGAGCTCACCGCGATGGGGGAGATCCTGGGTCGCGCGCTGGACGCGGGAGCCTTCGGGATGTCGAGCGGCCTCACCTACACGCCGGGGATGTACGCGGACACGGCGGAGCTCGAAGCGCTGTGCCGCATCGTCGCCGAGCGAGGAGGCTACTGGGCGCCGCACACCCGGAGCTACGGGGGAGCGGCGCTGGAGGCCTACCGGGAGGCGCTCGACATCGGTCGTCGCACCGGGTGCCCCGTGCATCTCACACACGCGACGATGAACTTCGCCCCGAACCGCGGCCGCGCCGATGAGCTCCTGGCCTTGATCGACGAGGCGATCGAGGACGGTGTCGACGTGACGCTCGACACGTACCCGTATCTGCCCGGCGCCACGACGCTCTCCGCTCTGCTGCCGAGCAGGCTGGCGGAATCCGGCGACCTGCTCGCTGCCGTCTCCGAGCTCGACGAAGCGGGCAGGGAGGCCGTCCGCGTGGAACTGGAAGACGTCGGCTGCGACGGATTCCACGGCGAGAGGGCCGATTGGACGCAGATCCAGGTCTCCGGCACCGTGAACCCCGCCCTCTCGGGTCTGATCGGCCGCACGATCGCCGAGATCGCGACCACGACCGGTCGCCGTGCCGTCGATGTGGTGCTCGACACGATCGTGGAGGACGCCGCCGCCACCGGAATCCTCATGCACATCGGAGACGAGGAGAACGTCCGGACGATCATGCGTCACTCGCAGCACACGGGAGGCAGTGATGGGATCCTGATCGGGGCGCGGCCTCATCCGCGTGGGCGGGGTACGTTCCCGCGGTACCTCGGACACTACGTGCGCGAGCTCGGCATCCTCACCTGGGAGGAGGCCGTCCGACACCTGTCGGGGACGCCGGCGCATCGGCTGGGACTCGACCGGGGTGACGCACCTCGGGGCGTCGTCCGGCGGGGAGCGACCGCCGACCTCGTGCTCTTCGACCCGGAGACGGTCGAGGCGGGGGCCACGTTCGACTCCCCCTTCGCACCGCCGCGCGGGATCATCGAGGTACTTGTCGGGGGAGTGCCGGTGGTGTCGGAGGGCGAGGCGACGGGGCGGACCCCCGGACGCGCACTGCGGATGCCGCCCCCGCCGCATCGCGCCACCGTGCCGCACATGGGTGCCCGCATCGATCCGGTCGCCCCCGGATTCGCGTGGACGGAGCGCACGCCGATCCTCTCGGCCCCTGAGCTCGTCGCCGCTGCCGCCCGGCTGGGCGGTCTCGCCGGCGCGGGCGACGCCGAACTCCCGCCGATCCGACTGATGGTCGACGAGAACCTCGGCGCTGAGGCCGCGGCGCGAGGACGTGTCGGTGACGAGGCCTTCCGGGTGAGCGTGAGTGCAGCCGGAGTCGAGATCAGAGGAGCGAGCCCCGCCGGCGTGTTCCGCGGTGCCACCACTCTGCGGCAGCTGCGGGATCCGGACGCCGCATCGGCCCACATCCCCGCCGGAGTGTGGGAGGGAGCGCCCGCGTACAGCTGGCGAGGGACGATGCTCGACGTCGCCAGGCACTTCCGGACCGTCGACGAGGTCCGTCGTCTGGTCGATCTCCTCGCCGATCATCACCTGAACGTGCTGCACCTTCATCTCACAGACGATCAGGGGTGGCGCTTCGAGGTGCCCGGCTTCCCCCGGCTCACGGAAGTGGGCGCGCGACGGGAAGCCACCCAGCTCGGACACGGCCCCTTGTCCACCGTGGAGCCGGGAGTGCACGAGGGCTTCTACACGACAGCGGAGCTGCGAGAGCTCGTCGCCTATGCGCGAGAACGTTTCGTGACGCTCGTGCCGGAGGTCGAGCTGCCCGGACACATCCAAGCGGGTCTCGCCGCGTATCCGGAGCTCGGCAACGTCGACGTCGGAGAGCCTGTGCTGTCTGCATGGGAGCGCTTCGGGGTCAATCCGCGCACCCTCGCCCCGACGGACGAGGCCCTGGCCTTCGGGTTCGCCGCGATCGATGCTCTCTGCGATGCGTTCGACTCGGAGTGGATAGGCATCGGCGGTGACGAGGTGCCGGTGACCGAGTGGGAGCAGAGCGCCGCGGCGGCCGAGCGCATGCGACAACTCGGACTCGAGTCTGCACACGACGTGCAGCCGTGGTTCACGGAGCAGTTCGTCGCGCATGTCCGCGGACGAGGCCGCACGGCACTGGCCTGGGACGAGGTCCTCGAAGGCGACGTGCCCGAGGGCGTGCGCATCCTCGCGTGGCGGGGTCCCGCCGCGATGCGTGAGGCGCTGCGGCTCGGCATCGAGGTCGTCGCGTGCCCCGACCTCGAGGTCTACCTCGACTACCCGCAGTCGGAGTCGGAGGAGGAGCCGATCAGAGTGGGCCCGCCTCTCACGATCGAGCGCGCGTACTCCCTGCGTGTCGAAGACGGCGCTGTGGGCGGGCAGGCGAACGTGTGGAGCGAGCACCTGCCCACCAGGGACCGCGTCGACTTCGCGATGTTCCCTCGACTCGCCGCGATCGCGGAGCGTCTGTGGGACGGCGGGGAGCCGGGACCCTACGCCGACTTCGAGCGGCGTCTGCCGATGCACCTGCGCCGGCTCGCCGCAGCGGGGGTGCGGTATCGTCCCCTTGACGGGCCGGAGCCCGAGCAGCGCCGTCCCGGCGTGCCGGGCAAGCCGCTCACGATCGAGGCGCGGGAGCAGATCGTCGCAGGCCTGGTCGAGCGCCTCATCGGGCGCTCGCGCACGGTCGTCGTCGACGATCGAAAGTAATGTAACGTTTCGGTAACCCTGCCAGCGCGTCCGCGGGCAGAGGTTGCGCAAATTTTGTTCGTAAGGTCTACTAACAAACATGTCCGTTTCGGATGAACAGCGTTCCGCATCGCCGTCAGAGTACGCCGGTGCGAATGCGCACGCCTTCGGCCCGGGGCGCCACCTGCGCTCGCGATCAAAGGTGCTGCCAGAGCATGCGCGCGGTCACAACCGTGCACTGGTGCTGCAGACGCTGTACCACGCGGGGGCGATGAGTCGCGCCGACCTCTCCCGGGAGACGGGCCTCACCCGTGTCACCATCTCCGACCTGGTCGCCGAGTTCATCGCCGATGGGATCGTCATCGAGATGGGCGTCCGTGAAGCGGTGGGGCCGGGCAAGCCGCCCATCCTCATCGACATCGATCGCTTCGGCCATCAGATCGTCGGCCTCGATCTCTCCGGCCCCGACGCCTTCACCGGGGCGGTGCTGAGCCTCGACGGAGACGTGCTGGAGCGGCGCGAGGTGCCGCGTCCGAAATCCCCCGACGGGGAGGCGGCATACGCGGCGCTGCGGGAACTCGCACAGACGCTGGTCGAGGCCTCGACTCAGCCGCTGCTGGGCGTCGGCATCGGCACCCCGGGTGTCGTGCGTCCCGACGGGCTCGTCCTGAGCTCTCCCAACCTCGGCTGGACGAACTTCCCGCTGGAGGCGAAGCTCGGCGTCGATCTCGACCTTCCGGTCCTCGCCCGCAACGACGCCAACGCGGCGGTGCTCGCCGAGTACACGTTCGGCGAGGCGAAGGCCGACTTCATGCTGATCAAGATCGGCAAGGGTGTCGGCGCCGGCCTCATCACCGGCAGCCAGCCTCTGCTGGGCAGCCGCTTCGCCGCGGGAGAGATCGGTCACGTCGTCGTCGGTACCGACGGGGGCCCTCGCTGCGCGTGCGGGAAGGACGGCTGTCTCGAGGCGTGGCTCAGCGTGAGTCGGCTCGAGGCGGCGATCGCCGCTGATCCCGAGGCACGCGATGAGATCCTCCGCGATGCCGGGACGCGGATGGCGATCGCGACCGCTCCGATCGTCGCTGCCCTCGACCTCTCCGAGGTGGTGATCTCCGGTCCGGCGGAGCTGCTCGACGGCATCTTGATCGAGGCCGCAATCGCGACGTTGCGCGCGCGCACCCTCGAGGGCGTGTTCGAAGACGTCGTCGTGCGGTTGACGCACCAGGAGGACATCGTCCTGCGCGGCGCTGCGGTCATGGTGCTCTCGGGACAGCTGGGAGTGTCGTGAACGTCATCTGCACCGTGGACGGCACGGCCGGGAGCAGCATCCGATGACGGGTGCGAGCACTGCCGACCGCGCCGGTCGGCCGATTCGAGTGGGCCTGGACGTCGGCGGCACGAAGATCGACGCGGTGGCCGTGGACCCCTCCGGGGCCATCCGCGGACGCCTGCGCCGACCGACGGGTTGGGGCGATGACGCGGTCGTCGAGAGCATCGTCACGGCCGTGAAGGCACTCGCGGAGGAGAACGGGTTCCCCCTTGTCGACGTCGGCTCCGTCGGGATCGGCATCCCCGGCCTCGTAGACGCCGAGACCGGCCGTGTCGACCACGCGGTCAACCTCGGCGTGGAGTCCCTGGACCTCGCCGTCAGGGCCGAACTCGCTCTCGGAGTCCCGTTCCGCGTGGAGAACGACGTGAAGGCCGCGGCCCTCGGCGCTGCGGTGCTGAGCGGAGTCGCCGGTTCCATGGCCTACCTGAATCTCGGGACCGGCGTCGCTGCCGGGATCGTGATCGACGGACGGATCTGGCGCGGCGCACGCGGAACCGCGGGGGAGGTCGGTCATCTCTCCGTCGATCCGCGAGGGCGCCTGTGCGGCTGCGGGCAGTACGGGTGCGTCGAGACGTTCTGCGGCGGAGGGGCGTTGGCCAAGGCCTGGGGCCGACCCGGCACTCTGCCCATCAGGGACATCTTCGATGCGGCGGACGCCGGGGATCCGCATGCTGTCTCCCTCCGTGACGACCTCTATCACGGGGCCGCCGCCGCAGTGCGTGTTCTCGTGCTCTCCGCCGACGTGGAGAGGGTGGTCATCGGGGGAGGGCTGACCGCTCTCGGCGACCGACTCGAGAACGGACTCCGCGCGGCCCTGCATGCCGGCGCGGAGGCCTCGCCGTTCATGCGGTCGCTCCGCCTGGATGAGAGAATCGAACTGCTTCCCGCGGGTTCCCCCGCTGCCGCATTCGGCGCCGCACTCGTCGGCGCCTCCACCACCGAGAAGGAGATCGTCCCGCATGGCTGAGGTCGTCATCGTCGAGAATGCCGAGGCCGCAGGCGCTTTGGTCGCCACCGAGATCGTGGAGCTGATCGCGCGTCGTCCCGACGCGGTCCTCGGCCTCGCAACGGGGTCGACCCCGTTGCCGGTCTACCAGGCGCTGCGCACGCAGCTCGCAGGCCGCGACGTCTCACAGGTGCGTGGTTTCGCCCTCGACGAGTACGTCGGCATCGACCCGGCGCACCCGGAGAGCTACCGCTCGGTCATCACCCGCGAGGTCGTCGAGCCGCTCGGTCTCGACCCCGCGCGCATCCACGTGCCGAACGGCGCGGAGGCCACCATCCAGCATGCGGGTGAGGACTACGACGCGGCCATCGCGGCTGCCGGTGGAGTCGACCTGCAGATCCTCGGGATCGGCACCGACGGGCACATCGGGTTCAACGAGCCCGGCTCCTCCTTCGCATCGCGTACGCGTGTGAAGACCCTCACGGAGCAGACGCGCGAGGACAACGCCCGCTTCTTCGAGTCGATCGACGACGTCCCGATGCACTGCATCACGCAGGGGCTCGGCACCATCCTGGAGGCGCGCCACCTCGTGCTGCTCGCCTTCGGCGAGGGCAAGGCAGAGGCTGTGGCCGGTGCAGTCGAGGGCCCGCTGTCGGCGATCCTGCCCGGATCGGCGATCCAACTGCACCCGCACGCGACGATCGTCGTCGACGAAGCGGCTGCGTCGCGTCTCGCGCTCGCCGACTACTACCGGTACACGTTCGCCAATAAGCCGGCCTGGCAGGGCATCTGAGACGTGCCTGATGCCTGCCCTGGTGAACTCAGTTCGCCGGGGCGGGCCAGGCGATCGGGAGCAGGTGCTCCAGGCTCAGCGGCGCCAGCGGGAGCGTTCCGACGTCTGCGGGCGTGATCCAGCGCAGCTCGGCGAGCTCGGCCTGGACGGCGACGGTCGCGGGATCGATGGAGGTCGCGAAGGCCTCGGCGACGACACGGTGACCCGGTTCGTTCGCTGCGGCGGAGACGAACGTGCCGAGAGGACGGAGCGCCGCTTCATCGAGCACCACCCCGAGCTCCTCCTCGATCTCGCGGATCAACGTCTGCGCCGGGGACTCGCCGGATTCCGGCTTGCCGCCGGGCTGCATGAACATGGTCGTTCCCTGCTTGCGGACCACGAGCACCCTCCCCGCTTCATCGACGATCACGGCCGCGCTCACGTGGATGTCAGGCATCGGGGCTGAAGACCTTCCCTGGGTTGAGGATGCCGAGAGGATCGAAGACCGCGGCGATCTGGCGCTGGAGTCGCCACTGGTCGTCGCCCAGTTCGTCGGCGAGCCAGCGGCGCTTGAGCACCCCGATGCCGTGCTCCCCGGTGAGGGTTCCTCCGAGGCGGATGGCGGCGCGGAACAGTTCGTCGGCGGCCGCCCACACATGCGGAGGCGTCTGCGTCCCTTCGAAGATGAAGTTCGGGTGCAGGTTGCCGTCGCCTGCGTGTGCCACCGTCGGGATGACGATGTCGTACTCGCGTTCGATGCGGGCGATCTCGTCGAACATCGCCGGCATGGCGCTCCGTGGTACCGAGACGTCTTCGATCAGCGTCGTCCCCAGCGAGGCCATCGCTGCATGCATCGAACGGCGCACCGCCAGGAGGCGCTCGCCCTCGTCGCGGTCGTGTGAGACGACAGTGAGGCCGTCATGGGCGCGCAGGATCGCGGCGATCGCATCCGCTTCGGCCGCGGCGGCCGGACCATCGGTCTGGATGGTCAGCTGAGCTGTTCCCTGATGCGGGATGGGAAGAGCGAGGAGCGCGTGCACGGCGGTGAGGCTCGCGGCGTCCATCAGCTCCATGATGGCTGGCTGCACGCCGGCGGCTGTCACAGCGGCCGAGGCGGCGGCAGCGTGACGCACCCCCGAGAAGGTCGCGGCGATCGTGCAGGTCTCCCCGGGGACGAGCCTGCGGAGCTTGAGGGTCGCGCCCACGACGACGCCCAACGTGCCTTCCGAGCCGACCACCAACGCGGTGAGATCGAGCCCGGTCACTCCCTTGACGCTGCGGTGTCCGAGGTGCAGCAGGCGCCCGTCGGCGAGCACCAGGTCCACCCCCAGCACGGCGTCGCGAACCACCCCGTACTTGGCGCAGAGCAGCCCTCCGGCACCTGTCGCGATGTTCCCACCCACCGTGGAGATGTCGCGGCTGGCGGGGTCAGGTGGCCACCACAGCCCGTGAGCCGCGAGCACGGCGTTGAGGTCGGCGTTGAGGATGCCGGGTTCGACGACCGCGAGCAGATCGTCGGCACGGATCTCGTTGATCGCGGTCATCCTGCGCAGGGAGAGGACGATCTCGCCCGTACCGGCGTTCGCGGCACCGGCGAGACCCGTGCCGGCACCACGCACCACGACCGGTGTGCGGGTGGCGGTCGCGATGCGCATGGTCTGCTGCACGTGCTCGACCCGCTCCGCATGGATCACAGCGAGCGGTCTGCCGGCGGCAGCGTGCCCTGAGCGGTCGGCTCTGGCTTCCTCGAGCGTCGCCTCATCGGTGTCGACGAGCGCTCCGAGGGACTCCTCAAGGAGCGCGAGCACACTCATGAGGGAGATCTCACGACAATGCGCGCCGGCCGCTGAGCACACCGGCGACCACGGCGACGAGGGCGAAGGCGGTGCCGATGAGTGCCTGCCCCATCGACCACCAGGCGATCGTCACGCCGACGTAGATCAGCAGCTCGACCGCGGCGCGGAGGAACGGGTGCACGCGCAGCACAGGTCGCGGCGAGAGGAAGAGAGCCCACACCAGGATCACCAGTACCGGCGCGCCGATACCGATGACGATGTTCCACGGGAGATCCCAGCTCGCGAAGCCCCACAAGGCCAGAGAGGCGACGGCGACGATGAGGACGACAGCGCGCACGATGTCGAGTGCGGTGACCACCGGACGGTCGACGCCGGGAACGGGAGCGGGATCCGAGGACATGGATCCAGTCTATTCGCCGGTGGGGGCTTCCTCAGCCGGTGCAACGGGCGCCTCCGTGGGCGCTGCTGCGGGCGTGGTCTCGGCCGGCGGAGTCTGGACGGGGGCCGTCTCGACCGGAGCGGGTGCTGCTTCGATCGGTGCCGGTGCTGCTTCGACCGGTGTGGGTGTCGGGTCTGACGCGGGTGCCTCCGGCTCGGTAGCGACCGGAGCAGACTCGGACGGCACAGACGACGCGGAAACGTCGCTCGTCGTGGAGGGCTCCGCTGTGGCCGATTCGACCGGAACCACCTCACCCGGAGTCTCGGGGCGGTTGGGCTCGAGATCGAGGAGGGTGGTGACCGCGGAAGGGCCCGTGCCGGATGCGAGGACGTATCGGAACGTGACGGTCGTGAGGTCGGCGTCGATGAACTGCCAGAAGGTGGGACGGAGATCGATGACTCCGAAGCCGGACTCGTCGAGCAGGATGCTGTCGCCTCCGCCGGTGCTGTCGTCCAGGAGCGCCTCGACCCTCTGGCCGGCCACACCCGAGACCGGAATGCTGTAGTGGACCTGGAGTCCGTTGAACCAGATGGTGGCGGTCTGCCACGTAGGTGCCTCCGTGGGGTCCACGGGGTCCACAGGGTCGACCGGGTCCACCGGATCGACGGGGTCCACCGGATCGACGGGGTCCACCGGGTCGACGGGGTCCACAGGGTCGACCGGGTCCACAGGGTCGACCGGGTCCACGGGATCGACAGGCGGGACGACGACCGGCGGAACGATGACCGGCGGGACCGTGACGGGCGGGACGGTGGCGGGCGGTACAGGAACGGGTGCGCCCACCTGATCTGCGCCGGGCTGAGGTTCTGCGGCCGGCGGCGCTGGGGTCTCGTCGGGGACGGTGACCGGGGGTTCGATGACGACGGGCTCGTCGAGGTTCATCGTCTCGTCGGGTCCGACATCTGCAGAGATCGAGGACGGGTCCTCATCGCCGGCGTTCGGAAGCGACGTCGCGGGATCGGCACCGGCGAGCCCGGGGACGATCGCGGCGGCGGCGACGACACCGGCCACGACCAGAGCGGCGGATCCCACTCCCACCAGTGCACCGATACCGGTGAACATGCCACCTGCGGATCCGGCTCCTGACGAAGCGCCGGCCGTTCCACCCGCTGAGCCGCCGGCACCGGAACCAGAACCGGAACCGCCGGCCGCGGCGAGACCGGTTGCGGCATGCGTGGCGCCCGGGTCTCCGGCGAAGACGGCACCGGGAATGCTGGACGGCATCGCCGCCAGGGCGACGATCGGCGTGCCGGCGCCCTGGAGCGTGGCGAGGTACCCCGCGGCGCCCGTGACGCCGAGGACGAGTGGCAGCAGCACGAGGGCCAGACGCTTGGAGACGTCCTTCGCCTCGGCCGCGACGATCATGCACCGCGCGCACTCGTCCAGGTGCAGTTCGAGGCGCTTGTGATCGCGAGTGCTGAGGTTGCCGCGCGAGTACGCGCCCAGGTGCTCGATGGTCCACTGGCACTCTGAGCCGTCTTCGGCGCTGCGCAGATGGGCCTGGATCCACGCTTCACGCAGGCCTTCGCGGGCGCGGAAGGCCAACTGCGACACGGCGCCGGCCTTCATGCCGAGCAGGGGCCCGACTTCCTGCGGCTTCATCTGCTCGATCTCGGTGTACCAGAGCACCTCCTGCCAACGGGAGGGGAGGCTGCGGAACGCCTGAGCGGTGAGGCTGCGGTCGAGTGCCTCGCTCGCAGCCTGGTCGGTGCTGTCGGGGTCGGCGACGGTGTCGAGTTCGTCGATCGCCGTCTCGCGGCGCGCGCGCCCCCACCCTGCGGCCGTGTTGCGGATGCTCGTGAAGAGGTAGGCGCGGAACGAGCCGTTGGGGCCGCCGCCTTTGAGGATCGCCTGATAGATGCGCGTGTACGACTCCTGCACCAGATCGTCCGGGTCGATCGACGAGGTCACGGAGCGCGCGACGGAGAGTCCGGACGGATAGTGTCGGCGCCAGAGTTCACCGAACGCCCCCGTGTCTCCCGAGCGGGTGCGGAGGATCAGGTCGGCGTCGCCGATCGTTTCGTCGTGAGTCGTGTTCTCTTCGTGCACAATCATCCATCTGTCGCGGGGCGCAGCTGCGCCTCCACCGGAAGAGACGCAGGAGAGCGCCTCTCATCACGCGACTTCATCATTCTCTCGCGAATCTCCCAGGTAAGCCACCCTCCGTCGGAACTCCAAGCGGATGCCCGGCTTCGGGCACTGTCACCGCCGAGCGGGCGTGCGATGTGCGGGGCCGGGGATCGACGACGTCTTTTCGGGCTGTCGAAGTTTTTTCGGGAAGTCGCGTAATGAATCGGGATGTGCCACGTCTCATCCCATGTAGACAGCCGTAGCGATCCCACCGGGGGGCGGGATCCAGGCACTGGTGCGGGGGGGGTATTCGCGCCGGTCGGGCGGGTCGGGATCCTCGGGGGAGGAGAACCCGGCCGCCCGTCTCACGAGGGGGAACGAGGCCGCCGATCTGGGGAACGGCGGCCTCCCACACGTTGATCAGATGATCGAGAGCGATTTCTCGAAGTTTTTTCGGGAAGTCGCGTAATGAATCGGGATGTGCCACGTCTCATCCCATGTAGACAGCCGTAGCGATCCCACCGGGGGGCGGGATCCAGGCACTGGTGCGGGGGGTATTCGCGCCGGTCGGGCGGGTCGGGATCCTCGGGGGAGGAGAACCCGGCCGCCCGTCTCACGAGGGGGGACGAGGCCGCCGAACTGGGGAACGGCGGCCTCCCACCCCACCAATGCATGACCGGAGAGCGCAGAGCTGCGCGTCGCGCGCGGCGCCGTCTCAGACGAGCAGCCGTGGTCCTGACCACACGCGCGCGACGCGCAGTTCCGCATCCAGCAGCACGGCGTCGCCGAGCATCCCGGGACTGAGTCTTCCCAGGAAGGCGTCGCGCCCGATCGCACGCGCCGGGGTCTCGGTGAGAGCCCGGACGGCTTCCGCCAGGCTCGCCCCTGCCTGCACGGCGCGCTGCAGAGCCACATCCTGCGTCAGCGTGGAGCCGGCGATCGACCCGGTGTCATCGGCTCTCGCGACTCCGTTCTCGACCGTCACGCTCACCGCGCCGAGGTCGTAGTGGCCGTCGGCGCTTCCTGCGGCCGCCATCGCGTCCGTGATCAGCGCCACTCGTCCCGGCGCGGAGTCGAACACCAGCTTGATGACGTGCGGGTCGAGGTGGACGTTGTCGGCGATCGCCTCGAGGACCACACGGTGGTCTGCCGCCGCGGCGAGCACAGGTCCGGGGGCACGGTGATGGATGCCCGGCATCGCGTTGAACGCGTGCGTGAGGATGGAAGCGCCGGCCTCGAACGCCGCGACCGCCATGCTCGCGTCCGCGTCGGTGTGTCCGACCGCAGCCGCCGAACCGGCTGCGACGATCTGCCTGATCGCGTCGAGCCCGCCTGGAAGTTCGGGAGCGATCGTGACCTGGCGGATGGTGCCACGTCCGGCGTCCAGCAGTCGCGCGACGTCGGCGGTCGTCGGATGGCGCAGCAGTGACGGTTCGTGCGCACCGTGGTGACCGGGGTCGAGGAACGGGCCCTCGAGGTGCGAGCCCAGGATGTCGGCATCCGTCTCGGTCAGGTCGGCGATCAGCCCGACGCTGCGGGCGAGCGAATCCAGCGACGCCGTGACCAGCGACACGACGGCGCGGGTCGTACCGTGCTCCCGGTGCAGATCGCGGCCGATGCGGATCGCCTCCGCCCCGTCGTCGAACGCCGCGCCGGCGCCGCCATGGCCGTGGATGTCGACGAATCCCGGGGTGAGCAGAGCACCGGCACCGGCGACGGCCGTCGCGTCGACGACCTCATCCGCGGACGTCCACCCCGGACCGGTCCCGCGCTCGGTCACGATGCCGTCGTCGATACGGACCCAGCCGTCCTCGACGATGTCGCCGTGGTCGACGATCCGTGCGGAGTGGATGACCAGCGAACCGGTCGCGGAGGAGTGGGTGCTCAACGTGCGCTCCAGGGGATCTCGTCTGCGGGGTGGAAGTCGACCCCCTCAGCCTTCCACAACGGGGCGAGCGACCCGACGCGCACGCGGAACGACTCCCACGCGCGTTCCGGTGCCTCTCTCGGCGACCAGGCGACCTCGGCCTGCGCGGCTGCGCGAGGAAAGACCAGCTGTTCGACCTCGTCGAGCGTGCGGGTGGTCTCCGACCACAGTGGAGCCTCGATGCCGAGGATCGCGCTGTCCGGCACGTCGAGGACGTCGGTGGGTTCCCACTCGTAGGCGGAGCGCACATCGATGATCGCTGCCCAGGTGAGGCCCAGCGGGAAGTCCTCGGTGTACTTCATGTCGAGATACGTGACGTCCGCCGCCGACATGATCAGGGCGCCGCCGCGCTCGACGAAGTGGGCGGCCTCCTCGGCGTGTGTGCCCTCGGGGGTGGTCTTCCCCCAGTACTGTCCGACCGTGCCCTCGGCGATGTGCGCCGCCGAGCCCATCTCGTGCCAGGCCACCGGGATCCTGCCGGCTTCCACGACGATCGCGGTCGCGCGCTCCGCGAAGAGATCGAAGTCGGCTTGAGGTGTTCCGAGGGACTCGTCGCCGCCGATGTGGATGTATGGGCCAGGGGTCATCTCGGCGAGCTCACGCACGACGTCGCGCACGAAGTCGTAGGTGCGCTCATCGTGGATGCGGACGCTGGAGTGGCCGACCCCCCACCCCAGGTAGGTCTCACCGGCGACGGGGAGGGGATGGCCGAGCCGCTCCGACTCCGCGATCAGGTTGTCGTTCAGCACGGGTGCCTCGACGAGCTCGGGGTAGGCGACGCCGATCGCGTGGGTGTGGCCGGGAAGGTCGATCTCGGGGATGACGATCATGTGACGCGAGGCGGCGTATCTCACGATCTCGCGGTAGTCGTCCTTCGTGTAGAAGCCGCCGGGGTCGCCGTCCGCCGAGGTGAGGGATGCCCGCTCGGTCAGCAGGGGCCAGGAGTCGATGTGCACGCGCCACCCCTGGTCGTCGCTGAGGTGCAGGTGCAGGTGGTTGAACTTGAGGGCGCTGGTGCTGTCGATGAACCGCTTGACGTCGTCGACGCCGAAGAAGTGACGCGCCACGTCGAGCATGACTCCGCGCCGCGGGAAGCGGGGGGAATCCGCGACGTCCGCGCCGAGCAGGCCCCAGCCGGACTCGTCCTGGCGCAGCAGCTGCAGCAGTGTCTGCACGCCGTAGAACAGTCCCGCCTCGTCGGCACCCACGACGACAGCCCGCTCGCCGACCTCGAGTGTGTACCCCTCGGGTGCGGAAGAGGTCGCATCGATCAGCAGCTCGATGTCGGCGGGCGCCTCGTCCGCGAGCGACAGGCGGATACCGCTGCGACGCTCGACCGCCTCGATCAGCTGGTCGGCAGCAGGGGAGGAGCCGAGAACACGCGTCGTCGCGGTGATCGGCATCCGTCCTTCGCGCGGGACGGGCGAAACGGGTGCGGGGACCAGAGGGAGAGGATGAGGAAGGACCATGAACAAAACCTACCCGTCGGTGTCGTCGAGGGGAATGGTCGAGATCGAATCGATTCTGCGACGATGGCCGGATCAGCAACGTGCGCGCCGGCTCTGATCGGCTATGCTCGTAACCGTCGCGACTGGCGTCTGGGTGGACTACCACCGGGGAGCGACTGACCACGGAATTCGACCGCGCGCCTGGGCCGATAGGAACACCCCTTTCGAATCCGTCGTCAAAAGGAGCACGTCATGACCGACCGTTACTTCAACGCCCCGCTCTCCGAGGTCGATCCCGAGATCGCCCAGGTGCTCGACCGCGAGCTGAAGCGTCAGCAGACCTTCCTCGAGATGATCGCATCGGAGAACTTCGTGCCCGTCTCGGTGCTGCAGTCGCAGGGCTCCGTGCTCACCAACAAGTACGCAGAGGGCTACCCCGGTCGTCGCTATTACGGCGGCTGCGAAGAGGTCGACGTGGCTGAGGAGCTCGCCATCTCCCGCGCCAAGAGCCTGTTCGGCGCGGAGTTCGCGAACGTCCAGCCGCATTCAGGTGCATCCGCGAACGCCGCTGTGCTGCACGCGATCGCCCGCCCCGGCGACACCCTGCTCGGCCTGTCGCTCGACCAGGGCGGCCACCTCACGCACGGCATGAAGATCAACTTCTCCGGTCGTCTCTACGACATCGTCGCCTACGGGGTCGACCCTGAGACCTCGACGATCGACATGGACGAGGTGCGTCGTCTCGCGATCGAGCACAAGCCCAAGGTGATCATCGCCGGCTGGTCCGCCTACCCGCGCACGATGGACTTCGCGGCGTTCCGTGCGATCGCCGACGAGGTCGGGGCGCTGCTCTGGGTCGACATGGCGCACTTCGCCGGCCTCGTCGCCGCAGGTCTGCACCCGAACCCGGTTCCTCACGCGCACGTGGTCTCCTCGACCGTGCACAAGACCATCGGCGGACCGCGCTCCGGCTTCATCCTCACCAACGACGCCGAGCTCGCCAAGAAGATCAACACCGCGGTGTTCCCTGGCCAGCAGGGCGGGCCGCTCATGCACGTGATCGCCGCGAAGGCGACCGCCTTCAAGCTCGCAGGCACGCCGGAGTTCAAGGAGCGCCAGGAGCGCGTGCTCCGCGGTGCGAAGCTCATCGCCGAGCGTCTGTCGCAGCAGGACGTTCAGGACGCCGGCATCGCCGTGCGCTCAGGCGGAACCGACGTGCACCTCGTGCTCGTCGACCTGCGCGACGCCGAGATCGACGGCAAGCAGGCCGAGGACCTCCTGCACGACATCCACATCACGGTGAACCGCAACGCCGTGCCGAACGACCCGCGTCCGCCGATGGTGACCTCGGGTCTGCGCATCGGTACGCCCGCGCTCGCGACCCGCGGCTTCGGTGATGCCGAGTTCACAGAGGTGGCCGACATCATCGCGCTCGCGCTGCTCCCCGGTGCCGATATCGAGGCCCTCCGCGCGCGCGTGGACGCCCTCGCCGCCGCTTTCCCGCTCTACCCCGACCTGCAGCAGTAGCACCTCTCGCTCCTCGCTCCGCGAGTGCACGCGATATCGCCGAGTGCACGGCTCGTTCACGCGAACCGGCCGTGCACTCGCCGAGTACCGGTGCACTCGACGGGCCGAGTGGGGCGAGGGGGCAAGGTGAGCAGGAACAGGACACGACAGGGAAAGAAGGAAGAAGACATGACCGCGAAGATCCTCGATGGGAAGGCGGCCTCTGCGGCGATCCGTGCCGAGCTCACCGAGCGTGTCGCCGAGCTGAAGAGCAAGGGGATCACGCCGGGAATCGCGACGGTGCTCGTGGGTGCCGATCCGGCGTCGCAGCTGTACGTAGGCATGAAGCACCGGCAGTCCGAGGCGATCGGCATGAACTCGATCCAGCGTGAACTGCCCGCCGATGCGACGCAGGCCGACGTCGAGGCCCTGATCGACGAGCTCAACGCCGACCCCGCCTGCCACGGCTACATCGTGCAGCTGCCCCTGCCGAAGCACATCGACACGGACGCGATCCTCGAGCGGATCGACCCGGCGAAGGACGCGGACGGCCTGCACCCGACCAACCTCGGTCGGCTGGTGCTGAACGTCAACAGCCCGATCCACACCCCGCTGCCGTGCACGCCGCGCGGTGTGATCGAGCTGCTGCTGCGCAACGACTACGACCTCAAGGGCAAGCACGTCGTGGTGGTCGGACGCGGGGTGACCATCGGTCGCTCCATCGGCCTGCTGCTGACCCGACGCGACCTCAACGCCACCGTCACACTCACCCACACCGGCACCGTCGACATGCCGAAGTACCTGCGTGAAGCCGACGTGATCGTCGCCGCCGCCGGGGTGAAGCACCTGATCCGCGCGGAAGACGTCAAGCCCGGAGCCGCCGTGCTCGACGTGGGCGTGACGCGCGAGACCGACCCCGACACCGGCAAGAGCCTCGTGTTCGGCGACGTCGCACCGGATGTGGCCGAGGTCGCGGGGTACATCTCCCCGAACCCGGGCGGCGTCGGCCCCATGACGGTCGCCCTGCTCATGACGAACGTCGTGGAGGCCGCTGAGCGGTCGCTCTGACGACGACCGAACTCGAAACGAGAAGCGCCCATCCTGGAGGATGGGCGCCTCTCGTCTTCGCGGAGCGGGGTCGAATCAGCCCAGCTCGTCGAGCATCCGACGCTGCTCGGCCGTCAGACCGTCTCCGAGCTCGTCACGTGCGGCTCGGGTCTCGGGGGTCTCGGGGACGGGCGCGGCGGCGGAGGGCGCGGTCTTCGTCCCGCCCTTCATCCTCGCCTGCACCGACTCGTAGATCTCGCCGGCCTTCGCCCGCAGGCGATCGTCGATCTGGTCGTAGATCATCCACCCGAACAGCAGCGCCAGGGGCGGCAGCACGAATGCCCAGAACCCGGAAGCGCGCACACCGCTCAGCCAGACCGTGAGCACCCAGATGATGAGTTCGACGAGGTACACCAGCACGTACTGCACGATCTTCTCGCCGGTCTTCGTGCGCTCGGCCGCCGATTTCGCCGCCGATCTGCGGAAGGCCCCGGCGAGCAGGGGCTTCACGAACAGGGCGGCGAGAGTCAGGACGACCGATGCCCACAGGGCGTTGAGGCCGACGGAGACGCCCGGCAGCAGCAGACCGATCAGCAACAGGACCGCGACGTTGAACACGTAGAGCGCGGCGAACCGGACGATTCCGTTCTTCATGCGACCAGAATCCCACACCTCAGGGAGCGATCACCCCTGGGTCTGCAGGGTGCTCTCGATCCCGCTGATGCGGGCCTGCTCGTCGAAGCGGAAGCTCGCGGTTCCCGTGGCATCCGACACCGTCGCCCCGGAGAACGCCTCGTCCGTCCAGGTGAGGGTCCACCCCGCGAGACGCGCGAGGTCCCAGACCGCCGTGCGCGCGTCGGGGAGTGCCGTGGCGGAGAGGACACGGGGCAGTGCGATGACCGCATCCGCGACCGTGAGCGGTGCGAGCGGGGCATCGAGGAGGAACACGGCGCGGGTTCCGTTGCCGACCGGGGCGGAGTAGTACGGGGAGCGGCCAGTGAGCTCGACGGCGACACCGCCGATCGTGTGCGCAGCCTGAGCGATCCACGCGTCGTCGCCGGACACGCCGTCGGGGAACGGCACCTCCGCCGTCGTCAGTTCTGTGATCCCGTGCTCGCTGCCATAGGCGTGCAGCTGACCCGCGACGCCCTGCGGGTCGCCGCTCGGATGCGCCCAGGCCCAGAGGAGAGAGCGGGGGCCCGGCGCGATCGTCGCGATCAGGTGGGCGCGGGCGACCAGCTGGCGAGACGGATCCGCGTCGGACGTGAAGGTGATCGTGCCGGCGGCCAGGTCGGCGTCCCAGCGGTGCTCGCCGAGGGCGTCGGCAGCGGCGGACAGGGCGTCCTGACGGAGTGCGACGAAGAGAGCGGCACGATCGGCGAGGGGCTGGAGCGCGGCGAAGGTCATGCCCACAGTCTCGCGGTCGATGCTATGAATCCGCTCGCTCATACGGGGAGCGTCGCGGATTGCGGCCTGCCCATCCGCCACACGCTCGGCACCGCGAGCGTGACGAGCGCGACACCCGCGTAGACCGCCCCTGACGTGATCAGAACGGTCGCCGGATCCGCGTGCGTGATCAGCCAGCCGTAGACCAGGGTTCCGATCGGCATCACGACGAAGCTCCCGAGCATGTCGTAGCTCGACACCCGGGAGAGCTTCTCGCCGGGGATGTTCTCCATCATCGCGAGGTTCCAGCCGGTGCTGAACACCTCGGCGCCGGCACCCGCGATGAAGGCGGCCATGGCGAGCAGGACCACGGCGGGGTGGACGCCCAGCATCGTGACGGGGATCGCGAACGCGGCCATGCCGATCATCCCGTAGCGCAGCGGTCGTCGCAGCGGGAACCACATCAGCAGCAGGGTCATCAGCAGCACCCCGACGCCTTCGGCGCTGACCACCCATCCCCAGCCGGTGATGCCCAGCAGGTCGTTGTTCTTGGCGATGTACGGACCGACGACGCCCCACGCGCCCACATGGATGGCGTTCATGATCATGAAGGCCAGCACGATCGTCCACAGCCACGACCGGCTCCAGAACTCCCGCCAGCCGATGCGGAGGTCGTGGAACATCGTGGTGCCGCCCGCGTGCGATGGCGGCGGGAGCTTCACGAGCGCCAGCACCGGGATCGCGATCACCCAGCCGGCGGCCTGCACCACCATCGCCCACGCCGGCCCCGCCGTCGCCACCAGGACGCCCGCGATGATCGGGCCGCCGATGGTCACGGCGGACCGCACGAAGGACAGCATCGCGTTCGCCTGCTGCAGGTGCTCCGGCGTCGTCAGCTGCGGGATGATGCCCTGCATCGCGGGCAGCACGAACGCCGTGGAGGCGCCGTTCACGATCGACAGCACGATGAGCAGGGGGATCGTGGCGGTGCCGGTGAACAGCAGAGCCGCGATCGTGCCGATCGAGAGGATGTCGACCACGTAGCAGGCCTGGATGATCAGGGCACGGGGGAGACGGTCGGCGATCACTCCACCGAACAGCACGAACACGATGTTGCTGATCGTGAAGGCGGCGAGCACGAACGACAGCGACCTGGCGTCGTTGTCGATCTCGAGGACCGCGAACGCGAGCGCGATCGACGACATCGAGCCGGCGATCATCGTGATGGCGCGCGCCAGGAAGAACCAGCGGAAGTTGCGGTCCTGCATCGCGGCGAGCCCGCGGATCACCTCACGACCTCGCCTCTGTGCACCCGGCTATCCTGCCACGGCCCGGAATCCTTCGAATCGCGCAAAGGGGTGCATCCAGGACCTGGATACGACGATTCGCGCGAGTCGAACGGTCAGTAGCTGGCGCGGTCGGCGGCATCCACGGCGATGAGGCGGGCGGCCAGGGCCTCGGAGGCTCGGGCGAGCAGCGCCACGTCGGCTCCGACCGCCACGAAGTCGGCGCCCGCCGCGAGATAGGCATCGGCGGCCGTGGGGTCGAAGGCGTTCACACCCACGGCCTTGCCTGCAGCCTTGACGGCGGTGAAGACCCTCTCGACAGCGGCCGTGACCTCGGGGTGGGTCTGCTGGCCGAGCAATCCCATCGACGCGGAGAGGTCGGAGGGACCGACGAACACCGCGTCCACCCCGTCGACCGCGGCGATGTCGGCGGCGGCTTCGACGCCCGCAGCCGTCTCGATCTGCACCGTCAACGACACGTGTTGCGCGGATTCCTGCAGATACCGGTCGACGCGATTCCAGCGGGCGCTGCGGGCCAGAGCGCTGCCCACTCCGCGCACGCCCTCCGGCGGGTACCGGGTCGCGGCGACGGCGGTGCGCGCCTCTTCGGCGGACGACACCATCGGGACGATGAGGTTCTGCGCCCCGAGGTCGAGGACCTGCTTGATCGCGACGGTGTCATTCGACGGCACCCGAACGAGGGGAGCGATCGGGTAGGCGGCGACCGCCTGAAGCTGCACCAGCACGGACTCCAGCGTGTTCGCCGAGTGCTCCATGTCGATCAGCAGCCAGTCGAGACCCGACCCCGCGGCGACCTCGGCGAGCAGCGGGCTGCCGGAGCAGACCCACATCCCCACGAGCGATCGGTCGGAGTCGGCCAACTGCTCGCGGAAGGACGGAGCTAGACGAAGCGGCATGCGATTGTTCCCATCGGTCCGTAATCGCACAGCACCTCGTCGCCGCGCGACACCCACATCGGGCGCGTGAACGATCCTGCCAGGATGATCTCGCCCGCTTCGAGACGCGCGCCGTGCTGGTGGAACTTGTTCGCGAGCCATGCCACTCCGGTGGCCGGATGCCCGAGCACCCCGGCGGCGACACCGGTCTCCTCGATCTCTCCGTTGCGGGAGAGCACGCCGGGCACCCAGCGCAGATCGATCTCGTCCGGACGCCTGTGCACCGTGCCGAGCACCATCGCCCCGTAGGCGGCGTTGTCGCTGATGGTGTCGACGATCGTCCGGCCCTCGAGCTCGATGTGCGAGTTCAACACCTCGAGCGCCGGCACCGCGTAGTCGATCGCCGCGAGAGCGTCCTCGAGAGTGCAGTCCGGCCCCTCGAGCGGCGTCTTCAGCACGAAGGCCAGCTCGACCTCGATGCGCACGTTCGAGAAGTGGTCGACGGGGATCGCGGCGCCGGACTCGTACACGGTGTCGTCGAACATGACGCCGTAGTCCGGTTCGGTGATCCCCGTCGCCTGCTGCATGGCCTTGGAGGTCAGGCCGATCTTGCGCCCCACGAGGCGACGTCCCGCAGCGATCTGCGAGTCCCTCCAGACGCCCTGGATCGCGTAGGAATCCTCGACCGTGGCTTCGGGGTACCGCGCCGTGATGCGCGGGATCACGCTGTGCGCGCGGTCGGCATCGGCGAGTTCTGCGGCGATCGCGGCGATCGTCTCCTCTGGCAGCATCGGATCCTCCTAGAGCTGGTGGCCGAGCTTGTACTCGCCCTGCTTGTACTCGGGCATGTCCTTGTCGTCTTCCGCTCGCGTGTAGGAGAAGCCGTCGGCACCGATGGTCACTGCCATCTCGCTGGAGTCGGTGCGGGCGACCACGGGCTGCGGGTTGCCGTCGAGGTCGAGCACCAGAGACGCATCCGTGTACCAGGACGGGACGACGGGGTTGCCCCACCAGTCGCGGCGCTGGTTGTCGTGCACGTCCCAGGTGATGACCGGGTTGTCGGGGTCGCCGGTGTAGTAGTCCTGCGTGTACACCTCGACGCGGTGCCCGTCGGGGTCGCGCAGGTAGAGGTAGAACGCGTTGCTCACGCCGTGACGGCCGGGACCGCGCTCGATCGAGTCGGAACGGCGCAGAGCTCCGAGCTTGTCGCAGATCGCGAGGATGTTGTGCTTCTCGTGCGTCGCGAAGCACACGTGGTGCATGCGGGGTCCGTCGCCGCCGGTCATGGCCGTGTCGTGCACGGTGGGCTTGCGGCGCATCCAGGCGGCGTAGACCGTGCCCTCCTCGTCCTGGATGTCCTCCGTGACGCGGAAGCCGAGGTCCTGCATGAAGCCGACGGCGCGCGGCACGTCGGGGGTGACCTGGTTGAAGTGGTCGAGCCGCACCAGCTCGCCGGGGATGTGCAGGTCGTACCGCCACGACATCCGCTCGACGTGCTCGGTGGCGTAGAAGAACTCGTACGGGAAGCCGAGGGGGTCGACCACACGCACCGAGTCTCCGATGCCCTTCACGAAGCCGCCCTCCTTGCGGCGCACGTCGCAGCCCAGCTCGGTGTAGAACTCGACGGCGCGGTCGAGGTCCTCCGGCGTGCGGACGCGGTACGAGAACGCGGCGACGGCGGCGATCGGTCCCTTTCGCAAGACGAGGTTGTGGTGGATGAACTCCTCGGTCGAGCGCAGGTAGATCGCCTCGTCGTCCTCCGCGGTCACGTACAGACCCAGGACGTCGACGTAGAACTGGCGCGACGCGGCGAGGTCGGTGACCACGAGCTCCATGTAGGCGCAGCGCAGGATGTCCGGAGGCGAGCTCTGCGGCGTCGCGATGGGGTTGTCCGAGCGGATCGGCGCCTCCTGGGAGACGTAGAAGCCCGAGGAGGTCAGGGTCATGTCGTCGCGGTGTGTCATGTCAGCGTCCTTGCTTACGGTTCCGGTCGCGATATTCCAGGGAATTCGGGCGAGAAGCCTGTCATATCGCGACCGGAGCGGAGGGGTTGTGGTCAGTTCTTGCCGAAGGTCGGGTTGTGCGAGTGCTCAGCGAGCGTGATGTGCACGCTCTGCTGGTCGGTGTAGAAGTCGATGGAGCGATAGCCGCCCTCGTGGCCGAGGCCCGATGCCTTCACACCGCCGAACGGGGTGCGGAGGTCCCGCACGTTGTTGCTGTTCAGCCACACCATGCCGGCCTCGACCGACTGCGCGAAGTTGTGCGCACGCTTGAGGTCGTTGGTCCAGATGTAGGCGGCCAGACCGTACTTCGTGTTGTTCGCGAGCGACAGCGCCTCGGCGTCGGAGTCGAAGGGCGTGATCGCGACGACCGGACCGAAGATCTCCTCCTGGAAGATGCGGGCATCGGGGGAGACATCGGCGAACACGGTCGGTGCGACGAAGTTCCCTTCCTCGAAGCCCTCCGGACGGCCACCGCCGGCGACCAGGCGGCCCTCGCCCTTGCCGATCTCGACGTAGCTCATCACCTTGTCGTAGTGCTCGGGGTGAACGAGCGCTCCGACCTCCGTGGCGGGGTCGTGCGGGTAGCCGACCTTGACGCGCTTCGCCTGCGCCGCGTAGCGCTCCACGAAGTCCTCGTAGATCGACCGCTCGACGAGGATGCGCGAACCTGCCGTGCAGCGCTCGCCGTTCAGGGAGAAGACTCCGAAGATGGTCGCGTCGACGGCGGCCTCCAGGTCGGCATCGGCGAAGACCACGGCGGGCGACTTGCCACCGAGCTCCATCGAGAGCCCCTTGAGGAAGGGGGCCGCGTTGCCGAAGATGATCTGTCCCGTACGGCTCTCGCCGGTGAACGAGATGAGCGGCACGTCGGGGTGCTTCACCAGGGCGTCGCCCGCGTCTTCGCCGAGGCCGTTCACGAGGTTGAACACACCCTGGGGGAGGCCGGCCTCCTCGAAGATGCCCGCCCAGAGGGATGCCGACAGCGGCGTGAACTCGGCCGGCTTCAGCACGACCGTGTTGCCGGTGGCGAGGGCGGGACCGAGCTTCCAGGACTCGAGCATGAACGGCGTGTTCCAGGGTGTGATGAGTCCGGCCACGCCGATGGGCTTGCGGTTGACGTAGTTCATCTGCTTGCCCGGCACCTTGAAGGCGTCGTCGGACTGCGCGACGATCAGGTCGGCGAAGAAGCGGAAGTTCTCGGCGGCGCGGCGGGCCTGCCCCAACGCCTGTGTGATCGGCAGGCCGGAGTCGTACGACTCCAGCTCGGCGAGCCGGGCGTCGCGCGACTCCACGATGTCGGCGATCTTGTGCAGCACCCGGGAGCGCTCGCGCGGCAGCATGCGCGGCCAGGGACCTTCGTCGAAGGCGCGCTTGGCTGCGGCCACCGCGAGCTCGATGTCGGCCTTCTTGCCGGCAGCGGCCGTCGTGTAGGTCTTGTTCGTCACCGGGTCGAGCACGTCGAACGTGTCGCCGTCGACGGAATCCACGAAGGCGCCGTCGATGTAGTGCTGGATGTGGTCGGGGAGGTCGGCGGGGATGCGCGAATCGGTCATGAGGTTTCTCCGGTCGTCTGTGCGGAAGTCGTCTGTGATGAAGTCGTCTGAGCTGAGGTCGTCTGGGCGGAACGGGTGTGCAGGGCGTCGAGGAACGCGTCCATGGTGCGCCAGCGGTGGTTGCGCGCGGCGAGTTCGATCTCGAGCGGATCGGCGCCTGCTCGGATGAGGTCGAGGATCTCGGTGTGCTCCTCGACCGAGTGCTGAGCGCGCCCTGGAATCGAGGCGAAGGTCGTCTCGCGGATGCCGGAGAGTCGCGACCAGCCGCGGTGCACGAGATCGAGCAGGTGCGGGTTGGGGCACGGCTCGAACAGCACCGAATGGAACTGGCGGTTGAGCTCGGTGAAGGCGTGCGCGTCGAGGTGGTCGAGCATCTGCGCCATCCGGTCGTTGATCCGGGCGGCCTCCTCGAGGGCCTGGTCGTCGAGCAGGGGAGCGGACAGGGCGGTGGCGCAGCCCTCGACGAGGCCGAGCGTCTGCATCGTGTGCGCGTACTCGCTCTCATCCACGAGGGTCACCCGCGCGCCGACGTTGCGCTCGAACGTCACGAGCCCTTCGGCCTCGAGACGGCGGATCGCCTCGCGCACGGGGACGACGCTCATCTGGAGATCGTCGGCGATGGATCCCAGCACCAGCCGGTATCCGGGGCTGAACATGTGTCCCGTGATGCGGGAGCGCAGCCACTCGTACGCGACCTCGGACTTGCTCGCGGCCGTCGTGGTCATCGTGTGCTCCCGTCGGACACGGCCTTCTCGTAGCGTGCCCGCCACTCGGCGTTCAAGGGGAAGAGGCCGTCGACCGGGTGTCCTGCGGCGACCTGCTCGGCGATCCAGGCGTCTTCGATCTCCTGCGCGACGGCGCTCGCCGCGACCTCGGCGGCCAGGGCCGGTGGGATCACGATCACGCCGTCGCTGTCGCCGACGATGATGTCGCCGGGCTGCACGGTCGCGCCGCCGCAGGAGATCGTGACGTCCACGTCCCACGGCACGTGCTTGCGACCGAGCACCGACGGGTGCGCGCCCTGCGAGAACACGGGAAGGCCCATCTCGGCCACCGCGTCGTAATCGCGGACGCCGCCGTCGGTGACGACTCCCGCTGCGCCTCGCACCTTGGCGCGCAGGGCCAGGATGTCGCCGAGCGTGCCCGTCGTGGCATCGCTGCGAGCTTCGATCACGATGACCTCGCCGTCCTCCACGGCGTCGAACGCCCGCTTCTGGGCGTTGTAGCCGCCGCCGTGCGAGGCGAAGAGGTCTTCGCGGAACGGGACGAAGCGCAGCGTCTTCGCGGTGCCGACGATCTTCTGTCCCGGGATGTTGACCGAGACCCCGTCGATGAAGCAGGAGTGGTGTCCGCGCTTGCGGAGCTGCGCCGAGAGCCCGGCCGTCGGCGCCTCCAGCAACTGTGCGCGCAGTTCGGGGGAGAGGCCGGGAGCCTTCTCGACGGGAGGCAGTCCTGCTTCCGCCCGCGAGCCCCATGCTTCGGTGCGCTGCAGGTCGTCCACGGCGGGGAGCGAGCCGATCTGTCCGTCGAACGGAGTCTCGCCCTGGGTCACGGTGGTGACGAGCCGTCCCGAGCTCGGGGCTCCCGGTGCATCCGGTGCGTCCACCTCGACCTCGACGACGTCGCCGGGGACGATGACGGATGAGCCGGCGGGGGTGCCGGTGAGGATCACATCGCCGGGTTCGAGCGTGAAGTGCTGGGAGAGGTCGGCGACGAGTTGGGCAAGCGGGAAGATCAGTCCTGCCGTGGTGTCGTCCTGGCGGAGTTCGCCGTTGACCCAGGTGCGCACGCGCAGCGCCGCGGGGTCGACGGTGCGGGCATCGATCAGCTCGGGGCCGATCGGGGTGTAGCCGTCGCCGCCTTTGGAGCGGACGTTCGAGCCCTTGTCGTTGGCGCGCAGGTCGTACAGGCCGAGGTCGTTCGAGGCGGTCACCCAGCCCACGTGGGACCAGGCGTCGTCGAGGGAGACGCGGCGCGCGGCCGAGCCGATCACGAGCGCGATCTCTCCCTCGAACGCGAGCAGCTCGGTACCGGCCGGCCGCTCGACGGTGCCGCCGGAGACGCCGACGGAGCTGGCCGGCTTGAAGAAGTAGGAGGGGGCGGCGGGGCGCCGGCCGCGCTGATCCGCTCGGGAGGCGTAGCTCAGGTGGATCGCGATGATCTTGCCGGGGCGGTCGATGGGTTCCGTCACGGGGCGCCTCCTCGCGCTGTCAGTGTCCTGCGCGACGCCTTGTGCGTCGTATTCGAAATCATATATTATCGGTTCACCCCTCGGCAAGCACTTCGGATTCACGTCCGCCGCGCGCCGTGACAATGCGGTCACAACCAAAGGAGACACCCCATGAGCGGGCAGTCACAGGCTGGGTTCACGCCCACCGGAACCATCGCGACAGCGGCTGATCGGCGCCGTGTCGTGTTCGCCACCGTCGTCGGCACCACCGTCGAGTGGTACGACTTCTTCATCTACGCCACGGCGGTCGGGCTCGTCTTCGGGCAGCTCTTCTTCGCCCCGCTCGGCGAGAACAGCGCCCTGATCGGCTTCGCCACGGTCGGCGTCAGCTTCCTGTTCCGCCCCCTCGGCGCCTTCCTCGCCGGTCACTACGGTGACAAGCTCGGACGCAAGACGGTGCTGATGTGGACGCTGATCCTGATGGGCGCGGCCACTGCCCTCATCGGCATCCTCCCCACCTACGAGACCATCGGGCTGATGGCGCCGATCCTGCTGGTGCTGCTGCGCATCGTGCAGGGCATCTCGGCGGGCGGCGAGTGGGGCGGCGCGGTGCTGATGGCCGTCGAGCATGCTCCCCGCAAGAAGCGCGGCATCTTCGGCGCATCGCCGCAGATCGGAGTGCCGCTCGGTCTGCTGCTCGCCTCGGGCGTGATGGCGCTCATGACGGTGATCGCCCCCGGCGACCAGTTCCTCGCGTGGGGCTGGCGCGTGCCGTTCCTGCTGAGCGTCGTGCTGATCCTCGTCGGCTACTACGTGCGTCGCAAGGTCGAGGAGAGCCCCGTGTTCACCGAGCTCGCGGCCCGCAAGGAGAAGGCCAGGATGCCGATCGCGCAGCTGTTCCGCAAGCACCTGCTGCTCGTGATCGTCGCCGCGTTCGTCTTCGCCGGCAACAACGCGGTCGGCTACATGACCACCGGTGGCTACATCCAGGGGTACGCCACGGACCCCGCAGGTCCCATCGGCCTCGAGCGCGGCCCCGTGCTCTGGGCTGTCGCCGGGTCTGCGGTCACCTGGCTGCTCACCACCCTCCTCGCGGGGTGGCTCTCCGACCGCATCGGCCGCCGCACCACGTACATCGTCGGCTGGGTGCTGCAGCTGGTGGGTGTGTTCACGCTGTTCCCGCTGGTCAACACCGGCGAGATCGGGCTGCTGTTCACTGGACTCGCGATCCTCACGATCGGCCTCGGATTCACCTACGGCCCGCAGGCGGCGCTGTATGCCGAGCTGTTCCCCGCGAGCATCCGCTTCTCCGGTGTCTCGATCTCGTACGCGATCGGTGCCATCGCCGGCGGCGCGTTCGCCCCGACGATCGCGACGGCCATCGTGAAGGCGACCGGCTCGACGGGCGCCGTCACCTGGTACCTGGCCGGCATGACCGTGCTGGGCCTCGTCGCGACCCTGCTGCTGCGCGACCGCTCGGGCATCCCGCTCGGACCGGATCACGAGGAGGAGCAGTCCGTCAGCCCGATCTACGGACTCGCGAAGGCCTGAGCCGCGCCGCTCGTCGACCTGCTCCCGTCGCGCTCCCTGTCATCTGCCCTACGGCGACCGACCGGAAGCGCGGCGGGAGTGTTCGTCTGTGCGCGGTCTCGGCGGAGCCGGACGTCAGCCGTCGAGAGCGTCGCGGATGTCCGATGCTGCACGCTGGAGCCGTGCGGCGATCTCGGCGTCGTCGAGGTCTGTGGACACGTGCACCACGGCGATCGCGGCGGGGCGCTGTCCGCGCAGGGCGAGGGGGACGGCGACGGCCTGCACCGTGGGGATGACCTCGTCGTGGCTCGTCGCATAGCCGCGGATGCGGGTCGACTCCACATCGCCGGCGAGGGTCGGCGGCACGACGTCCGGCCATTCATCCTCGGGGAGCAGCGACAGGATGGCCTTGCCGGGTGCGCCGACCGTGACCGGGTGACGGGCGCCAGGGCGCTGGGCGACGCTCGCGACTGCATGTCGGGGCTCGACGCTCGCGAGGGTGATGCACTCCTCGCCGTCCAGCACGCCGAGGAAGCAGGTCATGCCGAGCTCGTTGGCGATGGCCGTGAGCTCGGGGAGCGCCTCGGCCTGGAGGTCGTGCGCGACGCCGGCGGCGAGTGCGGCCATCCGGGCGCCGAGGCTCACGGCCCCTGCGGCGTCGCGCGTGACGAGACCGTGGTCCTCCAGCGTGCGCAGCAGTCGATAGGCGATCGAGCGGTGCACGCCGAGGCGGGACGCGAGCTCGTCGATCGACAGGGGCGTGCGGGCATCGGCCAGCACCTCGAGGATCCGGATGCCGCGGCTCAGAGTCTGCGAAGCGGGAGAGGTGGTGCTGCCGGGCATGGGGGCACTCCCTTGCGATGACGGACGGCGCGGTTTAGGCTGTGTTCAATAGTAGAACTCTCTGTTCGAATATAGAACACGCCTGTTCTTCGCGCAAGAGCTCCTCACACACGACCCGAAGCGTATGACCCGACGCGCTTGACCCGACGAAGACGTCCGGAAGGAATCGACGACGATGCAGTTCCACCACCACGGCTATGTGTCCGCTGACCCGCGTGTGCAGGACGCCGCCGGCATCGGCGCAGCCCGCCCCACCGACCTCCCTGACGAGATCGACGTGCTCATCGTCGGATCGGGGCCTGCAGGAATGCTGCTGGCCGCCCAGATGGCGCAGTACCCCGAGATCTCCACCCGCATCATCGAGAAGCGCGACGGCCGCCTCCCGCTCGGCCAGGCCGACGGCATCCAGCCGCGCAGCGTCGAGACGTTCCAGGCGTTCGGGTTCGCCGAGCGGATCATCGCCGAGGCCTACAACATCGGCTGGATGAACTTCTGGGGCCCGAACCCCGGCAAGCGCGACGAGATCGTCCGCACCTCCCGGACGGCCGACTACGCCTACGACATCTGCGAGTTCCCGCACCTCATCGTGAACCAGGCGCGCGTGCTCGACTACTTCGCCGAAGCCGCGGCCAACGGCCCGGGGCGGATCGTGCCCGACTACGGGATCGAGTTCACCGGGCTCACGGTCCACGACGAGGGGGAGTACCCGGTCGAGGTGGGGATCCGCTACGTCGCCGGTGAGCGCGCGGGCGAAGAACGCACGATCCACGCGAAGTTCGTCGCCGGGTGCGACGGCGCACGCAGCGGTGTGCGACAGGCCATCGGCCGCACGCATGTCGGCGCCTCCGCCGCGCATGCCTGGGGTGTGATGGACGTGCTCGTGAACACCGACTTCCCGGACTGGCGCACCAAGTGCGCCATCAACTCGGAGGCGGGCAATATCCTGCACATCCCGCGCGAGGGTGGATACCTCTCGCGCATGTACATCGACCTCGGCGAGGTCGCGGAGGACGACGACCACCGGGTGCGCCAGACGCCCATCGAGGAGATCATCCGTCGCGCCAACGCGATCCTGCACCCGTACACGCTCGACGTGCGCGAAGTGGCCTGGCACAGCGTGTACGAGGTCGGCCACCGCGTGACCGACGGCTTCGACGACGTCATCGACGGCTCCGGACGCACACCCCGCGTGTTCCTCACCGGCGACGCCTGCCACACGCACAGCGCCAAGGCCGGGCAGGGCATGAACGTCTCCATGCAGGACGGCTTCAACCTCGGATGGAAGCTCGGGTCTGTGCTCACGGGCCGCGCTCCCGAGGCGCTCCTGGCCACGTACGGCGCCGAACGACGCCCCGTCGCCCAGCAGCTGATCGACTTCGACCGCGAATGGTCGAGCCTGATGGCCCGCAAGCCCGAGGAGATCTCCGACCCCAACGAACTGGCCACGTACTACCTCGCAACGGCCGAGTTCCCGTCCGGGTTCATGACGCAGTACACCTCCTCGATGATCACGGGGACCGCCGCGCACCAGGCGCTGGCGCCCGGCTACCCGCTGGGCAAGCGGTTCAAATCGGCCGAGGTCGTGCGCGTCGGCGACGGCAATGTGGTGCACCTCGGACACCACGCGAAGGCCGACGGGCGCTGGCGCGTGTACGCGTTCGGCGACCGCACCGGCGAGGCGCTCGCCGCCTGGGCGGAGCAGGCCGCTCCGCTGTTCGCGCGCTTCACTCCGACGGATGCCGACGTGGATGCGATCTTCGACGTCAAGGCCGTCTACCAGCAGCCCTTCGAGGAGGTCGAGGTCACCTCGGCACCCGAGCTGTTCCAGCCGAAGACCGGCCCGCTCGGACTCACCGACTGGGAGAAGGTCTACGCGGCGGGCCCCAGCAAGTGGACGGAGACCGACATCTTCGCAGCGCGTGAGCTTTCGCGCGACGGTGTGGTGGTCGTGGTGCGCCCCGACCAGTACGTGGCGGCGATCCTGCCGCTGGACGACACGGCAGAGCTCTCCGAATTCCTCGAGGGGGCGCTGCTCCCGGCACGATGAGCCGAGGGTCTCGACATGACACGTGTCACGTCGAGGAGATGACACCGCCCTCCGGACTCCTCGTCGGCATCGGACGAGGCTGGAGGCATGGACGACACCTCTAGGGACGGATCGGCGACGCGGGTCATCGCGCGACCGGCTTCCGCTGCCCCGATCGATGACCCCGTGGTGCTGGAGCTCAGCGCCGTGAGACGACACTTCGGCGCAGGGGAGCGCCGTGTGCAGGCCGTGGACGGGGTCGACCTGTCCATCCGGCGGGGCGAGGTCGTGGCACTGCTGGGACCGAACGGGGCAGGCAAGACGACCACGCTCGACATGCTGCTGGGCCTCACCGAACCGAGCAGCGGCACCGTCCGCGTGCTCGGGGTGACTCCGGATCGTGCGACCTCCAGCGGTGCGATCGGCGCCGTGCTGCAGACGGGCGGATTGCTGGGCGACCTCACCGTCGGGGAGACCGTGCGCCTCATCGCCTCCCTCTACGGAGACGAGGCGCGGGGGAGGGTCGACGAGGTCATGGCGCGCGCCGACCTCACCGCTCTCGCCCGCCGACGGGTGTCGAAGTGCTCGGGTGGCGAGCAGCAGCGCGTGAAGTTCGCGCTCGCGATGATCTCCGACCCCGACATCCTGGTGCTCGACGAGCCGACGGCGGGGATGGACGTCACGGCCCGCCGCCACTTCTGGGACGTGATGCGTGCGGATGCCGACGCCGGCCGCACGATCGTCTTCGCCACCCACTACCTCGAAGAGGCGGAGCAGTTCGCTCGGCGGACCGTCGTGATGCATCGCGGAACGGTCGTCGCCGACGCCCCCACCGCGCTGCTGCGCGCCAGCCTCGGGGAGCGGACGGTGTCCGCCACGGTCGACGACGACCCGACCGCGCTCGTCGCGACGCTGACGTCGACGGAGGGGATCGCGGCTGTGCGTGTGGACGGTGATCGTCTCAGCCTGCGCGCGACGGACTCCGATGCGGCAGCGCGGATCCTCCTCGCCGGCGGCGCGCACGACCTCGAGATCGCCGCCCCCACCCTCGAAACCGCGTTCACGGCTCTGACGGAGAACTGACATGCTCGTCTCACCCACCATGCTGCGCATCGAAGGCGTCCGCCAGCTGCGCGACCCCTACACTCTCGCGTTCACCCTGGCGATGCCCGTCGCGATGTACCTGCTGTTCGGTGCCGGGATGGGATACGGCTCGCTCTCTGCCGGCCACGGGAACGTCTCGTTCTACGTCATGACCTCGATGGCCGCGTACGGCACCGCTGTCGCGATGAGCTCGCTCACCTCCCTCGCGGCGACCGAGGCGAAGCAGGGGTGGGGACGGCAGCTCGCGATGACCCCGCTCACCACCGCGGGGTATGCGCTGACCAAACTGCTCACTGCCGTGTCCTTCGCCGCGCTCGCCCTGGTCGCGGTGTTCGTGGCAGGGATGATGACCGGTGCTCAGGCCGAGGACGCCTGGCGGTGGGTCGCGACGGCGGGCATCATCCTCGGGATCGGTCTCATGTACGGGCTGTTCGGCCTCGGTGTCGGACTGTTCTTCAGCTCGGACTCGGCCGCGGCGCTCGCTTCCATCTCGATGACGTTCTTCGCGTTCTTCGGCAACGTGTTCATGCCTCTCGACGGCGTGATGCTCGACATCGCCCGGTTCACCCCGCTGTACGGCTTCGTGGCCCTGAGCCGCTGGCCCCTCACCGACGGGATGCTCACGACGGGGCAGACCGATCCGCTGTGGATGCTGTTCCTCAACGTGGCCGTCTGGCTCGTCCTCTTCGCGCTCCTCGTCGCGATGGGAATGAAGCGCTCGCGGGCGCGGCAGTAGTGGCACGCGGCGACACTAGGTTGGACGGATGACCCCGCACGAGAAGCGCACGACGAGCCGCGCCACGGGAAAGGACCCGTGGGCGCGGTTCGGCTGGCTGATGGCGGTGGTCTGGCTGGTGTTCCTCGTCTACCCCGTGATCGCCCTGCTCGGTTCCGAGGCGCCCCTCGCCTGGGTGGTCGGGGGATGGGTCGCTCTGGTGACGTTCGTCGTGCTGTACGTCACCGGGTTCATGCACGGCATGCGCGGGGGTGGCGGGCTGGGGCGCACTCCCTCGAAGCGGCAGTGGGCCACGTTCGCCGCGCTCATCGTCTGCGCATTGGTCTCGGTGCCGGCCGAAGGCGGATCGGCGCTCAGCTTCCTGCCTTTCATTATGTCGTTCGCGTCCTACGGCCTGACGCGCGTATGGCACTGGATCACGACCATCGCGGCGGTCGCCGTGACGGCGCTCTGCGTGTTCCTGCTCCCGGGCGGGCTGAGCTACCTGTCGGTGCTCGCGATCGTCGCGCTGCTCGGTGTGGTCAACACGGTGTCGACGTGGCTCATCCTGCGTTCGGCCGAGGCGGAGCGGCTCGGTCTGGAGCTCGCGACCAGCGAGGGACGCGAAGCCGTGGCCCGCGATGTGCACGATCTGATCGGGCATTCGCTGACGGTGGTGGGTCTCAAAGCGCAGCTGGTGCGGAGACTCATGGACTCCGACCCGGAACGCGCCAGGGCCGAGCTCGCAGACATCGAGCGGTTGACGGCCGAGGCGATCGCCGGAGTGCGCTCGACGGTCGCGGGCGCGCGGGCGACCACCCTGATCGAGCAGCTCGCTTCCTCGCGGGATTCGCTCCGCGCGGCGGACATCGAGCTGCGGGTCGAGGGGGAGCCGGAGGCGCTGTCGCCGGTGCAGGCCATCACGGCGAGCTGGATCCTCCGCGAGGCGACGACCAACGTCCTGCGGCATTCGGGTGCCCGCACCGTGCGGGTCATCCTGTGGCCGGGACGGCTCGCCGTGGAGGACGACGGAGTGGGCATCGGCGCGGGTATCGCCACCGCAGAGGGCAACGGCATCCGCGGCATGCGGGAGCGCGCGGCGGCTGCGGGGGCGGCGTTCGCCCTCGGCTCGACCGAGAAGGACGGAACCCGCGTGGAGGTGACATGGTGACGGCGCCTGACGATGGGTCCATCCGATTGCTGATCGCCGACGATCAGGCGCTCGTGCGTGGTGCGCTCGGTGCGCTGCTCGACCTCGAGCCCGACCTGACCGTGGTCGGCATGGCCTCGGACGGCGCGGAGGCCGTGCGGCTCGCTGAGGAGCTGCACCCCGACGTGTGCCTGATGGACATCCAGATGCCGGGCATGGACGGTGTGGAGGCGACGCGGCGGATCAGACAGGTGAGCACGAGGACGCGCGTCCTCGTGGTGACCACCTTCGCACGCCCGGGCTATCTGCGCTCCGCGTTGGACTCCGGGGCGAGCGGATTCATCGTGAAGGACACTCCCGCCGAGACGCTCGCCGACGCCGTCCGCCGCGTGCATTCGGGTTTGCGGGTGCTGGATCCGCAGCTCGCCGCCGACGGCCTGTTCGACGGAGCGAATCCGCTGAGCGACCGGGAACGCCAGGTGCTGCGACTCGCCGCCGACGGGCGCTCGGCGGCCGCCATCGCCGCCGAGGTGTTCCTGTCGGCCGGCACCGTGCGCAACCACCTGTCCGCTGCCATCGGCAAGACCGGTGCGGCCAATCGTGCGCAGGCGGTGCGCATCGCGCTCGACAAGGGGTGGATCTGACGCCGAGGTTCGCGGCGGCTCCACATCGCGTCTCGGTGTCCTTGAGGTCTCGGCGTCCATGCACGATCGGCGACTGTGCGGTGTCGGTGTCTCTGCGGTGTCGGTGGCCCCGCGTACCGTGGGTGCCGACGGGCGACGGAGCCCGACAGGAGGAGTGCGTGATGGACTGGAAGATCGAACTCATCTTCGTGCCGGTCACCGATGTGGACCGGTCCAAGGAGTTCTACGAGAGGGTCGGATTCACCCCCGATCACGACCAGACGCCCGTCGATGGGCTGCGCTTCGTGCAGATGACGCCGCCGGGGTCCGCCTGCTCGATCGCGTTCGGCACCGGGCTGGGCATCGAGCTCGAGCCGGGACAGCAGAACTCGATCCAGGTCGTCGTCCCCGATGCCGACGAGGCGCTCGCGCACCTGCAGGGGCTCGGCGTCGAGGCCCGTGGCGTCCAGGACCTCGACTGGGGACGGTTCGTGTCGTTCGACGATCCCGACGGGAACACCTGGACGCTGCAGGAGCTGCCCGACTACGGCGCCTAGGGGTCCGGCAGCAGGCCGGCTCGGCTACGACGGGTCCGCGACCACTTCGATCTTGAAGCCGGAGGCGTTCTCGAGCCAGCCCGCGTAGTGCTGGTCGCCGCCGGCGTGCGGGTAGCGCTCCGCATACAGCGGTCGCCAGCCGTGGCGCTCGGCCTCGGCCATCAGCGCATCCACCGCGGTGCGATCACCGCCCTGGAATGCCAGATGGTTGAGGCCGGCGCGTCGACGGTCGTGCGCGGAGCTCGACAGGTTCGGAGACATCGTGAGCGTGAGATAGCTGCCCCCTGCGGCCCACGACTCGCCGCTGCTCCATTCGCTCGTCAGGGAGAACCCCACGCGCTCGAGGATCCACCGCCACTGCGCGCGCACCTCATCGAGGTCGGCGATCCACAGCTCGACGTGATGGAGACCAGGCATCGTCCGATTCTGCCATTCACCTCACGGTCACGGTCCGGTCATCCGGCGGCCGTAGCTTTCGATGCGCCACGTCGTCGAAAGGACCTTGTCGTCATGACCTCCGCCACTCGGCCGAAGCGGGGGCTCCTCGCCCTGCTCGGCACCGGCATCGTTCTCGCCGGTCTCCTCGTCGTTCCCGCCGCTCAGGCGGCGGAAGGGATGCTCACGCTGGACACGCCCCGCATCGGGCTCGACGAGACGGTCACGTTCTCGTTCGACGCCGGCTCGGCGGTCCACGATCGCAACTGGATCGGGATCTATCGTGACGGCGCGGTGCCCGGCGGTCCGGCATCCCTCGACTGGCGATACGTCGCAGACCAGACCGGCCAGGTCACGTGGAACGCCTCGCGTCGGGACGGCTGGACCCGCAACTCGGCGACGATGGGGGCGGGCGAGTACGACGTCTACCTCCTCGAAGACGACGGCTACACCGTGCTGGCCGGGCCGATCGATCTCACCGTCACGGACGAGGAGGCGCAGCCGGTCGCCCCGGCCGAACCGAAGCCCGAGGTCGGAGGGAAGAGCGGCCTGAACGTGCTCACCTTCAACGTCTGGCACGGGGGCACCCAGGTGGCCGACGGTGCGCGTCAGATCGCCGATGTCATCACGCAGACCGACGCCGACGTGACGTTCCTCCCCGAAGTGGGTCAGGCGCCCGCTCAGGTCGCCGCACTGCTCGGCTACCAGCACCTCACGGCGACCGACACCGGGATCGTCTCGCGCTACCCGATCGTCTCCACCGACACGATCGGCCGCTGGTGGTCGAAGGCGGTTCTCGACGTGAACGGATCGGAGGTCGTGGTGTACGGCGGCCACCTGGAGTACCGCTGGTACACCACGTACCTCCCGCGCGGCTACGGCGGGGAGATCCACGGCGACTGGCCGGCCGGGTGGAACACCTGGAACAAGCTCGACGCCCCGGTGACCGACGTCGAGGCCATCCTGGCGGCGAACGCGCAGTCGGGCCGACCGGCCGCCGCTGCCGAGCTGCTCGCCGACATCGCCGCAGAGCGCACGACTGGACGGATCGCCATCGTGGGCGGCGACTTCAACGAGCCGCCGTCGCAGGACTGGACCGCGGCGACAGCCGAGCTGTTCGACCACAACGGCGTCGTCGTTCCCTGGCAGACGACGCAGACGCTGCTCGACGGGGGACTGGTCGATGCCTTCCGCACCGTGCATCCCGATCCCGCGGCGAACCCGGGCTTCACGTGGCCGTCGGACAATCCTCTGTTCCCCACGTCATCTCTGACCTGGGCTCCCGACGCCGATGAGCGCGACCGCATCGATTACGTCTTCGCCACGCCGGACGAGCGACTGTCGATCGACGGAGCGAGCGTGGTGGGACCGCAGTCGACGATCGTGCGCAATCAGCGTGTCGTCGACGACAGTGCCGATGAGATCCTGACGCCGGATGCCGTCTGGCCCTCCGACCACAAGGCGGTGCTGGCGAACTTCACCGTCTGCGGCGGCGGGTGCACGACGCCTGAGCCCGAGCAGCCGACCGTGACGCTCGCTTCGGCATCGGTCGCCGCGGGCGATGCGATCACGATCTCCGGCGCCGGCTTCCCCGCCGCCACAGCGCTGCGGATCGAGCTGCGTTCGACGCCGGTTCCGCTCGGTGCCGTGACGACGGACGCGACCGGCGGGTTCCGCGTGACCGTGACCGTTCCGGCCGCTACGAAACCCGGCACCCACAGCATCGTGCTCATCGACCCGGACGGCGTGGAGACGACGGCGGCGATCGCCGTCACGGCTGCGCCCGGTGGCACACCTCCCGGCGGCGGAACCCCAGGCGGAGGCACTCCCGGTGGCGCTCCGGGTGGTGCTCCCGCCGACGGGTCGGGGAACGCGGGTTCCGGCCCCGGCACGACGAGCAACGGCGACCTCGCCGCGACAGGAGCCGACAGCGTCCCGTTCCTCCTCGCCGGGGTGCTGCTGCTGGCAGTCGGAGCGGGCCTCGGCATCGCGCGCAGGCGCTGGCGTCTCGGGTGAGCGACTGAACGACGCTCGGGTGCGACGAGGGGGTCGGCACGACGTTCGCGTCGTGCCGGCCCCCTCGCGTTGCCGACTGTCCCGCGGCGTCAGGAGTTCACGCGGATGATCTCCTGCTGGTACGGCGCGATCACATCGCCCGAGACGCGCAGATCGAGAAGCAGGAAGGGCCGTGAGGACGGGTCCTCCTCGACCCAGTTGGCGAGACGGTCGAGATCGGAGAGCGTGCGCACCACGACGCCCTCTGCGCCGACGGCCGCGCCGAACGCGGCGAAATCGACCTCGGGGATGCGCATCGGTCCTTCCGCCAGTCCCTTGAGACCGTAGAGGTTGACCTCGGCTCCGTAGGCCGCGTCGTTCCAGACCACCGCCATGCCGCGTCCTCCAGCCGCCCGGACGGCCGACTCCAGATCAGCGATGGCCATCAGCCCGCCGCCGTCGCCGGAGGTGAGTACCACGGTGGACTCGCGGCGCGCGAGAGCGGCCCCGACCACGCTCGGCCAACCGAGCCCGATCGACTGGAAAGCGGTGCCGACCATCATCATGCGGTCGGGGGCGGCGACCGGCCAGTACATGTTCGCCCACCCGATGAAGTGCCCGCCGTCCGACACCACGACGCGGTCTTCCGGAAGCAGCTCGGCGATGCGACGAGCGGCGGAGCGCGGGTCGAGACGCCCGTCGGGGGCGAGGTCGTCGCCGCGGTCGTAGGTGCGTGCGGCCGCCACGTCCACGCTCTCGCGCCAGGAGTGCGCCGAGCCGGCGTCTCCGATCCGCGCCACGAGCTCTTCCGCGGCGAGACGGGCGTCCGCACGGACGAAGCCTCCGACGTGGGCGTGCGTCGCCGCCGCCGCGATGTCGATCTGGAAGACCCGGGTCCCCGGCGCGAACAGGTCGCCGAAACGCATCGTGAACTGGTTCAAGCCCGCTCCGAAGACGACGGCGACGTCTGCAGATCGCACGAGCTCCATCGCTCCGTCCGCCCCGAAGCCACCGGTCACACCGAGGTCGTACCTGGTGTCGGGGAACACTCCGCGGCCCAAAGCGGAAGAGGCGGTGAGAGCGCCGGTGGCCGCGGCCAGCTCTCCCAGCGCGGTGCTCGCACCGGACAGCCACGCGCCGCGACCGGCGAGCAGGAACGGGCGCTCTGCCCCGGCCAGGGCGGTGGCGATCTCGTCGAGCATCGCATCGGCGAATTCGCCGCGAGGGGCGAGCGGGGCCGGGATCCGGGGTGAGGGAGCCTCCGGCACCTCACCGGCTTCGAGCGCTGCGACGTCATAGGGGATCGCGAGGACGACGGGCACCCGGTACGTGAGGGCGTGCTCGATCGCGATGACCGTGGTGGCGGCGGCGTCGGCCCGTCCGACCGTATAGGTGCGGGCGCCGACGGCCGAGGCGAGGGCGATCTGATCGACGTCCCATGGGCGGGGGCCGGACGTGGGCTCATCGCCGACGACCAGCACCAGAGGCACCCGCGCCTGCACGGCCTCGGCGAGGGCGGTCAGCGTGTTCGTGAAGCCGGCTCCGTACGTCGAGGTGCCTGCGGCGATGCGACCCGAGGTGCGGAAGTGGGCGTCGGCTGCGACCACAGCACCCTGCTCGTGACGGACGGCGGTGAACACCGCATCCGTCTGCGTCTCGATCGCGTCGAGGAAGTAGGCGTTGCCGTTGCCCATCACCCCGAAGACGGCATCGATGTGCTGGGCGAGGGTGAGGGCGACATGGGCGGACACGGAGGGCATGGGAAAGCCTTTCGAGACAGGGACGGAGGAACTGCGGGATCCGTATGTGTCTCGCCTCCGCGTCTTCGCGAAGTGCTTCGTGCCTCTTTTTCAGGCACCGGCCTGGCCGGACCAGCTCAGTCTATCGGCGAGCGAGCCCGCAGAGATGCGGGAGAATGCAGGAATGACTGATGCGGAGATCGAGCGCGAGACACTCACCTGGGACGGCTTCGGGGAGGCGACGCGCGATCTGGCACGAAGCATCCTGGACAGCGGCTTCATGCCGGAGGTCGTCGTCGCCATCGCCCGGGGCGGCCTGCTCCCGGCAGGGGCGATCGCCTACGGGCTGGGTGCGAAGAACTGCGGCGCCATCAACGTCGAGTTCTACACCGGCATCGGCACGGTGCTCGACGCGCCCGAGGTGCTGCCTCCCGAGCTCGACATGGCGTACCTCGATGGCCGCCGCGTGCTGCTGGTCGACGACGTCGCCGACTCCGGACGCACGCTCGCCCTGGCCGTGCAGCTGCTGAAGGACAAGGGCGCCGATGTGCGGTCGGTCACGATCTACACCAAGCCCTCCACGATCATCCAGCCCGACTTCGCATGGAAGGACACAGACCTCTGGATCAACTTCCCGTGGTCGTTCCGCGGCACCGTGCGGGAAGAGGACCTGGGACTCGCCCCGTCGGCCTGAATGCCGTCGGCCTGAATGCCGTCGGCCTGAACGCGGTCTGCCTGACTCGCGTGGTTCGTCAGCCGCGCAGCAGGGAGCGCAGCGTCTGGATCGTGTCGGCTTCGGCCGGCGACTTGTCGGGCCGATAGCCCTTCACCCGGGCGAAACGCAGCGCGACACCTCCCGGATACCGCGGAGAGCGCTGCACGCCGTCGATGGCGATCTCGACCACGACATCGGGGCGCAGGAACACGGTCGACGCCGTGCGGTGGGTCTCATGCTCGGGGAACTCCTCGGTCTGCCAGCGCAGCAGCTCGTCGGTGAGGCCCTTGAAGGTCTTGCCCACCATGACGAATTCCCCGGCGTCGCCGAACTCGCCGTCGGGGTCGCGCGCACCCAGGTGCAGGTTCGACAGCCATCCCCGGCGGCGGCCCGAACCCCACTCCGCGCCGAGCACGACGAGATCGAAGGTCAGCACGGGCTTGACCTTGACCCAGGACTTGCCCCGACGGCCGGCGGCGTAGGGCGCGTCGAGACCCTTGACCACCACGCCTTCATGGCCGGCGGCGAGGGCTTCGTGCGACAGCTGCTCCGCGGCATCCGGGTCGTCGGTCACGATGCCGGGCATCCGCCAGTCGCCGGCCACGCGCTCGAGCTCGGCGAGGCGGATCGAGAGCGGCTCGTCGATCAGGTCGCGTCCGTCCACGTGCAGCACGTCGAAGAACCATGGCCGCAGCACCAGTTCGCGGGAGGCATCGGCACCGAACCTCGACATCGTCTCCTGGAAGGGCCTGGGCCCACCGTCTTCATCGAGCGACAGCGTCTCGCCGTCGAGGATGACATCGTCCACGGGGAGAGCGCGCACGATCTCGACGAGTTCCGGTACGCGGTGGGTGATGTCGGCCAGGCTCCGCGTGTAGACGCCGACGTCGTCGCCGTGACGGTGCACCTGGATGCGAGCACCGTCGAGCTTGTACTCCACCGACGCCGTGCCGGTGATCTCGAGTGCAGCCGATGGCGTCGCCGCGGTGGAGGCGAGCATGGGAAGGACAGGGCGACCGACTTCGAGGCCGACCGCGTCCAGCGCGTCTGCGTCTTCGGTGAGGGCGACACGAGCGGTCTCGCCGAGATCGCCGGAGAGCATGGCGGCGCGGCGGACGAGGGAGAGTGGCCGGTCGGACGCTTTCGCGACCGCGTCGAGAAGGACGCCGGACAATGCCCCGGTGCGAAGCTCGCCGAGCATGGCGCGGACGAGGAAGTCCCACTCGGCGGCCGTCGCTCGCGAGCCGAGCTCGCCGAGGATCCCGGTGCGGGCTGCCGCGGAGCCTGATCCGGAGGCGGCGGCGAGGGCGGTGAGCGAGGCATCGACGTCGCTCACCGTGAGGGTGGGATCTTCCGCATGCGTGATCTCGATGGCGGCGAGTCCCCGCCAACCGACGCCGAGCCGTCCCTGGCGCGGAGCGGCCAGCAGGAGCCCCATGACGGCTGGGAGCTCGTCCGCTGCGGAACGCGCCAGCAGCCGTGCGAGGGCATCGATCTTCGTGAGGCGGGACGCCGTGGCGGAGACCTCTTCTGCCGTGGAGACGACCTCGGAGAGCATCATCTCCGTATTGTCGCATCGGCCTCCGACGCTGGAGACGACGCTGCCGAAAAGCGGGAACCCGGGCGTCAGCGCCCGCGGAACTCGGGCCTGCGCTTCTCCTGGAACGCCGCGAAGCCCTCGCGATAGTCGTCGGTGTCGCAGAGCGCGGCCTGTGCGGCGTTCTCGATCCCGACCGCATCCCACAGGGCGAGTCGCTCGTCGCGGATGCGGGCGATGAGCTCCTTGCTCGCGAGGAACGCCGCCGTCGCACCGCGAGCGGCGGCGGCGGCCGCGTCGGTCGTGGCCTGCACCACCCCATCATCGGGGAACACGCGGGAGAACAGGCCGGACGCCACGGCCTCGGTGCCGCTCATCAGGCGTCCCGTGTAGATGAGGTCGAGCGTCTTGTGCGCGCCGAGCCGATCGAGGAAGAGCGCGTGTCCGCCGGAGTCCAGCGTCGCACCGAGGGCGGCGAACGGGGAGCCGATCTTCGCCGATTCCGCCACATAGACCACGTCGGTCGCGATCAGCAGGCCGAGGCCCACGCCGAGGCAGGCGCCGTGGGCGACAGCGAACGTCGGCGCGGGGAACCTCGACATGCGCTGCAGCAGAGGGGTCACCAGACCGCCGAGATAGCCGAGCACATCGTCGTCCCGTGGGTCGACGCCGGAGATGTCACGCCCCGCGCAGAACGCGCGCCCCTCGCCACGGAGCACGAGTGCTCGCACTCCCGCAGCCTCGGCCTCGACATAGGCGGCATCCAGTTCGGCGAGTGCCCTCTCGTCGAGAGCGTTCAGCTTCGATGGCGCGTCCAGCACGATCATGGCCACGTCGTCGGCGATGGTGAGGTCGATCATGGGCGCTCCTCGATCAGACGTCGTAGTCGACGACCACGCGGTCGCTGGTGGGGTGGGACTGGCAGGTGAGCACGAAGCCGCGCTCGAGCTCGTCGGGCTCCAGGGCGTAGTTCTCGGTCATCGTCACGCTGCCCTCGATCACGCGTGCGCGGCAGGTGCCGCAGACTCCGCCGGCACAGGCGAACGGAGCGTCGGGCCGTACGCGCAGTGCCGCATTGAGCACCGACTCCCTGGCGTCGACGGGGCTCTCCACGGTCGACGAGACGCCGTCGAGAGTGACCTCGATACGCACCGTCTTCTCGCCGGCACGCACCTGCACCGGCCGTGCCGCGCGCACGGGTTCATCACCCGTCGTGAACAGCTCGAAGCGGATGTGGGAGCGGTCGACACCGTGGTCGGCCAGCACCTCGCGACACAGGTCGACGAGAGCGAGAGGGCCGCACAGGAACCATTCGTCGACGGTCGACGGGGGGATGAGGGTCGCCAGGATCGTGCGGAGCTTCTCCTCGTCGATGCGCCCGGAGAGGACGGGAGCGGCCCGCTGTTCACGGGACAGCACATGGTGCAGCACGAGTCGGGTGGGGTAGCGGTCCTTGAGGTCGGCGAGATCTTCCAGGAACATCACGTCGAGCGTGGCGCGGTTCGTGTACAGCAGGGTGAATCGCGACGTGTCCGACCGGGTGAGCACAGTGTGCGCGAGGGCCATCAGCGGCGTGATGCCGGAGCCGGCCGCGATCCCCACCACGTGCCGGTCGTCGAGGTCGGGCAGAGCGGAGGTGAAGGTGCCCTGCGGGCTCATCACGTCGATCTCGAAGCCGGCGTGGAGACCGGTCTGCGCCCACGTGGAGAAGAGACCTCCCTCGTCCCGCTTCACGGCGACGCTCAAGCGCGTGTCCTGACCGTCGCCGCGGTGTTCCGGGGCGCGGCACAGCGAGTAGGAACGCCGGACTTCGACGCCGTCGAGTGTCGTGCGCAGCGCGACGTACTGACCGGGCAGGTGGTCGTACTCGTCGGCGAGGGCGGCGGGAACCGTGAAGGTCACCTCGACAGCGTCGTCGGTGAGCGGGCGCACGTCTTCGACCGTGAGGGTGTGGAACCGGGCGCGCTTGCGGGGTGCGGTCTCGCGGGGCGTCGTCGCCTGCGGGATGGGCGCTGGCGCGGAGGTGAAGAGCGACATGTCAGTGCACCTTGAAGTGGTCGAAGGGTTCGAGGCAGGCGCGGCACTCGAACAGGGCTTTGCATGACGTGGAGCCGAAGTGGGAGACCTCGCGCGTGTCGAGCGACCCGCAGCGGGGGCAGCGCACGCTCAACGCCAGGCGGATGGGGCCGGTCGACACGGCGGCGCGGCCCGAGGGCGGTGCGATGCCGTACTCGGCGAGCTTGCTCTTGCCCGCCTGTGTCATCCAGTCGGTCGTCCAGGCGGGGGAGAGGACCAGGCGCACGAACACCTCGTCGAAGCCGGCGGCGGTGAGAGCCAGGACCACATCGTCGCGAATCGTGTCCATCGCGGGGCAGCCGCTGTAGGTCGGGGTGATGTCGACATGCACCGCGGTGCCGTCGACCTCCACCGCGCGGAGCACACCGAGGTCCTCGATCGTGAGCACAGGAACCTCGGGGTCGGGCACGGAGGCAGCGATCCGCCACGCGGCCTGCGTCGGCGTGAGAGTCACCATGTCGCCCCCGGATGTCTGCGGGCGAGCACCTGCATCTCGGCGAGGATGTGGCCGAGCGGGGTCGCGTGCGCACCGGTGCGCCCGCCGGCCGACGACGACATCACGGCGGGCACCGAGAGCTCCGCTTCCGCGAACACCGTCTCGACCACGCCGTCGAAAGCAGGCCGCAGCGTCGACGGCACCACGGCCGCGTCGCCGAGCCGCGCGATCAGATCGTCGTCGCGGAACAGCTCATCGACGTACGGCCACACGTCGCCGAGTGCGCGGATGATCCTGGCGCGCGACTCCTCCGTGCCTCCGGCGAGACGCAGGATCCACTGCACGGCGTGGTCGCGGTGGTAGTCGACCTCCTTGAGCGACTTCTCCGCGATCGCGGCGAACGTCTCGTCGCTGCTGCCGCGCAGGGCCGAGTACAGCTCGAACATGTACGTGGCCACCACGAACTGGCGAGCGATGGTCTGGGCGAAGTCGCCGTTGGGCTGCTGCACGATCCATGCACAGCGGAAATCGGGTTCGTCGCGGAAGAAGGCCAGATCGTCTTCGCTGCGCCCGTCGAAGGACCCGGCGTAGTGGAGGAACGAGCGCGCATGACCGAGCAGGTCGAGGGCGATGTTGCCCAGGGCCACGTCTTCCTCGAGCTCGGGAGCGCGGGATATCCACGCGCCCAGCTGCTGCGAGAGGATCAGCGCGTCGTCGCCGAGACGAAGTGCGTACTCCGCCACGTCGGCCGATGCGGCGACCGCGCCGGTGCCTGACAGCTCCTGCGCCAGGTCGAGTTCGTCGACCGAGACGTTCCCGTGCACGTCGATGTCCTCGTGCACCGTCTCCTCGTGCACTGTCTCCTCGTGCACTGTGTCCTCGTGTGCCGTGCTCACAGGTGCGGCACTCCCTCTGAGGCGGTGTAGTACACGGCGTGGCGGTAGTTCTTGCCGGCGGGACTCTCGAAGTAGGCGCCCTTGGCGTCGGGGTCGCTCGTGGTGATCGCGTCTGCGGGGGCGACCCAGATCGAGACGCCCTCTCCACGACGCGTGTACAGGTCGCGCGCATTGCGGATCGCCATCTCGGCGTCCGGCGCGTGCAGCGAGCCGACGTGCACGTGGCTCAGTCCGCGGTTCGCTCGGACGAAGACCTCCCACAGCGGCCAGGGCTCGCGCTCGTCGGCGCCGGGCGTCGCCATCACGCCACCGCCTTCGTCTTCGGCGACTGCTTGCGCGCGTACTCGGCCGCGGCCTCGCGCACCCAGGCGCCCTCTTCATGAGCCGTCCGGCGGCGTTCGAGGCGTTCGGCGTTGCAGGGCCCGTTGCCGCGCACCACCTCGAAGAACTCGTTCCAGTCGATCTCGCCGATCACGTACTGTCCGCTCTCCTCGTCGAAGCGCAGGTCGGGGTCGGGCAGCGTGACGCCGAGGATCTCGGCCTGGGGCACGAGCATGCCGACGAAGCGTTGGCGCAGCTCATCGTTGGAGAACCGCTTGATCTTCCACTTCATCGACTGCGCCGAGTTGGGGGACTGGTCATCGGGCGGCCCGAACATGGCGAGGCTCGGCCAGTACCAGCGGTTCACCGCATCCTGAGCCATCGCGCGCTGCTCCTCGGTGCCCTGCATCAGGGTGAGCAGGATCTCGAAGCCCTGACGCTGGTGGAACGACTCCTCCTTGCAGACGCGCACCATGGCGCGGCCGTAGGGGCCGTAGGACGCCCGGCACAGCGGCACCTGGTTGCAGATCGCGGCGCCGTCGACCAGCCAGCCGATCGCGCCCATGTCCGCCCAGGTCGGGGTGGGGTAGTTGAAGATCGACGAGTACTTGGCCTTGCCGCTGATGAGCTGGTCCATCATCTCGTCGCGCGTGGTGCCGAGGGTCTGGGCGGCGGAGTACAGGTAGAGGCCGTGACCGGCCTCGTCCTGCACCTTGGCCATCAGGATCGCCTTGCGCTTGAGGCTCGGCGCGCGCGTGATCCAGTTGCCCTCCGGCTGCATGCCGATGATCTCGGAGTGCGCGTGCTGCGAGATCTGCCGCACCAGTGTCTTGCGATAGGCGTCGGGCATCCAGTCGCGGGGTTCGATGCGCTGCTCGTTGGCGATGAGCTCGTCGAACAGGCGCTCCTCATCGGAGATCTCGCCCACCAGGGACAGGTCTGCTGGACTGGTCATCATCGACTCCTCGGCATCGGGCCATCTTTACTGACCGATCGTTTGGTAATTCTGACACAGTGGACTGCCGGATTCAAGACGGCGGGGTCAGCGCGAGCGGGAGATCAGATCGAGGAGGGCGCGGCCGTACGCCTCCGAGGGGTCGGGGTGCTCGAAAGCGAGCGGCTCGCCCCCGACCTCGATCTCGACGCGGAAGGAGTCCTCGAGGCGCACCAGCGAACGGAACGTGCCGCGGAGCAGATCGCGAAGCTGGTCCTCCCGCGGCAGCCATACGGCGTCCGCGAGCGTCACCGCGTCGAGCGCCCACTCCGTCGTGCCGTTGAACGCCAGATCGGTGCCGCTCGGCGTCTGACGGGCCTCGATCGTCATCTCACTCACGGTGAAGACGTCGGCCTCCGCTTCGAGTTCCACGTCGTCGGGGAGATCGAGCTGGAAGCGGTCGCCATCGGCCGGATGCCAGATCAGTCCGGTGTCCCGCAGGGCGACGGCGAGCTCGCGTGTGATCATCCCCTCACGCTAGACGACGGCACTCGCCCGGGGCCCGGCGAACCTGTGGAACGCGACCACGGGTGTGGGAGGTGTGGGAGGTGTGGGAGGTGTCGGAGGTGTGGGGCAGAGTGGGGGGATGACCGCCGACGCCGCTGCAGCATCCCCCGAGGCCGCCGACCTCCGCGAGTCCGCCCGTGCGGCGCTGCGCGAACTCGTCGGACGCCCGGATGCCGATTTCCACGACGGACAGTACGAGGCGATCGAGGCGCTCGTCGAAGGACGCCGCCGCGCGCTCGTGGTGCAGCGCACCGGGTGGGGCAAGTCCGCTGTCTACTTCGTCGCCACGCTCCTGCTGCGTCGGCAGGGGGCGGGCCCGACCGTGCTGGTGTCTCCGCTGCTCGCCCTCATGCGCGACCAGATCGCCGCCGCCGAACGTGCGGGGGTGCGGGCCGTGGCGATCAACTCCACCAATGCGCACGAGTGGTCGGATGTGCTCGCGCAGCTCGATCGCGATGAGGTCGATGTGCTGCTGGTCTCTCCCGAGAGGCTCAACAACCCCGCCTTCCGTGAGCAGCAGTTGCCGGCGCTCGTCCGGCGCATCGGGATGCTGGTCGTCGATGAGGCGCACTGCATCAGCGACTGGGGGCACGACTTCCGTCCCGACTACCGCCGCCTGCGCGACCTGATCGCCCAGATGCCGCCTGACGTGCCGGTGCTCGCGACCACGGCGACCGCCAACAGCCGTGTCGTGGCCGACGTGGCCGAGCAGCTCGGCAGCCTCCGAGCGGACGACGGGACGGCCGCCGACGCCGATGCGGTTCCGGTGCTCACGATCCGCGGGCCGCTCGCCCGGACGTCGCTGCGACTGGGAGTGCTGCGCCTGCGCGATTCGGCGAGTCGCCTCGCCTGGCTGCTGAGCCACCTCGACGACCTTCCCGGTTCCGGCATCATCTACACGTTGACGGTCGCGGCCGCCGTCGACACCGCACGCCTGCTGCGTGAGCACGGCCACGACGTGCGTGCCTACACCGGGCAGACCGACCCCGACGAGCGCGCCGAGTCCGAGGGGATGCTCAAGCGCAACGAGGTCAAGGCTCTCGTCGCCACGAGCGCGCTGGGCATGGGGTTCGACAAGCCCGATCTGGGTTTCGTGCTGCACCTGGGCGCGCCGTCTTCCCCCGTGGCGTACTACCAGCAGGTGGGTCGTGCCGGACGTGCCAGCGAGAGCGCGGACGTGCTGCTGCTCCCCGGCGTCGAGGACCGTGACATCTGGCACTACTTCGCGACAGCTTCGATGCCCGATCGTGAACGAGCCGAGCGGGTGATCGGGGCCCTCGGCGACGTTCCGATCTCGACGCCGGCGCTCGAGGCGATGGTCGACATCCGCCGCACGCCGCTCGAGCTGCTGTTGAAGGTGCTCGACGTCGACGGGGCGGTCCGGCGCGTGCAGGGCGGGTGGGTCGCGACCGGTGCACCCTGGAGCTACGACGCCGAGCGGTATGAGCGCATCGCCGCCGAGCGTGTGGCCGAGCAGCAGCACATGATCGAGTACGAGCACACCGACGGGTGCCGCATGGAGTTCCTGCAGCGCGCGCTCGACGACGACACGGCCGCTCCGTGCGGGAGGTGCGACAACTGCGCAGGAGAGTGGTTCCCGCGGGAGATCGGCGCCTCCGCGAGCTCGCAGGCCGTGGAATCGCTCGACCGCGTCGGAGTGCCGATCGAGCCTCGTCGTGCCTGGCCGACCGGTGCGGACCGGCTGGACGTGCCGGTCAAGGGGCGCATCCCGGCAGACGAGCAGGCGAGTGAGGGGCGTGCACTCGCGCGTCTTACCGATCTGGGCTGGGGCGGGGCGCTGCGCGAGCTGTTCGCGGCCGGGGCGCCCGATGCCGCGGTGACACCGCAGCTGCTGCAGGCGTGCGTCCGCGTGCTCGCAGGATGGGGGTGGGAGGAGCGCCCCGTGGCGGTGGTTGCGATGCCCTCGCGCTCGCACCCGCTGCTGGTCGACTCGCTCGCGCGCGGACTCGCCGATGTCGGGCGCCTGCCGTATCTCGGGGCGCTCGAACTCGTGGGAGGAGGGCCTTCCGGTGGGCCGGGTGGGAACAGCGTCTTCCGCCTGGCGGGACTCTGGGAGCGCTTCAGCGCTCGGCATCTGGATGTGCCGACCGGGCCGGTGCTGCTCGTCGACGACCTCGTCGACAGCCGGTGGACGATGACCGTCGCGGCGCGTGAGCTCCGTCGTGCCGGGGCGACGGGCGTGCTGCCCTTCGCGCTGGCGCTGCGCGGCTGACAGCCGGCCGTCGGGGTGGCGCTGCGTGGGACAGGTGTCAGTCGTCGGCGGGCGCGATGCGCGGGGGCCAGGCGGTGGCGCCGAGTTCGCGTGAGATGTTGCGTGCCGTCTCCCGCAGTGCGTTGAGGATCGCATCCGACGCCGGCGCTTGCGAGGTGGGCAACACGACGGCGACCGCGGCGACGATGTCGTTCGACGCGTCAGCGACGGGGGCGGCGATCGAGGACTCGCCGAGGACGGCCTCGTCGAACTCCCCGGCCATGCCGCGTTCGGCGATCGACGGCAGCTCCAGCGTCAGGCGCGCCACGTCGGTGACGGTGTCGCCGGTGAGGCTGCGCAGCGGCTGTTCGAAGACGCTCCGCTGGAACCCGAGGTCGTAGGCGAGGAGCACTTTGCCCATCGCCGAGGCGTGGGCGGGGATGGCGACACCGGTCTCGAGCATCTGCTGGCTGTCATCGGGGCGCAGGTTGTGGTGGATGACGAGCACATCGGTGAAGTGCGGAGCGCCCAGCCGTACGGACAGGTCGGTGCGGCGTGCGAGCTCCTGCGTCCACCGCATGGCTCTGGCGCGCACGTCGAGGGTGTCGAGGTAGACGTTGCTCAGGCGCAGCAGGGTGGGGCCGAGCATGTAGCGCTGGCCACCCCGCTCTTTCGCGACGAGCCCGTGCGCGCGCAGCGACTTCACGATCCCGTGCACGGTCGACGGCGGCAGGCCGAGGGCTGCAGAGAGGTCGGTGATGCCGAGGTGGCGTGCCCCCTGGAGCAGTTCGAGGATCTTCGCCGCGCGGTCGATCGCCTGGATCACGGGGAGGGCCTCCTTCCGGTGCGTCGTCGAGCCGGTGTCGATGGAGCCGGGCTTCACGATTGATCTTGACAACCCGGCAGGCTCCGAGCATATTCGACATTAACGAATTGCTTTCGGATTTCTGCGAAAGAGTCCGCGAAAGATCAAAGGAGATCGAACGATGAAGAAGCTCATCAACGCCCCGGAAGACGTTCTCGTCGAGTCGCTGAGAGGCGTCGCGCTCGCTCACCCCGAGCTCTCCGTCGACCTGGAGACCCACGTCATCACGCGCGCCACGCCCAAGGCGCAGGGCAAGGTCGCGATCGTCTCCGGCGGAGGCTCCGGCCATGAGCCGTTGCACGGCGGTTTCGTCGGCACCGGGATGCTGGACGCCGCTGTCGCCGGAGAGATCTTCACCTCGCCCACCCCCGACCGCGTGCAGGTCGCGACCAAGGCCGTCGATCGCGGAGCGGGTGTGCTCCACATCGTGAAGAACTACACCGGTGACGTGCTGAACTTCGAGATGGCCGCCGAGCTCGCCGCCATGGACGGCATCGAGGTGGGCAGCATCACGGTGGACGACGACGTCGCGGTGCAGGACTCCCTGTACACCGCGGGACGCCGCGGGGTGGGCCTCACCGTGCTGCTCGAGAAGATCCTCGGTGCGGCAGCGGAGGAGGGGCGCGACCTCCCGGCCGTGGTCGAGCTGGCGAAGAAGGTGAACGGACAGGGCCGCTCGATGGGAATGGCCCTCACCAGCTGCACGGTGCCCGCAGCGGGCAAGCCCACCTTCGACCTTCCGGACGATCAGATGGAGATCGGCATAGGGATCCACGGGGAGCCGGGTCGGCATCGCGAACCCCTCGCCCCGGCTTCCGAGATCGCCCGGCAGCTCGTCGAGCCGATCCTGGCCGACATCGACGGCACCGGTCCTGCGATCGTGATGCTCAACGGCATGGGTGCGACCCCGCTGATCGAGCTGTACCTCATGTACGGCGAGGTCGCCGCGCTGCTGGAGAAGGCCGGAGTGCAGGTCGCCAGGAACCTCGTCGGCAACTACATCACCTCGCTCGACATGGCCGGGTGCTCGGTGACCCTGCTCAAAGCCGACGATGAGCTGCTGCGGCTGTGGGATGCCCCGGTGAACACCCCCGGTCTGCGATGGGGCGTCTGATGGCCGCGGTCGACACCACGCTCCTCGCCGACTGGATCGCACGCTTCGGCGCCGCCGTGACGGAGAAGCGCGACTGGCTCACCGAACTCGACTCGGCCATCGGCGACGCCGATCACGGGGCCAACATGGCTCGGGGCATGGGCGCTGTCGGCGAGAAGCTGTCCGCCGGCGCGCCGGCAACGGTGGACGAGCTCCTGAAGACGGTCGGCATGACGCTGGTGAGCTCGGTCGGCGGTGCCAGCGGGCCTCTGTACGGCACGTTCTTCCTCCGCATGGGCATGGCCGCGGGTGCCGTGTCCGATCTCGACGGCGACGCTCTCGCGGCCGCACTGCGGGCAGGGCTCGACGGTATCGTCGCGCGCGGCAAGGCCGAGGCGGGGGACAAGACGATGTTCGACGCGATGGCGCCGGCGGTCGACGCGATGGATGCCGCGCTCGCCGCGGGCACCTCCGTCTCCGACGCCGCCAGAGCCGCTGCGGATGCCGCGGCGGCAGGTCGGGACGCCACCCTCCCTCTCGTCGCCCGGAAGGGCAGGGCGAGCTACCTGGGCGAGCGCAGCGCCGGACACCTCGACCCCGGAGCGGCCTCGACGGCGATCCTCTTCGAGACGCTCGCCGAGACGATCGAGGACAGCGCCAGATGATCGGCATCGTCGCCGTCTCCCACAGTGCACGGCTCGGGGAGGCGGCGCTGGAGCTCGCCCTGCAGATGGTCCACGACGGCGAGGTGCGGGTGCGGGTCGCCGCCGGCGCCGGAGTCGACGCCGAGGGCGTACCGATCCTCGGTACGGACGCTGTCGCGGTGTCCGCCGCCATCGATGAGCTCGCCACGGAGTGCGACGGCGTCCTCGTGCTCATGGATCTGGGCTCAGCCGTGCTCAGCGCGGAACTCGCGGTGGAGCTGCGTTCGAGCGACGTGCCCGTCCGGCTCGCTCCCGCACCCTTCGTGGAGGGGCTTCTCGCCGCTGTCGTGTCCGCTGCGGCGGGCGGATCGCTCGACACCGTGGCGGCTGAGGCCTCTACGGCCCTGGCGGCGAAGACCGGCGCCCTCGGTGTCGAGGAGGCGCACGAGGCGGAGACCTCCGATGCTCCGAAGGACGATGACGCGCAGGTGCGACGAGTGCGGGTCCGCAACCCGCAGGGGATCCATGCGCGTCCTGCGGCACTGATCGCGAAGGCGTCGTCCGGCGCGGATGTGCGCGTGCGCCGGCTCCCCGACGGCCCCGACGCGTCGGCGGCGAGCCTGACGCGGCTGCTCGTGCTCGGTGCGCGGCAGGGGGACGAGATCGAGCTGACCGCACGGGGCGATGGGGGAGAGGAGGCGCTGGATCGCCTGGTCGCTCTGTTCGATGACGGCTTCGGGGAGGGGACCGAGGAGACCGGACCCGATGGCGACGCGACTTCGACCGCGATCGCACCCGCACCCGGTCTGCCGACGCGCGCGGATGAACCGAAATCGCGTGCGCAGGAGGAGCCGACGCGAACCGTCGCGCCGGGCGCCGTGCTCCGCGGGCGCGGGGTGAGCTCCGGCCGGGCCGCCGCCCCCGTCGTGCATCTCGCACCGCCGCTTCCCGAACCCGATCCGGACGTGCTGGTGCCCCCCGCCGACCGCGATTCCGAGGTGTCGGCGATCGAGTGGGCCGCCGTCGCGGTCGCCGATCAGCTCCGCTCACGCACGGCGCAGGCGACGGGAGAGACCAAGGCCATCCTCGACGCCTCGCGCCTGCTGGCCTCCGACCCCGAGCTGGTGTCCGAGGCGACGGCTCTGGTCCTCTCCAAGGGGCGCACCGCCGCCCGTGCGGTCTGGGAGACCGCCGTCGTCCACGAGAGGGCCCTCGCCGCGCTGGGGGGTCGGATGGCCGAGCGCATCGCCGACATCCGCGATGTACGCGACCGGATCATCGCCGAGATCCTCGAAGTCGACATGCCGGGTGTCCCCGAGCGCGACGATCCCTTCGTGCTGGTGGCCGCCGACCTCGCTCCCGCTGACACCGCTCTGCTCGCCGGGGGCCGATGCGTCGCCCTCGTCACGGTCCAGGGCGGACCGACCTCGCACACGGCGATCATCGCGCGCTCCCTGGGGCTGCCGGCTGTCGTCGGTGTCGTCGACGCCCAGGCGATCTCGGTGGGGACGATGGTCCTCGTGGACGGCGACCGCGGCACGGTGGAGGTCGCCCCGGCGGAATCCCGCGTCGCCGAAGCGCGCGCCTCGGCGACCGCTGTCGACTTCGACGGCGTCGGAGCGCTCTCCGACGGGCAGCGCATACCGCTGCTCGCCAACGTCGGAGGAGCGGCGGACGCGACGGTGGCGGCCTCGGCGCATGCGGAGGGCGTTGGACTCTTCCGCACGGAGTTCTGCTTCCTCGACCGCGCCGAGGCGCCGAGCATCGACGAACAGGTGACCGCCTATCGCGGCGTGCTGTCCGCCTTCCCTTGGCGCAAGGTCGTCGTGCGCACCCTCGACGCGGGGAGCGACAAGCCCCTTCCCTTCGCCAACTCCGACAGCGAGGACAACCCCGCGCTCGGCGTGCGCGGGCTGCGGATCGCCCGACGCCGCCCGCAGCTGCTCGATGATCAGCTGGTCGCCCTCGCACGAGCGGCTGCGGCGGAAGCGGCGGAGGTCGAGGTGATGGCTCCGATGGTCGCGACGGTCGACGAGGCCAGGGACTTCGCCGAACGCTGTCGGTCCGCGGGGCTCGACAGGGTCGGCATCATGATCGAGACCCCGTCCGCCGCACTGCTCGCCGCGGAGCTGTTCGAGGTCGTCGACTTCGTGAGCCTCGGCACCAACGACCTCGCCCAGTACACGATGGCGGCGGATCGGCTGCTCAGCGATCTGGGCGACCTCAACGATCCGTGGCAGCCTGCAGTGCTGCGACTCATCGCCGCCGTCGGTGCCGCAGGTCGGGCTGCCGGAAAGTCGGTGGGCGTCTGCGGCGAAGCAGGCGGCGACCCCGCGCTCGCTCCGGTCCTGATCGGCCTCGGGGTGACGTCGCTGTCCATGGCGCCGCGATCGCTCGGTCGCGTGGCCGCGCGCCTGCAGGAGTTGTCCGTCGATGACTGCCGACGAGCCGCGGAGGCAGCGGTCGGTACGAGCTCTGCGGATGCCGCGCGCGCTGCCGCTTCCTCGGCTCTCGTCGAGGGGTGAACGAGACGGTCCTGCCACGTCGTATGCGCATCTCGGCATGCGTTTCGTTCCATTCTGATATGGACATGGTCCAGAAGCGTGAGGGCGATGGATCCGGCTCTAGGCTCGTCAGCGAGGGGGCGTCGATCGTGGCGTCGCGAGCAATCGGAGGGTCCATGTCCACACGGTGGTCGTCACGAACTGTCCTGGGAGTGCTCACGGCGGGGGCGATCATCGCCCTGTCGGGGTGCGTGCCCGCACCGCAAGCCACACCGAAGCCGACTCCGGCAACCGAGAGCCCTGCTCCGGCGCCGTACGACGGTCCGACGGTGTTCGTCGGAGACCAGCTCGACTGGTTCCTGCCGAGCGCCGACGAGATCGCCGGTCTCCTCCCCGACGTCGGCGACGTGGGGTCGCCGTCACCGTCGCTGATCCAGATCTCCGACGGAGGCGGCCCCGAGCTCTCGCCGGCGATCTGCAACCTCTTCCTCTACGAGCCTTCCCAGGCGTCGATCGGCGCGCGCTCGGTCACGTGGACCAGCTCCCTCCCCGATGGGCGGGACGGCTGGATGCATGTGCTCCAGTTCGCGGACGAGGCGACGGCGCAGGGGCTGATGGACCGGTACGTCGAGGTGGCGAAGCAGTGTGCGGACTTCACCTACGGCAGCGGCGCGTCGACGTTCGACTCGACCACGCTCGACTCCGGGGATGGGATCCGCGCCGTCACCGGAGCGTTGGTGCTCGACGACGGACTCGGCGGCGGACACCGGCTCTACCAGGGGTACGCGTCGGTCGGCAACGTCCTCGTGAACTTCTGGCAGCCGTTCACCGGCGACGCCGCCTTCGACGCTGAGCGGGCCGCCGCGTTCCTGAGCGACCAGGCGTCCGACGCTCGGTCGCAGCTGATCGAGGAGTTGACCGCGAACCCGCCCGCGCCCGCAGCGACGCCGCCTGCTGTCGACCCTGCTGCGGCGTGGAGCAGCTGGCAGGTGAGCGCTACCGGGATCGGGCCGATCGTCCTCGGCTCCGACCTCGACGAGGCCATCGCGGCCGTCCCGGGAGCGACGGTGATCAGGCCGGAGTGGGACGGGGGGCAGACGCGGATCGTCAGTCCGGACGGTTCGGCCTCTGTGCTGTTGTGGACCGACGCGGGCGACTCCGTCGTCGATGCCGCATCCATCGGTTCCGCGAACGTCGGGAACGAGCCCCAGGAGGATCCTGCCGCGTTGCCGACGGCAGGCGAGGTGCGGATCGGCGACACCGTCGGCGAGGCCGAGGATGCGTTCCCCGGGGGCACGGCGATCCGTATCGTGTCCTCCGGCGAGTACGTCTATCAGTGGACGACGCGCGAGGGAGCGGCGATCCGGTTCCGCGTCGATCGCGACGACGGCGACCCGAGTGCCGTGATCACCGGCATCCTGACGGAGGATGCGACACTGCGCCGGCTTCCCGACTTCAGCTGAGGGGTTCGTCCACAGGCCGGGATCCCGGAGCAGACGAGGCTGACCTGCTTGACTAACTGAACGATCGGTCGGTTAGTATGAGCGGATCGGGTACCGCAGGTGCAGCGCCCGAACCCGCTCGACGAGGAGGTCGACGATGACGGAAGCGACGGCGCGGACGACGGACGACGCGCGCCCGAACCGCGCGATGATGGAGCGCGACCGCGCCTCGGCTTCGCTGGGCCTCGTGGTCGAACGCGATGACCCCGGCCACGCGGTCGTCTCGATGCGCGTGCGGGACGACATGACCAACGGCTTCCACATCACCCACGGCGGCTTCGTCTTCGCCCTGGCGGACACCGCCTTCGCGATCGCGTGCAACGAGGACGACAGGGTCACCGTGGCCGCCGGCGCGGACATCTCTTTCCTGAAGCCGACCGTATCGGGACAGACCCTCACCGCCACCGCCGTCCGACGGTCGCTCAGCGGACGCTCCGGCATCTACGACGTGACCGTGGTCGACGAACGCGGCGATCCCGTCGCCGAGTTCCGCGGGCGCTCCCGCACCACCAGCCAGACCTTCTGAACGCTCCGGAGAACCTCGTGTCGATGACGACCGCAACACCCTCCCACGTCCACCCGCCCGCATCCGCCGAGCTCGACGCGGAAGAGCGGATGTCGCCCGACGAGATCGCCGCGCTCCAGCTCGGTCGACTCCAGCAGACCGTGCGCCACGCCTACGCGAACGTGCCTCTCTACACGCGCAAGTTCGACGAGGCCGGCGTGCACCCGGACGACATCCGCACGCTCGACGACGTGCGGCTGCTTCCCTTCACGACCAAGGCGGATCTGCGCGAGACCTATCCGTTCGGGATGTTCGCTGTGCCGATGTCCGACGTCGCCCGCATCCACGCCTCCAGCGGCACCACCGGCCGCCCGACGGTCGTCGGCTACACCAGAGGCGATCTCCAGCGGTGGGGCGCGCTGGTCGCGCGTTCGCTGCGAGCCAGCGGCATCCGCCCCGGCATGAAGGTGCACAACGCCTACGGCTACGGACTCTTCACCGGCGGGCTCGGCGCACACGCGGGCATCGAAGCGCTCGGCGCGACGGTCATCCCGATGTCCGGCGGCCAGACCGCACGCCAGGTGCAGCTGATCCTCGACTTCGAGCCCGACGCGATCCTGTGCACGCCCAGCTATCTGCTGACGATCGCCGATGCGATGGCCGCGCAGGGAGTCGACCCGCGCTCCACCTCGTTGAAGGTCGCGGTTCTGGGAGCGGAGCCCTGGTCGAACGAGATGCGTCACGAGCTCGAGCAGCGCCTCGGCATCGACGCGCTCGACATCTATGGTCTCAGCGAGGTGATGGGGCCCGGTGTGGGCAACGAGTGCCTCGAGACCAAGGATGGTCCGCATGTGTGGGAGGACCACTTCCTGCCGGAGATCATCGACGGAGAGAGCGGCGCCGTGCTGCCGGACGGCGAACTCGGAGAACTCGTGTTCACCTCTCTGACCAAGGAGGCGTTCCCGGTCATCCGCTATCGCACCCGCGACCTCACCCGCCTGCTTCCCGGGACGGCCCGGCCCGGGATGCGGCGGATGGAGAAGATCACCGGCCGCAACGACGACATGATCATCCTGCGGGGCGTGAACCTGTTCCCCACGCAGATCGAGGAGCTGGTGCTGGGGATCGAGCAGCTGACCCCGCACTTCATCCTCGAGCTGTCGAAGGCGGGGCGCATGGACACGCTGAAGGTCCGCATCGAGCGGCACCCCGACCTGTCCGTCGAGACCTGCCGCAGCGCCGCGGAGGTGCTGGCGCAGCGGATCAAGATCTTCGTCGGATCGACGGTGGCCGTCCAACTCGAGGAGCCGGGAGCGCTGCCCCGGAGCGAGGGGAAGTACAAGCGGGTGTACGACCTGCGCTGATGCGGGCGATGCGGGCGATGCGGGGATTGACACGGAGAGTCGTCGCGCCCGCCTCGCGGTCGGTGCTCCCGCCCGCCCGCCGCTTCGAGTGCGAGACTGTGGGGTGATGTCCGAGATGCAGAGCACGCGACGAGGCCGACCGGGGTACGACCAGCAGGGGATCCTCGCCGTCGCCGTCGCCGCGTTCAACGAGTACGGGTACGACGCCACGTCGATCGGGATGCTCGCCGAGCGCCTCGGTCTGTCGAAGTCGGCGATCTACCATCACTTCGGCTCGAAGGACGAGATCCTCGACCTCGCTCTGGACGCGGCGCTGAGCGGCTTGGAAGCCGTGGTGGACGGCCCGATTCCCGACTCGGCTGCCGCTCAAGGGGCATCGAGCGCGGTCGACCGGCTCGAGCAGGTGCTGCGCGGCGCCGTCCGGGTGCTCGTGGAGCAGCTGCCGGCCGTGACGCTGCTGCTGCGGGTGCGGGGCAACACCGAGGTGGAGCGCAGGGCTCTCATCCGTCGCCGGGCGTTCGACCGTCGGATCACCGCTCTCGTGTCTGAGGCGCAGCGCGAGGGGGAGCTGCGGGCCGACATCGACGCGAGTGTGGTGGCGCGTCTGGTGTTCGGGATGATCAACTCGATCGTCGAGTGGTATCGGCCCGGCGGGCGCGAGGGCGCCGACCGTCTCGCAGACGACGTGGTGGCCATCGCCCTGGACGGCTTGCGCACGGACGATGGCGCGGGAGCCGCGGTCGTCTGACCGGGGCTCCGGCGCTCAGCGTCACGCCGCCGCACGCTCCTTCGCCACCAGGGTGAGCACGTCGTACGTGGCCACGATGTCATCGTGCTGGTTCTTCAGCACCGCATCCCACCGCACCTCCCCGTACTCGTCGGTCTCCCTTGGGGTGATCTGCTTCGCGGTCAGCTCGACCCTGATGTCGTCGCCGGGGGAGACGGGCGTGACGAATCGCAGATTCTCCAGCCCGGAGTTCGCCAGCACGGGGCCGGGAGCCGGGTCGACGAACAGCCCCGCAGCCCACGACACCAGCAGGTATCCGTGCGCCACGCGTCCGGGGAAGAACGGATTCGCGGAGGCAGCGTCCTCGTCCATGTGCGCGTAGAACGTGTCGCCGGTGAACGCCGCGAACGTCTCGATGTCGTCGAGGGTGACCGTGCGCGAGCCGCTGGCCACCTGATCGCCGACGTGCAGTTCGGCCAGCGACTTTCGGAACGGGTGCACGCCGTCGCCCCGCTCGTACGGGCGCGAGCTCGCGCCCTGGTGCCAGACTCCCGTGAGCGCGGTCATCATCTCCGGGGAACCCTGCACCGCGGTGCGCTGCATGTGGTGCAGCACCGCCCGGATGCCGCCGAGCTCCTCACCTCCGCCCGCGCGGCCCGGGCCACCGTGCACGAGGTTCGGGAGTGGAGAGCCGTGCCCCGTCGAGGTGCGGGCGTCGTCCCGGTCGAGGAAGAGGACGCGCCCGTTGTAGGCGGCCATGCCGGTGGCGAGGGCGACGGCCACCTCGGGGTCGTGCGTCGCCACGCTCGTCACGAGCGAGCCGCCGCCGCGAGCCACGAGGCTGCTCGCCTCGTCGAGGGTGCGATAGCCGACGATGCTCGACACGGGTCCGAACGCCTCGATCTCGTTCACGGCGGGGCTCGTGGGATCGGGGAAGCGCAGCAGCATCGGCGCCACGAAGGCGCCGTCGGGGGCTGCTCCTTCGGTGCCGTCGGCATGGCGGACGATCGGCGCGTCGGTCGTGCCGATCACCAGTTCGCCGCCTCCGGCCTGCAGGCGGTCGACCTGGCGCAGCACCTCCTCACGCTGCGCGGTGGAGGCGAGCGGGCCCATGGTCACCCCTTCGGCGCGCGGGTCGCCGAGGATCACGCGCGACGACAGCCGCTCGCGGACCGCGGCGATCACGTCGTCGACAGCTTCCGCCGGCACGATCGCCCGGCGGATCGCGGTGCACTTCTGCCCGGCCTTCGTGGTCATCTCGGCGACCAGCTGCTTGACGTACGCATCGAACTCCGGCGTGCCCGAGACGGCATCCGTTCCGAGGACCGACGCGTTGATCGAGTCGGTCTCGCTCGTGAAGCGCACCCCTCCCGTCTGCACGGCATCGTGGGCACGCAGGCTCTCGGCGGTCGACGCGGAGCCGGTGAAGGCGACCAGATCGCCCAGCCGCAGTTCGTCGAAGAGACCCGGCACGCTGCCGGAGACCAGCTGCAGCGACCCGTCGGGGAGGAGCCCCGATTCCACCATCACGCGCACCATGGCCTCGGCGAGGTATCCGGTGGGGGTGGCCGGCTTCACGACGGTGGGGACGCCGGCGAGGAACGCGGGTGCGAACTTCTCGAGAGACCCCCAGACCGGGAAGTTGAAGGCGTTGATCTGCACGGCGACGCCGCGGAGTCGCGTGTAGATGTGGCGGCCGAGGAACGAGCCGTCCTTGGAGAGGTTCTCGACACCCCCGTCGACGTACACTTTCGCGTTGGGCAGCTCGCGCCGGCCCTTGCTGGAGTACGCGAACAGCACGCCGATCCCGCCGTCGATGTCGACCCAGGAGTCCTGCGCTGTGGCACCGGTGCGGCTGGACAGCTCGTACAGCTCGGCCTTGCGCTCGGTGAGGGCGAGGGCGAGCTGCTTGAGCACCACGGCGCGCTGATGGAAGGTGAGCTCTCCCAGCGACGCCTGTCCCACGGTGCGGGCGTGGTCGAGCACGGGCCCCAGATCGAGCCCGTCGGTCGAGACGCGGGCGACGACCTCTCCCGTTGAGGCGTCACGGACATCCGTGGCCTCGGCGTCGGACGACGGCGTCCACCACGCTCCCTCGACGTAGCTGGGGAGGATCTCGATCATTTCTGTTCCCTTCCTGAGGCGTCCCATTCGTAGAAGCCGCGTCCGCTCTTGCGGCCGAGGTGGCCTTCGGCGACCAGGCGTCGCAGCAGGGCCGGAGGTTCGAAGCGCTCACCCAGCTGTGCGGAGAGGTACTCGGCGATGCCCAGGCGCACGTCGAGGCCCACGATGTCGGTGAGCCGCAGCGGACCGACGGGGTGCTTGTATCCGAGCGTCATCGCGGCGTCGATGTCCTCGGCGGAGGCCACACCTTCCTCCAGCATGCGGATCGCCTCGAGCCCGATCGCGACGCCGAGGCGGGACGACGCGAATCCGGGAGCATCGGCCACGACGATCGGTGTCTTGCCGATGGCGGCCACCCAGCCGCGGGCGGCATCGACGAGCGCAGGAGCGGTGCTCGCACCATGGACGATCTCGACGAGGGTGGAGGCGGGCACCGGATTGAAGAAGTGCATGCCCAGCAGCCGCGAGGGGCGATCGAGCACCGCAGCCAGCTCATCGATCGAGATGGACGAGGTGTTCGAGGCGATGGCGGCGTCCGGTGCGATCTGCGCCTCGACCCGACGGAGCGCGTCGACCTTGAGGGCGAGGTCCTCCGGAACGGCTTCGACGACGAGCGTGCACTGCGCGAACAGGGCGGCATCCGTGCCCGTGGTCAGGCGCGCCCGATAGGCCTCGGGGGAGTCGAGGGCCGTGCCGCGTGCGACCGAGGCGTCGATGGACTCGAGCACGCGTGCCGTGGCCGCCTCTGCCGCGTCGGCGTCGCGTTCGACGATGCCGACCCGGGAGCCGGCGAGCAGGAAGGCGTGCGCGATGCCCGCGCCCATACGTCCGCCGCCGAGCACCCCCACCTGTTCGGGCGCGATGAACGTGCTCTCGGTCATCGGTCTCTCCGTTCGAGGAAGTCGGTCATCCGTCGGAACTTCTCCGGGCTCTCGAAGAGCTCGGCCTGGGCTTCCAGATCGGCGGCGGGATGGTGGTCGCGGGGTGCCCGGAACACCCGCTTGGTCGCGATGGTCGCTGCGGGGTCGTTGCGGGCGATGCGGTCGACGATGGCGTGGGCGGTCGGCAGCAGGTCCGTCGTCTCGTGGATCGCCGAGACCAGCCCGATGCGCAGCGCCTCCTCTGCCTTCACCGTGCGACCCGTGAGCAGCAGCTCGATCGCCCTGGCGTCGCCGACGATCTCCTTGAGACGCCAGCTCGCGCCGGCCGCTGCGAGGATGCCCAGTCCGGTCTCCGGGTTGCCGATCGCGAGCGTCGGCGTCCCGATGCGGATGTCCGCCGCGTAGGCGAGCTCGGCTCCACCGCCGAGCGCGTAGCCGTCGATCGCCGCGATGACGGGCATCGGCAGTTCGGCGAGTCGGACGAACGCGTGAGCGTTGATCCCGCGCAGCGCGTCGGCGGCACGCCGTTCGCGCAGTTCGGCGATGTCGGCACCCGCCGCGAAGACCCCGCCGGCGCCGGTGAGGATCAGCGGGAGCGGCACGGTCTCCAGCTCGGTGCACAGCGCGTGCAGCGCGTCGATCGTGGCCTGGTCGATCGCGTTGCGCTTGTGCGGCCGATTGAGGGTGGCGACCACGCGGTCGTGACGCCTTTCGACGAGGAGGGGTTCGTCGTGCGCCTGCGTATCGCCGAGGGGAGACCGCGGCATCACACCTTCTCCACGATCAGAGCAGCGCCCTGGCCGACGCCGACGCACATGGTGGCGAGTCCGTAGCGGGAGCCCTCGCGCTCCATGCGTCCGAGGAGCGTGACCAGAAGGCGGGAGCCGGACGAGCCGAGCGGGTGACCGAGCGCGATCGCTCCGCCATCGGCGTTCACGCGGGATTCGTCCAGCCCGAGGCGTCGGAGGCAGGCGATGGACTGGGTGGCGAACGCTTCGTTGAGCTCGACGGAGCCGATGTCGTCGATGGAGAGCCCGGCGCGCTGCAGCGCCTTCTCCGTGGCGGGCACCGGTCCGAGGCCCATGATCTCGGGCGCGAGTCCTGCGCTGGTGCCGACGACGATCCGCGCCCGCGGTGTCAGCCCGTGCCGCTCGACCGCCTCCGCGCTCGCGACCATGATCGCGGAGGCACCGTCGTTGAGCGCGCTGGAGTTTCCGGCGGTGACGACCTGACCGCCCGCGACGACGGGCCGCAGTCGGGCGAGGCCTTCGAGCGTCGTCTCCGGTCGAGGGCCCTCGTCCACGAGCACCTCACCCGAGCCGACGGGGACTCCGACGATCTCCGCCTCGAACCGTCCGTCTGCGATCGCCGCGGCGGCCCGTTGCTGCGAGCGCAGGGCGAACGCGTCCGCCTCTTCGCGTCCGATGCCGTCGACGCGCGCGACCTCCTCCGCGGTCTCCGGCATCGTGTACGTCGCCTTCTCGCGGGCCAGGAGCCGCGGGTTCGGGAATCGCCAGCCGATCGAGGTGTCGAAGGCGGCGCCGGGCTTCGCCCATGCCTTCTCGGGCTTGGCCTGCACCCAGGGTGCGCGGGTCATCGATTCGACGCCGCCGGCGATGATGAGGTCGGCGTCGCCGGCTCGGATCGCCTGAGCGGCGATCGTGACGGCGGACATGCCGGAGGCACACAGTCGATTGACCGTGATGCCGGGGACGCTGTCGGGAAGGCCGGTGAGCAGGACCGCCATCCTGGCGACATTGCGGTTGTCCTCGCCCGCCTGGTTCGCGGCGCCGAGGATGACCTCGTCGATCTCGGCCTGGAGGGGGTCGACGCCTGCGCGTCGCGCGGCCTCGCGGACGACGATCGCTGCGAGGTCGTCGGGACGGACGGAGGCCAGGGCTCCGCCGTAGCGACCGACCGGGGTGCGTACGCCTCCGACGAGGTAGGCCTCGGTCATGCGGAACTCCTGACTGCGTTGTCTCGACGGGTTGCCCGTTGTCCGGACGATCGGCCCGAATTACTGACCGATCGTCCGGTAATTATGTCACAGGTGTGGCCGGCGCCGCGATCGGGGCGGCTTCAGCTGAGCAGGTCCACGCCGTTCGTCTCCTTGACGAGCGAGACGCCGATCAGCGAGATCACGGATGCCACCGCGATGTACACGCCGATCGTCCAGGCCGCGTGGAACTGGTTCATCAGCGCCTCCGCGATCATCGGCGCGAACGCTCCGCCGAGGATCGCACCGAGGGCGTAGCCGATGGAGACGCCCGAATAGCGCACGTTCGCGGGGAACATCTCCGCGTACAGGGCTGCCTGCGGGCCGTAAGAGAGTCCGAGCGCGAACGTCATCACGAACAGTGCCACGAAGTACCAGAGGATGTTCGCGGTGTCGATGAGGAACCACATCGGCACCGCCCAGAGTGCGAGCGCCACATAGCCGATCTGGAACGTGCGGATGCGGCCGAGCCGGTCGGAGAGGTGTCCGCCCCACAGGGTGAAGATGAGCCACCCGAACGAGGCGAGGGTGGTCGCCAGCAGCACCGGGGGTCGGTCCATGCCGAGGGTGGTGACGGCGTAGGTCGCGAAGAACGCGATGAGCAGGTACCCCGCCGCGTTGTTCGCGATGAAGATGATCGCGGTGAGGACGACCTGCTTGGTGTTCTGACGGAAGAGCCGGCGCAGGGGAGCGGATGCCTCCTTGCGGCGGCGCCGCAGGTCCTCGAACACCGGGCTCTCATCGACCGCGCGTCGGATCACGTAGCCGACCGCGATGAGCACGATCGAGAGCAGGAAGGGGATGCGCCAGCCCCACTCGAGGAAGGCCTCCGGCGACATCGAACTGGTGAGCACCCACAGGGTGGAAGTGGCAAGGATCATGCCGACGGGGACGCCGATCTGCGGGAACGCCCCGAAGAGTCCTCTGCGGCTGTTCGGCGCGTGCTCGACGGCCATCAGGGCGGCTCCGCCCCATTCGCCACCCGCGGAGAATCCCTGCACGATGCGGAGCAGGATCAGCAGGATGGGCGCGGCCACGCCGATCGCGGCATACGTCGGAAGGAGGCCTATCAACGACGTGGACAGGCCCATCATGACGAGGGTGAGCACGAGCATCTTCTTGCGACCGAGCTTGTCGCCGAGGTGGCCCGCGACGATCGCGCCGAGCGGGCGGAAGAGGAAGGAGATGCCGATTGTCGCGAACGAGAGCACCTGGGCGAAGCCGGGGTTCTCCTGTGCGATCGGAGCCAGGAAGAGGGGCGCGAGCACCAGCCCCGCTGCTTGCGCGTAGATGAAGAAGTCGTACCACTCGATCGACGTGCCCACGAGGGTGCCGGCGAGTACGCGCCGTTCTTCGGCGGGCATCCGTGTGGATGGGGTGCGGTCGGAGACTGCTGACGTCATGAGAACTCCATTGTTCTGCGATTCCGGGGGAGAGAGCACTGTGGCGGTGCTCGGGACTTTCCTAACCGAATGATCGGTCAGTAATTGCCGAGCGTACCGCATCGGGGTTGCGTGGAACGTATGCGTTCGAGGGCATGCGATCGGTCTCGGTCTGATCTCGACACGGTCGCCCTTCTCGCGCCATCGAGTCCGGGAACCCTACGATCAACGCAGGGGGCGCCGGATCGGCGCTGTATGACAAATCGGAGGGTTCGCATGGCGCGTTCTGGAATCGCTCGCATCCACGTCGGAGGAATAGCGGTCGCCGCACTTCTCGTGCTCTCCGGCTGCGCGCCGGGGGCCGATCCCGAGCCGACCGCTGCTCCGGAGACGACGTCGCCACCGGAGCCCTATACGGGGCCCGCGATCTTCGTCGGTGAGGAACTGGAAGGATTCCTGTTCACCGCCGACGAGATCGGTTCGCTCCTTCCCGGCTCGACCGACATCGGTGAGCCGTCCTCCGTTCTCGAGCAGATCTCCGATGGCGGCGGCCCGGCGATCGTCCCGGAGGTCTGCGGCGCGCTGTTCGCCGAGCAATCGTTGTGGAGCGTCGGGTCGCGCAACGTGTCGTGGACGACGACGGCCGACTCGGACTATCGCTTCGGGCAGATGCTTGCTCTCCAGTTCGCCGATGAAGCGCATGCACAGGCGCGACTGGACCAGCTCGTCGACGCGGCGGCACAGTGCGCGAGCTTCGACTACAACGGCCCTGCCTCGTTCGAATCCGTCACTCCCGCGGCCTCGGACAACGTGCGCGCACTGGCCGGCACGTTGACGCTGCCGGAGATCGAGGGGGGATGGTCGACGTTCAGTGCCTACGCCACGGTCGGGAACGTTCTCGTGCAGGTATCGCAGTCGCTCGACGGAGAGGCCCGGCCGGATGCCGAAGCCGTCGCGGAGAAGCTCCAGGAGCGAGCGGAACAAGCTCGCGCCGCGTTGATGGACAAGCTCACCGCGAACCCCCCGACGGAGCAACCGGAACCTGCTGAGAATGCCTCGGCCCCCTGGGGTGACTGGATGATCACGGCCGGCGGTGTCGGGCCGATCCGTCTCGGAGACCCCGTCGACGAGGCGATCTCTGCGGCGCGAGCGGCGCAGGTGATCCCCCCGCCCTTCCCGGGCGACCCCTCGAAGCTCGTGAACGACGCGGGCACGAGCTCGATGCTCGTCCAGGCGACCGAAGACGGCGCCGCCGTCGCATCCGTCACCGTCGGCGACGCCCGCTCCGTCTCCGGGACGACTCAGGTCGGCGCGGACCTCCCGGCGATCGACGGACTTCGCGTGGGGGCTCCGGTCGCGGACGTGGTCGCGGCGTACCCGCAGGGCACGACGGTCTCGGTCGTCTCCTCCGAGGAGCATTGGTACGACATGGCGTCGCGCGATGGTCGATTGCTGCGGTTCCATGCCGATCGCGATGTCGAGGAGCCGGGCGCCACGATCATCGGCATCACGGTGGAGGACGCCACGAAGCGTCCGCTCGTGTTCGGCTGACCCGGAGGCGCGGCTCAACCGAGCGCGCAGCGCCTACACCCTCCCGAATGCCCGCAACGGATGCTCGATGAGTTCGGTCACCCGGCGCAGGAAGCCCGCGGCGTAGCCTCCGTCGCATACCCGATGGTCGAACACCAGCGAGATCTGCACGATGCGGCGGGCGGCGATCGCTCCGTCCACGACCCACGGGCGCTCGATGATCCGGCCGATCCCGAGGATGGCCACGTCGGGATGGTTGATGATCGCGGCCGAACCGTCAACGCCCAGGCCTCCGTAATTGTTGAGCGTGAAGGTCGATCCCCGCAGCCGCTCCGGTGGCATCGCGCCGGTGCGGGCCGTGGTGGTGAGTTCGCGCAGCGCCGAGTCGAGCTGGGTCACGGAGAGGGCATGGGCGCGGGAGACGACCGGGACCAGGAGCCCTCGTTCGGTGTCGGCGGCGATGCCGAGGTTCACTCCGTCGAAGGAGAGGATCTCGTCCCCGTTCTCGCTGAGGCGCGAGGCCAGCACGGGGTACTCCTCGAGGGCGAGCAGGACGAAGCGGGCGAGCAGTGCGGTCACCGACGGCGCCTTGCCTCCCTCCGGAGCCATCCGCGCACGCAGATCCCACAGCTCGGTGGCGTCGACATCCACCCAGACCGTGGCCTCGGGGATCTCGGACCGGCTGCGGGAGAGCTTCGCGCTGACAGCCTTGCGCAGCGGCGACATCCGCTCGCGCGCGCGCACCTCGAGACCGTCGACCGTCTCGCCTGCTTCGGGGCCCATGCCTGTTCCTGGCGTCGTCCGGCCGCTGTCGTGTGCGGAGGCGCCGTCGGCCACTGCGTCGACCGCGCCGTCCACCGCGGCACGCAGCACGTCGGCGCGGGTGATGGCACCATCGGCGCCGGTCGCTGTGATCGAGTGGACGTCGAGACCGAGGTCTCGCGCGAGACGACGCACGAGTGGGGAGCGGACGGCGACGGGGCGCCGCTCGGACGATCCAGCGGGCGAAGTGCCCGCAAGCGTCCCCGATGCGGAGTGGATCGTCGTCGATGCGGGGTGAATCGTCGTCGATGCGACCGGGGGGCGCCGCCGTCCCTTGGTCGCACGAGCGGTGGTGCCGTAGCCGATGAGGACGTTCCCTGAGCCCGCGCGTTCCTCCTCGCGGTACGCCTCGTGCTCGGGCTGGGCCGGTGGAGCGGGAGTCGCCGGTGATTCGGGAGCCGCCGCGGAAGACGGGGAGTCCGCCACCTCGAGCACGGGGGCGCCGACGTCGATCGTGTCCCCGGCGGTGCCGTGCAGAGCCGTGATGACTCCGGCGAACGGCGACGGCAGCTCCACGATGCTCTTCGCGGTCTCGACCTCGGCGATCGGCTGGTCCGTCACGATGGTGTCGCCGACCGCGACGAGCCACTGTACGAGTCCGGCCTCGGTCAGCCCCTCGCCGAGGTCGGGCAGTCGGAACACCCGCGTGCCCGTCTGCGGCTTCACCGGAGTGCTCATGATTCGTCCTCCCAGTGCAGGGTGTCGATCGCATCGAGCACGCGGTCGACGTCCGGCAGGTACCAGTGCTCGAGCTTCGGAGGTGCGTAGGGCGTGTCGAATCCGGTCACCCGTCGCACGGGCGCCGCCAGGTATTCGAAGCAGCGCTCGAACACGCGTGCCTGGATCTCGGAGGCGACGCTCACGTAGCCCGGCGCCTCCGCGATGACCACGGCACGGCCTGTCGACTTCACGGCGGCCGTCACGGTGGCGTCGTCGAACGGCGAGAGGGAGCGGACGTCGACGACCTGCACGCTCCGCCCCTCCGCAGCGGCCACCTCGGCGACCTCCAGTGCGAGCGGCACGGACGAGCCGTACGCGAGGAGCGTCACATCCGTGCCGTCGCGGGCGATACGCGCCGAACCGAGCTCCGTGGTGACTGAGGTGTCGACCTCGCCCTTGCTCCAGTACAGCTTCTTGGGCTCGAGGAAGATCACCGGGTCGGGCGAGGCGATGGCCGCACGCAGCAGGGAGTACGCGTCCTGCGGAGTGGCCGGGCTGACGACCGTGAGCCCGGGGGTGTGGGCGTAGTAGGCCTCGGACGAGTCGCAGTGGTGCTCGACGCCCCCGATGCCGCCCCCGAACGGGATGCGGATCACCAGGGGCATGCGCATGCCACCGCGCGTGCGGTTGCCGAGCTTGGCGACATGGCTCACGACCTGTTCGAACGCGGGGAGGGCGAAGGCGTCGAACTGCATCTCGATCACGGGGCGCAGCCCGTTCATCGCCATCCCCACCGCGGTGCCGACGATCCCGGACTCCGCGAGCGGGGTGTCGAAGCAGCGGTCCTCACCGAAGCGTGCGGTGAGTCCATCCGTGATGCGGAAGACGCCACCGAGGGCTCCCACATCTTCGCCGAAGACCACCACGTCCGGATCCGACTCGATGGCGTCGGCCAGTGCCCTGTTCAAGGCGGCGGCCATAGTCATCGTGGTCGTCGTGGTGGCTCCGCTCTCGATGCGCGTGTCGTCCTGTGCGATCGTCATCGGTGGCCTCCGGTCGTGGCGTGCTCGGCGTCGGCGAGACGCGAGCGTTCGATCTCGTCGCGCAGCAGGTGCCACTGCTCGTCGAGCTGAGGGGAGCGGGTCGCGGTCACGAAGCGGAACAGGTCTTCGGGATCGAGGTCTGCGTCGGTGTTCAGAGCTGCCCTCATCGCCGCCGCGATCTCCTCGGCACCCGAGGCGAAGCGCTCCTCGGCGGCGGCGTCGAGCGCCCCTGTCGCAGTGAGATGCGCGCGCAGGCGCAGGAGCGGGTCGCGGGCGAGCCAGGCCTGCACTTCCTCGCGCTCGCGGTAGCGGGTGTCGTCGTCGGCGTTGGTGTGCGCCTGCATGCGATAGGTGTGCGCCTCGACCAGGGAGGGGCCGCCCCCGGCGCGGGCGCGGTCGACGGCTTCCGTGAGCACCGCGAGGACCGCGGCCACGTCGTTGCCGTCGACGCGCTGCCCCGGCATGCCGTAGCCGACCGCCTTGTGTGCCAGGGAGGGGGCAGCGGTCTGCCGGGAGAGGGGCACCGAGATGGCGAACTCGTTGTTCTGCACGAAGAACACGACCGGGACATGGAACACGGCGGCGAAGTTCATCGCCTCGTGGAAGTCGCCCTCGCTCGTGGCGCCGTCGCCGCAGAGCGCGAGCACGACGGTGTCCTCACCGCGGTGCTTCGCCGCCTGCGCGAAGCCGACCGCGTGCAGGAGCTGGGTCGCGAGCGGGGTGGCCTGTGGGGCGACGCGGTGCGCGCGCACGTCGTAGCCCGAGTGCCAGTCGCCCTTGAGGAGCACCATCGCCTCAGCGGGAGCGATGCCGCGGGCGATCACCGCGACCGAGTCGCGGTACGTGGGGAAAAGCCAGTCGGTGTCACCGAGCACCATCGCCGCTGCCACCTGGCATGCCTCCTGACCATGTGACGAGGGGTAGACCGCGAGGCGGCCCTGGCGGACGAGCGCGCCCGCCTGGTCGTTGATGCGTCTGCCTTCGACGAGCCCGCGGTAAGCGGCGAGCAGGACGTCGGCGGCGGGGAGCGCGTATGCCTCGTCGGGGAGGGTGGTCCCGTCCTCGTCGATCAGTCGTACCGCGGTGTCTCGCGGGAGCATGTCATGGGGGTGCATCCGTCCGCCTTCCTTGCCGAACTCGATGAGGACAGCATGCCGCGCATGCGACAGTCATCCAAGAACCGCTGCGCAATCATGGACGATTGCGCTCGCCGTGTCAGAATGGCCTCCGAAGTGTCAGTATTTCCCGGAGGAGAGAGGGGTGCCATGGCGGCGCTCGACGACACGGATCGCGCGATCCTCGCTGAGCTGCGGCGGGATGCTCGCGCGTCGATGACCGCGATCGCCGAGTCGGTGCACATCTCCCGCGCCGGAGCGCACGCGCGGATCAAGCGACTCACCGACGCCGGGGTGATCACGGGGTACACGGTGCGCACCGACCCCGTACTGCTCGGACACCACGCGAGCGCCTATGTGACGCTCGCGATCGAGCAGGCCACGTGGCAGGAGGTGAGCGCGCGGCTCAGGGTGATCCCCGAGATCGAGCACATGGCTCTGGTCGGGGGCGACTTCGACGTGCTGCTGCTCGTGCGGGCCAACGACGCCCGCGACCTCCGTCGCATCGTGCTGGAGGACATCCAGGCGATCCCGTCGATCCGCTCCACACGGACGATCCTGATCTTCGAGGACTCCGACCTGGTGTGAGGGTTCTCCTGTCGGATACGACGGGGGAGGTGGGTTCGTGTTGTGGAGTGTTGATTGGGCTCTCTACGGGTGCAGGAGGAGTAAGTCAGGCGTACTGGAATATTGCTCTGAACGGGGGTTATCCGGCCTGGGAATGTCGGTGGCCCTCTGTTGAATCGACGTATGGAAGGCACTCCGGCAGCGGTTCTCGACGACACGGTCGTCGCTCTCGACGCCGTTCTGCGATCGGGCGCGGTGGGCGCTCTCGACCCACAGGAGATGATGAACCTGCTGCGGGTCGCGGGCGAGATCCAGCGACGCGCGGAGGCCGTGGTCGTCGAGGCCGTGGCGAGCGTCGATCAGCGTCCTGCCGGGTCGGGAGAGCCGGCGTTCTGCGGACTGTTCGGCTGCCGCTCGATGAACGAGTTGCTGCAGCGTGTGCTCCGCACCGACGCGGTGGGTGCCGCGCGCCTTGTGAAGGGCGCGCGCTTGGTGCGACGCGATGTCGACCTCTCCTCCGGAGAGTGGCTGCCGGCGCGGTGGCCGGCGCTGCGCGAGGCCCTCCTCGACGGGGCGATCGGCGTGACCGGGTTGCTGGCTGCGACGGGGCCGATCGAGCAGGCCGGTCCGCGCGTGCGCGTCGCCGACCGGTGGGAGGCGGACGCGTACCTGGCGGGAGTCGCTCGTGGCGCGGAGAGCGACGACGGTGCCGAGAACGAGCCCGGTCCGGCACCGACGCCCGAGGATCTGCGGGTGCAAGCTCAGCTGATCGTGCAGTACCTGGACCCGGACGGGGCGGAGCCGGCTGAGGACATCGCGTTGCGAGCGCGGGGTGTGGTGTTGGGGCGCGCCAAGGACGGCGTCATCCCGGTCCGCGGCGCGCTGTTGCCGGAGGTCGCGGGGCAGCTGCAGCGGATCTGGGACGCGTATCTGAACCCGAGGGTCGACGGTCCGCCGCTTCCCGGTGTCCACTTCGTACCGTCCGCGGAGCTCGAGGATTCCGACGCCGGGAGTCCACATGCTCCGGTGTCGCCGGATGACGATGTGCTTCCGTCCGGGGACCCTGGCGGGATGATCGACGCGCGCACGCGGGCACAGAAGCAGCACGACGCTCTCGCGGCAGCTCTGGGGATAGCGGCCCGACACGACGAGATGCCGCGGCTGGGCGGTGCTGCCCCGACTCTCGTGGTCACGGTCGGTGCCGAGGATTACGCCACGGGGCGGGGCTGGGCGCAGGTCGACGGGGTCGACACGCCTGTCTCGACCCGCGTCGCCGCGCACACGGCGTGCGGCGGTTCGATCCAGCGGGTCGTCTACGGGGCCGGCGGAAGGATCGTCGGGCTCGGGTCGAGCGACCGGATCTTCACCCCGGCGCAGCGCCGCGCGATCTGCGTGCGGGACCGCGAATGCCTCATTCCCGGGTGCCACGTCCCGGCCGCCTGGTGCGAGATCCACCACGTCACGGAGTACGCCCGTGGGGGTCCCACCCACACCGACAACGGGGTGGCGCTCTGCTGGCACCATCACCGCACGTTGGACACCTCAGGTTGGCAGATCCGCATGCGTGGGGGAGCGCCGCAGGTGCGAGGGCCGGCGTGGTGGGACCCGGTGCGGCGATGGCGCACCCCGCGACCGGCGACGGGGACTCGAACCGATCGCGAGAGGCCTGCTCGCCGCGCACCTGCCAGCGGGCGCATCGTTCGCGCGAGGACATCTTCGGCGCGCTCCGCGACAAGTGCGGCGGGAAGGGGCATCCGAGAATGAGAGGAAGGCCGGCGGCCACTCCGCCATCGGTCAGCGCCACGCTCGAAGGAGAGACACCGATGTCCGATTCCGCAGCTTCCGCAGCCGCCGCGCTGCTCGACCGCATCCAGGCGCCGGAAGGCGAGGGCCGTGAGATCCCCGATGCTGCGACCCGCGAGGTCATCGGCCGTGCACCCGTCGCCGCCGTGGACGACCTCGACGACGCGATCGCCCGTGCGAAGGCTGCGCAGCCCGCGTGGGAGGCGCTCGGTCACGAGAAACGGAGCGAACTGCTCCTGGCCGCGGCCGACGCGATCGATGCGAACGCCGAGGGTCTGGCCTACCTCCTGTCGCGGGAGCAGGGGAAGCCGCTCAACGGCCCGAACGCGCGGTTCGAGCTCGGTGCCTGCTCGGCATGGCTGCGCACCAATGCCAGCACCGTGCTCGAGTCGCAGGTGCTCGTCGACGACGAGACGCTGCACGCCGAGCTCGTCTACAAGGCGGCTGGTGTCGTCGGAGCCATCGGGCCGTGGAACTGGCCGCTCATGATCACGATCTGGCAGATCGGGCCGTCGCTGCGGATGGGCAACACGGTCGTCGCGAAGCCCAGCGAGTACACCCCGCTGAGCGTGCTCGCGATGATCGCGGTGATGAACGAGGTGCTGCCAGAGAATGTGCTGCTCGGCGTCTCCGGAGACCGTGAGGTGGGCGCTCGCCTCGCGTCACACCCCGACATCGCCAAGATCATGTTCACCGGCTCGACAGCGACCGGTCGCCGCATCATCGAGAGCTCCGCAGGCAACCTCGCCCGCCTCACGCTGGAGCTGGGCGGCAACGACGCGGGCATCGTGCTTCCCGGCACGGACGCGTCGGCCATCGCCGAAGACCTCTTCTGGGGGGCGTTCATCAACACCGGACAGACCTGCGCAGCCATGAAGCGCCTCTACGTGCACGACTCCGTCTACGACGAGGTCGTGGACGCACTCGCCGCGATCGCCGAGCAGGTGCCGATGGGCAACGGACTCGACGAGGGCAACGTGCTCGGACCGCTGCAGAACCGGCCGCAGTTCGACATCGTCAGCCGCCTGGTCGACGATGCGAAGAGCCGCGGTGCCCGGATCGTCACCGGCGGCGAGCCGGCATCCGACCTCGGCGAGCTGTTCTACCGGCCCACCATCGTCGCCGACATCGACAACGATGCGGCGCTGGTGCAGGAGGAGCAGTTCGGTCCCGCACTCCCCGTCATCCGCTACAGCGACGTCGACGAGGCCTTCGCGCTCGCGAACGCCCTCGACGTGGGCCTTGGCGCCTCGGTGTGGGCCAGCGACCCGGAGGAGGCCCGCGCCGTCGCTGCGCGCATGCAGTCCGGCACGGTGTGGATCAACTCGCACGGTGGGCTGCACCCCATGGTGCCGTTCGGCGGTGTGAAGAGCTCGGGCTACGGGCTGGAGTTCGGCGTCGAGGGACTCAAGTCCGTCGCCGTCACCCAGGTCGTCTCCGGACCGGGCCGGAAGGCCTGAGCGTGACCGCGGCGAACAGCGGCGCGGTGCGCTCCGCCATCGTCGTCGGGGCCGGCACCTCGGGGGCCATCGTCGCCCGGCGTCTCGCCGACGCCGGGGTCGCCGTCACGCTCGTCGAGGCCGGCGGCTACGACACGAACCCGGCCATCCACGACCCGTCGCGGGCGGGGGAGCTCTGGCACTCCGCCGAGGACTGGGACTTCTTCACCGTGCCGCAGCCGCACGCGGCCGGTCGACGTCTGCATCTCCCTCGCGGCAAGGTCACCGGCGGCTCGCACGCGCTGAACGCCATGATCTGGGTGCGCGGCGCGGCCTCCGACTACGACGCGTGGGAGGCCGCCGGCGCGACGGGATGGGGCTGGGCCGAGGTCGAGCCGATCTACGACGCGATCGAGAACGACCTGCTGCCCGTGACCGACGATTATGCGCTCTCGCCCATCCAGGCTTCGATCATCGACGCCGCCGTCGAGGAGGGGCTGCCGCGCAACCCGAACTACAACGGGGGCACGCTCGACGGGGTCTCACAGGAGCAGGTCACGATCAAGGACGGCCGTCGGGTCAACACCTGGACGGCCTACGCGCAGCCCGTCGCCGACCGGATGACGATCCTCACCGGCCGCGCCGTCCACTCCGTGATCGTGCGCGACGGGCGCGCGGTCGGCATCCGGCTGGGGGAGGGCGATGAGACCGAGGAAGTGTTCGCGGACGAGATCGTCCTGTCGGCGGGAGCGCTCGGCACGCCCGTCATCCTGCTGCGCTCGGGCATCGGTCCCGCCGACGAGCTGAGTGCGCTCGGCATCCCCGTCGTGCACGACGCCTCCGCTGTGGGCAAGAACCTGCACGACCACCTCCTCTCCCCGGTGATCTTCGCGACCGAGAAGAAGCCCATCGGCCCGCCGCAGTCGGGGGTGTCCGTCACGCAGAGCCACCTGTTCTGGCGCAGCCGCGACGGCCTCACGCAGCCGGACACGCAGCCCATCCACTTCTCCGTGCCGATGTGGGGCGACCTGGAACCGCGGGGCGACGACGGGTTCACGCTCATGGCGGGCCTGGTGACGCCGTACAGCCGCGGCGAGCTGCGCCTCACCGGTCCCGGCCTCGACGACCTGCCGCACATCGACCTGGCGGCACTGGAGGATCAGCGCGATGCCGACGCCCTCGCCGCCTCCGTGCGCCAGTGCCGCCGCATCGGCGCACAGCCTGCGCTCGCCGAGGAGTGGGGAGCGGTGGAGGTGTAACCCGGGCCGGACGTGACGGACGACGATGTGGAGGACTGGGTGCGCCGCACGGCCATCACTTACCACCACCAGGTCGGCACCTGCCGCATGGGCAGCGACCAGGAGTCCGTGGTCGATCCGCAGCTCCGGGTACGCGGGATCGACGGGCTGCGTGTGGTCGACGCCTCCGTCATGCCGACCGTGCCCACCGGCAACACCAACGCGCCTGCGGCCATGATCGGCGAACGCGGCGCGCGGTTCATCCTCGCAGGCTGAAGGCAGGACGACGGATGCGATCAGCGGGCGGGCGGGACGGAGGGGCGACGGAGCGTCGACAGCAGCGCGTCGAGGCCGTCGTTCAGCCGCCCGTCGCCCGCCGAGTCCGGCATCAGCACCGAGATCATCTGCCACCCCGCATTGCGCGACGCGATCTCGTTCACTGCGGTCTCGATGTCGATGCCGTCGGCGAGCTCGCCGTCGTCCCTGGCCTCGATCAGACACTGGCGGAACAGGTCCCGCCAGTGCAGGTTGTTCACGCGGTGGATCCTGGTGACCTCGTCGTCCTGCGACGCGTGATCCCAGAACGCGATGACCACCTTGGCGTACAGCGGGCCGTTCGGGCTGTAGGGGAGGATCTCCCTGCACATCCGCTCCAGAGCCTCGAGTCCTCGGACGCCCTCGATGCGGGCGTGGATGCGGTCGTTGGCGAGCGAGTACAGACGGAGGAACGCCGCCGTGAGGACGCTCCTCTTGTCGGGGAAGTACCGGGCGATCGCTCCATGCGCGTAGCCGGCCTCCGTGGCGATCTCGCGCATCGTGAGGTTGTCGAAACCGACGCGGATGATCACCTGTGTCGCCGCATCGGCGATGTGGGTCCTGCGTTCCTCATGGTCGACGATCTTGGGCATCGCGCCCCCCTCTCCGGTCCTGCACTCTCACATCCACGATTCTCCATTTGCTGTTTTTAGTCACCAAACGGTGACTAATGTAACCCGATCGTAATCAACAAAGTACTAAGCGCGACTACGATCTTTAAAATCACCAACCGGTGACTAACTCGAAGAGGAGTTCTCATGAACGTCACAAGACTCGCACGTCGCGCCTCCGGCGCCCTCGTGGTGGCCGGGACGCTCGCGCTCGCAGCCTGCACCTCCGCCCCGCGTCCTCCTCCGGCGGCGACGGCGAGCTGACGACGCTCAAGGTCGCGACCATCGGCCTCGTCTCCGACGGGGCGCTGATACGGGGACAGGAGCAGGGCTTCTTCGAGGAGGAGGGGCTGAAGCTGGAGACCTCGGTGGTCGCCAACCCGCCGGCCGGACTCGCCGCCGCGCAGGGCGGACAGGTCGACATCGCGTACGCCCCCAGCATCCCGCTGCTGAACGCACTCAGCAGCGGCGTCCCGCTGAAGGTCGTCGCACCGGCGGACGGATTCGTCGCCGGAGCGGCTGACGCCGAAGACCCCGCGACCGTCGACGACACCGGTCTGTTCGCCTCCGCCGCCAGCGGCATCTCCTCGGTCGCGGACCTGAAGGGGGCGACCATCGCCATCCCCGCGCGCAAGGCGCAGCTCGAAGTCGTCATCTCCGATGCCCTCGACCGTGCCGGCGTCGACCCCGGCTCGGTGGAATGGGTCGTCCTGGACTTCACCTCGGCGGTCGCCGCGCTGCAGAGCGGCACGGTCGATGCGGCGGGTCTCGTCAGTCCCTTCACCGCGGAGGCGGATGCGGCGGGTGCGGTGCAGCTCGACTCGCCGTCCGTCGGTTTCTTCGAGGAGGGCGCCGTGGGGCTGTGGACCGCGGGGAAGAGCACGATCGCGGCGAAGGCCGATGCCATCGCCGCCTTCCAGCGCGCTGTCGCCAAGAGCAACGCCTACGCGAACGAGCACCCGGAGGACGCGATCCAGGCCGGGATCGACGCCACAGGCTCGACGCTGACGGTCGACGACGTCAAGCTGCCGTTCTGGCCGGCCGAGGTGGCGCCCGTGGATCTCGAACGCGTGAACGACAAGCTCGTCGCCCTCGGCTTCCTCGCGGCTCCGGTCGACCTCGAAGGCGTCGTCCTCGCCGCCGGATGATGCTCATGAACCGCTCTTCTCTCCTCCCGCCGCTCATCGGAGCAGCCGGCGTCGTCTCGGCGCTCGCGCTCTGGGAATGGTCGGCGACCGCCGGGCCGCTCGCCGGGTCACCCCTGCCGGCAGCCACGGCCGCGATCGGCGAGGCGATCCGTCTGCTCGGAACCCCTGCGACGTGGACGGCCCTCGGTGACACGCTCACGATGGCCCTCGTCGGACTCGTCTTGGCGATCGTCGTCGGTGTCGCCCTCGGCGTCGCGATCGGCACGTCCCCGCTCGCGATGCACGCGACGCGGGTGCCGCTGGAGTTCCTGAAACCCATCCCGCCGATCGTGATCCTGCCCGTCGTCGTGCTGGTCATGGGGCCGACGGCGAGCATGGGCATCTTCCTGGTGTTCTTCGGCTGCTTCATCGCGATCGCCGTGCAGGCCTCGGCCGGCGTCTTCGACACCGATCCGGTCGCCAGGGCCACCGGACGCTCGTACGGCATGGGAAGAGCCGAGATCCTCGGCCGGATCGTGCTCCCGAGCGCGCTGCCCTACATCGGCACGGCCGTGCGGGTCGCCGCACCGACATCGCTCGTGGTCGCGGTGGTGGCAGGACTCCTCGGGGGAGGGCCGGGTCTCGGCCAGAGCCTGCTGCTGTCGCAGATCACCGGCAACCAGGCGCAGCTCTTCGCGTACGTGCTGATCCTCGGCGTGCTCGGCCTGTTGATTCAGGGACTCAGCCAGTGGGGCGAGCGCACGCTCCTGCACTGGCATCCGCAATACCGGAAGCAGGTCGTGTGATGACCCTCACCTCGTCGATCCAGACCCGAACCAGGCTCGCTCGACGACGCGGCCAGGACGGACTCCCGCGCGGCGTTCTGCTCGGTGCCGAGATCGCGGTGCCCGTCGCGCTGCTGGCGCTGTGGGGGTTCGCCTCGGCCGGGTCGACCAACGCGTTCTTCCCGCCGCTGCAGACGATCCTGCAACGGCTCTGGCAGCTCGCGCAGACGCCCGCCTTCCTGCTCGACATCGCCTCGTCCGTGGGCAACCTGGTGGTGTCCTTCCTGCTGGCGACCGTGATCGGTGTGCTCGTGGGGCTGCTGCTGGGCCTCGTCCGTCCGCTGAGCTGGTTCGCCGAGCCGACCATCCACTTCTTCCGTGCGATCCCGCCGGTCGCGCTGGTGCCGATCTTCGTCTCGCTCATCGGTTTCGGCACCGAGACGCGCATCCTCTCCATCACCCTGGCCGCGGTGTTCCCCATCCTGATCTCGACGATCGACGGCGTCCGCGCCGGCGAGCCCACACTCGAGATGGTGAGCCGCGTGTACCGGCTGAGCGCCGGCGAGCGGCTGTTCTCCGTGATGCTCCCCGCTGCGAGTCCGCGCATCCTCTCCGGGATGCAGGTCAGTCTGATCACGGCGTTCGTCGTCATGATCGCGAGCGAGATGCTCGGCTCCTCGACGGGGCTCGGAGCGGCGACCCTGCTCGCGCAGCAGTCCTTCGCCATCCCGGACATGTGGGCCGGGATCCTCGTCCTCGGCGTCATCGGATACACCGCGACCGCCGTGTTCACCCTCTTCCGGCGCCGCGTGCTGCGCTGGTACATCGCCTCCCAGCAACAGGAGAAGAACGCATGACCACCACCACCGTCACCGCGCCGGTGCGCCTGAGCGTGCAGGGCCTCGCGAAGTCGTACGAGACGAAGGCGGGTCCTGTGCCCGTGATCGCCGACCTCACCTTCGACGTGCACGCCGGGGAGGTGTGCTGCATCGTCGGTCCCTCCGGCATCGGCAAGACCACCCTGTTGAAGTGCCTCACCGGGCTGCAGAGCATCACCGCCGGGAGCGCGGCCATCGACGGGACCCCCATCGACGGCCCTCCCGAGGAGATGGCGCTCGTGTTCCAGGAGTACACCCGGTCGCTGATGCCGTGGCTCACGGTCGAGAAGAACGTGCGCCTGCCGTTGAAGCATCTGCGCCTGCCCGCCGCGGAGCGCGAGGAGCGCATCGCCGCCGCCCTCTCCGCCGTCGGACTGTCCGGTGCGGAGTCCAAGTTCCCCTGGCAGCTGTCCGGCGGCATGCAGCAGCGCGTCGCGATCGCGCGGGCGATCGCCTACCGGCCGGAAGTGCTCGTGATGGACGAGCCCTTCGCCTCGGTCGACGCGCAGACGCGCTTCGAGCTGGAGGACCTGTGCCTGCGCATCCGCGAGCAGTTCGGGATGACGATCGTCGTCGTCACCCATGACATCGATGAGGCGGTCTACCTCTCCGACCGTGTGGTGGTGCTCGGCGAACGCCCCGCGAAGGTCACCGAGATCATCGAGATCGACTTCAGCGGTCATCGTGATCAGCTCACGACACGAGCCCTCCCGGTGTTCGCCGAGCTGCGCACCCGCATCTTCGAGCTCATCCGGAAGGCGGGCTGAATGTCCGTGTCGTACGAAGCCCGTGGATACGAACGGTTCCAGGGCCGCGCCGAGGAGTTCACCTCGTCCTCCGAGCCCTGGTGGCCGGAGCCTCGCCGCGCGAGAGTGGGGGCTCCGAACGTGATCGTGATGCTGATCGACGATCTGGGCTTCAGCGACCTCGGGCCCTTCGGCAGCGAGATCGACACCCCGCGCATCGACGCGCTGGCCGCCGACGGCTGGGTCTTCACGAACTACCGCACCGCTCCGATGTGCTCCCCGGCCCGCGCCGCCCTGCTCACGGGCCTGAACCCCCACCGTGCGGGCTTCGGCTTCGTGGCGCACGTCGATCCCGGTTACCCGGGGTTCAGCTGCGAGCTGCCCGCCGACGCCCCGACCCTCGCCGAGTCGCTGCGGGCAGGGGGATACGCGACGTTCATGGTCGGCAAGTGGCACCTGACCCTGGAGTCGAGCCTGCACGACGGAGCCGACCGTCGCACGTGGCCGTTGCAGCGCGGCTTCGACAGGTACTTCGGCAGCATGGACGGCTTCACCTCGCTGCATCACCCGCACCGGCTCGTGCAGGACAACGCAGTGGTCGATCTGCATGAGTACCCCGACGGCTTCTTCCTGACGGACGAGCTCACGGACAGGGCGATCGGCATGATCGACGATCTGCGCGTGAACGACCCCGACAAGCCGTTCTTCCTCTATTACGCGCACACCTCGGTGCACGGCCCCATCCAGGCGAAGGACATCGACATCGCGAAGTACCGCGGTCGGTACGAGGCCGGGTGGAACCGGATGCGCGAGGAGCGATTCGCTCGGCAGCGCGAACGGGGCATCGTGCCGGCGCATGCCGACCTGCCGACGGACGCGATAGCCGACGGTGCGCAGATCCCCGCCTGGGACGACCTCGCCGAAGAGGACCGGCGCCTGTTCGCGAGGCACATGGAGGTGTACGCGGCGGCCGTGGACGAGATCGACCAGAGCGTCGGTCGCCTGCTCGATCGACTCGAACGCAGCGGGGAGCGCGAGAACACCATCGTGGTGATCGCCAGCGATAACGGGGGGACGGCGGAGGGCGGTCCGACCGGCACGCGGAGCTACTTCGCGCAGTTCGGCAGCCACGGCGGCATGCCCGAGGACTGGGTCACCGACGTGCCGCGCGACGTGGACGACATCGGCGGGCCGCGCCTGTTCGGGCAGTACCCCACAGGGTGGGCGCGGGTGTCCAACACCCCGTTCCGCTCGTTCAAGGCCACCACCTACGAGGGGGGAGTGCACGCGCCTCTGCTCGTGTCCTGGCCCGATGCACCGATGCGCGGCGGGCTGCGCGACCAGTTCGTGTTCGTGTCCGACCTCGCGCCCACGCTGCTGGAACTCTGCGGGGTGCCTGCCCTGGCCGAACGCAACGGCGTGCCCGCGCTCGACATGGACGGCGGCAGCATCGTGGATGTGCTCGCGAACCCTCGCGCGGACGGGCGTGAGGTGCAGTACTTCGAGTGCGTGGGGCGGCGAGCGATCGTGGACGGCCGCTGGAAGGCGCTCTCGACCGTGACCCCCACACCGGCCGAAGGACCGGCAGGCGGGAGCTGGGAACTGTACGACCTGGAGCTCGATCCCACGGAGACCGTCGACGTCGCGCATGCCCACCCGGAGGTCGTCGCCGCACTCGCAGATCGTTGGCATGCCGAGGCATGGCGGAACACAGTGTTCCCGCTGGACGACGAGGGTGCGCTGTTCCGGGTGCGACCCGACACCGAGGAGCCGTTGTCGGCACCGGTCGACCTGATCCCGTTCCGCCCGCCGCTGGAGAGATTCCGTGCGGCGAAGCTGACGGTGCTGCGCTCGTTCCGGATCGAGGTGGATCTCGAGGCCGGCCACGACGCCGCAGGGGTGATCGTGGCGCACGGCGACCAGGGCGGCGGCTACCTGCTCGCGCTCGACCGCGGCGCCCCGCTGCTCGTGTACAACGCGTACGGACGCATGCACCGCGCGCGAGGTTCCCTGCTCGGCGCCGGTCCGCATCGCCTCGTGGTGCGCATGGACGAACAGCCCGGTCTGCGCTGGAGCGCGAGCGTCGAGGTCGACGGGCGAGACGACGCCCGGATCGACGACGTGTCCATGCTGATCGGGATGTCGCCCTTCACGGGCATCAGCGTCGGCTACGACTTCGGTGGCCCCGTCGACTGGGAGCTGCACGAAGAGCACCGGTCGTATCCGTTCCGCGGCGGTTCGCTGCAGCGCGTGCGCTACGTGCCGGGTGCCCGTTCCGTGCACGACGCCACCGTGCTGCGCGCGGTGGGACGCGCCGTGCTGACGGTCGCCGACTGAGGTCGGCACCGGGTCCGGCTGGCACCGGGTCCGGCTGGCACCGGGTCCGGTCGGCACCGACGTCTGAGGGGGCGTCGGTGCCGACCGGTCACATCGCGAGCTGTGCGACGACGACGAGGACCACCGCGATCACCCCGAAGCCGGTCCCGAACACGGTGAGCGCGAGCAGGAGCGAACCACCGGGAAGGGGCCCCGCCGCCGTCTCTGTGAGCACGGCGGTCGTGCGGCGCTGTCGTCGTCGTGCGGCGATCCAGAGCACGCATGCGGTGCCGACGCCGATCACGCCTGGTGCGATGCCCCAGGCCCCGAACACGGGCGGCAGGACGAGCGGGAAGACCCGCAGCGACAGCAGCGAGCCGATCGCGATCGCGAGGGCGGTGCGTCGCCAGGCGAGTTCGGTGCGCTCCGGTTGCAGTCCGGGGTCGTACCGTCGTTGCGGTTCGATGGCACGTCGCATCATCCGCGCTGACCGATCAACGCCACAGCACGCCGGCGAGCACCAGCAGCCCGACCGTCACGACCACCGCCGCCAGCAGCACGGCGGACAGCGCGCCGGGCAGCGGCCGTGACTGCCGCATCGCGCGTTCCGCCCGCATCCACTCCCACCACGCGAGAGGCGCGACCACGGTACCGGTCACCATCAGCAGCAGCGAGGCCGCGAGGCGGAACCCCGGATGCAGATCCAGGCCGAGCACCTCGAGCGCGACGCCCCCGGCGATCAGCGCGAGAGCAGTCCTGGTCCACGCCAGGAACGTGCGCTCGTTGGCGAGCGAGAACCGCGGGTCGGGCTCTTCTCCGACGCCGTACACGGAGGAGGGGAAGCGTCGCATCGCCTCATCGTATCGGCGCGACCGCCGCATCCGCGGGTCAGTCCCCGTGCACACGGCGACCGGCGAACCACGTCGACTCGATCGAGGTGTGCACGATCTCGTCGGCGGGCCCGGCGATCGCATCGCGTGCCAGCACCACGAAGTCGGCCGATTTGCCGGGGGAGAGGGATCCGGTCTCGTTTCCGAGGCCCATCGCGGTCGCCGCGTTGATCGTGAAGACCTCCAGCGCCTCCTGCGCCGTGATCGCCTGTTCGGGCCAGAGACGTCCCGGTGCGCGGCCGAGCGGATCGGCTCTGGTCACCAGGCCCTGCAGCCCCTCCAGCGTGTTCGGGGAGTCGCTCACCGGCCAGTCGGATCCGCCGGCCACGAGCGCCCCGGCATCGAGGAGAGAGCGGTTGGGCTGCGAGTGCTCCGCCCGATCACCGAGCACGTCGGCCAGCGCCTGCGGGATCACCCCGGGGTACCAGATGAACGGGGAGATGTCGGCCGAGACGTTCAGCTCCGCCAGCCGAGGGACGTCGGACTCGGCGAGGAACTGCCCGTGCGCGATCTGCACGGGCGTGGTGAAGCCTGCTGCGCGCAGCTGCTCCGCGGCGTCGAGGACCAGCCGGGCGGAGCCGTCCCCCGTGCAGTGCACCTTGGCGCCGAGGCCACGCTCGGCCACGGCGCGCAGCCACCTCGTGAGCTCGTCGAGGGTCATGGTCGTCTCGCCGTGGAAGTGTGCGCCGTGCACCGGGTCGGCGGGGTACGGGTCGAGGAAGGCGGCGGTCCGGGCCGGCGGAACGCCGTCGAGGAAGATCTTGACGAAATCGGGCCGATGGTGCGGGGTGCGGAACTCCTCGCCCCGGTCGAGCAGGGGAGCGCCGATCGGGTCGAACCCGAAGATCTCGTCGTTGATCAGCAGCGATGACACGACCCAGGCGCGCAGGTCGTCCGCGCGGTCGAGGTCGGAGAGCGCGCGGAGGATGTCCACCGAGACCCCTGCATCCTGGAACGCCGTCACGCCGTAGGAGTTGAGGATCTCGACACCTCGTCGGGAGGCCGCGGCGTGCTGCTGCGGTGTGAGCCCGCCCGTGCGGTCGTACGCCTCCTGCACCGGGATCCCCGCGGCTTCGAGCAGGACGCCGGAGGGTGTGCCGTCGTCAGGGTCGAGCAGGGTCACCCCCGACTCGGGGACGTGCTCCGCCGTGATGCCCGCGAGCTCCAGCGCCCGACTGCTCACCCAGCGGTTGTGGCGGGAATCCTCCATGAGCATCACCGGGCGCCCGCCGCTCGCCTCGTCCAGGCGGCGTCGGCTCGCGGTGTTCGCGAGGGAGGGCAGCAGGGTGGTCGCCACCGCGCCGCCGACGATCCAGGCGTCCTGCGGCAGCTCCGCGGCCTTCTCCCGCACGCGGTCGAGCACCTCATCGAGACTCAGCGACGGCGCGAGCGACAACTCGAACAGGTCCGTGCGCCCGGCGAGCGCGTGGTGGTTGTGCACATCGACGAAACCGGGGTACACGGCCGCGTCGCCGACCTCGAGCAGACGGGTCCTGCGGCCCCGGAGCGCTTCGATGTCCGAGCGCGCTCCGACCGCGATGATCCTGCCGTCGCGCACGGCGAAGGCCTCGACCACCGGGTTCGCGCGGTCGGCCGTGCGGATCGCGGAACCGGTGACGATGAGGTCGGCGACGTCGGTCATGTCAGACGGCTCCGAAGGTCGCGGGCTCGAGCTCCGGCGCGTGCAGCGTCGTGGAGAGCAGTCGTCCGTGGGCGCCGAACGTGAAGTGCGTCGGCACCTCCCCGCTCTCGTCGAGGCCGAACAGCACGCCGTGGGAGCGGATCGCGTTCACGTCGCGGTGGTCGGCGATCGTCACGGATGCGCAGGGGATGACCTTCTCGCGCCAGGCGAACACGTAGATGCCGGGGCGGATCTGCCACACGCTGTTCTCATCCGTGTCGGCGAGGCCGCGTTCCGGTCCCGCGAGGCACTGCCACGAGTACCAGTGCGACGACAGGTAGACGTGTTCGTACGCGTGCTCTTCGCTGTACACCCACTCGACCCTGCGACCGATGAGGGTCGTCGTGGGAGCGGCCTCCTCGCCGCTCTGCTCGATGCCCTCGATCACCCCGGGGGCGAAATGGTGCTGCACGCGGGTGCGGCCCTGCTCCGGTGCCGGCAGGATCTCGGAGATCACGGCCAGAGCGCGGCCCTGTCGCAGGTCGAGGATGAGCGAGACGGCCTCGTGCGGCAGGTAGCGGTGGTGGAACTGCACGAAGTAGAGCTGTTCGTCGACCTCGAAGGCCTCGTAGTCGTCGGTGTCCGCCGCGGCCTCGGTGTCGTCCTCCGCTCCCGGCTGGTACTCCCACGAGACGGTCGAGTCGGCGAAGCGATGCACGATGCGGGTGCCGCGACCGTCGACGACGGTGACCTCGGTGCCGCTCAGCGCGGTCGAGTGCGGGGCCTTGTTGGCGTCGAAGCCGGGTGCCAGTCCCTCCAGGGGCAGCCAGGTCGAGGTGTCGGCGGGATTCAGAGTGGTCATGCGATCTCCTTCGATGGATGGTCTGGGGGGGTCAGCGGTCGCTGAACTGCTCCAGGTCGGTGGCGAGGCCTTCGTAGACGGCCGGTCTGGCGCGCTTCAGGTAGGCCCCGTAGCCGATGCCGCCGATCAGGGCGACCACCAGCAGCAGCGGCATCAGCCGGATGGCGAGCTCCTCCGACCCGGCGACGATGTTGAAGTTCACGACGGCGAGGACGGAGATGGCCGCGATGCCGAGGAAGCCGATGCCGGGGGCGATGAACGTGCTCCACCAGCGCGGGTCCTGGCGGCGGCGGAAGTAGACGACGATCGAGATCGCGGCGAGTCCCTGCAGGATCAGCACGCTCAGGGTGCCGAAGCCGAGCATGGCGGGGACGAGCGTGACGATCGGGTCCGCTCCCGCGATGGCGAAGATCACCGCGACGACCGCGGCGAAGCCGGCCTGCACGATCCCGGCCAGCTGCGGCGCGCCGTTGGCACGCGTGCGGGCGAGGGCCTGCGGGAGGATCCTGGCCCGCCCCAGCGAGTACAGGTAGCGCGTCGCCGAGTTGTGGAAGGCGAGCATGGCGGCGAACAGGCTCACCAGGAGCAGGATCATCATCACGGTCGTGAGCGGGCCGCCCAGGTACTGCTGCGACAGCGAGAAGATGAGGTCGCCCGTTGGCAGGTGCTCGAGCGCGGTGGCCTGGGCCTGCGCCACACCGGTCGCGCTCACGACGGCCCAGGTGGTGACACCGAGGATCACGCCGATCGCGATGATCGAGGTGTAGGTCGCCCGCGGGATGGTGCGCAGCGGCTGCTTGGCCTCCTCGCTGAACAGCGCCGTCGCCTCGAAGCCGAGGAAGCCGGTCGCCGCCAGCAGCAGGCCGATGGGCAGCGACCCGGAGAACACGGCCTCGGGGCTGAACGCCGCCACGTCGTAGCCCGTCTGCACGAGCACGGAGATGTCGAACACCACGAGCATCAGCACCTCGAGCACGAGGCAGACCCCCAGGATCTTCGAGCTGAAGTCGACACCCACCCGGGCCAGCACGAAGCAGACGACGATGGACAGCAGACCCCAGACGAGCCAGTGCACGTCGAGGCCGGTGAGGTCGCGGATGATCGTCTGCATGAAGAAGCCGCTGGTGCCGATCGTTCCGACGACGAAGAAGTTGTAGCCGAGGGTGGCGATCAGACCCGCGATGAGGCCACCGGTGCGACCGAGGCCCTTCACCACGAACGCGTAGAAGCCTCCGGCGTTCACGAGCTGCTTCGACATCTGGGCGTAGCCGATCGCGAACAGCAGCAGGATCGCCGCGACCAGGAAGAACGACATGGGCGTGCCACCGCCGTTGCCCAGCGCGATGGCGAGCGAGGCCACCACCACGATGCCCGTGAGCGGGGCGACGGCGGCGAGGACGAGGAAGACGATCCCGGCGACGCCGAGGGCTCCGGGTCGGAGAGAGGTGTGCGTATGCGTCGTGGACGCGGATGTCGGGTCTGCCACGTCGGCTCCTTTGCTGGGTGACGGCCGTGCGGACACGGCATCGACGACGAGGGGAATCGTCGATAGAGCGAGTCTGCTCGTGCTGTCGACGACGCGCTTGACCCTGAGGGAAAGACGATGGTGTCAGCGTGCACAGCCTCCTCCCGAACCTTCGAACGGCCGGGAACAGGGGAGCAGGATGACCGTGATGACACCGCCGTCCTCTCCCGCACCACCGGTGCAGGGACGGCCTGCGAGGGACAGATGGATCTGCAGCTGCACGACAGGACGGCCCTGATCACGGGTGCCGGGAGCGGCATCGGGCGCGCCACGGCCCGCGCGCTCGCGCAGGAGGGGATGCGGGTGGCGTTGCTCGACCGCGACAGCGCCGCTCTGGAGGGCACCGCTGCGCTCGTGCGGGACGCGGTTCCGGAAGCGGCGGAGGCGGTTCTCGTCCTCGCCGACGTGACGGATGAAGAGCAGGTGCGCGCCGGCGTGCTCAGGGCGGTCGACGGTCTCGGCGGGGTGGATCACGTGGTGTGCTGCGCAGGCATCTCCGGCCCGGTCGGCTCGTCGATCGAGGACACCGACCTCGCTGCGTGGAACACCGTGCTCGCCGTCAACGTGACAGGGCCCTTCCTGGTGCTCAAGCACGCGCTCCCCGCGCTGCGGATCGCGGATTGGGGATCCATCGTCCTCCTCGCAAGCGACTCGGCCCTCGTCGCGTCACCAGGGATGGTCCCCTACTGCGCGTCGAAGGCCGCGGTCGTCCAGTTCGGCCGCGCCCTGTCCGTCGATCTCCTCGGCACCGGGATCCGCGTGAACTCGATCGCCCCGTCGATCGTCGACACACCGATGAGTCGCGGCGATCTGGGTGAGGCCGCTCTGGACGATCCCGGGTTCCCCGTGCAGACCGCGGACGAGGTGGCCGCCCACGTGGCCTACCTGCTGTCGCCTCACGCCGCGGCGGTGAACGGCACCACGCTGATCAGCGACTTCGGCTACACCGCCCGCTCGGGATTCCCCGCCTGATACGGACGCATCGGACCAGACCACCGCGCGCACGCGCATCGAGCGAACACCACACAGGAGAAGACATGGGAATCACGGTCGGATCGAGCGTCTCAGGGCGCGTCGTCGTCATCACCGGAGGCGGCACGGGCATCGGCGCGGCCATCGCCGAGCGCTACGCGGCAGAGGGGGCCCACGTCGTGGTGGTGGGTCGGCGAGCGGAGCCGCTGCACGAGGTGGAGCGGGCGGTGGGTGCGGTGCCCGTCATCGCGGATGCCGCGGACACCGCGTCGGCCCAGGCCGCTGTCGCCGAGGTGCTGGCGCGCTTCGGTCGCATCGATGTGCTCGTCGCGAATGCCGGCGGCCACGGGTTCTCCCCGGTCGGCGACACCGACGATGCGAGCTGGGAGGCGGCGATCCGCGCGAACCTCACGACGGCGTTCACGATGGCGCGCGAGGCCCTTCCTGCGCTGATCGAGGCGAAGGGGCAGATCGTGATCGTCTCCTCGCTCGCCGGTCTGTTCGCCGGCCCGTCGGTGGCCGGGTACACGGTGGGCAAGCATGCGCTGATCGGTCTGACCCGCACGTTGGCACGTGACTACGGCCGGCACGGCGTGCGGGTGAACGCGATCTGCCCCGGCTGGGTGCAGACGCCCATGGCCGACGACGAGATGGACGAGTTCGCCTCGCACGCGGGGCTCGGTTCCCGTGAGGAGGCGTATGCGACCGTCACGGCCGACGTGCCGCTGCGTCGCCCGGCGCGCCCCTCCGAGATCGCCTCGGTTGTGCGCTTCCTCGGGTCAGGGGAGTCGTCTTACATCACCGGTGCCGTGATCGTCGCGGACGGCGGTTCGCACGTCGTCGACGTGCCGACCATCGCCTTCGACCACGCCGGGATGTGACCGACCGAGGGTGCGTCAGGGGCGGGTCCCGGCCGTTGCGCGGTAGCGGAGACCGTCCACGAGCAGCCCGACCAGGACCTGACTCTGCTCCTCCGACCCCGCGGAGTGGCAGAGGTTCGCTGCGGCGTACAGGAGTTGCGTCGCGTCGACGTCGCGGCGGATCGTCCCCGCCTCGGCTGCGGCGTCGAGAAGACGTTCGAGCGCTCCGCCGAGTTCGGCGGTGAAGTACGACGGCAGTGCCTCGAAGGCGGGATCTCCGGAGTGCAGCGCGGCAGCGAGCCCGCGCTTCGTGGCGACGAACTGCGTGAAGCGCTGCAGCCACAGGGCGAGCGCGTCATCCGGGGAGTGCGCGGCGGCGAGCTCGTCCGCGGCCGCCGCGGTGGCATCGACGGCATGCCGGAAGACGGCGACCACGAGGTCCGACCGCTGCGGGAAGCGGCGGTACAGGGTGCCCACTCCGACGCCTGCGCGCTCGGCGATCAGCCTCGCGGGCGCGTCGACCCCCTCCGTGGCGAAGACCTCGCGCGCGGCATCGGTCAGTGCGTCGGCATTGCGGCGGGCGTCGGCGCGCATGGATCCTCCGGGGGTTGCATAAACGGAACACTGTTCCGTATGCTTCCGGAAAGGCGTTCCACTTCGGTCAACGATAGGGCACCGGACAGCAGAGCGCCATCGATGGAAGGAACACGACATGCACTACCGCACCCTCGGCAGGACCGGGATCCAGGTGAGCCCGTTCGCCCTCGGGGCCATGATGCTCGGCACGGACGGCAGCATCGGGAACGGCGACGAGCGGGACTCCATCCGCATCGTGCATCGAGCCATCGACGCGGGCATCAACATCATCGACACGGCCGACCGATACTCGCAGGGCGGCTCCGAAGAGCTCATCGGCAAGGCGCTCGCCGGCCGTCGCGACGACGTGGTCCTGGCCACGAAGTTCAACGGACCGATGGGCACCGACCCGAACAGGCGCGGCAACTCCCGCCGATGGATCATGCGCGCCGTCGAGGACTCGCTCCGTCGGCTGGGGACCGACTACATCGACCTGTATCAGGCGCACCGTCCTGACGACACCGTCGACCTCGAGGAGACGCTCTCCGCGCTGACCGATCTGGTCCGCAGCGGCAAGGTGCGAGCGATCGGCAGCTCGGACTTCCCCGCCTCGATGCAGGTCGAGGCGCAGTGGACCTCCGAGCGTCGGGGCCTCGAGCGCTTCCGCACCGAGCAGCCGACCTACTCGATCCTGAACCGTGGCATCGAACGGGAAGTGCTGCCCGTCGCGCAGCGCTACGGCATGGGCGCCCTCGTCTGGAGTCCTCTCGCCGGCGGCATGCTGACCGGACGGTTCCGGAGGGGACAGCAGACCGATCTCGCTCGCGCGACCATGTTCCGGCACAACCAGGACGAGCGGCGGATCGACGCCGTGGAGCAGATCGTCGCGCTCTCCGAGGAGACCGGCATCCGGATGACCCACCTCGCGATGGCGTTCGCGATCGCGCATCCCGATGTCACGAGCGCGCTGATCGGCCCGCGGTCGATGGAGCAGCTGGACGACCTGCTTGCGGGAGTAGACATCGTGCTCACGGACGAGGTGCTGGACCGGATCGACGCGATCGTCCCGCCCGGCACCGATGTCGGACGCCTCGATCAGCAGTACAACCCGCCCGCTGTGCTCGAGCCCGCGCTGCGACGGCGACCGGTGGCGCACCGCTCCGCCGCCTAGGCGACCGGGTGTGAGCTCCGGACCGCTCAGCCGATCCGGAGCTCGAAGCCGTCGTCGACGGCGGCGATCGACACCTGCGTGAGGTCGTCCACGTGCGCGGTCGGGGCGTGGGCGGCGGCGTGCGGGCCGACTCCGATCACTCGCATGCCCGCGGCGTGGGCGGCCTGGATCCCGGCGCCGGAGTCCTCGAACACGAGGCAGTCCGCGGGGTCGACGCCCAGCGTGCGCGCAGCGAGGAGGAAGCCCTCAGGGTCGGGCTTCGACGCGGACACGTTCTCGGCCGTCACGGCGAAGGCGGGCACGGTCAGCTCGGCCTGACGCATCCGCGCGGTCATCAAGGCGACGTTGGCGGAGGTCACGATCGCGTGGGCGAAGGGCTGCAGAGCATCGAGCAGACCGTCGGCGCCGGGGATCATGATGACGCCTTCCACGTCGGACGCCTCGTTCGCGAGCATGACCTCGTTCTCGCGGAGGTTGATCGCGTGATCGCGCTCGGGCAGCATGATCGCCATGCTCTGGTGACCCTGACGTCCGTGCACCACACTCAGCACCGTCTCGGGGGCGATCCCGTGCGGCTCCGCCCAGGCCAGCCACAGCCGCTCCACCACGGCGGTCGAGTCGACGAGGGTGCCGTCCATGTCGAGGAGGGCAGCGCGGGCGTGGATGGTCTGGGTCATCCTCTCAGGCTAATCCCCACGTCCCGGTGATCGCCGACGGTCGCTCGACCCCCGACACGTGCTCAGCCGCCGAGGTAGGCCCGGTGCAGCAACGCGGGGTCCTCCTGCAGCGCCTGCGCCGTGCCCTGGAACGAGACGCGCCCGCCGGCGACGACCACCGCTTCCTCGGCCAACCCGAGAGCGAGCTGGGTGAACTGCTCGACCAGCAGCACCCCGACCCCGGACTCGGCGATGGACTGCACGATCGGCATCAGCCTCAGGAAGACGACGGGGGCGAGGCCGAGCGACATCTCGTCGATCAGCAGGATGCGGGGTTTCGCGGCGAATGCCCTGGCCAGCACGACCATCTGCTGCTCCCCACCCGACAGCAGGGCGGTGGGGGCGTCGATGCGTTTCTCGAGTTCGGGGAACTGCGCCAGGACGGCGTCGAACTCCGAAGGGGTGCGCGCTGTGAGCGAGAGGTTCTCCCGCACGGTCAGCGACGGGAAGACGGCACGGCCCTGCTCGATGTGCACGATGCCGCGGCGCGCCCTGGTGACGCGGGAGAGCCGGTCGATGGGTTCGCCGTCCAGGGTGATCGTCCCCGCGGAGTGAGGGGTCACACCGGAGACGGATTCGATCAGACTCGTCTTCCCCGCACCGTTGGGGCCGACCAGGGCCAGCACCTCGCCGCCGGCGACCCGCAGCGAGACGTCGGAGATGACGGGTCCGGCTCCGCGACTCACCGTCACGGCGTCCAGCACGAGTTCGCTCATGTCAGCAGCTCCGTCTCTCCCATGTAGGCCTTCACCACGTCGGGGTTCGCGAGCACCTCGGCCTGCGGCCCGCTCGCCAGCACCCGACCGAAGTCGAGCACGGTCAGAGTGGGGCACACGGAGCGCACGAGGTCGAGGTCGTGCTCGATGATGATCAGCGCGACGCCGTAGCGGGCCGGCAGGTCTCGCAGACGTGCCGCGAGCGCCAGGTGCTCCTCGTGCGACAGGCCGGCAGCGGGTTCGTCGAGGATCAGCAGACGGGGTCGGGCGGCGACGTTCGCGGCGACCTCCACGAGCCTCCGGGTGCCGACGTCGACGCTCGACAGGCGCGCGCGGGAGGGAGGGCAGCCGAAGAACTCCAGCACCTCGTCGATGTCGGCCTTCGCGAGCCGGCGTCTGGCTACGAATCGCACGTAGGCGCCGACCGTGAGCGCGGGCGGGACCCGATCCTGCTGGAACGTGCGCCGCAGCCCCAATCTCGCGCGACGGGTGGGGGAGAGGCCGGCCAGGTCGCGGTCGCCGAGCAGCACACGTCCTCCGTGCTTCGGCAGGAAGCCGCTGATCGCGTCGACGAAGGTCGACTTCCCTGCGCCGTTGGGCCCGATCAGCCCCATGATCGATGCGGCCGGCACCTGGAACGACACATCGTCCAGTGCCTTGAGTGCGCCGAACTGCACGGTGAGACCCTCCACGGTGAGCACGGGCGCACCACGCAGGTCCGCATCGTCGACCGTGGCCGTTGTCGTCGTCGTGACGGCCGAGGCATCGGCTCCGGCATCGGCAGGCAGGGCGGTGAGCTGCGCGTTCGCGGTTCGCCGGTCCGCGCGGCGGTAGAGCAGGTTGCGGATGCCCTGGCCGAGGTTGGTCCCGCTGGTGAGAGCCTGCACGCCCAGCACGCCGAAGACGACGAAAGCCCAGTCCTGCGGCACACCCCAGCGCTTGAGCAGCTCGGGAACGAGCACCCAGAGCAGCCCGCCGAAGATCGCCATGTCGATCAGGTGGGCGCCGGACATGATCGCCAGCACGTAGAGCGCGAGGGACTGCAGCGGAGTGAAGCTCGACGCGAACGGCAGCTGCACCTGACCGGCCAGCAGCCCACCCGAGATGCCGCCGAGGGCCGCGGAGACGGCGAAGGCGGTCAGCTTGGCCGCCTGCACGCTCTGCCCCGAGGCGGCGGTTCCCCGTTCGGAGAATGCCACGGCCTTCCAGCTCGACCCCCAGCGGCCCCGCTGCAGGAAGAACACTCCGAGAGCGCAGACCGCGAGCACGACGATGGACAGGAAGAAGAATTCGCGGTCGTTCGAGAACATCTCCGGTCGTTCGATGGCCGTGCCGTCCGCCGAGCCGGGGAACTGGATCTGCACCAGCGTGACGTCGGCCGCTGCGGCGAAGCCGAGGGTCACGACCGCCAGGTTCACCCCCCGCAGCCGCAGGGCGGGAAGGCCGACCAGGATGCCGACGAGCCCCGCCGCGACACCGCCGAGGATCAGCCATAGGAGGAATCCTCCCGGCGCCTGCACAACGTTGAGCAGCGACACGATCCAGGCGCCGACGGCTGCGAACGTGAGCTGGCACAGGGCGATCATCCCTGCGGAGCCGGTCACGATGCCGAGGCCGAGGATGGCGATGGCGGCGGTGACCGCGCTGATGGCGAGGAAGACGAAGTACCCGGGCAGGGCCGAGCTGAGGATCGCACCGACCCCGATGCCGACGAGGGCGACGGCGAACGGCCAGGTGACCCGGAACCAGGGGCGGTCAACGAGCGGCATCCCACACCTCCTTGCGCTGCGTCCAGAGCAGCAGGACGACGATGAACAGGAACGGGAGGAAGTTGCGCACCAGCGCGACCTCGTCGATCTGGGCGACGAGTCCGCCGAGCACGCCGAGGATGAGTCCGCCGGCGACGGCGAGGTCGAGACGGCGGAAGCCGCCGAGGAGCGCGGCCGCGGCGGCGGGCACGATGAGCATCGACAGGCTCGTCGCGTCGTTGGACTGCGACGGCGCCACGATGATGATCGCGATCGCGCTGATCACACCCGTGACGAACCACACCGCGATGGAGAGCGGCCGCGAGCGGATGCCGAGCAGCTCGGCCGTCGTGGGGCGCTCGGAGAGGGCGCGCAGCTGCGTTCCGACTCTGGTGCGACGCAGGACGATGCGCACGGCGATGGCTGTCACGATCGCCATCGCGACGGTTGCGACCGTGACCTGGCTGACGACGACGCCGCCGATCGTGAAAGCGGGCCCGGCGATGATCGGCGCGAACGGCTGCGGTTTGTTGCCGAACAGGATGAACGACATCGAGATCAGCAGCAGCAGCGGGCCGACGGTCATCGCTGAGCGGGTCGTGGTCGACGCTTCGGACAGCCACGTCGCAGCGATGAAGCCGATCGCCGCGGCCAGCAGCCCTGCCACGAGCACCCCGAGCACGGAACCGACCCAGATGGGCAGCCCCAGTTCGCGCACGAACCACACGGCTGTGAAGCCGCCGAACATGCCGGTCGCGGCCTGGGCGAAGTTCACGACCCGCACGAGCCGGGACATGAGCGTCAGGCATACGCCGAGAACCGCGTAGAGACCGCCGGCGGCGAGCCCCGCGATGGCACCTTGCAGCATGGGCGTCCTTTCTGTTCCGAGGGGGAGGGGGAAGGTGCCTGCCGCCGGTAATGCGCCCGGCGGCAGGCGGTCTGGTGGACTACTCGCCGATGCGGAGCCAGTCGTCGGCGACCTGCTCCCAGGCGTGGGTGCCGGACTTGAGGATGATCGGCCAGCCCGCGGTGTTCTGCGTGCCGAACGCGTAGGGCGTGCCGACCATCGGGTTCTCGATCGGCTCCATGTTCTTCAGCGCCTCGGAGACGCTCTCACGGGTGATGTCGCCGTCGATGCCCTTGAGCACCTCGATGAAGTAGGTCGCCGCGAGGTAGCCGCCCTGACTGAACGACGTCAGCGGGATGTCGTTGTCCTCCATCAGGGTGCGCCAGTCGGCGTTGATCTCGCTGTCGTCCGTGAACGGGTAGAACTCGGCGGGAACGTAGATGCCGGCTCCCGCATCGTCCACGGCCTCGGCGAAGTTCTCGCTGTAGACGCTCGTCAGGTACAGCCAGGTGACGTCGTCCCAGCCCTGGGCGTTCGCGGCCTTGACCTGACCGATCGCGTCCGGCTCGACGGGGTTGATCGCGAGGGCCTTGCAGCCGGCCTCGCGCGCCTTGACGATGTACGGGGTGTAGTCGGATGCGCCGTACGGGACGGTGTCGTCGACGTACTTCGGCTCCTTGCCGGTGATCTCCGACCACTTGTCGATGGCGGCCTGGTAGGTCGGCCGGGTGGAGCCGGCGATCTCCAGCAGGATGCAGATGTCGTCGAGCCCGAGCACCTCGGATCCGTACTGCAGCGTGAGGGTCATGTCGTTGAACGGGCCGACGTTCGCCGGCGAGATGTTCTCGCTGTCGAAGCAGCCGGTGTCGACGCCGATTCCCGGCATCGACAGGATGCTCTCCTGCTCGTAGTACTTGGCGTTGATCTCGCACTCGATCAGGCTCGCGGAGCCGACCAGCGCGACGGCGCCGTCGCTGCCGACCAGTTCCCTGGCCGAGGCGGTCGCCGTGGCGGGGTCGCCCTTGTCATCGAGGGTCTTGTAGTCGATCTTGCGGCCGTCCAGTCCTCCGGCGTCGTTGAAGGCGTCGAAGACCGCGGCCGCCGCCTGGGAGGCCTCGGGGAAGGTGGCCGGCCCGCTGATGGTGTTGATGGACCCGACCACGATCGGGGCTCCGTCGCCCCCACCGGATCCGCCGTCTCCTCCGGCGCAGCCGGCCAGGGCGAGGGCTGCCACGGCGATGAGTGCCGCGGCGCCTGATGCGCGCTTGTTCATGTGGTTCCTGCCTCTCGTGTTCGGATCGTGCTGTGCGTGCCGTTCGTGTCGTGCAGTGATGGGGTGGCGTCGCTCAGTCGCGCAGTGCGCGGGACACGAGCTCGGTGTCGGTGAACTGCTCGAAGGCCACGACCTTGCCGTCCGCCAGGCGCCACACATGGGCCACCCGTGCGGCGAAGAAGCGGCCGGTGCGCCGATAGGTGCCGGAGTAGGTGCCGATGCCCACGACCGCATCGCCGGCGTCGAGGACCTCGTCGATGGCCACGGTGTAGTCGTCCCAGTCCTCCTGGATGCGCTGGAACACGTTGGCGGCCACCGCGTCGGGGCCGATGTAGGTTCCCGCGTAGGGGAAGCCGGCGGCCTCGGTCCACTGCACATCGGGTGCGAACGGCGCGAGCATCCCGTCGAGGTCGCCGCGGTCGCTCGCCGCGTAGTGTTCGCGGATGATGTCGGCATTGCCCATGGTGTCTCCTGTTCTCGCTGTCGATCAGACGGGCTGCGCGTCGGGATAGGCGACCGAGCCGAGCGGGTAGATGTGCCCGCCGGCCCTGGAGTGCTCGGAGTCGCCATCGCCGTTCAGCCCGAGGAAGATCCCGGTCGTCATCAGCTGGTAGCCGAGGTCGTGCAGCCAGACGCTCGCGACGGCGATGCGGAACTCGCGGAAGCAGAACAGGTACAGGCCGTCGGCGAACTTCCAGACGGTCGACAGGTCCATGTCGCCGTGACCGCGCTGCACGCCCTCGAGGCACTGCCACGCGTACCGCTGGCTCGACACGTACACGTGCTCGTACAGGTGGTGCGGGCTGTAACGGTAGATGTTGCGCTTGCCGATCAGGTCGCGGCTGGGGCCGGGGACCTCGCCGGTGGCCGGCCCCGCATCCGTCGTCGCCGCCCAGAAGTCCTGTCCGACCTGCGGAGTGCCCTCGACGGCCTCGGCGGCGATGCGTGAGCGGATGACGGTCGCCCGATGCGTGGAGGAGGAGACCACGACCGTCAGTGCCTCGCGCTCCCGGCTCTCGAACGGGATGTTGATGAACACGACGTCCTCGCGCACACGGACGGCGTCATACGGGTCCGTGCCGCCGACCCCGAAGCCCTCCCAGGTGACGGTCTCCTCGTCGAAGCGCAGCGAGAGCGTGCCGCCGTCGTCGAGGGTCAGCGTCACGGAGGTTCCGGCGAGCAGCGTGCTCGGCAGGCGGAAGGTGTCGATCCCGGCGGCGAACTCATCGTAGGTTCGCCATTCATCCAGTGCCGGGTCGGTCGTGATGTCGGTCATGCGGGTCCAGACGTCGCACGCGGCAGGGCCTCTTCGCCCCGGGCACCGCGTCGTCGCGATGCGCTTGCCTCATGCTCGGTCCCACGCCCTCAGGGGCTCAAGGTCGCGAGGCCCATCGCGCGCCGAGAGTCAACCGGCGTGCCGTCCAGGGCAAGCGGTCATGACGGCGATTCCGCGCGCATCGATCACCGGTCCCGCACGGTGAGTCCTCGGGTCGCGCTCAGTGTGCGGCGCGGTACTCGCTGGGGGAGATCCCGAATGCCGACTTGAATGCGCGACTGAAGTGCGCCGCGTCGACGAAGCCCCAGCGGGCGGCGATCGCGGCCACGGGTCTGTCGGCGAGCATCGGGTCGAGCAGATCGCGGCGGCACTGTTCGAGACGGCGCGTGCGGATCCACGTCGACACGGTCACACCCTGCTCCTGGAACAGGCCGTGCAGGTGACGGGTCGAGATGAAGTGTGCCGAGGCGATCGATGCGGGACCGAGGTCGGTCGACGCGAGGTTCCGGTCGATGTGGGAGCGGATGCGCTGCACGAGCGCGCGATGCGGATCCGCCGAGACACCGTCGAGCCCGAGCTCGCGGGTGAAGACCGTGGAGACGAGGTCGAGGGCGCTGTGCGCGAGGCGTGCCCCGGTGGCACCGGCGAGCTGGTCGAGGTTCCCGGCGAGTTGGGTGAGGTACGGCACGACCATGCCGCCCAGACCCTCCTGCCCGGAGATGCGCACGGCGGTGAGCTGGCCGACCACGTCGGGGGGAAGGCTCAGGAGGTGCTTCGGGAACATGACGACCATCGTGCGGAACCCCTCGTCGAAGACGAGCGAGTACGGCCGATCGGTGTCGTACACCGCGAGATCCCCGGCCTGGAGCACGGCCTCCCGATCGTCCTGGATCAACAGGCCGGTGCCGGCGAGCATCAGGCTGAGCTTGAAGTAGGACCGGTCGCTCCTGGCGATCAGCTCCGGGGTGCGCTCGACGATGTGCGATGTGGCGCGCACTTCGGTCACGTGGACCTCGTCGACGGACGCACCACGGATGACGCCGCGGAAGTGGTCGGGCCCTGCCGTGGAGACCTGCAGCGGGACGAAGGACTCGGAGACGGCGGCTCTGAAATCACTGATGTTGCGCGCGACGAGAGTCGATACCGATTCGGCGGGGGCAGCGGGTGCACCGTTCATGACTGATCACCTCGGGTGGTGGAACGACGACGTTGTATACGATCCGTTCCGTGATGGTACCACCGGCCGCGCCGGATCTGCGCTCCTTCTATGATGTGGACCGGGAAGGACGAGGATGAACGCGCTGGCGAGCAGAGTCGTGCAGGTGCTGAGACAGGTGCGCGGCCCGGAGACGTCCGCCGCGGTCTTCGAGGCGACGGCACTCATCGTCGGTGCCGGCTTCTTCGTCGCGGGGTTCGCGATCGGCCTGCCGGTGTTCTGGGGTCACGACCTGGCGATCAGCGGCAGCGGGTCGATCGGCGTCTTCGCCGCATGCGGCGGGGCCATCACCGCGGTGATCGCGTTCACGCTCGGCCGGTTCGCGGTGCGACCGGAACGGCCCGACCCGCAGGCGGTCCGCGACGGCTTCAGCGTGCCGGGTGATCGGCTGCGCTGGTACGACCTCACCGCCATCGCGTTCGCCCACGCGGCGATCGCCTGCCTCGGCTGGCTCGGCATCGCCGAACTCCTCGAGCGGAGCTTCACGGACGCCCCGGTGTTCCCGCTCCCCGGAGCGATCCTGGTGGCCGTGGCCTTCGCCCTGACCGGATACGTCTGCTTCCTCAGCGCGGTCGCTCTCAACCCCATGGTGCTCTCGCTGGTGCTCGCCGTGTTCCTCGTGGTCGGAGCGTTCGCCAGCATGCTCGCCTCGAGCGATGTGCACTGGTGGCGTGACAACCTCTCCGCGCTCGGGATGAGCACCAACAGCGCGTCCGTCGCCTTCAACGTGACGCTGGTCATCGCCGGGATCATGGTCACGACCATCTCCCGGTACGCCACAGCCGGCCTGCCGGCCGAGACCCCAGAGGAGCGTCGCGGCCGGTTCATGGTGCGCGGCGGGCTCATCCTGATGGGGATCTTCCTCGCGTGCGTCGGGCTCTTCCCCGTCGACGAGTTCTTCCTCCTGCACAACACGGTCGCGACGGGCATGACGGTCGTCTTCGGGATCATCGTCGTCGGGCTGCCGTGGTTCCTGCCGACCATCCCGCGCGTGTTCGTGGCGTTCGGCTGGATCTACGTTCTGGTGATCATCCTGCTCGCCGCCTTCTTCGCGGTCGGCTACTACAACCTCACCGCGGTCGAGCTGATCGCCGCGGTGCTGATCTTCAGCTGGATCATCGTCTTCCTGCGCACGGCCGGGTCGGTCTCAGCGCCCACTCCCGATGCGCGGGCCGACCGGTCCCCGGTCGACGCCTAGTCCCGGATCGGCTCGACGCCTAGTCCCGGATCGGCTCGACGCCTCGTCCCGGATCGGGTCGACTCCTAGTCCCAGATCGGGTCGTCGGGGTCGGGGGAGTCCGTGCCGTCCGCGTCGGTCATGATGCGGGCTCCGTCGATCCATGCGGTCAGGGACGCGTCGTGCAGCATGTGCGGTCGCGGTGCGCCGAGGAGATCGGGGTCCATCACGACGCTCAGCGGCTCATCGCTCGCGAACACGACGACGTTGCCGAGAGGCCCCTCGTCATCTTCCGGCTCGGCGTCCAGGACGACGGCGACATTCTGGAACACCGACCGCAGCGTCGCCGCCTGTCGCCGCGAATACTCGAACGGGTGCCCGTCGAGGAGGTTCACCGCCACGACGGCGCCTGCTGCGGAGCGGGCGGCGACCCGACGGTAGAACTCCTGGCTGGCCACACGGTGTCGGATGACCGCGGCGTCCCACAGGTCGACGACGGTGAAGCGTGCATCCACCCAATCGGTGTCGACGGCGCTGCCACCGGACGTGACGATGCCGAGCGCGGGAGAGGAGGATGGCGGCCCCGCGGGCTTTCCTCCATCCGGGAGCTCCGCGTCTGCGACCGCCCGCGCGTCGCCGAAGACGACTCGCAGATCGGCGCCTGGCGGGAGGGGCAGCGCATCGAGCACGGCAGCATAGAGCGCGGGTTCGAACTCGACCACGAGCTGCGGGGATCCGGGGCGCGTGGCCTCGACATAGCGTGCCAGCGTGAGCGCTCCGGCTCCCAGGTGCACGGTGAACAGCGGTGCACCGGGCTCAGCCGCGGCATCGATCGCTCTCGCGATGTGCTGCGTGTACGCGTACTCGAGTGTGGTCGGGTCGGTCATCGAGACCACCGACTGCGCGATCCCGTCGACACTGAGCTCGTAGTGCCCTGGGCGCCTTCTCGACTCCATCAGCTTCGCCCTGCGGTTGTCGAGCATGAGCGAGAACACCCGGCGATTCCTTGGCACCCGTCGATTTTAGATCGGGCGGAGCCGAACGACGATCCGGCCACCCGCCGCGGTCCGACGGCGGTGGTCGTCCTGGCGTCACCGGGCGCGGCTACCCTGGAGGGAACATGGCACATCTTCTCGGGGCTGAAGCCCTCCACCTCGAATATCCGACAAGGGTCGTCTTCGACTCCGTGACCCTCGGCATCGAGGAGGGCGATCGCATCGGCATCGTCGGCCGCAACGGAGACGGAAAGTCGAGCCTCCTCGGCATGCTGGCCGGCATCAAGGAGCCGAACTCCGGACGCGTCACGGTGCGTGGCGGAACGCGCATCGGGGTGCTCGATCAGGCCGACAATCTTCCGGACGACCTCACGATCAGCGCCGCGGTCGTCGGCGACACCCCGGAGTACGAGTGGGCGGGCGACGCGCGGGTGCGGGATGTCATCGAGGGGCTGCTCACCGATCTGCCGTGGGACGCCGAGATCGGCTCTCTCAGCGGTGGACAGCGTCGCAGGGTATCGCTCGCCAGGCTCCTGACCGGTGACTGGGATGTCATCGCGCTGGACGAGCCGACCAACCACCTCGACGTCGAGGCGATCACGTGGCTCGCCGGGCACCTCAAGAGGCGCTGGTCGTCGAACTCGGGCGCCCTCATGGTCGTGACCCACGACCGATGGTTCCTCGACGAGGTCTGCACCGAGACCTGGGAGGTGCACGACCGCATCGTCGAGCCCTTCGAGGGCGGCTACGCGGCCTACATCCTGCAGCGTGTCGAACGCGACCGCATGGCGGCCGCCACCGAGGCGAAGCGCCAGAACCTCGCCAAGAAGGAGCTCGCCTGGCTCCGTCGTGGCGCCCCGGCCCGCACCGCGAAGCCGAAGTTCCGCATCGATGCGGCCAACGAGCTCATCGCCGACGTTCCCGAGATCCGCGACAAGGTGTCGCTGCAGTCGCTCGCGGTCTCACGCCTCGGCAAGGACGTGGTCGATCTGCTCGACGTCGGGGTGACCTACCCGACGGCCGACGGCGGCGAGAAGGTCGTGCTGCGCGACATCGAATGGCGCATCGCGCCGGGTGAGCGCACCGGCATCCTCGGCGTGAACGGCGCGGGGAAGTCGACCCTGCTCGGCCTCATCTCCGGCACCGTCGAACCCACCGTCGGTCGGGTCAAGCGCGGCACGACCGTGAAGGTGCAGACCCTCACGCAGCGGCTCGACGAGCTCACCCAGCACTGGAACGACCCGGTGCGCGTGATCATCTCCGGCCTGCGCACCTCCTACACGATGGGCGCGGGCTCGAAGGCGCAGGACCTCACGCCGGGGCAGCTCCTCGAGCGCCTCGGGTTCGACTCCGCTCAGCTCTCCACCCCGGTCAAGGACCTCTCCGGTGGACAGCAGCGCCGTCTGCAACTGCTCCTCGTGCTCCTCGACCAGCCGAACGTGCTGATCCTCGACGAGCCGACCAACGACCTCGACACCGATATGCTCGCCGCGATCGAGGATCTCCTCGACTCGTGGTCCGGCACCCTCCTCGTCGTCAGCCACGACCGGTACTTCCTGGAGCGCGTCACCGATCAGCAGTATGCGATCCTGGATGGCCATCTGCGCCACCTCCCCGGCGGGGTCGACGAGTACCTCCGCCTGCGCGAACTGCAGTCGTCCGCGGGCTCGAAGCAGACCGCGACGGCGGCAGCGACGGCAACCTCAGCCGCGGCGACGAAGGGTCTGGACGGAGCGGCGCTGCGCGCGGCGCAGAAGGAGATCTCCGCGCTCGAGCGCCGCATCCAGAAGCTCACCCAGCAGGTGAACGCCGCCAAGACCGCGCTGGCCGATCACGACCAGTCCGACTATGCGGGGCTGGGCGATCGCATGAAGAAGATCAGCGAGCAGCAGGCCGAGATCGAAGAGCTCGAGCTGCGCTGGTTCGAACTCACCGAGGAGATCGGCTGACGGAGGAATATCCTTCTCTCACCGCTGTTGGGAGGTAGGGATGGAAGGCCTCGAAGTAACAGTCCTGCTCGGACTCACGATTCTCGTCGGAACCCTGATCGCCCCGCGCGTGCGTCTCGCGCTGCCCCTCGTCCTCGTCATCTTCGGACTGCTGCTGGGCTTCGTGCCGCAGCTTCGCGAAGTGCAGCTGCCCCCGGAGACGGTGCTGCTGCTGTTCCTCCCGGTGATGCTCTTCTGGGAGAGCCTCACCACGTCCCTGCGGTCGATCCGCCGCGACTTCCGTTACATCCTGCCCATGAGCACGGTGCTGGTGGTCGCCTCGGCGTTCGCGGTCGCGGGCATCGGTGTGCTGTTCGGGATGCCCTGGGAGATCGCCCTCATCCTGGGCGCTGCGGTCGCCCCACCGGATGCCACCGCCGTCGCCGCCCTCGGTCGACTGCTGCCGCGCCGCATGTTCATGAAGCTCAAGGCCGAGAGCCTGACCAACGACGGCACGGCCCTGGTGCTGTACGCGATCGCGGTGTCGCTCGCGCTCGGCGGCCAGATCACCCCGCTGTCGGTGACGCTCGACGTGCTGATCTCCTACGTCGGTGGAATCGCCGCCGGCGTGGTCATCGCGGCTCTCGGCTACCTCCTGCTGCGGCGCACCTCGTCGACGATCGTGATCAACGTCACGCTGCTGCTGATCCCGTTCACCGCATTCCTCGCCGCCGAGATGGTGCACGCCTCCGGAGTTCTGGCGGTCGTGGTGGCGGGGCTCATCGTCGCGTACGTCTCTCCGCGGGTGACCACCGCCTCGTCGCGACGCCAGGCGGATGCGGCGTGGCCGTTCGGTGTCTTCCTGCTCAACGGCGCGCTGTTCGTGCTGATCGGTCTCGAGGTGCAGTACGTCGCGCATGAGATCTCGGCCGCCGCGATCGGGCGCCTGGTGCTCATCACTCTCGCCGTCTGGGCGACGCTGCTGGTGGTGCGCTATGTGTTCCAGCTGCTGAACGTGGTGTTCCAGCGGCAGAGCGGTCCGCGTCCGGCGCCCGGCGCGAGAGCACGGGCCAGGGCCGTCTCCACCGTCGCCGGCATGCGCGGCGCCGTCTCCCTCGCCATCGCTCTCTCCGTCCCGACGAGCATCACCCAGGGCGGCGCGATCAACGGTCGCGACGAGATCGTGTTCGTGACGGCGGGTGTCATCCTGCTGAGTCTGCTCGTGCAGGGTCCGCTGCTGCCCGCCATCGTGCGATGGGCGCGGTTCCCCGTCGACCACGCCGAGGACGAGGAGTACGAGCTCGCAGAGCGGGCGATCTCCGGTGCCGCCCTCGCCGCCCTCGACGACCTGGCCGCCGAGCACGGTGTGGGCCAGGAGGTCCTGGATCGCGTGCGATCGGAGGGGTATCAGATGCTCGAGTTCGCCAACGCCCGGTCGCTGGCCCGCGAGCAGGCCCTCGTCGACGCTGAGGCCGACGTGCTGGACGAGATGCTCGGCGAGCCCGACCCGCTCAGCGCGGGAACCGCCGACGTCGGTGGCGACCCGGCGCCCGGAGGCGGCGTCTCGCAGGTCGTGGAGGGAGAGGCCACGGACGGCACCGTACTGCAGATCATCGCGACCTCCGCCGACGTCGATCTGGCACAGCGTTCGCCCTTGGTCCGACACGAGGAGCACACGCGCCTGAAGCTCGCCCTGCTCGACCGCAAGCGCGAGGTCCTGCTCGGACTGCGCGGCGCCGGCACCATCGACGACATCGTGGTGCGTCGCATCTCCGCCCGCCTCGACCTCGAGCAGGTGCGCCTGCAGGGGATCGAGGACTACGACTGAGCGTCCGGGCGTCCGAGAGCCGGACCCACCGATGAGAACGAGGAGTCCCATGCCCACGACGATGAAAGCCCTCATCCTCGATCGATTCGGGGACGAGACGGAACTGCATGAACACTCGGTTCCGGTCCCCACGGTCGGGGACAGCGACGTGCTCATCCGCATCCATGTCGCAGGGCTAGGGTCGTGGGACCGAGAGGAGCGCGAGGGTCACTACGAAGGCGCATTCGGCGTGCCGTCGACCTTCCCCTACATCCTCGGGTGGGAAGGGGCGGGGACCGTCGAGGCGGTCGGGGCCGAGGTGACGCGCTTCGCCCCGGGCGACCGGGTGTACGCTGCCTCGACCCCCGTCCCGAGAGGCGGGTTCTACGCCGAGTACGCCGTGGTCGACCAGGAACACGTCGCTCCGGTGCCCGCCCGTCTGACCGACGAGCAGGCAGGAGTGCTGGCCTGGGACGCGCTCACGGCCACGAGCGGACTCGACACCATCGATGCGAGTCCCGGTGATGCCGTGATGATCTTCGGCGCGAGCGGAGGGATCGGCCATCTCGCGGTGCAGCTCGCCAAGCATCGAGGGCTTCGTGTCCTCGCCGTGGCCTCGGGACAGGACGGAGTCGCGCTCGCGAGCAGACTCGGAGCCGACGCGGTCGTCGACGGTCGGAGTGACGACGTGCCGGCGGCCATCGCGCGCTTCGCACCGGACGGGCTCGACGGGGCGCTGGTCACGGCGGGAGGAACGGCGGCCGAGGAGGCACTGAGCGCAGTCGCACCCACCGGCCGCATCGCGTGGGCGCACGGCGTGAACCCGCCGCCGTCAGCGCAGCTCGTCGATCGGGTGTCCTTCTACGACGGCGATCGCAGCCGCGCCGCACTGCAGCGTCTCAACGAGGTCATCGAGTCGAGTCACATCTCACCGCATGTGTCCCGCGTCTTCGACGCCGATGAGATCGCGACGGCGCACCGGGCGCTCGGAGAGCACTACGTGGGCAAGCTGGCCCTGAGGGTGCCGCGGCCCTGACCACGCCTCGCTGTGACGCCGTGTGACACTCGATTCCGCGTGCGCCGCGCGGCCTGCCTAACGTATTCGAGTCCCCCAAGAGAGGAACTCCTTCACATGTCACGCCGCACCACTTCCATCCTGGCCGCGCTCGCCGCGGTCCCGCTCTTCGTCGCGCTCGCCGGGTGCGCCACGGGGTCGTCCGATGCCGGATCCGGCAGCGAGGGGTCCTCCGAGAACGAGGTCGTCAAGATCGGCGTCGTCGGCAAGGGCGACGAGCAGTGGCCGGCCTTCGTCGACGCCGCAGCCGAAGAGGGGATCACGGTCGAGCTGGTCGACTTCGGCTCCTACGAGCAGCCGAACCCCGCGCTCACCGAGGGGGAGATCGACCTCAACCAGTTCCAGCACATCGTGTACCTCGCCGAGTACAACAACGCCTCGGGTTCCGACCTCACCCCGATCGGCTCGACCGCGATCTACCCGCTCGGTCTGTACTCGAAGAAGTACGACGACGTCGACAGCATCCCCGAGGGCGAGACCGTCGCCGTCCCCGATGACGCCTCCAACCAGGCGCGTGCGCTGAACGTGCTGCAGCAGGCCGGCCTCGTCGAGCTCAAGAGCGGCGGCACGCCGTACTCCGACCTCGCCGACATCGACACCGACAAGTCCAAGGTCGAGGTCAAGGCGCTCGAGGCCGCGCTCATCCCGACCTCGCTGCCCGACGTCGCCGCTGCGATCATCAACAACGACTTCGTGCAGGACGCCGGCCTCACGTTCGAAGACGCGATCGCCCAGGACGACCCCGAGGATCCCAGCGCGCTGCCGTACGTGAACATCTTCGCCGCTCGTGCGGAGGACGCCGACAACGAGACCTACCTCAAGCTCGTCGAGATCTTCCAGACGAACGAGGCCGTCCAGAAGGGCCTTCTCGAGTCGTCGGGCGGCACCGCCGTGGCGCTGCAGACGCCGGTGGATGACCTGGTCGCCTCGCTCGCGAAGGTCCAGAAGGACGCCGACGCGAAGAAGTAGGACGCGGGAGATCCACCCCGTCCGATGAGGGAGAATCGGGTGGCGCGAAAACGCGTCACCCGATTCTTCGTTCCCGAAGCAGACCGGAGCACCACATGCCGATCGTCACCCTGACGAACGTGTCCAAGACGTACCCGCCCCGCACCCGTGACGGCGCGGAGGTCGTGGCCGTCGACGACGTCTCCCTCTCGATCGAGAAGGGCGACGTCTTCGGGATCATCGGCTATTCCGGGGCGGGCAAGTCGACCCTCGTGCGCCTGATCAACGCACTGGAACCGGCCACCAGCGGCACCATCACGGTGGACGGCGTGGACATCACCGCGCTGAAGGAGAGCGAGCTGCGCAAGGTCCGCGGCGGGATCGGCATGATCTTCCAGCAGTTCAACCTGTTCTCCTCGCGGAGCGTCAGGTCCAACATCGCGTATCCGCTCAAGCTCGCCGGCTGGTCGAAAGCCGATATCGAGACACGTGTGGCGGAACTGCTCTCGTTCGTCGGTCTCTCCGACAAGGCGAAGGCCTATCCCGAACAGCTCTCCGGCGGCCAGAAGCAGCGCGTAGGCATCGCCCGTGCCCTCGCCACCGGGCCCGCGATCCTCCTCGCCGACGAGGCCACCAGCGCCCTCGACCCGCAGACCACCCACGAGGTGCTCGATCTGCTGAAGCGCGTCAATCGCGAGCAGGGTGTCACGATCGTCGTCATCACGCACGAGATGGATGTGATCCAGACCATCGCGACCAAGGTGGCGGTGATGGAGAACGGTCGTGTGATCGAGCACGGCGATGTCTTCGACGTCTTCTCCGCGCCGCAGAACCCGGCGTCGCAGCGTTTCGTCGGAACGGTCGTCAAGGGCGTGCCGTCACCCGCAGAGCTGGCGGTGCTCCGCGAGCGCCATCAGGGCCGCCTGGTCACGTTCTCGTTCCGCGACGGCGACTCCTCGCAGGCGCAGGTCTTCCTCGATCTCGCCGGTGCCGGCCTCGACTTCGAGCTCGTCTACGGCGGCATCAACGACATCCGCGGACGGGCCTTCGGGCATCTGACACTCGCGATCCGCGGTGACGCCGCGGCGATCGATCGCGCCCTCGCGAGCATCGCCCGACGTGTCGAAGTGACCGAGATCGCCGGAGAGGAGGCACGCTGATGGAACGCCTGAACGAACTGTGGCCGGAATTCTGGGCGGCTGCCCTCGAGACGCTCTACATGACCTCCTTCGCGCTCGTGCTGGGTGGCGTGCTCGGTCTCGCTATCGGCATCATCCTGTACGTGACGCGGCCGGGCGGCCTCGCGCAGAACAAGCCGGTCTCGCTGTTCGCGAACCTCGTGGTGAACTTCTTCCGCCCCATCCCGTTCATCATCTTCCTCGTGGTCGCGCAGCCGCTGGCCCGTGCCGTGGTCGGTGTCGGCATCGGCACGACGGCGGGTGCCTTCATCATCGGTCTCGCCGCGGCCTTCGCGATCGGACGGATCGTCGAACAGCATCTGATCTCGGTCTCGCCCGGCGTGATCGAAGCGGCGCGTGCGATGGGTGCAGGGCCCTGGCGCATCCTGTTCACGGTGGCGATCCCGGAGTCGCTCGGACCGCTCATCCTGGGCTACACGTTCATCGTGGTCGCGCTCATCGACATGACGGCGATGGCAGGACTCGTCGGTGGCGGTGGCCTCGGCGCATTCGCCCAGATCTATGGTTTCCGGCAGTTCGAGCCGCTCGTGATGTGGGCGGCGATCGTCCTCATCGTCGTGTTCGTGCATCTCGTGCAGATGCTCGGAACCCGCCTGGCCCGCAAGGTCATGCGCCGCTGACGCGAGCGTACGGATTCTCACCACGAGGCGCGTGCTGCAGCGCCCGCCTCGTGGTGAAGACCCGCTCCGCGCCGCTCAGCGGATCGACGAAGCGCAGCTCGCGTGCGAGCAGCTGCAGCGGGCGGTCGAAGTCGTCCGGCACATCGTCGAGCAGCTCGGGGTAGAACCGGTCGTTGAGGATGCCCATGCCGAGGGCGGCGAGGTGCACGCGCAGCTGATGCATCTTCCCGCTGTGCGGGCGGAGCAGGGTGTGCACCACACGGTCATCGGCGCCGATCAGTTCGATCAGCGTCTCGGCGTTCGGCTCCCTGGTGTCGTCGACCTGCACCCGCACCTGGGCACGCGGCTTCTCGATGTGGTTGCGGTAGACGAGCGGGAACGAGGGGAGTTCGCCGTGCGCGGGCAGCGCGGACACCGCCTCGTAGACCTTCTGCACCTGCCGGTTCTCGAACATCAGCTGGTAGGCGCCGCGGGTGGCGGGTCGCGTCGAGAACATCAGCAGTCCGGCGGTCGCGCGGTCCAGACGGTGGATGGGCGCCAGGTCCGGGTTGTCGAGGAGGTTGCGCAGCCGCACCAGTGCCGAGTTCTGCAGGAACTTGCCGCCGGGAGTCGTTGGCAGGAAGTGCGGCTTGTCCACGACGACGAGATGCTCGTCCTGGTGCAGGATCTCGATCTCGAACGGGATCCGCGTCTCGATGGCGGGCTCGCGGTAGTACCAGATGAACTCGACACTCCCGAGCGGGGCATCACGGGGGACCGCAGAGCCGTCGGCGCGAACGATGTCGCCGCGATCGAACCGCTCGAGCAGCCGCTCGGGATCGAGGTGGAAGAACCTCTCGATCATGTAGGCAGCGACCGTGGGCCACGAGCCGGTGAGGGGCACGTGCAGCCGTGTGGCTCCCACGCCGTCGCGCACGGGCAGGGGAGAGGGCATGCCCATCAGTTGCGGCCGGTCACGAGTCGAAGCTCAGGCTCAGCTTGCGCAGCAGCCCCGCGAGGCGGTCGCGGTCGGAGCGGGAGAGCGCCTGCAGCAGATCGGCCTCCACATCCACCAGACGCGTGATGGCGGCGTCCACGCGGATGCGCCCGTCATCGGTGAGCGTCACCAGCACGCTGCGACCGTCGCCGGGGTCAGCCTCGCGCCGCACGAACCGACGCCCGACCAGGCGATCGATCCGGTTGGTCATGGTGCCGCTCGAGACCAGGGTCTGCTGGAGCAGTTGCTTGGGGGAGAGTTGGAACGGCGCCCCCGCTCTCCGCAGCGCGGAGAGCACGTCCCACTCCCAGTGCTCCAGATCGCTCCGTCGGAACACATCGCGGCGGGCGCGATCGAGGTGCCGCGACAACCGGTCCATCCGCGACAGGACCTCGAGCGGGGAGAAGTCGAGGTCGGGACGCTGGGTGTTCCACGCGCCGACGATCCGGTCGACCTCATCCACCTCGCTCATCCGCCCATTATCGCGCGCGCGGCGACGAGATCAGGACGCGGTCGGGAGCGTGACCGTCATGAACGTGCTGTACGGATCGAGCGCGTAGCCGCCGAACGGGCCGCACTCGCGGAATCCCGCCGCGGCGTACAGCGCACGTGCCGGGATGAAGAAGTCCGCGCTCCCGGTCTCGAGCGAGAGGCGGCTGATGCCCCTGGACTCGGCGTCCGCCAGGAGGAACGCGAGCATGGCGCGGCCGAGGCCCTGTCCGCGCAGGGCGGGGTCCGTGCGCATCGACTTGATCTCCTCGTGTCCCTCCTCGACAGTCGCCAGGGCACCGGTGGCCACGGGGGCATCGTCGAGGTGCGCGGCGAAGAGCCGCACTCCCGGAGCCAGCAACCGCTCGAACACCAGGGCGTGGCGGCTCTCCGCAGGAGCGGTGTGCTCCAACTCCGCATGGTGGGCGACCAGGAACTCGGCCAGGGCGGGGCTCGCGGCCTGCACCCGTTCGATCACGATGCTCATGTCGCCAGCATTGCAGATCGGTATTTCACGCGGATGACGGGCCGCGGTGTCAGCGGAACCGGGGCCGGAGCATGGCAGACTTGTCCCCGCGGTGCCTTCATGGGCGGCGCGGTCCGCCGTGGTGTAATGGCAGCACGACAGCCTTTGGAGCTGTGAGGTCTAGGTTCGAGTCCTGGCGGCGGAGCATGACTGGGAACAATCTCGCGATCATCGTCCTCGCCGCAGGGCAGGGCACTCGCATGAAGTCGCGTCTGCCGAAGGTGCTGCACCCGATCAGCGGACGTCCACTCGTCGGGCACGTGCTCACCACAGCGCAGCGGTTGCAGGCGACGCACGTCGAGGTCGTCGTGCGGCATGAGCGGGACCAGGTGGTGGCCGCCCTCGCCGCCGATTATCCCGACGCGGTCTTCGTCGACCAGGACGACATCCCCGGAACGGGTCGTGCGGTGCAGGTGGCCGTCGATGCGTTGCCCGCCGACTTCGAGGGCGACGTGCTCGTACTCTCCGGCGACTGCCCCCTCGCCGATGCCGACACCCTCTCGGCCTTCCTCGCTGAGCACCGGGCGTCCGGGGCGCCTGCCACACTCATGACCGCGCTGGTGGAGGATCCCACCGGCTACGGTCGCGTGGTGCGCGATGCCGATGGCGGGGTCGACCGCATCGTGGAGCAGAAGGATGCGAGCCCGGAAGAGGCGGCCGTCCGTGAGATCAACGCCGGTATGTACGTGTTCCGCGCCGCGACGCTGCGTACCTACCTGCCGCAGCTGAGCCTCGACAACGCTCAGCGCGAGATGTACCTGACCGACGTGCCTGGACTGCTCCGCCGCGATGGCGACCGCGTCGCGGCGTCGGTCGTGTCGGACGTCACGGTCACCTACGGCGTGAACGACCGCACGCAGCTCGCGCTCGTCGGGCGCCTGCTCAACCAGCGGATCGTGCGCCGGTGGCAGCTCGAGGGCGTCACCGTGATCGACCCCGCCACCACGTGGATCGACGACGACGCGACACTCTCGCCCGACGTCACGATCCTCCCGAACACGCAGATCCTGCGGGCAACGGCCATCGCCTCCGGAGCTGTCATCGGCCCCGATACGACGCTCGTGGACTGCGAGGTCGGTGAGGATGCGGTCGTCCGCCGCACGGATGCGACGCTGGCCGTCATCGGCGCCGAGGCGACGGTCGGTCCGTTCTCCTTCCTCCGCCCCGGCACTGTGCTGGGCGCCAAGGGCAAGATCGGCGCGTACGTCGAGACCAAGAACGCCGAGATCGGCGAGGGCAGCAAGGTGCCGCACCTGTCGTACGTGGGCGATGCGACGATCGGTCGCGGAGTGAACCTCGGTGCGAGCACGATCACCGCCAACTACGACGACGTGAACAAGCACCGCACCGAGATCGGCGACGAGGTGCACACCGGGTCGCACACGGTGCTCGTCGCGCCCGTTAGGCTGGGAGCCGGTGCGAAGACCGGTGCAGGCGCCGTCGTCCGCAAGGACGTCCCCGCCGGCGCTCTGGCCATGAGCGTCGCCCCCCAGCGCAACATCGAGGGCTGGGTCGAGAAGAACAGAGCAGGGACGGGCGCGGCGGATGCTGCGTCCCGGGAGAATTCGGCGGAATAGGCGGACATGGCGCGCAAGAAGAAGACGGTCGATCTGGATCGCGACAACGGCGTGGCCCCCGGGATCATCGCCAAGACCAAGAAGCGGCTCGTCGTCGCCGGCGGTCGTTCGCACCCTGCCCTCACGGCGGCGGTCGCCGAGGCGCTGGGCACCGAGATCGCCCCGGTCGAGCACCGCACGTTCGCATCGGGTGAGATCTACGCGCGCTTCGAGGTCTCCATCCGTGGAGTGGATCTCTTCCTGATCCAGACGTTCGGCGAGCCGGTCAACGAGTGGCTCATGGAGACTCTCATCATGATCGACGCGGCCAAGCGCGCGTCGGCGAAGCGCATCACCGTCGTCGCTCCGTACTATCCGTATTCGCGTCAGGACAAGAAGGGTCGCGGTCGCGAGCCGATCAGCGCCCGTCTCGTGGCCGACCTGCTGAAGACCGCCGGTGCCGACCGCGTCATGAGCGTCGACCTGCACGCAGCCCAGATCCAGGGCTTCTTCGACGGTCCCGTCGACCACCTGTTCGCCAAGCCCGTGCTGCTCGACTACTTCGAGCGCACCCTCTCGCCGGAGGACCGCGAGATCCTCACGGTGGTATCGCCCGACATGGGCCGCGTGCGCGTGGCCGACACGTGGTCGGACAGCCTCGGCGCTCCGCTCGCGATCATCCACAAGCGTCGCGACCCGAAGGTCGCCAACCAGGTCTCCGTGCACGAGATCGTCGGTGCCGTCGAGGGACGCACCTGCCTCCTCGTCGACGACATGATCGACACCGGTGGCACGATCGTCAAGGCTGCGCAGGCTCTCAAGGCGAACGGGGCGCACCGCGTGATCGTCGCCGCGACCCACGCGATCTTCAGCGACCCGGCGTCGGATCGTTTGCAGGACTCGTCCATCGACGAGGTCGTCATCACCGACACGATCCCGCTCACCGAGTCGCGCCAGTGGGACAAGCTCACCATCCTCCCGATCGCCCCGCTCCTGGCCCGCGCGATCCATGAGGTGTTCGAGGACGGCTCCGTCACCAGCATGTTCGGCGGAGACGCGTAACACGTTACGTCAGCCCGTTCATAGGCGCGATGCCTAGCGTGAGGGGGTCGACGACCACGTCGACCGACACCGAGCCGGGAGGACCACCATGATCCGCACGACCGTACCGACCTCTGTCCGCAAGGGATCCGCACTCCTCGGGATCGCAGGTCTCTTCGTCCTCGCCGGATGCTCCGGCGCTGCCGATGCCGAGGGCTCTTCCGGAGCCGACAGCACTCCCGATACGGGTGCCTCCGCATCGTCTTCGGGAGGTGACGCCACGGCGACCTACACCGACGGCACCTACACGGCCGAGGGCTCGTACCAGACCCCCGAGACGGTGGAGAAGATCTCCGTCACGCTGACGCTCGCCGACGGCGTCGTCACCGATGTCGAGGTCACGGGTGATCCGCAGGCGCCCGAGAGCAAGCGCTACCAGGGCGAGTTCATCGACGGCATCGCCGCCGAGGTCGACGGCAAGCCGATCGACGAGCTGAACGTCACCCGTGTCGCGGGCTCGTCGCTCACCAGCGGCGGATTCAACGACGCCGTCGAGTCGATCAAGGAGCAGGCTGCCGCGTAGGCGCCTGAAAGCCGCATGGCCACCTGGAGCTTCGAGGCCATCGGAACGCACTGGGAGATCGAGACGACCGACCCGCTCCCGGCTGCCGCGAAGGCGGCGGTGACGGCGGAGATCGAGCGCTTCGACCGCGAATGGTCCCGGTTCCGTGCAGACTCCGAGGTCGTGCGCCTCGGGAGACTCGGTGGCGTTCTCGCCTCCGCCGACGCCGCCCCCATGCTCGACGCGTATCGCGAGCTCTCCGCGGCGACCGCCGGTGCGGTGAACCCCCTCGTCGCCGCGAGCCTGGATGCGCTCGGCTATGACGCGGCCTACACGCTGATCGCCGGGCAGCCGCTCCCGGCGCCGGAAGAGTGGGATCGGCATCTCTCATGGGATGGTGGCGAGGTCAGGGCTTCGGCTCCGGCTCTGCTCGACGTCGGCGCCCTCGGGAAGGGTCGCCTCGTCGATCTCGTGTCCACGGTGCTGGAGCGTATGCCCGGCGATCTCGTGATCGATGCCGGTGGCGACATCCGGGTGCGCGGGGCCGGTGTGCGCATCGCCCTCGAGCACCCCTATGACGCGACGAAGGCGATCGGCGTCATCGAGGTGAAGGACCAGGCCCTGTGCGCCTCGGCCATCAACCGTCGGGCGTGGGGGAGCGGGCTCCACCACGTCCTGGATGCGCGCACCGGCACCCCGGTGCGCACCTGGGCGGCGACCTGGGCCGTGGCGCCCCACGCTATGAGGGCCGACGCTGTGGCGACCGCCCTCTTCTTCGACGGCGGCCCTGAGATCGCTGCGGCCTGGGGAACCGAGTGGGTGCGGATGAGCACCGACGGACGGGTGCAGCGTTCCCCCGGATTTCCGGCCGAACTGTTCCTCACCGTCCAGAACCAGGGAAGAGTGGAATCGTGATCACCTCATTCACCGCTGCGCGTCAGCGGGTCCTCGCCGTGCTGGGCTCGCTGTCGATGTACCGTCTGGTCCTGTTCGCGCTGATCGCCCTCGCCGTCATCGCCTTCGTGCTCTCGCTGTTCGGCGTCATCGTCTCGCCGACCCCGCTCGAGCTCGTGGCGTCCTTCCTCGTGCTCGCGCTCGTCATCTCGGTCGTCGACGCTGTCGCGCAGCGCATCCTGCGGCTGCCCTGGCGCATCGAATCCTCGGTCGTGACCGCCCTCATCCTGTTGTTCGTGCTCCGCCCCGGCGTGGAGCCGAGCGCACTCGTCGGCCTCGCGATCGCCGGTGCCGTCGCGAGCGTGTCGAAGTATCTGATCGCCTGGCGGGGCCGGCACATCTTCAACCCGGCCGCGTTCGGCGCCGCCGTCGTCTCGATCCTCGGGGCGTTCGGGGCCTTCGAGTGGTTGGGCACCTCGTCGGCGTGGTGGGTGGGCACGCCCGTGCTCACGATCCCGGTCGCGGTGCTCGGTCTCCTGGTGCTGTGGCGCACCGAGAAGATCCGCGTCGTGCTGGTGTTCCTGATCGTCGCGGTCGCCACCTCCGTGGTGCGGCAGGCAGTCCAGGCCGTGGAGTTCGATGTCGCCTTCGACGTCGTGACAGCCCTGCAGTTCGCCGTGCTGCAGTCGCCGTTCCTCTTCCTCGGGGCCTTCATGCTCTCGGAGCCGCTCACTCTTCCGCCGCGGCGTCGGCAGCAGCTCGTGGTGGCCGTCGTCGTCGGTCTGCTCGCGGGGTGGCCCCTCTCCGTGGCCGGCCTGTTCACCCTCGGACAGGAGCGCGCGCTGCTCATCGGCAACCTGGTCGCGTTCGCCTTCGCACTGCGCGGGTCGGTGCGGCTCGTGCTCGAACGACGTGAGTTCGTCACCCCGACCGCGCAGGAGCTGACCTTCCGCGCCAAGGGCCGTGTGCGTTTCCTCCCTGGTCAGTATCTCGAGCTCGACGTGCCGCACCACCGCCCCGACGCGCGCGGCACCCGCCGGGAGTTCAGCATCGTGTCGGCGCCGGCCGACCTGCCCACGCTGCGCATCGCCTACAAGAACGGCGACCAGAAGCACCCCTCCAGCTACAAGCGGGCTCTCGCGGCCGCCGAGCCGGGGGCGACCTTCGCCGTGACCGGGACCTGGGGCGACTTCATCCTCCCTCGCGGTGACCAGCCCGTGCTCATGGTCGCGGCAGGTATCGGCGTGACGCCGTTCGTGTCGCAGCTGCGGCAGCTGCAGGCGACCGGGCAACAGCGCGACGTGGTGCTCGTGTACGTGGCATCCGAGGCCTCGGAGCTCGCCTTCCGCGAAGAGCTCGCGGCGACGGGCGTGCGCACCGTCGTGTTCACCCGCGACGAGCCGGCCGCCCTGCCCTCGCACTGGTCCTGGGCTCAGGGGGCGCGTCTGGACGCCGATACCCTCGAGCGTGCCGTTCCCGACCTGCCCGCGCGCCACGCGTTCATCTCGGGACCACCCCGCCTGATCGCCGATCTCGCGCCCGCACTGCAGAAGGCCCGCAGCCTCACCACGGACGCCTTCGCCGGCTACTGATCCCGCCGGCGCAGGAATCCTCTCGCGCGCGGCTCAGCATCGTGGCGGGCTCAGTGTCGTGGCGGGCTCAGTGTCGTGGCGGGCTCAGTATGGTGGTGGGCGCTGTGCTCGTGGCGGGCGCTGTGCTGCGGGTCAGGCGTCCGTAGCGGCGGTGTCGGGGGAGGCCGCCGGATTCGTCGGGATGCGGACGCTGAAGGTGGTGTTCCCTGGCTCGCTGTCCACCGTGATGGAGCCGTGGTGGCCCTCGACGATGGCCTTCACGATCGCGAGGCCGAGCCCCGTCCCGCCGGTCTGGCGCGCACGGGAGCTGTCTCCGCGGGCGAAGCGGGCGAACAGCTCGTCTCGGATGGCCGGATCGATCCCCGGACCGTCGTCGTGCACGCGCAGCACCGCCTCATCGCCCTCCTGCGCGACGCTCAGTGTCACCGTCGTGCCGGCCGGCGTGTGCGTGCGGGCGTTCGCGAGCAGGTTGGCCACGACCTGGTGCATGCGTCCCGCATCTCCCAGGATCGTGACGGGCTCGTCGGGCACGTCGATCTTCCAGTGGTGGTCCACGGCCGTGGGGCGCGCATCCGACAGCCCTTCCAGCGCCAGCTGGGTGAGGTCGACTGTGCCGTAGACGAGCTCCCGGCCTTCGTCGAGGCGGGCGAGCAGCAGCAGGTCCTCGACGAGCCTGGTCATCCGCAGCGACTGCGCCTGGATGCGCTCGAGCGAAGAGGTGGTGCTCTCGATGACCTCCGGTCGCTCGGACGGTTCCTTCGTCTGGCGGAGAGCTCGCAGCGAGAGCTCGGAGTAGCCGCGGATCGAGGCGAGCGGTGTGCGCAGCTCGTGGCTGGCATCGGCGACGAACCGCCGCATCCGCTCCTCGTTCTTCTGCCGGGACGCGAGCGAGGTGTTCACGTGATCGAGGAGCTTGTTCAACGACGCCCCGACCAGCCCGGTCTCGGTGCGCGGATCGGCCTCGGAGGCGGGGACGCGCTCCGTGATGGTCACCTCGCCGCGATCGAGCTGCTGGTTGGCGACCCTGGTCGCGGTGGTCGCGACGGCGCGCAGCGGGCGCAGGCTCACGCGGATCGTGATCGCCGTGGTGAGGGCCAGCAGGATCAGGCCGCCGATCGTGGCGAGCGCGATCACCGTGAGGAGCTGCGTGAGCTGGTTCTGGATCTCGTCACGGGGGAGGCCGGTCACCACGATGACCCCGTTGTTCGTCGGCAGCGCCATCACCCGGTACGAGCCCACGTCGCTGATGGAGACTGAGGCGACCGATGAGTCCTTCAGCGCGCCGGCGATCTCCGCCAGCTGGGCCCCGCTGAGGGTCTGCAGCGACCCGGCGAGGGGGTCGCCGTCCGTGGTCTTGGCGACGACGCCGCTGAAGCCGGTCACGGGGCTCGAGACCACGAAGAGCACACCCACCGGCGGTGCGGAGCTGTTCGCGAGCACGTTCTGCGCGGTGGCGGACGACGGGGGGAACGCCTCGGTCACCCGGACGAGCTGGTGCGCATTATTGGAGAGCTTCTGGTCGAGCTGATCCTCCATGGTCTTGCCCAGCGTCGCGCTGGTGATGATGGCGACGATGATGAGGATCAGCGAGACGAACCCGATCACGGCGGTCATCAGCCGTGTCTGCAGGCTCATCGGCCGTCTCATCGTCGTCGCCGAGCTCACTGAGGGGCCTTGATCATGTAGCCGACGCCGCGGACGGTGTGCAGCAGCGGCGTGCGTCCGGCGTCGATCTTCTTGCGCAGGTACGAGATGTACAGCTCGACGACCGATGACTTGCCGCCGAAGTCGTAGCTCCACACCCGGTCGAGGATCTGCGCCTTCGAGAGCACCCGGCGCTCGTTGCGCATCAGGTAGCGCAACAGCTCGAACTCGGTCGCGGTGAGCTCGATCTCGGTGCCGTCGCGCACGACCTCGTGGCTGTCCTCGTTGAGGGTGAGGTCGGCGACGCGCAGGATCGACTGGCCGTCGTCAGCGGTGGCGTGGCCGGTGCGGCGGATGATCGCCCGCAGGCGCGCGATCACCTCTTCCAGGCTGAAGGGCTTGGTGACGTAGTCGTCGCCGCCGGCGGTGAGTCCTGCGACGCGGTCGCCCACGGCGTCCTTGGCGGTGAGGAAGAGCACGGGGACGAGGTTGCCGGCATCCCGGAGCCGCTTGAGCACCGACATGCCGTCGAGGTCGGGCATCATGATGTCGAGCACGAGGGCATCGGGTTCGAACTCGCGCGCGACCTGGAGGGCCTCCATGCCGGAGGAGGCGGTGCGCACCTCCCAGCCCTCCATGCGCAGGGCCATCGCGAGCAGGTCGGTCAGCATCTGCTCGTCGTCGACGGCGAGGATGCGCAGGGGGGAGCCGTCGGGGCGGCGCAGTTCGGGCAGGTCGCTGGTCATGTCCCTATTCTGCGGAATCTCCTATGCGATTTCTATGGAGAACGCTATGCATTTTCTGAGAAGCGGTCCGTTGGGGTGTTCAGATCAGACGGTCGTCGGGCAGTGCGAGGAAGTCGATGCCGTCCTGCAGCGCGAGTCGGTCCGACAGCTCGCCGACCGTTCCGGGGAGGTGGCCCGCCGCCCGCACGCCGAGGCGCTTCGGGCCGGAGACGGCGTGGTAGACCGCGAACTGCCCGCGCGGATCGACGGCGGGGTCGAGCACGGCCGCGCTCACGTGCACGGGCAGCCGCAGCCGCCGCGCCGCGATCGCCGCGTCGAAGTAGTCGAGCACTGTCCGGACCTCCGGGTGCTCGCGGAGGTGCAGGCGCACGGCCTCACCAGTCCCGGTGCATCTCCGTGACAGGCGCACGTCATGGTTGCCGAAGCTCGGGACATCGAGCGCGGCGCGACGGAACCGCCCGTCCCACGGCAGGGCGAGCGCGCCGATGCCGCCGCCGAAGCTACCGCCGCTGAAGTCGAGCGCTCCCGCTGCGGATGGGGCCATCTCGAGGAGCACGGTCGCCGCTCGCCAGATGTCGGCGGCGCTGAAGCAGTGCGAGTAGGTGTCGCGGTGTTCGATCCCTGCCAGCACGTGCTCGTCGGGCGATGCGGGGAACCGGCTGCTCGTGCCGATATGGGTTCCGGGGGCGACCGGGAAGATCGCGGCGGTGTCGGAGGCGACGCGTTCGATGTCGGGGCCGGTGCGACCGCCGTAACCGTGGCCGACGACGAGGCCGCGGCGGGTCACGTCGGCAGCGTGCGGAAGCATCACGTACGCGACGGCCGCCTCATCGGCGGAGGAGTGGAAGCGGATCTCGGCGATGCGATGCGTCGGGGTCTCAGGGTGCTCCTGGGTCACCTCCCATGCCACGGCGCCCGTGCCCAACTCCTCGAAGGAGGCCCTCCAGAAGTCGTCGAAATCCGACGGTTCCACGGGGGGATCGAGTGGGGTCAGGAGCGTGCTCAGCGAGTACTCCGTCATCTCCTCAGGCGGGGTCTCGGGCGGGGAGTGCGTCACCGCGTGCATCCTTTCGGGTGGGCTGCCTCGTCGACGCTACCGGTGTCGACGGGGCATGTGGGCTCGGGTGATCGGTGCGGCGCATGCATTGACATCATCGCATAGGGATTGCATTATGTGCATCATGGATGCAACTCCTGGCGACGGTGCCGAACACAATCCCCTGATGTGGAGCCGACGCTCCGTGCTGCGAATGCTCGTGATCGCCGGCGTGCTCCCCCCGGTGCTCGGCTCGCCGGGCGGCATGGCCCCCGCGGCGGCCACCGAACTCACCACCGCCGGCGGGATGTATGCCGATGCTCTGCGGCGACTGGACAAACCGAACCTCGCCTTCACACAGGTCGCTCAGCTGGTGGGACAGAACCATCGCATGACCTTCCTGCAGGCGACGTGGGAGGGCGGCGCGACGATCGTGCGCGACCTCGAGGTCAAGCACAACGGCGGATGGCTGCAGATCACCGACCCCGCCCACCGCTTCGACGAGCAGTGGCTCGTGCTGGAGGGCACGCTGCCGGCCGGGAGCGCTCCGGAGCTGTACGGCCCGCTCGCGCCGAGCTGGCTGGGGTTCACCTCGTTCCAGGTGCTCGGCCCGCAGGCGATCGAGCTGACCACCAGCACAGACGACGTCGACCTCGTGGTCCGCTGGCGGCTGGAGGGCGCGCAGCCCGAGGCGCACTACGTGCTCACGGCCAAGACCGCAGGCGACTACATCGTCGGCTACCAGAGCCAGGACACCCGGTCGATCGACGACCTCGACGAGGTGCTCTGCGGGTCCTATCAGCACGCCCTCTCGGTGCTCGACGGCTCGGCGCCGCTGGGGGCGTGGGAGCTCTTCGCACCGATGGCGCTGACGCAGTACGCGATCGGCGACGTCGCCGTCACCTCGGGTGTCTATCTGCCGTCCGAGGTTGCCGAGTTCGTGCACGAACGGCAGCTGATGTCGGACCGACAGCCGTACGGCATGAGTCTGCGCAACGACAGCCTCGACATCGTGCCGTCCATGTACGCACCCCAGCCGGGGCTGCGGACGGCGATGACGGTCGGTCAGCAGCGCGGGTTCGCCTTCGGCCTCGCCGCGCGCGCCGACACGCTGTACGGCACCTACACGCAGCTGTGCCGCAACGAGTACGGCCTCACGGCGTACCGGCACAACGTCTACGACCGGTCGCTCACCGACGCCGTGCACGCCATGGCCGAGCTGATCGCCGTAGAGCCCAGCGGCGACGACTCCATCGACTACGTGCCGTCGTACTCGGGATGGTGGAACCGTGCCAAGGGGTTCGTCGACGTCGAGAACGAGGATGCCGTCCGCGCGGCGGCGAGCGGCGTCGTGCTCTCTGCGCACTACCTGACGGGAACCGCGGACAGCACCCTCTACGACCGCCGTGCCAGGCCGCTCGTCGAGTATCAGCTCTCCCGCAAGGGCATCGGGCATACGCCGATGATCGGCAGTCCCGTCTACAACGACAAGACGCAGTACCGGATCGGTCGGATTCCCACAGACGCCGTGAACCTCGCGTCGCTCTATCAGCTCACCCACGGGCGCAACGCCGGCATCCAGCGGCTCGCGGTGCAGGCGACCAAAGCGGGTGTTGTCGGGCAGAGCAGAGCCCCGTTCTCGAACGCGCTGGCGACGTACCGGGTCACGGGGGATCCGGCCTATCTCGCGGAAGCCACCTTGATCGCGCGGCGGTACTCGCAGGAGCAGATCCTGACGCCCTACCGCAGCAACGGTCAGCCGCCCGGCGGCTTCGCCTACAGCTTCTCTAAGTACTGGGTCGACCTGCTGGAGATGTTCGAGGCCACGGGGGAGTCCGAGTTCCTCGACGGGGCCTACCGCGAGGTGCAGCGTTTCATCACGCAGACCGCCGTGCGCCCGGTGCCGGACACGACGGTCACGGTGCCGGTCGGTTCCGTGATCAGGCAGCAGTACGACTGGGAGTCGCGCTCGTCCCTCCCGTCGTATCCCACCACCGACGTGCCGACCGAGACGGTGCCGGCCTGGTACGTGTCCCCGTCGGGGCTGACGTTCGAGGCATTGTCGTCGTTCAAGCTCGGTGTCAGCACGCTGGCGAACCCGGGTGGCGGCTACGTGTTCAACCCGTGCTGGGCCGGAGCACTGCTGCGCCTGGCACACCACACCGGAGACGAGCTGCTCGCCGACATCGCGCACAACATGGTGATCGGTCGCTTCACCACGTACCCCGGTTACTACGGGCGGCAGTTCCAGGTCGCGCACATGAAACCCGACTTCGCGACAAGCGGCCCGGTGGGCATCACGGGGTACTACTTCCACCACGCACCGGCCCAGCTCGGACTCGCGATGGACTACCTGATCAGCGAGAGCTTCTATCGGAGCGCGGGGGCCATCGAGTTCCCGCACGTGTTCGAGGCCGATTTCGCGTACTTCAAGTTCTTCGCCTACGGCCATGCCCCGGGAACGTTCTTCGGTGAAGACGGGGTCTGGCCGTACCTTCCCGCGGGGCTCATCGCGGTCGACAACCCTCTGGTCAACTGGATCGGCGGTGTCGGCAACGGCGCCCTGTACATCAGCCTGACCAACTCCGCCGGGACCGCGCAGCAGGTGGTCGTCGACCTCTCGAGCGACCTCACCGGGGTGCCCCGGAACTCCTCGACGCCCGTGGAGCTGGTGACGGCGAACGGCACTCGATCGACCGGAGCGGCGAGCAGCGGACGGGTCACCGTGACGGTCCCCGCGCGCGGGCTGGTGGCCCTCGTGGTGCGCGACGTCGACGTGCAGCGTCCCGAACTGCCGTTCGACGACATCGTCGATCACGGGCCGGACAGCTTCCACGAGGTCGACTCCGACCCGGCGACCGAGTACGGCGTCGCGCGAGGGATGCTCCTGGTGCGCCCCGACGGTCAGGGGTACGACGCGTACGTGCAGATCGACACGGAACAGCAGGCGACGCTGTCGTACCGGATCGGCGGGAACGCGGTGCAGCAGGCGCCCCAGAAGGCGTACCCGTTCGAATGGACGATCCCGGTCGACGACCTGACCGACACCTTCCGGTACACGATCACCTCCGGAGGAGTGACCACGCCCGAGGTCACGCTGAAGCTGCCCGCACGGATCAGCGGTGCGAACCCGGGTCTCGCGGGAGATGTCATCGCGCAGGCGACGGGCACCGCCGGCGACCGTGTGCCGCTGACGATCGAAGTGCGCAACGCGACGGACGACCCGATCACCGGCACGGTCGCGATCACACTCCCGTCCGGGTGGCAGCTCGACGGCGCGGTCCCGGCCGTCTCCGTCCCGGCGCAGGGCTCAGCCCGCGTGGAATCGGCCGCGGTGATCGCCACCACCGCACCGCTCGGTGAGGTCGAGGTGAAGGCGAAGCTCACGGTCACGGGAGAGGACCCCATCACGCTCAGACCGGCCGCGATCGAGGTGATCGACCGGCGCCGACTGGTGTCGCTCACCTCCGATGTCGAGATCGTGAGCGGGCCGGGCGCCGTCGCGAAGCTGACCGCACTCGTCATCAACACCGGGGTGACGCCCCTGCAGGGCACGCTCGCCCTCTACGGGCTCACGGGGTGGAGCGTCGGACAGCAGAGCACGACGATCACCGTGCCACCGCGATCGGATCTGACCCATACCTGGACGGTGACGGCCGGCTCCGGTGTCGCACCCGGATCGTCGACGCGCTTCGAGGCACGCCTCGATCAGAGCCTCAGGAGGGGAGTGCTCGTGCGCGTCGCCGACGAGGGCGTGATCGCCCACACGCAGTCGCCGTGGCCGGGGTACCTCGAGGCGGGGAACTGGTACCCCAGCGGACTCTCCGGCTGGAACGGCACCCGCACGCGGTACAGCGATTCCGACTCGGTGGGCAGCACTGTGACGTGGAACGTCGACCTCCCGCAGGCAGGGCTCTACCGTGTCTCGGTCTGGTACCCGACGAACCCCACGACCACGACGTCGGCGGCCTACGTCGTGGAGCATCAGAACGGCAGCTCCGAGGTGATCGTGGACCAGACCCAGGGCGCAGCCGCCTGGCGCTCGCTGGGCTCGTTCCGCTACGCGGCCGGTGCGACGGGCACGGTGCGACTCGAGGTGCGCAACACCAGCATCCACCGGGTCAGCGCCGCGCAGTTCGTCCGTATCGGCGACTGACTCCCCGGTTCGAATCGCGCAAATGGTCGCATCCGCCAGGCGGATGCGACCATTTGCGCGATTCTGAGGAGAGTTGACGACTCAGTGGCGCACGTACTCCTTGATCGCGTCCTCGTCGACCGCGACGCCGAGGCCCGGGCCGGTCGGGACGACGAAGCCGCCGTCGGCGCGCACCTCGAGGGGCGTCGTGAGCAGACGGTTGGCGACCGGGAGCGTGAACGGCTGGTACTCGAACGCGAGGAGCGAGGCGGCGCTCGCCGCGACGTGAACGCCGGCGGCCATCGCGATGCCGAAGGCTGCCGAGTGGTGAGGGGCGACCTGCACGTGGAAGGCGTCGGCGACCGCCGAGATCGCGAGGCCCTCGGTGATGCCGGTACGGCCGATGTCGGGCTGCGTGAGGCCGACCGCGCGGCGGGTGAGCCAGTCAGTGAACTCGAAGCGGCTGCGCATCGCCTCGCCGACCGCGATCGGCGTCGCGAGCGCGGAAGCGAGGTCTCGGTGGCCCTCCACGTCTTCCGGAGCGAGTGGCGCCTCGAAGAACCAGGCCCTGCGGTCGTCGAGCTCCCGGCCGAGAGCACGGGCCTCGCCGAGGCGGTAGGTCCAGTGCGCGTCGAGCGCGACGTCGAGGTCGGGGTGAACGCCGCGGACCGCATCGTAGGTGGCGAGGTCGGTGCGGATGTCGACGCCGAGGTGCAGCTTGATGCGCCGCACGCCCCCTTCGACGAGCTCGGCCGTCTTCTCCGCGCGCTCGACGTCGTCTACGCCGCGGATGCCCGAGACGTACGTGGGCAGCACCTCGTGGAAGCGTCCGCCGGCGAGCTCCGAGACCGAGAGCCCGGTCGCGTGACCCCAGAGGTCCCACAGGGCGATGTCGACGGCTGCCATGGCGTCGGCCTGATGGCCGGTGAGGTGCCCGCGCTCGCGCATCGACTCGGTCATCCGGTGCCAGAGCGTGCGCACCGAACGCGGGTCCTCGCCGAGGATGAGCGGGGCCAGCAGGTTGTCCACGATCGCCGCGACCACGACCGGGGCGACCGGAGCGAGCGCTTCGCCCCACCCGATCAGCCCCTCGTCGGTCTCGATCTTCACCAGCAGGGTCTCGTAACCGGGGGAGTACAGGCTCCGCCACGGTGGGCGGATCACATAGCCGCGGTGGTCGACGGCGGTGTCGCCCGCGTAGGAGTTGTTCGCCTCCTCCTTCGAGAGGTAGAGGGGAAAGGTCTGGACGCGCGTGATTCTCACAGGGGTCTCCAAAGACATCGATGGGCGAGCGGTCGGCGGCTGGTGCCGCGGTCAGGGGTAGGGAGCGTCGCGGCCGGGCGTCAGAGCGCGGCGAACGCGGATGCGGTGCGGGAAGGGCTGTATCCGAGGGCGACGGAGATCTCGTCGGCGGCTTCGATCAGCTGCAGCGCGAGCTCCTGATGCGGGGCGTGCAGATCCAACACGGACAGCGGGCCGCTCGCCGAGATGCCGGCCACGATCTCGCCCGCACGGTTGCGGATCGGGGCGGCGATGCAGGCACGTCCGAAGGCGAGTTCCTCGATCTCGGTCGAGTAGCCGCGGCTGCGCGTCTCATCGAGCGCGAGCTGCATGGCCTCGCGGTCGACGATCGTGTGCGGGGTGAAGCGCTGCGGTGCCTGCGCGAAGTACTCGTCCACCTGCGCGTCGGTCATGCCGGACAGCAGTGCCTTGCCGATGCCGGTGGCGTGCAGGGGACCCGTGCGGCCCGCCATGTCGAACGACTTCGGTGCGAGCGCCCCCTCGAAGTTGCACAGGTACATGAAGGTGAAGCCGCTGAGCTCGGCGACGTTCACACCGATCTCGATCCGGCGGGCGAGGTTCTGCGCGATCTGCCGCGCTGCGCGGAAGATGGGGGAGCCGTTGAGGGCGATCGTGCCGAGCGAGACGGCGGCCGGACCCAGGCGGTACAGGCCGGTGCGCGGGTCCTGGACCACGAACTTCATGCGGTCCAGCGCCGACATCATCCGCGAGACCGTGGACTGGCCGAGCCCGGTGAGGGTGCAGAGCTCCGAGACCCGCAGTTCGCCCGACTCCTCGGTGAAGCAGGCGAGCAACGACATCGCCCGTTCGACGGTCTGGGTGCCGCCCACCGATTCCGATGCCATGGTCACTCCTCCTCAGTACTGCCGCCGCGTGGGCGACGTCGCGGCTGGTCACCGCTGCCAGTCATCCTATTCAGAGAAATGGCTTCGAGCAACACAAATGTGGGTGTCGTATGCATTTTGTGGATTTCGCATCCGCATTGTGGTTAACTAGCCGCACGTCGACGTCGACGACTGTGACGACGACGCGCAGGGCCCCGCGGGGGTCGTCTCTACTGGAAAGTGACTGCAATGCAACAAGCCATACTCGAGCGGCCCGCAGAGAGCGAGCAGAAGGCCGTCGAGCCACGCTCCGGGCGACGCTCCACGCTGGGCGCGAAGGATCGCACCTTCGGTTTCATGATCGCACTTCCCGCGGTCCTCCTGTTCCTCGTGATCGCGATCTTCCCTCTCGTGTCGAGCATCTTCACGAGCCTGTTCGATCAATCCCTCCTGCGTCCGGAGCGCACGTTCGTCGGTCTCGACAACTACGCGGCCGTCTGGGACGAGTTCTTCGCGCGGCTCGGCACGACCCTCGTCTTCGCGTCGCTCTCCACGATCTTCCCGCTCGTGCTCGGCGTGGCCCTGGCGCTGCTGCTGAACGCCCGCATGCGCGGACGGAACATCCTGCGCGGGGCCCTCATGCTTCCCTGGCTGCTCCCCGGTGTGGTCGTCTCCTTCCTCTGGGCGTGGATCTTCAACGACAGCTACGGCGTCGTCAACCACGTGCTCTCGGTGTTCGGTCTTCCCGAGGTCAGCATGCTGGGCACCCCGACCGGCGCCATGGCGGCCGTGGTCATCGCCAAGACGTGGCACTCGTTCCCCTGGATCATGGTCGTGGCCCTCGCGGTGCTGCAGACCCTTCCGAGCGAGCAGATCGAGGCCGCCACCATCGACGGTGCGACTCGCGCGCAGCGGTTCCGCCACATCTCCCTGCCGCACATCGCAGGCCCCGTGACCCTCGTCGCCGTCCTGGAGTTCATCTACAACTTCGGCAACTTCGACACGATCTTCGTCATGACCGGTGGAGGGCCGGGCAACTCGACCACGACGCTCGCGGTCAGCCTCTACGATCTCGCTTTCGGCAGCTACGAGCTGGGCAAGGCCTCAGCCATGGGCACGCTCTGGCTGGTCCTGCTGGCCATCATCACCACCGGATACCTGTTCCTCAACCGACGGCTGGAGAAGTGATGCGCCGTAGTCGCGATGTGGGGGAGTCGATCATCCGCCCCCACCTGTCCATCCCGGGACGTGTCCTGCTCCTGCTGCTGGCGCTGTTCGGCCTGCTCCCGGTGTACTGGCTCACGGCCACCGCTTTCACGAAGAAGGAGGACGTGTTCTCCCTCGACCGTCCGTTCTTCCCTGTGGATCCGACCTTCGAGAACTTCATCGGCTTCTTCCAGAACGACCTGCTGCTGAAGAACCTCCTCAACAGCATCATCGTCTCCACCGGAACCGCTCTGCTCGCCGTCCTGGTCGGCGGACTGATGGCGTACTCCCTGTCGAAGTTCCGCTACCGCGGTCGCAACGCCGTGATGTTCATGTTCCTCATCGGTCAGCTGATCCCCGGTGCGCTGCTGCTCATCTCGCTCTACCTGATGCTGAGCTCGGCAGGGCTGCTGTACACCTATACGGCACTGATCATCTCGTTCACGACGTTCACGCTGCCGCTCGCGGTGTTCCTGCTGAAGGGCATCATCGACGCACTGCCGGACGACATCATCGAGGCGGCCAAGGTCGACGGACTCTCGCGCACGGGGACGATGTTCCGCATCGTGTTCCCGCTCGTGGTCCCCGGACTCATCACCGCCGGGATGTTCGCCTTCATGCGGGGCTGGAGCGATCTCCTCTTCGCCCTCACGCTCGCAGGACCCGACAAGCAGACGCTGCCGGCGGGTCTCACCCAGGCGTTCATCCGCGAGGGCACGGCGGACTGGCCCGCGCTCATGGCGGCGTCCCTGATCACCTCCCTCCCACTCGTCCTCATCTTCATCCTCCTGCAGCGCTACTTCGTCTCCGGCCTCGCCGCCGGGGCGGTCAAGGGATAGCGCCGCACCGCAGCACCGCTCGTCACCCCTCATCCCGAAGGAGCAGTCTCCATGAACATCTCGAACTCGCAGCTGAGCCGCCGAGCCTTCCTCGGAGGCGGAACCGTCCTGGCGGCGTTCGGCGCACTCGCGCTCGCCGGCTGTGCGACCCCCGCCGCCCCCGGCACCGGAGCCGGAGCCACGGCCGCAGGAGCCACCAAGGCCAAGACCATCAACTTCTACGGCAACTCGCTCGGCGAAGAGGCTCTGAAGTCGGCGTGGCAGGGCATCCTCGACGGCTTCTCGAAGCAGGAGGGCGTCAAGGTCGCCCCGGTCATCTACCCCTACGATCAGGCCGCCACGCAGCTGGCTCTGACCGGACGCTCCGGCAACCTCATGGGCGTCGGGCAGTCGGGCGGGTGGCAGGTGCTGACCCCCATGAACGTGCTCGCCGACCTCTCCGACCTCGCGAAGGGGCTGGGCATCCCGCAGGGTGTGCTCGACTCCTACACGATGGACGGCAAGCTGCTCGTGCTCCCGCTCACGGCTGCCGGTATCGGCATCATCACCAACGGCGAGATCGCGAAGAGCGTCGGCATCAAGTCGGGCATGACCGTGGAGCAGTTCGCCACGGCGCTCGAGAAGATCAAGAAGCAGGACTCGTCGCTGATCCCCTACGCCGCCGTCACGAAGAACCCCGACCTGAAGGACGCCGTCCCGTGGATGTGGGGCTTCGGCAGCGACGTGGTCACCGACGACCTGAAGTGCACCCTGGGAGATGCCGAGAGCGTCAAGGCCGTCACCTGGTACAAGTCCCTGCAGGATGCCGGTCTGACGCAGACGAACGTGGCGCGCAGCGATGCCCGCATCCTGTTCGCGAGCGGTCGGGCGGCCCTGTACGACGATGCCCCGCTCGCGTCGACCTTCGTCAAGACGAACGGTGCGGCGCAGAACATCATCGACAACATCGGGGCCATCTCGCGCCCGACCGCCGGTGGCAAGGACTCGTTCAACCGGGCTTGGGGCAGTGGTGTCTTCGCGACCGCGGGGGAGGGCGAGCTCACGAGCCGCGACTTCATCCTCTACGCCGCGACGAACGTCGAAGCGGCGACCGCGCTCTACGAGAACTCCGCGGTGGCACCTGCCGCCAAGAGCGTCGCCGACAAGATCCCCGCCCTCGCGGCGGACAAGTTCCAGGGCGCGTTCCGCACCGAGGTCTCCGAGCATGCACGCGGTGCCGCGTGGGACCGCGTCGCGGTGACCGCGCAGATCGACGCCGCGATCGGCGCGGGTGTCGCGACGATCCTCGCCGGGCAGGTCGAGGTGCAGGCCGGCCTCAACGCGCTGAAGAAGGAAGTCCAGGGGCTGCTCGACGCCAACTCCTGATCGAGAGCGGCGGGAGATACGAAGAAGGCCGCGTTCCCGGAAAGGGACGCGGCCTTCTTCGTAGAGGTGAGCGGGTCAGAGCCAGCGTTCGCGCAGCACCGGCTTGAGCCAGGCCGCGGGGGAGGAGATCGACAGGCCGCCGTCGACCGCGATCGACGTGCCGGTGACGAAGGACGCGGCATCGGAGGCGAGGAACGCCACGACGGACGCGACCTCCTCCGGACGGCCGATGCGTCCGAGCGGGTAGCCCTCGCTCTCGCCGGTGTCCTGCGCGGAGATGCTGCCCGGCTGCACGGCGTTCACGCGGATGCCTCGGGGGCCGTAGTCCAGCGCCAGCTGCCGTACGAGGCCGTCCACTCCGGCCTTGGCGGCTGCGTAGGCGGCCAAGGCCGGGGCGGCGAGCGACGAGTTCACGGAGGTCACCGCGACGATCGACGATCCGGCGGAGAGACGGGAAAGAGCCGCGCGCGCCACGAAGAACGCCGAGTCGAGCGTGGCCCCCAGGGCGCCGCGCCAGTCTTCGTCGCTCGTGGTCTCGGCGCGGGCGATCGGCATGCGTCCGGCGGCGAGCACGACGACATCGAGTCGGCCGAGAGCCTGCTCCGCATCCGCGACGGCGCGATCGGCGGCCTCCGGCCGACTGCAGTCCGCGACGAGATACCGCGCGAAGACGGCGTCGTCGCTGTCATCGATCCCCACGCCGACGACGGTGTCCCCGCCGTCGGCGAAGGCGCGGGCGATCGCGAGACCGATGTCGGAGCTGCCGCCGATCAGCAGCACGCCGCGGCCGGTCACACGCGCACCGTGGTGGGGACGGGGGGAAGGGCGAGCTCGTCGATCACGAGCTTCACGGACGCACGGCTGCCGGAGTCGAGGCGCGACGCGGGGTAGCGGACCGTCGCGTGGTCGATGATGCCGCGCGCGACGAGAACCTCCTTGTGCACCGCCCATGCGATGCCGCCCTGCAGACCGATGAGCACGAGAGGGAGCATACGACGGAACTCGGCTCTGGCCTCGTCGACGCGCCCCTCCAGGAACCTGTCGAGCACCGGGCCGAGCAGGTCGGGGAACTCGCAGGCGGGCATCGTGCCGACGGCGCCCCTGGCGTACTCCTCCAGGCAGAACTGCGCGTTCTGTCCGCCGAGCACGGCGAAGTCGGGGTCATCGATCGCCGAGACCACGGCCCCGACCTTGGGTGCCGTCGGGGGAGCTTCCACCTTGACCGAGTCGACGCCGTCGAGCCGGGCGATCTCGGCGATCAGAGCCGGAGCCATCACCACGCCGGTGACGCCGGGAGCGTCCTGCACCATGACGGAGAGCGAGGTGGCCGCGGCCACGTCGCCGTAGAAGTCGACGAGCGTCGCTGCCGGCGGCTTCACCATGAACGGCGGAAGCACCATGAGCGCGTCGGCGCCCCCTTCCTCCGCGAGGAGCGCCTGCTCGATCGAGGTCGCGGTGGACGTGCCGTTGACGCCGGCGATCACCGGGATCCGGCCGTCGACCACCCGGACGACATCGTCCAGGATCGTCCGACGTTCCTCCGTCGTCAGTGCGAAGCCCTCGCTCGCCATGCCGAAGACGGCGACACCGTCGACCCCGGAGGCGAGCTGGAACTCGACCAGCCGACGCAGGCCGGCACGGTCGAGGGCGCCCGATTCGTCGAAGGGTGTTGCCAGGATGGGCATCAAGCCATGGAGTGTCGGAGCCATCAGCTGTTTCCCGCCTTCATCATCGTCTGTCCACATTTCTCGCAAGTGTTATGCATATTGTGAGATAGTCTGCCACATAACGGTTACGAGCTACCAGCGAAGGACGCCCCCGGATGTCGCACACCCTGCCCTCCCGAACCGTCGAGATCCTCTCCGACGCCCGATACGTCCAGGCCGAGTCTCCGCGGTGGGACGGTCGCGACGGCAGCCTCGCCTGGATCGACATGGCCACGGGTTCGCTGCACCGCGGGCGTATCGACGGCGGGCGAGTGATCCCCGGGTCCGCGGTCGTCGTCGGCGCGCAGATCGGTGCCCCGATCCCGCTCGCGCAGCCGGGGCAGGGCTGGCTGGTCGGAGTCGATCGTCGCGTCGTGCACGTGAGCGACGACGGAGCCGTCTGCCCACTCACGGATGACATCGCCGCACCGGGGGACTACATGAACGACGGCGGCGGTGATCCGGTCGGTCGCTTCTGGGTGGGCAGCCAGTCGATGCCCCGCGACCCGCACTGCACGCTGTGGAGCATCGACCCCGATGGTGAGCCGACTGCTCGCCTGGAAGGGGTCACGGTGTCCAACGGTCTCGCCTTCGACAGCACGGGATCCACGCTGTTCTACATCGACACTCTGCCGGACCGCAGCATCGAGGCCTTCGACGTGGCGCCGGACGGGGAGCTGTCGAATCGCCGCACGGTGTGCCGGGTCGAGGGCGGCAACCCCGACGGCATGGCGATCGACCTCGAGGGCATGCTCTGGGTCGCGGTCTGGGACGCCTCCGAGGTGCGCCGCTACTCTCCCGACGGTCAGCTCGTGGAGACCATCGTCCTTCCGGCGAAGCGTCCGACCGCCGTAGCCCTCGTTGACCGGTTGCTCGTGATCACCACCGCGAGCATCGGCCTGGCAGAACCAGCTGACGCCGACGGTGCGCTTCTCGGCGTGCAGGTCGAGGTCGGAGGGGTCCCCGCATACCCGTGGCGAGGTGCGGTGCCGACGGCCCGCATCGCAGGGGAGGGCGCGCTGTGAGCGCCGTCGACAACGACCAGCTGCGGGAACGGTTGCGCCGCACGCGGCTCGTCGCGATCCTCCGCGGAACCGACGTCGATGCGACGGTCGCCGCGGCACGGACCCTCCTGGAAGCCGGCGTGCGCACGCTCGAGATCGCGCTCACCCTCCCCGACGCGGAGGAGGCGATCGCGCAGGTGGTGCACGACGCTCCGGTCGACGCGCTGATCGGCGCCGGCACCGTGCTCGACGAGGCGGATGTCGATCGCGCCGTATCCGCCGGCGCGCAGTTCATGGTCACCCCGACGCTCAGCGCATCTGTGCCCTACGCCGTCAGCTGCGGCATCGGCGTCCTGCCCGGTGTCTACACGCCGACGGAGGTCCAGCGCGGTCACGACCTCGGCAGCGCGGCGGTGAAGCTGTTCCCCGCGTCGGCACTCGGTCCCGGCTTCATCCGCGCCGTGCGTGATCCGTTCCCGCACGCGCGGATCATCCCCGTGGGAGGTGTGAGCGTCGACACCGTCGGCGACTTTCTCGCGGCCGGTGCCTTCGGCGTCGGGGTCGGTGGACCTCTGGTCGGCGATGCGGCGACCTCAGGCGGCGACCTCGACGCTCTCGCTGTCCGCGCCAGGGCATTCGTGGAGGCCGTGCGGGCGGTGTGATCCGCGCTCCATAGTGTTCTCATCACCGGACCCTCGATTCCGCTTATGCGCGATTCCTAACGTCGATCTCGCCCCGCGATGGCCGCGGCGGAAGGAGAGAGATGTACAGAACATATCTGCGGCGCGAACTCGCCGGACGCAGGAAGCAGACCCTGATCGTCGCGATCGGGCTGGCGATCGCGATCGCACTGGTGATCGTGGTCAACGCCCTCACCGCGGGGGTGCGGGACGCCCAGGCGCAGGCTCTCGCGTCCGTCTACGGAGTCGGCACCGACCTCACGGTCACGGGCGCTGCCGCCGAGCCGGGCCAGGGGGAGGGGCCGCGCTTCGACTTCGATGCGGATGCCGGTGAGAGCGATGGTGAGACCACCACGCTCGCACAGTCCACGCTGCGAACCGACTTCCTGCGCGGCACCCTCGACTCGTCCGTGCTCGACACCGTCGCCGCGACCGACGGCGTCTCGGCGGCATCCGGGGCGCTGAGCCTCACGAACTCCACGTTCTCCGGCGAGGTGCCCAGCGGTGGATTCGCGCCGCAGGACGGCGAGCAGCCCGCCGCGCCCGAGGAAGGGCAGACGCCACCGGATGGCGCAGCGGGCGGCGGGGGCTCTTTCGGGGTGGACTCCTTCTCCGTGCTCGGCATCGATCCAGCTGCCACCGCCGTGGGACCGATGGCCTCGGCCACGGTCACGGACGGTCGCGGTCTCGACGCCGATGACGCCGAGGCACTGGTCGCCATGGTCGACAGCACGTACGCCTCCACGAACGGGATCACGGTCGGAGACACCATCGACGTGGCCGGCTCCGATGTGGAGGTCATCGGGATCCTCGGATCCACGTCCGACAGTGCGGACACGGCGGCTAACGTGTATCTGCCGCTGCGCACAGCGCAGACCCTCGCCGGAGTCGACGACGTGATCTCCACCGTGTACGTCCAGGCCGATTCGGCCGCTTCGATCGATGCGGTCCAGTCCGCGCTCGCCGAAGAGCTCCCTGACGCCACCGTCACGTCGCAGTCCGAGCTCGCCTCGACGGTGTCGGGTTCCCTCTCCAGCGCCACGGCGCTGATCACGAACCTCGGCACCTGGCTCTCCGTCATCGTCCTCGCCGTCGCTCTGCTGCTCTCCGTGCTGCTCACCCTCTCGGGCGTGGGCCGTCGCACCAGGGAGTTCGGAACCCTCAAGGCGATCGGCTGGTCGAACGGGCGGGTCGTTCGCCAGGTCGCGGGCGAGTCGATGGTGCAGGGACTCATCGGGGGAGCCGCGGGCCTCGTCCTGGGTGTCATCGGCATCGTGCTCATCAACGTCCTGCGTCCCACCGTCGCTGCGAGCGGGGGAAGCCAAGCAGGTCCTGGCGGCATGGGCGGTGGCCCGACCGGAGGCGGGGCGGTGTTCCAGGGACAGCAGACGGCGGACATCGTGCTCCAGGCACCTTTCACGCCGGGGGTGCTGCTGGCCGCCGTCGGACTCGCCGTGCTCGGCGGTGTCGTCGCCGGAGCGTTTGGCGGCTGGAGGGCCGCCCGTCTCCGTCCCGCCGAGGCACTGCGCTCGGTCGCATGACCAGGTCCCGGGCGAACGATAAGCGACCGAACCCGACATCCCCGCAGAAAGACACCCCAGAGAAGGAGAAGACCATGATCACGGCAGACCTCGCACCGACGGCGCCGACAGACGGGAGGGAGCAACCGCTCTACCGTGTCACGGGCGTCACCCGGACGTACACGCAGAAGGGGCGCATCGTGAAAGTGCTGACGGGCGTGGACCTCGACATCATGTCCGGCGAGTTCGTCACGATCCAGGGCCCCACCGGAGGGGGCAAGTCGACCCTGCTGCAACTGCTCGGCGCCCTCGACACACCCTCCACCGGATCGCTTCTGCTGGACGGCAGCGAACTCGCGTCCGCTTCGAGCGCCGAGCTCACCCGGATCAGGGCGGAGGAGATCGGCTTCGTGTTCCAGGGGTTCAACCTGATCCCGACTCTCACCGCCACCGAGAACGTCGACATGGCGCTCGAGCCGCTGGGGGTCGACAGGGCCGAGCGACGCGCCAGGGTCGCGGAGGCTCTTGCCCACGTCGGTCTCGACGACAGAGGTGACCATCTGCCGGCGGAGCTCTCCGGAGGGCAGCAGCAGCGGGTCGCCATCGCGCGTGCCCTCGTCAAGAAGCCGCGAGTGCTGCTCGCCGACGAGCCGACGGGCAACCTCGATGAGAGCATGCGGGACGAGATCCTGGCGCTGCTCGAATCGCTGTGCGCCGCGGGGATCACGGTCATCGTGGTGACCCACGACTCGGCGGTGGCGCGGCGAGCGACCCGGCGTCTCCGTCTCGCGAAGGGCACGGTGCGCGACATCACGAGGGAGGGGCTCGCTGCGGCGCCGTGAGCGGCGAGCCGTCGTGACCCGCGGGGGTCATGATGCACGAAGGGCCGGGTACCTCGCGGTACCCGGCCCTTCGTCGACGGGACGTCAGTGCGTGTCTTCCGCCTCGATCTCGGTGCGGTCACCCGACCACAGCGTGTGGAAGGTGCCCGGCTTGTCGATGCGCTTGTAGGTGTGCGCGCCGAAGAAGTCGCGCTGTCCCTGCACGAGAGCGGCAGGCAGGCGATCGGCGCGGATGCCGTCGTAGTACGACAGCGACGACGAGAACGCCGGAGCCGGGATGCCCGCCTGCGCTGCGGTCACCACGACGCGACGCCACGACGACTGCGCCCGGGTGAACGCCTCGGCGAAGTAGGGTGCGGTCATCAGCACGGGGAGGTCGGGGGTCGCCGCGTAGGCATCGGCGATGCGGTTGAGGAACTGCGCACGGATGATGCAGCCGCCGCGCCAGATCTTGGAGATCGCGCCGAGGTCGATGTTCCAGCCGTACTCGGCCGCGCCGGCGCGGATCTCGTCGAAGCCCTGCGAGTAGGCGACGATCTTCGACGCATACAGTGCCAGGCGCACGTCCTCGATGAACTGCTCGGTGTCTTCGGCCGAGACCGTGAACTCCTCGTCGGGGCCGGGAAGGCCGCCGGCGACGGCGCGCTGCTCGGGGTGCGATGACAGCGAGCGGGCGAACGTGGCCTCGGCGATGCCCGACACCGGTACGCCGAGCGACAGCGCGGTCTGCACGGTCCAGGCGCCGGTGCCCTTGGCTCCCGCCTGGTCGAGGATCACGTCGACGAGCGGCTTGCCGGTCTCGGCGTCCACCTGGCGGAGCACCTCGGCCGTGATCTCGATCAGGTACGACTCGAGCTCGCCCCCGTTCCACTCGGCGAAGATCTCGGCGATCTCGGCGGGCGACTTGCCGGTGCCGCGGCGGATGAGGTCGTAGGCCTCGGCGATGAGCTGCATGTCGGCGTACTCGATGCCGTTGTGCACCATCTTGACGAAATGACCGGCGCCGTCGTGGCCGACGTGGGTGACGCAGGGCTCGCCTTCGGCGATCGCCGCGATGGACTTGAGGATCGGCCCGAGGGTGACCCACGACTCGTCCGAGCCGCCCGGCATGATCGAGGGTCCGGTGAGGGCGCCCTCCTCGCCGCCGGAGATGCCGGCGCCGACGAAGTTGATGCCGGTCTCGCGGACGGCCTTCTCGCGACGGATGGTGTCGGGGAAATAGGCGTTGCCGCCGTCGACGATGATGTCGCCCGGTTCGAACACCTCGACCAGCGAGTCGATCACCGCATCGGTCGGACCCCCGGCCTTGACCATGATGATCGCGGTGCGCGGCTTCTGCAGCGAGTCGGCGAACTCCTGGTAGGTGCGGGCCGGTACGAAGCCGGCCTCGGGGTGCTCGTCGAGGAGCGTCTGGGTCTTCTCGTAGCTGCGGTTGAAGATCGCCACCGTGTTGCCCTCGCGGCTGGCGAGGTTGCGGGCGAGGTTCGAGCCCATGACGGCGAGTCCGACGACTCCGATGTTCGCTGATGCTTCGGGCACAGAAGGCTCCTCGAGATCGTGAAGAAGGGGTGGTTTCAGAGTATCGCTGTCCGGGAGGTCAGTGGCGACCTGTGTCTTGGGAGGCGATGTCGTGAGAGGCGATGTCGCGGGAGGCGATGAAGCGCCGCGACACCGCGATGTCGCGGTCTCCGAGCCCGGCGGCGACGAGTTCGTCGAAAGCCGCACGCAGGGTGGGGAGCAGCACGGGCGCGGTGCCGGTGGCCTCGGCGATGTCGGCGGCGAAGCCGAGGTCCTTCACCATGTACTGCGCGATGCCGCTGGGGGAGTCGTCACCGGTGACGAGCTTCTCGCGGCGACTGTCGAGCAGGCGCGATCCGGCGTATCCGCCCGAGAGCAGCGACCAGAGCGCATCGAGGTCGAGTCCCGAGCGCTCGGCGAGCACCGTGGCTTCACCGAGCGCCATGATCGTGGCGGAGACCACGAGCTGGTTGCAGGCCTTGGCGACCTCGCCCGCGCCCAGCGGGCCGAGCAGCACAGGGTTGCCGCAGGGGGCGAGCACCTCGGCGGCGATCGCCGCGTCCTCCTGGTCCCCTCCGAGCATGATCGAGAGGGTTCCGGCGATCGCACCGTCCTCACCGCCGGAGACAGGGCAGTCGACGACTCGCACCCGTCCCTGCGTCTGTGCGCCCACCCGCTCCGCGAGCGCACGCACGGCCGGCGCCGACGACGTGGACCCGATCAGGATGAGCAGGTCGCCGGCGTCGGCCAGCAACCCGTCCGGCCCGTCGAGCATGGCTTCGAAAGGGGGGAGGTCGGGCAGCATCATGAGAAGGACGTCTACTCTGGAGGCGAGTTCGCGTGGCGTCTCCGCCCAGGAGGCACCGGCAGCCAGCAGTTCCGGCTGAGGGCGGCGGGCATGGATGACGAGCCGACCGTGCGCGGCGAGCAGATGGTCCGCCATCGGGCGACCCATCGCGCCGAGGCCGACCACGCCGACGGTGGCAGGTGTGTTGCTCATGCGCACACCGTAGCAACAATCCAACAGATAGAACAGTGTCCAACAGGATGGAACTGGGCTAAGGTGAGTGATTCAGACTTCCCGAGGAGGGGACCAAGATGACGGGGACCGAGAAGAAGCTGCGTGCCGTCGTGGCGGTGCCGCTGCGGGAAGAGCTGTGCCGACTGATCGAGGAGCTCGAGCCGCGCCTCGAGGTGCTCCGCGACCACGATCTGATGCCGCCGATGCGGGGTCCTGCCGACTGGTCGGGTGATCCTCAGTACACGCGCACGCCGGAGCAGCAGCAGGCCTTCGATGCGCTGGTCGATTCCGCAGACGTGCTCTTCGGGATCCCCGATGTCGACGCGGGGGCTCTGGCTCGCACGGTGGCTGCGAACCCGCGGCTGCGCTGGGTCATGACGACCGCGGCCGGGGGTGGAGCTTCGGTCAAGGCTGCCGGCCTCGACCGTTCCCAGCTCGACCGTGTGGTCTTCACCACCAGCGCCGGCGTGCACGGCGGCCCGCTCGCGGAGTTCGCGGTGTTCGGGGTCATGGCCGGTGCGAAGAACCTCCCGCGCCTCCTCGCCGACCAGGGAACGCGCACCTGGCCGGATCGCTGGGAGATGCGTCAGCTCGACGAGATGACGGTCCTGGTCGTCGGTCTCGGCGGCATCGGCTCGGAATGCGCACGGCGCTTCCATGCGCTCGGCGCGCGGGTGTGGGGCACGACGCGCTCGGGTGAGCCGGTGGCGGGTGTGGATCGTCTCGTGCCGTTGGGCGAGCTGACCGAGGCCGTGGCCGGTGTCGACGCGATCGTCGTCACCCTTCCCGGCACGGCGCAGACGCACCATCTGATCGGCGCCGACGTGCTCGAGGCCGTCAAGCCCGGTGCGATCATCGCCAACGTGGGCCGCGGCACCGTTATCGACGAGGTCGCGCTGCTCGGCGCGCTCGACGATGGTCGCGTGGCCTTCGCCGCCCTCGACGTGTTCGAGCAGGAGCCGCTCGATGCCGCCTCGCCGCTGTGGGGGCACCCGAACGTGCTGGTGAGCCCGCACACCGCAGCCCTCAGCTCCAAGGAGGAGGAGCGGATCGCTCGACGCTTCGCGGAGAACGCGGCACGCCTGCTGGACGGCGAGCCGCTGGCCGCCGTGGTCGATACGGTCGAGTTCTACTGATCGACCTGCAGGTCTTCACCGCCTGAGGGATCCCGAGCGCGAAAGGCGCGGCCATGGATGACGACACCCGCGAGGGGCGCGACCCCGCACCCGCCGTGACCCGCAGCATCCGCCTGCTCGGGATCCTCGCCGAGGCCGGTGGCCCGCGCACGCTCACCGAGCTGGCCGGGGACCTGGGACTGGCGAAGTCGTCGACCGCGAACCTCTGTCTCGCGCTCGAGGCCGGCGGCATGGTCGACCGCACGCCGCAGGGTTACCGCCTCGGCGTGCGCACCGCCGAACTGGGTGGCGCGTTCGCCGCGCAGTTCAACCAGGTGCGGGAGTTCTACAGCGTGTGCGAGGCCTCGCCGCAGCTCGCCTCCGAACTGGTGCAGGTCGCCATGCTCGACGGCACGGACGCGTTGTACCTCGCCCGTCACGAGGGCTCGCGCTCGCTCCGTCTCGGCACCCCGCTCGGGTCTCGTCTCCCGGCCCCGCTGTCGGCGACCGGACGCGCGCTCCTCGCCGCGATGAGCGACGACGAGGTGACCGAACTCCTCGGTGCTGACGCCGTCTTCCCGCAGCTCACCGAGCGCAGCGCGACCACCATGTCGGGGCTTCTCGAAGTGCTCGCCACAGCCCGCCGCAGAGGCTGGGCGCTGGACGCGGAGGAATCCTTCCGCGGCATCGTCGGCGTGGCCGTGCCCCTGGAGGGGTGGGCGCCGACCGATCCGCCGCTCGCGCTCGGTGTCGCGATCCGTGCGGCCGAGGCCGACTACGAGCGGATCGAGCGTGTGGGCGAGGCACTGCGGGAGGCCGCCGCCGCGCTCACGAATCCGTTCAGCGCTGCCGTCCGACGCTGACCTCCCCGGACGCGCCGCCGCCCTCCTGAGGGGTGGCGATTCTTCGTGCGCGAGAAAGCGGGCCACAACCCGTCCAAAGGGTTGAACGGAATTCAACAGGCTGGTACAGTCGTCATCACGCCGCAGGCGAAGCCGATCGAAGGAGATGGCCGTGACAGACCCCCGCACCTCAGCCCGAGCAGCGTCCGACGACCCGGAATACGCGGCGAATCTGCGCCGCGCGACGCTCGCGTCGAGCATCGGCAGCGCGCTGGAGTACTTCGACTTCGCGCTCTACGGCCTCTCGACCGCCCTGATCTTCAACGTCCTGTTCTTCCCCCAGGACGACCCGGCCATGGCGACGGTCGCCGCGTTCGCGACCTTCGGCGTCGGATTCCTGGCGCGTCCCTTCGGTGGACTGTTCTTCGGTGTCCTGGGCGACAAGCTGGGACGCAAGTGGGTGCTGGTCGCGACCATCGTGCTGATGGGTGGAGCCTCCACGGCGATCGGGTTGCTTCCCACGTACGCCGCGATCGGCGTGTGGGCGCCGATCCTGCTGGTGCTGATGCGACTGCTGCAGGGCTTCGGTGCCGGTGCGGAGCAGGCAGGGGCGACCGTGCTGATGGCCGAGTACGCGCCGGTGAAGCGCCGCGGCTTCTTCTCGGCTCTTCCGTTCGTCGGCATCCAGGCGGGCACGCTGCTCGCCGCGGTCGTCTTCGGCCTGATCACCCTGCTCCCCGAGGACCAGCTGCTGAGCTGGGGATGGCGCGTGCCGTTCCTCGCCTCCTTCGCGCTGATCCTGCTGGCGCTGTTCATCCGGATGCGGCTGCGGGAGACGCCGACGTTCGTCGAACTCGAGAAGCACGAGCAGATCGCCGATCGTCCGATCCGGGAGATCTTCACGCATGGTCTCCCCGGCGTGATCGTGGGCGTCGGGCTGCGCATGGCGGAGAACGGCGGCTCGTACATGTTCCAGACGCTCGGCCTCGCCTTCTTCGTGACGGTGGTCGGCGACACCGCCGACAAGAGCCTGCTCACCTGGGGCGTCACCCTCGGCTCGCTGATCGGCGTCTTCTCCGTGCCGTTCACAGGGCACCTGTCCGACCGCTTCGGCCGCCGCACGGTGTACCGGTTCGGTGCGGTCTTCATGCTCGTCTACACGTTCCCCGCATGGTGGCTCCTGTCGCTCGGGAACTACGCCATCGCGATCAGTGTGATCGCGATCGGCATCGGCGTGGCGGTGAACAGCATGCTCGGACCGCAGTGCGCCATGCTCCCCGAACTCTTCGGGAACCGTCACCGGTACCTCGGCGTCGCCATGGCCCGCGAGATCTCCGCCGTGCTCGCCGGCGGCCTCGCCGGTGTCCTCGGCGCGTACCTGATCGCGGTCAGCGACGGCAACTGGGTGCTGCTGGCCATCTACATGGCGGTGCTCGCTCTCATCACGACCGCATCGACGTTCCTCGCTCCCGAGACCCTCCGTCGCGACCTCACCCGCGTCGACGACGCGATCAAGGTCTCGCGCGCCGAGGCCGGCGACGACGTGTTCGCCACCACCGTCTCGATCAAGGCCGTGGGGCGATGACGGCATTGCCTGCGGGACTGGCCGCCTTCGATCTCACGGGGCGGACGGCGCTGGTCACCGGGTCGAGCCAGGGCATCGGGAAGACGCTCGCCGCGGGGCTGGCCGGAGCCGGAGCGACCGTCGTCGTGCACGGGCGCGATGCGGCGAAGGCGCACGCGTCGGCGAGGGAGATCTCCCGCACGACCGGGGCCGACGTGCACAGCGTCGTCTTCGACGTGACCGATGCTGCAGCGGTCGACGAGGGCATGAACGCGGTCGAACGGCTGGTCGGCGCCCCTGACATCCTCGTCAACAACGCCGGTGTCCAACGACGCGCGCCCATCGCCGAGTTCGCGGACGAGGACTGGGATGCACTCGTGCAGACCAACCTGTCCAGCGTCTTCCACCTGTCACGTCGGGTCTCCGCCGGGATGATCGCGCGCGGTTCGGGCAAGATCATCCAGATCGGCAGTGTCCAATCTCAGCTCGCCCGTCCCTCGATAGCGGCGTATGCGGCGACCAAGGGCGCGATCGTGATGTTCACGAAGGGCCTGTGCGCCGACCTCGCCCCGCACGGCATCCAGGCCAACGCGATCGCCCCCGGGTACTTCGCCACCGAGCTCACGAAGGCGCTCGTCGCCGACGAGCAGTTCTCGGACTGGGTTCGCGGACGGACCCCCGCCGGTCGGTGGGGAGACACCGAGGATCTCGTCGGCGCTCTGCTGTTCCTTGCGAGCTCCGCGAGCGACTTCGTCAACGGGCAGACGCTGTTCGTCGACGGCGGCATGACGGCGGTCGTCTGATGCGCATCGGTCGCGTCGCCGCACCCGGTGGCCCCGTGTGGGTGCGGGACGGCATCCACGGCCCGGTGCCGATCACCGACCCCTTCGCGGCCTTCGCCGGCGGGACCGAGCCGGGAGACATCGGCGAGGCCGTCGAGGGGACCGTCATCGCGCCGGTGGATCCGGTCGTCATCATCGGCATCGCCCAGAACGGCCCTGACCACGCTTCGCCGGTGCAGGCGTGGCTCAAGAGCCCGCGCACCGTGGTCGGCAGCGGGGTGACGGTGACGCTGCGCCGCGACGCCGGTGCACAGGTGGCTGAGGGCGAGATCGCCGTCGTGATCGGACGCCCGACCGCAGGGCTGACGGCGCAGAACGCGCAGGAGTACGTCCTCGGCGTCACCGCCGTGAACGACCTCTCCAGTCCCGAGCGTGCCGAGGTCGACCCGCGCAACTTCGAGTCGAAGTCGGGGGAGGGCTACACCCCGCTGGGTCCCTGGATCGACACCGACGCAGGCATCGACGATGTGACGCTCGAGGTGGCGATCGACGGTCGCCGCGTCGCCGCCATCGGGAGCACTCAGCTGCCGATGTCGATCCGGGAATGCCTCGCGTATGTGGCCGCGTGGTCACCGCTGGGTCCCGGGGACGTCATCATGACCGGCGCGCCGCACTCCCAGGCGGTCGTGGCGCCAGGACAGACCGTGACCGTCGATGTGGCGGGCATCCGATTGGTCACGCCCTTCGTGTGACCGGGGAAGGAGCGCGGTGGAGAACCTCGCTGTGGTGGCGCATGCCGCCGACGATCTGCGGATCGAAGACATCGGTGCGCCGATGGCCCGACCGGACGAGGCCGTGGTCGACGTGGCCTTCGGGGGCGTCTGCGGGTCAGACCTCCACTACTGGCGGCACGGAGCCGCCGGGGCCTCCGTGCTGCGGGAGCCGATGATCCTCGGGCACGAGGTGTCCGGTGTCGTGACGGTCGCCGCAGCCGACGGCTCGGGGCCGGCAGTCGGCACGCCCGTGGCCGTCCACCCGCTCACCGCGCACGGGGACGGGCGCACACCCTGGCCGGCCGAGCATCCCAACCTCGCACCGGCATCGACGTATCTCGGGTCGGCGATGCACCTGCCTCACACTCAGGGGGCCTTCGCCCGTCGCGTGGCGCTCCCCGCGCGGATGCTGCACGCTCTCCCCACCGGCCTCGATCTGCGCACGGCGGCGTTGGCCGAACCTGCCGCGGTCGCCTGGCACGGTGTGCGGCGAGCCGGCGACGTCCGAGGTCGCAGCGTCGTGGTCATCGGCGCCGGACCCATCGGCCAACTCGTCGCGGCCGTCGCCCAGCGGGAGGGGGCCACGTCCGTGACGGTCACCGATCTGCAGCAGCTGCCGCGGGAGATCGCCGAAGCGCGGGGCATCCGGTCGATCGACGCCAGGGCGGAGAGCGAGATCTCCGAGCTGCACGCCGATGTCGTGATCGAATCCAGCGGCACCGTCCCCGGTCTCGCGGCCGCCGTCTCCGCCGCCGTCCGCGGGGGCGTGGTGGTGATGCTGGGGCTGCAGCGCGGGGGCGACGTGCCGGCGCCGATGGCCACCGCGATCACGCGCGAAATCACCCTGCGCGGATCGTTCCGCTTCGGGGCGGAGTTCGACGAGGTCATCGCCGCTCTCGCTGACGGCAGCCTCGACGTGCGCGGTATCATCAGCCACGTGCTGCCGGTCGACGATGCGCTCGAGGCGTTCGCACGGGCCGCCGACCCTGCGAGCTCCTGCAAGGTGCTCATCGACTTCGGAAGAGGCGCATGAGCGTGCGCATCGTGGTGATGGGTCCGAGTGGCTCCGGCAAGTCGACGGTGGGCGCGTTCCTGGCCGACTCTCTCGGAGCGCGGTTCATCGACGGCGATGACCTGCATCCGCCGGAGAACGTCGGCAAGATGGCCGCTGGAGTTCCGCTGGACGATGCGGATCGACAGCCCTGGCTCCGCCTCGTCGGGAAGACCCTCCAGGCGGAGGAGCGCGTCGTCGTCGCGTGCTCAGCCCTTCGACGCGTCTATCGCGACCTCATCAGAGACGAGGCGCCGGAGGCATTCTTCGCCGAACTGGCGATCGGTCGCGACGTCCTCGAGGAGCGGATGCGCCTGCGCGTGGATCACTTCATGCCGGCCGCACTGCTGGATTCCCAGCTGCAGACCCTCGAGTCGCTCGATGCAGACGAAGAGGGCATAAGCATCGACGCGGCGGCGGACGTGCGGACCGCGTCCGCGCTGATCGCCGCGGCGGTGGGGCAGCGCTAGCGCCGCTGTCGCTCGTCAGTCCTTGCGGTAACCCGAGCGGCCCATCGCGAACAGCGCGATGGACGAGGTGACGGCCGCGCACACGGTCATGGCGCCGATCAGCCAGAGGAGTGCGTGCGAGAGGAAGGCGCCGTCGAGCATGGGGGTTCTCCGTGTTCTGCAGAAAAGGACCGGTGTCCTCAGCCTATCGGGTCATCCGGTACCATTGAGGCTGTACCTCGGCGAGGGATGCTTCTGCGCGTGCGCGAACATCCGTTATCGACGCGGCGAAGCAAGCCCGGTGGCTTTCCTCCTGCGTCAGCGAGTTCGAAAATTCCAAGACCACCGCGCGGCGCCTTCGCTGCGTGCCCCGAAGGAGAACCCATGTCTGAAGACACCAAGGTCCAGGCCGAGCTCCGCGAGAGCTTCGGCAAGGGCTTCGCCCGCCGCCTCCGCGCCGCCGGCAAGATCCCCGCCGTCATCTACGGTCACGGCACGGAGCCGGTGCACGTCGCACTCCCCGGCCACCAGGTCTCGCTCATCCTGCGCCGCGCGAACGCGCTGCTCGAGCTCGACATCGAGGGCAAGTCCCAGCTCGCTCTGGTCAAGGACGTGCAGAAGGACCCGGTGCACCAGATCATCGAGCACATCGACCTGCTCGTCGTGAAGAAGGGCGAGAAGGTCGCCATCGACGTCCCGATCATCGTCACGGGCGAGTCGGCTCCCGGTACGATCGCGAACCTCGACGCCACCACCGTGTCGATCGAGGCCGAGGCCACGCACATCCCCCAGAACATCGAGGTCTCGGTCGAGGGCCTGGAAGAGGGCGCGCACATCACTGCCGCCGACGTGCAGCTCCCCAAGGGCTCCACGCTGCTCTCCGACCCCGAGGTGCTCGTCGTCGCGATCTCCGTGCCCGCCGCACCCGCGGAAGAGGACGAGGCGGAGACCGAAGGCGAGTCCGCCGATGAGGCGACCGAAGAGGCCGCCGCGGAGTGATCTCCGACTGATTCATCACAGAGGGGACGCGATCCGATCGCGTCCCCTCTGTCGTATCCTGACCGGGATGCTGCAGCCCCGGACAGGGAGAGGACGAGGACATGCCATCGACCTGGCTCGTGGTGGGGCTCGGCAACCCCGGCCCGCGGTATGAGAGCACTCGGCACAACATCGGACAGATGGTCGTCGATGAGCTCGCCTCGCGGCGTTCCGAGGCGTTCCGCGAGCACAAGGGGGGAGCGCGCGTCGTCGAGACCTGGCTGCGCCCTGGCGCGGACAAGCTGGTGCTCGCCAAGCCCAACACGTTCATGAACGTCTCGGGCACGCCGGTGGCGGCTCTGGCGCGGTTCTACTCGGTCCCCACCGAGCAGGTGGTCGTCGTGCACGACGAGCTCGACATCCCGTTCGACACCGTCAAGCTCAAGACGGGCGGCGGGCACGGAGGGCACAACGGTGTGCGCGACGTCGCCAGAGCGCTGGGCACGGCGGATTTCCCGCGCGTGCGAGTCGGCATCGGTCGTCCGATCGGGCGTCAGGATCCTGCGGACTGGGTGCTGGCACCCTTCGGCAAGGAAGAGCGGCCGAACCTGCCGATCCTCGTCTCGGATGCCGCCGATGCGGTCGAGCTGCTGGTCGACGAAGGACTCCTGGCGGCGCAGCAGAAACACCACGCGCCGCGCTGACGCGGCAGCTGCTTACCGGCCGTGCGGTCAGGCCGAGAAGTTCGACATCCCCGCAGCGGCGCCGGTCGTGAGAGCCACCACCAGTGCGATGAAGAAGATCACCGACGCCAGGACCGCCACCACGAGAGCGGCGATTCCTGCACCCCGGCCACGCTTCTTGGCGATCGCGATGATGCCGAGGACGATCGCGGCGACGCCGACGAGGGTCCCGAGCCAGAACGAGAGCTCCGCCCAGAGCACCTGATCCCGGACCGGGGTCAGCACCCGGAGGTCATCGGCGGTGACCGATGCGCCGTTGGGCAGATACCGACCGATCTCGAACGCGCTGACGCTGACGACGATCGCCGGCACGACCGCCGCGACGAGAGCGAAGACCAGGGCGAGCGTCCCGAAGAGCCGCGAGGACGAGGGAGCCGGTGCGGTGGGCACCTGGTAGGCGCCGGAGGGAGCCGTGTAGCCGCCGACGGGCACCTGGTAGGCGCCGGGAGGGGCTGCGGGGTAGCCGGGGGCCGGGGCCGCGGGGTAGCCGGCCGGTGCTGCCGGGGGATACGCGGGAGCCGCGGGAGGATACGTCGAAGCCGCCGGAGGATATGCGGGTGCGGCCGGCGGCGGGAACGCGCCGGCCGGGAAGCCCGTTGCCGGAGGCGCCGGCACCGCGGGCGGCGCAGGCGGATCGGAGGGCACGGCGCCGGACGGGGGAGGCAGCTGCGGATCGGTCACGACCCCCATCCTAAGGCGAGCGTCAGACGCGCCGGAGCAGACCCACCCGGTCGTACACGTTCGAGAGCGTCTCGTCGGCGACGGCGTCGGCGCGTGCGGCGTTCTCGGCGAGGATGCGGTCGAGCTCCGCGGGGTCGTCGAGCAGCTCCAGAGCGCGCGCGCGCACCGGCTCGAACTCGTTCACGACGACCTCGGCGAGACCCTTCTTGAAATCGCCGTAGCCACGACCGGCGTACTCGTCCTCGATCGCCGGGATCTGGCGTCCGGTCAGCGCCGCGTAGATGGTCAGCAGATTCGAGACACCGGGCTTGTTCTCGCGGTCGAAGCGCACCGAGCCCTCGTTGTCGGTCACCGCGCGCATGACCTTCTTCGCCGACTTCGCCGGGTCGTCGAGCATCCACAGCACGCCGGCGTCGCTCTCGGCCGACTTCGACATCTTGGACGTCGGGTTCTGCAGGTCGTAGATGCGCGCCGTCTCCTTCTGGATGACCGGCATCGGAACGGTGAAGGTCTCTCCGAACCGCGAGTTGAAGCGCTCGGCGAGATCGCGCGTGAGCTCCACATGCTGCTTCTGGTCATCGCCGACCGGCACGACGTCGGTCTGGTAGAGCAGGATGTCGGCGGCCATGAGCACCGGATACGTGAACAGTCCCACGCTCGTCGAGTCGGCTCCGTAGCGCGACGACTTGTCCTTGAACTGCGTCATCCGCCCGGCCTCTCCGAAGCCGGTGATGGTGCTCAGGATCCACGCCAGCTCGGCATGCGCGCGCACATGGGACTGCACGTACAGGGTCGACAGCGACGGCTCGATGCCCGCGGCGATGTACTGCGCAGCGGTGCGGCGCGTCTTCTCGCGGAGCTCTGCCGGGTCCTGGGCCACCGTGATCGCGTGCAGGTCGACGACCGAGAAGTAGGCGTCGTAGGAGGTCTGCAGGTCCCGCCACTGGAGCAGCGCGCCGATGTAGTTGCCGATCTGGAGGGAGTCGGCGGAGGGCTGCATTCCGGAGTAAAGGCGAGGTCTCGTCACGGGATCAATCCTATGCGGTTCGTGCGGTGCCCCTACGATGGGCGCATGGCCTCCGCATCTCCCCGTCAACGGTCGCGGAAGGATCGGGCCCTCTACGTCGAGGTGCTGATCCGGGCTCCCCTGGACGAGGTGTGGCGGCTCACCCAGGACCCGGCTTCGCACGTGCGATGGGATGCGCGTTTCACGGACATCGCGCCGCAGCGCACCAGGGCGGACGGAGCACAGGAGTTCCGATACGAGCTCGATCTCCGGCTGCACACCATCCGCGGGACCGGCATCTCGCTGGCGACGAAGGAGAGCGCTGCGGGGGAGCGCACCTCCGCGTTGCTTTTCGATACCGAAGACGCGTTCTCGCCCCTGGGCACAGGGCGCGGATACTGGCGGTACGTGCCGACAGAGGACGGCGTGCGGTTCCTCACGGGCTACGACTACGCCCCAGGATGGGGCTGGATCGGACGAGCGCTCGATCCGCTCATCACCCGACGCTTCGTCTGGTGGCTGACCGCGAGGAGCTTCGACCGTCTCCGGCTGTGGGCAGAGGCGGGGATCCCGCCCGAGCAGACGAGTGGATGGAGGTCGTTGCGCCGAGGCCGACGTCCCCGTGCCCGCAATTGCCTCTCGCGCCCGCCCCGACATGGCGGACGCACCATCATGCAGGACGCGCCCGAGTCGCTCGAGGCCATCGGATGAGCGCGGGGCGGGGGATCTTCGAGCGTGCGCTGGGAGACGATTTCGCCCGGCTCCACCCCCAGCTGCAGCGACGATTCGGGGTCGGGGTGGATGCGGGATACGGCTGCATCGGACGCGGCGTGATGTCAGAGGTGCGTCGCGGACCGTGGTGGACGTTGCCTTTCCTGCTGGTCGGCACCTTCCGCAACATCCTGTTCCCCGAGCGCGGGAGCGAGGTGCCCTTCCGTATCGACAACCACGCGTATATCGACGACTTCGGGCGCGAGACCGTGACCTTCGTGCGGACCATGGATGTGCGGCCGGGGCGACGCCGCCGGTTCGACGCGACCATGATCTACAGCGACGCCCGCCGGAGGGTCGTCGACTACCTGGGCACCCATCAGCACCTCGCCGTCGACCTCGACCTGGAGGTGACCGACGACGGCGCACTCCTGCTCACCTCGGGCGCACAGCGCTTCTACGAGGGGCGGTTCGCCTTCCGGTTCCCGATGCTGTTCAGCGGTCGCGCCAGACTCCTCGAGCGCTACGACGATGAGCAGAAGCGGTACCTCATCGACCTGGAGATCCACAACGACGTCTTCGGGTTCCTGTTCGGCTACCGAGGCGCCTTCACGTGCGAGTTCGTCGAGGGGCCGGCACCGGCGACCGTGAAGCCCTACCGCGAGGAGGTGAGGGAGTGACCGCTCGCGGTGCGGCCTTCCTGGAGGCGCTGGGCGAGGAAGCCGAGCGGCTCCACCCCGAGATCCTCGCGCAGATGCGTGTCCACGCGGATCCGGGGCGACCGGACCTCGACAGCGCCGACGGCGTGTTCACCGTCGCCGGCAGCAGGTTCGGCCGGCTCTCCGTTCTCGCTCGCCCCGTCGTCGGGCCCGGTCTGCTCGTCACCCGGCTCGCGAGGCATGTGCCGTTCCGGATCGAGACCGCATCGGCACGCACATCCTCGGGCCGGGGCGTGCTCGCCACCGTCCGCGAGTTCCGCTTCCCCGGTGCGACGCAGTATGTCAGGGATCGGCTCTTCGCGACGGGGCATCCTGGGCTGGTCCAGAACGCACTGGGCGATCGAGGCCGGGTCGAGATGCTCGAGCATTGTTCGGTGACGTCCGACGGCGCGCTGCGGATGCGCACTCGTGCCGTCCGCCTGCGGTTCGGGCGGTTGCGCATCCCGCTGCGTGGACCTCTTCGCGTCGACGTCGATCTCGTCGACGGCTGGGACGAGGTCCACGGTCGTCGCACGATCGACATGCAGGCAGTGAGCCCCCTGGTGGGAACAGTGCTGGAGTATCGCGGCTGGTACCGCTACGCGCCCGGCAACGGCCACGCCGTCACGGATGGCGACGGCGTGGCCGGCTCCGATCAGTAGCGGTAGTCGACGACCACCGGCGCGTGGTCGCTCCAGCGCTGGTCGTAGGCGGCGGCGCGCGCGACGTGATAGGTCTCCACGCGCTCCGCAAGAGCGGGCGTCGCCAAGTGGTAGTCGATACGCCACCCGGAATCGTTGTCGAACGCCTGCCCACGCATCGACCACCAGGTGTAGGGGCCGTCGACCTCCCCGTGGAATGCCCGGCCGACGTCGATCCAGCCGAGGCCGGTGCCGACGGTGCCGTCGACACCCGAGACCTCCGTACCCGCCTCTCCGAGGAACCGGTCGAAGTAGGCGCGCTCGCGTGGCAGGAAGCCCGCCTTCTTGCGATTGCCGCGCCAGTTCTTGATGTCGAGCTCACGGTGGCCGACGTTGAGGTCACCGGTGACGAGCGCCAGCGCACCTTCGGTGTTGAGTTCGCCGAGACGGGTGCCGAAGGCGTCGAGGAACTTCCACTTCTCATCCTGCTTGGGCGTGTCGGCCTCTCCGGAGTGCACGTACGCGCTCACGACGGTGAGGGGGCGGTCGCCGATCAGGTAGTCGGCCTCGATCCAGCGGCCCTTGGAGTCGAAGTCGTCGGGGCCGAAATCGGTGCGCGAGGCGAGCGCGGGCGTGCGGCTGGCGATGGCGACGCCTGCCCGTCCCTTCGCGGTGGCCTCGTCGTGCACGAACGACCACCCGGGAAGCGCGGCCTCCAGATGCTCGTCCTGCCCGCGGACCTCCTGGAGCGTGAGGATGTCGACGCCCGCCTCGTCCAACCACGAGCTCATCCCGTTGCGAGCCGCCGCTCGGATTCCGTTGACATTGACCGAGGCGATACGCAGATGAGGCATGGTCCCCAGCCTAACGAGGGTCGCCGACATCCCGTCCGGAGCGGTGGTTCAACTCGGCCAGCAGGCGTCGAGCGAGCGGTGTGCTCATGTCCGCCGGCGGGGGAGGGGAGGCCTCGAGGTCGTGAAGTTCATCCTCCGCATCGCGCAATGCCCGTCCCGCGGCCCACGCCCGATACCAGGGCGCGTCGAGTCGGGCCGCACGGGCGTCACGTACGCGGATGCGGGCGGCGGTCAGGAGGGTCTGGTACTCGGCCACGCGGCGTTCCGCTTCGGTCTGCTCCAGGAGGGGTTGATCGCGATCCTGTGCGGCGACCGCGATCCAGGACGAGGCGACCAGCATGACCACGCCGTTGATGCGGAACCAGAGCAGGAGACCGATGAAGATGGCGAACGTGGCGAGCAGCGGGTTGGAGGGCGTGTAGCTGAGGAGGAAGCCGGCACCGAACTGCAGGATCGTCATCGCTCCACCGCCCAGGAGAGCGCCGGGCCAGATCGTCCCCCAGTGCAGGGAGGTGCCGGTGAGGAAGCGGACCATCGCCGCCAGCGCGCCCGACATCAGCGCGAATGACACGATGACCGCGCCGATGCGGATCAGGATGACGCCGTTGGAACCGGAGTCCCAGCCCAGGAGGCCGAGGAGCCAGCTCAGGACGGCGGCGCTCGCGGAGCTGAGGATCGATCCGGCCACCAGCGAGGCACCGAAGATCACGGCGGCGAGGAGATCGCGCGCCTTCAGGATCACGTAGCTGCGGCGATCGGGCGGCAGACCGAAGATGTCTCTGGTCGCGCGCCGCGAGAAGGTGACCCAGCCGATCGCCGTCCAGATCACGGTGCCCAGGGCGATCAGACCGGTGATGCTCAGCACACCGGTCGTGCTCGAGGCGATCTCCTGCACCTGCTCCGGTGTGATCACCCCGCCCTCGGGCTGGATGAGGTTCGGTATGTAGCTGTTGATCATCGCGATCAGACCGTTCACCGCGTCTTCACTGCCACCGAGCCAGAGACCAGCGATCGCGAAGGCGAGGTAGATGGCCGCGAAGATCGCGAACAGCGCCTGGTAGCTCACGCCCGCGGCGAGGAGGAACCCGTTGTGCTGGAGGAAGTGCCGCCACACGCGAACGGGGAACAGCCCGAGAGTGCGCTGAGTGAGCGCTGAGGCGCGTTCGACAGCGGCATCGAGACGACCGGACTCGGTCGTGGAGCCATCGGGATCAGCCACGGTCCCACCTTATCCAAGCGTCGTGTTCATCCCCGCCTCCGCCATCTCCACATGCGCCGTCTCAGGCAGAAACGCGAGAACAGGCGGCTCCGGAACGGAACCGCCTGTCCTCGCGTGATCGCCTGATACGGCTCGTGCAGGCGAAGCCCGGTCAGGGGCGGCCGCGCAGGACAGCCTGCTTGACCTCGGCGATGGCCTTGGTGACCTCGATGCCGCGGGGGCACGCCTCGGAGCAGTTGAAGGTCGTGCGGCAGCGCCAGACGCCTTCCTTGTCGTTGAGGATGTCGAGACGCACGGCGGCGTTGTCGTCGCGCGAGTCGAAGATGAAGCGGTGTGCGTTGACGATCGCCGCCGGGCCGAAGTACTGCCCGTCGGTCCAGAACACGGGGCACGACGAGGTGCACGCGGCGCACAGGATGCACTTGGTGGTGTCGTCGAAGATCTCGCGGTCGGCGATGGACTGCGTGCGCTCCTTGCCCTTCTCCGGAACGGAGTTCGCGACGAGGAACGGCTGCACCTCGCGGTACGAGGCGAAGAACGGCTCCATGTCGACGACGAGGTCCTTCTCCAGCGGCAGACCCTTGATGGCCTCGACGTAGATCGGCTTCGAGATGTCGAGGTCCTTGATCAGCGTCTTGCAGGCCAGACGGTTGCGTCCGTTGATGCGCATGGCGTCGGAGCCGCAGATGCCGTGGGCACAGGAGCGGCGGAAGGTCAGCGAGCCGTCGACCTCCCACTTGATCTTGTGCAGGGCGTCCAGCACGCGGTCGGTGGAGTAGAGCTCCACGTCGTAGTCGACCCAGTGCGGCTCGGAGTCGACCTCGGGGTTGAACCGGCGGATGTTGAAGGTGACGATGAAGGACTGGATGCCGGTCTCTTCGGTGGTGTCGGCAGGTGCCTCTGCGATGGCGGTCGACATGCTCAGTACTTCCTCTCCATCGGCGGGTAGTTGAACTCGCCCTGCTCGTTCTTCGTGAAGACGACGGGCTTCCAGTCGAGCTTGATGTGATCGCTCGGCGTGGACGAGTGCGGGTCGCCGGTCAGGTAGGCCATGGTGTGCTTCATGTACTTCTCGTCGTCGCGCGTCGGGAAGTCGTCGCGCATGTGTCCGCCGCGGCTCTCCTGGCGGTTCTGCGCGGCGTAGACCACGACCTCGGCGATGTCGAGCAGGAAGCCCAGCTCGACGGCCTCGAGCAGATCGGTGTTGAACCGCTTGCCCTTGTCGTCGACGTGGACGTTGAGGTAGCGATCGCGCAGTTCCTTGATGACGCCGAGCACGTGCTCGAGCGACTCGTGCGTGCGGAACACCTGCGCGCCCTTGTCCATCTCGTCCTGCAGCGTCTTGCGCAGCACCGCGATGCGTTCGGTGCCCTGGTTGTTGCGCAGACCCTCGATCATGCCGGACACGAAACCGGCCGGGTCCTCCGGCAGCGGCACGAACTCGGCGGTCTTCACATACTCGACGGCCTTGCGACCCGCGCGCTTGCCGAACACATTGATGTCGAGCAGCGAGTTGGTGCCGAGGCGGTTGGCGCCGTGCACCGAGACGCAGGCACATTCGCCGGCGGCGTACAGGCCGGGCACGACGGTGTCGTTGTCGGCGAGTACTTCGGCGTCGTTGTTCGTCGGGATGCCGCCCATCGCGTAGTGCGCGGTCGGCATCACGGGGACCGGCTCGACGACGGGGTCGACGCCCAGGTAGGTGCGGGCGAACTCGGTGATGTCCGGCAGCTTGGTCTCGAGCACCTCGGCACCGAGGTGCGTGCAGTCCAGCAGCACGTAGTCCTTGTGGGGACCGGCGCCGCGGCCCTCCGCGACCTCCTGGACCATGCAGCGCGCGACGATGTCACGTGGGGCGAGGTCCTTGATCGTCGGGGCGTAGCGCTCCATGAAGCGCTCGCCCGAGGCGTTGCGGAGGATGGCGCCTTCTCCTCGCGCTCCCTCGGTGAGGAGGATGCCGAGTCCGGCGAGGCCGGTCGGATGGAACTGGAAGAACTCCAGGTCCTCGAGCGGGAGGCCCTTGCGCCATACGATGCCGACGCCGTCGCCCGTGAGGGTGTGCGCGTTCGAGGTGGTCTTGAAGATCTTGCCGAAGCCGCCGGTCGCGAAGATCACGGCCTTGGCCTGGAAGACGTGCAGCTCGCCCGTGGCGAGGTCGTAGGCGACGACACCGGAGACCTGCGTCTTGCCGTCGGCGTCCTTCACCGTGAGGAGGTCGAGCACGTAGAACTCGTTGAAGAAGTTAATGCCGAGCTTCACGCAGTTCTGGAACAGCGTCTGCAGGATCATGTGGCCGGTGCGGTCGGCGGCGTAGCACGCGCGGCGGACCGGGGTCTTGCCGTGCTCGGCCGTATGACCGCCGAAACGGCGCTGGTCGATCTTGCCCTCGGGGGTGCGGTTGAAGGGGAGGCCCATGTTCTCGAGGTCGATGACCGCGTCGATGGCCTCCTTCGCGAGGATCTCGGCTGCGTCCTGGTCGACGAGGTAGTCGCCGCCCTTGACGGTGTCGAAGGTGTGCCACTCCCAGGAGTCCTCCTCGACGTTCGCGAGGGCCGCCGCCATGCCGCCCTGCGCCGCACCGGTGTGCGATCGCGTCGGGTAGAGCTTGGAGATCACGGCGGTCTTCGCGCCGGGGCCGGCCTCGATGGCGGCGCGCATGCCCGCCCCACCGGCTCCCACGATCACGATGTCGAACTGGTGGTAGTGCACGCCGTCTCGGACGACGGAATCCTGCGTCTCGGTAGTCACTTCTCGTATGCCTTCTTCTAGTTCCCGACGATCGCGGCGCATTCGGACCAGAGGACGCTGTCCTCGGTCACACCCAGGCACGGGTCGAACGTGAAGACCACGAGCGTGCCGAGGATGATGAGCAGGCCGGCGGCCAGCCCGAGCGCCCAGACCAGCGACTTGCGCGCCGTGCTGTTCGTCACGTAGTCGTTGACGATCGTGCGCATGCCGTTGGCGCCGTGGATGAGGGCGAGCCACAGCATGAGCACGTCCCACCACTGCCAGAACGGCGTGGCGAACTTGCCCGCGATGAACGCGAAGTCCAGTGCGTGGATGCCTTCGCCGACCATGAGGTTGACGAACAGGTGGCCGAAGATCAGCACGACGAGCACGACGCCCGAGACGCGCATGAAGATCCAGCCCCACTTCTCGAGGTTGACCCCGCGGCGGCGGCGGGCCGGAGCGGCGGCGACGGTCTGTGCGGACATCAGTGTCCCCCTCCGAATCCGGCGAACGCGAGCATCAGGTGGCGGGGCACGAACCCGGCCATGATGATGCCCCACACCAGCAGGACGCCCCAGAACAGCTGACGCTGGTACTTGGCGCCCTTCGACCAGAAGTCGACGGCGATGATACGCAGACCGTTCATCGCGTGGAACACGATGCCGGCCACGAGCACGACCTCGCCGAGGGCCATGATGGGGTTCTTGTACGTGCCGATGACGGCGTTGTACGCCTCCGGCGACACCCTGATCAGCGCCGTGTCGAGCACGTGCACCAACAGGAAGAAGAAGATGGCGACTCCGGTGATGCGGTGAAGCACCCACGACCACATGCCTTCGCGACCCCGATAGAGGGTGCCGCGGGGGGTCTTTGACGTGGTTTCCGAAATCGACGGTGTCAAGCGGGCGCTTGTGGACACGGTCGTCCTCCCTGGATCGATGTGAACCGGTCGCGTGCGCTCAGGCACGCCCGATCGGTGTCCATCCTATTCCTGTCAGATCACTGGGAGCGACGAAGGGGAGCCTAAGTGTCTCGATGTCGAGATGTTCCGTGGGGCTACCCTGGGCAGGGTGAGCGCACCAATCAAGGATTTCTACGCAGTGATTCCCGCAGGCGGCATCGGCAGCAGGCTCTGGCCGTTGTCCCGAGCCGACGCTCCGAAGTTCCTGCACGATCTGACCGGCTCGGGGCATTCGCTGCTGCGCGACACCTGGGATCGGCTCATCCCGCTCGCGGGGGAGGATCGGATCGCGGTGGTCACCGGGCGTGCGCACCGTGCCGCCGTCGAGGCCGAATTGCCCGGCATCCCGGATCTGAACGTCTTCCTGGAGTCGGAGCCGCGAGAGTCCGCGGCTGCGATCGGACTCGCCGCGGCGATCCTGCACCGCCGGAATCCCGACGTGGTGATCGGCTCGTTCAGTGCGGACCATGTGATCCGGGGAACGCGCGTGTTCGAGTTCGCCGTCCGCGACGCCGTCGAGGTCGCGCGGGAGGGGTACATCTGCACGATCGGCATCACCCCGACGGAGCCGGCGATCGGGTTCGGATACATCAAGATGGGCCCGGAGCTCGTGGTCGACGGTGCACGGGAGGCCGCTCTGGTGGCGAGCTTCGTCGAGAAGCCCGACCTCGAGACGGCGAAGGAGTACATCGCCGATCGCGGCTACCTCTGGAACGCCGGCATGTTCATCGCCAAGGCCAGCGTGCTGCTGGACGAGCTCGCTGCGAACGAACCGGAGCTGCACGCCGGTCTGCTCGAGCTCGCCGAGGCCTGGGACGATCGCGAACGTCGAGGGCCGGCTGTCGATCGGATCTGGCCGCGCCTGAAGAAGATCGCCATCGACTACGCGGTCGCCGAGCCCGCCGCGCGACGTGGACGCCTCGCCGTCGTCCCCGGTCACTTCGACTGGGACGATGTGGGTGACTTCGCCTCGCTCACCAAGCTCATCACCAACGGCCGCAAGAACGACCTCGCGGTGCTCGGGCCCAAGGCGCGCGTGCTCGCAGACGGCGCGAGCGGGATCCTGGTCAGTCAGACGACACGCGTCATCAGCCTGGTCGGGGTGCAGGACATCGTCGTGGTCGACACCCCTGACGCCCTGCTCGTCACCACGGTGCAGCACGCGCAGCGGGTCAAGGGCGTCGTCGAGTCGCTCAAGCTCACGGGACGCGGTGACGTGCTCTGACACGTGCTCCGATGAGCAGGTGCTCACGCTCATCGGCTGTCTTGATTTCAGCTTGGTAACCATTGGCGAGCACGTGCGGCGCCGGTGTGCACAAAAACCGAAACACTAGGTAACTTTGATCGATCCGCGATGGCCGCGGTTTCGTTGAGGGAGGCATCAGTTGACCATCTCCACCACCAAGAAGCTGCTCGGCGTCACCGTCGCCGCTGGCGTCGTCTTCGCACTCGCCGGTTGCGGCCAGGCACCGACCGACAAGCCCGCCGGCTCCGGCGAGCCGGTTGCCTCGGACTTCCTGCCCTGCCTCGTCTCCGACGCCGGCGGCTGGAACGACAAGTCGTTCAACCAGTCCGCCAAGGAGGGCATGGACAGCGCCGCCGAGGAGCTGGACATCAAGCCGCTCGAATTCGAGTCGGCCAATGACAACGACTACGCGCCGAACCTGGAGACCGCCGTCTCCGAGGGCTGCTCGCTGATCGTCTCCGTCGGCTTCAAGCTGTCGGCCGCAACGGTCGAGTCCGCGCTCGCGAACCCCGAGATCGACTACGCGATCATCGACGACTGGGCCGACAACGACTTCGACGGCAACGTCGACGCTCCGAACATCAAGCCGCTGGTCTTCGACACGGCTCAGGCCGCCTACCTCGGTGGCTACGCCGCCGCGGCATGGTCCGCGCAGAGCGGTGTGAACAAGGTCGGCACCTTCGGCGGAATGCAGATCCCGTCGGTCGCCGTGTTCATGGACGGCTACCAGCTCGGCGTCGAGAAGTACAACGAGGACAAGTCGGCCGCTGTCGAGGTCTTCGGTTGGGACGAGGCCACGCAGAAGGGCTCCTTCACCGGTGGCTTCGACGCGAACGACACCGCCAAGCAGACCGCGCAGGGCGTGCTCGACCAGGGCGTCGACGTGATCCTCCCCGTCGGCGGTCCCGTGTACCAGAGCGCCGCGGCCGCGATCGCGGACAGCGGCAAGGACACCCTGATGCTCGGTGTCGACAGCGACCTCGCCGTCGCCGACCCGCAGGTCGCCGACATCACGCTCGTCTCGATCATGAAGGCGATCGACGTGGCTGTGAAGGACGCGACCCTCGCCGCTGCGAAGGGCGAGTTCGACCCGGCTCCCTACGTGGGCACGCTCGAGAACGAGGGCGTGAAGCTCTCCGGCTTCGGCGACTTCGAGTCGCAGCTTCCCGACGGCCTGATGGACGAGCTCAAGACCCTGCAGGAGCAGATCGTCTCGGGTGACATCAAGGTGGAGTCCCCGAACTCCCCGACGGCCAAGTAGATCCGTCGCAGTTCCCGCACGGGGCGAGTGGTGAGCAGTACGCCACTCGCCCCGTGCCGTGGGCGGACGACGAATCCGTCCACGACTCCTCTGGATAATCTTCTGGATACTCTTCTGGATAAGGTGCAGATATGAAGCTCGAACTTCGCGGCATCACCAAGCGCTTCGGCACCCTCGTCGCCAACGATCACATCGATCTCGTTGTCGAACCGGGGGAGATCCATGCGCTGCTCGGTGAGAACGGCGCAGGCAAGTCCACCCTCATGAATGTGCTCTACGGCCTGTACCAGGCCGACGAGGGCGAGATCCTCCTCAACGATGAGGTGCAGCGCTTCCGCGGTCCCGGAGACGCGATGGCTGCGGGGATCGGCATGGTCCACCAGCACTTCATGCTCGTCCCCGTGTTCACGGTGGCGGAGAACGTGATGCTCGGTCACGAGCAGACCAAGGCCCTCGGCAGGCTCGACATCGCGAAGGCGCGAGAGCACGTGCGCTCGGTCGCCGCCCGCTTCGGCTTCGACATCGACCCGGACGCCCTCGTCGGCGACCTCCCCGTGGGCGTGCAGCAGCGTGTCGAGATCATCAAGGCGCTCTCCCGCGATGCCAAGGTGCTGGTGTTCGACGAGCCGACGGCCGTGCTCACCCCACAGGAGACCGACGAGCTGATGGGCATCATGCGTCAGCTGCGTGACGAGGGCACGGCGATCGTCTTCATCACCCACAAGCTTCGTGAGGTCCGCGAGGTCGCGGACAAGATCACCATCGTCCGCCTCGGCCGCGTCGTCGGCGAGGCTTCGCCGACGGCGACCAACGCCGAGCTCGCCTCTCTCATGGTGGGACGAGCCGTCGAGCTCACCGTGCACAAGGAACCGCCCCGCCTGGGCGAGGGCGGTTTCGAGGTCAAGAACCTCCGCGTGCTGACTCCCGCGGGCGCGATCGTCGTCGACGGTGTCGACTTCGCCGTCCGCCCAGGGGAGGTGCTCGCGATCGCCGGCGTCCAGGGCAACGGGCAGACCGAGCTCGTCGAGGCGATCGTCGGTCTCGCCGCCCGCGTCGAGGGCAGCATCGAACTGGATGGCAACGAGCTTGTCGGCAAGAGCGTGCGGGCGATCCTCGATGCCGGTGTCGGCTTCGTGCCGGAGGACCGCACCGAGGACGGCCTGGTCGCCGGGTTCTCGGTCGCGGAGAACCTGATCCTCGATCGTTCGGACGACCCCGCGTTCAGCCGGGCCGGGACCCTGCGCCGCGGGGTGCTCGACGAGTTCGCCCGCGCGCGCATCAAGGAGTACGACATCCGTACCCAGGGGCCGGAGACGCCGGCGGGCACGCTGTCCGGCGGAAACCAGCAGAAGGTCGTGATCGCCAGGGAGATGAGCCGAGAGCTTCGTCTTCTCGTCGCGGCACAGCCCACCCGTGGTGTCGACGTCGGCTCGATCGAGTTCATCCACAAGCGCATCATCGAGACGCGAGACGCCGGTGTGCCGGTGATCGTCGTCTCCACGGAGCTCGACGAGGTCGCAGCTCTCGCCGACCGGATCGCGGTCATGTACCGCGGCACGATCGTCGGCATCGTCCCCGGCGACACGCCTCGGGAGACGCTCGGACTCATGATGGCCGGAGCGGCCGAAGGGGAGGTGGCCGCGTGAGCGGAGCGACACCCGGCGCAGGAGACGTGACCAAGGGGATCCCGCCGCAGGAGCTCGCCACGAGCACCGGCACGGTTCCGCGCGACCCCAGCGATGTCCCCCCGCCTCCGCGCGGAAACGTGATCCTCAAGGAGATCCTCCGGGGGAGTGCCGTCACGACGATCCTCGCGATCGTCCTGGCCCTCATCGTCGGCGGCATCCTGATCGCCCTGACGAACGAAGACGTGCAGGCGGCCTCCGTCTACTTCTTCGCGCAGCCCGGCGACACCTTCGTCGCCGCCTGGAACGCGGTGTACAACGGGTACGAGGCGCTGTTCCGCGGGGCGATCTTCAACGCCCGCGGAGCCGACTTCGCCGCGCAGATCCGTCCCCTGACGAACACGCTCGGCTTCGCGGCACCGCTCATCGCGGCCGGTCTCGGCGTCGCACTCGCGTTCCGCGTCGGTCTGTTCAACATCGGTGCCCGCGGCCAGATGCTCATCGGTGTCGCCGTCGCGGCCCTGCTGACGTTCTCGCTCGACCTGCCGATCTGGCTGCACATCCCGGTCACGCTCATCGCGGGAATCGCGGGCGGTGCACTCTGGGGTGCGATCGCGGGGCTCATCAAGGCGCGCACCGGTGCGCACGAGGTGATCCTCACCATCATGCTCAACTACATCGCCTACTACCTCCTGCTGTGGATGATCCGCACCCCCGGACTCCTCCAGAAGCCGGGGACCAACCAGGCCCTGGGTTCCGCGACTCCGGAGAGCGCGCAGTTCCCGACCCTGCTCGGTCCGCAGTTCCCGCTGCTCGACCTCGGTTTCGTGATCGTGATCGTCGCCACGCTGTTCGTGTGGTGGCTCATCGAGCGCTCGTCCCTCGGCATGCGCATGCGCGCAGTGGGTGAGAACCCGCATGCGGCTCGTGCGGCGGGCATCAGCGTGCAGCGCATCTACGTCTACGCGATGCTCTTCGCCGGCGGTCTGGCCGGCCTCGCCGGCATGAACCAGATCCAGGGCGCCGTCACCACGGGTGTGACGGAGACCATCGACGCCGGCATCGGCTTCGACGCGATCACGGTCGCGCTCCTCGGACGCAGCCGCGCCTGGGGCACGTTCGCGGCCGGCATCCTGTTCGGTGCGCTCAAGGCGGGTTCGTTCTCGATGCAGGCGCAGAACATCCCGGTCGACATCGTGCTCGTCGTGCAGTCGCTCGTGGTGCTCTTCATCGCCGCGCCGCCGCTGCTGCGCACGGTGTTCTTCCTCCCGAAGACCGACATCGAGAAGGCGGCGAGGCTCAGAGCCAAGGCCGCGAAGAAGGCGGTGGCGGCATGATGTCCCTCGTGCAGACCCAGGCCGCGGACGGCACAGTGCAGCTCGCGACCGTCAAGGAACGGCACCTCAAGGCGCCGATCGTGCTCGCCGGAGCCACCGTGCTCCTGGCGCTGCTGTTCCTGCTCGTGCCGCGCGACGGCATCAGCACGTTCCGGCTCTCCGACCAGTCGTCGGCACTCGCCCTGCCCGACGTCGCCCTGCCGACCGCCTCGACCTTCTGGGTCGTCTTCGGCATCCTGGTGGTCCTGACCGTCGGAGCGTTCCTCCGCGCCTGGACCTATCGCAAGCCGTCGCTGTGGCTCGTGGTGGCCTACGGCGTGCTCGCCGTGTTCGCCTTCCTGGTCTGGGCTGCGGCAGGCGGGCTCGTCCCCGTCACCAGCCTGCTGTTCGGCGCGGTGTCGCTCTCGGTGCCGCTGGTGTTCGGCGCGCTGGGTGGTGTCATCGGCGAGCGTGCCGGTGTGGTCAACGTCGCGATCGAGGGCCAGCTGCTGCTGGGCGCCTTCTCCGCCGCGCTGCTCTCCAGCATCACCGGCAACCCGTTCGTCGGCCTTGTCGGCGCGATGATCGGCGGCGTCCTCGTGGCGAGCGTCCTCGCCGCGTTCGCGATCAAGTACCTCGTCGAGCAGGTCATCGTCGGTGTCGTGCTCAACGTGCTCGTCACCGGCCTCACCGGGTTCCTCTACGGCGCCCTGCTGGCCCCGAACGAGGCGACGCTGAACGCCCCGGTGCGGTTCCCGCGCTTCGAGATCCCGCTGCTCAGCGACATCCCCATCATCGGCCCCGTGCTCTTCAACCAGACGTTCATCGGGTACCTGATGTTCATCACCGTCGCGGTGGTGGCATGGGGCCTGTACCGCACGCGCTGGGGTCTGCGGCTGCGTGCCGTCGGCGAGCACCCGCAGGCGGCCGACACGGTGGGCATCAAGGTCAACCCGACGCGATTCTGGAACGTGCTGCTGGCCGGCGCGATCGCGGGCATGGGTGGTGCGTACTTCACACTCGTCTCGGTACCGCAGTTCGGCAAGGACATGACGGCGGGACTCGGCTTCATCGCCCTCGCCGCGGTGATCTTCGGCCGCTGGGATCCGATCCGTGCGACCCTCGCCGCCCTGCTGTTCGGCTTCGCCACCAACCTGCAGAACCTGCTGTCGATCCTGAAGACGCCGATCCCCGGCGAGTTCATGCTGATGCTGCCGTACGTCGTGACGCTGCTCGCGGTCGCCGGGTTCGCCGGCCAGATCAAGGCGCCTGCCGCCGACGGCAAGCCCTACATCAAGTCGTAGCCCTGCCGGGAAGAGAGAAGCATCGCAATGACGGACATCGACTGGGATGAACTGCGCCAGGTCGCGACCGAAGCCATGACCAAGGCCTACGCGCCCTACTCGCGCTATCGCGTGGGGGCTGCGGCCCTCGTGGGCGACGGTCGGATCGTGGCCGGCTGCAACGTCGAGAACGCCTCCTACGGTGTGACGCTGTGCGCGGAGTGCGCTCTGGTGGGCGACCTGCACATGTCGGGCGGCGGTCAGCTCGTCGCCTTCGTGTGCGTGAACAACGAGGGGCAGACGATCATGCCGTGCGGGCGCTGTCGCCAGCTGCTGTTCGAGCATGCGATGCCCGGGATGCTGCTGGAGACCGTCTCCGGCATCCGCACGATCGACGAGGTGCTGCCCGATGCGTTCGGGCCGCGCGACCTGGAGGAAGCACGATGACCGCTGGACAGGCTCAGGGAGCCATCGAACCGTTCGATGCGATCGATGTGATCCGCGCCAAGCGCGACGGCGGTGCGGTGCCCGAGCCCGCGCTGCGCTGGATGGTCGACGCCTACACGCGGGGCTACGTGTCGGACGCGCAGATGGCATCGTTCGCGATGGCGATCTTCCAGCGCGGCATGGAGCGCGACGAGATCCGGGTGCTGACGGATGCGATGATCGCGTCGGGGGAGCGGATGAGCTTCGCCTCGCTCGGCAAGCGCACCGTCGACAAGCACTCCACCGGTGGTGTCGGTGACAAGATCACGCTGCCGCTCGCGCCTCTGGTGGCATCCTTCGGTGTGGCGGTGCCGCAGCTGAGCGGTCGCGGTCTCGGACACACCGGCGGCACGCTCGACAAGCTCGAGTCGATCCCCGGCTGGCGCGCGGCTCTCAGCAACGAGGAGATGTTCGCGCAGATGCAGGGCGACGTGGGCGCTGTCATCTGCGCCGCCGGCTCCGGGCTCGCTCCCGCCGACAAGAAGCTCTACGCGCTCCGCGACGTCACCGGCACCGTGGAGGCGATCCCGCTGATCGCCTCCAGCATCATGTCGAAGAAGATCGCGGAGGGGACGGATGCCCTCGTGCTCGACGTGAAGTTCGGATCCGGTGCGTTCATGCAGGACATCGACCGCGCTCGCGAGCTGGCGCGCACGATGGTCGCCCTCGGCACCGACTCCGGCGTCGCGACGACCGCCCTGCTGACCGACATGAACGTCCCGCTCGGCCTCGCGATCGGAAACGCGAACGAGGTGCGGGAGTCGGTGGAGATCCTCGCCGGTGGCGGACCCTCCGACGTGCGGGAGCTGACCATCGCCCTGGCGCGCGAGATGCTGGCCCTCGCCGGACAGCCGGACGCCGACGTGGAGGCCGCGCTCGACGACGGGCGTGCCATGGACACCTGGAAGGCGATGATCCGCGCGCAGGACGGCGATCCGGATGCCGAGCTGCCGACGGCACGGGAGACGCACCAGGTGCTGGCACCGGCCGACGGCGTCGTCACGCGCATGGACGCCCTTCCGTTCGGCGTCGCCGCCTGGCGTCTCGGCGCGGGTCGCGCCAGGGCGCAGGATCCCGTGATCTTCGAAGCGGGAATCGATCTGCACGCGAAGCCCGGCGATCGCGTCGTCGCCGGTCAGCCGCTGTTCACCCTCTCCGCCGCAGACGATGCTCGTTTCGGCCGGGCGCTCGACGCGCTCGATGGCTCGTGGGAGATCGGGGACGAGGCGCCGGTCACCGGTCCCATCGTCCGCGAGCGCATCACCGCGTGACGTCGGACCGCTAGCCTGATCTGAGCACATCCGCGACCGAGAGGATCACCATGTCGATCGATGCGAACGGCGACGTCACGCTTCAGGGCGTCTCCCTGCGGAGCCTGCCCAAGGTGTCGCTGCACGACCACCTCGACGGTGCGGTACGGCCCGCCACGATCATCGAGCTCGCGGATGAGATCGGACTGGACGTTCCCGAGTCGAAGCCTGCTGCTCTGGGTTCGTGGTTCGCGAAGCAGAGCGACTCGGGTTCTCTGGTCGAGTACCTCAAGACGTTCGACCTCACCACCGCCGTGATGCAGACCCAGGAGGGGCTCACCCGCGTCGCGCGCGAGTTCGTGCAGGATCTCGCCGCCGACGGAGTGATCTACGGCGAGGTGCGCTGGGCACCAGAGCAGCATCTGGCTCGCGGTCTCACGCTCGAGCAGACCGTGGAAGCCGTGCAGCAGGGCATCGAAGAGGGAGAAGACCTCGCCGACCGCTCCGGACGCAGCATCCGGGTCGGGCAGCTCATCACCGCGATGCGCCACACCGACCGCGCCCTCGAGATCGCCGAGCTCGCGGTCGACTTCCGCGGTCGCGGTGCGGTGGGCTTCGACATCGCGGGACCGGAGGACGGATTCCCGCCGTCGAACCACCGCAAGGCGTTCGACTACCTCGCCGAGAACTTCTTCCCCGTCACCGTGCATGCGGGCGAGGCGGCCGGCCTGGCCTCGATCCGCTCGGCGCTGCTGGACGGGCGCGCCCTGCGCCTCGGCCACGGCGTGCGCATCGCGGAGGACCTCCAGGTCATCACGCAGGAGGGCGACGAGGTGCAGGTGCAGTTCGGCGACCTCGCTCGCTGGGTGCGCGACCGTGAGATCCCGCTCGAGCTCTCGCCGTCGTCGAACCTGCAGACCGGGGCGATCGCCGCGTGGGGCGACACGATGGTGGATCACCCGTTCGACCTGCTCTACCAGCTCGGGTTCGCGGTGACCGTGAACGTCGACAACCGCACCATGAGTGCCACGTCTCTCACACGGGAACTCGCCCGGCTGGTCGAGACGTTCGAGTACGACCTCGACGACCTCGAGACGTTCCAGTTCAATGCGGCTGCTGCGGCGTTCCTGCCCGTCGAGGAGCGCGAGGAGCTCGTGGAGATGATCGCCGAAGGCTTCGACGCCTGATCATGGCTTCCGGGGGGAAGAAACGGGCCGCACGAACCGCCGTCATCGTCGGCACCATCGCGGCGGCCGTCGTGGTCGGAGGAGGCATCGCCGCCTTCGCCTGGATGAACCGCACGCCGGAGAACACCGTTCCGAAGGCGCAGTCCACGACGATCGAGCATCCGCTGACTCCCGCGGAGCAGATCGTCGCCGATGCGGACGACCCGCGCGCCTGCGCTGTCACGTTCTCGGGCGAGGGTGCGCCCACCGATCCGATGCTGCAGTTCCAGGACGACCTCTACCAGGGACTGCCGATCCCGCAGCTCGACGGCAGGGTGTTCGCCGGCTGGTACTCGAGCGCTGCGGACGCCGGGGCGCTCACCGTCGCCGCGCGTGTGAACGGCGCAGACCCCGTGGTGTGCGCCGATCAACAGGTCGAGCTCTTCGCGGCATGGAGGACGCCGGAGGACAACGCGGCGGAGAACGTGCGAGTGCCCATCCTGATGTACCACCAGTTCACGGCGAACCCGGAGGGGGAGAAGGGCTGGTTGCGGGGCAACTACGCCTACATCGGCGACTTCGACGCGCAGATGAACCACATCGCGACGACGGGGTTCTACCTGCCGACGTGGGACGAGCTCAGCGCCTTCATCGACGGTCGGCTCTCGCTTCCCGCCAAGAGCGTGATCATCACCGATGACGACGCCGACCAGTCGTGGTTCGATCTTGCGGTGCCGGTCGTCGACAGGTACAAGCTGCTCAGCACGTCGTTCATGATCACGGCCTACCGGCAGGATCCCGCGCCCTCGATCTACGTGCAGCGTCGCTCGCACACGCACGACATGCACCAGGCCGGAGACAACGGCAAGGGCCGGATGGTCAACTGGACGGCCGATCAGATCGCGGCCGACCTCACCACGTCGGCCGGCGTGCTCGGCGTGGGGCAGGTCGTCGCGTATCCGTTCGGGCACTACAACGACACCACCAAGCAGGGAGTCGCCCAGGCCGGATTCGAGATGGGGCGCACCATCGAACCCGGATACGTGACGATCGGCACCGACAAGCTCGCTCTCCCCGTCGTGCGCATCGACTACGGCATGGGGCTCGACGCGCTGGTCTCGCGCATCGGCTGAGGGCGGAGCACGCGGCAGGATGGTGCCATGCCCTCCTCCTCAGAGTCCGCCTCCGTCGTCATCGTCGGGCCGGTGTCGTGGAACACGATCGTCGTGCTCGACCGGCTGCCGGAGCCGGTACCGCACATGCAGTTCGCCGAGAGCGCCTGGGAGACGGTCGGAGGCACGAGCGCGGGCAAGGCGCTCAGCCTGACCGCGCTGGGCAGGTCTGTCCGGCTCCACGCCACCGCCGGGGTGGACAGGGAGGGCGTACACGTCCGAGAGGCCCTACGTGCCGCGGGGGTGCCGGTGGAGTGGCATGACGGTGTCACGGAGCGGCATCTCAATCTGATGACGCGCGCGGGTGAGCGGGTCTCGCTCTACCTGGCCACGCCGGGGGAGACGACGGGTGAACACGACCGGCGTGCGCACGGGGAGATGGCGGCAGCCGACGCCGTCGTGCTCGACCTTGCGGCCGAACCCCTGCGCCTGCTGCCCCTGGCCCGGTCGACCGGTACGCCGATCTGGGTCGACGTGCATGACTACGACGGGTCGGCGGACTACCATCGGCCTTTCCTCGACGCCGTCGACGCGGTGTTCTGCAACGCCGACAGACTCGACGACCCGATCGGGTTCCTCCGATCACTCATCGCGGAGAGAACCCGTCTGGCCGTCTGCACCCTGGGCGCGGACGGTGCCGTCGCGGTCGACGAAGACGGCACCGTCCACCGGGTTCCTGCAGAATCCGTCGATGTCGTCGACACGAACGGGGCGGGAGATGCCTTCCTGGCTGGGGTGCTCGATGCGCGGCTCGACGGAGCCGACGTCCCTACCGCCCTCCGGGCGGGAGCCCGGTCAGCGGCGACGGCGCTGCGAACGCGACACCTGCATCCGTTGCTCGACTCCGTGCTCGACCTCGGGTTCGAGCCTGTGGGGGAGTGAGGCTCAGGGGGCGAGCGGGGCGAGGAAGTCTCCGGCGAGACGCGTGACCTCCGCATGCATGTCGTCGCTCGAGATGGTCGGGGTGCCGTCGCCGTCCTGCGGACCGTAGTCGCCGAAGGAGGCGTGAGATGCACCCTCGATCTCGACCAGGTCGGCATCGCCGGGCAGCTCGGGCCGGGCATCCGCGATCTTCTGGGGCGTGGACAGCCCGTCCTCGCTCCCCGCGAGGCTCAGAACGGGCAGGTCGCTTCCGGAGAGGTCGTTCGCGCAGTAGGACGCGAACAGCACCAGCGCGTCGGCATCGGACGCGAGCTGACAGGCGCGCACCCCGCCCAGTGAGTGGCCGCCGACGCTCCACACGTCGATTCCGGGGGCCGCGGAGGTGAACGCGTCGAGACCGCGCGGGTCGAAGAATGCCAGGTTGAGCCATGGGCGCGTGATCACGACGGTGACCCCGTCCTCGGCCAGGCCCTGCAGGATGGCCGCGTATGCCCACGGGTCGACCTTGGCTCCGGGGATGAACACGAGGCCGAGGTCCGAGTCTCCGTCCGCGGGAGCGAGCACGATGCCCTGGTCGGCGTCGGTCACCGTGATCGCCGGGTTCTCGCGCACGGCCGCGAGCGGTTCCGGCTCCGCGGACATGACGCCGATCTGGCTCCAGGCGAGTACACCGCCGACGGCGAGCACGAGCACGATGGCGATGCTCCACAGCACGCGCCTCAGGATCCGGTGGGACTTCTTCTTCACGGGACAACGCTACTCCGCGCGGTGACCCGGTGATGCACGACGGCGCTCTCGCGACGGCGACCCGCGACGGCGGCTGCGCTCAGGCCGGCACCTCGAGTGCGCCCTTCTCCCGTCGCACGGCCGTGCGGTAGGCGTCCTTGTTCACGTAGTAGGCCATCCGGTCGAGGCCCAGGTAGTGGTAGCCGCCGGTGACATCCGGCCACGGGGTCTCGGTCACGCGTCGGCGGAAGCGTGCGGCGCTCGTCGGCTCCTCCTCGGCGGCGCTCAGATAGGCCGCCAGCAGCTCGGCCTGCTCGTAGCGGCCCTGCCAGCCGATGCCGGAGGCTTCGATCATGCCCATCACGTAGAGACCGTTGAACGACGACGGGAACACGTTCAGGAACAGTCGCGGCGAAGCGCCTCGCCAGTGCAGGTGCTCCCTGTCGACGAACGGATAGTCGAGCGTGTACCCGGTGGCCAGCAGCACGAGGTCGTAGTCGTCGGCGCCGCCGTCGCGGAAGTGCACGGTCGGCCCGTCGAACCGGTCGACGTCGGCGCGGATCCGCAGATCGCCCTGCCCGAGGTGGTTCAGGATCAGGGTGTTCACGATCGGGTGCGACTCGTAGATGCGGTAGTCGGGCTTCGGGAATCCGAAGCGCACGGGGTCGCCCGTGAAGGCGCGCAGCACGCGGCTGTCGAGCGCCTGCTTGATCCTGGCGGGCAGCGGGCGGCCCTGGTTCAGGGTGTCGCTGGGTCTTCCGAACAGGTAGCGCGGCACGAAGTAGTAGCCGCGCCGCACGCTCATGTCGACGGACACCGCATGATGCACGGCGTCCACCGCGATGTCGCAGCCGGAGTTGCCCGCGCCGATCAGCAGCACCCGTCTGGACTTCAGCTGCTCCGGCGACTTGTAAGCGCTCGTGTGCAGCAGTTCGCCCGTGAACTCGCCGGAGAAGGAGGGAACGTTCGGCCGGGCGAGCGTTCCGTTCGCCAGCACGACACCCGTGTACCACCGGGTCTCGACGCCGTCGGGGCCGGTGCTCGTGAGATCCCATCCGCCATCGCGCGGTTCGAGCCGCGTCACGCGCGTGTCGAACCGGAACAGAGCGGTGAGGTCGAAGTGGGCGGCGTAGTCCTCGAAGTACTCCTTGAGAACGCGGTGACCCGGGTAGTCGACCGAGGAGCGCATGGGGAACTCGGTGAACTCCGTCGTGGTCCGCGAGGAGATGAGGTGAGCCGACTCGTACATCGTGCTGCGGGGATTGTCGATGTCCCACAGGCCGCCGACGCCGTGCGAGGCCTCATAGCCGTCCACGCCGATCCCGCGCTTCTGCAGCGCTCGTGCGGCGGCGAGGCCCGATGGTCCCGCACCGATCACGGCATACCCGTTCATGTGGCTCCCGCACCTCGCTGTCCTCCCGCACGCCGTCGTGTCGAGAAACGCCCCCGCCCACCGATGGTATCGGCAGACGGGGGCGTCTCTGAGCGAGGGGTCAGACAGCTCCCAGACGCTGTTGCCTGGCCGCGACGGCGTCCCGGATCAGCGGGAACAGCGGGTGCTCCGGGTCGAGGCCTGTCGTGGTGGTGGTGAACGCGGCAGGGTCCTCGGCACGGAGCAGCTGCTGCAGCTCGACAGACTGCTCGTCGGCGGGATCGTCGAACTCGAGCGCTGCGGACACGGCGGCGACCAAGGCGTCGGTGGGCAACCCCCGCTCTGCGGCCATGGCCGCCGGGCCAACGAAGCGCTCATGCCGTGAGATCTTCCGCAGCGGCTGACGTCCGACGCGCTGCACGGTGTCGACGAGCGCGGGGTTGCGGAAGCGCTCCAGGATCGTCGCGCGGTAGTCGGCGAGGTCTGCCGGGTCGAGCCCGTGCTCGGCGACCAGGACGGCCGATGTCTCCTCGAGCGCCGCCGAGACGCTGGCGGCGATGTCCGAGTCGGCGAGGGCGTCCGAGATGCGCTCGATGCCCGCACGCGCCCCGAAGTACGCGGTCGCCGCATGGCCGGTGTTCACCGTGAACAGCTTGCGTTCGATGTACGGCGCCAGGTCGTCGACGAAGTGCGCGCCGGGGATGTTCGGCAGCGCGCCCTCGAAGGGTCCCGACTCGATGGCCCACTCGAAGTAGGGCTCGACCGTCACGTCGACCCCCGATCCCTCCGGCTGCGCCGGGACGATGCGGTCGACGGCCGTGTTGGCGAAGACCGCGCGCGCGAGCAGCGTCTCTGCATCCGCGCCCGCTGCGGCGACGATCTCCCGCCGCAGCAGCTCCGTTGCCCCGATCGCGTTCTCGCACGCCATCACCTGCAGCGGCGCGGAGTCCGGACTGCGCAGGGCGAGTCCGGCGACGATCGACGGCGCCACGAACCGCAGCACCGTCGGGCCCACCGCGGTCGTGACGACATCCGCGGTGGCGACCTCCTCGGCCACAGCGGCCGGATGCGTCCTGCTGTTGACCGCGCGGAACCCGGTCACGACGTGATCGGTCCCTCCGGGGCCGGCCTCGTGCACCGTGTACGAGTCGACCTCGTTGATCGCGTCGACGAGCGCATCGGCGACGTCCGAGAAGACCACCTCGTACCCGCCGTCGCTCAGCAGCAGACCGACGAACCCGCGCCCGATGTTGCCCGCCCCGAAGTGGACCGCCTTCATCCTTCGTTCACCTCCGAGAGGAGGGCGTAGAGCTCCTCGGCGGTCTGTGCCGCCGACAGCCTGGCGACATCGTCCTCCTCGGAGAACAGGATGGCGATGCGGGAGAGGATCTCCAGGTGCTCGTCCCCGACGCCGGCGATGCCGATCACGAAGGTCGCGGGCTCGCCGGACCAGTCGACGCCCCCGTCATAGCGGACGACCGACAGCGCGGAGGCGAGGATCGTGTCCTTCGCCTCGTTCGTGCCGTGCGGTATGGCGAGGCCGTTGCCCATGAAGGTCGACACCGTCTCCTCACGCTGCCGCATCGCGTCGACGTAGGCCGGGGTGACCGCACCGGCGGCGACGAGGATGTCCGTCGCCTCCTGCAGAGCCTCGTCTCGTGTCGCACCACCGGGGTGGATGCGGACCTGATCCTGGGTGAGGACGCTCATTCTGTTTCCTTTCGCTGCTCGCGCACCATCTCGACGACTTCTTCGTAGCGGGGCGAGTTCATGAAGTTGTCCACGGAGACGTGGACGGAGTTCGGCGACTTCGCCTCGGCGCGCTCGGTGAGCTGCTGCTGGGTGATGACGACGTCAGCCGTTCCGTCGAGGTTCGCGATCGCCTGGTTGGTGACCGTGATGTCCTCGATGCCGGCCTTCTTGAGCTTGTTGCGCAGCACGCTCGCGCCCATGGCGGACGAGCCCATCCCGGCGTCGCAGGCGAACACGATCCGCTCGATCGGTGCGGAGATCACGGTCGCGCTCGTGGCGGCCGTGGCTTCCGGAGCCGCGGATGCCGTCGACGTGCGCAGCGCGTCCATCGCGGCGGACGACTTGCCCTTGTTGGCCTCGGTCTGTGCGATCGCGGCGCCGAAGGTGTCGCCCTCGGCCTCGAGGTCGCGCTTGCGGGAGGCCCGCAGTATCACGCCGGTGATGAGGAAGGTCACGGTCGCTGCGACGATGACCGAGAGGTAGACGACCAGGAGGTTGCCGACTCCCGGGCCGATGGCCGCAGCCGTCACGGCGATGATGCTTCCCGGTGCTGCAGGGAAGGCGAGACCCCCGCCGAGGACCATGTTCGTGGTGACCCCGGCTGCACCACCCGCGATGAGGGCGAGGATCGTGGTCGGCTTGCTGAGGGCGTAGGGGAAGTAGATCTCGTGGATGCCACCGAAGAACTGGATGATCGCCGCGCCGGGAGCGGATGCCTTCGCCGCACCGACCCCGAAGAAGGTGAAGGCGAGGAGCAGACCGAGGCCGGGCCCGGGGTTCGCCTCGATGAGGAACAGGATCGACTTGCCGGTCTCGGTCGCCTGCTCGATGCCGAGCGGGGTGAACACGCCGTGGTTGATGGCGTTGTTCAGGAACAGCACCTTCGCGGGCTCGACGATGATAGATACGAGCGGAAGCAGCTGCAGCGAGACCAGCCAGTCGACGGCCGTGCCGAGCGCGGCGCTGATGCCGAGCATCACGGGGCCGAAGGCGAAGAAGCCGAAGATCGCGAGCAGCATGCCGAGGATACCGGCGGAGAAGTTGTTGACCAGCATCTCGAAGCCGGGCTTGATCTTGCCGTCCCACAGCCGGTCGACCTGCTTCATGACCCAGGCGGCGAGGGGGCCCATGATCATGGCACCGAGGAACATCGGGATGTTCGTGCCGACGATCACGCCGACGGTGGCGATCGAGGCGACGACGCCTCCGCGCTCGCCGTAGACCATGCGGCCGGCGGTGTTCGCGATCAGCAGCGGCAGCAGGTACGTCACCATCGGGCCGACCAGTCCGACGTAGGCGAGGATGTTGCCGTCCGCGCCTTCGGCCACGGCGGTCATCGCGCCCTGCCAGCCGATGATGACGGAGTCGCCGCCACCGCCGAGGATCTCGGACACGCCTGCCCAGTGCCAGCCGAACGGGCTCTCCGCGCCGAAGAACCCCTTCGGGATGAACAGCATCGTGATGAAGCCCCAGGCGATGAAGGCGGCGATGTTGGGCATGATCATGCCCGAGAGGAATGTGCCGAAGCGCTGCACTCCTACGCGCAGGCCGCCGGGTCTGGTGGCGGCAGGTGACGTCGTCGTCATGATGTCGTCTCTTTCTTGTGGAGGGGGAGTTCCGCGGCGAGGGCTGCCACGGCGTTTCGGGCGGAGGAGGCATCGTCGGCGGCCAGGGCGGCCTTGGCGAGACTCCGCGCCTCGGACGGGGTGCGCTCGGACAGCGCATGACGGACATCGGCCAGGGCGGAAGGCGCCATCGACAGGCTCGTCGCGCCGAGACCGACCAGCACCACAGCGAGCAGCGGATCGGCGGCGGCTTCGCCGCAGATCCCGACGGGTTTGCCGAGTCGGGCACCTGCATCGCCGACCTCGCGGACGAGGCGGAGGACGGCAGGGTGCCAGGGGTCCTGGAACCCGGCGACCGAGCCGAGCATCCGGTCGGCAGCCATCGTGTACTGCGTGAGGTCGTTGGTGCCGATCGAGGCGAAGTCGGCGTGCGCGAGCACGCGATCGGCAAGCAGAGCGCTCGCCGGGATCTCGACCATCACTCCCGCGGTCTTCAGCCCGTACTCGCGTGCGAGTCCCGTGAAGTAGACGGTCTCCTCGACCGTTGCGACCATGGGAGCCATCACCCAGAGATCGGCCTCGGTCACGGCGGCGGCCTCGGCGAGTGCGGTGAGCTGCTCCCGCAGGATGTCCTCGCTGGCGCGCAGCGCCCGCAGACCCCTGAGCCCGAGCGCCGGGTTCTCCTCGTGTGCATCGTTGAGGAAGGCCAGAGGTTTGTCAGCGCCGGCATCGAGCATCCGCACCACGACCTTCCGGCCGGGGAAGGCCGCGAGCAGCTCGCGGTACGACTCGCGCTGCTGAGCGATGGTGGGCGCCTGGGCGGAGGAGAGGAACAGGAACTCGGTACGGAACAGCCCGACGCCCTCGGCCCCCCGAGCGACCGCGTCGGCCGCATCTGCAGGCTTCCCCAGATTCGCGAGCAGCGCGACAGGCGTGCCGTCGGCGAGAGCGCCGGGAGTGAGTGGGGCCGCGTCGGCCGACCGCCGAGCGGCAGCGCGCTCGGCGGCGCGAGCCTTCTCGTCCTCCGTCGGTTCGCGCGTGACCACGCCGCTGGCCGCATCGACGATCACGGTCTCGCCGGTGGTCAGCATCTCGCCGTCGGCGACGCCCACGATCGCGACGATGCCCTTCTCCCTGGCGAGGATCGCCGTGTGCGAGGTCGGGCCGCCGTCGGTGGTGATCAGTGCCAGGACCTGATCCAGATCGAGGAGTGCGGTGTCCGCCGGTGCGAGGTCGCGGGCGACCAGCACGAACGGGTGTCCCGGGTTCGGGACACCCGGGGCGTCGACGCCGCGAAGATGCGCGAGCACTCGCTGCGCGATGTCGTCCAGGTCCGCGGCGCGCTCGCCCAGGTAGCCGCCGACCGCCTCGAGCGTGGCGCGGAACCCGGCGAATGCGTCGTGCACGGCCCACTCGGCCGTCGCCCCCGCGTCGATCCGTGTGTCGACCTCGTCCTGGAGCGTCGGGTCCTCGGCGATCATGGCCTGCGCCTCGAGGACCTCCTGCGCGGATCCTCCGGCTGCCTCGCCGCGCTCGTTCAGTTCCTTCGCCACGACCGAGACGGCGTCGCGGACCCTGGCTCGTTCGGCGTCAGCCCCCGCGGTGCTCGGCGTGTTCTCCGGGGCCGGCATCGCCTCGGCCATGCGGACGATCGGCCCCTGGGCGACCCCGAGACCGATGCCCACTCCGCGCAGCTCGCTCATCCGGCGGCGTCCTGGTCGTGGTCGGTGGTGAGGAGCTCGGTGAGGGTGTCGAGCACGTTCTCCGCGCCGTCGCCGTCCGCCGTGAGCGTGACGTAGTCGCCGTGCTCGATCGCGAGGGCGATGACGCCGAGGATGCTCGCCGCGTTGACGGGTTTTCCGGAATCCTTGGCGATCGTCACGGCGATGCCGGAGTCCTTCGCCGCCTGCGCGAACAGCTTGGCTGGACGGGCATGGAGTCCATGGGAGGAGCCGATCCGGACGGTGCGGGTGGCGGTCATGATGTTCCTTTCGGGGTTTCGCCGGCGGCGAGGAGCGAACGGGCGAGGACGAGCGTGCGCGAGCCGTCGAGATCGGAGAAGACGTCGTCCGGGAGGATGGCGACCGGCGCGTTCGAGTTCTCGCGGATGGCGTCGAGGCGGTCGGCCAGGTGCGGGCCGACCAGGATCAGGTCGTGGTCGGAATCCGAGGCGGAGCCCTCGGTCCCGGCGGATGCGTCCCAGGCCAGACCGGCCGTCTCCGCGGCACGGCGGAGCCGTTGTGCGACGAACGTGCTCGATGCTCCCGCACCGCACACCACGAGGATCCTCATCGATGCCCACCTACTTCCTGAGAACAGTCTGGGAACCAGGAAGGGGTGCGCGCCAACAGGATCCTTTCCGCCCCCGCGGAACGGCGCCTTCCGCCCCGAGGCGCCGGCCACCTGACATCATGGAGAGCACGTCGAGACGGTGCAGTCAGCACGCGGGAGGGGAGGATCATGTCGCGCCAGCGTCAGGACCAGCTCCTCGCCGCGCTGCTGCGTCAGGAGGGCTGGGCTACGGCCGCGAGCCTCGCCGACCTCATGGGGGTCACCCCGCGCAGCATCCGTTCCTACGTCGCGGCGCTGAACGCTCGCACGCCCGGAGCCGCCGTGATCGAGTCTGGTCCCGCGGGGTATCGCGCCGGATCCGGTGCACGAGGTGCGATGCGCATGCGTCAGGGCGGGGAATCGGCCCCTCGCGATCGCCTGCACACCCTGGTGCGACTCCTGCTCGATGAGCCGGCCGGCATCGATGTCTTCGACACCGCGGAGGATCTGCACGTCAGCGAGGCGACGCTCGAAGCGGATCTGGTGCGCGTGCGCGGCCTGCTCGACGACACCGACCTGACGCTCGAGCGCGAGCGCGAGATCGTGCGTCTGCGCGGCAATGAGACAGCGCAGCGCCGTCTGCTCAGCAGGCTCGCCCACGACGAGATGGATGATGCCTCCTTCCATCCCGAGACGTTCCGGCGCGCGCTGTCCGGATCGGCGGTGGACGCCGGCGCGGTCGGTCCCTTCAAATCGGCCCTGGTGCGCGAGTTGGGTGAGCTCGGCTACTACGTGAACGAGCTCGCGATCTCCGACGTGCTGCTGCACATCGCGATCGCCGCGGAGCGGGTCGCTGCGGGACACACGCTCGAATCTGCACCGGCGGGCACGCGCGAGGAGATCCCGCGCGTGGGGGCGGTCATCGCCCGCCTGGCCTTCGAGCACTTCTCGGTGGTCCTCGGCGATGGCGACAGCGGCCACCTCGCCTCCCTCGTGCTGACGCGCATCGTCGCGCCGGGGGAGGCGACGACACGCGAGGTCGCCCGCAGCGGCGTCGACCCGATGGTCGAAGCCGCCGTCCGTGCGGAGATCACGCGTGCGGCCGAGGACTTCGAGGTCGACCTCGTCGATGAGACCTTCGTCCTGCGTCTCGCCCTGCACGTGCAGAATCTGCTGCGGCGGGCGGAGGAGAGCGCCCTCACGCGGAACCCGCTCACCCGGTCGTTGAAGGCGACGTACCCGATGATCTTCGAGGTGGCCGTGTCGATCGCGAGCGGCCTGCACGACCGCGTGGGCACGCCGATCCACGACGACGAGATCGCCTACATCGCCATGCACGTGGGCGGCCGTCTCGAACGCAGCCGCAAGGCGGAATCCATACTCACCGCCACGATCGTGTGCCCGGGGTATCACGAGCTGCACGAACTGCTCCGCTCCAGCGTCGACCGTTCCCTCGGGACGGCCATCGAGGTCACCACCGTCGTCACCAATGTCGATCCGGACTGGTCGTCGTTCGATACCGATCTGGTCCTCAGCACCATCGAACCGGGATCCTCCGGCGACCGCTTCGTACGCATCCAGCCGTTCCTGACCGATGCCGACGTCGACCGCATCCAGCAGGCGGCGGCGCGGGTGCGGCGGGGACGGCGTCTCACCCGCCTCCGCGGTGAGCTCGCCCGCTACTTCCTCGCGGACGCCTACGTGTTCCCCCTGCCGGATGAGGGGGAGGAGGCGATCATCCGGCGTCTGGGCGGTCTTCTGGTGCAGGCAGGCCTGATCGGCGAGGACTACATCGAGAACACCATCGTGCGGGAGCGGATGTCGTCGACCGCCTTCACGGATGCGCTCGCCGTGCCGCACGCGCTCCAGATGACCGCCACTCGCACGGCCATCGCCATCGGCGTCGCGGACGGCTCAGCGGTCTGGGGCGGAGGGCGAGTGCAGGTCGTAGCCCTCGCGGCGTTCAGCGAGAGCGACCGTGCGGCTTTCCAGACCGTGTTCGAGCAGCTCGTCGAGGTGTTCAGCGAGCGCGAGAGCGTGCAGCGGATCGTCCGGAAGGGGACGACTTTCGAGGCGTTCCTCGACGAGCTCGTCGCCGTGATCGACGGGTGAGGGTCGCGGTCAGCCGCGGGGAGCGAGAACCTCCGCGAGCTGATCGAGGACGGCCTCGGACGTCGGAGACGGTGCGGTCTCGATCTCGACCGGATCTCCTGTCGCGATCCCGAGGTCCATCACGGCCAGCACGCTGCTCAGGTCGACGGTGGTGCCGTCGGCCGTGCGGAGGGTGACCGGAGACCCGTGCGACTGCGCGAGTCGCACGAGCTCGGCCACCGGACGAGCGTGCACGCCGTTGTGCGCGCTGACGATGATGCGTCGGATCGGCATGCTCAGGAGCGTTCGTCGAGCAGGGTGCGCACCCCGGCTTCGAGTTCGGCGACGGCCTCTCGCGCGCGCTCGGCGGAGTCCGCCTTCGCGTCGATGTAGACCTTCAGCTTCGGCTCGGTGCCGCTGGGACGCACGATCACGCGGGATCCGTCCGTCAGCCGGTAGCGGAGCACGTCACCGGACGGCTGCCCCTGGCCCGCCTGCAGCAGATCCTCGGCCGAGGCGATCGACCGACCGGCGATGTGTGTCGGCGGAAGCGTGCGCAGGGCGAGCATCACGGTACCGATGATCGAGAGGTCTTCGACGCGCACCGACACCTGACCGCTGGCGAAGTGCCCGTAGGTCTCGCCGAGTTCGTCCAGCAGGTCGCTGAGCGTCGCTCCACGGTCGCGCGCCTCTGCCGCGAGGCCGAGGACCGCGACGGCGGCCGACACGCCGTCCTTGTCGCGCACGGTCTCCGGGTTCACGAGGTAACCCAGAGCCTCTTCGAAACCGAAGACGATGCCAGGGGCGCGTGAGATCCATTTGAAGCCCGTGAGCGTCTCGTGGAAGTCGAGTCCGTGGTGGGTCGCGACGGCGCCGAGGCCGGGGGAGGAGACGAGTGAGCAGGCGAGTGATGCCCCTGGCGTGCCCGCCGCAGCACGTGCCGCCCTCGCGCCGAGCAGGAGTCCGACCTCGTTGCCGGTGAGGCGACGCCAGCCGTCCGCTGCCGAGTCGTCGGGGATCGCGACGGCCAGGCGGTCGGCGTCGGGGTCGTTGGCGAGGATGAAGTCCGCCTTGACGCGCCGAGCCCTCGCGAAAGCGAGATCCATGGCACCGGGCTCCTCCGGGTTCGGGAAGGACACGGTGCGGAAGGTGGCGTCGGGCGTGAGCTGCTCGTCGACGACGAACGGCTGCGGGTATCCGGCGTCCTTGACGATGCGGGACAGCGTCTCCCAGCCCACGCCGTGCATCGCCGTGTACACCCAGCGCATCCCGGTGGTGCCGGCGGGGGCGGGGGCGACGGCGGCGGTCGCTGCGATGTAGGCCTCGACGACGTCCTCGCCTGCGACCTCGTATTCCGTGGAGCGCGGCAGTGCCGTCACCGGTCCGGCGTCCGCCATCCGCTGGATGTGCGCGGCGATCTCCGCATCGGCCGGAGCGACGATCTGCGACCCCTGATCCGCGCCGCCCAGGTACACCTTGTACCCGTTGTCGTTCGGCGGGTTGTGGCTCGCGGTCACCATCACGCCGGCATCGGCTCCCAGGTGGCGCACGGCGAACGCGAGGACGGGGGTGGGGAGCAGACGGGGGAGCAGGACCGCCCGCAGTCCGGCTCCGGCGAACAGCTCGGCGGAGTCGGTCGCGAACACGCGGGAGTTGCGACGCCCGTCGTATCCGATCACCACCGTCGGCGTCTGGCCGTTCGACTTCTGACCGTTCGACTTCTCGCGCAGGTAGGCGGCGAATCCCGCCGCGGCCTGCGCGACCAGCACCCGGTTCATCCGGTTGCTCCCGGCGCCGAGCTCGCCGCGCAGACCGGCGGTGCCGAAGGCGAGACGCGTGCGGAAACGGTCGTCGAGGTCGGCGATCGCGTCCGCATCCCCGGCGGCGGCCCGGGTGATCACACCGGCCAGTTCGTCGCGGGTCTCGTGGTCGGGGTCCTGGCGCAACCAGGCGCGGGCCTGCGCGAGCCGCTCCTCGCTCACAGGGCCTCGACCACCCTGGCCAGAAGCGCGGAGATCACGGGCTCCGCCTCCCGTCCGGCCTCGATCACCTCGGCATGGCTGAGCGGGGTCTGCTGGATTCCCGCGGCGAGGTTGGTGATCAGGGAGAACCCGAGGATCTCCATGCCGGCCTCGCGCGCGGCGATCGCCTCGAGCGCAGTCGACATGCCGACGATGTGGCCGCCGATGTGCTTGGCCATCTGCACCTCTGCCGGGGTCTCATAGTGCGGGCCGCGGAACTGCGTGTAGACGCCTTCGTCGAGTGAGGGGTCGATCGAGCGGGCGACGTCCCGAAGACGTTTCGAGTACAGATCGGTGAGGTCGACGAACGTGGCCCCCTCGAGCGGCGAATCGGCCGTGAGGTTGATGTGATCGCTGATCAGCACGGGCTGGCCAGGGGTCCAGGTCTCGCGGATGCCGCCGGCTCCGTTGGTCAGCACCATGATCTTGGCGCCCGTCGCGGCTGCCGTGCGGACGCTGTGCACGACGCGGCGTACGCCGTGGGCCTCGTAGTAGTGGGTGCGCGCGCCGATGACGAGGACGTTCTTGCCGCCGGGGGTGCGGATGCTGCGCAGTGTGCCGACGTGGCCTTCGAGCGCGGGCTTCGAGAAGCCGGTGACCTCGGTCGCGGGGATCGTGGCGACGGTCTCGCCGATGATGTCGGCCGCCTTGCCCCAGCCGCTGCCGAGGGTGAGGGCGATGTCGTGGTTCTCGACGCCGGTCAGACGGGCGATGTCGGCTGCGGCCTGCGCGGCCACCTCGAACGGGTTCGCGGTCGGGTCGTCGAGGGGGTTGCTGTGCGTTTCGGGCATGGATCCACTCTAGGAAGGTGCAGGCTCGGGTGCCAGGATTGCGCGAGAATGGATTCCATGTCTTCCACCACTTTCGAGCGCACTCAGCGCGTCGCCGTGCTCGGCGGCGGTCCCGGCGGCTACGAGGCGGCTCTCGCGGCCGCCCAGTTGGGTGCCGAGGTCACCCTGGTCGAACGGGTGGGAGTCGGCGGATCAGCCGTGCTCACCGACGTCGTGCCTTCGAAGAGCCTGATCGCCACCGCCGATGCGGCCGTCGCCATCTCCGAGGCCAGCGACCTCGGCGTGAACTTCTATGCCAAGGGCGACCACTCCCGCCCCCTCAAGCCCGAGATCGCGATCAACCTCGCCGCCGTGAACAAGCGCCTCCTCGCGCTCGCCGGCCAGCAGTCCGAGGACATGCGCGCGACGCTCCTCGAGGCCGGTGTGCGCATCCTGTCCGGCCACGGACGCCTCGAAGGGCCCACGGCGATCATCGTCTCGACCGGCCAGGGCGGCACCGACTTCGACCGGGTCGAGGCCGACACCATCGTCGTGGCCGTCGGCGCCTCGCCGCGCGAGCTGGACTCCGCGAAGCCCGACGGCAAGCGCATCCTGACGTGGACGCAGCTGTACGACATGAAGGCGCTCCCCGAGCACCTCATCGTGGTCGGATCCGGTGTCACCGGAGCGGAGTTCGCCTCCGCGTACATGAACCTGGGCGCCAAGGTGACCCTGATCTCCAGCCGTGAGCAGGTGCTCCCCGGCGAGGACAAGGACGCGGCTGCGGTGCTGGAGAAGGTCTTCAAGCGCGGGGGAATGCAGGTGCTCTCCAAGTCGCGCGCCGACAAGGTGGAGGTCACGGACGACGGCGTCACCGTCACGCTGTCCGATGGGCGCACGGTCGAGGGCAGCCACTGCCTCATGGCCGTCGGGTCCATCCCGAACACCGCAGGCATCGGTCTCGAGGAAGCCGGCGTCGAGCTCGACGAATCCGGGCACGTCCGGGTGAACAAGGTCGCTCGTACCTCGGTCCCCAACGTGTACGCCGTCGGCGACTGCACGAACTTCTTCCCGTTGGCCTCCGTCGCGTCGATGCAGGGGCGCACCGCGGTGTTCCACGCCCTCGGCGACATCGTGATCCCGTTGGAGCTGATCAAGATCACCTCCAACATCTTCACCGCGCCAGAGATCGCCACGGTCGGCTACGGCGTCAAAGACGTCGAGGATGGCGTCGCGGACGGCATGGTCTACAAGCTGCCTCTCGCGGCGAACCCGCGCGCGAAGATGATGGGCATCAAGGACGGCTTCGTGAAGCTCATCGCGCGGAAGGGCTCCGGTACGGTGATCGGCGGTGTGATCGTCGCTCCGAAGGCCTCGGAGCTGATCTACCCGATCGCGGTCGCCGTCGAGCGCCGCCTCACGGTCGATCAGGTCTCGCGGGTCTTCGCCGCCTACCCGTCGCTGTCCAGCAGCATCACCGACGCGAGCAGGGCGATGCACCTCGTGAACATCTCCTGACGCCCGTAGGCACAGCAAAGGCGCCCCACTTCGGTGGGGCGCCTTTCGCGTGTCAGCGGGAGGATCAGCTGATGGTGAGCAGCTGGTGTCCCGCGGAGACCGTGGCGCCGGCATCGGCGTTGATGTTGCCGACGACGCCGTCCTTGTGCGCCTGCAGCGGCTGCTCCATCTTCATGGCCTCGAGCACGACGACCAGATCGCCCTTGACGACCTGCTGTCCGTCGGCGACCGCGATCTTCACGACCGTGGCCTGCATGGGGGACTTGACGGCATCCCCCGAGGCTCCGGCGTTGGCCGTTGTGGCATGGCTGCGGCGCGACGGCGGAACCGCGGCGGGGCGCCCAGCGGTGCCTGCGGCGACGGCGACGCGGTCCGGCAGGCTCACCTCGAGTCGCTTGCCGGAGACCTCGACGACGACCGTGTGCCGGGCTTCGGAGGCAGCCGGCGCCTCGAGCTCTCCGTCCCAGGCCGGGATGTCGTTGACGAACTCGGTCTCGATCCAGCGCGTGAAGATGCCGAACTCGCCGCTCTCCGCTGTGAACGCAGGATCGCGCACGACCTTGCGGTGGAACGGGATGACGGTGGGAAGGCCGGCGACCTCGAACTCGTCGAGGGCACGGCGCGAGCGCTCGAGGGCCTCTGCCCTGTCCTTGCCGGTCACGATGATCTTGGCGAGCAGCGAGTCGAAGGCACCGGAGACCGAGTCGCCCGCAGTGACACCGGAATCCAGACGGATGCCGGGGCCTCCGAAGGTCTTGAAGACGTGGATCGGGCCCGGCTGGGGCAGGAATCCGCGACCGGGGTCCTCGCCGTTGATGCGGAACTCGATCGAGTGGCCCTGCGGCTTCGGGTCGTCGTAGTCGATGGTGCCGCCGGCCGCGATACGGAACTGCTCTCGTACCAGGTCGATGCCGGTGACCTCCTCGGAGACCGGGTGCTCGACCTGCAGACGTGTGTTCACCTCGAGGAAGGAGACGGTTCCGTCGGCTCCGATGAGGAACTCGCAGGTACCGGCGCCGACGTAGCCGACCTCCTTGAGGATGGCCTTGGAGGCGGCGTAGAGGAGGTCGTTCTGCTCCTGCGTGAGGAATGGAGCCGGCGCCTCCTCGACGAGCTTCTGATGGCGGCGCTGCAGCGAGCAGTCACGCGTCGAGATCACGACGACGTTGCCTTCGGCATCGGCCAGGCACTGGGTCTCGACGTGACGCGGCTTGTCGAGGTACTTCTCGACGAAGCACTCGCCGCGGCCGAAGGCGGCGACGGCCTCGCGCGTGGCGGACTCGAAGAGCTCGGCCACCTCGTCGAGCTCACGCGCGACCTTGAGGCCGCGTCCGCCGCCGCCGTAGGCGGCCTTGATGGCGATCGGGAGGCCGAACTCCTTCGCGAAGGCGATGACCTCGTCTGCGCCCTCGACCGGTCCCGGCGTTCCGGGGGCGAGGGGCGCGCCGACCTTCTCGGCCACGTGACGCGCGGTCACCTTGTCGCCGAGGGCCTCGATGGCTTCGGGGGAGGGGCCGATCCAGGTCATCCCCGCGTCGATGATGGCGCGGGCGAACTCGGCGTTCTCGGCGAGGAAGCCGTAGCCGGGGTGCACGGCGTCGGCGCCGGCACGGCGGGCGATCGAGAGGATCTTCTCGATCTGGAGGTAGGTCTCGGCGCTCGTCGAGCCGCCGAGCGCGTAGGCCTCGTCTGCGAGGCGGGTGTGCAGGGCATCACGATCCTGGTCGGCGTAGACGGCGACGGAGGCGATCCCGGAGTCACGGGCGGCGCGGATGATGCGGACGGCGATCTCGCCGCGGTTGGCGATGAGCACCTTGGCGATAGCAGGCATGCTTGCCAGCCTAGCGAGAACGACCGCGATCCCTTTGACGACTCCCCACAAGAAAGTCGGGAAAACGTGGATGGGAGTCTACGACCAGAGGTCGGTCCAGCGAACGCCGAGCTCCGCGGCGAGACGGCGGACGGTGGAAAGGGACATGCCGACGACCGTGGACGGGTCGCCCTCCACGCGGGTGATGAAGGCTCCCCCCAGGCTGTCCACGGTGAAGGCCCCCGCCACGAGCAGCGGTTCGCCTGAGGCGACGTACGCGGCGATCTCGGCGTCGGTCACGTCGGAGGCGAACGTCACAGCGGCTTCGGCGACGGCGGTGGCTTCCGTGGGCTCGGCACCGGGGGCGACCCGGAAGACGGAGTGGCCGGAGTGCAGGATGCCCGTGGCTCCGCGCATCTCTCGCCAGCGCCTGGTCGCTTCCTCCGGAGTGTACGGCTTGCCGTAGACGCGCCCGTCCAGCGCGAACATCGAGTCACCGCCGATGACCAGGCCGTCGAACCCGCCGTGCTCGACGAGGCTGTGTGCCACGGCGGAGGCCTTCGCGCGGGCGAGCAGCAGCACCAACTCCTCGGGCGCCAGGGGCTCGCCCCTTTCCGCCTCCGCAGCGGCGGCGACGGCGTCCTCGTCGACGTCCGGTGACACCGTGAGCGGCTCGATGCCCGCCTGACGCAGCAGCATGAGTCGGGCGGGAGAGGTCGAGGCGAGGCAGACGCGCATGTCCACCACCGTATCCTCGAAGGATGACTTCCTCCCCAGCCGACGTGCTCGAACTCGACATCACCGGCATCGCTCACGGGGGCACGTTCATCGCGCGGCACGAGGGACGAGTGGTGTTCGTGTCCGACGCGATCCCCGGTGAGCGCGTCCGTGCCCGACTGATCGCTCCGCAGGAGGGGGCCGATGCCGACACCCGCAGTTTCTGGCGGGCCGAGACGATCGAGGTGTTGGAAGCGTCGGAGCACCGCCGTCCCCACATCTGGGCGGAGGCCGACGTGTCGCGCGATCCCGCTGATCGTCCAGGAGGAGCTGATCTCGGGCACATCGATCTCGATCACCAGCGTGAGCTCAAGAGGCGCGTGCTGACCGAGGCCCTCGACCGCTTCGCGGGGAAGGGTCTCGTCGCGCCCGAGATCGAGGCCGTGGAGTCCGGAGACGGTCGAGGATGGCGCACGAGGGTGACGCTGCACGTCGACGACGCGGGAGTGGTGGGGCCGTATGCCTCACGCAGTCACCGTGTCGTGCCGGTGACGTCGTACCCGCTGGCGCGGCCGGCGATCGCCGCGGCAGCGCTCGCGCTGCAGGGGGAGGCTCCCGGTCGCATCGAGCTCGTGGAGCCCGCCGACGGCACCGTGCGCGTGATCCGTCGTGAGGAGACCGAGCGCGCCCCGCGCGTGCAGAGGGGCTTCCGCAAGCGCCCGGCGCCCGAGGTGATCCAGGAGATGGTCAACGACCGCCGCTTCGACGTCGACTCCACGGGCTTCTGGCAGGTGCATCCGCGCGCCGCCTCGGTGCTCGATGCCGCGGTCTACGGCATCCTCGACGGTCACGTCGACGAGGAGAAGACCCATTTCGACCTGTACGGCGGGGTCGGGCTGTTCGCGGCGACCCTGGCCGACCTCGGGGGCACGGACATCGTGACGGTCGAGTCGAGTGCACGTGCCACTCAGCATGCTGCGGCGAACCTCGCCCCTCTCGAGATCGACGCGGTGACAGCCCGAGTCGATCGGTTCCTCGCCACGCGCAAGGGCGGTGGTCGGGCCGGGGCCGTCGTGCTCGATCCGCCGCGGGCCGGAGCGGGGCGTCAGGTGGTCGAGGCGATCCACGGGCTCGCCCCCGACGCCATCGCCTACGTCGCCTGCGACCCGGTGGCGCTCGCACGCGATCTCGGCACGTTCCGCACGCTCGGATGGAATGTCGACCGTCTTCGCGGCTTCGATCTGTTCCCGCACTCCCACCACTTCGAGGTCGTGGCACTGCTCACACGATGAGCGATCCACGGCCTTCCGAGGGGACTCAGTAGGCTGAGGGGATGAGCACGGTCGCACTCATCGACGATCACGAGTCCGTTCGCCTCGGTCTCGAGGCCGCGTGCGAGCGGGATTCGCAGACCGTGGTCTTCTCCGGGAGCACCGTGGTGTCGTACATCGACTGGCGGAAGGCGACGGGGGCCGCGCCGGCCGATGTGGTCGTGCTCGACCTCACGCTGGGAGACGGCACGACCGTTACTGAGAACGTGACCGCACTCGTGAACGACGGCGCCAGCGTGGTGATCCACAGTGTGGCGGATCGTCCTGCAGCCGTGCGGGAAGCCCTCTCCGCCGGTGCGGCGGGAGTGGTGAGCAAGTCGTCAGCACTCGACGACGTGCTGGACGCGATCCGCACGGTCGCACAGGGCGAGGCACTCAACAACGTGGAGTGGGCGAGCGCTGTCGACGGAGACCGCGCGTTCGCCGACGCGCAGCTCGCCACCCGCGAACGGGAGGTCCTGCGCCTGTACGCGACGGGTCTGCCGTTGAAGGCCGTGGCCGAGAAGCTGGGCGTCGCGTACTCGACCGCCAAGGAGAACATCACCCGCATCCGCGTGAAGTACGTCGAGGTCGGGCGCCCGGCGCCCACGAAGGTCGACCTGCTCCGGCGAGCGATGGAAGACGGGATCGTCACAGCCGACGAGGCACTCGGTGGCCGCTGAGCCGCTGAGCATCCGCGACGCCTGGAGCAAGATTCCGTCTCCGGGCAGCACGGAGACAGCATACGAGCGCTTCACCGGCAAGCGCATGGAGCGGATCCTCGCCATCGTGGTCGCGATCGGCTCGGCTGTGCTCGGCGCCCAGGCGCTGGTCTCCGCGATGGCATCCCTGTCGGACGCGGACCCCGCGCATGTGGTCGCGTTGTGTGTGGTGTTCGTGCCCCTGCTCGCGATGCTGGTGGCGTGCCTGATCGGACGCGGGGTGCGCACCTTCTCCGGCATCTTCGCCGTGGTGTACGTGCTGGTGCTCGCCGCGTGGCCGACGATCGTCGACCCCTCCGACAAGGGGGCCGGAGAGCAGCCGTGGATCTTCTTCCTCGTCAACGTCGGTGTCGTCGCGGCCATGCTCGCCTTCCCCCTGGCGTTGCAGTTCGTCTGGGCGGCGGGAGTGCCGTTCGTGTACGGCTATGTCCGTCTCGTCCAGGGCGAGTTCTCGCGCGATTTCTGGGTGACGACCGCCTTCGACGTCTCGTTCACCCTCATCCTCGGCGTGGTGATCGTCTCACTCGGCTGGATGTTCCGCTCGGTCGCCGCCGGGGTGGACGAGGCCAGGGGACAGGCGGTCGCGTCGTACTCCACTGCTGCGGCAGCGGCGGCGGCCGAGGAGGAGAGGGCGGCGATGTCCGCCCTGATGCACGACAGTGTGCTGGCCGCTCTGATCGCCGCGGAGCGTGCCGAGGGCGAACGCGCCAGGGAGCTGGCCGTGGCGATGGCGCGAGAGGCTCTCACGCGCCTCGCGAACACCGAGGCCGCCGTCGCACAGGAGGGGAGCGACGAACCGGTCGGAACGGTGCAGATCGTTGTCGAGCTGCGTCGGGCGCTGTCCGAGCTCGGCGCCGATGCGATCGTGGAGGAGCGCGGAGGCATCGGACTCATCCCCGGACGTGCTGCCCGCGCGCTGGTGCTCGCGGCACGACAGGCGATCGGCAACGCGGTCTCGCATGCCGGCGGGCGCGGACTCCACATCATCGTCGAAGGGCACGGGGACGAGGGCATCGGCGTGACCATCTCCGACACCGGACCCGGATTCGACGTCGAGTCGATCGGCGTCGACCGACTCGGGATCCGTGCGTCGATCTTCGCGCGCATGGCGGGGGTGGCCGGCACCGCCGACATCCTCTCCGACGGGCACGGGACCACTGTCGTCCTGGGGTGGGAGCGCTCGTGAACCGCACCGTCCGGAGTGTCGCCACCTCCCTCGCCGTCGGCTTCGCCCTGTACTTCGTCGCCAGGGGGATCTGGTGGATCGAGCAGCCGACCGCACCGCTGGTGATGGTGCTCGCGATCGGGTTGTACCTCGTGGTCGTGAACGTCGCGATCCTCGGACACGGCGCCGTCGTCAGGATGCCGATGTGGTCGGCGATCCTGGCGCTGGTGGCGAGTGCGCTCATCCCCATCCTCGTCACCTCGTCGCTCGACCCGGCGGATCGGACGGCTCCCTTCGCCACGTGGTACATCGGGGCGCTCGGACTGCTCGGCGTCGTCTGCGTCGTCCGGAGGCGCGCTCTGATCGGTGTTCTCGTTCTCGGGGTGCTCGTCGTCACCGCGTCGGCCTATCTGGGATTCGTCGTCGCCCTCAACCTCGGACTCGTCGGCTCCATCATGTGGGTGGTGGTCGCTGGGCTCCTGGTGATGTTCTGGGACCGCGCCGTGCGTGACACGGAGCGCCTCGCCGAGATCCAGCAGGCCGTGTCCGCGTGGCATGCGACGCAGCGGGTGCGTCAGCGGGAGCGGCGCCTGCGCACGCAGTTCGCGCTGGCCGTCGCCGGTCCCGTCCTCAGCAGAGTGGTGGCCGCGCGGGGTGTGCTGGACGAGCAGGAGCGGATGGACGCCCGCCTCGCCGAGGGCAGGCTGCGCGACGAGTTGCGCGGAGCCGATCTCCTCAACGACGCCGTGCGCAACGCGATCGAGGCGGCACGACGCAGGGGGGTGGTCGTCACGGTCTTCGATGAGGGCGGTTTCGACGGGATCGACGAGACACGGCGAGAACTGATCAGGGACGAGCTGGCCGTCGTGCTCAGTCGCGCGCAGACCGCTCGTCTGATCATCCGCTCGGCGCGTGATCCCCGTGTCGCCGTCACGGTGGTCGGCCGCGCCGGCTCACGGGCGTCCGGCGACGATGACGCCGTCGACCTCTGGCACGAGATTCCGCGCTGACAGGCGGGCACAGGGCTGGCAGGCGGGGACAGCGGACGAGCGCATGCGTCCTCGGCTCCGGCCTGGGGAGATGACCGGAGTCGAGGATGGTGAGAGTGGGAGAGGGGCGGCGAATCCGCCTGCCCCTCTCCGTGCGGACAGTTACCCGAAAACCGTCCGCTGGTGGCCGATCAGCGTCTGTCTACCCTGGGACAGAGAGACCAGCCGAACGCGAAGCGTCCCCCTCAGTCTGATGGTTCGCGCGAACATTGTCTGTAGGTATTTTGGGGGACACGATTTCACCCCCGATAGGCCATCATTGGACGATGGCAACGCGTCGTGGCACCAACCTTCCGCGCATGGGCGACTTCAATCAGTCCGTGATCCTGGAGGCCATCCGGCAGTCCGGCGAAGGGCTCAGCAGGATCGAGCTGTCGACGGCGACGCGCCTGTCGGCGCAGACGGTCACGAACATCACCCGCAGACTCCTCGATGACGGCTTCATCAGGGAAGCGGGTCGAACGATCAACGGACCAGGCAAGCCGCGGGTCACCCTGCGGCTCGTCGCGGACAGCCGCTTCGCCGTGGGGGTCCATCTGGATCCCGCGCTGATGACTTTCGTGCTGTTGGATCTGGCCGGCGCGGTCGTCCGTCGTCTGAGCGTGCGAACCCCTGCCGAGGATCCCCACCGCATCGTCGAGGCCATGGCGTCGACGATCGATGCGTTGATCGTCGGTTCGGGCGTCGACCGCTCCCGGATCGCCGGGGTGGGGGTCGCGGCTCCCGGCCCGCTCGACGCGGAGCTGGGGACGGTGATCGACCCGCCTAAGCTCGCAGGCTGGCACCGTGTGCCGTTGCGGGCAGTGCTCGCGGAGGCGACGGGGTTGCCCGTGGTCGTGGAGAAGGACACGACCTCGGCTGCGGTGGGCGAGCTCTGGACGAGGCGGGAATCGGCGGACGACTCCTTCGTCTTCGTCTATCTGGGGATCGGTATCGGCGCGGCCATCGCACGTGATGGAGAGGCGGTCCGGGGGAGCACACGCAACATCGGCGAGATCGGCCACATCATCGTCGACCCCGACGGACCGTCCTGCGCGTGCGGGGCCCGCGGATGCGTCGAGGTGGTGTGCACCCCGCAGGCGATCATCGAGCAGGCGGAGAGGGCAGGGGTATTCGACGACGAGCATCAGACGAGCGACGCCGCCGCAGTCGACCAGCGATTCGGGCAGCTGTGCGAGCGAGCGGCTGCCGGGGACGAAGCCGCGGGGGAGGTGCTTCGGCGCTCCGCCGCCCACATCACGGTGCTGACGGCGGTGCTCACGAACATGCTCGACGTCGACCGCGTCGTCTTCGGTGGGCCGTTCTGGTCGCGGCTCGCTGATGTGTACCTGGCAGAGATCCCCGACCTGCTCGATCGGGCCAGCGCCACCAGGGCGATACGCACCCTCCCCGTCGACGGCACGGTGGTGGGCGACGATGTCGGTGCGGTGGGAGCGGCGTGCGTCGTCCTCGACTCGGTCCTGAGCCCGCGTGCCTCCGACCTCCTGCTCGACAGCTGAGTGCTCGACAGCTGAGTGCTCGCGGGTCACCTTTGCGAGCATAAGTCGAATCGATATAGTATTTGAGTTTCGTCCTTCGGACAGATCAGCGGAGTCCGCCTTCTGCTGTGCGCACGGCACCGTCGCACGCCGCGGAGCACGCAGGTCTTCACGAGGGGGGATCCGTCCGGCTCTCGAAGAGGGGCGGACGAGGCGGCGACGGGGACGCGGCCGCGCAGGGCGCTGGGGGTCCTGCGACGATCGTCGACGTGGTTCGTGAAGCGGAGGGTTCGCGGACCACGCCGACGGCGTTCTTTCCGTGTTCCGAGCGGCGTCAGCCGGAGAAACGGCCCCACGGTATGTCGCGACGGAGCGGGCGACGCAACGGACGCTGCGTCCTGGCCCAGGCGGAGACGGCGGGCTCGTCGGCCACGGCTGCGGCCTCCTCGGTCGCGTACGCCTCGCTGATCACCGCGATGAGAGCGGCGAGCTCCTCCTCGGTGGCCGCGCCCCGGGTGATGTCGAGCAGCGGCGCGTCCGAGGAGGCGCCGCCCTGCGGGTTGTGCTCGGTCACAGGGGGATGTTCCCGTGCTTCTTCGGGGGCAGCTCCGCGCGCTTTCCGCGCAGGGCGCGCAGGGCCTTCGCGATCGAGACGCGGGTGTTGGCCGGTTCGATGATGCCGTCGAGCTCCCCGCGCTCAGCTGCCAGGAAAGGAGACGCCACGTTGTAGGTGTACTCGTTCGCGAGCCGGGTACGCACGGCGGCGACGTCCTCGCCGGCCTCCTCCGCCTTCTTGATCTCACCGCGATACAGGATGTTGACCGCCCCCTGACCGCCCATGACCGCGATCTCGGCGGTCGGCCACGCGAGGTTCACATCCGCGCCGAGCTGCTTCGAGCCCATCACGATGTACGCACCCCCGTAGGCCTTGCGCAGGATGACGGTGACGAGGGGCACGGTGGCCTCCGCGTAGGCGTAGAGCAGCTTCGCACCGCGGCGGATGACGCCGGTCCACTCCTGGTCCGTGCCGGGAAGGTAGCCGGGCACGTCGACCAGCGTGACGATCGGGATCGAGAAGGCATCGCAGAATCGCACGAAGCGGCTGGCCTTCTCGCCTGCCTCGATGTTCAGGGTGCCGGCCATCTGCGACGGCTGGTTGGCGATGATGCCGACCGAGCGACCTTCGACACGACCGAAGCCGATCACGATGTTGGGCGCGAACAGCGGCTGCACCTCGAGGAAATCGCCCTCGTCGACGACGTGCTCGATCACCGTGTGGATGTCGTAGGGCTGGTTGGTCGAGTCGGGGACGATCGTGTTGAGCACGCGATCGGCGTCTGTCGTCTCGAACTCGAACGCGCTCTCGTACGACGGGAGTTCCGCCATGTTGTTGTCCGGGAGGAAGCTCAGGAGCGTGCGCGCGTAATCGATGGCGTCGTCCTCGTCTTCCGCGAGGTAGTGCGCGACACCGGATCGGGTGTTGTGGGTGTAGGCGCCGCCCAACTCCTCCATCCCCACGTCTTCGCCGGTCACGGTCTTGATCACATCGGGACCCGTGACGAACATCTGGCTGGTCTTGTCGACCATGATGACGAAGTCGGTCAGAGCGGGGGAGTACACCGCACCACCCGCGGCCGGGCCCATGATGATGGAGATCTGCGGGATGACACCGGAAGCGCGGGTGTTCAGGCGGAAGATCTCACCGTACTTGCCGAGCGCGACGACGCCCTCCTGGATGCGCGCGCCGCCGGAGTCGAGGATGCCGATGCAGGGCATCCCTCCGGCGAGGGCGAACTCCATGATCTTCACGATCTTCTCGCCGGCGACCTCGCCGAGCGAGCCGCCGAAGGTGGAGAAGTCCTGCGAGTACACCGCGACGGTGCGCCCGTTGATGGTGCCGACGCCGGTGACGACGGAGTCGCCGTAGGGGCGGGAGCGATCCATGCCGAAGGCCGTGGTGCGGTGGCGTACATACTCGTCGAACTCGACGAAGCTTCCCGGATCCACGAGCAGCTCGACGCGCTCGCGGGCGGTCATCTTGCCCTTCGCGTGCTGCTTCTCCTTCGCCTTCGCTTCCGCGTCGACGACGGCTTCCGTGTAGCGAGCGCGCAGGTCCGCGATCTTGCCGGCGGTGGTAAAGAGGTCGGGCTTGTCCGTCACGGATTCCACCCTATCGTCGGCTCGCCCCCCGCTGTTGGATGCTCGCCACAACGGCTCAGCGGATCCTTTGGCGACCTGCGCTCAGCGCTCTTCGCGCTCGTCGCCGGGGTTCGAGGGCAGGGAGTGGTCGCCGGTGCCGGCCTCGAGCTCTTCGGACGGGCTCTCTCGTCGGCGACCTGCACGTCCGCCGACACGGTGCCCGACCCACTCCGCGCCTCGTGCCACGGTGCCGGCGGCACCCACCACCGCGTTCCCGGCGTAGCGGGCGCCCCGGAGCATCCGCAGCTCGAGCTTCTCGGCCCCGGGGACAGGCTCCAGCTCGAGCGGCAGGTCGATCGGCGCAGAGCCGAAGGCCTTGTGCGAAGTGGTCAGCACGCGGCGGCCGAGGATGTTGTTCCCCGCGCCTCCGATCGCGGCGCCGATGCCGAACGGGAGAGCCTTGCCGATGACCGACGCGCCTCCCTTCGCCGCGAACTGCTTCACGAACATGCTCTTGAGCTGGTCGACGAGGGGGCCGACTGCGGCACGGGGGAGGGATTTCGTGACGAGCTCACCCCAGTACGAGGACCTGCTGCCGCCGCGCCCAGCGACCTGGCCGGCGAGCTGTCCGACGAGGTCGACGCCCTCCTTGCCGAGCATCAGCGTCATCACCAGGGCGCGGGCGCGATCCGGGTTCGCCACGGCGATCCCGTGCACCTCGGCGACCGACTGGGCGAACAGGGCGGTGGACTCCACGAAACCTACAGTCTCGACCCCGGAGAGGGCGAGGGTGACACCGGTGCCGATGCCCGGCACGACGGCGGTCGCTCCCACCGCCGCACCTCCGGTCGTCACGGCCGCGAGGTAGCGCCGCTCGAGGATGCGGATGAGTTCCGCGGGTGAAGCCTGGGGATTGCGCAGCCGGATGCTGCGGATGTGCGCGAGGACGAGTGGGCGCTGGATCGCCAGCACGCGATCGAGACCACGCACCATCATCGGGTGCTCCGCCGAGCCGGCGGGGGGAACGCCCTTGTCCCACGGAGCGTCGTCCGGGAGCGAATGGATCTTGTGCACCTTGGGGGCCATGCAGAGATCCTATGGAGACAGCCCGCGAAAACGCCGAAAGCCCGGTCCCGCGAGGGGAACCGGGCTTTCGTGTCGTTCGATCAGACGAAGAGGTTCGCGCGCTCCAGGTCTTCGGCGAAGTCGACCTCGACCGCGTACAGGTCGGAGACGTCCATCGGCTCGAGCAGCAGGCCGTCCTCGGCGATCGCGAGTTCGAGGCCGCGCTCGAAGTAGTCCTGGTCCTCCACCCGCTGCAGCTGGCGCATGAAGGCCTTCTTCTGCGCGGAGGAGATGTAGTTGATGCCCACAGCCTCGCCCAGTCCGCCCTTGACGGTCTTGGACAGTTCGTTGATGAAGCCCTCGGCGGTGACCGTGTACTTCACCTCTTCGTCGCTGACCTTGGAGGTGTTCACCGTGACGAAGGACTGGTCGCGCTCGATGTATTCGAGAGCACGGCCGAGGATCATCGGGTCGAAGACGACATCGCCGTTCATCCACAGCACACCGCCGCGACCGGTGGCACCGAGGGCGCGCAGCAGGCTCTTGGACGTGTTGGTCTCGTCGTAGCGCTCGTTGTGGACGTAGTTCACGTGCGGGAAGGCATCGATGATGGTCTCGGCGCGGTAGCCCACCACGGTCGTGATTCGGGCGTCGGAGCCGAATGCGGCCCGGATGTTGTCGTGCTGCTGGCCCATGATCGTGCGGCCGTCGCTCAGTTCGGTGAGCGGCTTCGGCAGCGCGCGGCCGAGGCGCGAGCCCATTCCGGCGGCGAGGATGACGGTCTGAAGAGTCACGAGTGCTCCTAAAGGAAGTTGTGTTCACGGTCGATTAACCGACCAGACACTTCGTCGTGCCGCGTTCATGGTATCGATTCCGCCTGGGAACCTCAGGGCCTGGAGGGCCCCGTTGTCATTTCGTGATCGACTACACACGTGATGCACAGGCTTGCGACCATCCTGCAATCGCTGTGAAGTCACAGCATCCGAGGGCAGTTTATTGCGCGGCGGCCTTGGCGCACAGCCGCCCGTTGATACCGTAGGACGGTGACTGCCTCCCCTGACGACCGCACCGCCCAGGTGGACCTGACCGAGACCGCGCAAGAGAAGACGTCGGCGAAGCGCCCGCCGGTGAAGAAATCGAGTTCCGACGAGGCATCGGCGGCCGGGACGACGGCTAAGCGACCTGCAGTGAAGAAGCCGGCCGTGAAGAAGCCGGCCGTGAAGAAGCCGGCCGCGAAGAAGCCGGCCGCGAAGAAGCCCGCCGCGAAGCGTCCGACCACGAGCGGAACCACGACTGCCGCGAAGACATCGACCGCGAAGACATCGACCGCGAAGGCTGCGGCGGAGAAAGCCGCACCGACTGCCGACATCGTCGTGGAGCCTTTGGTCAAGGCGTTGCCCGACCAGAACGGAACGCCCGCCGCTGCCGCGCGCAGCGGCGCAGCCAGTCGCAGCACCGCAGCGAAGACCACCGCCGCGAAGAACACGGCAGCGAAGTCGACGACGAAGACGGCTGCCAAGACGGCGACGGCCAAGGCGACGGCGGCGAAGACCACGGCCGCGAAGACCACGGCCGCGAAGACAGCTGCCGCGAAGACAGCTGCCGCGAAGACAGCTGCCGCGAAGGCGACGGCTGCGAAGTCGACTGCTGCGAAGTCGACTGCTGCGAAGTCCACGGCCGCGAAAGCTTCGGCGGCGAAGACGGTCGCGGCGAAAGCGGCCGCCTCCAAGGCTGCAGCGACGAAGTCCACTGCTCGCGCGGCCGCAGCCAAGTCCACGGCGGCGAAGACAGCGGCGGCGAAGGCCGCGGCAGCGAAGAATGCTGCAGCGAAGAAGGCCGCCGATGAGGCGGAGAAGGCGGCGGCGGACGCGGCGAAGAACGCCCCGGAGTCTCCGAGCCTCGAAGCGGCTCCGGTGGACCCGATGCGTGCCACCGAGACAGCCGCAGTGTCGGTGCTGCCGGTCGAAGTCACCTCGGCGCCGGAGCCCGTGGCTGAGCCTGCTCCGGAGCATGATGCGATCGCCGAACCCGGACCCGAACCCGAGCCGGTTGCCGAGCCCGTCATTGCACCCGCCCTCGCGGCGGAGGTCGCCGGCGCCGAACCGGTCGAGGCCGAGCCGATCGTCGAGGAGCCGATCGAGTCGGGAACGTCCGCGTCGGTCGAGGTCGTCGAGGCTGAAGGGGGTTCGGACGACGCGGCTTCCGAGGTCGTGGATCCCGTGGACGGACTCTCCGGGGGCGAAGCGATCACCATCCGCGGCCTCGTCAAGCAGTTCGGAGACAACCGCGCCGTCGGCGGCATAGACCTGACCGTGCCGGCTGGATCCTTCTACGGGGTGGTCGGCCCCAACGGGGCGGGAAAGACCACGACTCTCTCGATCGTCGCCGGGCTCCTGCGCGCAGACGAGGGCAGCGTCGTGATCTGTGGCATCGACCAGGCGAAGCAGCCGCTGGCCGCGAAGAAGCTGATGGGCGTGCTGCCGGACAGGTTGCGCACGTTCGACCGCCTCACCGGTCGTCAGCTGCTGTACTACTACGGGCTGCTGCGCGGCCTTGCGGCTGATGTGATCGAGAAGCGCGCGGCAGATCTCGCTCGGGCGTTCGACCTCGGCGATGCGCTCAGCCGCGTCGTCTCGGACTACTCGGCGGGCATGACGAAGAAGATCATGCTGGCAGGGGCGATGATCCATTCCCCGCGCGTGCTCGTGCTCGATGAGCCGTTCGAATCGGTCGATCCCGTCTCCTCGGCGGTGATCCTCGACATCCTCCGTGCGTATGTGTCGCACGGTGGCACGGTGATCCTCTCCAGTCACGGCATGGATCTGGTGGAGCGCGTCTGCTCCCGCGTGGCCATCATCGTCGGAGGGGAAGTGCTGGCCGAGGGGACCGTCGACGACGTGCGCGCAGGGCAGACGCTCGAGGCGCGCTTCGTCGAGCTCGCCGGCTCCAGCGGAGAGGTGGAGGGGCTCGAGTGGCTGCACACGTTCTCCGACTGAGGCTCGCGCTTCTGATCGGAACTCTGCGCGGCGACCGTCGGGTCCGTTCGATCATCTCGTTCGTCGCTGTCGTCGCGATCACGTCCGTGGTGTGCATCGCGGTCTTCAGCCTGTCGTCCGCTCCGGTGCCGGTCGCCCGTGCGGTCACCGTCCTCGGTGGCGCTGCCCTTCTCGTCGGTTTCCTCGTCGGACCGCTCCTCGTCGGGGCAGTCGACCAACTCGATCCTCGCCGCTTCGCGGTCTTCGGCGTCGATGAGCGGCAGATGCCGTGGGTACTCACGCTGGCCGCGTTCGTGAGCGTGCCCAGCCTCGCGCTCCTCGCCGTCTACATCAGCGTCTGCATCGTCGCGATCGATGCCGGGACGCCATGGCCTCTCGCGATCCTGATGACGGTCGTCGGCGTCGTCACGACGATGCTGGTCTCGCGGATCGGAATGGCGCTCAACGCCCTGCTCCTTCCCGAGCGTCGATCACGAGAGCTCACCGCGCTGTTCGCGCTCGCCCTGATCGTGATCGCGTTCCCCGTGGCTGTGTTCTTCGGATCCCTTCGCTGGGACGGCCTGGTGCCCCCCTCGCTGGCGACCCTTTCCAGCGTCTTCGGCTTCAGTCCGTTCGCGGCAGCGCCGGCATTCCTCTTCGACTCCGCGGCAGGGGCGACTGCTTCGGCGTGGGTCACCGGGATCATCGCGGTCCTCACCGTCGTGCTCCTCGGGATCGCGTGGGCATGGCTCGTCCGGCGACTCCTCACGACGACCGAGCGCCCGGTCGCCTCGCGGGAGCGCACCGGGCTCGGCTGGTTCGGGCTGCTGCCGTCGAACGCCTTCGGGGCGATCGCCTCGCGAAGCCTCGTGTACTGGCTCCGCGACCGTCGCTACATCATGAACATCATCGTGGTCCCGGTCGCCGGTGTGCTCACGGTGCTGCCGCTCATCGTCGCCGGTGTCCCGGTGGAGATCGCCGCGCTGGTCCCCGTTCCGGTGATGGCACTGTTCTTCGGGTGGTTGCCGCACAACGACGTCGCCTACGATTCGACGGCCCTGTGGACGCACGTGGCGAGTGGCGTCCGGGGGCTGCCCGATCGTCTCGGTCGCCTCGTGCCCGTGCTGCTCGTCGCCATTCCGGTGCTCGCGATCGCTGTGCCGCTGAGCCTCCTCCTGGTGGGGAACTGGAGTCTCCTGCTGCCCATGGGCGGTGTGGCCGCCAGCCTCCTCTTCAGTGCACTCGGCATCTCGAGCATCGTCTCCGTCGTTGCGCCCTACGCGGTCTCACGGCCCGGAGACAGCCCGTTCCAGCAGCCGCAACGGCCGACATCCCGCGGGATCTACGGACCGGCCGCGACGTTCCTCGGGGCGATCGTGCTGAGCGCGCCCACCATCTGGCTGTTCGCTGCCACGATCCTCGAGGGGTCGGCGTATGCGCCGGCCACCTTCTGGGTCGGGCTCCTCGTCGGCCTCGGGGTGCTGGTGCTGGGCGCCGTCATCGGCGGCCGCATCTTCGAGCGCAGCGGAGAGCGTCTCATGGAGTTCGTCGAGACGGCATGACGACCACCCGCGAGGCTTTCGACGCGGCTAGACTCTCGGGATGAGTACTCCGCTGGACAGCCCCGATCAGGGCGGCGTGGCAACGCTTGATCGCGAACTGGAAGAGCTCCTCCGCGAGGAGAACCTCGAACCGGGCGACCATGAGCGCTTCTCGCATTATGTGAAGAAGGACAAGATCCTCGAATCCGCGATCACCGGCAAGCCGGTGCGCGCGCTGTGCGGCAAGAAGTGGACCCCGGGGCGCGACCCGGAGAAGTTCCCGATCTGCCCCACGTGCAAGGAGATCTACGAGTCGATGATCGGCTGACCTCAGTCGGCTTCGACGTACACGGTGGGGATCGCAGGGTCGGATTTGCTCAGCGCGAGAGCCCGCACCGGCAGTTCTTCGCGCACCCGAAGGTGATGAGCGCGAGCGGCCGCGGTACCCGCGACCCCCTCGTACGACGTATCGATGTCGCCGGCCTCGACGAAGGTGACCTGCAGCGGTCGGCCGTCGGGGTGGTCGGCTGCCGTGTCGAGCTGCTCGAAGCCGTCCGAGACAACGACCGTCTCCGCCGTGGCGACTCCGTCCGCAAGGGTGCGGAACGCCGACTTGCGTCCGCCGTGTGACGCCTTGTCCGCCGATGCCTTGGCGACGCCGACCCACGACCCGGCGGCATCCTGGCGCGCCACGAGCTTGTAGACCATGCTCGCTGTCGGGTATCCGGAGCCGGTCACGACCGATGTGCCCACCCCGTACGCATCGACCGGCGAAGCGGCGAGAGCGGCGATCGCGTACTCGTCGAGATCGCTGGTCACCGTGATGCGCGTCGATGTGGCACCGAGCTCGTCCAGCTGCGCCCGGACATCGGCGGCGACGATCGGGAGGTCGCCCGAGTCGATCCGCACACCACCGAGCTCCGTTCCGGCGACGCGGATGGCGGTCTCGACGCCGGTGCGGATGTCATACGTGTCGACGAGCAGGGTCGTGCCGGAGCCCAGACTCTCGACCTGGGACCGGAACGCCTCCTCCTCGGTGTCGTGCAGCAGCGTCCAGGAGTGCGCGGCCGTGCCCATGGTGGGGATGCCCCAGCTTCGTCCCGCCTCGAGATTGCTCGTGGCGCCGAAGCCCGCGATGTACGCAGCGCGCGCCGCCGCGACCGCGGAACGCTCGGCGGCCCGACGGGAGCCCATCTCGGCCAGTGGACGCTCGCCGGCGGCGATGCTCATGCGCGACGCGGCAGTGGCGACGGCGGAGTCGTGGTTGAGCACGCTCAGCGCGAGCGTCTCGAGCACGACCGCGTCCGCGAACGTTCCCTCCACGGTGAGGATGGGGGAGCCCGGGAAGTACAGCTCGCCCTCGCGATAGCCCCGGATCGAGCCCGTGAACCGGTAATCCTCGAGGTGCTTCAGCGACGCCGGGTCGACGACCGCCTCGTCGCGCAGGAAGCGCAGCTCGTCCTCGCCGAAGCGGAAGTCGCGGAGGAGGCCGAGAAGCCGGCCAGTACCGGCGACCACACCGAAACGGCGGCCACCGGAGAGGCGTCGGGAGAACAGCTCGAACACGCTGGGGCGGAAAGCAGTGCCGTCCCGAAGGGAGGCGGCGAGCATCGTCAGCTCATAGCGGTCGGTGAGCAGCGCCGTCGACGTGGTCATGCGCTCAGTTTAGTGAGCGCCCCGATGCGCGCGGCGGGCCACGCGCAGGTAGGCTGGGGAGTCATGAACGACGCGCCGATCGGGATCTTCGACTCCGGTGTCGGCGGGCTCACGGTGGCGCGGGCCATCCGCGCCCAGCTGCCCCGAGAGTCGTTCGTCTACATCGGCGACACCGCGCACTCGCCGTACGGGCCGAAGCCCATAGCCGATGTGCGCCGCTACTCGCTCGAAGTGCTCGACACGCTCGTCGACCAGGGCGTGAAGATGCTGGTGATCGCGTGCAACACCGCCTCCGCGGCCATGCTGCGCGATGCTCGGGAGCGCTACGACATCCCCGTGGTCGAAGTGATCGGTCCCGCGGTGCGCCGTGCCGTGTCGACGACCCGCAACGGTCGCGTCGGCGTGATCGGCACGGTCGGCACGATCGGCTCGCGCGCCTACCAGGACATGCTCGAGGTGAACGAGCGGCTGCAGGTCTTCACCGCCGCATGCCCGCGCTTCGTCGAGTTCGTCGAAGCCGGTATCACCGGCACGCCCGAGGTGCTCGCGGTGGCCGAGGAGTACCTCGCCCCCCTCCGCGATGCAGACGTCGACACACTCGTGCTGGGCTGCACGCACTATCCCTTCCTCCGTGGTGCCATCAGCTACGTCATGGGTGAGGGCGTCACGCTCGTCTCCAGCGACGATGAGACCGCCGGCGACGTCTACCGTCAGCTCGTCCGCGGTGACCTGCTCGCCTCACCGGATGCGACCGCAAGCTACGTGTACGAGGCCACGGGGGCCGCGACCGACGACTTCACCGCGCTGGCCAACCGACTGATGGGGCACGAGGTGCGCGATGTGCAGCTCGTGCAGACCGGCGTCATCACCCTCCCCGACACCGCCTTCGAGTAATCCCGATCGTCTCGCTCCGACGCGATCAGCCATCCCGACCTGAGAGAAGCACATGTCCGAAATCGTCCGCGTCGACGGCCGCTCCACCGATCAGCTGCGCGAGATCACCATCGAGCGCGGCTGGAGTGCTCACGCCGAGGGATCGGCATTGATCAGCTTCGGCGGCACCAAGGTGCTGTGCACCGCGTCCTTCACCAACGGCGTGCCGCGGTGGCTGACCGGCAAGGGCAAGGGATGGGTCACCGCCGAGTACTCCATGCTGCCGCGCGCCACGAACAGCAGGAACGACCGCGAGAGCGTCAAGGGTCGCATCGGCGGACGCACGCACGAGATCTCCCGACTGATCGGCCGCGCGCTCCGCGCGGTCGTCGACACGAAGGCCCTCGGCGAGAACACCATCGTCATCGACTGCGATGTGCTCCAGGCGGATGGCGGCACCCGTACGGCAGCCATCACCGGTGCCTACGTGGCGCTCGCGGACGCGATCGAATGGGGTCGGGAGAAGAAGTTCATCGGCAAGAACTCCACCCCGCTGCTCGACTCGGTCGCCGCGGTGTCCGTGGGCATCATCGATGGCGAGCCCATGCTCGATCTGGCATATGTCGAGGATGTGCGCGCGGAGACCGACATGAACGTCGTGGTCACCGGCCGTGGACTCTTCGTGGAGGTGCAGGGGACTGCGGAGGGAGCGCCGTTCGACAAGCGTGAACTCGACGCGCTCCTCGAGCTGGGGCTGGGCGGATGTGCCGATCTGAAGGACGCGCAGCTGGCCGCACTGGCGGGGGAGTGACGATGCAGGTCGTGCTCGCGACGCACAATCCGCACAAGGTCGCGGAGTTCCAGCAGATCGTGGAGCGGACACGTCCTGATCTCGAGATCATCGGTTACGACGGCCCTGAACCCGTCGAAGACGGCGTGACATTCGCTGAGAATGCGCTGATCAAGGCGCGGGCGGCCGCAGCGCACACGGGGCTTGCGGCCCTCGCCGACGACTCCGGCATCTGCGTCGACGTCCTCGGCGGCTCTCCGGGGGTCTTCTCCGCGTACTGGGCCGGGCAGAAGAAGGATGCGACCGCGAACCTCGAACTGCTGCTGGACCAGCTGCGCGACATCGCCGACCCGCACCGCGCCGCGCACTTCACCTCCACCATCGCCCTCGTGCTGCCGGACGGCCGCGAGCAGGTCGTGGAGGGGCGGTGGCCGGGTCGCCTGGCGCACGCGGCGTCGGGAACGGGCGGCTTCGGCTACGACCCGATCTTCGTGCCGGATGGCCAGCCTGCAGGGAAGGAGCGCTCGGTGGGCGACTTCTCCTCCGCGGAGAAGCAGGAGCAGTCGCATCGTGCACGCGCCTTCGCCGAGCTCGTTCCGCTCCTCGCAGCACTCTGACGCGTCGGCCGCGGAAAAGTGCAGCTGAAGCTGAGAATCGTTACCCTTCCCGACTAGCCGCAAGACGCCTTCCCAGGCTGTTTCCCGGTCTAGCCTGGTGGCATGCACGATCACGCACCCGCGCCCGGCGGCATCCGTTCGGCCAGCAGCAGACGCCTGCTCGCGATCTCTCTTTCCCTCACGGCGACGGTGATGGTCGTGCAGGTCGTGGGCGCGCTGCTCTCCGGGTCGCTCGCGCTGCTCGCAGACGCCGCGCACATGTTCACGGATGCATCCGGCCTCGTCATCGCCTTGATCGCCGCGACAGTGGCAGCGCGCCCGGCGGATGACCGGCGCACCTTCGGGTATCAGCGTGCCGAGGTCTTCGGTGCGCTGATCAACGCGATCATCCTCATCGCCCTGGCGACGTGGGTCGCGATCGAGGGCGTAGGGCGTCTGATGAATCCGGGGGAGGTCGAGGTCGCCGGCGGACTCATGCTGGTCGTCGCGGTCGTCGGTCTCCTGGCGAACGCCGTCTCGATGTGGCTGCTGAGCCGCGCGCAGCGCACCAGCATCAACGTGCGAGGAGCCTACCTGGAGGTGATGGGCGATCTGATCGGGTCGGCTGCCGTGATCGTGGCCGCTGTCGTCATCCTCCTCACCGGCTGGATGCCCGCGGATGCGATCGCGTCCCTCTTCATCGCGGCGATGATCATCCCCCGGGCCATAGCGCTGCTTCGGGAGGTGTTCTCCGTGCTCGCAGAGTCGGCCCCGAAGGGCACGGCGGTGAGCGAGATCCGTACGCACCTGCTCGGATACGACGGCGTCGTCGGTGTGCACGATGTGCACGTGTGGCAGCTGACTCGCGGAGCGCCCGTGTTCACCGCCCACGTCAGCGTGGAGCCGGCGCTCTTCGCCGACGGACGCTCGTCGCAACTGCTGACCGAGATGCAGGCGTGTCTCGCCGACCACTTCGACGTCGAGCATTCGACCTTCCAGATCGAGCCCGCCGAGCAGTCGGACTGCGAACCGCACCACGCCTGATCCGTCGGCGTGATCCCGGCTCAGGGTTCAGGAGTCGGCGGAACCTCGACGAGGTTCTCGACGGTGATCTCCAGAGGGTTCTTGTCCGGGCGGAGGCCTCGCCAACGGGCATGGCGGAGCACTCCGTCGGGCGTCCAGTTCGCGAACTCGACCTCGCCGACGACTTCGGGGCGCACCCAGAGCGCGTCGGAGGCATCAGGGGCGGGGACGCCGTCGAGGGGGGCATCGTCCACGCGAAGAGGGGTGAGCCGTGCGAGGAGGTCGCGCAGGATCCGATCGGTGAATCCGGTACCCACACGGCCGACGTAGCGGAGCCGTCGCCGTCCCGATGAGGTGTCCGGAACGGCGAGAAGCAGCGATCCGAGCGTGCTCTCCCTGTCGCCTTTGCCCGGTCGGATACCCACGATCACGGCTTCCTGCATCCGGGTGTGCTTGAGCTTCAACCACGAGGGTGAGCGCTGCCCCGGACGGTAGCGCGATCGCGGGTCCTTGACGACGACGCCCTCGAGACCGAACTCCCGGCTCGCGATGAGTGCCGCGTCGACGTCGTCGAACACGGGAGGGATCTGCACGGGAGCGTCGAGGCCGGCGATCACATCCTCGAGAAGTGTCCGTCTCTCCCGGAGCGGCAGGCCCGTGAGGTCGTGCCCATCGAGGCGGAGCAGGTCGAACAGCATGTAGACGATGGGGGTGCGGATCACCTCGCGCTCGATCTCGCGGGGGCGGGTGAGGTGCATCCGGTTCTGGAGGAGCGAGAAGCTCGGTCGGCTGTTGGCGTCGAACGCCACGATCTCCCCATCGACCACCGCGTCCTTCACCGGGAGGAAGGGGGCGCCGTCGGCGGTGAGCTCGGGGTAGCGGGCGGTGATGTCGGTGCCTCGACGCGCGTGCAGGAGCATCCGTCCGTCCACCCACGTGCCCACCGCGCGGATGCCGTCCCACTTGACCTCGACCCAGGAGGGATCGCTCAGCGCGCGCGCGGTTCCGGGGGTGCCGTTCTCGGCGAGCATCGGCGCCACCGATGCCACGGATGCCACGGATGCCACGGATGCCACGGATGCCGCGGATGGCGGGGCGGCGGGTGCGGCTGAGCTCCGGGGATATCGGTGGGAGCTCCGCGTCTTCGCGGGTTGCGGCAGCGGAGCCGTCATGGACGGGCGGAGCGTGGCGAGCGGATCGACTCCCGCGGCGGCGCGCTCGAGCACCTCGTCGAGGTCGAGCTGGGCGAGATGCGGATCGGCGAGCTCGTCCCAGGTGCGAGGAGCGGCGACCCACGGCCGCGCACGGCCGCGGAGCGAGTAGGGGGAGATGGTGGTCTTCTTGCCGTTGTTCTGACTCCAGTCGAGGAAGACCTTGCCACCCCTGACCGCCTTCGCCATGACGCTGGTCGCAAGATCGGGGTGGTCGTTCTCGATCATGCGGGCGAGTTCTTTCACGACGGCGGAGACCTCGTCGCTCGTCTGCTCGCCGGGGAGTGAGGCATAGAGGTGGATGCCCTTGCTGCCACTGGTGACCGGCAGTGGATCGAGACCTATGTCCGACAGGATTCCACGGGCGATGCGGGCGACCTCGGCGCACTGCGGCAGTCCGACTCCCTCACCGGGGTCGAGGTCGAGGACGAGCCGATCAGGGTTTCCGGGAAGGCCTTCGGAGGAGAACCGCCACTGCGGCACATGCAGCTCGATCGCGGCGACCTGCGCGAGCCAGACGAGGGTGGGGACGTCTTCGACGAGCGGATACTCCTTGGGCCCGTCCGAGTGCTGGATCGCCTGCCGCGGGATCCACGACGGTGCCCCCGGTTCGAGCTGCTTCGTGAAGAACGCGTCAGCCGGCGCCTGCGCTGTTCCGACACCTTCCACCCATCGCTTGCGGGTGACGGGGCGGCCGTCGAGGAGGGGGAGCAGCAGAGGTGCGATGGCCGTGTAGTACGCGATGACCTCGCCCTTGGTGGTGCCGGGCTCGGGGTAGACGACCTTGTCGAGGTTCGTCACGCGCAGGCGGCGGCCGTCGACCTGGACGATCTGCGCATCTCCCACCATGGAGCCAGCGTAGTCAAGGGCTGGTCGTGACGGCTGTGGCTGGTGTCTACTGGTGTGATGAGGACGATCTGGAAGGGCGCACTGACGTTCGGGCTCGTGAACGTCCCGGTCAAGGTGTACTCCGCGACCGAGGACCACGACGTGCCGCTGCATCAGGTGCATGAGAAAGACGGCGGTCGCATCCGCTACCAGCGCACCTGCGAGGTCTGCGGAGAGACCGTCGCCTACGCCGACATCGACCGCGCGTACGTCGAGGAGGGCCAGACCGTCGTCCTCACGAAGGACGACCTCGCCGCGCTCCCCGCCGAGAAGAGCAGGGAGATCGACGTCGTGGAGTTCGTGCCTTCCGACCAGGTCGATCTGCTCACGCTCGACAAGCCGTACTACCTCGAACCCGATTCCAAGTCACCGAAGGCGTACGTCCTCCTGCGCAAGACGCTCGAGCAGACCGACCGCACGGCGATCGTGCGGTTCACCCTGCGGCAGAAGACGAGGCTCGCCGCGCTGCGCGTGCGGGGGAAGGTGCTCGTGCTGCAGACGCTGCTCTGGGCCGACGAGGTGCGCGAAGCCGCGTTCCCCGCGCTGGACGAGGATGTGCGGATTTCGAAGAAGGAGTTGGAGCTCTCGGCGTCGCTCGTGGACAGCTACTCGGCGGATTTCGATCCCGAGGAGTTCGTCGACGAGTACCAGAAGGAGCTCCGCACGCTGATCGACGCGAAGATCGAGGCAGGCGAGACGTTCGACGTCGCGGAGACCTTCGGCGAAGCCGAGAAGGCGGCCGAGGGCGGCGAGGTCATCGATCTCATGGAGGCTCTGCGTGCGAGTGTCGCCCGCTCGAAGGAGGAGCGCGCCAAGAACGCGGGCTGACCGACCGCGGTCAGTGCTTGCCGTCGCCGTCCAGGTCGGGAGCGCGGTCGAACACGTCGGCGTCGAGCACGAGCTCCTGCGCCTCCTCGGCGTCGGTGACGACGTCTTCCCCTGCCGCGGCAGCCTTCTTCGCCTTGTGGCGCTCCGACAGGTAGTGCCACAGCGTCACCAGCGCCGTGCCGCCGACGGCCGCGAGCAGGATGAGGTCGATGTAGTTCTCCACGAACGTCGCGACCGGCGGGATGAACCCGATGAGGTAGCCGAACATGGTGAGCCCGAAGCCCCACAGGATCGCACCGATCAGGTTGTAGAGCGTGTACTTGCGCCACGGCATGTGACCGACACCGGCGGCGACCGGGGCGAACGTGCGCACGATCGGCACGAAGCGCGCGAGGATCACGGTGATGCCTCCGAAGCGCTCGAAGAACGCGTTCGTGCGCTCGACGTTCTTCTTGCTGAAGAGTCCCGACTCCTTGCGCTCGAACACGGCCGGTCCGCCCTTGTGCCCGATCACATAGCCGACCTCGCCGCCGACGAAGGCCGCGAGGCCGATGAGCAGGGCGACCCACCAGACGTTGATGCCGAAGACACCGTGCTCGGAACCCGCGATCGGGTGCGAGAGAAGGCCCGCGATCACGAGCAGCGTGTCGCCGGGAAGCAGGAAACCGACGAGCAGACCGGTCTCCGCGAAGACGATGAAGCACACCACGAGGAGCGCCCACGGCCCGGCGGTCCCGATGATCGTGGCGGGGTCCAGCCAGGGGATGAGAGCGGTCGGTGCGTGCAGCATGGTTTCGAGCACTGGGAGAGTCCCGTCGGTCGTTATTGGTCGGCGGTGTAGCAGAGCGATGTCATGGCGACCGGAGAAGGCTGCCGTCGTCTCTCGTGCGGAAGGTGGGACTTGAACCCACACGCCCTGGGGCACAGGAACCTAAATCCTGCGTGTCTGCCAATTCCACCACTCCCGCGCGGTGGGATAAGTCTACTGATCGCCGAAACCGGGTATCTGGGGATCCGCCCGCAGTCCGAGCCGGGCCGGGACTCTGCGAAGGGGATGGGACTCCAGGTCGGCTTGTGGATAACTTCGGAGGCCGCGCGTCGAATGTTGCGAGGATGCTTGAGTGATTCGTCCGTCCGCCCTCGTCGCCGAGCGTGTGCGTTCGCGTCTGCGCGCCGAGGGCATCGACCCGTCGATCGATCCGGACGGGGCCTGGCGCATCGCCCACGCCGAGGTCCGCCGACACGACGATCTCGCCCTCGCCCGCGGTGAGGCGTTGATCGACGATGAGGCCGCATGCGTGCGGGAGGTCCTGGCGACCTTGAGCGGATTCGGCGCGCTGCAGCCGCTGCTCGACGATCCACAGGTCGAGGAGATCTGGCTGAACGGCGCAGGGCACGTGCACGTCGCGCGCGAGGGCACGGCCGAGCGGACCGACGTCGTGCTCGATGAGGTGTCGGTGCGCGACCTCGTCGAGAGGATGCTCCAGTCAACGGGGCGGCGCGTCGACATCAGCCAGCCGTTCGTCGACGCTTCGCTGCCGGACGGGTCCCGTCTGCACGTGGCCATCGCCGATGTAGTGCGCGGTTCGTGGGCTGTCAACATCCGCAAGTTCCTCCCGAAGTACCGATCCCTCGCATCGCTGACGGATCAGGGCATGATGCCTCGCGGTGTCGCGGATCAGCTGCGCGTGGCGATGGACGCCGGGCGCAGCGTGATCGTCTCCGGAGCGACGCACGCAGGCAAGACGACGATGCTCGCCGCGCTGCTGGCTTCCTGCGCCGACACCCAGCGCATCGTGACAGTCGAGGAGACGTTCGAGCTGGCCGTTCACGGACCCGATCTCGTCTCACTCCAGGGACGCCAGGCGAGCCTGGAGGGTACGGGGGAGATCACGTTGCGGCGACTGGTGAAGGAGGCGCTGCGTATGCGACCGGACCGTCTCGTCGTCGGCGAGGTCCGGGACGCGGAAGCCCTGGACCTCGTGCTCGCCCTCAACACGGGGGTTCCCGGCGCCTGCACCGTGCATGCGAACTCCGCGGCGGAGGCGATCGAGAAGCTGACGATCCTCCCGCTCCTGGCCGGGCGCAACATCGACCGCGCGTTCATCGCGCCCGCGCTCGCCGCGTCGATCGACCTGGTCGTGCACTGCGTTCGAGACCGGGCAGGTCGGCGATACGTCCAAGAGGTCATCGCACCGACCGGTGACGTCGACGAAGGCAGAGTCCGGACCGAGCAGGTGTACCGGGTGGCAGACCGCAGGGATGTCGTCGTGGAGCGCATCGCCGCTCGCCGGGTCGGAGCCTCATCGTGACGGTCTTCGTCGGTGCCCTCCTCGCGGCGGGGGTGCTGCTGTGCGTCTCCCCGTGGATGTGGCCGCCTTCCGACGATGCCGTGATGACGATGAGGCAGGGGCGACTCGCCCGTCTGATCGAGGAAGCGGGCATGGAGGGGCTGTCGCAACGTGGACTCCTCGCCATCGTCGTCGCAACCGGACTGATGACGGCATCGGGTGCATGGCTGCTGACGGGGATCCCCGTGCTCTCCGTGCTGGCCGGTCTCGCAGGCGCAACTGCGCCGATCGTGTTCCTGCGAGGGCGACGGATGCGCCTGCGACGGTTGCGCCGCCAGCTCTGGCCGGACGTGTGCGATCTGCTGATCGCGTCGATCCGCGTTGGCTTGTCGCTTCCCGACGCGGTGGCCGGTCTGGCGGAGTCCGCGCCGAAGATGCTGCGGCCGGCGTTCATCGTGTTCGCGCGGGACCTGCGGGCGAGCGGCAGGTTCGAGACCAGCCTCGATCGACTCAAGACGACGCTGTCCGACCCCATCGGCGACCGCATCGCCGAGACGCTGCGGATGGCGCGTCAGGTGGGCGGCACCGAGCTCATCAGCGTATTGCGGGCACTCTCCAGCTCGGTGCGGGCGGACGCGGCTCTCCGTGGGGAGGTCGAGGCGCGGCAATCCTGGATCCGCGGTGCCGCCGTCCTCGGGGCTGTCGCCCCGTGGGTGATCCTCGGCCTGCTCGTGCTCCGACCGGAAGGGGCAGCGGCGTACGGCACTCCCGAAGGTGTGCTCGTGATCTGTCTGGGCGCGGCCGTCTCTGTGGTCGCCTTCCACATCATGGTCCGCATCGGTCGACTCCCCGAGCCTCGGCGGTGGTTCGGATGAGCGGGATGACGGCGCTCGCGAGCGCCGTTCTGATCGGGTGCGGCTTCGCCGCCGGGGTGCTGAGCGCGCTTTCCGCGCTTCCACGGTGGAGGGCGGCATCGCTGGCCGTAAGGATCGGTCCTTACGTGCGCGACGTCGTCGCCGATGATCGTCTGCCACGAGGTGTCCTCCCGGCCGCGGGCGCGCTGCCCGCGAGTTCGCGGACGCTGTGGGAACGCGCACGAAATGCGTTCGATAGTCTGCTCGGCGGGGGAGAGCCCCTCCGCCGGCGTCTGGCACAAGCCGGCGTGCGGACCGACCCTGCGGCGTTCCGCGGCAGGCAGCTCGGGTGGGGCCTCGCCGGGATAGGGGTGGGGGCGATCGGGGTCACCGTGCTCGCACTCACGGGCCGCCTCTCCGTGCCGACAGGGGTGATGCCTCTGCTGTGCGGGGCGGCGGCGGCCGCCGCCTACGACCTGCAGCTCTCCGCGCGGGCCAAGGCGCGACGGGCGCGGCTCACGGATGAACTGCCGACGACACTCGAGTTCCTGGCCCTCTGTCTTTCCGCGGGAGAGGGGTTCCTCGATTCGCTGCGCCGGGTGTCCGAGGTGGGCTCCGGTGAACTGACCGCCGAACTGCGTCACGTGGTGCTCGCCGTGGGCACCGGGTCGCCGCTGGCCGACGCGCTGAACGAGATGGCGCGACGTCTGCAGCTTCCCGGCCTGTCACGTGTCGTGGATCAGGTGATCGCCGCACTCGAGCACGGTGCACCGCTCGCCGCAGTGCTGCATGCCCAGGCGTCGGATGCACGGGAAGACGCGAAGCGTGTGCTGATCGAGCAGGCGGGGCGCAAGGAGATCCTGATGCTCCTCCCGCTCGTCTTCCTGATACTTCCGCTCTCCGTGCTCTTCGCCGTCTACCCCGGGCTCTTCATCCTCCGTCTCGGCATCGGCTGACCCCTCAACGAAAGGATCCACCATGACGACACCCACCTGTGACCCCGGGCGACTCCCATCGACGGGAACCACTGCTCGGCTCCGCGCATTCTTCGCGGATGAAACCGGGGACGTCCCCGGCTGGGTCCTCGTCACGTTGATGACCGCCGGGTTGGTGGTGCTCATCTGGGCCGTCGCGGGCCCCGCGCTCACGTCGCTGTTCGAGCAGGCGATCCAGCGGGTGTCGGGACTCTGAGATGGACGACCGGCGTGTGTGCGCGGATGATCGCGGGTCGGCTCCGGTGGAGTTCGTGCTCGTGGGCACCCTCCTGACCGCGCTCACGCTCGCGGTGCTGCAGCTCGCATTCGCGGTGTACGTGCGCAACGTGGTCCACGATGCCGCCGTCGAGGGGGCCTACCACGCTGCACTCGCCGACACGACGCCGCAAGAGGGCGTGGATGTCACCCGGGAGGTCATCTCGCGCGCGGTCGGGTCGGAGTACGCCGATGACGTCCGCATCGGAGTCTCCGGTATCGCACCGCACGAGACGGTCGACGTCCGAGTCCGTACGACGTTCCCCCTGCTGGGGTTGATCGGCATTCCCCTCGCGATGGAGGTGGAGGCGCATGCACCTGCCGAGACGTTCGGGGAGGAATGACGAGGGATCGGCTGCCCTCGAGTTCATCGCAGCCGGGGTGATCCTGCTGGTCCCGCTCATCTACCTCGTGATCGCGCTCGGCACCATCCAGGAGCAGACCTTCGGAGCGGAGGCGGCAGCGCGGCACATCGCCCGTGTGATCGCCCGTGCTCCGGACGCGACGATGGCCGCGGAACGGAGCGACGCTGTGCTCGCCGGCATCGTCGAGGAGTACGGTCTGGACGAGGACACGGTCGACCTGACGCTCTCCTGCACACCGCAGTCTCTCGAGTGCCCGGCGGCTGGCGCGACGATCGTCGTCTCCGTCTCCACGCGGGTACGGCTGCCCCTGATGCCGGAGGTGATCGGTCTCGACAGGTCAACCGCCGTCGCCGTTCAGGCCGAGGCCGTGCAGAAGATGTCCAGGCAGTGGGGTACCGAACGGTGACGCCGGGCCGTCGCACCCTCGGCGCCGGGATCGAGCATGACGAGGGGAGTGTGCTTCTCCTCACGCTCGGGTATGTGCTGCTCGCGCTGGCCGTGATCTTCGTGTGTGTCTGCGCCACCGACCTCTACATCGCCCAGAAACGGTTGGATGCGCTCGCCGATTCCGCTGCGCTCGCCGGGGCTGACGGATTCACGCTGGTGGTTCGCGAAGGCGGCGCGCGAGCCGAGCTGACCGACGCCGGTGTCGAAGAACAGGCCGCGTCGCTCGTGGTAGCAATGCCGGGCGATGCTTCGCTCACCGCTGTCGGAACGCCCGACGGCGTCACGGCGCGTGTCACCGTCGCCGCACAATGGCATCCGCCGTTGGTGTCCCTGTTCGTGCCTGACGGAGTCCCGCTCGAGTCGACGGCCACCAGCCGCACGGCGCTGCGGTGAGAACCCCGCTCAGCGGGGGCTCTGCAGCTGCGTGAGCAGTCCGGTGAGACGGGGCACGAGCTGGGGTGGCACCTCCGCTGGCAGGGCATCGACGGGCCACCAGCGTAGGTCCTCCGACTCCTCGCTCACGGTGAGCGCCGACTCTCGGTCGACCACGACGGCGATCCCGATGTCGAGGTGCGAGGCGCATGCGCCGAAGCGCGAAGACAGGCCGTGGTGGTCGAGGTCATAGGCGAGCGGCGGGTCCACCGGGTCCACCACGATCCCGGTCTCCTCACGCAGCTCCCGCAGCGCGCCGACCATGACCGATGCGTCGCCGTCCTCGACGTGGCCTCCCGGTTGCACCCAGAACTGCCCCTTGCGGTGGAACACCAGCAGCGTGTGCTGGAACGTGTCATCGAACACCACACATGATGCCGTGAGGTGGTCAGGGCCTGCCTCACGGTGCACAGGCCCGCCGTCGGCATCGAAGAACGAGGCGAAGTCCGCCTGCGCTGCGCGGTCTCGTGCGGACCGGGGGACGAAGGTCGAGACGAGGCGATGAGCATCCGCCTCGAGGTTCGGGATCATTCCGGGTCTCCTTCCGGTGGCTCTTCGCCGGACTCGGGTCGTGCTCGAGGGACGAACTGTGGGATCCAGCGCAGGAACCCGAGAGCACCCACCAGGCCGATGACGCCCATGGCGGCCGCGGCGAACGGGAGCGAAGCCACGGCCGTGATCCCCGAGACGAGCAGCGGGGCGATCGCGCCGCCGGCATCGGTGAGCGTGCGCCACGAACCGAGGAAGGCGGCGGGATCCCGCTTCGGCGCGACATCTGCACCCAGAGTCAGCACGATGCCGCTGGACAGTCCGTTGCCGACGCCCAGGACAGCGGCGAACATGCCGAACCACAGCACAGCCGCATCCCCGTCGTGCGTGAACGACAGCGCCAGGAAACCCGCTCCCATGAGCACCATCGCCGGCATCGCCGCCCACAGCCGGCCGAAGCGGTCCATCACCTGGCCGCTCGCATAGAAGAGCGCGAAGTCGATGGCCCCGGAGACGCCGACGACGAGGGAGATGGTCGAGGCGTCCAACCCCAGGGACAGCCCCCACAGGGGGAGCACGACCTGGCGGGCCGACCGGACGGCGGAGAGCGAAGCGGCGGCGAGGCCGAGGCGTCCGAGCACCGCACGCTGGCGCCACATCGTCTGGAAGATGCCGAGGCGCTCGACCGTGGGGATCGAACCGCTCACGGCCTCGCCGGAGTCCTCCGCATAGCGCTCGCGCGTGGCCGTCGTGACCGGCGGGACCATCTTCTCCGGATCGGGCCCGAAGAGGACCAGCGCGACCATCACCACGAGGCAGCCGAGGAAGAACCAGATCGCTGCGCTCTCGCTGCCGAAGAGCTGAAGCAGTCCTGCCGCGATGAACGGACCGACGAAGATGCCGAGGCGGAAGCTCCCGCCGAGCAGCGAGAGCGACCGCGCGCGGAAGGCGACAGGAACCCGCGTGGTCATGAACGCATGCCGGGCGAGGCCGAAGGCCGCCGCGCAGATGCCCAGCAGGAACACCGAAGCCGCCAGCACACCGAGCGACGGCGCGAACACCATTCCGATGCCGGCGACGATCGAGATCACCCCGGCGATCACCATGGTGTAGCGCTCGCCGATCCTGCCGACCGCCCATCCGGCGGGGAGGTTCCCGCACAGCTGGCCGATGACGAGGCAGGAGGCGACGAGGGCGGCGAACGCCACGTCCGCTCCCATGGAGACGGCGAGCACCGGGATGAGCGGGATCACCGCACCCTCGCCGAGCGAGAACAGGATCGTCGGCAGATACACCATCGGTCCGAACTGCCGAAGGACCGTCGATGCGCTGCTCACGACTTCACGCTACTCCCGTTGCCCGGAGCTCCCGGACGATGGCGTCCCCGTGCGGGCAGGCGGCACGTTAGGCTGAGGTGTCATGCTCGAACTAGATCTCTCCGCCGAAATCCAGGCGCTCAGGCACACCTTCGGCGACATCAGCGAGGTCGTCGATGTCTCCCGTCTCCGCGACGACATCGCGCGTCTCAGCGAGGAGGCCGGCGCTCCCGACCTCTGGGACGACACCGAGAACGCGCAGAAGGTGACCAGCGCCCTCAGCCACCGCCAGTCGGAGCTCGCCCGCATCACCGGCATCGCCCAGCGTCTCGACGACCTGGAAGTGCTGGTCGGTCTCGCGAACGAGATGGGCGACGAGGACTCAGCGCAGGAGGCCCGCACGGAGCTCGCTGCGCTGACCGATCTGATCAACCAGCTCGAGGTGCAGACGCTCCTCGACGGCGAATACGACGAGCGCTCCGCGATCATCACGATCCGCTCCGGGGCCGGCGGCGATGACGCCACGGACTTCGCCGAGATGCTGATGCGCATGTACCTGCGCTGGGCCGAGCGGCACAAGTACCCCGTCAAGGTCATGGACACGTCTTACGCGGAGGGCGCCGGCATCAAGTCCGCGACCTTCGAGATCGACGCTCCCTACGCCTTCGGCACCATCTCGGTCGAGGCCGGAACGCATCGTCTCGCCCGCATCAGTCCGTTCGGCTCCGCCGACAAGCGGCAGACGTCGTTCGCCGCCGTCGAGGTCATCCCGCTGATGGAAGAGGCCACAGAGGTCGACATCCCGGAGAGCGACATCCGCGTCGACGTGTTCCGCTCCTCCGGCCCGGGTGGGCAGTCGGTCAACACGACAGACTCCGCCGTGCGCCTCACGCACCTCCCGACCGGCATCGTCGTGTCGATGCAGAACGAGAAGTCGCAGATCCAGAACCGTGCCGCCGCCATGCGCGTGCTGCAGACGCGACTCCTGCTGCTGCAGAAGGAGCAGGAGGCTGCGAAGAAGAAGGAACTCGCGGGCAACATCACCGCGAGCTGGGGCGATCAGATGCGCTCGTACTTCCTCTACGGCCAGCAGCTGGTCAAGGACCTCCGCACCGGCCAGGAATCCGGCAATCCGGCTGCGGTCTTCGACGGCGACCTCGACGACTTCATCTCGGCGGGTATCCGCTGGCGCAAGCGCAAGACCGAGGACTGAGTCCACGAAGAAGGCCCCGGAGCGATCCGGGGCCTTCTTCGTATCGTTGTGGTCAGCGACCGGAGTCCCGCAGGGTGCCGGTCACATCGTCATAGCTGAAGAGGATGCACTGCACGGTGCGGTCCCCCTCCCGGATCCACGTGCCCTTCGTCGGCTGGTAGTTGTAGAAGTCGAGCTCCGAGGCCTCGTACGAGGTGCCGACGTACGCCTGGAACGCCTCGTAGCAGCCGTTCCACGAGGTCTCGGTGAGGGCGTCGTCGCCCGGGAACTCACCGTCTTCCACGTCGTAGATGAAGAAGACCTCGTCGGTGTGCGGCTGCTCGCAGGGCACGACGGGCAGCTCGAAGACGAGCTCGTCCTCGTCGTACACGACCAGGGGCAGACAGTCACCGACCTCGAGATCGGCGAAGGTCGTCATCTCGGCGCCCTCGATCGCGGACGGGTCCGGACGTTCCGTGGACGTGCCTCCATCCGTCGGCCGTTCGCTCGGGATCGCGGACGAAGCACCGTCCGACGATGTCGCGGCGAGCAGCAGCAGCGACACGGCAGCCGCGAGCACGGCACCGATCACAGCGAGGGCGAGACCGGTGATGCCCGGCCACTTCCGCCCGCGCAGGAACAGGGAGACGAGCGACATCACGAACCCGACGGCGAGGAGCGCCCACCCGGCGATCGCGATCACGGGGATGCACGCGCAGACGACGCCGATGACCACGGCTGCCAGGCCGATGATGCCCACGACAGGGACGCCGGGGCGGGCTTGCGGGGTGGAAGGCGTGGGCCACGAGGCTGCCGGATACCCGCCGTATGGAGCGGAGATCGCACCGTTCGAGGGCACCGTCCCGGCGGGGGAGGCAGGCATCTGGTGCGCGAGCGTGTACGGCGGGGCGAAGGGCGCGGGTTCGAGGTCGGCCACGGTCCCGAGGGGCTGACCCGTGGCGGCGGTCGTCGGGACCCCGGGGTCCGTCGCCGCTGCGGGCGCCGTCGGGTCAGCAGCGACGTGCGCGTCCTCGGCAGTCGAGGTCGTGACCTCCGATTCCGTGACGGCAGCGGGGTGCCCGGTGACGACATGCTCCGTCCAGCTCAGCCCATCCCACCACCGTCGGTTCCCGGAGCCGTCGTCGTACCAGCCGGCAGGTGTTGTCATCAGGCGTTCCCGTGCGTCTTTCTCGGTCGGCGATTGCGTGGTGAGGTCGTCCTCGCGACGCCGGCCGTTCTGCGAGGGGCGGCCGTCAAAGATGACGGTAGCGCCGGGGACGCCCCTGTGTCGAATACCGGTTCGATCACACGAAGAAGGCCTCGAGAGCATTGCCCTCGAGGCCTTCTCGAATTGAGCTGACCTCGCTCAGGGAACGAGGCAGGCCGTGATCGCCTCGGTATCGCTGAGCACCTCGGCGACACCGTACAGAGCGTCCGTGTCGGTGAGGTTGCCGTCGCTGTCCGCGATCGTGCGCAACGTCGCGTTGTCGAGATCCGAGGCCACGAGCAGATCGGCGAGGCAGGACACCTGGGGCTCCGTGTACCCCTCAGCGCCCGACGAGGCGAGGATGGCGGTCAGTCCCTGCGCCACTTCCGGCGAGGTCGGACGCACACCGGCGTCGGGCCCCTCGCTCTCCGGCGGTGCCGATGCCTCGATCGAGGGGGAGGAGGTGGGCAGCTTGTCGATCTCCTCGCTCACGCCCTGTGCGAAGGCGAAGAGGTAGACGAACGACATGATGATCCCGATGATGGTGCCGACGACCGCGAGGACGAGGCCCGCGATGCCCGGCCACTTCTTGCCCTTCAGGAAGAGCGAGATCAGCGAGACGACGAAGGCGGCCGCGAGCAGCACGAAGCCGATGAATCCGACGACCGGGATGAAGACCAGGATCGTGCCGAGCGCAGCGACACCGAGACCGACGAGCCCCAGGACCGAGAGCTTCTTCGGCTCCTCGGAGACCGGCTGCCCGTAGGGGGCGGCGGCGGGGTAGCCCGTCGTGGTGCCGGGGTAGGCGGGCGCGACGCCGGGGTAGGCGTCCGTGGACTGTCCGGGGGCGGCTGCCGGGTATGCGGGAGGGGCCGCCGGCGCGGAGTAGGCGCCGAGGTCGTCGCCGAGCGGGGTCGTCGCGGCGGTCGCACCCGCAGCATCGACATCGCCCTGGTCCGCGGGGGCCGACGAGCCGTGCTCCTCGGGAATGATCACCGTCTCCTCGGACGGACGGATCACCGTGTCTTCGATCACCGTGTCTCCGATCACCGTCTCCTCGATGACCGTGTCCTCGATCGGCGTGGTCTCGGAGACGTTCGGCTCCTCAGAGGCCGACCCCGCATCCGTCGCCTCAGGGGCGAAGTGTTCCGTCCACTGCTGGCCGTCCCACCAGCGCTGCCGTCCGGATCCGTCGTCGTACCAACCTGCAGGTGTCGTCATGGCTCCCCCTCGAAAGAATTCGGCGACCGCTTCGTGCGGTCGGCATCTTCATGTATAGCAGTGGCAGGTGACGCGGCGGTGGCGTGTGCATGGGGAGCAATCCCCATCCGGGTGGAGGGCGGACGTGCCTCTGCGGGGTGTCGCTCGCCGTCAGGGAAGAGCCCGCGCTTAGGCTCGTAGCGCCATGATTCGGTTCGAGAACGTCACGAAACGCTACCGCGGGACGTCGAAGCCCGCCCTCTCCGGTGTCGACTTCGAAGTGCAACGCGGGGAGTTCGTCTTCCTCGTCGGGGCCTCGGGTTCCGGCAAGTCGTCCTGCCTGCGCCTCATCCTGCGCGAGGACGTCCCCACCTCGGGACGGGTCGCGGTGCTCGGGAGGGACCTGCGAGCCCTCGCGAACCGCAAGGTGCCGTACTTCCGCCGCCATATCGGGTCGGTGTTCCAGGACTTCCGGCTCCTCCCGTCGAAGACCGTCCATCAGAACGTCGCGTTCACGCTCCAGGTGACCGGTGCCTCCCGCGGCTTCATCCAACAGGCGGTGCCTGAGGCGCTCGCTCTGGTGGGCCTCGACGGCAAGCAGAAGCGGATGCCCCACGAACTGTCGGGCGGTGAGCAGCAGCGCGTCGCCATCGCGCGCGCTCTCGTCAATCGGCCCCAGGTTCTGCTCGCCGATGAGCCGACCGGAAACCTCGACCCTGCGACCTCGGTCGACATCATGCAGCTGCTCGCCCGCATCAACGCGGGGGGCACCACGGTACTGATGGCCACCCACGAGGCCGGTTTCGTCGATCAGATGCAGCGCCGCGTGATCGAGCTGCGCGACGGCGAGATGGTCCGCGATGAGGTGCATGGCGGATACGGCGACACGTCCAACATCCCGCGCCTCGTGCCAGAGGAAGTGCGTGGTGCGGCAGCCGCTGCCGCACTGACCGCCGTCCAGGAGGTGCAGCGCCAGACCGCCGATCTCTCGGTGGTGCGTGCCGCACTCGCAGAAGAGCTCGCCAGTCAGCGTCAGGCTGCGGCAGCAGTCGATCGCGACGGGGAGACGGTGGTTCCGCCCGCCCCGCGCACGGTCGAAGCGCCGGAGCCGCAGCCCGCGGTGCAGGAGGGCGCAGCTGCGAACGTCGTCGAGCCCCCCGCCGTGGTCGAGCCTCCCGCTGCCGTCGAACCTCCCGCGGTGGTCGAGCCGCCTTCGGCCGTCGAACCCGCTCCGGCGGCACGCCCGCGAACGCATCCGATCGTCCTGCCGACGGTCGACGTCGCCGAACTCGGTGTCGCGGATCGCCTCGGTCTCTCCGACGAGGACGACGAGGAAGTGGGCCCGACCTCATGAGAATCGGACTCATCCTGACCGAAGCCCTCGTCGGACTCCGGCGGAACATCTCGATGGTGATCTCCGTCGTGCTGGTCACCTTCGTGTCCCTGACCTTCGTGGGCGCCGCGATCCTCATGCAGGGGCAGATCGGCGTCATGCGCGGCTACTGGGCCGAGCGCGCCCAGGTGGCTGTGTACATGTGCTCGGCCGTGTCGGAATCCGAGACGTGTCTCGACGGTGCGGCGAGCGAGGAGCAGGTCGCAGCCGTGCGTGCGCAGCTCGAGGGCGACGCGCTCAAACCGCTCATCAGCTCGATGACCTTCGACACCAAGGAAGAGACCTACGCCAAACTCGTCGACCAGCTCGGCGCGGACCAGGCGAGCGTGCTCACTCCCGACCAGGCCTTCGAAGTGTTCTTCGTGACCATGAAGGATCCCGGCCAGTCCCAGGTGCTCGCCGAAGCCTTCAGCGGACAGGCTGGGGTCGAGCAGGTGAAGGATCAGCTGCAGTACCTGGAGCCCCTGTTCTCCGCTTTGACCGTCGCGACGTACATCGCGGTCGGGATCGCCGTGCTCATGCTCATCGCCGCGACTCTCCTGATCGGCACGACGATCCGCCTGTCCGCGTATGCGAGGCGCAAGGAGATCGGCATCATGCGCCTCGTCGGAGCGTCCAACCGCTTCATCCAGACCCCGTTCGTGCTGGAGGGCGTGTTCGCGGCCTTCCTGGGGTCGGCCCTGGCCAGCGCTGCGGTCGTCGCAGGCGTGCACTTCGGCGTCAACGGCTATCTGCGGGGAAGGGTGCCGTTCATCACGACGTGGGTCACGATGCAGGACGCGGCACTGGTCGTCCCGGTGCTGATCGGCATCGGAGTGATCCTCGCCGCCCTGTCCGCGGGCTTCGCGATCCGACGCTGGCTGCGCACCTGATAGCCTGAAAGGCTGCTCGGTCCGATCGATCGATCGGGCTCATCACGGCAACAGGAGAGCATCATGCCCAGGGAACGCGGAGAGAAGGTCGTCGCGACCAATCGTCGCGCACGTCACGACTACGCCATCGAGAAGTCGTACGAGGCGGGGATGGTGCTCACCGGCACCGAGGTCAAGTCGCTGCGTCAGGGACGAGCCAACCTCAGCGACGGCTACGCGTTCGTCAAGGGGAACGAGGTCTTCCTCGACTCAGTGCACATCCCGGAGTACTCGCAGGGGCATTGGACGAACCATTCGGCCAAGCGCATCCGCAAGCTGCTGCTGCACCGTGAGGAGATCGCGAAGATCGCCCACGCCGTCTCGGCAGGGGGATACACCCTCATCCCGCTGAAGCTGTACTTCTCCGACGGTCGCGCCAAGGTCGAGATCGCCCTCGCCAAAGGTAAGCGCGAGTACGACAAGCGACAGACCCTGCGTGAGCGTCAGGACACCCGCGAAGCCGACCGCGCCATGCGTCTGCGCAACCGCGTGGGGGAGTGACCCTCGCGGGGGAAGTCGTCCTCACAGACGCGGCTCGAAGCCGAACACACGGCCGAGGAACGTCAGCTCGCGCTCGAGGGCGTCGACGATCGTGTCGGCGCTGCGGAATCCGTGCCCCTCGGCGGGGTACAGCACATACTCGTGGTCGACTCCGCGTGCCGCGAGCGCGTCTCGGATCGCCTCGGACTGCGAGGGCGGAACCACGCGATCCTCGCCGCCCTGCAGCAGCAGCACGGGCGCGTCGATCCGGTCGGCGTGCGTGAGCGGTGAACGCTCCACGTACAGGTGCTCGTGCTCGGGGAGGGGACCGACCAGACCGTCGATGTACGACGCCTCGAAATCGTGGGTCTCCGCGACGAGCATGCGCAGATCGGCGACCCCGTAGCGGCTGATCCCGGCAGCGAAGGCTCCGCCCCGCACCAGCGCCGACAGCACGGTCCAGCCGCCGGCCGACCCGCCGCGGATCGCGATCCGGTCGGGGTCGGCCAGGCCCGCGTCCGCCAGACCGCGGGCCGCGGCGATCACGTCGTCGACATCGACGATGCCCCACTGGCCGTCGAGACGTTCACGGTATGAGCGGCCGTACCCCGTGGATCCTCCGTAGTTCACGTCGAGCACGCCGATGCCGCGGCTCGTGTAGAACGCGATCGCCTCGGACGCCGCCCCGGTGACGTGCGCCGTCGGCCCCCCGTGCACCAGGACGATGTAGGGCGGGAGCTCGCGATCGGGAGCCGTCGCGTGCGGGTTCGCCGGCGGGTACGCGAACGCGTGCACCTCTCCGTGCGGGCCCTGGATCTCGATCGGCATCGCAGCGGGCATCCACTGCGGATCGACCGGTTCGCCGCCGCGCACCGCCACGGTGGCACCCGATACGACGTCGACGCACCACAGCCCGGCGTTCGCACGCGAACCGTTGCCGGAGAGGAGCACGCGGGTGCCGTCGACATCGTCGACGCTCACATGGCCGTCTCCGGGGAACGAGATGACGTCGACGCGGTCGTCGGCAGCATCATCGGTATCGATCACCACGACCTCGTCGCGCCCGTTCGTCCGGACGGCGACGACACGGCCGTCGTCGAGCAGCTGATACCAGCGGTTGCCGAGGACCCAGAGTCCATAGCCCGTGTCGGCGTCCGAGGGTGAGACCTGCCGTGCGGTGCCGACCGGGACCACACCGTCCAGGGAGATGCGCTGCAGGGCCCAGCGCCCACCCGGATCATCGGCGAAGAGCAGCTCCGAGTCGCTCAGCCACTCCGGCTGCAGCGCCGCCCGTGAGGGGATCGTGCGCGGAGTATCCTCACCGACCTCGGCGACCTGCACGTGCGCGTCCTCCCACGGCATGCGGCCGCTGTCCCACGCGACCCACGCGGCGCGGGTGCCGTCTGGGGAGAGCGCGGGGTGGGCGAAGAAGCCATCGCCCTGCACGATCACCGTGATCGCGGACGCATCCTCGGCTGCGGAGCCGTCGAGCGGGATCTCGACGATCGCTCGGAGATGCGGCGTGCGGGAGAGGTCTTCGCGCACGGCCAGCAGTCGACCGGACTGCACACGCAGGCCGCCGTGGGAGGGTCCGGGAGGGGTGAGAGCAACGGGCTCGCCTCCCACGCTCAGACGACGAACCCGCTGGTCGTTCGCGTCGACGAAGTAGAGCGTGCCGTGCTCGTCCGCCGTCCACGCACCCCCGCCGTACTCGTGCACACGTGAGCGTGCGCTCCAGGGGGAGGGGAGGATCTCGGCTCCGGAGGAGCTCCGCACCGTCACGCGGCCCTTCTGGGCCGGCACCGACTCGCCCCACCAGATCTCCGAGCCGACGAAACGGGCGCCGTCGATGCGCGGTGAAGACGCGGCGACCGAGGCGGCGGAGAACGGGGATGACCAGGAACCGTAAGGGGACGACGACATGTCTCGAGCCTATGCGGCGTCGCACCGCGTGTGCGGCCACGCCGTGGGCCCGACCACTGTCCGCGCTGACCGGATCGAGGGTCAGACGGCGCGGAGCACCGCCACGACCTTGCCGAGGACGACGGACTCGTCGCCGAGGATGGGTTCGAATGCCGAGTTGCGGGGGAGGAGCCAGGTGTGGCCGTCCCGGCGGCGCAGCACCTTGACCGTCGCCTCGCCATCGAGCATCGCCGCGACGATCTCGCCGTTCTCCGCGCTGTTCTGGGAGCGGACCACGACCCAGTCGCCGTCGCAGATGGCGGCGTCGATCATCGACTCGCCGGAGACCTTGAGCATGAACAGGTCGCCCTTGCCCACCAACTGACGGGGGAGCGGGAAGATCTCCTCGACCTGCTGATCCGCGGTGATCGGCACGCCGGCGGCGATCCGTCCCACCAGGGGGACGAGCGCGGCGTCGCCTACGGGAGTCGCGACGTCGGCCGGGTTCTCGGTGCTGGCGCCCGGCAGATCGATGAGCACCTCCATCGCCCTGGTCTTCCCCGGGTCGCGGCGCAGGTAGCCACTCAGCTCGAGCTGTCCGAGTTGATGGGTGACGCTGGAGAGGGACTTGAGACCGACGGCGTCTCCGATCTCGCGCATGCTCGGCGGATAGCCGTGGTTCGCGATCGAGTTCTGGATGACCTCGAGGATCGCCATCTGCTTCGGGCTGAGGCTCTTCCGGCGGCGCGTGCGCGGTGCCTCCGACTCGGCGGCAGAGTTCTCGCTCATGGTGCTCCTTCAGTGCGTGATCCGACGTCCCTCTTCGAATGTCGGAGGCCCGTGGTGGGGTGTCCTTATCGAAACCGTATCCGAGAATCGGGCCGATCTGGAAGATCTGTTCGAGCGTGTCGGCCTCTTTCCCCGGTGTGGTTTCGAAGAATACTTGACAAATGTTCGAACTCGAAGATATCTTCGGTACGTAGCTTCGCATTCCCGGCTCCCGGCCGAGTCGTGAATGCGAACGCTACGCCAACTTCCCCGGCAGCCTCACCGCTCCGGGACAGGCTAAGGAGCACCACATGAGCAGCATCGGCTTCAGCACCGCAGCAGTCATCCCGGCATCGCCCCGTCCTTCGACGAGACTCCGGCTGACGACGCGTGGTCGCGCTGTACTGCTCGCCCTGGCGTCGGTGCCCCTCGCCGCCGGCATCGCGTTCGCGGCGCTCAGCGGCGGCAGCGCGGTCGCGTCGGGTGCCGACACCGCACCCGCCGGCGTCGAGACCGTCACCGTCATGCCCGGTGACACGCTCTGGTCCATCGCCACCGGCGTCGCGCCCGACGCCGACCCGCGCGATGTGATCGGCGACATCAGCCGGATGAACCTGTTGCGCGGCGGGGAGCTGCAGATCGGGCAGACTCTGGCGATCCCGGCTCAGTACGCGCGCTGATCCGGCGGAGGGCTCAGACGAGGAGTTCCTGGGGCGGCGACTTTGCGTCATCAACCTCAAGCGCCGCCTAGCATGGGAAGGGTGACCCTCTCCCTCAACGATCTCCCGCTACGTGACGATCTCCGCGGATTGAAGCCATACGGTGCTCCACAGGCGCCGCTTCCCATCGCGCTCAACGTGAATGAGAACACGCATCCGATCCCCGATGCGGTGGCGAGCGACATCCTCGATGACATCGCCGTCGCGATCCGTGATGTCAACCGCTACCCGGATCGTGAGTTCACCACGCTTCGCGAGTCTTTCGCGGAGTACCTGGGCCACGGTCTCGTCCCCGAGCAGATCTGGGCGGGCAACGGGTCCAATGAGGTGCTCCAGCACATCCTGCAGGCCTTCGGAGGCCCTCGTCGCACGGCTTTCGGGTTCGCGCCGACCTATTCGATGTACCCGCTCATCGCGCAGGGCACCGGTGCGCGGTGGATCGCCGGTACGCGTCAGCCCGACTACACCATCACTCCGGAGGAGGCGGCCGAGCAGGTGCGGGCCGCCGAGCCGGACGTGGTCATCCTCTGCTCTCCCAACAACCCCACCGGCACGCCGCTCGGACTCGACGTCATCGAAGCGGTGTATGAGGCTGCCAGGGGCATAGTGATCGTCGACGAGGCCTACCAGGAGTTCGCGCCGCATGACGCGGTCTCCGCACTGACGCTGCTCGAGGGGCGGCCGCGTCTGGCCGTCTCGCGCACGATGAGCAAGGCCTTCGCGTTCGCCGGAGCCCGTGTCGGGTATCTCGCGGCCGACCCGGCGTTCATCGACGCGCTGCGGTTGGTGCGTCTGCCGTACCACCTGAGCGCACTCACCCAGGCGGCGGCCATCGCGGCGCTGCGCAATGCCGACGTCATGCTCGGCATGGTCGAGGAGATCGTCGAGCAGCGCGACCGCATCACGGCGACTCTCGAGGCGCTGGGTTACCAGCCGCACGAATCCTGGTCGAACTTCGTGCTGTTCGGTGGAGTCTCCGACCCGAAGGCCACCTGGCAGCAGCTGTACGACCAGGGGGTGCTGGTACGCGATGTCGGCATCCCAGGACACCTGAGGGTGAGCGCGGGCACCGAGGCCGAGACCACCGGGTTCCTTGATGCTCTTGCCTCGATAGGATCGGCTTCATGAGCACTTCCGCACCGACCCCGCGCACCGCGAGCCGTGTGCGCCGCACGTCGGAGTCCACCGTCGAGCTCGAGCTGAACCTCGACGGGACCGGCGTGAGCCACATCGACACCTCGGTGCCCTTCTTCGACCACATGCTCACGGCGTTCGCGAAGCACTCGCTGACCGACCTCACCGTGCGCGCTTCCGGTGACACCCACATCGACGCACACCACACCGTGGAAGACGTCTCGATCGTGCTCGGACAGGCGATCCTCGAAGCCCTCGGCGACAAGTCCGGCATCTCCCGGTACGGAGACGCCCTCGTCCCCCTCGACGAGGCGCTCGCGCAGGCCGTGGTCGACATCTCGGGCCGCCCGTACCTCGTGCACACGGGGGAGCCCGAGGGGTTCGAGCACCACCTGATCGGCGGACACTTCACAGGGGCGCTCGTCCGCCACTCCTTCGAAGCCATCACGTTCAATGCCGCTCTCACGGTGCACGTGCGTGTGCTCGGCGGCCGAGACCCGCACCACATCGCGGAAGCGGAGTACAAGGCGTTCGCGCGTGCGTTCCGTCAGGCCAAGGCGCTGGATCCGCTCGTCGACGGCATTCCGTCCACCAAAGGCGCGCTGTGACCTCGGCTCCTCGCGTCGCGGTGTTCGACTACGAGTCGGGCAACGTCCACTCGGCCGTCAAGGCTCTCGTGGCTGCCGGTGCCGACGCCGTGCTGACCCGTGACCGCACCACCGCCCTCGAGGCGGACGGCCTGGTCGTTCCCGGCGTCGGCGCGTTCCAGGCGGTTCGCGATGCCCTGCGTGCGCACGGAGGCGACGAGATCATCGACCGCCGTCTGGCCGGTGGCCGTCCCGTCCTCGGCATCTGCGTCGGGATGCAGGTGCTGTTCGAGCACGGCGTCGAGCGTGGGCGTGACACCGCAGGGCTCGGAGAGTGGCCCGGAGCCGTCACCGAGCTCAACGCGCCGGTGCTTCCGCACATGGGCTGGAACACCGTCGCGCCCGGTTCCGACAGCATGCTCTTCCGCGGCATCGAGCAGGAGCGCTTCTACTTCGTGCACTCCTACGCCGCCCAGTCCTGGCAGCTCGATGTCATTCCGCCGTTCCCGGAACCCGTCCTGACCTGGACGACCTACGGCGATCCCTTCCTCGCCGCCGTGGAGAACGGCCCGCTGTCGGCGACGCAGTTCCACCCGGAGAAGTCCGGCGAAGCAGGTATCCAGCTGCTGCGCAACTGGGTCGAGAGTCTCTGACGACGCCCGCCGACGTCACCCGTTTTGTTCCCCGCCGCCCGGCGGACTACCCTCGGTTCTCGTGCCCGCACCGGGCCGAAGAGCTTCCCGATCCAAGGACCCCATGAACGACTTCGCGCAGTCCCCCTCGCTCACGCTCCTTCCCGCGGTCGATGTCGCCGGGGGCAAGGCCGTCCGACTGACTCAGGGCGAGGCCGGAACCGAGACCAGCTATGGCGACCCGTTGGACGCCGCAGGGGAGTGGGTGTCGCAGGGCGCCTCCTGGATCCACCTGGTCGACCTCGACGCGGCCTTCGGTCGGGGCAGCAACGCGCCGATCCTGCGCAAGGTCATCAAGCAGTTCAAGGGCGTGAACATCGAGCTTTCGGGTGGTATCCGCGACGACGCGACGCTGGAGGCGGCTCTGGAGAGCGGCGCGACGCGGATCAACCTGGGCACGGCGGCGCTGGAGAATCCGGAGTGGGCTGCCGACGTGATCGGCCGTTACGGCGAGGCGATCGCCGTCGGTCTCGATGTGCGCGGAACGACGCTCGCCGCCCGCGGATGGACCAAGGAGGGCGGGGACCTCTGGGAGGTGCTCGACCGCCTCGAAGACGCCGGCTGCAGCCGCTACGTGGTCACCGACGTCACGAAGGACGGAACCCTCCGCGGTCCGAACCTCGACCTTCTCCGTGAGGTCACCTCCCGCACCCCGAAGCCCGTGGTCGCGTCAGGCGGCATCTCGAGCCTGGACGACATCGCCGCGCTCCGCGACCTCGTGCCGTTGGGCGTCGAGGGCGCGATCGTCGGCAAGGCACTCTACGCCGGCGCCTTCACGCTGGCTGAGGCACTGGATGTCGCAGGAGACTGACGCGCACGCGTGCGGCCCCGAGCCGCACAACTACGGCGATTCAGCAGGCGTCCCGTGGGAGGGGCGCAGCTTCGAGTCGAATCCGCACGCCGCGGACGACGGTTCCGCCGACCCCGCGCTGCTGGCGGCGCTGCTGCGCTTCCGCGCCGGCGAGGGTAGCCAGTCCGAGGTCGTCGACGCCTTCCGTGCCGCCCGTGTGCTGGTGCCCCTCATCGCGGAGAAGGGGGAGGAGGGGATCGCCCCCAACGGCCTCACCGTTGACAAGACGCAGGAGCTCTCCATCGTCACGGTCGCGGCTCCGGATGGTCGGCGCGTGCAGCCGGTGTTCTCGTCGGTCCAGGCGATGCAGGCGTGGGACCCGACGGCGCGACCCATCCCCGTCGAAGCTATCCGCGCGGCGCTGGCCGCCTCGTCGGAGGACACCGACCTGATCGTGCTCGACCCGACGTCCGACACCGAGTTCGTCATCCGGCGCCCTGCCGTGTGGGCGATCGCTCAGGAGCAGCGCTGGGAGCCGAGCTTCCTGTCGACCGAGGTGTTCACGGCGCTGCAGGAGAGCGTGGCCCACGAACTGGCCGTCATCGACGTGGCTGTGGATTCCGGGGACCCCGACGCCCGTCTGCGCGGGCCCGAGCTCATCGTGGTCCTCGAGCTGGTCGACGGACTCGAACGCGAGGTGCTCGACGCCGTGCTCTCGCGTCTCGCGTCTCGCTGGGCATCGGACGACCGGATCGCCGTGCTCGTCGACTCCCTCACCGTGAAGCTCCGCCGCAGCGCCTGAACCGCTTCGCTACGCTCGGGGACATGCCCCGGACTCTGTTGCGAGCTCTCGCCGCCGTCGTGCTGCTCGGAGGCGCCGTCGCCGGCACTTCCGGCTGCGTGGTCAACGCGTGCCCGGCGATCGCCTACATCAGCACGGTCGTCGTCGACGTGAGCGCCTTCCCGGCGGCGACCGACCTCCAGTTCTGCGCGGACGGGCAGTGCTCACCGGGGCCGGGGGAGGATGCGAGTTCGTCCGCGAACCTGTTCTCGGCGTCTCCGTCGGCCGACGGCACGTGGAGCATGTCCTTCGACATGTCCACGCCCGACCTGGTTGACATCCGGTTGTTCGATGCGCAAGGTGCCGTCATCCATGAGTCGGAACAGGAGATCTCCTGGACTCGCACCGAAGGGCAGTGCCCCGGCCCGGCCTCGGCCGACCCTCTGGTCGTCGAGCCCGCGGCAGCTAGTTGACCGGGCCGGTCCACTTCTCGCCCGGTCCCTTGCCGATCGGATCGGGGATCGTGGACGCCTCGCGGAAGGCGAGCTGGAGTGAGCGGAGACCGTCGCGCAGGGACCGCGCGTGCATGTCGCTGATCTCCGGAGCGCCGGCGGTGATGAGCCCGGCGAGGGAGTTGATGAGCTTGCGCGCCTCGTCGAGGTCGAGCTGCGCTGCGGCGTCCGGATCGTCGGCGAGCCCGAGCTTGACGGCTGCCGCGCTCATGAGGTGCACGGCGGCGGTGGTGATCACCTCGACTGCGGGTACATCGGCGATGTCGCGGGTGGCCGACGATGCGGCCTCCTCCTGACGTGCCCAACGCTCTTCGCGCTCGCGTGCCGCCTCGTCCGGTGCCTGGTTCGTCACTTCGCCTTGCTTTCTGTTAGACTTTGGCGGGCTCCGGAGCGTCATGCTCCGGAACGAAAGAGGATTCACTTCCCACCCGCGCTTGCCGTTCAAGGCTACCGGGTCTTGCACTCCACCGGCTCCGTTCGAAAGAAGGAGCCGGTAGACAGGGTGCGGAGCCGGCGTCTGAATGCCGGTGGGTGGGGACGATTCCGATTTCGCCCGTGATGCAGACAGCGTCGCGGTGGCCGAATCACATCGTCTAAGGAGTTCCGCATCAGCGATCCCCGTACCAATGAGCGCATCCGCGTCCCCGAGGTCCGCCTCGTCGGCCCCGCGGGTGAGCAGATCGGCGTCGTCCGCATCGAAGCCGCACTGCGCCTCGCGCAGGAAGCCGATCTCGACCTCGTCGAGGTCGCCCCGAACTCGAAGCCGCCCGTCGTCAAGATCATGGACTACGGCAAGTTCAAGTACGAGGCCGCCCAGAAGGAAAAGGAAGCTCGCCGCAACCAGGCGAACACGATCCTCAAGGAAGTGCGCTTCCGTCTGAAGATCGAGGCTCACGACTACACGACCAAGCTCAAGCGTGCCGAGGGCTTCCTCAAGGCCGGCGACAAGGTCAAGGCCATGATCCTGTTCCGCGGTCGCGAGCAGTCGCGTCCCGAGCAGGGTGTGCGTCTGCTGCGCAAGTTCGCCGAGGATGTCGCCGAGTTCGGCACCGTCGAGTCGAACCCGACCATCGACGGTCGCAACATGGTGATGGTCGTGGCTCCGCTCAAGAGCAAGTCCGAGGCGAAGCAGGAGCAGAACGCCGTGCGCGATGCTCAGCGCGCGGACAAGAAGCAGGCTGCGCGCGAGGCGAAGAACGAGGCCGCCGCCACCACTGCGGAGTAGTACCCGCCCCAGAACTCCCGCACCGCGGGTTGACACCGTCGCCTGAGAAGGCGCCATACGAAGGAAGAGAAGATGCCGAAGCAGAAGACCCACTCGGGTGCTAAGAAGCGCTTCAAGATCACCGGCAGCGGAAAGCTGAAGAAGCAGCAGGCCGGGATGCGCCACAACCTCGAGCACAAGTCGAGCCGTCGCACGCGTCGTCTGAACCAGGACCAGGTCCTGTCGAAGGCTGACACCAAGGTCGCGAAGAAGCTTCTCGGTCGCTGACGCGCGCCGAACGCACGAATAGGAACACAGGAAAATGGCAAGAGTCAAGCGGGCAGTAAACGCCCACAAGAAGCGCCGGGTCATCCTCGAGCGCGCCTCCGGTTACCGCGGACAGCGTTCGCGCCTCTACCGCAAGGCCAAAGAGCAGGTCATCCACTCGCTGGTCTACTCGTACCGTGACCGTCGCAAGCGCAAGGGTGACTTCCGTCGTCTGTGGATCCAGCGCATCAACGCTGCGGCCCGCCAGAACGGCATGACGTACAACCGCTTCATCCAGGGCCTCGGCCTCGCGGGTGTCACGGTCGACCGTCGCATGCTCGCCGACCTCGCGGTCAACGACGCTGCCACGTTCACGACGCTGGTCGAGACGGCGAAGAAGGCTCTTCCCTCCGACGTCAACGCGCCGAAGTCGGCTGCGTAAGCACCTCTTCACACAGGGCGCTCTCCTTCGGGAGGGCGCCCTGTGGTGTTTCCCGGCGTGGCGAGGACTGCCGCGCGGCTGACCGCGAGGTCGACGAGAGCGGCCATGGCGACGGCACCCGCGTAGACGAGGATGTCGCGTCCATCGAATCCGGAGCCGAGGACGAGGCGGATCGGGGGGAGTGCCGATCCCCACTCGCGAGGGATACCGGTGAGCTGGAACAGTTCGACGCCGGCGCAGAACACGAAGGAGACGAGGGCCGGCGCGAGGGGGCGGCACCGCGCGGCGATCAGGGCGACGAGCAGATAGATGAGCACGGCGTACAGCGCATCGCCGATGACGTCGCCCACGACCCCGCCCCCACTGCGATGGATGACGAGCCCGATCGCGACCGTCGCGACGGCGAGCACTGCGAGGACGATCCGCCGACGGGAGCTCCTCACCGCGGCATCGATCGTCATGCAGGCACCCTACCCGGATGGTGCGGGAGAGGGCCGTGCGTTCCCTAGACTGTGATCGTGCTGGAGAACCCCCGTTCGCCCCGAGTCCGTGCTGTCGCGAAGCTGACCAAACGCAGCGCGAGGACTGAGACAGGCCTGTTCCTTCTGGAGGGCCCGCAGTCGGTGCGCGAGGCGCTCACCTACCGTCCCGAGGCGATCGTCGAGCTCTTCGCGACGCCGAACGGCTGGGAGCGGCACCCCGACATCCGCGCGAAGGCCGCAGAGGCGGACATCGAGGTCGAGTACGTCACCGAGTACGTGCTCAACGCCATGGCCGACACCGTCACACCGCAAGGCCTCGTCGCCGTCGTGCAGCAGACGCCGACGTCGGTGCGCGACATCTTCGACGCCTCGCCGCGACTGGTGGCGATCTGCGAGGAGGTGCGGGATCCAGGGAACCTCGGCACGATCATCCGGGCAGCAGATGCCGCGGGTGCGGATGCCGTCGTCCTGACCGGTCGCACCGTCGATCCGTACAACCCGAAGGTGGTGCGCGCGACCACAGGGTCCCTGTTCCACCTTCCCGTCTCGGTCGGGGGCGACCTCGCCGAAGTCGTGAAGCGTGCTCACGCCGCAGGTCTGCGCATCCTCGCGGCGGACGTGAAGGGCGATGACCTGTTGGAAGCGCGCGCGGAGGGCGTGCTGGCCGGGCCGACGGGATGGCTCTTCGGCAACGAGGCGCGCGGACTCGAAGACGAGGCGCTGGATCTCGCGGACCGCGTGCTCAAGCTTCCGATCTTCGGCCGAGCCGAGTCGCTCAATCTGGCGACGGCCGCCAGCGTCTGCCTGTATGAAAGCGCATTCGCTCAGCGGGCGACGTCCGTCGACTGAGGTGACGGACGCCGGGGGAAGCGGGAAGCGGAGTCGATGAGGATTCTGATCGTCGAAGACGACGACCGGGTCGCAGGCGCACTGGAGGCGTTTCTCGCCCGGTCCGGGTACGCGACCGTCCGCGCGGCGGATGGAGCGTCTGCGCTGGGTCTTCTCGGAGCGGACACCGAGGTGGTGCTGCTCGATCTCGGCCTGCCCGACGTCGACGGGGTCGACCTGTGTCGCCGGATCAGGGGCCGCTCCGAGGTCCCGATCGTGATCGTGACCGCCCGCAGCCAGGTCGCGGAGCGCATCAAAGGGCTCCGCGCCGGAGCCGATGACTTCGTGGTGAAGCCCTACGATGTGCACGAGCTCCTGGCGCGGATCGAGGCGGTGACACGGCGATCCAGGCCGATGAGGCCCGAGGCGGATGCGCGCGTCCTGCTCCACGGAGGCGGCGTGCAGGTCGATCTGATCGCTCGCCAGGTGCTGGTCGACGGCGCGGCCATCGACCTCACGCGCAAGGAGTTCGACATCATCGCCGTCCTGGCCCGCTACCCGGGAGTGGCGGTGCCGAAGGACCGGCTGATCCGCGAGGTGTGGAACACCGACTGGCGAGGATTCGGCCATTCTCTGGAGGTGCACGTCGGGGCGATCAGGAAGAAGACCGGGGTCCGCGGGGTCATCGAGACGGTCCGCGGGGTCGGCTATCGGCTGGCAGGGTCCTGAGTCGTGCGTCGTCGCCTCATCCTCGTGTTCCTGATACCGCTCGTCGCGATCCTGGCCGGACTCGGCGGTGCCGCGGGGTGGAGCGCCGCCCAGAGCGTGCAGCAGGCCTTCTATGCGCAGCAGATCGGCGACCTCGGCTACTTCGTCACGAGCGCGCGCCAGGCTCTGCGCTCCGGCAGTGCTGCCGTGATCGAGGCGGAGGTGGAGCGGTTCCGCGAGGTCTACGGGATCGAGGTGACCGTGTTCGATCTCGGGGGCGGCGTGTGGGCCGCAGCGGATCAGGACCCGGCGGTGCTTCGCGAAGACGATGCCGAGCGCGTCAAGCTGGCGCTCTCCGGTCGACGAGCCGAGCAGCCGACGGTGGTGTTCCCGTGGAGCGTCTCGGATTCCGCATTGGCCGAGCCGGTGTTCGATGACGGTGACGTGATAGGCGCCGTGCTCGTCGCCGGAGATGTGGCGACTCCGCGCGCCGCGATCCTGCACCAGCTCCTGCTCATCTCGGCGATCGCGGGCGTGCTCATCGCGCTCGGCGTGCTCCTGGTTTTCCGGCTCGCGCGTTGGGTGCTCTCGCCGGTGCGCCGACTCGACGAGGCCATGGTCGCGATCGAGCGCGGCGAGATGGACGCGCGCGTTGCTGCGGACGACGGTCCGCCGGAGCTCCGCCGCATGGCGCAGGTGTTCAACGGCATGGCCGACGAGATCGAACGGGTGATGACGAGGCAGCAGGAGTTCGCGCTCAACGCCTCACACGAACTGCGCAACCCCCTCAACGCTCTGCTCCTGAGAGTGGAGCATCTGGCGACGGGACTCGGCGACGAGTGGCAGGGCGACGTCGAGGAGACGAGGGAGGAGGGGCGCCGGATGACCCGCATCCTCGAGACACTTCTCGGCCTCGCACGCGGCGGCCGTGGCGACTCGACCGTCTCCGCTGTGGATCTGGCGACTCTGGCCGCTCGTCGCCGGGAAGCATGGCGCGATGTCGCGGCTCAGCGCGGAGTCGGGCTGCGCTCCACCGGTGTGTCATCGGTGATGAGCGTGACCGACCGCACGATCGTGGAGAGCGCGCTGGATGCCGTGATCGACAATGCCGTGAAGTTCTCGCCCGAGGGGGCGCACATCGAGATCGGGGCGAGACGGGAAGGAAGCGTCTGTCGGATCACGGTCCGCGATCACGGCCCGGGCCTCACCGACGAGCAGGCAGCTGCGGCGACCGACCGGTTCTGGCGCAACGCCGACACCGGGGACACACCGGGGTCAGGACTCGGGCTGGCGATCGCGAGCGATCTGCTGGAGACGATCGGGGGAGAGCTGGCGGTCTCTACGGCACGGGGTGGCGGACTCGAGGTCGCGCTCGTCCTGCACGACGGGTCCACGCCATGAGGTCGGCCGCCAGGGGACTTCTCGCGGGAGGACTCGCGTTCGTGCTGCTGACCGGGTTGACCGCGTGCGTCCCTCGCTCCGACGAGTGGAGCGACGTCGAGTACGCGATCGCCAGCGGGGGCTCGACCGGTGTGTACTACGACTACGGCAGCCACCTGGCGGAAGAACTGTCGGACCGGCTCGACCTCCGGATGGTCGCGCAGGAGACCGCGGGATCGGTCGACAACCTGCTGCGGGTGAGTTCGGGCGAGGCCCTGCTCGGATTCGCGCAGGGGGATGCCGCCGCCGACGCGGTGTCGGGCACCGGCGCCTTCGAGCGGCCGTTGGAGGTGGAGGCTCTCGCCCGCCTGTACGACGAGTACGTTCAGGTCGTGGTGCGGGGGGATTCGGACATCGACGACATCGGCGATCTTGCCGGCCGCACCATCTCCCTCGGCGCCGAGAACTCCGGCGTCAACGTGATCGCCGGCCGAGTGCTCGACGCGGCAGGCGTCGCGCTCGATTCCGTCCGCGACCCCCAGCTCGACCTCAGCGCGTCGATCGGTGCGATGGAGCGTGGTGAGATCGACGGCTTCTTCTGGGTGGGGGGCCTGCCCACTCCCGGCGTGGCCGAACTGTCCTCGCGGGCTCCGGTGCGTCTGCTCCCGATCGAGCCCGAGTGGGTCAATGCCGTGAACGAACGGTACTCGCATGCCTATCGGCAGGCCGATGTCCCCGCGGGGACATACGGCCTGCCGGACTCCGCACCGACGATGGCCGTTCCCAACTATCTCGTCACCGCCGCATCCACGCCGGATGCCGTCGTGCACGATGTCCTGGCCGGGCTCTTCGACGCGCGACTGCGCATCGCGGGGGAGGTGCCGACCGCGGCGCTGCTGGATCGGCGCTCGGCGATCTTCACCGGTCCGGTCCCTCTCCACGATGGTGCGATCGACTACTACCGCGACCTGCGCGGTTGACTGCTCAAGAAATCCTCAAGAAGTCTGACAGCGGGGCCGGCGCTCTGCCATTGTGAGGTCGATCGCGCACGATCGTCGCCTGCTGCACAACTGTCGTTGGGGCATCGCAGCAGGACGATTCCGCGGCCCGTGGGGGCGGGCCGCGGGGTACCCATGCACAGCAGCATTGGTGCCGCGATCAGGTGATTACGAACGTGTAAATCTCACCGAGGTGCCTGGAGACCCGCGCCCGACGTGGCTAGTTTGGAGAAATGATGACCTCTGATACCCCGCTCGTCGTGGTCGAGAACGTCCAGAAGCACTACGGCGACTTCCAGGCGCTCACCGACATCGATCTGACCGTGAACTCGGGGGAGGTCGTCGTCGTGATCGGCCCGTCCGGCTCTGGGAAGTCGACACTGTGCCGCACGATCAACCGCTTGGAGACGATCACCAGCGGGAGCATCCGCATCGACGGCAAGGAGCTCCCGGCCGAGGGCAAGGGCCTGGCTCATCTGCGCGCCGACGTCGGCATGGTCTTCCAGTCGTTCAACCTCTTCGCCCACCTCACGATCCTCGAGAACGTGACTCTCGGACCGATCAAGGTGCGCGGCATCAAGAAGGCCGACGCCGAGAAGGAGGCGATGATGCTGCTCGAGCGCGTCGGCGTGGCCCAGCAGGCCTCGAAGCTCCCTGCCCAGCTCTCCGGTGGTCAGCAGCAGCGCGTGGCCATCGCCCGCGCTCTCGCGATGCAGCCCAAGGTGATGCTGTTCGACGAGCCCACCAGTGCGCTCGACCCCGAGATGATCAACGAGGTGCTCGACGTCATGGTCGAACTCGCCCAGGACGGGATGACGATGATCGTCGTCACGCACGAGATGGGCTTCGCGCGCAAGGCCGCCGACCGCGTCGTGTTCATGGCGGACGGACGGATTGTGGAGGAGGCGACTCCCGAGGAGTTCTTCACGCACCCGAAGAGCGATCGCGCCAAGGACTTCCTCTCGAAGCTCCTCACGCACTGACGCGCCCGCACACTCACACACTCACACACAGACCCTGCACACACAGCACACGAAGGAGACGCACATGCGACGCACACGGACACTGGCAGGCATCGGAATCGCGGCAGCCGCGCTGCTGACGCTCACCGCCTGCAACAGCGGAACCCCGTCCAGCACGGGGGCCCCGGAAGGCGGCGACGAAGGTGACTCCTCCAGCAGCACGCCCTGGACCGTCCTGACCGACGTCAGCATCGACGGCAGCCCGACGTTCGACCGGATCGAGTCGTCCGGAAAGATCAAGGTCGGCGTCAAGGAGGACCAGCCCGGTCTCGGCTACCTCGACCCCGTGACCGGTGACCGCACCGGATTCGACGTCGACATCGCCCGCTGGATGGCGGCATCGCTCGGTGTCGACCCGGAGAAGATCGAGTTCCAGGCGATCGCCTCCGCGAACCGCGAGCAGGCCATCGTGAACGGCGACATCGACTACTACGTCGGCACCTACTCCATCACCGACAAGCGCAAGGAGCAGATCTCCTTCGCCGGTCCGTACTTCGTCACCGGTCAGGGCCTCCTCGTGGCAGCTGACAGCGACATCAAGAGCGTCGACGACCTCGACTCCTCGACGACCGTCTGCTCGGCGACCGGCTCGACGCCGATCCAGAACATCAAGACGAACTACCCCGACGTGCCCACCAAGGAGTACGACACGTACTCGAAGTGCGTCGAGGACCTGAAGAACGGCCAGGTGGACGCGGTCACCACCGATGAGGCGATCCTCATCGGCTACGCGGCTCAGGACCCGGACAACCTCAAGGTCGTCGGTGAGCCCTTCAGCGAGGAGCGCTACGGCATCGGCGTCGCCAAGGGTGACGACGCCCTCGTGGAGTACTTCAACACGCAGCTGACCGATGGTGGCGAGATCTGGCAGCAGATCTTCGACAACAACCTCGGTGCCTCCGGCGTCAAGGCGACGCAGCCCGAGGTCGACCCGGTCGGTTGATCTCCGCGGGGCGGTCGGCATGGTCGGCCGCCCCGCTCATGCAGGACACTTTCGAGAACCCGAATCGACAGGAGCAGCAGTGGGAGTCATCTCCGACCACCTCGACCTCTGGGGAGAGGCACTGTGGGGAACCATCGTGCTGTTCCTCGGCGGCGGCATCATCGCGCTGGTCCTCGGACTCATCGTCGGGGCCGCACGTGTCTCGCCGGTTCCGATCGCCCGCGCCGTCGGTGGCGTGTACGTGAACTGGATCCGCAACACACCGCTGACCCTGGTCATGTTCTTCTTCGCCTTCTGCCTTCCGATCCTGCTGGGGGAGCGGGTGAACTCCCTGCTGCTGGCCGTGATCGCGCTCGGCATCTACACCGCGACCTATGTGGCGGAGGCGCTGCGAGCCGGCATCAACACCGTGCCGGTCGGCCAGGCGGAAGCCGCACGGGCGATCGGCCTGAACTTCGGCCAGGTCATGCGCTACGTGGTGCTGCCGCAGGCGACGCGCTCCGTCGTCCCGCCCATGATGAGCGTGCTCATCGCCCTCATGAAGAACACCACGGTGGCCGCAGGGTTCTCGGTCGTCAACCTCGGCACCATCCGCGCGGCGCTCAGCGAACGCGGTGAGAACGCGCTCGTCGTGCTCCTGTGGGTCATGGTCCTGTTCGTGGTGCTGGTGCTGCTGCTCGCCTGGGTGCAGCGCGTTCTCGAGAACAAGTGGAGGATCGCGCGATGAGTTCCGTCCTTTTCGACGTCCCCGGCCCCCGTGCCGTCGCCCGCAACAGGCTCATCGGAGTCGCCACGGTGCTCGTGGTCCTCGCGGTGCTCGGCTGGGTGGTGTGGAGGCTGTTCGCCACCGGGCAGTTCTCCGCAGAGAAGTGGAACATCTTCACGTTCTCCGCGGTCTGGGTCCGCTTCGGCGAAGGCCTGCTGGCCACGCTGGCCGCGTTCGCGGTCGCCGGCGTCGGATCCATCGTCCTCGGTTTCCTGCTCGGCATCGGCCGCCTCTCGGAGCACGCCTGGGTGCGTGAGCCGGTCCGGTGGATCATCGAGGTGCTGCGAGCGGTGCCCGTGCTCATCCTGATGATGCTGCTGTACTACGGCCTTCCGGTGATCGGCGTGAAGATGCCGCCGTACTGGGCCGTCGTGATCGCCCTCATCGTCTACAACGGCTCCGTGCTCGCCGAGGTGCTCCGTGCCGGGATCGAGTCGCTGCCGCGCGGGCAGAAGGAGGCCGGCTACGCGATCGGACTGCGGAAGACCGGGGTGATGTACTTCATCCTGATCCCGCAGGCCGTCCGGGCCATGATGCCGGTGATCATCGCGCAGCTCGTCGTGGCGCTCAAGGACACCGCGCTCGGCTTCATCATCACGTACCAGGAGCTCCTCTACGTCATCAACCAGATCGGCAACCAGGCACCCTACGGCTCCCCGCTGATCCCGGCGGCGATCGTCGGCGGATCGATGTACGTGGCCGTGTGTCTCCTGCTCTCCTACATCGCCTACCGCCTGCAGAAGCGTGCCAAGCGCTCGCCGAAGGCAGGGCCTGCGGTGCCGGATCCCCGCCAGCACGGAGGCGAGACCAACACCTCGCTCATCGTGCTGCAGGGAGATGGGTCCGAGAAGGCGCGCTGATCCGCGAAAGGGACCCGCACGCCCCCGGTAGACTCGATTCTCGTGTCAGAGTCTCCTGAAATCACCCCGGAAGCGGTCGAGTCCGCTGTTGCCGATGCCCTCGCGGCGATCGCCGCAGCCGCCGATACCGCCGAGCTGAAAGCAGCCCGCGCCGCACACGTCGCCGACGGATCGCCGCTCGCGGTACTGAACGCCTCGATGCGCCAGGTCGCTCCCGAGAACAAGGCCGCATTCGGCAAGCTCGTGGGCCAGGGGAGAGGGCAGGTGACCCAGGCGCTGGCCGCGAAGGAGGCCGAGCTCGCCGAGGCCGAGGTCGCCGCGCGCCTCGAGTCCGAGCGGGTGGACATCACCGCTGTGCCCTCGCGCACGCGTGTCGGCGCCCGACACCCGCTCACGCTCCTGCAGGACCAGGTGTGCGACATCTTCGTCGGCATGGGCTGGGAGATCGCGGAGGGACCGGAGCTCGAGCACGAGTGGTTCAACTTCGACGCACTGAACTTCGATGTGGACCACCCCGCACGCCAGGAGCAGGACACGTTCTACGTGGACCCGCCCTCGCGTCACCTCGTGATGCGCACGCACACGAGCCCGGTGCAGGTGCGCTCGATGCTCGACCGCGAGGTGCCCATCTACGTGCTGTGCCCCGGCCGGGTGTATCGCACCGACGAGTTCGACGCCACGCACCTGCCGGTGTTCACGCAGTTCGAGGGACTCGTGATCGACAAGGGCATCACGATGGCGCACCTCAAGGGCACGCTCGACCACTTCGCGAAGCTGCTCTTCGGCCCCGAGGCCAAGACGCGCTTCCGCACCAACTACTTCCCCTTCACCGAGCCGTCCGCCGAGCTCGATCTGTGGCACCCCACCTTCAAGGGCGGTGCGCGCTGGATCGAGTGGGGCGGCTGCGGCATGGTCAACCCGAACGTGCTGCGCGCGGCAGGGATCGACCCGGAGGAATACAGCGGCTTCGCGTTCGGCATGGGCATCGAGCGGGGCCTGATGTTCCGCAGCGACGTCCAGGACATGCGCGACATGGCCGAGGGCGATGTCCGATTCAGCGAGCAGTACGGGATGGTGGTGTGATGCGCGTCCCGCTTTCGTGGTTGCGTGAGTACGTCGATCTGGCAGCGGACGCCACGCCCGAGGATGTCCTCGCGGCCCTGGTGACCGTCGGCTTCGAAGAGGAGGACGTGCACCGCTTCGACATCACGGGCCCCGTGGTGGTCGGCCAGGTCGTCTCGCTCGAGCCGGAGCCCCAGTCCAACGGCAAGACCATCAACTGGTGCCAGGTCGACGTCGGCGAGGCGAACGGCGGCATCCGTGGCATCGTCTGCGGCGCGCACAACTTCGTCGTCGGGGACAAGGTCGTCGTGACCCTGCCCGGTGCGGTGCTGCCCGGTCCGTTCCCGATCGCCGCCCGCAAGACCTACGGTCATGTGTCGGACGGCATGATCGCCTCTGCGCGCGAGCTGGGACTCGGTGACGAGCACAACGGCATCGTCGTGCTGTCCGACCTCGGCATCGATGCGCCCGTCGGCACCGACGCGATCGCCCTGCTCGGCCTCGACGACGTCGCGGTGGAGATCAACGTCACGCCCGACCGCGGTTACGCCTTCTCCCTGCGCGGGGTGGCTCGTGAGTACGCGCACGCGACCGGAGCGACCTTCCGCGACCCGGCGGAGCGCGATTTCGCCGAACTCCAGCCGGGCACCGGCCACACGACCATCGTCGACGACGTCGCACCTGTGCGCGGGAACGTCGGAGCGAGCGAGTTCGTGACCCGTGTCGTCCGCGACGTCGATCCCTCACGTCCGACTCCTCCGTGGATGGTGGCGCGGCTCAGCCTCGCCGGCATGCGGTCGCTGGGCGTGCTCATCGACATCACCAACTACGTGATGCTCGAGCTCGGACAGCCGCTGCATGGCTACGACCTCGACAAGCTCACCGGGGGGATCACGGTTCGCCGCGCGCACGAGGGCGAGAAGATGACCACCCTCGACGGCGTCGAGCGCGCGCTGCACACCGAAGACCTGCTCATCACAGACGAGTCGGGTCCGATCGGCCTGGCCGGCGTCATGGGCGGCGGCACGACGGAGATGAGCGACTCCACCCGGAACGTGATGATCGAGGCGGCGAGCTTCGACCCGACCACGATCGCCCGTTCGGCTCGTCGTCACAAGCTGCCCAGCGAGGCGTCCAAGCGTTTCGAGCGCGGCGTCGACCCGCTGATCCCCTTCGTCGCGGCCCGGCGCGCGGCCGACCTCATGGTCGAGTTCGCCGGGGGCACGCTCACGGAGGAGGGCGGCGCGCTGTTCGCCGAGGTCTTCGTCGCGGAGATCGAGCTGCCCGCCGGCTTCGTGCAGGGGCTCATCGGCGTCGACTACACCGATGAAGAGATCACCGGTGCGCTGACGACGATCGGCGCGGAGGTCAGCCCTTCGACCGGCTCAGGGACCCAGGGCGGGTGGACGGTCATCCCGCCGACCTGGCGCCCCGACCTCACCGACAAGTGGACGCTCGCCGAGGAAGTCGCCCGCATCCACGGGCTCGACCGCATCCCCTCGGTGCTGCCGACGCCTCCCTCCGGGCGCGGCCTCACCGCGCACCAGCAGGGCCGCCGCCGCGTGGCCGATGCTCTGGCTGCTGCGGGGCTGGTCGAGACGCCGTCGTTCCCGTTCACCACGGAGGCGCAGAACGATCTGCACGGCTCCGCGTCGGGCGAGCGCCTGCCGAGCATCCGTCTGGCGAATCCGCTCGACGGGCAGGCGCCGTACCTGCGCCGGTCGCTGATCCCCGGTCTGCTGCAGACCGCGCACCGGAACATCTCCCGCGGGCTCACCGACCTCGCGATCTTCGAGACCGGGGTGGTCTTCCTGCCCGAGCCGGGTGTGCAGTACGGCACCGATGAGGTGCCGCCGCTGGGGGAGCGTCCGTCCGACGAGACGCTCGCGGAGCTGAACGCCTCGATCCCGCCACAGCACCGGTTCGTCTCCGGACTCCTCACCGGCCATGTCGCACCGCGCCAGCCCGGTCGCCCCGCCGAGGCCGCCGGCCTCGTGGAGGCTCTGGACGCGGTCCGTGTGATCGCGGCAGCCGCCGGGGTCGACATCGACGTGCTCCAGGCCGAACGCGCCGCCCTCCACCCGGGGCGCACCGGGTCGCTCCTGGTGGCAGGCGAAGAGGTCGGATACGTCGGCGAGCTGCACCCCGCTGTCGCCGAGGGGGCCGATCTTCCCGGGCGCGCGACCGTGTTCGAGCTCGACCTCGACCGCATCCTGTCGCTTGCCGGCGGACGGGTCGTCGCCGCTTCGCTGTCGACGTTCCCCGCCGCTACGCAGGACGTGTCGCTCCTGGTTCCGGCCGGGGTCCCCGCCGCGGATGTGCAGGCCGCTCTCGCCGAAGGTGCGGGCACGCTGCTGGAGTCGGTGCGCCTCGTCGACGACTACCGCGGAGAGGGCGTTCCGGAGGGTTCCAAGAGTCTGACCTTCGCGCTGAGGTTCCGGGCGGATGACCGCACCCTCACCGCGGCGGAGGCCACGGAGGCCAAGCTCGCCGGGGTCGAGGTCGCTGCGCAGCGCTTCGGAGCGACGCTGCGCGACTGAGGATCGATCCGCGGTGTGAGGCGGACCGTGTCGTCGCTCGGACGATCCGGGCCGTCGCCGGAGTACCGTGGCGGGATGAGAATCCTCCCCCAGGGCACTCCGGCAGCCGTCCCCGACGGGGCGCGACCGCTCGGCGAGGGGCCGTTCCTCGAGCCCGGCGCACAGATCGACTGGCATTATCGGAAACCGGGGTGGCAGCCGCGAGAGCCGTCCAGGATCTCGCCGATGCGGGTGGTACGCGATGATGAGCGCGGTCTCGTGGCCTGGCTCGCTCCGGGGACCCTCCAGGAGGCGCCGGGGTCCAGCGACGGTCAGCGCGTGCGGGAAGTGCCTCTCGCCCGGCGCTGGCTCGAGCCGCGGACGCGCATCGTGGAGCGCTGGCGGGGCAACGGGGTGCTGTGCATCGCCCCTGCGGGGATGCCGTGGTCGATCTGGCTGTTCTGGAGCGACACCACCGGGCCGGACTGGGCGTTCTCCGGGTGGTACGTGAATCTCGAGAACGCGCATCTGCGGACAGACCGGGACACCTTCTCGTCCGACCATATCCTGGACGTCGAGATCGATCCGGCGGGCGGCATCCACCTCAAGGACGAGGATGAGCTCGTCGCCGCGATCGCCCAGGGACGGCTCAGCTCCGAGCAGGCCGCGCAGATCGAGCGGCACGCGGACGCGGCCATCGCGTCGTTCGAGGCCGACGACTGGCCGTTCGACTCCGCGTGGACCCGCTGGCGGCCCGACCCCGCCTGGACGGTTCCGGTGCTGGCAGGCCTTGACCGGTTGGGTGCAGGCACACCATGACGGATGTTCTGATCCTGGGCGGCACCGGGTGGCTCTCCGGGCGCATCGCCGGTCACTGGCGCGACCACGGAGCCACGGTCACCTGCCTCGCTCGAGGCACACGGCCCGCGCCGGAGGGAACGGTCCTGGTGCGTGGCGATCGCGAGGAGGCTTCGACCTACGCCGACCTCGCACGACGGGAGTGGGACCACGTCGTCGACATCTCCTCCCAGGCGGCGCATGTCGATCGGGCAGTCGAGATGCTGGGCGATCGAGCGGCACGATGGACGTACGTGTCATCCGTGTCGGTGTACTCCGATGACGAGACGGTCGGTGCGGACGAATCGGCTCCACGACACCCGGCGGCGGTTCTCGGCGACGAGTACGAGTACGCGGCGCAGAAGGTCGCCGCCGAGGACTCCGTCGCCCGATTGGGGGAGCGGGCACTCGTGGTGCGTCCCGGCCTGATCGTGGGCGGCGGAGACCCGAGCGACCGCTTCGGCTACTGGAGTGCCGCGTTCGCTCGTGCCGACGCTGACGCCGTGCTGCTGCCCCCGCTGGACGGGCGGAGCGCTCAGTTGATCGACGTCGACGATCTGGCGGAGTACATCGTCACCGCGCGAGGCAGCGGAGCCGTCAACGCCGTCGGCGACGAGAGGCCTCTCGCGGATGTGCTGCGGATGGTCCGCGCTGCATCCGGGCACACCGGGGCGACCATCGTCGCGGACGAGGAGTGGCTCATCGCGCATGACGTGGACCACTGGGCCGGCCCGCACTCCCTGCCGCTGTGGCTCCCGCCCGAGATGACGGGATTCATGACCCGCTCGAACGCGGCATTCCATGAGACCGGTGGGACGCTCCGTCCGCTCGTCGACACGATCGAGCGCGTGCTCGCCGACGAACGGGAGCGCGGACTCGACCGCGAACGACGTGCCGGGCTCACGCGGGCGCAGGAGCGGGCGCTGCTGGCCGATCGATAGACTGCGGACAGTGACACGGGGTGCCGCGATCCGCGGCTGAGAACAGACCCGTCGAACCTGATCTAGTTCGTACTAGCGAAGGGATGTCGCGATGAGCGATCTTCTGCGTCCTGATTCCACCCACGATCTCGCCGAAAAGGCTGCGGTGCTGCTGGGGGTGTTGCGTGAGGCGCCACCGCTGACGCACTGCATCACCAATGCCGTGGTCACCGGCTTCACCGCCAACGTGCTGCTGGCGCTCGGGGCTGCTCCCGCCATGGTCGACATCGTCGGGGAGGCCGGCATGTTCGCCGGTGTCGCCTCGGGGATGCTGGTCAACCTGGGGACGCCCACCCCGGAGCAGCGCGCGGCGACTCTGGAAGCCGTCACCGGTGCGAGGGCAGCCGGTACGCCCTGGGTGCTCGACCCCGTCGCGGTCGGTGCGCTCCCGGTGCGCACCGCACTCGCGCGTCAACTCGTCGAGCAGCGTCCGACCGCGATCCGCGGCAACGCCTCGGAGGTGCTGGCTCTCGCGGGGCTCAGCGCCGGTGGGCGGGGTGTGGATTCCACCGACAGCACCGAGTCCGCGGCCGAGGCCGCATCGGCGCTGGCTCGGACGACACGCGGTGTGGTGGCCGTGTCCGGCCCGATCGATCTGCTCACCGACGGCGAACGCGTGCTGCGGTTGTCCAACGGGCACGAGCTGCTCACGAGGGTCACGGGCGGCGGTTGTGCTCTGGGCGCGGTGATGGCGGCCTTCCTCGGCGCCGCGCGGGCGACAGGGCACGACGCGCTCACGGCGGTCGCGTCGGCGAGCCTCGTGTACACGATCGCGGCGGAGCAGGCAGCGGAGCGGTCCACCGGGCCGGGGAGCTTCGCCGTCGCGCTGCTGGATGCCCTCGCCGCGGTGGATTCCGCTGACATCAGGGTCCGTGCCCGCGCCGAAGGCGGTGCCCTGTGAACGCCGACCTCTCGCTCTACCTCGTCACGGATGCGGAGCTGTGCGGAGACCGGGGCGTCGTCGAGACCGTCCGGCACGCGGTGGAAGGCGGGGTGCGCATCGTGCAGCTGCGCGACAAAGAGGCGACCGACGAGGAGACGGTCGAACAGCTGGTCGCGCTGTCGCAGGCGATCGACGGGCGGGCGCTGCTCGTGGTGAACGATCGGCTGGGCGCGGCCGTGGCTGCTCGTGAGCGTGGAGCCAGGGTCGATGGCGTGCACCTCGGTCAGGGCGACGCCTCGGTGCTGCGCGCCCGTGAGGCACTCGGACCCGACGCGTTGATCGGCCTCACCGCCAACACCGCCGCGCACCTCGACGCGGTGCGGGCCCTCCCGGCCGGGACGATCGACTACCTCGGGGTCGGCGTCATCCGTCCCACCCTCACGAAGCCGGATCACCCCGTCCCGCTGGGCGTGGAGGGATTTCGCGACTTCGCCAGGCGCAGCGCACTCCCGTGCGTGGCGATCGGCGGTGTCCACATCGACGACACCGAGGCCCTTCGCGATGCCGGTGCGGCGGGGGTGGCCGTGGTCTCGGCGCTGTGTGCCGCCGACGATCCGGCCGCCGTAGCGACGCGGTTCCTGCGGCGCTGGCGCTCCGGGGGTGTACCGCGAGTGCTCAGCATCGCCGGGAGCGACCCGTCCGGAGGTGCGGGCATCCAGGCCGACCTCAAGTCCATCGCCGCGAACGGCGGGTACGGGATGGCTGTGCTCACGGCGCTGACCGCGCAGAACACGCAGGGCGTGCGCGCTGTGCACGTGCCGCCGGTCGACTTCCTCCGCGCGCAGCTCGATGCCGTGTCGGACGACATCGTGATCGACGCCGTGAAGATCGGGATGCTCGCCGACGCCGAGGTCATCCGCGCAGTGGGGGCGTGGCTCGACCGCGTGCGCCCGCCTGTCGTGGTGCTCGATCCCGTCATGGTCGCGACCTCCGGCGACCGGCTGCTGGATCCGGAGGCGGAGCGAGCACTGCACGGACTCCTCGCGCGGGCGACTCTGGTCACTCCGAATCTCGCCGAACTCGCGGTGCTCGCCGGTCGGGAGATCGCCGACTGGGAGGATGCCATCTCCGCGGCGCACGAGCTGTCCGCCCGGATCGATGCGGCCGTCCTGGTCAAGGGCGGCCATCTCGTCGGGGATGAGGCCCCCGATGCGTTGGTCGACGCGGCGCGCGGTCTGCGCAGAGACTTTCCAGGACGACGGATCACGACCGGAAACACCCATGGCACCGGCTGCTCGCTGTCGTCCGCGCTCGCGACCCTGCTCGCGCGGGGGCACGACGCAGAAGCGGCCGTCGGCGCCGCGCGCATCTGGCTTCGCGAAGCCCTGCGGGCGGGGGACGCGTTGCGCGTCGGCGGTGGGCACGGGCCGATCAACCACTTCTCCGGACTCTGGGAACGGGCGGGAACAGAGGCCCGTCCGGTCGCGGACGACATCGCGGCGGACTGGTGGCACGACATCAGGGAGATCCGCACCGCGATCGACGAGCTGCCCTTCATCCGCGCGCTCGCCGACGGGACGCTGGAGCGCGGACCGTTCCTGTCCTATCTCGCCCAGGACGCGCTGTACCTGCGCGAGTACGCCCGTGTGCTCGCGGAAGCGTCCCGGCTCGCGCCGACATCCGATGAGCAGGCGTTCTGGGCGGAGTCGGCCCGCGGTTCGATCGTGGGCGAGCTCGAGCTGCACGCGTCGTGGTTGACTCCGACGCAGGGGGTGAGCGCGGACACGTTCTCCGCCGAGCCGGGGGCGGCCACCACCGCCTACCTCGATCACCTGCGCTCTGTCGCGTTCGGTGGGGACTACGCCGAGATCGTCGCGGCCGTCCTCCCGTGCTTCTGGCTCTACACCGACCTCGGCCGACGCCTGCACGCCGGGGCCTTCGGTCAGTACGCGCAGGATCCCCAGCACCCCTACGCCTCGTGGCTGGCGACCTACGCCGATCCCGCGTTCGAAGAGGCGACCGAGACGGCGATCGCCTACGCCTCCGAAGCGGCGGCAACGGCTGATGCCGCGACCCGCGCCAGGATGCGCCACGTCTTCGAGGTCTCGAGTGGCCACGAACTCGCCTTCTTCGCCACACCGCTGGAGCCCTCACCCCGCAGATGACGAACCGGATTTGCGGTGGCAGCCGAGGCCGCGCTACTGTCGCGACATGCCTTCGGCCGCCACTGCTTCTCCGACGCTCGCTCCGAGCGTCATCGCTGTGCGCCGACGCCGCGGCCGCCGACTGTAGGCGACCCCGCCCTTCTGCCCGTGCGCGCACGGCGGTCGAGTGCCGGTGTCGCCGCCTCCGGCCCCGTCCACGGTCCCGATTTCCTCGAGGGCCTGACCGTTAAGGTAGAAGCATGACGTATTCCGTCGCCGTCTCCGGCGCATCCGGCTACGCAGGCGGCGAGATTCTGCGCCTGCTGGCCGCCCATCCCGACATGGAGATCCGCACCGTCACGGCGCATTCGAACGCCGGGCAGCCTCTCGTCGACCACCAGCCGCACCTGCGCTCACTCGCACACCTCACGCTGCAGGACACGACACCGGAGATCCTCGCCGGCCACGACATCGTGTTCCTCGCCTTGCCGCACGGGCAGTCGGGGCAGTACACCGATGCGCTGGGCGATGTCCCGCTCGTGATCGATGCCGGCGCCGACCACCGACTCACGTCCGCCTCGGCGTGGGATGCGTTCTACGGCGGCGACTTCCACGAGCCGTGGACCTACGGTGTGCCCGAGCTCCTCATCGACGGGGTCAAGCAGCGTGAGCACCTCCGTGGAGCCACGCGCATCGCGGCGCCGGGATGCAATGCCTCCACCGTGAGTCTCAGCCTCGCGCCCGGTGTGGCCTCCGGGGTGATCGACCCCTCCGACATCGTCTCCGTGCTCGCCGTCGGACCGTCCGGCGCGGGGAAGAGCCTCAAGACGAACCTGCTCGGCAGCGAGATCCTGGGCACCGCCAACCCCTATGCGGTCGGCGGCACCCACAGACACATCCCCGAGATCCGTCAGGCGCTCGCCGCGGCGTCCGGGGTGGAGTCCGACGGCATCCGGATCTCGTTCACGCCGGTGCTGGTGCCCATGTCGCGCGGGATCCTCGCCACGTCCACCGCACCCATCGTCGACGGTGCGACGGATGCGCAGATCCGTGACGCCTGGCAGAGCGCCTATGGCGACGAGACCTTCGTGCAGCTGCTGCCCGAGGGACGCTTCCCCCGCACGGCCGACGTGCTCGGAGCCAACACCGCGCTGATCGGCCTCGCGATCGACCGGGCCGCGAACCGGGTCACGGTCGTCACCGCGGTCGACAACCTCGTCAAGGGCACCGCCGGCGCTGCCGTCCAATCCATGAACATCGCGCTGGGTCTTCCCGAAGCCCGCGCCCTCTCAGTGAACGGAGTAGCGCCGTGAGCGTCACCGCCCCCGCAGGATTCGAAGCGGCCGGTGTCGCCGCCGGGCTGAAGTCGACCGGGAAGCCCGATGTCGCCGTCGTCGTCAACCGCGGACCTCGCAAGGTGGGTGCCGCGGTCTTCACCAGCAACCGCGCCAAGGCGAACCCGATCATCTGGTCGCAGCAGGCAGTGGCCGACCGGGTCGTCGAGGCCGTGGTGCTCAACTCCGGCGGTGCGAACTGCTTCACCGGCGCGTTCGGGTTCCAGACCACCCACCAGACGGCGGAGAAGGCGGCCGAACTGCTCGGCGTCAGCGCCGGGGATGTGCTGATCTGCTCCACCGGTCTTATCGGCACCGGGGACGAGACGTTCCGCTCGCGTGTGCTGGCCGGCACCGAGCAGGCGATCGCCGAGCTCAGCGCCGACGGCGGGGAGAGCGCGGCACAGGCCATCATGACCACCGACACCGTTGCGAAGACCGCCGTGATCAGCCGTGATGGCTGGACGATCGGCGGTATGGCGAAGGGCGCCGGCATGCTCGCGCCGGGACTCGCCACGATGCTCGTGGTGATCACCACCGATGCCGTCCTCGAGCCGCTTCAGGCCGATGAGGCGCTGCGCCGTGCGACAGGGCAGACGTTCGACCGTCTCGATTCCGACGGCTGCATGTCGACGAACGACCAAGTCACGCTCCTCGCCAACGGGGCATCCGAGGTCGTGCCGGACCTCGACGACTTCACCGCCGCGCTCATCGAGCTCTCCCAGGAGCTCGCGGTCAAGCTGCAGGGTGATGCCGAGGGCGCGAGCCACGACATCACGATCGAGGTGCAGCATGCGGTGACCGAGCAGGACGCCGTCGAGGTCGGCCGGTCGGTCGCGCGCAACAACCTCTTCAAGGCAGCGATCTTCGGCAACGATCCGAACTGGGGGCGGGTGCTCGCGGCGATCGGAACGACGAATGCGCAGTTCGACCCCTACGACGTCGACGTCTGGATGAACGGCGTGCGCGTCTGCAGCCAGGGTGGTCCGGACCGCCCCCGCGAAGAGGTCGACCTCACCCCGCGCGCCACGCACCTCGTTATCGACCTCAAGGTCGGGGAGTCGACGGCCACGGTGCTCACGAACGACCTGACCCACGACTACGTGCACGAGAACAGCGCCTACGCCTCATGACCGACATCCAGGACACCACGCCGGACGTCGCCGCGCAGAAGGCCACGACGCTCATCGAGTCGCTGCCGTGGCTGAAGAAGTTCCGCGACCAGATCGTCGTCATCAAGTACGGCGGCAACGCCATGGTGTCGGAGGAGCTGCAGGACGCCTTCGCCCAGGACATCGCCTACCTCCGCTACGTCGGGGTGCTTCCGGTCGTGGTGCATGGTGGAGGGCCGCAGATCTCCAACATGCTGCAGCGGCTCGAGATCCCGAGCGAGTTCAAGGGCGGCTACCGCGTCACCAACACCGAGGCGATCAGCGTCGTGCGCATGGTGCTCACCGGTCAGGTCAACCCGCAGCTCGTGTCGAAGATCAACTCGCACGGCCCGATCGCGACCGGCCTCAGCGGGGAGGACGCCGGACTCTTCGGAGGGCGCCGTCGTGGTGTCGTGATCGACGGCGAAGAAGTCGACCTCGGTCGGGTCGGCGACGTCGTCGAGGTCGATCCGACGCCCGTGCTCGACCACCTCGCCGCAGGGCGCATCCCGGTGGTGTCGAGCATCGCGCCCGATCTCGATCACCCCGGGCAGTCGCTCAACGTCAACGCGGATGCCGCGGCAGCCGCTCTCGCGGTCTCGTTGCACGCGCGAAAGCTCGTCATCCTGACCGACGTGCCGGGGCTGTATGCCGACTGGCCCAACCGCGACTCGCTCGTCTCCCATCTGACGTCGGATGCGCTCATCCAGATGCTTCCGACGCTCGAGTCGGGGATGATCCCGAAGATGCGGGCCTGTCTCGATGCGGTCGAGGGCGGCGTCGACGCGGCGGCGATCATCGATGGGCGGGTGCCGCACTCGGTGCTCGTCGAACTCTTCACCAGCAAGGGAATCGGGACCGAAGTGGTCCTGGGAAAGAACGAGGTGACGGCATGACCGTCTGGCAGGACGATGCGGCACGCGATCTCGTGCTCAACGCGGGGGAGCGGCTCGCGCTGCTGGTCCGCGGTGAGGGCTCGTACCTGTGGGACGCCGACGGACGACGCCACCTCGACTTCCTCGCGGGCATCGCGGTGACCTCGCTCGGGCACGCGCATCCGGCCTTCGTCGAGGCGGTCTCGACGCAGGCGGCCACGCTCGCGCACGTGTCGAACTACTTCGCCACCCCGCCCCAGCTCGCGCTCGCGGCACGCCTGAAGCGTCTGGCCGGTGCCGGCATCGACGGTCGCGTGTTCTTCTCGAACTCGGGTGCCGAGGCCAACGAGGCCGCGTTCAAGCTCGCGCGTCTGCACGGCGGCTCCGAGCGGCCGCGCATCCTCGCTCTCGAGAACGGCTTCCACGGTCGTACGATGGGCTCGCTCGCGCTCACCGCCAAGGTCTCGATGCGCGCGCCGTTCGAGCCGATGCCCGCCGGGGTCGAGCACATCCCCGCCACGATCGAGGCTCTCGAGGCCGCGATGGATGACCGCGTCGCCGCGATCATCGTCGAGCCCATCCAGGGCGAGGCCGGAGTGGTCGAGCTGCCGGAGGGCTATCTCGCCGCTGCGCGCTCGCTGACCCTCGCTCACGGCGCCCTGCTGATCGTCGACGAGATCCAGACCGGTGCCGGTCGTACCGGTGAATGGTTCGGGTTCAGCCACGAGGGCATCACCCCCGATGCGATCACCCTCGCCAAGGGCATCGGCGGCGGCTTCCCGATCGGCGCGCTGGTCACCTTCGGCAGCGCCAGTGCGCTCTTCACCCCGGGATCCCACGGTTCCACCTTCGGCGGCAACCCGCTCGCGACCGCGGTCGCGGATGCGGTCCTGGCCGAGATCGAGAGTGGCGGCCTGGTCGAGAACGCCGCCCGTCGTGGTGCCGAGCTGCGCGAGATCCTGCTCGGCATCGACTCGCCGCTGATCGACGGTGTGCGCGGACGTGGTCTGCTCATCGGCGTGGCGCTGACCGCGCCCGTCGCCGGTGAGGTCGTCGCGGCCGCCCAGGCGCGCGGTCTCATCGTCAACGCCGCCAACCCCGAGACGGTTCGCATCGCACCGGCTCTCACGATCGGCGACGCCGAGCTCGCCGAGTTCCGCGAGCTGTTCACGGCTTCGCTCGCCGACGTCCAGGCCGCTGCTGCCGGAAAGGTATCCGCATGACCCGCCACCTGCTGCGTGACGACGATCTGACCCCCGCCGAGCAGGCCGAGATCCTCGATCTCGCGATCGAGCTGAAGAAGGACCGGTGGGCCGACAAGAGCCTGGCCGGCCCCCAGACCGTCGCGGTCATCTTCGACAAGTCCTCCACGCGCACCCGCGTCTCGTTCGCGGTGGGGATCGCCGACCTCGGCGGTTCGCCGCTGATCATCTCGACAGCGAGCAGCCAGCTCGGCGGCAAGGAGACCCCGTCCGACACCGCTCGCGTCCTGGAGCGCCAGGTCGCGGCCATCGTGTGGCGCACGTATGCGCAGTCGGGTCTCGAGGAGATGGCGGAAGGTACGCGTGTGCCGGTCATCAATGCGCTGTCGGATGACTTCCACCCGTGTCAGCTGCTCGCCGACCTGCTCACGATCCGCGAGCACAAGGGCGACCTGAAGGGGCTCACGCTGACGTTCTTCGGAGACGGGCAGAGCAACATGGCGCACTCCTACGCGCTCGCCGGTGTGACTGCGGGCATGCACGTGCGCATCGCGTCGCCCGAGGACTACGCTCCTCGTGCGGATGTCATCGAGGCCGCCGATCGACGCGCCGCCGAGACCGGCGGGTCGATCACCCTCTTCACCGACCCGGTCGAGGCCTCTGCCGGTGCCGACGTCGTCGTGACCGACACCTGGGTGTCGATGGGCAAGGAGGAGGAGAAGCTCGCACGCATCCGCGACCTCGGCGGCTACAAGGTCACTCCGGAGACGATGACCCTGGCCGATCCTGAGGCGATCTTCATCCACTGCCTCCCTGCCGACCGCGGCTACGAGGTCGATTCCAGCGTGATCGACGGTCCGCAGAGCGTGGTCTGGGACGAGGCCGAGAACCGCCTGCACGCGCAGAAGGCGCTGCTGGTCTGGCTCCTCGGCAAGAAGGACGCGTGATGAGCGACGCGACGCACGAAGGCACCAACGAAGGCGCGCTCTGGGGCGCCCGCTTCGCCACAGGGCCCTCGCCTGAACTGGTGGAGCTGAGCCGTTCCACCCACTTCGACTGGATCCTCGCTCCGTACGACATCGCGGGCTCCCACGCGCACGCCACCGCGCTCGAAGCGGCCGGGTACCTGGAACCGGACGAGGCGCGGCGGATGCACGAGGGGCTGGACGCGGTCGCGCGCAAGGTCGCCGACGGCACTCTGCGCCCCGTGCCGACCGATGAGGACGTCCACGGCGCGCTGGAGCAGGCGCTGATCGTCGAGCTCGGGCCGGAGCTCGGCGGGCGGCTGCGTGCCGGTCGCAGCCGCAACGACCAGATCGCCACGCTCGTGCGCATGTACCTGATCGACCATGCGCGAGTGATCGCCCGCGACATCCTCCGGGTGATCGATGCCCTGGTCGCTCAGGCCGAGGCTCATCCGACGGCGATCCTTCCCGGCCGCACGCATCTGCAGCACGCACAGCCGGTGCTGCTCGCCCACCACCTGCAGGCGCACGGGTGGCCGCTGGTGCGTGAGCTCGAACGTCTCGTGGACTGGCGTCGTCGCGCCGGTGTCTCGCCGTACGGCGGCGGAGCGCTGGCCGGTTCCACCCTCGGGCTCGATCCGGCACTCGTGGCGACCGAGCTGGGCCTCGACCGCCCCGCGGAGAACTCGCTCGACGGCACGGCGGCTCGAGATGTCGTGGCGGAGTTCGCCTTCATCACGGCGATGACCGGCGTCGACATCTCGCGCCTGTCCGAGGAGATCATCCTCTGGAACACCCGCGAGTTCGGCTTCGTCACCCTCGACGACGGCTACTCGACGGGCTCGAGCATCATGCCGCAGAAGAAGAACCCCGACATCGCCGAGCTCGCTCGGGGCAAGTCGGGGCGTCTGATCGGAAACCTCTCCGGCCTGCTCGCCACCCTCAAGGGCCTCCCGCTCGCGTACAACCGCGACCTGCAGGAGGACAAGGAGCCGGTCTTCGACTCGGTGCAGACCCTCGAGGTGGTGCTTCCCGCGTTCGCCGGGATGATCGCGACGCTGCGTTTCGACACCGAACGGATGGCGGCGCTCGCGCCTCAGGGGTTCTCCCTTGCGACCGATGTCGCCGAGTGGCTCGTGAAGCGCCGCGTGCCGTTCCGGGATGCGCACGAGATCTCCGGTGCGCTCGTGCGGGCGTGCGAGGAGCGGGGGATCGGGCTGGAGGATGCTTCCGATGAGCTGCTGCTCTCGGTGTCGCCGCATCTCGTGCCCGAGGTGCGCGAGGTCCTCACGATCGAGGGCTCCGTCGGGTCGCGGACCGGGATCGGCGGCACCGCACCGGAACGGGTCGCCGAGCAGCGCGCGGAACTCGTCGCGCGCGCACAGGCGGCAGCCCACGCCCTCGGCATCTGACCGGAGGCTTCTGACCGGAGGCGCAGGCGGCCGCCGTCGCTGCCTGCTCAGTGCAGGTCGGCGTCGGCCTCCGACCGTTCCCAGCGCGTGAAGCGCACGGTGAGGCCGGCGCGGGTCGGTGCCGCGAGGAACGGACCGGCTGCCGCGGCTGCCTGTCCGTCGAATGGGGCGACCCTGACGAGTCGCCAGGGGCCGTCGTCGGCGCGGGCGCGAACGATCAGGGAATCCGCCCAGCGGCTGACGCGCACGGTGATCTCGTTCTCGAGCCACTCGTCGACGTGGCCGACGGACCAGTCGGAGACACCGGCTGTGACCACGGCGCCGAGTCCCAGATGGCCGTCGGCGTACTCGAGACCCGTCTTCACCCAGTGCTCCTCGTCGATGCGCACGAAGACGCCTGCCTGGTCGAACTGGCCGTCCCACGGTGCGCGGAAGGAGACCTCCATGGCCTCGCCGACCCCGAGCGGGGCGAGCAGGGCGTGCTCGGTGTCGTGCACGAAGCCGTAAGCGGTGTGCCGCCAGGCATCGCTGCTCTCCACCGCGGTGACATCGAGCGGAGTCGTTCCGGCGGGTAGCGCGGCGGGGGAGGTCGGAGCGTTGGTCCAGGTTCCGTCGGACCAGGGGATCATGTGCGATTCAGGCATGATCTCAAGATATAACCAATTGACGCATAAGTCGAGGGTTATTCGTGATATGGTTATGCCATGGTCATCGCGGTACTCGCAGACATCGTGGGTTCTCGTCGTCTCGACGATCGCACAGCCGCGCAACGCGTGCTCGACGACACCATAGCCGACGTCGAAGCAGACCTCCCGTTGGCGGCGCAGCCGCTCACGCCCACCGTCGGCGACGAGCAGCAGGGTGTCTATCTCGATCTGGCCGACGCCATGGTGTCGCTCCTGATGATCCAGCTGCGGCTGCCGGACGGTGTCGCCTTCCGCTTCGGCATCGGGGTGGGGGAGGTGCGCCCTGTCGAGTCCGTGCACGGTGAACTCGCCGACGGACCGGGCTGGTACGCGGCCAGAGCGGCGATCGAGACCGTGCACGCGCGAGAGAGTCGCGCCGTGCCGCGCACGCGGTCGTGGATTGTCGGGTCATCCGGGCAGGATGAGGTCATGGAGAGCACGATCGCGGCATCGAACGCCTACCTCCTCGTCCGCGATGAGCTGGTGGGGGCGATGAGCGAGCGGGAACGACGGCTCGCCTACGGTCGTCTGCTCGGTCGATCCCAGCAGGAACTCGCTGCGGAAGAGGGCATCACCCAGCCCAGCGTCTCCAAGTCGCTGCGCAGTGCGGGAACGGCTGCGCTCATCGAGGGCGTAGCCGCGCTTCGAGGGGCGCGCGCATGATCGTCGCGGGGTTCCTCCTCCTGGCGGTCGGCGCCGCCGATCTGGTGCGTCAGTTCGCGCCCCGCCGCTGGGTCGGCTATCTCGTGATCGCCGTCATCCTGCTCCTGCTCGGCAGCGTCGGCGATGCCCTTCTTCCCATGGTGCTCGCCCTCGTCGTCGGCGCGCTCTGGGTGTGGTGCATGCCGACGGAGCGTCCGGCGCCCCTGGGGTTCTGGCCGGCCGTCCTGCTCGCAGTTCTGAGCGTCGGTGCCGTCGTCTGGCTCGGCGCCCGTTCCGACTCCGGTCTCATCGGTGCGATCTGGCACCTCCGGTCGCCGTTCGGGGAGATTCCGTTCGATCTCGCCATGCTCGCGCTCGGTGCCGGGGTCTTCCTCCTCGAGTCGTCGAACCTCGTGGTGCGTGCGGCACTCGATGGCGAGCACACGTGGCTTCCCCGTGACCCGGCGATGCCGACCGCGGAGGCAGCGCCTGTCGTGGCCGGAACCGTGGAAACAGGAACCACCGAAGCAGACACCGTCCAGGCAGACACCGTCCAGGAGGAGGGTGCCGAGACGGCACCCGCACCCCGCGATCCGCGCAGCGGCTTCAAAGGCGGTCGACTGATCGGACCGCTGGAGCGCATCCTCGTCCTCATCCTCACGCTCGCCGCGGCGTATCCGATCCTCGCCGCGATGCTCGCGGCGAAGGGCATCGTCCGATTCCCCGAGATCTCCCGCGATGGCGAGACCGGCGCCCGCGCCGAGTACTTCCTCGTCGGCAGTCTGGTGAGCTGGGTGATCGCGCTGGGTGCCGCTTTCCTGGTGTGGTGGGCGGCGCACAGCTGAGCGACCTCAACTCAGTGATCGATACCAGTCCAGCTTCTCCGCGAGGCGTCGCTGCTGCGCGAGGACCTCGGCGAGCTGCTGTTCGACCGTCGCCGCATGCTCTTCGAGGAGTGCGATCCGTTCGGGGATCGTCTCCTCGCTCCGACAGAGCTGTCCGTAGCGGCGCAGTCGTTCGACCGGCATGCCCGTCTCGCGAAGGCACTTGAGGAAGTCGAGCAGCCCGAGGTCGGCGTCGGTGTAGGCGCGATGCCCGCCGGCGGTGCGGGTGACCGTGGGCAGGATGCCTTCCCGTTCGTAGTACCTGAGCGTGTCGATGCTGAAGCCGGAACGCGCTGCGGTCTCCGCCGGGGTGTACGTCGTCATCTCCTGAGCATAGGTCTTGACCTGGAGTGCGCTCCAGGTTGCACAGTGAGGTCATGACCACTCGGAACACACCCGCATCCCCGCTCGTCCTCGGCGCGATGTCCTTCGGCACGCTCGTCGACGAGGACACCTCCTTCGCGCTGCTCGACCGTTTCGTCGAGCGGGGCGGCACCTGGATCGACACGGCAGACTGCTACAGCTTCTGGGCGAGCGAGAGCGGACACGGGGGAGCGTCGGAGGAAGTCATCGGACGCTGGCTCGCGGCACGACCAGGCGCCCGGCAGCAGGTGCGCATCTCCACCAAGGTGGGAGCGGAGCCGCTGTGGCCCGGCTCCTGGCCCGAACACCGGACCGGGCTCTCGCCACGCGCGATCGGTGCCGCCGTCGAGGGGATTCTCGATCGCCTCGGCGTCGACAGGATCGACCTGCTCTGGTTGCACCAGGAGGACCGCGCCGTCGCGATCGAGGACACCGTCGACGCTCTGGCCGCGCTCACGTCCGCCGGCACGGTGACCCGTGTCGGCGCCTCCAACCATCCTGCCTGGCGCATCGAACGCGCCCGCGCTCACGCCAAGTCGATCGGCAGCGTCCTCATCGATGCCTTCCAGCTGAACAGCACCTACCTGCGCACCCGACCGGGCACCCTCCCACCCGGTGTGGCGCATCCCTTCGGCGTGCTCAGCGATGAGCAGCGGGACTTCGCCCGAGACAACGGCATCGAGGTGTGGGCGTACACGCCGTTGCTCTCGGGGGCGTATGACAACCAGGCCAAACCGGTACCCGAGGTGTATGACCACCCGGGGACCACGCGGCGGCTCGCGGTGCTGGAGGAGATCGCCGCCGCTCGCGGAGTCGGCAGAGGGCAGATCGTGCTGGCCTGGCAGCTCGCACGGGGGATCCGCCCCATCATCGGGGGAAGCAGAGTGGAGCAGTTGGACGCCGCCATGGATGCGGCATCGATCTCGCTGACGGCGCAGGAGTTCGACCGTCTTGACACGCCTGTCTGAGCGGAATTCGAGGCTGTACCGCGCTGATAGCCTGGAGCGCGTGTCAACTCCCGATCTGACGACCGCACCCCAGGCGATCGATCCCGCGTTCGAGAACGTGTGGGACGAACTCGTGTGGCGTGGCCTGGTCCATGTGTCCACCGACCAGGAGGCGCTGCGCGCCCTGCTTGCGGGAGACCCGATCACGTACTACTGCGGTTTCGATCCGACGGCGGCGAGTCTGCACCTCGGAAACCTCGTGCAGCTGCTCACGCTGCGTCGCATCCAGCTCGCCGGTCACAAGCCGCTCGGTCTCGTCGGCGGCTCGACCGGTCTGATCGGCGACCCTCGTCCGACGGCCGAGCGCACGCTGAACACGCGGGAGACGGTCGAGGACTGGGTCGGACGCCTGCGTGCCCAGGTCGAGCGCTACCTCAGCTTCGAGGGTGAGAACGCCGCCCGCATCGTGAACAACCTCGACTGGACGGCGCCGCTGAGCGCGATCGACTTCCTGCGCGAGATCGGCAAGTACTTCCGTGTGGGCACGATGCTCAAGAAGGATGCGGTCGCGGCGCGACTCAACTCCGATGAGGGCATCAGCTACACCGAGTTCAGCTACCAGATCCTGCAGGGCATGGACTTCCTCGAGCTGTACCGGCAGTACGACTGCGTGCTGCAGACCGGCGGCTCGGATCAGTGGGGCAACCTCACCAGCGGCACCGAGCTCATCCGCCGTGCCGAGGGGGCGTCGGTGCATGCCATCGGCACACCCCTCATCACGAACAGCGACGGCACGAAGTTCGGCAAGAGCGAGGGCAACGCCATCTGGCTCGACGCCGACATGTGCAGCCCGTACCGGATGTACCAGTTCTGGCTGAGCACCGCGGACTCCGACGTGATCGAACGTCTGAAGGTCTTCACATTCCTCACCAGGTCGGAGATCGAGGAGTACGCCGAGCTCGTGGCCGCGGAGCCGTTCCGCCGAGCCGCTCAGAAGAGGCTGGCGCTCGAAGTTGTGGCGACCGTGCACGGTGTGGAGGCGACAGCTGCCGTGATCGCAGCTTCCGAGGCTCTCTTCGGCCAGGGAGACCTGACCACGCTCGATGCCGAGACGCTCCGCACTGCTCTGGAGGAGCTGCCGAATGCGACCGTCGGCGCCGGCACCCCGGTGGTCGAGGCCCTGGTGTCGACGGGGCTCGTGTCGAGCCTGTCCGAGGCGAGGCGCGCGATCACGCAGGGCGGCGTCACGCTCGACGGCGAACGCGTCGACGACGAGACGGCGACGGTCCAGGGCTCGCTTCCCGGCGGGGTCTCCGTGCTCCGCCGTGGCAAGAAGACCCTCGCCGGCCTCTTCGTCGGCTGAGCCCGAGCTCGATGCCGTTCACGCCCAGCCACGCCCTGGTAGCACTGCCGTTCATCCGCACGCCGCTCGTGCCGGCTGCGATCGCGATCGGCGCGATGACCCCGGACCTGCCGTTGTTCGTGCGTGGCGTAGGACTGAACTACTCGTTCACGCACACGTTCGGCAATGTCGTGTGGACAGGGCTTCTCGCGTTCGTGCTGTTCCTGATCTGGCGGGTCGTGCTCCGTCCGGCTGTTCCCGAACTCGCTCCGCTCTGGCTGGCTCGGCGGTTGCCTGAGGAATGGAATGACAGGGGTCTCACGGCGGCAGGAGCTGCAGTCGGTGTGGGGCGCACGCGCGCGTATCCGTTCCTGCTCGCGGCGTCGTTCGTGATCGGTGTTCTCTCGCACATCGTGTGGGACCTCTTCACGCATGAGGGACGGTGGGGCGTGCACCTGATCCCCGGCCTCGACGACATGTGGGGACCGCTGCCAGGGTTCAAGTGGCTCCAACACGGTTCGAGCCTGATCGGCCTCGGGGTCATCGGCATCTGGGCTCTGCTCCGGCTCCGTCGACAGACACCGCGTCAGGGCGTCACGCAGTCATCGCCGCCGTGGGTGCGCGTGGCGTGGTGGATCTCGCTCCCCGGGTTCCTCGTCATCGCGTGGGTCGGGGGTCTCGTCGTCTTCGGCCCCCTCGATGCGGAGTTCACCGTTCAGCACCTCGCGTATCGGGTGCTCCCTCCGGCCTGTGCCCTCTGGGGTGCGCTCACCGTGGCGCTCTGCATCGCGCTGTCGATGCGAGGACGCCGTCACCAGACGGGCTGATCGGACCCCCAAGCGTGCGGGGCCGCGAACTCGAGTCCCGTCAGCGCGGGTCGAGCGGTCACCACTGCGCTCCCGTCGACACCGAACCGGGCGACATGCGGCCGCACGTCGAACTCGACCTCGGCTCCGGCCATCCTGCGACGCGGCATCCCGAGCAGTTCCGCCGCGATGCGACGAAGCGATGTGCGGACCACGCACGAACGCTCCTCTCGGCGGTGCCCCCGGAGCAGAGAGGTCACAGCGGCAGCGAGCAGATAGCCCGCGCTGTGGTCGAGAGCCTGCGCGGGAAGTGCGCCGGGACGATCACCGTCGACCGATTCGATGAGCGCGATGCCGGATTCCGCCTGCACGAGGCTGTCGAAACCGGCTCGCTCCGGTTCCTCCGTGCCCCAGGCGCTCAGTTGCGCGACCACCAGGCCCGGGTATCGGCGCACGAGCAGGTCGGGGTCCAACCCCAGCCGGTCGAGTGACGCCGGACGGTATCCGAGCACGACGGCATCGGCGCGCGCGAGCAGATCATGGAAGCGAGCGCTCCGCGCGTCCAGCACGGCCGACCGTTTGCCATGGCCCGTATCGAGGTGCTGCCACTCCGGCTCTGGCAGCGTCGGCGGATCGATGCGCAGCACATCGGCACCGAGCAGGGCGAGTGTCCTCGTGCACACCGGGCCGGCGATGACCCTTGTCAGGTCGAGGACGCGCATGCCCTGAAGTGGTCGACGGCCCGCACGCACGGAACGTCCAGCGGCGGGTTGGTCGAGCGCATCGGACATCCCGTCCGGTCGGCTGATCTCCAGGAGCGGACGCTCTCTGGCGGCACGATCGAGGGCGGGATCCTCCGCAGCGACGACGACAGCGAGCCCGCCGGCAGCCGTGATCTCGCGGACGGCATCGTGAGAGTCCCGTTCGGCGAGGGTACCCCCGACGAGATCGCCGCACGCACCGTCTCGCAGACCGAGTCCCGCACGCAGCGCCGCCGCGTGATGGGGATAGTTCCCGTGGGTGCGGATCCATCCGTCTGCCGTCCGCCAGAACCCTGAGCACTCGGACCAGACCGGGGGAGCGACGCCATCGATCGTCAGAACACGGTCACTGCGGAACGCGACCGCGATCCGATCCGGATCGAGCGAAGCCGGGACCCCGCCGGCAGCAAGCATGGCTGCGCTCACGCTCGCCCAGGCGAGGTCAGCGGTGGCCAGTCGCGAGGGAAGTGGGACCGCACGGAGCGGTCGGACAGCGTCGTCGGCGTCACCGAGGCCGAGCTCCCGCCTGATGCGCGCGAGCAGCTGAGCTGCCGCCCGCCCCTCATGTGCGCCGCCGTCGGCGTCGATCGAGAACAGGCCTGGGGTGGGGAGGCGATCAGCTGAATCCGGCATGGCGTGATCGTACTGCGGGTGCGCATCGCCACCGAAACTGCCCCTGACCCGCAGGAAATCACTCGACGAGTCAAGGCGACACGCCCGGGTGGGGTGGCCCGATTTGCCAGATCCCCGGGACCCGCGTAACTTATTACTTGTTCGCCCCACAGGGAAGCGGAGGAGCCAAGAGCTTCACCCCCCTCAAGCGGAGAACCACTCCCGATCCACTCTCACTTGAGAGAACAGGCGCTTGCGTCTAGGATAGGGACTCCACCTCTTCTGCGGCTGTCAACAGCTGCGCTGCGGATCTCTGATTCGCACAGCGCGCCGATTTGACAAGCGGGACAAGGTGGGTAAGATAGAGAAGTTGCCCTGCGGGCCTGGCTGTGATGGCTGGGTCGTGGGAGCATCCGATCCTTGAGAACTCAACAGCGTGCACTTGTCAAATGCCAAATTATCCTCGTCTAGCTTCGGCTAGTTGAGAATTCCTTTGGATCAAAGACCAACCTCCTTGTGGGGTTGGCAATGGATGAAGTCAGCAATGAATTTGTCTCTTTGGTCAGCATCAAACTCGCTGCGTCACCGTTTTCCCGGTGGGGTATGCATTTCTTTTTTACGGAGAGTTTGATCCTGGCTCAGGATGAACGCTGGCGGCGTGCTTAACACATGCAAGTCGAACGGTGAACACGGAGCTTGCTCTGTGGGATCAGTGGCGAACGGGTGAGTAACACGTGAGCAACCTGCCCCTGACTCTGGGATAAGCGCTGGAAACGGCGTCTAATACTGGATATGTGACGTGACCGCATGGTCTGCGTCTGGAAAGAATTTCGGTTGGGGATGGGCTCGCGGCCTATCAGCTTGTTGGTGAGGTAATGGCTCACCAAGGCGTCGACGGGTAGCCGGCCTGAGAGGGTGACCGGCCACACTGGGACTGAGACACGGCCCAGACTCCTACGGGAGGCAGCAGTGGGGAATATTGCACAATGGGCGCAAGCCTGATGCAGCAACGCCGCGTGAGGGACGACGGCCTTCGGGTTGTAAACCTCTTTTAGCAGGGAAGAAGCGAAAGTGACGGTACCTGCAGAAAAAGCGCCGGCTAACTACGTGCCAGCAGCCGCGGTAATACGTAGGGCGCAAGCGTTATCCGGAATTATTGGGCGTAAAGAGCTCGTAGGCGGTTTGTCGCGTCTGCTGTGAAATCCGGAGGCTCAACCTCCGGCCTGCAGTGGGTACGGGCAGACTAGAGTGCGGTAGGGGAGATTGGAATTCCTGGTGTAGCGGTGGAATGCGCAGATATCAGGAGGAACACCGATGGCGAAGGCAGATCTCTGGGCCGTAACTGACGCTGAGGAGCGAAAGGGTGGGGAGCAAACAGGCTTAGATACCCTGGTAGTCCACCCCGTAAACGTTGGGAACTAGTTGTGGGGTCCATTCCACGGATTCCGTGACGCAGCTAACGCATTAAGTTCCCCGCCTGGGGAGTACGGCCGCAAGGCTAAAACTCAAAGGAATTGACGGGGACCCGCACAAGCGGCGGAGCATGCGGATTAATTCGATGCAACGCGAAGAACCTTACCAAGGCTTGACATATACGAGAACGGGCCAGAAATGGTCAACTCTTTGGACACTCGTAAACAGGTGGTGCATGGTTGTCGTCAGCTCGTGTCGTGAGATGTTGGGTTAAGTCCCGCAACGAGCGCAACCCTCGTTCTATGTTGCCAGCACGTAATGGTGGGAACTCATGGGATACTGCCGGGGTCAACTCGGAGGAAGGTGGGGATGACGTCAAATCATCATGCCCCTTATGTCTTGGGCTTCACGCATGCTACAATGGCCGGTACAAAGGGCTGCAATACCGCGAGGTGGAGCGAATCCCAAAAAGCCGGTCCCAGTTCGGATTGAGGTCTGCAACTCGACCTCATGAAGTCGGAGTCGCTAGTAATCGCAGATCAGCAACGCTGCGGTGAATACGTTCCCGGGTCTTGTACACACCGCCCGTCAAGTCATGAAAGTCGGTAACACCTGAAGCCGGTGGCCTAACCCTTGTGGAGGGAGCCGTCGAAGGTGGGATCGGTAATTAGGACTAAGTCGTAACAAGGTAGCCGTACCGGAAGGTGCGGCTGGATCACCTCCTTTCTAAGGAGCATCTGACACTTTCGGGTGTCCAGAACCCAGATCGAAGGCATACGTTCTTCGCTGGGAGCTCATGGGTGGAACATTTGACATGGTGCGAAGGATGTTGTTCTTCTCCAGTACGCCGCTTCGGTGGTTGGAACGGGGAGGGTGACGGATGTCGCACCTGCACGCTGTTGGGTCCTGAGGGACCGGATGCGCTTTGACCTTTCGGGGTTGGAAGCATTTGGTTACTCTGGGCCTCTTTCTGTTTCCCCCGTGTTTGTGGGGTTGTGGATTGGGGTACCGCCCGTACTTTGAGAACTACACAGTGGACGCGAGCATCTTGCAACAGCCTTCGGGTTGTTGCACAAGATGATCTTAAAGATCATTAGTCAATTTCAGATCCCGCCTTCGGGTGGGGTCGAGTTTTTGATTCAAACTCATGTGATTTCAAGTCTTTAAGAGCAAACGGTGGATGCCTTGGCATCTGGAGCCGAAGAAGGACGTAGCAATCTGCGATAAGCCTCGGGGAACTGATAAGCAAGTTTTGATCCGAGGGTGTCCGAATGGGGAAACCCCGCTGGGCGGCGTGCCGACCTAGTGACTCCCGCCTGAATATATAGGGCGGGTAGAGGGAACGTGGGGAAGTGAAACATCTCAGTACCCACAGGAAGAGAAAGCAACCGCGATTCCGTTAGTAGTGGCGAGCGAAACCGGATCAGGCTAAACCTAGCGTGTGTGATAGCCGGCAGGCGTTGCACGTTGGGGGTTGTGGGACTTTTCAGTCATCTCTGCCGAGGTGGCGGCGTTACAAGAAGGTATAGACGAACGGTCTTGAAAGGCCGGTCATAGAGGGTGCCAACCCCGTAGTCGAAATGCCTCTCTTGGCGCGAAGAGTATCCCAAGTAGCACGGGGCCCGTGAAATCCCGTGTGAATCTGTCAGGACCACCTGATAAGCCTAAATACTCCCAGATGACCGATAGCGGACAAGTACCGTGAGGGAAAGGTGAAAAGTACCCCGGGAGGGGAGTGAAATAGTACCTGAAACCGTTTGCTTACAAACCGTTGGAGCCTCCTTAGTAGGGGTGACAGCGTGCCTTTTGAAGAATGAGCCTGCGAGTTAGCGATATGTGGCGAGGTTAACCCGTGTGGGGTAGCCGTAGCGAAAGCGAGTCTGAATAGGGCGATTCAGTCGCATGTCCTAGACCCGAAGCGAAGTGATCTATCCATGGCCAGGTTGAAGCACGTGTAAGAGCGTGTGGAGGACCGAACCCACTTAGGTTGAAAACTGAGGGGATGAGCTGTGGATAGGGGTGAAAGGCCAATCAAACTTCGTGATAGCTGGTTCTCTCCGAAATGCATTTAGGTGCAGCGTTGCGTGTTTCTTGCCGGAGGTAGAGCTACTGGATGGCCGATGGGCCCTACAAGGTTACTGACGTCAGCCAAACTCCGAATGCCGGTAAGTGAGAGCGCAGCAGTGAGACTGTGGGGGATAAGCTTCATAGTCGAGAGGGAAACAACCCAGACCACCAACTAAGGTCCCAAAGCGCGTGCTAAGTGGGAAAGGATGTGGAGTTGCTGTGACAACCAGGAGGTTGGCTTAGAAGCAGCCACCCTTGAAAGAGTGCGTAATAGCTCACTGGTCAAGTGATTCCGCGCCGACAATGTAACGGGGCTCAAGCACGCCACCGAAGTTGTGGCATTGACATTATTGGTAGGCCTTCGTGGTCCAGCCGTGTTGATGGGTAGGAGAGCGTCGTGTGGCCAGCGAAGCGGCGGTGTAAACCAGCCGTGGAGGCTACACGAGTGAGAATGCAGGCATGAGTAGCGAATGACGTGTGAGAAACACGTCCTCCGAAAGACCAAGGGTTCCAGGGTCAAGCTAATCTTCCCTGGGTAAGTCGGGACCTAAGGCGAGGCCGACAGGCGTAGTCGATGGACAACGGGTTGATATTCCCGTACCGGCGAAGAACCGCCCAAGCTAATCCAGTAGTGCTAAGTGTCTGAATCCCAGTGACTGATCCCTTCGGGGTGACGCTCTGGGCCTAGCGCACGACCCCATTCTGGTGCGGTTAGCGTATTAACAGGTGTGACGCAGGAAGGTAGCCCAAGCCAGGCGATGGTTGTCCTGGTGCAAGTGCGTAGGCCGAGTCGTAGGCAAATCCGCGATTCACATAGGCTGAGACACGATGCGGATAAAAAGTGGGTGATCCTATGCTGCCAAGAAAAGCATCGACGCGAGGTTCTAGCCGCCCGTACCCCAAACCGACTCAGGTGGTCAGGTAGAGAATACCAAGGAGATCGAGAGAATCGTGGTTAAGGAACTCGGCAAAATGCCCCCGTAACTTCGGGAGAAGGGGGGCCATCCACTTATACGGATTTACTCCGAAAAGGGTGTGGTGGCCGCAGAGACTAGTGGGTAGCGACTGTTTACTAAAAACACAGGTCCGTGCCAAGTCGCAAGACGATGTATACGGACTGACGCCTGCCCGGTGCTGGAAGGTTAAGAGGACCGGTTAGCCGCAAGGCGAAGCTGAGAATTTAAGCCCCAGTAAACGGCGGTGGTAACTATAACCATCCTAAGGTAGCGAAATTCCTTGTCGGGTAAGTTCCGACCTGCACGAATGGCGTAACGACTTCCCAACTGTCTCAACCGCGAACTCGGCGAAATTGCATTACGAGTAAAGATGCTCGTTACGCGCAGCAGGACGGAAAGACCCCGTGACCTTTACTACAGCTTGGTATTGGTGTTCGGTGTGGCTTGTGTAGGATAGGTGGGAGACTTTGAAGCATGGACGCTAGTTCGTGTGGAGTCATTGTTGAAATACCACTCTGGTCACTCTGGATATCTAACTTCGAACCGTAATCCGGTTCAGGGACAGTGCCTGGTGGGTAGTTTAACTGGGGCGGTTGCCTCCCAAAAAGTAACGGAGGCGCCCAAAGGTTCCCTCAACCTGGTTGGCAATCAGGTGTCGAGTGTAAGTGCACAAGGGAGCTTGACTGTGAGACTGACAGGTCGAGCAGGGACGAAAGTCGGGACTAGTGATCCGGCAGTGGCTTGTGGAAGCGCTGTCGCTCAACGGATAAAAGGTACCTCGGGGATAACAGGCTGATCTTGCCCAAGAGTCCATATCGACGGCATGGTTTGGCACCTCGATGTCGGCTCGTCGCATCCTGGGGCTGGAGTAGGTCCCAAGGGTTGGGCTGTTCGCCCATTAAAGCGGTACGCGAGCTGGGTTTAGAACGTCGTGAGACAGTTCGGTCCCTATCCGCTGCGCGCGTAGGAAATTTGAGAGGATCTGACCCTAGTACGAGAGGACCGGGTTGGACGAACCTCTGGTGTGTCAGTTGTTCCGCCAGGAGCACCGCTGATTAGCTACGTTCGGGATGGATAACCGCTGAAAGCATCTAAGCGGGAAGCCGGCCTCAAGATGAGATTTCCATACCTTCGGGTGAGAGGCTCCCAGCCAGACTACTGGGTTGATAGGCCAGATGTGGAAGTGCAGTAATGCATGCAGCTGACTGGTACTAATAAGCCGATGACTTGATAACACACCGTTTGTTGGTGCTACGCGTCCACTGAGTGGTTCTCGATGTACGGTCGAGAACCGCATAACAACAATGACTTTGTTATGTGTTTGATTGAAACATCAATAGTGTTTCGGCGGCCATAGCGTGAGGGAAACGCCCGGTTACATTCCGAACCCGGAAGCTAAGCCTCACAGCGCCGATGGTACTGCAGGGGGGACCCTGTGGGAGAGTAGGACACCGCCGGACTCCTTTTAGTCAAAATGGCCACCCATCGTTGGGTGGCCATTTTGCGTTTACACGAAGAGAACAGGGAGCATCATGCCAGAAGAGGAACAGCGCCGTCCGCGTCGCAACGACGACAACGGACCGCGCGGGAACCGCGCTTCTGGCGGACGCCCCAACTACAGCAGCCGCGATGGTGGTGCGCCTCGTCGTGAGGGTGGGTACAACCGTGATGGTGGTGCGCCTCGTCGTGAGGGTGGGTACAACCGTGATGGTGGTGCGCCTCGTCGTGAGGGTGGGTACAACCGTGATGGTGGTGCGCCTCGTCGTGAGGGTGGGTACAACCGTGATGGTGGTGCGCCTCGTCGTGAGGGTGGGTACAACCGTGATGGTGGTGCGCCTCGTCGTGAGGGTGACTACAACCGTGACGGTGGTGCGCCTCGTCGTGACGGTGGTGCCCCGCGTCGTGAGGGCGGCTACAACCGTGACGGTGGGGCCCCGCGTCGTGAAGGTGGCTACAACCGTGACGGTGGTGCGCCTCGTCGTGATGGTGGTGCCCCGCGTCGTGAGGGCGGCTACAACCGTGACGGTGGGGCCCCGCGTCGTGAAGGTGGCTACAACCGTGACGGTGGTGCGCCTCGTCGTGACGGTGGTGCCCCGCGTCGTGAGGGCGGCTACAACCGTGACGGTGGGGCCCCGCGTCGTGAAGGTGGCTACAACCGTGACGGTGGTGCGCCTCGTCGTGATGGTGGTGCCCCGCGTCGTGAAGGCGGCTACAACCGTGACGGTGGGGCCCCGCGTCGTGAAGGTGGCTACAACCGTGACGGTGGTGCGCCTCGTCGTGATGGTGGTGCCCCGCGTCGTGAAGGCGGCTACAACCGTGACGGTGGGGCCCCGCGTCGTGAAGGCGGCTACAACCGTGACGGTGGTGCGCCCCGTCGTGAAGGCGGCTACAACCGTGACGGTGGTGCGCCCCGTCGTGAAGGCGGCTACAACCGCGAGGGCGGCGACCGCTCCGCTGGGCGTTCCTTCCCGCAGCGCGGGGGCGCGGGTCGGGAGCGGCCGGCGCAGGCCGCCAACGAGCGTCCGCGGTTCGATGAGCCCCACATCCCCGACGATGTCACCGCGCGTGACCTCAACGGGGCGGCGCGCAACGAACTCAAGACGCTGAGCAAGGAGAATGCCGAGCACGTCGCCCGTCACCTCGCGATGGCGTCACGGCTCATCGATGAGGATCCTGCGCTCGCCCACCAGCACGCACTGGCCGCCTCCCGACGCGCCGGTCGCATCGCGATCGTCCGGGAGACCCTCGGCATCACCGCGTACGCCACGGAGGACTTCGCTCTCGCGCTGCGCGAACTGCGCACCTACCGTCGCATCTCCGGTAAGGACGATCAGATCGCTCTGATGGTTGACAGTGAGCGGGGTATCGGTCGCTCTGACCGGGCGCTCGAGACCGGTCGTGCAGTGGATCGCTCTGCCCTCGAAACGCCTGTCCGCGTCGCACTCGCCATCGCCATGTCGGGAGCCCGGCTGGATCAGGGCGATCTCGAGCTCGCGCTCGGTGAGCTGGAGATCCCCGAGCTCGACCCCGATCGCGCGTTCGAATGGAGCCCCGCTCTGTTCGCTGCCCGTGCCGCCGTGCTCGAAGACCTCGGGCGCACCGACGAGGCGGAGTTCTGGGCGCACCGTGCCGAGGTCGCCGCGGAAGCACTCGGGATCGACGAAGCGGGCGACGAAGAGATCTTCATCGAGGACAGCCTCATCGAGGGCGAGTTCCCCGACGAGGACGACGCCTCGGCCGCGCCCTCCCAGGCGGACGCCGATGCAGCTGACTCCGATGCAGCTGAGTCCGATGCGGCTGAGTCCGGTTCATCTGAGTCCGACGCATCAGACGAGGAAGAGCCCTCGGTCGAAGACGAGGTGCGCGAGCTGCTCGGCGAGGATCAGGACGAAGATCAGGACGCAGACGAGGACGACGAGTCGGAGCCGGAGGCGTAGTGGCGCTGTTCTCTCGGAAGCGGTCGGCACCTACTCCGCTGGACGGTGTCGACACTGTCCTCGCCGACCTCGACGGGGTGGTCTATGCCGGTCCCAGGGCACTGCCGTTCGCGGTCGAGAGTCTCAACGAGGCGGCGAAGTCCGCTCGGCTCGGATACATCACCAACAACGCTGCGCGGACCGACGCGTCCGTGGCTGAGCACTTGAGCAGCCTCGGGCTCCACGTCGAGGCGACGGATGTCGTCACCAGCCCGCAGGCCGCGATGCGTCTGATGGCCCAGATCGTGCCCGCACCGGCGACGATCCTGGTCATCGGCGGTGACGGGCTCGTCGACGAGGTGCAGAAGGCGGGTTACACGGTCACCCGCAGCGCGGACGATGCACCCAGCGCCGTGGTGCAGGGCTTCGCGCCCGAGGTCGCCTGGACCGATCTCGCTGAGGCGGCCTTCGCATTGAAGCTCCCGGAGGACGAGGGCGGGATCCCGTGGATCGCCACCAATACGGACTGGACGATTCCTCGGGAGCGTGGCGTCGCGCCGGGGAACGGAACGCTCGTCTCCGCTGTCCACACCGCGATCGGCCGGCTCGCGACCGTCGCGGGGAAGCCGGAGGAGCCGATCTTCCAGGAGGCGCTCGCACGCTTCGGTGCGACGAAGGCGCTCTTCATCGGTGACCGTCTGGACACCGACATCATGGGCGCCAGCCGGGCGGGCATCGACTCCGCTCTGGTGCTCACGGGCATCGATCGGCCGAAGCATGTGCTGGCGGCACCGGAGGGGTCGCGTCCTACGTACATCCTCGGCGACCTGCGCGAGCTGCATCTTCCGTACCCTGAAGTGACTCAGCAGGACGGCATCTTCCGTGTCAACGGCGCCGCCGTGCGTGTCACCGGTGCCGATGTCGAGATCGTGGCGGAGTCCGCAGAGCAGATCGATCTCCTGCGAGCGGGCGCTGCCGCCATCTGGGCCTCGGGAACGCCCGTGTTCGTGCTGCGGGTTCCCGAGCGTCTCTACGAGGATCCGTTCCACCGCCCCTGACGCCGTCGCGTGGCGCCCTCCTGCGTCGGAGGGGCCGCGTACAGTAGAACCGTGAGCGATGAGACGACGAGCGCACCGACCGATGGTCTGTGGAGTCGGCTGCGCCTGATCGAGGGTCAGCCGCTTCCTGCCCGTGCCGACGCGTATTCTGCGCTGCGCGACGAGCTCTCCCGTCGCCTCGAGACCGGTGCGAAGGTCGAGCAGCGGGAGACGTCGGGATCCCGATGACGCGACTCGACGCCGCCCTCGCCTCCCGAGGACTCGCCCGTTCGCGCACCCACGCGGCGACCCTCATCTCAGAGGGGCTCGTCAGTGTCGATGGCCGACCGGTCGTGAAGGCGTCGACGTCGGTCGGCGAGGGGGCCGAGATCACGATCGCCGGAGCCGACCACTACGTCGGCAGGGCCGCGCACAAGCTCATCGCGGGTCTCGACGGCTTCGCCGTCCCGGCGCAGGGGCGTCTCGCGCTCGACATGGGCGCATCCACCGGCGGATTCACGCAGGTGCTGCGCGAACGCGGCGCGCGCACGGTCCTCGCTGTCGACGTCGGGCACGGGCAACTCGCTCCGTCCATCGCCGCCGACCCCGGCGTCATCGCCGTCGAGGGCTACAACGTCCGTCACATGACACGCGAGAACCTCACCGCGGCGACCGGCGAGACGGCGGCACCCGATCTCATCGTCGGCGACCTCTCGTTCATCTCCCTCGAACTCGTGCTTCCGGCCGTCGCCGCCGTGGCAGTGCCGGAGTCGGACATCCTCCTGCTCGTGAAACCCCAGTTCGAAGTCGGGCGCACAGCCGTCCGCGGCGGTCTGGTCACCGACCCCGCAACGCGCGCCGACGCCGTCGCCAGAACGGTGTGGAGCGCGTGGGATCTGGGACTCGGCATGCTCGGGATCCTTCCCTCCCCGATTCTCGGTACGCACGGGAACGCGGAGTATCTCGTGCACCTCGCCCCGGGGCGGGGCAGCAATCCGACAGAATGGCTGGACACCATCAACCGACTGGCAGGAGGACGATGAACGAGCGCTGCATCCTGGTCGTCGCTCACGCGGGCCGTGTCGACACCGTCGAGGCCGCCCGTCGGGTGATCGACGCTCTTCGAGAGGCCGGAGCGCGACCCGTTCTGGCCGTCGACGATCACGAGGACCTCGCGGCCGTCGACCCGTTCTTCGTCGACACCGACGTGCTCGGGCGTTCCGTCGACCCGGCCGACCTCGAGCTGGCGATCGTGCTGGGCGGGGACGGGACGATCCTGCGAGCCGCGGAACTGGTGCGGGACAGCGGCGCACCCGTGCTCGGCATCAACATGGGGCATGTGGGCTTCCTCGCGGAGATCGACCGCGATGACATGGACAAAGCGGTGCGCCGTGTGATCGATCGCGACTACGAGGTCGAAGAACGGCTCGCGCTGTCGGTGCGGGTCAAAGATGTCGATGGCACGGTCGTCTACGAGACCTGGGCGCTCAACGAGGCGACGGTCGAGAAGGCCAGCCGTGAGCGGATGATCGAGATCGTGCTGGAGATCGATGGACGCCCCCTGTCGAGCTTCGGCTGCGATGGCATGGTCGTGTCCACTCCGACCGGATCGACCGCCTACAACTTCTCGGCGGGAGGCCCCGTGATCTGGCCCAGTGTGGAGGCGATCGCCGTGGTGCCGCTGTCTGCGCACGCGCTGTTCGCCAAGCCGTTGGTGGTCAGCCCGGACGCGTCGGTCGCGATCGAGATGCTCGAGCGCACGGACGGCTCCGGCATCCTGTGGTGCGACGGACGCCGTTCGCACGAACTGCCGCCGGGCGCTCGTGTGGTGGTGCGTCGTTCTTCACGTCCCGTGCGGCTCGCGCGCCTGCACCCCACGGCCTTCACGGACCGTCTCGTGCGCAAGTTCCAGCTGCCCGTCGCCGGGTGGCGTGGCCAGGCGACGGAAGCGACGTCGTGAGCGAGAGGTCGTCATGATCGAGGAGATGCGGATGCAGGGGCTCGGCGTCATCGCCGATGCCGTTCTGCCGCTGGGCCCCGGCTTCACCGCGGTCACGGGTGAGACCGGTGCGGGCAAGACCATGGTCGTCACCGGACTCGGGCTGCTCCTCGGCCAGCGCGCCGATTCCGGGGCGGTGCGCGCCGGTGCGTCGCAGGCATCGGTCGCCGGCGTGTGGATCGTCCCCGAAGAGGGCAGCGTCGCAGAGATCGTCGCCGACGCCGGCGGAGAGCTGGAGCCCGCGGGTGGCGGCAGCGCCGAACTCTACGTGTCGCGCACGCTGAGCGCGGAAGGGCGCTCCCGCGCGAGTGTGGGTGGCCGCGCCGCTCCGGCGGGAGTACTCTCTTCGCTCGCGGAAGAGCTTGTCGTGGTCCACGGCCAGTCCGAGCAGCTGCGGCTGCGATCAGCGACCGCCCAGCGCGATGCGCTCGATCGTTTCGGTGGTGCTCCGATCGCGGAAGCCGTGAACACCTATGCGGCCGCTTTCGCTCGTTGGCGTGCGCTCGACGCCGAGATCTCGGAGATCACCGAGAACCGGGATCGGCGGGCCGAAGAAGCCACGCGACTGCGGGAGGCCATCGCACTGATCGAGGCGACCGCGCCGGAGCCGGGGGAGGACCAGGAGCTCACCGAGCGCTCCGAGCGTCTCGCCAACGCCGAGGAGCTGCGTCTCGCAGCATCTCTCGCCCACGCCGCGCTGTCGAGCGAAGACGGCGAGCCCGATGCCGCGGCGCTCGTCGCGGAGGCACGTCGCGTGCTCGAACGAGCCTCTGATGCCAAGTTGACCGAGATCGGGGAGAACCTCGCCGACATCGGCTACCGGATCGCCGACACGGCGGGGCTCCTCTCCGCCTATCTCGCCGACCTCGACGAGACCGGTCCGCATGAGCTCGCGGCGGTCGAAGAGCGGCGTGCGGCGCTCGGGACCCTGATCCGTGCCCACGGCTCGCTCGATGAGGCTCTGACTCTCTGGCAGACCGGATCCGCGCGGCTGGCCGAGCTCGACGACGACGGTGACCGCATCGAAAGGCTGATCGCCGAGCGTGATGCGGCCAGGGTCGAGCTCGACGCGCACGCCGATGCACTGACTGCGGTGCGCACCGAGGCGGCTTCTCGTCTGGGCGCCGCTGTGACGGAGGAGCTCCACGCTCTCGCGATGCCGGACGCCCGCCTCGAAGTCGCGGTCTCCGAGGGCACCGAGAGCGCCCACGGCCGAGACGATGTCGCGATCCTCCTCGCGCCCCACCCCGGCGCCGAGCCGCGATCGGTCTCGAAGGGAGCCTCTGGCGGCGAGCTCTCCCGTGTGATGCTGGCCATCGAGGTCGTGATCGCCGCGACCGACCCGGTTCCGACGTTCGTGTTCGACGAGGTCGACGCGGGCATCGGTGGCGCTGCGGCCATCGAGGTCGGACGCCGACTCGCCCGACTCGCCGAGAAGTCGCAGGTCATCGCGGTCACACATCTCGCACAGGTCGCAGCTTTCGCCAACAACCACCTGTCAGTCGTGAAGGCCAATGACGGCGCGGTCACGGCCTCCAGCGTGCGGCGTCTGGAGGGGGAGGAGCGCGAAGCCGAGATGGCACGTCTGCTGTCGGGGCTCACCGATTCCGACGCCGCTCTGACCCACGCGCGTGAACTTCTCAGCCTCCGAGTGCCCACCGCCTGATAGGATCGAAGCCCGTGATGAACTCTTCTTCTGCGGGACCCAAGAACGACACGACCAAGCACATCTTCGTGACTGGTGGTGTCGTTTCGTCTTTGGGCAAGGGACTGACGGCGGCCAGCCTCGGAAACCTCCTCACGGCCCGCGGCCTGCGCGTCGTGATGCAGAAGCTCGACCCGTACCTGAACGTCGATCCGGGCACGATGAACCCGTTCCAGCATGGCGAGGTGTTCGTGACGGACGACGGCGCCGAGACCGATCTCGACATCGGCCACTACGAGCGCTTCCTCGACATCAACCTGTCGGAGGCGGCCAACGTCACCACTGGCCAGATCTACTCGCAGGTGATCGCCCGCGAGCGTCGCGGCGAGTACCTCGGCGACACGGTGCAGGTCATTCCGCACATCACGGACGAGATCAAGCGCCGGATGCGCCTGCAGGCGTCGGAAGACCCGCGTCCCGACGTGATCATCACCGAGGTCGGCGGCACCGTCGGCGACATCGAGTCGCAGCCGTTCCTCGAGTCCGCGCGCCAGCTGCGTCACGAGCTCGGCCGCGACAGCGTGTTCTTCGTGCACGTGTCGCTCGTGCCCTTCATGGGCGCCTCGGGGGAGCAGAAGACCAAGCCGACGCAGCATTCCGTGGCGGCCCTGCGCCAGGTCGGCATCCAGCCGGACGCCCTGGTGCTCCGCAGCGACCGCCCGGTCAGCGCGAGCAACCGCAACAAGATCGCGCTGATGTGCGACGTCGATGTCGAGGGCGTCATCAACACCGTCGACCTGCCGAGCATCTACGACATCCCCTCGACGCTGAACGAGCAGGGACTCGACTCGTACATCGTGCGCCGCCTCGGCCTCGACCAGAAGGCGGCCGACGTCGACTGGACACGCTGGAACAAGGTGCTGCACGCGGTGCACAACCCCAAGCACGAGGTGACGATCGGCCTGGTGGGCAAGTACATCGACCTCCCCGATGCCTATCTCTCGGTGACCGAGGCTCTCAAGGCCGGAGGCTTCGCACAGGAGACCAAGGTCAACATCCGCTGGATCCCCTCCGACCTCTGCGAGACCCCGGAGGGCGCCAGGGAGCAGCTGGCCCAGCTCGACGGCATCTGCGTGCCGGGAGGCTTCGGCATCCGCGGCATCGAGGGCAAGCTCGGCGCGCTGAGGTTCGCGCGTGAGCAGGGCATCCCGACGCTCGGCCTGTGCCTCGGCCTGCAGTGCATGGTCATCGAGTACGCACGCGACGTCGCCGGCATCGAAGGCGCGTCCTCGAGCGAGTTCGACCCGGAGACGGCGGAGCCCGTCATCGCCACGATGGCCGAGCAGGTCGACATCCTGGACGGAGGCGACCTCGGGGGCACCATGCGCCTCGGTCTGTACCAGGCCGCCCTCGCCGAAGGATCGCTCGCCCGTGAACTGTACGGTGCGCCCGAAGCCTCCGAGCGCCACCGTCACCGCTACGAGGTGAACAACGCCTATCGTGACCGTCTCTCGGAGGCCGGACTGGTGTTCTCCGGTCTCAACCCGGAGCTCGACCTCGTCGAGTACGTCGAGCTTCCCCGCGACGTGCACCCGTACTACATCGCCACTCAGGCGCACCCCGAGCTGCGCTCGCGTCCGACCGCTCCGCACCCGCTGTTCCGCGGACTGGTCGGCGCAGCGATCGAGCGGAACCGCGCGAGCGAGCTGTTCGACGTCAGCGCGGATGACTGAGTCGCCGCAGGACCTCCGCGACGAGCCGTTCGAACCGGAGGTCCTTCACAGCGATCTCGTATACCGCGGCAGGGTCTGGGACGTCCGCTCCGACCGTGTGCGCTACGGAGACGGTGAGATCGTCCGACAGTACGTCGATCACACCGGCGCGGTGGCGATCGTCGCCCTGGACGATGAGGGGCGCGTCCTGCTGATCCAGCAGTACCGTCACCCGATTCGGCATCGGGATTGGGAGCTCCCTGCAGGACTGCTGGATGTGGAGGGGGAGGAGCCTCTTGCCGCAGCCCGGCGGGAGCTCGCCGAAGAGGCCGACCTCGTCGCCGAGCGCTGGGAACCCCTGGTCTCCTCCTGGACGACTCCGGGCGGGAACGACGAGATCATCCACGTGTTCCTCGCGACCGGGGTCTCCTCGGCTGACGCGGCACACGACCGGGAGGACGAGGAGGCGGACATCCGGGTGGCGTGGGTGCCGCTTTCGGACGCCGTCTCGGCGGTGCTCGAGGGGCGGATGCGCAACGGCATCCTCGCCATCGGGGTGCTCGCGGCATCGCAGAGGCTGCGCGACCGGGACTGACGATGCAGCTCGAGCGCGCCCTGGACGCCTACCTGCGTCATGTCACGGTCGAGCGGGGCCTGAGTGCCCACACGGTCGCGGCGTACCGGCGTGACCTCGGCGTCTATCAGGAGTGGTTGGTCGCAGAAGGGATCGCCGGCACGGCTGAAGTGACCCCTGCCGTGATCGACCGGTTCATCGCGGAGCGGGCATCTGCCCAGCCGCCGCCCGCCTCGACGAGCCTCGCGCGCCTGCAGTCGTCGGTCCGGGGCTGGCACCGTTTCCTGGCACGCGAGGGCATCGAGGCTGACGACCCCAGCGGCCGGCTCCGCCCGCCCAAGGCGCCGCGACGGCTCCCCAAGGCCCTGACCATCGAGCAGGTCGAGCGCCTTCTCGCCGCGCCATCGCCCGAGGACCCGCTCGGCATCCGCGATCGCGCGCTGCTCGAACTCCTGTATGCGACCGGAGCCCGGGTGTCGGAGGCCATCGACCTCGACGTGGACGACCTGGCGCACGGCGACGTGCTGCGACTGCGGGGGAAGGGGGCCAAGGAGCGCATCGTGCCGGTGGGCTCCTACGCGCGCGCCGCCGTGGACGCGTACCTGACGCGCGTGCGTCCGGGACTGGCGGCCAAGGGACGTGCCTCTGCCCGACTGTTCCTCGGCGCTCGGGGCGCCCCGCTCTCACGCCAGAGCGCCTGGCTCGTCATCCGCGCTGCCGCCGAGAGAGCGGAGATCACGGTCGACGTCTCCCCGCACACCCTGCGGCACTCGTTCGCGACGCACCTCCTGCAGGGCGGGGCGGATGTGCGCGTGGTCCAGGAGCTCCTCGGGCATTCGTCGGTCGCGACGACGCAGATCTACACCCACGTCTCCGTCGACGCGCTCCGCGACATCTACGCGACGTCGCACCCGCGCGCCCGATAAGAGTTGCCGCGCCCGCTCGGGTCGCCTGCCGCGTGTCGGTGGCGCTGCCGCGCGCCGATCGCTCTGCCGCGTGCCGAGGCGGCCGGAGAACCGCATGGCCGGTACAATCGACCAAGCACGACGGAGCAGGAGAACGGGTGGCTGAGAAAGTGGCGAAGTCCAGGGCGAAGGCGCAGAAGGCCGACGAGACCCCCATGGGACCCACCGGCCGTCCGTATCACGGCTTCCCGATCCCCGAGCCGCTGAAGTCCCACGGCCCTGCACGCATCATCGCGCTGTGCAACCAGAAGGGCGGCGTCGGAAAGACGACCACGTCGATCAACCTCGCCGCGTCGCTGGCCGAATACGGCCGGAAGGTGCTGGCGGTCGACTTCGATCCCCAGGGTGCGCTCTCTGCGGGCCTCGGTATCCCCACCCACGACGTGCCGACGATCTACGACCTGCTGTTGGACACCAAGCGCGACGCCCACGATGCGATCGTGCACTCGAGTGTCGAGGGCCTCGATGTCATGCCGGCGAACATCGATCTCTCCGCTGCCGAGGTGCACCTCGTCAACGAGGTCGCGCGAGAGACGATCCTCGCCCGCGTCCTGCGCCAGGTGGCGGGGGAGTACGACGTCATCCTGATCGACTGCCAGCCTTCGCTCGGCATCCTCACCGTGAACGCGCTGACGGCGGCCCACGGCGTGATCATCCCGCTCGAGTGCGAGTTCTTCGCCTTGCGCGGGGTCGCGCTGCTGATCGAGACGATCGACAAGGTCCGCGACCGGCTCAACCCTTCGATCACGATGGACGGCCTGCTGGCGACGATGTACGACCCGCGCACGCTGCACTCCCGTGAGGTGCTCGAGCGTGTGGTCGAGGCATTCGGCGACGATGTGCTGGAAACCGTGATCGGCCGCACCGTGAAGTTCCCTGACGCCTCCGTGTCGGGCGTGCCGATCACCGAGTTCGCCCCCGAGCATGCCGCCGCTCAGGCGTATCTGCGGCTGGCGCGGGAGCTGGTCGCCCGTGGCGCCGTCGCCTGACGAAGCACCCGTCGACCCGTCGCTCCAGGAGAGCGCAGACGAAGGAGCGTCCGCCGAAGCCAGCGGCTTCACGGTCTCGCTGTCGAACTTCGACGGCCCCTTCGACCTGTTGCTGAACCTCATCTCGAAGCACGAGATGGACATCACCGAGGTATCGCTGAGCGCGGTCACCAACGAGTTCATCGCGTACCTCGGCCAACTTGACGACGACGAGGACCTCGATCAGGCGTCCGAGTTCCTGGTCGTGGCCGCGACCCTGCTCGACATGAAGGTCGCCGGTCTTCTCCCTCAGGGCGAGCTGGTCGATGCCGAGGCGGTGGCTCTGCTCGAGGCGCGCGACCTGTTGTTCGCACGCCTGCTGCAGTATCGGGCCTTCAAGGAGGTCTCGACCTGGTTCGCCCGCTGTCTGCAGCGCGAAGACCGTCGTCACGTGCGCGCTGTCCGTCTGGAGGAGAAGCACCGACGTCAGACGCCGGAGCTCGTGTGGTCCTTGAGTGTCGACGACTTCGCCGCTCTCGCCCTCCTGGCCTTCGCCCCGAAGGAGATCCCGCACGTCGGGCTCGATCACCTGCACGCGCCCCTGGTCAGCATCCGCGAGCAGGCGGCGATCGTGGTGACGCTGCTGCGCGGCACCGAGTCGGTGAGTTTCCGTGAACTCGTGGCCGGCGTGACCGAGCCGGGCATCGTCGTGGCACGGTTCATCTCGGTGCTGGAGCTCTACCGGCACGCGGCGCTGTCGTTCGAACAACTGGAACCGCTCGGCGAGCTGACGCTGCGCTGGGCAGCCGACTCCTGGTCGGATGAGACGCTGGCGACCCTGGGAGCCGACTATGACCGATGATGTGACGGACGAGACGAACGCCGACCTGGCCGGTGCCGAGGAGATTCCTCTGACCGAGCGGATCGAGGCGATCCTCTTCATCGTGGATGAGCCGATCGGTCTCGTCGCCCTGGCCGCCGCGGTCGGCTCGCCGGTTCCTGCCGTGCGCCAGACCCTGGAGATGCTGGTCGAGGACTACGACGGGCGCGGGAAGGGACCGCGACGCGGCTTCGAGCTTCGGGAGGTCGGCGGCGGGTGGCGTCTCTACGTCAGGGAAGAGCTCGACGACGTGGTGGCGGCATTCATCGGCGGTCAGGCTCCCGCACGTCTCTCGCAGGCCGCCCTGGAGACCCTTGCCGTCATCGCCTACAAGCAGCCGGTCACGCGCAGCCAGGTCGCCTCCATCCGCGCGGTGAACGTGGACTCCGTCGTCCGTACGCTCGTCGCTCGTGGACTGATCACCGAATTGTTCGCAGACTCCGAGACCGGTGCGATCAACTACGGCACCACCGACGCGCTCCTCCAGCATCTGGGCATCAACTCCCTCGACGAGCTGCCCCCGATCTCCCCGCTGCTCGACGATGGCGCAGACGGATTCGACGAAGGGACCATCCGATGACCGGCCACGACGCCATGAACGACGCCTCGAACGCAGCCTCGAACGATTCCGGGGCTGCACCCGAAGGCGTGCGCCTGCAGAAGGTGCTCGCCGCTGCAGGAGTCGCTTCACGCCGCGTGGTCGAGCAGTACATCACCGAAGGCCGCATCCGCGTCAACGGCATCGTGGTCTCCGAACTCGGGAGACGGATCGACCCGGAGAACGACCTCGTCGACGTTGACGGCACCGCCGTGCAGCTCGACGTCTCGAAGCGCTACGTCATGCTCAACAAGCCCACCGGTGTCGTGAGCAGCATGAAGGACGAGAATGGCCGCCCCGATCTGCGCCGGTTCACCGCCGACTACGAGGAGCGGCTGTACAACGTCGGACGGCTGGATGCCGAGACGAGCGGTCTGCTCATCCTGACCAACGACGGCGCGCTCGCTCATGTGCTGGCGCACCCGTCGTTCGGCGTGACCAAGGTGTACATCGCGAAGGTCGAGGGAACGGTGCTGCCACAGACGATCTCGAAGCTCACCAAGGGCATCGAACTGGAGGACGGACCGATCGCCGCCGACAAGGCGCGGCTCCTGGACACCTCACGAGGGTCGAGCCTGGTGGAGTTGACACTGCACTCCGGTCGCAACCGCATCGTCCGTCGGATGCTCGCGGCCGTCGGCCACCCGGTCACGGAACTGGTCCGTCGACAGTTCGGTCCGCTCCACCTGGGAACCCTCCCGGCCGGAAAGACGCGGGAACTGAGTAAAATCGAACTCGGCGCGCTTTTGACCCTGTCGCGCCGTGATTCCGGTGTCGCCGAGGCGCCAGGCGAGCAGGAGAGCGAATGACCGATACGACGAGTGCGCCCGCGGGGCGGGGAGCGGGCTTCGTCGCGCCGCGTCTCTCCGGGACCGTCCGCATCGTCGGCGCGGGCCTCCTCGGCGCGAGCATCGGTCATGCCCTCCGTGCGAAGGGCGTCGACGTGGTGCTGTCCGACGCCTCGCCGGCCCAACTGCGCCTCGCGGTCGACTACGGCGCCGGCCGGATCGCGGCGGAGGACGACGCCCCCTCTCTCGTGGTGGTCGCCGTTCCGCCCGATGTCACGGCAGACGTGATCCAGGCCGAGCTCGAGCGGTTCCCGCAGGCGGTGGTCACCGATGTCGCCAGTGTGAAGCTCGAGCCGTTCCGCACTCTTCAGACGCGCGGCGTGGACCTCGCCCGCTACATCGGCTCGCATCCCCTCGCCGGCCGTGAGCGCGGTGGGGCGATCTCTGCTCGCGCTGACCTCTTCATCGGACGCCCCTGGGTCGTGTGCCGAGACGCGGAGACGAAAGCTTCCGATCTCGCGCTCGTCGAGGCCCTCGCCCTCGATGTGGGAGCGACGCCGCTCGAGATGACCCCGGAGGAGCACGACCGTTCTGTCGCGCTGATCTCGCATGTGCCGCAGGTGGTGGCGAGTCTGCTCGCCGGTCGCCTCGCAGAGGCCGAGGAAGGGGCGCTCCGTCTCGCGGGCCAGGGCGTCCGCGACACGACGCGCATCGCTGCGTCCGCGCCGGAACTCTGGGTGCAGATCCTCGGGGCGAACGCCGAACCGGTGGTCGAGATCCTCGATGCCCTCGCTTCCGACCTCGGTGAGATCTCCGACGCCCTGCGCGATCCGGCCGCCCCCGGCGCCCGCCGCACGGTAGCCGAGACCATCCGCCAGGGCAACGACGGGGTCGAGCGTCTTCCCGGCAAGCATGGACAGAACCAGCGCTTCGACACCCTCGTCGTCATGATCGACGACACCGCCGGGCAACTCGGGCGGCTCTTCGGCGAGCTGGGTGAACTCGGAGTCAACGTCGAGGACCTGCGCCTCGAGCATTCGCCGGGAGCGCAGTTCGGCCTCGCCGAGATCAGCGTCGACCCGGCGGCTCTGCACGGCGCGATCACCGGGCTCCAGGAACGCGGCTGGCGTATCGCGGGGAGCACCAATGACTGACATCTCATTCTCCGCCGCGGAGGCGCACGTGACCGACGCACACAAGTTCATCGCGATCGACGGCCCCGCCGGCTCCGGCAAGTCCAGCGTTTCCAAGGCTGTGGCGCGCAAGCTCGGCTTCGGGTACCTCGACACCGGGTCCGCCTACCGTGCGCTCGCTTGGCATGTGCTCGACCGCGGGGCCGACACGGACGACTCCGAGGCCGTCCTCGCTGCGGCGACCGACTTCCCCGTGCGACTGGGCCTCGACCCCGACGACCGCACGGTGCTCGTCGGAGACGTGGAGGTCACCGAGGCCATCCGCGACCCGCGAGTCTCCGGAGCGGTGAGCGGCGTGGCGCGCGTGCCCGAGGTGCGAGCACAGGTCAACGAGCTCTTCCGCCGGCTGGTAGCCGAGTCGTCGTATCCCGCCGTCGTGGTGGAGGGACGTGACATCACGACCGTGGTGGCACCGGACGCCCCTGTACGGATCCTTCTCACCGCAGCCCCCGAAGTGCGGGCTGCGCGACGTGCCGGTGAACTCGCCGGCGAGAATGCGGCTGCTGTCGCCGCGGCATTGCACAAGCGCGATGCCTCAGACAGTGCCGTCGTCGACTTCCTGAACGCTGCAGAAGGCGTCGAGGTCGTCGATTCGACGGAGCTCGATTTCCCCCAGACCATCGACGCCGTCCTCACGGTGATCGAACGAATCCAAGGAGCACCCCGTGGCTGACGACGAATACGAAGGCGGCCCCGACCAGCTCGCCGAGAAGATGGACCAGCTCGACGAGCATCTCGCCGAGCAGCGTGCGGAGACCCTCCGCGCCGGCCTCTCCGACTACGAGCTCGACGACGAGGACGCGGAGCTCCTCGCGGGCATCACGCTCGGCGAGGACGGCATCCACTACAGTCCCGCACTTCCCGTGGTGGCGATCGTCGGACGGCCGAACGTGGGCAAGTCCGCGCTCGTGAACCGCATCCTCGGTCGCCGTGAGGCCGTCGTGGAGGACACCCCCGGTGTGACCCGCGACCGCGTGACGTACAAGGCGGAGTGGGGAGACCGTCGCTTCTCGCTCGTCGACACAGGCGGGTGGGAGCCGGACGCCCGCGGCATCGACCGCTCTGTCGCGATGCAGGCGGAGGTGGCGATCGACCTCGCCGACCTGGTGCTGTTCGTCGTCGACGCCATGGTGGGTGCGACCTCCACCGATGAGCACGTGGTGAAGCTGCTGCGCAAGAGCGGCAAGCCCGTGTTCCTGGTCGCCAACAAGATCGATGACGCCCGGCAGGAGCCGGAGACCGCAGCTCTGTGGAGCCTCGGTCTGGGCGAACCGCACCCGGTGTCCGCCATCCACGGACGCGGTGTCGCCGATCTGCTCGACGCCGTGATGAAGAAGCTTCCCGAGGTCTCGGCGGTCGCCAAGCAGGAGATCGGCGGACCCCGCCGGGTCGCCATCCTCGGTCGCCCGAACGTCGGCAAGTCGTCGCTGCTGAACAAGGCGGCAGGCGAGGAGCGCGTGGTCGTCAACGATCTCGCCGGCACCACGCGCGATCCGGTCGACGAGGTCGTGGAGCTGGGCGGCAAGATGTGGCGTCTGGTCGACACCGCCGGCATCCGTCGTCGCGTGCACATGGCGCAGGGCGCGGACTTCTACGCGTCGCTGCGCACCTCCGCTGCGCTGGAGAAGGCGGAGGTCGCTGTCGTCGTGCTCGACGTCTCCGAGTCGATCAGCGAGCAGGACGTGCGCATCATCGACCTGGTGCTGGAGTCGGGTCGTGCACTGGTCCTCGCGTTCAACAAGTGGGACCGCCTCAACGACGACGACCTCGAGAACGCCGATCGCCGTCGCTACCTCGAGCGGGAGATCGAGCAGGACCTCGCACACGTCGCCTGGGCCCCGCGCGTGAACATCTCCGCGAAGACCGGGCGTCACCTCGACAAGCTCGTTCCCGCCTTGGAGACCGCACTTGAGAACTGGGACCGTCGTATTCCGACGGGCAAGTTCAACGCGTTCCTCGCGGAACTCGTGGCGGAGCACCCGCACCCGCTGCGTGGAGGCAAGCAGCCGCGCATCCTGTTCGGTACGCAGGCATCGACGCGCCCGCCGACGTTCGTGCTGTTCACGACCGGTTTCCTCGACCCCGGGTACCGCCGGTTCATCCAGCGGCGTCTGCGCGAGCTCTACTCGTTCGAGGGCACGCCGATCGTGATCAACATGCGCGTGCGCGAGAAGCGCCAGCGCTGATCTGTTCCGGCGCATGTCGCGCCGTGGTGCCGTCGCCCCGATGCTGTGAAAGGCTGAGTGTGTGACTGTCGTACCTCCTGCTTCCGGTGAGCCGCGTCGCCCCGAGGGGCCGCGGAATCCCGGCGATGCCTGGGTGATCGCGGAGTCGGGGGAGAAGTACTGGGGGCGCTTCGGCGCCGCCGGTCTTCTCGCCTACGATCCCGCGCGCGGGATCCTGCTGCAGCACCGCGTCTCCTGGAGCCACTTCGGGGGGACGTGGGGGCTTCCCGGCGGCGCGCTGCACGAGGGGGAGAGCGCGATCGACGGAGCCGTCCGCGAAGCCCAGGAAGAGGCCGGCGTGCCCGACGGTGCTGTGCGCGCCCGGTTCACGAGCGTGCTCGACCTCGGGATCTGGTCGTACACGACCGTCATCGCCGACGTGCAGGTGCCGTTCGAGCCGGTGATCAGCGACCCCGAGAGCGTCGCCCTGGAATGGGTGCCGGTGGATGAGGTCGACGCCCGCCCTTTGCACCCGGGGTTCGGGGCGTCGTGGCCTGCGCTGCGGGCGCTGCTCGGGACGCGTCCTGCGATCGTGGTGGATGCGGCGAACGTCGTCGGTTCGGTCCCGGACGGCTGGTGGAAGGACCGTGCCGGAGCGGCGGCTCGACTTCGCGGCCGTCTCGAACGCTTGGCTGTTCCCGCCGAGGAGCTGGAGCTCGGGGGAGATGTGTGGTTCCCCGAGGTCTCGCTGGTGGTCGAGGGACAGGCGCGAGGCATCCCCGATGAACCGGGACCCGTCCGCCTGGTACGTGCCGAGGCGGAGGGCGACGACACGATCGTCGCTGAGATCGAGCGTCGGGTCGCGGGCGAGGAATCCGTCGTCGCCGTCACCAGCGACCGCGGCCTTCGGGAACGGGCCGATCACGCGGGCGCCGCGCACATCAGGTCGGCGGGATGGCTGCTCGAGTTGCTCGACGCGCAGGGCTGACGTCGAGTCCCTGCGTCGCGGTCCGGTCACCGTCGGCCCGGAAGCCCGGCGTCAGACGAACATCACCCTTCGAGGGGGCGAATCGGCGTAGTCCCGGCCCAGTGGGCTGTGCCAGGTGACGCTGCCGTCTCTCTCCTGCTGAGCGGTCCACCGATGCGCCTCCGGAATGTCCGGGTGCTTGAGCGTGTGGTGATTCCGACAGAAGTGCGCGAGATTGTCGAGCGCGGTCGTGCCGCCCTTCGCATGATCGTGGTTGTGGTCGATCTCGCAGCGGTGCACCGGCATCCGGCATCCCGGGAACCGGCAGTGTCGGTCGCGCGCGCGGAGGAAACGCCGCATGCCCTCGGTCGGCGTATAGGTGTCGGTCTCCACGACCATGCCGGACGGGTCGAGGAACAGGCGGCTCCAGCCCGTGTTGCGCGCTGCGAGCTCGCGCGCGACGTCGGGGTGCAGCGCTCCGTGCCCGTCGAGCTCCGCCGGGTCGTCGTCAGCGCCGGTGAGGGTGCTGGCCGCGATCGTCACCTGCACGCGGGCCTGGATGCCGTCGAGGCCGTCCCCGTGTGCGGCGCTCGGGTCTGCCGTGAGGAGCAGATCAGCGAAGAGGTCGGCCTGGGTCTGTGCCCACGTACGGGTGTCCGCCGGGAAGCGCACGACGTCGGGGTCGGTCGTGAACGTGCTCTCGTCGATGCCACGGATCACACGGTCATCGAGGAGGTCGAACACCGGATCGTCGAGGGAGATGTCCTCGGGGCTGATGCCCTCACGCCCGTCGTCGAACCACCAGGGCGGAGGAACGACATCGCGGTCATCGCGGGCGCGTACGACCGCTCGTGTCATCTGATTCAGTCGGTCGGCGATGGCGGTGGCGATCCACTCGGGCAGCACGGCGGTGAGCAGCGCGAGCCCGTCGTCGAGCGACTTCACCGTCACGCACCGTTCCTCGGCCGCACGTCGGTGTCTGTCGACGAGCGTCTCGCCGACGAGGGCGGCGACGACCTGTCGAGCGTGCGCCTTGGTGCGCGCTGCGGTGTCCTGCTCGGCGACCACCAGCACCGCCGTCTCGAACAGCTCCATGACTGCCGGATCGATCTTGCGGTTGCGGATGGCCTCGGCCACGATGGCGCTGGCCCTGGCGATCTCGCGAACGTGTCCAGCGCTGACAGTGCCGCGCGAGAACGAAGCGCGGGTCGCGGGGAGATGACCGACCAGGGCCTGGGCGTCTGCGAAGGCGAACTCCATGGACCCCTTCGGCAGACGGCCGGCAGCCGAGAACTCCGCGACCATCGACCGGTAGATCGCATCGCGGTGGAACGGGCTCGAGGCGACATCGGCATCGTGGATGGCGATCTGCTCCGTGAGCAACTCGGCTGCCTCGGCCTCGAGTGCGGCGATGCGGCGACGGGTCGCGACCCAGGCGTCGAGAACTCGACGACGTTCCTCGAGATCGAGGTCGAGGTCGGGTTTCTTATCGTTCGCCATGCACTCAGTTTAGAACAAAGCTTCGAAAGCGAGAAGGTGCGGCTACGATGCATGCCGAGATATCAGCTCGGGAGATCGTCGTTGCGGCCGCGCAACCGATCGATGTCGCGTCGTTCGCGTTTGGTCGGTCGCCCCGCTCCGCGGTCGCGCACGCCCAGTGCTGCCTGAGGCTCTCGTTCGGGCGTCCGGTCGTCGTAGGCGAGAGCGGCGACGGGAGCGCCGACACGCTTGACGAGCAGCTGGCGGACGAAGAGGATTCGATCGAACCCGGCGATCCTGATGCGGACCTCGTCGCCCACCCGGATCTGCTGCGCGGCCTTCACCCTGTCTCCGTTCACGCGTACATGCCCCGCGCGGCATGCCGTCGTCGCCGCCGAGCGCGTCTTGTAGACACGGATCGCCCAGAGCCAGCTGTCGATGCGTGCGGCATCCATCAGGAACTGCTCTTCCTCAGTGCCACGAGAGCGCCGGCGACGATCAGTCCCTGCCCGATCGTGTAGGTGAGCATCACGGCGGGGCTGCTCCAGGGCGGCAGGGAATCGGGGAGGAAGAGTCGGAAAGCGAGGATCGTGTCGCTCGCGAGGAAGAACGACCCTCCGACGGCGATGACGGGATGGCAGCGCGCGGAGAAGGCGGCGGTCCCCGCGAGCACCAGTCCGTAGAGTGCGACGGCGACGAGAAGGCCACCGGTGTGCGGACCGAGCACGGCGATCATGGCGACCCACCAGCCGGCGTACACGAGAGCCCACCAGGGCATGCGCCGGGTCGACAGGTGACATGCGAAGAGCAGGATGTAGGCCACGTGGGCGATGCCGAAGAACAGCAGCATCAGGGGCAGTTCGGGGCCGCCGGGGAAGAATGTCCCGGCTCCGTCGCCGAGCCAGGAGCAGAACACGGCAGCGAGCAGCAGGATCAGCGCGGAGCGCGGAACGAGGCGTCGCGCAGAGACCACGACCGGAACAGCCAGCAGCGGCATCAGGAGCAGTTTGGTGGGCGCGGCGAGCGGGCTGTCGACCGCCAGCAGGACGACGTGGAGGAGAGACACGACGGTGTAGGGGAGGAACGTGGAGGCGAAGAGCACGCGGCGCCGCTGGAGCTCATCGTCGTGTCGCGGCACCGACGGGGCCTGCGACCCGTCCCTCATGGCGCTGCTGTTCACGATTCGACGGTGACCTCGACGACGCTGTCGTCGACACCGAGATGCACAGCCGGCCAGTATCCCTCGGGGAAGTGCTCGCCGCAGCCGTCGGTCAGATGGAGAACGACCGTGCCGTCGGCGGCCGCTTCGATGGCCTCGACGGCGAGGTCTGTGCTGGCCTCGTCGAGCTCGAGACTTCCCGGTTCGCCCGCGCTGAACTTCGTGACGACGGCATCCGTGGCGATGCGTCGCACGATGTCGAGTCGCTTCACCGTGTCCCGCAGTCGGGGGAGCAGAGGTTCGACCTCGTCAGGGGCCGAGCCTTCCATCATCAGCTCGAGGTCGGTGCCGTGGACCGAGATCGAGCCGACGAACCAATCGTGTGTCAGCACCGTCCCATCGGTGAGCTCCGAGCGTGCGCGCGTGAACGTGCCGAGCTCGGGATCGTCGATGGTCGGAGTCTCGTTGCTCATGACTTCACGCTAGCGGCTTCTCATCGGTTGCGATCATCCGTCGTCATCGAAGGAGAGTGCCACGAGCGTGCGGCCCGGCTTGAGCTCGGCCCGTTCCATGAAGCCGGCCGCGAGGAATGTTCCGAGAGTGCCGTGGAAGAGGTCGTTGGAGCGCTGCTTCTCACCGCGGGTGTCGACGGGATACCCCTCGATGAGGCGCGCCCCGGATTCTCGGGCGTACTCCACGGCCGCGCGCAAGAGCTCGAGGTTGAGCCCGCTGCCACGGTGCTCTCGGCGCACCACGAAGCACGTCACCGCCCAGACCGACTCGTCTTCGAACGGCTCGGTGCTCGCCGCAGCGATGATACGCGTGCGAGGAACCCGGGCTTGGCGCGTGCGGGGGCCGATACGGATCCAACCGGCAGCCTCGCCGTCGACGTAGGCGACGATCCCCGGAGGTGGCCCCTCGTCGATCTCGGTGCGGAACATCTCGGTGCGCTGCGGCGTCGTGGTCGCGCTCCAGTCCTTATTGCTCAGCACGGGCCAGATGCATTGGCAACTGGCGCCGTCTCCGCCACCCGTGAGCGCGTGCTGGACATCGTCCCAGCGCGCCATCGTCGCCAGCTCGGTCGTGATCGTCGCCATGACGCGACGCTACGCGGGGCATCCGACACTCGCAACGCCTCGGTTCGCGGAGGGGTGCTGATACGGCTAAGATAGGGGAGTTGCCTGCGCGAGAGCACAGAACAACGGGCTGTGGCGCAGCTTGGTAGCGCACTTGACTGGGGGTCAAGGGGTCGCAGGTTCAAATCCTGTCAGCCCGACCATAAAAGCCCCGGAGAACCGCTGAAAAACGCGGAACTCCGGGGCTTTTTCCGTCTCCGGCGCCGTGCGGAGGGCTCCCACCGAGCACTCGGCATGGTGGGAGCCTTCCGTCACGCGCTCGCGACTACGCCGTCGGCGCCCCGATATAGCCGGCGAGGAAGGTGAAGGTGTCCCAGGAAACTCCGGGCACCTTCGAGAGCTCGGGCAGAGGCATGAGATCGGTTGCTCCGAGGCTGCGCAGGGTGTCGACCTGCATGCGGAAGTCGTTGTACTGCTGCTGGCTGGCGAAGTCGGTCTTCCCGCCGTACCTGAGGTGAACCACGGCTCCGGTCGGGACCTTCACGATTGCTTCCATTGCTGTCTCCTGTTGAGGTGTCGTCGGTCCGCTCCCTGCGAGCGGCGCGTCGTCGATGTAGGGATCGGGGTTGAGTGCCACGCCGTTGCGCTGGACTTCGATGTGCAGGTGCGGACCGGTGGACTGGCCGGTGTCACCGACTTTGCCGATGAACTGCCCTCGCGAAACCGGCCCTGTGCCGATGCGCGTGCCCTCGAGCATGTGCGCATAGACGGTGCGATAGCCGTCGGCGTGCTGAATGTGAATGCTCTCGCCGTAGGCGCCCTTGTTCCCGGTGATACTGCTGATGACGATCGTCCCATCGGCGACTGCGTGGATCGGCGTCCCCAAACCAGGGGTGTAGTCGATTCCGGCGTGCGCCGGGTACTGTCCGACGAAGCCGCGCGAGCGCCCGGAACGGAACGTGAACGGGTAACCCCAGGTCACGGCAGCGGCCGCTGATTGCGGGCGACCGACCGCGCCCACGTCGGCAGCAGTGACCGCCGCCGTGATCGCAGCGGCCGTCATGAACGTTCTGCGACCTACTCCGGGCAGCACTGATGGGGGTTTCGGTTCGTTGGGGTGCATGTCGATGACAGTAGCGGGCTGTCCCCAGATCACCGTGCCGTGGTCCGATAGACGCTCGGGCGAGGTAGACCGCTGCACGGCACATGCAGATCGCCCGGCCCCCCCGAAGGCGGGGCCGGACGATCTGACGGTCATCGCGTCTAGAGGCGGAACCGCAACAGCAGGGGCGGCGTCACGCCGGCCAGTAGTTCTTCTTGACCGTGACCTCTTCGATCTTCGCGGTGCCGCCGACCGACCGCACATGCGCGTAGAGCCGGACCGGACCGACCAGGGTGTACGGCATCACGTACTGCGCGTGGGTGATCCCGTCACTGGAGACGGTCTTCGGGATCTCGACGGTGGGCTGCACGAACGACTGTGCGACGGCGCCAGCGGAGTTCAGAGCTTCCGCGACCACACGGAGCTGGAGGGCGGAAGCGACGCCGGATGCCCGCAGGTTGACGACGACGTCTCCGGTCTCACGCCGTCCGGCGGCGAGTACCGCGAGATAGAACTCGGTTGCCCCGACGCGCACGGGCATCCAGGAGTTCGCAGGGATGACGGTGTTCCATGCGTAGGTGGTGGACTGATGGGTGGGCACGGGATCCTCCGAGGCGGGGGGTTGACTGGGTGAGTTGTCGATGACGTAGTTCTCGAAGTCGACGGTGTTCCTGAATCCGAGCTGGTTCGGTGAGCCGCCGATCCAGAGTGAGACGTGGACGTGTGCTCCGTAGCCGGTCTCGCTGTCGAAACCGGACGCTCCCGAGTAGGCGATGACCGTTCCCTGCGTCACGCGCGTGCCCACTCGGACCACACTCGAGTCGAGGTGCAGATAACGGATGTAGTTGCCGTCGTCCCCGCGGAGCGCCAGGTAGCGGCCCGTCGCCGTGGAGGTGGTGTCCTTGCGATCGACGATGAGGCCATTCGTCACGGCCATGACGGGCATGCCCCTCGGCACGGAGTAGTCGGTGCCCGGCTCCGCGGAGTTGCGGTTGCGGTGCCCCTGCCAGGAGTCGGAGATCGGTGCGTAGCCACACGGCCGGATGTACGTCCCGGCTGCAGCCGCTCTTTCTCCGGGGGCCACGACGTTCAGCCCGAACATCGCGGCGCCACCTGCGACTCCGGAGGCGATCAGGGCCGATCTTCGAGAGAGAAGGGGAGGCGCCGGCGGGCTCGACGACTCCACCGTCGGTTCTGAGCCGCACATCAGCGGTCGCCGCCCTCGTTCTTCCCGTCGATCAACTTCTGGATCTGATCCTCGGGGAGGCGCTCGATCGACGCGGACGACAGCCCGATGTCCGGATTCGACGGAGAACCACCGATCGTGCACTGCGCCTCTCCTTGGAAGCCGGAGGTCTGCGCCGGGACGATCACGAGCCACTCCGGGGTCACGCTGCGGTGCTCGATGCGGCTGGCGGCCGAGTCGAACTGCACGTCGCCGGCGAAACCCGATCGCGTCGAGTCGACGCAGATCTCGACCAGCTGGGTGGCGGTGAAGTCCCCGAAGTCTCCGGAGCTGGAGCTGGGGGTCGGAGTGGGGGCAGGCTCCGATGTCGTGCTCGGGCTGACGGCGGGAGCGGGGGTGGAGGTGGGGACAGCGCTGGACGTGGGGGCTGAGCCGGAGGCACATCCAGCGAGGGTGACTGCTCCGAGAGCCAACGCGGCTCCCAGGGCGAAGCGTTCGAGGCGGGGAGATCTCATGGTCCGAAAATAGCAGCGGCATCGCGCGGTGCCGGGGTGCCTCGACGGCCTGAGGCGAATCCGGGCGAAGAATCGCGGGCTCTGTTCCGCGTGCTCAAGCCTCGGTGCACGGGCGGCGAGGCAATGGAAGGGGCTTGCTATGCCGGGACACGGGGCTAGCCTGAACGCGAACACGTCCGACAAGCACATCCGAACAAGCAAGGGAGTATCCGCATGGCACACCGGATCGGCTACCTCATCGGAAGCCTCGCCCATGACTCGATCAACCGCGTCGTCGCGACCGCGCTCGTGAAGCTGGCCCCGCCCAGCCTGGAGATGGTCGAGATCCCGATCCGCGATCTGCCGCTGTACAACCGTGACGACGAGCTCGATCCGGTCGCCGCCGTGACCACGTTCAAGCACGCGGTCGAGCGCGCCGAAGGCCTCCTGATCGTGTCGCCGGAGTACAACCGCTCGATCCCCGGCGCCCTGAAGAACGCGATCGACTGGGGGTCGCGGCCGTGGGGTCACAACTCGTTCGCCCGCAAGCCCACCGGCATCATCGGAGCCTCCACCGGCGCCATCGGCACCGCGGTGATGCAGTCCTCGATGCGCAGTGTGCTGAGCTTCCTCAACGCCCCTCAGCTGAACGCCCCCGAGGCGTATCTGACCTACCGTCCTGAGATGTTCGGCCCCGACGGCACGGTCGAGGATGCCGGCACGAAGAAGTTCCTCGAGCACTACATGGAGGAGTACGCCGCCTTCGTCGAACGCGTGCTCTCCCTCACGGCACCCGGGCACGTCGGCGACCAGGACTGAACTTCTAGGCGGGAGTCAGCTTCCAGAGCGGGCGACCGCCGCCGCCATGAATGCGGACAGACTCGCGGAGAGTACGGATCGTCCGCGGCCGGCCGACCACGAGCTCCCCGCCGCGGTGCGGTGTTCGAGGAGCGTCAGAGCATCGCTCTCCGCCCCCGATCCGACGCTCGTCTGGTGGAGCCCGACGATGTCCACGCGCACGCCATGGGCGGAGAGTGCCGCAGAGAGAGCCTCGATAGGGCCCCCTTCACGGTGGACCGTCGTGTACTCGCGGCCCTCGACCTGGAGTGTGATGCGCGTGCGTGGGTTCCCCTCGCCGTCGGCGGAGTCGTAGGAGACCAGACGGGTCCCGGAATCACTGCCCGAAACGGGGCGGAGATAGACCGCTTCGAAGACGTCCCACAGCTCTGCCGCCGTGACCTCGGCTCCGGTCGCGTCGGTGTGCCGCTGCACGTGCCGGGCGAAGTCGATCTGCAGGCGCCGAGGCAGTTCGACCCCGTACTCGCTCTCCAGCAGATATGCGATACCTCCCTTGCCCGACTGCGAGTTGACGCGGATCACGGCGTCGTAGTCGCGACCGATGTCCGCGGGGTCGATCGGCAGATAGGGGACCCGCCACTCGATCTCCCTCTCATCGCGATCCTCCGCGGCGGCGCGGGCGCGGTGCTCGGCGAAGCCCTTCTTGATCGCATCCTGGTGCGTGCCGCTGAACGCCGTGTGCACCAGATCGCCGACGTAGGGGTGGCGGGCGTGCACCTCGATCCGGTTGCAGTGCTCGACGGTGCGGCGGATCTCGTCGATGTCGGAGAAGTCGATCATGGGATCCACGCCCTGCGCGTGGAGGTTCAGCGCGAGCGTCGCGATGTCGACGTTGCCCGTGCGCTCGCCGTTTCCGAAGATGCAGCCCTCCACCCGCTGCGCTCCGGCCAGCACCGCGAGCTCGGCGCAGGCGATACCCGTCCCGCGGTCGTTGTGGGGATGCACGGAGAGGACCACGGAGTCACGGCGTGCGAGGTTCTTGTGCATGTACTCGATCTGATCCGCGTACACGTTCGGGGTGGCGATCTCGACCGTCGCCGGCAGATTGAGGATCACCGGCCGCTCGGGGGCGGCCTGCCACAGCTCGGTCATCGCATCGCAGATGTCGATCACGTAGTCGGGTTCGGTCAGGTTGAACACCTCGGGGGAGAACTCGAAGCGCACGTTCGGCAGATGCCCGGCGAGCTCCCACACGTCGCGGCCGCCGGAGAGGATGAGCTGCTTCAGCTCCTCGGGCTCGTGCCCCAGCACCAGGCTGCGCCACGCGGGGGCTGTCGCGGTGTACATGTGGATCACGACCTGGTTGGCGATGCCGCGGACGGACTCCACCGTCCGCTCGATGAGATCGCGGCGCGCGGGGGTGAACACCACGATCGTCACGTCCTCCGGTGCGATGTCGCTGTCCGCGATCAGCCGCACGAAGTCGTAGTCGGTCTGTGACGCCGACGGGTATCCCACTTCGATCTCCTTGTACCCCATCCGCACCATCAGCTCGAAGAACTGGCGCTTGCGGGCTGGATCCATCGGTTCGGCGAGAGCCTGGTTGCCATCGCGCAGGTCGACCGGCACCCACAGCGGGGCGGCCGTGAGTCGATGGGCGGGCCAGTCCCGCTCGGTAAGCGGCACCTCGACGCGTGAGTAGACGTCGCGGTAGCGGTGCGAGGGCATCGGCGAGTTCTTCTGCCGGTTCCAGGCGGGAGCGCCGTCGATGCCGGCGGCGGAGTCATGGATGGGCGATGTCGTGGTCATGGTGATGCGGCGTCCTTCTCGGAGAGGGGAGACCGGCACGCTCGACCCCACGGCGGGGTGCCGGTCCGGCTACGCCCCGCCGTGGCGGCGAAGAAGGAGGTGCTCTGACGAGAACATGGCTAGACTGTAGCAGAACTCCTCAGACAAGTAGACGAGAGGCCGCGCGAATGGCACAGGTGAGACGGGCGCCGCTGGCGGACCAGGCGGCCGAGCTGCTGTGGCAACGCATCACGGCCGGGGAATGGGCGCTGGGGGAGAAGCTCCCCGGCGAGACGACGCTCGCCCTGCAGCTCGGTGTCGGTCGATCCACCGTGCGCGAGGCGATCCGGCAGCTCGCCGGGCGCGGAGTGCTGGCTTCGCGGCAGGGGGCTGGAGTCTATGTGACCGCGCTCGAAGCCCCGGAGGACTGGGATGCCGTCCTGCGCAAGGCCGACATCGTCGCGGTGATCGAGGCACGCATCGCGATCGAGACGGAGGCCGCCGCGCTCGCCGCCGCGAGACGCACTCCCGCGGATCTGCGCAGCATCCGCCGTGCTCTCGCCGATCGCGCCGCGCACCGCTCCCATATCGAGGCACACGTCGACGCCGACACCGCCTTTCATCGGACGATCGTGGCCGCCGCGCACAACCCGGTGCTCCTCGACCTGTTCGACAGCTTCACCCCGCGGTTGCGTGAAGCCATGGTCGAGATGCTCCGCATTCGGCGGTCGTTCGGGGACGACACCGACCAGGACGCGCACGCCGAGCAGGTGGAAGCCATCGCCGACCACGACGAAGCTGCCGCAGCCGAACGCAGTCGGGCTCATCTCCTCACCCTTCGCGAGGCGCTGTCGTGATGTCGGCGAAGGGTCTCGACGGCTCCGTCCCCCGCGACGTCCTCGCGCTGAGGGGCGTCGACGTCGTCCGCAACGCGCGGCAGATCCTGACCGGCATCGACCTCACCGTCAGGCAGGGCGAGCACTGGGCCGTCATCGGGCCGAACGGAGCGGGCAAGAGCACGATCCTGAGCATGTGCGGTGCGCAGGCGCACCCGACCAGAGGCTCTGTCCACGTGCTCGGACAGCAGCTCGGACGCGTCGAGATCCGACAGCTGCGGGAGTCCATCGGTCACGTGAATCCGCGTCACCCACTGCGCTCGCCGCTGACGGTGCGAGAGGTCGTGCTCACCGGAGCGACGGGGACCACGGAGATGATGAACAGATGGGAGCCCTCCCCGGCGATCCTGGCGCGCGTCGAGCACCTCATGGCGCTGCTGGGTCTCGAGGCGATCGAGGCCGCAACGTGGCCCACCATGTCCCAGGGAGAGCGCGGAAGAGCCCTCATCGCTCGCGCGTTGCTGCCCGACCCCGCGCTCCTTCTCCTCGACGAGCCCTCGACGGGTCTGGACGTCGCGGCGAGGGAGCAGTTCCTCGAGACGCTCGATCTGCTGCACAGCACGCAGCCCGAACTCGCCACCGTCCTCGTGACGCATCACCTGGAGGAGCTGCCCCGGTCGACCACGCATGCGGCACTGATCGCGAAGGGGGAGATCGTTGCCAAGGGGCAGGCCGACGCCGTGCTCACGACACCCCTGGTGACGGCGGCGTTCGCATACCCCATACGGATCGAGCGGCGCGAGGAGCGCTGGCAGGCCCTCACCGGTCGCGTCCTCGTCGGGTGACGTCGCGAGCGTCGCTTCACCGGAGCACGATGAGCTCGCTGGTGGATCGGGTCATGGACACGTAGCGGTCCACGGCGCCGGTCACGTCATGTCCGAACTGATCGGGATGGACCAGCACGACCAGGTCGAACTCCAGGCCCTTCGCACCCTCGGGCGTCAGGGATCGCACGCGCGCGGTCGGGGCGAAGTCGGGGGCGCCGATCACGCACGCCACGCCGTCCGGATGCGCGTCGACCCAAGCCTCCAGCAGGCGCGGGAGTGCGGCGACGACGTCATGACGCACCGGCATTCCGCTCTCGCGCACCGAGGACGGGACGTTCGCATCGGGGATCGCCGCGAGGATCTCTGGAGCAGCGGCCTCCATCACCTCCGTCGGCGTCCGGTAGTTCACCCCCAGATGAGAGATCCTGACGTCGCGGAGTCCGACGCGGGCGAGTCGGGCCTCCCAGCTCTCGGTGAATCCGTGACGTGCCTGCGCGCGGTCTCCCACGATCGTGAAGCTCCTCGAAGGGCAGCGGGCGATGAGCATCCGCCACTCCGCGTCGGTGAGCTCCTGTGCCTCGTCGACGACGATGTGTCCGAACGGTCCGGACAGCTCGTCGGGTCGCAGCGCGGGGGGAGCGTCGACACCGAGCAGCACATTCCGTGCGTCCTGGCCCCGCAGGATCGACATCACCTTCATCTCGCTGTCGTCGTCCTCGATGAGGTGGTCGACCACATGGGAGATCTGCTCCTGGGCGGAAGCGATCACGGCCTGGCGTCGGTGCTCGTCGCGGACGGTATCGGGGTCGCCGATGCGGCGGCGCGCGGCGTCCAGGAACGGGATGTCCGACACGGTCCATGCCGTCGACCCGTCCCGCTGCAGGAGTGCGATCTCCTCCGGTGAGAGCCCCGGCGCACAGTGCCGCAGGAATTCGGGTGAGCTCCACAGTCGTGCGACGACCGATGTCGGGGACAGCATCGGCCAGGCGCGCATGAACGTCCCGGTGAGTTCCTCGTCCTGACGCAGCCACCTCCGCACCATATGGGGCGGCGCATCCTCGTCGTCCACCTGGTCCGTCAGCAGCTCGAGGATCTCCTCCCACACCTCGTCGCGTGCCTCGTTGTGCGAGATGGCAGGGTCGGCGTTCGAGAACAGTTCAGCCCATTCGTCGCGACTCAGCCACAGGTCGGCCCACGGCGATTCCAGACGCATGGCGTGATGCGGCGGGCGCTCGAACCACCTCGCGGCAGCGTCGAGCAGCGAGACGGGGTCGAGCGTGCCCTTCAGCCGCGCCACTCGGGCGTCGTGTTCGGTGCTCCGCTCGTCGGAGGCCGAGGCTCCCTCCGGGACGAGGTCGCGGATGGTCGCCAGTCGCACCGTGTCCTCGCCGAGGCTGGGAAGCACGTCCTCGACGTATGCGAGATAGTGCGCATGAGGGCCGATCAGCAGCATGCCGCCCGCACTCTGCGTGAGGCGCGGCTCCGCGTAGAGGAGTTGGGCGGCGCGGTGCAGTGCCACGACGGTCTTGCCCGTGCCCGGGCCGCCGTCGACGACGAGAGCTCCCCTGGACGAGGTGCGGATGATCGCATCCTGGTCGGCCTGGATGGTCGCGAGCACGTCGCGCATCCTGGCCGTGCGATGAGTTCCGAGGCTGGCGATGAACGCGGATTGATCGTCGAGGGAGGCCGCGCCGTCGAACGCCGCGTCGCTCAGCGCCTCATCCCAGTAGTCACGGATGCGTCCGTCGGTCCAGCGGTAGCGACGTCGGGAGATCACACCGCGCGGATGCTCAAGGGTCGCCGCGAAGTACGGCTCTGCGGCAGGAGTACGCCAGTCGATGAGGAGCCGGGACCCGTCCGCGTCCGCGAGGCCGGTGCGGCCGATGTACCGATGTTCGCCATCGTCGAGGGTCATCCGGCCGAGGCAGATGTCGAGGCCGAAGCGCTCGAGCACGCGAAGGCGTCCGCTCAGTCGGCGGATCTCCAGGTCCCGGTCGACGACGGCATCTCCGAGGTCCGCTTCCCGGCGGCGTGCCTGCGTCAGTCGCGAGATCACATCTGCGCGCTGCAGCTCGAGAGCGTCGGCGATCCTCCGGAGATGCTCGCGGTCATCGGCGATCAGTTCCGGAGCGGCTTTCGCGCGCAGATCATCCGCGAGGTGGAACGGGTCGAAAGGCATGGATCTCCTTCACGCCGGGCGTCATTCGCACGAGCGAGGGTCGATTCTGCCCCAGGGTGGGGGCCTTGCGGCAAGCCCCCACCTCGGCGATATCCTGGAAATGCGCAGGAGAGGTGCTCTTCGCGCTAGCTCTCGTACACGGTGCGTCCGGCGATCACGGTCTGCGATATGCGTGTCCCCAGCAGAAGGGCCGGATCGCCCGCGAACGGGTCGGCGTCGAGCACCACGAAGTCAGCGGCGTATCCGACCGCGATGCGGCCGCGCCAGCTGCCGTCGCCGATCGATGCCGCGGCGTCCCTGGTGGCGTGCGCGATGGCCCGTTCCAGCGGAAGTGCCTGAGTCGGGTCGACGGCCGGCACACCCGGAACCAGCGCCGAGGCACGTGTGGCGGCGACGTACATGTTCGCGAGCGCCTCGTAGGGGGCGGTCGGCGCATCGGTCGAGAAGGCGAGGAGTGCTCCTGCTTCGTCGTACTCCGACCACGCGAACGCGCGGGCGACGCGATCGTCGCCGATCTGCGCCGCCCAGTTCGCGAAGATCGCGGGGTCGGCGTGCACGGGCTGCATGGAGGCCGTCACCCCGAGCCGCGCCATCCGCCCGGCGGTTCCCGGCGCGGCGTACTCGAGGTGCTCGATGCGGTGCCGACGCGGGCGGTCGCCGTTCACCGCGACGGCGTGCTCGATCGCATCGAGGGCGAGTGCGCTCGCGGCGTCGCCGATCGCGTGCATCGCGATCTGAAGTCCCGCCGCGTCCGCCGCCGCGACCACCGGCAGCAGCCGCGCGGCCGGCCAGATCGGCTCGGCGTTCGAGCCGTCGGCGTAGGCAGCTCCCATGGCGGCAGTGCACGCGTCGATCGTGCCGTCGAGCACGAGCTTTATCCCGACGACGCGAACACCCGCGGTCGACGCCGATGCGTGCACCGACGCCTGAGCGACCTGCGCGAGGTTCGCCGCATCGTCTCCGCTGTTCGCGACGAACCAGTGCGCGGCGACGCGCAGGGGCAGCTCGCCGCGTTCGGCTGCCCTTTCGAGCGCAGCGAGTCCGAGCTCGTCGAACGCCATGTCGACGGCCCCCGTCACGCCGGCGGAGAGGTAGGCGGACACGACCCGTGCGACTGCCGCATCCCGCTGAGCGTCCGTCGTGGAGGCGTCGCGCTGCGCCCACGCGTACTGCTGTGCGGCGGTCTCATAGAGCATCCCCGTCGGCTCACCGGACGCGTCGCGGGCGATGCGTCCGCCGAGCGGGTCGGGGGTGTCCCGCGTGATCCCCAGCTCGCGCAGCGCCGCCGTGTTCACCCAACAGGAGTGGTAGTCGTTGGCATCGAGGTAGACGGGGATATCGGCGACGACGGCATCGATCATCGTCGCGGTCGGCTCCCCGTCGGGGATCGCGTCGAACAGCCAGCCGCGTCCGCGCAGTACTCCCGACGTGGTGCGGCGGGCCTCGTCCAACCGGCGTTGGATCTCCTCGAGCGATGCGGCGTCGGTGAGTCCGACCTGTCCGAGCGCCTCGCCCATCATGAGCAGGTGGGTGTGCGCGTCGGTGAACCCCGGAAGGACGACGCGTCCTCCGAGATCGACCTCCGCGTCGGCGTGCGGGGCTTCCGCCTCGGAGCCCACGTGGATGAACTCCTCGCCGTCGACGACGATGGCCTCCGCCCAGCGGGACTCGTCTCCCGTGAAGATCCGGGCGTTGCGATAGAGGGTGCGGGTCATGCGGTGGTCTCCTGAGAGGTCATGCGTTCCAGACGCGTCGATAGGAGGGCGATCGCCCCGGCGGGTACGGCGAGGACGAAGCTCGCGATGCCGAGGGCGACCGCGAATCCCTGATAGCCGAGAACGCCGACGAGGGCTGCGCCGATAACGGGGGTGAGGGCCGACCCGACGAGGTACACCGCGAGCAGGGGGCCCGACCAGCGGCCGTCGGCATCCAGGGCCGCCGATGTCGACACGAAGTACATGAAGGCGATCGCGTACACCGAGTTCCAGGCGATGAAGATCACGATGAACGTGGTGGGATCGGTCACGAAGCCCTCCACGATCTTGAGCGCGCCGCCGGCGACGAGCAGGATCACGAGCGGTACCGCGCGCCCGAGACGTGCCCCCACGATCATGAGGAGCAGCGAACCGAGCAGTCCGCCGGCCGTCGCGCCGCTCAGCGCGATGCCGAGTCCCTCCGGCGTCAATCCGGCCTGTTCCGCGCCCATCACGCCCGCCATGGCCCACAGCGAGTCCTCGCTGGCCGCCCACAGCGCGAACACCAGCAGGAGGCCGACGCCGGCCGCGGTGACGGTCCGTGTGCGGGTGGGGGACGTCCTGACTGTCCCGGTCGGCGGCACCTCGATCGGCATCGCCTCGGCGACGGCTGCTCCGGCCTGCGGGGCGACGACGGGGGCGGCGGGCAGCCAGGCGGTGGCGACGAGCCCGATCAGGGAGAACAGGGCGAGCGCGCCGAACACATCGATCGGCGCGAGGCCGATCAGGGGGATGACGGCGAGCACCACGGTGATGACGCCCCGGTTCGCGAGTCCGTTGAAGCCGGCGACCCGGTCCGGGTTGCGGAACGCGGCGAGCGCTGCGCCCGATGCGGCGACCGCTCCGCCCGCTCCGGCGCCGCCGAGGAGGAGGCCGGGGAGCATGGCGGCGGGTGCGAGTGCGGCGGTCGCGAAGCCGACGACGGCGAGACCTAGTCCCGCGCGGGCCACGGTTCGGCGATGCCTGCCGGCGCACAGCGGAGCGATCGCCAGTCCGGTCACGGCGGTGAGCAGGAGTGTCGCGGTCACGAGCCAGCTGGCGGCGAGCACGTCGAGGCCGAGGCCGGTCTGGGCGGCCGTGATCATGTACGGCGACAGGTTGACGCCCAGATACCCGGCGATGCCGATCGCGAAGGTCGCGGCCGCTGTCGGGAAGCGGAGAGGGATTCTGGTGCGGAGATCGAGCGTGGTCATGGAGCTCCAAGGGGAGTCGGCACGGCATTGTGCGCGGGGAGGGGAGACAACGGGTGTGCGTCGGATGGGGCACGAGATCATAAACGAATGGTGTTCGTAAACGAATGGTGTTCATTATTATGCACAGGAGGGGGTTCTTGCGGAACCCCCGAACTCACGACCGGTCCGCCGAAGAAAGCGAGCCCCCGATGCCGAGGCCCTCCACACCGCTCCTGTCTCCGGAGATCATCGGCGCCGCGGGCCTCGCTCTCGCGAGAGGCGGCCGGCCCTTCGGGGTCAATGCCATAGCCCGCGAGCTCGGCGTGCGCCCCTCCTCGCTGTACAACCATGTCGACGGCATGGACGGGATACTCGAACTCATCCGCGGGCAGCTCGTGCAGGGATACCTCGTGCAGTGGGACGGCGAGCCCTGGGATGTCTTCGTGCTCGCGGTGCTGCGAACCCAGCGCCGAATGTATGCCGACCATCCGCAGCTCGTTCCATTGCTCGTGGGGAAGACGATCACGCATCCGGCCGTCATCGCCGCATACGACGACCTCGCCTCGGCGCTCGTCGACGGCGGTTTCCCCGAGGACGAGGTGCTCTCGGTGATCGCCGTCATCGACGCCTTCGCGATCGGCTTCGGTCTCGATCTCGCGTCGCCTGACGAGATCTGGCAGCCGGGGGAGCCGACCCGCACGCTCGGACGCCTCATCGACGGGGCCGAGCGGGGGAGCGCCCGCTCTGATCGCACCTTCGAGCTCGGGGCCGACCTTCTCCTGGAATCCCTGCGCACACGACTTGCGCGCTGATCGCCGGAGGTGCACGATCGCCGAGGCGATGCGAAGGAGCCGTGGATCGAGTCCAGCGCAGTGTAGTGCGGTGGGGAGATTTGCCCTCTCGATGACCCGCCCCAGACGGTGCCGCCGAGAGGGCTCACCGCCCTTCCCGGACGGTAGGGGAGGCGGCGAAGATCTCGCTGCGCTCACGGCTGATTTCCCCAGGTCATCAGCCTCGTAGCCCCCGCTACGAGAGCAGAATATCGCTTAATCGGCTTGTCCGCCATTTGGGGGACAAAGAAATTTTCGAATTCGGGTAGCGGGGACTCGCTGTTGTCTTCCTCTGGTGCTTCTCTAGGGTGGACTCATGGACAGACTGCTCGTGCTCACCGCTCAGGTCGCCATCCCCCACGGCCATCGCATCGACGTGACGGAGCAGGTCGATCCGCTCACCGATGAGCCGGTGGTCCTGGCCATCGTCGACCTCGACACCGGCATCCGCTACCGACGCGAAGAGGACCCGAGTGGGGACTTCTCCCGCTGGATCGGGCGGGTGCTGAGGTGCACGGTGACCATCGGGGGCGCAGGAGCCCACACCACTCTGCTCGTCGATCCCCTCGGTCCCGGGTACACCGGTGCCAAGGTGGCTCTCCACGAAGCCGATGCCGCTGCCGATGCCGCCAAGGCCGAGGCGGACCGGTGGGGCGGAGCCGATCGCCCGCCGGCAGAGGAGCCGGAGCGCTTCTGGTGAACCCGGCACGCATCGTCACCGGAAGTCTCTGGAGCGATGGGTGAGACCGGTGCGCAGATCCTCGAACCCATCGGCCAGCACATTGACCACGCCCTCGGCCGATCGTTCCAGGATGCCGCGGATGATGAGCGCCGGTGAGTCTCGGGCCACGCGGCGGTAGCGGTTCCAGACCCCGGCCGAGCAGACGACGTTCACCAGCCCGCTCTCGTCCTCGAGGTTCACGAAGGTGATCCCGGAAGCCGTGGCCGGTCGTTGACGATGGGTGACGAGCCCGGCGACCTCGATGCGTCGACCCGCCTCGTGCCTCTGCAGGTCGACCGCTGTCAGTACGCCGCGAGCGCGCAGAGCCTCCCGGAAGTGCGTCAGGGGATGGTCGTCGGTCGACACCCCGGTCGCCCACAGGTCGGCGGAGAGCCGCTCATAGCTGCTCTGATCGGCGAACAGGGGCGGCTGCACCGCGACCGTGGTCCCGGGGAGGAAACGGGAGCGATCCTCGGCGGCGGCTCCCGCCATCCAGATGGCCTCCCGGCGTTCCAGGCCCAGACAGTCGAAGGCCCCGGCGGTGGCGAGCGCCTCCAGCTGGGCGGCTGTGGCATCCGTGCGTCTGACCAGGTCGTTCAGGTCCCGATAGAGGCCGTTCGCTTCGCGCTCGGCGACGATCTTCTCGGCCATCGCCATGCCGATCCCACGAATGCCGCCGAGTCCCAGCCGCACAGCGGACCCGCCGTCTCTGCGGTGCGCGGCGGATTTATCCGCGGCAGACCTGTCGAAGCGCAGCACCGGCGGCTGAGGGACGCTCAGGCACGGATCCTGGCCGGTCGGCCCTCTCAGGGTGTCCGAGGAGAGCGGCTCCAGCAGCTCCATCGCACCGGAGAGATGCAGATCGGGGCGGCGCACCTCCACTCCGTGCCGTCGGGCATCCGCGGTCAGGGTCGCGGCGGAGTAGAAGCCCATGGGCTGCGAGCGCAGGAGTCCCGCGAGGAACGCGGCGGGGTAGTGCAGCTTCAACCAGGAGCTGGCATAGACGAGGAGTGCGAACGACAGCGAGTGCGATTCGGCGAAACCGAAGTTGGAGAACGCCTGGATCTGCGCATAGATACGATCCGCCGCCTCGTCGACGAGCCCGCGCCTCGCCATCCCCGCATAAAGCTTGTCCCTGACCTTCTCGATCCTCTCGAGGCCCCGTTTGGAGCCCATGGCCCGGCGCAGCAGATCGGCTTCGTCCGCTGTGCAGTCGCCCACGGCGGTGGCCATCTGGATGAGCTGTTCCTGGAAGATCGGGATGCCCAGCGTGCGCTTCAGGATGTCCTCCAGATCGCTGTGCGGGTAGGGGATGGTGAACTCCACCGGCGGTTCTCCCCGAGACACCCGTTCCCGGTTCTCCTCGTCGACGCGGTCCTTCGCCATCTTGCGCCGGACGAACGGGTGCACGGCCCCGCCCTGAATGGGGCCGGGCCGGATGAGGGCGATCTGGATGGCGAGGTCGTAGAAGCTCCGCGGTTGCAGGCGGGGGAGCAGCCCTATCTGAGCACGGGACTCCACCTGGAAGACGCCGATCGAGTCCGCGCGGCAGAGCATGTCGTAGACGCCGGCCTCCTCCTTCGGGATCGTCTCGAGCGTCCACTCCTCACCCGTGGTCTCCCGGATCAGGTCGAAGCAGTGCTGGAGGGCGGCGAGCATCCCGAGTCCCAGCAGATCGAACTTCACCAACCCCATGAAGGCGGCATCGTCCTTGTCCCACTGGATGACCGTGCGGTTCTCCATGCGGGCGTGCTCCACAGGAACGACCTCTCCGACGGGGCGCGCGGTGAGCACCATGCCCCCGGAATGGATGCCGAGATGTCGAGGCGCCTTCAGCAGCTCTCCGGCGTAGGCGAGCACGTTCTCGGGGATGTCGTGCCCCTCTGCGGGTTCCAGTCCCGCTCCCCAGCCGTCGACCTGGCGGGACCAGGCATCCTGCTGGCCCGGGGAGTGGCCGAGAGCCCTGGCCATGTCGCGCACCGCATTCTTGGGGCGGTACTGGATGACGTTCGCCACCTGGGCAGCCCGCTCCCTCCCGTACTCCGCGTACACCCACTGGATGATCTCCTCACGGCGGTCGGAGTCGAAGTCGACGTCGATGTCCGGCTCCTCCGTCCGCGTGGTCGCGAGGAACCGCTCGAAGGGCAGACGGTAGAGGATCGGATCGACCGCGGTGATGCCCAGCAGGTAGCAGACCGCGCTCGCCGCAGCCGACCCCCTGCCCTGGCAGAGGATGCCGCGCCTCCGGGCCTCCGCGACGATGCCGTGCACGATCAGGAAGTACCCCGGGAAGTCCTTCTCCTCGATCACGTCGAGCTCGCGGGCGATCCGGTGCCGGCCGTCATCGTCCAGTCGTGGATACTTCGACGGCACGGCCTCCCACACCAGGTGACGCAGCCAGGTCATCGGAGTGTGCCCCTCCGGAACCTTCTGCTGCGGCAGGGCCGGTCGAGCCAGGCGAAGCGGGAAGGCCGAGGTCGCGGCCAGCTCGAGCCCGTACGAGATCGCCCCGGGGTGCCGCTGGAAGCGCGCCGCCATCTCCGCACCGCTGCGCAGATGCGCCCCTCCGTGCGCGGGCAGCCAGCCGTCGAGCTCGTCCATGCTGCGCACCGCGCGGACCGCGGCCACGGCCTCGGCGAGCGGCGCCTGTGCCGGTGTGGCGTAGTGCACGTTGTTGGTCGCGACCACCGGCAGCCGCATCCGACGCGCCAGGTCGGCGAGAGCGTCGTTGCGTCGAGTGTCGAGGGGGTCGCCGTGATCGAAGAGCTCGACGACGACGTTGTCGCTTCCGAACAGGTCGACGAGCGACCCCAGCGGCGTGCCCGCGTCCCCCGCTTCGAGTCCGCGACGCACGGCGCCCTTCCGACATCCGGTCAGGATCGTCCAGTGCCCGTCCGCGCGTGCCACGAGATCGTCCAGGTCGTAGACCGGGCGCCCCTTCTCACCTCCCCGCAGCTGCGCAGAAGTGATCGCCCCCGAGAGTCGGTGGTATCCCTCCATGCCTCGGGCGAGGACCAGCAGGTGCTCGCCTGCGGGATCCGCGGAACCCCGTTGCGGCGCCGGCAGGTCGAGCGACAGCTCTGCCCCGAACACCGTCTGCAGCGGGCTCTCCATGAGATCGGCCACCTCGGCGAAGCGCGCGGCTCCGTAGAAGCCGTCGTGGTCGGTGAGGGCGAGAGCGGTCAGGCCGAGTCGCTCGGCCTCGGCGAGGAGGTCTTCGGGGGACGACGCCCCGTCGAGGAACGAGTACGACGAATGAGCGTGCAGCTCGGCGTAGGGGACCGCGTCCGCGGGGCGGGGGACGGCGACGGGGGGAGTGCGCTTGCGTCGGCGGCTCACCGGTCCCGGATCCCTCCGCTGCCCTCGGGGCTCGGCGACCGGGGGGCGCGACTCCTCGCCGCTGAGGGTGCGCTCCAGATCGTTCCAGGACAGCGGCGGATTGTGCCAGCCCATCAGCGGTACCTCCCCTCGGCCCACCAGCGCTCGCCGGTGCAGAACACCAACCACGCACGGTCGTCGTCGTCGACGATCTGGAGCCGGTGTCCCCGCTTCCCGCCCCCTGGCGCCCAGCGTCGTTCGTGCACGGGCCAGGGTCCTGCCCAGGCCTGCACGGCGGATCCGTCGATGCGGGCGGGGTCGTTCGAGAGCGAACCCCGCTCATCGACGCTGATGGTGCTCTCGTCCGCAGCGACCACGCCGATGGGTCTCGGCGGTCGGAAGACCTCGGCCGGCAGGGGGTCGGGAAGGCTCCCCGGCCACGGGGAGCCGGGGTCGCGGGGCGGGACGGTGCGCTCTCCCCACGGGGTGAGCACCTGGCGATCCGCGAGCCAGCGACCACCGGCGACGGCGGCGGTGACCACGCCCTGATGGCCCAGCATGGTCTGCACGCGCGAGACCGCATGGTGCAGACGTTCATCCGTGCCGGAGCCGAAGAGCCCCGGCTGGTGGTGCGCGGCATCGTCCACGGCCGCGGGGACGATCCGCACCGCCACGATGCCGCCGAACGCCCGCGCCTCGTCGACCGGCTCCTTCGCGGACTGCGCGGCCAGGGATTCCAGCTGCCAGCGCACCCGGTCGACGAGGTCGGAGGCGTCGAAACAGGTCGGATGCAGCCAGGACCGGGAGAAGACGGCGCCGTTGTCGTCGGTCAGATCGATCCGCACCTCCGTGCAGACGAGGGAGGCGTCGCCCAGAGCGAGCATCACCGCGTCCGCCGTCTGACGCACCGCGAAGGCCACCTGGTCCGTTCCCCCCAGCGGGGAGTCGAACTCGATGGCCCGCACCAGCTCCGGATCGGGCGGGCGCGGCGTCAGCGGACGGGAGTCGGCACCGGCGGCGAGGGCGTGCAAGCGGGCGCCGTGCTCGCCGAAACGGTCGCGCACGTCGAGCGCGGTGAGGGATGCGAATTCACCGAGCGTGCGCACGCCGAGCCTGACGAGGAGTCCGGCGATCTGCTCGTCGCGCAGCACCTGGACGGGATACGGTGCCAGGAACTCTCCGGACGCCCCCTGCGGCACCACAGTGCAGGGTGCGGTGCCGCGCGCCGCGATCTCAGCCGTGAACGGGCCGTCGGCGACGCCGACCCGCACCTCGGGGAACCCTGCATCGGCCAGGACGGCGGTGAGGGCTTCGGCGGCTTCCGCCTCTCCTCCGTGATAGCGGGAGATGCCTCTGGCGCGGAGGATCGCGAGTCCCGGTCGCAGCAGCGTGACCCCTGGCGCATGCTTCTCGATCAGGTGCAGCACCGGCAGGAAGGCCCGCTCGTCGCGGTCGGGGTCGTGGGAGAGCACGCGCAAAGAGGCGAGGTGCCCCTGCGCGATCCTGCGGCGCTGACCGGTGCGCACACCGTGCTCCCTGGCGGACGCGGTGCAGGCGACGATCGTGTTCGCCTGCACCAGGGCGGTGGGCGGGTGCGGGGGAGCGATGCCGAGCGCCGCCCGCATCGGCCAATCGGGGAACCACAGCACCAGCACACGGAGCGGGCTTTTCATCCGGCTTCCGCCCATCGCAGGAGCTCAGGTGGCGGGGATCCGCTCGATATGGCGGTCTCCGGAGCGAGCGCCGGCAGCGCGGTGAGCTCGGCTCCGACGGTCTCGACCGCACCATGTCCTCCTGGCAGCTGCACGCGCACGCTCGACGGACGAGGGCTGTGCCGTGTCCGGGCGGTCACCGTGACCGTGCAGTCCGAGAGCAGTCCCCATCCGGCGCCGAGTCCGTGCCAGTGCGGGTCATGCAGGCGTATGGTTCCTTCGCTCTGTGGCCAGCGCTCCGCCCCCGGTGTCTCGGTGACGAGGAGTGTGCAACCGCGATCGCGCAGACGAGCGCTCAACCGGGCGACATCGGCGTCTCGTGCGCGTGAGCCGGGGGAGACGACGATCAGGGGCACGACCTCGGCCAGAGCGGATGTCGCGGCGAGCCAGCGATCTCCCGGCGTCGGTACGAGGATCAGGCGGGCGAGGTCGATGCCGAATGCGGCTGCGGCTTCCACGCCGAGGGTCGGCATGCCGACCACGGCGCACCACAGCCCCTTCTGCGACGCGGCGCCGAGCAGCGCGAGGACGAGGCTGGGTGAAGGGGACACGGAGTAGGAGGTGCCGGTCTGCAGTCCCCCTTCCGGAAGGAGTGAGGCGAAAGCAGGGTCGAGGGGCAGCAGCGCCTGTTCGCTGCGCCGTCGTTGCATCCGGCTGATCTCGCGACGCAGCCGCAGCACTTCTCCCGCACGGGAGTCGCCCGTGGGGGAGAGCGAGGCGATTGCGTCGAGCCCGATCACCTGCATCCTTTCTCGAAGATATATTCTAATATAACAAGTCGTCTGATCGACGATAGTTCGTACATCGGACATTCGCCAGGGGGTTGTCCACAGGCTGTCGGAGAGTGCTCCCTCGATCTCCTAACCTGCCGGGATGGACATCCGGCTCACGCTCATCGCGCTCGTGCATGCTGCCTTGATCGGTGTCGGAGGCTGGCTCATCGTGATCGACGCCCGCACTCACCGTCTCCCCGATCGGATCGTGCTGCCGACGCTCGGTGTCCTCCTGGTGCTCGTGTCGATCGATGCTCTCGCCGCAGGGCAGTGGGCGTCGTCCGTGCGCGCCGCTATCGGCCTTGTGGTCCTCGGTGGTTTCTATGCCGTGCTGCGGATGGTCAGCCGCGCGGGGATGGGCGGGGGAGACGTGAAGCTCGCCGCCGTCATCGGCCTGGTGCTGGGATGGCACGGCTGGCAGGCGCTGATGATCGGGGCGGCCTCGGCATTCGTGCTGGGCGCGCTCTATGCGCTGGTGCTCATCCTGCTGCGCAGAGCCGACGGAGCGACCCGCATCGCCTTCGGGCCCTGGATGATCGCCGGCGCCCTGCTCGGAGTCGCCTTCGGCTGAACCCGCACGCCTCGCCCGCATTCCGCGACGACGGGGCTACCCTGAGCACATGGCACTCGCACGACTTCACGGCGGCCCGCTCGACGGGCAGATCATCCCCCTCGGCGACGCGGACGACAAGCTGATCGTCCCCTACAGCGAGACGCAGGTGGTGTACAACCGCCGCGGCGAACCGCAGAACACCGGAGAGGGCGACGGTCCCACCGAGGTCGACTACTGGTTCGAGGAGTCGCTCGAGGACCTCACCCTCGAGGATGACTGAGCCGTCCCGCACGGTCGAGGTCGAGCGCAAGTACGACGTCGACCTCGAGACCCCGTTGCCCCGGTGGGAGAGGATCCCCGGCGTCGAGGCGGTCAGCACCGGAGAGGTCCGCGCCCTGGACGCCCGGTACTTCGACACCGCTGACGGCACTCTCTCGCGTGCCGGAGTGGCGCTGCGTCGTCGCACCGGCGGCCCCGACGAGGGCTGGCACGTGAAGGGCCCGCGACAGGGAGACGGTCGACTCGAACTCGGCTGGCCGCTGGGAGAGGGCGACACGCTCCCTCCCGCCGTGGCCGAGACCATCTCCGAATGGACGACAGCTCCGCTCACCCCGCTCGCCCGGATCGAGAACGACCGCACCGCCTATCTGCTCAGCGGCCCGCACGGGGTGGTCGCCGAGTTCGTCGACGATCGGGTGCGAGCGACCGATCTGCGCGGGAACGTGACGCGCGAATGGCGTGAATGGGAGATGGAACTCGGTCCAGCCGCGCCCACCGATGAGGCGGGACGCACCGCGTTCTTCGACGCGGTGGAGCAGGCGGTGGCTGCTGCCGGAGGCACGGAGTCGGCGTCGGGGTCGAAGCTCGCCAGAGCTCTCGGCGTCTAGGGCGGACAGCGCTCGGGCGCAACCCCTTCCCCCCGAGCGGTGCGCAGTGCTTGAGTGACACCATGAGCCGAACGCCTGTGCTTCGATCGCTGCAGACGATCGTCCCCGACACCGTTCTCGTGCAGGAGCAGGTGCGTGACGTCTTCGCACAGCAGCCCGACCTGGGAAGACTCGCGCAACGGATCGTCACGACCTCGTTCAACGTCTCGGGCATCGACACCCGCCACACGGTGATCGATGAGCTGTCACCCGATTCGGACGTCACCGACCCCGTCTTCTTCGACCGCCGAACGGGCATGCTGCTCGCTCCGGGCACGAAAGCGCGCAACGACTTCTACACCCGTGAGGCCACCGTGCTCTTCGTCGAGGCCGCGCGGCGGGCGATCGACGCCGACCCCGACCTCCGCCCCGCCGATGTGACACACGTCATCACGGTCTCCTGCACCGGGTTCCACGCCCCTGGTCCCGAGTACGAGATCGTGCGCGCGCTCGGCCTCTCCGATGCCGTGCAGCGCTTCCACTTCGGATTCATGGGCTGCTATGCGTCGATGCCGGCGCTCCGGGCCGCGAGTCAGTTCTGCGCCGCGGACGAGAACGCGGTCGTCCTGGTCGTGAGCGTCGAACTGTGCACCCTTCACCTTCGCACCTCGGAGAACCCCGACACGATCGTCGCGTCTTCGCTGTTCGCCGACGGTGCGGCCGCCGGAATCGTCACGGCACGCGACCTTCCCTCCCCGGTTCCCGCACTGCGCCTGGATCGCTTCCACACCGCGATCGCGCCGGAGGGCGAGAAGGACATGGCCTGGACGATCGGAGACACCGGTTTCGAGATGATCCTCTCCACGGCCGTCCCGCAGATCATCGGCGAGACCATCATCGGTGCGCTCCGGCCGCTGTACAGTCCGGAAGAGGACCTCGGTCAGGCCTTCGAAGGCGGCGGCGTGGGGGAAGCCGTGCAGCATTGGGCCATCCATCCGGGCGGACGCAGCATCCTCGACAAGGTGCAGGAGCGGCTGAACCTCAGCGACGCTCAACTGCACCCGGCCAGGGAGGTGCTGCGGAACAACGGCAACATGTCCAGCGCGACCGTGCTGTTCATCCTGAAACGGATCCTCGAGGAGGAGGGTGCCCGTGCCGGTGACCGCGTCTCCGCGATGGCTTTCGGGCCGGGGCTGACCGCCGAGAGCGCGCTGATGACCGTCGTGGCACCGCCTCGTTCATGACCCGGCCTCTCACGACGCGGGACGTCGACACCCGCGAGTTGATGGACGACCCGGACGCCGATGCACGGATGCTGGCCCGGACCTATGGGCGGTTCGGGTTCGTGAACGCTCTGGTCTCCCGCCCGGGTAGCCTCTACCGGCGTGACGTCCGGCCACGGGCCGCGCACGCCAGGGAGCAGTCGCGCGCCTTGCGTATCCTCGACGTCGGTGCGGGTGGGGGAGATCTCTGTCGGCTGCTCGCCTGGAGACTGCGTCGGGACGGCTTCGATGCAGAGGTCACCGCGCTCGACGCCGACGTGCGGGCGATCCGCTGGGCATCGGCGCACGATCGCGGCGCGGGCATCCGCTACCGTCGTGCCCTCACGACCGAGCTGGTGGCTGCGGGAGAGATCTACGACATGGTGCTGTCCAATCACGTGCTGCATCATCTCGACGATGCCGAGCTGCGGACGGTGCTCGACGACTCCGTGCGGCTCGTCGCTCCCGGCGGGATGGTCTCGCACCGTGACATCGCCCGGAGCCGCACCGCTCATGCGCTGTTCTCCGCGGCCACCTGGACGATCTCGAGCACCCTCCTCGCGGACTCGTTCATCCGTGAGGACGGTCTCATCAGCATCCGCCGCTCGTACACGACGGCCGAGCTCAGGGCGATCGCTCCTCCCGGATGGGTCGTCCGCGGCGGCGTGCCCTCTCGACTGGAGCTGCGGTGGGTGGGAGCGCATGCCCGAACATGACGTCCTGATCGTCGGTGCGGGTCCTGTCGGTCTGCTGCTGGCCTGTCTGTTGGCGCAGGAGGGGCTGCGGGTGACGATCTGCGAGCGGCGGACGGGGACCGACGACCGGACCAGAGCCATCGGCATCCACCGTCCCGGCCTGGATGCCCTAGACGCGGCAGGGGTCGGCGGCGAGGTGCGGGCGGAGGCGCTGCGACTCGCGGGCGGCGAGGTGCGTAGCCGTCGGCGGACTCTGGCGACGCTGACCTTCGACCGCGACCGCCCGGTCCTGGTGCTTCCGCAACCTCACACGGATGCGGTGCTGCGCGCCCGTCTGCGCGCGCTCGCTCCCGACGCTCTGGTCGTCGGCTGCGAGGTGCGCGAGGTGCGCCAGACCAATGACGAGGTCGTCGTCGCGACGGAGACGATCGAAGGATCACGCGAGGTCACCGCATCGATGGTGGTGGTCGCCGACGGGGTGCGGAGCCGACTGCGCGGTGACCTGCGGATCGGCTGGCGTCCTCGGCCGGGGCGCGGGTCGTATTCGATGCTCGACGTGCACGACGAGACTCCGGATGACCGCGCGATCCTGCACTGCGAGCCGGATGGACTCGTCGAGTGCTTCCCGCTGCCGGGTGGGCGGCGCCGATGGGTGGTGAGGGAGGGGGACGAGGGGGTCGGTTCCGCAGCGGGCTTCCGCACGGCCGTCCGGCAGCGCACCGGGATCGACCTCGAGCTCCCGGTGGGCGCGCAACCGGCGTCGTTCGTCGCCGCGCAGCACATGGCCACACGGGTGCATCGGGGGAGGGCCGTGCTCCTGGGCGATGCCGCGCACGAGGTCAGCCCGATCGGAGGGCAGGGGATGAACCTGGGGTGGGCCGACGCCGTGCGCCTCGCCGAGCAGCTCGTCCGTTCCCTCCCGACACGGGTTCCCGACCTCGCCGCCTACGACCATCGCGTGCGCCGGGCTGCCGCCATGGCCGGACGACGCTCGAGGTTCTACATGTCGATGGGCGCGCCGGCGCCGGCTGCGGTCGTGCAGGGCAGGGAGCTGGTGATGCGCGCCCTCGGTTCGGCGCCGTTGCGGGGCTGGACGACGGGTCTGCTCACGATGCGCGGGATCTGACGCCGGCTCCGGGATGCAGAAGGCCCGGTCCGCTGTGCGCGGACCGGGCCTTCTGCGGAGTCTCGATCAGAAGTTGATCATGTGGCCTGCGAGGCCGTGGAAGCCCTCCTGCAGCGCCTCCGACAGCGTCGGGTGCGTGTGCACGTTGCGGGCCAGCTCGAGAGCCGTGAGGTCCCACTTCTGTGCGAGCGTCAGCTCGGGGAGGAGCTCCGACACATCGGGGCCGATCATGTGCGCGCCGATGAGCTCGAGGTGCTCGGCGTCGGCGATCAGCTTGACGAAGCCGACCGGCTCGCCGAGGCCGTGTGCCTTGCCGTTCGCCATGAACGGGAAGGTCGCGACCTTGATCTCGCGTCCCTCGTCCTTGGCCTGCTGCTCGGTGAGGCCGAACGAGGCGACCTGCGGGGAGCAGAACGTCGCACGCGGCATCATGCGGTAGTCGCCCAGCGTCTGGGTCTCGGCGCCGCCGATGGTCTCGGCCGCGACCACACCCTGGGCCTCGGCCACGTGGGCGAGCTGCAGCTTGGCGGTCACATCGCCGATCGCGTAGATGCCCTCCACATTGGTGCGCATGTGGTCGTCGATGTCGATCGCGCCGCGCTCGGTCAGCTTCACGCCGGTCTTCTCCAGGCCGAAGCCCTCGATGTTCGGGGCGAACCCGACCGACATGAGAACCTTGCCGGCCTCGATCGACGACTGCTGTCCGTCCTTGCCGGTGTAGGTGACGGTGACGGACGAGCCGTTGTCGACGACCGACTCGACCTTGGTCGAGGTGAGGATGTCGACGCCGTAGTTCTTGTACTGCTTCGTGATCTCCTTCGACACGTCCGCATCCTCGTTGGGGAGTGCGCGGTCGAGGAACTCGATGATGGTCACCTTGACGCCGTAGTTCGTCAGGACGTAGGCGAACTCCATGCCGATGGCGCCGGCGCCGACGATGACGATCGACTCGGGCAGGTCCCGGGTCATGATCTGCTCTTCGTAGGTGACGACGTTCTCGCTGAGCGTGACGCCGGGGAGCAGACGCACCTTGGAGCCGGTGGCGATGATCACGTTGTCGAACGTGACCTCTTCGGTGGAGCCGTCGGCCTTGGCGACCGAGATCGCCTTGGGGCCGGTGAAGGTGCCGCGACCGTTGTACTCGGTCACCTTGTTCTTCTTCATCAGGAAGTGGATGCCCTTGACGCGACCCTCCGCGACCTCGCGGCTGCGGTCGAACGCCTTGCCGAAGTCGATCGTGAACTCGCCGGAGATCCCGAAGAAGTCGGCCTTGTGGTTCAGGGTGTGCGCGAGCTCCGCGTTCTTCAGGAGCGCCTTGGAGGGGATGCAGCCGACGTTGAGGCAGACACCACCCCAGTACTTCTCCTCGATGATGGCGGTGGAGAGACCGAGCTGCGCGCTGCGAACCGCAGCGACGTATCCGCCAGGACCTGCACCAAGGATGACGACGTCGTAGTGTGGCATGCCTTAAGCCTATCGCTCCGAGGGGGTGTCGGAATCGGTCGCGGCCGCGCCTCGGCGGCGGCTCATGACGATCCAGACGACCACGCCGGCGACCACGAGCACAGCGAGGATCGCGACGATCCAGATCGCCGCCGATCCACCCGCCTCGTCATCCGCGTTCGCGGTCGGCGTGCTCGTCACCTCGGGGGATGCCGTCTGCTCCGCGGTCGGCGCGGCCGTCGTCGGTGTGGCGCTGGGCTCCTCCGTGGCGGCTCCTTCGTCCCCCACGGTCACGGTGAAGGAGTACTCGCCGGAGGTGGGGTGCCCGTCGCTCGACACGACCTTCCAGATCACGTGATAGGCACCGGCCGGTCCCGCGCCCTGCAGGGGCTGCGTGACGATCGCACCGTCGACCGTCGCCGGCCCATCCGTGATCGGGTTCCCCGCGGGGTCGGTCACGACGACCTCGGTCGCGCCCTCGCCACCGATCAGCTTCGCGCTGAAGGTGAGGGTCAGCGTGTCGGGGACCGTCTCGACCGACTCGTCGGCTGCCGGTGACGACGAGACGAGCGCGTCGTGCGCCGAGGCCGACAGCGGGGAGAGGAACACGAGGAAGGCGGCGAGCAGGGTCGCGGCGAGGGCGATCGGTGCGGCCGAGCGGCTCAGAGCTTTGGTCTTCACGAGTACAGCCTATGAATCCTCGGTATGGGACGGCTGAGTGTGGATGCGCCCTCCCGCGAGCCCCTCGGCATCCGTTAGTCTGGACAACCAGGAGGGCACAGTGACTGACAGCGACAGCCGACCGGCCGGAGAAGCCGCGATCCACCGTTCCGGTGAGCAGAGACACGACGTGACGCAGACGTTCGGACACGATTCCGATCTGTCCTTCGTGCCGTTCGGTGTGGAGCTCACCGACGTCGAGCAGACGGCCATCGCCGCGCTGCCTGCAGGATCGGCTCTTCTGCTGGTCCGTTCCGGCGCTCTCGCCGGGGCACGGTACCTCCTCGACACCGATGTGACGACCGTGGGTCGCCACCCCGAGGCCGACATCTTCTTCGACGATGTGACCGTCTCCCGTCGGCATGCGGAGATCACCCGCACGGGATCGACGTTCGAGATCATCGACCAGCGCTCGCTCAACGGCACCTATGTCAACGGTGAGCGCGTCGACCGCAGCACTCTGGCTGACGGCTCCGAACTCCGCGTCGGCAAGTTCCGTCTGAACTTCTTCGCCTCCCCGCAGGACCGCCAGGCGGCGAACGCCTGATGGCGGCCTCTCCCGCCCGCGAACGCTCTGCGTCCGCGGGCCTGCTGAGTATCGGTCAGGTGCTCGCGAGGCTCACCCCGGAGTTTCCCGACCTGACCTCCAGCAAACTGCGGTTCCTCGAGGTGCAGGGCATCGTCAGTCCTTCTCGCACGGACTCCGGCTACCGGAAGTTCTCGGCGTCCGACATCGAGCGTCTCCGTCTCGGGCTCACCCTGCAGCGCGATCACTACCTTCCGTTGAGCGTGATCCGCGAGCAACTCGACGAGGCCGATGCCGCCGGGGACTCGACCCCGCTGCTGCCACCGCCGTCCATCGCCCCGTCGCCCCGTCGCTATCGCCGAGACGAACTCCTCGCCGCGGCGGGAGCGGGACCGCAGCTTCTCAACGACGCGATCAGCACAGGGGTCATCACCGCGCAGGAGAGCTATCCCGAGGCGACCGTGACGCTGCTGCGCGGCCTGGTCGCGCTCGACCGCCACGGCATCGAGCCACGGCACCTGCGCTCTCTGCGTCAGGGCGCCGAACGTGAGGTCGCCCTGATCGAATCCGCCATGTCCGCGCTGCTGCGCCGGACCGACGCCGCGTCACGGGCGAAGGCCAGCGAACTCGCCCCCGAACTGGCCTCGCGCATCGACGAGGTGCGATCGCTCTTCGTCAAGGATGCGCTCTCGCGCGTGCTTTCGTAACGAACTGATTGCGACACACCTTCGCGGCCACACGGATGTGATTGCCGGTGCCCTGGCACTGCTCTACCGTGGAAGAAACCGTTCCAGAGAGGATTTCAGATGAATGCGGATGAGCTCGCAGGCGACCCGCGGTTCGTACCCGAACTCCTCTTCACCGACGGACTCCCGGCCATGGATGACGAGGTCGGCTACCGTGGTGCGGTCGCAGCGCGTGCCGCCGGTATCACCTACCGTCAGCTCGACTACTGGGCGCGCACCGAGCTGGTCGAGCCCACCGTGCGCGGCGCGAACGGCTCCGGCTCGCAGCGTCTCTACGGCTTCCGTGACATCCTCGTCCTCAAGCTGGTGAAGAGCCTTCTCGACACCGGCATCTCGCTGCAGCAGATCCGCACGGCCGTCGAAGAGCTCCGGCGTGCCGGTATCCGCGACCTGGCCGGAACCACGCTCATGAGCGACGGAGCCTCGGTCTACCTCTGCACGTCGAACGACGAGGTCATCGACCTCGTCAGCCGCGGGCAGGGTGTGTTCGGCATCGCCGTCGGCAAGGTCCTCCGCGAGGTGGAGTCGACGCTCGTCTCCTTCGACGCGACGGCGCCCGACCCGGTCGACGAGCTGTCGGCGCGCCGGACCAAGCGCTCGGCGTGATACAGCGCCTCACCCACAGACAGAAAACGGCCGTCCTCGAAGAGGGCGGCCGTTTCGCTGTATGCGTCGGACGTGTCAGCTCTGCTGACCGCTCTCGGGCACGGCGATGCGTCCGGTGCGGATGATGCGGTCGAGCAGCTGGTCGAAGTCGGCGGCGAGTTCCTGCGCGGAGTCGCCCGGCCAGATGTGCAGGGGCTTGGCGGCGCCCTGCGCCTGCTGCAGAGACGTGCGTTCCGGAAGCTGGGGGGAGAGCACGAGAGGGCCGAACATGTCGCGGAGCTCCTTGATGCGGAACTGGTGCTCGATGGACTGCGGACGCACGCGGTTCACCACGATGCCGAGCGGCTGGAGTCGCGGCGAGAGACCGCGGCGGATCTCCTCGATCGCGCGGAGGGCACGGTCGGCTGCGGCGACGGAGAAGAGGCCGGGCTCGGTGACGACCATGACGCGGTCGCTCGCCGCCCACGCCGTGCGGGTCAGGGCATTCAGCGACGGTGCGCAGTCGACGAGCACGAGGTCGTACTCGGACTCGACGGATGCGAGAGCCTCCTCCAGCTTCCACACGTCGCGCACGCTCGGGTGCGGGCCGTCGAAATTGATCGCGGAGGGACTGCCGATGAGGACATCGATCGTCCCGGGGTGCACCTTCGCCCACCCGCTGGACGTGATCGCCTGACGGACGACCTTCTCCTTCGGGTTCGCCAGGACATCGGCGATGTTGAGTCGTCCGGCCACCTGGATGTCCATCCCGGTGGAGACGTCGGACTGCGGGTCGAGGTCGACGACGAGCGTCCGGACTCCTCGGGCGAAAGCCGCTGAGGCCAGCCCGAGTGTCACGGTCGTCTTGCCGACGCCTCCCTTGAGAGAGCTGACGCTGAGTACGTGCACGGAGACAACGTTACCTTCCCCTAGGCTGGGGGAACACTCAGCCCCGCCCCATGCGCATCGAAAAAGCTGCGCATCGAGCTTCCAGAGGTGTGCATGTTCCAGAAGATCCTTGTGGCGAATCGCGGCGAGATCGCGATCCGCGCCTTCCGTGCGGCAGTCGAAGTGGGAGCGCGCACCGTCGCGGTGTTCCCGTACGAAGATCGCGGCTCCGTGCATCGGCTGAAGGCCGATGAGGCCTATGAGATCGGCGAACGCGGTCATCCCGTCCGCGCCTACCTCGACGTCGACGAGATCATCCGGGTCGCGCTGGAGTCCGGCGCCGATGCGATCTACCCCGGGTACGGGTTCCTCTCCGAGAACCCGGAGCTCGCCGAGAAGGCCGCAGCGAACGGCATCGTGTTCATCGGCCCACCCTCGAATGTGCTCGAGATGGCGGGGAACAAGGTCGAGGCGAAGCGGCACGCGGTCGAGGCCGGAGTGCCGGTGCTGCGATCCACAGAAGCCTCCGACGACGTCGATGCACTCGTCGCCCAGTCGGCGGAGATCGGCTTCCCGCTGTTCGCCAAGGCCGTGGCCGGTGGTGGAGGCCGCGGGATGCGTCGTGTCGAGACGGCAGGTGATCTCGCACCCGCTCTCGCGGAGGCGATGCGGGAAGCTGCGAGCGCGTTCGGCGACGCCCGGATGTTCCTCGAGCAGGCGGTCGTGCGCCCTCGGCACATCGAGGTGCAGATCCTCGCCGACAAGACGGGTGAGACGGTCCACCTGTTCGAGCGCGACTGCTCGGTGCAGCGGCGCCACCAGAAGGTCGTGGAGATCGCTCCGGCGCCGAACCTCGACGACAGCGTGCGGACGGCGCTGCACGGCTACGCCGTGGCCTTCGCCCGGTCGATCGGCTACGAGAACGCGGGAACCGTCGAGTTCCTGCTGGAGACCGCGGGGGAGCGCACGGGCGAGGTCGTCTTCATCGAGATGAATCCGCGCATCCAGGTCGAGCACACGGTCACAGAGGAGGTCACCGACGTCGACCTCGTGCAGAGCCAGATGCGCATCGCCTCCGGCCAGACCCTCGCCGACCTCGGTCTGCAGCAGCAGAATCTGCACCTGCGCGGAGCGGCGCTCCAATGCCGGATCACGACGGAGGATCCCACTCAGGGATTCCGTCCTGACACCGGCAAGATCACCACCTACCGCTCGCCGGGAGGCGCCGGCATCCGTCTCGACGGCGGCACGGTGCACCAGGGCGCACAGATCAGCCCTCACTTCGACTCGATGCTCGCGAAGCTCACGTGCCGCGGTCGTGACTTCCCTGCGGCGGTCGCCCGCGCACGTCGAGCGCTCGCGGAGTTCCGCATCCGGGGTGTCTCCACCAACATCCCCTTCCTCCAGGCTCTCCTGGAAGATGACGCGTTCATCGCTGGTGACGTCAGCACGTCCTTCATCGATGAGCGTCCAGAGCTGCTGCGTGGCCGGGTTTCGAAGGACCGTGGAACGAAGCTGCTCAACTGGCTGGTCGACGTCACGGTGAACAAGCCGCACGGTGCACACCCCGGCGTCATCGATCCGGTCGCCAAGCTTCCTTCCGTCGATCTGACGACCGAGCCGGCTCCGGGCTCTCGCCAGAGGCTTCTCGAACGGGGACCGGAGGGTTTCGCCCGCGGTCTCCGTGCGCAGACGGCGCTGGCGATCACCGACACCACCTTCCGTGACGCGCATCAGTCCCTCCTCGCCACGCGTGTGCGCACGAAGGACCTCGTCGCCGCGGCTCCTTATCTCGCACGGCTGACTCCCGAGTTGCTGTCGGTCGAGGCGTGGGGAGGGGCGACATACGACGTCGCGCTGCGCTTCCTCGGCGAAGACCCCTGGGAGAGACTCGACAAGCTCAGGGCCGCGCTCCCGAACGTGGCGATCCAGATGCTGCTGCGCGGGCGCAACACGGTCGGATACACCCCGTACCCCACCGCGGTGACCGAGGCGTTCGTCGCCGAGGCGGCCGCCAGCGGGGTGGACATCTTCCGCATCTTCGACGCCCTCAACGACGTCGAGCAGATGCGTCCGGCGATCGAGGCCGTCCGCAACACGGGGACCGCCGTCGCCGAGGTCGCGCTCTGCTACACCGGTGACCTGCTCGATCCGGCAGAAGACCTCTACACGCTCGACTACTACCTGGGCCTGGCGGATCAGATCGTCGAAGCTGGCGCGCACATCATCGCCATCAAGGACATGGCTGGTCTGCTGCGACCCGCGGCGGCGGCCAAGCTGGTGACGGCGCTGCGCGAGCGCTTCGACCTGCCCGTGCATCTGCACACGCACGACACCCCCGGAGGCCAGCTCGCCACGCTTCTCGCCGCCAGCGCGGCCGGCGTCGACGCGGTGGACGCCGCATCGGCACCCCTTTCGGGGAGCACGAGCCAGCCCTCGCTGTCGTCCCTGGTGGCTGCGCTCGCCCACACGGAGCGCGACAGCGGCATCTCCCTGGGAGCGGTCTCCGACCTGGAGCCGTACTGGGAGGCGGTCCGTCGCCAGTATGCGCCTTTCGAGTCGGGACTGCCCGGACCCACGGGCCGTGTCTACCACCACGAGATCCCCGGCGGCCAGCTCTCCAACCTCCGGCAGCAGGCGAAGGCACTCGGTCTGGCCGACGACTTCGAACTCATCGAGGACATGTACGCCGCCGCGGACCGCATCCTCGGGCGGGTGCCCAAGGTCACGCCGTCGTCGAAGGTCGTCGGAGACCTCGCGCTCCATCTCGCGGCGGTGAAAGCCGATCCGGCCGACTTCGAGGCCAACCCCGAGAAGTACGACGTGCCGGACTCGGTCGTCGGATTCATGGCTGGTGAACTCGGCGACCTTCCCGGCGGATGGCCAGAGCCGTTCCGTACCAAGGTCCTCGCAGGACGGTCGGTGCGCACCGGGATCACGGCGATCACCGCGGACGATGAAGCAGCGCTCGGTGGCACCAGCTCTGAGCGCAGAGCGCGGCTCAACACCCTGCTGTTCCCTGCGCCGAGTGCGGAGTTCGCCGAGCGCCGTGAACTGTTCGGCGACCTCTCGGTGCTCGACACCAGCGACTACCTCTATGGCCTCGTCGCCGGCCAGGAGCATCAGGTCGAGATCGACCGGGGCGTGCGGCTCTACGTGGGACTCGAGGCCATCGGCGACGCGGATGACAAGGGCATGCGCACGGTCATGACCACCCTCAACGGGCAGCTTCGTCCGGTGTTCGTCCGTGATCGCGCGGTCAAGGTCGATGCGATCGAGGTGGAGAAGGCGGACACCTCGGTTCCCGGCCAGGTCGCCGCACCGTTCTCCGGTGTCGTCACGTTGAAGGCCGAGGTGGGGGCCACCGTGCACGCCGGTGAACCCGTCGCATCCATCGAGGCGATGAAGATGGAGGCGGCCATCACCGCACCCGTCGACGGTGTCATCGAGCGGCACGCCATCGCCGAGACGCAGCAGGTGGACGCCGGAGATCTTTTGGTCGTGATCCGCCCGGCGCACTAATCTTGTGCGGGCGAGGGCCGCGCATCCGTGCGCACCCGGGGCTCGCGCAGGCTTGGAGCGACATCGTGACACCGAAGAACACCACCGACCCCGAGGACGACTCGCTGGGGGTGCTCGACGAAGCCGCGTCTCTCGACACGGCCGGTATCGGCATCCTCGGCGGGACGGCCCAGGTCCGTGTGACCCTGCCCATGAACGAGGACGACGATCTCGCCGACGACGAGGTGATCGACGGCGAGGTCATCGGAGACCTCGTGATCGATCCGGTGCCTGCCGTCGAACAGGAGACGGCGTTTCCGGCGAAGACGAAGACGAAGACGAAGCCGTTGCCCGAGGTACCCTCGATCGATGCGGCGTCGGCGGAGGAGCCGCCCGCAGAGCCCGATGTCGTCACCGGTGTGATCGATTCGCCCGTGATCGAGCCGATCGCGATCGATGCGACAGCGATCGGTTCGCGTCCGCATGCGGACGCCGTCATCGATGCCGTGATCGTCGATGACGAGGAGCCCGGCGACTCGATCGCCGACGACCCCGACGCCGTTCGTGCGCGTGCTGCCGAGGAAGCGGCTGCCGCAGAAGAGGCTGCCGAGGAAGCGGCTGCGGCGCGTTTCCTCGCTCAGGCCCGGACCGAGACGACGGCATCTGCACCGGCACCCGCCGTGCGGACACCCGCTGAGAAGGAGACCACCGTGTCCATCCCCGAAGAGAGGCCCGTCGTGGCCCAGCCGGCACGCCCGGCGGGTCGTGCGGACGTGACACTCACGTCGAAGCGCCTGGATGAGCTGGGCGAATCCTCACGCGAATCCGCTGATCTGCTGACGGCAGACCGACTGCTCGATCCGCATCAGATCACCAAGCCCGAGCCTGAGGGAGCGTGGAGTCATCTGCTGTACGCGGTCTCCGGCCGGCGGATCAACATCGGCGACGGGCGCCGCGCGCGGGAGCGCAAAGCCCTCTCCGCGCGGATCGCGGCGCCGATCGCGGGCGGAGCGCGCTTCGTGCCGGTGCTCTCCCGCAAGGGAGGGGTGGGCAAGACCACGATCACCGCGCTCCTGGGCATGGCCCTGGCCGATGCGCGTGAGGACCGGGTGATCGCGGTCGACGCGAACCCCGACCGTGGCACGCTCGCGGAGCGGATCGTGCGACCGAACCACAGCAAGTCGGTGCGCGACCTCGTCCGGATCCACGACGACGTCAGGGGTTACCACGACATCTCCGCGATCGTTGCGCGTGACGCGACACGCCTCGACGTCCTGGCCTCCGATGCCGACCCGCGCATCGCTGAGGCCTTCAGCGACAGCGACTACCGCGACGTCGCGGACGTCGCCGCTCACTACTACTCGCTCGTCCTCACCGACACGGGGACGGGGATCGTCCACTCGGTGATGTCGGCGACCCTCGACCTGGCGGATCAGATCGTCATTGTCTCGGGGCTCAGCGTGGACGAGGCGAGACTCGCATCCGAGACGCTCACGTGGCTCGAGACCAACGGGTACGCGGAGCAGGCGAGGGAAGCGATCGTCGTCCTCAATCAGTCCACGCCGGGCGCTCCGCTCGTGCGTCTGAACGAACTGCAGGCGCACTTCGCCACGCGGGCCCGGAGTGTCGTCCGCGTGCCGTACGACCCGCAGATCGCCGGGGGAGGGGCGATAGTGTTCGCCAACCTCCTGCCGGAGACACGGATCGCCGCCCGCGAACTCGCCGCGTTGCTCGTCGAGGGCCTCCGGGCGAAGGCCGCCTGATGGCCGTCCGCGAGATCCGCATCTTCGGCGACCCCGTCCTGCGCACGGTCTGCGCCCCGATCGAGGAGATCGACGACGGAGTGCGCGCCCTCGTCGCAGACCTGGTCGATACCGTCGAGCTCCCCGGGCGCGCAGGCGTGGCCGCGCCTCAGATCGGCGTCGCCCTGCGCGCGTTCAGCTACAACATCGACGGTGACATCGGATATGTCCTCAACCCCGTGCTGACCGAAGTCCGCGGCGAGCCCGAGCCGACGGGGGAGGGCTGCCTCTCGGTTCCCGGCCTGTGGCACGACGCGCAGCGCCATCCATGGGCACGCGTGGAGGGAATCGACCTCGACGGCAACCCGGTGGTCCTCGAAGGCGAGGGCCTCCTCGCCCAGGCTTTGCAGCACGAGACCGATCACCTGGACGGCAAGCTCTTCCTGACTCGCCTCGACCCGGAAACGCGCAAGATCGCGATGCGGGAGGTGCGGGAGAGTTCCTGGTTCTGATGAGCACACGAAGAAGGGCCCGCACCTGCGGGGCCCTTCTTCGTGTCCTCAGGGTCAGCCGCCGATCGGCACGTTCGTGGTGGCGACGGGCTCGTCATAGATCGCGGCGATCTCGTCGGCGAAGTCGTTCATGATGATGTTGCGCTTGATCGAGAGCTTCGGCGTCAGGTGACCGGAGGCTTCCGTCCACTCGGAGTCGAGGATCGTGAACTTGCGGATCGACTCCGCGCGCGAGACACGGCCGTTCGCGGCATCGACCGCACGCTGCACCTCCGCGCGCACCGCCGCGCTCTTCGAAGCATCGGCGAGCGACATCGTGCCCTCGAGTCCGTTGTTCGCGAGCCATGTCGGGAGCATTTCGGGGTCGAGCGTCACCAGGGCCGAGATGAACGGACGCTGGTCGCCGACCACGACGACCTGCCCGATGATCGGGTTCGCGCGGATCGGGTCCTCGAGCGCGGCGGGTGCGACGTTCTTGCCGCCGGCGGTGACGATGATCTCCTTCTTGCGGCCGGTGATCGTCAGGAATCCCTCGGAGTCGAAGCTGCCGATGTCGCCCGTGTGGAACCAGCCGCCTTCGCTGAAGGCGTCGGCCGTCGCCTCCGGGTTGTTCCAGTACTCCTTGAACACGTTGATGCCGCGGACCTCGATCTCGCCGTCGTCGGCGAGACGCACACCGACGCCGGGGAGAGCGGGACCGACGGTGCCGATCTTCGACTTGTCCGCCAGGTTCACCGTTGCGGGGGCCGTCGTCTCCGTCAGGCCGTAGCCCTCGAGGATCACCACACCGAGGCTGTGGAAGAAGTGTCCGAGTCGTGAGCCCAGGGGAGCGGAGCCGGACACCGCGTAGACGACGTTGCCGCCCATGGCCTCACGGAGCTTGCTGTAGACGAGCTTGTTGAACAGCGCGAACTTGAGCTTCATGCCGAACGGGATCGGCTTGCCCTCCTCGAGCAGCTTCGAGTGCTCGACCGCGACCTCGGCGGCGGCGCGGAAGATCTTCCCCTTGCCCCCGGCTTCCGCCTTCTGCTCCGCCGAGTTGTAGACCTTCTCGAAGACGCGCGGCACGGCGAGGAGGAAGGTCGGCTTGAACGACCCGAGCGCAGGCAGGAGCTGGCGCGTGTCGGGCTGGTGCCCGGTGCGCACTCCGGCGTGGACATCGAGGATCGAGATGAATCGCGCGAACACGTGCGCGGTGGTGATGAAGAGGAGTGTGGATGCGCCGGGCGTCTGGACGACTTCGTCCAGTGCCTTCGCCGAGTTGCGCGACAGCTCGACGAAGTTGCCGTGCGTGAGGACGCATCCCTTCGGGCGGCCTGTGGACCCCGAGGTGTAGATGAGCGTCGCGATATCGGAACCGACAGCGAGGTTTCGCCGGCGCTCGATCTCGGAGTCGCTCACCGACGCGCCCTGGGCTGTCAGAGTGTCGATCGCTCCGAGGTGCAGCTGCCAGACTTCGCGGAGCAGCGGCAGGTCGCCGCGCACCTCGTCGACGCGGGCGAAATGCTCCGGCGACTCCACGATGAGCGCGATCGCACCGGAGTCTTCGAGGATCCACTGGATCTGCGAGGGGGAGCTGGTCTCATAGATCGGCACCATCACGGCGCCGGTGTAGAACAACGCGAAGTCGACGAGGGTCCACTCGTATGTGGTGCGCGCCAGGAAGCCGACCTTCTCTCCGGGCTGGATGCCTGCTGCGGCGAAGCCCTTCGCGAGCGCGATCACCGCGGTCTGGAAGTCGGCGGCGGAGATGTCGCGCCACCCGTCTCCCTCCGGGACGGAGAACAACGCCCGATCCGGCGTCGCCTCCACGCGCTTCACCAGGAGGTCGGCGACGTTCGCGTCGGGATCGGCGGGGACGATCGCGGGGACTTCAAACTGGACCACGGCAGCTCCTTCGGTACCGGTCGGGCACGGACTTCCATCGAGTCTAGGGCATGGAACCCAGTCGCTCTCCAGGTGGAACTGGGTCGCGGAAGCGGGAGAGCCGAAGAGACCGCTCGGTCGGAGCCCGGGCGCGGCGCTAGACTTCACCACGATGTTCTACTGGCTGATGAAGTACGTGGTGATCGGCCCCGTGGTCAAGGCGGTGTTCCGCCCGTGGATCGTGGGGAGGAACAACGTGCCCGCGAACGGGGCGGCGATCCTGGCGAGCAATCATCTCTCGTTCGCAGACTCCATCTTCCTTCCACTGGTCATCGACCGGTCGATGTCCTTCCTCGCCAAGAGCGACTACTTCACCGGTCGGGGCCTCAAAGGGTGGGCGACGAAGTTCTTCATGAAGGCCACCGGGCAGATCCCCATCGACCGATCGGGTGGCAAGGCTTCCGAGGCGTCACTCAACACGGGGCTCCAGGTGCTGGGCGGGGGCGATCTGCTCGGGATCTACCCCGAGGGGACGCGTAGCCCCGACGGCAAGCTGTACCGGGGCCGGACCGGCATCGCCAGGATGGCGCTCGAGGCGAAGGTCCCCGTCGTGCCGGTGATCATGGTCGACACCGACACAGCGATGCCCATCGGAAGGCGACTGCCCCGCATCGTGCGGGTCGGAATCGTGATCGGGGAGCCGCTCGACTTCTCCCGATACGCCGGCATGGAGAACGATCGGTACATCCTCCGCTCGGTCACGGACGAGATCATGGTGGCGCTGCAGCGTCTCGGTGAGCAGAAGTACGAAGACGTCTACGCGTCGACGGTCAAGGACCGGATCCCGACCCGCGTCACATAGGCCCGACGCGGATCTCGGTGGTACCGGCGACCACTAGGCTGGAACGCATGCTCCCGCACCACATCGAAGCCCTTGATGCATGGCGCTCGCTTCCCATCAAGCAGCAGCCGCAGTGGCCCGACGCGGACCGCGTCGCCGACGTCTCCCAGCAGATCGCGACCCTCCCGCCGCTGGTCTTCGCCGGCGAGGTCGACAACCTTCGCGACCGGCTCGCGCGCGCGGCGTCCGGCCAGGCGTTCCTGCTCCAGGGCGGCGACTGCGCCGAGACCTTCGCCGGAGCGACTGCCGAGCAGATCCGCAACCGCATCAAGACGGTGCTGCAGATGGCGGTCGTGCTCACGTACGGCGCCTCGATGCCCATCGTCAAGATGGGCCGCATGGCGGGGCAGTTCGCGAAGCCGCGCTCGAGCGACTCCGAGACCCGTGGCGACGTCACGCTGCCCGCGTACCGCGGCGACATCGTGAACGGCTACGACTTCACCGAGGGCTCCCGCACGGCCGATCCCGGTCGGCTGCTGCAGGGCTACCACACGGCGGCATCGACGCTGAACCTGATCCGTGCCTTCACGCAGGGCGGGTTCGCCGATCTCCGCGAGGTGCACTCCTGGAACAAGGGCTTCGCGCAGAACCCGGCCAACCAGCGGTACGAGCGCATGGCGGCGGAGATCGACCGCGCGATCAAGTTCATGGAAGCGGCGGGAGCCGACTTCGACGAACTCAAGCGCGTCGAGTTCTTCACGGGGCACGAGGGTCTGCTGATGGACTACGAGCGTCCGATGACGCGCATCGACTCGCGCACGGACACGCCGTACAACACCTCCGCCCACTTCCTCTGGATCGGAGAGCGCACGCGTGAGCTCGACGGTGCGCACGTTGACTACTTCTCCAAGATCCGCAATCCCATCGGAGTGAAGCTCGGACCGACCACGTCGCCCGAGACCGCCCTCGCGCTGATCGACAAGCTCGACCCCGAGCGCGAGCCCGGGCGCCTGACCTTCATCACGCGCATGGGAGCGGGCAAGATCCGTGATGCCCTGCCGCCGCTGCTCGAAGCGGTCCGTGACTCCGGCGCCCAGCCGTTGTGGGTCACCGACCCGATGCACGGCAACGGCATCACCACGCCGACCGGCTACAAGACGCGTCGCTTCGACGACGTCGTCGACGAGGTGCGGGGCTTCTTCGAAGCGCACCGCGCGGTCGGCACGTTCCCCGGCGGCATCCACGTCGAGCTGACCGGCGACGACGTCACCGAGTGCCTCGGTGGGTCCGAGCAGATCGACGAGGCGGCCCTGGCCACTCGCTACGAGAGCCTGTGCGACCCGCGTCTGAATCACATGCAGTCGCTCGAGCTCGCCTTCCTGGTGGCGGAGGAGCTCGAGAAGCGCTGACCTCCCACACGGGACGAAAAGGAGCCGCCCTCCCCGAGACCATCGGGGAGGGCGGCTCCTTTTCGTTCTTCGTCGCACATGCGAGCGCTCGACCGAACGGGTAGGGCCTCTCAGCCGCTGAGCTGAATCGAGAGGTTCACGGTGCCGCCACGCGGGAGGGACTTGTCCGAGCCCGGATCCTGGCCGGTGACCTTGGCCATCTCGGCGAAACCGGGCAGGTCTCCCCAGGCGGCGTAGGTCGACTTGAAACCCTTGTCCGAGAGGATCTTCTTCGCCTCGTTCAGAGTCTTGCCCGAGACATCGGGCACGGGGAAGAGCTCCGGGCCCTTCGAGACGATCAGCTGCACGCTGTCTCCCGGCCGCCAGTTGCCCTCTTCTGCGCGATCGGCGACACCGATCACCACATCCTTGGACACGCTGTCGCTGAAGACGTACTGCGGGTCGGCGGTGACGGTGAGTCCCTTGTCCGTGAGGGTGGACGTCGCCTTGTCGACCGACATGCCGGCGACGTCGGGGAACTCGCCGGCCGAGACGAACAGCTCGACGGTGTCGTCCTCGAAGATCTCGCACCCGTCGCCGCAGATGTATGACTCCCCGCCCGCCCTGGGCGTGACGGAGGCGTTGATGACGATGCCGGCGTCGGCGTCGGAGAAGAGCAGCAGCGAGGTGTCCGTGACATTGACGTTGAGTCCGGCCAGGTAGTCGCGCGCATCCTGCTCGGCGCGTCCGTTCAGCGGATCGAGGGTGTGGGACGCCGGTCCTGCGGAGACGATCACGGAGACCGAGGCGCCCTTGTCGAGGCGCACGCCCTCGGCCGGATCGGTCTCGATCACCGTTCCGGCGGGGATGTCGATGGAGAACTCGTCCTTCTGCGTGGGGACGAACCCGGCTTCGGTCAGGGTCGCTGCGGCCGCGTCGTACGTGCCGCCGGCGACGGCTGGTACGGCGATGAGCGAACCAGGGCCGGAACCGAACCACCAGCCGACCCCGCCGGCGAGCACCGCGAGCAGCAGGACGAGAGCGAGCAGGAAGGCACCGCGGGCGCGACGTTTGGATGCGCGTCTGCGCAGGAGCGTCGCGTTGTCCAGTGTCGCAGGGACGGGAGCCGTGGAGTCGGCGAGGGGCATGGTGCCCGGCATCACCTTGGTGAGGTCTCCGGAATCACCGTGGCTGTGCTGCGGGGCGGTGGCTCTGGCCGCGGTCGGGGCGATGCCGAGGTCGCGCTCGATCTCCCGCAGGCGCTCGAGCATCTGCTGGGCATCGTCCGGTCGATCGTCCGGTGACTTCTCGGTGGCCCAGAGCACGAGCTCGTCGAGCTGCTCCGGCACGGCAGGATTGCGCACGCTGGGACGCGGTACCGATTCCGTGGCGTGCTGGAACGCGATCTGCATCGGCTGCTCGCCCTTGTACGGCTGTTCGCCGACCAGCATCTCGTAGAGCATGATGCCGAGGGCGTAGATGTCGCTGCGGGCATCGGCGGTGCCGCGCGTGACGAGTTCTGGGGCGAGGTAGGCGATCGTCCCGAGCAGCTGCTGTCCGGTCGCGGTGTTCGCGGTGGTCGCCCGTGCCAATCCGAAGTCGCCGATCTTGATGCGACCGTCTTCCGCGAGGAGGACGTTCTCCGGCTTCACATCGCGATGCACGATCCCCGCGCGGTGCGCCGCAGAGAGGCCCGCCAGGATCGCGTCCATGATCGTGATGGTCTGCGGGATCGTCAGACGTTTCTGCTCGCGGAGGAGCTCACGCAGCGTGATGCCGGGGAGGTACTCCATCACGAGATAGGCGAGTTCGCCATCCTGCCCCTGGTCGAACACATTCACGACATGGGGGTCGGCCAGGCGGGCAGCGGCTCTCGCCTCCTGGATGAAGCGGCTCTGGAAAGCGGAGTCGTCGCTGAGGTGCGCGTGCATCACCTTGAGAGCGATGCGTCGTTCGAGGCGGAGGTCGGTCGCGACGTACACCGTCGCCATGCCGCCCCGAGCGATGCGAGCGCGGACGCGGTACCGGCCGTCGACAAGCCGCCCGATGAGGGGGTCGGCCTGCTGATTGGTCGTCACGTCAGAATTCTATGGAGAACTGCCTGAAAGACAGGGGAGCGGCTCACCCCTCGCACCTGCGGGTTTTCCCGGATGTCGTCAACCGTGGAGCGCGAGCCAGGCATATGCTTGCGCCTCCCACTGTCCGTACCTCTCGGGATAGGCCGAGATCTGGACCGCCTGAGCAGCGTCGGTGAGGGCCATGTTCTCCCAGCCGGGGATGTCGAGAAGCCCGCGGGTCACCTGGCCGTTGGGGTCGCTCTGCCCTCCGTAGAACACGCGAGTGCTCCGATCGGCGTCCATGATCTGGGCCGGCGTTCCCCAGCCGGTGCTCGGACGCTGCTGGAAGATGCCGAGTGAGTCGCGGTCGCCCCAGTCGAGGTTTCGCAGACCCGACTCGACCATGCCGGTGGCGAGAGCGATCGCGATCGCCCGATCGGACACCCCGATCTCGCGGCCGACGCGGATGATGAGCGCGGCGTTCGAGGCCTGCTCGGCCGTCAGCACCGCTGTCTGCGGGCCACTCGCCGCCGAGGGGGTCGCCGACGGGGCCGGTGCAGGCGCTGTCGGCGGAGTGCCCTGGAGGGAGAGGGCCTGGCCCGGGTAAATGATCGACGACGGCCCGAGACCGTTCGCGGCGTACAGCGCCTGCGTGGTGGTGCCGTACTTCTGCGCGATGCCGAACAGGGTGTCGCCTGCGACGACGGTATGGGACGCGGCGGACGCCGGGGCCGGAGCCGGGGCCGGAGCCGGGGTCGGCGCCGCGGCCGCTATGGGAGCGGCAGCAGTCGGCGCGCCGACCGAGCCGCTGATGACGAGGTTCTGGCCGGGGTAGATCACCGAGGCGCGTGTGAGCCCGTTCGCCGCGAGGACGGCATCGACGGAGGTCCCGTACTTCCGGGCGATGGCGTACACGGTGTCGCCGGAGACGACCTGATGCGTCGCGGCGGCCGCGGGAGCAGGGGCTTGGGGCGTCGCAGGGGCTGCCGGCGCGGGCGAGGGCGCGAGCGTGAGTGTCTGGCCGGGGTGGATCACCGAGCGCCAGGAGAGTCCGTTCCAGGTCAGGACATCGACCGTGCGCAATCCGAAGCGCGAGGCGATCGCCGAAACCGTGTCGCCGGGCTGGACGCGGTAGGTCGATGGTGCGGCCTCGGCGGGTGCGACGCGTGCCGGAAGAAGGCGAGGCCGCTCGACGGCAGTCGTGTCCGCGTGCACAGTCGCTCCGGCCGGCGCAGCGGTGAGAGTGGTCGCCAGTGCTCCGAGCACCGCTGCAGGCACTCCGATCTGCAGGTGTCGCGTTCGCCGTGTGGCGGTCTTCAGAGTCAAGGTCTGCCCCCTTTTTCGAGCTTTTCACGCTGACACGGATGTAAACAGAAGTCAACAGAAGTGACGCAAGTGAACAGTGTGGCTGGAGTGCCGACATGCGCAGATCATCCGGAGGTGAGATAGTGGGCGACGTGTCTGAGAACGTTGCCGGAACCCCTGCCGCCGTCGAGTGGCTGACGATGCCCGACCTCGTCGAGGTGCTCGACGAACCCCTCGGCCGTGTGCGCCGTCTGATCGATGAGCACTATCTCGTCGGCTCTCGTCGCAACGGAGCATTCGCGGTGCCGTCCGTCTTCATCGTCGACGGACACCCGCTGAGCTCACTGCGTGGCACCGTGATCGTGCTTCAGGACGCCGGGTTCACCGACGACGAGCTGATCGACTGGCTCCTCGCGGAGGAGGAGAGCCTGGGGCGTTCCCCGATCGACGCCCTGCTGGCCGGGCACAAGAGTTCCGTGCGGCGCTTGGCGCGCACGCTCGCCTGATCCGTCAGGCCGAGCGCACCGTCGCCGCTCGTGCGAGATCACGCAGCTCACCGACGGCGGCGTTGTCCAGTCGGGCGCCTGACAGGGAGCGATCGGCGTCGCGGGCATAGCCGGTGATCATCGCCTCCAGCTGATCCACGGCCCCCGAGTCGCGGATGGTGGCCTGGAGGAACGTCACCTGCTGCGGCGTGAGCTCCGGGTCGCCCAGCATCTCGTCCAGCAGGTTCCGCGCGGACGCGTCCAGCGTCTGCCTGGTGAGAGCGATCAGGACGGTTCGCTTGCCCTCCCGGAGGTCGTCCCCGGTCGGCTTGCCCGTGACGGACGGGTCGCCGAACACTCCGAGCACATCGTCGCGCAGCTGGAAGGCCATGCCGACGGGATGTCCGAAGCGGCGCAGCGCCTCCGTCTGATCAGGCTCGGCCCCGGCGAACGCGCCGCCGAGAACCAGAGGTTGCTCGATGCTGTACCTCGCGGACTTGAGCGATGCCACGCGCAACGCCCGTTCCGCGTGCAGGCTCCCGTCGTTCACGCTCCACGCCGATTCCTCGGCGATGTCGAGGAACTGACCGGTCGTGACATCCCTCCGCATCCTCGCGTACTCGGAACGCACGGCGCGTGCGTGCGGCTGCCCGTCGAGGGCCGATTCCAGCAGGTCATCGCTCCAGGCGACGAGGAGATCGCCGAGGAGGATCGCTGAGGCGCGGCCGAAGGCGTCTGCGTCGCCCGCCCATCCCGCGGCGCGGTGGGAGGCCTCGAGGGCACGGTGCGCGGCCGGACGGCCACGGCGTGTGTCCGAGTTGTCGATCAGGTCATCGTGGACGAGCGCCGCGGACTGGAAGATCTCCAGCGCGGTGCAGATGTCCCACAGCGCGTCGGGCTCTGTCGCGTCACGGTCTCCGAAGGCCGAGACGGCACGCCAACCCGCATGGCAGAAGCGCGCACGCAGGCGTTTGCCGCCGTCGAGGGTGCCGGCGGCCGCGTCGAGGAACGCCGCCGCGTCCGGACCGTAGTCCGTCGCTTCATCCCGCATCCGCGAGAGGAAGCGGTCGAGGTGTGCGGCGACGGCGTCGGGGACGGGGGAGGAGGACGGCACGACTCCCAGCATACGTAAAGCAAGGGTGGGTCGAACTGCTAGCCCCGGACGCCTTCGCGCGCGTAGAATGGAAGGCACGATACCCGAGGGGGACGAAATGCCACTCTCCGAACAGGAGCAGCGTCTGCTCGACGAGATGGAACGCCATCTCCTTCACAATGATGCCGACGTCGTGACCGCGCCGTCCGGTGACCGAGCTCTGAGCTACCGAAATCTCGTCTACGGTGCGCTCCTGCTGCTCGCCGGTGTCGGTGGTCTGGTCGCCGGAGTCATCCTCGGCGGTGTCTGGGGAATCGTCGTCGGCGTCGTCGGTTTCGCGGCGATGCTCGCCGGAGTCATGGTGGCCGTGACGCCCGTTCGGCGGACGACCGCGACGGCACCGCGAGAGCACTCCGCACCGAAGCGACAGGAATCCGCGTCGTTCATGGATCGTATGAACGATCGATGGGATCGACGCCAAGACGGTCACTGACCTCTCTCACATCTTCACCACCGAAGCCCGGATGCTCAGCATCCGGGCTTCGGTCGTTAACGCCGGGCGGGGGAGGGTCGGCCGCTGACCCGGGAGATCCCTCCACTCATCCTCCACCTTCCTCCACCGCGGAATTTCGCGGTTTTTTGGCGTGCCCGCTCGCGCTGACCGCGATCGTCTGCGGATTGGTCGTAGGTATGTGGAGGAAAGTGGAGTAAAGTGGGGCGCACCTCGAGTTGGCCGGACGCAGAGGGGGTGGTGGCCGATGTTGCTGGGTACGCACTCTCCGAAGCTGGACGACAAAGGACGGGTCATCCTTCCTGCGAAGTTCCGCGAAGACCTCGGCGGCGGCATCGTCGTCACCCGAGGGCAGGAACGGTGCCTCTACGTGTTCAGCACGGCCGAGTTCGAGGCGATGCACGAGCGGATCCGGCAGGCACCGCTCGCCAACAAGCAGGCGCGTGACTTCATGCGCCTGTTCCTCTCCGGAGCCAGCGCGGAGATGCCAGACAGCCAGAACCGCATCACCATCCCGGCGCACCTGCGTCAGTACGCAGGTCTGCAGAAGGAACTCATCGTCACCGGAGTCGGCGCCCACGCCGAGATCTGGGACGCGGAGAGCTGGAACGCCTACCTCGCCGCCGGCGAGGAGACCTACTCCGACCTCGAGCAGGAGGTGATTCCGGGACTCTTCTGACCACGGCTGTGATGCCCCGCCGCTCCCGCCCCGACACACTTCCCCGGTGCCGGGTCGAGAAGCGGAGGGGGATCAGAGCCGAAGGTCACCCCGAGAAAGATCATGAACCTCCGAGACATCCACACCCCCGTCCTGCTCGACCGCTGTGTCGAGCTGCTCGCTCCTTCCCTTCACGCGGACGGTGCGGTCCTCGTCGACGCCACCCTCGGCATGGGCGGCCACTCGGAGGCGCTGCTCGAACGCTTCCCGAACATCCGTCTGGTCGGGCTCGACCGAGACACCGATGCGCTGCGCATCGCGGGGGAGCGGCTGGCACGATTCCGCGACCGTGTGACTCTCGTACACACGGTGTACGACGAGATCGGCCTGCATGCGCAGGGCGCGTCCGGCATCCTGTTCGATCTCGGGGTGTCCTCCCTGCAGCTCGACGAGGCCGAGCGCGGCTTTGCGTACTCCAAGGACGCTCCGCTCGACATGCGGATGGACCAGACCAAGGGCGTCACCGCCGCCGATGTCATCGCCAAGTACAGCGAAGGCAACCTCCGTCGCATCTTCGAGCGGTACGGCGAGGAGAAGCTCGCCGGCCGCTACGCCCGCTTCATCATCGAGGCACGTCAGAAGCAGCCCATCACGCGGTCGGGCGAGCTCGTCGACATCCTCATCGCGGCTACTCCCGCTGCCGCGCAACGAGCGGGCCACCCCGCCAAGCGCGTCTTCCAGGCGCTGCGCATCGAGGTCAACACGGAACTCAATGTGCTGGCCGACGCGATCCCCTCGGCCATGGATGCGCTCAGCGTCGGAGGACGCATCGTCGTGATGTCGTATCAGTCGCTCGAAGACCGCCTCGTGAAGCAGGCGTTCGCCGCCGCGGCCGCCTCATCCGCACCTGCCGGTCTTCCGGTCGAACTCCCCGAACACGCCCCGCGATTCCGCATCCTGACCAAGGGCGCAGAACTCGCCGACGATGATGAGCGCGCGCGCAACCCGCGGGCGATCCCGGTGCGTCTGCGCGCCGCCGAGAAGCTGCGGGAGAGCGCATGAGCCTGAACGCCGTCGTCCGGAAGCCGGTACAGCCGGTCGCGCCGGAGAAGACTCCGCAGCGGAAGCTGCAGCCGGTCACGCATCCCGCCGCCCGCCGCAAGCCCAAGCTCGCCTATGCGCTCGTCGCGCTGGGGGGAGCGCTCGCGATCGGCGCCGCGCAGATCGCGCTCTCGCTCGCGATCACCCAGGACTCGTTCACCCTCGCCAGTCTCTCGTCGCAGCAGCGCGAACTCAACCTCAAGACGCACGCTCTCCAGGAGGAACTGACCGGGGTCAGCTCCCCGCAGGTGCTCGCGAGCAGCGCGGCCGGACTCGGAATGGTGGTCGCCGGATCGCCGTCGTATCTGCGCCTCAGCGATGGAGCCGTCTTCGGTACCGGCGACGGCGCCGATTGGACCTCTACGGTCAACCCTGACGGCGTCGGAGCCGTGAGCAACTCGCTCATCGTGGAACCGCCGCCCCCTCCTGCACAGGAGACGGACGGCGCAGCGACGACCGAGCAGCCGACACAAGAGCTTCCGCCGTCGATCACCGACGGCCTGCCGAGCCCCACGACGCACTGACACCCACGATCGACGGAGAGATCCCATGACGACACGAGCCACCCGCGGACCGCGGCGACGCACAGTCGTCGCCCTCGCCGTCATCCTCTCGGTGCTGTGCGCCTTCGTCGTGCGGCTGGTCGACATCCAGGTGGTCAGCGCCGACGAGCATGTCTCCGACTCTCTCGAGCACATCGGGGCGAGTTCAGCCATCTCCGGACAGCGCGGATCGATCGTCGACTCCTCCGGGACAGTGCTCGCCTCCAGCGTGATGGTCTACGACGCTCAGCTCAGCCCCCAGGTCATCATGCTCATGGAGGAGAACGACCCCAAGCTGCCGTGGGCCGAGGCTTCCGAGAAGATCGCGGCCATCACCGGGCAGACCGGGGAGGAAGTGCGTGCGCTGGTGTCGAACGCCCTCGCCGAGAACCCGAACAGCCAGTACGCACCCCTCAAGAAGGGGCTGAACACCGAGCAGTACATGAAGCTGAGGGACTTGGGAGTCGGCTCCTATCTCGCACTCAAGGCGCGCGAGACCCGGGTCTACCCGAACGGCGCGGTCGCCGGGAACCTCCTCGGCTACCTCGACAGCTCCGGCGAGGCGCAGGCCGGCGTGGAGCAGCTGGACGACTCCTGCCTCGCGCCCGTCGACGGCGAGGAGAGCTATCGCATCGGCAAGGACGGGGTCGTGATCCCCGGGAGCGAGCGCACGGTCGACGCCGTGAACGGCGGCTCCGTGCAGTTGACCATCAACAGCGACCTCAACTGGTACCTGCAGCAGATGATCGCCGAGGAGGCGCAGACCCAGGGCGCCAAGGGCGGCACGGTCACGGTGGTCGAGGTGAAGACCGGCAAGATCAGGGCGGCGGCCGAATGGCCCGCGCTTGACCCCAACGATCTCGATGCTTCGACACCGGCGACGAGGGCCAGCCAGATCTTCCACAGGGACTTCGAGCCGGGCTCGACGTTCAAGGCGATCACCGCGGCTGCAGCCATCGAGGGCGCCGGCCTCACCCCCTACAGCACCGTCAGCGCGGCCTCTCGCGAGAAGTTCCCGAACGGCGCCGTCGTCAACGACGCCTTCACCCACCCCGCCTACAACTACACCCTCGCCGGCGGACTCATCGACTCGTCGAACGTCGCACTGTCGAAGTTCGGCACCATGGTGAGTCCCGAGGTCCGCTACGACTACCTCGAGCGGTTCGGGGTCGGCGACAAGACGCTCGACTTCCCGTCCGAGGTCGGCGGCATCCTGCACCCCGTCAAGGACTGGGACAGCCAGTCGCTGTACACGACCACGTTCGGTCAGTACTTCACGGTGACGGCAGCCCAGCTCGCCGGCGCCTACCAGGCGATCGCCAACGGAGGAGAGAAGATCGATCTCTCGCTCGTCGAGTCGTGCACGGGATCCGACGGCAAGGTCACCACACCGGCAGATCCGAAGCACGAGCAGATCATCAAGGAGCAGACGGCAGGCGAGCTCACCCGGATGCTGGAGAACGTCGCGGTGCAGGGCGGCAATGCGGAGCGCATCCAGGTGCCGGGCTACCGCGTGACCAGCAAGACGGGTACTGCCCAGGTCTCCGACGGCAACGGTGGATACAAGTCCGGGGTGTACTACACCAGCATGGTGGGCTTCGCGCCGGTCGACGATCCGCAGTACGTCGTCGTGGTCACCCTCGACGAGCCGACTAAGGTTGTATCGTCCGCGGCCACCGCATCCGCCTTCCAGAAGGCGATGACGCAGGTGATGAAAACCTATCGCGTGATGCCGTCCTCTGTCCCGATGGACGAGCTCCTCCCCAAGTTCGGATAGTCGGCGAGAGCCGCGCATGGAGATGACATGATCGCCCTGACGCTCGCTGAGATCGCCGCCGCAGTCGGCGGTGATCTTCGCGTGGTCGCACCAGACACACCCGAGACCGTGGTCGATGGCCTGGTCGACACGGATTCGCGGATGATGGGCCCCGGCTCGATCTTCGTGGCCAAACCCGGAGCCGAGACCGACGGCCACCGATTCGTCGGATCCGCCGTCGAGGCGGGCGCCGTGCTGGCCATCGTCGAGCATCCCGTCGACATCGCGGTGAGCCAGATCATCGTCGCGGATGCCGTCACCGCACTCGGCGCACTCGCCAGAGATGTCGTCGCGCGGGTCCGAGCCGCAGGTCAGCTCCGCATCATCGGCATCACGGGATCCAACGGCAAGACCACCACCAAGAACTTCCTCGCACGCATCCTCGAGGACGAGGGCGAGACCGTCGCGCCCGTGAAGTCGTTCAACAACGAAGTCGGCGCTCCCGTCACCATGCTTCGTGTCACGGAGAGCACGCGGTACCTCGTGAGCGAGTTCGGAGCGGCGGCTCCGGGGAGCATCGCCCACCTCGCCGGTCTCGTGGAGCCCGACATCGCCGTGGTGCTGATGGTCGGCATGGCGCACGCCGGCGGCTTCGGCGGAATCGAAGCGACGGCGAAGGCCAAGGCCGAGCTCGTCGCGGCGGCCCGGGTGCCGGGGACTGCCGTCCTGAACGTCGACGACCCCAGAGTCGCGGCGATGCGACAGCTCGCGGAGTCCCGCGGGCTGCGCACGGTCGGCTTCGGCCAGGGCCCGACGGCCGATGTGCGGGCCCGCGACATCGAGGTGTCGGCCTCCGGCACCTCCTGCATCGTCGAGGTCGGCGGGCAGAGCCTGCCCCTGCGGCTCCGGGTCCTCGGGGCTCACCACATCTCCAACGCTCTGGCAGCGATCGCTTCGGCGCTGGTCCTCGGCGTCGCGCCCGTCGATGCCGTGGCTCGTCTGGAGACCGTCGAGATCGCCGAACGGTGGCGGATGCAGCCCCTGGGCAACGACCGCGTGCGGATCATCAACGACGCCTACAACGCCAGCCCGGATTCCATGGCCGCTGCCTTGCGCACTCTCGCGCAGATCACCGGCCCCGAAGAGCGCACGGTCGCCGTCCTCGGTGCCATGAGCGAGCTCGGGGAGAGCGCGGGGGAGGAGCACGACCGGATCGGGCTGCTCGCCGTGCGACTGAACATCCAGCGGATCGTGGTCGTCGGCGCTGAGGCGCGACGGCTGTATCTCGCCGCGGTCGGAGAGGGCTCGTGGGACAGCGAGGCTGTGCATCTGCCCGACCAGGACGCGGCGTTCGAGTATCTGCGCACCGAGCTCCGCGACGGTGATCGCGTGCTCGTGAAGTCATCCAACTCCGTGGGCCTCCGGCATCTCGGCGATCGTCTGGGAGAATTGTTCTCGTGAGGTCTCTCATCATGTCGGCGGCGATCTCGCTCGCCTTCACCCTGTTCCTGACCCCCGTCTTCCTCCGGCTCTTCCGGAAGTGGGGCTGGGGGCAGGTGATCCGCACCCCGGAGTCCGTCCACAACCCGAGCCACGAAGCGAAACGCGGAACGCCGACGATGGGCGGCGTCATCTTCATCGTCGGCTCGATGGTGGGCTACTTCACCGGTGTTCTGGTCAGCGGAGAGGTGCCGGCGCTCTCGGCGCTGCTCGTGATCTGGCTGATGGTCGGTTTCGGTGCCGTCGGGTTCATCGACGACTACATGAAGGTGCGCAGCCAGCGCAGTCTCGGACTGTCGGGCTGGCGCAAGGTGATCGGTCAGCTGCTGGTCATGATCCCCTTCGGCATCGTCGCGCTGAATTTCCCGAACAAATGGGGCCAGACGCCGGCGAGTTCCGCGATCTCCCTGTTCCGCGACATCACCTGGCTCAACCTCTTCGCCTTCGGCGTGATCCTCGGGTGGATCCTCTATCTCGTGTGGATCTCGATCATCGGGGTCGCCACCTCGAACAGCGTGAACCTGACCGACGGTCTCGACGGTCTCGCGGCCGGAGCCGGCGTCATCGTCGTCGGCGCGTACAGCCTCATCGCCTTCTGGCAGTTCAAGCAGCCCTGCATCGGCGGAGACCCCGATGCCCTGGGCGGATGCTACGAAGTGCGCGACCCGTTCAACCTGGCGATCATCGCCGCGTCCTTCGCCGCCAGCCTGATCGGATTCCTGTGGTGGAACGCCCCCAAGGCGAAGGTCTTCATGGGCGACGTCGGATCCATGGCGATCGGTGGTGTCATCACCGCGATGGCCATCCTGACCCGGACCGAGCTGCTCCTGCTCGTGATCGCCGGTGTCTTCGTCCTGTCCTCCGGTTCGGTCATCCTGCAGCGCGCATACTTCAAGATCACGCGCGGCAAGCGACTGTTCCTGATGAGCCCGTTCCACCACCACCTCGAGATGCGCGGCTGGTCCGAGGTCACGATCGTGGTCCGCATGTGGATCATCGCCGGGCTGCTCGCCGTCTCTGCCGTCGGTCTGTTCTACGTCGAATGGCTGACCCGTGTCGACTGATCGGCTGGCAGGCCTCACCAGCTGGAACGCCGACTGGAGCGGCCTGCGGGTCGCCGTGCTCGGCCTCTCCATGACCGGGTTCTCGGTCGCCGACACGCTGGCCGAACTCGGCGCGGACGTGCTCGTGCTGAGCGAAGCCGCCGAAGAGGAGTACGAGCGTCTGCTTCCTGTCATCGGCGCCCGGCTCGAGCTGGGTCCGCTTGCAGAAGTCCCTGCCGTGCTGGTCGAGTTCGCCCCCGAGGTCATCGTCGCCTCGCCGGGGTTCTCGCCGTCGCACCCGGTCATCCGATGGGCGCAGGATTCGGATGTCACGATCTGGGGAGACGTCGAACTCGCCTGGCGCGTCCGTGACAAGGTCCTGCGCTCCGACGGCACACCGGCGGACTGGGTGCTCATCACGGGCACGAACGGCAAGACCACGACGACCCAGCTGACAGCCACCCTCCTCGTCGAGGGAGGACTGCGTGCGGCTCCGTGCGGCAACATCGGTGTGCCGGTGCTCGACGCGGTACGCGACCCCGCAGGGTTCGACGTCCTCGTGGTCGAACTCTCCAGCCATCAGCTCTGGTACCTGGGGCAGTCGCGGGCCGAGGGGGAGCTCTTCCCCTACGCGTCCGTGTGCCTCAACCTCGCCGACGATCATCTCGTCTGGCACGGGAGCGCTCGGGCCTACCGCGACGCGAAGGCCGTGGTCTACCGCAACACCCGGATCGCGTGCGTCTACAACAAGGCGGACGAGGCCACACGGCAGATGGTCGAGGAGGCGGAGGTCGTCGAAGGCGCCAGGGCGATCGGCTTCGACCTGGGGATCCCCGGTCCGAGCGACCTCGGCGTGGTGGAGGGCCTTCTCGTCGACAGGGCCTTCCTCGACGACCGGTCTCGCAGCGCTCTCGAGCTGACGACCGTCGCCGACCTCGAGGCTGCGGGTCTCGCCGCTCCCCATATCGTGCAGAACATCCTCGCAGCGAGCGCCTTGGCGCGGTCGCTCGGCGTCGAGCCCGAGGCCATCCACGCGGCCCTGCAGTCCTTCCGCCTCGATCCTCACCGCATCCAGGTGATCGCGCGGCATCGCGGCATCACGTGGATCGACGACTCCAAGGCCACCAACCCGCATGCGGCCGCGTCATCATTGCGCGCGTACCCGGGAGCCGTATGGGTGCTCGGCGGGGATCTGAAGGGGGTCGACATCTCCGACCTCGTCGCCGACGTCGGGACGACAGCCCGGGCGGCCGTCGTGATCGGCGTCGAGCGCTCTGCCGTGGTCACGGCATTCCGGCGACACGCGCCCGGGGTGCCGGTGTTCGAGGTCGATGCTGGTGACACTGGACAGGTCATGAACCGTGTCGTGGAGATCGCCGCGGGAATCGTCGACGACGAGGGAACAGTCCTGCTGGCCCCGGCGGCGGCATCCTTCGATCAGTTCTCCGGCTACGCGGAACGGGGCCATCGCTTCGCCGAGGCGGTGCGGGACTGGATCGACCGGGGGAGTGCCGATGACACAGGTATCCCGCCCTCCGCGCTCTGAAGCCGGCGGTCTCGCTGCCAGGGTCTCGCTGGGACGCCGGTTCACCCCGGTGTCGACCGAGTTCCTGCTGATCGCGTCCACCGCACTGCTGCTCACTCTGTTCGGCCTCGTGATGGTGTTGTCGGCGACCAGCGCCACCGCCGTGTCCAAGGGCGTCAATCCGCTGGACGGTGTGCTTCGTCAAGGGGTTTTCGCACTCCTCGGCATCCCGCTGATGTTCCTGATCAGCCGCCTGCCGATCGAGTTCCTCAAGCGGATGGCGTGGCCGGCACTCTTCGGCGCCGTGGCCCTGCAGATGCTGGTGTTCACCCCGCTCGGGATCGAAGACGGCGGAAACCGGAACTGGATCCGGATCGCCGGCTTCACGCTCCAGCCGTCCGAGTTCCTCAAGCTCGCTCTCGCCCTGTGGATCGCGGCCGTGCTGCTGCGCAAGCGCGCGATGCTCGGCACCTGGCATCACGTCTTCATCCCGGTGATCCCGGTCGGGGCACTGGCGATCGGCACCGTCCTCGCGGGTAAGGACCTCGGCACGGCGATGGTCCTGGTGCTCATCCTGCTCGGCTGTCTGTTCTTCTCGGGCGTCAAGCTCCGGCTGTTCATCATCCCGCTGATCCTCGGCGTCGTCGCCGTGCTCGCCTATGCGCTGTCCAGCGAGGATCGCATGCGGCGCATCACCGCGACGTGCGACAACATGGCGCTCTACTACACCGATTGCTACCAGTCGATCCACGGGATCTGGGGGATGGCGACCGGTGGCATCTTCGGTCTCGGTCTCGGCAACTCGCAGGAGAAGTACGGGTGGCTCCCTGCGGCGGGCAACGACTTCATCTTCGCCATCGTCGGCGAGGAGCTGGGACTGATCGGGTGCATCGTCGTTCTCGCCCTCTTCACGTTCTTCACGATCGGCGCGTTCCACATCATCCGCAAGACCTCCGACCCCTTCATCCGGGTGGCGGCCGGCGGCATCACCGTGTGGATCGTCGGCCAGGCCGTCATGAACGTCGGCGTCGTCATCGGCGTCTTCCCCGTCATGGGTGTCCCGCTCCCATTCATGTCGCAGGGCGGTACCGCTCTGCTCGCCGTGCTGATCGCGTGCGGTGTGCTGCTCGCATTCGCGCGCACGATCCCTGTGACCGAGAAGCGACCAGCTGAGCGGGGTAGGGTCACCAGGTGACTTCGTATCTCCTCGCCGGCGGTGGCACCGCCGGTCACGTCAATCCCCTGCTCGCGGTCGCCGATGGCCTCCGCGCCCGCGATCCCGAGGCCACCGTTCTCGTGCTCGGCACTGCCGAGGGGCTCGAATCCCGTCTGGTCCCTGCACGCGGCTACGAGCTCCTCATCGTCGACAAGGTGCCGTTCCCGCGCCGACCGAACAAGCAGGCGATGTCGTTCCCCGCACGGTTCCGTCGCGCCGTCTCCCAGGTGCGCGCCCATATCCGTCAGCACGGCATCGACGTGGTCGTCGGCTTCGGGGGATACGCTTCCGCGCCTGCCTATGTCGCCGCTCGCCGTGAGCGCGTGCCGTTCGTCGTGCACGAGGCCAATGCCAAGCCGGGGTTGGCGAACGTGCTCGGTGCACGGCGGGCAGCTGCCGTCGGCGTCGCGTTCGAGGGGACCCCGCTTCGTGGTGGCGAGGTCGTCGGCATGCCTCTGCGCCAAGAGGTCATCGCTCTGGACCGCGCGGCGTCGCGCGCTGAAGCGGCGGACTACTTCGGTCTCGACCCCGAACGGCCCGTCCTCCTGGTCTTCGGCGGCTCGCTGGGCGCGCAGCGACTCAATGAGGCGCTCGCTGATTCATGGCGAGACGTCCTCGACGCCGGATGGCAACTGCTGCACGTGACCGGTGAGCGCAGTGATCTGGCAGATCCCGGTACGGACGGCTACGTGCTGCGCCGCTACGTCGACCGCATGGATCTTGCCTTCGCCGTCGCGGATCTGATCGTCTCCCGTTCCGGTGCGGCGACCGTGAGCGAGGTGAGCGCACTGGGGATACCCGCGCTCTACGTCCCGTATTCCGTGGGAAACGGCGAGCAGCGTCTGAACGCCGCATCGGCCGTCGCTGCCGGGGCCGCCGAGCTGCTCGACGATGCGACCTTCGACGGCGATGCCGTGCGGCGCATCGTGGTGCCGCTGCTCGAAGACCGGGCGCGGATCGCGGAGATGGCTGCCGCTGCCCAGACGGCCGGAACCCGCGCAGGAACCGAGAACGTCATCACCCTCATCGACCGTGCACTCGCGGCTGCCTGACGCGTCCACGAAGCGGAAGAAAAGTAGACTGAAGCGGACATGATCAGACCCGACCTCTCCCTCCCCATTCCCGAGACGATCACCTCCGCGCACTTCATCGGCATCGGTGGATCCGGGATGAGCGGACTCGCCAAGATGTTCCTCGACGCGGGCATCCGCGTGTCCGGCAGCGACCGCGCAGACAGCGACAACCTGCGGGCGCTGGCCGCCGCGGGGGCGACGGTCCACGTCGGTCATGATGCCGCCCACCTCGGTGATGCCGACACGGTCGTGCACACCGGCGCCATCTGGCCGGAGAACCCCGAGTTCGTCACCGCCAAGGAGCGGGGCCTCCACGTCATCCACCGGTCCCAGGCTCTGCACTGGCTGATCGGCACGCGGCGCCTCGTCTCGGTGGCGGGTGCGCACGGCAAGACCACTTCGACGGGCATGATCGTCACGGCGTTGCGCGACCTCGACGCCGACCCGCACTTCGTCAACGGCGGCGTGATCGAGCAGCTCGGCGTGTCCAGCGCCACCGGGAGCGGCGACCTCTTCGTCATCGAGGCAGACGAGTCCGATGGCACCTTCCTCCTGTACGACACGGCTGTGGCGCTCATCACGAACGTCGACCCCGACCACCTCGACCACTACGGCTCTGACGAAGCCTTCCATCAGGCGTTCGTGCAGTTCGCGGACGCCGCGACCGAGGCCGTGGTGATCTCGAGCGACGACGCCGGCGCACTGCGCGTCGGTGCGGGCCTGTCGCACCCGAACGTGCTCACCTTCGGGCAGGCAGACGGCGCGGATGTGCGCGTCACCGACATCGTGGCTGCGGGGCCGGTCGCCGCCACGCTGACGCACGGCGACGAGCACGCCCGCATGCAGCTCGCCGTCCCCGGCATCCACAACGCGATCAATGCGGCCGGCGCCGTCGCCGTTCTCCGCGCCCTCGGCTATCCGCTAGCCGACGCCGTTCGTGCGGTGGAGGGCTTCGCCGGTACGGTGCGTCGCCTCGAGCAGCACGGCGTCGAGCGTGGGGTCACCGTGTACGACGACTACTCGCACCACCCCACGGAGGTGCGAGCAGCGCTCGAAGCCATGCGCAGCATCGCCGGGTCCGGTCGGATCATCGCGATCCAGCAGCCTCACACCTACTCGCGCACGCAGCACATGTACCAGGAGTTCGCCGACGTCCTGGAGCAGTTCGCCGATCACACCGTGATGCTCGACGTCTACGGGGCCAGGGAAGACCCCGTGCCCGGTGTCACGGGCGAGCTCGTCAGCGGTGCCTTCCGTGACCCGTCGCACGTCCACTATGTCGCAGACTGGCAGCAGGCCGCCGACTACACCGCCTCGGTCGCGCGAGACGGCGACTTCGTCGTCACGCTCGGGTGCGGCAACGTCTACCAGATCATCCCGCAGGTCCTGGACTCTCTGCGCCGGACCGACGAGGAGTAGCCGATGCGCCGGCCCGCACCGCTTCCGACCAGCCCGGAGTCTCCGGACGAGAAGGACGCCGCGCCGGAGGAGAGGTCCCGTCGGCGGCGACGCGATCCCGGAGCCGGTCAGGACACTCCGTCGACTCCTGACCCGGCGCCCGGCGAGGAGCCGGACAGCACCTCGGTCGGCGACCCGCAGCCGACGTCGACGATGGATGTCTGGCGCGCGGCACGTGCGCGTCGGAAGGCTCTTCGTGCGGAGATCCGGCGTTTCACGCAGAGGTCGCGGCGGCGGAGGATCGTCTGGTTGAGCAGCATCGGCGCCGCACTGCTGCTGGTCGGGGGCAGCGTCGCCGCAGCGTACAGTCCGCTGTTCGCCGTGCAGAAGATCACCGTCGAAGGTGCCACGAGTCTCGATCCCGCCGCGATCGAGGCGGCACTGGGGGATCAGCTCGGCACTCCACTCGCACTGGTCGACTCCAGCAAGGTGAAGGCCGCGTTGCTGGGCTTCCCTCTCATCGAGACCTACGCCCTCGAAGCGCGCCCGCCGCATGACCTCACCGTGAGGATAGTCGAGCGCACTCCCGTCGGCGTGCTCCGCTCCGACGCCGGTTACACACTGGTGGACGCCGCCGGCGTGGTCCTTTCGACCACCTCCGATCAGCCGGCAGGGCAACCGGTGCTCGACGTCGTCGGGGGTGTCGAATCGGCGGCGTTCCGGAGCGCTGGCCTCGTCGTGCGCACCCTGCCCGCGGACGTCCGCGCCGCTCTGATCGGTGTCCGCGCGACGACGGCGGACGACGTGACCCTCACCCTCAACGGCGGGTTGACGGTGGTCTGGGGGAGTGCGGAGGAGTCGGCGCTGAAGGCCGTCGTGCTCTCGAAGACGATGGCGGCGAATCCGGCGGCGGGCTCGATCGACGTGACGTCTCCCGAAGTCGCCGTCGTCGGCTGAGCGCTTTCGTCGGGAATGGGGCGACACGCCCGTGTCTTCGCGCGTGCACGGCCGGGCGGCGCTTACCTTCGATCAAAGAGAACGCAATACCGGGAAATACTTTACACCTCTAGTTGAGGTTTAAGGTTCACCCACTTCCAGGCTCGAATAATCGGAGGCCGGCCATGAGCCAGAACCAGAACTACCTCGCCGTGATCAAGGTCGTCGGCGTCGGCGGTGGCGGCGTCAACGCCGTGAACCGCATGATCGATCTCGGCCTCCGCGGAGTCGAGTTCATCGCCGTGAACACCGATGCGCAGGCGCTGCTCATGAGCGACGCCGACGTCAAGCTCGACGTCGGTCGTGAACTCACCCGCGGTCTCGGTGCAGGTGCCGATCCCGAGGTGGGGCGTCGTGCCGCCGAGGACCACGCCGAGGAGATCGAGCAGGCGCTGACCGGGGCCGACATGGTCTTCGTGACGGCGGGAGAGGGTGGCGGTACCGGAACCGGCGGGGCGCCCGTCGTGGCACGCATCGCGAAGTCCATCGGCGCCCTCACCATCGGCGTCGTGACCAAGCCGTTCTCCTTCGAGGGTCGCCGTCGCCAGAGCCAGGCTGAGGCCGGCGTCTCCAAGCTCAAGGAAGAGGTCGACACCCTCATCGTGGTGCCGAACGACCGTCTCCTCGAGATCAGCGACCGCGGTATCTCGATGATCGAGGCGTTCGCCACGGCCGACCAGGTACTCCTCGCCGGTGTGCAGGGCATCACGGATCTCATCACGACCCCCGGTCTCATCAACCTCGACTTCGCCGACGTCAAGTCCGTGATGCAGGGAGCAGGCTCCGCGCTCATGGGCATCGGCTCCGCTCGCGGTGCAGATCGCGCGATCAAGGCCGCAGAGCTGGCTGTGGAGTCCCCGCTCCTCGAAGCGAGCATCGAGGGTGCGCACGGCGTTCTGCTGTCGATCCAGGGTGGTTCCAACCTCGGTATCTTCGAGATCCATGACGCAGCAGACCTCGTCAAGGAAGCCGCTCACCCCGAGGCAAACATCATCTTCGGTACGGTCATCGACGACACGCTCGGCGACGAGGTGCGCGTGACCGTGATCGCAGCAGGCTTCGACGGCGGTGAGCCCTCGCTGCGGCTGGACCCGATGGTCGTCTCCCGGCCCTCGACGACTCCGCTCCCCGAGGTGGCGCTCGACGAGGAGACGGACAACAAGCCTGAGCCGGTCAAGCCCGAGCCGATCCAGCAGCGCGTTCCGACCACCAGCATCGAGCCGGCTTTCGCGGACGACGACATCGACATCCCTGAATTCCTGAAGTGACCTCTCCGGTCGACGGCCCTGGGCTCGCGCCTCTGGCTGCGCGGCTGTCGGCGATCGATGACAGGATCGCCGCAGCCGCGCAAGCCGTGGGACGCAATCACGACGAGATCACCAGGATCGTGGTGACGAAGTTCCATCCGGCGTCGCTGGTGCGTGATCTGCACGAGCTCGGAGTGCGCGACGTCGGCGAGAACCGTCAGCAGGAGCTGTCGGCGAAGGAGGGCGAGCTCACCGAGCTGGATCTGCGATGGCATTTCATCGGCCAGGGCCAGACCAACAAGGCGAGTGCGATCCGACGGAGCGCGTCAGTCGTGCATTCGGTCGATCGCGACCGCTTCGCCGACGCCCTGCACCGCGCGGCCGATGATGACGATCAGCTCGATGTGCTGGTGCAGATCAACCTCACCGACGATCCCGGCCGCGGGGGAGCGGCACCGGCGCAGGCGGTCGCTCTCGCGGAGCACGTCCTCTCGCTGCCGTCGTTGCGCCTGCGCGGCGTGATGGCGGTGGCGCCGCTCGACGAGGAGCCTGCCTCCGCCTTCGCACGATTGCACGGCATCGCGGAGAGCGTCCGTGCGATCGACCCTTCGGCATCGTGGATCTCTGCCGGGATGACGGGGGACTTCGTCGAGGCGATCGCCGCCGGCGCGACACACCTGCGGATCGGTTCCGCAATCACCGGCCCCCGGCCTGACCGGGGTTAACCTGTGAACAGACCAGCCCGACACGTTCGAACCGGAGGACACGATGGGTAACCCACTGAAGAAGACCATGGTGTATCTCGGCCTCGCCGACGAGGAAGAGGTCTACGAAGAAGAAGCGCAGGCGCCCGCCCGCGCTCACCGCGAACGCGATCGTGACCGCGAGGAGCCGGCACCGGCCCCCGTCACGCCGCTTCGCCGCCCCGTCGCCGTCCGCCAGCCGTCTGCAGGAGCCGTGAACGAGATCCTCACCGTCCACCCGAAGCAGTACCGTGACGCCCAGTTGATCGCGGAGAGCTTCCGCGAGGGTGTCCCGGTCATCATCAACCTCTCGCAGATGAGCGATGCCGATGCGCGTCGCCTCATCGACTTCGCGAGTGGGCTCTCGCTCGGCCTCTACGGCCGGATCGAGCGCGTGACCTCGAAGGTGTTCCTGCTGTCGCCGGAGAACATCGCGGTCTCGGGTCACGGGGGCATCGCACACGCAGACGCCGAGTCTGCGAGCTTCGACCAGTCGTAGCCCGTGCAGCTGGTCTCGGTCCTCGCGACCATCGTTCATCTGGTGCTCCTCCTGTACGTCATCGTGCTCTTCGCGCGCCTGATCCTGGACTACATCCCGATGTTCAATCGGGAATGGAGGCCCAAGGGCTTCGGCCTCGTCGCCGCCGAGGCGGTCTACACGCTCACCGATCCCCCCATCCGGTTCTTCCGACGGATCATCCCGCCGCTGCGGATCGGCTCGCTGTCGCTCGACTTCGGGTTCGCACTCACACTGCTGATCGTCCTGATTCTGATGAACATCGTCCGACTGTTCGTCCGCTGAATCACCGGCGTGTCCCGTGTTCCGGCTGCGGTGAGTTCCCGCTCTCTGAGTGTCGTGACATCGCGGCACCGATGCGCGGGGGCTATGCTGGCACCCAGGTGCGCGCCCCGGGTTCGCGCCACATCACGACCACGCCATACATCGATACTGGCAATCGAACTCATCGAAAGAGGAGCCACCCATGGCACTTACCCCGGATGACGTCGTCACCAAGCAGTTCCAGCACGTCCGCTTCAAGGACGGCTTCGACCCGGACGAGGTGGACGACTTCCTCGACGAGATCGTCATCGAGTGGCGCAAGGCTCTCGAGGAGAACGTCGAGCTGAAGGCCAAGCTGGCCGCGTACGAGTCCGGTGCTGCCCCTGAGGCCGCCGCTCCCGCTGCCGAGGCCCCCGCCGCCGCTCCTGTCGCCGAGGCTCCGGCAGAGCCGGCTCCGACCGGATCCGCGACCGCCACCGCCGGCATCATCGAGCTCGCGCAGCGTCTGCACGACGAGCACGTGGCCGAGGGCGAGGCCAAGCGCAACCAGCTCATCTCCGAGGCTGAGACCGAGGTGGCTCGCATCCGCACCGAGGCCGAGGCCAAGCAGCGCGAAGAGACCGCACGTCTCGAGCGCGAGCGCAACACGCTTGAGGCTCGGATCACCGAGCTCCGCAACTTCGAGCGCGACTACCGCTCGCAGCTGCGCGGCTACATCGAGGGCCAGCTCCGCGAGCTCGACGAGAAGTCGACCTCCACGGACTCGACCCCCGTCTCCGCGATCGGTCTGTAAGGCGCCCTCTTGTCAGGACGCCGTCCCCTTCCTCGGTCGGCGGCCGGCGCGATCGTTGCGATTCTCGCAGCGCTCGTGCTGGCCGCCGATCAGTTTGTGAAGTACCTCACCATCGAGAACCTGCCCTATCAGGAGCCGGTCCCCGTGCTCGGCGAGTTCCTTCAGCTGTATTACGTGCGCAATCCCGGAGCTGCTTTCTCGCTCGGGTCCGAAGTCACGTGGATCTTCACCATCGCCCTCGCGGTCGTGGCAGGCGTGATCGTCTGGAAGGCATTCGGTCTGAAGTCCCGGCTGTGGGCTGTCGTTCTCGGTTGCCTTCTCGGCGGAGTGCTCGGCAATCTCAGCGACCGTCTTTTCCGCGAGCCCGGCTTCCCTATGGGACATGTCGTCGACATGATCTCGATGCCGTGGATGATGCCGGCGATCTTCAACGTCGCGGACGTCTTCATCGTGACGGGGATGATCTCCGTGGCGCTGCTCGTCGTGGTCGGCCTGCGCTTCGACGGGACGCGGGAACGCGATCACCAGCTCGTGCAGACCGAGGCCGAGGCCGAGGCTGCAGCGGCGGTCGAGGCGACCGACACCGATGACGACATGGTCGACGCAGCCGACGCGGCGCCCCTGCGAAAGGTCGATGACGACACGCCTTCGGAGGGCGCGGCACCCGCGGCGGAGGGACGTTGACCGTGGAGTCGCGGTCGCTGCCTGTACCCGACGGTCTCGACGGCTCGCGTGTCGATGCGGCCCTGGCGAAGCTGATGGGTTTCTCCCGCACCTTCGCTGCTGACGTCGCCGCCGCCGGGGGAGTGCGTCTCGACGGCGTCACGCTCGACAAGTCCGATCGCTTGCGAGGAGGCGGCTGGCTCGACATCGAATGGCAGCCGAAGGAGGCGCCGAAGATCGTCCCGATCGCGGTGCCGGAGCTCGGCATCGTCTACGACGATGACGACATCGTCGTCGTCGACAAGCCGACGGGCGTCGCCGCTCATCCTTCCCTCGGCTGGGAGGGGCCCACCGTCGTCGGTGCCCTCGCCGCGGCGGGCTTCCGTGTCTCGACCAGCGGAGCGCCGGAGCGCCAGGGCGTGGTGCACCGGCTGGACGTGGGCACGAGCGGCCTGATGGTCGTGGCGAAGTCGGAGCACGCCTACACGGTGCTGAAGCAGGCGTTCAAGGACCGTACGGTCGAGAAGATCTATCACGCCGTCGTCCAAGGGCACCCGGACCCGCTCGCCGGCACGATCGACGCTCCGATCGGGCGCCACCCCAATCACTCCTGGAAGTTCGCCGTCGTCCCGGATGGGAAGCCGTCCGTCACGCACTACGAGACCCTCGAGGCTTTTCCCGGCGCATCGCTGCTCGAGATCCACCTCGAGACCGGCCGCACGCATCAGATCCGCGTGCACATGGCTGCGCACCGGCACCCGTGCGTCGGCGACCCCCTGTACGGCGCCGACCCGACGCTGTCGGCGCGGCTGGGGCTCACCCGCCAGTGGCTGCATGCGCATCAGCTCGCCTTCGCGCACCCGACGACGGGTGACTGGGTGCAGTTCGAGTCTCCCTATCCCGCGGATTTCGAGCACGCTCTGGATGTGCTGCGCGGGGAATGATCCCCGTGTCTCGCCGGACGTGTGTCCGTGAGGTGCGCGACACTGGGCCCATGACCATCGAGGTTCGTCCCGCGACCGATTTCGACGACGTCGCCACACTCGTCGGGCCGAGGAAGCCGACGTCGAACGTGTGCTTCTGCCTGAGCTATCGCATCGGAAGCAAGGAGAACGCTGCGCTGAGGGGTCAGGCTCGTGCCGATCGCGTGCGTGAACTCTGCCATCAGGATCCTCCTCCCGGAGTGATCGCGTACCTGGACGGGGAACCGGTCGGATGGGCAGCCCTCCAGCCGCGTCGGGAGACGAGCTTCGCCCGAAACCGGCTGATCCCGCACGTCGACGACCTCGACGTCTGGTCGCTGTGGTGCTTCCGGGTTCGCCCTGGGTACCGGAAGCAGGGGATCACGCATGCACTCGTCGAGGGCGCAGTCGCCTACGCGAGGGAGCGCGGAGCCCCGGCGATCGAGGGGTACCCCGTCGACAACGGCGACGAGAAGGTGAACTTGACGATGGCATACGTCGGCACTCGGTCGCTGTTCGAGAGCGCGGGGTTCGAGAGGGCCGCCGACACCCGGTCCGTGCTGGACGGGATCCCCCGAGTCGTGATGCGGCTCGAACTCGGAGCATCGTCGACGTCGTCGAAGAAACCGTGAACCGCTCTGCGGCGCACGGCCAATACATAGCGTGACCACAGACAGCGAGATCATCCAGCGATCTCTTCAGCATCCGGCGGTGTTCGCCGAGCTCTTCGACAGACACGCGCGCGCCGTCAACGCCTTCGCCACGTATCGCATCGGCCGGCACGCGGCGGAAGACGTCCTGAGCGAGACATTCCTCGTCGCATTCCGCCGCCGAGCGGATTTCGACACGGACGTCGAGTCGGCGGCGCCGTGGCTCCTCGGCATAGCCTCGCGCCTGATCCGCCGCCATCGTGCGGTGGAAGCGAAACACTGGAGGTCTTTCGCAGCGTCCGTCTCTCAGCAGGATCATTCGTCGCTCGGAGGTCTGGACGACGCGATGTCGCGGGTCGACGCCGAGCGCGAAGTCCAATCCTTGAAAACGCGGATCGCGGCACTCGCCCCAAAGGACAGGGAGACGCTCCTGCTCTACGCGTGGCAGGGGCTGACATACGAGGAGATCGCCGTCGCACTCGCCGTACCGGTGGGAACGGTGCGATCGCGCCTGAACAGGGTCCGCACACGGTTGGACTCCACCCGAAGGATCCAGGCATTCGAGCAGCAGCAGAAGGGGGAGACCCTTGGACATGTTTGAGAAGGCCCAGCAGACCAGGCCCGACATCGACGGCGCTGAGGAGAACATCGCGGCCGCGCGAGCCGTTCTCCTGACCGCGATCGAAGGTGAGCGCAGGCCGGCACGTGCTCGAGGAGCGCGAAGGTCGTGGCTGATAGCCGCAGCCTCGCTCGGCGCGGTGGCTGCGGTCACCACCGGGGTGCTCGTGATGAGCGGCATCGCCGCGCCAGCCCCCGCACCGACGGTGGAAGCGGTGCCGACACGTGCGCCTGGTCCCGAGCTCGTGCCGAGCCGGGTGCCGACCCCCACAGCCACTCCGATGACAGGGCCTGAGGCGCTGCTGGGAGCTGCGAACTCCGCGGCGGGATTCGCGCCGCCCCAGCTTGCTCCCGGGCAGTATCAGCGCCGTGCTTGGACGACGGAGTCGTTGGGCGTGTTCGACGCCGATCTCGATACAGCCGGGCAACCTGGCTACAGTGTCTCGCGAGCTGCGGCGTCGAGTGGCTGGGTGATCAGTCGCAGTGGCGCCGACTACTCGCCTGCAGATCTGCGTTCGCAGTGGTACGGAGAGTGGGGCGCTCCGGTCGCAGGCAGCGTCTACGGCGATCAGACGCAGGGGCATGCGGAGCAGAGTGCGGCGATGCAGGGCTACGGGCCGGCCGTCTCGTTGTTCGCCTCGGCCGCCCCCCGGTTGTCCGAGGGCGGCGTCGAAGACGTCCTGTGGTTCTTCGAGTCGATGCCACGCGACCCCGACGCCATGATCGGCTGGATCCGCGACTACCTGGGCCCGGACGAGCAGGGCTGGGCCGATGGAAAGGTCGGGTGGCTTATCATCGGACTGCTCTCGCACAACGTCGGGGACCCGGAGCTGCGGGCGTCGATGTACCGCGCACTCAGCTTGCTTCCCGGGTCGACGGTGGGTGCCGAACTCAACGGCGAACGGGTGGTCACGTTCGACTCGCAGCTCGGCTCGTCCGAGACTGCGGAGACATCGCTGAGGCGCTACACGGTGACGATCGAGATGGCGACGGGGCTCGTCACCGAGATCACCGACACAAGTTCGGTCGGCGAAGGGGTGATCCCGAGTGACGTGCCGGATGTCCGGATGACCTTCGAGACGAGTGTGGTCGATACCTTGCCGTGACGAGTCTCGACGGGGCCCCGCCACCGACCTCCGGTGTCGGGGCCCCGCCGTAGACTCGAAGGCATGGCATCCGACTCTTTCGTCCACCTGCACGTGCACAGCGAATACTCGATGCTCGACGGTGCGGCGAAGATCAATGCGATGACCCAGGCGGCTGCCGAATACGGCATGCCCGCGATCGCCGTCACCGATCACGGCAACACCTTCGCGGCCTTCGAGTTCTACAACGCCGCACGAAACGCCGGCATCAAGCCCATCATCGGGCTCGAGGCGTACATGACCCCCGGTACCCACCGCAGCGACAAGACTCGCGTGCAGTGGGGCTCGCCCGACCAGAAGAGCGATGACGTCTCGGGTTCCGGCGCGTACACCCACATGACGATGTGGAGCCAGAGCACCGAGGGCATGCACAACCTCTTCCGCATCAGCTCGAGATCGAGCATGGAGGGGTACTACTTCAAGCCGCGTATGGACCGCGAGCTGCTCCAGACCTACGGCAAGGGACTCATCGCCACGACAGGCTGCCCTTCGGGGGAGATCCAGACACGTCTGCGACTCGGACAGTACGACGCGGCACGCGCGGCGGCGGCCGAGTTCCAGGACATCTTCGGCAAGGAGAACTACTTCGCCGAGATCATGGACCACGGCCTGTCGATCGAGCGGCGTGTCATGACCGACCTGCTCCGTCTGTCGAAGGACCTGAACATCCCCCTGGTCGCCACCAACGACTCGCACTACACGCACCAGCACGAGGCCGACGCACACGAGGCTCTCCTCTGCGTGCAGTCTGGGTCGACGATGGACGACCCCAACCGGTTCAAGTTCGACGGCGACGGCTACTACATCAAGACAGCGGCCGAGATGCGGCAGCTCTTCCGAGACCACCCGGAAGCATGCGACAACACGCTGCTGATCGCCGAGCGGTGCGAGGTGGAGTTCAACACCTCCGCGAACTACATGCCGCGATTCCCGGTGCCGGACGGCGAGACCGAGGACAGCTGGCTCATCAAAGAGGTCGAGGCGGGGCTCCACTACCGCTACCCGGGTGGCATCCCCGACAAGGTGCGCAAGCAGGCCGAGTACGAGACCGGCATCATCCTGCAGATGGGGTTCCCCGGGTACTTCCTGGTCGTCGCCGACTTCATCAACTGGGCGAAGGACAACGGCATCCGGGTCGGTCCCGGCCGTGGCTCCGGTGCCGGATCGATGGTCGCGTACGCGATGAGGATCACCGACCTCGATCCGCTCGAGCACGGACTGATCTTCGAGCGATTCCTCAACCCCGACCGTGTATCGATGCCCGACTTCGACGTCGACTTCGATGACCGGCGCCGTGGCGAGGTCATCGACTACGTGACCGAGAAGTACGGCTCCGAGCGCGTCGCGCAGATCGTCACGTACGGCACCATCAAGTCCAAGCAGGCGCTGAAGGACGCCGGGCGCGTGCTCGGGTTCCCGTTCAGCATGGGAGAGCGTCTCACCAAGGCGATGCCCCCGCCCGTGATGGGCAAGGACATGCCCCTCGACGGCATGTTCGACTCGGCGCACCCGCGGTACAAGGAGGCGAGCGAGTTCCGCACCTTGATCGAGACCGATCCGGAGGCGAAGACCGTCTTCGACCGTGCGCTGGGTCTCGAGGGCCTGAAGCGTCAGTGGGGCGTGCACGCCGCCGGTGTGATCATGTCGTCCGACCCGTTGCTCGACATCATCCCGATCATGCGCCGTGAGCAGGACGGCCAGATCGTCACGCAGTTCGACTACCCGTCGTGCGAGTCGCTCGGTCTGATCAAGATGGACTTCCTGGGGCTCCGCAACCTCACGATCATCTCCGACGCGCTCGACAACATCCGCACCAACCGAGGTGAGGAACTCGACCTCGAGCACCTCGGCCTCGACGACCCGGGCGTGTACCAGCTGCTCGCCCGCGGAGACACCCTCGGTGTGTTCCAGCTCGACAGTCCGCCCCTGCGTTCCTTGATGCGGCTGATGAAGCCCGACAACTTCGGCGACATCTCGGCACTCATCGCCCTGTATCGTCCGGGGCCCATGGGCGCCAACTCGCACACGAACTACGCCCTGCGCAAGAACGGCCTGCAGGAGATCACTCCGATCCATCCCGAACTGGAAGCGCCTCTCGCCGAGATCCTGCAGGAGTCCTACGGGCTCATCATCTACCAGGAGCAGGTCATGGCCATCGCTCAGGCGGTCGCCGGCTTCAGCCTCGGACAGGCAGACATCCTCCGTCGTGCCATGGGCAAGAAGAAGAAGTCTGAGCTGGACAAGCAGTACGAGGGTTTCGCCGGCGGTATGAAGGAACGCGGCTTCGGCGAGGCGGCGATCAAGGCCCTGTGGGACATCCTGCTGCCCTTCTCGGACTACGCGTTCAACAAAGCGCACTCCGCCGCGTACGGCCTGGTGTCGTACTGGACCGCATACCTCAAGGCGCACTATCCCGCCGAGTACATGGCGGCGCTGCTCACCAGCGTCGGCGACTCCAAGGACAAGATGGCGCTGTACCTGAACGAGTGCCGTCGGATGGGCATCAAGGTGCTCCCGCCCGACGTCTCCGACTCGATCAACTTCTTCGCCGCCGTGGGCGACGACATCCGCTTCGGCCTCGGAGCCGTGCGCAACGTCGGCAGCAACGTCGTCGAGGGCATCGTCAAGGCCCGCAAGGACGAGCGCTTCACTTCGTTCCATCACTTTCTCGAGAAGGTTCCTCTGCACGTCTCGAACAAGCGCACCGTCGAGTCCCTGATCAAGGCGGGCGCGTTCGACTCCATGGGAGACACCCGTCGCGCGCTGTACGAGGTGCACGAAGACGCGGTCGAGGCGGCGGTCGACCGCAAGCGGAACGAGGCCCAGGGGGCGATCGGCTTCGACTTCGACAGCCTGTACGACGGGACCGAAGAGGTCGCGCCGGCCAAGGTCCCGGCCAGACCCGAGTGGGTCAAGAAGGACAAGCTCGCGTTCGAGCGGGAGATGCTCGGGCTCTACGTGTCGGACCACCCTCTCGCCGGACTCGAGGTACCGCTCGCGAAGCATGCGTCGATCTCGATCAACGATCTGAACAACTCCGAAGACCTGCAGGACGGCGACCAGGTGACGGTGGCCGGACTCGTGACCAGCGTGCAGCACCGCGTGGCCAAGGCGAGCGGAAACCCGTACGGCATGATCACCGTAGAGGACTTCAACGGTGAGGTCACCGTGATGTTCATGGGAAAGACGTACACCGAGTTCCAGCACACGCTGCAGCAGGACGCGATCCTCGCCGTGCGCGGGCGCGTGTCCAGGCGCGACGACGGGCTCAACCTGCACGCGCAGTCGGCGTTCGCTCCCGACGTGGGCTCTTTCGACGCGGCCGGTCCGCTGGCACTCGTCCTCGCCGAGCAGCGGGCGACCGAGCGGGTGATGATGGAACTCGCGGAGGTGCTCCGGCGCCACAACGGAGACACCGAGGTGGTGCTCCGCGTGCACCGGGGCGGCACGGCGAAGGTCTTCGAGGTGCCGATGCCCGTCAAGGTGTCCGCGGATCTGTTCGGTGACCTCAAGTCGCTGCTCGGGCCCACCTGTCTGGGGTGAGCGGGGTAGGATCGTGAGCCGTCGGCAGCACGACGAAACCACCCGTCGAGCCCCGTGACGAAAGGACCACGCATGAGCACGGATCTCCCCGAAACGGATCCTGAGGACGAGGTCTTCAGCGACGACGACGGTGTCCTCTACGACGAAGAGGTCACGCCGGAGTTCGGAATCCTCGGGTTCACGCTGCGCGAGCTGCTGATCGTGGGCGTGTGGCTGCTTTCGTTCGTGTTCTCGTTCTTCCCGCTCATCGGCGACCTCTCGCTCTGGGGCGTCGGAATCCAGTGGGTGCTTCCGATCGCGCTGCCCACCGTCGCCGTGTTCCTTCTGGTGCTCCGCCGATTCTCGCCCGACGGCATCCGCCGGGTCGGCTCACTCGGCATCGATCAGTTCGCCTCTGTCGCGTTCTCCGTGTCCGCCGTGGTCTGGATCGGCAGCCTGTGGCTTGCGATCTCCGCGCTCGTCTCCGGTGGCGTCTGGACCCTTCCGTGGAACGGAGTCGCCCTGGCCATCACCTCTGTGGCGCTCGTCGTCCTCACGGTGTTCGCCCCGATCATCCCGGGTCTCAAGGAAGACTTCCACGGGCGTCTCGTGACGCTCGCACACCGCAATGCGAACCCCGTTCGTCCCGTGATCGCGCGACCGCGTCCCGAGCCCGCGATCACCGACACGGTCGAAGAGCCGTCGCGCGTACCTGCGACCTCCGACGAGCTCGAGGTGTCTGAGGAGTCCGAGACGCAGACCGACGTCATCGTCGACAGCTCGGCTCTTCCTCTCGTCATCGACCGCGATGTCGAGCTGTCGGGCCACCACGCCACGGACGAGATCGCTCGCTTCGACCTCGCCGAGCAGGTGCCGCTCACGGCACACGCGTCCGGTGGCGGGATCGGCACCACGCCGGAGGAGTCCGACGAGGACTACGTTCCCTCGTACTCACGTCGCTCCCGCAACCAGGAGCCGGAGATCGTCTCGGATACCGGGAGCATCGAGTCGCTGCTCGAGACAGCGGCGACGTATGAGACGAGCACGCCCGAGGAAGAGCCGGAGCCGCTGATCCTGGAGGGCGTCACGGACGCCGACCTCGAGGCGACGAATCCCCGAGCGACGGCGCCCGCAGCCCAGCCGTTCTGGATCCTCGCGCCGTCCGAGCGCGACGTCCACGACGAGCGTGGAGAGCCGCTCTTCCGCATCGGCCCGAGCGCGTGGGCTCTCGTGATCGAGGACCGTGGGGGTGCGTTCGTCGTCCGACATGACGACGGACGGATCGGCTACCTCCACGACATCTCCGACATCACGAAGGGTTGACAATGCGCACGATCGATCTGCGAGGGCGCGAGCTCTCGCCCGCGGGCATGCTCGCCGCCGTCCCCAGGGCAACGCAGGCCAGAGCCGAAGCGCTGGACACCGCAGCGCGCATCGTCGACGACGTGCGCGAGCGCGGTGAGGCGGCTCTTCGGGAGCAGGCCGAACGATTCGACGGAGTCACGGAACACGCAGTGCGCGTGCCCGCCGATCACCTCATCACGGCGTTGGAAGAGCTCGCGCCGGAGGTGCGGAGTGCGCTCGAGGAGGCGATCCGTCGCGTGCGCCTCGCGTCGGCAGCCCAGGTTCCCGCGACGCAGGTGACGCGCATCGGGGAAGGGGCCGTCGTCACGCAGCGCTGGCAGCCGGTGCACCGCGTGGGGGTCTACATCCCCGGCGGCAAAGCCGTGTATCCGTCGAGCGTGATCATGAACGTCGTGCCGGCACAGGTCGCCGGTGTCCAGGAGATCGCCCTGGCATCGCCGCCGCAGTCGGACCAGGGCGGACGAATCCACCCGACGATCCTCGCGGCGGCCGCGTTGCTGGGCGTGACCGAGGTGTACGCGATGGGTGGCGCCGGCGCGATCGGCGCGCTGGCCCACGGAGTGCCGTCGCTCGACCTCGACCCTGTCGACGTCGTCTCGGGTCCGGGGAACAATTACGTCGCTTCCGCCAAGCGCGCCGTCGCCGGCGTCGTCGGAACGGACTCGGAAGCCGGGGCCACGGAGATCCTCGTCGTCGCCGACGCCCACGCGGATCCTCGGCTCATCGCCGCAGACCTCGTCAGCCAGGCGGAGCACGACGAGCAGGCATCGGCGGTGCTCGTGACTGACGCGGCGGATCTGGCCGAGAAGGTGGCCGCCGAAGTGGAGCGCCTCGCCGCCGGCACGCGCCACAGCGAACGTGTCGCGGCCGCGCTGTCGGGGCCGCAGTCGGCGATCGTCCTCGTCGACGATCGCGACATGGCCACCGCCTTCAGCAACGCCTACGCACCGGAGCACCTCGAACTCCACCTCGTCGACGCCGAGCAGGCTGCCGCGGCCTTCACCAGCGCCGGGGCCGTGTTCGTCGGCGACCAGACCCCCGTCAGCCTCGGGGACTACATGGCAGGCAGCAATCACGTCCTGCCGACTGGAGGGCAGGCGCGCTATGCCCCGGGTCTCGGCTCGTACACCTTCCTTCGCCCGCAGCAGGTGATCTCCTACGACAGAGCTGCCCTGGCGGCTGTGCGGGCTGGAGTCGTCGCCCTGGCCGAAACCGAGGTGCTTCCTGCCCACGGCGAAGCGATCGAGGCGCGTTTCACCGCGTAGGATCGGTCAGATGCACTGCCCCTTCTGTCGACACCCTGATTCCCGCGTCATTGATTCACGCACCAGCGACGACGGACTCTCGATCAGGCGTCGTAGACAGTGCCCGGAGTGCGGTGGCAGGTTCACCACGACGGAGACGGCGAGCCTCAACGTCATCAAGCGTTCCGGGGTGATGGAGCCGTTCAGTCGGGAGAAGGTCATCACGGGCGTGCGCAAGGCGTGCCAGGGACGTCCGGTCACCGAGGGAGACCTCGCGGTGCTCGCTCAACGCGTGGAAGAGGCCGTGCGGCAGACCGGCGTCTCGCAGCTCGACACGAACGAGATCGGTCTGGCCATCCTGGGACCGTTGCGCGAGCTTGACGAGGTCGCGTTCCTGCGGTTCGCCAGCGTCTATCAGGCGTTCGATTCGCTCGAGGACTTCGAGTCCGCCATCACCGACCTGCGCGCCGACCACACGAAGCGGGAGTCCGCGGAGCGGTAATCTGGCAGGGATGTATCCGCTGCTCTTTCGCGCTGTCCTGTCGCGCTTCGACCCCGAGTTCGCCCACCACGCCGGCATGGCGGTGATCCGTGTGCTCGGGGCGCCTCCGTTCTCCTGGGCGACGCGGGCTCTCACTCGACCGGATCCGTCGCTTCAGGTCGAAGCCCTCGGTCTCACCTTCCCCTCGCCGTTCGGTGTCGCTGCGGGGTTCGACAAGAACGCGGTGGGCGTGCGGGGACTCGCCGCGCTGGGGTTCGGGCACGTGGAAGTGGGCACCGTGACGGCGATCCCTCAGGAGGGAAACCCCAAGCCGCGGCTGTTCCGTCTCGTCGAAGACCGGGCCGTGATCAATCGGATGGGCTTCAACAACGCGGGAGCGGATGCCGCCGCTCGTCGACTCGCGCGCCTGCGGCGTGGCGCGCCCGACACGATCATCGGCGTCAACATCGGCAAGAGCCGTGTCGTCGACGTCGAAGACGCGACCGCCGACTATGTGGCTTCGGCGACGCGCCTCGCTCCGCTCGCCGACTATCTGGCCGTCAACGTGTCGTCACCGAACACGCCGGGGCTGCGCGGCCTGCAGGCTGTCGAGACGCTCGCGCCGCTTCTTCGCGCGGTCAGGGAAGCCTCCGGCAGCACGCCACTTCTCGTGAAGATCGCGCCTGACCTCCCGGATGATGAGATCACGGCGATCGCACAGTTGGCCGTCGCCGAGGGGCTGGCGGGGATCATCGCCCACAACACGACGATCAGTCGAGACGGGCTGCGTACGGATGCGGCGACCGTCGAGGCCGCGGGAGCGGGTGGGCTCTCCGGGGCGCCGCTGAAGAAGCGGTCCCTCGAAGTGCTGCGCGTCGTGCGCGACGCGGTTCCCGCAGATTTCTGCGTCATCGCGGTCGGGGGAGTGGAGACCGCTTCGGACGTGCAGGAGCGCATCGACGCAGGTGCGACGCTCGTGCAGGGCTATACGGCGTTCCTCTACCGCGGCCCGTTCTGGGGTCGCGAGATCAACAGGGGACTGCTCAGGCGGGGTACTGGCCGCGCTTGACCTGCGGCTTCGGCAGACGCATGAAGCGCATCTGCAGCGCGCGCATCGCGGCGTACCAGCCGAGGCCGCGCTCGAGTCGGTCCTTGCCGAACTTCGCCGCCGCCTTGCGCTTGACCCGCATGCCGAGCAGGATCATGCCGCCGATCGCGATCACGAGGTAGCCCATCATCACGATGTAGGCGTAGAAGGAGATGGCTGTGTTCGCCGGCACCAGCGAGGCGAGGATGACCAGCACCATCACACCCATCACGAACTCGGCCGGGTGCCACCCCGCGTCCACGTAGTCGCGGACCCAGCGGCGCTGCGGGCCCTTGTCGCGAACCGGGAGGTACTTCTCCTCACCGGCGGCCATGCCTGCCTGCGCGCGGGCACGGCGCTCATTGAGCTCCGCCTTGGCCGCCGCCTTCGCCTCTTTGGTGTTGGCGACGAGGGGCCGGCGACGAGCTGCCTCCTGCTCCGCACGGCTCGGCGTCGCGCGCCCCTTGCCGACGGAGGTCGTCTCGGGTGCGTCGTCGTTCGTGGAAGGGGAGGTAGGGGTAGTGGACACGGAGTTCCTCGGTTCGCCGGTGGGGGATCACCTTAAGATTACTCGCATGACCTCTCCTGTTCCTCCCCGTGAGTCCGACGCCGCCGTCCTCGAGGCGGTGGCGACCGGGATCCCCTCTGCGCTGTCGGATCTCGGCCACCTGGTGCGCATCCCCGGCATGGCCTGGCCGGCGTTCGATCAGACGCAGCTGGAACGCAGCGCAGAGGCTGTCGCCGCGCTGGCATCCGGCACCGGTGTGTTCGACGAGGTGCGCGTGCTCCGCGCCGCGATCCCCGGGACAGACGAGCAGGGACAGCCGGCTGTGCTCGCCACGCGTGCCGCGCGCAACGGCAAGCCGACGATCCTGCTCTACGCCCACCACGACGTGCAGCCTCCGGGGGATGATGCCCTGTGGGAGACTCCGCCGTTCGAGCCGACGGTGCGTGACGGGCGTCTCTACGGCCGTGGGGCGGCGGACGACAAGGCCGGCATCATGTCGCACATCGCCTCGATCCGTGCGGTCAGCGAGGTGCTGGGCGATGATCTCGACCTCGGCATCGCGATGTTCATCGAGGGGGAGGAGGAGTACGGCTCCCGCTCGTTCGCGCAGTTCCTCTCCGACAACAAGGACGCGCTCCGCGCGGACGCGATCGTCGTCGCGGACTCCGGGAACTGGGACTCCGTGACCCCGGGGCTCACGGTCTCGCTCCGTGGCAATGCGCGCTTCACGATGCGTGTGCGCACCCTCGACCACGCTTCGCACTCCGGCATGTTCGGCGGCGCCGTGCCCGATGCGATGATGGCGACTGTCACACTGCTCTCCACACTGTGGAACGCCGACGGTTCGGTCGCGGTCGAGGGCATGACCGAGCGGAACGCTCCCACTCCTGAATACACCGAGGCGACGCTGCGAGACGAGGCGGGTCTGCTGCCCGGCACCTCGCCGATCGGCGGCGGCACCATCCTCAGCCGGATCTGGAACAAGCCCTCGGTGACGGTCATCGGGATCGATGCCACCAGTGTGGCGGCGGCCTCCAACACCCTGCTCCCCGAGGTGACGGTGGTCATCAGCGCGCGGGTGGCACCGGGCCAGACCGGCAGGGAGGCCTACGACGCTCTCGAGAGTCATCTCCGCGCGCACGCGCCGTTCGGAGCAGACCTCACCTTCTCCGACATCGACCTCGGTGACGGCTTCCTCGTCGACACCAGCGGCTGGGCTGTCGCCCTCACCCGCGACGCCATGCGCGACGGCTACGGGGTGCCTCCCGTAGACCTCGGAGTGGGCGGCTCGATCCCGTTCATCGCGGACCTCGTGCGGGAGTTCCCCGACGCGCAGATCCTGGTCACCGGTGTCGAGGACCCGCACTCGCGCGCACACAGCCCCAACGAGTCGCTGCATCTCGACACCTTCCGCCATGCGATCGCGACCGAGGCGTTGCTGCTCGCCCGCATGAATGACGAAGAACGCGGAGCCGTCTGAGATCAGCGGCGGTAGAATCGTCCGAGAAGCCGTGCACCCGCGGCCCGTCACAAGGAGCGACATGAGCGACACCACACTCTCCCCAGAGACCACCCGCGCACACGGCGTCACCCTGACCGACGCTGCTGCCACCAAGGTGAAGAACCTCCTGGAGCAGGAGGGCCGCGACGATCTTCGGCTGCGCGTTGCCGTGCAGCCGGGCGGATGCTCGGGCCTGATCTACCAGCTGTACTTCGACGAGCGCTACCTCGAGGGTGACGAGACCGTCGACTTCGACGGCGTGGAGGTCATCATCGACAACATGAGCGTCCCGTACCTCGACGGTGCGGCGATCGACTTCAAGGACACGATCTCCGAGCAGGGCTTCACGATCGACAACCCCAACGCGGCGGGAAGCTGCGCCTGCGGCGACAGCTTCCACTGATCCCGCGCCGTGCACACGGCCGCCGTCACCGCTGGTGACGGCGGCCGTTCTGGTTTCACTACCTGCGTGGATGGCATGAATCAGGTGTGAGGTTGCCCTAGACTTGGGTGTGCTCTGTTCGCGATCTGAAAGGTGCATCGTGCCCTCGAAACGCAGCCTTCGTTGGGCCGCCCTCCCTGTGGGAGTTGCGGCAGCCTTGGCCCTGGCGGGATGCTCTCCCACCGAGCTGAACGGCTTTCTTCCGGGCTTCGTGGAGGGTGGTCCCGCAGCCACCAACCAGACCGAGCGCGTCTCGTCGCTCTGGGTCAACTCCTGGATCGTGCTCCTCGCGGTCGGCATCATCACCTGGGGCCTGATGGCCTGGGCTGCGATCGCCTACCGCCGCCGCAAGGGCCAGACCGGCCTCCCGGTGCAGATGCGCTACAACATGCCGATCGAGATCTTCTACACGATCGTGCCGCTCATCCTCGTGCTGGGCATGTTCTTCTTCACGGCTCGCGACCAGTCCGAGATCGAGGCGAAGTGGGACGACCCCGACGTCGAGATCACCGCGATCGCGAAGCAGTGGGCCTGGGACTTCCAGTACGACGGCGAGGAGGAGGACAACTCCGACGCCGTCTGGACGATGGGCGTCCAGGCGCAGCCCGATAAGGACGGCAACATCGACCAGGCACAGCTGCCGACCCTGGTGCTGCCCGTCGACAAGAAGGTCACGATCAACCTTCAGTCGCGCGACGTCATCCACTCCTTCTGGATCATCGACTTCCTGTACAAGAAGGACATGTTCATCGGGAAGGACAACTCCTGGTCGTTCATCCCGACTCGAGAGGGCGAGTACGCCGGCAAGTGCGCCGAGCTCTGCGGTGAGTACCACTCCATGATGCTCTTCAACGTGAAGGTGGTCTCCCAGAGCGACTACGACGCCTACGTGGCATCGCTCGAGGAGAAGGGCAACACCGGCGACATCACCGGTGCGTACGACCGTCTCGCGAACCTGCCGGGGACCACCCCGAAGACCGACACCGAGGAAGGAGGGGAGTAAGCCATGTCGACCACAGAAGCTCCCCGTACCGACGAGTCCCCCCGCTCGCGTCCCAGCACTCTGCCCGCACGCCAGGCCGCTCTCATGAGCTCCTCGCGCGTCGAGCAGAAGGGCAACATCGTCGTCAAGTGGATCACCTCCACCGACCACAAGACGATCGGGTACATGTACCTGATCGCGTCGGTGATGTTCTTCCTCCTCGGCGGTGTGATGGCTCTCGTCATCCGCGCAGAGCTGTTCGCGCCGGGCATGCAGATCATCCCGACGAAGGAGCAGTACAACCAGCTCTTCACGATGCACGGCACGATCATGCTGCTGATGTTCGCGACGCCGCTGTTCGCCGGGTTCGCCAACGCCATCCTGCCGCTGCAGATCGGTGCCCCTGACGTCGCCTTCCCGCGTCTGAACGCCTTCGCCTTCTGGCTCTTCCTCTTCGGCTCCACGATCGCCGTCGCCGGCTTCCTGACCCCGCAGGGCGCGGCCTCCTTCGGATGGTTCGCGTACCAGCCGCTGGCGGGAGCGTCGTTCTCGCCTGGCGCAGGTGGAAACCTCTGGATGGTCGGTCTCGGCATCTCCGGTTTCGGTACCATCCTCGGTGCCGTCAACTTCATCACCACGATCATCACGATGCGTGCGCCCGGTATGACCATGTGGCGCATGCCGATCTTCTCGTGGAACACGCTCATCACGAGCCTGCTCATCCTGATGGCGTTCCCGGTGCTGGCCGCGGCCATCTTCGCTGCTGCTGCAGACCGTATCCTCGGTGCGCACATCTACGACCCGGCCAACGGCGGAGTCCTGCTCTGGCAGCACCTGTTCTGGTTCTTCGGACACCCTGAGGTCTACATCATCGCGCTGCCGTTCTTCGGCATCGTCTCCGAGATCTTCCCGGTGTTCAGCCGCAAGCCGATCTTCGGATACAAGACCCTCGTCTACGCGACGATCGCCATCGCGGCGCTGTCCGTCGCCGTGTGGGCTCACCACATGTACGTGACGGGCTCGGTTCTGCTGCCGTTCTTCGCTCTGATGACCATGCTCATCGCTGTGCCGACGGGTGTGAAGATCTTCAACTGGATCGGCACGCTCTGGCGAGGTTCGGTGACCTTCGAGACGCCGATGGTCTTCGCGCTCGGCTTCCTCGTCTCGTTCGTCTTCGGTGGTCTGACGGGTGTCATCCTCGCGGCTCCGCCGCTGGACTTCGCCCTTTCCGACTCGTACTTCGTCGTCGCCCACTTCCACTACGTGGTGTTCGGAACCGTGGTGTTCGCCATGTTCGCCGGCTTCTACTTCTGGTGGCCCAAGTGGACAGGACGCATGCTGAACGAGCGTCTCGGCTACGTGCACTTCTGGCTGCTGTTCATCGGCTTCCACATGACGTTCCTCATCCAGCACTGGCTGGGTGTCGACGGCATGGTGCGTCGTTACGCCGACTACTCGGAGGCCGACGGCTGGACCTGGCAGAACCAGGTGTCGACGATCGGTGCCATCATCCTCGGTGCCTCGATGCTGCCGTTCTTCCTGAACGTCTGGATCACGGCACGCAAGGCTCCGAAGGTCACGGTCAACGACCCGTGGGGCTACGGCGGATCGCTCGAGTGGGCGACGTCCTGCCCGCCGCCGCGACACAACTTCACGTCGATCCCGCGCATTCGCAGCGAGCGTCCTGCGTTCGACCTGAATCACCCGGAAGCTGCGGAGTTCGCCACGACGGCTCCCGGCGAGCGAGAGGCCCACTAAGTCATGCGCGACAACGTCATTCTCTGGTGGATCCTGACGGCGTTCTTCGCCCTCGTCGGAGTCGTCTACACCGGCTGGCACATCCTCGCCACGCCTAACGACGACTTCGCCATGCGGGTCGAGTGGGTCGGCACGGTCGCCCTGTTCTTCGCCGCTTTCATGGCCGCGATGATCGCGTTCTACCTCGACCGCACCCACAAGGCCCAGCGCGGCGAGCTGCCGGAGGACATCCTGACGTCGGACATCGACGACGGTGACCCGGAGCTCGGCGAGTTCAGCCCGTGGTCGTGGTGGCCCATCGTCCTGGCCGCATCAGCCGGTGTCTTCGTGGTGGGCCTGGCAGTCGGCCACTTCCTCCTCCCGATCGGGCTGGCGATCTTCGTCGTCGCGATCGTCGGTTGGGTATACGAGTACTACCGCGGCAACTTCGCCCGCTGATACCGCGTATCGAAAGAAGGCCCTCGGATCCGTCCGGGGGCCTTCTTCCTGTGTAGCGACAGCCGTGTTCAGGCGCGGGTGCGGATCCGAGCGATTCCGGTGAGCGGATCCACCGGGCGATGATGCACGCCATCGGCGTCCTCCACCGCGTACCCTTCCCTGACCCAGTACTCGAAGCCGCCGATCATCTCGCGCACCCGATAGCCGAGGCGTGCGAACTCGAGCGCACCCTTCGCACCCGCATTGCACCCAGGGCTCCAGCAGTAGACCACGACATCGGTGTCCGCAGGGATCTCCCTCGGGGCACGGGAGGCGATCTCGCTGTAATGCATGTGTACGGCGCCGGCGACGCGCCCCTGAGCCCATGCCTCGTCCGAACGGACGTCGATCACCACCAGGTTCTCACCGGCCTTGATTGCGGCATGGACGTCGCTGGAGTCGGTCTCGTAGGTCAGTTTGGCCTCATAGAAGTCGGTGCGATCGATCATTCCCTCAGCCTAAGGAGCCGATGCGAGACGTCGACAGCGGAATCCCGTCTCGTGACGTGCGAATGCGGTCACATCCTGCCCACGAATCGCAGGAGGCCTGTTCCGCTCCCGCAATTCAGAGTGATGCAGTCATCTGCACGCGCGGACCATACTCGAAGAGACCGAGCGCGGATTCGACCTCGACGAGCTTCCGGAGCAGCGGAGTGTCCGGATCGCTCGCGACGAAACCACAGGAGCTGTAGAAGGGGGCATTCCAGGGCACATCCACATACGTGCGGAGCGTGATCTCTGCGTACCCGCGGTTCCGTGCCTCCGTGAGAGCAGCCTCGACGAGCTCACGACCGATTCCCCGGCGCCCGTATGACGGATGCACGGAAAGCTGTTCGAGGTGCGCATGGCCATCGATCTCCAGCACGTGGGCGAACCCGACGACAGGGGGCTCGACTGCTGCGTCGTCGGTGTGCTCGGCGACCAGCACGAACCCCGGCGACGACGCGCGTTCGACCGCGGGCGTAGGGGGAGGCCAGTCGACCGCGCCGAAACGGTCGACCAGCAGCGCATCCGCGGCGATCTCGATGCGTTCGGTGGCGGCGTCGTCGTCAGGGGTGGCCGGACGGATGACGATGTCCATGTTCAAGCAGCCAGGATCAGTTGGCCGAGGTCAGTCGGCCACGGCGGCGATGGCCTCGATCTCCACGAGCTGGTGGTCGTATCCGAGCACCGTGACGCCGAGGAGGGTGCTGGGGACGTCGTGCGCGCCGAAGGCGGCGTGGACCACATCCCAGGCGGTGACGAGGTCGGCCTGGGACGAGGAAGCTACCAGTACTCGTGTGCTGATGACATCGGTGAGGGACGCGCCGGCGACGTCGAGCGCTTCCTCGAGGGTCTCCACGCACCTGGCTGCTTGTGCCGCGTAATCGCCGGGCGCGGCGGTCGAGCCGTCGTCGTTGAGCGGACACGCGCCCGCAAGGAAGATGAGACGTGATCCGGACGGGGCTGTCGCGGCGTAGGCATAGGGAGCATCGGCGAGGGAAGTGGCTCGGATCAGTTGGACGGCGGAAGACATGGTTCGATCCTCTCATTCGGCAACAACGATGAAGGCCCCGTCCGCGTGGACGAGGCCTTCATCAGTGGGGGAGCGGCGACTACTCGCCGTCCTCCGACTTCTTGCGGGGCTTCTTCACCGGCTCGGTCGCGATGACCGTGCTGGGGGTGTTGGGCGTCTCGTCGACGTGCGTCTCGTCGACCGTGAGCGGGGCGTCGGGGAATCCTGCACGCTCATGCGCGCCCTGGATCTCCGCAGCCTCGGTCTCGTCGTTCTGAGCCGTGACGTGGTGCTGGTGAGCATCCGCGGCCTCGACCTCCGCCTGGGTGAGCGGCGCCAGACGGTCCTCGAAGAACCAGCGCGAGATCGAAGAACGGAGGTTCTCCGTCCACGGGATGCGACCCTTCGCGTTCGGACGCACCACGAGCGGCTCGTAGGTGTCGACGTCGATGAGCTTCCAGCGGTCGTACTTGTCGACAGGCTGGTGGACCTCGATGAACTCGCCGCCGGGGAGGCGGACGATGCGGCCCGACTCGTAACCGTGCAGGACGATCTCGCGGTCCTTCTTCTGCAGCGCGATGCAGATGCGCTTGGTGATGAAGTAGCCGAGGATCGGTCCGAGGAAGAGCAGCGCCTGCAGCGTGTGGATGACGCCTTCCATCGTGAGCATGAAGTGCGTCGCGATGAGGTCGGACGATGCAGCGGCCCACAGCACGGCGTAGAAGACCACGCCGGCGACGCCGATCGCGGTGCGGGTCGCGGCGTTGCGCGGACGCTGCGCGATGTGATGCTCGCGCTTGTCGCCGGTCACCCACGCCTCGATGAAGGGGTAGATCGCCACGGCCACGATGAACAGACCGAGGACCAGAACCGGCGCGATGATTCCGAAGGACCAGGTGTGGTTCAGGAAGACGATGTCCCAGTTCGACGGAGCGAGACGCAGGGCGCCATCCGCGAAGCCGATGTACCAGTCCGGCTGCGTGCCGGCGGAGACGGGGGAGGGGTCGTACGGGCCGTAGTTCCAGATCGGGTTGATCTGGAAGAAGGTCGCGATCAACACGATGGTGCCGAAGACGATGAACAGGTAGCCGCCCATCTTGGACATGTAGACCGGCATCATCGGGTAGCCCACGACGTTGTCGTTCGTGCGGCCGGGGCCGGCGAACTGCGTGTGCTTGTTGATGATCATCAGCATCAGGTGCACCACGATCAGCGCGATCACCAGCATCGGCAGCAGCAGGATGTGCAGCGTGTAGAGGCGGCCGACGATGTCGGTGCCCGGGAACTCTCCGCCGAACAGGAGGAAGGAGGTCCACGTGCCGATCAGGGGGAGGCCCTTGATCATTCCGTCGATGATGCGGAGACCGTTACCCGAGAGCAGGTCGTCGGGCAGCGAGTAGCCGGTGAAGCCCTCGGCCATCGCGAGGATGAAGAGGATGAAACCGATCACCCAGTTCAGCTCGCGCGGCTTGCGGAACGCACCGGTGAAGAACACGCGGAGCATGTGCACGCCGATGCCGGCGATGAACACCAGAGCCGCCCAGTGGTGGATCTGGCGGACCAGAAGGCCACCGCGCAGGTCGAAGGAGATGTGCAGGGACGACTCGAGAGCCGCGGACATCTCGATTCCACGCATCGGCGCGTAGGCGCCGGTGTAGTGGGTCTCGACCATCGACGCCTGGAAGAAGAACGTCAGGAAGGTTCCGGAGAGGAACACGACGACGAAGCTCCACAGGGCGATCTCGCCGAGCATGAACGACCAGTGGTCGGGGAAGATCTTGCGACCCAGCTCCTTGACGAAGCCGGAGAGGCTGGTGCGCTCATCGATGTAGTTCGACGCGGCACCGACGAAGCGACCGCCGAGGGGCGCCTTGGTGTCCTTGTCCTCTTTGGACAGCGTTGCGGTGCTCAATGGCGCTCCCAGAAGCTCGGGCCGACGGGTTCCGTGAAGTCGCTGCGTGCGACCAGGTAGCCCTCGTCATCGACGGTGATGGGCAGCTGCGGCAGCGGACGTGCCGCCGGGCCGAAGATGACCTTTGCGTGGTCCGTGACGTCGAACTGCGACTGGTGGCACGGGCACAGCAGGTGATGTGTCTGCTGCTCGTACAGTGCCACAGGGCAGCCGACGTGCGTGCAGACCTTGGAGTAGGCGACGATGCCGTCGTACGACCAGTCCTTGCGGTCCTCGGCCTCGATCAGCTGCTCGGGACGCAGGCGCATCATCAGCACGATGGCTTTGGCCTTCTCCTCGAGGTAACCGTCGCTGTGGCTGAGGGTGGCGAGCTCTTCCGGGATCACGTGGAAAGCGGAGCCGAGCGTGACGTCGGCCGCGCGGATCGGTGTGCCGTCGGGGTCGCGCACCAGGCGTGCTCCCTCTTCCCACATGGTGTGCTTGAGAAGCACGACCGGATCTCCCGCAGTGGGGTCATCCGGTGTGGAGTGCGGAGCCAGTCCGCGGAAGAGCGTCACGCCAGGGATGATCGAGGCGACGATCGCGGCGAACAGCGAGTTGCGGATCATGGTGCGACGGCCGAAACCGGACTCCTCGTTCGCGTCCGAGAAGGCCTTGATGGCCGCCTCACGCGTGGAGTCCTTGCCGCGGGTCGGGTGGCGGTGCTCGATGAACTCCTTGTCGGACATGAGCGCCTTGGACCAGTGGATCGCACCGATGCCGAGGGCCAGCAGCGCGAGAGCGATGCCGAGACCGATGAAGAGGTTGTTCTGACGGATGTCGATGAGCGCGCCGCTCTCGATCGGGAACAGCATGTAGGCGGCGACCGCCCAGATGCTCCCGGCGAGCGAGAGGTAGAACAGCGTGTAGACAGTGCGGACAGCGGCCTTCTCTGCGCGCGGGTCCTTGTCGGTCATCCGCTCGCGGTGCGGCGGAAGCCCGGGGTTCTGCACGGGATCGCTGACTGCGACACCCAGCCCTGGAGAGGGCTGGTAGGCCCTGTCAAGAGCCTGCGAGTCGTCGTCGTGTGCCATGGTGCTCCTCGTACGTTCCTCTTCGATGATTAAGCGTCAGTTGGACTTCGCCGTGATCCACACGGTGACGGCGACGAGCGCGCCGATACCGAAGATCCACACGAACAGGCCCTCGGAGACCGGTCCGAGCGAGCCGAGCGAGAATCCACCGATCTGCACGGACTGCTGCTGGAAGAGCAGTGCCGAGATGATGTCGCGCTTGTCCTCGTCGGACAGGTTCATGTCGCCGAAGACCGGCATGTTCTGCGGGCCGGTGACCATTGCCGCGTACATGTGCAGTGCGCTGGTCTCGCCGAGACCGGGAGCGTACTTGCCCTCGGTGAGCGCTCCACCGGCTGCGGCCACGTTGTGGCACATCGCGCAGTTGACGCGGAAGAGCTCCGCACCGTTGGAGACATCGCCCTTGCCGTCGAGGATGTGGTCCGACGGGAACGTCGGGCCAGGAGCCTCGGACTGGACGAAGGCGGCCATGGCGAGGATCTGGTCCTCGGTGAACTGCGGTGCCTTCTGCGGAGCCTGCGGGCCCTGCATCTGCAGCGGCATGCGGCCGGTCGACAGCTGGAATTCGGTGGCCAGCTCACCCACGCCGTACAGGCTGGGGCCGTTGGCGGTTCCCTGCAGGTCGAGACCGTGGCAGGTGGCGCAGTTGGCGGTGAACAGCTTCTTGCCGTCTTCCACCGTCAGCTGCGAGGTCGCAGCCGACTGGGTGTCGGTCGCGGCGAACGCGGCGGTCGCTCCGGCGTACACAGCGCCGGTGATCATGAGGCCTGCTCCGATGAGCGCGGCCGCCGCCAAAGGGCTGCGACGACCGCTGGAACGGCGCTTCTTCTCTCGTGCCATCTCGGGGATCAGCTCCGCTCTTATTTCAGGAAGTAGATAACGAGGAACAGCACGATCCAGACGACGTCGACGAAGTGCCAGTAGTAGGACACCACGATCGAGGAGGTCGCCTCCTTGTGCCGGAAGTTCTTGACCGCGTAGGCGCGGCCGATGACGAGCAGGAACGCGACCAGGCCACCCGTGACGTGCAGGGCGTGGAAGCCCGTGGTCAGGTAGAACGCGGAGGCGTACGAGTCGGCGCTGATCGGCATGCCTTCAGCCACCAGCTGCGCGTACTCCCAGACCTGGCCGGAGACGAAGATGGCGCCGAGGGCGAAGGTGAGGAAGAACCACTCGACCATTCCCCAGCCGAACAGACGACGGCGGCCGGCGCCGTTCTTCTGTCCCTTGCCGATCTTGTAGGGCTGCAGGTCTTCTGCCGCGAACACGCCCATCTGGCACGTGAACGAGGAGAGCACCAGGATCGCAGTGTTCACTGCGGCGAACGGGACGTTCAGCAGCTCGGTCCGGTCCGCCCACAGCTCCGGAGAGGTGCTGCGGAGGGTGAAGTAGATCGCGAAGAGTCCCGCGAAGAACATCACCTCGCTGCCGAGCCACACAATGGTGCCGACAGCTACCGGGTTGGGCCGCTTAATCGTTCTCGCCGCCTGGGCATACGTCGCTGAGGTCGTCACCCCTCCATTATGGCCGATCCGCGGGCGTGATTCTTGCACCTGCGGGCCCAGGATTGCCTGAGTTCGACTTAGGCGACCCTAAGAAAACACTGCGAATAGCCGGTGAATCCGCGGGAAACAAGGGATGGGCGCTGATCGCACGTCCGCCCGGAAGCATCTGCATGTTTTCTCCGCGCCGATAGGATCGCACACATGGCTGATTCCCTGACCTGGTCCGACGTGCTCACCTCTCTGTTGGAGCGCCGCGATCTCAGTGTGTGGGAGTCGACGTGGGCGATGCGCCAGATCATGCAAGGGAGTGTCACCGAGGCTCAGCTCGCCGGCTTCCTGGTCGCACTTCGGGCGAAGGGGGAGACGATCGACGAGATCGTCGGATTCCGTGACGCGATCCTCGAGGCCGCGGTGCCTCTTCCCGTCTCTCCTGACGTGCTGGACATCGTCGGTACCGGCGGCGATCGCGTCGGTACGGTGAACGTCTCGACCACCGCGGCGATCATCATCGGCGCCACCGGAGTGCCGGTGGTCAAGCACGGCAACCGTGCCGCGAGCTCGGCGTCCGGCTCCTCCGACGTGCTCGGAGCTCTCGGTCTCGAGCTGTCGCTCGATCCGTCGTCGGTCTCCTCCATCCTCGATCGCACCGGGATCACGTTCGCCTGGGCGGGGGCCTTCCATCCCGGGTTCAGGCACGCCGGTTCCGTCCGCGCCGAGCTCGGCGTTCCCACGGTCTTCAACATGCTCGGACCGCTCTGCAACCCGGCCCGCGCGGAGGCCAATGCGGTGGGCGTCGCACAGATCGAGCGCGTTCCCCTCATCACCGGTGTGTTCCGAACGCGTGGCGCGACGGCGCTCGTCTTCCGAGGGGATGACGGGCTCGACGAGCTGACCACCACGGGGCACAGTCGCATCTGGGAGGTCACGCGCGGAGACATCCATGAGCACGATCTCGACCCGCGTGATCTAGGCATCCCGATCGCCGACCTCGCGGACCTGATCGGAGGGTCACCGCAGCACAATGCAGAGGTGCTCAGGCGAACCCTCGCGGGCGAGACGGGCGCGGTGCGGGACATCGTGCTCCTCAACGCCGCCGCGGGCATCGTCGCCTTCGAGCTCTCCCAGGACGCCACACAGGTGCAGCGACCGATCCTCGAACGCCTTCGTGAGGGATACGACAAGGCAGCGGCTGCGGTGGACGACGGCCGCGCGCTGGCCAAGCTCGACCAGTGGATCTCGGTGAGTCGCGAGCTGGCTGCACCGAAGGAGTGACCGTGGATCCCGTCGACGCGCTGCTGGAGATCGCATCTCTGCTCGAGCGCGAGCGGGCCTCCCGGTATCGGGCGAAGGCGTTCCGGCAGGCGGCGGCGACGCTGCAGGACCTTCCCGAGGACGTCCGCGCCGACCCCACGCGGCTGCGCGCGGCGAAGGGGATCGGGGAGTCGACGTTCGCGGTGATCCGGCAGGCTCAGGCCGGGGAGGTGCCGGAGTACCTGGTCGAACTGCGCGGCGATGTCGAGCCGGAGCGGGTATCCGTGCTCCGATCGAAGCTGCGCGGTGATCTCCATGCGCACACTGACTGGTCCGACGGCACCACGCCCATCGCGGTGATGGCCGCGGCAGCGCGTGCGCTCGGGCACGAGTATCAGGCGATCACCGATCACTCGCCGCGACTTCGCGTGGCACGCGGGCTTTCCGCCGAACGGCTGCGGGAGCAGATTCCCTTGGTGCGCAAGGAGTCCGGTGAGGGCTTCACGCTTCTGGCCGGTATCGAGGTGGACATCCTCGAAGACGGCACTCTGGACCAGGAGGACTCTTTGCTCGGCGAGCTCGACATCGTCGTGGCGTCCGTGCATTCCAAGCTGCGCATGGACGCACGACCGATGACCGCGCGGATGATCGCCGCGGTGTCGCATCCGCGGGTGAACGTGCTCGGCCACTGCACCGGGCGATTGGTGCAAGGAGAGCGGGGGACCCGCCCGCAGTCGGTGTTCGATGCGACTGCGGTCTTCGCCGCGTGCGCCGAGAACGGCGTCGCCGTCGAGATCAACTCCCGCCCCGAGCGGCAGGATCCACCGGACGAACTGATCGCGATCGCCCTCGAGGCGGGATGCCTGTTCTCCATCGACTCGGATGCGCACGCACCAGGACAGCTCTCTCTGCTCGATCACGGCGCCGAGCGCGCAGAGCGTGCAGGCGTTCCCGCCTCGCGGATCGTCACGACGTGGGGGCTTTCCCGACTGCTCGCCTGGGCGGAGTAGACGCAGCGGCCCCGAGAACGATCAGGACGCGAGGGCGGCCTTCGACACAGCGGCGACCGCGCGCGTCATGGAGCCGCCGAGATTCCACTTCTCGGCCAGGGTGTTCGCCGCGTCGACCTCTGAGGGGTCGAGCACGTGGAGTGGAACGTCCGGCGCAGTGATGGGGAGGGACCTGGCCACCGCGACCACCGTCGGAGCCACGTCGAGGTAGGCGGTCGCTGCGAGGATCTTCGCGCGTACCCCGGCGCTCATGCCTTCTCCCGTCTCGGCAGCGGCGCGGATGCCCTCGAGGTCGGAGTGCGCCTGCAGGAGCGTCGCGGCGGTCTTGTCTCCGACACCGGGGACGCCGGGGAGGCCGTCGGAGGAATCGCCGCGCATCGTGGCGAAGTCGGCGTACTGGGAGGGGAGTACCCCGTACTTCGCGACGACCGTCGCGTCGGTCACGACTTCGAGATTGCTCATGCCACGCGCGGTGTAGATCACACGCACATCGCGGGCATCGTCGACGAGCTGGAAGAGGTCGCGGTCGCCCGTGACGATGTCTACCGGCATCGTGGCGTCGGTGGCCAGGGTCCCGATGACGTCGTCGGCCTCATGGTCGGCGACACCGATGATGGGGATGCCGATCGCAGCGAGCGTCTCGCGGATGAGGGGGATCTGCGCTTCGAGCGGGTCGGGTACCTCTTCGACATCGGGCCCATTCGCGATGACCTCGACGACGCGGTGCGTCTTGTAGCTCGGGATGAGATCCACGCGCCACTGCGGCCGCCAGTCGTCGTCCCAGCAGGCGATGACGTGCGTGGGCTCGTAGAGCGTGACGAGCTTGGCGACGATGTCGAGCAGACCCCGCGCCGCGTTGATCGGAGAGCCGTCCGGCGCGGTCACCTTGTCGGGGACGCCGTAGAACGCACGGAAGTAGAGGCTGGCGGTGTCGAGCAGCATGAGGCGATCGGTCACGAGCACAGTCTGACACGGGTCTCCGACCCGGCACCGGCCCCCGCGTCGGCGGCGTGGCCCACCAGCCGTGGATGAGACGATCCTGGGTGTCGTGACACACAGGAGTATGAATGCTCTCCCTCGAACGCTGTCCGCTGTGATCCTGGGCGGGGTGGTGCTCGCCGGAGTCCTGGCCGGCTGTGCGGCATCTGCGGGCACCTCCCCGGCTCCGGAGTCGACATCCGACCCCGACGCATCCGATGCCTCGTACGCGCCGCGGGCGGCGTGGCTCGATGCGACGTCGTTCGTGCTGAAGACGTGGGGCGACGCATGCGCACCGCAGATCGGCGACCTCGTGGCGGGGGAGCAGTCGCTGGAGATCGTGCTCGTCGCCGGGCCGGACCAGGCGTGCGCCGCTGTGCAGACGGCGCACGGCCTGTACCTCGGCCTCCCTGCCGGGTTCGACTCCTCCCGCCCTGTCGAGCTGACCGTGACCGAGGTCGGGGGAGAGAAGGCCGAGCTCACCCTGCCGGCACTCGCAACGGGGGAGATCATCCCGGCCGATCGGATGTCGCCGCAGACCCCGGCGGCGGCGTGGATCGACGCGCATGAGCTCGCGATCCTCACATGGGGCTCGTCCACCTGCGTGCCGGCCTCGGGAACGCTGGAAACCGTGAATGCGAAGGAAGGGATCATCCGACTGGAGCCGAGTGCGAACGAGGTGTGCACGATGGACCTGGTCCCGCAGATCACCTTCGTGCCTGCGGAAGGCATCGAGGACGACGCCGTCCTGACCCTCGAGGGCTTCGTCGATGCCGACGGTGCCGCGGCGGTCGTGACTGCCGTGCGATAGCGCGCCTGTCGGTCCGGCTCAGCACCCCGGTGCTGTCGGTCTCTGCTCGCAGGTGTGGGCCACGAGGGCGGTGTGCGCTTCGAAGATGCGTATCTCCCGAGCCGGACCAGGAATCGTGAGCTGCCCGGTCACCGGGAACCAGCCCCCGCCGAGATCGACCTCTGCGGTGTAGCGCACGGTGACGTGGGCCCGGTAGGTGCCGCGCTCGTCATAGGTATGGCTCGTCGTGGTGGGTGTGAACGGTGCCTGGCCGAGCGCTGACCAGGTCTGTCCGCCAGTGCTCGAGGTCGCGGAGGTGCCGTCGCCGTGCACGAACTCATACCCGACAGGCGTGAACCGCACGGTGAGAACCGTGCCGAACAGCGATCCTGAGCGGGTGTGCACCGCTGCTGCAGCGACGAAGTTCGTCGGCATGCCGGCGACGCCGAGGTTGTCGGGCTCTCCCACATTCGCCACGGGATCGGGCGCGAACTGTGCGAGGTCGTTGATGGTGATGGTCGGGGCGGCAGTCGCGTCCTGCGCGGGATCGGTCGGCGGCTCCTCATCGGACACCGCGCGGAAGCACCCTCGGGAACTGTTCCAGTCGTCGAGGCAGGAATCGAAGTCGAACTCGTGCACGGGGAATCCGGGACCGGAGGGGGAGGGTGGAGAGTCTCCTCGGGGCGAGCCGCTGTGGGGTGCACCGGAGGAGGGTTGCGTCTGGGTGCCAGTGGTCGTTACGTGGGTGCCGTCGGTTCCAGCAATAAAGTCCGAGAAACCCGGAGGTTTGTCGGTCTCGCTCAACTGAAAGAGAGCGACAACGAGGCCAATCACGGCTACGACGCGGGACACTGAACTTCTTCGTCTGAGACGGCCGAATCGACTAGCAGTGCGCCTGAGTCGGCGGTTAAGAAAGTGACGCTAAGCCCGTACACGTCGGGACGATCTGGTCTGACTGCTGAGGATCCGTCAGGGCGAACAATCTCAACTGCGCTCACGTCTAAGCAGACCGAGGCGGTTACCTCTGTCAACGGTTCATCGCTGTGCGCCCCGCTGAAGGAGAGCACTCGCGTGTCGCCTCTAACGACTTGTCCTTCTGCATGCATCGCCGAAAAATTCTCGCGATCTGCTCTCTCGACACTCCCGCTCGAAAGTTCAAAAAGCCTCTCAAACGTTGTCGGGTCTGAAGTGTCGATCTCGTTGAGAGCGAGGACATACTCGGTGAACGTCTCCTCGGCGGCGGCAAAGGCTTCTTCTTCCGAGGCGAACGCTGCAGTCGGGGTGGGCGTCGGGGCTGGCGACGGCGTGCATCCGGCGAGGACCATGACGCCGAGAACCATCGCGAAGGCGCCGAAGGGGCGGGACGTGGCGGGAGCGGGAGTCGGCGAGATCACCCCGTCACGGTAGTCGGAAGCGCCACGAGCCCGCGGGAGTTATCCACAGTCGGTCGGTCCGCCGAATCCGACTCCTGCTGTATCAGAACTTCTGATAGCCTTAACCGTCACTCGTGGCGTGCATGCGCATGCCCTCGTGGCGAGAAAACCAAAATCCAACTGCTGTGAAGCATGCTGTCGGCCGTGCGCGGTCTTTGCCTCTCAGCCCGAGTCTCCATTCAACAAGGACAACCCACTACATGACTACCGCAACGACCGCCCCGGCCACCAAGCAGGTCGCCATCAACGACATCGGATCTGCTGAGGACTTCCTGGCCGCGGTCGAGAAGACCCTGAAGTTCTTCAACGACGGCGACATCATCGAAGGCACGATCGTCAAGATCGACCGCGATGAGGTCCTCCTCGATGTCGGCTACAAGACCGAGGGTGTCATCCCCTCGCGTGAGCTCTCGATCAAGCACGACGTCGACCCCAACGAGGTCGTCGCTGTCGGCGATCTGGTCGAGGCCCTCGTTCTCCAGAAGGAGGACAAGGAAGGCCGTCTGATCCTCTCCAAGAAGCGCGCACAGTACGAGCGTGCCTGGGGAGACGTCGAGAAGATCAAGGAGAACGACGGCGTCGTCACCGGTACGGTCATCGAGGTCGTCAAGGGTGGACTCATCGTCGACATCGGCCTCCGTGGCTTCCTGCCGGCGTCGCTCATCGAGCTGCGCCGCGTCCGCGACCTCACGCCGTACCTCGGCCAGGAGATCGAGGCCAAGATCCTCGAGCTCGACAAGAACCGCAACAACGTCGTCCTGAGCCGCCGCGCGCTGCTCGAGCAGACGCAGTCGGAGTCGCGCACCACGTTCCTGAACAACCTGCACAAGGGTCAGGTCCGCAAGGGTGTCGTCTCGTCGATCGTCAACTTCGGTGCGTTCGTCGACCTGGGTGGCGTGGACGGCCTCGTGCACGTCTCCGAGCTGTCCTGGAAGCACATCGAGCACGCCTCCGAGGTCGTCGAGGTGGGCCAGGAGGTCACCGTCGAGATCCTCGAGGTCGACCTCGACCGCGAGCGCGTCTCCCTGTCGCTGAAGGCGACGCAGGAGGACCCGTGGCAGGTCTTCGCCCGTACCCACGCGATCGGTCAGGTCACGCCGGGTAAGGTCACCAAGCTCGTTCCGTTCGGTGCGTTCGTCCGCGTCGCAGACGGCATCGAGGGCCTCGTCCACATCTCCGAGCTCTCCAGCAAGCACGTCGAGCTGGCTGAGCAGGTCGTCTCCGTCGGCGAAGAGGTCTTCGTCAAGGTCATCGACATCGACCTCGAGCGTCGTCGCATCTCGCTGTCGCTGAAGCAGGCCAACGAGTCGGTCGACCCCAACGGCACCGAGTTCGACCCGGCTCTGTACGGCATGCTCGCCGAGTACGACGAGAACGGCGAGTACAAGTACCCGGAGGGCTTCGACGCCGAGACCGGTGCATGGAAGGAAGGCTTCGACGCCCAGCGCGAGGCATGGGAGCAGGAGTACGCTGCAGCCCAGGCTCGCTGGGAGGCGCACAAGGCTCAGGTCGTCAAGGCGGCCGAGGCCGAGGCTGCGGCCGGCGAAGACTTCGGCGGCCAGTCCTTCACGAGCGAGGCTGCCGGCGCCGGCACCCTCGCCGACGACGAGGCTCTCGCCGCTCTGCGCGAGAAGCTCTCGGGCGGCAACGCTTAAACAGCATTCTGAAACGGGTCGTCACCTCGCCTTCGGGCGGGTGTGGCGGCCCGTTTCGCATGTGCGGACCGCGGCTGCCCGCCCGTGACGCAGCGTTACGACCGCATTCGTAACAGAACACGCGCTCGGCCAGCATGGGCATATGACCACCCTGCTGCCGGCGCCGCATACGACCGATGCCTCTGCGGCGGCCGGTGCAGCGCAGGAAGTGCGGCTCGAAGGTGTAGAACGGTCCTTCCCTCTCGCGCGGGGACGCCGCGACGTCCTGCGCGGCGTGGACCTCGAGGTCTCCGCCGGAGAGATCGTCGCCGTCGTCGGGCCTTCCGGCTGCGGAAAGTCGACGCTCCTCCGTCTGGTCGGCGGTCTGGACTCCCCGACACGGGGTGCCATCCGCCTCGAGGACACACCCGTAGCGGCGGTCGACGACCGCACCGCCGTCGCCTTCCAGGAGCCACGACTGCTCCCGTGGCGCACGATCGCCCAGAACGTCGAACTGGGCCTGCCGCGGGGCACCGCGCGCCGCGCGGGACGCGATCGTGTACGAGAACTTCTGCACCTGGTCGGCCTCGACGATGCCGCCGATCAGCGACCGCGGGAGGTATCCGGCGGGATGGCGCAGCGTGCATCCCTCGCCAGAGCCCTTGCCAGGAACCCCGGTGTCCTGCTGCTCGATGAGCCTTTCGGGGCGCTCGACGCGCTCACGCGCCTGCGGATGCACGATCTGCTGCTGAAGATCCACGCCGCAGAGCCGACCACCGTGCTCCTTGTGACGCACGATGTCGAGGAAGCGCTCTATCTCGCCGATCGCGTCCTGCTCCTGCGCACGCTGAGCGCGACCCGGCCTGACGAGTCATCCATCGCCCGCACGATCACCGTGCCAGGCGCCCGTCCCCGTGACCGCGCCGATCGTGGTCTCGCCGACCTGCGCGCCGAGCTCCTCGAGGGCCTCGGCGTAGACACCCACCACCGCACCGCCGAGGAGACCCGATGAGCATCACCACCCGCCGAATCATCCCTGCGATCGCCATCGCGGGGACGATGATGCTCGTCGCCACCGGCTGCGTCGCCGGAGAGAACGCTGCTGCCACCGACGCGAAGCCCACATCCGGCACGACCGAATGGTCGTCCGACACGCTGTCGATCGATTTCGCGACATACAACCCGTTGAGCCTGGTGATCCGCGACCAGGGCATCCTGGAGGACATCCTCGGAGATGACGTCACCGTGGAGTGGGTGCAGTCCGCCGGCTCGAACAAGGCGAACGAACTGCTGCGGTCCGGTTCGGTCGACGTCGGCTCGACGGCCGGCTCCGCAGCGCTCCTGGCCCGAGCGAACGGCTCGCCCATCCAGGTCATCGACATCTTCTCGCAGCCCGAGTGGGCGGCGATCGTCGTCGGACCGGACAGCGACATCACGTCGATCGAAGACCTCACGGGCAAGTCCGTCGCCGCGACCAAGGGGACCGACCCGTACTTCTTCCTGCTCCAGGCGCTCGAAGAAGGGGGCCTGTCGCTGTCGGACGTCGAGGTGCAGAACCTTCAGCACGCGGACGGTCGTGCCGCCCTCGACGGCGGTTCGGTCGATGCGTGGTCCGGCCTCGACCCGATCATGGCAGCCGCCGAGGCGGAGTCGGGCGACAAGCTCGTCTACCGCAACGTCGACTTCAACACGTACGGGTTCCTGAACGCGACCGAGGACTTCATCACGAACCACCCCGACCTCGCGCAAGCGGTCGTGGATGCGTACGAGAAGGCACGAGAGTGGGCGCTGGCGAACCCCGACGAGACGGCAGCGCTCCTCGCCGAGGTGGCAGGCATCGACATCGGCGTCGCCACCACCGTGATCCAGGAGCGTTCGAACCTCGACGTGAGCGGCATCCCGGGTGACGATCAGATCGGCGTCCTGGAGAAGATCGCGCCCGTGCTCGTCGAGTCCGGCGACGTGCAGGGCGGCAAGGAGTCGGTGGACAAGGCGCTGTCCTCGATCGTGAACGCGACGTTCGCCGAGAAGGCGGTCGGCGGCGAGTGAGCGAACTCGACCAGCGCGTGCTCGTGCCCGCGGACTCGCGGGACGCGCTCGACTTCGCCAAGGGCGAGCTCCGACGTCCGAACCGCAGCGCACGACGATCCTGGGACCGCCCCGTCGTGCGGATCGTGGCAGGGCTGCTGCTCCCGGCGATCATCCTGATCGTCTGGCAGGTGGTGACGACGAACGGACTCGTCCCGCCCTACCGTCTGCCCACACCCGTCTCGGTCCTCCAGGCAGGCATCGAGCTGGCCGAGACCGGGCAGCTCTGGACGCACATCGCCATCTCGGTGCAGCGCGTACTGCTCGGATTCGCGATCGGCTCGGTGATCGGACTCGCCGCGGCCGGTGTGGTGGGCCTGTCACGGCTCGGGGACGTGCTGCTGAGCCCGACGCTCGCCGCCGTGAGGGCTGTGCCCTCGTTGGCCTGGGTGCCGCTGCTCATCCTCTGGATGCAGATCGGTGAGGAGTCGAAGGTCACGCTGATCGCGATCGGAGCGTTCTTCCCCGTCTACACGACCGTCGCCTCGGCGCTCCGACACGTGGATCCGCAGCTCGTCGAGGCCGGGCGCTCGTTCAGCCTGCGCGGATGGTCACTGTTCCGCATCGTGCAGCTGCCCGCGGTCGTACCGTCCGTCGTGTCCGGGCTCCGCCTCGCGCTCGCACAGGCGTGGCTGTTTCTGGTGGCCGCAGAGCTCATCGCTTCCTCGATGGGCCTCGGCTTCCTGCTGACCGACTCCCAGAACAGTGGCCGTGTCGATCGGATCCTGCTCTCGATCGTGCTGCTGGCACTGCTCGGTACGGTGACCAACGGAGTCCTCGCCCTGGCAGAGAAGTACCTGCTGCGACGGTGGGTGTGAGCGTGACCGAGGCCCGGCTGCAGGAGACACGCGTCTACGCGCCGTCGAACGACTTCCCGGAGGCGAACGTCTCCGGTGAGGCCTATGCGCGCGCGGCAGCGGATCCCGTCGCATTCTGGGAGGACGCCGCTCGACGCCTCGACTGGGCGAAGCCGTGGGACACCGCGCACGAGTGGGAGCCTCCGATCGGAGATGCGGTTCCCGCCGCGCGCTGGTTCGTCGGAGGGCGGATCAACGTGGCCGTCAACTGCGTGGACCGGCACGTCGATGCCGGTCGGGGAGCCAAGGTGGCGCTGTACTTCGAAGGGGAGGCGGGCGACCGCATCGCGGTGACGTACTCCGATCTGCAGCAGCGGGTCGCACGCGCCGCGAATGCTCTCGTGGCGCTCGGCATCGAGCCGGGTGATCGTGTGGTGATCTACCTGCCTGTGCTCGTGGAGACGATCGTCATCACGCTCGCCTGTGCCCGGATCGGAGCCGTGCACTCCCTGGTATTCGGGGGATTCTCCGCGGAGGCCGTGCGCTTCCGCCTCGAGGACACCGGAGCGAAGCTGCTGGTGACGAGCGACGGACAGTTCCGACGCGGCACCGCCACCGAGGTGAAGTCGACGGCCGATGCGGCGGCCGCGGACCTCCCCGACCTCGAGCATGTGCTCGTGCTCCGACGCACGGGCCAGCAGGTGCCGTGGACCGAAGGTCGGGACGTCTGGTGGCACGAGGCGGTCGACACGGCATCGCCGGCGCACGACGCCCCGGCGTTCGATGCCGAGCATCCTCTCTTCATCATCTACACGTCCGGCACCACCGGGAAGCCGAAGGGACTCGTCCACACGTCGGGCGGATACCTCACGCAGGCGAGCTGGGCGCACTGGGCGCATTTCGACGCGAAGCCCGACGACGTGCACTGGTGCACGGCCGATCTGGCCTGGGTGACCGCGCACACCTACGAGATCTACGGTCCGCTGTCGAACGGGCTGACCCAGGTCATCTACGAAGGCACGCCGGACTCGCCGCACCGGGAGCGGCACCTCGAGATCATCGAGCGCTACGGCGTGACCGTCTACTACACGGCGCCCACGCTGATCCGTACCTTCATGACCTGGTTCGGCGCCGATCTCCCTGGGGGCCACGACCTCTCGACGCTCCGTCTGCTCGGTACGGTGGGCGAGGCGATCAATCCCGAGGCGTGGGTATGGTTCCGGAAGAACTTCGGCCGGGATGCGCTGCCGGTGATCGACACCTGGTGGCAGTCCGAGACCGGTGCCGCGATGATCGCCCCGCTGCCGGGCGTCACGCGCCTCAAGCCGGGCTCGGCCTCGGTGCCGCTCCCGGGGATCGATGCCGCGGTGGTCGATGCCGAGGGGCATCCGGTCGAACCGGGACGTTCGGGGACGCTCGTCGTGCGCCGACCCTGGCCGGGCATGGCCCGCACCGTCTGGGGTGATCCGGAGCGCTATCGCGACTCGTACTGGTCGGCCTACGCCGGTCGGGGAGAGTTCGGCGGCTTCTACGTCGCCGGCGACGGGGCGACCGTCGACATCGACGGGTACATCTGGATCCTCGGGCGACTCGATGACGTCGTCAACGTCTCGGGTCACCGACTCTCCACCATCGAGATCGAGTCGGCCCTCGTCGCTCACGACACCGTCGGCGAAGCCGGTTCAGCCGGGGTCTCCGATCCCGTCACCGGCCAGGCCGTCGTCGCGTTCGTGACGGCTTCGGGCCGGGCCGAGGTGACGCCGGCCGACCTCCGCGCTCAGGTCGCGCGGTCGATCGGCCCCGTCGCCAAGCCGAAGCACATCGTCGTGGTCCCCGACCTGCCCAAGACCCGGTCGGGCAAGATCATGCGCCGGCTCCTGGCGCAGCTCTGGGAGGCCGAGCAGGCACGAAGGCAGGGTCGCGAGGCCCTGCCGCTCGGTGACACGACGTCGTTGCAGAATCCCTGGGCCGTCGCGGACATCGCCGACGTGCTCTCCACAGCGGAACTGCGCTCTTGAACTCCGCTTCTGAATCGAGGACATCATGACCGAAGAACACCGCTTCGGATTCCGCACCAGAGCCCTCCATGCGGGGGGAACGCCGGATGCCGCCACCGGGGCCAGGGCGGTGCCGATCTACCAGACCACCTCGTTCGTCTTCGACGACGCCGCGGATGCCGGCAACCTGTTCGCCCTGCAGAAGTACGGCAACATCTACTCGCGTATCGGAAACCCGACGGTCGCGGCTCTCGAAGAGCGCCTCGCATCGCTGGAGGGTGGAATCGGCGCCGTCGCGACGGCTTCCGGGATGAGCGCGGAGTTCATCACGTTCGCGGCCCTGGTCGGAGCAGGCGATCATGTCGTCGCCGCCGCCCAGCTCTACGGTGGCACGGTCACGCAGCTCGACGTCACGCTGCGTCGCTTCGGGGTCGAGACCACGTTCGTCGCCTCGACCGATCCCGAGGACTTCGCCGCCGCGATCCGTCCGGAGACGAAGGTGGTCTACGTCGAGATGATCGGCAACCCCTCCGGGGAGATCGCCGACATCGAAGGACTCGCCGAGATCGCCCACGCGGCCGGTGTCCCGCTCGTGGTCGACGCGACGCTCGCCACGCCCTACCTCGCCCGTCCGCTCGAGCACGGCGCCGACATCGTCATCCACTCCGTGACGAAGTTCCTCGGAGGACACGGCACCACCCTCGGCGGCGTCGTCATCGAGAAGGGCGCTTTCGACTGGGGCAACGGCAAGTTCCCGCAGATGACCGAACCCGTCGAGTCGTACGGCGGCATCAAGTGGTGGGACAACTTCGGCGAGTACGGCTTCCTCACCAAGCTCCGTTCCGAGCAACTGCGGGACATCGGCCCCGCGCTCAGCCCGCAGTCGGCGTTCAACCTGCTCCAGGGGATCGAGACCCTTCCACAGCGCATAGACGCCCACCTCGCGAACGCCCGCGTCGTCGCGGACTGGCTCGCCTCGGACCCTCGTGTGGCCTACGTCACCTGGGCCGGGCTCGAAGGACACCCGCACCACGCACGCGCAGCCAAGTACCTGCCTCTCGGTCCCGGCTCGGTGTTCGCGTTCGGGGTCGCGGCGCCGGACGGTCGCGCGGCGGGGGAGACCCTGATCGAGAATCTGCAACTGGCCTCGCACCTCGCGAACATCGGCGACGCGCGCACGCTCGTGATCCATCCGGCCTCGACGACGCACCGGCAGCTCACAGAGGATCAGCTGGTCGCCGCGGGCGTGCGTCCCGACCTCATCCGCATCTCAGTCGGTCTGGAAGACGCCGACGACATCATCTGGGACCTCGACCAGGCCCTCACCACGGCGACGGGAGCGAACCGATGAGCACGACGAGTTCGGGCGATGCCTGCGCGCTGCCGGCTGTGACCGATGCGGCGACGTGTGCACTGCCCGGTGGGACTCCCGTCGCGGTCGCGGTGCCGGGGCGCACCTGGAGCGGACCGAACCAGCAGGAGCGATTCGGCCTGCTGCGACGCGCGAGGTCGATCGCGATCGTCGGGGCGTCGAACAACCCCGCCCGCGCGTCCTACTTCGTCGCGACCTACCTGCTCTCCAGCACGAACTACGACGTCTACCTGGTGAACCCGCGGGAGACCGAGATCCTCGGGCAGCCCGTCTACGCGACCCTGAGCGATCTGCCCGTCGTCCCCGACATCGTCGACGTGTTCCGACGCCACGACGACCTCCCCGGCGTGGCACAGGAGGCCATCGACGCGGGCGCGCAGACGCTGTGGCTGCAGCTGGGCTCGTGGAACGAGGATGCCGCGGCGATCGCCGAGGGCGCGGGGCTGTCCGTGGTGATGGACCGTTGCATCAAGATCGAGCACGCGCGGTTCCATGGCGGACTCCACCTGGCCGGCTTCGATACCGGTGTGATCAGCTCCCGTCGCCAGTTGCGCGCGAGATGAGTCGCGTCGGGGCGAAGCCTAGACTGACCGCATGCCTCTCATCGCACTCACCGGCGGTATCGCTTCCGGGAAGTCGACCATCGCCCGCCGCCTGGCCGAGTACGGTGCCGTCATCGTCGACGCCGATCAGATCGTTCGCGATGTGCAGTCTCCCGGTTCGCCGGTGCTCGTCAGGATCGCCGAGACCTTCGGCGACGACGTCATCTCCTCGGACGGCTCCCTCGACAGGGCGGCGCTCGGTGCGAAGGTGTTCGGCGATGCGGGTCTCCTCGCGCAGCTCAACGCGATCGTCCACCCCGCAGTCCGTGAGGAATCCCAGCGGCGCTTCGATGCGGCCGTCCGCGGCGACGCGGATGCCGTGGTCGTCTACGACGTGCCGCTCCTGGTCGAGGCGAGGGTAGACGATCCCTGGGATCTCATCGTCGTCGCGCACGCGCCGGCTGACGTGCGCCGCGAGCGTCTCGTCGAGTTGCGCGGCATGGGTGAGGGTGCAGCGCAGGAGCGTATCGACGCCCAAGTATCCGACGACCGCCGTCTCGCGATCGCCGACGTCGTGATCGATACGTCGGGCACCGTGGAGAGCACGATCGAGCAGGCCGACGCCCTCTGGCAGCGGATCAGTTCACGGTGACGTTCGCGGGTCACACCCCGGGATCACGCGAGTACCGCCGGCTCCTCGTCGGTCTGTTCTTCGCCGGGGTCGCGACTTTCGCCCAGCTGTATTCGGCACAGGCCGTGCTGCCGCAGATCTCGGCCGAGCTCTCGGTCACGCCGGCGACGGCTGCGCTGAGTGTGTCGGCTGCCACGCTCGGCTTGGCGCTGGCCGTCATCCCCTGGTCGATGGTGGCCGATCGCATCGGTCGCGTGCCTGCCATGGCCACCGGGGTGCTCACCGCCACGGGACTCGGCCTCGTCGCCCCGCTGAGCGGAGAGATCGCCGCGCTGCTGGTCCTGCGATTCGCGGAGGGGATGGCGCTGGGGGCCGTACCCGCAGTGGCACTGGCCTATCTCAGCGAAGAGGTCGAAGTACGTCATACCGCCGCTGCCGCGGGGAGCTACATCGCCGGGACCACGGTCGGTGGACTGCTCGGGCGCATCGTCTCGGGGATCGTCGGGGAAGTGGGAGGCTGGCGGACCGGCATCCTCTCGGTCGCGGTAATGTGCGCGCTCGCCGCCGTTCTGTTCCTCTGGCTCACACCCCGCGCCAGGGGATTCGTCCCCGGTCGTCTGCGCACCGATCGAGGGCCCGGCATCCTGGCGAAGCTCATGGCGCCTCTGCGTTCACCTCTGCAGTGGGCCCTGTACGCGCAGGGATTCCTGCTGATGGGTGCCTTCGTCGCGGTGTACAACTACCTCGGGTTCCATCTCTCGGCCGCACCGTTCCTCCTTCCCGCCTGGCTGGTCACCCTGCTGTTCCTGGCATACCTGGCCGGCACGGTGTCGTCGCCGTGGGCCGGGACGCTCGCCTCGCGGGCCGGGCGATTCCTGGTCCTGCTCTCCTCGATCGGAGTGATGGCCGTGGGTGCCGCACTGCTGCTGCTTCCGGTGGCCGGCGTCGTCCTGGCCGGGCTCGTGCTGTTCACCGCCGGGTTCTTCGGCGCGCACGCCATCGCCTCGGGGTGGACGCCCGTCGCGGCCGACCCCGCCAGCAGGGCACAGGCATCCTCGCTGTACTACTTCGCCTACTACGCCGGGTCGAGTGTGTTCGGGTGGCTGCTCGGTCTCGTGTTCGGTTCGACGACCTGGGGCTGGTTCGTCGCCGTCATCGTCGCGATGTGCGGTGCTGCCGCGCTCGCGGCGGTCGCCGCTCTCCGTGGTGCCGAGAGCGGCCGCCCCGCCGTCTGAGAGGATCTCATCATGCAGCTGCAGTTCCTGGAAGCGTACGACCGTCAGCTCCGCACACATCCCGAGATCGCGGGGGCATCGAACGCGGCGGCGCACGGACCGCTCCTGATGGCGACGTTCCCCGGCGGACGCGGCTTCGTCACGTATGCCGAGCTCGGCGACGTGGATGCGGACGGCGTCGCGCTGTTGGTCGACGCGGCGGCCGACCACTTCGCGGGGCGTCCGGAGGTGAGGTCGGTCGAGTGGAAGACCCGCGGTCACGATCGTGCCCCCGGCCTGCACGACGCTCTTGTCGCTCGCGACTTCGTGCCGGAGGAGCCGGAATCCATCATGATCGGTGAGGCACGCCCGCTCGCGCGGCACGTCGACGTTCCTGAGCACGTCAGGATCAGGCGGAGCCGTAGTGATGCCGACGTGTTCGCGGCGGGTGAGATGCAGGGCCGCGTCTTCGATGACCCCGACTGGCGTTCGAGGTCGGAGGAGCTCGTCGTGCACCTGCGCGAAGACCCTTCGGCGGAGCTGTGGATCGCTGTCGTGGACGACGAGGTGATCAGCGCCGGGAGGCTCGAGCCGGTGGCCGGCACCGAGTTCGCCGGTCTCTGGGGCGGTGCGACGCTCCCGGAGTGGCGAGGCCGCGGCATCTACCGCGCTCTCACGGCGGAGCGGGCGCGCTCGGCTATCGCGCGTGGGGTCCGCTACCTCCACTCCGATTCCACTGAGTTCTCGCGCCCGATCCTGGAGCGGTCGGGACTGGTGAAGGTGTCGACGACAACGCCGTACGTGTGGACTCCCGTGCGAGGCTGATCCTGCGCGACGGCCTCGATGTCGGAGGGGCGGCATACGCTGGAGGTATGCAACCCACGCGCAGTGTCCGCCCCTTCGAGGTCATCAGCGAGTATGAGCCGGCCGGAGACCAGCCGAAGGCCATCGCCGATCTGGCGGCGCGCATCAATGCCGGTGAGACAGACGTGGTGCTTCTCGGCGCGACGGGTACCGGCAAGTCCGCCACGACGGCCTGGTTGGTCGAACAGGTCCAGCGTCCCACGCTCGTGCTCGCTCACAACAAGACCCTCGCCGCCCAGCTCGCGAACGAGTTCCGCGAGCTCATGCCCAACAACGCGGTCGAGTACTTCGTCTCGTACTACGACTACTACCAGCCGGAGGCGTACGTACCGCAGACCGACACCTTCATCGAGAAGGACTCCTCGATCAACTCCGAAGTCGAGCGACTGCGGCATTCGACGACCAACTCGCTGTTGAGCCGACGCGATGTCATCGTGGTGTCCACAGTGTCCTGCATCTACGGACTCGGGGCGCCGGAAGAGTATCTGCGGGCCATGGTCGCCCTCCAGGTGGGGGAGCGCTATGACCGCGATGCGCTCATCCGTCAGTTCATCGCCATGCAGTACAACCGCAACGATGTCGACTTCTCGCGGGGCAACTTCCGTGTGCGCGGAGACACCATCGAGATCATCCCCGTCTACGAAGAGCACGCGATCCGGATCGAGCTGTTCGGTGACGAGATCGAGGCGCTGTACTCGCTGCATCCGCTGACCGGCGAGGTCATCGAGAAGCTCGACGCCGTGCCGATCTTCCCGGCATCGCACTATGTGGCCGGTACCGACGTCATCCAGCGCTCCATCGGCACGATCGAGCACGAGTTGGAAGAGCGCCTCGCCGAGTTCGAACGTCAGGGCAAGCTGCTCGAGGCGCAGCGTCTGCGCATGCGCACGACCTTCGACCTGGAGATGCTCCAGCAGCTGGGCTTCTGCTCCGGCATCGAGAACTACTCGCGTCACATGGACGGTCGCATGCCGGGCGAGCCTCCGCACACGCTGCTCGACTTCTTCCCCGACGACTTCCTGCTCGTGATCGACGAGTCGCACGTGACGGTGCCGCAGATCGGCGCGATGTACGAGGGCGACGCATCCCGCAAGCGCACGCTGGTCGACCACGGGTTCCGTCTTCCGAGCGCGATGGACAACCGTCCGCTGCGCTGGGACGAGTTCAAGAACCGCATCGGACAGACGGTGTACCTCTCGGCCACTCCCGGGAAGTACGAGATGGGGATCGCCGACGGCGTCGTCGAGCAGATCATCCGCCCGACCGGCCTCGTTGACCCGGAGATCGTGGTGAAGCCGTCGAAGGGGCAGATCGACGACCTGCTCGAGGAGATCCGCGTGCGGGTCGAGCGCGACGAGCGTGTGCTTGTCACGACTCTCACCAAGAAGATGGCCGAGGAGCTCACCGACTTCCTCGGCGAGCACGGTGTGCGTGTCCGCTACCTGCATTCCGATGTCGACACGCTGCGCCGCGTCGAGCTGCTCAGTGAGCTGCGCGCTGGCGTGTACGACGTTCTCGTGGGTATCAACCTCCTGCGCGAGGGCCTCGACCTTCCAGAGGTCTCCCTTGTGGCGATTCTCGACGCCGACAAGGAGGGGTTCCTGCGCTCGGGTACGTCTCTGATCCAGACCATCGGCCGTGCGGCACGAAACGTGTCCGGTGAAGTGCACATGTATGCCGACAAGATGACCGACTCCATGACGAAGGCGATCGAGGAGACCGACCGACGTCGGGAGAAGCAGGTCGCGTACAACAAGGAGAACGGCATCGATCCGCAGCCGCTCCGCAAGCGCATCGCTGACATCACCGAGGTGCTGGCCCGTGAAGGTGCCGACACGGCGGAGATGCTGTCGGGTCGTGGCCGCGCGACGGGCAAGGGCAAATCGCCGACGCCCAACCTGCGTCGTACCGGGATCGCCGCCGAGGGTGCGCAGCAGCTCGAGGCCACCATCCAGGATCTGTCCGACCAGATGCTCGCGGCTGCGGCGGAGCTCAAGTTCGAGCTCGCCGGGCGTCTGCGCGACGAGGTGCAGGATCTCAAGAAGGAACTCCGCGCCATGGAGCGCGCCGGACACGCGTAAGCGGGGACGAACGATGGACGCTGCGGGGAACGAGCTGGCGGATCGTGTGCGCGCGTTGCTCGGAGCAGACACGGAGATCGAAGAGCGGCGCATGTTCGGCACGAGAGCGTTCCTCGACGACGGGCACATCCTGGTGGGCGCGCGTCCTGGGGGAGTGCTGCTGGTCCGTGTGGCGGATGAGGACGGCGCCGCGCTGCTCACCGAGCCAGGCGCGGCACGCGCAGTGATGGGGGCGCGCACCATGAGTTCGGGGTGGCTCGACGTTTCGCAGACGGCGATCGAAGACGACACGGCGCTCATGTTCTGGCTGGATGTCGCTCGAGAGTCCGCCGTTTCGAGGGCGGAGAGCTCGGAGCAGGGCTGACACGGATCCCCGCGCTCTCAACGATCGCGTGCCAGGGCGCGGACGGCCGCTCGCCCTAGGGGCAGTGCACCAGCGTTTTGGGTCCGGAGCGGTCGATCTCGTGCTGCGTCATCGGAGCCCCGCAGAGAGGGCAGGCGCGTTCGGCACGCTCGGCCGCGCTGGGTGGGGGCGTCTTCTCGTACGGGCCGACGGAGGCGGGTCCTGCGAACCGGATGAGGTTCGTGTTCACCCAGGAGTAAAGTCCTCCTGCTTCGCGGATGCGAGTGCGGAGGGGCGGGCGGTCGGAGTCCTGTGCCATGTTGATTAGTGTACTAACTATTAGTGCAGATGTATAGTCTCCCTTGTGACCCCCACCGACGACCTGCTCCGGCTCGAGAACCAGCTCTGCTTCGCCCTGGTGACAGCGGCGCGCAACGTCGTCGCCCTGTATCGACCGATCCTCGAGCCACTCGGCCTGACGCACCCGCAGTACCTCGTCATGCTGGCGCTCTGGGAACGAGCTCCTCGCACGCTGAATGACCTGGCCGTCGACCTGGCCATGGAGCCCGCGACCGCATCCCCGCTGGTGAAGAGGCTCGAGGCGGACGGGCTGGTCGCGCGTCAGCGAAGCACCGAGGACGAGCGGCGACTCGAGATCACTCTGACGTCGGCGGGCGCTGCGCTGCGCGAGCGCGCGGTGGAGGTTCCGCACCAGGTGATGGCCGCGGTCGGTATGGGAATCGACGAGATCGCGGCGCTCCGCGACGGTCTGGGCCCGTTCGCCGGGCGCCGTCCCGACCTCGGCTGACCTGTCGTCGGCGTCCGGCTCTGCCAGAGGTGATGGCGGTCCGGGGGAGACGCAGCCCCTAGGGTGGGGGCATGTCCCGCTCCGAGCCCTCGGTCCCGGTGCATGAGACTGCCAGGTCGAATCGCCCACGGATGCTGCTGCTTCCGCTCGTCGCGATCGCCGGCTTCTTCGCGACGATCATGTTCGCTGCAGCGGCGCAGGGGCTTCCGCAGTTCGGGGGATGGCTCGCCGATGCCGAGCCACGGGCCGGGGAGGGTACGGGGCCGACGGCGCCGGCGGAGACCGCACCCCCTCCGATGGATCCACCGGAGGACTCTCCGCTGCTCGCGATCATCGGATACGTCCTCGCCGCGCTCGTCCTCGCCGCCGTGCTCGCGATGGTGTTCTTCGGCGCCCGCCTCCTGATCCGCTACCTCGTCGGCCTCTGGCGCGACCGTCCTCTCGCGCGCCGAACGGCGTCGGCCTTGGATGCACACGTCGTCGCAGTGCCTGCAGCCGGGGGCGACCCGGACGAGGCGACGATCCGGCGCGGCATCGCGGAGGCGCTGCGGACGGTCGATGACCGGTCCCGACCCGGCGACAGCATCATCGCGGCGTGGGTGGGGCTGGAGGAATCCGCGGCGGATGCCGGTGCGGGGCGCGGTGTCAACGAGACGCCCTCAGAGTTCACCGTGCGCATCATCGGCAGACGCGCCGGGATCACCGACGACGTCGTCACCCTGCTGGGCCTCTACGAACGCGTCCGCTTCGGCGGTCACGATGCCGACGAAGACGATCGTGCCCGAGCTGCCGAGTGTCTTCGCGGCATCCAGGAGGGGTGGCGATGAAGAGACGGGTCCTCGTCGTGAGCGTCGGTGTCATCGGCGCCGCGGGCGTCCTCCTCCTGCTCGGACAGCTGGGGTTCCCCGAGCCGTTCGTGCTCGCCTGGATGATCCTCGCCCTCGCGGTGGTCTTCGCCTGTCGTCAGGAGTTCATCGAGGTCGGACCCGAGTGGCCTCCGGAAGCGCCGAGCCGCAGTTCGCACGGCTCTGAGGTCTCCCGCATGGCATGGGCGATCAACACCCGCACGGGAGTCGCCGGACACGTCGTCGTGCGTCGCGTGCAGGCGGTGCTGCGAAGACGCCTCGCCCTGCACGGTCTCGACCTCGACGACCCCGCACAGCACGCACGCATCGACGCACTCCTCGGCGAGGGGGTGCGGGACGTCCTGCACCGTCGCGAAGTGCAGCGCACCGACATCGAGATGGTGCTCGATGCGATCGACAGAATCCCCAACGACACGGAGGAGCCCGGATGACCAGCCAGGAGACCACGCAGATCGCCGAGACCGGGCGTAGGGTGCTCGACAGCGTCCGTGGAGCCGTGGTCGGGATGGACGAGCCTCTCACGATCGCCCTCGCCGCGATCCTCGCTGGCGGCCATGTGCTGTTCGAAGACGTCCCCGGCCTCGGCAAGACACTCGCCGCGCGGAGCCTGGCTTCGGCGCTCGGCCTCGACTTCCGACGTCTGCAGTGCACCCCTGACATGCTTCCCGGGGATGTCACGGGCTCCTACGTCTACGCACCGGCCACCGGCGAGTTCGTGTTCCGGCCGGGGCCGATCTTCACCGGATTGCTCCTTGCCGACGAGGTGAACCGCACCACGCCGAAGACGCAGTCGGCGATGCTGGAGGCGATGGCGGAGCGTCAGGTGACGGTCGAGGGCAACAGCTTCGCCCTGCCGCGTCCCTTCCATGTGATCGCCACGTCGAATCCCATCGAGTACGAGGGAACGTACGCGCTTCCCGAGGCGCAGCTCGACCGCTTCATGGTGCGGCTCGCGGTCGGCTACCCCGTGCCGGAGGACGAGACCCGCATCATCCTCGACCGCGTGAGACGGCAGAGCCCGGATGCCTCCGTCGAGCCCGTCGTCGACGGAGCAGGGCTCCTCGCGATCCAGGCGGCGGTCGAACGGATCCACGTCGATGCCGATGTCGCGAGATACTGCGTCGAGCTGACGAGGGCCACCCGGGACGCGGCGCACGTCGCCGTCGGCGCCTCTCCTCGGGGATCACAGGCTCTCGTCCTGCTCGGCCGAGCACTCGCCGCCCTGGATGATCGCGACTACGTCCGACCGGACGACATCAAGCGCATCGCGGGGTCCGTCCTCGCTCACCGACTCACGCTGACGCCGCAGGCCTGGGCACAGGGAGTGGATCCTCGTTCGGTCGTCGCGACGGTGGTCGAGGTGACTCCGGTTCCTCCGACAGTGGCTGCGGTACGGTGACAGAGTCGGTCCGCGTCACGGCGCGCTCGCATGTGCGCTGGAGTCGGACGCCTGTGATCGCGATAGGACTCGCGGGTTCCGCGATCGTCGCAGCCGCCGGCCTCGTGTTCTCTCGGCCCGATGTGGTCGGTATCGGTCTCCCTCTCGCACTGGCGACGGTGTGGGTACTGCTGCGCCGTCCCCGCGACGGCGTGCTGTCGATCGAGCTGCGGGCACGGCCGGAGGGTTCCGCCCCTTCGTCGGATGTGGTGGGGGCGGTGGGCGCCGACCTCGACACCGGCTGGCTCCAGGTCGCGGTCGACCAGGAGGAACGGCGGTCCGGGGTCGCCGACGTGTTGCCGGGGCGCTCCATCCTGACATCGCGCAACCGGCTGCAGCACTCTGGTCCTGTCGAGCTCCTCGGCGTGACGGCCCGAGGAGTGGCTCTCGACGGCGCCTGGGTGTCGGAGCCGGCACCCCGCGTCGCGCTGGAGTGGCACACGCCACCGAGGCAGGAGCGCATCGGGCAGCTGCCGGTCGCGCCACGGCTCACGGGCCTGCACGGCGCCCACGAGGGGTCTCGGCCCGGACAGGGCGGCGATTTCCGAGACATCCATCCGTTCGCCCCCGGTGACGAGCTGCGTCGTGTCGACTGGCGGGCGACCGCGCGCGCCGCCAGTCGACCCGGCGACCTGCTCGTGCGACGCACCGCCGCCCTCAGCGACTCATCGGTGGTGATCGCGATCGACACCGCAGAGGACCTGGGAACGGTCGTCGCATCCTGGGGAACGGACGACGCCGACCGATCGGGTGTCACCTCCCTGGACCACGCCCGCGAAGCCGCGCTGTCGATCGCGACCGCTGCGATCGGCGTCGGCGATCGCGTGTCGTACCACGCACTGTCGCCCGGCGGCCGGAGCCTTCCCGCCGGCGGCGGCCCGCGTCACCTCGCCCGCCTTCGCGACGTGATCGCGGCGACGGGTCAGAGTGAGGGCGACCCCCGGTATCGCCGGTCGCCGGTCGTGCCGCCGGGTTCCATCATCTTCGTGCTCTCGACGTTCTTCGACGGCGCCGCCGCTCAGCTGGTCACTCGCTGGCGGGCGTCAGGCCACGCCGTGGTGGCCGTCGACGTCCTCCCTGCACCGGAGGAGAGCCGACTCACGCGTGAACAGCGCATCGCGTTGCGCACCCTGCTGGCGGAGCGCTCCGACATCCTCGTCGAGCTCGAGCACGCCGGCGTCGAGGTCGTCAGTTGGACGGATTCCGATGCCGACGTCGCGATGAGGCTCGCGGCTCTTCGCCAGCAACGGATGCGGATGGTACGGAGGTGAAGCGCCGACTCCGATCGTTCCGGGTGCGGGCGGCCGTTCCGGGGGTCGTCGTCCGACTGCTGGTGGTGGGTATCGCGTGGGGAGGGGCGCTCGTGCTCGTCCCCTTCCCGTTGTGGCAGGGCGTCGCCGTGATCGCCGCAGCGCTCGCCGTCGTGCTCCCACGTTCCCTGGCCGCCTGGCTGGCAGCCGCATGCCTCGTGTTCGGCATTCTCCTGACGGACCCGGATCCGGGGCGCACCGCTCTGGCAGTGCTGCTCGTGCATGCGATCCACGTGCTCGGATCGTTGAGCCTGGTGATCCCGATCTCCTCGCGTGTCGCGCTTCCCGTTCTGGGGTCGAGTCTCGCGCGTCTCCTCGTCATCCAGCTGCTGGCGCAGCCCGTCGTGTTCGGCGTGTGGCTGCTCGCGCCTTCGGATGTCGTGCACGGCCTCACCCCGCTCGCACCGCTCGCCGCCGCGGCGCTCGCCGTCGGAGTTCTGCTGGCCCTGCACGCCGCCCGGAGAGCGGACGCTCACCCCCGAGAGTCCGAACGGGTGGAGGGGGAGAGCATCGCGGTGCGGCACGACGGAGCCAATGTCCGTGGCCCCTCGTAGACTTGTCCGGTGCCCATCGTCCCCGTTGCCTCCCCCGGAAAACTCAGTGTCCGCGGTGCCCGCGTCCACAATCTCAAGAACGTCGACATCGACATTCCCCGCGACTCGCTCGTCGTGTTCACCGGTCTGTCCGGATCGGGAAAGTCCAGCCTCGCGTTCGACACGATCTTCGCCGAGGGGCAGCGCCGCTATGTCGAATCGCTGAGCGCGTACGCGCGCCAGTTCCTCGGTCAGGTCGATCGGCCCGACGTCGATTTCATCGAAGGGCTGAGCCCCGCCGTCTCGATCGACCAGAAGTCGACCAACCGCAACCCGCGGTCCACGGTCGGCACGATCACCGAGATCTACGACTACATGCGACTGCTCTGGGCGCGCATCGGCATCCCGCACTGCCCTGAGTGCGGCGAGCGGATCCAGCGTCAGACGGTGCAGCAGATCGCGGATCAGCTCATGGAGCTCCCCGAGCGCACGCGGTATCAGGTGGTCGCGCCGATCGTCTCGCAGAAGAAGGGCGAGTTCGTCGACCTTTTCCGGGAACTGGGCGCGAAGGGGTACTCACGCGCGATCGTCGACGGCGACCTCATCCAGCTGGCCGAGCCTCCCACGCTCAAGAAGAGCTACAAGCACGACATCGCCGTGGTGGTCGACCGCCTGGTCGCATCCGACGACATCCTCGGACGCGTGACCGACTCGGTCGAGACTGCGCTGGGACTCGCCGGCGGTGTGGTGCGGATCAACTACGTCGACGGCGAGGGCGACGACGCCTGGCAGACCTTCTCCGAGAAGCTCGCCTGTCCGAACGGCCACGCTCTCACGCTCACCGAGATCGAACCGCGCACGTTCTCGTTCAACGCGCCGTTCGGAGCCTGCCCCGCATGCTCCGGCCTCGGCACGCGCATGTCCGTCGACGTCGACCTGATGCTCGGTGACGAAGACCTGTCGATCCGCGAGGGCGTCATCATCCCGTGGACCACGCAGGGCAAGGGGCTGTTCCAGTACTACGAGCGGCTGCTCGAGGGACTGTCGAACGACCTCGACTTCTCGTTGGACACTCCGTGGCGTGAACTGCATTCCGATGTGCAGAACGCTGTGCTGCGTGGCGAGAACTACAAGGTCTCCGTGAAGTGGAAGAACCGCTACGGTCGCGAGATGCGCTACACCTCGGGCTTCGAGGGTGTGGTGCCCTACATCGAGCGCCAGTACCTGCAGGCCGAATCGGACAACCAGCGCAACCGCTGGGGCGAGTACCTCCGCGAGGTGCCGTGCCCCGTGTGCGACGGCGACAGGCTCAAGCCCGAGGTCCTCGCGGTGCAGGTGCACGGGCACTCGATCGCCGAGGTCTCGCACCTGAGCCTGGCCGACGCGCGTGCCTTCATGGAGACGCTCACACTCACCGAGCGTGAAGCCAAGATCGCGGCTCAGGTGCTGCGTGAGATCCGCCTTCGTCTCGATTTCCTGCTGCAGGTGGGTCTGTCCTACCTCAACCTCAGCCGCTCGGCGGGGTCGCTGTCCGGTGGTGAGGCGCAGCGCATCCGTCTCGCGACGCAGATCGGCTCCGGACTGACCGGAGTCCTCTATGTCCTGGACGAGCCGTCGATCGGTCTGCATCAGCGCGACAACCGCCGTCTGATCGAGACGCTGCTCACGCTGCGCGACCTCGGCAACACGCTGATCGTGGTGGAGCACGACGAAGAGACGATCGAAGCAGCGGACTGGGTCGTCGACATCGGCCCCGGCGCGGGCGTCAACGGCGGTGCGGTGGTCCACTCCGGACCGTACTCCGCCCTGCTCGCCGACACGGAATCCATGACCGGGGAGTACCTGTCCGGCCGTCGTGAGATCCCCATGCCGAAGAAGCGCAGGAAGATCGACAAGAAGCGGATGCTGAGCGTCGTGGGCGCTCGGGCGAACAACCTCCGCAATGTCACCGCAGACTTCCCGCTCGGCGTCCTCACCGCAGTCACCGGGGTCAGCGGCTCCGGGAAGTCGTCTCTCGTCAACGACATCCTGTACCAGGTGCTGGCGTCGCGGCTGAACGGTGCGAGAACCGTCCCCGGCAAGCACACGCGGGTCACCGGACTCGACAACCTCGACAAGGTCGTGCACGTCGATCAGGCCCCGATCGGTCGCACCCCGAGGTCGAACCCGGCCACGTACACGGGAGTGTTCGACCGCATCCGCACCCTGTTCAGCGAGACGCCCGAAGCGAAGGTCCGCGGTTACCAGCCCGGACGCTTCAGCTTCAACGTCAAGGGCGGCCGGTGCGAGGCCTGCTCAGGCGACGGCACGATCAAGATCGAGATGAACTTCCTGCCCGACGTGTACGTCGACTGCGAGGTCTGCCACGGCAAGCGCTACAACCGCGACACGCTCGCCGTGCACTACAAGGGCAAGAACATCGCCGAGGTGCTCGAGATGCCGATCGAGGAGGCAGCCGAGTTCTTCGAGCCGATCCAGGCGATCCACCGCTACATGAAGACGCTCGTCGACGTCGGGCTCGGGTACGTGCGACTCGGCCAGTCGGCGACGACCCTGTCCGGTGGTGAGGCGCAGCGCGTCAAGCTCGCGACCGAGCTCCAGCGACGCAGCAATGGACGCAGCATCTACGTGCTCGACGAGCCGACGACGGGTCTGCACTTCGAAGACGTCCGCAAGCTCCTCGAAGTGCTCAACGGACTGGTCGACAAGGGCAACACGGTCATCGTGATCGAGCACAACCTCGACGTGATCAAGTCCGCGGACTGGGTGATCGATCTCGGCCCTGAGGGCGGTTCGGGCGGCGGACAGATCGTCGCCACGGGTACCCCGGAGCAGATCGCGCGCGTCGAGGAGAGCCACACCGGTCTCTTCCTCGCCGAGATCCTGGGTGAGGGGCGCTCCGCGCGGAAGGCCAGCTGATGGCCGACGTGTTGCCGTACAAGCCGCGGGCCGGAGAGATACCCACCGACCCCGGCGTGTACCGGTTCCGCGACTCGGCCGGTCGCGTGCTCTACGTGGGGAAGGCGAAGAACCTCCGGCAGCGGCTGTCGAACTACTTCGCGCCGCTGCGGACCCTGCACGAGCGGACCCGACGCATGGTCACGACGGCGTCGTCCGTCGAGTGGACGGTGGTCCCGACCGATGTCGACTCGCTCCAGCTCGAGTACATGTGGATCAAGGAGTTCGATCCGCCCTTCAACGTGCGGTACAAGGACGACAAGTCCTATCCCTTCATGGCTGTCACGCTCGCAGACGAAGCACCGCGTGTGATCGTTACGCGCAACCGGAAGATCCCCGGCGCTCGCTACTTCGGCCCTTTCCCGAAGGTGTGGGCCGTGCACGAGACGATCGACCTGATGATCAAGGCGTTCCCGATCCGCACCTGCAGTGACTCCAGCTACCGTCGCGCCATGCAGACGGGCAGGCCGTGCTTCCCCGGCCAGATCGGCAAGTGCGGTGGTCCGTGCTCGATGACGGTGAGCATCGAGGAGCACCGTGCCATGGTCGACGACTTCGTCGCCTTCATGGCCGGTGGTGATGAGCGCTTCACGCGCGAGCTCACGAAGCGGATGCTGGCCGCGTCGGCGGCGATGGACTACGAGGCCGCAGCCAAGTATCGGGACAAGCTCTCGGCCATCGAAGCTGTGCTGGGCAAGAGTGCACTCGTGCTCCCCAGTGATGAGGACGCCGACCTGTTCGGCATCGCCGAGGACGAGTTGGCGGCGGCGGTGCAGCACTTCGTCATCCGCGGCGGCAGGGTCCGTGGTGTGCGTGCTCTGACGATCGAGAAGGAGATCGACATCTCCAGCGGCGAACTCGTCGAGCAGGTTCTCCAGCAGGCCTACGGCGAAGCGCAGGACGTGCCGCGGCGTATCCTGGTGCCCACGCTGCCCGACGACGCCGCGGAGCTCGAGCTGTGGCTGCGTGAACGCCGCGGTAAGAAGGTCGAGATCGCGGTGGCGCAACGCGGCCAACGCGCAGATCTCATGCGCACGGCGACCTTGAACGCACAGCAGGCGTTGATCCGTCACAAGACACGGCGCACGACCGACTACGTCGCCCGCACGCAGGCTCTCACTGACCTGCAGGAGGCGCTCGGGATGGACGAAGCGCCGCTGCGGATCGAGTGCTTCGACATCTCGCACCTCGGCGGCACGAATGTCGTCGCCTCGATGGTGGTGTTCGAGGACGGCCTTCCCCGCAAGGACCAGTACCGCTCGTTCAACATCGCCGAGACCACGGATGACACCGACTCGATGTATCAGGTGCTCCGTCGTCGCTTGGCCTACCTCGACCGACCCGAAGAGCCGGAGGCCATCGACCCGACGACAGACGAGGTCGTCGGGGAAGACGTCGGCGAGGCGACAGCACGTCGGAAGCCCCGCTTCGCGTATCCACCGCAGCTGCTTCTCGTCGACGGCGGACAGCCTCAGGTCGAAGCGGCGGCCAGGGCGCTCCGTGATGCGGGACACACCGAGATCGCGGTGTGCGGCATAGCGAAGCGACTCGAAGAAGTCTGGCTTCCCGGCGAGGACTTCCCGGTGATCCTGCCGCGCACGAGCGAAGCCCTCTACCTGTTGCAGCGGCTTCGCGACGAGGCACACCGGTTCGCGATCACGCATCAGCGCAAGAAACGGCGGAACGACATCGGCTCCGTCCTCGCCGAGGTTCCCGGGCTGGGTGCCGCGCGCATCAAGGTGCTGCTCAAGCACTTCGGCTCGGTCACCGCTCTTCGCGCGGCAGAACCGGGGCAGATCGAAGAGGTCCAGGGGATCGGTCCCGTGCTCGCCCAGAACATCCACACGCACCTCTCCACTCGCTAGGCTGGAGGTCGAGGGGGAGAGGGAGCACTGAGCGATGTCTGACGGGGAAAAGGGCGAGTTCCTCATCGTCACGGGAATGTCCGGCGCGGGTCGGACGACGGTGGCGAACGCACTCGAGGACCTCGGCTGGTACGTGGTCGACAATCTGCCCCCGCAGATCCTGCGTCCTCTGCTCGATCTGACCGACATGGGTGGCACGGCGCTGCCCAAGGTCGCCGCCGTCGTGGACGTCCGTGGACGCAACCTCTTCGACGACTTCCCCGGTGTGGCGCGTGCGCTGCGTTCCCGTGGCTCCGTCCGCGTGCTGTTCCTCGACGCGTCGGACGACGTGCTGGTGCGTCGATTCGAGTCCGTGCGCAGACCGCATCCGTTGCAGGGGGAGGGGACTCTGCTCGACGGCATCCGTACCGAGCGTGAGCGCCTCGCCCCGATCCGCGAAGGCGCGGACCTGGTGATCGACACCTCGATGCTCAACATCCACCAGCTCGCCACGCACGTCTCCGACATCTTCTCGGCAGAGGGCGAGGCGCGGCATCGGGTCACGTTGCTGAGCTTCGGATTCAAGTACGGGCTTCCGACCGACGTCGACATCGTGGCAGACATGCGATTCCTGCCGAACCCGTTCTGGAACGAGGAGCTGCGCGGTCAGACGGGACAGGACGAGCCCGTGCGCGAGTACGTCCTCTCCCGCGAAGGCGCGATGGAGTTCCTGGACTCCTATTCGAAGGCGCTGGTGCCCGTGCTCGAGGGATACCAGCGCGAGAACAAGAGCCACTCGACGATCGCTATCGGCTGCACCGGCGGGAAGCACCGTTCCGTGGCGATGTCGGAAGAGCTGGCGCGCCGCCTCGCTGCGATCCCCGGAGTGGCCGTGAACGTCCGTCACCGGGACCTGGGCCGAGAGTAGCGGGCCGTCCGGCCGAGTAAGCTGGACGTTTGCGTCGCGATCCGGCGCGTGAACGTGAAGGAGTGTCGTGGCACTAACCACCGACGTCAAGGCCGAGCTGGTCAGCATCCGCAACGCACCCCCGACGGTGCGAGTCGCGGAAGTGACCGCCATACTCCGGTTCGCCGGTGGTCTGCATTCGATCGCCGGCCGTGTGGCCGTGGAGGCCGAGGTGGATGCCGAGACTCTCGCACGACGCGTCGCCCGCGACCTCGCTGAGATCTACGGCGTGCGCCCGGAGATCGCCCAGGTGCAGTCGAGCACCGCGAACGACGGTGCACGCTGGGCTGTGCGGGTGATCGCGCAGGGGGAGACCCTGGCCCGTCAGACGGGTCTGCTCGATCAGCGTCGACGGCCCGTCCGTGGGCTTCCCAACCGGCTCACCACCGGTTCCCGGGCCGAGGTCGCCGGCTTGTGGCGCGGCGCGTTCCTCGCGGCCGGCAGCCTGAGCGAGCCAGGACGCTCCGCCATGCTCGAGGTCGTCTGCCCGTCCTCGGAGGCGGCCATGGCTCTCGTCGGCGCCGCGCATCGACTCGGGGTGGCCGCGAAGGCCCGTGAGGTGCGCGGTATGCCGCGCGTGGTCGTGCGCGAAGGCGAGGCCATCCGCACCATCCTGAACGAGATGGGAGCGCAGAAGACCGCGATCGCCTGGGAGGAGCTCCGCCAGCGCCGCGAGGTCAGGGCCGGCGTCAACCGTCTGGTGAACTTCGACGACGCGAACCTGCGCCGTTCCGCACAGGCCGCCGTTGCCGCGTGCGCGCGTGTCGAGCGTGCCCTCGAGATCCTGGCCGACGAGGTCCCCGATCATCTGAAGGTGGCGGGCGAGCTTCGTCTCGCGCACCGTGATGCCAGCCTCGACGAGCTGGGACACCATGCCGACCCGCCACTGACGAAGGACGCCGTCGCCGGTCGCATCCGTCGCCTGCTGGCGATGGCGGACAAGCGCGCGCAGCAGGAGGGCATTCCCGGAACGGAAGCCGCCGTCCCCGTCGGACTCGACGTCTGATCCGCATCCTCGACCAAGGCCCGTCGTCCGGCATCCGGACGGCGGGTCTTCGTCATACGGCGGAAGGATCGGGGCCGTGGCCGCGTTGTCGTCAGTAGGATGAATCACGTCCGCTCTACGCCGCACATCGGCGGCGCGGAGGATCGGCAAGCGCCGCGGCGCGGCGCGGATTGGATGAAAGCGATATGGCGACCTACACGCTCCCCGACCTTCCCTACGACTTCGCAGCCCTCGAGCCGCACATCAGCGGCAAGATCATGGAGCTGCACCATGACAAGCACCACGCGACCTACGTCGCCGGCGCGAACACCGCTCTCGAGCAGCTCGCCGAGGCTCGCGAGAGCGGCAACCTCGCGAACGTGAACAAGCTCGAGAAGGACCTCGCCTTCAACCTCGGCGGTCACGTCAACCACTCGATCTTCTGGACCAACCTGTCGCCGAATGGCGGAGGTCAGCCCGAGGGCGAGCTGAAGGCCGCGATCGATGAGTACTTCGGCTCGTTCGAGAAGTTCCAGGCGCACTTCACCGCCGCGGCCACCGGAATCCAGGGCTCCGGCTGGGCGGTGCTCAGCTGGGACTCGATCGGCTCGCGCCTCATCATCCAGCAGCTCTTCGACCAGCAGTCGAACACGGCGCAGGGCACCATCCCGCTGTTCCAGCTCGACATGTGGGAGCACGCCTTCTACCTCGACTACCTCAACGTGAAGGCCGACTACGTCAAGGCCGCGTGGAACATCGCCAACTGGGAGAACGTCGCCCAGCGCCTCGAGGTCGCCCGTCAGCAGACGAACGGCCTGCTGGTACTGTCGTAATCGGGTCGCGTCCCGACGGGCCACGGCTCGTCGGGACGCCCTCTCAGCCAAAAAACCCCGCACCTCACGCTCGCTGGAAAGCCGCGTGCGATGCACGAGAAACAGGGAGACCTGAGTGTCTGTCAAGATCGGTATCAACGGCTTCGGCCGCATCGGACGCAACTACTTCCGCGCGGCTCTCGCGCAGGGAGCAGACCTTGAGATCGTCGCCGTCAACGACCTCACCGACAACAAGACCCTGGCGCACCTGCTGAAGTACGACTCGGTGGGCGGCGTCCTCGACGCCGAGATCAGCTACGACGACGAGAGCATCACCGTCAACGGCAAGACCATCAAGGCGTTCGCCGAGCGCGACCCCGCAGGCCTCCCGTGGGGCGAGCTGGGCGTCGACATCGTGATCGAGTCGACCGGCTTCTTCACCAAGGCCGAGCTCGCCAAGAAGCACATCGAGGCCGGCGCGAACAAGGTCCTCATCTCGGCTCCCGGTACGGGCGTCGACGGCACGTTCGTCATGGGCGTGAACGAGGACACGTACAACCCGGAGACCGACCACATCATCTCCAACGCGTCCTGCACCACGAACTGCCTCGCGCCGCTGGCTCAGGTCTTCAACGACGCGTTCGGCATCGACCGCGGTTTCATGATGACCGCGCACGCGTACACCGCAGACCAGAACCTGCAGGACGGCCCGCACAGCGACCTCCGTCGTGCCCGTGCCGCTGCGATCAACATCACCCCGGCCTCGACCGGTGCGGCCAAGGCCATCGGCGAGGTGCTCCCTGAGCTCCAGGGCAAGCTGAGCGGTTCGTCGTACCGTGTTCCGGTTCCCACCGGCTCGATCGTCGACCTCACCCTCATCACCGACCGTGAGAACCTGACGGTCGACGAGGTCAACGAGGCCTACAAGAAGGCTGCTGCCGAGGGCCGTCTCGCGGGCTACCTCCAGTACAACGAGGACCCGATCGTCTCGAGCGACATCGTGCACAACCCGCACTCGTCGATCTTCGACTCGACGCTCACCAACGTGAGCGGCAACCTGATCAAGGTGTCCAGCTGGTACGACAACGAGTGGGGCTACTCCAACCGTCTCGTCGACCTGACCGAGTACGTGGCCGAGCGCCTCTAAGCTCAGACACATGACTCTGCGCACCCTGGACACCCTGGGGTCGCTCGAGGGCAAGCGCGTCATCGTCCGTTGTGATCTCAACGTCCCCCTGCGGGATGGGATCATCACGGACGATGGCCGTGTCCGCGCCTCGTTGCCGACCCTCAATGCACTCATCAACGCGGGCGCCCGTGTTGTGGTGTGCTCGCACCTCGGCCGACCCGACGGTGCGCCCGACCCGCAGTACAGCCTCGGGCCGGTGGCTCAGCGGCTCTCCGAGCTGCTCGGCGCCCCGGTCGCGTTCGCGCGCGACACGGTCGGCGAATCCGCCAAGGAGGCCGTGGCATCGCTCGAGGACGGCGGGGTCGTCGTGATCGAGAACCTGCGGTTCAACCCGGGGGAGACCTCGAAGGACGCCGCCGAGCGTGCTGCCTTCGCGGCCGAGCTCGCAGAACTCGGGGACGTGTTCGTCTCCGACGGGTTCGGCGTCGTGCACCGCAAGCAGGCCAGCGTCTACGAGCTCGCCGAGCTGCTCCCGTCGGCGGCCGGTCTGCTGATCGCCGCGGAACTCGACGTGCTGGACCGCCTGACCGAGAACCCCGAGCGCCCCTATGCGGTCGTGCTCGGCGGCTCGAAGGTCAGCGACAAGCTCGGCGTCATCTCGCACCTGCTCCCGCGCGTGGACAAGATCCTGGTGGGTGGCGGAATGCTCTTCACCTTCCTCAAGGCCCAGGGGCACGCCGTCGCCTCGAGCCTTCTGGAAGAGGATCAGCTCGACACGGTGCGCGGGTACATCGCGGAAGCGGCTGAGCGCGGCGTGGAGCTCGTGCTCCCCACCGACGTCGTGGTGGCCGCGTCCTTCGGCGCCGACGCCGCGCACGAGGTCGCCGCAGCCGACGCGATCGAGTCGACGCCGTTCGGTGCCTCCGGCATCGGGCTCGACATCGGTCCGGAGACGGCGGCACGCTTCGCCGAGGTCATCCGCGGGTCGAAGACCGTGTTCTGGAACGGCCCCATGGGCGTGTTCGAGTTCCCTGCCTTCGCAGCGGGCACCAAGACCGTCGCGCAAGCGCTCACCGAGGTCGACGGCCTCAGCGTCGTCGGCGGGGGAGACTCCGCTGCAGCCGTGCGCCAGCTCGGCTTCAGCGACGACCAGTTCGGTCACATCTCGACCGGTGGCGGCGCGAGCCTCGAGTTCCTCGAGGGCAAGAAACTACCTGGGCTGGAGGTCCTCGGATGGGTGTGAACTCTCGTACCCCGCTGATCGCGGGAAACTGGAAGATGAACCTGGACCACCTGCAGGCGGTCGCGTTCGTGCAGAAGCTGCACTGGACGTTGAAGGATGCGAAGCACGAGGACGGATCCGTCGAGGTCGCGGTGTTCCCGCCGTTCACCGACATCCGCAGCGTGCAGACCCTCATCGACGCGGACAAGATCCCGTTCGCGCTCGGAGCGCAGGATGTGTCGGCACATGACTCGGGCGCGTACACCGGCGAGGTGTCGGGAGCGTTCCTGGCGAAGCTCGATGCGAAGTACGTGATCATCGGCCACTCCGAGCGTCGTGAGTACCACTCCGAAGGTGACGATGTCGTGGCCGCCAAGGTCAAGGCAGCGCTCAAGCACGGCCTGGTACCGGTCATCTGCGTGGGCGAGACGGCCGGCGACCTCGAGAAGTTCGGTGCCAGCGCGGTTCCGGTGTCGCAGCTCGAGGCAGCGCTCGAGGGGGTCTCGCCGAAGGCGGACATCGTCGTGGCGTACGAGCCCGTGTGGGCGATCGGCTCCGGTCAGGCGGCGACGCCTCAGCAGGCGCAAGACGTCTGCGCCGCTCTGCGCGCCGTCATCGCGAAGGTGCTCGGCGACGAGGCGGCAGCGCGCACGCGGATCCTCTATGGAGGTTCCGTGAAGTCGGGAAACATCGCCAGCTTCATGCGCGAGCCCGATGTCGACGGCGCACTCGTCGGCGGGGCGAGCCTCGTCGTGGACGAGTTCGCCGCGATCATCCGCTTCGAGAAGCACGTCGGCGTGTGAGTGCGGCGGGGCTTCGGCCCCGCCGCACCGTATACTTGACCGTTACGGGGGCGCTCCGGCCCCAGCGAAAGGCTCTTTCTCGTGGCAATTCTCGAGTTCGTCCTGCAGGTCGTGCTGGGCATCACCAGCGTTCTGCTGACCCTCCTCATCCTCCTGCACAAGGGCCGCGGTGGCGGCCTCTCCGACATGTTCGGCGGGGGCATGACCTCTGCGGTCGGCTCGTCCGGGCTTGCGGAGCGGAACCTCAACCGCTTCACCGTCGTCCTGGCTCTGACATGGTTCGTCTCCATCGTCGCGCTGGGCCTCATCACGAAATTCGAGGTCATCTGATGGCTACCGGTGGAAACGCGATCCGTGGCACCCGCGTGGGCTCCGGCCCCATGGGGGAGCAGGACCACGGCTATCACGCCGACCGCATCGCGGTCTCCTACTGGGATGGTCTCGGCAACGAGACCGTCCGCTACTTCGCCGCTGGTCTCCCCGAAGAGGAGATCCCGGAGACGATCGACCACCCGCAGTCCGGGCTCCCCGCCGGTCGCGACAAGGAGAATCCTCCTGCGCTCGCGAAGGCGGAGCCGTACAAGACGCACCTCGCTTACGTGAAGGAACGCCGTACGGACGAGGAAGCCGTCCAGCTGCTCGACGACGCGCTCACGCAGCTGCGCGAGCGTCGGGGGCAGTGACCTCGAGGCTGACATCGAAGAAGCCGTCGCGAGCGATCGCGGCGGCTTCTTCCGTATCAGGCGGCGGTCAGCGGCAGCCCGCCGCCGCATCGATGTAGCTCTGCGGCGGGTACCCATACGCCCAGACGCCGTTCGCATCATCGGTGTAGCCCATGCTGATGGCCCACGCCGTCGCCCACTTCTCGATGCTGTCCTGCGTGGAGGAGTCGTACATGCTCTGGCACCTCACGCTGATCGCGTGCCCCACCTCGTGCGCGATCAGTGCCTTGCTGCGAACGGCCGGCCACTGCTCGGCGACCGAGTTCGAGAACGCGATGGTCGCCCGCCCCGACTCGCCCCACCACCAGGTCGTGTAGCCGCCCATGCTGCCGTTGTAACCGGCGCCGCTGACGACCGGCGCCCAGTCGAAGTCCAGGAGCACGCCGGGCGCGAGGGAGCGGGCGAACGCTTCGATCTCGAGCCGGGAGTTCAGGAGCGGGCCTGCCTTCTCCGCCAGTTCTTCGCTCTCGGTGGCGACGACCTGCGCCGCCGCGGTCTGCAGGGCGAGGTAGGCGGCTGCGGTGCCTTCGTCGAGCGTCGTCGCGGCAGTGGCATCGGCGGCGGCGTCGCGTAGCGCGATCACCGCGTCGTTGCGGGCCGACAGATGTGCCGCTTCGAATCCAGGCGCAGCCGCTCCGGCCGTCGTGATCACCGCGAGGCCGCTCTCCGTCATCGCCGTGTGCGCCGACGAGACGTCGCCGGCCGCGCCGGCGACGTCGACGGACAGGTCCTCCACTTCGTCACGTCGCTGTTCGAGCTCCGAGGTGGCACCGAACAGTTCCCAGAACCAGTCGGGCTTCTCGCTCAGCGGAGCGATCGCCACGGAGACCACGCCGTCCGCGTCTGACGCGGTAGCGGTGCCCTCCTCGACGGCAGAGGCCAAGCTCGCGTGCAGTTCGTCGGGCACGGAGATCGGCTGATCGCCCCCTGCAACCACCTGGCCCGCTGCGTCGGTGACGGTTCGCAGTTCAGCGATGTCGGCGCGGAGCTGCGTCTTCGCGGTCGATGTCGTCTGAGCTGCGCTCTCGTAACGGGACGCCGCATCGTCGTAACCGAGGTTCGCGCTCACCTGGACGATGGCCAAGGCCGCGATCAGCGCGGCGCCGCCGAGCAGGCCGATGACGAGCCCCGGCCGTCTCCTCCGACGCGACCGTGTCGGCGTGGAGGACGAGGCCCCGGAAGAGAAGACGACGGGAAGCTGATGCCCGCCGTCGCGGGGCGACTGACCCATTCGATGATGCCTTCCGGTCGGAGCCTGCGTGCAGCGATGCTGTCAGCGTATTCGACGAGGCGACCGGAAATGCGGAAGGCCCCCGCCGTATGGCGGGGGCCCTCTCGAGTGGAGGGGCTGACGGGAATCGAACCCGCATCATTAGTTTGGAAGACTAAGGCTTTACCACTAAGCTACAGCCCCGGAATCCGAGCCTCGAAAGGTTCGGTTACCGACTCATCGACTATACCGGACTCTGACGCATGCTCCTGTCCGTTAGACTCGGTGGGGCTGAATCCGCATGCGGATTCCCCGGGGCGTAGCTCAGTTTGGTAGAGCGCCCGCTTTGGGAGCGGGAGGTCGCAGGTTCAACTCCTGTCGCCCCGACACGGCCCCCACGGACCTTACAGCCGCGATTCGAAGCGGAAATCACAAGGAGAACACACCAGCATGGCGAACAGCACCGTCGAGAAGCTGACCCCGACCCGGGTCAAGCTCACCATCACGGTCACCCCGGACGACCTCAAGCCCAGCATCGCTCACGCGTACGAGCACATCGCTCAGGACGTCCAGATCCCCGGCTTCCGCAAGGGCAAGGTCCCGGCACCGATCATCGACCAGCGCATCGGTCGCGGCGCGGTCATCGAGCACGCCGTGAACGAAGGCCTGGACAAGTTCTTCCGCGAGGCGACCAACGAGCACAAGCTGCGCGTCGTGGGGCGCCCGGCGGCCGACATCACGCAGTGGCCGAACGAGAAGGACTTCTCGGGTGACCTGCTCGTGGACATCGAGGTCGACGTCCGTCCCGACATCGAGCTGCCCTCTTACGACGGCATCACCGTGACCGTCGACGCTGTCGAGGCCGATGACGCTGCGCTCGACGCCGAGCTCGACAACATGCGCGCCCGCTTCGGCACGCTCGTGCCGGTCGACCGGCCTGCCGCGAAGGGTGACTTCGTCGAGCTCGACCTCGTCGCCACGATCGACGGCGCCGAGATCGACCGCGCCGAGGGCGTCTCCTACGAGATCGGCTCGGGCGAGCTGCTCGAGGGCATCGACGACGCGATCGAGTCGCTCACCGCGGGTGAGGACACCACGTTCCGCTCCGCTCTCGTCGGTGGCGACCACGCCGGGTCCGAGGCCGAGGTCTCCGTGACGGTCAAGGCGGTCAAGGAGCGCGAGCTTCCCGAGGCCGACGACGACTTCGCGCAGATCGCGAGCGAGTTCGACACGATCGCCGAGCTCCGTGAGAGCCTCGCGGAGCGCGTCGCTCAGCAGGGCGTGTTCACGCAGGGCTCCGCCGCACGCGACAAGCTCGTCGAGGTGCTGCTCGAGCAGATCGAGATCCCGGTTCCGCCGCAGCTCATCGAGGACGAGGTGCACAACCACCTCGAGGGCGAAGGCCGTCTCGAGGACGACGTGCACCGCGCCGAGGTCACCGAGGCCAGCGAGAAGCAGTTCCGCACGCAGGTTCTTCTCGACACGATCGCCGAGCAGGCCGACGTGCAGGTCTCGCAGGAGGAGCTCTCGCAGTACCTCATCCAGTCGGCTGCCCAGTACGGCATGGCCCCGCAGGAGTTCGTCGAGGCGCTGCAGTCCTCGAACCAGCTCCCGGCGCTCGTCGGCGAGGTTGCCCGGAACAAGGCGCTCGCGATCGCGCTCGGCAAGGTGAAGGTCGTCGACAGCAACGGCAAGCCCGTCGATCTGTCCGACTTCATCGTCACCGACGACGAGGCCGAGTCTGCGGACGCGGACTCCGCGGAAGCCGAGGAGAAGCCGGCGAAGAAGGCTCCTGCCAAGAAGCCCGCCGCCAAGAAGGCTCCGGCCAAGAAGGCCGCCGAGGCCGACGACGCCGAGAAGCCCGCCGCTGAGAAGGCTCCGGCCGAGAAGACTCCGGCCAAGAAGCCTGCTGCCAAGAAGGCTCCGGCCAAGAAGGCGGCCAACAAGGCTGAGTGATCGAAAACGATCCAGTGAAGAGGGCGGGTGCTGCGGCATCCGCCCTCTTTTCCATCCGAGGAGAGGGCAGCGATGAAGACGTGGGATGAGCGCATCGACGAGGTGTGGGACGACGCGACGGGCGAAGCGGTGGGTGACGACACGATCAGCCGCATCGACGCCCTCGCCGCTGAGCGCGGCCCTGACGACGCTCGCGCGGAGTTCGAGCGCGGCGGTGCACGGGATTCCGCTGGCCGGCCGGCGGAGGCTGTCGCCCTGTATCGACGCGCGCTGGCTCTGGGGTTGGATGGTGAGCATCGTCCGCAGTGCGTGATCCAGATGGCCAGTTCGCTCCGGAATCTCGGCGAGTACGACGAAGCACTCGCCGTGATCCGTGCCGAGGAGGAGCTCGCGCCCGACGGCCCCTATCGCGACGCCGTCGCCTGCGTGCATGCCCTCATCCTGGCCAGCGCCGGGCGCCCGGCGGAGGGTCTCTCCGTGGCACTGCTCGCCCTCGTCCCGCATCTGCCGCGCTACCACCGTTCGATGACGGCCTATGCCCACGAGATCGCGGACGCCGACACCTGATATGCCGACGGCGAACACGGCCTGGGCGCTGCGTTGTCGCCGGTAGATTCGAATCACTGAAACACGGAATCAGGAGCTCACATGGCTGCAGAACCCCTCCTCGCAACGAGCGTCTTCGACCGGTTGCTGAAGGACCGCATCATCTGGCTGGGGTCGGAGGTGCGCGACGAGAACGCGAACGAGATCTGCGCGAAGATCCTTCTCCTCGCCGCAGAAGACTCCGAGCGAGACATCTACCTCTACGTGAATTCGCCCGGCGGATCGATCACCGCGGGCATGGCGATCTACGACACGATGCAGTTCGTGCCGAACGACATCGTCACGGTCGGCATCGGAATGGCCGCCTCCATGGGGCAGCTGCTGTTGACGGCCGGCACCAAGGGCAAGCGGTACATCACGCCCAACGCACGCGTGCTGCTGCACCAGCCCCACGGCGGGTTCGGCGGAACGTCGAGCGACATCCAGACGCAGGCGCAGCTCATCATGTCGATGAAGAACCGCCTCGCCGAGATCACCGCTGCCCAGACCGGCAAGTCGGTCGAGCAGATCAACGCCGATGGTGACCGCGACCGCTGGTTCACGGCCGAGGAAGCGCTCGAGTACGGCTTCGTCGATCACATCCGCGAATCGGCCTCCGACGTCATCGGCGGCGGCGGAACCGACCAGGACACCGAGTAACGGAAAGCGAAAGGACGCTCATGTACACACCCACCTTCCGCTCAGCCGGTGACCTGCCTTCCAGCCGCTACGTGCTGCCGCAGTTCGAAGAGCGCACCGCCTACGGCTTCAAGCGCCAGGACCCGTACAACAAGCTGTTCGAAGACCGCGTGATCTTCCTCGGCGTGCAGGTCGACGACGCCTCGGCCGACGACGTGATGGCACAGCTCCTCGTTCTGGAGAGCCAGGACGCCGAGCGCGACATCACGATGTACATCAACTCGCCTGGTGGCTCGTTCACCGCGATGACGGCGATCTACGACACGATGCAGTACGTCGCGCCGCAGATCCAGACCGTGGTGCTCGGCCAGGCGGCTTCGGCTGCGGCCGTGCTGCTCGCTGCCGGTGCGCCGGGCAAGCGTCTCGCGCTCCCGAACGCCCGCGTGCTCATCCACCAGCCCGCGATGGGGGAGGCCGGCCACGGCCAGGCGTCCGACATCGAGATCCAGGCCGCGGAGATCCTCCGCATGCGCACCTGGCTGGAGGAGACGCTCGCGGGACATACCAACCGCACCCCGGAGCAGGTGAACCGCGACATCGATCGTGACAACATCCTCTCCGCCGCACAGGCGCTGGAGTACGGCATCGTCGACCAGGTGCTCACGACGCGCAAGCGCGTCTGACCCGATCGATCGAAGGGCGTCCGTCATCCGACGGGCGCCCTTCGTCGTGCCCGGCGGATGTGCACGACCCGACGACAAAGTGCGCATATGAGCACTGTGGTGCGCGAACGCTGACGAGGGCCTACTCTGGAGGAGGAAGGAGGAAGCCGTGGAAGAAGATCTGCTCATGGTCCGCGTCGCCGAGCTGTACTACGACGAGGACAAGACCCAGGACGAGATCGGCGGACTCCTCAAGATCTCGCGCTGGAAGGTCGGCCGTCTGCTGACCCAGGCCCGCGAACGCGGCATCGTCCGCATCGAGATCGTGCACCCGCGCGCCCGCCGACTCGGCCTGGAGCGGCTTCTCGTCGAACGCTTCGGCCTCACCGATGCCGTGGTCGTGCCGGCTCCGGAAGGCGATGACGGCACCCTCGAACGCGTCGCTCAGGCCGCAGCCGACTTCCTGACCGCGCTGCGCCCCGTTCCCCGCACCCTCGGGGTGAGCTGGGGCCGTACACTCCGTGCCGTGGCCGAGGCGCTTCCGGACGGCTGGGCGAACGGCGTGACCGTGGTGCAGCTCAACGGGGGAGTGAGCCTGAACCGACGCTCCGGAGGCGCAGCAGGCCTCGCCGTCACGATCGCCCAGCGCGCTTCGGGGCAGGTCTCCCTGCTGCCGAGCCCGGCCATCCTCGAGCGCGTGGAGACGAAGCAGGCGATCGAGTCCGACCGCACCGTCGCCGCCGTCCTCGAAGAGGCAGCCGAGGCCCAGGCTTTCCTGTTCACCGCCGGACCCTGCGATGCCTCGTCCGCCCATGTCGAGAACGGCTACCTCAGTGCGGAGGATGTCGAAGAGCTCGCACGACGCGGCGCCGTCGGCGACGTCCTCGGGCGCTACGTCGACGCGGAGGGCAACATCGTCGACTCGCAGCTCGATGCACGGACCGTCGGAGTCTCTCTCGACCGTCTGCGCGGAGCCGCTCGTGCGATCTTCGTGACGGCGGGACCCGCCAAGCACGACATCGCACGCACCGTGGTCACCAGCGGCCTGTGCGGCGTTCTGGTGACCGATGAGACCACAGCACGAGCATTGTTGGAGGAACAGTGACGACCAAAGAACTCAGTCGCAGGGCGGCGGTGGACGTTCTGGGCGGCGAGCCCGACGACGCCACGCTCCGGCGATTCCTGCACGGACTTCCCGGCGTGGATGCCGTCGGTCTGGAGCAGCGCGCTGCCGGGCTCGGCACCCGGTCGATCAAGACCACCTCGAAGGCGTGGGCGCTCGACACGATCATCAAGCTGATCGACCTCACGACGCTCGAGGGAGCTGACACTCCCGGAAAGGTGCGCTCTCTCGTGGCCAAGGCGAAGAATCCGGACGCCGCGGATCCTTCGACCCCGCGGGTCGCAGCGGTCTGCGTGTACGGTGACATGGTCGGCGACGCGGTGACCGCGCTCGGCGGGATGCACGGTGACCCCGATGACGGCCTGATCTCCGTCGCGGCCGTCGCCACGGCATTCCCCAGCGGACGCTCCTCGCTTGCGATCAAGCTCGCCGACACCGCCGAGGCGGTGGCTGCGGGCGCCGATGAGATCGACATGGTGATCGATCGTGGAGCGTTCCTGTCCGGCCGGTATGGCCTGGTCTTCGACCAGATCGCCCAGGTCAAGGAGGCCTGCCGTCGTGAGGACGGTTCGTACGCCTCGCTCAAGGTGATCCTGGAGACCGGCGAGCTGAACACCTACGACAACATCAAGCGCGCCTCGTGGCTGGGCATCCTGGCGGGAGGGGACTTCATCAAGACCTCGACCGGCAAGGTGCAGCCCGCAGCCACCCTCCCGACGACGCTCCTCATGCTGGAGACCGTGCGCGACTGGTACCGCGGCACCGGAGAGAAGATCGGTGTGAAGCCGGCCGGTGGCATCCGCTCGTCGAAGGATGCGGTGAAGTATCTCGTCACCGTCGCCGAGACTGTCGGCGAGGAGTGGCTCCAGCCGCACCTCTTCCGCTTCGGCGCCTCCAGCCTCCTCAACGACGTGCTCCTGCAGCGACAGAAGCTCAGCTCCGGCCACTACTCGGGCCCCGACTACGTCACGATCGACTGACGGGAAGACGAACATGTCATTTCTGGAATACGCTCCCGCACCGGAGTCCACCGCGGTCCTGAACCTCAAGGACAGCTACGGGCTGTTTATCGACGGCGAGTTCGTCGACGGCTCCGGCACGCCGTTCAACACCATCTCACCGGCGACCGAGAAGCACATCGCCGAGATCGCTTCGGCGAGTGATGAGGACGTCGACCGTGCGGTCGCCGCCGCGCGTCGCGCCTACGAGAAGACCTGGTCGAAGATGAGCGGTCGCGACCGAGGGAAGTACCTCTTCCGCATCGCGCGCCTCGTGCAGGAGCGCGCCCGTGAGCTCGCCGTCGCCGAGAGCCTCGACAACGGCAAGCCGATCAAGGAGAGCCGCGACGTGGACGTGCCGCTCGTCGCCTCCTGGTTCTTCTACTACGCGGGCTGGGCCGACAAGCTCGATCACGCGGGACTGGGCGCGAACCCGCGGGCTCTCGGCGTCGCGGGTCAGATCATCCCGTGGAACTTCCCGCTGCTGATGCTGGCGTGGAAGATCGCTCCCGCTCTCGCCGCCGGCAACACGGTGGTGCTCAAGCCGGCCGAGACGACGCCCCTCACAGCGCTGATCTTCGCCGAGATCCTGCAGCAGGCCGACCTTCCGGCCGGTGTCGTCAACATCGTGACGGGTGCCGGAGCGACTGGCTCTGCGCTCGTGCGTCACCCCGACGTCGACAAGGTGGCCTTCACCGGTTCGACCGGTGTCGGACGGGACATCGCCCGGGCTGTCGCCGGCACTCCGAAGAAGCTGACGCTCGAACTGGGCGGCAAGGCCGCGAACATCGTGTTCGACGACGCCCCCATCGATCAGGCGGTCGAAGGCATCGTGAACGGCATCTTCTTCAACCAGGGCCACGTCTGCTGCGCCGGAAGCCGACTGCTCGTGCAGGAGTCGATCCACGACGAGGTCGTCGATCGGCTCAAGTCGCGCCTGTCGACCCTCCGCCTCGGCGACCCTCTCGACAAGAACACCGACATCGGCGCGATCAACTCCGCAGCGCAGCTCGCCCGCATCCGTGAGCTGAGCGACATCGGCGAGGCCGAGGGCGCAGAGCGCTGGACGGCGGACTGCGCGATCCCGGACCAGGGCTTCTGGTTCGCGCCGACGATCTTCACCGGCGTCGAGGCCTCGCACCGCATCGCCCGCGACGAGGTCTTCGGGCCTGTGCTCTCGGTGCTCACCTTCCGCACACCGGCCGAGGCGATCGCGAAGGCGAACAACACGCCGTACGGCCTCTCGGCCGGGATCTGGTCCGACAAGGGATCGCGCATCCTCGCGGTGGCCGATCGCCTGCGTGCCGGTGTCATCTGGGCGAACACCTTCAACCGCTTCGACCCGTCGAGCCCGTTCGGCGGCTACAAGGAGTCCGGATACGGTCGCGAGGGCGGCCGTCAGGGGCTCACCGCCTACCTCAAGGGAGCCGCAGCATGAGCAAGCGACTGACCGTGCCGAAGACCTACAAGCTCGCGATCGGCGGAGCGTTCCCGCGGAGCGAGTCCGGCCGCACGTACGAGGTGCTCTCCTCCAAGGGGGCCTTCCTCGCGAACGCCGCGAAGGGCTCTCGGAAGGATGCCCGTGACGCCGTCGTCGCCGCTCGCGCGGCGGTGAAGGGCTGGTCGGGGGCGACCGCCTACAACCGCGGACAGGTGTTGTACCGCGTCGCAGAGGTGCTCGAGGGTCGCCGTGCGCAGTTCATCGACGAGATCTCGTCGCAGGAGGGCGTGTCGTCCGCCGCTGCGGCCGCGCAGGTCGATGAGGCGATCGATCTCTGGGTCTGGTACGCCGGCTGGTGCGACAAGTACGCCCAGGTGGCGGGCAACGCGAACCCCGTCTCCGGGCCGTACTTCAACATCTCCGTGCCGGAGCCGACGGGCGTCGTCGCGATCATCGCACCGCAGGACTCGGCGCTGCTCGGCCTGGTGTCGGTCGTGGCTCCCGCGCTGGTCGCCGGGAACGCGGTGGTCGTCATCGCGAGTGAGCAGCACCCGCTCTCGGCCATCAGCCTCGCCGAGGTCCTCGTCACCAGCGATGTCCCCGGTGGCGTCGTCAACGTGCTGACGGGTTCGCCGGCGGAGATGGCTCCATGGCTGGCATCCCACCAGGACGTGAACGCCCTCGACCTCGCGGGTGCCGGCGCCTTGGATTGGGTGGACATGCAGATCGCCGCAGCGGAGACGCTCAAGCGTGTGCTTACCCCCGGTGAGGTCGTCGCCTCGCCGGAACGGATCGGCGCCTTCACCGAGGTGAAGACCGTCTGGCACACGAAGAGCATGGTCTGACCGAACAGTCGATCTCGTGAAGGGGTCGGCAGCCATCGCCCGGAGAAGGCGCCAGACGGCTGTCGATCCCTTCGCCGTCCAATGGGCGCGATGTCGAGTGCCCTCAATGCGGCCCGGTGTCGTAAGCAGCGGTTAGGCTCGAAGGACGATCTCTGATCCCCCCCTAGGAGGACGCGCATGGCCCGCATCGGTGAAAGCGCTGACCTGTTCAAATGCTCTTTCTGTGGAAAGAGCCAGAAGCAGGTGCAGCAGCTCATCGCCGGCCCCGGTGTGTACATCTGCGACGAGTGCGTCGAACTGTGCAACGAGATCATCGAAGAGCGCATGGCCGAGTCGTCTGCCGACGGGGTCGCCGAGTTCGAGCTTCCCAAGCCGCGTGAGATCTTCTCCTTCCTTGAGGAGTACGTCGTCGGCCAGGAGCCGGCCAAGCGCGCTCTTTCCGTCGCCGTCTACAACCACTACAAGCGCGTTCGCGCCCACGGCACTCTTCAGACCGCTGAGCAGAAGGCCGAAGAGGTCGAGATCGCCAAGAGCAACATCCTGCTCATCGGCCCGACCGGCTGTGGGAAGACGTACCTCGCACAGACGCTCGCGAAGCGGCTGAACGTCCCGTTCGCCGTTGCCGATGCCACCGCTCTGACCGAGGCCGGCTATGTCGGCGAAGACGTCGAGAACATCCTCCTCAAGCTCATCCAGGCCGCCGACTACGACGTCAAGCGCGCCGAGCAGGGCATCATCTACATCGACGAGGTCGACAAGATCGCCCGCAAGGCGGAGAACCCCTCCATCACGCGCGACGTCTCGGGCGAGGGCGTCCAGCAGGCGCTCCTGAAGATCATCGAGGGCACGGTAGCCTCGGTGCCGCCCCAGGGCGGTCGCAAGCACCCGCACCAGGAGTTCCTGCAGATCGACACGTCCAACGTGCTGTTCATCGTCGCCGGAGCCTTCGCGGGTCTCGAAGACATCGTGTCGGCCCGCGTCGGCAAGCATGGAATCGGCTTCGGTGCTCCGCTGCACGACAAGGGCAAGGACCTCGACCTGTTCAGCGAGGTGCTTCCGGAAGACCTGCACAAGTTCGGGCTGATCCCCGAGTTCATCGGGCGTCTGCCGGTCGTGACCAACGTGTCACCGCTCGACCAGGATGCGCTGATCGACATCCTGACGGGCCCGCGCAACGCGCTGGTGAAGCAGTATCAGCGGATGTTCGAGATCGACGGCGTGCAGCTCGAGTTCGAAGAAGAGGCACTGCGCTCCATCGCCGACCTCGCCGTCGAGCGCAAGACCGGTGCTCGCGGTCTTCGGGCGATCCTGGAAGACGTGCTCGGACCCATCATGTTCGAGATCCCCTCCGCCGAGGACGTGGCGAAGGTCATCGTGACCCGCGCTGCCGTCGACGAAGGCGCACCGCCCACCATCGTGATGGAGCGCAAGCGCAAGAGCGCATGAGCGCGGAGCCGGCTCCCTGGAAGACGGTGGCGCGCGAGACGCTCGTCGCCGACCGGTGGATCCGCCTCCACGCCGACGAGTGCGTGAATGGCAGCGGTGTGTCGATCGCCCCGTACTACGTGCTGGAGTACGGGGACTGGATCTCCGTCCTCGCCCTCGACCGGAACGATGACGCCATCGTCGTCGAAGAGTATCGGCACGGTGCAGGCGTCGTGGCCGTCGGCACCATCGGCGGGGGAGTGGAGCCTGGTGAGTCGCCGGAGGCTGCGGCGCGCCGTGAGCTGCTCGAGGAGACCGGGTATGCCGCCGACGATCTCATCGATCTCGGATCGACCTGGGCGAACTTCGGCAACCACACGAACCGGGTGCATCATTTCCTCGCGCGCGGGTGTGCGCGCGTCGCGGAGCAGTCTCTCGACGACAGCGAGTCGATCGTCGTACATGTGTTGTCGCTCGATGGACTCGGCGACCTCCTCCCGCAGAGCTACCACCAGCTCACCTGGTACAAAGCCATGGACCAGCTCGGACGGTGACTCCGAACGAGGCTCTGCGCGTGACGGGTTTCGTCAGCCGATCGGCATGATCAGGTCCGTACGCAGTTCTGGTGCCGGAGCGCTCGGGTCGGACACGTAGATCTCGATCCAGATCCCCCCGGGACGAAGCCCCTGCGCCGACGCGCGCTCGACGAGGGCGGCCCATGCGCCACCCAGTTCCTCATAGGAGCCGAACAGCGTGGTCGCGACCGCGGGTCCTGAGGGCAGTGTCGAAGCGACGATGACGCGGCCGCTCGCGGTGGGGATGGGGTTCGCCGGTGCCGTCTGCACGGGGAAGCCGAGTTCCAGGTCGAAGACGCCCATCGGATCGCCGTGATACACCGCGAGTGCCGGGCCGGTCGGGACGAGCACGCCTCCGGCGAAGGTGAGCGCGATCGCCGAGTAGCCGGCGTCGAACGCCTCCGGGAGATCGGCGAGGCGGATGCCCTCGTGGCGGATGACGGCGAGGGGGACGGACTCGAGGTCGAGGCGGTCCGCAGGACCGAACGGGGCGTCGCGAAAGGCGTTCATGCGCTCAGCGTCTCACGCCTCAGTCGCCCAGTCCACGCCTCTTCAGGAGCGGATCGATATCCGCATCGCGGCCCCGGAAGGCGCGGTATGCCTCGAGAGGATCCTTGGAACCTCCCACGCCGAGGAGTCGTGCGCGGAATCTGTCGCCGTTCGCCCGGGTGAGACCACCGTTCTCTCGGAACCAGTCGACCGTGTCGGCGTCGAGCACCTCGCTCCAGATGTACGAGTAGTACCCCGCGCTGTAGCCGCCGGAGAACACGTGGGCGAAGTAGGTGGATGAGTACCGCGTCGGCACGGTCGGGTCTTTCAGACCGATGTCCGCCAGAGCGGCGGCCTCGAAAGCGGCGACGTCGTCGACCTCGGCATCCGTGCCGAGACGATGCCAGGCCTGGTCCAACCATGCGGCAGCCAGATACTCGCTGGTCGCGTGCCCCTGATCGAACGTCTCGGTCGCTCGCAGGCGCTCGACGATCGAGGGATCGAGTGGAGCGGCGGTCTCGTGGTGACGCGCGTAGTTCTCGAGGACCTCCGGCCACAGGATCCACATCTCGTTCACCTGGCTCGGGAACTCGACGAAGTCGCGGAACACGTTCGTCCCCGCGAAGTGTGGGTAGGTGACAGTCGCGAAGAGGCCGTGCAGAGCGTGTCCGAACTCGTGGAACAGCGTGGTCACCTCGTCGAGCGTCAGGAGCGTCGGCTCCCCTTCTCCGGGAAGCGGCACGTTCAGGTTGTTGACCACGACCGGAGCGGTGCCGCGGAGTCGCGACTGGCTGACGATCGCATTCATCCACGCGCCGCCGCGCTTGGAATCGCGCGTGTACAGATCGAGCACGTAGAGACCGACCGGCGAGCCGTCGGCGTCGCGCACCTCGAAGACGCGCGCGCCGGGGTGATACGCGGCGAGGTCATCGCGCTCGGAGAACGTGACGCCGTAGAGCTGCGTCGCCGCGAAGAAGACGCCATCCTGGAGCACGCGCTCCGCTTCGAACCAGGGCCGAAGCGCGCTGGAGTCGATGTCGTATCGTGCAGTGCGCACCCGCTCGGTGTAAAAGGCCCAGTCGTGCGCCTCGACCGGGAACGGGATCTGCTCGGTCTCGTCGACGATCGTCTGCAGAGCTGCGCGTTCGGCCAGGGCGTTGCGCGCGGATGGTCCGGCGAGGCGTCGGAGCATCCGCTCGACCGCCTCCGGGCTTCCTGCCGTCTCATCCGCGGTCACGGCGGCAGCGTGCGAGTCGTAGCCGAGCAACTGTGCACGCTCCGCCCGCAGACGCACGATCGCGAGAAGAACCGGACGGTTGTCGTTCGCGTTGTCGCGAGACCCGCGTGCGAGCGAGGCCGCCATGATGCGACGTCTCGATTCCCGCGGGCGCAACTGCGCCAGAGCAGGGTGGCCTGTGAAGAGCGGGAGAGTGATCAGGAGCTTTCCGTCCAAGTCCCTGTCCGTGGCGGCACGTGCGGCAGCGGAGAGCTCTCCCGCGCTCAATCCGTCGAGCTCGTCGGCCGTGTCGAACACCACGGCCAGGTCGTTGGTGTCGTTCAGCAGGTTGCGCTCGAACGTGTTGGTCAGGCTCGACAGCTTCTGGTTCATGGCGGTCAGCCGCGCCTTCGCTTCGTCGTCGAGGCCCGCACCGGCCAAGGTCATCTCGCGATGACGGCGCTCCACGAGGTACCGCTGCTCCGGATCGAGGTTCAGCGCGTCGAGCTGCTCGTACACCTGCTGCACACGCCAGTAGAGCCGGCTGTCGAGCGTGATCGCATCCTCATGCGCTGCCATGAGCGGCGCGAGCTGCTCGTCGATCTCCTGGATCTCGGGCGTCGCATCGGCCGAACTCACCGTGTAGAAGGTGTGCGCGACACGATCCAGCAGCTCGCCGGATCGCTCCAGCGCCTCAAGGGTGTTCTCGAACGTGGGCATCGAGCGCACCACGGTGATGCGCTCGATCTCGCGGAGCTGCTCCTCGAAACCCGCCTGGAAAGCGGGGAGATAGTGCTCCGGCCGAATCGCGGCGTAGTCGGGGAGCCCGTAGGGAAGCGTCGACGGCTGCAGCAGCGGATTGGTGGCGTCGGTCATCCTCCGAGCCTATCCACCGCGCCGGGCGTGTTCAGGACCCGCTCTCGCTCAGGCGCGTCATCACGCCGCGAAGGGCTTCCACGACCACGCGGACCGATCGACGACGAAGTGTCTCGGGCCGCGCGAGCACGTCGATCATCCGGTGCGTGCTCACACCTTCGAGAGGGACGCGCACGAGGTCGCGGTCGTCGACGCTGCGCGAGGTGAAGCGCGGTAGCATCCCGATCACCCCTCCGGCGGCTACGACGGCCGACACCGCGCCGTAGTCGTTGATGCGGTGTTGGATGTCGACGGGCCGATGGGCCACCGCCGATACGGCACGGAGCACGTCGTCGGGGGAGTAGCCGATGCGACTGGTGACCCATCGCTCTCCTGCGACGTCGGCCGGTGTGAGGCTGGCACGACCGGCGAGCGGATGTGAGGCCGCTACCGCCACGTCCAGGGGCTCGCGGATCAGGGTGAGGCTGCGCACACCCTGCGCGGGCCACGGTTCGGAATGCTCCATGCGGTGCGCGAGCACGAGGTCGTAGCGTGCTGTGAGCGCAGGGAAATCCGTCTGCGCGACATCCTCGTCCGTGAGCTGCACCGATGGCGCGTTCGCTGCGGACGACAGCTCCCGCACGAGTGCCCCGAACAGCGCCTGCCCGACGCTGTGGAACCCGCTGATGCTCACGACTCCCGTCGCAGAACCCTCGAAGTCGTCCAGGGCGTGTCGTGCCGCCGCCATGGCGTCGATCGCCTCGGCGCCGGCAGTCGCCAGTACTTCGCCGGCGGGTGTGAGGGCGAGCGTGCGCCCGACTCTGCGGGTCAGCGGTGTCGGCACACCACGCTGCAGGGTTGCGAGCTGCTGGGAGACGGCAGAAGGAGTGACTCGGAGCGCGTCGGCCACGGCGGTCACACTGCCGAGGGCGCCGAGCTCTCTCAGGATCTGCAACTGATGGAGTTCCACGAGAACAGTTTAGCGGCGGCTACATGGACGGTGCAGACGATGCCGATTGATCTACAACCGTGGATGCGATGTGATCGAGATCATGAAGGCACTGTCCGCATGAGAGCACTGTTCAAAGGCGCGCCTGGCGCGGGGCTCGAGCTGGTCGAGCGTCCCGAACCGAACGCCGGCGCCGACGAGGTCGTCATCCGGGTGCTGCGCACCGGCATCTGCGGAACCGATCTGCACATCCTCCGCTGGGATGACTGGGCGGCGTCGGCGATCGCCGCCCCGCTGATCCCCGGTCACGAGTTCTACGGCGAAGTGGTGGAGGTCGGACCCGGCGTGCACGACATCTCCGTGGGTGATCGCGTCTCCGGTGAAGGCCACATCGTCTGCGGGACGTGTCGCAACTGCCGGGCAGGGCGCCGGCAGATGTGCATCCGGACGATCGGTCTCGGTCTGCAGCGGGACGGTGCGTTCGCGGAGTACCTCGCGCTTCCTGCGGCGAACGTGTGGGTGCACCACGCCGAGGTGACTCCCGAGCTCGGCGCGATCTTCGATCCGCTCGGCAACGCGGTCCACACGGCGCTCACGTACCCGCTCGTCGGAGAAGACGTGCTCGTCACCGGCTGCGGCCCGATCGGGCTCATGGCCATCGCCGTCGCCAGGCACGCCGGGGCGCGGTTCATCACCGCGACGGATGTCAGCGCACCGCGTCTGGAGATGGCTCGTCGGATGGGCGCCGACGAAGTCGTCGACGTCTCGGTCCGCGATATCAGGGAGGCGCAGCAGGCGCTCGGAATGCGCGAGGGTTTCGACATCGGATTCGAGATGAGCGGTGCGCCATCGGCCCTCCCCGCCATGATCGACAACATGAACCACGGTGGGCGTATCGCGATGCTGGGTCTGCCGAGTGCCGGGTTCGGGATCGACTGGGGCAAGCTCGTCACCCACATGCTCACGATCAAGGGGATCTACGGACGCGAGATGTTCGAGACGTGGAACGCCATGGGGGCGATGCTGCAGACCAGTGCGCCCCTGCGAGATGCCATCGGCCGAGTGATCGCCGAAGTCGTCCCCGCTCGTGAATGGGAACGCGGATTCGCCGCCGCCGAATCGGCGGGAACGGGCAAGATCATCCTCGACTGGACGGAGTTGTGATGTACGGGACCTTTCAGAAGCATGTGTCGGACGAGCTGGCGGCGATCGAGGAGGCCGGCCTGACCAAGCGCGAGCGCGGTATCCGCGGGCCGCAGAACGCCGAGATCACCGCTGACGGCGCTGACGTGCTGAACTTCTGCGCGAACAACTACCTCGGTCTCGCCGACGATCCGCGCATCCTCTCGGCCGCGACGACGGCCCTGGAGGAGTGGGGCTACGGCCTCGCGAGTGTGCGCTTCATCTGCGGCACGCAAGAGCAGCACCTCGAGTTGGAGCGCCGCCTCGCCGACTTCCTCGGCACGGACGAGGCCATCCTGTACTCGTCGTGCTTCGACGCGAACGGGGGAGTGTTCGAGACACTCTTCGGACCCGAGGACGCCATCATCTCCGATGAGCTGAACCACGCCTCGATCATCGACGGCATCCGACTCTCGAAGGCGAGGCGGCTTCGTTACCGCAACCGGGACATGGCCGATCTCGAGGCGCAGCTGCAGGCGGCAACGGACGCCCGATTCCGTGTGATCGTGACGGACGGCGTGTTCTCGATGGACGGCTACATCGCGCCCCTCGCCGAGATCTGCGATCTCGCCGACCGTTACGACGCCCTCGTCTTCGTCGACGATTCCCATGCGGTCGGTTTCGTCGGCGAGAACGGTCGTGGCACACCGGAGCTCTGCGGAGTAGCCGATCGTGTCGACATCTACACCGGAACCTTCGGCAAGGCACTCGGGGGCGCATCGGGCGGGTATGTCGCCTCGCACGCCGAGATCGTGGCTCTGCTGCGCCAGCGTTCTCGTCCCTACCTGTTCTCGAACACTCTCGCCCCCGCGATCGTCGCCGGCACGCTGACCGCCCTCGATCTCGTCGAAGGGTCCGCGGACCTTCGGGCGCGGCTGCGTGCGAACGCGTCGCTGTTCCGCGAGCGCATGACGGCGGAGGGCTTCGATCTGCTTCCGGGCGAACACCCCATCGTCCCCGTCATGTTCGGGGACGCGGCGAAGACGGCGCGGATCGCTCAGGAGATGCAGGCGCGTGGCGTCTACGTGACCGCGTTCAGCTTCCCGGTCGTGCCGCGCGGCCTGGCACGGATCCGCGTGCAGCTGTCGGCGGCGCACACGGCGGAGCAGATCGAGTATTGCGTCGGCGCCTTCGTCGCCGCGCGCGACGCAATCGACTGAGCACATGCAAAGAAAAGCTTGCAAAGAACCCTTTGCAAGGGTATCTTTGCATTCATGACGAACGAGACGCAGGTCAGGACGCTCGACGCCAGCGCGCTCAAGGCGCTGGCACACCCACTGCGGGTCAAGATCTTCGACATCCTCGCGGCGCGAGGTCCGCAGACCGCCAGCTCCCTTGCGGCCCTCGTGGGAGAGACATCGGGATCCACCAGCTATCACCTGCGTGCGCTTGCAGCTCACGACCTGATCCGAGAGGTGGAGGGGCGAGGCACGGCGAGGGAGCGATGGTGGGAACGGCCCAAGGGGCGCATCGACGTGCCCGGCCCCGATGAGATGACCTCGCCGGCGAACCGCGCCGCGGCGCAGATCGTCACCTCGGAGTTCTTCCGCGTCCGCCACGAGACCCTCATGAGCTACCTGAACCGACCGCAGGCCGAGGTCCCCGAAGCGTGGCGAGACGTCGGGATCACGATCACCACGCACCTCGACATGACACCGGAGCAGGCGATGTCGCTTCGCGAGGAACTCGAAGCCATCGTCGAGAGCGCCATCGAGCGGTACCGGGGCCAGGAGGGGCCGGACGTGCGGCGGGTTTCGCTCCGCGCCGAGCTCTTCGATCTGCCGACCCCACGCACGACCTCGCCCGCCGTCGACAACGAGGAGGCATCATGACCGCGGCAACTCTCCATCTCGTCGCACCGACGCGAACCGAGCGTCGGCTGCTCCGACTGGCCGATCGGCTGACGGCGTACGTCGAGAATCGGATCTCACATCGCGCGGAGCGGCGTGAGCTCTCGCTCGATCTGCTGCGCGAACAACAGACCCGCCGGCAGGACCCCCGTGCGGTCGACCATGCCCTCGCGCAACGGGGAGTGACCCGCCGCTGACGTCGTGGCCCGGGGCCGCGCGACGAGACCCCCTGATATCCGCACGGGTGTCAGGGGGTCTCGTCCCGATGGCGGGGCCCGGTTCAGTCGGCGAACGGGCGGGCGACGACCTCACCGGACGCGGTCTGGAGGACCTCCCAGCCGGCGTCGAGCTCGGCGATCGCACGCCCTTCCAGCCAGGTGAGGGTCCAGTGGCCGGTGAGGCCCTGGGACTCGACCTCGGCGATGGCGGGACGCAGCGCTTCGGGGACGGAGGCGGGCGGCTGTGCACCCGCGGCCCAGCGCGTGCCGAGCTGCATCAGGAGGCCTCGACCGGGGCGAGCTCGATCGCGGTGACCGCGAACTCCTCCGCCTCGGTGATCTCGAGCTCGGCGATGCGGCCGACCGCGCGGAGGTCGTCCGCCGCGGCGCGCAGGGCCTCGACCTTCGCTGCGGGAGCGGCGATGGCGGCACGGGAGACCGGGGTCTTCTGCGACGCCTTCGCCTCGGTCTTCGCGCGCCGGATGCCGATGAGCGCCTCGCTCGCGGCGGCCAGCACGGCCGGGTCGCCCTCGATGCCGAGCTTCTCGGGCCACGCTGCGGTGTGCACGGAGCCCGCCTCGAACCACGACCAGGCCTCCTCCGTGGCGAAGGAGAGCACCGGCGCGAGCAGGCGGAGAAGCGTGGACAGCGCCAGACGCAGCGCGAGGGCGGCCGAGGCCTGGCCCACGTCGTTCTGGTTGTAGGCGCGCTCCTTCACGAGCTCCAGGTAGTCGTCGCAGAACGTCCAGAAGAACGCCTCGGTCAACTCCAGCGCCCTTGCCGCGTCGTACCGGTCGAAGGCAGCGGTCGCCTCGGCCACCACCCCGTCGAGCGCCGTGAGCATCGAGGCGTCGAGCGCGTGCGTCACCTGCGCGCCCGCGGGCACCGGGAACGACAGCACGAACTTCGCGGCGTTGAGCACCTTGATGGCGAGACGCCTGCCGATCTTCACCTGGGTCGGGTTCTGCGGGTCGAAGGCCGCGTCCATGCCGAGTCGGCTCGAGGCCGCCCAGTACCGCACCGCGTCAGAGCCGTGGGTGTCGAGCACGTCGGCCGGGGTGACGACGTTGCCCTTCGACTTCGACATCTTCTTGCGGTCGGGGTCGACGATGAAGCCGGAGATGGCGGCGTTCTTCCATGGGGTGCGGCCGTCTTCGAGCGTGGAGCGCAGCATGGTCGAGAAGAGCCAGGTGCGGATGATGTCCTGTCCCTGCGGGCGCAGATCGAACGGAGCAGTGAGCTGCCACAGCTCCTCGTCGCGCTGCCAGCCGCCCGCGAGCTGCGGGGTCAGGGAGGACGTCGCCCAGGTGTCGAGGATGTCGGCCTCGGCATCGAACCCGCCCGGCACCCCGCGCTGCTGCTCGGTGTAGCCCGCCGGGACATCCGTGGTCGGGTCGATGGGCAGCGCGGCCGCATCCGGGGTGAGCACCCGGTCGTAGTCGCGCTCGCCGTTCTCGTCCAACGCGTACCAGAGCGGGATCGGCACGCCGAAGAACCGCTGCCGGGACACGAGCCAGTCGCCGGTGAGGCCGCCGACCCAGTTCTCGTAGCGGACCCGCATGAAGTCGGGGTGCCACGCCAGCTCGGTTCCGTGCGCGAGGAGCTGGTCGCGCAGCTCGCCGTCGCGGGCGCCGTTGCGGATGTACCACTGCCGGGTCGAGACGATCTCGAGCGGGCGGTCGCCCTTCTCGAAGAACTTCACGGCGTGCTGGAAGGGCTTGCCGACGGCGGTCATGTCGCCGGTCTCCTGCAGCTTCTCCACGATCGCCTTGCGGGCGCTGAAGACGGTCTTGCCCGCCACGTTCTCCACGTACCAGGAACGCGCGTCGGGGTCTGCGACGATCGACGGCGCCTCGGCGAGGAAGCGGCCGTCGAGACCGATCGCCGTCATGTTCGGCAGGGACTCGCCGGCGGTGGTGCGCAGCTCGCGCCACCAGATGATGTCGGTCACATCGCCGAAGGTGCAGACCATCGCCGCACCGGTGCCCTTGTCGGGCTGGGCGAGGTGGTGGCCGTGGATCTCGATCTCGGCGCCGAAGTACGGCGTGCGCACCTTGGTGCCGATGAGGTGCTTGTGCGGCCCCTCGGGGTGGGTCACGATCGCGATGCACGCCGGGAGGAGCTCCGGGCGCGTGGTGTCGATCGCGATGGAGCCGGAGCCGTCAGCGAAGGGGAACTCGATCGTGTGATACGCGGCCTGCTGGTCGCGGTCCTCGAGCTCGGCCTGCGCGATCGCGGAGCGGAAGTCGATGTCCCACAGCGTCGGCGCGAGGGCCTGGTATGCCTCGCCGCGCTCGATGTTGCGGAGGAACGCGAGCTGGCTCTGCCGGATCGTGTCGTCGGAGATGGTGCGGTAGGTCTGCGTCCAATCGACGCTCAACCCGAGCTGACGGAACAGGGCCTCGAACTGCTTCTCGTCCTCGATCGTGAGGCGCTCGCACAGCTCGATGAAGTTGCGGCGGCTGATCGGCCGCTGGTCGGCAGCCCGGCTCGACTTGTTGTCGCCGCCCTCGAAGGGAGGGGTGAAGTCGGCGTCGTAGGGGAGAGACGGGTCGCAGCGCACGCCGTAGTAGTTCTGCACGCGGCGCTCGGTGGGCAGGCCGTTGTCATCCCAGCCCATCGGGTAGAACACGGTCTTGCCGCGCATGCGCTCGTACCGCGCCTTGACGTCGGTGTGCGTGTAGGAGAACACGTGGCCGATGTGGAGGCTGCCGGAGGCGGTCGGCGGCGGGGTGTCGATCGAGTAGACGCCCTCACGGCCGAGCTCGGCGGCGCGCAGACGGTCGAACAGGTACGTGCCCTGCTCAGCCCAGGCGGCGTCCCACTTCGCTTCGAGACCTTCGAGTGCTGGCTTGTCGGGAATGGGGTTCTGCGCCGTTTCGGAAGCAGGCATGGAGGTCTCCTCGAGCGATGTATGCGGCACTGTGTGAGCGTGCCTGAGTGTGGGGTGTGCCGAACAGTCTACCGAGCGTCACGGTGACGGGTCGCCTGCGCAGATCGACCCCGTCCAAGAATCAGCCGTAGGATGGAGGGACCCCGACCCGATCGTCCAGAGGAACCGTCATGCCCGCAAGATCTGTGCGCCGTCTCCTGCCCTTCGCGGCGCTCACCGCCGCCGCTGCGCTGGTACTCAGTGCGTGTGCTGCGCCCGGCGCCGATGGGGAGGGCGGGGAGCTCGTGTGGTCGATCGAGGGCGCGAATCTGTCCGCAGGGCACATGGATCCGCAGGTCAGCCAGCTCGATGTCTCCGGCATGGTGCAGCGGGCGGTGCTCGACTCCCTGGTCTTCCAGGAGGACGACGGATCGTTCAGCCCGTGGCTCGCGAAGAGCTGGGACGTCTCACCGGACAGCACTGAGTACACCTTCACGCTCCGCGACGACGTGACCTTCACCGACGGCGAGAAGTTCGACGCTGCCGCCGTCAAGGCGAACTTCGACCGCATCGTCGACCCCGAGACCGCGTCGGCCCAGGCAGCCAGCATGCTCGGCGCCGATTTCTACGACGGCACCGAGGTCGTCGACGATCGCACGGTCAAGGTGACCTTCACGCAGCCCTACGCGCCGTTCCTGCAGGCGGCGAGCACGCCGCAGCTCGGCTTCTACTCGCCTGCCGTGCTGGAGAAGTCGGCCGACAAGCTCAAAGCGGGCGGCCCCGGGATCACCGTCGGCACCGGCCCGTTCGAGCTCACCGAGTACACGCCCGACCAGGAGATCGTCTACACCCGCAACGACGACTACGCCTGGGGCCCGCACGACGCTGAGGCTCCGAAGTTCGAGACCCTGCGCGTCGAGATCCAGCCGGAGGCGTCTGTGCGCGCGGGCGTCGTCGAAAGCGGTGAAGCCGACCTGGCCAGCAACATCCCGCCGAACCTCGCGAAGGACCTCGGCGACGGCATCACGGTCGACTCGATCGAGTACCCGGGTCTGCCGTACTCGCTGTATCTGAACGAGAAGTACGGAGTCTTCGCCGACGAGAAGGTGCGTCAGGCGTTCGCCCGTGGCATCGACATCGACGCCGCGGTGGAGGAGATCTACTTCGGGCAGTTCCCGCGGGCGTGGAGCATCCTCGGGTCGACGACTCCGGGCTACGACGCGTCCCTCGAGGGCAGCTGGCCGTTCGACCAGGATGCGGCGAACACGCTCCTCGACGAGGCCGGCTGGACGGCCCGCGACACCGACGGGATCCGCATGAAGGACGGCAAGCGCCTCTCGGTGCGCTGGATCGCCTGGACTCCGGTTCCCGACGACCGTGCCGCGCTGGCCAACGCGATCCAGTCCGACCTCAAGGGGATCGGCTTCGAGGTCGAGCGCGAGGTGCTCGAACCGGGCGCCTACAACGAGCAGTACGAGCCGAAGACGTTCGACCTGACCGACTGGGGCTTCTCCGGTGTCGACCCCGACCTGCTGCGCAGTCACCTGCACACCGACGGGTTCCAGAACGCCTCACAGGTCAGCGACCCCGAGATCGATGCGCTGCTGGAACAGGCCGTCGCGACGAGCGATCAGGACACGCGGAACGGGCTTTACACCCAGCTGCAGGAGTGGAACGCCACGCACACCGCCATCGTGCCGCTGTACAGCCCGTCGGCGATCACGGCCGTCGGCGACCGCGTCGAGGGCGTCGAGTACGACCTGTACGGCCGTCCGCTGTTCTACGATGTGACCGTCGGCTGAACCGCCGGCTGAGCGGAGGGCACGGGTGGTGAAGGCTGCTCTCGTCCGCATCGCCGGCCTGATCGCCTCCGTCGTCATCGTCCTGTGGGGCGCCGCCACCGTCGCATTCCTCGCGTTCCGAGTGATCCCCGGAGATCCCGTGTCGGTGATGCTGGGACCTCAGGCACAGGTGAGTGAGGCGGTCAAGGACGGCATCCGCGCCGACCTGGGACTGGACCGGCCGCCGTGGGAGCAGTACCTCGGTTTCATCGGCCAGCTGGCCCGCGGGGACCTGGGGGAGTCGTACCAGCTGCGGATGCCGGTCACAGAGGTGATCGGACGCCAGCTGGGAGCGACGGTACAGCTCTCCGCGCTCGCACTGGTGATCGCCGTCGTGCTCGCCGTCGGGGTCGCCGTCCTCGTACGCGGCGATGCAGGACGCACGGCCGCCGCGGCGGTGGAGCTGGTGGTGCTCTCGTCTCCGGTGTTCTGGATCGGACTGGTCCTCCTCAGCGTCTTCGCCTTCGGACTGGGGTGGTTTCCGGTCTCCGGAGCCCGCAACCCCGCCACGATCGTCCTCCCGGCGGTGACGCTCGCGCTGCCGGTGGCCGCGCTGCTCAGTCAGGTGCTTCGGGACGGCCTCGTGCAAGCCGAGCGCATGCCGTTCGCTGAGACGGTGCGCGCGCGTGGGGCGAGTCCTTCGTGGTTCACGCTCCGGCACGGACTGCGTCACGGCGCAGCCTCCGCCGTCACGCTCGCCGCCTATCTGACCGGCTCCGTCCTCGGCGGAGCGGTGCTGGTCGAGACCGTGTTCGCCCGACCCGGTCTCGGACGCGTGACGCTCGCGGCGATCAGCGACCGCGATCTTCCGGTCATCACGGGGATCATCCTCCTGAGCGCCGTGGTGTTCGTCACCGTGAACCTGCTGGTCGAGATCGTGCACCCCCTGATCGACCCGCGTATCAGGGCAGCACGTGACCGGAGCACCCGATGAGGCGCGCGCAGACTGTGCTCCTCTGGTCGGCCATCGTGGTGAGCGCCGTGATCGTGTTCGCGGCGCTCTGGCCCGGGGTCCTCGCCACGCACGATCCACTGCAGACCGATGTCCGCTCCGCCCTGCTGCCGCCCGGCGCGGAGCACTTCTTCGGCACCGATCAGAGCGGGCGCGACGTCTACTCGCGGGTGGTCCACGGCGCGGGGAGATCGCTGGGCATCGGGCTCTTCGCCACCGGGGTGGCTCTGGTCCTCGGGCTCATGATCGGCGCGCTCGCCGGGGTCGCACCGCGGGGCGTCGACACCACCGTGATGCGGGTGAACGACGTGCTGATGGCGTTCCCCGAGTTCCTGGTCGCGCTGGTCGTCGTCGCCGTGCTGGGACCGGGACCCGTGAACATCGCGATCGCGGTGACCCTGGCCGCCCTGCCGGTGTACATCCGGTTGGCGCGCGTGCAGACCCAGACGCTCCGCGTCACCGAGCACGTCGAAGCCGCGCGCATCCTCGGCGTCCCGCGCTGGCGCGCTTTCCGCAGGCACGTGCTGCCGGGCGTGCTCGGTGCGCTGAGCGTGCTCGCCACCATCGGCATCGGCTCGAGCATCCTCGCGGCCGCGGGACTCAGCTTCCTGGGCTTGGGTCCCTCAGAGCCGACGCCCGAGTGGGGATTGATGCTCGCCGGGGGCCGCAACGTGCTGGGCCAGGCCTGGTGGATCTCCCTCTTCCCCGGCGTCGCGATCACGCTGACCGTGGTCTCGGCCACCGTCATCGGGCGAATCCTTAGGGCTCGCGCAGACGGGAGGACAGGATGAACGCTGCACTGCAGGTTCGAGGACTCCGCATCTCGTTCGACGGGAAGCAGGTCGTGGATGACGTGTCCTTCGCCGTCGACCGCGGTGAGTGCGTCGCGATCGTGGGGGAGTCCGGCGCCGGCAAGTCCCTCACAGCGCGTGCCCTGCTGGGGCTGACTCCCGCAGCCGCTGACGTCACCCTGGACGGGCTCGTGGTGGACGGGAGGGATGTCGCCGGTCTCTCCGATCGGGCGTGGAGGGGCGTGCGCGGATCGGGAATCGCGCTCATCTCCCAGGACGCGCTGGTCTCCCTCGATCCCCTGCGGCGCATCGAGGCGGAGATCGCCGAGCCGCTCCTCCTCCACAGGGTCGTCCGGGGGCGGGCGCCGCGAGCGACACGTGTGCGGGAGCTGCTGGAGCGCGTGTGGATGCCCGAACCGGAGCGCCGCGCGCGACAGCACCCGCACGAACTCTCCGGAGGTCTGCGGCAGCGTGCGCTCATCGCGTCCGCACTCGCCGCGAACCCGGCCGTCCTCGTGGCGGACGAGCCGACCACCGCGCTCGACGCCACCGTGCAGGCGCGGATCCTCGGACTGCTGCGTGAGATCACCGACGAGGGGACGGCCCTCGTGTTCATCAGCCACGACTTCGCAGCGGTCCGGAGGATCGCCGATCGTGTCCTGGTGATGCGGAGCGGCGTGGTCGTGGAGTCCGGTCCGGTGGCCGATGTGCTCGAGAACCCTCGACACGAGTACACGAAGCAGCTCATCGCCGCGACGATCCACGAACCCCGAACCGCTACGCCGACGGATTCCGCATCGGTGCTGAGAGTCGACGGCGTGTCACGGAGCTTCGGCACCGCGCCCGCGGTCGTCGATGCCTCGTTCGTCGTGAGGGATGGGCGGACGCTCGGCATCGTGGGGGAGTCGGGGTCGGGTAAGACCACTCTCGCCCGCATGATCGTCGGTGTCGATGCCCCGGACAGCGGCGCTGTGGAGTGGAACGCACCGCGACGGGTGCAGTTGGTGCATCAGAATCCCCTCGGCGCCTTCGACCCGCGCTGGACGATCGGTAGATCGCTGCAGGAAGCGCTGGAGGCCGGTGGTGTGCCCCGCACCGCGCGCCCTGCTCGGGTGATCGAGCTTCTCGCCGAGGTCGGCCTCGCTCCCGCACTGGCCGGCAGACGTCCGAGTGCCCTTTCCGGCGGACAGAGGCAGCGGGCGGCCATCGCCCGTGCCCTCGCCGCAGATCCTGACGTGCTGGTGCTCGACGAACCCGTCTCCGCGCTCGACCCCTCGGTGCGGGAGCGGGTGCTGCGTCTGCTCGACGGGCTGCAGCGCGAACGCCGGCTGACGATGATCCTCGTCTCCCATGATCTGGATGTCGTGGGATCGGTCGCGGATGACGTGCTGGTGATGCAGGACGGCCGGATCGTGGAGCAGGGGCCGACGTCGGAGGTGTTCGCGGCACCGCAGCACCCGTTCACGAGAGAGCTGATCGACGCGAGCGGCGCCGTCAGTCCTTGACGAGGATGCCGATTCCCGCGGCGAGCACGGGTGCCAGCTGCTGCACCTGGAACGAGGTGAGCGTAGCACCGCGCAGGCTGTTGGCGTCGAGGTAGCCGAGAGCGTCGAGCCCGCGCAGATCGAGGTCTTTCGCCCGCATGCCCCGCGAGTCCACCTCGTCACTCGATGTGGACGTGAAGCGCACTCGCGTGAGCTCGGCCCGCGGCATGTCGATCGTGCGGATGGCGCACCCTGTGATCTCGAGATCGGTGACCTTCGCCGCACCGAGGTTGAGGTAGTCGATGCGCACATCGCGCAGGTCGAGCTCCGAGACATGCGCCTCACTGAGGTCGAGGGTCCCGATGCGGCCGCCGTTGATCCGCACTCGCCGCACACCCGCGTCGCGCATGCGCAGCGAGGCGATGCGAACCCCCGACATGTCGACGTCGACGACCGATGCCCCGGTGAGGTCGACGGCATCGGCGTCTGCGCTCACGACGCACTGCTCGACCGTCGAATAGGCGAGGTCGACGGTACCGGCCAGATCGAGTCGAGCGGCGACGAGGTCGGTACTGCGGGCAGCCCGAGCCGGTTCAAGCACCGGCGGCAGATCGGGCGCCGTGACGCGGGGAGACGCGGGGGAGTCGGAGGTGCGGGCCATGTTCCGAGCGTAGGGCGGGCCGACGACATCGTGCGAGGTCGCCATCCGGGAAGGACCATGCGCCGGGGAGCAGTGGGCACGCGTACACTGGTGGGACGAGCATCGATCCGGCCATCACCGGGGAGCTCTCGGAAGAACGGCGTGACCTTCGGGCCGCGCTCAGTAGAACCGAGCGGGGCAGGCCCGTCACAGCCGCAGTGAGAGTGGTCGCGCCGCAGGGCGCGGCACGCGAGGTGGTACCGCGGTCCGTGAGGGTCGTCCTCGCATGAGCATCCGCCACGACGACCACTGCGAGCCACGATGACCTACCCCCGTTCCGCCTTCGGCCCCGCCGCCGACTCCGTCGCGCCCAGCCCTCGCTTCCCGCAGATCGAGGAGGAGGTGCTCGCGTTCTGGGAGGCGGATGACACCTTCCGCGCGTCGATCGCGCAGCGCGAGGGGTCGCCGGAGTGGGTGTTCTACGACGGCCCGCCCTTCGCGAACGGCCTTCCGCACTACGGCCACCTGCTCACGGGGTACGCGAAGGACGTGTTCCCGCGCTTCCAGACGATGACCGGCCACAAGGTCGATCGCGTCTTCGGCTGGGACACGCACGGACTTCCCGCCGAGCTCGAGGCGATGAAGCAGCTCGGCATCACCGAGAAGGCCGAGATCGAGGAGATGGGCATCGACGTCTTCAACGCGAAGGCGAAGAGCTCGGTCCTGGCCTACACGCACGAGTGGCAGGACTACGTCACCCGTCAGGCGCGTTGGGTCGACTTCGACCGTGGCTACAAGACGCTCGACCTGGGCTACATGGAGAGCGTGCTCTGGGCGTTCAAGACGCTGTACGACAAGGGCCTCGCCTATGAGGGATACCGGGTGCTCCCGTACTGCTGGCGTGACGAGACCCCGCTCAGCGCCCACGAGCTGCGTATGGACGACGACGTGTACCAGATGCGTCAGGATCCCTCCGTGACGGTGACCTTCCCGCTGACCGGAGCCAAGGCCGAGGCGCTCGGGCTCACCGGCGTGCGCGCCCTCGCCTGGACGACCACCCCCTGGACGCTCCCGACCAACCTCGCGCTCGCCGTGGGGCCGGACATCGACTACGTGGTACTCCCGGCAGGCCCGAACGGCGCAGCGGACGTGCACCAGGCCGCAGGGACGACGGATGCCGCGATCGAGGCCTCGGCGCACCGATACCTGCTCGCCCGTCAGCTCGTCGGCGGATACGCGAAGGACCTCGGGTACGAGAGCGCCGATGACGCGCTCGCCGCCATCGACGCGACGGTGCGCGGTGCCGACCTGCAGGACGTGACCTACGACCGGCTGTTCGACTACTACGCCGACGCCGAGACCTACGGCACCGAGAACGCCTGGCGCATCCTCGTCGACGACTACGTCACGGTCAGCGACGGCACCGGGATCGTCCACCAGGCTCCGGCCTACGGTGAGGACGACCAGCGGGTGGCCGGTGCCGCCGGCATCCCCACGATCCTGTCGCTCGACGACGGCGGCAAGTTCCTCCCGAACATCACCGACGTCGCCGGCCAGCTGTGGATGGACGCGAACACCCCTCTGGTGCGCCTGATCCGCGAGAACGGCCGACTGATCCGCCTGCAGAGCTACGAGCACTCGTACCCGCACTGCTGGCGCTGCCGGAACCCCCTGATCTACAAGGCCGTGTCGAGCTGGTTCATCCGCGTGACGGACATCAAGGACGACATGCTCGCGAACAACGAGCAGATCACGTGGGTGCCGGAGAACGTCAAGCACGGACAGTTCGGCAAGTGGCTCGAGGGCGCGCGCGACTGGTCGATCAGCCGCAACCGCTACTGGGGCTCGCCGATCCCGATCTGGAAGAGCGACGACCCCGAGTACCCGCGCGTCGACGCCTACGGCTCGTTGGAGGACCTGGAGCGCGACTTCGGCACGCTTCCGCGCAACCCTGAGGGCGAGGTCGACCTGCACCGCCCGTACATCGACGACTTGACGCGTCCGAACCCGGACGATCCCACCGGCAAGAGCACGATGCGCCGTATCGAGGACGTCTTCGACGTGTGGTTCGACTCCGGTTCGATGCCCTACGCCCAGGTGCACTATCCCTTCGAGAACCAGGAGTGGTTCGACTCGCACTCCCCGGCGGACTTCATCGTCGAGTACATCGGACAGACCCGCGGCTGGTTCTACGTGATGCACGTGCTCTCGACCGCGCTCTTCGACCGCCCGGCGTTCACGGGCGTCAGCTGCCACGGCATCGTCCTCGGCAGCGACGGCTACAAGATGTCGAAGTCGCTGCGGAACTACCCCGACGTGTCCGAGGTGCTCGACCGCGACGGTTCCGATGCGATGCGCTGGTTCCTGATGTCGAGCTCGGTGCTGCGCGGCGGCAACCTCGCGGTCACCGAGGAGGGCATCCGCTCCGGGGTCCGCGAGTTCCTGCTGCCACTGTGGAACTCGTGGTACTTCTTCGCCACCTACGCGAACGCATCGGGCGCCGCCGGCTACGAGGCGCAGTGGAGCACCGATTCCACCGATGTGCTCGATCGCTACATCCTCGCTCGTCTCGGCGACCTCGTCCGCGAGGTGCGTGCCGACCTGGAGGGTCTCGACTCCACGACGGCGTCCGCGCGGTTGCGTGACTTCGCCGAGGTGCTGACGAACTGGTACATCCGACGTTCGCGCGATCGCTTCTGGACAGGCGTGACGGAAGACCTGAAGAGCCGTGAGGCGTTCGACACCCTCTACACCGTGCTCGAGACGCTCACCCGCGTCGCAGCGCCTCTCGTCCCCCTCATCAGCGAGCGCGTGTGGCAGGGCCTGACCGGTGGGCGCAGCGTGCACCTGACCGACTGGCCGGACGAGGCGCAGTTCCCCGCAGCGGACGAGATCCGCGACGCCATGGACGCCGTGCGCGAGCTGTCGAGCGTGGGCAACGCACTGCGGAAGAAGGAGAAGCTGCGTGTGCGTCTCCCACTCGCCCGCTTCACCGTGGTCTCGCCTCTCGCGGCGTCGCTCGGGCAGTTCGAGGACATCCTCCGCGAGGAGCTCAACGTGAAGTCGGTCGAACTCGTCGCGCTCGCCGATGACACCGCAGCGGAATACGGCATCGCGCACCGCCTCAGCGTCAACGCCCGCGCGGCCGGTCCGCGTCTGGGCAAGGACGTGCAGAAGGCGATCCAGGCCGCACGCTCTGGCGACTGGAGCGAGGAGGCCGGTGTCATCACAGCCGGCGGAATCGCGCTGGAGCCGTCGGAGTACGAGCTCGTGCTCGAGACGACCGGCCGTCCGGAGGGGGAGGCTCTGGCCATCGTGCCGAGCGGGGGTTTCGTGCTGCTGGACACCAGGACGACCCCCGAGCTCGAGGCGGAGGGGCTCGCCCGAGATGTGATCCGCGCCGTGCAGGAGACGCGCAAGAACGCCGACTTCGACGTGAGCGACCGCATCCGGCTGGTGCTCCGATTCCAGGACGATGCGGACACCGCAGCCGTGGTCTCGGCGTTCGAGCTGGCAGGCATCGCTGCGGAGACCCTCGCCGAGGAGTACTTCGTGATCGATGCGCAGGGCGACTCGATCTTCGGTCATGGTGCGGTCCTCGCCGGTGCAGGAAGTGCGACACCGGAGTTCTCCGCTGTGATCTCCGCCGGGACATATGCGAACATCGGCGACTTCACGATCGACGTGACCAGGATGGGAGCGGGAGCATGAGTGCTGCTGACAGGGCGGATGCCGTCTACGAGGCGCTGCTGAGCCGAGCGGGAGAGCGCTGGGTGCAGCCGCGCAAGGAGCGCACCGCCCGGATCCTGGCCTTCCTCGACGACCCGCAGCGCACCTACCGCGTCGTGCACATCACGGGCACCAACGGCAAGACGTCGACGGCCCGGATGATCGAGAGCCTTCTGCGTGCGCACGATCTGCGTACCGGACTGTTCACGAGTCCACACCTGGAGCGCTTCACCGAGCGCATCTTGATCGACGGCGAGCCCATCGCCGACGAGGCCGTCGCGGACGCGTGGGACGAGATCGAGCCGTTCGTGGACATCGTCGACGCCGAGCTCGAGGCAGCCGGTGACGCTCCGTTGACCTTCTTCGAACTGCTGACCGTGCTGGCATTCGTCGCGGTCGCCGACGCTCCGATCGATGTGCTCGTGCTCGAGGTGGGCATGGGCGGCGAATGGGACTCCACCAACACGGCAGACGGCGACGTCGCGGTGTTCGCGCCGATCGACATCGACCACGCCGACCGCCTCGGCAGCACGATCGCCGAGATCGCCGAGGTCAAGGCGGGCATCATCAAGGAGGGCGCCGCCGTGGTGTCCGCTCAGCAGCCCGCGGAGGCCGCCGAGGTGCTGCGCCGGGTGGCTGCGGAGCGCAACGCCACCATCGTCTTCGAGGGCGAGGAGTTCGGTCTCGCCGAGCAGAAACTCGCGGTCGGTGGGCAACTGCTCACGATCCGTGGCCTGGCGGGGGACTACACCGAGGAATACCTCCCGCTGTACGGGGCGCATCAGGGGCACAACGCCGCCCTCGCTGTCGCCGCGGTGGAGTCGCTGATCGGGGGCGCCACGCAGCGCATCGCGGCCGACATCGTCACCGCGGGCCTGCAGGAGAGCACTTCTCCCGGCCGACTGCAGCTGCTCGGCATCGCGCCGACCGTGATCGTCGACGCGGCGCACAACCCGCACGGCGCCAAGGCGCTCGCGCAGGCACTGGACGACAGCTTCGACTTCGACGAGTGGGGTCTGGTGCTCGGTGTGCTCGCCGACAAGGATGCCGCGGGCATCGTCGCCGAGCTGGCCCCGAGGGCGGCACACGTCTTCGCCACCGCTCCGGATTCGGATCGAGCGAGCGATGCTGATGCGATCGCCGATCTCGTGGAGCAGAGCGGCCAGCGGGCGACCGTGCACCACTCTCTCGCCGACGCCGCCGACGCCGCGCGCGAGTGGGCCGCCTCCTCCGACCGCCGCGCGGTGATCATCGCGGGCTCGGTGGTGCTCGCCGGAGAGGCGATCGCGCTGTCGCAGGACGAGGACTGGAAGGCGGGGTGGCGCGCATGAGCGCCGATGCCGCACCAGCGCGTCGTCCGCGCCCGCCGCGCACCCTCGTGCAGAAGCTCGCACCCGTCGTGCTGGGGTTCGAGGCGATCGTGGTCTTCCTCGTCGGACTCACGATCTTCGGGTTGCGTCAGCTCCCCGATGGCGTCGAGCAGTGGTGGGCGATCGTCGCCGGGGCGGTGCTCGCCCTCGCGTGCATCGTGATCGCGGGGATGATCACGAAGCCCTGGGCACTCACCGCCGGGTGGGTCGTCCAGGCTCTCGTCGCGCTGTCGGCGTTTTTCGTCCCCTCCATCCTGCTCGTCGTCCTGATTTTCGGCGGGATGTGGGCGTATGCGACCATCGGAGGGGCCCGACTGGACGCACGACGCCCCGTCGAGCCCTCGACCGAGACTCAGACCACGCAGATCTCAGACACAGAGAGTGAATGACATGGCCACCGAAGAAACCCTCGTCCTCGTCAAGCCCGATGGCGTCGCTCGCGGCCTCACCGGCGCGATCCTCGCCCGCATCGAGGCGAAGGGCTACGCCCTCGTCGACATCCGCCTGGTGGAGCCCGACCGTGACCTGCTCGCCGAGCACTATGCCGAGCACGAGGGCAAGCCGTTCTACGAGCCGCTGCTCGAGTTCATGCTCTCCGGCCCGTCTGTCGCGATCCGGCTCGCGGGCAACCGCGTGATCGAGGGCTTCCGCTCTCTCGCAGGCACGACCGACCCCACGACCGCCGCACCGGGCACGATCCGTGGCGACTTCGGTCGCGACTGGGGCCTCAAGGTGCAGCAGAACCTGGTGCACGGCTCCGACAGCCCCGAGTCCGCCGCGCGCGAGCTGGGAATCTGGTTCGACTGAGAACCCGTCCACATGCGAAGAGCCCGTCCACCCAATCTCGGTGGACGGGCTCTTCCGTGCTGCAGCCTCAGAAGATCATGCCGATGACCTCGCCGAGGAGGTCGAGGCCGCGCAGCTGAGCGAGGAGGATCACGACGGCGTACGCGAGGATCGTGGCGAGCGGGACCCAGGCCATCAGCCGGTTCGCGCGCTCCTGCACCTTCTCGTTGCCGGTGAAGCTGCCGTTTCGTGTCAGGTGCAGCATGGTGGCGAAGAAGGTCGGGATGGTGACGGACCAGGTGAGCATGCACCACGGGCAGAGCACACCGAGGTTGGGGGCGTAGATGCTCTGCCAGATCAGCCAGCAGACGAGGCCGAAGGCGAAGGTCACGCCGGCGCCGAAGGTCAGCCAGAACCACCGGGGGAACCGTGAGCCGGCGAGCAGTGCGACGCCGACGAAGAGGGGTGCCATCCACCCGGCGATACCGAGGATCGGGTTGGGGAAGCCGAAGACCTCTCCCTGCCACGACTCGAGGTTCTTCCCGCACTGGATCATCACGCTGACGTTGCAGCTCAGCACGGCGTCGGGATTGGCCGCGAGGACGAACTTCTCGACCGTCAGCTGGAATGCGGCGAACCAGCCCACCACACTCGCGATGATCAGCCAGACGGCGTAGACGACGGGGCGGGTGCGCTGCTCGCTCATACTGGGGATTATCCCAGCGCCTGCTATGGATGGGGCGAGAACAGGCCGGACAAAACTCGCTGCGGACGACGGGATACCGCGAACCGACCCACTTGGTGCGATAATGGCCTGTGATGCGATGAACGGCGTTTGCCGCGACACGCGTCGAGAAGACTTCGGGGTCCAATGCCCCACGCGATCAGAGCCATGAGCCGGTCGCAGACCGAGTGAGTTCGCGGAACCCGCGGGTACCGCATGAGATTTCACGGGGCACCTAGTGTCCCGTGCAGGGAGTAAGCCAGAGATGGCCGATGAGAACAATGACAACAACGCCCCCACCCTCGACTTCCCGGCTGACGCCGCGGGAGAGCTGACGGAGCCCACCGCTCCGGATGTCGACGGCCCTGCAGAGGCGTCGATCGAGGGTGACGAGAACTCCGACGCCGCTGAACGGGCCGAGGACGCCGCTGCCGATGCTGTCGCCGCCGGCTACGCCGCAGCGGACGATGCCGCGGCTGCTGCCGACGATGCCGCTGCTGCGGCCGATTCCGTCGCTGATGCCGTGGCTGAGGCGGAAGCCGAAGCTGCCGCTGACGCGGAAGCGGCTGCCGAGGCCCAGGCTGCTGCTGAGGCGCTCGAGGTGCCGGAGGGGGAGTCCGCCGTCGCGGAGAAGCCCTCGGAAGCCGGAGTCGTCGAGGAAGCCACCGCAGAGGAGTCGGTCGCGCAGTCGACGACCGCCGTCGAGGCGACCATCACCGAGGAGGAAGCTCCGGCCGCTCCCGAAGCTCCGGGTCCGGTGACTGCTGTGTCGCTCGGTCTGCTTCCCGAGGTGTTCGTCTCGCAGGTCTCCACACAGCTGCACTTCTACGCGCCTGAGATCGTGCCGCTCCCCGCGCAGCCGGGGCGCGAGCGCATCTTCGACCGGATCGCCGAGCGCGAGCAGTCGCAGGACGAGCCCGCGGGTCGTGGCCGCGGCCGTCGCCGCCGTGGCGGTTCCGAGGGTGACGACCAGCGCGAAGAGCCGCGTCAGCGTCAGCGCGTCGTCGAGTACATCACCGAGCCGAAGGCCATCAAGGGATCCACCCGCCTCGAGGCGAAGAAGCAGCGTCGCCGGGACGGGCGTGACGCTGGTCGTCGTCGCCCCGTCGTGACCGAGGCCGAGTTCCTCGCACGTCGCGAGTCGGTCGACCGCAAGATGGTCGTGCGCTCCAAGAACGGCCGCACGCAGATCGGTGTCCTCGAAGACGGCGTGCTGGTCGAGCACTACGTCGCCCGGAACCAGGACGCGTCGTTGATCGGCAACGTCTACCTCGGACGCGTGCAGAACGTGCTTCCCAGCATGGAGGCCGCGTTCGTCGACATCGGTCGTGGACGCAACGCCGTGCTGTATTCCGGCGAGGTCGACTGGGACGGCGTCGAGACGGGCAACCAGCCGCGCCGCATCGAACTGGCGCTCAAGCCCGGCGATCGCGTGCTCGTCCAGGTCACCAAGGACCCGGTCGGACACAAGGGTGCTCGTCTCACCAGCCAGATCTCCCTGCCCGGCCGCTACCTGGTCTACGTGCCGGGCGGTTCCATGAACGGCATCAGCCGCAAGCTTCCCGACAACGAGCGGGCACGCCTCAAGCGCATCCTCAAGGAGGTGCTGCCGGAGTCCTCCGGGGTGATCGTCCGCACGGCAGCCGAGGGTGCCACCGAGGACCAGCTCACGCGTGACGTGCAGCGTCTCACCTCGCAGTGGGAGCACATCCAGAAGCAGGTCGAGAACCAGCAGGCGCCCGCGCTCCTGCACGCGGAGCCCGACCTTCTCGTGAAGATCGTCCGCGACGTCTTCAACGAGGACTTCACCAAGATGCTCATCCAGGGCGAGGATGCGCAGCAGACCATCCGCGCCTACCTGGAGAGCGTGGCTCCCGACCTGCTCGAGCGCGTCGAGGCGTATGAGGACGAGACCGATCCGTTCGATGCGTTCCGCATCACGGAGCAGATCGAGAAGGCTCTCGATCGCAAGGTGTGGCTGCCCTCCGGTGGCTCGCTCGTGATCGACCGCACCGAGGCCATGACGGTCGTCGACGTCAACACCGGCAAGTTCGTCGGCTCGGGCGGAAACCTCGAGGAGACGGTCACCAAGAACAACCTCGAGGCAGCGGAGGAGATCGTCCGCCAGCTGCGCCTGCGTGACATCGGCGGCATCATCGTCGTCGACTTCATCGACATGGTCCTGGAGTCCAATCGCGATCTCGTGCTGCGGCGCCTGATCGAATGCCTGAGCCGCGACCGGACCAAGCACCAGGTCGCCGAGGTCACCTCGCTCGGGCTCGTGCAGATGACGCGCAAGAAGCTGGGGCTCGGCCTGCTCGAGACCTTCAGCGAGGCCTGCGAGGTCTGCGCAGGTCGCGGCGTCATCGTGCACCACGACCCGGTCGTGAAGCACCGCTCCAACGGCAACAACAACGGCGGCGGCAACGGCGGCAACGGGCAGAGCGGGCGTCGTCAGCGCGGCGGCGGTGGCAACGGGAACGGTCAGAACCAGAGCGCTCCGGCTGCCTCCGCGGTCACCCACAGCATCACGGAGGGGGCGAAGTCGGCCCTCGCGCAGATCGCCGCCTCCACCATCGCTCCGGCGGCGGATGGGGCGCCGGAAGCCGAGGCGGCCGACGTCACGTCGGAAGCGCCCGCAGGTGCCGATCGTCCGAAGAAGGCTCGCAAGAAGCGGGGCGGCGACCGCAAGGGCCCGAAGTCTCCCGCCGAGGCGCTGCTCGACTCCGTCCTCGACGCTCTCCCGGAGCCGAAGGCGCCGGGTCAGGGGCGAGGACGTCGTCGGGTGAGCACAGCGGCGCTCACCGGCACGCCCGTCTCGGTGAACAACGAGCCGTCAGCGCCGGTCGCGGCTGCGGACTCGGAGTCCTGAGGCGATCAGTCGGCGCACCAGCTCCTTGCCCGTGACGTGCTGGGCGCCGGCGGCGACGAGCCGGGGGATGGTCTCCTCCGGCACGTCGTAGTGGTCGAGATCGAAAGCGCGTGCGGCGACGTCGTTCTCGCGCGCGAACGCGTGCAGCTCGTCGAGGCTCTCGTCGCTCACGAGGTGCGCCCACAGGCGTCCGTGGGCGGGCCAGAGCGGGTCGTCGACGAGTACGGTCACCCTTTCAGCCTAGGTCCGCGCCGGTGGGGCAGGGGCTGCTGGAGCGAGCCGCGATGTACGGACCCACCTCGCTTTGCGACACCGACCCGCATCCGGTAAAGTAGTCCCTTGGTGCGTATGCCGCGTCGTCCTCGTCGGTCGAAGCGGAGAGCCTTGCGTTCGCGCCCGCCGTTCCACGGTGCATGCAAGCAACAGTCTTCCCGTGAGATCTCGGAGCCGCGAGCTCCCCAACGAAACAGGTATGAAGTGGTTTACGCAGTAGTGCGCGCCGGTGGGCGGCAGGAGAAGGTCGAGGTCGGCACGATCGTTCAGCTCGACCGTGTCAAGGCTGCCCAGGGCGAGAAGATCGAGCTGGCCGCTGTGCTGCTCGTCGACGGCGCCACGGTGACCACCGACGCTGACTCGCTGGCCAAGGTCAAGGTCACGGCTGAGGTCATCGGCAACCTCCGCGGCCCGAAGATCATCATCCAGAAGTACAAGAACAAGACCGGCTACAAGAAGCGCCAGGGCCACCGTCAGGAGCTCACGCGCGTCAAGATCACCGGCATCAAGTAAGCCAGAGGGGACTAGGACATGGCACATAAAAAGGGCGCAAGCTCAACCCGTAACGGTCGTGACTCCAACGCTCAGCGCCTCGGCGTGAAGCGCTTCGGCGGTCAGCAGGTCCTCGCCGGCGAGATCATCGTCCGCCAGCGCGGCACGCACTTTCACCCCGGCGTCAACGTCGGCCGTGGCGGCGACGACACGCTGTTCGCTCTGGCCGCCGGTGCGGTCCAGTTCGGCGCGAAGGGCGGCCGCAAGGTCGTCAACATCGTCGCCGCAGCTGAGTGATCACAGCGCGACACTAGTTATCCGGTTCGGGGCGGGCTTCGGCTCGCCCCGTCCGTGTATCTGCACACCGAAACACCACTCACATACAGGGGAATCCGCACATGGTCACGTTCGTCGACACCGTCACACTGCACCTTCGTGCGGGTAAGGGCGGCAACGGCTGCGTTTCCGTGCACCGCGAGAAGTTCAAGCCGCTGGGTGGTCCCGATGGAGGCAACGGCGGCGACGGCGGAGACGTCGTCCTCGTGGCGGACCCGCAGACCGGAACGCTGCTGTCGTACCATCACTCGCCGCACCGGTCCTCCGGCAACGGCGGTCCCGGCATGGGCGATCACCGTTCCGGCTTCCTGGGTGAGACGCTCGAGCTCCCCGTGCCGGTCGGCACCGTGGTGAAGAACACCGCGGGTGAAGTCCTCATCGACATGATCATCCCCGGCGAGCGGTTCGTCGTCGCGAAGGGCGGGATGGGCGGGCTCGGTAACGCCGCTCTCGCCACCCCCAAGCGCAAAGCACCGGGCTTCGCCCTGCTCGGCACGCCCGGATACGAGGGCGACGTGGTCCTCGAACTGAAGACGGTCGCCGATATCGCTCTCGTCGGCTACCCGTCCGCCGGCAAGTCGAGCCTGATCGGCGCGATCTCGGCCGCGCGGCCCAAGATCGCCGACTACCCCTTCACGACCCTGCACCCGAACCTCGGCGTCGTTCAGCAGGGCGACTTCCGCTACACCGTCGCGGACGTGCCCGGTCTCATCGAGGGCGCCAGCGAGGGCCGCGGGCTCGGTCTCGAGTTCCTCCGCCACGTCGAGCGCTGCTCCGCACTGCTGCACGTGCTCGACTGCGCGACTCTCGAGCCGGGACGCGATCCGATCTCCGATCTCGACGTCATCCTCGCCGAGCTCGGCGCGTACGAGGTCCCCGAGGGACAGACTCCGCTGCTGGAGCGCCCGCAGCTCATCGCGCTGAACAAGATCGATGTGCCGGAGGCGCGCGACCTCGCCGACCTCGTCCGCCCCGATCTCGAGGCTCGTGGGTTCCGCGTGTTCGAGATCTCCACCGTCTCGCACGAGGGGCTGCGCCCGCTCACCTTCGCACTGGGTGAGCTGGTGGAGAAGGCCCGCGCCGAAGCGGCGCTCGAGACACCGCCGGAGCGCGTCGTGATCCGCCCGCGTGGTTCCAAGAAGGACTTCACCATCCGGGTCGAGGGCGGCACCTACGGCAACGTGTACCGCATCCTTGGCGAGAAGCCGGTCCGCTGGGTGCAGCAGACCGACTTCCAGAACGAGGAGGCCGTGGGCTACCTCGCGGATCGACTCGAGAAGCTCGGCGTGGAGGACGAGCTGTTCCGACTCGGCGCCGTGCAGGGGTCGACCGTCGTGATCGGCGAGGGCGACAGCATCGTGTTCGACTGGGAGCCCACCATGACGTCCGCCGCCGAGGCGATGGCCGCGCCGCGCGGAACCGACCCGCGTCTGGCTCCGAACGCACGCCGGACCACCTCCGAGCGCCGTGAGCAGTACTACGAGCGCATGGACGCGAAGGCCGAAGCCCGCGCCGAGGTGGAGACGCAGCGTCTCGCCGCGTACCGCGAGGACGGCGAGTGACAGCACGCACCCGCGCGGACCTCGCCACCGCGTCCCGCATCGTCGTCAAGGTCGGGTCGTCCTCGATCAGCGGGGACTCCTCATGGCGGATCCCCGTCATCGTCGAAGCCCTGGCTGCGGCGCACGCGCGGGGGATCGAGGTCGTGCTGGTGTCGTCGGGTGCCATCGCGTCCGGCATCCCCTTCCTGCGGCTGGATGCTCGTCCGACCGACCTCGCGACCCAGCAGGCCGCGGCCGCCGTCGGCCAGAACATCCTGATGTACCGCTATCAGGAGTCGCTGCGTCCGTTCGACATCGTCGCGGGCCAGGTGCTCCTGACGACCGGTGACCTCGAGAACCCGACGTCGCGTTCTAACGCCCGTCGCGCGATGGAGCGCCTGCTCGGCCTGCGCACGCTTCCGATCGTCAACGAGAACGACACGGTCGCGACACAGGAGATCCGCTTCGGTGACAACGACCGGCTCGGTGCGCTGGTCGCTCAGCTGATCGAGGCGGACGCCCTCATCCTGCTCAGCGACATCGAGTCGCTGTACACGAAGCCTCCGACCGATCCCGGCGCCGAGCCGATCGACGTGGTCGCGCCGAACGCCGATCTCACCGGCCTGGAGTTCGGGGCGACCGTCGTCAACAGCGTGGGCACCGGGGGAGCGGCGACCAAGGTCTCCGCCGCCCGTCTTGCCGCGGCGTCTGGCATCGGTGTGCTGGTCACCAGCGCCGACCTCGTAGCGCAGGCCCTGGCCGGCGCCGAAATAGGGACCTGGTTCGAGCCGGCCACCTCATAAACTGGGCGGATGACCGACCAGACCCCGCAGGTGCGCCTGGAGCGCGCCAAAGAGGCCTCTCGCGCCACGGCTGCGCTCACGAGCGATGAGAAGGCGCGAGTGCTCGAAGCGATCGCTGTGGCGCTGAGCGATTCCGCTGTGCAGATCATCGAGGCGAACGGTCGTGACATCGCCCGCGGACGCGCGGAGGGCATCGGGGAGTCACTCATCGATCGGTTGCGTCTCGACGAGAAGCGTGTCGCGGCACTGGCGGCCGCCGTGCGTGAGGTCGCCGCTCTCGGTGACCCGGTCGGGCGCGTCGTCGGCGGCCACCGGATGCCCAACGGTGTCGCCCTCGAGCAGGTGCGCGTACCTTTCGGCGTCGTCGGCGCGATCTACGAAGCCCGCCCCAACGTGACGGTCGACATCGCCGCTCTGGCGCTGCAGTCGGGCAACGCCGTCGTGCTGCGTGGCGGGAGCGCCGCCCGTGAGTCGAACACCGTGCTCGTCGACGTGATGCGGCGGGCGGTGGAGAGTGCAGGGCTCACAGCCGAGGCGATCCAGACGGTTGACGACTTCGGCCGGGACGGCGCGAAGGCGCTCATGCACGGGCGAGGGTTCATCGACGTCCTGGTGCCGCGGGGAAGTGCCGGCCTCATCGAGACCGTCGTCACCGAATCGACCGTGCCTGTGATCGAGACCGGGGCAGGCAACGTTCACATCTTCCTGGATGAGACCGCCCCGGACGACTGGGCGAGCGACATCGTCGTGAACGCCAAGGTGCAGCGGCCGAGCGTGTGCAATGCGGTGGAGACCGTGCTCGTGCATCGACAGGCGGCACCGCGTCTGATCCCGCTGGTGGCCAGCGCGCTGCAGAGCGAGGGCGTCGCGATCCACGGCGATGACATGGTCGTCGGCCTCATGTCGAACGTGATCCCCGCCACGGAGGAGGACTGGAAGACCGAGTACCTCAGCCTCGACATCGCGATCAAGGTCGTGGAGTCCCTGGACGAGGCGCTCGACCACATCCGCCGCTACAGCACGGGTCACACGGAGTCGATCATCACGACCGACACGCGCAATGCGGAGCGCTTCCTGGCCGAGGTGGATTCCGCCGTCGTGATGGTGAACACGTCCACCCGCTTCACGGACGGCGGCGAGTTCGGCTTCGGCGCGGAGGTCGGCATCTCGACCCAGAAGCTGCACGCTCGAGGGCCGATGGGCGTCGCAGAGCTGACCAGCACGAAATGGCTCGCGCGTGGGTCGGGGCAGACCCGCGGCTGAGGGCTAGACTGGGGGACGCTGTACCTCACAGGATCCCGAACAGCACGCCACGAAACGGAGTCAGGATGAACCTCGTCGCACAGATCGCGATGGCCGCTGCCGAAACAGAGCACCACGGCAACGTCGCGCTCGAAACGGTGATCTTCGGAGCCATCGCTGCGGTCGTGTTCGCCTTCCTCGGACTGGTGACCTTCTCCTACAAGAACGTCGCCAACCGCCACTCGGCCAAGGCCGAGGCCTGGGCCGCACAGCACGGCAAGGACGGCCACGAGGCGGGACACGGCCACTAGGCCCCCATGAACGACGCTGCGACCACGCGCCCCCCGCGCATAGGTGTGATGGGCGGCACGTTCGACCCCATCCACCATGGCCACCTGGTCGCAGCCAGCGAGGTGGCGAACTCCTTCGGCCTCGACGAGGTGGTGTTCGTTCCCACCGGTCACCCGTGGCAGAAGTCGGGCGTCTCGCCGAGCGAGCATCGCTACCTCATGACGGTGATCGCCACCGCGTCGAATCCGCAGTTCACCGTGAGCCGGGTCGACATCGACCGTGAGGGGCCCACCTACACGATCGACACGCTGCGCGATCTGAAGCGTGATCGCCCGGATGCGGACCTCTTCTTCATCACCGGAGCCGACGCCGTGGCGCAAATTCTCAGTTGGAGGGACCATGATGAGTTGTGGGAGTTGGCCCACTTCGTCGCGGTCTCGCGCCCGGGACATGTCCTGAGCACCGACGGCCTCCCGAGCGACAACGTCAGCCAACTGGAAGTGCCGGCGCTGTCGATCTCATCGACGGACTGCCGTGAACGCGTTCGCGACGATCAGCCGGTCTGGTATCTGGTCCCTGATGGGGTCGTTCAGTACATAGCGAAGCATCATCTGTATCGGAGCAAGGCATGAGTACATCGGATCGCCAGGAGCAGGGTCCGCTGACGCGCAAGCAGCTGCGGGAGATCCGTCTGACGGGTTCGACCCCCGTCATCACCAGCGAGGAGGCCGCCGCCGCGGCGGAAGCCGCGCCCCCCGCGCCGCCGCTGCCTCGGGCCGCCGACCCCATGGAGGTCGCACCGGCACCGGTCGTCGACGCCGCGAACGGTGACGCACCGCTCACGCGTCGTCAGGTGCGCGAGCTCGAGAAGGTCCGCACGGCCTCCGTGCCGGTGGTCACACCGGAAGGCACCTCGGAAGACGGCGTCGCTGCTGCCGGCGACGGGGAAGCGGAGCAGCCCGCCGAAGCGGGCCCCTCAGACGCCGCTGCCGCGCCCGCGGAGATCGTGTCGGGCGTTCCTGACTTCACCCGCAACGAAGAGCCGGGCGATGCCGACGACGACGATGATGATGACGTCGCCGTAGAGCCCGTCCGGGCATCGGTCGCCGCAGACGCGGTGGGCGAGGTCCCGCTGGAGACCACGGCGGCGTCCGCGAGCGATGAGGACGATGTGGCTGCGGCCCTCGGGCTTCCCGCCCAGGCAGAGGACGCCGGCGAGCAGGATCCCGACGACGTGCTCGCCGATGTCGACGACGCCGGGGATGAGGTCGTCGGCGACGCACGCCCGACCGTCAACTCCGCTTTCGGCGAGGGGCTGCTCGCAGACGCTCTCGACCCGCACGCGCCCTTCCGCCCGTCTTTCGATGAGCTGCTCACGGTCGGCGACTCGACCGGCTCCCAGCACTCCGCGCCGAATGCGCTGATCTTCACACCCTCTCCCGGAGAGGGATCGCTCTCCGGTCCCGTCGCATCGACCGGCGAGATCCTCGTGACGGGGTCGTACGAACTGCCGCAGGGCATGGGTTCGCAGGGCCACGCACTCGGAACCACCGACGGCAAGGATGTCGACGCCGTTCTCATCGACGGCGAGCTTCCCCCCGCGTCGTCGCCTACGCCGATCGCCGCCAGCTCGGCGGTCAGCACCATCAAGCCCGCCGGCGAGGTGATCCGTCCGCCGGCGCCTGAGAAGGGCAACCGGCTGATGATCACCCTGGCGATCGTCGCTGGAGGGCTTGCCCTCGCTGTCGGTGTCGTCGTCATCATCGCCATCACCACGAATGTGTTCTGATGCAATCACCTGAAACCGCCGAAGAGATGCTGCGTCTGGCAGCACAGGCCGCCGTCGACAAGGGCGGAGAGGATCTCGTCGCACTCAACGTCTCCGAGCCGCTTCCGCTCGTCGACATCTTCCTGCTCGTCACCGGAAACAGCGAGCGCAATGTCGCCGCGATCGCCGACGAGATCGAAGACCGCCTGATCGAGTCCGGGCACAAGCGCGTCCGCCGAGAGGGTCGGGCGGAGGCTCGCTGGGTGCTGCTCGATTTCGGTGACCTGATCGTGCACGTGTTCCACCAGGAGGAGCGCGTGTACTACGGGCTGGAGCGTCTGTGGAAGGACTGCCCCGTCGTTCCGATCGACGTGGCGGTGCCTGCCGCCACCGACCAGGGCTGACGTGCCAACGCACCTCGTCACCGGTGCGGGTTCCGGCATAGGGGCTGTTCTCGCTAGACGGCTCCTGGATCGCGGCGACGACGTCGTGGCGCTCGCCCGCGATGCCGGGCGTGCCAGACAGATCGCGGAGACGCTTCCCGGAGCTTCCGTCCTCGTCGGAGACCTCTCCCAGCCGGGGCGACTGTCGTGGGCGCTGTCGAAGCAGCAGCTGCCCGAGCGGATCGATGCGCTCGTCCACGTCGCCGGCGTCGTCGACCTCGGCGACGTGGCTGATCTCGCTCCCGCGCTGTGGGAGCAGCAGCTCGCCGTGAATCTCATCGCCCCTGCCGAGCTCACGCGCCTGCTTCTGCCCGTCCTGCGCGTGTCACAGGGGCAGATCGTGTTCGTCAACTCGGGAGCGGGCCTCCGCGCCAACGCCGGGTGGTCGGCGTATGCGGCGTCGAAGCACGGTCTCCGTGCGCTTGCCGATGCGCTGCGCGCCGAGGAGGCCGTGCACGGAGTGCGGGTGACGTCGATCTATCCCGGCCGCACAGCCACTCCCATGCAGGAGCGCGTGCACCAGCAGGAGGGCCAGGACTACGACGCCGAGCGGTTCATCACGCCGGACGCGGTCGCCACGACCATCCTCACGGCGCTCGATCTTCCACGCGATGCGGAGATCACCGACCTCACGGTGCGACCGGGGCGCTGACTCCGCGCTGCTCCGCGTTCACGCGCTCATTCGGGTGCGGCGCGCGAGCATGCCCCGGTCGGCGCGTGTCTGGGGAGGAATGGCTGAGAGCAACGACCGGGTGTAGGGGTGCTCTGCGCGAAGGTAGACGTCTTCGGTCTCACCGATCTCGACCATCTCGCCCAGGTACATGACCGCGACGCGGTCGGCGATGTGCCGCACGAGGGAGAGATCGTGCGCGATGAAGACGATCGACATTCCCAGTCGCTCCCGCAGCTCGCACAGCAGGTCGATGATCTGTGCGCGGATCGACACATCCAGCGCTGAGACGGGTTCGTCGCACACCAGGACGTCCGGGTCGAGTGCGAGTGCCCGAGCGATGCCGATGCGCTGACGCTGTCCGCCGGAGAACTGGTGCGGGAAACGCGAACCCATCTCGGCGGTGAGGCCGACGAGTTCCAGCAGCTCGGCGACGCGCTCGCGTCTGCTCGACGGCGTTCCCGAGTGCGTCGCGGCGAGCGGTTCGGCGATGATCTGCTGCACGGTCATCCGAGGGTTGAGTGACATGTAGGGGTCCTGGAACACCATCTGCACCCCACGCCGCAGGATCTTCCGATCGCGGAGCCGCCCTCTCGTCACATCCTGGTCGCGGTAGCGCAGGGTTCCCGCATCGGGGGAGTCGAGCCCGACCAGCATCCGCGCCAGAGTCGACTTGCCGCTTCCGGACTCGCCGACGATCGCCAGGATCTCGCCCTGGCGGAGGTCGAGGTCGACGTCGGCTACCGCGGCGACCCGGTGCGCACGGCGCCCGCTTCCCGAACGGAAGGTGCGCTCGAGGCCGCGTCCCTCCAGGATCGGCGGGGTGTCGACATCCTGCGCCGCCGGGCTCACATCTCGCGGCATCGAGTTCAGCAGCTGCACCGTGTACGGATGCTGCGGCTCGGTGAGCACGACGTCGGCGGATCCCGTTTCGACGATGCGACCGGTGCGCATGACGGCGACCTGATCCGCGACCTCCATCACGACACCGAGGTCGTGCGTGATGAGCAGGATCCCCATTCCGAGTCGATCACGCAGGGAGAGCAGCAGATCGAGGATCTGGGCCTGCACCGTCACATCGAGCGCGGTCGTCGGCTCATCCGCGATGATGAGATCAGGGTCCAGCGCGATCGCCATGGCGATCAGGATGCGCTGGCGCTGGCCGCCGGAGAACTGGTGCGGGTAATCGTGCACACGCTTGTCGGGGGAGGGGATACCGACGAGGGCCAGCAGCTCGACCGCGCGCGCCTGGGCGGCGCTCCGGCCGATGCTGCGGTGAGCACGGATCAGATCGATGATCTGATCGCCGATGCTGAGGACCGGATTCAACGCGGAAAGGGCGTCCTGCATGACCAGGCTGACGTGCACACCCCGCAGGCGCCTGTGCTGTTCGGCGGAGAGGGAGAGGAGATCGGTCCCGCTGAGCGTCAGGGTGTCCGCCTCAACATCCCCGTTGTCGATGAGGCCCATGATCGCGCGGGCGGTCATGGACTTTCCTGATCCGGACCCGCCCAGCAGCGCGAAGACCTCGCCCCGGCGCACGGTGATGTCGATGCCATCGACCACGCGGTTGCGCCGGCCTTCGCCGGTGAGCGTGACGGTGAGTCCCTTGACGTCCAGGACGACGGTGTTCCGGGGGGCGGGTGCGTTCTCCATGGGTGCCATCATGCCAGCTTCCAGCCTCTGAATTGTTTCGAACAGGAAACATTTCGTCTGGAAATAATCACAGCAGTTGACATCTATGCCGAAATCCTCCAGATTCGAGGAAACTCCCGCTTGGTGACCGAGTGGGACACCCGCATCATCGAACCGAAGGAGCGCATCCGTGCTCGAACAAGCTGGCCGGTACACCGGCTACACCGCGTACGACTATCTGGAAGCAGGCAAGGACTACCGCGAATTCCGCTACGCCAAGCAGATCGGCCGCGTCCCGGCTTACGATCTCGGCCTGAGCGATGCGCAGCGCGAACGCACCGAGCGCCTGCTCCGCGAGGAGACCGTGATCTCCCTGCACGAGCACGTGCAGGTCTTCCCCGAGGACATGGGCGAGCTGCGCGACCACATCCGCCAGGGTCGCGAACCCACCGGCTACCAGGGCCTCGCCCGTTCCGGACTCACGGCCGTGTTCGACAACGGTATGGACGGCACCTGCTGCATCTCGAGCGACGCAGGGTGGAAGTACCAGGACGTGCTGTTCGACCTCGGTGTTCGCATGGCCGACCTCGCGCACCAGGACTTCGTGATCAAGGCCGAGTCGATCAAGGACATCCGCCACGCGGCGGAGACCGGCCGAGTCGCGCACATCTTCGCGCTCGAGGCGTCGACCATGATCGAGAACGAGGTCGACCGCCTCGACGTGCTGTACGGCTTCGGCGTGCGTCAGATGGGCATCGCCTACTCCGAGGCCAACATGCTCGGAGGCGGACTGAAGGAGCGGGGCGACGGCGGACTGACATACTTCGGCGAGCGCGCGGTCGAGCGGATGAACAAGCTCGGCATCGCGATCGACATCTCCCACTCCGGGGACCAGACGTGCCTCGATGTGATCGCCCACTCGACGAAGCCGGTCTTCATCACGCACGCCGGTGCTCGTGGGCTGTGGCCGACCAACCGCATGAAGACCGACGAGACGATCATCGAGTGCGCCAAGCGCGGCGGTGTGATCGGCATCGAGGCGGCTCCGCACACCACCATCTCGCCCCAGCACCCGAAGCACTCGCTGGAGTCGGTCATGGATCACTTCCAGTACTGCGTCGACCTGGTGGGCCTGGAGCACGTGAGCTTCGGACCGGACACGCTGTTCGGGGACCATGTCGGCCTTCACGACGCGTTCTCCTCGAACCTGTCGCTGGGGCAGGCGCACGCCAACGTCGACTACGAGAAGCAGCCGTACGTCGACGGCATCGAGAACCCGGCCGAAGCCTTCTACAACATCATCGGCTGGCTTGTGAAGCACGACTACTCCGACGACGAGATTCGCGCCGTCGTCGGAGGGAACACCATGCGCGTACTCGAGGAGGTCTGGGTCTGATGAAGTACAGCAAGTTCCTCGCCCTCGGTGCGGCCGCGGCTCTCGCCGTCGGTCTCGCCGCGTGCGCCCCGTCCGCGCCGGAACCGGGGGAGTCGTCCGGCTCCACCGGTCCGAGCGACGAGACGATCAGCATCGGCACGACGACGGATGTCGTGAACTTCAACCCGGTGCTCGGCAACAGCAGAACGGATTCGTGGATCACGAACCTGATGTATCCGCACCTGCTGAGCATCAGCGATGACGGCAGCAAGGAAGCCCACGTGGCCACGGACTGGGGCTACGTGGATGACACCACGGGCTTCTACGAGATCCGCGACGACCTCACCTGGAGCGACGGCGAGCCCCTCACCGCCGAAGACGTGGCGTGGACCCTGAACGCGGTCAAGCGCGATCAGGCCCCCGGCACGTTCTACGGACAGCTCGGCAACCTCGACACCGCGACAGCCGTGTCGGACACCCGTGTCGAGCTCACTCTCACCCAGCCGGACTCGTCCATCGTCGAGGAGATCGGGTTCTGGGGTGTCGTCGTCCCGCAGCACGTCTTCGAGCCGAAGGGATCGATCGCCGAGTTCGCGAACGACGGCAGCGACGGGGGATGGGTGGGCATGGGCCCGTTCATCATGAGCGACTTCCAGGTGGGCCAGCACTACACGCTGAAGCGCGTCGAGGACTACCCGCTCGTCAAGGGCGGCGTCCCTGGACCCGCCGAGGTCGTGTATCGCGTGTATCCGGACGTGAACACCGAGATCCTGGCACTGCAGAGCGGCGAGATCGATGTGATCGCGAACGCGCTGCCGCCGGCACAGGTCGAGCAGCTCGGCAACACCGACGGTCTGCAGGTCATCGAGGCTCCGGGGCTCGGCTACGCCCACCTGGTCTACAACATGGACAGGCCGGACCTCGCGAAGACCGAGGTCCGTCAGGCACTCGCCCATGCCGTCGACTACGACGCGATCCGCACTGTCGTGCTGCAAGGGCAGGCCGTCTCGACGGGCTCCAGTGCGCTGATGCCGGTGCTCGCGAAGTACTACGACAAGTCGGTCAAGGAGTACGAGTTCGACCCCGAGAAGTCGCGCTCGCTCATGGAGAAGGCCGGCTACGCGGCGGACGCGAGCGGGAAGTTCCCGGTCTCGTTCCGGCTGATCTACTCGCTGCAGGACAGCGTCACCAGCCAGTGGGCCCAGATGGTGAAGGACAGCGCGGCAGAAGCCGGCATCACTATCGAGCTGCAGGGCACCGAGCGCAACACCTACCTCTCCATGACAAGCGAGGGCGACTACGACATCTATGCGGGCAACTTCGCCATCATGGACGACCCGGTGACGAACTTCTCGCTGTCGTATCTCCCCGGCGGGGCGATCAACTACACGCACGTGGACGATCCCGACCTCAACGCCCTGATCGAGGAGGGAATGGTCACCTTCGACCAGGACGAGAAGATCTCGATCATGCGCAAGGCGAACAAGATCGTCCATGAGCAGGTCTACGACAACATCATGTACACGCAGAACCTGTTCTTCGCAGCCAGCGACGAGTGGGCTGGCTTCATCGCGAAGCCGAGCGAGCTGCTCTCGATCGTGAACCCGCTCTCGCTCGCGAGCGCGCACCCGGTCGAGTAACAACCACCGAAATCTCGAGGAAGGTCGCCCGGGTGTCCCGAGCATCGTTCATTCTCCGTCGCGCCGGTCGCGGTCTGCTCACGATCTGGTTCGCCGTGACCGTGACGTTCCTGCTGCTGCGTCTGCTTCCCGGTGACCCGGCGCTGGCGCTGGCGAGTCCGAACATGACGGACGACATCCGGGCGACCATCCTCGAGCAGTACGGTCTGGACCAGCCCCTGATCGTGCAGTACGGGCTCTACATGTGGCAGCTGCTGCAGGGGAACCTCGGCATCTCTTTCACACAGTCGATCCCGGTCACGGACGTCCTGCTGCAGCGGTTGCCGTGGACGCTCCTGCTGACCATCACGGCGCTGGTGCTCACGATCCTCATCGGAGTACCGCTGGGTGTGGCCGCGGCTTCCCACAAGGGACGGTTCGTTGATAGGGCGGTGCAGGTGCTCGGAGTCACCGGGCAGTCGCTGTTCGTGCCGAGCGTCGCGATCCTGCTGCTGTTCGTGTTCGGTCTGAATCTGGGGTGGTTCCCGATCGGTGGGGCCTACACCAACAACACCTACGGCTTCGAGTGGTATCTGAGCGTCGCGCAGCACCTCGTCCTGCCGGCGGTGTCGCTCATGCTGATCCAGGTGGGCTCCTACGTCCTGACGATGCGATCGACGTTGATCGAGACGCTCGGCGAGGACTACATCCTCCTCGCCAAGGCGAACGGCATCCGCGGCAGCCGCATCCTCTGGAAGCATGCGTTGCGCAACGCCCTGCTCCCGACCACCACCCTGATCGGACTGCAGCTCGGCTTCCTGGTCGGCGGCGCCGTGCTCACGGAGACGGTGTTCGCCTACCCCGGCATCGGCCGTGGCATCTACGAAGCAGTCACCCAGCTCGACTTCCCCGTCCTGCAGGGTGCGTTCCTCATGCTCGCCGTCACGGTGGTCGTGGCGAACACCATCACCGACATCATCTACGGCTACCTGGACCCGAGAGTGAAGACCTCATGACCGCTCCGATGCCCTCCGCAGAGGCCCTGACCCCGAGTGAGCCGACCGCTGCAGGTAGCGAGCGGGCGAGCGCCCACACCTGGCGTGCGTTCCGCCGTGACCCGCTCGGCTTGATCTCCCTCGGACTGCTGATCCTGCTCGTGATCGTGGCTCTCGCCGCGCCTCTGATCGCTCCGTATCCGGCCAGCTACGGACCCGACGTACTGCGTCCGCCGAGCGGTGACCACTGGTTCGGCACCGATGCTCTCGGGCGGGACGTGTTCTCCGAGGTGATCTGGGGCACGCAGCAGAGTGTGCTGGTGGCCGTGGCGGCCTCGCTGATCGCGATCGTCTTCGGCACGATCATCGCGGTCCTCGGAGCGTACTTCCGCAAGCTCGACAGCTTCATCAGCGTGATCGTCGACATGACGCTCTCGCTCCCCGTGCTGCCGCTCATGATCCTGATCGCCGCGTTGGTGGGGCCGAGCACATCCACCATCATCTTCGTGGTCGCCGCGTTCTCCTGGCCGGAGGTCACCCGCCTCGTGCGTTCTCAAGCGCTCACGGTGGTCGGTCTGCCCTACGTCGACGCGTCGCGGCTGATGACCACGTCTCCGGTGTGGATCATCACCAAGCACGTGCTGCCCGCTGTGACCCCGGTGGTCGTCGTCTCCGTGGTGGTGACGGCCTCACGGGCTGTGCTCTCGGCCGCGGGACTGGCCTTCCTCGGCCTCGGCGACCCGACGACCTGGTCCTGGGGGCGCATCCTCTACGAGGCGCAGCAGGCCGGTGCGATGGTCAGCGCCTGGTGGCTGACGCTCTTCCCCTCGATCGCGATCCTCATCCTGGTGCTCTCCGCGACACTGCTCTCGATCGCCTACAACGACGCGCGCAACCCGCGCCACCTCGCCCGATAGGAGTCCGTGATGACCGAGTTCGACCAGCGTCTCGCGCCCGAGTTCTTCGACCGGGTACAGACCAGGGTGCGCGAGCGGATGGCCGAAGCGGGTTTCGATGCCTTCCTCACCGATCACCCCGAGGACATCGCGTACCTCACCGGTTTCTTCCACCACCCGTCCGAGCGTCCGGTGGCGATCTGGCTCGAGGCGGGAGGCCGCGTGGTCATGCTGCTGCCCGAACTGGAACGCGAGTACGCCGAATCGCAGTCTTCCCGTGCGGAACTGGTCGCGTTCTTCGAGTATCCCGGCGTCGTCGCGCCCTTCGAAGTGCTCGCCCGTGCGGTCTCACCTCGCGGGCGGGTCGGGTTCGCGGCGTCGATGCCGTCCGCCCGCCTGTCTGCGGCGAGGGAGGCGATGCCCGATGCCGATCTCGTCGCCTCGGGGCTGCTCACCCGCGCCCGCTACGTGAAGTTCCCCGAGGAGGTGGAGCTGCACCGTGAAGCGGCCCGTGTCACCGACCGGATGCTCGACGCCGGCGTGCAGCTGGTGCAGGCGGCGGTCGCGGCCGGGGGAGATCTTCCGACCGAGGCCGAGCTCGAGCGACACGTCACCGCGACCGGCACCGGCATCATGTACGCCGAGCACCGCAATGTCGTCGTCGCGTCACTGCTGGCCGGGGGACTGGTCTATTCAGGGCCCAATTCCGCCTTCCCGCACGGGCTCCCCTCGGTGAACCGTCTCAAGGCCGGCGACACCTTCATGCTCTCCCTGGGCTGCGCGGTCGGCGGTCGGTTCATCGAGGGGGAGCGCACCTTCGTGCTGGGCGAACCCACTGCGCAGCAGCGGCGGTACCACGACGCGATCCACGCGGCACAGCTGCGCGGTCGCGAGACCATCCGTGCGGGGCTCGAGTGCCGTGAGGCCAACCGCCTGTGCCTCGATGTGATCCGCGACGCCGGACTCGGAGAGTACATCCGGCACCGGCAGGGGCACGGCATCGGTCTCGGCATGCACGAGGCGCCATGGCTGGAAGACGGAGACGCCACGCAGCTCGAGGCGGGAATGGTCGTCTCGAATGAACCCGGTATCTATGTGCCGGGCCACGCCGGCTACCGGATCAGCGACAGCATGCTCGTGACCGCCACCGGCGCCGAACCCCTGACCACCTTCCCGCGCAGCCTCGACGAGTGCACGATCGCGCTCTGACCCACGGAATCCGAGAGAAGCAGAGAACATGACATCCACCCCGCCGGTATCCCCGGAGTTCGCCGCAGCCACCAGTGACCACGAATGGGTCGAGATCAACGGGAACCACCTGGCCGTCGAGGTCCTCGGTCCCGAGGGCGCTCCGGTCATCATCACCCATCACGGAGCCCCCGGCCTCGGGTCCCGCGCCGAACCGCGAGCCAGTTTCGGTCGACTCGCCGACGAATACCGCGTCGTGGTGTTCGATGCGCGCGGCAGCGGAGCGAGCGAGGGCCTCGGCACCTACAGCCACGAGCAGTGGGCGGCGGACATCGACGGTCTGCGGGAGTGGATCGGTGCGGAGAGGATCGTGATCGCCGGTGGTTCGTACGGCGGTTTCATGGCCATGGAGTACGCACTGCGATACCCGGAGCACGTACAGGCGATCGTGCTGCGCGACACCTCTCCGGACAACTCCAACGCTCACCTGGCGCGTGAGAACGCCCTCGCCTCGGACCGTGTCACGATCGACATGGAGAAGTTCGACCGCATCGACGTCGGACAGGTCCACGACGACGAGGACCTGAAGGACTGCTGGCGCGAGATCCTGCCCCTGTACGACTTCGTGTACGACCCGGAAGCGACCGAGCGCAAGGTGCAGGCGACGCCGTACCGCTATCGCGCACACAACTACGCCTTCTCGGTGAACCTCCCGAACTACGACCTCAAACCGCGCCTGCCCGAGATCGGTGTGCCGACACTCATCACCGTGGGCCGGACGGACTGGATCACGCCAGTATCGTGTAGCCAGACGATCGCCGATCTCATCCCGGACTCCGAGATGGTGGTGTTCGAGAAGTCGGGGCACTCCCCGCAGATCGAGGAGGCAGAGGCGTGGACGAAGACCGTGCGCACGTTCCTGCACCGGGTGTACCCGCCGACCCGATGAGCAGCGTCGATCTCACGAGGGAAGTGAGCGACCTCGACCGACGGATCGTCGTCGCGCTGCAGCAGGACGGCCGAGCGAGTTGGACGTCGATCGCCGAGTTCGCCGGAGCCGCCGTCTCCACGGTCACCCGACGCGGACAGCAGCTGCTCGCCGAGGGGCTGGTGCGGGTCGGGATCGTTCCGACGCTGGGCAGTGAAGGCCATGTAGAGACCTTCTTCGTCCGGATCAACTGCACGCCCGGTTCCCAGCTGAGCGTCGCGCAGGCTCTGATCGGTTCGCCCTACGTGCGGTTCGTGACGCTGGTCACCGGCAAGTTCGACGTGTTCGCCGAGGTCGTCATCCCGGGGGATTCCGCCACCTACGCGCACGTCCTCACGGACCTGCAGGCGATACCGGGTGTCGAGCGTTGGCGCAGCGACCTGGTCGTGCACACCTACAAGGTGAGCTTCGACTGGGGGAGGCAGCTCTACGACGCGCACGCCGAAGCCGCGAGCGATCCGCAGTCGTACATGCCCGCGCCGAACACCTGCGATCCCACGCACTTCGATGACGCGGACCGCGCGATCGTCGAGGAGCTTCGACACAACGGTCGTGCCTCCTTCCAGTCGATCGGCGACAAGCTGGACATGAACGAGAGCAGCGTCCGTCGCCGGTACGAACGCATGCGCAACGGCGGGTGCTTGACGACCGTGACCATGGTTCCGGCGTCCGCACTCGGCATGAGCGCCGAGACACTTCTCATCCTTCGGGTGGAACCCTCTCGGATCGCCTCGGTGGCACGCACCCTCGCCCAGCACGTCTCGGTGCGCTTCCTGGCCGCAGCGCTCGAGGAGAACTCCCTCTACTGCGAGATCATCCTGCCGAGCACCGAGACGCTCCACGACTTCCTCACCGGGACCATCGCGCACCTCAAGGGAGTCAGAGGATGGAACGCAGCCATGGAACTGGTGTTCATGAAGCGAGGATTCATCGAGACACCCTGGTGGCGCGCGCAGGTCGCCTCGGCCGAGGCCGCCGACAACGCCTCCTGACCCCGCGGCGGCATCCTTCGCGAGCAGTGTCAAGGGGCTTTGCGCGAGCCGAACCGTGGCGCACTCTTTGAGGAAGAGAGAGTCCTGGAGGGCCCGCACATGTCTGAACTTCCGGATCCACGTTTCATACTGAATCGCATCACGGCGTCGGAGTGGGTGATCAACGACCTCCGTTACTCGCCGAACGATCCGCGCCATGTGGTGGCGTGCGTGTACGAACTGGCCGAGACCGAGGTCGAGGTCACGTGGCTTCGCGACCTTCCCCTCGCGTCCCGATACGGTACGGCCTTCGAAGTGCTGGAGGACGTCGAGAGGATGCGCGGGTCGAGCAGGGCCACGCGTCCGATCTCGATCTCGCACGTGCCGCCGCTGCTCGCGACCTAGCAGGCCGCACGTCGACAGCAGAAGCGCACCCCTCCGTACACGGAGGGGTGCGCTTCTTCATGCCACGCGGCGGCAGGACGAGCTCAGAGCGTCGTCGATCGGCTCACCGCAGCTGGAGATCCGTGATGCAGGTGCGGTCGTCGGGAGAGGTCGTCGACAGTGGCACGGAGCCGATCAGCCCCTGGCTCTCGACGGTCAGCGTCGCCTCGAGGCCGCGGGGCACCCATACGCCGACGAAGCCGTTGTCCTGGGTTCGTCGGGTCTCGTCGACGACAATGCTCCCGTCGTCGGTCGTCAGGGTGACACGGACCTCCGTGTCGGCGAGCTCGCCCACGCACGTCGTGAGGCTGTGGAAGTGGCACTCGTGGGTCTGATCGCGGAACGGCGCGATCGAGACGTAGACAGCGTCGTCGGGCAGGGGAAGTCTGCCCTCTCTGCCCCTGGCGTCTCGAAGCACGAGCGTGTCGGGCTGCACCGAGGCGAGGAGGTCATCAGGACGATCCACGAGGGCCGTCGCCTCGAGCCGCGCGATCACCTCGCGGACGTCGAGCGCCGCCAGATCGTGTACGGCGAGCAGCTCTTGTGCCACTGCCTCCGAGCCGGCGTCCGTCGATGGCGTGGAGGCCGATTGCGAGGGTGAGGTCTGCGAGGGCGTCGTCTGCACGCCGGCCGAGCATCCGGTCAGGGCGATACCTGTGGCAGCGAGGGCGGCGAGCGTGACGGACAGCCGACGCCGCTGGAGCGTGCGGACGACGGCGGGCATGGTGGGGAGGTTCATGGCGTGGTTCCTTCGTGCGGAAAAGGGCCGGTGTCGCGCTGCGCGGCGCCGACACCGGCCCGGGGATGGGTCAGAGAGAGGAGAGGAGGTCCTTCATCTCCTGGATCTCCTCCGTCTGCGCGTCGATGATCGTCTGGGCGAGCTCGACCGCTTCCTGGTCGCTTCCTTCGTCGACCTGGGTCTGCGCCATCTCGACGGCCCCCTCATGGTGCGCGATCATCTGCTCGAGGAACAGTCGGGAGGCCTCGGCGCCGTCGGCCTCGCGGAGCGCCGCGAGGTCGTCGTCGCTCATCATCCCGTTCCCGTGATCCATCGCACCCGCGTCGCGATCGTCGGGGCCGACGCCCCACTCGTCGAGCCAGCCTTCGAGCTGTTCGATCTCCGGTCCCTGAGCGGTCTTGATCCGCTGGGCGAGAGCGGTGACGGCCGGGTCGACCCCGGGAGTCGCGAGCACGATGTCGCTCATCTCGATGGCCTGCTGGTGGTGGACGATCATCATCGAGGTGAACATGATGTCCGCCTCGTCGACGCCGGCGGGTGCCGACGACGAGCCGTGGTCCATCCCCGGCATCGAGCCGTCAGTGTCGCCGGTCGCGCAGCCGGACAGCAGCAGGACCGTGGACAGGGCGAGTGCGGTCGTGACCGCAGCGCGAATCTTCTTCATGGTGTTCTCCAATACGCATAGTCGTCGCGCGCACGCCGATGACGGCGCGCGCAAGGTGAGTGGTGTGGAGCCGGGCACGAGGGGTGCGGGCTCGACGGCCGCTCAGGTGCGACTGATGCAGAGAACGTGAAGCGAAGGGGCTTGGGGGAGCGCGCGGGAGGTGAGGGCCCCGGTCGGAGAGGACCGGAAGACGGTGGTTGCCCAGGCCCGGAGCGCACCGGGAGCGATGACCAGCGCGAGTGCGAGCAGCAGAGCGAGTACGCACATCATCGCCATGCCGGCGTGGTCGTCACTGCCGCAACCTGCACAGGACATGTCGCCGGCGTTCGTCGAGTTCCCGGAAGGGTGAGCCTGCGCCGCGCCGTGCGGAGCCGCCGCATGGTGAGCGGGCGTCGTGGCGGTGTCGCTCACCGGCATCGCGACTGCTGCCGGTGCCTCGGCGGATGGCGTCCCGTGCAGATTCAGGGTGTGCATCCCCAGGAGTCCGAGGATGATCGCGGCTACGAGGAGAACGGCGGACAGCACACCGCGGAAGACGCTCGATGAGCCTCTTCCTGACCACGTCGCCACCACCGGTGCCATGAGGCAAGTCTAGGCGGAGCGGTGGGAGTCGACGGGGTCCAGGGCGGATGCCTCCGAATGCTCAGTCGTCGTGGGTGTCGTCGTCGTCCGCTGCTGCGGCGATACGGTCGGCCTCGGCGCTGTCGACGAGTGCATCGTCGACGTCGGCATCGAGGACACGCTCGCCGTCGACATCTCGCGTCGGTACACCGGCGGCGTCATCGTCATCGGGGCGGATCGGAGGCACGGGAGGAATGATGGGGTTCGACATGGTCGCGTCCTTTCGTGGAGATGCCTTCACGGTAGGGCGCGCGTCGACGATGCTGCATCGGGTTGACGGTCGGGAAGGGGCGCGCTAGGCGCCTCAGCGCTCTGCATCGACCGAGCGGTCGGGGCGGGGTGATAGACCGACTGGCGCTCGACAGCGGCCGCAGCGAAATCGCCGTCGCCGTTGACGACCTGTCCGCGACGCAGAACGATCCGAGCGGCGCGCCCCTCGGCCCTTGAGAACGGCGCCAGGCAGATCGGGGTCGGCGTCCCGGTACACGTCCCGTGAGACGAAGAAAGCCCCCGGAGAACCGGGGGCTTTTTCTGTGGACCTGAGGGGACTCGAACCCCTGACCCCCTGCATGCCATGCAGGTGCGCTACCAGCTGCGCCACAGGCCCAGACGCTGTTCCGAACCAGCCGGAGCAACTTGAAAAGAGTACTACACGAATCGACGGGAGCACCAATCGGTGGGGGCATCCCGGGCGCGTCACGACGGATGAGGGCGCGGATGAGAAGGCGCGGAGGAACAAGCACGCGGCGTCGCGTGTTGGATCCGGCGTGAGCATCCTCGACAGTCTGGTGATCGGCGCAGGACAGGCCGGTCTCTCGGCATCGTTCCACCTGTCCCGGCTGGGTATCTCGCACGTGGTCCTCGATGCGGACGAGCGCCCGGGTGGCGCATGGCAGCATCGGTGGGACGCGTTGACGATGCGAGACGTGCACGGCGTTGCAGAGCTGCCGGGAGACACGCCTCCTGCCCGCGACGGTGCTCGCGCCAATGAGGCTGTGCCGGCGTACTTCGCGTCGTACGAGCGGAGGCACGCACTTCCCGTGCTGCGCCCCGTCCATGTGGATCGGGTGGAGGACCGCGACGGTCTCCTGGCCGTGCGAGCCGCGGAGGGGGAGTGGACGACCCGCACCATCGTGAATGCGACCGGTACCTGGTCCCATCCGTTCCTCCCGCATTTCCCCGGCATGGAGACGTTCGTCGGAGAACAGCTGCACACCGTCGACTATCCGGGACCGGAGCACTTCATCGGCAAGCGGGTGCTGGTCGTGGGCGGTGGCGCCTCAGCCGTGCAGTTCCTCGGCGCGCTGGCCCCGATCACCGAGACGCTGTGGGTCACACGCCGTGAGCCGGTCTGGCGCGACGACGACTTCACCCCGGAGGCGGGAGCCGCAGCGGTTGCGCTCGTCGAGCAGCGCGTCGCCGCAGGGCTTCCTCCGCAGAGCGTGGTCAGCGTCACGGGACTCATGCTCCGCGCGCAGGAGCGGGAAGCGGAGCGTCTGGGCGCCTACGCGGACCGGCGTCCGCTGTTCGAGCGCATCGAACCCGACGGTGTGCGCTGGTCCGACGGCAGCTTCGAGCGGGTCGACGTGATCCTGTGGGCGACCGGCTTCCGACCCGCGATCGGTCATCTGGCACCATTGCATCTGCGCAGCGCTGCCGGAGGCATCCAGCTCGACCGGAACGGACGCGGAACGACCGCCGTCCGCGATCCTCGCGTGCAGCTGGTCGGCTACGGGCCGTCTGCGAGCACGATCGGCGCGAATCGGGCCGGTCGCTCCGCGGCGAAGGGTGTGCAGCGCGCGCTGAAGTCCGCAGAATCGCGCGTCACCAGCGGTTGAGCACCTCTTCAGCGAACCCCTCGATGCCGTCCACGCGCACCCGTGTCGCGGTGTCGTCGAGCACCCAGCCCGACCAGACGCCGAACAACTGGTCCGTGGAGCTGGCGATCACCACGGCATTGGTGCGAGAGCGCTTGTCGTAGAACGGTGTGAAGGTGAGATCGGCCTTCACTCCGTGCACGTGCCACGGGCGCATGAAGTGTCCGGGGTCGTAGTCCCACACGAGTTCCTCGCTGATCTTCGACAGTCGCCCGTCGACGAGCAGCGCATTCTCGGTCGCCCCGGAACCGTCGGTCCACTTCGCGCCGAGTTGCAGTCCGATCACGCGTCCGTCGACGACCCCGCTCGCGGCTGCCCAGTTCCACTGCACCCGGTACGGCCAGCGTCCGCGACCGTGATCGAGCACCGCCCAGCTTCCCGTGGGTACGTCGTGCGCGATGCCGTCCACCGTCACCGTGCCGCTGGCCGGACGGGCGACGTCTTTCACCGTGTACTGGAACCGGGGAATGTCGTCGCCCCGACGCCACGGCACGACGACCCCCAGCGCCTCATGCCCGGCGGGACGACCGGCGAGCAGGTCGAACGAGACGCGAGGTGCACTCCCGCGCAGGCGGGTGCCGTCGAAGCTCTCATCGACGTCTATCGTGATCCGACGGGTGCGCGCCCTCGCGGGCCCATCGCCGATCGACGCAGGCAGCGTCGCACTTCGGCTCCCGGGTGAGATCACCGTGGCGCCGATGTCATGCCCGGTCGCGCGATCGAGCACCCACACCTCGTGGAGCGACATGTAGTCGACGCACGACACCGTGAACGCGATGATGTGGGACGGTGTCATCACGTTCCAGTACTCCCACCGCTTGTTGCGGCCCCAATGTCCGCGCCCGGGGATGCCGGAGGTGTCGTGGACAGGGGTGCGTGACCAGCCCACCGCATCCCGGTTCAGTTCCCCGTCCGGGGTGATGAGAGACACAGGCGCGGTGATCTCGCGCTCGATCAGCGGTGTGGGCATCTTCGTCCTGCTGTCCGGAGGACACCTCGGGGCGGTGTCGTTGCCCCGAGTGTAGAGGACGGTGTTCCGCACGAGGAACACCCTCCGGGCGGGGAGGGGATCGGACTCTGGATACGCTGAGAGCATGCTCCGCATCGTGTTCCTCGTCGTCTGGCTGCTGCTCTCCGCCTGGCTCGTCGTGTGGGTCGGCGAGGGCCTGTTCGGAGTCGATCAACGACACTCGATCCTTCCCTTCGCCGGAGAGGACTCCCTGGGCGCCCCGATCCTCATCGGCGTCGCCTGGGGGCTGCTGCTGACCTTCGGCGGCATGCTGTCCGGCCTCGGGCGTCGCAAGACGGTGCGCGGAGAGACGCAGATCGGTGTCGGCACGATCGTCGAGGTCAGCCGGACCGGTCTGACCGTCAACGATGTGCCGCAGTACGACCTGTTCATCCGCGTGACCCCGAACAGCGGGGAAGAGTTCGTCGCCCAGATGCGGATGCTGGTCGACGCCTCAGACATGTCCGCCCTGCAGGTCGGACTTCCCGTGCCGGTGCGATACAGCCTCACCGACCAGGACACCGTGGTGCTCGCAGACCTCACCGATCCCGCGGTGCGTGACGCCATGCTCCAGTGGAGGATCGAACGGGGGCTGATCGACCCGTCACAGGTGCGCGCACGCACCAGCGGGACCGCGGTGACGGCCTCCGTGCTCGAGGTCCGTCCGACGGGGCGACGTCGCGAAGGGCAGAGCGAGCTCGCGCTCCGTGTGCTGATGGCACCGGAAGGCGTGGCGACCTGGGAGGCGGACACCACCGTGTTCGTGTATCCGCAGGCCATCCCGCATCTGCAGGTCGGCGCTCCGGTCTGGGCGTACTACCGGCGGGAGGACCCGCATACGGTCGCGGTGACGATCGAGAAGGAGGCGGGACGATGAACCCGATGGACACCCTCATCTGGCTCGTGAACTTCCCGGCGTCGCACGGATACGCGATGGTGTTCATCGCCGGTTTCTCCATCCTCGGCCTGTTCGCGCTCTCCGCCGGCGGAACCACGCCGGGTGGTGAGTTGCGGGCGATCCGCCAGAGGGAAGGGCTACTGCGCCCCGATCAGCGTCCGCGCGGGCGGGCCGGGGCTGCGATCGTACGCATCGGGGCGCGGATCCTGGCTTTCCTCATGCTCGCCTGCCTGGTGATCGGCATCCTCAGCCTCATCGGAGTCCCGGTGACCCGCGCGTACATCTACGACAACGGACGGCCGACGGCGGCGACCCTCGACGGCGACTGGGTGACGTTCACGACAGCCGAGGGCGTCGAGTACACGCTGGAGAGCAATTTCTTCACCCCGGCCGTGTACCCGGACCGCGACGCCTACATCCCCGGTGGCCAGCTGATCGTGGTGCGCTACCTCCCCGACCATCCGCAGGCATTCGTCATCGACAGCGACCAGACCCCGCGCTGAGGTCGGAGAGGGCGCGTAGGGTGAAGGTATGTCGCGAATCATCGTCTTCGGCGGCCACGGCCGCATCGCCCTGCTGCTCGCGCCGCTCCTCGCCGCACGGGGAGACGAGGTCACGGGGGTGATCCGGAACCCGGAGCATTCCTCCGAGGTCGAAGCCGGTGGGGCGAGAGCCCTGGTCGCCGACGTCGAGAGCATGGACGTCGACGCGCTCGCCGAGATCATCCGCGGGCACGATGCCGTCGTCTGGTCGGCCGGCGCGGGTGGGGGGTCACCCGAGCGCACCTATGCCGTCGACCGTGACGCTGCGCAGCGCTCCATGGACGCGGCGGAGCGCGCAGGTGTCCGGCGGTACGTGATGGTGTCGTGGCTCGGCTCCACCGCCGACCACGGTGTCCCGCGGGACGACTCGTTCTTCCCCTACGCCGATGCCAAGTGGGCTGCCGATGAGCACCTGCGCGGTACCGGCCTCGAAGGCACGATCCTCGCTCCGGGGACTCTCACGTTCGACGATCCGACCGGACGCATCCAGATCGATCCCGAGGGGCGGGGAGCCGTTTCCCGTGCCGACGTCGCAGCTGTGATCGCGGCATCCCTGCAGGAACCGTGCACGGTCGGCCGGACGATCCGCTTCGGCAACGGCGACGCCGACTCGGCAGACCCCATCGCCGATGCGCTGTCCTGCTGACGCCTCTGCATCACCGCGACGAGCATGACGTCTCGGGTCAGCAGGTACGGGGTGGGTGCCCTGGCGCTCGCCGCGATGGCGGGGCTGTGCGCAGCGACGCCGGCCACAGCCTCCTCCACCTTCACAGACACGCCAATACGCGCGGCGGCGGCCGAGACTTCGTCTGGCGTCTCCTCCGAGGAGTTCGTGGAACGCGCTGAAGAGCGGGTGGCGGAGATGTCGGTCGCGGAGCAGGCATCGACGGTGGTCATGGGGCACGTCGCGGGAACCGATCCGGCGGCCCTGCATGCCTACATGGCATCGGGGCTGGGCGGATTCATCCTCATGGGCGCCAACATCCCCGCGACGGAAGCGGAGCTGCAGGTTCTCACGGCCGCGCTCACCGTCGATCCCGCCCTTCCGCCGCTCATCGCCGTGGACCAGGAAGGCGGCTTCGTGTCCCGACTGCACGGCGACGGCTTCCCCGCTTCGACCTCGCTGAAGGGGCTCCCGGTCGCGGAGACGTCGGCGGCGTTCTCCGCACGGGGCGCCCTGGTGGCACGCGCCGGGATCACGGTGAACTTCGGCACGGTGGCGGACTACACGTCCGATCCCGCTTCGTTCATCCACGGCCGGGCACTCGGAATCGACTCCGCGTCCGCCGCCGAGCGCGTCGCGGCGGCGACCACCGCACAGGAGCAGTTCGTCGCCTCGACGCTGAAGCACTTCCCCGGCCACGGCGCCGCGCCCGGCGACTCGCACCGGGCGATCCCGAGTTCCACGATGGGTCGGGAGGAATGGCGTGCCACGGAAGCCGTGCCTTTCGAGGCGGGCATCGACGCCGGGGCCTCCCTGCTCATGTACGGTCACCTCGCCTACACCGAGATCGACCCGCTTCCCGCGTCGCTCTCGCCGGTCTGGCACGACATCGCCAGAGAAGAGCTCGGCTTCACGGGGGTGGCGGTGACAGATGACCTGGGGATGCTGCTGTCGTCGGGAGACCCCGCCTATGCTGATCCGGTCGCGAACGGCGTGGCGGCGATCGCCGCAGGGAACGACCTGGTGCTGATGATCGCAGGTTCCGACGCGCAGACTGCCGGGGCGATGGCGGCAGGCATCGGGGCGGCGGTCGATGCGGGCGCGCTTCCGGCCGAGAGGCTCGAAGAAGCAGCGACGCGGGTGGTGACGCTGCGCATGCAGATGGCTGCCGCGACGGCTCGATGGGCGACCTGCGACGACTGCGAGCCCGTCGGCTGACGCTCAGGCCGCCTCGCGGGCTCCCTCGCCGAGCCAGGCATCCAGCAGGGCCGACCGGAGTGCCGCACCACGGTCTGCGAATCCTCGCTGCCGGCGGACGTACTCGGCCTTGCCCTCCGGTGTCTCGATGGGCACGGGCACGATGCCCCAGGGCGAGAGGTCGTAGGGCGCGGCCTCCATGTCGAGGAGGCGGATGTCTCGGGCCAGCTCGAACGAATCGAGGAGCAGCTCACCCGGGATGAGGGGTCCCAGCTTGGTGGCCCACTTGTACAGATCCATGCCGGCGTGCAGGCAGCCCGGTTGCTCGAACAGCGGCTGCTCGTCCCTGCTCAACGAGGTGCGGTTGCGGGGCACGGCCTCGGGAGTGAAGAAGCGGAAGGCGTCGAAGTGGGTGCAGCGAAGGTCGTGGTTCTCGACCACAGCGTCGGTTCCATCCCGCCCGAGGCGCAACGGAACCGAGTGACGGGTCTCGTCCGCGCGGTACACCATGGCCCACTCGTGCAGTCCGAAGCACCCGAACTGTCCGGGACGCGACGCCGTGCGGCGGAGCATCCTCTCGATGAGCGATGCCAGCTCTGCCTTCTCCGTGCCGAAAGCCGCCGCATCGGGAACTGCGCTGTCCGCGCTGCTGCCTGTCGTGTACCACCGCCACTCGAGTCGCTCGACGGCCTCCGCGAGCTCGACACCGGCGCCGGGGTGCCAGCGACGCAGCTGAGCCGGTTTGTACGAGTAGTAGGTGAAGAGGAAGTCCCACACCGGGTGCTTCTCGGCCCTGGTCGCCCTGTCACGGTGCGCGGCGGTGAGCTCGTCGGCACGTTCACGGTGCTTCTCTTCGCGGAGGAGCCACTCCTGGCGGGCGATGGGCATGTCAGTGCAGGATGCCGGCTTCGCCCAGCAGGTCGCGGAGGCCCGCGCCGTCCTCGGCGCTGACCCAGGGGGCGGTGTCCTCGGAGTGCGGCTCGTGTCCGGCGCGCCCACCGGCGAGCACGGCCTCGGCAGGAAGCAGGCGACGGATGGCGACACCGGCGACAGAGTCGGGGTACTCGTCCATGAACTGACTGTAGATGGCCTCGTCGTGCTGCCCGTCGTCGCCGATCAGGAGCCACTTCACGTGCGGGAACTCGGTCGCCAGTCTCCGCAGGTTGGTCAGCTTGTGTTCGCGGCCGCTGCGGAACCAGCGTTCATGCGTCGGTCCCCAGTCGGTCAGGAGCATGGAGCCGGCGGGGAAGAGATGGCGACCGAGGAAGCGCCACAGCGTGGGGGCGACGTTCCAGGCGCCGGTGGAGAGATACACCATGGGGGCGCCGGGGTGCTGTCGCAGCAACTGGTCGAGGAGCACGGCCATCCCGGGTACGGGGAGGCGGGCGTGCTCGTCGAGTACGAAGGAGTTCCAGAACGCGATGAACGGACGAGGCAGCGCCGTCACCATCACGGTGTCGTCGACATCGGAGACCACACCGAACGTGGTCTCCTCGGCGACGATGAACGCTCTCGCCTCCACGGGGGCTTGCCCCTCGACGGAGAAGGTGAAGGTCTGCCAGCCGGGTTCGAGGTCGACGCGGATCATGGCATCCACCACGCCACCGCGGTCGGCCGCCACCTGATGGGTGGTGTCACCGAAATGCACGCTGACGGATGCGAAGCCCACGGGGATGCCGACGAAGCTGCGCCACCCGCGTACACTCGCCGGCTCGCCGTGACGTGTGCGGCGCTGCGGGGGCACGATCAGCACACGTCCGACCACGCGCACCCACCCGGGGCCGCCGTAGCCGGGGAAGGGCAGGATCGTCGCGACACGACCACGACGGCGCGCACGACCTTCACGCCAGACATGGAGGCGGTGTTCGAGTCGGGCGAACCAGTGGATCCGGGGGGCTGGGGGAGCCGATGCCATTGACTCAGTCTTTCACGTCGGCGTCGGCCTCCGCTTCGGGCCCCTCCAGATGACGGGCCTCGAGGCGCTGCAGCAGCTTCTTTCCGAGGAACGCCAGGAGCAGGAACAGTGCGATGACGCCGACGAAGATGTAGCCCGCGAAGTGCACGCGATCGACGAGCTCGCGGAAGCTGCCGGCCGCGAGCGATGTGACGCTCACGTATGCGGTTGCCCAGAGCGCGCAGGCGGGAGCCGTCCACGCCAGGAACCTGCGGTACGGGTACTCGCTCATGCCGACGGTCAGGGGGACGAGCGAGTGCAGCACGGGGAGGAACCGGGAGAGGAAGATCGCGATGCCCCCTCGGCGCTCGAGGTAGTTCTCGGCGCGCACCCAGTTGTGCTCGCCGATCTTGCGCCCCAACCAGGACACGCGGATTCGTGGTCCGAGCCAGCGGCCCAGCCAGAAGCCGATGCTCTCGCCGATGAGGGCGCCGATCACGACGGCGACGCCCATCGCGATGCCCTCCAGGGGAGTGGCGACACCCATCGAGGCGATGATCACGATCGTGTCACCGGGGACGATGAGACCGATCAGGATGCTCGTCTCCAGCATCACGGCGAGCCCGGCGATGAGCGTGCGTGCGACCGGGTCGATCGACTGCACGGTGTCGAGGAGCCAGATCAGGAGGTCGTCCACCCCACGAGAATACGGGAGCCGCCCGGTCCTAGGCTGGCAAGGTGCCTGTACTGCTGAGCGCCAGACCCCTTCCCGAGTGGACGGAGCCGTCGTCGGTGTTCCCGATGCTCGAAACGGGGAACGCCGATGTCTTCTGGCTCGACGCGGGCGCGGATGCGACGACGGGATGGAGCTTCATCGGCACAGGGGAGCGTTCGACGCTTCCGCGCGACGTCCGCCTCGACGTCGCAGCCCCGACGCCGGGGCAGCCGCCGTTCACCGGGGGCTGGGTGGGCTGGCTCGACTACGAGAGCGGCGCCGCGGCTGCGGGGGCACCCGTGTCCCCTACGGGCGACGAGACAGATGGGGCATGGCTGAGCGCCGAGCGACTCATCGCCTTCGACCATTCGCACCGACGGGTCTGGGCGCTCAGCGCTGAGAGCGAACTGGAGAGCTGGGAAGCGGCGGTCACCGCGTACACGAGGGAGAGCCAGAACCAGGATCGGTTCCGCACGGCGACCGGGCCCCTGACGCGCGTCGCCGAAGCACGGCACGACCCGCGCGAGTACATCGCACTCATCGAACGCTGCCGAGAGCTCATCCGCGAGGGCATCGCCTACCAGCTGTGCTTGACCACCCGCTTCACTGTGTCCGGCACGCATGATGCCGTCGAGGTCTACGACCGCCTCCGCACCTCGACCCCCGCGCACCACGGGGGCTTCGTGCGGATCGGCGGACGCACCCTCTTGAGTGCGAGCCCGGAGCAGTTCCTCCACGCAGCGGGCGGCATCATCCGCACCAGACCCATCAAGGGCACCAGACCCCGAGGCGCCGAGCCCGTCGCAGACGCCGCGCTCGCCGCAGAACTGGCCACAGATCCCAAGGAACGTGCCGAGAACGTGATGATCGTCGACCTGATGCGCAATGACCTCTCACAGGTGTGCGCGGCGGGGAGCATCCGTGTCGAGGGACTCTGGGTGGTGGAGAGCTATCCCGCCGTGCATCAGCTGGTGAGCACCGTCAGCGGCGTCGCGGTCGAGGGGACGACAGTCGGGGATCTGCTCGGTGCGGCCTTCCCCGCGGGGAGCATGACCGGAGCCCCGAAGCTCTCCGCGATGACTCGCCTCCACGAGCTGGAGGGCGGGCCACGCGGCGTGTACGCCGGGTGCTTCGGATACGTCGGCGTCGACGGCGCCCTCGACCTGGCGATGGTGATCCGCAGCATCCTGATCGATGAGGAGCAGGCCGTCGTCGGTGCCGGCGGAGGAATCACCTGGGGGTCCGTCGCCACATCCGAGGTGGCCGAGGTCGCGACCAAGGCTCGGGCGCCGCTCGCCGCACTCGGCGCCGGAATGCCTGCCCTCTGGCGTTCCGATATCCTGAACTGATCCCGCTTTTTCCACCAGATTGGTCGTGCGTTCGTTGTCTGAGAACCTGTCCACCGCTCCTGCCGACGACGAGACCCCGTCGGCGCACGCCATCCAGAACAAGTGGCAGAAGTACTGGGCGGACAACGGCACGTTCCTCACGGGTGGCGATGACGACACCCGGCCGCGTCGGTACGTGCTCGCGATGTTCCCGTATCCCTCCGGTGACCTGCACATGGGACACGCGGAGAACTACCTCTACTCCGACATCGTGGCTCGGTTCTGGCGTCACCGCGGACACAACGTGCTGAACCCGATCGGCTGGGACTCCTTCGGTCTGCCGGCGGAGAACGCGGCGATCCGTCAGGGTGCCGATCCGCGTGAGTGGACCTACCAGAACATCGCGCAGCAGAAGGTCGGATTCGAGCAGTACGGCGTCTCGTTCGACTGGAGCCGCGTACTGCACACGTCCGACCCCGAGTACTACCGCTGGAACCAGTGGCTGTTCCTGAAGCTGTACGAGCGCGGCCTGGCGTATCGCAAGAAGAGCCCCGTCAACTGGTGCCCGAACGATCAGACGGTGCTCGCGAACGAGCAGGTCGTCGACGGGCGCTGCGAGCGCTGCGGCTACGAGGTCGTCAAGAAGAAGCTGACGCAGTGGTACTTCCGGATCACGGATTACGCGGATCGACTGCTGGACGACCTGAACCAGCTCGAGGGCTTCTGGCCGCACAAGGTGCTGCAGATGCAGCGCAACTGGATCGGTCGCTCGGTGGGAGCCGATGTCGACTTCCTCATCGAGGGGCGCGAGGAGCCGGTCACGGTGTTCTCGACGCGACCCGACACCCTGCACGGGGCCACGTTCTTCGTGGTCGCTCCGGATTCCGACCTGGCGGCGGAGCTCGCGGCCGGAGCGCCTGACGAGGTGCGTGAGCGTTTCCAGACGTATCTGGAGCAGGTGCAGAAGGAGACCGACATCGATCGGCAGTCCACGGACCGTCCGAAGACGGGTGTCTTCCTGGAGCGCTACGCGATCAACCCCGTCAACGGCGAGAAGTTGCCGGTGTGGGCGGCGGACTACGTGCTGGCCGACTACGGCCATGGCGCGGTCATGGCCGTGCCGGCGCACGACCAGCGTGACCTCGATTTCGCCCGAGCCTTCGACCTGCCGGTCAAAGTGGTCGTCGACACCACGGCTCCTGTCACGGGTGCGATGCCCGTGATCGAGGTCGATGACGAGGGCGTGCCGATCGACACCGGTGCAGCGCTCGAGGAGCAGAGTCCGGCCACCACCGGCATCGCGCTCACGGGTGAGGGTCGGATGATCAACTCCGGTGCGCTGAACGGGCTCTCCAAGCGCAATGCGATCGCGCGTGCGATCGAGCAGCTGGAGGCTTCCGGTACCGGTCGTGCCGCGAAGAACTACCGTCTGCGTGATTGGCTCATCTCCCGTCAGCGTTTCTGGGGTACCCCGATCCCGATGCTGCACGGCGAGGACGGCACGATCATCCCGGTTCCCGAGGACAAGCTCCCCGTGAAGCTGCCGAGTGTCGAAGGGCTGGACCTGAAGCCCAAGGGCACCTCGCCGCTGGGTGGTGCGGAGAACTGGGTGCGCACGACCGATCCCGAGACCGGCGACCCCGTGCTGCGCGACCCCGACACGATGGACACGTTCGTCGACAGCTCGTGGTACTTCCTGCGTTTCCTGTCGCCGAACAGCGAGACCGTCGCGTTCGACCCTGCTCAGGCGGCTCGTTGGGCGCCGGTCGACTCGTACATCGGCGGCGTGGAGCACGCGATCCTGCACCTGCTGTACGCGCGCTTCATCACGAAGGTCCTGTTCGACATGGGCCTGATCGACTTCACCGAGCCGTTCTCGAATCTCATCAACCAGGGCATGGTCCTGCTCGACGGACAGAAGATGTCCAAGAGCAAGGGCAACCTGGTGCTGTTCCAGGAAGAGCTCGACGCGCACGGTGCCGACGCGCTGCGTGTCGGCCTCGCTTTCGCCGGTCCTGTGGAGGACGACAAGGACTGGGCGGACGTCTCGACGACCGGTGCCCAGAAGTTCCTGGCGCGTGCGATGCGCATCGCGGGGGAGGTGTCGAGCCCGGTCGATGTGGTCTTCGACGGTGGTGACGCCGCTCTCCGCCGCGCGACGCACAAGCTCCTCTCCGAGGCGCCGGCGCTCGTCGAGCAGACGAAGTTCAACGTGCTGGTCGCGCGCCTGATGGAGCTGGTGAACGTCACGCGCAAGACGATCGACAGCGCCGCTGGTGCCGGCGACCCCGCCGTGCGCGAGGCCGCGGAGACGATCGCCGTGATGCTCGACCTCATCGCCCCGCACACCGCGGAGGAGATGTGGGAGATCCTCGGCCATGAGCCTTCCGTCGGGCTGGTGACCTGGCGCTCCGCCGATCCCGCACTGCTGATCGAGGACACCATCACCGCCGTCGTGCAGGTGGGCGGCAAGGTGCGTGCGCAGCTCGAGGTGTCCGCTCGGATCGGCGAGTCGGAGCTCGAGGCCTTGGCCCGGGCCGATGAGCGTGTGATCCGATCGATCGGTGACCGCGAGATCGTCAAGGTCGTCGTGCGCGCACCGAAGATCGTGAGCTTCGTCGTCAAGGGCTGATCGTCTCTTCTCCACTGAGGAGGATCCACTCGGGTTGTCCACTGTGGGCGTCTACTGCGCACCACCGGGGGATCGTTGTCTCCTAGCGTGGCCGGATGGCTTCTCCCCAGGCACCTCTTCCGCACCGGCGCCGTCTGCGCCTGAGCGTGGGAGCGGCGGTGGTGCTGGCACTCGTCGTGCTGTCGGCTGCCGTCGGGGTCGGCATTCTGCGTGGTCAGTCTGCGCCTGTCGAAACCGTGTCACTCACGGACACCGGCACGGACACCGGCGCCGGAGCAGGTGCGAGCCCGGGGCCCTCGTCGACCGGTGAGCTGTACGTGCACGTGCTCGGCTCTGTCGAGAGGCCGGGGCTCTACGTGCTCGATCTCGACGCGCGAGTCGTCGATGCGGTGGCCGCTGCCGGCGGAACGACCACCGATGCGGACCTGAGCGCCGTAAACCTCGCACGGGTGGTCGAAGACGGGGAGCAGATCGTCGTGCCGGCGACAGGCGCGATGACGGATGCACCCGGCGGGGCGGCAGCGCCACCGGGCGACGCGCGGATAGATCTCAACACGGCGGATCAGACTGCACTCGAGACGCTTCCGCGTATCGGACCCGCGCTGGCGGAGCGGATCGTCGCCTGGCGAGAGGAGAACGGTCGCTTCGCCTCCATCGACGACCTTCTGGCCGTGCCCGGCATCGGCGAGAAGCTCCTCGAGGGACTGCGCGACGGGGTCAGGGTGTGAGAGCGCGCGATCTGCGCTTACTCCCTGTGGCGGCAGCCGTATGGGGTGCCGCGCTGCTGTGCGTGCTGTTGCCTGAACTCGCGTGGGTGTGTGCCGGCACGTGTACGGCAGCCGCGGCAGGTGTGCTGGTGTTCAGCCGCTCCGGGCTGCGAGCCAAGAACACTCAGCGCGCCGAGGCCGGTGTCACGATCGTCGTGCTGTCGGCGATGGCGGGTGCGGCCGTGTCCGTCGGGTTCGCTCTTCCCGCGCGGGATGAGGCCCGCGCATGGGGCGGGCGCGTCATCGAGTCGTCGGCCGAGGTCACCTCCTCGGCATCGCTCGGACGGGACGGGCGGCTGTGGTTCGAGGCGGCGGCTACGACACTCGGGCCGCCTGGCCGGGCAGCCCCTTCCACGGTCCCGGTCCGCGTCGGAGTGGACCCCGCCGACGGGTTCGATCTCGGTGCGCGGATACGGGTGGTGGGCGAGTCATCGATCACGGAGGCCGGGGAGCGCTCGGCTCTCGTGATCTTCGCGAGCGAGGCCGAGATCGTCGACCCCGCATCCGGTGTGTTCGCCGCGGCAGCCGCGATCAAGAGCACGTTCGTCGAGAGGGCGCTACGCCTGCCGGAGCCCGGAGCAGGCCTCCTGCCCGGCCTTGCGGTGGGCGACACCCGCGCGGTGACGACGGCCTTGAACGACGACATGCGCGCGAGTGGGCTCAGCCACCTCACCGCCGTCAGCGGTGCGAACTGCGCGATCGTCGTCGGCGCGATCTTCTGGCTCACGGCCCTCTGCGGGGGCGGCCGTTGGCTGCGCGCCCTGCTGTCGCTTGCGGGCCTGGCGGGTTTCGTCGTGCTGGTGACTCCGGAGCCGAGCGTCGTCCGGGCTGGGGTGATGGCAGCGGCGGGGATGCTGACCATCCTGTGCGGGAGGCCGAGCGCCGGGGCGGGAGTGCTCTCTCTGTGCGCGACGGGGATACTCGTCGCGGATCCGTGGCTGGCGGCGACGCCAGGATTCGCGCTGTCGGCCGTCGCCTCGGGGGCGTTGATCCTGCTCGCCCCGTCTCTCGCCCACGGGTTGAGACGAGCCGTGCCAGGACCCGTCGCGTTGGCTCTGGCGGTCCCGCTCGCCGCGCAGCTCGCGTGCGGCCCCATCATCGCGCTGTTCGCTGAGCAGCAGTCCCTGGTCGGAGTCGCTGCGAATCTGATAGCCGCGCCCGCGGCGCCGGTCGCGACGGTGATCGGACTCCTCGCGTGCCTGGCCGCACCGCTGCCCATGATCGCCGATCTCCTTGCGGCCTCGGCGTGGCTCCCCGCTGCCTGGATCGCGACGACCGCCACCACCACGGCGGAGCTTCCGAGCGCGCAGGTCACCGTGCCGGCGGGCCTCGGCAGTGCGCTCCTGGTGGCTCTGCTGAGCGCGGCCATCGCCGCAGTCCTCATACGCGCCCCGAGCTCGACGGAGGCGACTCCAGCCGGGCGGATCTCTCGCTGGTTGAGGCGGGTTGCGGCACTGGTGCTCGTGGTGGTGCTCTCGCTCGCCGGATCACGTGTACTCCTCGATGGACCGCTGGCGACCGCGGCGGCTCCGGATGGCTGGGCGATCGCGGTGTGCGACGTCGGGCAGGGCGACGCGGTGCTCGTGCGCTCGGCAGGCCGGGTGGCGCTGATCGACACGGGGCCCGATCCGGATCTGCTGTCCACCTGTCTGCGGTCGCTCGGCATCGAGCACATCGATCTTCTGGTGCTCACGCACTTCGACCTCGATCACGTCGGCGGGACCGCAGCTGTGCAGGCGCGGGTGTCGACGGTCCTTCACGGTCCGATGGCTGATCCGCCCGATCGACGCCTCATCGACGACCTCGCCGATGAGGGAGCCGAGGTCGAGCAGGCATCGGAGGGACGGCGCGGCATGCTCGGCGATGCCGCCTGGCGCGTGCTCTGGCCGCCACCCCGGTCACCGGCGTTCCCCTCCGGCAACGACGCGAGCGTCGTGCTGGAAGTCGCCGGGGGAGGTGTGCCGCGCTCCCTCTACCTCGGCGATCTCTCCGCCGCACCACAGCGCGTGCTGCAGAGGACAGGAGGACTCGCTCCGTACGCGGTCGTGAAGGTGGCTCACCACGGCAGCGTGGATCAGGATCCAGAGCTGTATGGGCGGATCCGGCCGCGCGTGGCGTTGTTCAGCGTCGGAGCGGACAACGACTACGGGCACCCCCGCGCCGAGACGATCGATGCTCTGACCGACGCCGGTGCACGCGTGCTCCGTACCGACGTGCACGGGCGCATCCTGCTCGCACTCGATGACGGGGAGTTGCAGATCTGGACCGAGAAGACGCCACCGTGACGGCGGAGCCATGTCGGCGACCGCCGGTAGGCTGGTTCCATGGCAGCTTCGCGTACCCCTTCCCGCGGCGGCGCGAAGCCCACCAAGATCCCCCAGGTCTCCTGGCGCGAGCCGCGCCCGGCCCCGGTCGTGCTGGTCTCCGGTCCGGAAGAGGTCTGCGCCGAGCGGGCCATAGCCGGTGTGCGCGACTACCTCCGCGCCGAAGACCCTGCGCTCGAAGTCAGTGACGTACGCGCCGACGACTACGCACCAGGGACGCTCCTGTCGCTCACGTCGCCGTCCCTGTTCGGAGAACCGCGTCTGGTGCGCGTCTCCGGCGTGGAGAAGTGCTCGGATGCGTTCATCCAGGAGGCGGTGTCGTACCTCGACCACCCGCAGGAGGGGGCGACGGTCATTCTCCGGCACACCGGAGCCAGCGTGCGGGGCAAGAAGCTCCTCGACGCTCTTCGCGGTGGTTCCGGTGGCGGCATCGAGATCGCCTGCCCGGCGATCAAGCGCGACGGCGATCGGGTCGATTTCGCAGCCGGTGAGTTCCGCGCGGCGAAGAAGCGCATCGCTCCTCCGGCCTTGCGCGCCCTGGTTTCGGCGTTCGCCGACGACCTCACAGAGCTGGCCGCAGCCTGCCAGCAGCTCATCGGCGATGTCGACGGCGACATCACCGAGGAGGTCGTCACCAAGTACTACGGCGGACGAGTCGAGGTCTCGGCGTTCGTCGTGGCCGACACCGCGATCGCCGGCCGCTACGGCGAGGCGCTCATGGCCCTCCGCCACGCACTTTCCTCGGGGGCCGACCCGGTCCCGATGGTCGCAGCCTTCGCGATGAAGCTGCGCACCATGGCCCGCGTGGCCGGCAACCGCGAGCCGAGCCGTCAACTCGCGCAGCGCCTGGGGATGAAGGATTGGCAGGTCGACCGTGCCCGTCGCGATCTGGCGGGCTGGAACGAGCGCTCGCTCGGGATGGCGATCCAGGCCACGGCCAGAGCCGACGGCGAGGTGAAGGGTGCCGCGCGCGATCCGATCTTCGCCTTGGAGCGCATGGTGACGGTCATCGCCACACGACAGCCTTTCGGCGAATAGTTCATCGCCGGGTGCGCTCACCCCGAACACGAAGAAGGCCCGCCCCGATATCGGGACGGGCCTTTCTCAGAAGCGTCGGTTCAGAGGGAAGCGACCTGCTTGGCGAGAGCCGACTTGCGGTTCGACGCCTGGTTCTTGTGCAGGACACCCTTGCTGACGGCCTTGTCGAGCTTGACGGCGGCCTTCTTCAGGGCGGCCTCTGCGGCTGCCTTGTCGCCGGCGGAGACGGCCGTACGAGTGGTACGGATGACCGTCTTGAGCTCGCTCTTCACGGCCTTGTTGCGCTCGCGAGCCTTCTCGTTGGTCTTGTTGCGCTTGATCTGCGACTTGATGTTTGCCACGTGTGGACGCTTTCTGTACAGGAGTGTTCGGATTGCCGGCAGCAGAAGAGGGCTGCTGCACAGCGGTCGTGAGGGAAGAACCCACACGCAAGCCAAGAGTCGAGTCTACCAGCAGACGGGCCGTTGACGCGAAACGGCGGCGAGAACGCGAGACTCAGTCGCGGATTCGACGGTACCGGGTGCAGAATCATCATTATCCCGACACTGATGTCTAGGAGCCACATGACCCTCGAGCCCTCCCGTTCGCCCATGCCCTCCGGGCTCCGCTGGTCCGCAGCGACGTCCGCCTTCCAGATCGAGGGCTCCCGGCCCACCGGTGCATCCGGGCGATCAATCTGGGACGACTTCCTCGAGAGGCCGGGTGCCGTCCTCGACGGATCCATGGCCGACCCCGCGTGCGACAGCTACCGGCGCCCCGAACGCGACGTCGCTCTCGCGTCCGGTCTCGGACTCGACCGATACCGGTTCTCCATCCCCTGGGCTCGCGTCCAGCCCGACGGCCTGGGTCCGGGAGACACCACAGCGCTCGACCACTACTCGCGCGTCGTGGATATGCTTCTCGACGCCGGGATCCAGCCGTTCCCCACCCTGTACCACTGGGAGATGCCGAGCAGCGTCGAAGCCGACGGCGGGTGGCTCGAGCGCGACACCGCCGAGCGCTTCGCCGACTATGCGGCGCTTGTGGCTGATCGCCTCGGCGATCGGGTGCAGAACTGGTACTCCCTCAACGAACCCGCGATGACGACCCTCCAGGGGTATGCGGTCGGCGCATTGGCGCCAGGCAAGCAACTCCTGTTCGGTGCCCTGCCTACCGCCCATCATCAACTGCTGGCGCACGCCCGCGCAGCGGCGGTGCTCCGAGATCGCGGTGCTGTCGCGGTGGGTCTGGTCAACAACCACACCTGGGTCCTGCCGCTGGGTGACACCGCCGAAGACCATGAGGCCGCGGCGATCTACGACCTGATCCACAACAGGGTCTTCAGCGAGCCGCTCCTCGCCGGCACCTACCCCGACCTAGAAGCACTCGGCCTGCCCTCGATGCCCGTGCAGGAAGGCGACCTCGAAGCCATCGGCCACTCGATCGATTTCTAGGGCGTCAACTTCTACAATCCGACGACGGTCACGACCGCCGAAGAGGGAAGCCCGATCCCCTTCGACATCGTGCCGACGCCCGGCGTTCCGGTCACCGGATTCGGTCCCGAATGGCCGATCATGCCCGGCGCGCTGCGCGACCTGCTGATCGACCTGCATGGTCGCCATCCCGACATGCCGCCCGTGATCATCGGGGAGAACGGCGCCTCCTTCCCCGAGCCCGAGCGCGCGACCCGCGTGGAGGACACCGACCGCATCTCGTACCTCGCCGGGCATCTGCAGGCCGTCGGCGATGCGATCTCGGCCGGAGTGCCGGTGGAGGAGTACACGGTGTGGTCATTGCTGGACAACTGGGAATGGGCCGACGGCTACACCCAGCGATTCGGCCTCGTCCACGTCGACTTCGAGACGGGTGAGCGAACGCCCAAAGCCTCGTACGACTGGTACCGAGAGGTCATCCGGAGTTCGCGTGCAGCGGGGGGAAAGCGATGAACACCTCCGAGCACCCCCGCACCATACGAGCCGGCGCGCGATGGATGTCGCTGTGCACGCTCGCCTGGCTGGCGATCTGGACCGTGCAGCTCACTCCGGTGCAGCTCCTCCTCCCGCTGCAGCTCGACACTCCGGAAGACGACTGGATTCGCGGGGTCGTCTCCTCGGGCTTGGTTCTGGGCATCGGCGGGCTCGCAGGCATCCTCGCGGGTCCCGCCGCCGGTGCGCTCTCGGACCGTGCGGCTGCAGGCAGACACCGCCGTCGCCCCTGGGCGGTCGGCGGGGTTCTGCTGACGGCGGTGTGCCTCGTGCTCACGGGCTACGCCGACGGTCCGTGGACCGTGGGCGCAGGTTGGGTGGGCGTGTCGATCGGCGTCGCCGTGTCATCGGCGGCCTTCACCGCGCTCATCGCCGATCAGCTGCCGACGACGCAGCGAGGTGCCGCATCTGCCGCGGTCGGTTCCAGCCAGGCCGTCGGCATCGTCGTCGGAGTGGGGCTCGTGGTACTCCTCGGCCTCGGAATCCGCGAGGGGTACTGGCTGCTCGCCGGGATCATCGCGGTCGTCGGCACGGCGACCGCACTCCTGCTGCCGGATCCGCCGAGTACGGAGGCGCTGCGGCCTAAGCGCAACGGAGGGCGCCGGCTCGCCTCGCTCCGCGACCGCGACTTCGCGTGGATGCTCTCCGGTCGACTGGTGACGAACGTGGGGAATGCCCTCGGCACCGCGCTGTTCCTGTTCTTCCTGTTGCACGGCCTCGGGCAGCCCAGCGCGACAGCCCAGGACAACCTGCTGCTGCTCATTGTCGTGTACACGGTCTTCGTCGTCCTCGCCTCGGTGGTCACCGGCATCGTGTCCGACCGCACCGGGAACAGGAGAACGCTCACGGTCGCCGCGACGGTCGTGCAAGCGGCGTCCGGGGTGGCGATCGCGCTCGTCCCGACGTTCGAGATGACCATGGTGGCCGCGGCCCTCATGGGGCTCGGATACGGGGCGTTCTCGACGGTCGGCCTCGCTTTCGCCGCCGATCTCCTCCCGGATGCGCAGGACCACGCGAGGGATCTGGGAATCGTCAACGTGACGGCCGCCCTCGGACAACTCATCGGTCCGGTGCTGGGAGCCGGCCTGGTCGCACTCGTGGGCGGGTTCTGGCTCGTGTTCGTCGCAGCCGCCGTGCTGTCACTGGTCGGCGGACTCCTCACGGCGTTCGCTCGGCAGCCGTCCACGGCGGCGTGAGCGCGCCGCGAGCTCCTCTACGTCCACGTCTTCTGCATCCGCCTGCGCTGCATCCGCCTGCTCGACGGTCGCGATGGCGAGCTGCAGCACGGCGTTGAAGATCTCCGGACGCATCGCGGTGACCAGGTGGGTGGTGCGCGGCACGACGATCAGCTCCGCATGTGGTGCGAGCTGCCGGAACAGAGGCTCGTTCAGCCGCAACTGGTCGTACTGCCCGTTCACGAACCACAGCGGAACAGTGATGCGGGGAACGGCTGCGGCGATGTCGAGTGCGGCGAGGCTGCGCAGTGCGGCGTCCTGCGTGTCGAGCGCGTAGCCGCCGGCGGCGAAGTCCGAACGGTTCTCGAGAGGGATGGTGGCGGCGAGCATCTGGCGTGTCAGCCACATCCCGCGATCGGGGAGGGAGTCGACGGCGCGGGCGAACAGGCGGTAGGCGGCGAGACCGGTGCCGCGGGGCAGGGACGTGCAGGCGGCGGCGACCAGGGCAGCGATCGGCGGAGCCTCGGCACCGCCGGCGTAGGCGAGCGAGAGCAGTCCGCCCATGGAATGGCCGACGAGGACGACGGGTCCTTTGTCAGCGGCCGCGCGCACTGCGACGTCGATCGTGTGCAGCGCCTCGTGCAGCGTGAAATCCTCTTGCATCCGTGATCCGTGGCCGGGAAGGTCGACGGCGGTGAAGGCGTGTCCCCGCTCCTCGAGATAGACGGCCTGCGATCGCCACATCGTGGCCGAGGTGCGGATGCCGTGCACGAAGACGATCTGTGCGCTCACGGGTTCAGCATAAGGAAAGCGGGGCCGGTGGATGAACCACCGGCCCCGCTTCGACACGATTCGTGTCAGAGGGTGTTACTTCTCCCAGCCGACGTTCTCGACCGGGCTGATGCCGAACAGATCCAGACCCAGGTAGGGCTCAGGCGTCAGGTTGGCGAGACCCTCGCGGACCGTGTAGATCTGCGGTCCGTTGTACAGCGGGATGAGGCCCCAGCGCTTGTAGATCTCGGGCTCGAGCTTCATCGCGGCAGCGGTCTGCGCCTCGGGGTCGCTCTGCGACTCGACCTTGTCCTTGATCTCGGCGTCCAGCTCAGCGTCACCGACACCCGACAGGTTGAGACCCGAGTCCGAGCAGTACAGCTGGCAGAACCAGGCAGCACCGAAGGCGTCGGAGGACGTGAAGCGGAGACCCGAGACGTCCCAGTTCTTCGACGTGTAGTCGTCGGAGAACTGGCTCGAAGGACGAACCTCGACCTTGACGTCGATGCCGACCGCCTTCTCCTGAGCCTGCAGCGACTGCGCGAGAGCCTTCTGCGTCGCGGAGTCGCTCCAGATCGGGTAGACGACGGAGAGCTTCACGCCGTCCTTTTCGCGGATGCCGTCGGAGCCCTCCTCCCAGCCTGCCTCGTCAAGGAGCTTCTTGGCGCCCTCGACGTCGAACTTCCAACCGGCCTCCTTCATGGAGTCGGAGTAGCCGGGCTGGAACGAGAACAGCGTCAGCGAACCGGCCGGGTCCTCCTTGTAGCCCAGGCCGTTCCAGGCGATCTGCTTCTGCTGGTCGATGTTGATGGCCTTGAAGAACGCCTCGCGGACCTTGACGTCCTCGAACTGCGGCTTGGTCGAGTCGACCTGGAGGATGGTGTTGGCCGTCTGCTGAGCGCGGTAGATCACGGCTCCATCGACGTCCTTCACCTGATCGATGAGCTCCTGCGATCCGGTCTCGGTCATGTCGACCTCGCCGTTCTTGAAGGCGTTGACGCCGGCGGGGTAGTCCATGCCCGTCATCGTGACCTTGTCGAGCAGCGGAGCGTCGCCCCACCACTCGGGGTTCGGCTTGAACGAGATGTAGCCCTTGGTGGCGTCGTACTCGTCGACCGTGTACGGACCTGCGCCCCACTCAGGGTGCGGGTTCTCGTTCATCGCCTCGTTGAACGCGGTCGGGTCGGCGAGGGCCGGGTGGATGACGCCGCCGTTGAACGGCATCTGCGGCCAGGCGAACTCGCCCTTGAACGTGACGATCGCAGTCTTCGCGGTGTCGCCCTGCTCGACGGACTCGATCTCCTTGTAGCCGTCGGTCGCGTTGGGGTTGAAGCCCTCGTCGTACGAGCGGTTGGCCTTCCACGTGGCGTCGATGGCAGTCCAGTCCATGTCGGTGCCGTCGTTCCAGTGCGCCTCGTCGGTGAACGTGAAGGTCAGCACGGTCTTGCCGTCCTTGACCTCGTTCTTCCACTCGGAGAGGTAGTTGTCGTTCTTGTACTGCGTGCCATCCGGCTTCATGAGGATGATCTGCGGCATGTACCAGGCGGCCACGCGCGTGGTGTTGGCGCTCGCATCGCTGTTGAAGGCGTTCAACTGGGCGGGGATCTCGGTGAGCGCGAAGTTGACCTCGCCGCCCTCCTTGAGGTTCTCGCGCGGCTGCGGGTTGTAGTTGGACATCTCGACCCCGGCGGCGTCGCCCTCGTCGTTCTTGTCGCCACTGCCGGTGTTGCCGGCAGCGCACCCGCTGAGTGCGAGTGCGAAAGCGCCGGTGAGTGCCAGCGCTCCCATCAGCTTGTACTGCTTCATGGTGCTCCTTTCGCCTTGCGGCGTGTCATAAGGGGAGAATAGTTCGCCGGGTGCACGAATGCGCCTGCGGCAAGTGAATCCGGACTAACCGTTACCGGACGGTGACCGTGGCCGATCAGGACGGGACGGCGCGGGACGTCGCCGTCGCCGGGTCGAACACGATCCGCTCGCGCGTGCGCTCGATATCGGGGTCCGGAACCGGGATCGCCGACAGCAGCGCCTTCGTATACGGGTGCTGGGGGTTGTCGAAGACGTCGTCGACGTCGCCGTGCTCGACGAAGTCGCCGAGGTACATGACTGCGACGCGGTCGGCGATGTGCCGGACCACGGACAGATCGTGCGCGACGAACAGATACGAGATGCCGAGTTCGACCTTGAGGTCGTCAAGGAGGTTGATCACGCCGGCCTGGATGGACACGTCGAGCGCGGAGACCGGCTCGTCGAGCACGAGGATCTTCGGGTTGGTGGACAGAGCCCTGGCGATGCCGATGCGCTGGCGCTGGCCGCCGGAGAAGGCCTGCGGGAACCTGTCGCTGTGTGCGGGGTTAAGGCCGACGAGATCCATCAGCTCCTTGACCCGTCGATGAGCCTCGACCTTCGACGTGCCGATCGCTGACAGCGGCTCCGAGATGATGTCCGCAACCGTCATGCGGGGATCGAGCGCTCCCATCGGGTCCTGGAACACGATCTGGATGTCGCGACGCAGCGCGCGCTCCACCTTGTGACTGTGGATGTCGTTGACGCTCGTTCCGGCGATGATGATGTCGCCATCGGTCTGCTTCACCATGTCCATGATCTGCAGCAGTGTCGTCGTCTTGCCGGAACCGGACTCGCCGACGATGGCCAGGGTCTCACCTTCGCGCACGTCGAAGCTTATGCCCTTGATCGCGTGCACCTCGCCGACCTTGCGCTTCAGGAACGCGCCCTTGAGCAGGGGGAAGGTCTTGGTGAGGTTCTTCACCTCGAGCGTGATGGGTCGCTCCTCGCGGGGCAGGCGGGTCAGCGCGCTCTCCGGCGCTTCGCGCACCGGATACACCGGCAGGCCGCCGAGGAGGCCGCCATCGGCGATCTCGTTCGCGCGGATGCACGCGGCGCGGTGCTCCTCACCGCCGCCGGTGAGCACGGGCAGCAGTTCGGGCTCACGCGTGCGGCAGGCGTCCATCACGATGGGGCAGCGGTCGGCGAACGGGCACGCATCCGGGAGGTTGATCAGCAGCGGCGGGTTGCCCTTGATCGGAGTGAGCGGCTCCTTCTCGGCCTTGTCCACGCGGGGGATCGCGCCGAGGAGGCCGATCGAATAGGGCATGCGCGTCTGATGGAAGAGCTCGCGCACCGGTGCCTGTTCGACGGGCTTGCCTGCGTACATGACCATCACGTCGTCTGCGGTGCGGGCGACGACGCCCATGTCGTGGGTGATCATCATGACGGCGGCGCCGGTCTCGGCCTGGGCCTTCTCGATCAGGTCGAGGATCTGCGCCTGGATCGTGACGTCGAGAGCCGTGGTGGGTTCGTCGGCGATGATCAGCTTCGGGTTGTTGGCCATCGCGATGGCGATGACGACACGCTGACGCATGCCCCCGGAGAACTCGTGCGGGAAGGACTTCATCCGCTTCTCGGGCTCGGTGATCCCGACGAGCTTCAGGAGCTCGATCGAACGCGCTGTCGCCTCCTTGATGCTGAGGCTGCGATGCACCGTCAGCGCTTCGATGAGCTGCGCGCCGATCGTGTACACGGGGGTGAGCGAGGTGAGCGGGTCTTGGAAGACCATGGCGATGCCGTTGCCGCGGATGGCCGAGAGCTGCGAGTCCGTCTTTCCCAGGAGTTCCTGACCGTCGAACACGATGGACCCTGAGACCTTGGCGTTCTCGTCGAGCAGTCCCATCACGGCGAGGGAGGTGACGGACTTGCCAGAACCCGACTCGCCGACGATCCCGAGGGTCTTTCCGGCTTCGAGGTCGAACGAGACGCCGCGGACAGCGTCGACCCTGCCGGCCTCGGAGGCGAAGCTGACCGTGAGGTCGCGGACGGAGAGTACAGGGCTCATGCGCGGCCTCCTGCAGCCGAAGTGGGATCGAGAGCGTCGCGCAGTCCGTCGGCGATGAGCGCCATCGAGACCGTGAGCAACGTGAGGATCAGAGCGGGGAAGTAGAACAGCCAGGGTGAGCTGGTGATCGTCGTGCTTCCCTCGCCGATCAGGGAGCCGAGCGAGACGTCGGGGATCTTGACGCCGAACCCGATGAACGAAAGGCCCGTCTCGGTCGTCACTGCGGCGACGATGCCCAGGGTGAAGTTGATCACCAGCAGCGAGCCGATGTTCGGGATCAGGTGACGCGTCACGATGCGCAGGCCACGCACGCCCATGTAGCGCGCCGCCTGCACGTACTCGCGCTCACGCAGCGAGAGCGTCATGGTCCAGATGATGCGGGCGGGGAAGAACCAACCGACGAAGATCATCACGAGCGCGATGACCCACCACACGCCACCGGAGTCGTTCGAGATGATCGACAGCAGCAGGAAGGTGGGGACCACCATCATGAAGTGGATGAACAGCAGAGCGAACCGCTCGAACCAGCCACCGAAGTAGGCGGCCGCCGTTCCCACGAGTGCGGAGAGCACCGTCGTGCCGACGGACACGGTGATGGCGATCATGAGCGATCGCTGCAGTCCCACGGCCGTCTGCGTGTATGTGTCGTTGCCGGCGCCGTTGGTGCCGAACCAGTGCGCAGCGGACGGCGGCTGGCTCAGCGCCAGGAAGTCCATGCTGTCGACGGCGTACGGAGACAGGAGAGGCCCCAGTGTCGAGAAGAGGACCAGCACGATGAGCACGACCACACCGCCCACAGCGGCCTTGTTGCGCATGAAGCGTCGGGTGTAGAGCGTCCACTTGGACAGCGACTTCCCCGTGGCGCGGTCCGCGGTCGGCGGGGCCGCTGGCGGCTCGACGAGAGGATCGATCATTTCGGCGGTCATGGTCAGCTCACCCTCACTCGCGGGTCGAGGACGACGACGACGATGTCGGCGAGCACTGCGCCGATCGCGGTCAGCACGGCGCCGAAGGCGGCGACGGCCACCACGCCGTTGATGTCGTTCTGGTTGATGGTGTCGAGGAAGTACCGGCCCATGCCCTGCCAGGCGAAGATCTGCTCGGTCAGGATCGCGCCGGTGAAGATCGTGGGGATCGTGAAGGCGACCTGTGTCGCGACCGGGATGAGCGAGGTGCGAAGCGCGTGCTTGCGGACGGCTTGCGCCTTCGTGAGGCCCTTGGCGCGGGCGGTGCGCACGTAGTCGGCGTTGATGTTGTCGAGCAGGAGCGACCGCTGCAGGAAGTGGTACTGGGCGTAGCCGACGATCACGAGCGCGATCGTGGGAAGTGTCAGGTGCTGCAGGGTGTCGATGATGACGGGGAAGAATCCGGTCACGCCGGGACTCGATGAACCGGTGACGTAGAAGATCCGCACCCCGGTCCACTCGTTGAGCGAGATCGCGAGGAGGACCACGCCGAGACCGGCCACGATGATGTTCAGGTTCATCGTGATGATCGATGTCGCCTGCCCGATGCGGTCGGCGAGCTTGTACTGGCGTGAGGCCGTGTAGACACCGAGCCAGATACCGAGCAGCGCGGCGATGATCGTCGCACCGAGCACGAGTTCGGCGCTGACCCACATGCGGTAAGACACCTGTTCGTTGACCGACTGGCCCGTGGGGCTCAGGCCCCAGTCCCACCGGAACAGGATGCTGCTGAACCAGTTCCACCAGCGCTCCATGAGCGGAACGCTGTCGCTGAGGTTGCGTGGGATCAGGACGTTGTCGATCTGCTCCGGGGTGAGCGGAGGTCGGCGCCCGACATAGTTGCTGCGCGGATCGAGGAAGCCCCACGCCAGGAAGAACGTGAGGTTCGTGGCGACCACGATCATGAGCAGCCAGCCGAGTGCTCGGCGCAAGAGGTACTTGATCAAGGGGGGTAAGTCTTTCTCTTCTACAGACGCGCTCGGGATCTGCCGACGCAACGCTGAGTCAGTTGGATACACAATCGCCATCCACCGAACTCTGCGACGCGACGACCATCACGGGGTGTATGACGGAGTCTTATCGCTTGCGGGATCCGGTGTCACGGATTTTCCCTGGCAACTTCGGGAGACTATCACCGGTATGGCCGAATCGGGGATTAGCCTCGCCTGACCGTACAATCGAGTGGACATGTCCCCACGCGCTCTCACTCCTCTTCAGCCTGCTGCGACGCCGGCTGCGCAGATCCGTAATTTCTGCATCATCGCCCACATCGACCACGGCAAGTCGACGCTCGCCGACCGCATGCTCCAGATCACGGGCGTCGTCTCGGATCGCGACATGCGCGCGCAGTACCTCGACCGTATGGACATCGAGCGTGAGCGCGGCATCACCATCAAGAGCCAGGCGGTCAGGATGCCCTGGGAGCTGGATGGGCAGACCGTCGCGTTGAACATGATCGACACCCCGGGTCACGTCGACTTCACGTACGAGGTGTCCCGGTCCCTCGCCGCCTGCGAGGGAGCGATCCTGCTCGTCGACGCCGCACAGGGCATCGAAGCGCAGACCCTCGCCAACCTGTACCTCGCGCTCGAGAACGATCTCCACATCATCCCGGTGCTGAACAAGATCGACCTCCCGGCGGCCGACCCGGAGAAGTACGCGAAGGAGCTGGCCTCCCTCATCGGCGGGAAGCCGGAGGATGTGCTGCGGGTCTCCGGTAAGACCGGCGCCGGCGTGGAGGACCTGCTCGACAGGCTCGTCCAGGAGATCCCGGCGCCGAGGGGTGACGCGGATGCTCCGGCCCGCGCCATGATCTTCGACTCGGTCTATGACGCGTACCGCGGCGTCGTCACGTACGTCCGCATGATCGACGGCAGCCTGTCACCCCGCGAGCGCATCCAGATGATGTCGACAGGCGCGAACCACGAGGCTCTCGAGGTCGGCGTGTCCAGCCCGGAACCGACTCCCACCAAGGGGCTCGGGGTCGGTGAGGTCGGCTACCTCATCACCGGCGTGAAGGACGTCCGTCTCTCCAAGGTCGGCGACACGATCACGAACGCCCGCAAGCCCGCATCCGAAGCGCTCCCCGGATACACCGACCCGAAACCGATGGTGTTCTCGGGCATCTACCCGATCGACGGCAGCGACTATGCGGAGCTCCGCGAGGCCCTGGACAAGCTGAAGCTCTCCGATGCCTCCCTGCAGTACGAGCCGGAGACCTCGGTCGCCCTCGGGTTCGGATTCCGCTGCGGCTTCCTCGGACTCCTGCACCTGGAGATCGTGACCGAGCGTCTTGCGCGGGAGTTCGGACTCGATCTCATCACCACGGCGCCCAGCGTGATCTACGAGGTGCTCACGAGCGACACCGGCGAAACCGTCACCGTCACGAACCCGAGCGAGTACCCCGATGGGCGCATCGGCTCGGTGTCGGAGCCCATGGTCAAGGCGGCCATCCTGTTGCCCAAGGACTACGTCGGCACCGTCATGGAGCTGTGCCAGTCGCGTCGAGGCACGTTGCTCGGCATGGAGTACTTCTCCGAGGAGCGCGTCGAGCTGCGCTACAACATGCCGCTCGGCGAGATCGTCTTCGACTTCTTCGATCAGCTGAAGTCGAAGACCCAGGGGTATGCGTCGCTCGACTACGAGCCCTCAGGGCAGCAGGAAGCCGACCTGGTGAAGGTCGACATCCTCCTGCAGGGGGAGAAGGTCGATGCCTTCAGTTCGATCGTGCACCGCGACAAGGCCTACGCCTACGGCACGATGATGGCGGAGCGGCTGCGCAAGCTCATCCCTCGCCAGCAGTTCGAGGTGCCGATCCAGGCCGCGATCGGCGCACGCATCATCGCCCGCGAGACGATCCGCGCGATCCGCAAGGACGTGCTGGCCAAGTGCTACGGCGGTGACATCACCCGCAAGCGCAAGCTCCTCGAGAAGCAGAAGGAGGGCAAGAAGCGCATGAAGATGGTGGGCCGTGTCGAGGTGCCGCAGGAGGCGTTCATCGCTGCGCTCTCCGGCGATGTCGAAGGCAAGGAAAAGAAGTAACCGGTGCCGTTCCCGGCGTATGAGCGGGGGATGACGCGCGGCCCGATCCGCGCGGTGCCGAAGGGGATGCGCCTCTCCGAGCGTTCAACGGTCGTCGGCCCTGCCGCGCGAACTGCGGTCGCCGCGCTGGTGAGCTCGTGGGATTTCAAGCGCCGTGCGGGATTCGAAGTCCCTGTCGGTGCGCCTGCCGCAGGCGTCGAGGGCGTGCTCGCGAAGCGTCTGCTCGGTATTCGATTCGTGGAGCCCGTACGGGTCGTATGGGCGGATGAGAACGGCTTCGGCTACGAAACCCGTCCTGGGCATCCGATCTACGGCGAGGAGTCGTTCCTGATCGACGAGCACGGCGTTTTCGTCGCGCGATCGGTCTCGCGTCCTTCGACGTGGTTCTGGCGATTGCTGGCGCCGGCGCTCCTGCTGCTGCAGCGAGCCACGCACGACCGGTATGTCCGCATCGTTCAGGATGAGGCGGGGGCGTCGTCGGTCTCGCGCCGAGCCACGATGTGACGCTCCGCGGCGCGTGGGGGTGTTCGCTCAGGTAACCCGAAGTAGGGTGGAAGTCATGCGGCGCGGGACTTTCCGAGACGACACGGTGGACTATGCGGCCGTGGGTGCGACCCATGCTCCGGATCTGATGCAGTACCCGCCGGAGCGCAGCATCCCGGCGGAGGAATCCTGGCGGATCGGCAGCGGGATCGAACGCTTCCAGACCGCCGGCGAAGCGCTTCTGTCGTGGACGGCACAGCGCGCTGCCGGCCTGACGGTCGAAGACGTGCGCCCCGCACCGGGACCTGCCTATGCGGGCGTGAGCTTCGACGCCGAGGGCAACCCGATCGCTCCGAGCAAGCGCGACGTCGAGCAGCGCTACGACGCGGAGGGCATGCCGTTCGTCGGCGCGGGGATGACCCTGCACCTCCGCGGGCGCGTCGCGGGCATGCGCGCCGACTCCGAGCTCCGCGTGATCTCCGTCACGGAGGAGACCCGTCGTGTCGGGTTCGTCCTCGGAACCGTCGGCGGATCGGTGGTCAGCGGAGAAGAGTCGTTCGACGTGGACTGGCGTGAAGACAACGACGAGGTGTGGTTCACCGTGCGCGCCTTCGACGCGCCGAACGGCCTGCTCTACCGCACGATCCCTGCTCTCGTGAAGCGTCGCCGCCGCGAGCTCTTCGCGCGCTATCTTCGGGCGATCTCCCCGCTGTACGCGACTCCCGTCTGATGGCGGGACCACTTCCTCTCGGAGACCCCGCCCCGGCGGACGGACGCTTGCCCGCAGATCTTCGGATCGATGAGCATGTGCCGTTCTCCGCCTACCTGCACATCCCGTTCTGCACCGTGCGCTGCGGCTACTGCGACTTCAACACGTACACCTCGACCGAGCTGCGCGGGGCGAAGCAGGAGGACTACGCGTCGACGTTGATCGCGGAGATCGCCCTCGCTCGTCGAGTGCTGGATGACGCGGGAGCGCTGCGGCCGATGGACACCGTGTTCTTCGGCGGCGGTACTCCCACGCTTCTCCCCGCCGGCGACCTCGCACGCATGCTCGGAGCGGCGACAGATGCGTTCGGCCTGGCAGCGGGCGCGGAGGTCACGGTCGAGGCGAACCCCGACACGGTGACGCCCGAAGTGGCGCACACCTTGGCACGAGCAGGAGTCACGAGGATGTCGGTCGGCATGCAGTCTGCCGTTCCCCACGTGCTCGCCGCCCTCGATCGCACGCACCGCCCGGAGAACGTGCGCACGGCCGTCGCCGCCGCGAAGGATGCGGGCCTTGCCGTGAGCGTGGACCTGATCTACGGCGCACCGGGGGAGTCCCTCGCCGACTGGCAGGCGTCGCTCGATGCCGCACTCGCGCTGGAGCCGGACCACATCTCGGCCTACGCGCTCATCATCGAAGACGGAACCAAGCTCGCGCGTCAGATCCGCCGCGGGGAGGTGCCGACCCCCGACGACGATCTCCAGGCCGACATGTACGAGCTCGCCGACGCCCGACTCGCTGCCGGCGGCTTCGACTGGTACGAGGTGAGCAACTGGGCGCGCACGCCCGATCGTCGCTCCCGACACAACCTCGCGTATTGGCGGGGGAACGACTGGTGGGGCTTCGGTCCCGGAGCGCACAGCCACGTGGCCGGTCTGCGCTGGTGGAACGTGAAGCACCCCGCGGCGTACGCCCAGCGCCTTGCCGCATCCGAGTCGCCGGCAGCAGGCACGGAGCGTCCGGACGACGACTCGCGCACGCTCGAGCGGATCCTGCTGCTCAGCCGCATCCGCGAGGGGATCGCGATCGACGAAGTCCCGAGGGCGAACAGGAGCAGGGTCGCCGGACTCATCGCCGACGGTCTCGTCGAACCACTCGCAGCGCTTCAGGGGCGCGTGCAGCTGACGCTACGCGGTCGCCTGCTCGCCGATGCCGTCGTCCGCGAACTGACCGACTGAAGGCTGAAGCGTCCGTCACCCGGGGAGCAGATCCATCGCCGCCGCACGCCTCTGGGGCACCGTCGTGCTCCTGGCGTCGAACACCCGCGTGAGGCGATCGTCACCGTAGGCCGGCCAGCCAGGATCGCCCGACGTCACGAACCCGACCCACGACGCGTTCATCTCGGCGGCGAGATCACGCGGAGCGTCGGGACCTGCCAGACGCGCGGCTTCCTCGTCATCGAGGCGATCGAACACGAACCCGAGCTCGAGCGCGTGTGCCGCGCGGAGATCGCGGACGGGACTCGGCCAGGCGAACTCGTAGACGTGCGTCTTCCCCGGGCGCGCGGCTGCGACCCGGCTCAACGGAGCACGCAGCATCACGTCCGTGACGAGCTGCCCCAGGATCTCTCCAGCGCCGGCGTCGGGGAACGCGGATCGATAGGCCGCCACCGCACGTCGAGGGACGCGGGAGAGCAGTCGCGCGGCTTGCAGCTTGAACTCTCCGATGCCTGCCAGCACCTCCGGTGGGAACCAGAGCCGATACTCGTCGGTGTTGCTCCCGATGAGTAGCGGCGTGTCGATCTCGCGAAGCACCTCATGCGGTGACCGGGGAAGGCTCTCGGGGTCGATCGCCAACTGGAACGCCGGAGCCCCGCCGAGGGGAGACGATCCGGCGGATTGAGCTTTCCGTGCGTCCAACAGCTTCTCGGGCGTCAGAGCGGCGAAAGAGACGCGGTCGGCTCGTACTCCGAGTCGCTTCGCGAGTCGAGCCGTCACACGTCCGGCCTTCTTCGGAGTCTGCGCCTGGAGTGGTCCGGACTCGATGATGGCGCGACTGATGAGTGCGCGGGAATCCGCCCGAGCGAGGAGTCCGGCGACGATGGCTCCACCGGCGGACTCGCCCATCGCCGTTACCCGTGTCGGGTCGCCGCCGAGAGCGGCGACCTCACGGTGCACCCACTCGAGGGCCGCGGCCGCATCGCGCAGGCCGAGGTTGCGTGGGGCGCCCTCCAAGACGGAGAACCCCTCCGAGCCGAGTCGGTAGTTGATCGACACGAAGACGACTCCCGCCTGCGCGAAGACCGCGCCGTCATAGAGCGGAAGAGCGGCCGTGCCGCGTTCGAGCGCGCCGCCGTGGATCCAGAGCAGCACGGGGGCGCCGGAGGCGTCGGACGGAGCCCAGACGTTCGCCGTGAGGATGTCGTCTCCGTCGATCCGCACCGAGCCGAGCAGCTCGCCGATGGCGCCCGCATACGGAACCTGAGGCGGAGTGGGGCCGAACTCCAGTGCGTCGCGCACGCCGTCCCAGGTCGCGACAGGCTGCGGCTCGCGGAACCTGTGCTCGCCGAACGGCGCCATGGCATACGGGATGCCGAGGTAGCGGACGATCCCCGCCTCCTCGACGCCACGAACGATGCCGGTCGACAGGGTGGCATGCGGGGAGGAGGTCATGAGCGTCATCCTAGAGTCGTCGGTCCGCGGTACGGAGAACCCGCAGCTGCACGGGGTAGGATTGGCACTCTGAACGTCCGAGTGCCAGCGGAAGGGAAGGGCGATGGTCACAGAGCGAGGGCTGCAGGTTCTCCGCGCGATCGTGCAGGACTACGTCGAGACCCACGAACCCGTCGGCAGCCGGTCGATCGTCGACAGGCATTCCTTCGGCGTCTCGGCCGCCACGATCCGAAACGACATGGCGCTGCTCGAGGATGAAGAGCTGATCACCGCTCCGCACACCTCGTCGGGGAGGGTTCCCACAGACAAGGGCTACCGCGTCTTCGTGAATCATCTCGCCCAGTTGCGCCCGCTCTCTTCGGCACAGCGCTCGGCGATCGAGTCGTTCCTGGGCGAACCGGCCGATCTCGACGACCTGATGGTGCGCACGGTGCGGGTGCTGACGCAGCTGACGGGTCAGGTCGCGCTCGCACAGTATCCGTCGTTCGCGCGTGCGCACGTGACGCATGTCGAACTGGTGGCCCTGGCACCGAACCGGCTGCTGATCGTGCTGGTCACCGATGCCGGCGGCGTGTCACAGCGGATCGCCCCCCTGCCGGAGATCATCGACGAGTCCGACCTCGCGGTGCTGCGTGCACGCCTGTCGTCGTTGATCACCGGACAGGGCATCGGTGAGGCATCCGACCGTCTTCAGCTGCTGCTCGGGGCGGAGGACAAGCCTCAGGACGCGGTGCTCCGCACGCTCGCCGGCGTCGTCGTCGACGAGCTCGGCAGCTTCCGTCAGGAACGTCTGGTGATGGCGGGGGCGGCCACCCTCGCGCGTCGGGAACAGGACTTCCGCGGGAGCATCCATCCGCTTCTCGAGGCGATCGAGGAGCAGGTGACGCTGCTGCGACTGATGAGCGAGATGGTGACCGACGAGCAGGGTCTCGCGGCCAGCATCGGCACCGAGAACGCCCCCTTCGGCCTCGGTGAGGCGTCGATCGTGGCCAGCAACTACGCCGCCCCCAGCGGCACGGCGCGAGTCGGCGTGATGGGGCCGACGCGCATGGACTACCCGAGCAATCTCGCCGCAGCGCGGGCCGTGGCCCGCTACCTGTCGCGGATGCTCGACGAAGACGAGGCCGGCCGCTGACGCGGTCGCCACGAGAACACACGCAGAAAGGCGATTGTGGCGGACCACTATGAGGTTCTCGGGGTGTCCCGGGACGCTTCCACCGATGAGATCAAGAAGGCGTACCGACGCCTTGCCCGGCAGCTGCACCCGGATGTGAACCCCGGGGACGACGCTGCGGAGAAGTTCAAGCTCGTCACGCATGCGTACGACGTCCTCAGCGACGACGAGTCACGCCGGCGCTACGACATGGGCGGCGGAGACGGCGCCGCGGGGAACTTCGGCGGCTTCGGCGGTTTCGGCGACATCTTCGAGACGTTCTTCGGTGCTTCTCAAGGGGGAGGGCGCGGTGCGCGTCCGCGGTCGCGTCGGGAGCGGGGCCAGGACGCCCTCGTCCGGGTCACGCTCGACCTCGGCGACGTCGTGTTCGGGGCGCATCGGGACATCGAGGTCGACACCGCCGTGCTGTGCGAGACGTGTCAGGGGTCGTGCTGTCAGGAGGGCACCTCGCCGGTCACGTGCGACATCTGTGGCGGCTCCGGCCACGTGCAGCGTCAGGTGCGCAGCCTGCTCGGCAACGTGGTCACCTCTCAGCCCTGCGGCACCTGCGAGGGCTACGGCACGACCATCCCGTATCCCTGCGGCACCTGCGGGGGGCAGGGTCGCGTGCGTTCGCGCAGAACGGTGTCGCTCGACATCCCCGCCGGTGTCGAGACGGGGCTCCGCCTGCAGCTTCCCGGTTCCGGTGAGGTCGGCAAGGCGGGCGGACCGAACGGTGACCTGTACGTCGAGGTGACCGTCAACCCGCACGCGGCGTTCAGCCGCGAGGGAGACGACCTGCTCGCGACCCTCGAGGTGTCGATGACCGACGCGATCCTCGGTACCGAGACCAAGATCCAGGCACTCGACGGCGAGGTCGACCTCGAGATCCGTCCCGGAGTGCAGTCCGGTGACGTGCTCACGATCAAGGGACGGGGAATCACCCCGCTCCGCGGCACGCAGCGCGGCGATCTGCGGGTCGGCGTCCAGGTGCTGACCCCGACTCGGCTGGACTCCGCGCAGCGTGCGCTGATCGAGGACTTCGCGAAGAAGGCGAAGTCCCCGGAGCCCCAGCTCGCCCAGTTCCAGCAGGGACTCTTCTCCAAGCTCCGCGACCGCTTCCGCAGCCACTGATCATGGCACTGCACTTCCTCGTCGAATCGTCGACGGATGCCCGAGTCGACGACCTGGTGTCGTTGACCGGAGCCGAAGCCAAGCACGCGGCCGTCGTCCGTCGTCTTCGCGTCGGCGAGGCTGTCACCGTCGGCGACGGCGCGGGCGTGTGGCTGACCGGTGTGGCAGAGGAGGTGTCTCCCTCCCGAGTGGAGGTCCGTGTCGCGGAGCGCATCGAGCACCCCGCTCCGACGCCTCGGGTCGTTCTGGTACAGGCGCTCGCGAAAGGAGACCGCGATGAGCTCGCCGTGCAGGCGGCGTGCGAACTCGGCGTCGACGAGATCGTCCCCTGGCAGGCGAGTCGTAGCGTCTCGCGGTGGGAGGGCCCGAAGGCGGTGAAGGGACGGGAGCGCTGGGCGACGATCGTCCGCGAGGCCGCCAAGCAAGCCCACCGCGCCTGGGTGCCCGCCGTCGCATCACCCGTCTCGACGGCTCAGCTCAGGGAGCGCGCGGCCTCGCAGCGCCTCCTGCTGCTCGACCCGACGGCGCCCACGCGACTGTCGGAGATCGAGCCGGACGGACGCGACGTGGTGATCGTGGTCGGACCGGAAGGCGGGATCTCCGACGAGGAGCTGCGTCACCTGACGGAGGCGGGGGCAGAGCGTGTGCTCCTCGGCGAGACGGTGCTCCGTACCTCGACGGCGGGCCCGGCCGCGATCGCCGTGCTATCGGTGGCACTCGGTCGATGGTGACCCCGCCCGACCGGCACGGGACGGGCCCGAGGTCGTCGTCACGCTCCGGTCAGTAGACTTGACGGTATGACGGAACCCTCGATCTTCACGCGCATTCTGAACGGGGAGATCCCTGCCGACATCATCGGCGAGACCCACCGGCTGTTCGCGCTGCGCGACATCGCCCCGCAGGCGCCCGTGCATCTGCTCGTGGTGCCGAAGTCGGCAGAGTATCGAGATGTCGTCGAGGTCGCGGCCGCAGATCCCTCTCTGCTCGCCGAGATGGTCGCTTTCGCGGGCGAGCTCGCGGCGGAGCACACGGAGGACGGCGACTTCCGCCTCGTCTTCAACACCGGCGCGAACGCCGGACAGACCGTTTTCCACGTCCACGCGCACGTGCTGGCCGGCGGATTGACTGAGAAGAGTGTCGGTGCCTGAGAACCACGAGCCCCAGGAGCGGAGTCTGGGCGGCCGGCCTCCCGAGGCGGTCGAGAAGATCTACGCGGACGGCGTCGCCATGGTGCAGCTGCTCGGACCGCAGGACCGGCTGCTGCGGATGCTGGAGCGTGAGCACCGCGATGTGCAGGTGCTCGTCCGTGGCAACGAGATCACACTCAGCGGTGGCACCGATGCGGTCGCGAAGGCGAGGGCGCTGGTCGAGGAGCTGCTCGCCATGACGAAGGCCGGGCAGGACCTGGCACCGAGCGACGTGTCCAGTTCCGCGCGGATGCTGCGCCAGGAAGGAGGACCGCGCCCCAGCGAGGTTCTCGGCGAGGCGATCCTGACCACGCGCGGCAAGGTGATCCGTCCGAAGACCCTCGGGCAGAAGGAGTACGTGGACGCGATCGAGGAGAACACGATCGTGTTCGGCATCGGTCCGGCCGGTACGGGCAAGACCTACCTCGCGATGGCCAAGGCCGTCCAGGCGCTCCAGCGCAAGGAGGTCACCAGGATCATCCTCACGCGCCCCGCGGTCGAAGCGGGAGAGCGGCTCGGCTTCCTCCCCGGCACGCTCACCGACAAGATCGATCCATACCTCCGCCCGCTGTACGACGCTCTCAACGAGATGATGGACCCCGAGATCGTCCCTCGCCTGATGGCGACCGGCACGATCGAGGTGGCACCCCTCGCCTACATGCGCGGGCGCACCCTCAACGACTCGTTCGTCGTCCTCGACGAGGCTCAGAACACCACGCCGGAACAGATGAAGATGTTCCTCACGCGTCTCGGTTTCGGCACGCGGATGGTCGTCACGGGCGATATCACGCAGGTCGACCTTCCGCAGGGGTCGTCGGGGCTCCGCCTGGTGACCCGAGTGCTCGACGGCATCGACGACATCCATTTCTCCCGTCTCACCAGCGACGACGTGGTACGGCACTCGCTGGTCGGACGCATCGTCGACGCGTACAGCGAGTACGACGAGAAGCGCACCGCAGCGCGATTCGAGCGCGAGCAGGCGGCGGAGTTCGCCAACCGTGCCGATCGCCGGGGAGCACAACGACCTGGACCGCGTGATCGCGCCCCGAAACGAGGACTCTCATGATCGAGATCAACAACGAGTCGGCCATCGACGTCGACGAGACCGTGCTGCAGCGACTGACCGATTTCAACCTCGCGCAGCTGCACGTCAGCCCTGACGCCGAGGTGGCCATCGTCCTCGTCGACGAGGGCGCCATGGAGGCGCTTCACGTGCAGTGGATGGACGAGCCCGGCCCCACCGACGTACTGAGCTTCCCGATGGATGAGCTGCGCCCCGGTACCGAGGACCGTCCGACCGCCCCCGGCCTGCTCGGCGACATCGTGCTCTGCCCCCAGGTGGCCGAGACGCAGGCGCAGGCGGCAGGACACACCCTGATGGATGAGCTCATCCTGCTCACGACCCACGGTCTGCTCCACCTCCTCGGCTTCGATCACGCCGAGCCCGACGAGGAGCGTGAGATGTTCGGACTGCAGAAGGAGCTGATCCAGGGTTTCGCGGCTGCTGAACGCCGACGATGACTGCTGTTCTCCTCCTGATCGCCGCCGTGCTGCTGGTGGCGTTCGGCGGTCTCATGGCCGCGATCGATGCGGCGTACGGGGTGACCTCGCGTGCCGGACTCGCCGACATGGCCACCGAGGGCCGCAGGGCCAGGGCACTGGAGCGTATCGCCTCAGATCTCGACGCCCACGTGAACGCGGTGGCGTTCATCCGCGTCCTCGCAGAGGTGACGGCAGCCGTGCTCGTGACGGTCGCCTTCACCATCCTGATCGAGAACAACTGGTGGGCGATGCTCGCCGCCGCGGTGCTCATGACGGCGATCACCTTCGTGCTCGTGGGGGCGAGCCCGCGGTCGTTCGGGCGTCAGCACGCCGAGGGCATGATCCGCGGCACCGCGTCGATCGTGCGCGGGCTCCGCATCATCCTCGGCCCCCTCGCGCAAGGCCTGGTCCTGCTGGGAAACCGGGTCACCCCCGGCACGGGACGCAGCTCCTTCACCAGCGAGGATCAGCTGCTGAGCATGGTCGACGAGGCAGCGTCGAACGATCTCATCGAAGAGGACGACCGCGACCTCATCCACTCCGTCTTCGACTTCACCGACCAGTTCGTCCGCGCCGTGATGGTGCCGCGCACCGAGATGGTGACGGTCGATGCCACGGCGACCACCGACGAGGCGATGGCACTCTTCCTGAACCGCGGCGTGTCCCGGATGCCCGTCGTCGACGACGAGGCCGATGACGTGGTGGGAGTGCTGTACCTCAAGGATCTCGTGCAGTTCGCCTACCGCGACGACAGTGCGTGGCGCGCGGCGTCGATCCGTCCGATCGCGAGGCCGGCGACCTTCGTCCCCGAATCGATGCGAGCGGAGACCCTCCTGCAGCAGATGAAGCGCGATGCCGTGCACGTCTGTCTGGTGATCGATGAGCACGGCGGGATCTCGGGTCTCGTGACTCTCGAGGACCTCATCGAGGAACTCGTCGGCGAGATCTCCGACGAGTACGATCAGGTATCGGCGGAGTTCGTCGATCTCGGTCACGGACGATATCGCGTGAGTGCTCGCCTCTCGCTCGAAGACGTCGGCGATCTGTTCGGGCTCGAGCTCGAGGACGAGGACGTGGATTCGATCGGCGGTCTGCTCGGGAAGGCGCTGGGACAGGTTCCCCAGCCCGGCGCCACGGCGACCGTGGAAGGTCTGGTGCTCACCGGCGGTGCATCGCGGGGGCGTGGACGAGGAATCGCGACGGTGTTCGTGGAACGTGCGGCGGGGGAACCCGACGCTTCGCAGGATGAAGGAGATCGAGACGATGACTGACGACACCCGAAGCGGTTTCGTGACCTTCGTCGGCCGCCCCAACGTCGGGAAGTCGACGCTCACGAACGCCCTCGTCGGCGAGAAGATCGCGATCACGAGCGAGAAGCCGCAGACGACACGTCGCGCTATCCGCGGCATCGTCAATCGCCCGGAGGGGCAGCTCGTCATCGTGGACACCCCGGGGATCCACAAGCCGCGCACGCTGCTCGGCGAGCGGCTGAACGACCTCGTGGAGCAGGTGCTGGGCGACGTCGACGTCATCGGATTCTGCGTTCCTGCGAATGAGAAGGTGGGCCCGGGGGACAGGAGGATCGCGGCAGCCCTCGACGGGTACCCGCGCGCGAAGAAGATCGCGATCGTGACCAAGATGGATGCGGCCGGCCGTGACGAGGTCACGGAGCGTTTGCTGGAGGTCGATTCGCTGCGCGAGGACTGGGCCGCGGTCGTCCCGCTGTCCGCCCTCACCCGCGAGCAGCTCGACGTGCTGTCGGACGAGATCCTGACGCTGATGCCGAAGGGGCCCGCGCTGTACCCGGAGGGCATCACGACCGACGAGTCGCAGGAGGACCGGATCGCCGAGATGATCCGCGAGGCCGCTCTCGAGGGCGTGCGCGACGAGCTTCCGCATTCGATCGCCGTCGTCATCGACGACATCGCGCCGAGGGAGGGCACCGACCTCACCGACGTGCACGCATCCATCGTCGTGGAGCGTGACAGCCAGAAGGCGATCATCATCGGGCATAAGGGCAAGCGTCTCAGCGAGGTGGGCGCGCGAGCGCGTGCGGGCATCGAGGAACTGCTGGGGACGCGCGTCTTCCTCGGGTTGCATGTGAAGGTCGCGAAGGAGTGGCAGCGCGACCCGAAACAGCTCGGCAGACTCGGGTTCTGAGATGACATCCGGCACTACGTCGATGGCGGCGGGAAGGCCGCCGACCCCGACGACATGAGCGGCCGCAGCGAAGACCCGAATCCGCTGCGCGACGAGGTCTTCAGCCGGGTGTTCGACGAACACTGGGCAGCCGTTCGACACCACATCGAGGGCGTGGTCGGCGCCGAGGCCGAGGTCACCGAGATCGTCTCTGAGGTCTTCCTGCTCGCCTGGACGAAGCTGCGCCCTGCCCGTCCGCCGAGTCGGGTCTGGCTTCTGCGGGCAGCTGATCGGCGACTGGGTGCCCGCTCCGGTCGTACGTCAGCACCGCACGGTGTGTTCGATGCCGTGCGTCTCGGCGTCTCCGGCGAGGAAGGTGAACCCGATCCTGTCGGCAGGGTGGCGGTCATGCGGGCTTTGGCTGTCCTCACTCCCCGCCAGAGGCGTATCATCATGCTCACGTACTGGGACGGACTCACGGTGGGGGAGATCGCGGAGTTGTCGCGCACTTCCGAGTTCCGGGTGCGGAAGTCGCTGGGACGTGCGCGGGAACGCCTGCGTGCGGAGCTGGGTCTGGAGGGGCTGATAACGGGTGATGATTGACGATGCCGTACTCGAACGGATGCTGATCGACGCCGATCCCGCACCGACGCCGCGTGAGGCGGCACCGGATGCCCTGGCTCTCGCGACCAGGGATCGTATCCTCCGCACGAGTGCGGCGCCTCGCAGGAGACGTCGGCGGGCGATCGGCTGGGCCTCCGGGCTGACGGCGGTCGCCGCATCCACCGCCCTGGCCTTCGCCGTCTTCTCGCCCCAGGGCGCCGCGGTGGCCGGGATGCCATCGCCTCTCGACTTCGAAGGCTCGACCACGGTCGCGCAGACGGTGGATGACGCGGACGCGGCTCTCGCCGGTCCGACCGGACCCGCAGCGCCGGAGCGCGCCGTGCGGACCGCCTTCTGGGGGTTCTCGGTCGAGGTCGAGGCGAAGGTCAGCAAGGTCGTCCCGCAGCTCTCCACGCTCACGTGGGAACCGGACGGCTCGGGCCGGATGACGATCGTCGCCGGCGTCCCCTACGATCCGGAGGACGCGGTGGCGAGCAACGCCGCCGAGGTGACCAGCAGTGGGGAGGTCGTCACCGACCTCGTCATGGCGCCGGGCGATTTCTACACCCCCTGGACGGACGTGCCGGGCGAGACGCGTCAGGACATGATCGCCATCCTCCGTGCCTTCGGCATGCCTGAGAACCCGACGGCGTACGACGTCGAGGTGGCTTTCACGTCGGTCCTCGACCAGTGGACGCTGACGAACGCGCAGCACCGCGAGCTGCTCGCGCTCCTCGAGGAGGCGCAGGGCGGGGAAGCGCTCGGGATGACGAAGGACCGTCTGGGGCGGGAAGTGAACGGCGTCAGGGTCATATCGCCGGATGGCGCCGCCAGCGATCTGATCCTGGTCTCCCGTGACACCGGCAGGATCGTGGGCGTCGAACGCACCGTGTTGATCGCAGACGACGTCTTCGCCGCCGGTTCGATCATCTCGTATCAGATGTGGGACCTCGATGAGGAGGAGATCAGATGAGGCCGAGGGTTATCGTCGCTGCGACGATGCTGAGCGCAATACTGCTTCTCAGTGCGGCACCGGCGCAGGCTGCTCTGGAGGGCGACGACGCTGTCGCTCCCGAGATCATCGCGATGCTCGAGGAAGTGCCCGGCGGTGTGATCATCGATTCGACGCATGCGGCGTGGCCCGCGCTCGGCATGGAACTCGCGATCGGGACCATCGCGCTCCGGTCGGCGCGTTCGGTCGGGAGCTGTGCGACCGATCGGTTCTGCGCCTACAGCGCCGGGTCGCTCGGCGGCAACAAGCTCACGTTCAGCGTGTGCAGCGTCAACACGATTCCCTCCACGTTCATCGCGAAGTCGGTCGCCAATGCGCGGAGCTCCGGCCACGTGCAGGCGCGAAACGGCAGCACCACGGTTACCACCGTCAACGCGGGAAGCTGGGCGAACCTCGCAGGCACGGTCAACAACCTCCGCTGCGTCCTCTGAGCAGGTCCGAGCGATGACGGCGGTGGTCTCTCGAGCGCGGCACTGGGTCGCCGCGGGGTGGGGTTCGCCCGACCTCTGGGAGTTCGTCGAGCACGACATTCCGGCTCCGGAGCACGGCATGGTCACCATTCGCGTCCTCGCCGCCGGGGTGAACCCCGCTGATGCGAAACATGTCGCTGCTGCCCGACCGGGCATCGAGCTGCCGGTGCCGATCGGGTACGAGGTCTCGGGAGAGGTCGCGGCCATCGGCCAGGGTACCCGCATCGGTTCGGGCGCTGTCGACATCGGCGACGAGGTCATCGCCTTCCGCGTGCGAGGCGGCTATGCGACCGCGGTCACCGTCCCGGCTGAGAAGGTCTTCGCGAAGCCCTCCACCCTGACGCATCCGGAGGCGGCGAACCTGCTCCTCGTGGGTACGACTGCCGCGGAGATGCTCGCCGTCACCGGTGCGGCGCCGGGGGAGACGATCCTGCTCCACGGTGCCTCCGGTGCTGTCGGTGCGAGCGTGCTGCAGCAGGCACGCCTGCGCGGCATACGCGTCATCGGAACGGCGAGCGAGTCCCGGTTCGACGAGGTGCGACGATTCGGAGGGCTCCCGGTGCGCTACGGCTCGGGGCTCGCCGCACGTGTGCGCGCTCTGGCGGACGGGCCGATCGCTGCGGCATTGGACGCCGTGGGGACGCACGAAGCGGTGGATGCATCGCTCGAACTGGTAGGCGATCGTCGGCGGATCGTGACTATCGCCGCGGCTGACCGCGCGACGGCCGACGGCATCCTCGCCATCGCCGGCTCCATGCCCGAGAGCGCACGTTTCCGGGATGAGGTCCGCAGCGAGTTGATCGCTCTGGCGCAGAACGGCGATCTCGTCGTTCCCCTGGCCCGCACGTTTCCGCTCTTCGAGGCACGCGCGGCCCACCGACTTCTCGCCACGGGTCACCCCGGAGGCAAGCTCGCGTTGATCCCGTAGCTCAGTCGATCTCCCGAAGCGCTGAGGTCACGATCACGACGCCGTCACCGTACTCCGCGTCAGCGGCCTCCTGGATGGCACCGTCATCCCACGTGACGCTGAGCCGGACGTAGCCGCGGTCCGTGCTGACGGTGAGCGCCTCTCCACCGAGACGGGTGGCGATGTCGTCCTGGATCCTCGTGAGCTCGTCGGCCGGTGTGGTGCCGTCGACGCCGCCCGTCGGATCCTCCGTTGGGATCGGGTCGAACAACGCGAGCATGATCGGTGGATCGGTGTTGGTGAGCCGTTCACCGTCGTAGGTCGCGTAGACGGCGTACGCGCCCCAGGTGGTCTCTCCGCTGGACTCGCTGCCCTCGAGTCCGGCCCAGGACCAGCCGGCGAGAGGCACTCCGCTGCACTGGGGCGGATGCGATTCCATGATCGCTCCCAGACATAGCTGTACCTCGCCCGCCACATCGAGCACCGTGCCCACGCCGATCACGCGCCCTTCCGGGAGGTCAGGCCGGACGTCTTCGAGCCCCTGCCCTGATGGTGCAGACGTGCTCGTCGGCGCCGCGGAGCCTCCGGGCCCGGAGGTGCAGGCGCTCAGGAGCAGGAGGCCGAAGACGGAGGCGACGGCGAGGGTCAGGCGACGCGGCGATGTGCTCATATCGGGGAGTGTCGACAGCGAAGGAAACGTCTCACACCCGTCGAATCGGCGGAGTCAACCCTGCTAGCATGACCACATGCCTTTCGGCGGTCTGCTTCTTCTTAGCTGCCGCGACGAGTCCTAAAGCTAGGGCCTTCCTCGTCGCGGCGCTTGTGTTGGCCCGTTTACCCTGACGAAGAGAAGAAGCCCCATCATGCAGAACACTCAGCGCCCGTCCGCGATGCCGATCCACAAGTACCGGCCGTTCCACGAGCAGATCACCGTCCAGCTGCCTGACCGCACCTGGCCCGATGCCCGCATCACCGAGGCGCCCCGCTGGTGCGCGGTCGACCTCCGCGACGGCAACCAGGCGCTCATCGACCCGATGTCGCCCGAGCGCAAGCGCGTCATGTTCGAGCTGCTCGTCAGCATGGGGTACAAGGAGATCGAGGTCGGCTTCCCCTCGGCGAGCCAGACCGACTTCGACTTCGTGCGTCAGCTCATCGAGGAGAACCTCATCCCCGACGATGTCACGATCCAGGTCCTGACGCAGGCGCGCGAGCATCTGATCGCCCGCACCTATGAGGCGATCGCGGGAGCGAAGCAGGCCATCGTGCACCTGTACAACTCCACGAGCGTGCTGCAGCGCGAGGTGGTCTTCCGCACCGACAAGCAGGGCATCATCGACATCGCACTCGAGGGCGCCCGGCTGTGCCGGGAGTTCGAGAAGACGATCCCCGACACGAAGGTGTACTACGAGTACTCGCCCGAGAGCTACACGGGGACCGAGCTCGAGTTCGCCGTGGACATCTGCAACCAGGTGATCGAGGTCTTCGAGCCCACGCCCGACCGCAAGGTCATCATCAACCTCCCGGCGACCGTAGAGATGGCATCGCCGAACGTGTATGCCGACTCGATCGAGTGGATGAGCCGCAACCTCGCGCACCGCGAGAACGTGATTCTGTCGCTGCACCCGCACAACGACCGCGGCACCGCGATCGCGGCCGCCGAGCTCGGATACATGGCCGGAGCCGACCGTATCGAAGGCTGCCTGTTCGGCAACGGTGAACGCACCGGCAACGTCGACCTCGTCGCGCTGGGGATCAACATGTTCACGCAGGGCATCGACCCGCAGATCGACTTCAGCGACATCGACCAGGTCAAGCGCACGGTCGAGTACTGCAACCAGCTGCCGGTGCCCGAGCGCAGCCCGTGGGCGGGTGACCTCGTCTTCACGGCATTCAGCGGCTCCCACCAGGACGCGATCAAGAAGGGGTTCGAGGCCATGGCGGCCAAGGCCGAGGCGCAGGGCGTCACGGTGGACGAGATCGAGTGGGCGGTGCCGTACCTGCCCATCGACCCGAAGGACCTCGGTCGCTCCTATGAGGCCGTGATCCGCGTGAACTCGCAGTCCGGCAAGGGTGGCGTCGCCTACCTGCTCAAGGCCGACCACGCGATCGATCTGCCCCGCAAGCTGCAGATCGAGTTCTCCGGAGTCGTGCAGGCCAAGACGGATGCCGAGGGCGGCGAGGTCACCAGCGAGCAGATCTGGTCGATCTTCAACGACGAGTACCTCCCCGCCGCCGACACCGCAGCCAAGTGGGGGCGCTTCGAACTGCTCGCGACCCAGACCCGGAGCGACATGTCGGGCGACGTGGCACTTGACGTGGTGCTCCGCGACGACGATCAGCAAGTGTCCGTCACGGGCAACGGCAACGGTCCGGTCGCGGCGTTCGTCGAGGTGTTGCGTGGACAGGGCTTCGACATCACGGTCTACGACTACGTCGAGCACGCTCTCAGCGCCGGCGGAGACGCGCAGGCCGCGGCCTACGTCGAGCTGCAGGTCGGCGACCAGCGCCTGTGGGGTGTAGGCATCGACGGAGACATCTCCACCGCATCGCTCAAGGCGATCGTCTCGGGTGTGAACCGTTCGATCCGCACGCGTCAGCAGGAGCTGGCAACCGTCTGATCCCAGTTCGAATCGCGCGATCGGTCGTGTCCGTCGACAGGAGGGGACCGATCGCGCGATTCGAGGTAGAGGTCAGTCCACCCACTGCACCAGCTGCCAGATGAGGCCGTTGGGGTCGGCGAACTGACCATAGCGCTCACCCCAGGGTTCAGTCTCCGGAGGGGTGACCACACGAGCGCCTGCGTCGGCGATGCGGGTGAACTCCCGGTCGATATCGTCGACGACGAAGACGATCAGGGTGCCCTGACCGGCGGAGCCGGCGATCTCTTGTGGGCGGAACGTCGAGAGCCCGGTCTGGAGGAAGATCATGTTCGGGACGGGCCCCGGGTGCTGCAACGAGACGAAGCCGTCCGCGGACATTGCCTCCTCGAAGCCGAAGTGCGTCGTGGCGAAGGCGGCGGAGGCCGCCACGTCGGGGACGTTGAACGAGAGGGCGGTCTGAGTGATGTTCACGGTTCTCCATTCCAAAAGTCTGTACAGTGTACAAGGTTAAGGCGGAAGCGGTCTAGGCTATTCCCGATGGCCAAGAATCTCGTCGATCTGCTCTGGCGGCACAGCCCCGCGGCTCCCGTGACCCGCCAGCGCGGGCCGAAGGCACGTCACTCGGCGGATGACGTCGTGGATCGTGCCGTCGCACTGGCTGACGCCGACGGCCTCGGCGCGGTGACGATCCGCTCGCTGGCGCAGTCCCTCGACCTCACCCCGATGTCGATCTACACGCACGTCAACAGCCGTGCCGACTTGCTCGTGCTGATGGCGGATGCGATGCACGCCAGTCTTCGCAGTGAGCCCGCGGAGGCCTCGGGCTGGCGTGCGGCGGTCCGGGCGGTCGCCGAGGACAACCTGCGCCTCCTCCGCGCTCATCCATGGCTCATCGACATCCACGATCCCCGTGTCGCATTCGGCCCTGGCACCATCGCCAAGTACGACTGGGAACTCCATGCTTTCGACGACCTCGGTCTCAGCGACGTGGAGCGTGACGCGGCGCTGAGCTTCGTGCTGGACTTCACTCTCTCTGCGGCGGCTCGGATGCGCGAGGAGCAGCGCGCAGCGGCGTTCGCGGCATCGTGGGCAGAGGCCGCACCGCGTCTGGCGGCCTACCTCGGTGAGGAGATGCCCCTCGCCAGGTCGGTGGGTCAGTCTGCGGGGGAAGCCATGGGCGTTCCCTACGACGCTCGAACGGCGTGGGACTTCGGTCTCGAGCGAGTGATCGACGGACTCGCCGGCATGGTACGCGGCGCGGACCGCCTCCGCGGCACCTGAACCGGTCAGTCCTGAGGCTTCACGATCGCGATCGCGCCGGTCTCCGCGGCGACCTTACGGCGGTAGAGACGGCGCTGCTCCGGGAGCGAGACATCGAACGTCACCGCGAGGATCCGGATCACGGCCGTCACGACGATGCCGATGACCGCCGCGAGGGGAATCGGCATCCCGAGTGCGACGGCGATCACGATGAACGTGCACCCCGCTCCGGCAGCGACCGCATACAGCGAGCCGACGTGCATGATCGCGGTCGGCAGGCCCATCAGCATGTCGCGGAGCACGCTTCCTCCGACCGCGGCACAGACGCCGATGAAGACCGCCGGCACCTCGGGAATCCCGAAGGCGAGGGCCTTGCTCGTGCCGAAGGCGCCGAACATGCCGATCACCACGGCATCGAGGACGACGATGGCGGTGTTCAGGCGGGTGAAGAGCCCGGCGAGCAGCATGCCCAGAAGCGCGGCGCCGGCCGCAGTGACCAGGTACCACTGATTCTGCAGCGTGGCGGGGGTCTGCCCGAGCAGGATGTCGCGGATCAGACCACCGCCCATCCCGATCATGATGCCGATGATGGCCACCCCGAGCCAGTCGAGCCGTCTCTGACCCTGGAAACCCGATGCGAACATCGCGCCCTGGACTCCGCCGAGGCCGACGCCGAGCAGGTCCGCCCAGAGCGGAATGATGAAGAGCGGTTCGGTCACCCGTTCATTCTCGCGCACGGAGGATAATCGAAGGGTGCCCACCTATCGAGACGAAGCGGTGATCCTGCGCACCCACAAACTCGGTGAGGCGGATCGCATCGTCACGATGCTGTCGAGACGGCACGGCAAGGTCCGCGCGGTGGCGAAGGGAGTGCGCCGGACGTCGTCCAAGTTCGGCGCCAGGCTCGAGCCGTTCATGGTCGCCGACGTGCAGCTTTACCAGGGCCGCTCGCTCGACATCGTGCAGCAGGCCGAGTCCCTCGGCTCTTACGGCACCGACATCGCCGCACACTACGACCGCTTCACCGCGGCCAACGCCATGGTGGAGACGGCGGACCGTCTGAGCGACGCGGAGGCCACTCCCGATCAGTACCTGCTGCTCGTCGGCGGGCTGCGGGCGTTGTCGCGGGGAGAGCACGTCGCACGGAGCATCCTCGACTCGTACCTGCTGCGGGTGATGTCGCTGTCGGGTTGGGCGCCATCGCTCGACGAGTGCGCCCGCTGCGGCACCCCAGGGCCGCACTCGCGATTCGTCGCTCAGCTCGGTGGGCTCGTCTGCCAGAACTGCGCCCCGGCAGGCAGCCCGCGTGTCGCAGAGAAGACCCTGGCGTTGCTCCGTTCGCTCATCGCGGGGGAGTGGGACGTGATCGACGCAGCGGCGCCGGCCGACACCGCCGCAGCCTCGGGACTTGTCTCCGCGTACGCCCAATGGCACCTGGAGCGCGGCATCCGCTCCCTCTCCCATGTGTCAGACATCACTTCAGAAGGAGCACGGTGAGCCCGAAGCCCTATACGCACAAGGACGCCGTCCCCTATCGACCGCTGGACTGGACAGGTTCGTACCCGCCCGCGTTCCGAGCCGTGCCCGAGCACGTGGCGATCGTCATGGACGGCAACGGCCGGTGGGCGAACCGCCGGGGACTCAACCGCATCGAGGGGCACAAGGCGGGGGAGGAGGTCTTGCTCGACGTGGTCGCCGGCGCGATCCAGGCGGGGGTCAAGCACCTCTCGGTGTACGCCTTCTCGACCGAGAACTGGGCGCGTTCGCCGGAAGAGGTCCGCTTCCTCATGGGTTACAACCGCGACGTCCTGCACCGCCGTCGCGATCAGCTCAACGAATGGGGTGTGCGCATCCGCTGGGCCGGCCGCAAGCCGCGCCTGTGGGGCAGCGTCATCAAGGAGTTGCAGCACGCTGAGCGACTGACCCGCGACAATGACGTGCTCACGCTCACGATGTGCGTCAACTACGGCGGCAGGGTCGAACTCGTGGATGCCATGCGGGCGATCGCCGACGATGTCGCGGCAGGGCGCGTGAAGCCCAATGCGATCACCGAGAAGATGATCCGCCGCCATCTGTACGTCCCCGACATGCCGGACGTCGATCTGTTCCTGCGCAGCTCGGGCGAACAACGTACCTCGAACTTCCTGCTGTGGCAGTCGGCATACGCCGAGATGGTCTTCCTCGACACGCTCTGGCCCGATTTCTCGCGCGAGGAGCTGTGGCGGGCGATCGGGATCTACCTGTCGCGCGACCGTCGGTTCGGCGGTGCGATCGACGTTCCCGACGCCTCTGCCTGAGCACGCAGCCACTGTCTCGTCTCCCGCGGATGACGGAGACGGACGATCGTGAGGTGCGGGAAGCGCTCCTGCAACGCGGGGAAGCGCTCCGTCCACTTGTGAAGTGTCGCTGCCTGCCACGCGAGGATGTTCTCCTCCGGATCACGGCGGAACATGGTCCACGGCCCCTTCTCGCGGTTGCCGTTCCAGAGTTCGAGCCGCAGCACGCCTCGAGCCAGCGTGCGCCGGATCAGGCGGCCTCGCACCACGCGGTACGGGTAGTCGAGCCAGATCGCGAGCTGTGCGCGCGGGGGGAGGATGTCGTCCGTTCCCTTGCTCGTGTACTGCCACTCGGTGATCCAGTGCTCCTCCGCTGCGAAGGCCCGCACGTCGTCGAGGAACTCGGGGCGCGGCGTCCACTCGGGGCCGTGGAACAGGCCGTCGATCTCCACATGGCGCAGGTTCCACAGGCGGGCCAGCCGTCGGGCGAGCGTGGTCTTGCCGGACCCTGAGACGCCGGCGACGAGCACGCGCTCGGGGACGGAGGGCAGCGGGTCTTCGGCGGAGAGCATCCGAGAATCCTATCCGCGGCTCGGATCGGGTTCGGAATAGCCCGTAGGTGCATGCGGTTGCATAGCAGTGTGACTGAACCCATCTCCATCGACATCTGGTCCGACATCGCCTGCCCCTGGTGCTACATCGGCAAGCGCAACCTCGAGAAGGGTCTCGAAGCGGTCGCGGCCGACGAGGACGCACCGCAGGTCAACATCACCTTCCACTCGTTCGAGCTCTCGCCCGACACCCCCGTCGACTTCGACGGTGACGAGATCGACTTCCTCGCAGGCCACAAGGGCATGCCGCGCGAGCAGGTCGAGCAGATGCTCTCGAACGTGACGGGTGTGGCGGCGAACGCCGGCCTCGAGTACCGGTTCGATCTGCTGCAGCACACGAACACGGTGAAGGCGCACGAGCTGCTGCACTTCGCCAAGGCAGAGGGGCTGCAGCACGAGATGGAAGAGCGGCTCATGTCCGCCTACTTCACCGAGGGCAAGCACGTCGGTCGCATCGATGATCTCGTCGAGCTGGCTGTCGAGGTCGGGCTCGACGCAGAGCGTGCCCGCGCAGCACTCGAGAGCGAGCAGTACCTGCCCGCCGTGCGTCAGGACCAGGCGCAGGCCCGCGCCTACGGAATCCAGGGCGTGCCGTTCTTCGTCGTCGACGGCCAGTACGGCATCAGCGGCGCGCAACCGCCCGCGGCGTTCGAGAACGTTCTCCGCGACCTCTGGTCCAAGCGCGGAGAGGCCGAGCCGGAGACCGCGGCCGTCTGACGGGCCGGCGCGCTCTAGCGAGTCAGCGCCGCTTCGATCGCACTGACGATCTCGGGGGCGTCCGGCTTCTGCTTCGGCCGGAAGCGCAGGACGTCCCCGTCCGGCAGCACGAGGAACTTCTCGAAGTTCCATTCCACGCGCCCGGCTTTGCCACCGGCGTCGGGAGTCTCCTTGAGCGCCTTGTACAGCTCGGCGGCGTTCTTGCCGTTGACCTTGACCTTGTCGTTGACGGGGAAGGTGACGCCGTAGGTCGTCGAGCAGAACTCGAGGATGTCGTCGACAGAGCCGGGCTCCTGACCGAAGAACTGATTGCAGGGGAAGCCGACGACGGTGAACCCACGATCGCCGTACAGACGCTGCAGTTCCTCCAGCTGCTCGTACTGCGGCGTCAGCCCGCACTTGGACGCGACGTTTACGACGAGCACCACATCGGCGCCCAGATCGTCGAGCGTCTTCTCCTCGCCCTTCGCATCGGTGAACGGGATGGTGCGGAGCGAGGATTCGGTCATATGCACAGCTTAGATCGCCGCATCCCTCCGGGCTCCGCGTCTGGGAGAATGGACAGGACATGACTCTCGCCACCGCCCCCGCCCGCCCTCTTCGCATCGGCCCGATCGATCTCGACGTGCCGGTCGTCCTCGCACCCATGGCGGGGATCACCAACACCGCCTTCCGACGTCTGTGTCGCGAGTACGGCGCCGGGCTCTACGTGAGCGAGATGATCACCTCGCGGGCGCTCGTCGAACGCAACGAGACCACGATGCGACTCATCCGGCACCACGAGTCCGAGACGCCGCGGTCCATCCAGCTCTTCGGCGTCGACCCGAAGACCATCGCGGAGGCCGTGCGCATCATCGTCGCCGAGGATCACGCCGACCACATCGACCTCAACTTCGGGTGCCCGGTGCCGAAGGTCACCCGTCGCGGCGGGGGAGCGGCGCTGCCGTGGAAGTCGAAGCTGTTCGCCGACATCGTCGACCAGGCGGTGAAAGCCGCCGGCGACATCCCTCTCACCGTGAAGATGCGCAAAGGCATCGACAAGGATCACCTCACGTTCCTCGATGCAGGGCGTGCGGCCGAAGACGCCGGGGCCGCCGCCGTGGCGCTGCATGCCAGGACTGCCGGCGAGTACTACTCCGGGTTCGCGGACTGGAACGCGATCGGCGAGCTGAAGCAGGCGGTCACGAGCATCCCGGTGCTGGGGAACGGCGACATCTGGTCGGCCGACGATGCGGTGCGCATGATGGCGCAGACCGACTGCGACGGAGTGGTGGTCGGGCGCGGCTGCCTCGGACGCCCTTGGCTGTTCGGCGAGTTGGCGACCGCGTTCGGCGGGGAGGGGAAGACGGTCGACGCGACGCTCGGCTTCGTCGCTGACGCCTTCCGCCGCCACGCCGAGCTCCTCGTCGAGTTCTTCGAGGATGAGGATCGCGGATGCCGTGACATCCGCAAGCACGTCTCCTGGTACTTCAAGGGCTACCCGGTCGGGGGCGACATCCGCACCGGACTCGCCACGGCGTCCAGCCTCGCCGAGATCGACGACCTCCTCGGCCGGCTCGATCACACGGCACCGTATCCCGGTGCGGACGCCGAGGGGCAGCGCGGGCGGGCAGGACACCCGAAGCGCACGGCCCTGCCGGACAAGTGGTTGGAGTCGCGGGAGATCGCATCCGACACCTCGGAGATGATGCGTGGAGCGGAGATCGAGAACAGTGGCGGTTGACCCCCGGCCAGGCCTGCGTGCCGACGGCTACGACGCGCGAGATGCCGAACGATTCTTCGCCGAGACCCATCGATCCGAGCGCAACGACTTCGCTCGTGATCGTGCCCGCGTCCTGCACTCCGCGGCGCTGCGCCGACTCGCCGCCAAGACGCAGGTGCTCAGCCCTGCCAGTACCGCGGATTTCGCCCGCAACCGTCTGACTCATTCCCTCGAGGTCGCTCAGGTCGGGCGCGAGCTCGCTGTCGCACTGGACGTGTCGGCCGATGTCGTCGACACCGCGTGCCTCAGCCACGACCTGGGGCATCCTCCCTTCGGTCACAACGGCGAGCGGGCACTGAACGAGTGGGCAGAGCCCATCGGAGGGTTCGAGGGGAACGCCCAGTCCCTGCGCATCCTGTCCCGACTCGAGGCGAAAGTGCTCGACGACAGCGACCGCTCGGTCGGCCTGAACCTGACCCGCGCCAGCCTCGACGCGACGTGCAAGTACCCGTGGACGGTCGACAGCCCGGTCCCCGATCCCGGTGGACGTCTGAAGTTCGGCGTGTACCCCGAGGATGAAGCCGTGTTCCGTTGGATGCGCGAAGGCGCTCCTGGTCGACTCCGGTGCATCGAGGCCGAGATCATGGACCTCTCGGACGACATCGCCTACTCCGTCCACGACTTCGAGGATGCGATCGTCAACGGCTACGTCGACGTCGCCCAGCTCGCCGACCCCGCTCAGCACGACGCACTCGTCGGGCGCATACAGCAGTGGGTCGGGTACGACTTCACGCGTGACGAGCTCGCCGACGCGCTCTACCGTCTGGCGTCGCAGCCGATGTGGCTCTCCTCGTTCGATCGTTCTCGTCAGGCTCTCGCGCGGCTCAAGAACCTCACGAGTGACCTGATCGGACGTTTCGCCCGTGCTTCGGTCTCCGCCACCAGGGAGGTGTACGGTACGAAGGCGCTGGTCCGGTACAACGCCCATGTCATCGTCCCGCGGGTGATCGAGGTGGAGATCGCCGTGTTGAAGGGCATCATGGGCCAGGCCATCGTCACGATCGAAGCCCGCAAGGGCGTCTACAAGGAGCAGCGGCGCGTGCTGAAGAGGCTCGCCGATGCCCTCTGGTCGACCGATGCGCTGTGGTCCGCGGGTTCCGATGTGCTCGAGCCCGCGTTCGCCGCCGACTTCATCGCGGCGGAGACCGACGCCCAGCGCGCCAGAGTCGTCGTGGATCAGATCGCGAGCCTCACCGATCAGAGCGCCATCGACTGGCACAACCGTCTCGTCGGGGAGATCGACCCGGCCGAGGTGGGGATCTGGACTCCCCGTCACGCCCGCCCCGGTGCGCGGCCGCACACCGAGCGCGTTCCCGTCGCGGAAAGAGCGCACTGATGCCGCGGATCCGTCAGGCCGATGTCGATGAGGTGAAGGCGCGCACGAACATCGCCGACATCATCGGCGAGCGCGTGGCGCTGAAGCCCGCCGGAGTCGGATCCCTCAAGGGCCTGTGCCCGTTCCACGACGAGAAGAGCCCGAGTTTCCATGTCCGGCAGCAGGTGGGGTACTACCACTGCTTCGGATGCGGGGAGTCCGGAGACGTGTACTCCTTCCTCCGGGAGATGGACCACGTCAGCTTCACGGAGGCGGTGGAGCGTCTCGCCGGCCGCATCGGGTACACGCTGCACTACGAGGACGGCGGAGCCGCCCCCGAGACGAGCGGGCGGAGTCGGCTGTATGCAGCCAACACCGCAGCCGCGGAGTTCTTCCGCGCGCAGTTGCTCACCCCGGACGCCGAGGCAGGACGTCGCTTCCTCGGGGAGCGCGGGTTCGATGCAGGTGCTGCAGCGCATTTCGGAGTCGGCTTCGCCCCGCGTGGCTGGGACGGCATGCTGAAGGCGCTCACCGCGCAGGGGTTCACCCGCGAGGAGCTCAGCAATGCCGGCCTCGTCTCGACCGGACAGCGCGGTGTCTACGACAGATTCCGCGGGCGTCTCGTGTGGCCGATCAGGGACGTGTCGGGGCAGACGATCGGCTTCGGCGCCCGCAAGCTGTTCGACGACGACCAGGGGCCGAAGTACCTGAACACCCCGGAGACGCCGATCTACAAGAAGGCGCAGGTGTTGTACGGGCTCGACCTCGCCAAGCGCGACATCGCCAGAGGCGACCCACGCCGGGTCGTGGTGGTCGAGGGCTACACCGATGTGATGGCCTGCCATCTCGCGGGACTCACGACGGCGATCGCCACATGCGGTACGGCGTTCGGCACCGAGCACATCAAGGTGCTGCGCCGCGTGATGGGCGACGACAACGCCTCAGGCGAGGTGGTCTTCACCTTCGACGGTGATGAAGCCGGTCAGAAGGCGGCCCTGCGTGCCTTTACGGAGGATGACCGATTCAACGCCCAGACCTTCGTCGCGGTCGCGCCCGACGGTATGGATCCGTGCGACCTGCGACTCCGGCGAGGAGATGCCGCGGTTCGGGGGCTGATGGACACCAAGCAGCCGATGTTCGAGTTCGCGATCGACCGCAAACTCGGCGGCTTCGACCTCTCCACGGTGGAAGGGCGCGTCGGTGCTCTGCGGGCGGCCGCTCCCATCGTGGCGGAGATCCGCGATCAGCTTCTTCGCCCGGGGTACGAACGCGTACTGGCGCGGCGGCTCGGGATGGACCCCACCGAAGTGCGCAGTGAGGTCGAACGCGCCGCTCGCGGAGCCTCGACCCCGCAGCAGCCGCGTCGGGAGGCCCCGCAGATCGACTCGGTCACGGGGGCTCCCCTCGTCGCCCCGGTGACGCTGGCGAGTCTGCCGCGCAGCCCCGACGTCGCGGTTGAACGCGACGCGCTGATGGGTGCGCTCCAGTACGGACACCAGGTCGATCAGGCGCTGCTCAACCGGGCGTTGGAGGCATCCTTCCGGACTCCAGGGCTGGACGCCGTGCGTGAGGCGGTTGCGGCGGCTCCGGACCGCACCAGGGCCGGCTGGGTGACCGAGGCTGTGAACGGCGTGCGTGAACCCTACCGCTCCCTCGCGGGGGAGCTGTTGATGACGCCGTTCCCCGAGCGGACGGAGGAGCGGGCCGTCGCCACTGTGGCCGACCTCGCCCGCAGGCTCGTGCTCCGGCAGCTCGAGCACGAGAAGCAGGAGCTCCTCGGTGCGGTGCAACGCGTGCCTGCCGATTCCGATGGTGGTCGCGCGCTGCGGATGCGCCTGCGCGACATCGACGCAGAGCGTCAGCGCTTCGCCGAGTCGTAACGGGGAGCGGGGGCCGGCAGGCGGCAGGATGGAGTCATGTCCCGCAGGCCCGAATCAACGAACGCGATCGACTGCTCCGATCTGGTGATCGACCGCATCGGCCACGGGATGCCGACGCGCGCGGTCGACGGTGTCACGTTCTCGCTGGCGCCCGGTGGGCTCATCTGCGTCGCCGGACCCACGGGCTCAGGAAAGTCGACGTTGGTCGCCGCCCTTGCCGGCTCCACCGACCCCTCGGTCAAGGTCGTCGGAGGCAGCGCCCAGGTCTGCGGCGTCGATGTGCGCCGTCCCGGTCGCAAACACCGCATCCTCACCTATCGCACCGGCTTCGTTCCGCAGGGCGCCGGGGCAGACCTGCCGCCTCGGCTCACCGTGAACGAGGTGATCGCGGAGCCGATCCTCATCCGGGAGCGCCGGGTGAACACCAAGGCCCTCTCGATCCGCGTGGCCATGCTGCTCGACGAGCTGCACCTGCCGCTCGGGACCGCGTCGAAGTTCCCCTACGAACTCAGCGCCGGCATGCGCCAGCGTGTGGCCATCGCGCGGTCGTTCGTGCTCGAGCCGAAGGTGCTCATCGCCGACGAGGTGCTCGCGAACCTCGACCTCGAGGTGCGTCCGGTGGTCTTCGACGCGATCACCCGCCGTCGCAGGGAGCAGTCGATGGCGGCCCTCCTCGTGACCAACGACGCCGACTTCATCCGCGAACTGAACGCCGAGACCCTCATGCTCCGCAGCGGGCATGTCGTGGCCCGCGGAGTCGGCAAGGACCTGCTCTGGGTGCCGAACGCGGAGTCGGACTCACGGCACTGACCCCGACACGCCCGGCATCCCGGAACCGTGCCGCCGTGTCGTGAACACCTCCGGGAGTTTGCTAAGCTTGACGAGTTGCCCGCTCAGCGGCGCACATTCCTCGGTAGCTCAATTGGCAGAGCAGCCGGCTGTTAACCGGCAGGTTCTTGGTTCGAGTCCAAGCCGGGGAGCCAATCGGAAAAGCCCCCTCCACGGAGGGGGCTTTTCTCGTTCTCCGGCGGGCCGAGAGATCCTGTCGAGTCCAGACTCGACAGAAGGAGCCCCTCCGTGGGGAGAGGCTCCTTCGATCGGCGGTGTCGGGTCAGCCGACGCCCTCCATCGCGCTCGTCTCGGTGTTGCCGATGCGGGCGATGACGTCGGGACGACGTCGGGCGAGATAGGCGTACCGGGTGAGCGCCAGGGCGACCGTCACCAGGAACACGTAGGGGATCACGTTGTACGGGAACGCCGGCACCGGCCACACGTTCGCGAAGAAGACGTAGCCCATGGTGCCGACCGCGACGGTCGCGCATACCTTCACGAGACCGTTGCGCACCTTCGCCCGCTGCGTGTAGACCACGCAGGCGATCGCCACGAGGGCGTAGGCGACCATGTAGCCGTAGGTGCCCCAGGTGTTCACCCACACGAGGATCTCGCCGGTCGCCGCTCCCGAGAGCAGCAGCACGATGTCGACTGCGACGGCCGCCGCTCCGGCGATGATCAGGACGCGGTGGGGTGTGAGGTGCTGCTCGTGCGTGCGTCCGAAGCGCTCGGCGACGACGCCCTCCTTGCCCATCACGTAGACGATGCGGCCGATCACGTTGAGGGGTGCGACCACGACGGCGAAGAACGACGCGGAGACGCCGAAGGTGAGCACGGCGGCGAACCAGCCGGGCATCCCGATCAGGGCCGACATGCTCTCCAGCGGGCTGGAGGCGGTGGCGAGATCGTCACCGAGCACGGTGATCTGCGTGTAGGCGGCGAAGACGTAGAGCACGCCGACGCCGAGAGCGCTCCACATGATCGCGCGGGGGATCGCCTTGTACGGCTCCTTGGCCTCGCGCCCGAGGGCATCGGCGGAGGAGAAACCCACGAAGCCGAGGATGCCGAGCACCATGCCGGACGCGATTCCCTGGAACGACGATCCTGTCGCGAGCACCTGCGCGGGGTCCCAGGCGGCGGGACCGGCCCAGACCAGCGCGGCGATCAGGAGCACGAGGATGATGCCGACGGACACGAGCTCGAGGACGAGCGACACCCGCGCGGACAGGCGGATGCCGCGGATGGTGAACAGCGTCGCCAGGCCGCCGAGCACGATCGCGAGGCCGATGTCCCAGCCGAGTCCCTGGGCGGGGAGTCCCAGCATGCTGAGGAACTGCGCCATGTAGCTCACGGACCCGCTGAGGGAGGCCGCCGCGATGCCGAAGCAGCCGATCAGCAGTGTCACACCAGCGAGGAACGCGCCGAACGGGCCGAGGCCCTTGGACACGTAGGTGTACAGCGACCCGGCGGAGGCGTGCTTGCGGGCGAACACCACCACGCAGTACCCGACGCACAGGATCACGATCGTGGCGAGGGCGAAGGCGTAGATGGTGCCGTTACCCGCACCGAGGAAGATGGCCGCCGCCGTGAAGGCGATGACGGCGCTGGGAGCGATGTTGGCGATGGCCTGGGCGGCGAGCTCTGGTCCGCTCATGACGCCGGTGCGAAGACCGGCATCCCGGGGTGCGCCAGGCGGGGCGACGACGGTGTCTGACATGGTTCTCCTGGATTCGGGTTTCAGGGTGGAGGGGGTGAAGGGCGGTCAGGGGATGGGGTGCTCAGGGGATGAGCAGGGTACGCAGCGCCGAGCCGGTCTCGAGGTCGTCGAGCGCTGCTGCGGCCTCGGCAAGAGGACGGCGGCCCGAGATCAGCGGATCGATCTTGAGCTGTCCGTCCATGTAGCGGTCGACGAGGGCCGGGACATCGATGGAGGGGCGCACCGAGCCGTAGTTCGAGCCGAGGATGCGCTGATCCGCCTCGGCGAGGACGAGGGGCTCGAATGATGCGCGGGCGCCCGTCGGGGGAAGCCCGACGATCACGGCCGCACCACCGAGGCCGAGCATCTGGATCGACTGCTCGGTGGTGGAGGTGCGTCCGATCGCGTCGAACGCGTAATCGACACCGTCCGGGATGAGTTCGCGCAGCTGCGCCACGGCATCGCCCTGGGAGGCGTCGATGCGGTCCGTGGCGCCGAACTGCAACGCCATCTGCGTCTTCTCCGGACGCACGTCGATCGCGACGATGCGCTCCGCACCGGCGAGTCGCGCGCCCTGGACCACATTGAGGCCGACGCCACCACAGCCGATCACGACCACGGTCGATCCCGGTTCAACCGCCGCCGTGTTGAGGACCGCACCCACCCCGGTGGCCACGGCGCAACCGACGACCGCGACGACATCGAGCGGGGCGTCGTCACGGACCTTGACGGCACCCGACGCGGGCACGACGACCTCTTCGGCGAAGGAGGAGACGCCGAGGTAGTGGTGGAGCTGCTCGCCATCGCGGCTCAGGCGCGATGTGCCATCGAAGAGCACGCCCAAGGGAGCGACGACCGTCGCCACCTTCTGGCAGCGCGCCTCATGGCCGGCGCGGCAGTATCGACATTCCCCGCACGGCGGAACCCAGCTCAGGACCACGTGGTCGCCGACCGCCAGGGTCGTGACGCCCTCGCCGAGTTCGGTCACGACACCGGAGCCCTCGTGCCCCATCACCAGCGGCGCGGCAGCATCCCACTCGCCGCGCTTCACATGGAGGTCGGAGTGGCAGACGCCCGCAGCGGCGATGCGGACGCGCACTTCGCCGGCGCGGGGCGGAGCGAGGTCGACGTCGACGAACTCGATCGGAGACTGCGGATCGCGGAAGACAACAGCTTTCATGACATCCTTCGGGTAAGTGGGGATGCCGACGATGCTAGGAGACTGCCGACCTGGAGGCATTCGACGAATGTGTGGATTCACTGCGTGGGAGTCACACTTTGTATGATCGGCAGGTGGCTCGTGATGTCGCCTCCGTGGCGCGATACCTCCAAGGACGGCTTCTGGACGGAGCGGTGCCGAGCTCGCGTCACGTGAACTCCGTCGTCGGTCTGGACTCCTTCAGTGCTCCTTCCGAGCACCTCTTCACCACCCTGGTCGTCGTCGAGGTCGCTCAGCTCGGCGAACTGGTCGACGACCCGGAGAAGCTCGCACTGCTCCAGGACGCGGTCGTGGTCACCGCCGCGGACACGCCGGCGGTGCACCAGGTGCTCGAGGAACGACGCATCACGTCGATCGTCGGAGCGGGTATCGCCGACGAGCTGTTGACGCCGACGCTGACCGCGCTGCTCGCCGTCGACCAGGCAGCCGAAGCCAGGGCGATCACCTCTGCGATGCGCGTGCTGACCCTCGCCGCTCGACGAAGCGGGATCACCGGTGTCATCGCCGAACTCGCGCACCGGATCGACGGCTGGGCGGTGCTTCTCGACCGACATGGCGAGGTCATCACGACGGCCGGGGCGGGAAGCCTGCATATCGACGACGCGATCGCGGTCGCCGTCGGTCGCCCCGTCCGGGTGCGCCATCGCGCCCTGCAGGTGCATCCGGTCGGCCCCGGTCAAGACATCACCGCGCAGCTCGTCACCGCCCCGCGCAACGACAGCTCAGGGCGCGGAAGGGAGCTCAGCTCTCAAGCGGCGGCCCTGCTGGACCTGCTGATGCGCACGCGCGACAGCAGCCACCTCGAGCGTCTCGGACGTTCGATGATGCTGGAGACCGTGCTCGAGGGTGGGGAGGAGGCCGCCCGGCTCCTCCGCCGCTGGGGTGTGCACGAGAGAAGTCTCATGGGATTCGCCCTCGTCTCGCGCACGAGCGGCGTCGATACCGAGCATCTGCTCGCGCTGTGGCTCGACGAGCTCGGGGCCGAGCATGTGTTCGCCGCTCAGCGCGGACTGATCCGCGGTGTCGTCCGGGAGGAACACGCGGAGGAGATCGCGCATCGTGTGCGGACCTTCGCCTCGACGCTCTACCTCGGTCTCGGTCGTCCGAGTGCGACGGACGCGCTCGCGCGCAGCGTCGACGAAGCCCGCCAGGCGAGCGAGACCGCGCGGGCGGGTGGTGAGCGCGTCGTCAGGTACGAGTCCATCCCCACGGTATCCCTGGTGCTCGGGCACCTGGGACCGGATCAGACGCAGCGCATCGGGAGGCTCCTCGACCCGCTGAGGGGTGCTGAACAGCACCCGGAGCTGATCGAGACCCTGCGTGTCTTCCTCGCCACGAACAGCGCCTGGGGCGAGAGCGCGACGCGACTGCGAATCCATCGGCAGACGCTGGCGGCGCGGATCCGACGCATCGAGGATCTGCTGGGACTGTCCATGGCCGACCCCGACGACCGCGTGGCTGCCTGGTTGGCTCTGCGCGCCTCGGACGACTGAACCATCGCGGGTACGAAGAAGGGCCCCGCCACGAGGCGGAGCCCTTCTCTGCGACTGCGGGTCAGCGTGCGGCGCCGGCCAGCGAGCCGGTGGTCTGCCCGGCCGGGTCGAAGATGATGCACTGGATCACGCGGTCGTTGTTCTTCTCCCAGGAGTCCTTGGTGGGAACGAGCGTGGTGACGTTGAGAGCGGAGTCGTCGTAGGCGACGCCGACGAACGAGGTGTACGCGTCTCCGACGCACTCCTGCGTCGCCGCGTCGATGTCGGTGTCGGAGAACTCGCCGTCCGGCATCGTGATCTCGTAGTACACCTCCTGGTCGTGCGGGTCGGTGCAGGGGAGGACGTTGGCATCCGTGAGCATGCCGGTTCCGGTGTCGAGCATGCAGTCGCCCAGCTTCACCGAGAAGACGCCGACGTTCGAGCTCTCGGTGACCTGGCCGGTCTCCTCATCGCGGTTGGCGTCGCCGGAACCGCTGCCGAGAATACCGTTGAGGGCGCTGCAACCGGTCAGGGCGACCGAGAGCGCCACTGCCGATCCTGCGAGCATCAGAGCCCGTCGATCGCGCATCTTCATCATGATTGTTTCCCCTCCGAAGCGTGATGTGGAGGCACGATGAAAGCCCCCGCCGCGAACACGTTAGCCGTCACCGAGTCTGTGATGCAACTCGGAGGAGGCTGTGGTTCTGCTGGGAGCGGCTCACCCCTCGAGGTCGTCGACGCCGGGCATCCAGCTCGCGCCTGGCCGCCCCCAGCCGCGCTTGCGGGCGATCTTCTGCACGGTCTTCCAGTCCCCGTCGGAGAGACGGTCGACGTACAGGATGCCGTCGAGGTGATCGAACTCGTGCTGCATGATGCGGGCACGCCAGCCGTCCACGTCGATCGAGACCGGCTGCCCCTCCAGGTCCGTCGCGGTCACGTGCACGCGCTCCGACCGGCGCAGGGGGAATCGCTCGCCCGGGAACGAGAGGCAGCCCTCTGACTCGAGGTCCGGATCGGGCTCGCCCGGTTCGAGCGGAACCATCCAGAGCTCGGGGTTGATGAGGACACCACGCCACGGCTGGTCGTCGTCATCGACATATGCGTAGGTGTAGATCCGCAGGGGCACGCCGACCTGCGGGGCGGCCAAGCCGACTCCCGGTGCGGCATCCATCGTCTCGAACATGTCCGCGACGAGGCTTCGGATGTCGTCGGTGATCTCGTCGACGGGGGAGGCGGGGGAGTGCAGGACGGGATCGCCCATGATGCGAATCGGAAGTACAGCCACGTCACAACCCTAGTCGGCGGTGCGCGCCAGGTAGGGTCGTACTGTGAGTGCTGGGGTGTGGATGAATGCGGTCGAGGACGTCGGCGATCAGCTCGTCGGCGCGTTCCAGAACCCCGGTCTGCTGCTCGGCATCCCGCTCGCCCTCGCCGGCGCCGTCTTCATGTCCCTCGGCGCGCAATACCAGCACCGCGGCGTCGAGAAGGTCGAGCGTCTCAGCGGTGCCACCGGTGCGTCGGGACTGAGCTTCGATCAGCTCAAGCGGCTCCTGACCCGCCCGTCGTGGCTCATCGGCACGCTCATGCTCGGGCTCGCCGTCATCTGTCAGCTCGCCGCGCTCGTGCAGGCGCCGCTGATCGTGGTTCAGCCGCTCGGAGCGATCGCGCTCGTGATCACGACGCTGCTCAATGCGCGGATCTCCGGCCACTCGCCGACACGACAATCGTTGACCGCCATCATCTGCTGCGTCGGCGGGATCTTCCTCTTCGTGTTCTTCGCCGCGATCTACGCGACAGAGCAAGAGGTGACCGACCGCGAGCTCTTCACCATCCTGGCGCTCCTGCTCGCCGTCATCATCGTCCTCGGCGCATGCTGGCTGATCCTGCGTCGCCGCATGCGTGCGCTGTTCTACGTGATCGGCGCCGGCATCCTCTACGGATTCGTGGCCACGCTCGCCAAGGTCGTCATCAAGCGCATCGAGGCGGGCCAGTTCGAGTGGATCACCGCCATCTGCGTGCTCGCCCTCATCTCGGCTGCGGCTGTCGGTGCCTACTTCGTGCAGACGGCGTACAGCTCGGGTCCGCCCGACCTCGTGATCGCCGGACTCACCGTCGTCGACCCGCTCGTGGCGGTGCTCATCGGAATGGTCGTGCTGGGCGAAGCAGCCGCCGCGCCGTGGTGGGTGCTCGTGATCTTCGCCGTGGCCGGCGGGATCGCCGTATGGGGTGTCGTCGGGCTCGCCCGGTACCATCCCCAGGTGCTCAGCGACAGCCAGGAGCTGGGGATACCGCGCGGCAGTGCGCCGGGCGCCCCCGGGCGGAGCGGGCAGGAGGACTCCACGGCATCGCCCTCGGCGATGGGCGCTCCCGAGCGCGCCGACGGCACCGTCGGGCCGGATGCGCCGCAGCGGGGCGATGGATCCTCGGAACACCCGTGACGCAGTCCCCGGGAGGGGCTGTGCTCGCAGGACTCAGTAGGCCTGGTCGATGAGGTCGGCGGAGACCTCGGAGGCGGCAGCTTCGTCCACGAAGAAGACCGTCCGCTTGCGGCCCTTCGCCCCGGCTGCAGGGACACTCGTGTAGCTGGCGCCCGCAAGAGCGAGGCCCAGCGCGGAGGCCTTGTCCGCCCCCGTCAGTACGAGCCATACGCGCTTGGACGAGTTGAGCACGGGGCGGGTCAGAGTGACGCGCTCCGGCGGAGGCTTGGGGGAGTCCCGCACGGCGAGAACGGCGGCATCCGTCACCGTGACCTCCTCGCGATCAGGGAAGAGCGAGGCGACGTGGCCGTCGGGGCCGACACCGAGGAAGCACACGGCGAACGAGGGCCACGGGTGCTCGTCGGTGCCGAACCGTGCGAGCTCTTCGGCGTAAGCCGCGGCGGATTCGTCCAGGGTCAGGCCGCTGTCGGGGCCGGCGACCTCATGCACGTTCTCCGCGGGCACGGCGATGTGGTCGAGCAGCGCCTGTCGCGACTGCAGAGAGTTGCGGTCGACATCGTCGCGCGGGACGAAGCGTTCGTCGCCCCACCAGAAGTGCACCAGAGACCAGTCGATCTCGGCGGCACGAGGGTGTTCGGACGCGGCACGCAGCACCGCTCCACCCATCGATCCTCCCGTGAGGGCGATGTGTGCGAGCCGACCGTTGCGGGTGCGCGCACGCACCCGCGTCAGGAATCGGTCGGCCACACGGGTGGCGAGGGCAGCGGGGGTGGCTTCCACCACCACGCGCTTCTCTGCGGACGATGTCGTCATCGACGTCACTCTCCAGTCTCGGGCGGACCCAGCTTCTCCCAGCCCTCGGTGATCACCCGACCGTACAGGACGTCGGGGTCCAGTCGACGCAGCTCCTCTGCGAGGCATTCGCGAAGTGTGCGTCGGGGAAGGTGCAGGTCGTGGTTCGGCTGGCCCGGCTGCGTGAGCACGGCGACGCCCGGCGTCGGGCGCTCGAGGAGGATGTCTCCCGAATCACGCGTCAGGCGCACCGACTTGATGCCCTCAGCCCATTGGTCGGGGTCTTCGTACGACCACTGCACCGGCACATCGAGAGCCATCTGCAGCCACGCGGCCAGCAGCGCGGTGGACGGGGATGCCGATGCTCCGCGCACCTCGACCCCGGTGATCGGCTCGTACGGCGGCTGGTCGAGCACGGCCGCGAGCTGCTCGCGCCAGTGGGTCAGGCGCGTCCAGGCCAGGTCGGTGTCGCCGGGGGCATGAGTCTCACCGAGGAGCGCGAGCCGGTCGCGGACATCGTGCGCCGTCGCGGCGTCGGTGATGCGGCGCTGAGCGATCTTGCCGAGCGGGGACTGCGCCGGTGCGACGGGCGCGGACTCCGGCCACCAGGCGACCACGGGGGCGTCGGGCAGCAGGAGGCCCGTGATGAGGCTCTCCTCGTTGCTCGCGGCATCCCCGAAGGCGCGCAGGACGACGACCTCGCTGGCGCCGGCGTCGCCGCCGACGCGGATCTGCGCGTCGAGACGGGACTCGCCTTCACCTGTGGTGATCACGATCACACGCATCGGGTGCTCCCGCGAAGCGTCGTTGGCGGCATCGATCGCCGCCTCCGCCACTCCGTTGCGGGCAGCGATGACGAGGGTCAGCACGCGGCCGAGGGCGACAGCTCCGCCCTCCTCGCGCACCTTGACCAGCTGCTTCGCGACCTGGCTGACGGTCGTGTCGGGAAGGTCGATGATCACGGGCGTCTCCAGACTCGTCCATCGCGGGCCAGCAGGTCGTCGGCGGATGCCGGTCCCCACGAGCCGGGCGCATACTGCTCCACCGGACCGCCCTGGGCGGCCCAGTACTTCTCGACCGGGTCGAGGATCTTCCAGGAGAGCTCGACCTCCTCGTGCCGCGGGAACAGCGGCGGATCGCCCAGCAGGACATCGAGGATCAGACGCTCGTACGCCTCAGGGCTCGCCTCCGTGAAGGCGTGGCCGTAGCCGAAGTCCATCGTCACGTCGCGGACGTTGGAGCCACTGCCAGGCACCTTCGAGCCGAAGCGGATCGTGACGCCCTCGTCCGGCTGCACGCGGATGACGAGCGCGTTCTGTCCGAGCTCGGACGCGTTGCCGCGGCCGAACAGGTGCTGAGGCGCGCGCTTGAAGACCACGGCGATCTCGGTCACACGACGGCCCAGACGCTTCCCCGTCCGCAGGTAGAAGGGCACATCCGCCCAGCGACGGGTGTCGATCTCGAGCTTGATCGCGGCGTACGTCTCCGTGGTCGACTCGGGGTTCATCCCCTCCTCTTCCAGGAAGCCGGTGACCTTCTCGCCACCCTGCCATCCGCCCGCGTACTGCCCGCGGGCGGTCGCGAGCGACAGGTCGTCGGGCACATGCACGGCCGCGAGGACCTTCTCCTTCTCGGCGCGCAGGTGCTCGGCCGAGAGACTGATCGGCTCCTCCATCGCTGTCAGCGCCAGCAGCTGCAGCAGGTGGTTCTGGATCACGTCTCGTGCGGCACCGATACCGTCGTAGTACCCGGCACGCCCGCCGACGCCGATGTCCTCGGCCATCGTGATCTGCACGTGGTCGACGTAGTTGCGGTTCCAGATCGGCTCGTACAGCTCGTTGGCGAAGCGCAGGGCCAGGATGTTCTGAACCGTCTCCTTGCCGAGGTAGTGGTCGATGCGGAAGATCGAGTCCGCGGGGAAGGCCACCTCGAGAGCGGCGTTCAGAGCCCGCGCGGACTCGAGATCGTGTCCGAAGGGCTTCTCGATCACGACACGACGCCAGCGCTCGTCATCGTCGCTGTTCTCGCCGACGAGACCGGATTCCTTGAGCTGCTTCGCGACCAGCGGGAAGTCCTTCGGCGGGATCGACAGGTAGAACGCGTGGTTGCCCATCGTCCCCCGTTCGACGTCGAGCTTCTCGATGGTGTCGCGCAGCTTGCGGAAGGAGTCCGGGTTGTCGAACTCACCCGAGACGAAGCGGATGCCCTGCAGCAGCTGGGTCCACGTCTCTTCGCGGAACGGCGTGCGGGCGTGCTCCTTCACGGCGTCGTAGACGACCTGGGCGAAGTCCTGGTCCTCCCAGTCGCGTCGGGCGAATCCCACCAGGGCGAACCCGGGAGGGAGCAGACCGCGGTTCGCGAGGTCGTAGACCGCTGGCATCAGCTTCTTGCGTGAGAGATCTCCGGTGACGCCGAAGATCACGAGGGCGCTGGGGCCCGCGATCCTGTTGAGACGGCGGTCATCGGGGTCACGCAGCGGGTTGTGCCCGCGCGAGATGGGAACAGACATCGGTGGGGGATTCTCCTGCTGTTACTTCTGTGCGGCTTCGAAGAGGGCGAGCACGTCGTCCGAGGACTCGGTGATCGTCAGGGTGACGACGGGACGCCCGTGCTCGGCGAGCACGGCGGCATCACCGGCGGCCTGCGCCTGGATGAGCTGCCCGAAGGTGAAGGGCCGGTCGGGGATCTCGAGGTCGACCTCGGTGCGCTCCAGGATCTGCAGGAACACTCCCTGCGCGGGGCCGCCCTTGTGGTACTGGCCGGTCGAGTGCAGGAACCGGGGTCCCCACCCGAACGTGGTCGGCCGCCCGGAGTCTGCTGCGACGAGCTCACGCAGGCCCTGGAGCTGCGGAACCTCGAGACGGTTGACGTAAGCCTGGATGGATACGTAGCCGTCGGCGGGGAGCTGGGCCCAGAGGGCGTCGAGCACGCCTTCGACCGTGCCGGAGGCGGCGAGGGCGGGGTCGGACACCCGGACCTCCACACCGTTCTCGACGAACGCCGGTGCCGTGGGCTCGGGGCGAGCGTCGAGCAGTCCGCGGGCGGCGACCTTCGCCGACTCGACGTCGGGCTGATCGAACGGGTTGATGTGCAGCAGGTGTCCGGCGATCGCGGTGGCGTACTCCCACACGATGAGCTGGGCGCCCAGCGTCCCGCTGACGAGGATCTCGCCCTCATGACGCTCGTGGAGGTGGAACTCGTTGGCGTCGTCTACCAGTCGCACGATCTGGAGGTCGGCCGGGACCGGATCGAGCTCGGGGGAGACGGGGAGCAGCACGACCGGGAGGATCCCCGTGCCCTCCTTGCCGGTGGACTCGGCGATGAGCTGCTCGATCCAGTCCGGCAGGCCCTTGATGTGCGTGCCATCGGTGATCAGACCGAGCTTGTCGCGTCGCGGGTTCGTGGCCGCGATCGCCGCCCCCAGTCGCAGAGCGGGGTTCTCGGCCGAGTCGACGGCGACCTCGAGCAGCGAAGCCTCGGCCTCGTTCAGAAGCTCGTCGATGTCGACGCCGGCGAGTCCCGACGGCACCAGCCCGAAGGCGGTGAGCGCCGAGTAGCGGCCGCCGACGTTCGGGTCCGCGTTGAAGACGCGGTATCCGGCCTCGCGGGCGGAGGCGTCGAGCGGTGAGCCGGGATCGGTGACGACCACGATGCGCTCGACGGGGTCGATCCCGAGATCGCGGAACGCGGCTTCGAACGTGCGGCGCTGGGAGTCGGTCTCGACGGTGGAGCCCGACTTCGACGACACGACCAGCACCGTGTCGGCGAGCCCTTCATCGAGGGCGGCGAGCACCTGGCCGGGAGCGGTCGAGTCGAGGATCGTCAGCGGCACGCCGGCCGTCTGCGCGATGACCTCGGGCGCGAGCGAGGAGCCTCCCATGCCGGCCAGCACGACCCGGGTGACGCCCTTGGCGTTGAGGTCGGCGCGGAGCGCGACGATCTCGGCGACGAGGGGACGCGAGACGGAGACGGCCTCCACCCATCCGAGTCGCACAGACGCTTCCGCCTCCGCCGCAGGACCCCAGAGCGTCGCGTCGCCACTGGTGATGCGGGAGGCGACGAGGTCGTGGACGAGGGCGGGAACCGTCTCGTCGATCGCGGCGCGCGCGGCGCCGGACGTGTGGATCGAGAAGGTCATCGCTGCGACTCCAGAGCCTCGGTGACCTGCGCGAGCAGATCGTGCCAGGAGTCGATGAACTTCGCGACCCCCTCGTCCTCGAGCACCTGTGTGATGTCGGTGAAGTCGATGCCGAGCTCGGCGATCCCCGCGAACACGGCGCGGGCGTCGTCGTAGCCGCCGGTGATGGTGTCACCGGTGACGACGCCGTGGTCGAAGGTGGCGTCGAGCGTCTTCTCCGGCATGGTGTTGACGACGCCCTGGGCGACGAGCTCGGTGACGTAGAGGGTGTCGGGAAGAGCCGGGTCCTTGACGCCGGTCGACGCCCACAGCGGGCGCTGCAGATTCGCCCCCGCGCCGAGCAGCGCCGTGGCGCGATCTCCGGCGAACGTCTTCTCGAACAGCTCGTACGCGAGGCGGGCGTTGGCGAGGCCTGCCTTGCTCTTGAGTGCTTCCGCCTCGGGAGTGCCGATCGCGGTGAGGCGCTTGTCGGTCTCGGTGTCGACGCGCGACACGAAGAACGAGGCGACCGAGTGGATGGTCGACAGGTCGATGCCCGCCGCCTTCGCGGTCTCGAGCCCTGTCAGGTATGCGTCGATGACCTCGGCGTAGCGCTCCAGGCTGAAGATCAGCGTCACGTTGACGCTGATGCCGGCGCCGATGGCCTCGGCGATGGCCGGAAGCCCCGCCTTGGTCGCGGGGATCTTGACGAGCAGGTTGGGGCGGTCGATCTTGGCCCACAGCTCCTTGGCCTGCGCGACGGTACCCGCGGTGTCATGCGCGAGGTCGGGGGAGACCTCGATCGAGACGCGGCCGTCGACGTGGTCGGAGGCCTCCCACACGGGGCGGAACACGTCGAGGGCTGCGGCGACGTCCTGCGTGGTGGCAGCGAAGACCGCTTCCTCCGCGGTGGCACCGGAGCCGGCGAGCTCAGTGACCTGCGCGTCGTACGACGTGTCGTTCTTGTCGGTGATCGCGTTGGCGAAGATCGTCGGGTTCGTGGTGACGCCGACGACATTCTTCGTGTCGATGAGGTTCTGCAGGTTGCCGGAGGAGATGCGGGTGCGGGAGAGGTCGTCGAGCCAGATGCTGACGCCTGCGGCGGCGAGCTGCGCGGTAGGGGTGCTCATGCGTTCTCCTTGGTGCTGTTGGCCGCGATGGTCTCGCGGGCGGCCGCGATGACGGCCTCGGTGGTGATGCCGAACTTCTCGAAGAGGGTCTTGTAGTCGGCGGAGGCGCCGAAGTGGTCGATGCCGACCGAGCGGCCGCGGTCGCCCACGATGCCGCGCCAGCTGAGCACGGAGCCCGCTTCGACCGACACGCGGGCGGTGACTGCTGCCGGGAGCACGCTCTCGCGGTACTCGGCGTCCTGCTCGTCGAACCACTCCAGCGACGGAGCGGAGACCACGCGCACGTTCACGCCCTCGGCGGCGAGAGCCTCACGGGCGTTGACCGCCAGCTGCACCTCGGACCCGGTGGCGACGATGATGACGTCCGGCGTGCCGTTCGGCGCCTCGGCGAGAACGTAGGCGCCCTTTGCGGCGTTGTCGGCGGAGGCGAAGGTGTCGCCTTCGGCAGCACCATCGCCGCGCTCGAACACCGGGATGTTCTGACGCGTCAGTGCGATGCCGGCGGGGCCTTCGTGACGACGGAGGATCTCCAACCAGGTCGCAGCGGTCTCGTTCGCGTCAGCCGGGCGCACGACCGTGAAGTTCGGGATCGCACGAAGCGTGGCGAGCTGCTCGATCGGCTGATGCGTCGGGCCATCCTCGCCGAGGGCGACGGAGTCGTGGGTCCAGACGAAGATGCTGGGCACGTTCATGAGGGCGGCCAGACGGACGGGCGGACGCATGTAGTCGCTGAAGATCAGGAACGTACCACCGAACGCCCGGGTCGGGCCGTGCAGGACGATGCCGTTGATGATCGCGCCCATAGCGTGCTCACGGATGCCGAAGTGCAGCACGCGACCGTAGGGGTTTCCTGACCACTCATGCGTCGACCACTCAGCGGGGATGAACGACGGGGCGCCCTTGATCGTGGTGAGGTTCGACTCGGCGAGGTCGGCGGAACCGCCCCACAGCTCCGGAAGCTCCGCAGCGAGGGCGTTGATGACCTGACCGGACGCGGCGCGGGTCGAGACCTCCTTGCCGGCCTCGAACACGGGGAGCGCGGCAGCGATGTCGGTGGGCAGTTCGCGTGCTTCGAGGCGGTCGAGAAGGGCCTTCTTCTCCGGGTTGGCGGCGGCCCACGCGTCGAACGACTCCTGCCAGGACGCACGCACCTCGGCCGCACGGGCGGCGAGCCCGCGAGTGCGCTCGATCACGTCGTCGGCGACCGCGAAGTGCTCCTCGGGGTCGAAGCCCAGGACCTTCTTGGTCGCGGCGAGCTCATCCGCACCGAGCGCGGAACCGTGGATCTTCCCGGAGTTCTGCTTGCCGGGCGACGGCCAGCCGATGATCGTCTTGAGGATGATCAGCGACGGCTTCGACGTCTCACCCTTCGCAGCCTCGATCGCCGCGTACAGCTCGGCGACGTCCTCGACGTACTCGCCGGACTTCTTCCAGTCGACGACCTGCACCTGCCAGCCGTAGGCCTCGTAGCGAGCGGCGACGTCCTCGGTGAAGGCGACGTTCGTGTCGTCCTCGATGGAGATCTGGTTGGAGTCGTAGATCGCGATCAGGTTGCCGAGCTGCTGGTGGCCCGCGAGCGACGAGGCCTCGCTGGTCACGCCCTCCTGCAGGTCGCCGTCGCCGGCGATCACGTACACGAAGTGGTCGAACGGGCTCGTGCCCGCAGCGGCCTCGGGATCGAACAGGCCGCGCTCGTAGCGTGCGGCGTAGGCGAAGCCCACGGCGGAGGCCAGGCCCTGCCCGAGAGGACCGGTCGTGATCTCGACGCCCTTGGTGTGGCCGTACTCCGGGTGGCCCGGCGTGAGGGAACCCCACGTACGGAGGGCCTTGAGGTCGTCGAGCTCGAGCCCGAAGCCGCCGAGGTAGAGCTCGACGTACTGGGTGAGCGACGAGTGGCCGGCCGACAGGATGAAGCGGTCGCGCCCCAGCCAGTCGACATCGGTCGGGTCGTGGCGCAGAACGCGCTGGTACAGGAGATACGCGGCGGGAGCGAGGCTCATCGCGGTGCCGGGGTGACCGTTGCCGACCTTCTCGACGGCATCGGCCGCCAGGATCCGTGCGGTGTCCACCGCGCGTCGATCGATCTCATCCCACTGCAATTCCGACACGTTCATGCCCTTTCCGACAGTTTCGAGGGCGCCCGTATTCCCTGGCAGGTCCGCGACTTCACGGTGAGGTGCACATCGCCGGGCGCGCGAGTGGTTTCAGCATAGCGGTGACGTGAGTCGCACTACGCGGGACCGGGAGCCGGAACACGTCATCCCGTGTCATACACTGGAGAGGTTGTCCGGTCACACGTGCGGAGGAGGCGATCGAGATCTCGACGATGTCTGATCAGACCGTGAGGAAGTCGTCCGTCGGTCGCACGGTGAAGGCCTATATCACCCTCACCAAGCCGCGTGTCCTCGAGCTCCTGCTCGTGTCCACCGTGCCGGTGATGTTCCTTGCGCAGGGAGGAATGCCGAACCTGTGGCTCGTGCTGGCCACCGTCATCGGCGGCTCGATGAGCGCCGGTTCGGCGGCGTCCTTCAACATGTACCTCGATCGCGACATCGACGCGCACATGCATCGCACCGAGAACCGTCCGCTCGTCACGGGCGAGGTCAGCCCGCGTGGCGCGCTGATCTTCTCCTGGACGCTGGCGGTCGCCTCCACGGGCTGGCTCCTGCTGACGACCAACTGGCTCACCGCTGCGCTGTCGGCGACGGCCATCTTCTTCTACGTCGTGATCTACACGATGATCCTCAAGCGCCGTACCGAGCAGAACATCATCTGGGGCGGTATCGCCGGCTGCTTCCCCGTGCTGATCGGGTGGTCGGCGGTCACCGGCTCGCTCGACTGGCCCGCCTTCATCCTGTTCCTCCTGGTCTTCCTGTGGACGCCGCCGCACTACTGGCCGCTGTCGATGAAGTACAAGGACGACTACGAAGACGTCGACGTCCCCATGCTGGGTGTCACGCGCAACGCCTCCCAGGTCGGCCTCCAGGTGATCCTCTACGCGTGGGCCACCGTCGCCTGCTCGCTCCTCCTGGTGCCGATCGCCGGCATGGGACTCGTGTACACGGTGTCAGCCGCCGTGTTCGGTGGATGGTTCATCTACGAATCGCACCGTCTCTACAACCGCGCCGTCCACGGGACCGAGCCGCGTCCGATGCGCGTGTTCCACGCGTCCATCACATACCTGACGCTGATCTTCGTCGCGGTCGCGGTCGACCCGCTGCTTCCTTTCTGACCTGACGCAGGGAGGCTGGTCTCCCAGAACGACGGAGCGGCGCCGAGGATGTCCTCGGCGCCGCTCCGTCGTTCTGTGCTCAGGGATCACCTGCGCACAGGCGCTCAGCGGGTGATCGACGGGGAGTCGTCTGAGTTCGCGTCCTTCGCCGGCGCGTCATCGAGCGCGGCCGCCGGCGCCGCAGCGGCGTCGGATCCCGCGTCGGCGTCCGCCGCAGTGTCCGTGACGGGCGAAGCGGTGTCCGTGACAGGAGCGTGCGTCTCGTCGGGGGCGGCGGTCCAGTCGATCGCCTCGACGACTGCAGGAGCGGGGGACGCGACGAGTGCGCGGGCGGCGACGAGTCCGAGCGTGAGCAGGATGCCGACGATCCCTGCGGCGAGCACTCCGGCACCCACGACGACGAGCGACTGTCCGACGTAGACCTCGACGCCGGTGGCGGTGCCATCCAGCAGCGTGGTCGTCATCGTGGCGATCTGACCGGAGATCAGCCAGGCGCCGACGGCCGTCGTGGCGAGGGAGACGACCAGGAGCAGCCAGAATCCGATGCTTCGAGTGAGTGACTTGTTCATGACACCCACCCTTGCGGATGCGCTGATGAGCCCGCGATGCGGGAGCTATGAGTCGACTGTGCGGAGATCAGTCCTCGACGGCGGCCATGCGCTTCAGATGCAGCACGACGACCGTGTAGGTGGCTGCCGAGAGCGAGGCCAGCACCATGTGGATCCCGACGAGGAGCGGGGGGAGGCCCTCTCGTGCCTGCCACACGCCCACACCGACCTGGACGAGGATCGCGAGCACGAGGACGAGGAGCCAGCGGCGGGGCTCCAGACGCTGTACCCAGGCGGTCACCGTCAGGAAGACGACCAGCGCGGCGAGGATGTAGCCGGGCCAGGAGTGCACGTGCGCAAGCACCGTCGCGTCGAAGCCGTGGCGCAGGACGTCGGCGTCACCGGAATGCGGTCCCGACCCCGTCGTGAGGACGCCGAACACGATCGTGACGGCGAGTGCGAGGCCCGTCACGTGGGTCACGGCTGCGAACCAGGCGGGCACTGCGCGCTCTCGCGGGCCGGCGGGCGTCCGGAGCCGCACCAGGAACGCCGCGGTGATGCAGACGAGCAGCAGCGACGACGTGTAGTGGAAACCGACGATGAACGGGTTCAGCCCGGTCAGGACGGTGATGCCGCCGACGAGGGCCTGCGCGACGACGCCGATCAGCACGAGCCAGGCGAGCAGGACGAGGTCGCGCCTGGTGGGAGTCGAGCGCACGGAGCGGACTGCCGCAGCGATCACGGCGACCAGCAGCACCCCCAGGGCGATCGGCGAGGCGGGGAAGTGCAGAGGAGCGGCGATGGCGAACGCGGCGGCAGCCGCGACGATCCCGCCCAAGGCGAACCAGAGCGCGTTGACGAGGCCGCGCTTTCCGGTGAACAGGTGCAGCACCAGCAGCACGACGACGAGGGCGATGATCCCGACGACACCGGTCATCAGGCGGTTGCCGAACTCGATGATCCCGTGGATGCCCTGCACCTCGAGGATGGGAACGAGGGAGTCCGGGGTGCACAGCGGCCAGTCCGAGCATCCGAGGCCCGAACCGGTGAGGCGGACGGCTCCGCCGGTGCCGATGATGATGGTCTCGCTGAGGAACGACAACCACGCGAAGACCGTCAACGCACGCCCCCAGGACGCGGAACGAGGAGCGACCCCTCGCGTCGTCGAGGTGGTGGGGATCAACGTCTCGGGCATAAGTCCTCCGGACCGCGCGAGACGTGGCGGGCATGGCCCGTCCGCCAGGCGGAACCTGTAGAATCGGATTGTTGCGATGGGCGCTGACAGCGCTGAAGCATCGTCAACAGTTTAGGCGCGATGGAAGCGCCGGTGATGAGGGCCCACCAACGGCACCCGCTCCCGCAGACTCGACGGGGATCAGGTGTGTCGGGGCGGATGACACCGTTTGGGACCTGTGAGGAGAGTGTTGGATGTCGGATGTGCTGATCGACCGCCCGGAGCTTGACGGTCTGGGGGTGTACGAATTCGGCTGGCACGATGAGGATGCTGCGGGTGCCATCGCGAAACGCGGCATCTCCGAAGATGTCGTCCGGGGGATCTCGAGCCTCAAGAACGAACCCGAATGGATGCTGAAGACCCGGCTCAAGGGATACCAGCTCTTCGGGCGCAAGCCGATGCCGACGTGGGGTGCAGACCTCAGCGAGATCGACTTCGACAACATCAAGTACTTCGTCCGCTCCACCGAGAAGCAGGCGCAGACGTGGGAAGACCTCCCCGCCGAGATCCGCGAGACCTACGAGCGTCTCGGGATCCCCGAGGCCGAGCGTCAGCGCCTGGTCGCCGGAGTCGCCGCGCAGTACGAGTCCGAGGTCGTGTACCACCAGATCCGCGAGGACCTCGAGGCCCAGGGCGTCATCTTCATGGACACCGACACCGCTCTGCGCGAGCACCCCGAGTTCTTCGAGGAGTACTTCGGCACGGTCATCCCCGCCGGTGACAACAAGTTCGCCGCGCTGAACACCGCTGTCTGGTCGGGCGGATCGTTCGTCTACGTCCCCAAGGGCGTGCACGTCGAGATCCCGCTGCAGGCCTACTTCCGCATCAACACCGAGAACATGGGCCAGTTCGAGCGGACCCTGATCATCGCCGACGAGGACAGCTACGTCCACTACATCGAGGGCTGCACGGCCCCGATCTACAAGTCGGACTCCCTGCACTCGGCCGTCGTCGAGATCATCGTGAAGAAGAACGCCCGTGTGCGCTACACGACGATCCAGAACTGGTCGAACAACGTGTACAACCTCGTCACCAAGCGTGCCGTGGCTTACGAAGGCGCGACCATGGAGTGGGTCGACGGCAACATCGGCTCCAAGGTGACGATGAAGTACCCGTCGATCTACCTGATGGGCGAGCACGCGAAGGGCGAGACCCTGTCCGTCGCCTTCGCCGGACCCGGTCAGCACCAGGACGCTGGCGCGAAGATGATCCACATGGCGCCGTACACGCAGTCGTCGATCGTCTCGAAGTCGATCGCACGCGGAGGCGGCCGTGCCGGTTACCGCGGCGAGGTCCGTGTCGATGCCGCTGCGCACCACTCCGCGAACACCGTGCGCTGCGATGCCCTGCTCGTGGACACGAAGTCGCGCTCCGACACCTACCCGGCCATCGACATCCGCGTCGATGACGTGCAGCTGGGCCACGAGGCCACGGTCTCCAAGGTCAGCGAGGAGCAGCTCTTCTACCTGCAGTCCCGCGGTATGCCCGAGGACGAGGCCATGGCGATGATCGTGCGCGGTTTCATCGAGCCGATCGCCCGAGAACTGCCGATGGAGTACGCCATGGAACTGAACAAGCTCATCGAGATGGGCATGGAAGGATCGGTCGGCTAAATGGCGGCCTCGACGACAGCGCCCAGTGAGGCGCAGCACACGAACGCGCACATCGACCCTGCGGCTCAGGTCGCGGCGGCGGGCTTCGTCCCGGTGCAGACCCGCTCCGAGCGGCCGCACTCGTTCGAACCGTCCGACTTCGGAGCACCGACCGGACGCGAGGTCAACTGGAAGCACACGCCGGTGGCGAAGCTCGCCGGACTCTTCTCCGATGAGCCGGGCGAGGAGAACGCCGTGACCTACGGTCTCGACGCTGTCGAGGCGTTCCTGGAGCCCTCCTCGGATGAGGAAGGGCCCTACGGGGAGTTCTTCCGTCCTGAAGATCTCTCCAGCGCCCTCGCCTGGAAGCATGGCCCGCGTGGACTGCACATCCAGCTCCCGGCTGAGGCAGAGCTCGACGAGCCGGTCGTGGTCCCGATCACGGGCACGGGCGCCGATAAGCGTGCGTTCGGTCAGATCCTCATCGAGGCGAAGCCGCACTCGCGCGGCACCGTCGTGCTCGACCACTCCGGTTCCGCGCAGTACGCGCAGAACGTCGAGATCATCGTGCGCGACGGCGCGAGCCTGACCGTCATCAGCCTGCAGCGCTGGGACGATGACGCGGTGCACGCCGCGGCTCACCAGGCCACCGTCGGTGCCGATGCCACGCTGAAGCACTTCGTCATCAGCTTCGGCGGCGGTGTCGTGCGCGTGAACCCGAGCGTCGAGCTCACGGGCGCCGGATCCGAGGGATACCTCTACGGGCTGTCCTATGCCGACGGCGGTCAGCACCTCGAGAGCCAGGTCTACCTGCACCACAAGGGTGCGCACACCAAGGGCGACGTGCTCTACAAGGGCGCGCTGCAGGGCGAGGACGCACACAGCGTCTGGATCGGCGACGTGCTGATCGGTGCCGACGCAACAGGCACCGACTCCTACGAGGCGAACCGCAACCTGGTGCTGACCGAGGGTGCTCGTGCCGACTCGATCCCGAACCTCGAGATCGAGACCGGCGACATCCTGGGAGCCGGGCACGCGAGTGCGACCGGTCGTTTCGACGACGAGCAGCTCTTCTACCTTCAGGCCCGCGGCATCACCGAGGAGGAGGCCCGTCGTCTGGTCGTGCTCGGATTCCTCACCGATATCGTGCAGCGCCTCGGCATCCCCACCCTCGAGACCGAGTTGCTGGCGGCCATCGAGGCGGAGCTCGCCGAGGTGAGCGCATGACCGCCGAACGCGTCTGCGGAGTCTCCGACCTCGAACAGGACACACCGCTGCGCGTGGACCCGAGCGGCGTGCCCATCACGGTGATCAAGGACGGCGAAGGAGTGATCCACGCCATCGGCGACACCTGCACGCACGGCGACATCTCGCTGTCCGAGGGCTTCGTTGAGGGCGACACGGTGGAGTGCTGGGCACACGGCTCCGCGTTCTCCCTCCTCACCGGCAAGCCCCAGAATCTCCCCGCGTATGAGCCGGTCCCGGTTTACGTCGTCCAGATCGACGGCGACGACGTGCTCATCGATCCGACTGTGATTAAGGAAGTCTGAAGAATGTCTGTTCTCGAGATCCGCGACCTGCATGTGACGGTCGAGACCGAGGCGGGGGCCACCCCGATCCTCAACGGAATCAACCTCACCATGAACACGGGGGAGACCCACGCGATCATGGGCCCCAACGGCTCCGGCAAGTCCACGCTGGCGTACACGATCGCCGGTCACCCGAAGTACACGGTGACGTCCGGTTCGATCACGTTCGACGGTCAGGACGTGCTGGAGATGAGCGTCGACGAGCGGGCCCGTGCCGGCCTGTTCCTCGCGATGCAGTACCCGGTGGAGATCCCCGGCGTGACGGTGACGAACTTCCTCCGCACGGCCAAGACCGCCCTCGACGGCGAAGCGCCGGCGATCCGCGGCTGGACCAAGGACGTCAAGGAGGCCATGTCGAACCTGCGCATGGACCCGAAGTTCGCGCAGCGCAACGTCAACGAGGGTTTCTCCGGTGGCGAGAAGAAGCGCCACGAGATCCTCCAGCTCGAGGTGCTGAAGCCGAAGTTCGCCGTGCTCGACGAGACCGACTCCGGCCTCGACGTCGACGCGCTCAAGATCGTCTCCGAGGGCGTCAACCGCGCGAAGGAGTCCACCGGACTCGGCGTGCTGCTGATCACGCACTACACCCGCATCCTCCGCTACATCCGCCCCGACTTCGTCCACGTGGTGGTCGCGGGAAAGATCGTCGAAGAGGGCGGCCCCGAGCTCGCAGACCGGCTGGAGAACGAGGGATACGACCGTTTCCTCGACCCCGCAGCCCCCATCGAGGCGTAGGCTGATCGCATGACAGCGACCCTCACGGACGAGAAGTACGACGCGGTCACCGAGGCTCTCAAAGACGTCATGGACCCCGAGCTCGGGATCAACGTCGTCGACCTCGGCCTCATCTACGACCTCGCCTGGGATGACGAGAACGACGCTCTCGTCATCCACATGACGCTGACCAGCGCCGGCTGCCCGCTCACCGACGTCCTCGAGGATCAGACCGCTCAGGCTCTGGACAGCGTCGTCGATCGCTTCCGGATCAACTGGGTCTGGATGCCCCCGTGGGGTCCGGAGCGGATCACGGACGACGGGCGCGACATGATGCGCGCTCTCGGATTCGCGATCTGACCGCACAGAACGTCAAGCAGGACGAAGCGGGCGCGACTACGCGCCCGCTTCGCTGACTCCGCACCGGTGCGGGGCGAGACTCGGGAGAACGAATGCTTCAGGTGAAAGCCCTGCCCTTGGCCGAGCTTCGCGAGCGGACGAGCGAGAAGTGGCGGGAGTATCCGGCCGACGTGCTTCCCCTGTTCGTCGCCGAGACCGACTTCCCTCTCGCGCCTGCCATCACGGCGGCCCTGCAGCGTGCGGTCGAGATCGGCGACACCGGCTATATGGCGTCGAGGACCCCTCTTGCGCAGGCCTTCTCGGACTTCGCATCCCGCCGTTACGGGTGGGAGCCCGACCCCGCGCGAATCCGCAGCACGGCGGATGTGAGCATGGGGATCGTCGAGATCCTGCGCCGTGTCACGCAGCCGGGGGAGCGCGTGGTCGTGACGCCGCCGGTCTATCCGCCCTTCTACGACCTGGTCGCCGAAGCCGGTGCGGAGGTGGAGCGGGTTCCCTTCCGCGACACCGGGACCCGGTGGGAGCTGGATCTGGACGGGATCCGCGCCGCCTTCGAAGACGGAGCGACGGCCATCCTGCTCTGCAACCCCCACAACCCCACCGGTACGGTGCACGGACGCGACAGCCTCACTGCTCTCGCGGAGCTCGCCGACGAGTTCGGTGTCGCCGTGGTGTCGGACGAGATCCACGCGCCGCTCGCCCAGCCGGGTTCGGGGTTCACACCTTTCCTCGCGGTGAGTGATGTCGCGCAGCGGGTGGGGTACGCGCTCGTGAGCGCGAGCAAGGCCTTCAACCTCGCCGGGCTCAAATGCGCCCTCATGGTCACGGCCGACGACGAGACGAGCGCCGTGGTGCGCGGACTCCCGGTCGAGGTCGAATGGCGCACCGGGCAGTTCGGTCTGCTCGCCGCCGTCGCTGCGTTCTCGGAGGAGAGCGACGAGTGGCTCGACGGGCTGCTGCGCACTCTGGACGAGAACCGCCTGCTGCTCGGGGATCTGCTCGCCGCGCACCTCCCCGGAGCGCGGTACCGCATTCCCGATGCCGGCTACCTGGCGTGGATCGACCTCACCGCGTTGGAGTGGGGCGACAACCCGGCCAGACGGATCCTGAAGGACGCGAAGGTCGCCCTGCACTTCGGGCCCGCCTTCGGCGCGGAGGGCGCAGGCCACGTGCGGTTGAACTTCGGCACCAGTCCGGAGATCATCACCGAGGCCATCGAGCGCATCGCGTCGCTCGTCGGCCGATGACCGCCCCGTCCGAGGCCGCGACGATCTGGGATCGTCACCGCATCTGGGTGACCCTCGGCGCGGTCGCACTGATCTTCCTCGCGGCGATCGAGGCTCTCGCCGTCACGACCGTCATGCCCATCGTGAGCATGGCCCTGGACGGAGAGGCGCTCTACGCCGTCGCCTTCGCGGGGACGCTGGCCACGAGCGTGATCGGCATGGTCGCGACCGGAGCATGGTCGGACGCCCGGGGTCCCCGCGGCGCGCTGTACGTCGCCGTGTCGCTCTTCATCGTCGGCCTGCTGATCTCGGGCTTCGCCGTCACCATGCATCAGTTCCTGATCGGGCGACTGGTGCAGGGGCTGGGGACGGGTGGACAGACGGTCGCGCTCTATGTCGTGGTGGCGCGGCTGTACCCGCCTCACCTGCACGGGCGCATCTTCGCCGCCTTCGCCGCGGCTTGGGTCGTTCCGTCGATGGTCGGTCCGTTCCTCGCGGGAGCCGTCGCCGAGTATCTCGACTGGCGCTGGGCCTTCCTCGGCGTGGCCGTGCTCACCGCTTCGGCTTTCCTCATGATCGCGGTGCGGCTCCGTGGGGTCGACCTGGGGCAGGGGGAGCCGCAGGATCGGAGGGCGCTCGTCGTCCGGCTGCTGCTCGCAGTGGTGGTGGCGGTACTCGCGGTCGTCATCGGCTTCTCGGCCGAGATGGAGCCGTCGATCGGGTGGCCCGTCGCGATCGGAGCCGTGCTGGCGATCGGGTTCGCGGTGCTGCCGCTGTTGCCACGGGGTACGCTTCGAGCCGGACCCGGGTTGCCCAGCGTCGTGCTGATGCGCGGCATCGTCGCCGGTGCGTTCTTCGCCACGGAGGCCTACATCCCGTATCTGCTCATGAGGAAGTTCGACTTCAGTGCGACCTGGGCGGGCATCGCCCTGATGCTGGCGGCACTGGCGTGGGCAGGCGCCTCAGCCCTGCAGGGGCGGTTCGGAGAGCGTCTGGGCAACCGCCGCATCACGGCGATCAGCCTGGGCTCGCTGCTGATCGCGATGCTGTGCGTGCTCTTCGCTGCGGTCTTCGATGTCTCGCCCGCTCTGGTGGTCGTCGGCTGGGCCTTCGCCGGCGGCGGGATGGGCCTGCTCTACCCGCGCCTGACCGTGTTGACGCTCGCGTACTCGAACGAGACCAATCAGGGGTTCAACTCGTCCGCGTTGTCGATCTCGGACGCCTCAGGATCGGCTGTCGCGATCGCGCTGGCGGGTCTCGGTGTGGCGACGCTCGGCGGCGGGGCCGGGGCGTTCAGCGCCGTCTTCGGGTTCTGCATCGCCCTCGTGGCGCTGGCTGTGGTGCCCGGTCTCAGGCTCGGGCACGCGGCCGAGTCTCCGGCGACCTGAGCGCTCCCGCGAGGGCGGCGACCCCGAGGTCGAAGACGCGGTCGAGTCCGGCGGTGACATCCGCATCCTCCGCGGCCGGGAGCGCGCCGTGGCTGTCGGCGTGCATGCGCTGCTGCACGAGCGTGGCGTGGCCCAGCACGAAGTGGAGGATGGCGATTCCTCGATCCTCGGCATCCGAGGCTCCCTGTGCACGCAGGGTGTCGACCAGAGCCTTCTGCGCAGTGGAGGAACCGAGCTGGAGTGCGTAGGTGCTGAGGACCAGCTCGGCTCCGTCACGATAGGCGAAGAGGGCATCGCGGATGCCGCGCGCTGTGACGATGATGTCCGTTCCACCGTGCGGTATCGACGCGGTGATCCGGTCGGCGAGCTCGGCGAGCAGCTCCTGCTTGTTCGCGAAGTGCCAGTAGAGGGCGCTCGGCTGCAGGTCGAGGCCCGCGGCGATACGTCGCATGGAGAGGTCGGCGAGTCCTACCTCATCGAGCAGGGCGAGTGCGCTCCGTGCCACGCTGTCGCGGTCGTGTCGGGCCGGATTGGGCTCTGGGCTCATGCTCCGATTATAGTGAACGACGTTCAGGTGAACAGTGTTCAGGTGCGACGCGGAGGAAGCAGCGGTGGAGAGTTCCTCATCGATCGGACCCGCTCCGATCACCCTCGACCGGGTGTCGGTCGAGATCGACGGGCGCATGGTGCTGCACGACGTCAGCGTCGGGTTGACCGCACGGACGACGGCGGTGATCGGAGCCAACGGCTCAGGCAAGTCGACCTTCGCGCGCCTCCTCAACGGCCTCGTCGCGCCGCGAGACGGAACCGTCTCGGTACACGGACTCGACACCGTCCGAGACCGCGCCGCCGTGCGCAAGCTCGTCGGTTTCGTCTTCACCAACCCCGATGCGCAGATCCTGATGCCGACTCCGGCCGAAGACCTCGCGCTCTCGCTCCGAGGGCGTCCGAAGTCCGAGGTGTCCGAACTCGTGAGGGAGACGCTCGAGACGCACGGTCTGGCGGAGCACGCGGACGTTCCGGCGGCCGCCCTGTCCGGCGGGCAGAAGCAGCTGCTCGCCCTGGCTTCGGTGCTGATCGCCGATCCATATGTGATCGTCGCCGACGAGCCGACGACCCTGCTCGATCTGCGCAATTCCCGTCGCATCGCCGATCTGCTGCTCGGGGTCCAGGCTCAGATCGTCATCGTCACACACGACCTCGAACTGGCCTCTCGCTGCGACAGCGCGTTGCTCTTCGACGAGGGACGCATCGTGACCTCCGGCGTGCCCTCGCGTGTGATCGCTGCGTATCGGGAGGCGTGCGCGTGATCGCGCTGTATCACCCGGGGACGGGGATCGTGCATCGGGCGCCGGCCGCGCTCAAGCTGGGGATGCTGGCGATCGGAGCCCTCGTCCTGTCGCTGTATCCGCACGATCCGGTGAGCATCGCGGTCGTGCTCTTCGTGGTGGTGGGGCTCTACCGCGTGAGTGGACTCCCGTTCCGCGTGCTCGCCGCCGAGGCGTGGCGCCTGCGCTGGATCGTGCTCGTGCTCGCAGCTGCGCTCCTGATCTTCGTGTCGCCCGAGGCGGCATGGATCAGCACAGGACGTGTGGTCGCGGTGCTGCTCCTCGCCGGTCTGCTCACTCTGACCACGAGGATGTCGGCGCTGCTCGATGTCCTGCAGCAGCTGCTGCGACCGTTGCGTCGGCTCGGAGTCGATCCCGAGGCGGTGGCCCTGACGATCTCCCTGACCCTCACGACCGTCCCGGTGATCGCGGGGTTCGCCGTGCGCGTGCGGGAGGCGGAGCAGGCTCGTGGTGCACGGCTGGGTATCCGCACGGTGGTGCCGTTGCTCGTGCTCGCTCTGAAGCATGCGGATGATGTCGGAGACGCCCTGGCGGCCAGAGGCATCGGCTGACTCACACGAGGGCCGGCGCGACGGGGACCGTCGACGGTCGCTGCCTTGCGGTCCGTGGCGTCGGGAGCGAAGCCAGCCGCAGAGAACCAGCGATCAGCGCGAGTGCGATCAGGGCGGTTGCGACGGACGTGCCGAGGACCAGCAGCAGGACGATCCCGACCAGGGCGCTGAGAGCGCTGGCGACGATGCGACCGGGCGAAGACGCGGCGGCGGGTGCGGCCTGCGATTCGAACCGCGTGAACGCGATGGCGACGACGGCCGTGAGAGCGAGCGCGGTCGCGAGCCACAGCGGCCGTCCCGACCACCACGCCGCGCTGTCCAGGGCCGGAAGCGCGGCGCCGGTCAAGAGTGCGAACGCGGCCGTCGAGCCCGCCATGAGCAGCAGCACGGGCATGTGCCAGAGGTAGATCGTCATGGTCCGCACCGTCACGAAGGCGGTGAACGCGGCCACGTGCGGCTGTCGGCTGAATCGCTCGAGACGCTCGCGGTGCAGGGAGAGCAGGCTCGTGTGCGCGACCCCCACGAGGAGGAGGGCAGCCGTCGGCGGATTGATGTTCGCGATGAGGTCGGCGGAGTAGACGCCGACGGCGAAGGTCATGATGAGCGCGAGGACGGCCGCGAGGCCCGCAACGATGCGGATCCGTCGGCTGAGGCGCTCGATGCGTCCATCGGCGAGGAAGAAGCCGAGCTGTTGGAGGGCCATCCACACGAAGGCGAGATTCAGGAAGCCCAGGCCCTCGACGCCGGAGACTCCGCGGAGGACGTCGATCGCGATCGCAGCAGCGGCAAGGGCGCCGATCGTCCACAGCGGCGCACGGCGGTGAGCGGCGGCGAAGAGGGGGAGAAGCGCCTGGCAGAGGAGGAAGACCCCGAGGAACCAGAGCGGCTGGCCATAACGGAACCCGGCCGTCGCGATGAGGTCGGCGGGAACGCCGAAGATCGTGAGCAGAGCGAGCGCGAGCCCGACGACCGCGATCGTCAGGATCGCGGGGCGCAACAGTCGGTGAACGCGGCCGGCGACGAATCCGACCGCCGTGCCGCCGCGCTGCCGCATGCGCTGATGCGCGAGGAATCCGGAGAATCCACCGATCACGAAGAACAGCGGCATCACCTGCAGGAGCCAGCTCAGCGGAGCGATCCACGCGGTGCCGTCGCTGGCGTTCTCGAAGATCGGACCGGAATCGCCGACCGTGACGCCCACCATGATCGCGTGCAGCAACACGACCCCGAGCACGCAGAGAGCCCGCAGGAAGTCGATGCCCGTATCGCGGGATGTGCGCAGCCCGGCGGCGACGGGCGGTGTCTGGACGATGGCCATGAGTCCTCCTCGGAAGCGATGTTCCAGGAGACTATGGACGTGGTGCGGGCGGAGACATCACCCTCGGGTCCCGTCGTACCCCCTACGACGGGATGAGCCGCGGCGATGCGTCGTCAGGACGAAGGCTCGACGAGCCCGGTGTCGTACGCCAGGATCACGGCGTGCACGCGGTCACGGAGGTTCAGCTTGGCGAGCACCTTGCCCACATGTGTCTTGACGGTCTGCTCGGCGATGAACAGCTCGGCGGCGATCTCGGTGTTGGAGCGGCCTCGACCGATGAGCACGAGGACTTCCCGTTCGCGGTCGGTGAGGTCGGCGAGCGCCGTCGCTGCGCGTGGAGTCCGGGGTCGGCGTCCGGCGAACTGTTCGATCATGCGTCGTGTCACGCTGGGAGCGAGGAGAGCATCACCGCCGGCGACGACGCGCACGGCGTGCACGAGCTCCTCCGGCAGCGCATCCTTCAGCAGGAAACCACTCGCACCGGCCTCGAGCGCGTCGTACACGTAGTCATCGATGTCGAACGTCGTGAGCATGATGATCCGGGGGACATGCGCCGCGGGGTACGAAGGCCCGAGGATGCGACGAGTGGCTTCGATGCCGTCCAGTTCCGGCATCCGCACGTCCATGAGGATCACGTCGGGGTCGAGGCGCGCCGCGAGCGTGACCGCCTCCGCACCGTCGGCCGCTTGGCCGGCCACCCTGATGCCGTCGTGGGCGTCGAGGAGCGCCCCGAAGCCGGCACGGACCATGGCCTGGTCATCGGCGATGAGCACGTTGATCGTCACGAGCGTTCCTTGTTGTGAGGGGCGGTGTTGTGAGGGGCGGTGTCGCGAAGGGCGGTGTCGCGAGGGGTGGCACCGAGAGGAGTGGCAGATGAAGGGAGGTCGGCCGGTGAGGGATCATTCGGACTGACCGGGAGGACGGCCTCGACCTCCCAGCCCCCGTCGCTCGAGGGGCCGGCGGAGAGGCTCCCACCGAGGAGTTCCGCGCGTTCCCGCATGCCGCGCAGACCGTATCCGCCCACGTGACCGTCCGGAAGGCGGGGCGGGGCGGTGTTGTGCACCACGATCCGGATCGATTGGGACTCGGCGCGCACGCGCACGGCGATCTGTGCCCCAGGGGCGTGACGGACGGCGTTGCTCAGAGCCTCTTGGACGATGCGGAAGGCGGCGATCTGGACGGCGGGCGTCGCCGCCGTAGCGGCGTCCCCACCCTCCAGGACGAGTCCGACCTCGACGCCGGCGCGGCGGATGCTGTCGACCAGGGAGGGGATATCGTCGATGCCCTGCTGCGGAGCGAGCTCGGCACTCTGATCCTCGGTGCGCAGCACGCCGAGCATGCGCCGCATCTCGGCGAGCGAACTCCGTGCGGTCGCGGCGATGTCCTCGAACTCCGCGACGGCCACGTCATCCAGGTCGGGGATGCGGTACTTCGCGGTGGAGGCCTGCACCTGGATCACCGACATGCTGTGTGCCACGACGTCGTGCAGCTCGCGAGCGATCCTCGTGCGCTCTTCCACGAGTGCGCGTCTGGCCTCCTCGAGCGCGCTGTGCTCCCTCTCCCGTGAAAGCTCGGCCGCCACCCTGACGCGTCCGGCGATCAGCGAAGCGATCAGGAACATGGCCGAGGCGAGGGAGGTCGTCACGATGAGGTCGGCCGTGGCGCTGGCGGACGATTCCGGCACGGCCACCATGTCGGGGCGGAGCATCGGCGAGAGGAGCGAGGCGATGGCCCCGAGGATGAGAGCGAACGCGCCGAGCCGTGCACCGTGGAGGAATGTGACGACTCCGACGAACAGGATGAATGTCAGCAGCGCAGGGACCGACCAGGGCCATGGGGACGCGATCGCGAGCTCGGGAACGACGGTGAGTGGGAGAGCGAGCGCCCCGGCCGTGAAGAGGCCGACGGCCCAGCAAGGATGAGAGATCGCCAGCAGCGGGGAGACGCACAGAGCCGCTCCGAGGATGAACGACAACGGGACGGGTGTGCCGTACAGGACGCTCTGCAGCGAGACGAGCACCGTGAACAGCGCCACCACTGCCGTGCACAGTGCCACGAAGGCGGCGGTGCGACGGCTGATGCGTGTTCGGCGAGGTGAACGCTCGCGGCGGCGTGCCATGGCTCTCATCCTGCCAGTTGCGGCGCCGCGGCACGGCGGCGGCGAGCGGCGGCGATCCGATCGATCACCAGACCGATGAGCAGCGCGACGACGATGCCGAGCCCCGCGCTGAGCAGAGGCTGGTCCTTGATCCAGGCGCCCGCGAGCAGACCGATGACGAGGCTGAACACGCTCCAACTGATTCCGGCGATCAGGCTCAACGGGAGGAACCGGCGCCACGGGAAATCGAGAGCCCCGGCCGACATGTTGACCGCCACCCTTCCGACGGGGATGTATCTGGCACCGAGGATCAGCGTGGCGCTGCGGCGGTCGAGTGCGCGTTGGGCATGCGCGAACGCTGCGGCGACGCGCGGTCGGCGCATCCACGCGAAGCGGGTGGTGCCCAGCCCTCGTCCGATCAGGAACGCGACGTTGTCACCGATCGCCGCCCCGATGGCAGCCACTGCCCCGAGAAGAAGGAGATTCCCCTCTCCTGTCGAGGCGGCCACGGCGGCTGCGGCCACGAGCACGGTCTCGCTGGGCACCGGGGGGAAGAAGCCGTCGACGATGGTGACGGCGAACAGCACCAGGTACAGCCAGGGTGAGGCGATCGCCTGCATGATCAGGTCGTTGAGGATGTCCACTCCGGCACGGTATTCGGGGAGTGGGAGGGGCGGCATCCCACCGGAGTATCGGCGTGCTCACTCTCCAGGTTGATCTTGCTGACCGCGACTCTCGGCGACGCGGCTTATACTGGGAGGCTGGCCGATCGGCCGAACACCCTCCCCGAAAGAACGGACGTCCGCTGTGCTTGCCGTGCACGACCTCGAGATCCGCGTTGGCGCGCGCCTGCTGATGGAGAACGTCTCGTTCCGCGTCGCCGACGGAGACAAGATCGGACTCGTCGGCCGCAACGGGGCCGGGAAGACCACGCTCACCAAGGTGCTCGCCGGCGATGTGCTGCCGTCCGGCGGAAGCGTGACCCGCTCCGGCGAACTGGGCTACCTTCCGCAGGACCCGCGTTCGGGCAACCCCGAAGACCTCGCGCGCACGCGCATCCTCGACGCCCGTGGGCTCGGTCAGCTCAACCTCGGGATGACGGAGGCGGCCCTCGCGATGGGGTCGGACGACCCCGCAGTGGCCGACAAGGCCATGAAGCGCTACGCCCGCCTCACCGAGCAATTCGAGGCCCAGGGCGGCTATGCGGCGGAGGCGGAGGCGGCGTCGATCGCCAACAACCTCTCGCTCCCCGACCGCATCCTCGACCAGCCGCTGTCGACCCTCTCCGGTGGACAGCGTCGCCGCATCGAGCTCGCGCGCATCCTCTTCTCCGACGCGCAGACGATGATCCTCGACGAGCCGACCAACCACCTCGATGCCGACAGCGTGGTGTGGCTGCGCGAGTTCCTCAAGGGCTACAAGGGCGGGCTGATCGTGATCAGCCACGATGTCGAGCTCGTCGGCGAGACGGTCAACCGCGTGTTCTACCTCGACGCGAACCGTCAGGTCATCGACACGTACAACATGAACTGGAAGAACTACCTGCGTCAGCGGGTGGCCGATGAGGAGCGCCGCAAGAAGGAGCGCGCGAACGCCGAGAAGAAGGCCACGACCCTGCAGCTGCAGGCGGCCCGCTTCGGTGCGAAGGCCTCGAAGGCCGCTGCGGCGCATCAGATGATCGCGCGTGCGGAGAAGCTGCTGGCGGGGCTCGATGAGGTGCGTCAGGAAGACCGGGTCGCGAAGCTGCGCTTCCCGAAGCCGGCACCCTGCGGCAAGACCCCGATGATGGCGTCCGGCCTCTCGAAGTCGTACGGGTCGCTCGAGATCTTCACCGATGTCGACCTGGCGATCGATCGCGGCTCCAAGGTCGTCGTCCTCGGGCTCAACGGTGCGGGCAAGACCACGTTGCTGAGGATGCTCGCCGGCGTCGATCAGCCCGACACCGGGCAGCTCGAGCCGGGACACGGCCTCAAGGTCGGCTACTACGCCCAGGAGCACGAGAACCTCGACGTGAACCGCTCGGTGCTCGAGAACATGGTCTCGGCCGCTCCGCACATCACCGAGACCGAGGCGCGCAAGGTGCTCGGGTCGTTCCTGTTCACAGGCGACGATGTGCTCAAGCCTGCAGGAGTCCTGTCGGGTGGGGAGAAGACGCGTCTGTCGCTCGCGACGCTCGTCGTGTCGTCGGCGAACCTGCTGCTGCTCGATGAGCCGACCAACAACCTCGATCCGGCCTCTCGTGAAGAGATCCTCGGTGCGCTCGCACACTACGAAGGTGCGGTCGTGCTCGTGTCCCACGATCCGGGGGCGGTGCAGTCGCTCAACCCCGAGCGTGTGCTGATCCTGCCCGACGGCGTCGAGGACATCTGGAGCCAGGAGTACCAGGACCTCATCGAGCTCGCCTGACGTCGGAGTCGCCTCCCGACCGAAGCGGGTGCTGCCCGAGCGCGCGCTCCGATTCTCAGGCGGCTGAGGACGTGGCATAGTCGAGAACATGCCGACGGACTCCCGATCGCCCGACACCGGGAGCTGGCTGCGTGCACAAGCGGCGCTCACCGGCGTCGCGCCAGCACTCGATGTCACAGGACTTCCCGTCGACCCGGTTCCGCTCTTCCTGGACTGGATCCGACATGCGGCTTCCGTCGGAGTCGCCGAACCCCATGCGGCGACCCTGGCGACGGTCGACGGAGACGGCATACCGGATGCTCGGACGTTGATCCTCAAGAACGTCGATGAGCGAGGGTGGGCCTTCGCCGGTGCGCGTTCGTCTCGCAAAGGGGCGCAGCTCGCGAGCACCCCTTCCGGAGCGCTGAACTTCTGGTGGCAGCCGCTGGTGCGAGCCGTCCGTGTACGTGGACGGGTCCAGGAGGCCGGCGAGGCCGAGAGCGCAGCCGATCTCGCGGCGCGGTCTGCGGCGGCCAGGGCGGGCATCGCGCCGGGGGACTGGGCCCTATGGAGGCTCGTGCCGACCCGCGTCGAGTTCTGGCAAGGGGCGGCCGACCGTGATCACACGCGGATCGTGTATCGCCGAACGGATGCGGCGTGGGATCTCTCGGTGACAGGGGCCGCGGCCATGACAGGGACAACGGCCGGAGAGGAAGAGCACGCATGAGCGGCTATCAGGTGGTGGAGATCGGAGCGCTCGAGGAATGGCGAGCGCATCACGGCGGCTTCGACGCCGCGCGTTCGCGGGACGGGCGTCGTGTCGTGGATCACGAGCTGACGATGCAGTACATCGGGATGACCGCGAATGCCCTGCAGCCGGGGGAGGAAGCCGGCTACTGGCACGTACACCGGAAGATCGAAGAGGTGTACGTGTTCCTTCACGGGCGAGGGCAGATGGGTCTCGACGACGATGTGGTGGAAGTCGGGCCGGGGACCGTGGTCCGTGTGGGGCAAGGGGTCGCCCGCACGTGGCGGGCTCGTCCGGACAGTCCCGGTGAACTGCGGTGGCTCTGTCTTCGCGCGGGTGGGGAGGCGCTTCCACACCTTCCCGACGACAGCTCGCGGCTGCCGGAGCGTCCCATGCCGTGGTCCGTGGAGTGACTGCGGCGGACCGCGCTCAGCGCACGTCGAGCAGCTCGTCCTCCACGTCGGCGTCATGGTCCTTGCGGCGGCTGACCTTGACCGGAGACGGCACGCCTTCGACCTCTTCGCGGTGTTTCACGATCTCCGTCCGGATGATGTAGCCGATGAAGATGAAGCCCATCAGCGCGAACAGGATCCACTGGATCGCGTAAGACAGGTGCGGGCCGGGGTCGTCGGTGGGGGAGTCGAATCCCCCGAGGGTGCCTTCGCCCGCGGGGCTTTCGCTGATGACGCGGCCGTAGGCGCCCGTGATCACATCGCCGTCGACGAGCTTCGCGATGGCCGGGAGATTGATGGTCGGCACCTGCCCTTCGGGGGCGCCACGGCCCGAAGCAGGAAGCTGCTCGCCCGGGCGCAGACGCACGGTGACTTCGGCTTCGCCCTCGGGCGGTGCCGGCACGGAATCCGGAGCGTCGCCGTCGCCCGGAGGTACCCAGCCCCGATCGACGATGAAAACGCGGCCGTCGGCGTCGCGGAACGGAACCAGCACCTCGAAGGCGCTGGTTCCTCCGTGCGGGCGGTTTCTCACCAGCAGCTGTTCGTCGGCCAGATACTCGCCCTGCAGGGTCACCGGGCGCCACTCATCCGAGGGGTCGAGCGCGCCGTCCTCCCCGACGAGGTCTGCCAGGGGGACAGGCTCGGCGTCGTAGTTCTGCTCGACGAGCTCGATCTGGGCGGCTCTCGTCTCGTTCCGCTCGAACTGCCAGTTCGACAGGAAGACGCACGCGATCGCGAATCCGATGGCGATCAGCACGTAGACGCCCCACCGGAGCAGTCGCTGACTCATGCGGGAGCCCCGTCACGAACGGTCACCGGGAAGTCCCGCGCCGCGAGGTAGTCGCGGAGGTAGTCCACGTGCTCGTCGCAGGCGAGCCAGATCTTCTCCCGGTCGGCGGCGTGGATGCGGGGGTTGCGCCATACGACCTGTCTGGTCGCCGCGCTCCGGCAGCCGGCGCGCGAGCATTCGAGCTCTGTCATCGGTCCTTCGGGCCTTCGTGGATCGTGAACACCTGCGGGCCGGTCGTCTCATTCGCGATCGGAGCGGGCCCGGGAGCCTCCAGCTCCTGTCGCGGCGACTCGGCTGTCATCTCGGTGCTGTCGCTGCCCGCGTTGGCGAACACCACGGCGATGTACGGGAGCACGGCCGCGCTGATCCCGAAGACCCAGGTGTACCATCCGTACGGCTGCACCAGCACCATCAGGGCGAAGCAGGCTATGCGGATGGACATCGTGAGCACGTAACGACGCACACGGTGGTCACCCTCATCCTGCGGAGACTGCGGCAGGGAGGTGACGGCCGGGATTTGACGCGCGTTCTTCACGATGCCTCAAGCCTACGCCGCTGCGGACCTCCCGGCGTGCCGCTTCTGCCGCGGATCAGCGCGAGAAGATGAACGGCAGGCTGAAGGCTCCGACGAACAGGAAGCTGATGATGATGCTGATGAGCGTGAAGGCGCCGATGGCGATCATCGCATAGCCGAGGATCAGGCCCGCGATGGCCATTCCTCGTCCTCCGACGCTCGGATCGCTCTTGGTCTGCTTGAGCGCCATGTGACCGGTGATGACCGCGGCGATGGAGGCGAGGATCGGGAGGATCGCCCAGATGAGGACGACACCGGCGATGCCGCACACCAGGGAGGTGACGGCGAGTCCGCTCGTGGGACGCGGTGGAGCAACCGGGTACGTCGGTGTCCCATAGGCTCCGTAAGGGGTCGCGGTCCCGTGATTCGGCTGCACCGGCCATACCTGCGGGGCCGGGGCGGCATACGCAGCAGTGGACCCGGGGTACGCCTGGCCGGGCTGAGGGGGCTGGACGGTCTGCGGAGACTGGACGGTCTGCGGAGACTGGGCGGTCTGCGGAGACTGGGCGGTCTGCGGGGGCTGGGGCGGGTACGGCGCGGTCGGATACGCAGGCAGAGCGGGGGCGGCCTGCGGGGCGCTCGGCGGGGCCGGTGGTACCGGCGCGAACGGCGCGTCGCCTGCCGGAGGAGGAGGATTGTCGCTCACGATGTTGCCCTTTCGTCTCGATCAGGGTTCCAGCAGCGCCCGCCTGTGTCAACGTCGCGATGAGGGTGCGCGCGGCGTCGTCGCTCGGAGCATCGTCGGTAGGATCGATGACGGTCCGAGACCTCGGACCGCAGGTCCAGAGCAGGAGTGTCCTCATGAGCGCTGAGCGCGTCGTCCTCGTCACCGGCGGAAACCGCGGTATCGGCCGTGCCATCGCGGAGCGCTTCGTGCGGGACGGATACCGTGTCGCGGTCACCGCGCGCAGCGGCGAAGGACCAGAGGGAACCCTCACCGTGCGGGCGGATGTCACGGATGCCACCGCGCTCGACGCCGCGTTCACGGAGGTGGAGCAGCAGCTCGGCCCGGTGGAGATCGTCGTCGCGAACGCCGGGATCACCAAGGACACCCTCCTCATGCGCATGAGCGAAGACGACTTCGACAGCGTGGTGGCGACGAACCTCGGCGGCACGTTCCGCGTGGTGAAGCGCGCCTCGAAGGGCATGCTGCGCGCACGATTCGGTCGTATCATCCTGATCTCGAGCGTCGTCGGTCTGTACGGTTCTGCCGGCCAGGCGAACTACTCGGCGTCGAAGAGCGCGCTCGTCGGCTTCGCCCGCTCGATCACGCGTGAACTCGGTGCGCGCGGTATCACCGCCAACGTCGTCGCTCCGGGGTTCATCGAGACCGACATGACCGCGGAGCTCCCCGAGGAGACGCAGAAGCAGTACAAGGCGAGCATCCCCGCCGCGCGGTTCGCGACCCCCGACGAGGTGGCGGGCGTGGTGACATGGCTCGCCGGTGACGATGCCGGTTACATCTCGGGCGCGGTCATCCCGGTCGACGGTGGACTCGGGATGGGCCACTGATCCGGACCGGGGTGTTCACCTCGCGATCGAGGCGGTGAGCAGTTCTCCGAGTCGTTCCGGCACGGAGAACTGCGGCCAGTGCCCGGAACCTATGCGAACGACCTCGGCATCGTCGATCGCACGGAACTCGTCGGCATACTCGGCCCACTGGGCGATCATCTTCTCGAACGCGGACTGATCCACGCCACCCATGAGCAGGGTCGCCGGCACACGATACCGCGCCGGGTCACGCAGGACGATGCCGTCGGTCGGCACCCTCGCGGGCACGCTCCGGGTGAGCGGTGTCGTGCGCACACGGGTCGCCTCGTCGAGATCGTGCACATCCTCCTCGGGGAAGAAGTTCCACCCCGGGAAGGGGACCACGCCGTCGACGAGCTCGAACTCGCTGATGCCGCTTCCCGTCGGCGGGGGTGCCGTATCGACGAAGATGACGCGGCCGACGCGCTCGGGGCGCGCATCGACGACACCCCATGCGACGTTTCCTCCGCCGCTGTGACCGACGACGACGACGTCACCGGGAAGCGCATCGACCGCCGCGACCGCGGCATCGATCCAGTCCGAGATGCCGACCTCGGACGACGCCGACGCCGGTTCGCCGAGGCCGGGCATGGTGAGGGGATGAGCGCGGTGCCCCGCCGCTTCCAAAGAGGGGATGACGTCTTCCCAACTGGACGCATCGAGCCAGAGCCCGGGGATGAGGATGATGTCCATGCGTCGACGCTAGCGGCGGCGTCGGACAACCTCCAGAGGGATCCGTCTACGGAAGCAGAGCGATGACTTCGGAGAGGTCCTGCGGGCCGATCACGAGCGCGGCGGTCTGCCGTACGGTGGGCTTCGCATTGAAGGCGATGCCGAGCCCCGCCACCGCCATCATGGGCAGGTCGTTGGCGCCGTCCCCGATGGCGATCGTGGCGCGCGGACCTACGCCGAGTTCTGCAGCCCACTCCTGAAGGGACGCCGCCTTCGCGGCTCCGTCGACGATGTCGCCCTCGACAAGGCCGGAGAGGACGCCGTCCACGACATCCAGGCGGTTCGCTCGCCAGCGATCGACGCCGAGTTCCGGCGCCACGGCGTCGAGGATTTCGTGGAAGCCGCCGGAGACGACCCCGACGACACCGCCGCGATCGTGGACTGCTGCCGTGAGCTCGCGGACTCCGGGGGTGGGCTCTATCCGTGCGCGGACGCGCTCGAACGCCGATACGGGCACTCCCTGCAGTGCCGCGACCCGGGAGCGCAGGCTCGTCGCGAAGTCCACTTCGCCGCGCATCGCCGCCTCGGTCGCCGCCTGAACCTCGGCGCGACGGCCTGCTTCGTCGGCGAGGAGTTCGATCACCTCGTTGCGGATGAGGGTGGAATCAGCATCGAGGACGACGAGGAATCGCGCAGCGGTCACCCGTCGAGCCTAGCGACCGCCCGGACCGCCTGAGCGCCGCATGACGCGTCAGCGTTCGATGAAGACGCCCTTGCCCACGACGGTGATGCCGGACTCGGTGACGGTGAAGCCACGGGCCAGGTCGCGCTCACGGTCGACCCCGACCGTCGCGCCATCGGCCAGGACGACGTTCTTGTCGAGGATGGCGCGGTGGATGCGCGCACCCTGCCCGACCTGCACGTGATCGAACACGACCGAGTCCGTGATGGTCGATCCGCCCCCCGCCAGAGTCCATGGACCGACCACGCTGCGTTCCAGGTGCGTGCCCGACAGCACCGATCCGAGGGAGACGATCGAGTCGATCGCGTTGCCGATGCGACCGACGGAGTCCCTGACGAACTTCGCCGGCGGAGAGTTCACCGCCTGCGAGTGGATCGGCCATTCCATGTTGTACAGGTTGAAGATCGGCAGTGTCGAGATGAGGTCCCTGTGCGCATCGAAGAAGGAGTCGATGGTTCCCACGTCTCGCCAGTACGAGCGGTCGCGCGGCGAGGACCCCGGAACCTCGTTCTGCTTCATGTCGTAGTAGCCCGCTTCGCCGCGCTCGACGAAGTACGGGACGATGTCGCCGCCCATGTCGTGACCTGACACGGGCGACTCCCCGTCGGCTTCGACGGCGGCGATCAGTGCATCAGCGTCGAAGATGTAGTTGCCCATCGAGGCGAGCACCTCGTTCGGCGAATCCTCGAGCCCTGCGATGTCGGTCGGCTTCTCCAGGAACTGCTTGATCCGGCCCGACTCCGCGTCGGCATCGATCACGCCGAACTGCGACGCGAGCGCGAGCGGCTGGCGGATCCCCGCGACCGTGGCCTTGGCGCCCGACTCGATGTGCGCCTCGAGCATCTGCCGGAAGTCCATCCGGTAGACGTGATCCGCACCGATCACGACGACGATGTCGGGCTTCTCGTCGTTGATGAGGTTCATGCTCTGCAGGATCGCGTCGGCGGAGCCGGAGAACCATCGCTTGCCGAGGCGCTGCTGGGCGGGCACCGAGGCGACGTACGAGTCGAGGAGAGCCGACATGCGCCAGGTCTGGGAGATGTGCCTGTCGAGGCTGTGCGACTTGTACTGCGTCAGCACGACGATCTGTCGGAGGCCCGAGTTGATGAGGTTGGAGATGGCGAAGTCGATGAGCCGGTACTGTCCGCCGAACGGCACTGCGGGTTTCGCTCTATCGGCCGTGAGGGGCATGAGGCGCTTGCCCTCGCCGCCGGCGAGGATGATCCCGAAGACCTTCTTTGGAGCGGACATGGCTCCACCATAGATGCCATCCTCCTCGCTGTACTAGCGTTCAGACATGCGAGTTGAAATGATCACGAAGGAGTACCCGCCGGAGGTCTACGGCGGTGCCGGCGTGCACGTCGCCGAGCTCGTGGCAGCGCTCCGACGGCACCTCGACGTCCAGGTCCGCGCGTTCGGGTCACCGCGCGATGAGGCGGGTACGTTCGCCTATCGCACGCCGACGGAACTCGCCGGAGCCAACGCCGCGTTGCAGACGCTCGGCACGGATCTGGAGATCGTGTCGGCCATCGCCGACGCCGACATCGTGCACAGTCACACCTGGTACGCGAACTTCGCCGGTCACCTCGCCTCACAGCTGCACGGCATCCCTCACGTCCTGACGGCGCACAGCCTCGAGCCCCTTCGGCCGTGGAAGGCCGAGCAGCTGGGCGGTGGCTATGCGGTGTCGAGCGGGATCGAGCGACTGGCGTACGAGAACGCGGCCGCCGTGATCGCGGTGAGCGCCGGGATGCGCGCCGACATCCTGCGCAGCTACCCGCAGGTGGACCCGGCGAGGGTGCGGGTGATCCACAACGGGATCGACGTCGACCGGTGGCGTCCGGTGCGCGACGAAGCCTTCCTGCGATCGATCGGGATGGACGCCGCTCGTCCGTCCGTCGTCTTCGTCGGCCGCATCACGAGGCAGAAGGGGCTGCCGTATCTGCTGCAGGCGGCGCGGCTCCTCCCTCCCGAGGTGCAGCTCGTCCTCTGCGCGGGTGCTCCGGACACTCCGGAGATCATGGCCGAGGTCCAGGAGGGTGTGCGTCTGCTCCAGCAGGAGCGGGACGGCGTCATCTGGGTCGAGCGCATGCTTCCCCGCGACGAGCTCTCGGCGATCCTCACGGCCGCGACGACGTTCGTCTGCCCTTCCATCTACGAGCCGCTGGGGATCGTGAACCTCGAGGCGATGGCCTGTGGTGCGGCGGTCGTCGGGACGGCGACCGGCGGTATCCCCGAGGTCGTTGCCGACGGCGTGACCGGTCGCCTCGTGCCGATCGAGCAGGCGCAGGACGGAACGGGCACGCCGGTCGACCCGGAGCGCTATGTGGCCGACCTCGCAGCCGTGCTCACCGAGGTCGCGATGGACCCGGACCGCGCACGTACGTACGGCGAGGCCGGGCGCGAGAGGGCGCGCAACGAGTTCAGCTGGGCGGCGATCGCCGAGACGACGCGCGCGCTCTACGCGGAGCTGACCGCCTGAGCCGATAGGCTGGGGGCATGCCGAGCGCTCTGGAATTCACCGACGTCGTCGTGCGCCGTGAGGGGCGCAACATCATCGATCACGTGGACTGGCGGGTCGACGACGACCAGCGATGGGTGATCCTGGGCCCGAACGGTGCGGGCAAGACGACCCTGCTCCAGCTGGCCGACACGCTCATGCATCCGACGGCCGGAACGGTGACCGTGCTGGGGGAGACCCTCGGCAGGACCGACGTGTTCGAGGTGCGGCCGCGCATCGGCTTCGCGTCGTCGGCGATGGCCAAGCGCGTGCCGCGAGACGAGACCGTGCTCAACACCGTGCTCACCGCCGCATACTCCGTGCTCGGTCGCTGGAACGAGAACTACGAGGACATCGACGAGCGTCGCGCGCTCCGCGTCCTCGGTGACTGGCGTCTCGACCACCTCGCCGACCGGACGTTCGGTACGCTCAGCGACGGCGAGCAGAAGCGGGTCCAGATCGCGCGTGCCGTGATGACCGACCCCGAGCTCCTGCTGCTCGACGAGCCGACGGCTTCCCTCGACCTCGGCTCCCGTGAGGAGCTCCTCGCGCTCCTCAGCGGGTACGCGTCGTCTCCGACCACGCCGGCCATGCTGATGGTGACGCACCACGTCGAGGAGATCCCGGTCGGGTTCACCCACGTGATGCTGATCCGCGACGGCGCTGTCGTCGCGGCCGGTCCCATCGCGGACACCCTCACTGCCGAGGCGCTCACCGACACGTTCGGGATGCCGATCGTGCTCAGCAGCGAAGACGGACGCTACGCCGCGCGCGCAACGTCCTGATCAGGGTCTGATAGAATCGATCCTTGGTGCTCTCTGCACCGCAGACTTCCCTCGTCCCTGGCACAATCCAGGGCAGCAACTAAGGAATCCCATGAAGACTGACATTCACCCCGAGTACAAGGCTGTCGTGTTCCGCGACCTGGGTTCGGGCGAGACGTTCCTCACCCGTTCGACCGTCTCGAGCGACAAGACCATCGAGCTCGACGGCGTGGAGTACCCCGTCATCGACGTCGAGATCTCCTCGGCTTCGCACCCGTTCTACACGGGAAAGCAGCGCATCATGGACTCGGCCGGCCGCGTCGAGAAGTTCAACCAGCGCTTCAAGGGCTTCGGCGGCTCGTCCAAGTAACGACTGCCGCACGGAAGGCCCCATGCTCCTCGGAGCGTGGGGCCTTCTTCGTACTCAGATGCTCGTGCTCAGATGTCGATGACGATAAGGCCGTCGTCGATAGAGCTCGGAGGATCGCCCGGAGAGGGCGCGGGGGCTGTGCGCTGTGTCTGGCGATCGCGCTCCTGTGCCGCCTCGTGCGCGGTGGGAGACCAAACGCTGTCGAACACGCCGACGAGGCCGCCGTTCGCGACACGCTCGTACTTCTTCTCCACCGGCTTGCGCGAGAACGTGTGCATCATTCCGAAGATCAGCAGGGCAGGACCCACGGCGAGGATGAAGACCACCGTCGTCCACGCCATCGCATCCTTCACGACTACAGGATAGGCAGGTCGGCGAGAAAGGACATCCTCCTCTCGGCGGATGCCGTCAGCGGATGCGTCGGCCGTGGGCGAGGTCGATCAGGCGGGAGAGCACGGGGCCGGAACGCAGGCCGTTGTGCTCATGCTCGCTCGTCTGCCAGAGCTGTACCCCGGGCAGGAGCTTCGCCGTCTCGATCGAGAACTCGTACGGCACGTAGACATCGTTGACGTAGACCGCGGCCGCGCCGGTGGCCCCCGATGCGACGATCGCTGAGGCGTCATAGATCTGCGGCCACTCGAATTCTGCGAGCTCGAGGGCGACATCACGCCACGGCTGGAAGGCCGGCACCGACTCGGTCCACTCACGGCGGATGTGCTCGCCCGTGAACAGCGTCGGGTCGTCGCGGAAGTCCGTGGGCTCGGTGCGCTCGGCCGACCACCGAGTGGCGTGACCGTCGGCGTAGCTCGACTCGTGGAAGGTGAAGTACAGCGGGTTGCGGCCGTCATAGGGCATCGCGTGCATCAGGTCGTATCGGAAGGCGTTGGAGGCGGGATCGCGCTCCAGGAGCGACCAGACGGTCTGCCATCCGTCATCGGTGCCGAGTGCGGATCCCATCGACCGCAGGCGCGAGCGTGAGACGACCTCTCCGTCGGGGAGGACGATGTCGCCCGCGTCCGCGAGATCGACGAGCCTTCGCATCGCGTCGCGGTGCTCGGGGAAACGGCGGTAGTAGCGTTCGGAGGCATCCCGCATCTTGTCGTAGCAGAGAGCGTAGACATCGTCGGGGTGACGCCCCACCGCGCTGAGCCCGCCGGTGATGAAGACGTCGTCGAGGGATCCGGCATCGGTGGAGAGATACGCGAGGGTCGTGAAGCCACCGAAGGACTGTCCGAGCACGCTCCAGGTGGTGGCTCCCAGGTGCTCGCGCAGAGCCTCGCAGTCGCGCACGATCGCGTCGGCCCGCAGATGGATCAGATGCTCGGCGACCGCTGCCGCACCGTGTTCGAGGTCGAGATCGCCGACCGGGGTCGAACGTCCGGTGCCTCTCTGGTCGAGAAGCACCAGGCGGTAGTGGGCGAGCGCTTCGTTGAGCCAGGCAGGCGACGTCGAGGAGTGGAAGGGGCGCGGCGCTTCGTGGCCGGGTCCGCCCTGCAGGAACACCAGGTAGGGAAGAGCCTCACCGCCCTCGCGAGCGACCACGCGCGCGAAGACGTCGATGGTTCGATGGTCCATGGGGTCGCCCCATACCAGCGGGACGGTGAGAGTGTGCTCTTCGACGGTGAGGTCCTGCAGCTTGCGCACGATGGTGCTCATGTTCACATCACATTCCCGATGTAGGAGTACTTGACGAAGACCTCCGAGGCGATGCCCGACTCCTCGAGCACACCCTGCACAGCGGTCATCATGTAGTTGGAATCCCAGCCCATGTAGAGGAAGTGCCCCTCGCCGAGCTCATCCCACTGACCCTTCCAGGCCATGTCCTGATAGATGGGCCCTCCGTGTGCGGCACAGTAGGCGAGGGCTGCGTCTCTCGTGTCGGTCCAGGCGCGGCGGAAGACCCGGTTGAAGAGGTACTTCACGTCCGGCACCTCCCAGCGCTCGCCTCGATACTCGACGTAGTCGAATTCCCGCTCCCATCCGGTCGGCCAGCCGCGGCGGCGCACGGCATCCAGGATCGGGGTCAGTCCGTCGTCGTCGATCTCAGGGAGGGCGGGGCGCGCCCAGATGCGGATCAGGTCGGAGGTGAGTGCGACGGTGCGGCGTGTGATCGCTGCGGTGTTCCACGAGTCGACGTCGGCCAGCTCTCGCGTCGCAGGCACCGCGCTGCGTGCGTACGCGTCCGAGCGCTTGACAGGGAACGAGGCGCCGAACACGCGCTCAGCGAGGTGCTCCTCGAGCAGGGTGAGGTTGCCGAGGGTCGGGGCGAGCGCGCGATGGCTGTTCTGCTCGTCCTCGGAGTACTCGCTCCAGTGGCGCGTACCGTCGCCGGACCACGCGTCGCCCGGCACGGTCGGGACGATGTGCTCGATGTCGTAGGCGTCGAGGTCTTCCACGCCTTCCAACCGTCCGAGCACGTAGGCAGGGTGGGGGAGTTCGCTGTACTTCAGCACCGCGCTCACCCGCTCGTCCGACGGGGTGATGCGAGCGAACGCCCGCGCGAGCGCATCCCTGCCGTCACGGCGGGCCCGGCACAGTCTCGCGACGAGTCGTTCGGCCGGCAGGCTCACCAGCGCACGGCGCAGGTACAGGGCTTGCAGCCACTCCAGGGTCTCGATGAACTCGTCGCGGTCGATGACCCCGCGGACGTGGTCGCTGTACGCGCTCATCACGAGAGGGTACGAGGAACGACCGAAGGTGTTGACGTGACGCAGCTGCTGCGCGATCTCGGGGTCCTGCTCCTGCGACGGGTCGAGCAGGATGCCGTAGATCTCCGCGTAGTGTCGCCACTGCGCCGCGTGGGCCTGCAGGTGGGCGACGTCGACGCGGGGGAACGACTGCCGGAAGGCGCTGTAGACCCCGTGCTCCCCGTTCGCGGCGACCTCGCGGCCGGTGACGAACACGAGGTAGTGCCGCCAGAAGGCGCCGATCGCCTCACCGGTGTGCCGTTCGATCGGCAGCCAGAAACGTGTCTCGACGTCGATCTGCTCGGCGTGACTGAGTCCCATGAGGATGTAGTTGTGGATGAGCTCGTGGTCACGCAGCGGTTCGCCTGTCGAGTTCAGGCTCTCGAAGATCTGCTGGGCGTTGGCGCGAGCGCCGAGGGTGATCGACACATGCTCGAGCTTCTGCAGCCCTCGCCAGATGGTGGGTACCTCGTCGACATGGATCTGACTGCGGAAGAAGGCGTAGTTGTCGTCGAAGCGGGACTCGCGATCGGCATCGCCGCGTCGATCCAACACGACCGATTCGTACAGGTCAGCCCAGGCGTCGTGCGGGCGCAGCTTCGTGCGACCGGGGGAGTCGGAGCGGACGAGCACGCGTTCGAGATCGGCCGCCAGTGAGGGGTCGGTGTCGCGGATGGAGTGATGCAGCGCAGCGACGAGCAGCATCAGCGTGGTGATGCGCTGCTGGCCGTCGATGAGGATGAGGTCGGCATCGGAGGAGACGTTGTCCTGCGCGGAGAGGATCGAACCGATGAAGTGACGGTGGGCGTCGTCTTCGCCTGCCACGGCGCGGATGTCGGAGAGCAGCCGCTCGCAGCCGCCGATGTCCCATCGGTACTGCCGCTGATACACGGGGACCACGATGGTGGTGCCGCCCGCCGCGAGCCACTCGATCGTGTTGACTGCTGTCGCCTCGACGTTGGTCGCGGTGCTCATGCTGGTGTCTCGTCCTCCCGTTGCGACGGGTGCCGAGGCCTGGCCGGGCGCCCCGATCAGTCTATTCGGTTATGCACGGTCGACCTCCGAGGGGCTCGCGGGGGACGCTGTTAGGCTTGCCTTATCAGGGCCTGTTAAAACGTGCTGGCCCCCGATGAAAGGAACATGACTCGATCATGGGATACATCAAGTCCGCTGCGCTCGAGGAAAAGGGATTCGTCGTCCTCGACAGCTACAACCAGGAGCTCGACCCCAAGGAGTGGCTCGACATCGAGTACAACGACTGGAAGTCGTCGGGCGACACCCGCTTCGCACCTCTCGCCAGTGCCTTCGGCGACATCGAGTGCAACGGGTTCTGGAACCACAAGCCGCCGCGCACCGACAAGGACGGCGTCTGGATCGACTCACAGACCGAGAAGGCCCCGAACCTGACGCGGCGCGCTCAGGAGCCGGGTGCGAACGTTGGTCGGTGCCGCGTCATCGAGCTGCAGCCGACGCCCTACGGTGACTGCCTCTACAACCTCCACCAGGACGACAACAACCGCCTCAACCCGGATGGCACCGGCTGGGTCGTCCGTGGCTTCTTCAACCTCACGGACGACAAGGACAGCTACTTCGTCCTGCGTGAGAACCGCACCGACCCGAGCATCGAGTACCGTATCGCCCTCCCGGCCGGCGCTCAGCTCATCGTGGACACGCAGCGCCTGTGGCACGCGGCCACCCACAACGGCACCGAGCCCCGCTACTGCCTCATCACGTCGTGGACCTCGGGCCCCGAGCTCGACGCCTACATCGAGAAGTACCACGGCACCGACGACGTGCCCAACTACGAGGTCGACCAGGAGACGCTCGAGTTCGGGTATGCCGAGCAGGCCCGCAAGGATGCTGCTCGCGCGGCCTATTACGCCGCGAAGGGCCAGCAGGTCAAGCAGGCCATGAGCGAGGCGTGAGCATCTCCACGGTGGGTCGCTGAGCCCGTCGAAGCGCCCGAGGGCCCCGGTCTACGGACCGGGGCCCTCGTCGTGGAACCACATGCTTGTGATTTGCGGGGATCTCGGCGAGAATGGGCGCACAACCGCATATTCTCGCCACTTCGTGGTTCAGGTCGTTGGGGAAGACGCACCTGATGAAACGGAGAGATCATGGCGACGGCTTACGCACGCGGAGTGGTGTTCATCCACTCTGCGCCTCGCGCGCTCTGCCCGCACCTCGAATGGGCGGTGGGTCGCGCTATCGGGCGTGCGGTGAACTTCGACTGGACCGAGCAGCCCGTGCTCGAGGGTGCCCGACGGGCGGAGTTCTACTGGGACGGCCCCGTCGGTACCGGCGCGGCTCTCGCGACCTCCATCCGTGGGTGGGAGCACCTCCGCTTCGAGGTGACCGAGGACCCCACGCCGCGCAGCGACGGCGGCCGGTGGCTGCATACGCCCGACCTCGGTATCCACTATGCCCAGACCGACGCAGCCGGCAACATCGTGGTCGGCGAGGACCGCATCCGCTACGCGATGGAGATCGCGGCAGGGAGTGCCGTCGAGTTGCAGCGCGAACTCGACATCGCCCTGGGGTCGGCGTGGGATGAGGAACTGGAGCCCTTCCGTCATGCCAGCGACGACGCCAGAGTCGTCTGGCTCCATAAGGTCGGCTAGCCCGGCGCCACAGACCGGAACGGGGGAGGCGTGAGTATCGGATGCCGGTGAGTGATCCCGGACGCTGAGAAGACGTATCCCCGCTCCGCACGACGAGGACCCCGCCCCGGAAACGAGGCGGGGTCCTCGTCGTCCGTGTCAGATGACGGCCGCGTGCTGCAACGCACCGGACGCGGACGGGCTCCCGCCGCGCACGTCGTCCCAGGCCAGGGACAACCGCCGCATCGCTTCCGACATGCGCTCGGGGGGCAGCGTGATGGGGATGCGCAGTCGGCGTTCGAGCACTCCGCCCGTCGTGAAGCGGGGGCCGGGAGGAAGGACGAGCTGCCTTTCGCGGGCGGCGAGAGAGAGCGCGGTCGACAGCGGTGCGCCGATGTCGACCCAGGCGGAGAGTCCGCCAGGCGTATGTGGCATCCGGAACCCGGGGATGGCGGCCACCCCTTCCTCGACGGCGCTGCGTCCGGCGTGCAGACGTCGACGGACATGCGCTGTGAGCGCCGACATGTCGGCGAGGAGTTCGACGGCGATGCACTGCTCGAGCAGGGCCGTGCCGAGTTCGAAGGAGGGGCGCACGGCGAGCAGCCGCGCGATGACGGAGCACTCCGCACGGATCCAGCCGATGCGCATCCCGCCCCAGGCGATCTTCGACATCGATCCGACGGTGATCACATTGGGCCCGCCCGCGGCCATCGGAGTCGGTGACCATCCCCGGTCGATGTCGAGTTCGGTGGTCGTCTCGTCGACGATGAGGTGGGTACCCACGTTGCGGGCTGTGGTCGTGATCCGCGACCGCTCGTCATCGGGAAGGGTCGCTCCGGTCGGGTTGTGGAAGTCGGGGATGAGGTATGCGACATGCGGCCGGGCGCTGAGCAGCGTCTCGTTCAGGTGCCTGGCATCCCACCCGTCGGCATCCACGGGCGTCGGAACAAGCCGGTACCCGTGGCGGTGCAGGGCCTCCAGCGCGTGAGGGAAAGTCGGCTGCTCCACCAGCGCCTTCTCTCCGCGACGCCCGATCGCCGCGAGGATCAGATTGATCGCATTGAGCGCTCCGGAGGTGATGATGATCTCGTCGGCCGACGTCGGTGCGCCCCGATCGCGGAAGCGCTGAGCGACCGCCTCGCGCAGCTCGGGGAGTCCGCGGAGCGAGTACCCGCTGGTGCCGCGCAGCGCCGCGAGACGGGGCAGCGACCGCACGGTCGCGTCGTACAACCCCGGCGTCGAGTCCATCGACGCGATGGAGAGGTCGATCGACTCGTCGTCGGCCTCGGCTCCAGGAGCAGTATGTCCATTCGGGAGGGTGACGCGCGTGCTTCCCCCGTGCAGGCGCGAGACGTAGTCGTCCGATTCCAAGATGCCGTACGCGCGAGTGATCGTGGAGCGAGAACGGCGCAGCTCGAGCGCAAGGGCGCGCTCACTCGGGAGACGCTCGCCGACGGTGAGGCGGCCGTCGAGGATCAGCGCCCTGATCTGGTCTGCGAGCGCCGATGCCGTGGCGCCGGCGACGTTGTGCACCCCGAGCTGTTCGACGAGACGTGATCCCATATGTCCAGCATGACGCAAAGTGGACTGATCTACGCAGGCCACTTTGCGGGGAGTGGTATCGCTTCGGATGGGGGGACAGGGGCCAGAGTGGAGGGATGATCCTCCGTTCCGTGCTCCTCCCCGTGACCGCCACCAGTCGGCGTGACCTCGTCGAGCGGTTCGTGCAGCTGCTCGTCGGTCTGTTCCTCTACGGCGTCGCGCTCGGGTTCATGGTGCGCGGTGGCATCGGAGTGGCACCGTGGGACGTGCTGGCACTCGGTCTCGCGGAGCAGACCGGGCTCGGATACGGCGTCATGACCGTGCTGGTCTCGATCGTCGTCCTCCTGCTCTGGATCCCGTTGCGCCAACGCGTGGGGCTGGGCACCTTGTTGAATGCCCTGCTCGTCGGTCCGAGTGCGGACCTCGCGCTCGCCCTGATCCCGCAGCCGTCCTCGGTATGGATCGGCGCTCCGATGTTCGTCTTCGGGCTGCTGCTGCTGGCCTTCGCGACCGGCCTCTACATCGCTGCCGACTTCGGCCCGGGCCCTCGTGACGGCCTGATGACGGGACTCGTTCGGCGAACAGGCTGGGCGGTATGGCTGGTGCGCACGTTGATCGAGGGGAGCGTGCTGCTCGTCGGCTTCCTCCTCGGAGGCCCCGTCGGAGTAGGAACCGTCCTCTTCGCCTTCGGCGTCGGTCCGTTGATCGGTTGGTTCCTCCCGCGCATCACCCGGATGCGCGAGACCCGTTCGCGAAAGCTCGGGAGCCTCCGCTCCGCCTGACGGATCCGTGCGCATCTGCATGACCTGTGCATACGGGCATGACCGAGTACCGGTGGATACTCATGCATCCGTGCGATCCTCATGCATACGCGAAGAGCGGCCCTCGGAATCCCGAGGGCCGCTCTTCGTGTGCGTGGCGTATCAGTCGGCGCTGGCGAGAACGAGGACCGCGTTGTGTCCGCCGAAGCCGAAGGAGTTGCTGATCGCGATCTGCGGGCCGTCGCCGAGAGGCGTGGCTTCGCCCGAGAGACGGAACGGGACCGCGGGGTCCGGCTCCGTCATGTTGATCGTCGGAGGTGCGACGCGGTCGCGCAGGGCGAGGAGCGAGAAGATCGCCTCGAGCGCGCCGGTGCCGCCCAGCAGATGTCCGGTCGAAGCCTTCGTCGCGGAGACCGGGATCTCGTCGATCCGCTCACCGAAGACCTTCTTGAGCGCGACGTACTCGTTCGGGTCGCCCACCGGCGTCGACGTCGCGTGCGCGTTGATGTGCGTGACCTGGTCGGCGGTGACGCCGGCCTCGTCGAGGGCCTGGGTCACGGCTCGTGCCGCACCGTTCCCCTCGGGGTCGTTCCCGGTGATGTGGTAGGCGTCGGCTGTGACTCCGCCGCCGAGCACATACCCGTAGATCTTGGCCCCGCGTGCCTTCGCGTGCTCCTCGGTCTCGAGGATGAGTGCGGCGGCGCCCTCACCCATGACGAACCCGTCGCGGTCGATCGCACCGGGGCGGGAGGCATGGGCCGGGTCGTCGTTCCGGCGGGACAGCGCCTGCGCGGAGGCGAAGGAGGCCATCGTGATGGGGTGGATCGCCGACTCGGTGCCACCGGCGATCACGACGTCCGCGAGGCCATCCTGCAGGTGGTGGAGAGCGTGGATGATCGACTCGGTGCTGGAGGCGCAGGCGCTGACCACGGTCTGCGCGTAGGCACGTGCATGGAACTGCAGCGACAGGTTGCCCGCAGCGGCGTTCGGCATGAGCATCGGGACCGTGAGCGGCATCACCCGACGGGGACCCTTCTCGCGCAGGGTGTCCCATGCGTCGAGAAGCGTCCAGAGGCCGCCGATCCCGGTGGCGAAGTCGACGCCGAGCCGTTCGGGAGCCACCTCGGGGGAACCTGCATCCTCCCAGGCTTCGCGCGCCGCGATCAACGCGAACTGCGACGAGGGGTCGAGGCGCTTGGCCTCATGCCGGGGGAGAACCTCTTCCGGGCGGACGATCGCCTCGGCGGCGAACGTGACGGGCAGCTCGTACTGCTGCACCCAGTCGTGTTCGAGCGTGCGGGTGCCGGACATGCCGGCAAGCAGGTTCGTCCAGTTCTCCGGGGCCGTGCCGCCGATGGCGGAGGTGGCGCCGATGCCGGTGACGACGATGCGCTTGGTCATGGGGTGTGGTTCCTTGTCGAAACGAAGCCGAACGGGTGAGAGGGCAGGTCGGCGGATGCCACTCCCCGCGAGGTGCGGGGGTGGCATCCTGCCGGGATTACTCCTGGCCCGCCACGATGAAGTTGACGGCGTCGCCGACGGTCTTGAGGTTCTTGACCTCGTCGTCGGGGATGGTGACGCCGAACTTCTCCTCGGCGTTGACGACGATCGTCATCATCGAGATGGAGTCGATGTCGAGGTCGTCCGTGAACGACTTCTCGAGGGCGACCTCGGAAGCGTTGATGCCGGTCTCGTCGGTGATGAGCTCTGCGAGGCCAGCGAGGACCTCGTCGTTGGTGAAAGCCATGTGGTCTTCCTCTTTCTTGCGGGTTGTTTTCGGAACCGTGGAACAGTCTAGGGAAAGTCAGCGCATTCTCAGGGAAGGACGACGACCTGTGCGGCGAACACGAGTCCCGCACCGAATCCGATCTGCAGCGCGAGTCCACCGGAAAGCTCGGGGTGCTCGGCCATCAGACGGTGGCTGGCCAGGGGGATGGACGCGGCCGAGGTGTTGCCCGTGGTCTCGATGTCGCGCGCGATGACCGTGGTCTCCGGCAGCTTCAGCTGCTTGGCGAACTCGTCGATGATCCGCATGTTGGCCTGGTGGGGGATGAAGGCGGCGATGTCGGCCGGCTCCACACCCGCCTTGTCCAGTGCCTCGCGCGCGACCTTCGCCATCTCCCAGACCGCCCAGCGGAAGACGGTGGGACCTTCCTGGCGCAGGGTCGGCCACGGAACCACGCCGTCGCGGAAGTCGGTGAGGGTGCCGTTCATTCCCACGGCGTCGGCCTTGGAACCGTCGGATCCCCAGACGGCGGGGGCGATGCCGGGCGTGTCGCTCGGACCGATCAGTGCGGCGCCCGCCCCGTCGCCGAGGAGGAACGAGATGCTGCGGTCGGTCGGGTCGACGACGTCGGAGAGCTTCTCTGTACCGATGACCAGCGCGTAGCGGGCGGCCCCGGCCTTGATCAGCGCATCGGCCTGGGCGATCGCGTAGGCGTATCCGGCGCAGGCGGCGTTGATGTCGTACGCGGCAGCGGGATTCGCTCCGACGCGATCGGCGACGATCGCCGAGACCGAGGGGGTCTGCTTGGGGTTGCTGATCGTCGCCACGATCACCAGGTCGACCTGATCTGCCGGAACACCCGACTTCTCGATCGCCTCGGCAGCCGCGGCGGTGGCCAGGTCGATCGCGTCCGTGCCCTTGTCGGCGCGAGCGCGCGTCACGATGCCGGTGCGCTGACGGATCCACTCGTCGCTGGAGTCGATCGGGCCGATCAGGTCCTCGTTGGGCACGGCGTTCTCACCGCGGGCGGCGCCGTACGAGTAGATGCGCGTGTACGCGGGACCCGTGAGCTGGGCGAGGGTGACGCTCATGCGGCTTCTCCGTTCAGCAGCGCGACTGCTGCATCGAGGTCTTCAGGGGTCTTCACGGCGACGGTGGGGACACCACGGAGGCCGCGCTTGGCGAGACCCACCAGAGCGCCGGCCGGGGCCAGTTCGATCACACCGGTGACGCCGGCTTCGGCGAACGACTGCATGCAGAGGTCCCATCGCACCGGCGACGACACCTGGTCGACGAGGAAGCTCAGCGCCTGCGGGCCGTCCGTGACGGCAGAGCCGTCGCGGTTGGTCCACAGGGTGATGTCGGGATCTGCCGGCGTGACGTCGGCGACGGCGTCACGGAGGGCTGTGACGGCGGAAGCCATGTACTGCGTGTGGAACGCTCCGGCGACCTGCAGCGGGACCACGCGGGTGCCCTTGAGCGGCTCCTCCGCGAGTGCGGCGAGTGCGGGGAGGGCACCGGCGACGACGATCTGGCCGCCGCCGTTGTAGTTGGCGGGCGAGAGGTCGAGTTCGGTGAGGCGCGCGAGGAGAGCGTCTTCGTCGCCTCCGAGCACGGCGCTCATACCCGTCTGCTCCTGCGCCGCGGCATCAGCCATCGCCCGCCCGCGGATGCCCACGAGGCGCATACCGGTGTCGGCATCGATCACGTTGCTGCCGACGAGCGCGGCGATCTCACCGACCGAGTGACCGGCGATCCCGTCGGCGCGGCGTCCGGCTCGCTGCGTCAGTGCGTCACCGGCGATCAGCGACGCGGCGACGATCAGGGGCTGCGCGACGCGCGTGTCCCGGATCGTGTCGGCATCCGACACCGTCCCGTGCTCGATCAGGTCGACCCCCGCGGCGTCCGAGTACACGGCGAGGCGGTCTGCCACTCCGTCGAGCTCGAGCCAGGGGGCGAGGAAACCGGGGGTCTGCGAGCCCTGTCCAGGGCATACGACGACAATCACCCACCCAGTCTGCCAACGATCGGGGCGAAGCGGTGGATGATCCATCACAAGATTCCGAAAAACCCTTGTGTGTGGCGTACAGAAAGCCGACTCAGCGCGGAGGGCGGCGAAGCGGTGCGCGTCGACGGACCTGGTCTGCGGCGCCGATCGAGCCGAGGATCAGCGCGGTCTGCAGGATGAGGGCCTCGCGGGGACCGGTGGCATCCCAGCCGATCACCTCGCTGACGCGCTTCAGGCGGTATCGCACGGTGTTGGGATGCACGAAGAGCTCGCGTGCCGTGGCCTCGAGGGAGCGCCCGTTGTCGAGGTAGCTCCACAGCGTGGTGACCAGGTCGGTCGAGTGGGCCTGCAACGGGCGGAAGATGCGTTCGATGAGGGTCTGCTTGGCGAGCGGGTCGCCGGCGAGGGCGCGCTCGGGCAGCAGGTCGTCGGCTTCGACCGGGCGGGGAGCACCGCGCCATGCACGGGCGACCGCGAAACCGGCGAGAGCGGCACGGGCGCTCTGGCTCGCATCGACGAGTGCGGCGACCTCCGGTCCGAGCACGACATAGCCAGGACCGAACGAGGGCTCGAGGCGGGAGGCGATCTCCCGGAACCCGAGCTCTTCCTCTTCGCCGTCCTGCCCCTCGACGCGGGCGCGCCCCAGGACCAGCACGAGCCGGGAACCCTGCACGCCGATGAGCACGTCGACCGCGAGCTTGCGTGCGGTGCGACGAACCAGGTCGACGTCGAACTGCGCGGGCGTGGTGCCCACGAGCACGGCCACCTCGCCATGACCATGCCATCCGAGTGCGGCGATCCGGCTCGGCAGCTCCTCGTCGGCTTCGCCGGTGAGGATCGAATCGACGACGAGGGCCTCCAGCCGGGCATCCCAGAGTCCGCGGGCTTCGGCGGCTCTGGCATACACATCAGCGGCGGCGAAAGCCACATCGCGGGAGTAGAGGAGGATCGCCTCCCGCAGATCGTCGCCTCGTCCGGCGACGCGTTCCTCCGTGACCTCGACCGTCACGCGGATGAGCTGCAGAGTCTGCTGGAGGCTCACGCTGCGCAGCAGCTCGCGCGGGGCTGCCGCGAAGATGTCGGCGGCGATCCACGGCGTGGAGGTGGGGTCTTCATACCACTGGATGAACGAGGTGATGCCTGCCTGGGCCACCAGCCCGACCGCGGAGCGGCGGGCTGGTGGCATGTCGGCGTACCACGGGAGGGTGTCCTCCAGGCGTTTGATCGTCACCGAAGCGATGTCACCGGAGATCCGGCGCAGCCAGGTGAGTGTCGCGGCCTTGTCCATGCCGGAGGGAGAAGAACCTGTCACCGAGGGCTCAGCTTTCGCCGCCCGCGTTGCCGCTGGTCCCGGCGTTCACATCGTGCAGGCGGTACTTCTCGATCGCCTGGGCCGCGAGCGAACGGTCGACCTTGCCGTCCTCGGCGAGCGACTGCAGCGTGCGGACCACGATGGACGGGCCGTCGATCTTGAAGAAGCGCCGTGCGGCGGCACGGGTGTCGGAGAAGCCGAAGCCGTCGGCACCGAGAGTGGCGAAGCGGTTCGGGACCCACGGACGGATCTGGTCCTGCACGGCGTGCATGAAGTCGCTGACCGCGACGACCGGTCCCTCGGCACCCTGGAGCTTCTGAGTGAGGTACGCGGTGCGCGGCTCGGCCTCGGGGTGCAGGAAGTTGTGCTCGTCGGCGGCGAGGCCGTCGCGGCGCAGCTCTGTCCACGAGGTGACCGACCAGACATCGGCGATCACGCCCCAGTCCTTCTTCAGCAGCTCCTGCGCTTCGAGGGCCCAGGGGAGTCCGACACCGGATGCGAACAGCTGTGCGCGGTGTCCCTCGCCCTCGCCGACGGAGACGCGGTGGATACCGCGGACGATGCCGTCGACGTCCACATCCTCCGGCTCGGCCGGCATCACGAGAGGCTCGTTGTAGAGCGTGATGTAGTACATCACGTTCGGGTCCTCGTGCTGGCCGCCGTACATCCGCTCGAGACCGGAGCGCACGATGTGCGCGATCTCGTAGCCGTAGGCCGGGTCGTACGAGATCGTCGCCGGGTTGGTGGCGGCGAGCAGGTGCGAGTGGCCGTCGGCGTGCTGGAGTCCCTCACCCGTGAGGGTGGTGCGACCGGCCGTGGCGCCCATGATGAACCCGCGGGCCATCTGGTCGCCGGCTGCCCACTGGGCGTCGCCCGTGCGCTGGAATCCGAACATCGAGTAGAAGATGTAGACCGGGATCAGCGGCTCGCCGTGCGTGGCATAGGACGTGCCCGCCGCGGTGAAGGCGGCGAGGGCGCCGGCCTCGTTGATGCCGACGTGCACGATCTGGCCCTGCGGGCTCTCCTTGTAGGCGAGGAGGAGCTCACGGTCGACCGAGGTGTAGTGCTGGCCGTTCGGGTTGTAGATCTTCGCCGACGGGAAGTAGGCGTCCATGCCGAACGTGCGCGCTTCGTCGGGGATGATCGGCACGATGCGGTGACCGAACTCCTTGGAGCGCAGCAGGTCCTTCAGCAGGCGGACGAACGCCATGGTCGTGGCGATCTCCTGCGTGCCGGAGCCCTTCTTGGGCAAGGCATATGCCGAATCGTCCGGGAGGGAGAGCCCGACGTGGGTCGAGCGGCGCTCCGGGAGGAACCCGCCGAGCGCGTTGCGGCGCTCGAGCATGTACTGGATCGTCTCGTCCTGAGGCCCCGGGTTGTAGTACGGGGGCAGGTACGGGTTCTCTTCCAGCTGCGCATCCGTGATCGGGATGTGCATGGCGTCGCGGAACGTCTTGAGGTTGTCCAGCGTCATCTTCTTCATCTGGTGGGTCGCGTTGCGGCCCTCGAAGTGCGGTCCGAGGCCGTAGCCCTTGACGGTCTTCGCGAGGATGACGGTGGGCTTGCCCTTGTGCTCGGTCGCGGCCTTGAACGCGGCGTAGACCTTGCGGTAGTCGTGGCCACCGCGCTTGAGGTTCCAGATGTCGTCGTCGGAGTAGTCCTTGACGAGGGCCGCGGCCCGCTCGTCGCGGCCGAAGAAGTGCTCACGGATGTATGCGCCGGACTCGGCCTTGTACGTCTGGTAGTCGCCGTCGGGGGTGACGTTCATGAGGTTGAGCAGCGCACCCTCGGTGTCGCGGGCGAGCAGGTCGTCCCACTCGCGGCCCCAGACCACCTTGATGACGTTCCAGCCCGCGCCGCGGAAGAACGACTCGAGCTCCTGCACGATCTTGCCGTTGCCGCGCACGGGGCCGTCGAGGCGCTGCAGGTTGCAGTTGACGATGAAGGTGAGGTTGTCCAGTCCCTCGTTGGCTGCGACCTGCAGCTGTCCGCGGCTCTCGACCTCGTCCATCTCGCCGTCGCCCAGGAATGCCCAGACGTGCGACTGGGACGTGTCCTTGATGCCGCGGTTCTCGAGGTACTTGTTCGACATCGCCTGGTAGATGGCGTTGATCGGACCGAGGCCCATCGACACCGTCGGGAACTGCCAGTACTCCGGCATCAGGCGCGGGTGCGGGTAGGACGGGATGCCGTTCGGCGCGTGCGACTTCTCCTGGCGGAAGCCGTCGAGCTGGTCCTCGGTGAGGCGCCCCTCGAGGAAGGAGCGGGCGTAGGTGCCGGGTGAGGCGTGGCCCTGGATGAAGATCTGGTCGGCGCCACCGGGGTGGTCGGCGCCCTTGAAGAAGTGGTTGAAGCCCACTTCATACAGCGCCGCGGAGGACGCGTACGTCGAGATGTGACCACCGACGCCGATGCCGGGGCGCTGGGCGCGGTGCACCGTGATGGCCGCGTTCCAGCGGATCCAGGCGCGGTACCGGCGCTCGACCTCCTCGTCGCCAGGGAACTCGGGCTCGTTCTCCGGCGCGATGGTGTTGATGTAGTCGGTGGTCGGGACCATCGGCACGCCCAGGTGCAGCTCCTTGGAGCGCTTGAGGAGGCTGAGCATGATCTCGCGGCCACGTCCGTGGCCCTTGGCGTCAACCAGCTCATCGAGCGACTGCTGCCATTCGCCCGTCTCTTCCGGGTCGCTGTCCTGGGGACCCTGGGAGTACGGATCCTGGTCGTGCACGGTCACGGGGGAACCTTTCGTCAAGCTGGCAGGTCATGCCAAGGAAACGGGAAGCGACACGGGCAGCCTTGTCAGCTGTGCACAACGCGCGCCGGGTTCAGCCTATCCCTCTTCCACGACACGGGTGCGCATCGTCCGCCCGATAGACTGGGCACACCAGGGCCTTTAGCTCAGCTGGTAGAGCGCCACGTTTACACCGTGGATGTCGTCGGTTCGATCCCGGCAGGGCCCACCTCCACCGAGACGGCTCACCCCGCCGCGACCACTAACGAGGCTTCGCAGCGATCACCGAGTTCGGGATGTGCCCGGCGGCGAGCACCGCCGCCGCAATCGCGATCCAAGGGTTCTGGAGCCACGCGGCACCGGCGAGGAACACGCCGACCGGTAGCAGCGCCATCGGAACGGGAACTCCGACGACCGGGGCGAACAGCGACGACAGTCGTCTGCCCGACACGAGGTAACGCCCCCAGAGGGCCCAGTACGCCACGACGAGGATCGCCGCGGGGATCGCCCACCACCAGAGCGGGCGATCGCCCACCGTGATCACCGGCACCGTCACGCAGAGTGCCTGCCCTGAACGTTCGAGGACCTCGACGACCTTCGGCACGGCGACGCGCTCCATCGCCGGTCGAGGAGGGAACCACACCAGCAGCAGGTTGGGGGCGAACACGGCGAGACTCAGCGCGAGCCCGAGCACCGAGAAACCCATGATCGCGACCTTATCGGGCAGATGCGGGGTCCGTTGCCCTTCGGCTTCCCGTCGACTCCCTGGCGGTCGCCTCGCTGCGGATCTAGGCTCCCGACATGGGACTTCTGACCTTCAGCCTCAACATCACCCTGGACGGCTGCGTCGACCATGAGGAGGGGATCGCCGATGACGAGACCCACGCCTACTTCACGCGGTTGCTGGAGGATTCCGGCGCCGTGCTCTGGGGTCGCACGACCTACGAGATGATGGAGGACGCCTGGCCCGCGGTCGCTCGCGGCGAGGTGGAGGCCCCGCCGGCGCTGCGCGAGTGGGCGCTCGCTCTCGAGGTCAAACCCAAGTACGTGGTGTCCTCCACGCGCGATGAGTTCCCCTGGACGAACACCCATCGGATAGCCGGGAACCTGCGAGAGGGCGTGCAGCGTCTCAAAGACGACACGCCGGAGGGTGTTCTCCTCGGAAGCGGCGCCCTCGCCGCCGAACTCGACAGGCTCGATCTGATCGACGAGTACCGGTTCCTCATCCACCCCCGGATCGCGGGGCACGGTCCGACCCTGTTCCGGGATCGATCGTCCGACACGCGGAAGCTCGAACTGGTCTCGGCGGAGCCGCTGCGCAACGGAGCGATCGTGACGCACTACAGGCGCGCCGAGTGATCCGGCCCGGTGCATACCGCGTCGCGGTCGCCGAGGCAAGGCCCGAGGGGCGGGCGCAGCGCGGCGCGTACGCTGTACCGCACGGCAGGACTCCAGAATCGACAGCGGGGAGCTTTCACACATGGCGGGACGCATCGTCATCAGCGGGGCCTCTGGCCTGATCGGTTCCGCGTTGGCCGCTTCGCTGCGCACCGACGGTATCGAGGTCACCACCCTGGTGCGTCGTGCGCCGCGATCCGAGGATGAGGCGCAGTGGGCGCCGGGCGAGAGCGCGCTCGACCCTGATGTCGTGGCAGGCGCCGACGCCGTGGTCGCGCTCGGGGGTGCCAGCGTCGGACGACTTCCGTGGACGCGCGGCTATCGTCGTCAGCTGGTCGACTCGCGTCTGCAGGCCACCCGCACCCTGACGACCGCCCTCCGTGCGCTGCGGTCCGATGCTCCGGCTCTCGTCTCGGCGTCCGCGGTCGGCTACTACGGTTCCGCTCCCGGCGAGATCCTCACGGAGGACTCCGCTGCAGGGCAGACGTTCCTGGCGGATCTGACGGTGCGGTGGGAGGCCGAAGCCCGACGCGCGGAGGACCACACCAGGGTCGCGCTGCTGCGTACCGCTCCCGTCATCCATCGGCGAGGAGTGCTCAAACCGCTCATCCAGCTGACCCGGTTCGGCGTCTCGGGCCCGCTCGGTCAGGGCACGCAGATCTGGCCCTGGATCTCACTCGACGACGAGGTGCGTGCGATCCGTCACATCCTCGACGCGAAGATCTCGGGGCCGGTCAACCTCACGGGGCCCACTCCCGCGTCTGCGAACGACATCGGGCGCGCTCTCGCCGAGCGGATGCACCGGCCGTTCTGGCTCCCCGCCCCCGCCTGGGCGCTCCGGATCGCACTCGGCGATGCCGCCGACTCGCTCCTGCTCCCGGATGCGGATGTGCGTCCGCAGGTGCTGGAGCTGTCCGGCTTCCGATTCACACATCCGACCGCCGCCGACGCTGTGGCCGCCGCGCTCTGACCGTTCTGGGGCATTCTTCCGGCGACAGCCCTCCCGCATCGACACGTTCCACTGCGAGACTGAGCGCATGGAGATCATCGAGAACTCGAAGCTCACGGTCGTCGGCGCGGGAAGTGTGGGGTCGAGTGTCGCCTATGCGGCACTGATCAGGGGTTCCGCGCGGCATGTCGCGCTCTACGACATCGCGACCGAGAAGGTCGAGGCCGAGGTGCTCGACCTCGCTCACGGCACGCAGTTCACCGGCTCGAGCGACATCATCGGCGGCAGTGACATCTCCGTCGCCGCGGGTTCGCACGTCGTCGTGATCACGGCCGGCGCGAAGCAGAAGCCAGGCCAGACCCGCATCGAGCTCGCCGAGGTCAACGCAGGCATCATCCGTGGCATGATGCCGGATCTGCTGGAGGTCGCCCCGAACGCGATCTACGTGATCGTCACGAATCCCTGCGACGTGCTGACGGTCATCGCGCAGGAGGAGACCGGGCTTCCGCCCGAGCGCATCTTCGCCTCGGGAACCGTGCTCGACACCTCGAGGCTGCGCTGGAAGCTCGGACAGCGCGCCGGTGTCTCGACGGCGAGCGTCCATGCGCACATCATCGGCGAGCACGGCGACACCGAGTTCCCGCTCTGGTCCCGTGCCACGATCGGCACGGTGCCGATCCTGGAGTGGGAGACTCCGGGGCACCCGCGATTCACCCTCGATGAGCTGCAGGAGATCGCCGTGGACGTGCGTGACGCCGCGTACAAGGTGATCCTGGGCAAGGGCGCGACCAACTACGCGATCGGCCTGTCGAGTGCGCGCATCGTCGAGGCGATCCTGAGTGACGAGCACGCCGTGATGCCGGTGAGTACCGTGCTGCGTGATTTCCACGGTATCGACGGTGTCGCACTCTCGGTGCCGTCGATCGTGAGCGCGACGGGGGCGGTGCCGATCCGGAACACATCGTTCTCCGACGGGGAGCTGGCCCTGTTGCGCCAGTCCGCCGACGCCCTCACGACTGCGGCGGCATCCCTGCGTCCCTGAGCGGGGGGTCGGTGCGAAGCCGACACCCCGCTCCGCATCACCGACCGTGCGGGTCCGTGCGGTTGAGCGTGGCGACGACCTGATCGTAATCACCGCGGGCCTCGCCGTAGCGGAGGAACTTCACCCGCTCGACCTGGATCTCGGCGGCGTCGGGCTGGGCCTCGATCAAGGCCATGACCTCGTCGATGAACTCGTCGAGCGGCATCGCCGACTCGTTGTCCTCGTGGCCCGGCATGAGCGCCGTGCGCACAGCGGGAGGCTCGAGCTCGATCACCGACACGCTGCTCCCTTCGAACTGCAGGCGCAGGGACTCGCTGAGCATGTGGATCGCGGCCTTGCTGGCGTTGTAGGTGGGTGTCACCCGGAGCGGGGCGAACGCGAGTCCGGACGAGACGGTCATGATCGTCGCGTCGGCCTGGGCGCGGAGGTGCTCGACGAAAGCGGCGATGAGTCGGATGGGGCCGAGGATGTTGGTGACGACCGTCTCCTCCGCGGCGGAGAGGAATCCCGAGGGCGTGCTCCAGTCCTCGGCCCGCATGACGCCCGCCATCGTGATGAGCACATTGAGACCGGGGTGCGCGGCGAGCACCTCGGCCGCCGCTGCTTCGATGCTGCTCGCATCCCTCGTGTCGACCCGCACGGTGTGGATGTCGGGGTGCTCGCCGGCGATCGTCGCGAGACGGTCCTCGCGGCGCCCTCCGACGATCACGGTGTTCCCCCGTTCCCGCAGCCGCAACGCGAGAGCGAGACCGATGCCGCTCGTGGCGCCGGGGATGAAGATGGTGTTTCCGCTGATGTTCATATCCCCACCGTCGTCCTCCTGTGGCAGCCGCTCCAGAGAGCGGTCATCCAGGGACGGGCGATCCCTGGAACGCGAGCCGGCAGCGCGGGATACTTCTGGGGTGGACCGCGATGCACTGGCCGAATTCCTCCTCCGTCGACGCGGGGCGCTGAGCCCGGCCGACGTCGGACTCGCGGCAGGACCGCGGCGTCGCACCGCGGGTCTGCGCCGAGAAGAGGTCGCGCAGCTGGCGACGATGTCGACGGACTACTACACGCGACTGGAACAACGACGAGGGCCTCAGCCGAGTGTCCAGATCCTCACCGCCCTGGCCCGGGCCCTGCGGCTGACCGAAGACGAGCGGGATTATCTCTTCCGGCTCTGCGGACACAGCGCCCCCGATCGTGCCCGGCTCGCGGAGTACGTGCGCCCGGGCATCCTCCGCGTGCTCGACCGGCTGCACGACACCCCCGCGTTCGTCGTCTCGGTGCTCGACGAAGTGCTCGTGCAGAACGACGCATCCCGTCCGCTGATCGGCGACGCGACCACTCTCACCGGACTCGACCGGAGCGGCATCTACCGCTGGTTCGCCTACCCCGATACCGAACGGCTGCGCTACCGGGAAACCGACCATCCGCGACAGGCCCGTGCGCTCGTGGGCTCGCTGCGTGCCGCATACGGGGTGATGGGTGCTCGATCGAGGGCGGGTGACATCGTCGCGGAGCTGACGGTGCGCAGCTCGGAGTTCGTGGAGTTGTGGGACGCGCACGAGGTGAGTCGACGATTCGAGCAGCACAAGGTGATGGTGCATCCCGAGCTGGGTGAGATCGAGGTCGACTGTCAGGCGCTGTTCACCGAGGACGAGTCGCAGGCGCTCATCGTGCTCACGGCGGCGCCGGGGAGCGAATCCGCGAGCAAGCTCGAGTTCCTGCGGGTCCTCGGCACGCAGAACGTCTGACCAGCGGTCGTCAGGACTCTTCGTGGGTCCGCGGATCGGCGTCGAACAGGCGCCCGTCCGGGCGACCGAGCGCGGTGATCGCGGCAACCTCCGCGTCGTCCAACACGATCTCCGCGGCGGCGAGGTTCGTCACCTGGTGTTCGAGCGACGAGGCCTTCGGGATGGAGACCGTGCCGCGGGCCACATGCCATGCGAGCACCGTCTGCGCGGTGGTGATGCCGCGGGACGACGCGATCTCGGTGATCACCGGTTCGTCGAAGAGCTCCTTCGCGCGTCCCAACGGGCTCCACGCTTCGGTGAGGATGCCGCGTTCGCGGTGGTAGGCCAGCTGCTCGTCCTGCGGGAAGTACGGATGCACCTCGATCTGGTTGACCACGGGCCTCACCCCGGTCTCGTGCTCGATGCGCTCCAGATGCTCCGGGAGGAAGTTGGAGACGCCGATCTGGCGCACGACGCCTCTGGCCTGGGCGTCGACGAGCGCGGCCCATGCCTGGACGTACTCGTCCTGGCTGGGGTTGGGCCAGTGGATGAGATGCAGGTCGGTCACGTCGAGTCCGAGGCGGGAGCGGCTCTCCTCGATGCTGGTGCGCGCCTTCGGCGACGGGTGGTGTCGTCCGGGGAGCTTCGTGGTGACGATCACGTCCGAACGTGCCACCCCGGAAGCTGCGACCCCACGGCCCACCGAGCCCTCGTTCTCGTAGTTGAATGCGGTGTCGACGAGCCGGTAGCCGGCACCGATGCCGGCGCTGACCGATTCGGCCCCGGCATCGCCGTTCAGGGCGTACGTGCCCAGGCCGATCGCGGGGAGGGCGAACCCGTTGTGGGCGGTGAACGAGGGGACGACGGGCTGAGTGGTCACGGTGCTCCTTCTGGCCTTTTCCCCGAGCGTACGCTGGAGGGATGACATCGGAGGCGGAGATGGCGTCGGATGACGTCACGATCGACGAGCACGATCGGTGCCCCTGCTCATCCGGCGATGTGTACGGCCGATGCTGCCGACCGCTCCTCGACGGAGCGACGGCGCCGACGGCCGAACGCCTGATGCGTTCGCGTTACTCCGCGTTCTCTCTGCGAGACGAGGCGCATCTCCTGCGCACGTGGCATCCGACGACGAGACCGGGGACGATCGAGTTCGAACCGGATCTGCGGTGGCGGCGGCTGCTCGTGATCGATCGCGAGGCCGGGGGCCCGTTCGACCGCGAGGGCATCGTGGAGTTCGAGGCGTTCTGGCAGCAGCGCGCCACGAGAGGCTCGCTCCATGAGCGCAGCCGCTTCGTGCGCGAGGACCGGCACTGGTACTACGTCGACGGCGACGTGCACTGATGGGCGGATGTCGCGACAGCGGCTAGATTTGAGAGCGTGAACGCCAGCCCCGAGAACCAGCGCACCCTGCTCGACATCGCCGACCTCGACCGGCGCATCGCGCAGGTCGAGCGTGCCAAGACCAAGCCGAGCCAGGCGGAGCGGATCACCGAGCTCGTGGCGATCCGTCAGGACCAGCTCCGCGAGCTGACCGCACTCGCGGGTACCAGAGACGACGTGCGCACCGAGCTGAAGCGGCTGGAGTCGGATGTCGCCGTCGTCGAGGCACGCCGGAACCGCGACGCCGAACGCCTGGCCGCATCGACGAATCCGAAGGACGCGCAGGCGCTCGAGCACGAGCTCGGCAGCCTCGCCCGCCGACAGAGTGACCTCGAAGATGCCGAGCTCGACGTGATGGGCCGTCTCGAAGAGGCAGAGGCCGCCGTCGCCGCGCAGCAGGCGCTCCTCGACACGACGACCGCCGAGGGGTCTGCGCTCACCGCGCAGGCGAAGGCGGACGTCGCAGCAGCCACCGACCTCGGCGCACAGCTCGCCCGCGATCGTGCGGCTGTCGCGGAGACCGTGTCGCCTGCCTTGCTGGCGGAGTACGACCGCCGCGCGAAGAACAGCGCAGGTGCCGCCCTGTTGACCCGCGGTACCTGCGAGGGGTGCCGCATCCTGCTCCCCAGCACGGATCTGAACGACATCAGGCGAGCGGCGGATGACCTCGTGGTGTCCTGCCCCGAATGTGGGTGCATCCTGGTGCGCACCGAGGAGTCCGGGCTCGCATGAGTCGCGCCTGCGCGCGTCGGCGATGACGGCGCCGGCGGCGGGGGTCGAACGCCGCATCGCACTCGTCTCCGTCGGAGCGCAGGAGTACGTCGCGATCAAGCTCGATCGGAACGACGAGGAGCTGGATCGCACGTCCTTGCGTGTTGCTGAGCTCCCGGAATGGGTGCGCTCCGTCGAGGACTCCGATGCCCCGCGGTGGGTCATGCGCAGCGCCGCCGAGACCTACGCGTTCCTGCTCGAGCACGGCGTTCGGATCACCCGCAGTCACGATCTGGTGCTGTGCCACGCCATCCTGCGCGACACGTCGTCGGTGCAGAGCCCGCTCCCGGCCTCGCCGGAGTGGGAGCGGCGAGAGCCGACGGCAGCGGTGCCCTCGCTGTTCGACGTGTTCGACGACGTGAGCGGTGACGATGCGATCACGACCGCACTCGATCAGTACCGCGCACAGCGGAGGGTGATGGCCGCTGCACAGGACGGACGCCTCACCCTCCTGTGCGCTGCGGAGTCGGCAGGCGGACTCATCGCAGAGGAGATGCGGGTCGCGGGGTTGCCCTGGGATGAAGGCGTGCACGATGCCATCCTGACCGACACCCTCGGCACCCGTCCTGCCGCCGGGGGAGCACCGAGTCGCATGGTCGAGCTGGGCGATCGGGTGCGCGCGCTCCTCGGCGATCCGTCGCTCCACCTCGACAGCCAGCAGAAGCTGCTCAGGGCGCTGCATCGCGTCGGGGTCCAGGTGGAGTCGACGAGTCGATGGGAGCTCGCCCAGCACGAGCATCCGGTCGTGGAGCCCCTCCTCGCCTACAAGAAGCTCTCCCGCTTGCTCAGCGCCAACGGATGGGCATGGTTGGCGGAGTGGGTGCATGAGGGTCGGTTCCGTCCGGTCTACATCCCGGGTGGTGTCGTCACCGGTCGCTGGGCGTCGGCCGGTGGAGGGGCTCTTCAGCTTCCGCGGAGCCTGCGCCCCGCTGTCCGAGCCGACCCGGGGTGGACCCTGGTCGTGGCAGACGTCGCGCAGCTCGAGCCGCGGATGCTCGCCGCGATGGCCTCCGACGAAGCGATGGCCCGCGCGGCGCGGGGGAGCGACCTCTATGCAGGCGTCGTGGCGTCCGGGGCCGTCTCCACCCGCGAGGAGGCGAAGTACGCGGTTCTCGGAGCGATGTACGGCGCCACGACCGGAGACAGCGGCCGGCTGGTCCCGCGGCTGCGCAAGGTCTACCCGAAGGCGATGGCGCTCGTGGATGCCGCGGCGCGCACGGGGGAGGACGGGGGAATCGTCTCGACCTGGCTAGGGCGGTCATCGCCTCGTCCGTCGACGGAGTGGATGCGGCTACAGGCGGACGCGACCGGTGCGGATGCCGACCCCGCGGTCGTCGCGCTCGCACGGCGGCGTGGACGCGATTGGGGCCGGTTCACCAGGAACTTCGTGGTGCAGGGCACTGCTGCCGAGTGGTCGTTGATCTGGCTGGCGGAGATCCGGCATCGCCTGCAGCAGATCCCTGAGGTGTTCGCCGAGGCGGCGGCGTCCGGTCCGTTCGCGCGCTCTGCGCACCTGGCGTTCTTCCTACACGACGAGGTGATCCTCCACGTTCCCCTGGAACACGCGGAGGAGGCTGCCGAGGCGGTGCGCGAGGCCGCGGCCACGGCCACGACGAGGCTCTTCGGCTCGTTTCCCATCGACGTGCCCCTCGACCTGCGCATCGCGGAGTCCGCGGAGAAGTAGCCGCCGGTCGTGTGCGCAGGAGAACGTAGACTGGAGAGGCGAATGGGTCGACTGGACGGCCGCGTTACGGGCAACCGTACCGAGGAACGTCCGGGCTCCTCAGGGCAGGACGGTGGGTAACGCCCACCCGGAGCAATCCGCGAGAAAGTGCCACAGAGAGCAGACCGCCCCGCAAGGGGTAAGGGTGAAAGGGTGGTGTAAGAGACCACCGGGGGTCATGGTGACATGGCCTGCCAGGTAAACCTCGTCCGGAGCAAGGTCAGACAGAGGATGTTGACGCGGCTCGCCGAGTCCTCGGGTAGACCGCTAGAGTGCCACGGCAACGTGTCGCCGAGAGAGATGGCCGTCGAAGGGGCGAAGAACCCCGGAACAGAACCCGGCGTACAGGTCGGCCCATTCGCCTCACACGCACGAAGGCCCCGATGACTGGAGAGTCGTCGGGGCCTTCGTGCGGATCCGGGTGGCTGAGCCTGTCGAAGGTCAGTCCCCGGCGAGCGACGCCGCGCCGATGATGCCGGAGTTGTTGCGGTGGATCGCCGGGACGATCGGGGTCTTCAGGTCGAGCAGCGGGAGGAAGTCTCCGGCGTTCTTCGACACGCCGCCGCCGACGACGAACAGGTCGGGGCTGAACAGGAACTCGATGTGCGAGTAGAACGCCTGCAGACGCTCGGCCCACTCGGCCCACGAGAGGTTCTCGCGCTCCCGTGCCGACGTCGCCGCGTAGGTCTCGACCGACTCGTATTCGCCGAAGTTGAGGTGACCGAGCTCGGTGTTCGGAAGGAGCACGCCGTCGTAGAGGAAGGCCGATCCGATGCCGGTGCCGAGCGTCGTGAGGAGCGTGAAACCGCGCACGTCCCTGGCCGCTCCGTGGCGGGCTTCGGCGACACCGGCGGCGTCGGCGTCGTTCACGAACACGATGTTGCGACCGAGACCGTCCCGGAAGAACCGCTCGGCGTCGAAGTCGATCCACTCCTTGGAGACATTGGCGGCGGAGAGGGTCTTGCCGCGCTTGACGATCGCCGGGAATGCGACGCCGAGCGGCAGGGTCGAGTCGTGCACGTCGAGGGTCTTCAGCACGGTCTGCACGGCATTGAGCACGTCCTGGGGCGATGCGCCCTCGGGGGTCGGTACCCGTACCCGGTCGGACGCCATGATTCCGTGCTCGAGGTCGACGATTCCTGCTTTGATACCCGTGCCGCCGATGTCGACGCCGATCGCTTTTGCCATGGGCGATAGCTTAGCGACCGCGGTGCACGCCAGTAGGATCGATGACATCACGTGAAGAAGGGGCAGACATGTCTGACGGTGACCACAAGTACTGGTACAACTCCACGACCGGCGAGATCGAGTTCGGGATGATCTCGCCCTCCATCGACCGCATCGGTCCGTTCGACACCGAGGCCGAGGCCCGTCGTGCTCCGGAGGTCGTTAAAGAGCGTTCGCGCGCCTGGGCCGAGGAAGAGGCCGTCGAGCAGGGCTGGGACGTCAAGGGCCCCCAGAACACGGGCGACGCAAAGGGCCAGGGCGCAGAGTAGCCATGGACAAGCAGAGGGACTTCGTCCTCCGGACCATCGAGGAGCGCGGCGTCAAGTTCGTGCGACTGTGGTTCACCGACGTGATCGGCACTCTCAAGTCGGTGGCCATCGCGCCGGCCGAGGTCGAGGGTGCTTTCGCGGAGGGAATCGGGTTCGACGGTTCGGCGATCGAGGGGCTGACACGCACCTACGAGTCCGACCTGCTCGCCCAGCCCGATCCGACGACGTTCCAGACGCTGCCCTGGCGCGGCGAGATCGACCCGACCGCGCGCATGTTCTGCGACCTGACGACTCCCGACGGCCAGCCCGCCGTCGCCGATCCCCGTCACGTGCTCAAGCGCACGCTCGCGAAGGCCGCTGACGCCGGGTTCACGTTCTACACGCACCCCGAGATCGAGTTCTACCTGCTCAAGTCCTCGTCGTTCGGGCCGGAGGGGCCCGTGCCCGTCGACTCGGCGGGCTACTTCGACAACGTGCCTGGCGGCACCGCGCACGATTTCCGTCGCCGTTCGGTCCGGATGCTGGAAGACCTCGGCATCTCGGTCGAATTCAGTCACCACGAGGGCGGGCCCGGTCAGAACGAGATCGACCTCCGCTACGCGGACGCCCTCACCACGGCCGACAACATCATGACCTTCCGGACGGTGATCAAGGAGGTGGCGATCGAGCAGGGCGTCTATGCGACGTTCATGCCGAAGCCGCTCAGCGACCAGCCCGGAAGCGGTATGCACACGCACATGTCACTGTTCGAGGGTGACCAGAACGCCTTCTACGAAGAGGGCGCGAAGTACCAGCTGTCGAAGACGGGCCGGCACTTCATCGCGGGCCTCCTGCGTCACGCGAACGAGATCTCCGCGGTCACCAACCAGTTCGTCAACTCATACAAGCGGCTCTGGGGCGGCGACGAGGCACCGAGCTTCGTCACCTGGGGTCACGCGAACCGATCCGCACTCGTCCGCGTGCCGATGTACAAGCCGAACAAGAGCCAGTCGTCCCGCGTGGAGTACCGCGGCATCGATTCCGCGTCGAACCCCTACCTCGCCTACGCGCTCCTGCTCGCAGCCGGGCTCAAGGGCATCGAGGAGGGATACGATCTGCCGCCGGAGGCCGAGAACAACGTGTGGTCGCTGAGCGACGCCGAGCGGCGAGCTCTCGGTTACGAGGCACTGCCGGCGAGTCTCGACCACGCCCTGGAGTACATGGAGGCGTCCGAGCTCGTCGCGGAGACTCTGGGCGAACAGGTCTTCAACTACGTGCTGCTCAACAAGCGCAAGGAATGGGAGGCCTACCGCGGTCAGGTCACCCCGTTCGAGCTGAAGAGCAACCTCGAGCTGCTCTGACCCGCCCGATGGCGCGTCCTGACGATTCGGTCTCCCTCTCCGCCCTCGCCAGGCTCGGCTTCTCCGAGCTGAGCGAGGCCGCGGCAGGCCTCGCTGAGCTGGCGGAGATTCTCGATCAGCCGCGGACGGTGCTGCTCGAGGCTGCCGATGCCGCGGATCCCGATGCCGCCGTCCGCGGGCTGCTCCGCGTGGCGCGTCGGGATGAGTCGTCATTGCGCGGTCTCCTCGTCGACGAGGAGACCCGCCGCGGTGTCTGGCGGGTCTTCGGCGCCTCGGAGGGACTCGCCGAGTTCTTCCTCCGTCACCCGGACCAGCTGAGCGTCCTGGAAGCACCCCGCGATGCACTGCCATCGGCCGAGGAGCTCCAGGAGCGGCTGCTGGCCTCAGTCGGTGCGTGCGACGGGTTCGCGCAGTCGGGTGGGGACGACGCGGTCGTCGCGCTCAGAGTCGCCTACCGACGAAATCTCGCTGCCATCGCCGCGTTCGACCTCTCGCGCACGGCACCGGAGATGGCAGTAGGCCCCGTGTCGGCAGCGCTGGCCGACCTCGCGGGTGCTGCCCTGGAGGCGTCGCTCGCGGTGGCGCGGACCCGGGTGCAGGAGTCGATGGGGCGGGACGAGGTGGCGGCGACCCGTCTCGCCATCATCGGAATGGGAAAAGCCGGTGCTCGGGAGTTGAACTACGTCAGCGACGTCGACGTGATCTTCGTGGGCGGCAGCAGCGACGAAGAGGCCGTCACGGAGGCGCGTGCCATCGACATCGCGACCAGGCTCGCGCGCGAGACCATGCGGAACCTCGACGCGATCGAGGTGGAACCGCCGCTCTGGGAGGTCGATGCCGCGCTGCGTCCAGAGGGCAAGCAAGGTGCTCTGGTCCGCTCGCTCGCATCCCATCTCGCGTACTACGACCGCTGGGCCAAGAGCTGGGAGTTCCAGGCTCTGCTCAAGGCGCGTCCCCTCGCCGGAGATGCGGAACTCGGGGCGGAGTACATCGCCGCGGTGCAGCCGAAGATCTGGTCCAGTGCCGCGCGGCAGGACTTCGTCGAGAGCGTGCAGCGCATGCGGGAGCGCGTGATGGAGCACATCGACCCGGACGACGCTCCGTATCAGCTGAAGCTCGGGGCGGGTGGGCTTCGCGACATCGAGTTCACCGTGCAGCTGCTGCAGCTCGTCCACGGACTCACCGACGAGTCGCTGCGCACGCGCGGGACCCTCGAGAGCCTCGATGCGCTCGTCGAGGGCGGTTACATCGGGCGGGTCGATGCGGCGGCGTTCGCCGAGGACTACCGCCTGCTCCGGCTCATGGAGCATCGCCTCCAGCTGAGAGAGCTCAGCCGCACGCATCTGATGCCTCGGACTCCGGCAGGCCTGCGGATCCTGGCGAGGGGCACACGCCTCGCGGAGAGCGGTGACAGTGTGTGGGCCCGCTGGGAGAGCGTCCGGCGGGAGGTGCGCGAGATCCATACGCGCCTGTTCTACCGTCCACTGCTGAGCGCTGTCGCCGGTCTGCCGGAAGAGGAGCGGACCCTCTCCGCCGCTCAGGCGCACGACCGCCTGGCAGCCATCGGCTTCCGGGATCCGGCGGGCGCACTCCGCCACATCGGTGCGCTCACGAGCGGGCTCAGCCGCAAGGCGACCATCCAGCGACACCTGATGCCCATCATGGTGCGGTGGTTCGCCGACGGAAGCGATCCTGACTACGCGCTCCTCGCCTTCCGCCGCATCAGCGAGCGTCTCGGAGACACCCCGTGGTTCCTCAGGATGCTGCGCGATTCGTCGGGGGCGGCGGAGAGCCTCACCCGCCTGCTGTCCTCTTCCCGGTACATCGGCGAGCTCCTGGAGTGGATCCCGGAATCCGTGGCCTGGCTGGACAACGCTGGGCGGCTGCGCCCGCGCGGGGCCGCAGCCCTCGACGAAGAGGCCAGAGCGATCCAGACGCGCCATGAGACGATCGGCGATGCGCTGCGGGCCGTCAGGGCGCTGCGGAGGAGAGAGCTCCTGCGCACGGCCATGGGGGCGGTGCTCGATGTCCTCACGATCGAAGAGGTCGCCACCGCACTCACGGAGATCACCGAGGCGACGATCCAGGCCGCTCTCCGCGCGGTGATGCGCGAAGTCGTCCCGGTCGATGACGAGGCGCTCGACTTCGCCGTCATCGCGATGGGGCGCTTCGGCGGTGCCGAGCTGGGGTTCGGATCCGACGCCGACATCCTGTACGTCTACGACGCGAACGGTGTCGATCCCCAGCGCGCGCAGAAGCTCGCGACGCAGATCGTGGCCGGCCTCCGCGAGCACCTGACCGATCACCGGCTGCCGCTCGACCTCGATGCCGATCTGAGGCCGGAGGGGCGGAACGGTCCGATCGTCCGCTCCATCGAGGCATACGCGGAGTACTACCGCCGCTGGTCGCTGTCGTGGGAGGCCCAGGCGCTGCTCCGGGCGCGCGGAGTGGCGGGAAGCGCGAAGCTGATCGCCCGGTTCACGGCGCTTGCCGACACGATCCGCTACCCGGAGTCCATCGACCTCCAGGGCACCCGCGAGATCAAGCGCATCAAAGCGCGGGTCGAGGGGGAACGGCTGCCGCAGGGTGCTGATCCCCGTCGCCACCTGAAGCTCGGCCCCGGCTCGCTGAGCGATGTGGAGTGGCTGGTCCAACTCCTCCAGCTGCAGCATGCGCACGGTGTTCCCGGGCTGCGCACGACCTCGACGCTCGGTGCGCTCGAAGCCGCCGTCGCGGCCGATCTGGTCGCAGAGGAGGACGCCGCGCGTCTTCGCGCGGCGTGGCTGCTGTCCAGTCGTCTCAGGTCAGCGATCACTCTGCTGACCGGGCAGACCAGCGACGTGCTCCCCGCCGATCGCCGTCAGCTCGATGCGATCGGTCGTCTGCTCGGCTATCCCGATCGCTCCGCCACAGAACTCGAGGAGGACTACCTCGGGGTGACCCGGCGCGCCAGGAAGACCTTCGAGCAGCTCTTCTACGGGTGAGTCGAGAGCGTCGGTTTGCGGTATCGCGTGTCGTGTCCCAAGCTGACGATATGACCAACGCGCGAATCGGCATCGTCTGGAACCCTTCGAAGGTCGAGCAGGAGGTCCTGCAAGCCGCGGTGAGCGAAGTGTTCGACGACGGGTACGACATCCGCTGGTGGGAGACGACCCCCGAGGACCCGGGTCGCGGCATGGCTCGCGAGGCGCGTGAAGACGGCCGCGACATCGTGGTCGCCGTCGGGGGAGACGGCACGGTACGCGCGGTCGCCGAGTCGTTGGCGGGTTCCGAGACGGCGCTCGGGATCGTCCCGCAGGGGACCGGCAACCTCCTCGCGCGGAACCTCGAGGTACCGCTGAACAACGTGAAGGCCGCACTGGAGCGGGTGCGCGACGCCGAGCCCCGTCGCATCGACCTCGGCTGGGTGTCGTACGACGGAACCGAGCACGCGTTCGCCGTGATGGTCGGATTCGGGGTCGACGCCCAGATGCTGGTGGAGACCGACGACGACCTCAAGTCCAAGGCGGGCTGGCTCGCCTATGTCGAGGCCATGGGACGCGCTCTCGCCGGTACCGAGATGACCGACATCACCCTCACGATCGACGGGGAGAAGGCCGTCGCGGTGCGGGGCCACACCATGTTGATCGGCAACTGCGGGATGGTGCAGGGCGGCATCAGACTGCTGCCGGACGCCGTGCTGGACGACGGCAAGCTCGACGTGCTGATGATCAGCGCCGACGGCGCGCTGCAGTGGCTCGATACGCTGCGATCATTCGTGTGGGACAACGGCATCCGTCGCCTGTTCGGCGCGACGGATGAGGCCGTCAGCACCGACTCGGCACGCCACCTCCCGGTGGAGACCATCTCCGTCGAGCTCAAGACACCTCTCGTGTTCGAGATCGACGGCGAGGAGATGGGCGAGGTCTCGGCATTCGACGTCCGCGTCGAGGCCGGCGCTCTCCTCGTCCGCTGAGGGCGCCCCGGCAGGAGCCGTGATCAGCGCGCCGATGCCGGCGGGACGATCTTCCTGTCCTGGGCCGGGAACGTCACCTTCTGCACGATGATGATGATGCTCGCGGCGACGGGGATCGCCACGAGGGCTCCCAGGATACCGCCGAGTGCACCGCCGGCGACGGCGGCGATGACGACGAGCGCTCCCGGCACCGCGACGGCCTTGCTCATGATCCGCGGTGAGAGGATGTAGGCCTCGATCTGCATGTAGATCAGGTAGTAGATGATCGCGATGAGCGCCGTCACGGGGGAGACGAAGAGGCAGATCAGAGAGTTGATGATCGACGCCGTCAGCGTTCCCACCAACGGGATCATCGACCCGATGAAGGCGATGAGTGCGAGCAGCGCCGGAACGGGCGCGCCGATGATGGTGAGGAAGATCAGGCTCAGGATGCCGTTGATCAGCGCAAGGCTGGCCTGGCCCATCACATAGCGGCCCACGGCCCCGGAGACGTCCTCGAGGAGGCCGCTGAAGGTGTCCCGCTGGTACGCCGGGACGAAGCGTGCCGCGAGGTGCTTCATGCTGTGCAGCGATGCCATGAAGTACAGCGTCAGGATCAGGACGATGGTGACACCGGTGAACCCGCCGGCGATACCGGCGCCGACCGCGAAGACGCCGCCGCCGATGTCGAAGAAGTTGTTGGGATCCTTGAAGAACCCGAGGACGCCCTGAACGGCGTCGTCGATGGTGCCGAACTGGCTGCTGACGTCCTTATACCAGGCGCTGGCCATGAAGTCCTCGACCATCTTCGGCCCGTCCTTGATCAGGTTGCCGACCTGTTCCACGAGGAGCGGGACGATGGCGAGGATGATGCCGGCGAACGCGAGGAGCACAGCAGCGACGACGATGGCTACGGCGGCGGCGCGCGGGAGCTTCTTCTCGATGAACGAGACGATCGGGTCGAGGCCGAGGGCCAGGAAGACCGCCACTCCGATGTAGACGAAGACGGTCGCGAGCTGGCCGATCACTCCGCCGATGGCCAGGGCGACCAGCACCCCGAGGGCGCCCAGCAGGCCGAACATGAACGGGTTGGTCCTCGCATATGCGACGACCGCGTTCGACGGCTGAGACGGTGCGGCGGCGACCGGCGTGTGTGCGTCGGTGTTCACGATGACTCTTCTGCGGCGCATGGTTCCCCCGGTCGATGCTCAGACTCACCAGTTGATCACTCGCGAGTCCACCGGGTCAAGCCGGGAACGGGCACTGGCGCGCCCCCTCGTTCGACGAGAAGATGAGCCATGACCGAACACGCTCCCCACCGCGACGCCCTCGCCGTCACCGCCTACCTGTATGCCTTCCCGCTGGTGTTCAATCTCGGACAGGTTCGACGTTCGGTGCAGAACGGCATCGGCACCATGGCGGCCACCCCTCTCAACGCCATCGCCCACGCCCGCACGCTCGCGAGCGCAGACGACGACTTCGTCTCGATCAACAACGACACGGTGTACTCCTTCGCGCAGATCGATCTGAGCGCTGGTCCCGTACGGCTGCATCTGCCGGACGCGGGGGACCGGTATCACGTGATGCAGTTCGTCGATGCGTGGACGAACAACTTCGCGTACGTGGGCACCCGTGCGACAGGCGGAGGGGCGAAGGACGTGGTCTTGCGGGGACCGTCGACTCGGTCCGAGACGCAGGCCGTCCCCGACGTCATCGAGATCGATGCGCCGACGGATGTCGTCTCGCTCGTCGGTCGCTGGGCCGTCGACGGCGATGCTGATCTTCCGGCCGTTCACGCGCTGCAGGACGCGATGTCGCTGACCGGAGTTGCCGGACAGGGGCTTCCCGACGCCGCGCCGCAGGGATCCGAGGCTCTGGACTTCTGGGAGCAGTTCCGCGTGTGGTCGCGGGCCTTCCCCGGCGCGGCGCGAGACCGTGCGCTCGAGGCCACGTTCGTCGAACTCGGGATCACCGGCGAGGCTCCGGTCGGCGGACTCGGCGAGACCGCCGTGGCCCGTCTCGAGGATGCGTTCGCGGAGGGAAGCGCTGCGCTCGATGCGATCCTTCAGTCCGGATCCGCTCCCGTGATCAACGGCTGGCAGATGACTCTGCATGTGTTCGACTACAACCTCGACTTCTTCCAGATCGGTGCACTGGATGACCCTCAGTGGAAAGCACCCGAGGGGCTTCAGCGCCTGGCTCTGCGAGCAGGATCGGCCAAGGCGGGGCTCTGGGGCAATCACGGCTACGAGGCGGCGTACATCATGACGTACGTCGACGATCGCGGGGAGCAGCTCACCGGGGAGAGGAACTACACCCTCCACCTCGCGCCGCCGCCCCCGGTCGGCGCGTTCTGGTCCGTGACGATGTACTCGTTGCCGGAGTTCTTCCTGGTGGACAACCCGATCGACCGATATTCCCTCGGGGACCGGACGCCGGGAATCGTCTATGGAGACGACGGCTCGCTGACCATCACCATGAGCCATTCCGCACCCGAGGACCCCCTGGCGCGGGCCAACTGGCTGCCGACGCCGTCCGGAGAGTTCCGGCCGATCATCCGCATGTACATCCCGGGGGAGGCGGTGCTGAACGGGACCTACGAGCCCCCGGCGATCGTCCGCACCGCGTGATGTCGTCCGGGATCACGACGAACGCCCGCCAGGAGGACCCTGGCGGGCGTTCGTCGTCGCTTCGAAAGGGCGATCAGACGCCGAAGTACAGCTCGTACTCGAACGGGTGCGGACGCTGCGCCATCGGCAGGATCTCGTTCTCGTACTTGTAGGAGATCCAGGTCTCGATGAGCTCCTTGGTGAACACGCCGCCCTCGAGGAGGAACTGGTGGTCGGCAGCCAGGGCGTCCAGCGAGTCGAGCAGCGAGTTCGGGACCTGCGGGATGTCCTTGGCCTCCTCGGGGGGAAGCTCGTAGAGGTCCTTGTCGACCGGCTCGTGCGGCTCGATGCGGTTCTTGATTCCGTCGAGGCCTGCCATGAGCTGCGCGGCGAAGGCGAGGTAGGGGTTGCCCGAAGCATCCGGTGCGCGGAACTCGATGCGCTTCGCCTTCGGGTTCGAGCCCGTGATCGGGATACGGATCGCGGCGGAGCGGTTGCCGGCCGAGTAGACCAGGTTGACGGGAGCCTCGAAGCCCTTGACCAGACGGTGGTAGCTGTTCAGCGTCGGGTTGGTGAAGGCGAGCAGGGCGGGCGCGTGCGCCAGGATGCCGCCGATGTACCAGCGCGCGATGTCGCTGAGCTGGCCGTAGCCGGCCTCGTCGTAGAACAGCGGCTTGCCGTCGTTCCACAGCGACTGGTGCGTGTGCATTCCCGAGCCGTTGTCACCGTAGAGGGGCTTGGGCATGAAGGTCGCGACCTTGCCCCACTCCTCGGCCGTGTTCTTGACGATGTACTTGAACTTCAGGATGTCGTCAGCCGCGTGCACCATGGTGTCGAAGCGGTAGTTGATCTCCTGCTGGCCGCCCGTGCCGACCTCGTGGTGCGAGCGCTCGAGGATGAAACCGGCGTCGATCAGCTTGAGGGTGATGTCGTCACGGAGGTCGGCCGTCTTGTCGACCGGGCTGACCGGGAAGTACCCGCCCTTGTAGGGGGTCTTGTTCCCGAGGTTGCCGCCCTCCTCCTCGCGACCGGTGTTCCAGGCGCCCTCTTCGGAGTCGACGCTGTAGAAGCTGGAGTTCGAGGTGACGTTGTAGCGGACGTCGTCGAAGATGTAGAACTCGGCCTCGGGGGCGAAGAACGCGGTGTCGGCGATGCCGGTCGAGGCCAGGTACTTCTCGGCCTTCTTGGCGACCTGACGCGGGTCCTTGGAGTAGATCTCGCCGGTGCGCGGGTTGTAGATGTCGAAGAGCATGACGAGCGTGCTCGCCTCGCGGAACGGGTCGACGTACGCCGTCGTGACGTCGGGGATGAGCTGCATGTCGGACTCATGGATGCTCGCGAAGCCGCGGATCGAGGAGCCGTCGAACAGCTGACCGTCGGTGAAGAAAGCCTCGTCGACCGTCGATGCAGGAATGTTGAAGTGCTGCTGTACACCCGGGAGGTCGGTGAAACGGATGTCAAGGAACTTGACGTCGTTCTCCTTGATGTAGGTCAGTACCTCGGACGAATCTTTGAACATGTACGACTCCTGTAATGCGGATCGATGGCTTCACGGCCACTCTGCAGAGTACGGACGGGGGATTTCTCTACGGTATCCGCTTTGTTTCGGGCGTGTTACGAGCGTGAGGGCGTCAGCACGTCATTTCACGCTCGGTAGGCTGGGGGAGTGACGGATGCAGTGAACGCGTACCCCGGTGAACGACTCGGACTCCCCGAATCCGGTTCGGGGAGCATCGCCCGTCCCGGCCGCCGGATCGGCGCCCTTCTGATCGATTACACGGCGGCGACGATCATCGCCACCGGATTCCTCGGGTTCAATCAGTTCGCCCTGCCGACGGAAGCGGGTCTGACCCAGTTCGCCCCGATGCTGGTGTTCGCCGTGCTGCAGATCGTCTTCATCCCGACCGCAGGCGGCAGCCCGGGGCACCGCATCCTCGGCATGCGTCTCGCCCGTCTCGACGGGAGCTGGGTCGGGCTGTGGCGCCCGATCGTCCGCACGCTCCTGCTCGTGGTCGTCGTACCCGCCGTGATCTGGGACGCCGACCAGCGCGGTCTGCACGACAAGGCGGTCGGCACGGTTCTCATCCGCACCTGACGGCTCCGCCCGACGGCTCCGCCCGACGGAGTCAGTCGCGGCCGCGGTTGCGCCGACGCGCCTCGCGCGGTGCTCGTCCGCCGAGGAAGGAACGGGCGGGGTCGACGATGTAGCCGCGGCGCAGGGCTTCACGCCCGATGAGCATGCGGAAGCCCATCTCGTCACGGTTGCTCAGCGTGACCTCCGCGAGCACTTCGCGATCCACGAGCCGGATCAGAAGCTCGACCACGAGCCGCTCCTGGGCATGCCCTGACGAACTCCGCACTGCACGACGGTCGTGGATCGGGCACTCGACCACGACCGCGTCCTCCTGGCTGTCCTGCCAGGGTTTGACCTTGAAACGGACCCAGGGCTCGTCGTCCTGCTCGAACTCCACGATGTCGAAAGCGTGCAGCGATGAGGTGCGCGCACCCGTGTCGATCTTGGCCTTCAGCCAATCCACCCCGAGATCGGGCAGGCTCACCCATTCTCGCCACCCCGTAAGGGTGTTTGAATGGGGGGTAGTCCTACTCACCTGATACATCCTGGCAGGAAAAACCCCCCGTGAAGATCGCAGTGCTCTCCCGCGCGCCGCAGGCGTACTCCACCCAGCGTCTGCGTGCAGCCGCGCTCCAGCGAGGGCACAACGTCAAGGTGCTCAACACGCTGCGCTTCGCCATCGACCTCACGGCCGATGAACCGGACCTGCATTACCGAGGACGACAGCTCAGCGACTACGACGCGATCCTCCCTCGCATCGGGAACTCGATCACCTACTTCGGCACGGCCGTCGTGCGTCAGTTCGAGCAGATGGACGTCTACACGCCGAACACCGCCAACGGCATCTCGAGCGCCCGTGACAAGCTCCGCGCGAATCAGATCCTCTCGCGCCACAACATCGCGATGCCGCCGACGGCCTTCGTGCGCAACCGTGCGGATGTGCGACCGGCGATCGAACGGGTCGGCGGAGCCCCGGTCGTCATCAAGCTGCTCGAGGGCACCCAGGGAATCGGGGTGATCCTCGCTCCGCAGGTGAAGGTCGCCGAGGCGATCATCGAGACCCTGCACTCGACCAAGCAGAACGTGCTGATCCAGAAGTTCATCGCGGAGAGCCGCGGACGCGACATCAGAGCGCTGGTCGTCGGCGACCGCGTCGTCGCCGCGATGCGACGTTCCGCTGCCGGTGACGAGTTCCGATCGAACGTGCACCGAGGAGGGTCCGTCGAGGCGGTCGAACTCGATCCCGTCTACGAGCGCGCGGCGGTGCGCTCGGCGCAGATCATGGGCCTGCGGGTCGCGGGTGTCGACATGCTCGAGGGCGAAGACGGTCCGCTGGTCATGGAGGTCAACTCCTCGCCGGGACTCCAGGGCATCGAGACCGCGACGAAGCTCGATGTCGCTGGTGCCATCATCGACTACATCGCGGGGCAGGTCGCTTTTCCGGAGATCGACGTGCGCCAGCGTCTCACGGTCTCGACGGGCTACGGTGTCGCCGAGCTCATGGTGCACGGTGCGGTCGACCTGGTCGGGAAGACGTTGGGCGAGGCGGGACTGTGGGAGCGGGACATCACGGTCCTCACGCTGCACCGCGGCGTCAGCGTGATCCCGAATCCCCGCAAGCACGTCGTGCTCGAAGCCGACGACCGGCTGTTCTGCTTCGGCAAGCTCGACGAGATGCGATCGATGGTCCCGGAACGTCGGCGTCGTCGGGCGAAAGTCCGTCGTCTGCCTCGGCAGCCGCTCTCCGAGTGAAGGAGAGAGCGCGGCCGTCCTCGAAGGAGGACGGCCGCGCTCTTGAGTCGTGCGGTGCGTGCGATCAGCGCGGACGCTGAGAGCGCACCTTCGTCGGGTCGATGCCCTTCGGGATCGGCAGCGAGGAAAGCGACTGCGACACCGAGTCGACGCGACGGATGACCGCGGCCATCGTCGCCTTGTCGATCGCCTTGGGGAGCTTCTTGATCGTCTTCGAGAGGTCGGCGATCGCGACTTCGTCGTCACCGTGTCCGACGTACAGAACGGTGACCGGGACGCCGTGCGCGACGCGCTGGGCCTTGCTGCGCTCCTCGTTCACGAGACGGGTCAGTCGTCCGCGTGCGCCTTCGCCGACGATGACGATGCCGCCGCGGCCGATGGTGCGGTAGACAGCTTCCTGCGTCTTCGGGTTGATGCCGACGGGAGTCTCCGAGGCCTGCCAACTGCGACCAAGGCTGGTGCTCAGCACGTGGCCGGTCGCACCGGGCATGCCGTCGATCTTGCTGTACATGGCAGAGGTCGAGAGCCGCGTCATCAGGAACAGGGCGCCGAGGATGCCGAGCATCAGACCCGTGATGCCCCACAGGACGAGCGTCCATACCTGGAAGGGAGGGATCAGATAACCCGCGACGAGCCCGAGCAGGACGCCGCCGATGAGGATCGCAGCCTGTGCCCACGGCAGCCAGGAGTAGGCCTCACGTGTGAACCGGAAGAGGGACTTGATCTGGGAGAAGAACCCAGGACGCTTTTCGGGTTCAGGAGCACGCTTTGCCATGAGCACCAGCCTACCGAGTCTGACGACCTCGTGATGTCGGCGTTCGCGTGGAGCGGAGCGGCCGGATTCCACTCCTCCTGCACTGCAGAGGCATCAGAGGGGATCCGTCCCGACGCTCCGCCCTGGCGGCTTCCGGGAGGATCTCCGCGGTGAGATGGAGGAATGGAAGACATCGCGATCGACGACGGTCGAGGAACGCCGCTCGTTCCGCGGGCGCACCGTGTGGTGCGCACGCTCGATCCCGCGGAGGGGCCCTTCTCGGGCACGCTCGTGACCCACGGCGATGAGGTGGTCGTCAGAGTGGATGTCGCGCGCCTCGTCGGATGGGCGGGATGGCGCTACTCGGGGACGGAACACATCGCCGCTCCCATCGACGTCAGCCGGCGCCGGGATGGTCACGACGCGTTGCTCCCGTGGTGCACGGATCGGGTGCGCGGATACCTGGGCCGTCGAGAGGCAGCGGGATCGGGCATCACTGCGGGGGAGATCAGCACTCTCGTCGTCAGCCTCCTTCGTGGACTCGACGAGTTGGGGGAAGGGATCGATGGGGTGCACACGGGCACGTGGTGGCTCACCGACGGTGGGCGGCCTGTCTTCGTCATCGGGGAGGGCGCCGATGTCAGGGCCGGTGTGGTGGAGCTCGTCGAGCTTCTCGGCGATCAGACCGCGGACAAGGTGGTCCGTCGCGCCCTGTCGGGCATCGGAGAGGGGCTGCACAAGACTCTCGCTCAGCCGCGTCTGCCTCGCAAGCTCACGGAGGCATGGGAGACCATGGTGCTCGACGTCGCTGCGCCGCAGCCTCTCCGGCGCGAGTTCCACACCCCGGAGCGGGCTCGGGATGTCGCTCGGGCGGTCGGTCCCCGCGTCGCCGTGGCTCGGGAGAGAGCGCCGCTCCTGCGCGCGGACCGGGTCCGCCATCGGGACGCGGGTCGCACCCGCGCCATCAGCGCGATCGTCGACGTGGTGCAGAAGGCGATCATCGAGCTGCGCGCGCGCTCGGAGAGAGGGGCGCAACATCCTCACCGACGATCCACACGGCCGAGGAGGGGACGCGAGCGATCGACGGCTCGTTCGAAGGTCCGTCTGCGTTCCCTTGCCATCGCGGGAGGCGCCGCAGCGGCTGTGCTGGTGGGAGGACTGCTCCTTCCCGGTGGTGAGTCGGAGACAAGCGCCCGTGGCGCGCCCGGCAACACGGACACACCGGCGCCGGCATCCTCCGGGGAGGCGTCCGACGTCCCGACGCCCCGTGCGACGGATGTTGCGGAGAGCGAGGCCACGCAGCCGAGGTCTGCTGCGGCCGACGATCCCGTCGCGGCGCTGTCAGCGCTCCTGCGGATCATCGCGCAGTGCAGCGCCGATGGAGACGGCGCGTGTCAGAGCGCCGTGGCCGGGAATGCGGAGGGGATCGTCGATGCGCTCAGCGCGAAGACCCGCGTTCCGACGGCACCCGAGCTGGTCGATGCGTACGGCGACGTGGCGGTCATGCGATTGCGTGCGATCCCCGAGAGCGATGCGGGGATGGCCGACGCCGCGTCCTCGGACGAGACCATCGTCGTCCTTTTCCGCACAGACGAGAAATGGCTGATCCGCGACGTCTATGACGTCGCGGATCAGCCAGGGTGACTCGTGTCGGTCAGGCTCCGAGCTGAGCGGCGAACTGCGCAGCCTCGAGGCGGGCCTTCACGGCGCCGAGGAAGCGTGCCGCGTCTGCGCCGTCGATGATCCGGTGGTCGTAGGACAGCGCGAGGTACACGTAGGACCGGACGGCGATCGCATCCGCGCCGCCCACCTTGACGAGTCCGGGGCGCTTGACGACGGTACCGGTGCCCAGGATCGCCGACTGCGGGAGGAAGACCACAGGCGTGTCGAACAGTGCGCCGCGGGAGCCCGTGTTGGTCAGCGTGAAAGTTCCGCCGGCCAGCTCGTCGGGCTTCAGCTTGTTGTCGCGGGTGCGAGCAGCCAGATCGGCGATCTCGTGCGCGATCTGCGCGATGTTCTTCGAGGCGGCGTCGCGCAGCACCGGCGTGAGCAGTCCACGCTCGGTGTCGACGGCGATCGAGACGTTCTCGCTGGCCGGGTAGACGATGTTCTCGCCGTCGACCGTCGCGTTCACGATCGGGAACGCCTGCAGCGCTTCTGCGGTTGCGAGCGCGAAGAACGGCAGGAAGGAGAGCTTGTCACCCGTCTTCTCGAGGAAAGAAGCCTTCACGCTGTCGCGGTAGTCGGCGAGTGCGGTGACATCGACCTCGACGACCGTGGTCAGCTGGGCCGTCTGCTGCATCGACTCGACGGCACGCTTCGCGAGGACCTTGCGAAGCCGCGACATCGGCTGTGTCGTGCCGCGCAACGGCGAGACCTCGAGCGGCGCGGGAGCAGCAGGAGCCGCGGCGGCGGGCGCTGCCGCCGCCGTCTCCGCAGCCTTCAGGACATCTTCCTTGCGGATGCGACCGCCGACACCGGTTCCGGTGACGGAAGCCAGGTCCACTCCCTGCTGGGAGGCCAGACGACGCACGAGCGGTGTGACGTAGAGGTTGTCGCTCTCGGTCGGGAGCGCGAGCTTCGCCTCGGCTGGCGTCGCAGCGGCGGGAGCCGGAGCAGCCGCAGCGGCGGCAGGAGCCGGAGCGGCGGCAGGAGCCGGAGCAGCGGGCGCTTCGGCTGCGGGGGCGGGCGCGGGAGCCGCAGGCGCAGCGGGTGCCTCGGCTGCGGGCGCGGGAGCCGGGGTCTCAGCGGCGGGGGCAGCGCCGGAGCCGACGCGTGCGAGCACGGCGCCGACTGCGACCGTCTCGTCCTCGCCGGCCACGATCTCCTGAACCACACCGGCAACCGGCGACGGGATCTCGGTGTCGACCTTGTCGGTGGAGATCTCCAGAAGAGCCTCGTCTACGGCGACGCTGTCGCCGACCTGCTTGAGCCACCGGGTGACGGTGCCCTCGGTGACGCTCTCGCCCAGCTCGGGGAGCACGATGTCGGTGGCGTCGCCCGCGGGTGCGGCAGGAGCGGCCTCTGCGGCGGGCGCCGGTGCTTCTGCCGACGGTGCGGGAGCAGCCGGAGCGGCGTTCTCCGCAGGTGCGGCCTGCGCGGGGGCAGCCTCGGCGGGTGCGGCCTCGGCTTCAGGTGCCGCGGCTGCGGGCGCGTCTGCGGCGGGAGCCGCTCCGCTGCCGTCGCCGATGCGCGCGAGGAGCGCGCCGACCTCGACGGTCTCGTCTTCGGCCACGAGGATCTCCTCGATCACGCCGCTGACGGGGGAGGGGATCTCGGTGTCGACCTTGTCGGTCGAGATCTCGAGCAGGCCCTCGTCCGCCTGCACGGTGTCTCCCACCTGCTTGAGCCAGCGGGTGACCGTACCCTCTGTGACGCTCTCGCCGAGAGCGGGGAGGACGACGGATGTGCTCATGACTGAGTCTCCTTCAAGAAGTTGTATGACGCTTGTCTAGCTTAGTGACTCGGGCACCGGTTGGTGCTCAGAGGGCGTGCAGGGGCTTGCCGGCCAGGGCGAGGAAGGCTTCCCCGAGGGCCTCGCTCTGGGTCGGGTGGGCGTGGATCAGGGGCGCGATGTCCTCCGGGTGCGCCTCCCAGGCGACGGCGAGCTGTCCTTCCGTGATGAGCTCGCCGACGCGGTCGCCGAGCAGGTGGACGCCGACGACGGGGCCGTCCTTGAGGCGGACTACTTTCACGAGCCCGCCCGTCCCGATGATCTCGCTCTTGCCGTTGCCGGCGAGGTTGTACTCGTAGGCGATGACCGCGTCGGCACCGTGTGCGGCGACCGCTGCCTCTTCGGTCACCCCGACCGAAGCGACCTCCGGGCTCGAGTACGTGACCTTGGGGATCTGCGAGTCGGGGATGTTCACGGGGGACAGCCCCGCGATGCGCTCGGCGACGGCGATGCCCTGTTGGAATCCGCGATGTGCGAGCTGCAGACCGGGCACGATGTCTCCGACCGCCCACACGCCAGGGACTCCGGTGCGCAGGTTGTCATCGACGGTCACGAAACCGCGGTCGAGCGTCACGCCAGCCTCCTCGAATCCGAGGTCGGAGGTGACCGGACCGCGCCCTACGGCCACGAGGAGGTAGTCGGCCGTGAACTCCTTGCCGTCTTCGAGGGTCACGGTGACGGATGTCTCATCCTGGACCGCACCCTGGAATCGGGTTCCGAGGGAGTACTGGATGCCGCGGCGCCGGAACGCACGCTCCAGACCCTTGCTGAGAGCGATGTCCTCGTTCGGGACGAGGTGCGGCAGAGCCTCGATGATCGTGACCTCGGAGCCGAACGACCGCCACACGCTCGCGAACTCGACCCCGATCACGCCGCCGCCGAGGATCAGTACGCGCTCGGGGATCACGTCGAGGGCGAGTGCCTGCTCGCTCGTGAGGATCCGCCCGCCGATCTCCAAGCCGGGAAGCGAGCGGCTGTACGAGCCGGTCGCGAGCACGACGTCCGTGCCCACGTACACGTCGTCTCCGACGCTGACGCTGTGGTCGGGGTTCAGGCGGCCGAGTCCGCTGACGGTGGTGATCCCACGCGCCTTGACCAGCCCCTCCAGTCCCTTGAACTTCTTGGCGACGATGCCTTCGCGGTACGTGCGCACCCCCGCCGGATCGATGCCCTCCAGGCTCGCGGTGACGCCGACGGACGCGGCGTCGCGCACGTGCTCGGCCACCTCTGCGGCATGCAGCAGCGCTTTGGTCGGTATGCATCCCCGGTGCAGGCAGGTTCCGCCGACCTTGTCCTTCTCGATCAGCGCGACGGACTTGCCGAGCTCACTCGCGCGCAACGCCGCGGCATAACCGCCGCTGCCGCCGCCCAGGACGACGATGTCGAAGGTGTGGGTTGTCATAGGTCATGCCTCCGTGTGGGATGCTGCGGCGAAGGCGACGATCGATCGGACCATCGCCCCCGTTGGGCCCTTCTCGGTGAAGCCGTACGGGGCGCCGGCGTGTTCGCCGGATCCCGCGATGTCGAGGTGCACCCACGGGATGCGCGGGGCGTCCTCGGCGTCAGAGGTGCGACCGACGAAGCGGCGCAGGAACAGGCCTGCGTAGGACGCACCGCCCATCCTGTCGCCCATGTTCGCGTTCTGCAGGTCGGCGATGGGGGACTCGAGCGACTCCTCCATGTAGTCCGGCAGCGGCATGTGCCACGCCGGCTCGTCGACCTGAGCGGTCGCCGACATGAACGAGGAAACAGTGTCGACGTCGCCGAAGACGCCGGTGTGCCGGTGGCCCAGCGCGGCGACGATGGCGCCGGTGAGAGTCGCCACATCGATGATGACGTCCGGGTTCTCACGGCTCGCGGCGACGAGACCGTCGGCGAGCACGAGTCGCCCCTCGGCGTCGGTGTTCTGGACCTCGACGGTGGTCCCGTCGAGGATGCGGATGACATCGCCAGGGCGCAGCGCGCGCCCCGACGGCATGTTGTCGGTGATGCACAGCCACGCGGTCACGCGGACCGGGAGGCCCAGTGTGGCGATGGCGCGGATCGCGGCGAGAGAGGTCGCCGCGCCGGCCATGTCGAACTTCATGCCGACCATCGAGGCAGCCGGCTTCAGGGAAAGGCCACCGGTGTCGAACGTGATGCCCTTACCGACCAGGGCGATGTGCCGTGAGGCGTCGGCGGGGGAGTAGTCGAGACGGACGAGACGCGGAGGGCGATCCGACCCCTGACCGACGCCGAGGATGCCGCCGAAGCCCTGCTCGGCAAGAGCCTTCTCGTCGAGGATCTCGACCGTGACGTCGAGGTCGGCCACGCTGTCGGCGGCGCTCTGCGCGAGCTGTGCCGGACTCTGCCACTCTGCGGGCACGTTCACGAGATCCTTGATGAGCGCTACCGCGTCTCCCAGGACCTGTGCGTATTCGACGTCATCGTCGTCGACCGCGGCATGGAGCGTGATCGACGTGGCGCGCCCCTTGCCCTTCTCCGTGCGGTAGCCGTCGAACTTGTGCCCGCCGAGCACCGCACCTTCGGCCGCCGCAGCGGCGAACGACTCGAGGCCGTCGGCGAGAGCCACGGCGACGTGCTCGAAGCCGGTGAGCGTGCGCAGCGCCGTACCTGCCGCGTTGCGCACGGCAGCAGCGTCCGGCGAGCTGCCGACGCCGACCACCGCGAACGGCGAAGACGTCACCTCGGGGACGAACACGCGGGTGAACGATCCGACCGAACCGGTGAATCCGACGCCGGCCAGCGCATCGGCGAGTCCGGGGTAGCCGGCCAGCGACTCCGCCGAATCGGGGAGAGCGGCGACGATGAGCACTGCGGCATCTGCAGCGCTTCCGGGGAACTGATCGGTGGTGTGCGAGAGCACGGGAAGCGTCATGCCTCCATCCTAGGATCTCCGCCACACCATGGTCGTCCGCCCACTCTGCGCGTGTTCGCTCTCAGCATGATGCGCCGCGCCCCGGGGTAGGCGGCTGCTCGTAGCATGGACACATGCCCTTCTCCGGTGAGATCCACGAACGCGTCGCGAATGCGCCGACAGTGCCGCACGGCCTGCCGTTGGTGCTGCTTCTGACCGGTTTCACGGACGCGGGAAGCGCCGTCTCCGGCTTGATCGATCACCTTCGGGAGACGGCATCCCCTGAGCCCGTCGTCGTGTTCGACAACGACGCACTGCTCGACTATCGGGCGCGCCGCCCTGTGATCTCCTTCGACCAGGACCACCTGACCGAGTTCAAGCCGCCGAGGCTCGAACTGTCGCTCGCGACGGACGCACTCGGTCGTCCGTTCCTGCTGCTCGCCGGATACGAGCCGGATTTCGCATGGAATCGTTTCGCGAGCACGGTGCTCGCCCTCGCGGCGGAGTTCGAGGTCTCGGGACTGCACTGGGTGCACTCGATCGCGATGCCCGTTCCGCACACGCGTCCGATCGGCACGACGGTCAGCGGGAATCGGCGTGACCTGACCGTGGCGCACTCCGTATGGCGTCCGCGCACGCAGGTGCCTGCGACTGCCGGTCACCTCCTCGAGTTCCGATTCGTCGAGCGTGGGGATGCCTCGGTGGGCTTCGTCCTGCTCGTGCCGCATTACCTCGCGGAGACGGAGAACCCCGATGCCGTCATCGCGGCAGCGGAGCGTCTGATGGCGTCGACGGGACTCGTCCTCATCCTGGATTCCGTCCTGGAGCGCCGCGAGGACTATCTGGCACGCGTCGATGAGCAGGTCTCCGGGAACGACGAGCTGCAGCAGATGGTCCACAACCTCGAGCGCCGGTACGACGCCTACATGGCGGGGCGCAACCCCGACGACGACTCCTACGACGAGGGAGGTTTCAGCGAAAGGGACCTCCCGAGCGCCGATGAGCTCGCGGCCGAGTTGGAGCGTTACCTGGCCTCTCGGCCGTCCGGCGACGAAGACAAGCCGGGCCGCGGCTGAGGTGGCGCGCAGCGGGATTCGCGCGAAGTTCGCCGGAATGCGTCCGCATCGCCACACGTGTGCGATACTAGGACTCTGACCCGTTGTCAATCAGTGTTTTCGAGCACTGGACTTGACAAGGGTCTTACTAGTGTCCGAAATGTCCCGGGGCTACACAGCAGCTCCGTGAAAGGCGAAACGTGACTCCTGCCACGACGAAGAACACCCGGACGAAGAAGGCTGCCGAAGAGACGACCGCCGACGCTCCGGTCGAGACCGATGCGCCCGAGAAGCCCGCGCCCCTGAGCGCGGCGAAGCGTGCTGCCGCGAAGCGCGCCCCCGTCAAGAAGAAGAAGTCCGAGGACGTCGTCGAAGAAGACGAGTCTCCCGCAGCTGCTGCTGTCGAGGAGGACGAAGACGAGGATGCGAAGCCGGCCTTCACCGAGCCGCTGCCGACCGGCGCGATCGTCATCTCGTCCAAGGACGACGAAGAGGTCCCGGTCTACTCGACGCAGATCACGGGAGCGACGGCCGACCCGGTCAAGGACTACCTGAAGCAGATCGGAAAGGTCGCACTGCTGAACGCGGCCGAAGAGGTCGAGCTCGCGATGCGCATCGAGGCAGGTCTCTTCGCCGAGGAGAAGCTGTCGGCGATGACCCCGGCCGAGAAGACGAGCCAGCTCGGTCTTGACCTGCAGTGGGTCGCCCGCGACGGCCAGCGCGCGAAGAGCCACCTGCTCGGCGCGAACCTCCGTCTCGTCGTCTCCCTCGCCAAGCGCTACACCGGTCGCGGTATGCAGTTCCTGGATCTGATCCAGGAGGGCAACCTCGGTCTCATCCGCGCCGTCGAGAAGTTCGACTACACCAAGGGCTTCAAGTTCTCGACCTACGCCACCTGGTGGATCCGTCAGGCGATCACCCGTGCCATGGCCGACCAGGCCCGCACGATCCGCATCCCGGTGCACATGGTCGAGGTCATCAACAAGCTCGCCCGCGTGCAGCGGCAGATGCTGCAGGATCTCGGTCGCGAGCCCACTCCGGAAGAGCTGAGCCGCGAGCTCGACATGACCCCGGAGAAGGTCGTGGAGGTGCAGAAGTACGGCCGGGAGCCGATCTCACTGCACACCCCGCTCGGCGAAGACGGCGACAGCGAGTTCGGTGACCTCATCGAGGACACCGAGGCCGTGGTCCCCGCCGACGCCGTGGGCTTCACGATGCTGCAGCGTCAGCTCGAGCAGCTCCTCGACTCGCTCTCCGAGCGCGAAGCCGGAGTGATCCGGATGCGCTTCGGACTGGGCGACGGTCAGCCGAAGACGCTCGACCAGATCGGTGACACGTTCGGCGTGACGCGTGAGCGCATCCGCCAGATCGAGTCGAAGACGATGGCCAAGCTGCGTCACCCGAGCCGCTCGCAGTCCCTGCGGGACTACCTCGAATGAGCCAGGCGAACGACGGCAAGGCCCTCGAGGCGAGTGTCGACGGCAAGAGCTATGCGCGCATCCCGCTGCGCACCCGCGTGGTCATGCCCCAGGATGACCTGGACGCGATCATCAGCGAGTACGCGAAGGATGCCGTCCAGCCGGGCGACCTCCTCTTCGTGACCGAGAAGATCGTGGCCATCACGCAGGGGCGGTCCTACCGCCTCGACGAGATCAAGCCCCGGAAGCTCGCGCTCTTCCTCTCGAAGTACGTCACTCGCACGCCCTACGGCATCGGTCTCGGCATGCCGGAGACGATGGAGATGGCCTTGCGGGAGTGCGGTACTCCGCGCATCCTGTTCGCCTCCGCGGTCGCAGCCGTGACCAAGGCTTTCGGCCGTCGCGGCGACTTCTACCGCATCGCCGGCGACAAGGCACGGGCGATCGACGGTCCGACCAAGCACACCATTCCTCCATACAACGAGGCCGTGGTGCTCGGCCCCAAGGATCCCGATGGCGTGGCGGCTCGTCTGAAGGCGCTCATCGGCGGTCAGACAGAGGTCGCCGTCGTGGACATCAACGACCTCGGCGGGAACATCCTCGGCTCGACTCTCGACAAGGCGGGCGAGCAGCGTCTCGTCAGGATCCTCGGCGACAACCCGCTCGGTCAGGGGCTGGAGTCGACGCCGCTCGGCATCGTCCGCGAAGTCTGAGCCCTCCACGAAGAATGCCCCCGGATCTCTCCGGGGGCATTCTCGTCTCTACGCGTCTCAGAAGCCGATGACCTCGCGGTAGCGGGGCTTGTGGCCGGTGCGGATGCCGGTCACGCTGGGCTTGTTCTCGTAGACTCCCGCGCCCCAGTTGCCCTCGACGAGGACCGGCCCGTCGGGGGAGACGACGATGTCCCAGCCGACGTACTGCACCTGAGGCACGACCCGGGCGACCTGGTCGATGAAGGCGCGTACCTCGTCCATGTAGGGCAGCTGGAAGTCGGCGATGCGGAAGCCCGAGTCTGGGTGCGTCTCATGGACGTGGCCGTGGGAGTCGTAACCGGCGCCGACCGCGTGGCCGTTCTCGTCGAGCATGGTGTAGAACCCGCCGAACGTCATCTGGTCGCTCACGGCGCCGCGGCCGAACTTCTGAGCCATGGCGAGGATGTGAGCCTTCTCGCCGTCGAAGAACGCGGTGATGCGGGTGGTGTTCACCGTGCCGGGGCAGACGGCCGCCAGTGCATCGTGCTGACGGATGACCTCCTCGATGAGGAGCTCGCCTCGAGCCAGCAACCCGCGGTGGAACTCGTCCCAGTCCTCGATCTCGGCGGCGTGATAGCGATGCACTCCGGTGCCGGCCTGTCCCACCGGCTCCTTCGTGACGATCGTGCCGAGACGCTGGGTGAGTTCGCGCACGGCCTCGGCGTTCCCCTCCTCGACCACCATCCACTCGCGCTTCAGGAACGGAGAGAACTGCTTGTCGAACTCGACCTTGTCCTGGAAGATCCAGCGGTAGTCGGGGTGATCGTAGCGCTGCGAGAGCTGGTTCGAGACCGGATGGGTCATGTACGTGTCGCGCTCGGCCTTCGTGAGCATGGCGAAGTCGTAGTCGATGTAGTCCTGGAAACCGACGTTGTGACGGGCAGCCGACCAGAGCATGTCGACGACGATCGCCGGCACGGCTCTGTGGTGCTGAGCGGAGGCCTCCTTGGCGCGTTCCACCACCGATCCGACGTCGATGCGGCGGGCACGTCCCATCAGATAGCGGATGCGGGGCGCGAGGGAAAGTCGAGACATGAGGCTCCAGGGTCGGGGTCCCCTCCAGTCTACGGGGGCAGGCGAGGTCGACCTGGGAGCCGGAAGCTAGGCTGGAGGGCGTGTGTGAGACGACTTCCAGCTCCCTGCCACGAGCCATGATCTCCCGCGCGGCACTGGCCGCGGGAGCCTCGGCAGCGGTGTCTGCCGGTGGAACGGTCGCCGACCTCAGGCGCGATGCCTGGGGACACGGCGTCCTCGCCGTCGCCCAGGTCGTGACCGCCGCCGGTGCGGAACGCGTCCTCGTCGACGCGCAGGGCGAGGTCGAGGCACTGCAGCTCGAGGGCATCCGTGGCGTCACCACCGGTGACCCCGACATCGACCCCAACCTCCTCTACGGTCTCCCCGATGAGAAGGGTCAGCTCGCGGCTCGGCCGGTGATGCGGCTGGCAGGGCGGGTGCTGTCCACCAAGCGGCTCCGGCCAGGGGATGCCGTCTCTTACGGCTACACGTATCGAGCGGAGAAGGAGACCACTGTCGCACTCGTGACGGGCGGCTACGCTCAGGGCATCGTGCGCGCACTCGGCAATCACGCGACCGTGGAGATCCGGGAGACGTCGATGCCCATCGTGGGGCGCGTCGCCATGGACGTGTGCGTCGTAGACCTCCAGGGCGCAGACATCGATGTCGACAGCGAGGTCACCTACTTCGGAGGCACCGGTCCGGCCGCATCCGGAGTCACACGTTGGGCGGACATCACCGGGATGACTGCAGCTGAGCTGGTCGCCGTCGCCGGCGCCCACGCCGTGAGGGGGTGGGAAGCGTGAGCCGCCCCGAGCTCCGCCTGAGCAGCAGTATCTTTCGCGCGAACATCGAGGCAGTGCGTGACCGTGTGGCCCCGTCCGCGCTGATGCTCGTGGTCAAGGACGACGCGTACGCGCACGGCCTCTCCTGGGCGGTGAGGGCTGCGGTGGATGCCGGGATCGACTGGTTCGGCAGCTATGACATCCGCACCGGACTCTCCGTCCGCAGACTCGCAGGCGGCGACGCCAGGATCTTCGCCTGGGCGACGTCGACGGACTCGGAGATAGACGATGCGCTGATGCAGCGCCTCGATCTCGGTGTCGGGACCACCGACTACCTCAGACGGATCATCGCGCGGGCCGAGGCGCTCGGAACGACGGCGCGCGTGCACCTGAAGATCGACACGGGTCTGCACCGCAACGGCATCCTGCCGGAGGACTGGGCATCGGCCGTCGACGAAGCGAGACGGGCCGAGCGGGCCGGTGCGCTCGAACTCGAAGGCGTGTGGAGCCACATCGCGGAAGCGAGCGACGAGGAAGATGACATCGCGCAAGCCGCTTTCCTCGATGCGGTGCGTATCGTGGGCGAGACCGGATCGGTCCCCGCGGCACTGCACTTGACCGCATCCGCGGCATCGTGGTGGCGTCCCGAACTGCGCGGAACGGTCTCGCGCATCGGCGCGTTCTGCTACGGCATCCGGTCGGCAGAGGGGCCGGAGCTCGAGGGAGTCCGCCCAGCGGCGAGCCTCGTCGCAAAGGTGTCCGCGGTCGACGGGGATCGTGTGACGATCAGCCTCGGCAGCTTCGACGGGCTTCCCTCCACGCTCTCGGGGAGCCTGGTCGGGACACCGGAAGGAGCCAGGACTCTCGTCTCCATCGGCGACACCTCATCGATAGTCGACGGATGGCGCGGCGCTGAGGTGGGTGCGGAGGTCGTCGTCTTCGGCGCAGGCGCGCAGGGAGAAGCGTCGGCGACGACCCTCGCCGAGCGGATAGACACCGTGGGAGAAGAGATCCTCACCCGGCTCACACCGCGTGTGCGAAGAGTCGTCGCCGACTGACCGTCATCGGCTGATCTCGTGCCCGCCGACCGGATCAGCGGACCGCGGTCAACAGACCGGGATCAGCGGAGCGCTCAGACCGTCTCGATGAGACGCGCGGTCTCGTCATGCCAGCTGGTGGCGATGCTGCGGAGCTTCTCTTCGTACTTGCGGCCGTGGTGGGCGCAGAACAGGAGCTCGGATCCGTTGACCTCAGCGGCGATGTACGCCTGAGCGCCGCACGAATCACAGCGATCCATGGCGGTCAGACGGAACTCGACAATGGAGGTGTCACGTTCGGTCGTTGCATTCATCTCGGTGCCTCCTCGGGTGTCGGCTTCGCTGAGCGATTTGGTCAATACAACCACGCGCCACCTGTACGCATGCCCGGTTTGCGGCGTGTTTCGCTCAGCGCGTACGCGTGGTTTCCCGACTGGCTTCGCGCGGGGAGTGTCTGCGGAGGAGAGGCAGCTCGCGAGATTAGACTCGGAGATTGTGAATGCCGAGTACTCCGCCCATCATCTCCAGGTGCTTGAAGGCCTCGAAGCCGTCCGCAAGCGGCCCGGGATGTACATCGGGTCGAACGGGTCGCCCGGCCTCATGCACTGCATGTGGGAGATCATCGACAACTCGGTCGACGAGGCGGTCGCGGGCAACGGGACCAAGATCGACATCATCCTGCACGCCGATGGCAGCGTCGAGGTCCACGACCGCGGACGTGGTATCCCGGTCGACGTGGAACCGCGCACCGGCCTGACCGGCGTCGAGGTCGTTTACACCAAGCTGCACGCAGGCGGGAAGTTCGGAGGTGGGTCGTACGCCGCCTCCGGCGGCCTGCACGGCGTCGGCGCCTCCGTGGTGAATGCTCTCTCCGAGCGCCTCGACGTCGAGGTCGACCGTGGCGGCAAGACTTATGCGATGTCCTTCCACCGCGGGGAGCCCGGCATCTTCGCCGATTCCGGTGAGAAGCGGCCGGATGCGCCGTTCACTCCTTTCCAGGAGAACAGCGAGTTGCGCGTGATCGGCAAAGCTCCCCGGGGCGTGACCGGTACCCGTGTCCGCTACTGGGCCGACCGTCAGATCTTCACCAAGGACGCGGCGTTCCAGCTCTCCGAGCTCGAGACCCGGGCCCGACAGACAGCCTTCCTGGTGCCTGGCCTGGAGATCCTCGTCAAGGACGAGCGTGCGGCGGGTCAGGTCGTCCCCGTGCCCGACTCCGATGGCGAGACGACCACTCTCGGACCCACCGAGACCTCCTACCTGTACGAGGGCGGAATCTCCGAATTCGTCGACTACCTCGCGATCGACCCGCCGATCACGGACAACTGGCGCATTCAGGGAGAGGGCACGTTCAAGGAGACCGTGCCCGTCCTGCAGCCGGACGGGCACATGGTCGCGACCGAGGTGGAGCGGGTGTGCGCCGTCGACATCGCGCTGCGGTGGGGGACCGGTTACGACACCAAGATCCGCTCGTTCGTCAACATCATCTCCACGCCGAAGGGCGGCACGCACCAGCAGGGCTTCGAGCAGGAGCTGCTCAAGGTGCTCCGCGCGCAGGTGGAGCAGAACGCCCGACGTCTGAAGGTCGGCAACGACAAGCTCGAGAAGGACGATGTGCTCGCCGGGCTGACGGCCGTCCTCACGGTGAACGTGCCCGAACCGCAGTTCGAGGGTCAGACGAAGGAGATCCTCGGAACCCCCGCCGTGCGGCAGATCGTGGCTCAGGTGCTCCGTAAGGACCTGGCTGAGCGCTTCGGCTCGACCAAGCGCGACGACAAGATCCAGGCGTCGCAGCTGCTCGACAAGGTCGTCTCGGAGATGAAGGCCCGCGTCTCGGCGCGCGCGCACAAGGAGACCCAGCGCCGTAAGAACGCGCTCGAGTCCTCGACTCTTCCGACGAAGCTCGTCGACTGCCGCACGAACGACGTCGAACGCAGCGAGCTCTTCATCGTGGAGGGCGACTCGGCCCTCGGCACCGCGAAGAACGCGCGCAACAGCGAGTTCCAGGCGCTGCTGCCCATCCGGGGCAAGATCCTCAACGTGCAGAAGGCATCCGTGGGCGACATGCTCTCGAACACCGAGTGCGCGTCGATCATCCAGGTGATCGGTGCAGGCTCCGGTCGGACGTTCGACATCGACGCAGCCCGCTACGGCAAGATCATCCTCATGAGCGACGCCGATGTCGACGGCGCGCACATCCGCACCCTGCTGCTGACCCTGTTCTTCCGCTACATGCGGCCGTTGATCGAGCATGGTCGCGTGTTCGCCGCCGTGCCGCCTCTGCACCGGATCATCGTGATCAATCCGGGGTCGAAACCAAACGAGACGATCTACACGTACAGCGAGCAGGAGATGCACGCGTTGTTGGCGAAGCTCCGCAAGGCGGGCAAGCGCTGGCACGAGCCGATCCAGCGCTACAAGGGCCTCGGAGAGATGGACGCCGAGCAGCTGGCGAACACCACCATGGACAGGTCGGGTCGTCTGCTGCGTCGCGTGCGGATGGAGGACGCGGAAGCCGCCGGGCGCGTGTTCGAGCTCCTCATGGGGAACGAGGTGGCTCCGCGCCGCGAGTTCATCATCGACTCCTCCGACCGATTGTCGCGCGAGTCGATCGACGCCTGAGACGTCAGACGAAAGAAAGCCGGCCCGGTGCAGACCGGGCCGGCTTCCTTTCGCTCTCACGCGGTCGGACCGCTCGCCTGTGCTCAGACCAGTGTGCGGCCGATACTGCCGATGACACCTTCGACGGGCTGGCCGGACGCGTCGCGGCGTGCTCCGTTCTCCGGAAGCTTGCGGACCGCGCCTGTCGGATCGACGGCGAGCGGCGGGTTGGGTCCGACCCATGCGACCGTCAGTCGGTCCTCACCCTTCAGGAACGCATGGGCGCGGACGCCTCCGGTGGCACGCCCCTTGGCTGGATACTCCGCGAAGGACGACACCTTGGCGCGCCCGGGCTCTGTGCCGGGAAGAGCGCTGTCGCCTCCGGATACCGTGGCGACGACGGATTCCGCGGCCGGATCGACGACGCCGAAGAAGAGCACTGATGCGCCGGAGCCGAGCTTGACCCCGGCCATTCCGCCCGCCGGGGCGCCTTGCGGGCGCACAGCGGAAGCCGGGAAGTGCAGCAGCTGCGCGTCGGTCGTGACGAACACCAGCTCCGCGTCCTCCAGCGCCTCTGCCGCCCCGACCACCGAATCGCCCGGTTTCAGGCCGATGACCTCGAGGTCAGGACGCACGGGGAGGCTGGAAGGGACGATGCGCTTGACCGTGCCCTGCGCGGTGCCGAGCGCGATCGGAGTCTCGCTGTCGAAACGCACGAAACCCAGAACGCGCTCGCCCTTGGTCGTGATGCCGAGGTAGTCGCGCAGGGGAGTACCGGCGGCGAGCTGCACCGACGTCGCCGGCACGGACGGGAGGTCGACGGGGGAGAAGCGGACGACGCGACCGAGGTTGGTCAGAGCCCCGATCTCGGCGCGGACGGTGGTCTCGACGGTGGTCAGGATCGCATCGTGCTTGCTGCGACGTGCAGGGACGGTGAGCTCCTGGCCCTCGCCGAGGTCGACGCGGACGGTACGTCCCGTGGTCGAGAGCACGAGCACGGTGGGCGCATCGGCGATCTGCAGATCGACCGCACCCTTGGTCGCTCGGGGCTTGGGCGGAGCCGCGTTCATCAGGAGTGTGCGCCGCGGTGTTCCGTAGGCATCGGCTGCGGCGTCGAGCTCCTTGGCGACCGCGGCGCGGAGCAGGCTCGGGCTGTCGAGCAGTTCCCGCAGTGCGGCGATCTCCGCCAGCAACGCATCGCGTTCGGACTCCAGCTCGATACGCGAGAACTTGGTCAGACGGCGCAGGCGCAACTCGAGGATGTACTCCGCCTGGAGCTCGCTCAGATCGAAGACGGAGCGCAGCCGCGTGCGGGCCTGCTCCGAGTCATCGGAGGAGCGGATGACCTGGATGACCTCGTCGATGTCGAGGATCGCGATGAGCAGACCCTCCACCAGGTGCAGACGCTCCTCGCGCCGCTTCAGACGGTATCGGCTGCGGCGGGTGATGACCTCGAGACGGTGACCGACGTAGACGCTCAGCATCTCCTTGAGGCCCAGCGTGCGCGGCTGGCCATCGACCAGGGCGACGTTGTTGATGCTGAACGAGTCCTCCAGCGGCGTCAACCGGTAGAGCTGCTCGAGCACGGCGTTCGGGTCGAAGCCGGTCTTGATGCCGATCGCGACGCGCAGTCCGTGGTTGCGGTCGGTGAGGTCGGTGACGTCGCTGATGCCCTGAAGCTTCTTCGACTGCACCGCATCCCGGATCTTCTCCAGCAGGCGCTCGGGTCCCACCATGTACGGCAGCTCGGACACGATGATGCCGGTACGCCGCGGGCCGAGCGGCTCGATGGAGGTCTTGCCTCGCACCTTGAGGGCGCCGCGTCCGTTCGTGTACGCGTCCTTGACACCGTCGAGTCCCATCAGGATCCCGCCGGAGGGGAAGTCAGGTCCGGGGACGAACTCCATCAGCTCCTCGGTGGTCGCATCCGGATTCTCGAGGAGGTGAGTGGCCGCCGCGACCACTTCGATGAGGTTGTGCGGCGCCATGTTGGTCGCCATGCCGACGGCGATCCCACTCGCGCCGTTGACCAGCAGGTTGGGGAAGGCGGCCGGCAGTACGGCAGGCTGCTGGAACTGACCGTCGTAGTTCGGGATGAAGTCGACGACGTCCTCGTCGAGGTTCTCGGTGAGGGCCAGCGCGGCGGCGGCGAGTCGTGCCTCGGTGTATCGGGCTGCAGCGGGCCCATCGTCGAGGGAGCCGAAGTTGCCGTGCCCGTCGACCAGGGGCACACGCAGCGCCCACTCCTGCGCGAGCCGCACGAGCGCGTCATAGATCGCCGAGTCGCCGTGGGGGTGCAGCTTTCCCATGACCTCGCCGACGACGCGCGCACTCTTGACGTGGCCGCGGTCCGGACGCAGGCCCATCTCGGCCATCTGGTACAGGATGCGGCGCTGCACGGGCTTCAGCCCGTCGCGCGCATCGGGCAGGGCACGCGAGTAGATCACCGAGTACGCGTATTCGAGGAACGAACCCTGCATCTCGCTGGAGAGGTCGATGTCCTGGATGCGCTCCTCGACGGGCTCGGGCGGCGGAGTTTTCGGCATGGACTTCCTGGGGGCATACGGGAGCCTGTGTCAGACTGGCTCGGATGTCCTTCATGCTACCGTCCGCGGCGCCCAGCGCCCGGAGTGTCGTCGGGGTGGCGGGCGACCTGTTCGCCGCCCTCCGAGGCGAATCCGAGGTTCTGCCGCGCGCGGACTCGGTCGTGCTCGTGGTGATCGATGGGCTCGGGGCGATCAGCCTGCGTGGCCATGCCGGACACGCGCGCTCCCTGACCGCGGGGATGGCGAAGAAGGACGTCGCCCACTCGTTGTTCCCCTCCACCACGGCGGCGGCGCTCACGAGCATCGTCACGGGTGTATGGCCGGGGGAGCACGGGCTCGTCGGTTACCGCGTGCTCGATCCCGACCGCGATGTGCTCGTCAACCAGCTCAGCGGCTGGGAGACCGACGGGATCGATCCGCTCACCTGGCAGTCGGCCCCGACGATCTTCGAGCGAGCGGCCCGCGACGGACACGAGAGTTTCGCCGTCGGGTTCGCCGGGTACGCGCACAGCGGCTTCACCAGAGCCACTCTGCGCGGTGCCGAGTTCGTTCCCGCGACGACCGCGGCCTCGCGGGTCGAAGCCGCATATGAGCTCGCTCGCGAGCACCCGGGGTCGCTCGTCTACTGTTACCTGCCGGAGGTGGACAAGGCAGGTCACAAGCACGGCATCGCCTCCCCGGAGTGGGTCGCCGCGCTGGAGGACGTCGACGCGGCGCTGTCTGCACGTGTCCCGGCGGGCGTGGGCGTCGTGGTCACCTCGGATCACGGGATGGTCGATGTGGCGCCGAACCGTCAGGTCGTCCTGGCCGAGGAGCACGTCGCGGGGATTCGCCACATCGGCGGCGAACCGCGCATGCTGCACGCGTACCTGGAGCCCGACGCGGACCGCGCGGCGGTGACGTCGAGATGGCGCGCCGACCTGGAGGGGGTGGCCGACGTGCTCACCCGCGAGGAGGCGATACGTCACGGCCTCTTCGGACCGAAGGTCACAGATGCCGCCGCATCGCGCGTCGGCGACCTGCTCGCGATCGCTCGCGGTGCCTGGGCTCTCTACGACGGTACGGCGGCCGACCAGCGCAGTCGCGGGATGGTGGGCCAGCACGGCGCGCTCACACCGGAGGAGAGACAGGTTCCGGTGATCCGGCTCGGCGCGTTCGAGCGCTGACGCAGCCTCTCATCCCCGCCGCGGGTGGGGCTCAGACGAGTCGCGTCTCACTCATCGGTGCGTGCGCCGAAGACGATCTCGTCCCACGACGGCATCGCGTTCCGGCGACGGCGGCGTCCCGTGGAGTCGCCGGTGTCCGTGCTGCTGTTCTGCGGCGCGGGCTGCGGGGGCTCCGGTTCTTCATCCGGCTGCTCCAGGGCCTCGAACAGTGCGATCGGACTCTGGTCCGATCGATCCGTGTCCTCCACGTCGTCGAGCAGCGGCGCGGTCTCCCGCTGTCCGCGGCGTCGGCGTAGAGCCTCGAGGAGGTCCGCCGTCTCCGGACTCGTGGTCTGCGCGGCGGGAGCGCGCTTGATCGCCGCGTCCTGCGCTGCCGCGTCGGAGCGGGCCGGGAGCGAGGGGTCTTCCACGTCCGCTTCGGGTGCGGGTACCAGCCGCGGTCCGAACGCGCCGGAGTCGAAGCGACTCTCGTCCTTGTACGGCGAGGTCCGCTCGGCGTCGACCGCTCGGAGGCGGGGGATGAGACCCTCGGGGAGCGAGCCCTGCCGAGAGAGCTGTGTCGCGTCGGCGTTCAGCGGTGAGAGCGCGCTGCGGCGAGGATCGAAGCTCCAGCGGGCGTCGTGATCGACCTCGTTGGCGGTGAACTCGAGCTTGATGGTCCAACCGGAGTCCTCCTTCCAGCTCGCCCAGCGTTCGGAGGTGGCTTCGATCTCGGCGAGCTTGGCGCGGACGGCCACACCGAAGGTCGGCTGCGCGTCGGGCTCGACCTCGCTGCCGATCAGGACGGGCACGGCGAGGGCCTGTCCGATCACGTGCTCGCGCTCGGCGAGGACGGGTCCTTCGAATCGGGCCACGTCGTCGACGCTGATGCCGAGCAGCTCCGCGACCTCGGGTGCGGTGAGCCCGGCGCGGATCTGGGCCTGGATGTCGCGCGGGCTCGCAGCGAGCTTCTGGGCCGTCGGCTCGCTCTGACGGGTGGCGCGGCGGATCTCGCGCTGCAGCATGTCGTCGATGGGCAGCGCGAACCGCTCGCCCGACTCGGTCGCGAGTACGAGGACTCCTGCTTCTGTGCCGACGATGGTGACGTTTTCCATGCGAATGCCCCTCTGATGGGTGTCCGTTCATGGTGTCACGCGTGAGGGGTCGCGGACGGGAATAGCGTGGGCGTGCCGTGAGTTTCCTCTGTCGCACGGACGAGCATTTGCGTTATGTCGTCCGGTCGTGCAAACTATGGCCGCCGAATACCCGACGGCGCACCACCCACTCGCACCATGAAAGTGGAGATCTACCGCATGGCAACCGATTACGACGCCCCCCGAAAGAGCGAAGACGACTCCGAGTCGATCGAAGCCCTCAAGGAGCGTGTGCCGGACAAGAACTCCGGCTCAAGCGGGGACGAAGACTCCGACAACCCGTCGAGCTTCGACCTCCCGGGTGCCGACCTCTCCGATCTCGAGCTCGATGTCGTCGTGCTGCCCGCGCAGCAGGACGAGTTCACATGCATGAGCTGCTTCCTCGTGAAGCACCGCTCGCAGCTCGACCACGAGGGCGCATCCGGGCCCATCTGCAAGGAGTGCGCTGCGTAAGCAGTCCTTCGAGCGACGTATCACGCGCCCCCGACCGTCTCGGTCAGGGGCGCGCTGTCGTTGGGTGAGCGTGTCAGGTCTGGGAAGCGCGGATCGCGGCGACGAGCCGGTCGGGCGTCCGCGTCGAGATCGTCCATGCGTCCACGGGGTCGTCCTGGTCGAGGTTCGGCACGACGACGATGCCGTCGATGCCGCCGCGGATCAGGTGCCACCCGCGCGCCGGGAGACCGGGGCCGCGGGCATGACGGGCTTCCTCGCCCGTCAGTGCAGTGGGTGCTCCGAGGTGCTTCGTGTCGATGTGCGCGCGACCTGCATGCAGGGTGGAGCCGACGACCGAGACGACCGGTGTGGCGGCGATGACACCGAGCACGAGCAGGGCCGATACTGCCGCACCGACGACGAGCGCGACGGTCGAGCCGATCGGCACGAAGACGAGCGAGACCATGGGGCCGGCGACCGCGACGGTCACGAGCAGCCAGAGGCTCGGCGAGAGCCTCTCGCGGTAGCGGGGACGTGAGTCTGTGACGGGGTTCTGCATTAGCCTCATGGGGTGACCGATTCCGTTGATGTCCCCATTATCGCTGCAGTGCTGCCCGGGTATGCGCATCCGGGAGACGCCGGAGCCGATCTCGTCGCCGCCGAGGCGGTGCACCTGGAGCCGGGGGAGCGCGCTCTCGTGCCGACGGGGGTGAGCATCGCCCTACCCGACGGGTATGCGGCATTCGTCGTACCGCGCAGCGGCCTGGCGGCGAAGCACGGCATCTCGATCGTGAACTCTCCCGGAACGGTGGACGCCGGCTATCGCGGCGAGATCAAGGTGAGTCTGATCAACACGGATACCAAGAGCGCGTACGATGTGGCGGTCGGCGATCGTATCGCGCAGCTGATCATCATGCCGGTCACGCGCGCCACGTTCATCCCGGTCGACGTGCTGCCGGACAGCGTCCGTGGTGCCGGTGGATTCGGCTCCACCGGATACCAGGCAGCGACCCACCAGAGCGAAGCAGGACGAGCCAATGACTGACAACAACGAGACCCCTTCGAAGTCGGCACCGTTGAACCGTGCCACCGACGGGCCCTTCGATGACTCCGAGGCAAACCCGGTCCGTCCGTACATCGATCTCGGCGGCATCAAGATCCTGCCGCGCGAAGGTCTGAATCTGCGCCTCGAAGTTGAGGAGCAGTCGAAGCGCATCGTCGCGGTCGGCCTGGACTACGCCGACTCCTCGCTGCAGGTGCAGCCGTTCGCGGCGCCGCGCTCCGGCGGACTGTGGGACGAGACCCGAGTGCAGCTCCGCGACCAGGTCAAAGCTCAGGGCGGTCGCGTCGAGGAGCGCGAAGGCCCACTGGGCAAGGAGCTCCTCGCCGAGGTTCCTGCCACGGCGGCGGAGGGATCAGGGCTGCGTCTCGCGCGTTTCATCGGCATCGACGGCCCGCGCTGGTTCCTGCGCGGTGTGATCGGTGGCGCAGGAGCGTCTGACCCCGAAGCCGCCGAGAAGGTCGAGGACCTCTTCCGCTCGATCGTCGTCGTCCGCGGCGGTTCGCCGATGCCCCCGCGCGACCTGATCCCGCTCAAGATGCCGGCGACTCCGGGTTCCGCGTGAGCGCTCCCGAGCCCGACGCCGAACGCGAGAAGAGCACCTCCGAGATCCTCGGGGCGGCGCTCGGCGGTGCCGCGCGTCGTGCCGGTCTCGATCCCGCTGAGGGCTCCAGCACCCACAAGGTGGTCTGGACGGCGATGGGGGGATGGCGCGGCATCCTCGAGTCCGTGCTGCCGAGCCTCGCTTTCGTCATCCTCTTCACCATCCGCCCGGAGCCGCTGATCCTGTCGTTGGGGGTGTCGGTCGGCCTGGCAGCGGTGTTCACCCTCGTCCGACTGGTGCAGAAGTCGCCGCCCTCCGCCGCGCTGGGCGGTCTCATCGCGGCTGTGGCCGCCGCGGCGCTCGCGCTGTGGACCGGACGCGGCGCGGACAACTTCGTGCCAGGACTCATCACGAACGCGGTCTACGGATCGGTCATCCTGATCTCCGCACTGATCGGATGGTCGCTGATCGGCCTCGCGGTCGGATTCCTGATGGGGGAGGGCACCACCTGGCGCACCGACCGCCGCAAGCGACGTGCGTACTTCTGGCTCGGGATCGCCTGGGCCTCGCTGTTCTTCGCGCGCCTCGCCGTCCAGCTGCCCCTGTATCTCGCCGGCGACGTCACGGCACTCGGGACGCTCAAGCTCATCATGGGGTTGCCGTTGTTCGCACCGCTCATCGCCGTGACCTGGCTGGTCGTACGGGCGCTCCACCCCCGCGAGCCTGCGCGCGAGGATGCCCCCGAGGCGTGATAGATTTATCTTGACATCAAGATAAATCGCAGGCTTTCGCCGGTGCGCTTCCCGGAGCAGACTGGTTAGGTCCCCCTTGCTAGCCGCAGGGGCTCACTGGCGAGCAAGATGGAGGCGCCTGTCGCTCCCATCCGAATAGAAGGAGACGGATTCGTGTCCACGGTGAACAGCTTCGGTGCCAAGAGCACCCTGACAGTCGGCAGCACCGACTATGAGATCTTCCGCATCGACACGGTGCCCGGTTTCGAGAAACTCCCCTTCAGTCTCAAGGTCCTCCTGGAGAACCTGCTCCGCACCGAGGACGGCGCGAATGTGACGAAGGCGCAGATCGAGGCGCTGGGGTCCTGGGACGCAGCGGCTGAGCCCAACACCGAGATCCAGTTCACGCCGGCGCGCGTGGTCATGCAGGACTTCACCGGTGTCCCGTGCATCGTCGACCTCGCCACCATGCGCGAGGCCGTGACGGCTCTGGGCGGCGACGCCAACAAGATCAATCCGCTCTCGCCGGCCGAGATGGTCATCGACCACTCGGTCATCGCCGACCTGTTCGGCTCCGAGAACGCACTCGAGCGCAACGTCGAGATCGAGTACGAGCGCAACGGTGAGCGCTACCAGTTCCTGCGCTGGGGCCAGACCGCCTTCAGCGACTTCAAGGTCGTCCCGCCCGGGACCGGCATCGTGCACCAGGTGAACATCGAGCACCTCGCGAAGGTCATCTACGACCGCGACGTCGACGGCGTGCTCCGCGCCTACCCCGACACCTGCGTCGGCACCGACTCGCACACCACGATGGTCAACGGTCTGGGCGTGCTCGGCTGGGGCGTCGGTGGCATCGAGGCCGAGGCTGCCATGCTCGGTCAGCCCGTGTCGATGCTCATCCCTCGCGTGGTCGGCTTCAAGCTCTCCGGTGAGATCCCCGCCGGTGTCACGGCGACCGATGTCGTGCTCACGATCACCGACCTGCTGCGCAAGCACGGCGTCGTCGGCAAGTTCGTCGAGTTCTACGGCGAGGGCGTGGCATCCGTGCCGCTGGCCAACCGCGCCACCATCGGCAACATGTCACCGGAGTTCGGTTCCACGGCGGCGATCTTCCCGATCGACGACGTCACCCTCGACTACCTGCGCCTGACCGGCCGCAGCGACGAGGCCGTCGCACTCGTCGAGGCCTACGCCAAGGAGCAGAAGCTCTGGCACGACGCATCGCACGAGCCCACCTTCAGCGAGTACCTCGAGCTCGACCTCGGCACCGTCGTGCCGTCGATCGCCGGCCCGAAGCGCCCGCAGGACCGCATCCTCCTCTCGGAGGCGAAGTCGCAGTTCGAGCAGGACATCCTGGCGTACGCGACCGCATCGACCTCGGACTCGGTCGTCGACCTCGAGTCGAAGCACTCCTTCCCGGCATCTGACCCCGGTTCGGTTCCCGGCGAGGAGGAGCCCACCACCACGCGTCCGGTGCACATCAACAGCGGCGCGCCGGCCAACGCCTCGAAGCCCGTCCCCGTGACCACACCCGACGGGGAGAAGTACATCCTCGACAACGGCGCCGTCACCCTGGCTGCCATCACGTCGTGCACCAACACGTCGAACCCGTCGGTCATGATCGCCGCCGGTCTCGTCGCACGCAAGGCGCTCGAGAAGGGGCTCAAGCAGAAGCCGTGGGTCAAGACCACGCTCGGCCCCGGCTCCAAGGTCGTCACCGACTACTACGAGAAGTCCGGTCTCGACAAGGACCTCGAGGGTCTCGGCTTCTACACGGTCGGCTACGGCTGCACCATCTGCATCGGAAACTCCGGACCGCTGATCGAAGAGGTCTCCGAGGCCATCAACTCGCACGACCTCGCCGTCACGGCCGTCCTCTCGGGCAACCGCAACTTCGAGGGTCGCATCAGCCCCGACGTGAAGATGAACTACCTCGCCAGCCCGCCGCTGGTCATCGCCTACGCGCTGGCGGGGTCGATGCACTTCGACTTCGACAACGACGCCCTCGGCAAGGGCAGCGACGGCGAAGACGTCTTCCTGAAGGACATCTGGCCGACGCCAGACGAGGTGCAGGAGATCGTCGACTCGTCGATCTCGCGCGACCAGTTCATCAAGCAGTACGCCACGGTGTTCGACGGCGACGAGCGCTGGCGCAACCTGCCGACGCCGGATGACGACACGTTCCAGTGGGACGAGAACTCGACCTACGTCCGCAAGGCACCGTACTTCGACGGCATGACGATGGAGCTCACCCCGGTGAAGGACATCGAAGGTGCTCGCGTGATGGCGACGCTCGGCGACTCGGTGACCACCGACCACATCTCGCCGGCCGGAAACATCAAGCCGGGGACGCCCGCGGCCCAGTACCTGACGGAGCACGGCGTCGACCGCAAGGATTTCAACTCCTTCGGCTCGCGCCGCGGAAACCACGAGGTGATGATCCGCGGAACGTTCGCGAACATCCGTCTCAAGAACCTCATGGTCTCCGCCGTGAACGACGGGCAGGTCGTCGAGGGTGGCTACACGCGCGACTTCACGCAGCCGGGCGGCCCGCAGTCGTACATCTACGACGCGAGCATGAACTACCAGGCGCAGGGCACGCCGCTCGTCATCTTCGGCGGCAAGGAGTACGGTTCCGGTTCGTCGCGTGACTGGGCGGCCAAGGGCACGAGCCTGCTCGGCGTCAAGGCCGTCATCACGGAGAGCTTCGAGCGCATCCACCGGTCGAACCTGATCGGCATGGGAGTCGTGCCGCTGCAGTTCCCCGCCGGCGAGAGCTGGGAGTCGCTGGGCCTCGACGGGACCGAGATCGTCTCGATCTCCGGCCTGGAAGAGCTCAACAACGGCGTCACGCCGAAGACGGTGAAGGTCACGGCCACCCCGAGCGAGCACTCGCCCGAGGGCAAGCAGCCGGTCGAGTTCGACGCGGTCGTGCGCATCGACACCCCCGGTGAGGCTGACTACTACCGCAACGGCGGCATCCTGCAGTACGTGCTGCGTTCGCTCGTCTGATCGCACGCTGGTTGATCGCGTAACGGAGGGGCTCGTGTCTTCGGACACGGGCCCCTCCGTCGTGTCAAGGGGGCCTCCATCCTCGGAGCTTTCCCGGCCCGGGGCGGTAGGATCAGGACGACGCCCGCACCCGTGTCGGGCGTCTTTGACGAAGCCTGTGAGGAGGCGCAGATGCCCATTCTTCCGAGCATCTCTGGACCCCGCGATCTGGATGCCCTCTCGACCGAGCAGCTGGCGGAACTCGCCGCGGAGATCCGCGAGTTCCTGGTCGAGAACGTGTCCCGTACCGGTGGCCATCTGGGCCCCAACCTCGGCGTCGTCGAGCTGACGATCGCCCTGCATCGCGTGTTCTCGTCTCCGGACGACCCCTTCATCTTCGACACCGGGCATCAGTCCTACGTGCACAAGCTGCTCACGGGCCGCCAGGACTTCTCCGGCCTGCGCTTGCGCGGCGGACTCGCGGGGTACCCGCAGCGCGGGGAGAGCGCCCATGACGTGGTGGAGTCGTCGCACGCCTCCAGCTCGCTCAGCTGGGCCGACGGTATCTCCCGGGCGCTCACGGCGACCGGCCGCGCCGACAGGCATGTGGTCGCGGTGGTCGGCGACGGCGCGCTGACCGGTGGAATGACCTGGGAGGCGTTGAACAACATCTCCGATGACAATGACCGCAACCTGGTCATCGTCGTCAACGACAACGGACGTTCCTACGCGCCGACGATCGGCGGCATGTCGCGCTACCTCAACCGGGTGCGTACGGCAGCGGCCTACAAAGACCTGCATCAGCGCTCCGACCGCCTCTTCCGTGCTTTCGGTCCCGTCGGCCGTGCCGTGTTCCGCGGTGTTCGCGGCGGTACCCACGGGTTCCTCTCGCGGTTCACGAACAACGAGGCGCTGTACTCGAACCTCGACATCAAGTACCTCGGCCCCGTCGACGGGCATGACCTCCCCGCGCTGCTCGAGACGCTGGAGCTGGCGAAGTCGTACGGTGCCCCCGTCATCGTGCACACGATCACCGAGAAGGGCCGCGGCTATCAGCCGGCCCGCGACGACGAGGCCGACCAGTTCCACGCCGTCGGCAAGATCGATCCGACGACCGGGGAGACCCTGTCGTCGGGCGGTCGTGGGTGGACCGACGTCTTCTCCGACGCTCTGGTCTCCGTGGGTGAGCAGCGCAACGATGTGATCGCCATGACTGCTGCGATGCTGCGACCGACGGGCCTCGCGCCGTTCGCCGAGCGCTTCCCCGACCGCGTCTACGACGTGGGAATCGCTGAGCAGCATGCCGTGGCTTCCGCCGCGGGACTGGCCTACGGGGGACTGCACCCCGTCGTCGCCCTGTACGCCACCTTCATGGGGCGTGCCTTCGACCAGGTGCTGATGGACGTGGCGCTGCACCGCGCCGGAGTCACCTTCGTCCTCGATCGCGCCGGTGTGACCGGCCCCGACGGGCCGAGCCATCACGGCATGTGGGACCTCGCCATGCTGCAGATCGTCCCGCACATCCGCATCGCCGCGCCCCGCGACGGCGCCCGACTGACCGAAGCCCTCCGAGAGGCGGTCGACGTCGAGGACGCACCGACGGTCATCCGCTTCCCCAAGGGCGAGGTCGCCGCCGACCTCCAGGCCATCGAGCGGCTCAGCGACGGTGTCGATGTACTCGCCCGCGGCGAGACGGAGGACGTGCTCATCGTCGCCATCGGCCCCTTCGCGGAACTGGCGCTCGATGTCGCCGACCGGCTTCGCGCGCAGGGCATCGGCGCCACCGTCATCGATCCGCGATGGGCCATCCCTGTGCAGCCGTCGATCGTGGAGCTCTCGGCTCACCATCGCCTCGTGATCACCATCGAAGACGGGATCCGCGTGGGAGGAATCGGCACCCGTGTCCGGCAGGTTCTTCGAGAGGCGGGGATCGACACGGCGGTGGACGAGCTGGGTCTTCCCGACGAGTTCATCGATCACGCCTCCCGCGATCAGATTCTCGCCGATGCGGGGCTCACCGCGCCCAAGATCGCGCAGGACATCGTTTCGCAGGTGCTCGGGACCCGCATCCCCAAGGCGCGTCACGCGGGCGAGACCGGGACGATCGACCTTCCCCTGCACGAGAGGCACTGAGACCCGTCCCAGGGTTTTCCCGCTCCAGCAGAGTGCCCGCACCGGCGGTGGTGCCGGGGGAGATCAGTTCAGGGCATGCAGTGCCGCGACGGCCTGGGCTCCGCGATCCACCTCTCGGAGTGCGGTCGACAGCAGGTAGCCGTCGGTGAGCGCGTCGCCGGTGACCATCACGCGCACCAGCTCGACGCCGCAGGCGCGGCGAACCTCGTCGGCACTGGCCGCGATGACCCGGGTGTTGATCTCGTCGTTGTGCGGCAGCTCTGCTCCTTCGAGGCTGCGGACCACATCTCGCAGCGCCGCGCCGACGATGTTCGAGGCGCGTTCCTTCACGTTCACCACATCCAACTCGAAGACGCGCAGATCGTGCCCCGTCGGTAGGGGACGCCACTCGAACGAGGCGTGCACGCGATGCTGATGACCGCTCGCACCGCTCAGCTCCCGCGCAGGCAGATCCGTTGCGCGGCACCGCACGTCGACGAGTTTGTACCAGTAGAACAGGGGGAACGCCCCGTGTGAGCCCGGGCTCAGCACGACGACTTCGCCCACCGCGCCACCGCGCTGGGACGGACGCCGTTGAGGGCGGTTGCGGATGATGGGTTTGCCGTTGCGGGTTCGGATGGCCGCCCAGCCCTCGTCGACGGTGACGATGAAGAGCTTGAGGAGAGCGGGGAGCACCAGGAGAGTGGTCAGGATGGCCGTTCCGGTCTTCAGCAGGCCCGACATCCCCTTTCCGCCCAGCATCGTGAAGAGCATGTCCATGTCACCACTGTGCAGGTTCGCCGAGTGCCGACGTGTCGTCGGGCGGCCTGCTCGCCGTGATTTCATGCGGTGTTCCCCGCACGTTCCCTGCCCGGCTGTGCGGCGGATACGCGATGGCTCCGGCCGCGCCGTGATCCGGTCTCAGAGAAGCGCGGAGACCGCGCGGGCCACGACGGACTCGACCACTGGGCGACAGCGGGCTCTATCCGCGTCGACGAGTCCGATGCGCGTGCGCCGGTCGAGGACATCGTCGACCGTCATCGCCCCCTCCACGCGGACGGCGTACTCGACTTCTGCCGCGGTCAGGGCCGTCGCCTCGTCCAGCAGCTCGTCCGATGAGGGGACGTCACGATCCGCGAGCCGCAACGACGCGGTGCGACTCTGTCGCGACGACGGCAGACTCCGCGTCGTGACGGCGAGATCGACGGCATCCTCGGCCATGCGTCGATAGGTCGTCAGCTTCCCGCCGAGCACCGAGATGAAGCCCGACTCCGATGCCGCCACCAGGTGCCGACGGGAGATGTCGGCTGTCGAGTCGGTTCCACTGTCGACAAGCGGCCGCAGGCCGGCGAAGGCGCCACGAACCTGATCGCGTCGGACCGCGGTGGCGAGAACGCGGTTGAGGCTGTGGAGGAGGAACTCGATCTCGGTCTCCGTCGGCTGAGCGACCCGCGGGACCGCGCCGGGTGAGTCTTCGTCGGTGAGTCCGACGATCAGTCGTCCGTGTGCCTGTGGCAGAGCGAAGACGTATCGGCTGATCGACCCTTCGTGAGGGATCGTCAGTGCCGTCGACGGAGCGCCGATGTCGGCGGCGTCGAGCACGATGTGGGTCCCTCGACTCGGTCGCACCGTGATCGACGGATCGAGTGCTCCCGCCCACACTCCCGTCGCGTTGACGACCGCACGTGCACGGATCTCGAAACGCTCGCCCGTCGTCGCCTCCTCGACCGAGGCCCCATCTGCGCGCAGGGAGAGGGCACGGACCCTGGTGAGGATGCGGGCGCCGAGGGCCGCTGCGGTGCGGGCCACCGTCGTGACGAGGCGCGCATCATCGACGAGCTGACCGTCATAGGCCAGCATCCCTCCGCGGAGGCCCCGCTGGTCGAGGGCTGGCATCAACCGCATGGCCGTGCGCGCGGAGACCACGGCAGGGGCGGGGAGGACCCGGCGCGGGGTGTGTGCGCGCATCCGCAGCACATCGCCCAGCCCCATGCCCACGGTGCCTGCGACACGCTGCCGGAGTGTGACAGTCTGCGAGAACGGCAGGAGCTGTCCGAGGGGGTGGATGAGGTGAGGGGCGATCGAGGTCATCAGGAGATGGCGTTCGTGCGCGCTCTCCCGCGCGGTCGCGAAGTCTCCGGTGGCGAGGTAGCGCAGGCCGCCGTGCACGAGCTTCGAGCTGAATCTGCTGGTGCCGAAAGCCAGATCCTCGGCTTCGATCAGCGTCACGGTGAGTCCGCGAGAGGCAGCATCGAGTGCGACTCCCACGCCCGTGATGCCGCCGCCGATCACGAGCACGTCGACCCGCTCCTCGGCTGCGAGCGTGAGCTCCGTCCTCCGTCGCGCGACATTGAGCGCGGATGGCTCCCTGATCATGGGCGCAGCAGTCCGTCCAGCGCGGCCCGCAGTTCGCGCTCCCATGCCGCCTCCGAGATCAGATCGGAGACGGTCCCGTGGGAGAGCACCGCGGACTGCGCGATGAGCAGCAGCATGACGGCCATCTCCTGCGGTGCACCGTCGCGCACCGATCCTTCGCGCTGTGCGGTTCCGATCGCTGCGGACAGCCACCCGAGGATCATGCGCTGGCTCGAACCCACGCGCTGCAGCGTGTATCGCGTGAACGCTTCCGGCTCGTCGGCCAGCAGCCTCGCATACAGGGCGTCGCTCCGGAACAGGCCGATGAAGCGCAGCACGTCATCGACGAGGGCGGGCCTGGTGGCCGCAGTCGCGGGGAAGGCGCTCAGGATGGTGGTCACACGGCGCAGCAGTGCTGCACGGACGACGTCATCGGCGTCGTTCCAGTTGCGGTAGATCGTCGGCCGACTCAGCTCTGCGCGCCGGGCGAGCTCCGCGACGGTGACGCCGTGCACGCCGCGCCTCTCGATCAGCGCATCGGCCGCATCGAGGATCTTCGTCTGCGTGGCATCCCAGAGAGGTTGACGTTCTTCCATGATGTGTCACACTGTAACGCATGGGCCAAGAGAACGGCAGGGTCGATGCGGACTCGCTGATGAGATGGAACGGCTGGGGCGACCCGGCCAAGGCGAAGGGGCTGCCTCTTCCGGTGCGTGCTCTGCTGCCGATGCTGTTGGGTCGCGTCCGCACGCCCGCTCCGGCCGTCGAACTCTCGGAGGTGCAGCTGCGCCCGTCGCGTCTGACAGCGGAAGACCGCGCGGCGTTCGTCCTCGCCGTCGGCCTCGAGAACGTCGACGACACACCGGAGGCCCGTGTCCGTCACGCGGGCGGGCGCTCGACGCCCGACCTGCTTCGCCGACGCGAGGCACGACAGGACGCACCGGACGCCGTCGTCCGCCCCGCCGACCACGACGAGGTCCGTGCGTGTCTCGATGCCGCGGCGGCGCAAGGTGTCGCCGTCATCCCCTTCGGTGGCGGGACGAGCGTCGTCGGCGCACTCGATCCTGAACGGGGCGCGCATCACGCCGTGGTCAGCCTCGATCTGCGGCGGCTGAGCGGCATGGTGCGGCTCGATGAGACCAGTGGTGAGGCCGTGCTCGCGGCCGGCACGACGGGGCCGGAGGCGGAGGCGCTGCTTTCCGCGCGCGGGTTCGAGCTCGGTCATTTTCCGCAGAGCTTCCGCTATGCCACGATCGGCGGATTCGCGGCGGCTCGGTCTTCGGGGCAGAACTCTGCGGGGAACGGGCGCTTCGACACGATGGTGACCGGGATCAGAGTGGCCACCCCGACCGGCGACATCGAGCTCGGGCGGTCGCCGGGCTCTGCCGCAGGGCCCGACCTGATTCGAGTGTTCCTCGGCTCCGAGGGCATCTTCGGCGTGATCACCGAGGTGCGGGTGCGCGTCCACCCGATCCCGCGCGCGAGGGTGTTCGAGGCCTGGTCGTTTCCGGACTTCGCCAGTGGAGCCGAGGGGCTTCGTCGTGTCGCTCAGCTGAGCGGCGGTCCGACCGTCATCCGGCTGTCCGACGAAGCGGAGACGGCTGTCAGCCTCGCCCAGGTCGGGCGGATCGGCAAAGCACTGGCCAAGGGCGCCAGCGTGGTCACGGTGTACGAAGGCGAGGACATCGCGGAACGACGGGCTCATGCCGGTGCTCACCTCGCCGCGGCGGGCGGGACCTCCTCGGGGGAAGGCCCGGCAGAGGACTGGCTCAGGACCCGGTTCGACGGACCTTATCTGCGCGATTCACTTCTCGACGCCGGTGTCTTCTGCGAGACATTGGAGACCGCGACGACGTGGTCGAACCTGCAGGCGCTGCGCTCGACGGTCGAGGCGGCGCTCAAGGAGGGCTTCGCAGACATCGGCGCCAAGTCGTACGTCATGTGCCACGTCTCGCACATCTACCCGACCGGGGCGTCGCTGTACTTCACGGTCCTCGCGGGAGTGCGCACCGACATGCTCCGTTCGTGGGAGCCCGTGAAAGCGCGTGTGAACGATGCGATCATCACCGCAGGGGGAACGATCAGCCATCACCACGCGGTCGGGCGGGACCATGCGCCGTGGCTCGGTCAGGAGATCGGGGAGACCGGGGTCCGCATCCTCGCCGCCATCAAGAGGGAGCTCGATCCGTCGGGCATACTCAACCCCGGCGCCGTGATCCCCGCGGAACGGACGCACTGACGTGTCCGAGCACATCGCCGTGCTCGCGAATCCGTTCGCCGGTAAGGGGCGGGGCGGGCGAGCGGCGGAGGCAGCCGTTCGACTTCTCCGGGAGCGTGGTGCCGAGGTGCGAACGTACGCGGGTGCCTCCGCCGCCGACACCGCCCGGCTCGCCGTCGCCGCGCTGGCCGACGGCCCTCGTCTCCTCGTGGTCGTGGGCGGTGATGGCACGCTGGCCGGCGTGCTCGACACGGTGTGCGCCGCCTCCGTCCCGGTCGTCCTGGTGCCGGCGGGCACGGGGAACGATCTCGCCCGAGCCCTGGGCCTCCCACGTGGTGACGCACGGGCCGCCGCCGAGCTCGCCCTCATCGGCGTGCCACGAGCGATCGACGTCGGCGTCGTCCGCACCGCGAAGGGCAGTCGGAGATTCCTGACCATCGCGGCGCTGGGCTTCGACGCGAAGGTCAGCGACCGCACCAACAGGCTCCGCTGGCCGCACGGCGCACCTCGCTACTACCTCGCGCTGCTCATCGAGCTCGTGCGACTGCGGCCGATGGAATTCCGCATCGCCGTAGACGAGGAAGCGGCGAGGAGCTCGCCGGGCACGCTGATCGCAGCCGGCAGCACGTCCAGCTACGGAGGGGGTATGCCGATCTGCGCCGGAGCCGTCCCCGACGACGGACTCCTCGACATCGTCCATGTCGCGCCATTGGGCCGCATGCGCCTGCTGGGTCTCTTCCCGCTGCTGCTGCGTGGGACGCATCTCGCGCGCGCTGAGGTCGCGCACCGGCGTGCACGGTCCGTGACCGTCTCGGCCCCCGGCCTCGTGGTCTACGCGGACGGCGAGCGCATCGGCGAGGATGAGTGCACCATCTCGGTGCTTCCCGGCGCGCTCACGATGATGGTGCCGAAGGAGAGCGATGACTGAGTTCGACGAGGATGTCGTGGTCGTGGGTTCCGGCTTCGGAGGTTCGGTCGCTGCTCTGCGGCTGGCGGAGAAGGGCTACCGAGTTCGCGTCTACGAGGCGGGTCGCCGCTTCGAGGACGACGACTTCGCGAAGACCAGCTGGGACGTCCGTCGCTATCTCTGGGCACCGTCGCTCGGCTGCTACGGTGTGCAGCGTATCCACCGATTGCCGCATGTGATGATCCTGGCCGGTGCGGGGGTAGGCGGCGGATCGCTCAACTACGCGAACACGCTGTATCAGCCGGGCGCGGCCTTCTTCACGGACCCGCAGTGGCAGGGCATCGCGGAGTGGGAGCACGAACTCGCGCCGCACTATGCGACGGCCAAGAGGATGCTCGGCGTCGTCGACCAGTACCCGCACACCGGCCCTGTGGAGCGGATCATGGCCGGCGCCGCGGACGATCTCGGCGTCGGCTCGACGTTCCGGCACGCACCGGTCGGGGTCTGGTTCGGGAAGCCGGGGGAGCGCACGCCGGACCCCTTCTTCGGCGGCGAGGGGCCCGATCGAACCGGGTGCACGCTGTGCGGCAACTGCATGGTGGGCTGCCGCGTCGGCGCGAAGAACACGCTCATGAAGAACTACCTGGCTCTGGCGGAGCGCCACGGAGTCGCGATCGAGGCCCTCCGCACGGTGAGCGAGGTGCGTGAGCTCCCCGAAGGAGGATTCGCGGTGACAACGCAGCGCAGCGGGGCCTGGGTCCGCCGCGTGCGGAAGACCGTGACCGCCCGGGAGGTCGTGCTCGCCGCCGGCACCTGGGGCACGCAGCAGCTGCTGCACCGGATGAAGGAGTCCGGGGCTCTGCCGCGGGTCTCGGACGCCGTAGGTCGGCTCACCCGCACCAACTCGGAGGCCCTCGACGGCGCGGTCGCCGTGAGCGTCCCGGACTCGCTGCAGCTCGCCCGCGGCGTCGCGATCACCACGTCGTTCCACGTCGACGACCGCACCCACGTCGAGAACGTCCGCTACGGGCCGGGGTCGAACCTGATGGGTGCACTCGCTACCGTGATCGTCCCCGGCGGACGTCCGATAGGGGTGCGACTGCGCAGTCTGGTCGCCCAGATGCTCCGTTCCCCGGTGCGGCAGTTCCGTCTCGGGAGCCTCCGCCGCTGGAGCGAGCGGGGTATCATCGCGCTGGTCATGCAGACAGCGGACAACTCGCTCACGCTCTCCCTGCGCCGCCGCTTCGGCCGCCTCATCATGACGAGCGCACAGGGACACGGGGAGCCGAACCCGAGCTATCTGCCCCAGGCCCATGCGGCGGCGGCGGCGATCGCCGCGCGGGTCGAGGTGGACAGCGGGGTCCCAGCCGCTGCACGTGGATCCTGGCCTGAGGTGTTCGGCATCCCCCTCACCGCGCACTTCCTCGGCGGTGCCGTCATCTCGGCGTCACGTACGGACGGTGTCATCGACGGGTATCACCGGGTCTGGGGGCACCCCGGCCTGCACGTCGTCGACGGCGCCGCCGTGCCCGCGAATCCCGGGGTGAATCCCTCGCTGACGATCACCGCACTGGCGGAGCGGGCGCTGTCGTACTGGCCTCGTCGCGGCGAAGACGACGCGCGCCCGGTTCAGCCGGCGAGCTGAGCCTCGGCGACAGGGCTCTGTGGTGCAGGGTCTTCGGACAGCGCCCGTGACGCTGTCCAGTACCAGCCGTGGGCGACGCTGACGGCGCTCATCCCCAGCAGGGGAAGTGCGATGTACGGCTCGGTGATGTTCGTCAACAAGGACCCGAATTCTCCGGTCATGTTCGCGGGCCAGGTCCCGACGACCGCGATGACGACGCCTCCGACCACGAGACCGAGTCCTGCAAAGGCGATGAGGTGTTGCCGCATGCCCGCCGTTGTCCGCAGAAGCCGGCCCAGCACGAAGGCGGCCCCGCTGCCGATGACGGTCGCCAGAGCGGAGGTGGCCACGACGAAGAGGAGCTGGAACCATGCCACCAGGATGAGGATCGAGAAGACGGTCTGCAGGGAGCGCGACATGATGGCGAGGACGACGGTCGTCACCAGGAGGAACAGAGCGTTGAAGGTGATCCAGGTCGCAACGGCGCCGCGCCAGAACTCGCGTCGGCTGAAGGCCATCGGCTGCTCGGTGGTGCGCGGAGACGGGCGAGAGCTCATCGATCCAGGGTAGGGCTTGCCGAGCGCCGGACGACGAAGCGCCTCACCGGATTCGCTGGGAATCCGGTGAGGCGCTTCGGTGATGGCGTCCGGCGATCAGCGGCTTTCGACGCCGCGGATCTGCGGGGTGTGGAAGGAGCCGCCGAAGGCCCGCTCGGATGCACCTTCGCGGTCGAGGTACGGTGAGGCGCCGCCGTCGATGAAAGGCCAACCGGCGCCGAGGATCAGGCACAGATCGATGTCCTCGACCTCAGGGACGACGCCCTCGTCGAGCATGAGCTTGATCTCCTGCGCCAGACCGTCCTGCACGCGCTGGAGGATGGTCGCGGCCGTGGCCGGTGTCTTGCCCACCGCCGGCTTCAGGACCTTCTCCGCCTGCTTGCTCCAGCCGACGACGCGTCCGCCCTTGTCCTTCTCCACGACCGTGTCGAGCTCGGCGAGCGCGTGGAAGTTCTCGTTGGCGTAGAACCGGTCGGGGAACGCATGCACCATCGTGTCCTGCACGTGGGCGGCGACCTTCCAGCCGACCAGGTCGATCAGCTGGAACGGGCCCATCGGGAGGCCGAGGGGTCCGAAGGCCTTCTCGACCTCGGCGATCGGCGTGCCCTCGTAGACGGCACGTGCGGCTTCGCCCATGACCTTCGCGAGCAGCCGGTTCACGACGAAGCCCGGGGCGTCGGCGGTGAGCACCGCGTTCTTCCCCAGGTTCTTCGCGACCACGAAGGCCGTCGACAGCGCGGCGTCGGCGGTCACCGGGGTCTTCACGATCTCGATCAGCGGCATGACCGCGACCGGGTTGAAGAAGTGGAAGCCGACCAGACGCTCCGGGTGCGCGAGCTTCGACCCGATCTCCTCGACCGACAGGGAGGAGGTGTTGGTCGCGAGGATCGCGTCCTCGGCGATGATCTTCTCGATCTCGCCGAACACCTGCTGCTTGACGCCGACCTCCTCGAACACCGCCTCGATGACGAAGTCGCAGTCCGCGTAGAGGCTCTTGTCGGTCGTGCCGGTGACCAGCGCACGCAGCTTGTTCGCGCTGTCGGAGTCGAGACGTCCCTTGGCCTCGAGCTTGCCGATCTCCTCGTGGATGTAGGCGACGCCCTTGTCGACACGTGCCTGATCCAGGTCGGTGATGAGCACAGGCACCTGGAGCTTGCGCACGAACAGCAGTGCGAACTGGCTGGCCATGAGACCGGCACCGATGATGCCGACCTTGGTGACCTTCTTCGCGAGCTGCTTGTCGGGCGCACCGACCGGACGCTTCGCACGCTTCTGCACCAGGTCGAACGCGTACATCGACGCGGCGAACTGGTCCCCGGTCACGAGTTCCGCCAGCGCCTCGTCCTCGCGGGCGAAGCCCTCCGCCTTCGTGCCGCTCTTCGCCTTGTCGAGCAGCTCAAGGGCGGCGTACGGCGACTTCGGCACGGTGCCGATCTTCGACTCCAGCATGCCGCGCGCCATCTTGATCGCGATCGGCCACTTGGTGAGGCGCTCGAGCTTGCCGGGCTCGTTCTTGCGCTCGACCTTCGTGCCGCCGAGTACCGCATCCGCCCAGGAGAGCGAGTTCTCGAGGTAGTTCGCCGCGGGGAAGATCGCGTCGAAGATCCCGAGGTCGAACGCCTGCTGCGGCTTCAGCATGCGGTTCTGCTTGAGCGGGTTCGAGATGACCACCTCGAGCGCGTTCTCGATGCCGATGAGGTTCGGCAGCAGGTAGGCGCCACCCCAGCCGGGGATGATGCCGAGGAAGACCTCGGGAAGCGCCACTGCCGCCGCCGAGGCGTCGACCGTGCGGTATGTGGAGTTCAGAGCGATCTCCAGTCCGCCGCCGAGCGCGAGTCCGTTCACGAACGCGAAGGACGGCACGCCGAGGTCGCCGAGCTTGCCGAGCACCTTGTGGCCCAGCTGCGCGATGAGGCGTGCGTTGTCCCGGGACCCGACCTTGCTGATGTCCGAGAGATCGGCGCCGGCCGCCATGATGTACTGCTTGCCGGTGATGCCGACCGCCTGGATCTCGCCGGCCGCTGCCCTGGCCTTGAGGCCGTCGAGGGTCTCGCCCAGCTGGGTGAGCGTCGCGGGTCCGAGCGTGTTCGGGCGGGTGTGATCGCGACCGTTGTCGAGCGTGATCAGTGCCAGCACCTTGCCGGAGGCGAGGCGGATGTCGCGCACCGGTGACTGTGTGATGACCTCGCCCTCGGTGAGCGCCTGGATGGGGGAGAAGTCGATGTCGTCGTAGTCGGTCACGTTCGCGCTCACTTCTTCTTCTTGCCGTCGTAGTGCGGGTTCTCCCAGATGACCGAACCGCCCTGGCCGAGACCCACGCACATGGCGGTGAGGCCGTAGCGGACATCGGGACGCTCGGCGAACTGCGCCGCGAGCTGGATCATGAGGCGCACACCGGACGCGGCGAGCGGGTGCCCGAGGGCGATGGCGCCGCCCCACTGGTTGACACGCGGATCGTCGTCGGCGATCCCGAAGTGGTCGAGCAGGGAGATCACCTGGATGGCGAAGGCCTCGTTGAGCTCGAAGAGACCGATGTCGTCGATCGTGAGACCGGCTTTCTTGAGGGCTTTCTCGGTCGACGGGATCGGGCCGATGCCCATGATCTCGGGCTGGACCCCGGCGAACGCGAACGAGACCATCCGCATCTTCGGCGCCAGTCCGAACTCCTTGACCGCACCACCACCGGCGAGCAGCGACATCGTCGCGCCGTCGGTGAGAGGGGAGGAGGTGCCTGCGGTGACGCGTCCGTGCGGGCGGAACGGCGTCTTCAGCGCGGCGAGGTCTTCCATGGTGGTCTGCGGGCGTCGACCTTCGTCCTCGGTGGCGAGGCCCCAGGCGCCGTCGGCACCCTTGATCGCGACGGACACGAGGTCGGGCTGGATCTTGCCCGCGTCGTATGCCGCCTGCACCTTGTGCTGGCTCAACATGCCGAAGCGGTCGGAGCGCTCCTTGGTGAGGTGCGGGAAGCGGTCGAAGATGCGCTCAGCCGTGACGCCCATGTTGAGCGCGCCGGGGTCGACCATCTTCTCTGCCACGAACCGCGGGTTCGGGTCGGCGTTCCCGCCGATCGGGTGGTGCCCCATGTGCTCGACGCCGCCGGCGAGGGCGAAGTCGTACATGCCGACACCGATCGATGCGCCCATCGTGGTGACGCTGGTCATCGCGCCGGCGCACATGCGCTCGACCGCGAGGCCGGGCACCGTCTGCGGAAGGCCCGCGAGGATCGCCACCGAGCGCCCGAGCGTCAGCCCCTGGTCGCCGGTCTGGCTCGTCGCCGCGATGGCGACGTCATCGATGCGGTCGGCCGGGACGGAGGCGTTGCGCTCCATCAAGCCGATGGTCGCCTTGACGGCGAGGTCATCCGCGCGGGTGTTCCAGTACATGCCCTTTTCGCCGGCGCGCCCGAAAGGGGTGCGTACTCCATCGACGAAGAAGACGTCCGAGATCTCGGCCACTCTGCCTCCAAGTTAGTGCGTGGCCTCAGTCTATGAAGCCCGGGAAACAGGGAGGAATCGGTTGGTTCGAACCTACGAAGCGGGTGCGGAGGTGCTGTCGGGCGTTTGCGCCGCCTCTACAAAGGCGGCCGCGATCTTCTGTGCGGTCTGTTCAATCTGCCAGGGGCGGGCTCCGAGTGCTGCCAGCGCATCCCCGATCTCCTCCGCCGTCTCACCGGGGAGATCCCACGCCACGCGGCGGAGGTATTCCGGGGTGAGGAGGTTCTCGGTCGGCATCCCCAACTCCTCGGCGATGGCTTCCACGACAGGGCGCGCGGCCTTGAGCCGCGCATCCGCTTCGGGGTTGCGATCGGCCCATGCGCGCGGGGGAGGAAGCGTATCGCTCGGGACCCGTTCGCGCGGGAGCTCTTCCGATGCCCGCCCATCGACGATCGCCTGCCACCACCTGTCGAGCTGCGTGCGGCTCGCGCGGCCCTGGAACTCCTTGATACCGGCGAGGGCCTGCTTCGACGGCGGGTTGGCCATCACTGCGGCGACGAGTGACCGGTCGGGAACGAGCCGGCCGGGGGAGACATCCTGGTCCTGTGCATACGCTTCGCGGGCCTGCCAGAGCGAACGTGCGACCGCGAGGTTACGAGCCCCGCGCACCTGGTGCAGGCCACTGAGCCGGCGCCAGGGGTCTTCCCTCGGCGGCTTGGGCGCACGGGCCAGAGTGGCGGCGAACTCCTGGGCGGCGTACTCCGTCTTGTTCTGCTCCTCCAGTTCGAGCACGAGAACGTCGCGGACATCGATCAGATGCAGCACGTCGAGCGCGGCGTACTCGAGCCAGGAGTCGGGGAGCGGACGCGTCGACCAGTCGGCCGCCGAGTGCTCCTTCTTCAGCGTGATGCCCAGCGTGTCCTCGACGACGGCGCCGAGTCCGACCCGTTCGTGCCCGAGCAGACGGGACGCGAGTTCGGTGTCGAAGATCACCGGAGGCTCGAGGCGCAGCTCCCGCAGCGAGGGCAGGTCCTGGCTCGCGGCATGCAGAACCCACTCGACGTCGCCGATCGCCTCCTGGAGAGGAGCGAAATCGCCGATGGCCGGCGGGTCGAAGAGGAAGACCCCGGCTTCGCGCCGGAACACCTGCACCAGATAGGCGCGTTGCGAGTAACGGAAGCCGGACGCGCGTTCCACGTCGACGGCCACGGGGCCGGTGCCCGCAGCGAGTACGGCGCAAGCCGCGCGGAACTCCTCAGCATCCGAGATCACGGAGTATTCAGTCACGTACAGCCTTTCGCGCGCCGATCACGGCGATGCCCTCGGAGCCGGGCGGAAGTCCCGCCAGCATTCCGACCAGCTCGGCCCATGCTTCGACGTGCGGTCGGAACGGGCCCTCCGGAGTCCAGGACGCACGCAATTCTATCTGCGCGCCGTCGCCTTCGATGGCGAGCCCGCCGAATCCCTTCGACAGCGTCTTCGTCGACGTCCCCGATTCCGAGTGGTAGACCGCATCCCGCGAATCGAGTGCGTCGACCAGCCACGACCAGGTCACGTCGGCGAGCAGGGGATCGGTGCCGATCTCGGTCTCCAGTGGAGCCTGCGCGAAGATCACGATGCGCCACGAGCCGCCCCAAGCGCCCGGCTCGTCCGGATCGTGCAGCAGGACGAAGCGGCCCGTGCCGTACACCGACTCGCCGTCGCTCTCCGGGCGCACGTCGGCGGCGAGGGCGATGGCGAAGGGTGCGAGACCCTGTGGCGTGGCGATCTCGCGTACCGTGATGTCATCGCGGAACTCGGTCTCGCGCAGTTCGGCCACGGCGCTCTCGAAAGGCGTCCCGGCCTCGGGGTGTGCGGTCACGGCAACAGGCTAGAGTCAGGAAGCGATGAAGAGTCTCAGGCACGCCGTTACGCTCCTTGTCCCCGCGCTGTTCGCCTTCGGGGCAGCGTTCGCTCTCGTCGTGTTCGCGGTCGCCCGACGGGTCGTCACCCCGATGCGCCGACCCACCGATACACAGATCCTCGCGGTCGACACCGGTGCGCAGACCATCGAACTGCAGCGCACTCCCGACACCGAGCTCCCCGGGCGCTACGGCCTGTTCACGACAGGGACATACGGCTACGTCAAGCTCGGTGCGGTGCTCAGCGCAGACGCCACGACCGTTCGACGCAAGCTGCTCACGCAGATCGAACCCGGTGCGCGCGTGGATCGTGCTGCGGCATTCAGCGGCTACTACTACTCCACTCCGAGCGAGCTGCACCTGCAGTGGGAGAACCTTCTGATCGGCTCTCCCGCCGGCCCGTGTCCGGCCTGGTACTTCCCCGGGTCGTCGTCGACCTGGGTGATCCAGGTGCACGGCCGAGGAGCGACACGGGCGGAGTGCCTGCGCGCCGTGCCGGTCATGCACGCGGCGGGCCTTCCGACCCTGGTGGTGTCCTACCGCAACGATGGTGAGGCTCCCCGCACCAGGGCCGGTGCGTATGCGCTCGGGGCATCGGAGTGGCGTGACGTCGATGCCGCCATCGCGTACGCACTCCGACACGGAGCAGAGCGGGTCATCCTGATGGGCTGGTCGATGGGGGGAGCGGTCTCGCTGCAGGCCGCGGTGAGTTCGGGTCACAGAGACCGCATCGCGGGGATCATCCTCGAGTCCCCTGTCGTCGACTGGCGCACGGTGCTGCGGTTCCAGGCGAAGCTTGCCGGGGTGCGGCCGCCCTTGCCCGAGCTGGCCATGGGGGCGCTGCAGATGCCTCTCACCGCGCGCCTCAGCGGCGCAGACGAGCCGATCCACTTCGATCGCCTGGACATGGTCGCCCGAGCGGACGAACTGACCGCACCGATCCTGATCCTGCACAGCGACGACGACGGCTTCGTGCCCGCGGATTCGTCCCATGCCCTTCAGAATGCGCGCCCCGACCTCGTGACGATGCCGAAGTTCACGGTCGCCCGTCACACGAAGCTGTGGAACTACGACCAGACCGGATGGACCACCGCCATCACGGACTGGCTCGAAGCCACGGGTTTCAGCGCTTCTGCATGACCTGGTTCTTCGCCCGCATCAGCATCCCGGTCATGCCTCCGATCCGCAGCGGCGACACCGCTTTCGTGAGGCCGATCGACTGCGGGTAGTCGTTCGGGATGGCGAGAACCTCGTCGGCGGTGAGACCGGTGAGCCCCTGCACCAGGATGCTGGCGAACCCGCGGGTGGTCGGCGCCTCCGGAGGTGCCGTCGCATGCATGGTCACGATGTCGTCCTGCACCTCGACGTGGATGTACACAGGGGACTGGCACTCCGCGACCCGCTCGTACATCTCGGGATGCGCCGCGACCGCGTCCGAGACGTCCGGGAGCTCGTCCGAGAACTCGAGCAGCAGGAGGAGCCGATCCGACTCCGGGGTCTCCAGGAATCCCTCGCGGATCTCGGCAAGGGTGTCAGGAACGTCGCTCGTGCTCAACCCTGTCATTGTCACACGCTCAGACGGTACCCGGCTCTGAGCCCGTGACGATCGGCACGCGCACTGCGCTTCCCCACTCCGTCCAGGAACCGTCGTAGTTGCGGACGTTCTCGAACCCGAGGAGGTGCTTGAGCACGAACCAGGTGTGGCTCGACCGCTCACCGATACGGCAGTAGGCGACGACGTCGTCGCCGTCATTCAGGCCGGCGCCGTCACGGTAGATCACGTCGAGCTCGGCCCGGGGGCGGAATCCGCCGTCTTCCGCGACCGCCTTCGCCCACGGAACGCTCTGCGCGGTGGGGATGTGTCCCGCCCGCAGCGTCCCCTCCTCGGGGTATGCGGGTGCCGTGGTGCGCTCACCGGAGTACTCCTCGGGGGAGCGCACATCGATCAGAGGGCTGCCGATGTGGGCCAGGACGTCTTCCTTGTACGCGCGGATCACGGAGTCGTCGCGCTCGACCACGGGGTACTCCGTAGCCGGCCGGGAGGTCGCCTCCCGGGTGAGTTCCCGTCCTTCGGCGATCCAGCGGTCACGTCCGCCGTCGAGCAGGCGTACGTCTTCGTGGCCGAACAGCGAGAACACCCAGAGGGCGTAGGCGGCCCACCAGTTGTTCTTGTCGCCGTAGATGACGACCGTGTCGTCGCGGGCGATGCCCTTGCGGCTGAGCAGTTCGGCGAAGCCCTCGCCGTCGACGTAGTCACGCACCACCGGGTCGTTGAGCTCGGTGTGCCAGTCGACCTTCACCGCTCCGGGGATGTGGCCGGTCTCGTAGAGCAGGACGTCTTCATCGGATTCGACCACCACGAGGCCGGGGGTCCCCAGCCGTTCCGCGAGCCACTGCGTGGTCACCAGGCGGCCGGGCTCGGCGTACTCGGCGAACTTGGGGGAGGAGGAATCGAACTCGATGGCCATGGGATCTCCGAAGCGTTGAGCGGACGAGGGTGCTGCTGCAGACGGCGTAGTGTTGTTCCGTCCCTTCGACGATAGATCCCCGCCGAGCACCCTGCGCCCGATTCGTAAGACTTCGACACAGGTGAGCACCTGATCCAGGACCGTGATGACCGACCCGACCAGCCGCACGGGAATCGTGCACCTCACCGAGCGCCAGCCGACCGTCAGCGGACCCGAGATGCTGGCGAGCCTGGTGCCGCCGCCGCAGTTCGACAGTGCGACGTTCGACAGCTACCGCGCCGACCCCGCCTACCCTTCGCAGGAAGAGGCGAAGGAGACGCTGATGCGCTTCGCCGGACGAGGTGCTCCCGTGAAGCGCGGAGGTCTGTTCAGCCGGGCGAAGAAGGAGCCGGAGCTCAAGCCGGGCGTCTACCTCGACGGCGGATTCGGAGTGGGCAAGACACACCTGCTCGCCTCGATCTACCACGCGATGCCGGCCCGCCGGAAGTACTTCGGCTCGTTCATCGAGTACACGGCCCTCGTCGGCGCGCTCGGCTACAAGAACACCGTCGATCTGCTCAAGGGCGCCGATCTGCTCTGCATCGATGAGTTCGAGCTCGATGACCCGGGCGACACGATGGTCATGACGCGCCTGCTGGGCGAGCTCGTGCCGACCGGCACCAGACTCGCAGCCACCTCGAACACCCCTCCCAACGCACTCGGTGAGGGACGCTTCGCCGCACAGGACTTCCTGCGCGAGATCCATGCCATGTCCGACAGCTTCCAGACACTGCGCATCGACGGCGTCGACTTCCGCCAGCGCGCCCTCGACGGTCATGCCGTCGTGCTCGACGACGACGCCTACGCTGCGGCCGTCGCTGCGGCCGCCGCAACGGGCACCGCGTCTGACGACCGGTTCGACGATCTGATCCGCCATCTGGCACAGGTGCATCCGTCGCGCTACATCCGACTCATCGACGGACTCGGCGGCGTGGGTGTGCGCGACGTCCGTCAGCTGACCGATCAGTCGGAGGCACTGCGTTTCGTCGCCTTCGTCGACCGTGTGTACGACGCGCAGATCCCGATCCTCGCCACTGGCCTCAGCCTCGATGCGGTGTTCTCCGACGAGATGCTCGCCGGTGGATACCGCAAGAAGTACCTGCGCGCCATCTCCCGACTCAACGCCCTCACGCATTCTGCGTAAGCCCGTAGGTGCGCGTAACGCGATGTTCACGGGCGGAGCCGCGCTGTAACAGCGGGGAAACAAACCTCACGCATTGACGAAACCGCAGGTCGTCACACTGAAGCTCTCAATTACTTCGGATGTGAGGTTTTCCTATGGATGCTCCCGGCAACATCTCGTGGGCGATCACCGCGACAGCGCTGGTGCTGCTCATGACGCCCGGCGTCGCCTTCTTCTACGGCGGTCTCGTCAAGGCGAAGAGCGTCGTCAGCATGATGATGATGAGCTTCGGCTCCATCGGACTCGTCGCCGTGCTGTGGATTCTCTTCGGCTACTCGATGAGCGCCGTCGACAGCCCGACCGCCTTCGCAGGCAACCCGTTCGCCGACTTCGGCCTCTCGAGCCTGGCCGCAGGCGAGGGCTCGAACGTCGCTCTCCTCGGCGTCGCCTACGGCGCCACGTTCGCGATCATCACCGTCGCCCTGATCTCCGGGGCGATCGCAGACCGCGCGAAGTTTGGCAGCTGGCTGATCTTCGCCGGTATCTTCGCGACGGTCGGGTACTTCCCCGTGGCCGCGTGGGTCTGGGGCGGCGGCTGGATCATGAACCTCGGCACCACGCTCTTCGGTGAGGACAGCGGCATCGGCGTGATCGACTACGCCGGTGGAACCGCGGTGCACATCAATGCGGGTGCTGCGGCCCTGGCCCTGGCTCTGGTCCTCGGCAAGCGCATCGGCTTCCAGAAGGGCATCCTGAAGCCCCACAACGTGCCGCTGACGCTTCTCGGCGCCGCTCTGCTGTGGTTCGGATGGTTCGGCTTCAACGCCGGCGCCGAGTGGCTCGCGGAGGACATGGGCGGTGTGGGACTCATCGGTCTGAACACTCTGGGTGCGACCGCCGCAGCCATCCTCGGCTGGATCCTGGTCGAGAAGATCAAGGACGGCAAGCCCACCTCGGTCGGTGCCGCCTCGGGCGCCGTCGCCGGTCTCGTCGCCATCACCCCGGCATGCGCCAACCTGACTCCGGGATGGGCGCTGCTGCTCGGCGCACTCGCCGGTGTCGTCTGCGCACTCGCCATCGAGCTGAAGTTCCGTCTGGGCTTCGACGACTCGCTCGACGTCGTGGGTATCCACCTCGTCGGCGGCCTCATCGGAACGCTCTACCTCGGGTTCTTCGCCACCGAGACCGGACTGTTCGTCGGTGGGGACGCGCGCCAGCTCGCGGTGCAGCTGATCGCCGCCCTCGGCGTGCTGATCTACTCGTTCGTCGTGGCCTTCATCATCGGCTTCGCCATCCAGAAGACGATCGGCTTCCGCGTCACGAACGAAGACGAGATCGCCGGTGTCGACCAGGTCGTGCACGGCGAGGAGGGCTACGCACTCGCCGACGCGTGATCTGCGGTTAGGGTGACCGTGTGAGCAAGACCAACGGCATCCTGGCAACACTCGCGGAGATCCTGCTCAAGGCAGTGGGCTCCGGCCGGGCGTCTCGGACATCAGGTCCGAGGCGCCCGGACGCGCGTCTACGGACACCCCACGAGCGTCCTGGGACCGCGACCACCGGAGCAGATCGCGGAGCCACGCGCGGTACCCAGACCTTCCGCGTTGACCCGGAGCGGATCACGAACCTGCAGGTCGCGTACACGCCGCAGCGGGACGGCGCCCCGGACGCCGGAGAGATCGTCTGGACCTGGGTGCCCTACGAGGAGAACGACGGACGCGGGAAGGATCGTCCCGTTCTGGTGATCGGCCGGGAATCCGTCGATCGCGTATACGCGGTCCGGATGACCAGCAAACCCCACGACGGCGAGCGGGACTACCTCTCGATCGGCACGGGTGCGTGGGACTCTCAGGGTCGAGAGTCCTGGGTCGACGTCGAGCAGCTGTACAGCGTGCACGAGAGAGGACTGCGGCGGGAGGCCGCCGTCCTCGATCGAGGCCGTTACGACCGGGTCGTGGCTGCTCTCACGCGGCGTTACGGCTGGTCCGTCGCGGGCTGAGCGTCGGGAACGACTGCAGCACCATCTCGACGAGCTCGCTCAGCGGCCGGGTCAGCGGATCCGTGGCGGGGAGTCCGGTGTCGAGTTCGATCTCGTCGATGGCTGTGGCGAGCTGCTGTGCCGTGAGGTTCTCGTGGTTCACGGTGACGCCGATGACCTTCGTGTCTGCGAAAGCCTCGATCAGCGTGATCTCACTCGTGACCGTCGGCATCGCGACCATCGGGAAGTCGCCCAGGACCGCACGACCCGGGGCATGCTGCACAATGACGCCTGCGGGTTGGCTTCCGCGCAGGATGTGAGCGGAGGTGATGTACGCGGGGTGGCTGAGCGCACCCTGACCCTCCACGATGATCACGTCGGGGTCTTCGCCCTCGAACGCCGCGACCACCTGGTTCTCGACCTCCCCCGAGCAGAACTGCGGCACGAGGGCGTCGAGCGCGACGCCGTATCTCCCGCCCTGGATGATCGTGGTCTGACCGGTGCCGACCAATACGGCATGGATGCCCTGCTCGTTGAGCGCACGGACGAGGATCGTCGCTGTCGTGCGCTTGCCGATCGCTCCATCCGTACCGAGGATCGCGATACGCGGGCAGGTCACGTCGAAGATGCGTCCGGAGAACAGGTGGAGATCCTTCTTGTCCTTCGGGCGGCGGATGTCGGTGATCGTGACCTGGGCGAGCAGCGCGGCCGCGACGAACTCGGCATCGTCTGTGAGGAACTCGTGCAGGCCGTTGATGATGTGCATCCCGCGGGCGATGCCGTCCAGGAGCACTGTCCGCTGGTCGGCGGAGAGCAGTCCGTCGGCGGGGGCGACGCCGCAGATCAGGTAGTCCGGGACCTGGCCGGCGTGCGCGATAGCCGTGGGGAGACCCTCGAGGATCGGGATGGCGTTCGCGCGCCCATCCAGGAACATTCCGGCATCCGCGCCGGCGTGAGTGCTGTCGATGACGCTGAGGACCTCGTACTTCTCGGAGTGGCGGACCAGGCCGTTGGCGGTCTTGCCGTCCTGCTCGCCGAACTGGCCTTCGCAGTAGACGATCGCCGTCGTCCCCGCGGGGAGGGCGATGGGCGCAGCCCACGCGTGCGCGGGGTCGATGAAGGACGGGATTGACGGGGTGGGCATGACGCTCGTCGGGCTCACACAGAGGAGGCGACGGAGAACGAAATGACCGATGAGGCCCGTTGGTCGACGAGAAGTCTTCCCTGATGCCGACAAGATGTCGACATCTTCACCGTAGCAGTGCTGTCTGGGACCGGGCCGCGAGGAAGTGCAGGGCCGGTCCGGTGCCGGACCGGCCGGAACACCTCGATTTCCGATCGACGCATGAAGGAGGGCAATCCGATCGGACGTGTGCTTCGAACCATCGGTGAGTCGCGAAAAGCGGCGCCACCCAAGGAGGAATCATGCGTTTCATCCCCACCAAGGTCCACGGAGTCCTCGACTACATCGTCGGCATCGCGCTCATCGCCGCCCCCTGGCTGTTCGGCTTCGCGAGTGTCGGCGGAGCAGCGGTCATCATCCCGATCGTGCTCGGCGTCGGGCTGATCGTCTACAGCCTCTTCACGAAGTACGAGTGGGGCCCCTTCGGCTTCATCCCGATGCCCGTCCACCTCGTGTTCGACATCGTCGCCAGCCTCTTCCTGGCGCTCTCGCCGTGGATCTTCGGATTCGCCGGTGAGGCGCTCAACGTCTGGCTCCCGCACGTCGTCGTCGGAGTCGCCGTGATCGTCGTGGTGCTGTTCTCCCAGCCGCAGCCCGCGACCGCCCGGGGACGCGCCGCAACGGCCTGACCCCACCCCCGGACGCGGTGCCGGGCGACTGGACTTCCCGAAGCAGTCGCCCGGCATCGTCATGTCGGGGCTAGTCGCGTGTGCTTTCGACGCCGCGGAGCGTCTCGCTCAACCAGCGGCCGTAGAGCCGCCAGGGATCGCCCTCCCGCTGGAGCGCGGCGACGTGGGTGCGGAGCTCATCCGTGAACGTGAACCATTCGCCTCCTTCACGGATGCTGGCGAAGTCCCTGTGGCGTTGCTGCTCGACAGCTCGCCCTCCGCGCTCGAAGGCGAGGAGCTCTTCATGCCGGATGTTCGCCAGTCGCTGCCGCGGACGGCGGCTCGTGCCGATCTTCACGCGGCGGTGGAAGCGGATGTAGTAGACGACATCGACCCGGGGGAGAGGCAGGTCGGTATCGGGGGCATCACCGTACCGCCAACCGCAGGAGCTGCAGCACAAGGCGCCGTCTCGGCGGACACCTCGCGCGTTCCCGCAGAGGGCGCACGGACCCGGCAGTGTGAGTTCGGACGACACCGTGGCAGGCTACGCGCCCCCTCGGACACCCGCGCTCTTCACCCTGGGGCGCGACGTGCGTAGGGTCGAGTCCATCGGCGGAGGGAACGAGGATGATGGCGGCGGTGCGGATGATGAAGGCGTCGCTCGCGCTGTGGCTCGGCGCGATTGCACTCGTCGCGTGCGCGCCGCCGGCCGTCACGCCGACGACTCCCACGCCACCGGGTCCGACGCGCCCTGCGGAGTCCGGAGACATGCCAGCGGGAGAGGTCACGACGATCGCGGAGGGTCTGGCGGCTCCCTGGTCCATCGCCTTCTCCGGAGACGTCGCGTTGATCAGTGAACGTGACACCGCCCGCATCCTCGAGGTCTCGGACGAGGGGGCGCTGCGTGAGGTGGGCGTGGTTCCCGGCGTCGAGCCGCGCGGCGAGGGCGGGCTCCTCGGCATCGCCGTACGGGATGCGTGGCTGTACGCGTACTCGACGGCCGCCGACGAGAACAGGGTGCAGCGTTTCGCCCTGTCGGGGCTGCCGGGGGCGATGGAGCTCGGCCGATCGGAGACGATCCTCTCCGATCTCCCGGCCGCCGGGAACCACAACGGCGGACGGATCGCCTTCGGCCCCGACGGCATGCTCTACGTCACGGTCGGAGACGCAGGAGATCGCGATGGCGCACAGGGCCTGGAGTCGCTGGCAGGGAAGATCCTCCGCATCACGCCCGACGGGGAGATCCCGGAGGACAATCCTGTTGCCGGATCAGCCGTCTACAGCTTCGGACACCGGAACCCGCAGGGACTCGCGTGGGATGAGGATGGAACCCTGTATGCGAGTGAGTTCGGTCAGGACACCTGGGACGAACTGAACGTGATCGAGCCCGGTGGCAACTACGGGTGGCCGACGGTCGAGGGCATCGCCGATCGGGAGGAGTTCGTCGATCCGATCCAGCAGTGGCCGCCGGACATCGCGAGTCCGAGCGGCATCGCGATCGCGTCGGGATCGATCTTCATTGCGAACCTCCGAGGGGAGCGGCTCCGGGAAGCGCCGCTCTCCGCTCTCCGCATCGCCGAGGAGCACTTGGTCGGCGCGCTCGGGAGGCTGCGCGACGTCGCGGTCGCTCCCGACGGGGCGCTCTGGATCCTCACGAACAACACGGACGGGCGTGGTGATCCGCGCGAAGGCGACGACCGCGTCGTCCGTGTCCAGATCGAGTAGCGCGGCGGCTGGCGCCGACCTCACTCTTCGGGAATCTCGCGCCCGAACGCCTCGAGCGTGATGGCCTCAGGCTCAGGTCCGCCGCGCACACCGGAGTCGAGATCGTCGATGCGACCGATCTCGTCGGCGCTGAGCACGAAGTCGAAGACGTCGAAGTTCTCGGCGATGCGAGCGGGCGTGACGGACTTCGGAATGGCCTGGACGCCGTTCTGGAGATGCCAGCGCAACATCACCTGAGCGGTCGTCTTGCCATGCGCCTCGGCGATCGCACGGATCACGGGGTCGTTGAACGTGCTTCGGGACTCGTCCCCTCGGTAAGACGTGATGCCGCCGATCGGCGACCATGCCTGGGTGAGGATGCCGTGCTCCGTGCCGAGCCGCTGCAGCGGCTTCTGCGAGAAGTACGGGTGCACCTCGATCTGGTTCACCGCCGGCACGATGGTGGTCTCCGCGAGCAGCCGTTCGAGATGGGGCACCATGAAGTTGCTCACGCCGATCGCTCGTACCTTGCCCTCCGCGAGCAGGGCCTCGAGAGCCCTGTAGGCGCTGATGGTGAGATCGAACTCTCCGGGGAGGGCCTGGTGGAGGATGAAGAGGTCGATCACGTCGACCTGCAGCTTGCGGACGCTCTTCTCCCACGCGTGGAGCGTCTCCGAATACCCGTAGTCGGAGATCCAGACCTTCGTCTCGAGGAAGACCTCGTCGCGGTGGAGACCCGACGCCCGGAGCGCGTCGCCCACGCCGCGTTCGTTCCCATAGGCCGCCGCGGTGTCGATGAGTCGGTATCCGACCTCCAGAGCGGAAGCGACGGCGTCCGCCGTCTCGGCGGGGGGAGTCTGGAAGACGCCGAAACCCAGTGCGGGCATCGCGACCCCGTTGTTCAAGGTGAGGTGAGTGGTCATCACTCGACGCTATGCCCGGTCGTCAGAGCGTGGGAGGTACGGTCAGTACCCGGCAGACCCCGCACAGACGGTTCGTCTATGCCTGCGCGGGGTCTTCGATCGTCAGATGATGTCGCGTCCTTCGCGTTTCGCTTCCTTGGCATCCTTCACGAATGCGCGGATCACGACGGCGAGCACGCCGACGACGATGATCGGCCACACCAGCACGTAGGCGGTCAACAGCAGGGTCTCCATCAGGCGTCCTTTCCGGCGAGCGTGTTGTCGCCCTTCACATCGGCTGTCGGCGCGACCGCCACGGTGTCGAAGCGGCCGGTGCGTTCCTTGATCAGATCGAAGTCGAATCTCCTCGTCCTGTTCATCATCGTGAGGCCGACGCAGACGAGCGTGCTCACCGCGTAGGCCACCAGCGAGCCCGACAGCACCGGATACTCGTGGAGGAAGCCGATCGCGAACGGAGCCGATATGACGGTGGCGAGCCCACCGACGATCAGTGCCACCCGCAGGCCGAAGAAGCCGAACGACATCAGAGCGAGGACCACCCCGATCCCGATGACCGACAGGATGTCACTCACGAGCCCCCAGCCGCCGGACAGGGAGATCCACTCGAATCGCACCGGCAGGAACGCGGCGAGGGCGGCGATCACGGCGATGCTGAACGCGGCGTTCGTGACGCGATCCCAGTAGAAGCTCGCGATGACGGGGAACACGAGCGCTCCCCACATCGCGCCGACGAAGACCAGCAGGTCGAGGATGTTGAACTGCATCGACGCGAAGCAGAGCGCTGCGGCCGTCGCGCCGATCATCGTGAGTCGGCCGACGAGCAGCATCGTCTTCGGGTTCGCGTTCTTCTTCCCCGCGATGTTCTGGCCGTAGACGTCGGCCATCATGATCGACGAGAGCGCTGTCATATCGGCATCCGCGGTGGAGGACAGCGATCCGATGATCATGACGAAGAACACGCAGATCAGGATCGGCGGCAGATAGGTCGACGCTATCTGCGGGATCAGGTTGTTCACGTCGCCGTCCATGGGCTGGACTCCCGCGTACAGGGCGAGCACGCCCAGCATGCCGATGCCGATGATCGATGCGCCATAACCGAAGGTCGCCGTGACGAAGGTCTTCTTGATCAAGTCTTCGCGAACCGCGAAGAGCCGCTGCGCGATGGTCTGGTTCCCGATGGCGTAGGCGAGCACGGCAGCGATGTACGGCGCTCCCTGGTTGAAGAAGGCATCCGAGGAGAAGAAGTCTCGCTGCTGCGGAGTGAGGTTCGACGCGCCCGTGACGAACAATTCAGGTCCCCCCGCGGCGAAGAAGATCACCGGGACGATGATCGCGACCGCTCCCAGCATGGCGATGACCTGCGCGAAGTCGGTCAGCACGGAGGCCCGGAACCCCGACCACAGCGTGTAGGCCAGAACGCCGATCGCGATGGCGACGATGCCCTGCGTGAACGTGAACGGTGACAGCATCGCGACGAGTGCTCCGCCGGCGATCAGGTTCGACGTGAGGCTGATGAGGCTCCCGAGCACGTTGGAGCCGGCGAGCATGAGCTGGCTCGAGCGCCCGTGGCGGGCGAACATCACTTCGGCGATCGTGTGCGCGTGGGGCGCGACCTTGCGGATGCGTCGACCGAAGGGGTAGATGAGCAGGATCATCAGCGCGCCCCAGAGGCCGTAGTGGATGGGCCCGGAGATGCCGTAGGTGTATCCGGATGTCGCAGAGGCGTACATCGAGGATGCCCAGATCCAGGTGGCCGTCATCGACGCGGCCGAGATACCGAAGCCGATCTTGCCGCCGCCGGTCATGTATCCGTCGGCGTTCTCCCTTCTCCGGGAGATGCGGATGGACATGTAGAGGCTGCCGCCGAAGAACAGCAGCATGAGCAGGACCACGATCGGGCCTGACAGTGTGGTGAATTCTTCCACCGGGTACTCGCTTTCTCGTCGTGATGCGGCGTTGCCGCGTGTCGATGGAGAACGAGTCCCGCTAGGTGGGGGAGTACTGCGTCGTCTGGTGTTGGGGATTGCGGGGGCTGCGGTAAGCGGTCGACATGGCGAGAACGAACCTGGACCACTGAGGCGCATAGCAGCACACAGACGAGTGGCCCGGGGTGCGGCTCCTTTCGGGACGGCCGTTTCCGGGCGCACCGAACAGCAGTGCATCCTCGAACGGGATTCGTGGATCGCGTCGGTGAGCCTCCGGGCATCTGACGCCTGAGATCACCGTGAACGCGTGACCATCGCTCCGGGGGATGAGCGTCTTTCGACCATAGCAAGTTCTCAGGAAACTCGCGGGGCGCATGGTGAGGGAACAAGAAAGCCCCCGGGGAGACCGGGGGCTGGATGGTGGGCGATACCGGACTCGAACCGATGACCTCTTCCGTGTGAAGGAAGCGCGCTACCAACTGCGCCAATCGCCCATACCTGTGGGGTACGTCAACCGATACTACCGGACGCTACGGGGCGGTGAAGACCACTCAGCGAGACACGCGCGAGATTCGCTGCCGGTTTGGCGGAGTGCGGATCTTCGGCTAATGTTTCATGAGTGCCCGGGACAACCGGGAACGAAATGCGGATGTAGCGCAGTTGGTAGCGCACAACCTTGCCAAGGTTGGGGTCGCGAGTTCGAGTCTCGTCATCCGCTCGAGTGCAGCAGGTCTTCTCAGGAAGGCGTGCAGCACGTGGGGTCAATCCACACGGTGGCGTGGCCGAGCGGCTAGGCACCGGCCTGCAAAGCCGTTTACACGGGTTCGAATCCCGTCGCCACCTCACGGGAAAACTGAATAGCCCCAACGGGCGCGATTGGCGCAGCGGTAGCGCGCTTCCCTGACACGGAAGAGGTCACTGGTTCGATCCCAGTATCGCGCACAGACAGAAACCCCCGGTTCTCCGGGGGTTTTTTCGTGTTCCACGTCGCTCCGCACGGCGGAGCGCAGGGATGTCGGACCGGTGAACGGATGTCGGGCCCGAATCAGGCTTTCGCCCCGACATCCGTTCACCGGACCCGACATCCGCCGGTTCATGCGAGAAGCGTCTCCCCGATGTACCCGCCCTCCATACATCCGGGCGGGATGGCGAACACCGCGGACCCGATCGGAACCGTCCATTCGTTGAGCAGGTCGAGCTCGTCCAGTCGACGCTGCATGGGGATGAACTGCCGCTCGATGTCGGCCTGGAACGAGACGAAGATCAGCCCGGACTCGGAGACCTCGGAGCCGACCGGACGTTCGTCGTAGTTGTACGCGCGGCGGAAGATCCTCTCGCTGCCATCGCCGCGCGCGCGCCGGATGTGCGCGAACTGCGGGATCACGGGGAATCCGATCGATGTCTTGGCCTCGAAATCCGGTTCGTCGAACTCCTCCGTCCCGGTCAGTGGCGCCCCGTTGGCGAGGGTCCTCCCCACGGAGGCATCCCGACCGCCGCGGTCCAGCCGGTCCCACTTGTCGAGGTCCATCCGGATGCGGCGGAGCACCGTGCCCGTCCCGCCCGCCAGCCACCCGTCCGCGCTCCACACGACCCCGTCGAAGTCCGCCGTTCCCGGTTCGGGGTTGGTGGTGCCGTCGACCTGCCCGAAGAGGTTGCGCATCGTCGTCCCTGGGCGCTCTGTACCGTAGGCGCGACGGAAGCCCTGCTGGGTCCATCGGATGCTCGCGAAGCCACGGGCATCCTTCACCAGCATCCTCGTCGCGTGGGCGACCGTCAGCGGGTCGTCACCGGCGATCTGGATCAGAAGGTCGCCGTCCGAGAACTCCGGCCGCAGCTGATCCACACCGAACGCCGGCAGAGGCGCGAGCCACGTCGGGCTCGTTCTGCCTGCGCGGGCGACCAGGCCGGGGCCGAAGCCGAAGGTGATGGTCAGCCGTGCCGGGGCGAGGGCCAGCTCCGGCTCGGAATCGGCGAGGGCGGGGACCCCCTGTGTGAGCCGGGCCGCGTCGTCCGTCAGGATCCGCATCAGGCGGACGAGCCCTTCGCGGTCCACGTCATCATGGAGGTCGAGGCCCACGAAAACACCGTGAGCTTGCGCTGCGGTGTCGACACCGGCCTGGTGCGTGCCGAAGAAGGGCACCGTCTGGTCGCCGTTCATCGGAGCGGCGACCGGCTTCGCGTCGTCCTTCTGATCGTTCAGGGCGAGATCCACTCCGACCGCCGCGACCGCGCCGACGCCGGCGACAGCTCCTCCGAGGAGGAACTGTCGCCGGGTCGACCCGGTGCGACGGGAGCGGGCGCCCTCAGCGGGCGCCGACATCACTGCCCCGAGCCGTCTTGCATGTCGCCGCCCTCGTAGTTCTCGTTCGCACCGGAGTAATCCTTGACGGGTGCGGTGAACTCGAATGTCGAGTCGTCGGAGAAGGTCAGGGTGAAGGTGACGTCACTGCCTGCGGTGAGGGGACCCGTCAGATCCATCATCATGATGTGGTTGGCGCCGGGCTCCAGAGGGAGGCTCCCGCCGGCGGGAATGATGAAGCCGCCGTCCTTCTCGCGCATCACCATCTCTCCGGCCTCGTTCTCGACAGTCTCGTGCAGCTCGAGCATGTTCGACGCCTCGGACGCGACGGAGACGACGGTCACATCGTCGTCTCCGCTGTTGACGAGTGTGCCGAATCCTGCCGACATGCCCTCGTCGGCCGACTTGACCCAGGCATCCTCGATAGTCACGGTCTCGCCGGCCGGGCGCGGCGCCGATTCGGTCGGAGTGCTCTCCGGAGTGCACCCCGTGAGTGCGAGGAGGGAGACAGCGATCACAGCTGCCAGACGGGGAAGGTTCTTCGTGGTGTTCATGATGGTGTCTTTCACAGGTCATCTGCCGCGGAACCGCCGGCTTCCGGCGGTGCGGCTGCCGTCCGAGGACGGCGAAGGAATCGAATGGCGACGAAGACGAGGACGGCGATCGTCGCCCCGCCTGCGCCGATGAGCAGCACCCTGGTGATGCCGCCGGAATCTGCTGCGGTCTGATCCGACTGTCCTGCGGATGCCGGAGGGTTCTCTGTCGAGCCGCCCGCCGTCGGGGCCCGCATCGGCTCGGCATCGCCGACCGTGAAGGGGATGACGCCCGCGATCGGGTGGCCGTCCTCCGACACGACCTGCCAGCGCACCTGATAGCCCGCGACAGGCATCTCGGGAGCGAGCGGGGCCGTGACGGTGCGCCCGGCGACCGTGACGTCGCCGGCGACCCAGTCCTTTCCCGAGGCGTCGACGACCAGGACGACGGCCCCGGTCAGCGACTCGTCGAGGATCAGGAGCTCGCCGGAGAACGTCATCGTGATGCTTCCGGGGGCGGATGCCAACCGCTCATCGGCGGCCGGAGTGCTGGATACCAGCTGGTCGTGGGCAGACGAGGGTGTGGCGATCGCGAGGGTCGCGACCGTCGCCAACGCCAGCCCGGCCGCAATCCTGCGGACAGGGGACATGGGAATGGCCTCTCATCAGACGTCGCGTGCGCGACGTTCATGCATGCGTTCAGAACCCGCGCGCATCGAGCGCGCGGCGGTGACGCACCACGGGGCCGGTGGGCCCAGGGCGCGGATCAGATCGCAGCGGCGAGAGGGGGTGCACGACCTCTGAGAGTCGCGAGAAGGATGAGGCTGGTGGCCTCATCGACGTCGAACCGCCCGGGAAACGCATCGACGACGTCGATACCGGGGAGCACGAGGACGTGATCGACACGCCGACGCACCCACCGGATGAGCTGAGCGGCGAGATCCCGCACGGCGATGAGCAGGCGCTCACCGCGGTACAGCGCCGCGATCGTCAGCACGGCGGCGAGAGCGTGTCCGACCCACATGGACGCGTCAGCGCTCACCTCCGCCGGAATGCCCGTCGTCGGGGGAATCACCAGAGGGCCGCCGTGCACGTGTGGTGTCGAGACGCCGGACGGCGTGACCGTGCCGAGTATGAAGAGCGTGTGGAAGAGGAACTGGCTCATCGCCACGGACAGCCCGAGGCGGATCAGCGAGAGCGACCGCCCGGCGAGGAGCACGCAGATCATGAATGAGAACACCCACGGCACGAGGATGCCGAGCGGCCCCGGCATCTGCCCTCCGCCGGTGACGTGACCGGCGAGGGCGACGAAGATCGCCAGGGAGGAAGCAGCGAAGCCGCGGATGACGGCTGGCTTCCTGGACTCGGTCACGGCACCAGTCTGGCATGGACGGCGCGGATACCTCATCGCATGCCGCAGCGCCGCGTCCGCTCTCAGCTCATTCGCGCGGTGACTTCGGCGCTCTCTTCACGACGTCGTAGGCGGAGAGCGCAGCCTTCCGCGTCTCGCCGAGGTCGACGATCGGCTTTGTGGGAGCGTCGGCTGCCCAACGGGAGATGTAGAGGTTCTGGGGGTCGAACTTCTTCGCCTGGAGCTCGGGGTTGAACACGCGGAAGTACGGCGCCGCATCGGCGCCCGAGCCCGCGACCCACTGCCAGTTGAACGGGTTGTTCGCCTCGTCGGCGTCGACCAGCGTGTCCCAGAACCACTCCTCTCCGCGGCGCCAGTCGATGAGCAGGTTCTTCACCAGGAAAGAGGCGACGACCATCCGCACCCGGTTGTGCATGTAGCCGGTGTGCCAGAGTTCGCGCATCCCGGCATCCACGAGCGGTACACCTGTCTCGCCGTGCTGCCAGGCGTCCAGGTGCGCGGGGTCCAGCGGCGGCCAGGGGAAGGCGTCGAACTCCGGACGGAGGTTCTCGGTGGCGAGATCGGGGGAGTGGTACAGCGTGTGCCAGGCGAACTCGCGCCACCCCAGCTCGGAGAGGAACCCGCCCGCCCCCTCGACGCCGACAGCCTCTTGCCATACCGTGAAGGGACTGATCTCCCCCCAGCGGAGGTGCGGAGACAGCAGCGACGTGGCTCCGGCGGCAGGTTCGTCCCGCGCCCGGTCGTAGTCCCGGAGGTCCTCGTCGAGGAACCGACGCAGACGTCGTCGCGCCGCGGGCTCGCCGGGTTCCCAGGCCTCGCGAAGTCCGCCTGCCCAGTCGGGCCGGGTGGGCAGCAGACCCCAGTCGTCGAGGTCATCGGATGCGGGTGCATCGCCCACGCCCGGAATCGAGCGGGGCTCCGGAAAGGGAGCGCGGGGGGCGGGAAGAGAGAGGCACGCGCGCCAGAACGGCGTGTAGACGGAGTAGTGCGTTCCGCTGCCCGTCGTCACAGTCCACGGCTCGTGCAGCAGGGAGCCCGCGAACGAGACGGTCTCGATCCCATCCGCCCGCAGGGCGGTCTTCAGAGACGAATCGATCTCGCGCTCGGCGCCGCCGTACCGTCGGTTCCAGAACACGGCTCCCGCGTCGATCTCCGAAACCAGCTCGCGCACGACACGCTCGGCGGCGCCGCGGCGCAGCACGAGATCACCGCCACGCTCGCGCAGGCGCTCCCCGAGCGACGCGAGCGAATGGTGGAGCCACCAGCGGGCCGCACCGCCGAGAGGTCGGACACCGGGGGATTCCTCGTCGAGCACGTAGAGCGCGAGCACCGGTTCCCCTCGATCGATGGCAGCCCGAAGCGCCGGGTTGTCTGCGAGCCGGAGATCATCTCGGAACCATACGAGCGAGGGGGACGTCATGATGTCATTCTCCTGGAGTGCGCGATCTCGGGTCACGCGCGACGCCGGTGGCTGCGTCGGCCGCGTGGGGTCGAGTCGCCTGTGGACCACAGCGCCCACAGGACCAGGAGCGGCTGCAGGAAGAGCCTGCCGAGACGTCGTGCATCCGTGTCGAGTCCCGGCGTCGAGCGCTTGGTCCGCCACTGGTGGACGTTGCCCGGCATCACTGCGACGAAGAACGCGGCGGTCGCCCGGCCGATGCGGCGGCGTTCCTTCGGGAGGACGAGCAGTCCTGCGGCGAGCGCGATCTCGGCGGCGCCCGAGGCGATCACGATCGTGTCCTTGTCGAGTCGAGTCAGGCGGGTGGCCCAATCGGGCACGACCACCCGGAATCCGCGGGTGCTGAGGAAGTGGCCGACCCCGATCGCGCCGAGCGCGACCGCCAGGATCCATCGTGCGACTGCTCTGTCCATCCGTTCACGTTACGTGATGCTCCCCGGTGCGCGGATGACGTCCGCTGTGAGTTCCGCCTCACTCCACGAGGGACGGCCTCTCGCTCTCCCAGGAGCGGAACGCATCGACGATCTGCGGAGTGTGGGTGTGATGGAGGTAGTGCTCGCCGTCGAGCGGCACGACGGTGCCATCCGCGACGGTTGCGGCCTGCTCCTCGTGCACCTCCAGCCACGTGGGCACGGTCGGATTGTCGGAGACGACGAACAGCAGCAGGGGAAGGTCTTCGGGGAACGTCGTTCCGAGTGCGTCTCGGAAGTTCACGGGGAGCAGTGACATCGCGTTCAGGTAGGTCGGACTCAGCGTGTTCCGATCGGTGAGCAGGGCGATCTGCGCGCGTGCTTCTTCGGAGTAGACGGCCTCGTCGTACCCCGTGCCGCGAATCGAGGCGATGAGACGAGCGAGTCCGAGGTTCTTCGCAACGCCGAACAGCCCGACCGGCAGCTCCGTGTCGGAGCCCGGCTGGCCGGGGACGCTGCTGTCGATCCCCACGAACGCCCGCACCTCGTCGGGATAGCGATTCGCGAACTGGATGCCGTAGAGGCCCGCGATGGAATGCCCCATCAGCACGTACTCGTCGACCCCGAGCTGCTGCAGGGCGGAGTGGGTCTCGCTCACGATGTTCTCGGTGGTGCGCGGCTGATCCGTACCGTCGCTCAGCCCATAGCCGAAGGGCTCCACCACGATCACGCGATGGTCCTGCGCGAGCTCGGCGACGAGCGGCTCGAAGTCGAGGACGGGCGATGCGGTGCCGAAGCCGGGAAGGAGCACCACGTCCTCCGCGCCCTCGCCGACGATCAGCACGTTCATCTCCCGACCGTCCACAGCGACCTTCTGCCCGTAGGGTTCGATGCGATCCTGTTCGATCGCGGTCGCGACCACGTTTCCCACGGTGGTCGTCGCAAGGCCCAGCGCGACCACCCCGATGACGGAGGCGACCGCGATGAGCGTTCTCTTGACGTGCTTGTTCATGCAGACCTCTCCGAGCGCACTCCGTGTGCAGCCTCCCTTCCAGCTTTCCGATGCGCGTGCGCTACCGCATCGTCGTGCCGTGGGCATTCGTGTACCGCGATCGCGGTATCCCGTCTCATCCCGCCGAGGAATCCCCGGCGCGACGGTGCGCGGAATACTGGTGTGATGTCGGCAGCTCGTCCTCCACGAATCGCGTCGCTGTTCGGCGACGTGCTCGCCGTGCTCGTCGTGACGTTGTTCGCCGTGTCGCCGTTCCCCGACGACGGCTTCCGCGCGGACGGATGGCTGATGGTGGTCGCGCTCCTGCCGGCGGCCGCGATGCTGCTCCGTCGCCGTTTCCCGCTCTTCACGCTCGGCGTCAGCCTGGCATGCGCCGTGTTCCTGGCGTTCGCCGGAGTGGTGTCACCGAGTGCGCTCATCGCTGTGGCGATCAGTGCATTCGCCACCGTGGATCGGCGCGGGCGTCTCATGGGGGTCACCGCCGTCGGCGCGGCGACGGTGATCGTGTTCTTCGTCAGTGCGATTCCGCTCGGCGGCGATCTCTGGGACGCCCGCGCGCTGCAGTTCGTGTTCATCGTCGCTCTCGCCGGCGCGCTGGGAGACGCCACCCGGTCTCGCAGGGAATTCGTCATCGCGATGACCGAACGCACGGAACGTGCGGAGCAGGGACGCGAGGAGGAAGCGCGACGTCGGGTCGCCGAGGAGCGGGTGCGCATCGCTCGCGACCTGCATGACGTGGTGGCGCACCAGATCTCGGTCATCAGTCTGAACGCCGGCGTCGCCTCATCCGCGTTGGACCTCCGGCCGGAGCGGGCGCGGGAGGCGCTGAGCACGATCCGTCGTTCCTCGCGCACGGTTCTCGCCGACATCGGGGGACTGATGGCACTTCTTCGGTCCGACGATCCTGAGGACGTCCGTGATCTGCGCCCGCAGCGGGGACTCGCCGACCTCGACGCTCTGGTCGCGCAGTTCCGCGAGGCAGGGCTCCGTGTCGAGCTGCAGGACGACCCGGATCGACCGCAGCTGTCGCCGGCAAGCGACCACGTCGCGTTCCTCGTGATCCTCGAAGGTCTGACGAACGCCCACAAGCACGGGGCAGGTGACGCGGCGCTCGTCCGGATCCGCACTGAGCAGGACTCGCTCCGACTCACCATCGTCAATCCCGCGGTAGATGAGGCGAGGGCTCCTGCCGCGTCAGGGGGTCACGGGCTACGAGGGCTTCGCGAGCGCGTCGTCGCCGTTCGCGGCGACGTGCAGACCGGCAGGGTCGGCGAGGAGTTCCGACTGGATGTGCGGATTCCGCTGGAAGGAGGTCAGCGATGATCCGTGTGCTCGTGGTCGATGACCAGCCGCTGGTTCGCCAGGCCGTTCGCGACATCCTGATCGACGGCGGCGTCGAGGTGATCGGCGAAGCGGCGAACGGGCGAGACGCCGTCGCGCAGGTGCGCCGGTCGAGCCCCGATGTCGTCGTGATGGACATCAGGATGCCTGAGCTCGATGGGATCGCGGCCACCGCCCAGATCACGGGTTCGTCCCCGTCCTCGGCGACCCGCGTGCTCATCCTGACGACTTTCGAGGAGGACGACTATGTCGTGGCAGCCCTTCGAGCCGGCGCCAGCGGCTTCGTGGGCAAGGGAGCGGAGCCGGAGGAGATCGTCGACGCCGTGCGGGTCGTGCACCGGGGGGATGCGCTCCTCTCCTCGGCGGCGACTCGTTCGCTGATCGAGCGTTCGGTGCTGCCGCAGCTCCCGCGTGCTGAAGCATGGCACGATGAGCCGTTGCGACAGCTCACCGACCGCGAGCGTGAGGTGCTGCTCCTCGTGGCGCGGGGCGATTCGAACCAGGACATCGCCGAAGCACTCGTGATCTCACCCCACACCGCGAAGACCCATGTGAATCGCATCATGTCCAAGCTGCAGGCGCGCGATCGGGCCCAACTGGTGATCCGTGCCTACGAGTCGGGAGTCGTGATCCCCGGGGCGTGAACGGCCTCCCGTGAGACGACGGGGCCGGACATGCTCGTGGCGGTCAGGACGACGGGATCATGCGAGTAACCTGGGTATCGACCCAGATGGAGAGAGTTTCTGTGCCTGAAAACGCCCGGCCGAATGACGGCTTCGCCCTGTTCACTGACCGAAACGTCGTCGCGATGCGCGTCAACGGCGAGCTCAAGGACCTCGCCACGACCGTGACCGAGACCGACGAGGTCGAGGCGGTCACGATCGACAGCACGGACGGATTGAACATCCTCCGTCACTCGGCTGCCCACGTGCTGGCGCAGGCGGTGCAGCGCATCAACCCGCAGGCGAACCTCGGGATCGGCCCGCCCATCACCGACGGCTTCTACTACGACTTCGGCGTGGAGACCCCGTTCACGCCGGAGGACATCAAGGCCATCACCAAGGAGATGCAGCGCATCGTCCGCGAGGGCCAGCGCTTCGTGCGCCGTGTCGTGACCGATGAAGAGGCGCGCGCCGAGCTGGCGGACGAGCCGTTCAAGCTCGAGCTCATCGGGCTCAAGGGCCCGGGCAAGGAGGTTGCCGAAGGCGCCTCTGTCGAGGTCGGCGAGGGCGAGCTGACGATCTACGACAACACCACCCGTGACGGCGAGGTCGTCTGGAAGGACCTCTGCCGCGGACCGCACCTGCCCAATACGCGCATGATCGGCAACGGATGGGACCTCACCCGCATCGCTGCCGCGTATTGGCGCGGCAGCCAGAAGAACCCGCAGCTGCAGCGCATCTACGGCACCGCGTGGCCGACCAAGGACGAGCTCCGCGCGTATCAGCACCGACTCGAGGAAGCAGCCAAGCGCGATCACCGCCGCCTCGGCAAGGAACTCGATCTGTTCTCGTTCCCCGAGGAGATCGGGTCGGGCCTGTCCGTGTGGCACCCGCGCGGCGGCGTGATCCGCGGTGAGATGGAGCAGCACGCGCGCAAGCGCCACATCGAGGGCGGATACACCTACGTGTACACCCCGCACATCTCGAAGGAAGACCTCTTCCTCACCTCGAACCACCTCGTCACGTACAAGGAGGGCATGTTCCCGCCGATCGTGATGGACGAGGAGCGCGACGACGAGGGCAACATCACCAAGCAGGGCCAGGACTACTACCTGAAGCCCATGAACTGCCCGATGCACATCCTCATCTACAAGGAGCGCGCCCGGAGCTACCGCGACCTCCCGCTGCGCTTCGCGGAGAACGGCACGGTCTACCGCAACGAGCTCTCCGGCGCACTGCACGGTCTCACGCGCGTGCGAGGCTTCACGCAGGACGACTCGCACCTGTTCGTCACGCCCGACCAGCTCGAGGCCGAGGTCGCCAAGGTCCTCGACTTCATCCTCTCGATGCTCCGCGATTTCGGTCTGACCGACTTCGAACTCGAGCTGTCGATGAAGGACGACGAGAAGTCCAAGTGGATCGGCTCGGACGAGTTCTGGGAGTCGTCGACCGACGCGCTGCGCCGTGTCGCGGTGGCCTCAGGGCTCAAGCTCACAGAGGTCCCCGGTGAGGCCGCGTTCTACGGCCCGAAGATCGACCTCAAGACGCGTGATGCGATCGGTCGCACCTGGCAGCTCTCGACTGTGCAGGTCGACCCGAACCTGCCGGAGCGCTTCGACCTCGAGTTCATGGACAAGGACGGGCAGAAGAAGCGCCCGATCATGATCCACCGCGCGCTGTTCGGCTCGATCGAGCGGTTCTTCGCGATCCTGCTCGAGCACTACGCGGGTGACTTCCCGGTGTGGCTGTCTCCCGTGCAGGTCGTGGGCATCCCGGTGGCGGACGACTTCGCCGACTACTTGGGCGACGTGATCGACACACTGCGCTCTCAGGGCGTGCGCGCCGAGCTCGACACGTCCGACGATCGCATGCAGAAGAAGATCCGGACGCACACGACCGGCAAGGTGCCGCTGCTGCTGATCGCGGGGGAGAAGGACCGCGACGCTGGCACCGTCTCTTTCCGCTACCGCGACGGGGCGCAGGAGAACGGTGTACCGATCGCGGACGCCGTAGCGCGCATCCGCGCGGCCATCGACTCCCACGCCCTCGTGCAGACAGCAGGGGACCTGGCGTGACCGACGGGGAGCAGCCGCTGGAGGATGCCGGACGCCTCGCCGGGGTGCCGGACGAGTTCCAGCGGTTGTGGACCCCGCACCGGATGGCGTACATCCAGGCGGGACCGGAGCCCCTGCGCGAAGAGTGCCCGTTCTGCGAGGCGCCGAAGTTCCCGGATGCCGAGCGGCTGGTCGTCGCACGCGGCGAGACGGCGTACGTGTTGCTGAACCTCTTCCCGTACAACTCCGGCCATCTCCTGGTCTGCCCCTACCGTCACATCGCCACCTACGACCAGGCGACGCCGGAGGAGGTCGCCGAGATCGGCGCGCTCACCCAGACGGCGATGCGCGTGCTGCGCGAGGTCTCGCGCTGCGACGGCTTCAACCTGGGCATGAATCAGGGCGCCGTGGCGGGGGCCGGCGTCGACGCCCACCTGCACCAGCACGTGGTGCCGCGGTGGACGTCGGACGCGAACTTCTTCCCGATCATCGCGAAGACCAAGGCGCTCCCGCAGCTGCTGGGCGAGGTGCGCGAAGCCGTGGCTGACGCCTGGCCTCGCCCGAACGCGTGACTCGCGGTGTGCTGAACCCGATGGCTCTCCGGCATCGCTTCGCCGCAGCAGCGATCGTCCTCGGCGTCGCCTCGTCCATGGCCGCCTGTGCACCGCAGCCCGATCCCCAGCGGACGGCGACACCGACGGCGACACCGACGGCGGCACCGACGAGCGTAGAGGACGAGGGGCGCGCCTTCTACCTCGCCCAGGGGTTCGCGGAGAACGAGGGACGCCTCTCTCCGAAGACCCCGGCACAGCAGGCGCTGGTCGACGACGTGATCGAGAGCGGAGTCTGGGCAGGCATACCCGATGAGGACGTCGCCTGGATGAGCCTCGAGCTCACGATCGACGTCTGCCTCGTCGCGATCGAGTCCGAGCACAGGGTCGATGCGGGCAAGGTCGGTAACTACATCGATTCCTCCGAGATCATCGGCTCCTGGTCGAATGCGTTCGAAGAGAGCGACCCCGGTCTGCCTTTCATGCTCGGAGGCCTGGCGATCTCAGGCATGAAGTATCTCTGCCCCGATGACCACCCCGGTTGGCTCGCCGCGTATCGCGAGCTGCCCATCCCCACCGGATGACGGACGCCCGGCTCAGCGCACCTGGCGCGCCGTGAACTGCAGCCGCGGGTTCGCGTAGAACTCCTGGGCCTCGACGAGCTGCAGCTCGCGCTCTCCGGACTCGAGCGTCGCCTTGAGCAGGTCGTACACGCTGGACGCCGTGCGCTCGAGCGCGACCTTGGCGCTGCCGGTCTCGACGTAGTGCGCAGTGAAGAGCGCGGCGGTCACGTCCCCGGAACCATTCGCCTTCATGGGCAGGTGCGGGGTCTGCACGAGCCAGGCACCCTTCTCATCGGCGGCGAGCATCTCGATCGTCCCCTCTTCGCGATCGGGGCGCTCGACACTGGTGACGAGCACGGTGCGCGGACCCATCGCGTGCGCGAGATCGACCGACGCGAGAGTGGACTCCAGCGTGTCAGGCTCGGTGTCGGTGAGGAAGCCGAGCTCGAACTGGTTCGGGGTGATGATGTCGGCGACGGGAACCACGCGCTCACGCAGCAGCACCGGGATCGCGGGGGCGACGAAACATCCCGACTTCGCGTTGCCCATGACCGGGTCGCAGGCGTACACCGCGTTCGGGTTCGACGCCTTCACTCGTGCGACGGCGTCGATGATCACGTCTCCGATGCCCTCTCCGCCCTGGTAGCCGCTGAGAACGGCGTCGATCTGACCGAAGACACCGCGTTCCTCGATGCCGGTGATGACCTCGCGGACGTCACCCGGGGCGATCAGGGGACCGCGCCAGGCGCCGTAGCCGGTGTGGTTGGAGAAGTTCACGGTGTAGACGGGCAGCACCTCGACACCGATGCGCTGCAGCGGGAACACGGCGGCCGAATTCCCCACATGCCCGTAGGCCACGGCTGACTGGATGGAGAGGATCTTCATTCTCCGACTCTTTCGTTCAGGGCGGGCCGGTGCCCGCGAGGTGTGGTCATCGCCCGGCGGCGACGAGGTCTGCGACCAGCGACTCTGCTTCATCGTCGGACAGGTCATGCACGGTGAGACGCAGATGATGAGAGGGCTCCGCCTTCTCATCGAGCGCGAAGTCGTCGCCGGTGCGGGCGAGCCATCCGCGGCGCATGAGGCGGTCGGCGATGGTCCGAGCCGGCTGGGAGAACTCGACCCACAGGCTCATGCCGTCGGACACCGTGGCCTCGATACCGCTCGCTCGGAGTCGTTCGGCGAAGGCGGCGTTGCGCTGCGCGTAGTGCTCCGCAGCCGCTGCCACCTCCGACATCGCCGTCTCGTCGGTCAGCTGTGTAAGGGCGAGACGCTGCAGCAGGTGGCTCACCCATGTCGTTCCGGGGCTCAGCCGCATCGCGAGGCGCTCGGCGGTCTCCGCGTCCGTAGCTGCGATCGCGAGGCACATGTCCGGACCAAGGAACTTCGAGACAGAGCGTACGAGGGCGAACCGGCGATGCTCGGGTCCGATGAGCGACTCGTAGGGTCGCTGCGAGAGCATCGAGAAGTGGTCGTCCTCGACGATCAGCACATACGGGTGGTCGGCGAGCACGGCACGGAGTTCGGCGGCCCGGGAAGCGGTGAGGCTCGCGCCGGTCGGATTCTGCGCCCGCGGCGTGCAGATGATGGCACGGACGCCCGCCTCCAGCGCGGTTCGCAGACCGTCGACGGTCATGCCCTCGGCGTCGACGGGGACGGGAACCGCGCGATAGCCGCCCAGCCGCACCGTGTGGATGCTCGCGAGGAAACAGGGATCCTCCAGGGCGACGGCGTCATCGCGCATCAGCGCCTGGGCGAGCAGCCGCTCGACGGCGTCGACCGCTCCACTGGTCACGGTGATACGGAAGTCGACGCCGTCGAGGTCGCGCGAGATCCAGCGCGTCGACCACTCCTCGAGTCCACGATCGATCACGGGCTCGCCGTAGAGCACAGGGCGGGAGGCGATGGTCATCAGGGCCGGTGCAGGATCGGGGATCAGGCGGGGGTCGGGGTTCCCTGTGCCGATGTCGCGGAGGACGGTGTCGGGGGCATAGCCTTCCTGCGCCACTGCCTCCAAGCCGGCGACGATGGTCCCTGCTCGTCCGCGAGACAGCACGAGCCCCGCCTGAGCGAGCTGTCGATACGCGGCGACGGCGGTGTTCCGGTTGACACCGAGCGTGGCGGCGAGCTCCCGCACCGGGGGGAGGACGCTGCCGGGGCGGAGGATTCCGCGGTCGCGCAGGGAGCGCACGCTGTCGGCGATGTCCGCTGCGGTGGTGCCTGTGATCTGGTCGCTCATGGTCCTCCTCAGCGATTCTAGGTCGAATCGGACAGTGCTATGTTTGATCTAGATCAAACCCGACTTCGGTGCATCCGACAGGAGTTCCCATGGCAGACCAGACAACCACCGGATCGCCGCGCGTCAAGCGCGGTCTCGCCGAGATGCTGAAGGGCGGCGTCATCATGGACGTCGTCACGGCTGATCAGGCGAAGATCGCCGAAGACGCCGGAGCCGTCGCCGTCATGGCGCTCGAGCGCGTCCCGGCCGACATCCGCGCGCAGGGTGGTGTCTCCCGCATGAGCGACCCCGACATGATCGACAGCATCATCGATGCGGTGTCCATCCCCGTGATGGCCAAGGCGCGCATCGGTCACTTCGTCGAGGCGCAGGTGCTGCAGGAACTCGGCGTGGACTACATCGACGAGTCGGAGGTTCTCTCGCCTGCCGATTACGTGAACCACATCGACAAGTACGGCTTCACGGTCCCGTTCGTCTGCGGCGCGACCAATCTCGGTGAGGCGCTCCGCCGCATCAACGAGGGCGCAGCCATGATCCGGTCCAAGGGTGAGGCCGGGACCGGCGACGTCTCCGAGGCGATGAAGCACATTCGCAAGATCCGCGGCGAGATCGCGGCTCTCACGTCCCTGCCCAAGGACGAGCTGTTCGTGGCGGCCAAGGAACTGCAGGCACCGTACGAGCTGGTCGCCGAGATCGCCGAGACCGGCAAGCTTCCCGTCGTGCTGTTCGTGGCCGGTGGTGTCGCGACCCCTGCGGACGCAGCCATGATGATGCAGCTCGGCGCCGACGGCGTGTTCGTCGGATCGGGGATCTTCAAGTCGGGCAACCCTGCGGAGCGGGCGAAGGCGATCGTCAAGGCGACGACCTTCTTCGATGACCCGAAGGTCATCGCCGAGGTCTCGCGTGGATTGGGTGAGGCCATGGTGGGCATCAACGTCAGCGACCTTCCCGCGCCGCACCGTCTCGCCGAGCGTGGCTGGTAACACCAGGGTCGGTGTGCTCGCGCTGCAGGGCGACGTGCGCGAGCACGCCGCCCTGCTCTCGAGTCTCGGTGCCGACGTGGCGTTGGTGCGACGCCCCGACGACCTCGCATCGGTCGACGGGCTCGTCATCCCGGGCGGCGAGTCGAGCGTGATCGACAAGCTGTCGCGCGTCTTCGGGATGCAGCAGCCCATCCGCGAGGCCATCGCGGCAGGCATGCCGGTCATCGGCACGTGCGCGGGACTGATCATGCTCGCCGACGAGATCGTCGACGCCATCGAGGGACAGGAGTCGTTCGGAGGGCTGGATGTCGTCGTGCGCCGGAACGCCTTCGGCCGTCAGGTCGAATCCTTCGAAGCGCGACTCGACGTTCCCGCACTCGGCGCGGATCCGGTGTCCGCCGCGTTCATCCGCGGACCGGTTGTCGAGTCGGTCGGTCCTAGGGCCGACGTGCTGGCATCCCTGCCCGATGGACGCGTGGTCGCCGTGGAGCAGGGCGACCTGCTCGGTCTGAGCTTCCACCCGGAGATCACGGGAGAGACGAGGTTCCACGAGCGCTTTCTCGCTCGCGCAGACGCACGTCGCCGCGCTGCGGCGCGGTAGGTCGTCGGCTCAGATCAGGCCCGAGAGCCACCGCAGGGCCGGCATAGCCTGCGCGCGCTGGAACTTCCGCAGGCCGGGGAGCTGCGGGATATCGGGTTGCGCCTGCTGGAACCAGAGGAACGATGCGAAGGCGGAGATCACGGCGAGCAGCTCAGCTTGAGGTGGTGCGCCGTGCTCTTCGAACACAGCCCACGCCTCCTCGCAGGCGGGGCCTCCGGATGCCTCGATGCTGGGGAGCAGACAGGGGAGGTCGATCCACGCGGCGCCCCTGCGCGCGTGCGGCCAGTCCAGCAGGTGTGCCCGTCCTGCGCTGATCAGGATGTTGTCGGCGCGCACATCGTCGTGCACGATGACGTCGCCGTGTACCGCGCAGCGGAAGCTCTCCTCGAGGCGCAGCAACGACGGCATCCGCGCGGGGAGGCCGTGGGGGAGCGCCTCGCGCATCCCCCGATCCGCAGCGATCTCCGTCCACCTGGTGAAACCGGGGATCATGACAGCCTCTGCTCGAGGCATATCCGAAGGCGCAGGGGTGGTCGACAGCACGCGCAGGGCCTTGGCTACGGCGTGCAGGTCGGCCGTCGTCCACGGCTGGCCGGGGTGGCGGCCGTCGATCGCCTCGATCACGAGCGCCGTACCCGTCGGGTCGTCGATGGCGCCGAGGAGTCGTGGGGCGATGGCGGTCGGCAGATGCGAGAGCGTGCGCATCTCCTCGCGGAGGAAGTGCAGCGAGTCCGCGTGCCAATCCGCACCGCAGGCCTTGACGAATGCGCGCCCCGTCGTGGTCGTGACGACGCCCGCGTAGGAGGCGCTGAAGCCGCCATGGGCTGGCGCCTCCTGCACGAGATCACCCCCGATCGCGGAGATGATCCGAGATCGAAGTGGCATCGGGAGCGTATGCCAGTCGGGCCGGAGCCGATCTGCTCCCGTCGTCATCGTGCTGTCTTCTCGACGCCGGGTCCGTCGCGTTCGACTCCGCGCCGATGGGAGAGCATCCACTCATAGAGTTCGGGGTTCTCGTACGTCTCGGTCCATGAGTCGTGACCGACGCCCGCGTACCGGGTGAAACGCACGTCAGCGTCGAGGGCCTGCAGCTCGTCGACGATCTGCTCTGTCGCGGCGATCGGCACGACGTCGTCCGCGTCGCCGTGGAACGCCCAGGAGGGGATCGCGCGGATCGGAGCGGCGCTCTGCATCCACAGGCCACCGCAGATCGGTGCGATGGCCGCGAATCGATCGGGGTAGCGCACCGCGAGCGACCAGGTGCCGAAACCGCCCATGCTGAGTCCTGTCACCGAAACGCGCTCCTCGTCGACCCTGTGTGTGGAGCTCACCTCATCGATCAGTGCGGCCAGCGTCGAGAGCTCGGCGACCCATTGACTCGCCGCGGCGCACTGGGGTGTGACGAGGATGAAGGGGAACTCCTGCCCGTCGTCCGCCAGTCTGGGCGGACCGTGGACGGCGGCGAGATCGAGGTCGGAACCCCGTTCGCCTGCACCGTGCAGGAAGAGCACGAGCGGCCAGAGCCGGTGCGGATCATCGTCGTAGCCATCAGGGAGGTGGAGCAGGTATCGCAGGGTGTCGGCGGGCGCCGGTGCGCCGTCAGGAACCTCTGCCGAGCGGAGGGCGGGAGAGATGTGTCGTGATCTGCGCATGCTCCCATCCTGCGCCACCCGAGGCGTTCGTTAGAATGGACGATGCGCTGAGCGCGAGCTCATGCGGATACGACGAGCGGAGACTTATGTCCGGGCATTCCAAGTGGGCGACCACGAAGCACAAGAAGGCCATCATCGACTCCAGGCGCGCGAAGTCCTGGGCCAAGCTCATCAAGAACATCGAGGTCGCCGCCAAGCTCGGCGGACCGGACCTGGCGGGCAACCCCACCCTCTTCGACGCGGTGCAGAAGGCCAAGAAGACCTCGGTCCCCAAGGACAACATCGACCGCGCGGTGAAGCGCGGTGCCGGTATCGGCGGCGAGGCCGTCGAGTACCTCTCGATCATGTACGAGGGATACGGCCCCAACGGCGTCGCGCTCATGATCGAGTGTCTGACCGACAACAAGAACCGGGCGGCCGCTGAGGTTCGCACGGCTCTCAGCCGCAACGGCGGCACGCTCGCAGACCCCGGCAGCGTGGCCTACAACTTCAGCCGCAAGGGCGTCATCGTCGTCGGCTCCGAGGGCACCACCGAGGATGACGTGATGATGGCTGCGCTCGAGGCCGGTGCGGAGGAGATCGAACCGCACGCCGAGGGCTTCGAGGTGATCACGGAGGCGACCGACCTGGTGGCTGTGCGCAGCGCGCTCCAGGAGGCCGGCATCGACTACGAGTCCGCCGACGTCGAGTTCGTCCCGAACCTCAAGGTCGAGATCGATGCCGACACCGCGCGCAAGATCTTCCGCCTCATCGATGCCCTGGAAGACAGCGAAGACGTGCAGAACGTGTTCACCAACTTCGATCTGAGTCCCGAGGTCCAGGCGGAGCTGGAGAACGACGACGCCTAGGCGCGCCGGGCGACCGGTGTCGGATCGGCGGCCTAGCCTGGGGGAGTGACCTCCTCTCTGCGTGTGCTCGGCATCGACCCCGGTCTCACCCGCTGCGGTGTGGGGGTCGTGGATGTCGACGGATCGCGCCGCGGAACGCTCGTGCACGTCGGGGTGATCCGTTCCTCGCCGGAAGCGGAGATCGGGGAGCGTCTCTCGATCGTGGCCGCCGGTATCCGCGCCGTGATCGCCGAGCATCGACCTGATGCCGTCGCCGTCGAGCGGGTCTTCGCGCAGCAGAACACGCACTCGGTGATGGGCACCGCACAGGCCAGTGGCGTCGCGTTGCTGATCGCCTCCGAGTCGGGGCTCCCCGCGGCCACGCATACACCGAGTGAGGTCAAGGCCGCCGTCACCGGATACGGTGCTGCCGACAAGCGGCAGGTGCAGACGATGATCGCCCGCATCCTGCGCCTCGACGCACTGCCGCAACCGGCCGATGCCGCCGACGCACTGGCCATCGCCCTCTGCCACGCCTGGCGCCGCGGGGGAGCAGCGGCGACCGCCCCCGGGGCCCTGACTCCCGCTCAGCGTGCCTGGGCCGAGGCCGAGAAGCGTGTCGGTCGAACATACCTACGAGCGACGCCGTAGGCTGAGGGGATGATCTCCTCTCTGCACGGCGTCGTCCTGCATGCGGCATCCGATCAGGTCGTCATCGATGTGGGCGGGGTCGGATTCGCGGTCGCGGTGCCCGCCGATGTCGCGCACACCGCGACGGTGGGAGAGAAGCTGCTGCTGCACACCAGCCTCATCGTCCGTGAGGACTCGCTGTCGCTGTTCGGCTTCGCCGACCGCGGTGAGCTCGAGATCTTCGGACTGCTGATCAGCGTGACCGGCGTCGGTCCGAAGTCGGCACTCGGCGTGCTCTCGCACCTCACGAGCGATCAGATCGCCGAGGCCGTCACCGCGGAGGATGACGCCCCCTTCCGACGCGTTTCCGGCATCGGCCCCAAGACGGCGAAGCTCATCGTGCTGCAGCTCGCCGGCAAGGTGCAGGCGTTCGCGGCTCCGGCGAAGCCCGCCGCGGGCGGCGGCGCCGATGTCGTCACGCAGGTGGCCGCGGCACTCGTGGGGCTCGGCTGGTCGGAGAAGGTCGCCGCAGACGCCGCCGCCCAGACGGCAGCGGATGCCACAGAGGCGGAGAGCGCGTCCGTCGCCTCTCTGCTTCGTCGTACGCTCGCCCTGCTCGGCCCGGCGCAGGGAGGCCAGGCGCGTGTCTGATCCCCTCGACGCCAGCGAGCCCTCCGACGAGACCGAACTCGCCATCGAAGGCGCCCTGCGGCCGACGAGCCTCGGAGAGTTCGTGGGCCAGCAGAAGGTGCGCGGTCAGCTGCAGCTGCTCCTCGAGGCCGCCCGCATCCAGAGTCGTCCCGCCGATCACATCCTCTTGGCGGGACCTCCCGGCCTGGGGAAGACGACGCTCGCGATGATCGTCGCACACGAGAGCGAACGTCCGCTCCGGCTGTCCAGCGGCCCGGCGATCCAGCACGCCGGTGATCTCGCGGCCCTGCTCTCGAGCCTGGTCCCCGGTGAAGTGCTCTTCATCGACGAGATCCACCGCATGGCGCGCTCCGCCGAGGAGATGCTCTATCTCGCGATGGAGGACTACCGCATCGACATCATGGTGGGAAAGGGCGCGGGAGCGACGAGCATCCCGCTCGAGCTCTCGCCGTTCACCCTGGTCGGCGCGACGACTCGCTCCGGGCTGCTGCCCAACCCGCTCCGCGACCGCTTCGGGTTCACCGGTCACCTCGAGTTCTACGAGGTGGGCGAGCTGGAGCAGGTGATCGCACGATCCGCGGCCGTGCTCGGCGTCGACCTCCCGACCGACTCGCTCGCCGAGATCGCCCGACGGTCCCGCGGCACCCCGCGCATCGCGAATCGCCTCCTTCGCCGGGTGCGCGATTATGCGCTGGTGCACACGGGGGGAGTTGCGACCATCCGCGAGGTCCGTGCGGCCCTGGATCTGTACGACGTCGATCCGATCGGTCTCGACCGCCTGGACCGTGCCGTGCTCGAAGCGCTCGTCCGACGGTTCCGCGGTGGCCCGGTCGGCCTCAGCACGCTCGCTGTCGCCGTCGGTGAGGAAGCCGAGACCGTGGAGAGCGTGGTCGAGCCGTACCTCGTGCGCATCGGGTTCCTCGGGCGCACGCCCCGCGGCCGTGTGGCGATGCCGGAGGCGTACGCGCACCTGGGTGTCGCGCATCCGGACGGGATGCTTAAGTTGGATGACCTATAATCACTGAAGACTTCCCGGATACCTTCGCGCGCCCAAAGGCTGGAGCGTGCACCTGAGAAAGGCGCTTCCCCCATGCCCATGGAATTCCTGCTCTTCGGCCTCCTCGCCGTTCTCCTCGTCTTCATGATCTTCAACACGCGCAAGCGCACGAAGCAGATGAAGGCCGAGCAGGAGGAGAAGGCCACCAAGACCGTCCCGGGCGCCAAGGTGCTCCTGCAGGGCGGCATCTACGGGACGATCGTCGCGTACGACCCCGACGACCTCGACACCCCCGCGCTCGTCGAGATCGCTCCCGGCACCATCATCGACGTGCACAGCCAGGCCATCCTGCGCGTGGTCGAGCCCAAGGATGTCGTCGTCGACGCACCGTCGGACGACATCGTCGAGGAGCGTGTCGTCGAGGAGCCGGTCGCCGATGAGCCGGTCGCTCCGGCTGTCGAGACCCCCGAGGAGACCCGCGCTCGCCTCGAGCGCGACGCCGACGACAAGTAACGCCGAGGCCGACGCGGCCCCTCGGATCTCCGTCCTTCCAGAAAGCTGAACACACGTGGCTTCATCCTCTCCCGTCCGTCACGCCTGGCGGGTCCTTCTCGGCCTGCTCCTCGTGACGGGCGTGCTCTTCGGCATCAACGCACTGGGCGTGTACGTCTTCAAGGACAGCAACGGGGAGGCCGCGAGCTCGTGGACACCTGAGCTCGCCCTCGATCTGCAGGGCGGCACACAGATCGTGCTGAGTGCGGAGACCGAGGACGGAGCGGCTCCGTCGTCCGAGCAGCTCGACCAGGCCGCGGCGATCATCCGGCAGCGTGTCGATGCGTCCGGCGTCGCCGAGGCCGACATCACGACCGAGGGCGGACAGAACATCGTCGTCCAGATCCCCGGTGAGGCCGACGCGCAGACGCGGGAGCGGATCCAGTCCAGTGCTCAGCTGGAGTTCCGTCCCGTGCTCTACACGACGGCGGCGACCAACGAGTTCGTGGGCGAGGACGGCAACTCGACGCCGTATCCCAGCCCGGATCCGGGTCTGAACTCGACGCCGACGGCCGAGCCGACCGACGCGAGCGACCTCTCCTGGGTCACCGACAAGCTGGCCGCGGAGTTCCAGGCATACGACTGCGCGAACCCGGAGAACGACGCCTCCAAGGCGCCGAAGGACCAGCCGCTCATCGCCTGCTCGGCGGACGGGAGCGCCAAGTACATCCTCGGACCGGCAGAGCTCGACGGCACCGCCATCACCGACGCCTCGGCCGGTCGCGACCCGAAGTCGGGTGCCTGGCTGGTGCAGCTCACGATGAACGGCGACGGGGCCGATGCGTTCGGCAAGGTCAGCACCCGCCTGAACCAGAACCGCATCGACGGGCTCACGCCGCGGGATCAGTTCGCCTTCGTGCTGGACGGCAACGTGATCAGCGCTCCGCGGATGAACGGGCAGATCCTCGATGGTCGCCCCAGCATCTCCGGAAGCTTCACGCAGGAGTCCGCGACCACTCTCGCCGATCAGCTCAAGTTCGGCGCCCTTCCGCTGAGCTTCACGGTGCAGAGCTCCGACACGATCTCGGCGACGCTGGGTACGCAGCAGCTGCAGATCGGTCTCATCGCGGGCCTCATCGGGCTCGCGCTGGTGGCGATCTACTCGCTGATCGTCTATCGAGCGCTCGGGTCGGTGATCATCGCGTCGATCGCGGTGATGGCGGTGCTCACCTACATCATCATCTGCATCCTGGCGTGGCGAATCGGGTTCCGCCTCTCGCTCGCCGGTGTCGCCGGTCTCATCGTGTCCATCGGCTTCACCGCCGACTCGTTCATCGTGTACTTCGAACGAATACGAGACGAGCTCCGTGACGGGAAGTCGATCACCGCGGCGGTCGAGGACGGCTGGGGTCGTGCGAAGCGCACGATCTACATCTCCAAGTCGATCAACATCCTCGCGGCGGTCGTCCTCTACATCCTGGCCGATGCCACGGTGAAGGGCTTCGCCTTCACGCTCGGACTCACGACGCTCATCGATGTGTTCATCTTCGTGATCTTCACGCACCCGGTGATGCAACTTCTCGCGCGCACCCGCTTCTTCGGCGGCGGCCACAAGCTGTCCGGACTCGATCCCGAAGCTCTCGGGGCCGTGTACCGCAGCCGCTCGCAGTACCGAGAGGTCACCACGGCGTCGGTCGGGCGGGGCGCGAAGAACGCGCGGTCCCGCGGCGAGGCCGACCGCAGACAGACGATCGCCGAACGCAAGCGCGCCGAGGCCCTCACGGGCGAGAGATCCACCAAAGCCGGAAGTGAGGGAGACGCCTGATGCCTTCCATGAATGAGTTCGGCAACAACCTCTACTCCGGGAAGACCTCCTTCCCGTTCGTCGGCAAGCGCCGTCTGTGGTTCATCATCGCGATCATCCTGGTCGTCGGCTCGGCGTTGGTGCCGCTCATCCGTCCTATCCAGTTCTCGATCGAGTTCACGGGTGGATCGCAGTTCACCGTGCAGGCGCCGGACAGCCTCGATCAGGAGACGGCGACCACAGCCGTGCAATCGGTCGTCCCCGGCGCTGCGACCAAGGTCGTCGTCGTCAGCGGCAAGGACGTCCGCGTCCAGACCGACCAGATGAGCGCTGCCGAGACCCAGCAGGTCGGCGAGGCACTGGCGAAGGCATACGGCGTCGATCCGTCCGACGTCACTTCCTCCTTCATCGGACCCGCGTGGGGTGAGAACGTCACCAAGCAGTCGCTGTGGGGTCTCGCGATCTTCCTCGCCCTGACCTTCCTGATCCTGGCGATCTACTTCCGCACCTGGAAGATGTCGGCTGCGGCCATCATCGGTCTCCTCGACGTGCTCGTGATCACGGTGGGCATCTACGCGCTGGCCGGCTTCGAGATCTCGCCGGCGGCCGTGATCGGCTTCCTCACGATCCTCGCGTACTCGCTGTACGACACCACGGTCGTGTTCGACAAGATCCGCGAGAACACGACCGAAGACGGGGAGAAGTCCGCCCGCTTGTTCGGCGAGTCGGTCAACCTCGCGGTGAACCAGACGCTCGTGCGCTCCATCAACACGTCCGTCGTCGCTGCTCTGCCGGTCGGCGCGGTGCTCTTCATCGGCGCGTTCTGGCTGGGCGCGGAGTCGCTCACCGACATCTCGCTCTCGATCTTCGTCGGCATTCTCGTGGCCACCTACTCGACGCTCTTCGTGGCTGCTCCGCTCTACTCGCTGTTCCGCGAGAACGAGCCGCAGCTGAAGGCACGGGATGCCCGCATCCGAGAAGCTCGCAGCAGGGCGGCCGTCGAGGTCTGATCGGTTCCTCAGCGGGGCCGGTTCCGCACAGCACGCGTAGGATTGATCGATCAGGAGGTGAGTAGATGGCGGAACCGCAGACGTCATCGCAGGGCTCGAGTCTGCGACGGCTGGTTCCCCGCATCTTCTCCCGCGCGTCGAGGATCAATGACCTCGACAATCTGATCCGCACAGTCCGGGCGAACCACCCCAAGGGCGACTTCTCGGTGATCGAGAGGGCCTACGCGGTCGCCAAGGAGAAGCACGAGGGGCAGAAGCGCCAGAGCGGTGAGCCGTACATCACCCACCCGCTCGCGGTCGCCCAGATCCTCGCCGAACTCGGTCTCGGGCCGCGGGCGATCGCCGCAGCGCTGCTGCACGACACCGTCGAGGACACCGGGTACGCGCTGACCGATCTCACCGCCGAGTTCGGCGACGAGGTCGCGATGCTCGTCGACGGCGTCACCAAGCTCGACAAGGTGAAGTACGGCGAGAGCGCGCAGGCCGAGACCGTCCGCAAGATGATCGTCGCGATGTCCAAGGACATCCGAGTGCTGCTGATCAAGCTCGCCGACCGCCTCCACAACGCGCGCACCTGGGGTTTCGTTCCGCCGGAGAAGGCGGCGAAGAAGGCCAAGGAGACCCTGGAGATCTACGCTCCGTTGGCGAATCGGCTCGGAATCCAGGCGATCAAGTCGGAGCTCGAGGATCTCTCCTTCGCGGTGCTGCACCCGAAGATCTACAACGAGATCCACAGCCTCATCGCGCAGCGCACCCCGCAGCGCGAGAAGTACCTGAACCAGGTCGTCGAGGAGATCGACGAAGACCTGCGGGATCTCCGCATCCGTGGCAAGGTCGTCGGGCGCCCCAAGCAGCTCTACTCGGTGTACCAGAAGATGGTCATCCGCGGCCGTGAGTTCGACGACATCTACGACCTGATCGGCATCCGGGTGCTGGTGTCCTCCGTGCGCGACTGCTATGCGGTGCTCGGAGCCATCCACGCACGCTGGACTCCGCTGCCGGGTCGTTTCAAGGACTACATCGCCACACCCAAGTTCAACCTGTACCAGTCACTGCACACCACGGTGATCGGCCCCGCCGGCCGCACGGTCGAGATCCAGATCCGCACCCATGAGATGCACCAGCAGGCCGAGTACGGCGTCGCTGCGCACTGGATGTACAAGGAGCGGATGAACGGCGGCGGCAAGACCGAGGTCCGCGCGTCCGACACCGACATGGCCTGGCTCGCGCACATCTCCGACTGGCAGGCCGAGACCGCCGACCCTGGAGAGTTCCTGGAATCCCTCCGGTTCGAGATCGGCGCGAAGGAGGTCTACGTCTTCACGCCGAAGGGCCGGGTGATCGGGCTGCCCTCCGGCGCGACCCCGGTGGACTTCGCCTACGCCGTGCACACCGAGATCGGCCACCGCACGATGGGCGCCAAGGTCAACGGTCGCCTGGTGCCTCTGGAGTCCGAGCTCAAGAGCGGTGACGTCGTCGAGGTGTTCACCTCGAAGAACCCCGACGCGGGACCCAGCCAGGACTGGCTCGGGTTCGTTGCGAGCACGCGCGCCCGCAACAAGATCCGCGGGTGGTTCACGAAGGAGCGCCGCGAGGAGGCGATCGAGCAGGGCAAGGAGGCCATCGCGAGGGCGATGCGTCGACAGAACCTGCCGCTGCAGCGACTCATGAGCCATGACTCCTTCACGGAAGTGGCACGGGGCATGCACTACGAGGACGTCTCCGCGCTCTATGCGGCGGTCGGCGAGGGGCACGTCTCGACCCAATCCGTGCTGGAGAAGGTCACCGCACTCGTCGCGGCGAACGACCCCGCGACGGGGGCCATCGACCTTCCCGGCAGCGTGCAGACGCGTGAGCCGCGGTCGGGTGACTCCGGCGTGCTGGTGCGCGGCGCCAATGACATCCTCGTCAAGCTCGCGAAATGCTGCACCCCGGTTCCGGGCGACCAGATCGTCGGGTTCGTGACCCGTGGCAGCGGCGTCTCGGTCCACCGTGCGGACTGCGTGAACGTGAAGGCGCTGGGTGCCGAACAGGACCGATTCGTCGAGGTCTCCTGGGCTCCCACCACCAAGAGCGTCTTCAGGGTGCAGATCCAGGTCGAGGCGCTCGACCGTTCGGGGCTTCTCTCCGATGTCACCCGCGTGTTGAGCGAGCACCATGTCAACATCCTCTCGGCGACGGTCACGACGACGGACGAGCGACTCGCTCTGAGCCGATTCGTCTTCGAGATGGGTGATGCCGTGCACCTCGATCGCGTGCTCAACGCGGTACGCAGGATCGACGCCGTGTACGACGTCTATCGCGTCACCTCTTCCTGACCGCGAGCCTGTCCAGCACGGCCCGTCCCGCGCGGCTTCCAGGAACGCGCGACATGCGGCGCAGCATGGCGGACGCCTCCTCCGGCACGTCGGGCGACACGAGCGCGAGTCTGTCCATCCAGGTCAGCACGCGCGGATCGCGGTGCACGGTCGTGGCGAGATCGAGCATGGTCCGCACCGGCGTTGTGACGAGGATTCCGCCGATCGACTCCAGTTCGGAAGAGGCGACGACGGTGTCGTGGAAGACGAGTCGTGAGTTCGTCGTCGCACGGATCCGTCGTTCGACGCACCGTCGCACATGATGCACGCCCGGTGGACCATCGCCGGCGCCATGGATCCACGCAGCCGTCGGCCCTGACGCCGCGGTTCCTGCGCGAACCAGCGATGCGACAGCGCTCGCCCTGACATCCGATCCCTCGATCAGGTCCGCCGGGACATAGGCGTCCCCGACCTCGACCACATGCCCGTCGATCCGTGCCGCGCTGAGCTCCGCCTCACTCAGCCGAACGCCGGGCAGGTACAGAAGGGCGGGGTGCATCACGTCAGTCTGACGCAGTGCACCCCGCCTCGTCCGTCGTCGTGCGGGACCTGTGGAGAACGGGTCAGCTTCCGAGTGCGCTCAGCCAGGCTCGGCGTGCTTCCAGAGCATCCGCTGCGGCCTTGGCAGCCTTCGTGTCGCCGGCCTTCTCCGCCGCGGCGACCTCGGCCTCGAGCTTCTCGATGGCTTCCAGCAGTTGGGAGCTCATGTCGTTCGCGCGCGCCTTGGTCTCGGGGTTGTTCTTCTTCCAGTCCACATCTTCCCGGGCCTTGAGACCCTGTTCGATGGCGCGGAGCTTGTCGTCGAGCGCCCGCTCCTTGTCCCGGGGGAAGATGCGTCCGATCTCGTCCCACTGCCGCTGGATGCGGGTCAGGAGCGCGCGAGCTCGCTTGATGTTGGGCTCGTCTGCGACACCCTTCGCCTCTTCGAGGAGTGCTTCGCGTGCCTCTATCTTCGGAGCGGAATCCGCTTCTTCAGCGGCAGCCTGCTCGGCACGGGCGGCATAGAGGGCGTCGCCCGCGGCCTTGAAGCGCGCCCACAGCGCGTCATCGGCCTTTCGTCCGGCGCGGCCGGACGCCTTCCACTCGTCGAGGAGGTTGCGGTAGGCGGGGATGCCGTCGGTACCGCGGGGGGCGAGGGCTTCCGCACGCTCCACGAGACGGGTCTTCGCGTCGCGGGCGACCTTGTGAGCGTCGTCGAGCTCGGAGTAGAAGGCGCGGCGCTGCTTGTCCACGACGGCCCGCGCGTCCCGGAAACGCTTCCAGAGCTGCTGGGAGATTCCCTTCGACAGGCGCGGCCCGTTCTGCTGCTGCGCCTGCCAGGCGTCGAACAGCTCTCCGAGCTCAGCCGTGACCTGCTTCCACTGCACCTTGCTGAGGTCACGTGCGGCGATCGCCTCGGCGCGCTCGACGAGTTCGGTTCGCTCGGCGATCGCCTTGTCGACGAGTTCCTTCGCCTGCTTCGCCTCCTGTTCCGTCGCCTCCGAGAGAGACGAGGTCAGAGCGTTGAGTCGATCGCGAAGACCGGCAAGGTCACCGACCGCCGCGGCATCGGTGGCTTCGTCGATCAGGTGCTTCGCCTGCTTGGCGAGGTCGCTCGCGGATGCGCCGCCGGCCTGATGGCGCTGTTCGAGTGCATGCACCTTGAAGGCGATGTCGTCGAACTTGCGGACGAAGTAGGCGAGGGCCTCATCGGGCGTACCGTCCGGGTACTGTCCGACGACGCGCCAGGCGTCGCCTTCCTTGACCTCGACGGTTCCGTCCTCGGTGACGCGCCCCCATTCCGCCGACGTCGACGATGCGGCGGGCACCGGTGCGGCAGGCGCGACGGCGGCCGGCGTCGGTGCCTTGCGGGGCATCGGCACGGAGGGGGGTCCGGGGATTGGGGGAGTCGGCTTCGTGGGCTCGTTGGCAGACACGTGATTCTCCTTGCGCGGTCGGGCCGCGGGAGGCGGAAAGGACGAGGCTCAGCCTAGTACGCCGAAGCGCCGCGGGTGAGGCCCGGGCGTCACGCGGGATCGTTACCGTTCTGTGATGAGATCTTTCGACGGAGGACACACAGCTCGTCATCTCCGGGAAACACGACCCTCTTAGGGTCGCCAGGACGACAGTCATCCGGTCGACAGGAGCAGTATGAAGGACACCACATCCCCACCGGGCGAGATCGTCGTCGTCGGAGCGGGGATGGCGGCGCATCGATTCGTCGAGCGGCTGCTCCGCGACCCGGGAACGGCCGCGCGGGTCACCGTCATCGGAGACGAGGGGTACGGTCCGTACGACAGGTCCGAGGTGGCGGGGCTCCTCTCCGGCGACGATCCCGCAGAGCTCCAACTGGACCGCTCCGTCTTCCGTGACGACCGCGTCCGGCTGGTGCGTGATGACCGCGTGCTGCGCATCGATCGCACGGCCCGCACCGTGCGAACGCGCTCCCGGCGCACATACTCCTACGACACGCTGGTGCTCGCCACCGGTTCGTTCGCTTCGCAGGTTGCCGTATCGGGAGCTCGGCTTCCCGGGTGCTTCGTGCTGCACTCGATCGAGGACGCGGAAGCGATCCGGACCTTCGTCGAGGCGCGATCTGCCGTCCTGGGGCGCCCGCTGCGCGGCGTCGTGATCGGGGGAGGGCGACGCGGGCTCGAAGCGGCGGTCGCTCTGGAGGCGGCGGGGGTCGCAACCACGATCGTGCAGTATGCGGATCGCCTGCTGCCCGACCGGTTGGATGAGGTGGGTGCCGGCGTGCTGCAGTCCGCTCTCGCAGATCGAGGCATCGCGGTGCGCACGCGTACGAGGACGACGCGGCTCGACGCGGACGACTCGGGTGCGGTCACCGCTCTCGAGTTCCAGGACGGGACCTTCCAACGGGCGGATGTCGTGCTGTTCACGGTCGGCGTGCGTCCGCGTGACGAACTCGCCCGCAACGCGGGGCTCGGTGTGCACGCGCAGGGCGGGGTCATCATCGACGATCGGTGCGTCACTTCGGATCCACACATCGTCGCGATCGGCGAAGCGGCCCGCTTCGACGACCGTGCCGTCGATTCCGCCGCGGGCGCGCACTCCACGGCGGAGGTCGCAGCGGAGCGGGCGTGCGGGGGAGCGACGCGGTTCACGGGGCATGAAGCCTATCTCCACCGCACCATCGCCGGGGTCGACATCGTGAGCTTCGGCGAGCCGTGGGCGGCTTCTCCGGGTGCGGTCGACGTCGTCACGCTCTCCCGTCGCGGCGGTGTCTACCGCAAGCTGGTCCTGAGCGACGATGCGCAGACTCTCCTCGGGGGCATCCTCGTGGGCGATACGAGCGGACATGTCGCCTTTCGGCGGGCCGTCGGCGAACGGCTACGGGGCGAGGTCGCCGAGGAACTGGGGCGTACGGCTCCGGACGAGGGTGGGACGATCCCGGCCTGCGTCCACATCGGGATGTCGTCGCGCGAACTCCGGGAAGTGATCCGCACAGAAGGATTGACCACATTCACCGAGTTCGGGGTGCGTCTTGGAAGGGAGCCCGACTGTGCGCGCTGCAGTCTGGCTGTGGCTCGTGCGCTCTTGGAGCTGGCTGACGAGCGGTTGCCGCAGAAAGGGGAAGACGCCTCCAGCGAGCGGGCACGTCGTGTGGTCGGGTCGGCGTCTGCCGGCAGTCGCGTGAGCCTCTCCGCAGCGGGGGGAGGGGAGTTCGGCCCGCAGCAGCTCGTCGACATCGGCTGCATCGCGCTGGACCTCGGCCTGTCGCTGCAGGTCGTCGACTCGCGGATCGAGCTGCGGGGAGTCCGTCGGGGGCAGCGTTCGGCGTTGTGGGAACGGCTGGCCGCGGTCGGGATCCTGTGCGAAGAGTCCCCGCTGCGCACGGGCTCGGGCGATGCCCAGGAGCAGTCGCTCCCCAGCGGCGAGTCTGTGTCACCGCATCCGAGGCCGTCAAGCGATGCTGCACGGAACGCTGTCAGAGCGATGGACGCAGGCTGGGCCGATCGAGGTCACTCGATGGGTCGGCACCGCGCCTCGCCGCTGCGCGCGGAGAACCCCGCATGACGACCGGGCGTTCGGGGGCACGCCCGGTGCTCGCAGGATGCAGGATCATCGTGTCGGACGAGGCGCGATCCGCCGGAGGTCCCTCCGCCGGGAGGGGCGGGTCGAACGACGACGGCTGGCGTCGCGTCCTGGAACGAGCGGGGGCGGAGTTGCTGCGTGTCGTCACGCCTCGAGTGACGACGCCGGCTCCGGTCGCGCTGTGTCGCGCCGTCCACCGCGCAGGTGCCGGCGGCGCTGACGCCGTGCTGTTCACGGCGTCGACGGCGGCATGGGTCGACGCGGCGGAGAGTTCCGGCGCCCTCGACGCCAACCGGCGGCGGACGGAGGCGGAAAGGCTGCTCCTCATCGCCGTCGAGGAACGGGAGGCCACCCGACTGCGGGCGATCGGGCTGCGTGCTCGACACATCGAGCCGTCGACGCAGGCCGGGCTGGCGGAGAGCGTCCTTGCGCACTATCGGAGCGGGGCAGGATCCGCTCTCACGGTGGCTGGACGCCTCGAGGTTCGCAGCGGAGGCGTCATTCTCGACGACGGCTTCGTTCCCCTGTCGAGTGGAGCGGTGGCACTGATCGAAGCGCTGTTCCTCGCCCGCGGCCGCGTGCTCTCGCGCGCGGAGCTCGGCCAGGTGCTTCCCGGCGGCCATCGCAGCGATCGAGCGGTCGAAGTCGCCGTCGGGCGATTGCGCGACTCCCTGGGGCGTGGCGATCTCATCCAGACGGTCGTCAAGCGGGGCTATCGCCTGGCGGTGGCCGAGCCCCGATGAGGGCGCTCGTCAGGAGAGCGTGTGCAGACTACTCGGTGGGCGCCGGTTCCTCGCTGGGAACGGGCTCCTCGGTGGGAGCCGGTGTCTCGCTGGGGGCAGGTGTCCCGGTCGGAGCGACCGTGGGTGTGGGCGTGGGTTCGGGGGCAGTGACCTGCGCGTGCACGACCTGGCTCGCGATCGCCGCCGACACGATCACGACGCCGACGATGATTCCGATCGCGTTGTCTCGGGTGCGGCGCCGGATCAGTCCTTCATGCACGGCGTTGCGGGCCGCATGGATGCGGGCGCGTTCCGCTTGCGTGCGCTGCTGTGCATTCTTGGACCCGCGTGCTGCCATCTGCCCTGTTTCCCCTCACTGTGTCGCTGTGCGACCTCGTCTCAGAGCCTAGCGTCGTCGGCCCGTCGCACCGATGCGCTGCGTTCGGCCGTTCGGCACGGTTCAACGGCGAACGCTCGTCATTCCGTGATGGACCGACTACTTTTAGGCTATTGATCGCCTCAGTACGAAAAGGAGAACGCTCATGCGGTGGACCCGAAACCTGGTCGCGGCCCTCGTCGTCAGCGCGACTGCCGTACTCGGCGTCGTGCCGCCGGTGAGCGCGGCGGAGATCCCACCACCGAACGCGGATGTCGCACGGATCCTCGCGGACACGAACGCCGCGCGAGCCGCCAACGGACTGGCGCCGCTGGTGCTGGACGGGGATGTGACGACGGTCGCGCAGAACTGGTCGGCGACCCAGTCCCGCGAAGGCCGGATGTACCACAACCCGCAGTACTCGAGCCAGATCCCCGGGGGTTGGAGCAGGGCAGCCGAGAACGTCGCATCCGGCTATTCGTCGGCGACCGTCGTCGCAGCATGGATGAACTCGCCGGGGCACCGTGCGAACATCCTCGGCGACTACACGACGATCGGCATCGGTCTCGTCAACGGCTACGCCACGCAGGTGTTCGCCAAGTATCCGCTATCGACGCCCACTCCGACGGTCTCGCGGCAGGACGCCTCTGTGCGCAGCCACGTCGCTCAGCGGGGATGGATCGCCGGAGGCGGCACCACGGGGCAGGGGCTGGGTCTCGAAGCCGTCGCGGTGCGGCAGCAGACCGGCAAGGTCATCTGCCTTCAGGCCCATGTGCAGAACATCGGGTGGATGACACCCGTCTGCACGCAGGGTGCCGGTACCGAGGTGGCGGCGGGGACGACCGGTCGAGGGCTTCGAATGGAGGCTCTCCGGGTGTGGAGTCCGGGCAACACGGTGTCCGGACGAGGACACGTGTCGAGCATCGGGTGGCAACCGCGCGTGGTCTCCTCGGCGCCGGGCACCCAGATCTCCCTCGGCACGACCGGGCAGGCGAGGCAGCTCGAGTTCGTCGACCTCTTCCAGTGACGGCGACTTCCTGAGACGGCGATGTCGCTCGCCCCGAGTAGCCTTGGCGGGTGACCCCTTCCGCGCCGCTGCTCTCCGGGCAGACGCCCCTCGCCGTGCGCATGCGCCCGACCTCCCTCGCCGAGGTCGCCGGGCAGCGTCACCTGCTCCGGGCCGGTTCGCCGATCGTCGCCCTCGCTGATCCGAAGGCGGCAGCGCCGGGAGCCGTATCGATCATCCTGTGGGGGCCGCCGGGCACCGGCAAGACCACGCTGGCACAGGCCATCGCGCGTTCGTCGGGGCGACGCTTCGTCGAGTTGTCCGCCATCACCGCCGGCGTCAAGGACGTGCGCGAAGTCATGCAGGAGGCGGTGAACCAACGCGATCTCTACGGTCAGACCACCATCCTCTTCCTCGACGAGATCCATCGCTTCACGAAGGCGCAGCAGGACGCTCTGCTCCCCGGGGTCGAGAACGGGTGGGTGATCCTCATCGCCGCGACCACGGAGAATCCGTCCTTCTCCGTGATCTCACCATTGCTCTCGCGCTCTCTGCTGCTGACCCTGCAGCCACTGACCGACGAGGACATCGGCGTGCTCGTCGACCGTGCGGTGACCGATGCCAGGGGACTCAACGGAGCCGTCACGCTCAGCGACGAAGCTCGATCCGCCCTCCTGAGACTCGCATCGGGGGATGCTCGGCGCGCCCTCACGGGGTTGGAGGCCGGTGCGGCCGTGGCCCTGTCGCACGCCACGACAGGAGAGCCCGGTGACGGCGCTGGTGGCGAGGAGGACGAGAGTGCGGGGCCGCCCGAGGTCTCTGCCGATGACATCGCCCAGGCGGTCGACAAGGCGCTGCTGCGGTACGACCGTCAGGGTGATGAGCACTACGACGTCATCAGTGCGTTCATCAAGTCGATCAGGGGATCCGACCCCGATGCGGCGCTGCACTACTTGGCCCGCATGATCGAGGCGGGGGAGGATCCGCGGTTCATCGCCAGGCGCCTCGTCATCTCCGCGTCGGAGGACGTGGGCCTCGCCGACCCGCAGGCAATGGTCATCGCCGTCGCCGCTGCCGATGCCGTGGCGTTCATCGGTATGCCGGAGGGGCGCATCCCGCTCGCGGAGGCGACCGTGTACCTGGCGACCACAGCCAAGTCGAACGCCGCCTATGTGGGCATCGACGCCGCGATCGCCGACATCCGTGCGGGAGGTTTCGGCAGGGTGCCGCTTCATCTGCGCGACGCTCACTATCCGGGCGCGAAGCGACTCGGGCACGGCCGCGGGTACGTCTACTCCCATGACAGCGAGTTCGGGATCGTGCCCCAGCAGTACCTGCCGGATGAGCTGGACGGCCGACGCTATTACCAGCCGAAGAACCTCGGTGCGGAGCGTGACATCGGCTCCCGGCTCGAGCGCATCCGTCGCATCCTCGGCGATCGCTGACCCGCAGATCCGGTCGAGAGACACGATCTGTTAGACTTGAGCGGCTCGAAACCGAGTTTTCGGGCATCTCCTCGTTCACACCACACCTTGCTGGCGCCCCGGCGTGCGCTCCAAGGCAGAACGCGGACGATACGTCCGCGAGTCGCGAAAGCCGCGACCGCGTCATCGGAAGGAACGCTTCGTGACCACGAAGTCCCAGGACCGCCGCAAGGTGCGTCTCAGCCGCGCCCTCGGCGTCGCACTCACCCCGAAGGCCGCCCGCTACCTCGAGAAGCGCCCGTACGCTCCGGGTGAGCACGGCCGCACCAAGCGCAAGGCAGACAGCGACTACGCCGTCCGTCTGCGTGAGAAGCAGCGCCTGCGTGAGCAGTACGGCATCCGCGAGAAGCAGATGCGCAACACGTTCAACGAGGCTCGTCGTCAGGACGGCCTGACCGGTGAGAACCTGGTCGAGCTTCTCGAGATGCGTCTCGACGCCCTCGTCGTGCGTTCGGGCTTCGCCCGCACCACCGCACAGGCTCGCCAGCTCGTCGTGCACCGTCACATCCTGGTCGACGGCCAGCTCGTCGACCGCCCGTCGTTCCGCGTGAAGCCGGGTCAGCTCATCCACGTCAAGCCCAAGAGCGAGGGCACCGAGCCCTTCCAGGTGGCAGCAGCCGGCGGTCACGCCGAGGTCCTGCCCCCCGTTCCCGGCTACCTCGAGGTCGAGCTCGACAAGCTCCAGGCGCGTCTGGTCCGTCGCCCGAAGCGCGCTGAGGTCCCCGTGACCTGCGAAGTGCAGCTCGTCGTCGAGTACTACGCGGCTCGCTGATACACCGCATACACGAGAGGCGTCGGGGAAACCCGACGCCTCTCGTCGTTTTTGCATACGATGGGATCACCGCGCCTTCGCGGCTCAGAGGCAAGGATGGCGTCATGAAGAAGTTGCAGTGGTTCCTGATCGGAGTGATCGGCGGCTTCGTCGCGGCCCATTTCATGAACAAGGACCCGCGGGGTCGTGACATCCTCGCCGAGGTCGATGCCCGCATCAACGGCTTCACCTCCCTGATCGGCGACGCCTACCGCGCCGAAGACGCTCGGCTTGCAGAGCCCGAACAGAACTGACACCTCCTGCGCGCCTCGCGCAGCATCGCTCAACGCGACCATCCCTCCACGCGACCTAGGACACCTGGCACCCCTATGAAAACTGCGGAAATCGCGCAGCGTTACCTCGACTTCTTCGAGAAGAACGACCACCTCATCGTCCCCTCCGCCTCTCTGGTCAGCGACGATCCTTCCCTGCTGTTCACCGTCGCCGGAATGGTGCCGATGATCCCGTACCTCACCGGGGTCGTGCCCGCTCCGCACCCGCGCATCGCGGACGTGCAGAAGTGCATCCGCACCAACGACATCGAAGAGGTGGGCCGCACCGCCCGTCACGGCACGTTCTTCCAGATGCTCGGCAACTGGTCCTTCGGCGACTACTTCAAGGAAGGCGCGATCCGTTACGCCTGGGAGCTGCTGACCAGCGCGGAGTCCGACGGCGGTCTCGGCTTCGACGAGAAGGACCTCTGGGTCACGGTCTACGAGACCGATGACGAGGCCGAAGCGATCTGGCGCGACATCATCGGGCTCAAGCCCAAGCGCATCCAGCGTCTCGGCCGCGCGGACAACTACTGGAACACCGGTCAGCCGGGCCCGGGTGGCCCCGACTCGGAGATCTTCTTCGATCGTGGCCCCGCTTACGGCAAGGACGGCGGCCCCGCCGTCGACGACTCGCGGTTCCTGGAGATCTGGAACCTCGTGTTCATGCAGGACTTCATCGAGAACATCCGAGGCAAGACCGAGTTCGACATCGTCGGTGAGCTCCCGATGAAGAACATCGACACCGGGATGGGCCTCGAGCGCGTCGCCTTCCTCAAGCAGGGCGTCGACAACATGTACGAGTCCGACCAGGTGCGGCCCGTGCTCGATCGTGCCGTCGAACTCTCCGGACGGCCCTATGGCGTGCAGCATGAGGACGACGTGCGGTTCCGCGTCGTCGCCGACCACGTCCGGTCCTCGCTCATGCTCCTCTCCGACGGAGTCCGCCCCTCCAACGAGGGGCGCGGATACATCCTCCGCCGTCTGATGCGGCGCACGGTCCGTTCGATGCGGCTGCTCGGCGTCGACGAGCCGGTCTTCCCCGAGCTCTTCGCCGCGTCGCGCGACGTGATGAAGACCACCTACCCTGAGCTCGAGAAGGACTGGCCGGTGCTCTCGGCGTCGGCGTTCGCCGAGGAGGAGACGTTCCGTCGCACCCTCGTCGCCGGCTCCACGATCCTCGACCTCGCGCTCGACGAGACCAGGAAGGGCGGCGGGAAGACGCTGAGCGGGCCGGAGGCGTTCCTTCTGCACGACACCTACGGTTTCCCCATCGACCTCACGCTCGAGGTCGCCGAGGAGGCGGGGCTGGACGTCGACCGTGCCGCCTTCGACGATCTCATGCAGGAGCAGCGTCAGCGCGCCAAGGACGACGCCCGCAACCGCAAGCGGCAGCTCGCCGATGTGTCGGTCTACCGTGAACTGCGCGCCCTGGGCGAGACCGGATTCGACGGGTACACGGCGCTCGAGGTCGAGTCGCGTGTGCTCGGACTCCTCGTCGACGGCGTTCCGGTGCGCAGCGCCGCCGAGGGTCAGATCGCCGAGGTCGTGCTGGCCGAGACGACGCTGTATGCAGAGTCCGGCGGCCAGGTCGCTGACAAGGGCACGATCGTTGGCCCGGGCTACGTCCTCGAAGTGCTGGATGTGCAGAAGCCGGTTCCCGGTCTGATCAGCCACACCGTCGAGGTCACGCGCGGAAGCGTCGCCGTCGACGACATCGCGACCACGGTCGTCGATGCCGCGAACCGCCGTGCCGCCCGCCAGGCGCACTCGGCGACGCACCTCGTGCACGCCGCGCTCCGCGACACGCTCGGTCCGACGGCGACGCAGGCAGGATCGTTGAACCGCGCCGGCTACATGCGCTTCGACTTCGCGTGGTCGCAGGCGCTCTCGGCAGACACCCGAAGCGAGATCGAGGAGATCACGAACCGCGCGGTGCAGGACTCGCTCGAAGTGACCACGCGCATCGTCTCGCTCGACGAGGCCAAGGAAGCCGGGGCCATGGCCCTGTTCGGCGAGAAGTACGGCGACGTGGTGCGCATGGTCGACATCGGCGGCCCGTGGTCCCGCGAGCTGTGCGCGGGTACGCACGTGAGCACGAGTGCCGAGATCGGACTGGTGAGCCTGGTCGGCGAGTCGTCGGTCGGGGCATCGAACCGCCGTATCGAGGCGCTCGTCGGCGCCGATGCCTTCCGCGAGCTCGCCGCTGAGCGTGCCATCGTGTCGCAGCTCACCAGTTCGTTGAAGACTCCTCGCGAGCAGCTGCCCGAGCGTATCGCCGATCTGACCGCGAGCCTCAAGGCGGCGGAGAAGCGCATCGCGCAGTTCGAGGCGAAGGAGCGGGCGGGTCAGGTCCCGTCGATCGTCGAGGCTGCGACGCGCGTCGGAGAGTTCCGTCTGGCTGCGCAGAACCTCGGTGACGTGGCTTCTGCGGATGACGTGCGCGATCTCGTCAACGGTGTCCGTGATCGGCTCGGTTCTGAGGCGGCTGTCGTGGCACTGGGCGCCGTGGTCAACGGACGCCCGGTCGTGGTCGTCGCCACCAACGAGGCGGCGCGGTCGGCCGGCGCGAAGGCCGGTGCGCTGGCGAAGCGCGCAGCCGGCGTGCTCGGCGGCGGCGGCGGCGGACGAGACGACGTCGCACAGGGCGGTGGAGCGGATGTCGCCGCACTCCCCGCGGCGCTCGACGCCATCTCCCAGGAGCTGCACAGCGCGTGAGCGGGTTCCGTCGCGGAGTGCGTCTCGGCATCGACGTGGGAAGAGCGAGGGTCGGTGTCGCGCGCTCCGATCCCGACGGGATGCTCGCGGTGCCGGTGGAGACCGTGCCGCGGGATGACGCCTCGATCGACCGCATCGTCCAGATCGCACAGGAGTACGACCTGTTGGAGTTCGTCGTCGGATTGCCAGTGAACATGCAGGGAACGGACACCCCCTCGACGACGGATGCCCGCGAGTTCGCGGCCGCGCTCCAGGTGCGCAGTGGGCTCCCGGTGCGGCTCGTGGACGAACGGCTGAGCACCGTGACCGCCCACGCGGCATTGCGCAGTTCCGGGAGATCTCAGAAGAAGTCTCGTAGCATTGTGGATCAGGTCGCCGCCGTGGTGCTTCTGCAGCAGGCGATCGACATGGAGAAGAGCACCGGAAACCCGGCCGGTGCCACCATCTCGCCTGACGAGGAGCACGCCTGACGATGTCTGAACGTGACAGCGCCACACCCGAGCCCGACACCGATGCCCGGCTGGGGGACCTGTTCGAGAATCTGCCCGAACCGACGAGACAGATTCCGACCGTGGACGACAGCGCGCCTGCTCCCGGATCGCGACGTGCCGCGAGGGAAGCGGCCTCGGGGGAGGGGACGGCCACACCGGCCCGCGGCACCGCCGGCCCGGCGGCGCAGCCTTCGAGCGCGCCGGTGCGAGCCTCTGCCGATGACGCCGTCGGCGCGGACGCGTCGGCACCGTCTCCGATTCCGGTGCGGGCCTCTGCTGACGCGGCTGACGCGACGACACGGGCACAAGCCGAGGCCGTCCCGGCGTCGGCTCCCGTCGCCGATGCAGCGGGACCCGCGATCGGCGGTGGCCTCGACGCCCTCTTCGTCCCCCACGATGAGAACGTCGACGCGAAGCCCAAGAAGAAGAAGCGGCGGAAGGGCTGCTTGATCGCGCTCGTGATCGTTCTCGCGATCTTCGGCGGGATCGCCGCCGGCGGCGCGTGGGTGTGGAACACCTACGGCGACAAGATCAGTGATGCGATGGGGTGGGGCGAGTCGAAGGATTGGGAGCCCGGGCTGGCCAACGGCGAAGCCCTCGTCACCATCAAGCAGGGGGACACCGGGGGTCCTGTGTCCACCGCCCTCTATGAAGCCGGTGTGACGAAGACCGAAGACGTCTTCTACGACTACATCGTCGACGAGAACCTCGCCGTGACCTTCTATCCGGGCGTGTACCGCCTACAGAAGAAGATGACGGCAGAAGCCGCCCTTGCGGCGCTGAAGGACGATGGCAACAAGATGGCCAACGCCGTCTCCGTCTCCGAGGGCGGGACGATCGTCTCGTCGCTCCCCGGTATGGCTGAGACGCTCGGTCTTCCGCTGGCCGACTTCGAAGCGGCGGTTCAGGATCCTTCGGCGTACGGAGTGGACGCACCGAGTCTGGAAGGCTGGCTGTTCCCCGCGGTGTACGAGTTCGACCCGGGAGTCACGGCGCCGCAGGTGATCCAGCGCATGGTGGACCGCACGCGGGAATCGCTCGACGCGGCAGGCGTGCCCGCCGCCGATGCGGAGCGGATCCTCACGATCGCGTCGATCATCCAGCGCGAAGGCCGGCTCGACGACTTCGCGAAGGTGTCGAGGGTCATCCAGAACCGTCTCGACATCGACATGAAGCTGCAGATGGACTCGACGGCGCAGTACGGGTACGGCTCGCTGCATGAGGGGGTCGTCTCGAGCTCCAAGGAAGCTCTGGAGGACGACAACGACTGGAACACCTATGTGCGCACCGGTCTGCCGCTCACGCCCATCGCCAGCCCGAGCGATGCCGCCATCAAGGCCGCGATCGCGCCCGCCGACGGCCCGTGGCTGTACTTCGTCACGATCAACCTGGCGACGGGGGAGACGCAGTTCTCCGAGACGATGGCCGAGCACGAGCAGGGCATCGAGAAATGGCGCGAGTGGTGCCGGGCGAACCCCGACGCCGGTTGTTGAGCCGGTGACGCGCTCTCGTCTGGCGGTCTGGGGCGATCCCATCGGGCATTCCAAGTCGCCTGCGCTCCATGCCGCTGCATATCGCGTGCTCGGACTCGACTGGGTCTATGGCCGGCGTCAAGTCGCCGCTGAGGAGTTCGAGCCGGCACTCGCGGGGCTGGACGACACGTGGCGCGGCCTCTCGCTGACCATGCCCCTGAAGGAGGCGGCGTTCCGTGCGGCGGTGACGGTCGATCGTCACGCAGAGCTGACCGGAGCGGTCAACACGCTCCTGTTGGGGGAGCATCTCGCCGGTTTCAACACCGATGTGGGTGGCATCGTCGACGCTCTCACCGAGGCCGACGTGCCCGAGGCGGGGCAGGTGCGCATCCTCGGCGCGGGAGCCACGGCGTCGTCCGCACTCGTCGCCGCCTCCGAGCTCGGCGCCGTGCGTGTCGACGTCCGAGCGCGGCGCCCCGAAGCCGCTGCCGCACTCGTGGAACTCGGTGAACGGCTCGGAGTGATCGTCGACGTCGACTCCTTCGACGCGCCGCTGACTGACGTGGACCTCACCGTGGCGACGCTGCCCGGAGGCGCTGAGCTCTCCGCGGATGTCGCCGCAGCACTGGCCGCGTCAGGCGGAGTCCTGTTCGATGTGGCGTACGCACCCTGGCCATCTGCCCTCGCCGCGCTGTGGGGCGGAGACCGTGCCATCTCCGGACTCGGCATGCTGCTGCACCAGGCCGTGCGCCAGATCCGCATCTTCCGGAACGGAGATCCGGCGATCGCGCTGCAGGACGAGGACTCTGTGATCGCCGCCATGCGCGCCGCTCTCTGAGACGGTCGGCGCGGACGACGAAACGCGGCGCGGGGCAGGTCGAACCCGTGGGAGACTGGAGCAATGCTCCGCGTGCTCACGGCCGGCGAATCGCACGGCCCAGAACTCATCGCCGTCATGGAGGGACTGCCCTCCGGCGTCCCTGTGTCCTCCGAGGCCATCCAGGCCGATCTGGCTCGGCGCAAGCTGGGCTACGGTCGCGGTTCACGGATGAAGTTCGAGCAGGACGAGCTGACGATCTCGGGCGGCGTGCGACACGGGAAGAGCCTCGGCAGTCCGATCGCGCTCCGGATCGGCAACACCGAGTGGCCGAAGTGGATCGAGGTCATGAACCCCGAGCCGGTGGAGCTCACGGACAAGTCCCGTGGCCGCAGCGCACCCCTCACGCGTCCACGTCCTGGTCACGCCGACCTCGTCGGCATGCAGAAGTACGACTTCGACGAGGCCCGTCCGATCCTCGAGAGGGCGAGCGCCAGGGAGACCGCCGCACGCGTCGCACTCGGTGCGATCGCCCGTTCGTTCCTCGGCGAGCTCGGTATCCGGCTCGTCAGCCACACGTTGTCGATCGGTCCGGTCCGCGTGCCGGAGGGATCTTCGCTGCCCACACCGGACGACGTGGATGCTCTGGACGCGGATCCGCTCCGGTGCTTCGACCCGACGACCTCCGCGCTGATGGTCGCTGAGGTGGACGACGCCAAGAAGGACGGCGACACCCTCGGTGGCATCGTCGAGGTCCTCGCGTACGGGCTGCCGCCCGGACTGGGCTCCCACGTGCACTGGGACCGTCGCCTGGACGCGCGCCTCGCGCAGGCGCTCATGAGCATCCAGGCCATCAAGGGGGTCGAGGTCGGCGACGGCTTCGAGACCACGCGCCGACGGGGGTCTGCGGCGCACGACGAGCTCTTCGCCACCGCCGAGGGCATCACCCGCGGTTCCGATCGAGCCGGTGGCACCGAGGGCGGCATGTCGACGGGGACGGTGCTCCGCGTGCGCGCAGGGATGAAGCCGATCGCCACCGTGCCGCATGCGCTGCGGACGATCGACATCTCCACCGGAGACGATGCCACCGCCCACCACCAGCGATCCGACGTGTGCGCCGTGCCTGCGGCGGGCGTCGTCGCCGAGGCCATGGTCGCGGTCGAGCTCGCGAACGCCGTGCTGGAGAAGTTCGGCGGAGACAGCATCCGCGAGACCCGTCGCAACCTTGACGGATACCTGGCTGGCATCCCCGAAGAGCTGCGCACGACCCCCGCGTCCGAGGCGGCGCTCATCGCGCATGACGAGCGCGGCTGATCCGCTGACGCTGGTGCTGGTCGGTCCGATGGCCGCCGGCAAGACCAGTGTCGGTAGGCGGGTGGCGCGTCGGCTCGGAGTCGACTTCATCGACACCGACAAGCGGATCGTCGCCGCTCACGGTCCGATCTCGGTGATCTTCGAGCAGCACGGCGAGGAGCACTTCCGCGACCTCGAGCGGGCGGCCGTGGCCGAGGCGCTCTCCGAAGGGGGAGTGATATCGCTCGGCGGAGGCGCGGTGACGAAGGCCGCGACGCGGGATCTGCTCGCCGAGCATCCGGTGGTGTTCCTGACCGTGAGTCCCGAGGCCGTCGCCGATCGGCTGCGCGGCAGCAGCCGTCCGCTGCTGGCGGGGGAGGACCCGCTGGAGCGCTGGAAGAAGATCTTCGAGGAGCGTCGAGGGTGGTACGACGAGGTCTCCTCGGCCACCTTCGACACCTCACGTCGTCCGATGCAGAAGATCGCGGACGACATCGTGGCATGGAGGAGAGAGCAGCGATGAGCACGACGACCATCAGCGTCACCGGAGACGACGCCTACGACATCACGGTCGGACGGGGGATCCTCGATCGGGTCTCGGCCGCGCTCGCACCGGGGGTGCGCAAGGTGCTCGTCGTGCACCCGCCGACCCTCGCGGCCCGCGCTGCCGAACTGCGCGACCGCCTCCTCGCCGATGCTGCCGATGGGCCGCGCGAGGTGCTCCTCGCCGAGATCCCCGATGCCGAGCAGGGCAAGCGGATCGAGGTCGCCGCCTTCTGCTGGCAGGTCATGGGTCAGGCCGACTTCACGCGTTCCGATGCCGTGATCGGCTACGGCGGGGGCTCCGTCACCGACCTCGCCGGCTTCGTCGCCGCGACCTGGCTCCGCGGCGTGCAGCTCATCCAGGTGCCGACGACCGTTCTCGGACTGGTGGACGCGGCTGTCGGCGGCAAGACAGGTGTCAACACGGCCGAGGGCAAGAACCTCGTCGGAGCGTTCTGGGCACCGACGGCTGTGGTCGGAGACCTCGACGAACTCGCCAGCCTGAGCCCGAACGAGGCGACGGCGGGCTTCGCGGAGGTCGTGAAGGCCGGCTTCATCTGGGCGCCCGAGATCCTCGACATCGTCGAAGCAGATCCCGCACGCGCCGTGGACCCGACGACCGAGGAGTTCCGTCGTGCCGTCGAGCTCGCGATCCGGATGAAGGCCGAGGTCGTGTCGGACGACTTCCGCGAGGCCGGACTGCGGGAGATCCTCAACTACGGCCACACACTCGGCCACGCGATCGAGCACGCGGAGCGCTACCGGTGGCGTCACGGCGCCGCGATCTCGGTCGGCATGCTGTACGCGGCCGAGCTCTCGCGTCTCGCGGGACGGCTGTCGGACACGGCAGCCGAGCGCCACCGCACCATCCTGGAATCGCTGGGACTTCCGACGTCGTACCGTGCCGGTGCCTGGCCGCAGCTGCTCGCCACGATGCAGCGCGACAAGAAGAGCCGCGGAGGCATGCTGCGGTTCATCCTGCTCGACGACATCGCGAAGCCGACGGTGCTGCAGGCCCCGGACGAATCGCTGATGTTCGCCGCCTACCAGGAGGTGGGCGCGTGACCCGACGCATCCTCCTCGTCAACGGGCCGAACCTGAATCTGCTCGGCTCGCGCGAACCGGAGATCTACGGCACCGCGACGCTCGCCGACGTCGAGCGCCTCACCGCCGATGCCGCGGCGGACGTGGGCTTCGAGGTGCGCGCAGTGCAGAGCAATCACGAGGGGGTGCTGATCGACGCGATCCACGCGGCACGCGAAGACTGCGTGGCCATCGTGATCAATCCGGGCGGACTCACGCACACGTCCGTGGTCCTTCGCGACGCGCTCACCGGAGTGTCCCTGCCCTTCGCCGAGGTGCACATCTCCGACGTCTACGCTCGAGAGGCGTTCCGGCACCACTCGTACCTCGACGACGTCGCCGCCGTGCGCGTCGTCGGGCGCGGAGTGGACGGCTACGCGGACGCCGTGCGGCAGCTCGCAGCACTCATCCCTTAGAATCGACTGTCGGCTCCGCCCGACCCCGCAGACTCACGAACGGAACTCGCAGCGCATGGCATCTACCGCAGACATCAAGAACGGCGTCGTCCTCAGCATCGACGGGCAGCTCTGGAGCGTCATCGAGTTCCAGCACGTCAAGCCCGGCAAGGGCGGTGCGTTCGTGCGCACCAAGCTCAAGAACGTCGTCTCCGGCAAGGTCGTCGACCGCACCTACAACGCCGGCGCGAAGATCGAGATCGAGAACGTCGACCGCCGCGACTACACGTACCTGTACACGGACGGCGACGGCTACGTCTTCATGGATCAGACCGACTTCGACCAGATCACGGTCGGCGCCGCCACGGTCGGCGACGCGAAGAACTTCCTCCTCGAGAACCAGAACGTCACGATCGCCCTGAACAACGGCAACCCGCTGTACATCGACCTGCCGGCGTCGGTGGTCCTCGAGATCACCTACACCGAGCCTGGCCTGCAGGGCGATCGTTCCTCGGCCGGGACCAAGCCCGCCACGCTCGAGACCGGCTACGAGATCCAGGTGCCGCTGTTCGTCGAGAGCGGCACGAAGGTCAAGGTCGACACTCGCACGGGTGACTACCTCGGCCGCGAGAAGTAAGGCGTGAGCGCCCGGACGAAGGCGCGCAAGCGCGCTCTCGACATCCTGTTCTCCTCTGACGTGCGAGGAGACGACCTCGCGGTGACGCTGGCTGCCGAGGCGAAACGCGCGGCGAGCGAGCCCGCCCGTGAGGCCTCGTGGCTGTACGCCCGTGAGATCGTCGACGGCATCATCGACTCGCGCGACGAGATCGACGAGCAGATCACGACCCACAGCAGGGACTGGAAGCTCGAGCGGATGCCCGCTGTCGACCGCGCCCTGCTGCGCATCGCCGTGTGGGAGATCCTCCACAACGACGAGGTTCCCACTGCCGTCGCCATCGACGAGGCGGTGGAGCTCGCGAAGGAGTTCTCGACCGACGACTCCGGGGCGTTCGTACACGGCGTCCTCGCGCGGGTGGCCCGAGCCGCCTGATCCGTCGCACACGGCAGCCCTGTCGGTGGCGGCACTGTCGGTGACGGCACTGTCGGCGGTGTCGGAGAGGATGGCTGCATGTCCCTCGCTTCTGACCCGACTCGTCCGGAAGACGCGTCGTCGGCGAACTGGAGGAGCATCCTCGGTCCGGCGCGCGTCGACGCCGACACGCCGCTCGCGCTCGGCATCGAGCTCAGAGTGCGCGACGGCCGCGGGGCGAATCCGTGGGCATCCCGTCCCCAACGGACCGCGACCGCCCGCGACGTCGCGACACGCACAGGCGAGATCCTGCTCGGGATCCGGCCGCTCGAGCAGAGCTCCTCGACCGGGTCCTGGGTGCAGGGGACTGCGACCTGGGACGCGGTACGACGCTCGCCGACGCAGTACGGACGTGATCGCTCACGGTGGTTCGCCGACCTGCTCAGCATCGCGCGTGACACGCTCCTGTCCGGCACGGCCGGCGACTGGCTCGTCGCCGATCTGATCGAGTCAGGGCTCCTCTGGGGACATCTTCGCGCCGCCTCGGAGGTCGGGATCCCTCTCGTCGCCATGCAGAAGAGCACGACCGTCGTGCTCGCCGATCGTGCCGAGATCCGCGCGACCGTCGGACGCGGCGACGACGGGGGTCTCACCGTGCACCCTCACATCGTGATCGACGGGCACGATGCGGAACCCTCCTCGGTGCAGACGATCGGACACAGCGGTGTCTACGAGATCTCCCAGCGGGGGAGTGCGATCAGGGTGACGCTCGCCGAGGTGCCACTCAGCGAGCCGGTGCACGCCCTGCTCGGTGCGAGGACAGGTGTCGAGGTTCCCCCGGGAGACGAGGGCGCGTTCTTCCGTGACGCCTACCCGCTGCTGGCACGTCGGATCGAGGTGCGCCCGACCGGTCGTGTCGAGCTCCCCGCACTGCCCGCCCCGCGCCCGGTGCTCGCGCTGTCATTCCTTAGAGGCGACACCGTCAAGTACATGTTCGAGTGGGAGTATCGCGGCTTCGGAAGGGTTCCGTTCGCGCAGGACGGGGATGCCGTGCGCGACACCGCCGCCGAAGATGTGCTCCGTGAGATTCTGCGTGCGGTGTGGGCCGATCACCTCGGAGAAGAGCTCGCCTCGACAGGCTCGTTCCATGATGTCGCGGCCGCCGAGTTCGTCACACGCCTCGTGCCCGCTCTCGAGGCCGAGGGCGTCGTGGTCGTGGTCTCGGGGCGTCGGAAGACTTATCACGAGCTCACGGGAGAGCCCGAGATCACGGTGTCGACCGTGGAGAGCAGCGACCGGGACTGGTTCGATCTCGGAGTCCTGGTCAAGATCGACGGACGCACCATCCCGTTCGAACCGCTGTTCACGGCGCTCAGCAAGGGCCGGAAGAAGCTCCTCCTCGTCGACGGCAGCTACTTCTCGCTGAATCATCGTGCCCTCGATCGGCTGCGCGAGCTGATCGACGAGGCAGGGGAGCTCGAGGAATGGGAGACCGGCCCGCGGATCAGCCGCTACCAGACGGACCTCTGGGAGGAGTTCGAAGACCTCGCGGATGAAGCTCTGCCCGCCGTCACCTGGCGCGCGACCGCCGAGGGCCTGCGCACCGCCGCCTCGGTGCCTGTCGTCGCCGTGCCGTCGGGTATCACTGCCGACCTCCGTCCTTACCAGCGTGAAGGGCTGGACTGGCTCGTCTTCCTGTGGAGCCATCGCCTCGGTGGCATCCTCGCCGACGACATGGGTCTCGGCAAGACGCTCCAACTGCTGGCACTCATCGTGCACGCGCGGGAAGCGGGGGAGCGGCGGCCCTTCCTCGTGGTGGTTCCCACCTCGGTGCTCGCCACCTGGCGCAACGAGGCGGCGCGGTTCGCCCCGACCTTGCGGGTGCTACTGCGGGGGTCCACACAGGGCCCGTCCCTCGACGAGGGCATCCGTGGGGCCGATGTCGTCATCACGACCTATGCTGTCGCCCGTCTCGACGAGGTCGAGTACGCGGGCATCGACTGGGCGGGTCTGATCCTCGACGAAGCACAGTTCGTGAAGAACCCGGAGACCAAGCTGCACCGGGCCGTCGCCTCCTTCCGAGCGGATGTGACGTTCGCCGTCACCGGAACACCGATGGAGAACAGCCTCAGCGAGCTCTGGGCTCTGCTGAAGCTCACCGCTCCCGGACTCTTCGCCTCTGCACGGAAGTTCCGCGAGCAGTACATCCAGCCGATCGAGCAGGGCAAGGTGCCGGAGAACGAGGAGGGCGGAGCCTATCGCCAGCGTCGTCTCGAGCAGCTGCGTCGGCGCATCCGACCACTCCTGCTCCGGCGTACGAAGGAGATCGTGGCGCCGGACCTGCCGGCGAAGCAGGAGCAGATCCTCGAGGTCGAACTCAGTGCCTCCCACCGCGCCCTCTACGACGTGGTCCTGCAGCGCGAACGCCAGAAGGTCCTCGGGCTGCTGGAAGACCTCGATCGCCACCGATTCATCGTGTTCCGCTCGCTCACCCTGATGCGCATGCTCAGCCTCGCACCGGCGCTGATCGATCCCGAAGACGCGAAGATCGGCTCCCGCAAGCTCGACGTGCTGATCGAGCGGGTGATCGAGCTGCAGGCGGAAGGCCACCGTGCGCTCGTGTTCAGCCAGTTCACGTCGTTCCTCGACCTGGCCGCGGCCCGCCTCGACGCCGCAGGCATCCCGTACGCGCACCTGGACGGTTCGACGCGGCATCGCCAGCAGGTGGTCGACGGGTTCACGTCCGGCGAGCAGCCCGTGTTCCTGATCAGCCTGAAGGCCGGAGGATTCGGTCTCACCCTGACCGAGGCCGACTACGTGTTCCTGCTCGACCCGTGGTGGAACCCGGCCGCCGAAGCGCAGGCGGTCGACCGCACGCACCGCATCGGCCAGGACAGCCAGGTGTTCGTCTATCGGATGATCGCCACCGGCACGATCGAGGAGAAGGTGCTCGACCTGCAGCGCCGCAAGGCACGGCTGTTCACCGCGGTACTGGACGACGAGGCCCTGTTCGCGCAGTCGCTCTCCGCCGACGATATCCGCGGGCTGTTCGACGGCTGACCGGAATACTCACGGCGGTGCCGACCGGTCGCACAGGGACCCCTCGGTACAATCGAACGGTTCACTTTCGGGAGGAATGCAATGCGGATCACGGGACTCGGCCACGCCGGGATGTTCATCGAGACGGTCGGCGGGAACATCATCTGTGACCCGGTCCTCGGACCGTCGTTCTACGGATCATGGTTCCCGTTCCCCGACAACCGCGGCCTGGACTGGGAGCGCTACGGCCGCGACGCCGACTTCCTCTGGATCTCGCACCGCCACCGCGACCACTTCGACCCGCGCCTCCTCGAGCGGTACATCCGCAAGGACATCGAGGTGCTGCTGCCCGAGTACCCGACGGATGATCTCGAGAAGGACATCCGCGCGCTTGGCTACACGAACATCACCTACGCCCCGGCCGGACAGGTGATCCAGCGGGGCGAGCTGAAGATGATGGTCACGCCGCTCCGAGCGCCCAGCGACGGGCCGATCGGCGACTCCTCGCTGAGCGTCGACGACGGCACCGGCTCGGTGCTGAACCAGAACGACTCGCACCCGCTCGACCTCGAGAAGCTCCTCGACTTCGGCAAGCCCGACGCATACTTCACCCAGGTGTCCGGCGCGATCTGGTGGCCCATGGTCTACGACCTGCCGCTCGACGCCAAGCAGAACTTCGCCCGACTCAAGCGCGAGGCGCAGAACAAGCGCGCCATGTACTACATCGAGAAGGTCGACGCCCCGCATGTCTTCCCGATGGCAGGGCCGCCCATGTTCCTTCGCGACGACCTGTTCGACTTCAACGGACTCGGAAAGAACGGCGAGTCGATCTTCACGGACCAGAAGCAGTTCCTCGCGCATATGAAGGAGCTCGCTCCGCAGTACGACGGACAGCTCTTCATCCCCGGCACCGTCGTCACGGTCGAGGGTGGAGAGGTGACGAGCGAGCAGACCCTGTACACCGAAGCGGAGATCGCCCACATCTTCGACGAGAAGTGGGAGTATCTCGAAGAGCAGCGCGCATCCCGTCAACAGGAGATCCGCGACGAGGAGGCCTCCCGCGCCGAGATCATCCCGCCGGCCGAGATGCTGGCTGCGATCAAGGAGTGGTGGGAGCCGCTGCTGAAGAAGTCCCGCACGATCCGACTCGGCGTCGGCGGATGCGTCCGCTTCCGCATCGGCGAGCTGGACATGGTGGTCGACTTCCCCCGCGCCAAGGTCCGCGAGTACGCGGGCGAGGAGTGCATCTACTGGTACACGATCCCCGCCGATCTGGTCTCGACGAACATCGTCGACCACGAGATCGACTGGTCGAACTCGATCTTCCTCTCGATGCAGTTCTCGGTGGGCCGCAGCGGCAAGTTCAACGAGTTCCTCACCACGTTCCTCAAGTGCCTCTCGGTCGACCGGATCGAGTACGTCGAGAACTGGTACCAGGAGCAGACCGACCAGACGGAGGACGCCGAGATCGGCGACTGGGTCGTGCAGCGCCGCTGCCCCCATCTGCGCGCCGACCTCACCAAGACCGGCAAGGTCGACGAGGACGGCATCCTCACGTGCAGCATGCACGACTGGAAGTGGGACCTGAAGACGGGACGCTGCCTGTCCACGGCCGGGCACCCGATCCGTTCCTCCAAGATCGACGAGGTCACCGATCCCGTGCTGCAGGAGGCGAGCTGATCAGCGGAGGCCTGAGCGCTCCGATAGACTGACATCACAAGCAACCTTTAACACCGTCCTGTGAGGCGGAGAAGGGAGCGGCCGATGAGCATGCGCACTGTGCTGCACGAAGCCGACATCTCACGAGCGCTGACCCGGATCGCGCACGAGATCCTCGAATCCAATCGAGGCGCCGAGAACCTCGTCCTGCTGGGGATACCTACCCGCGGCGTCACTCTCGCCCATCGCCTCGGCCTGCTGATCAGCGAGATCGCGCAGCAGTCCGTCCCGGTCGGCTCCCTCGATGTGACGCTGTTCCGCGACGACCTCGCGAAGCACCCGACCCGCTCGCCGCAGCCGACGGAGATCCCTGTCGGGGGCATCGACGGCAAGACCGTGGTGCTCGTGGACGACGTGCTGTTCTCGGGCCGCAGCATCCGCGCGGCGCTGGACGCGATCCAGTCGATCGGACGCCCCTCCGTCGTGCGCCTGGCGATCCTCGTCGACCGCGGACATCGGGAGCTCCCGATCCGCCCCGACTTCGTCGGCAAGAACATCCCCTCGGCCCGCACGGAGCGGGTCAACGTGCGCCTCTTCGAGAACGACGGGGCGGAGGAGGTGACGATCGGCGAATGAGACACCTCCTCGACACCCGCACCCTCGACAGGACCACCGCGCTTCGCATCCTCGACGTCGCCGAGGACATGTCCGACACGCAGTCGCGCGAGGTCAAGAAACTCCCGACGCTGCGGGGCAAGACCGTGGTGAACCTCTTCTTCGAGGACTCCACCCGTACGCGCATCTCGTTCGAGGCCGCTGCCAAGCGCCTTTCCGCCGACGTGATCAACTTCGCCGCCAAGGGATCCAGCGTCTCCAAGGGCGAGAGCCTCAAGGACACCGCCCAGACGCTCGAGGCCATCGGCGCCGATGCGGTCGTGGTCCGGCACCCGGGTTCCGGCGCCCCGCAGACCCTCGCCACCAGCGGCTGGATATCGGCCGGTGTGGTGAACGCCGGAGACGGCACCCACGAGCACCCCACGCAGGCGCTGCTCGACGCCTTCACGATCCGCAAGCGCCGTTTCGGTGCCGAAAGCCGCGGACGGGATCTCAGCGGACTGCGTGTGGTGATCGTCGGCGATGTCCTGCATTCGCGGGTCGCACGGTCCAACGTCTGGCTGCTCACCACGCTCGGCGCGGACGTCACCCTGGTCGCGCCGCCGACGCTGGTTCCGCAGAACGTGTCGCTCTGGCCGGTCCGGGTCGTCTACGACCTCGACGAGGCGCTGGCGGACGAGCCGGATGCCGTCATGATGCTCCGCATTCAGCTGGAACGCATGAATGCCGCGTATTTCCCGACTGAGCGGGAGTATTCCCGCCGCTGGGGTCTTGACGCACGGCGTGTGGCCGCGCTTCCGGGCGGTAGCATTGTGATGCACCCCGGACCCATGAACCGGGGACTGGAGATCTCCTCCGAAGCTGCTGATTCCGCCCGTTCGACGGTGCTGGAACAGGTCACCAACGGAGTATCCGTCCGCATGGCGGTGCTGTACCTGCTGCTCGCAGGAGAACGAGACGACGAACGAGGGGGAGACCTGTGAACGAGACCCTCGTCATCACCGGTGCGCAGCTGCTCGGTGCCGAGAGCGCCGACATCATCATCGAGGGCGGGCGGATCGCCGAGATCGGGACGGGTCTCACCCGCACCGGTGCGCGCGTGATCGACGCTGCGGGCCTGGTCGCGCTGCCGGGGCTCGTCGACCTGCACACCCACCTGCGCGAACCCGGCTACGAGGCGTCGGAGACGATTCTCACCGGTACCAGGGCGGCCGCCGCCGGCGGGTTCACCGCGGTGTTCGCGATGCCGAACACCTCGCCCGTCGCCGACACGGCGGGGGTGGTCGAGCAGGAGCTCGCCCTCGGCGAGGCTGCCGGCTACGCGACGGTGCAGCCCATCGGGGCCGTCACCGTGGGACAGAAGGGCGAGCGTCTCGCCGAGCTCGGCGCCATGGCCACCTCGCGCGCCCAGGTGCGCGTCTTCAGCGACGACGGCTTCTGCGTCTTCGACCCGCTCATCATGCGTCGGGCTCTGGAGTATGTGAAGTCCTTCGACGGCGTCATCGCGCAGCACGCCCAGGATCCCCGCCTCACTGAGGGGGCGCAGATGAACGAGGGAACGGTGTCCGCCGAGCTGGGCCTCGCCGGCTGGCCTGCGGTCGCGGAGGAGTCGATCATCGCGCGCGACGTGCTGCTGGCAGAGCACGTCGGCTCGCGGCTGCACGTCTGCCACCTGTCGACGGCGGGGTCCGTCGACATCATCAGGTGGGCAAAGAAGCGCGGCATCAGCGTCACCGCTGAGGTGACGCCGCATCACCTGCTGCTGACGGACGAGCTCGTGCGGGGATACGACGCGCGCTACAAGGTCAACCCGCCCCTGCGCCGGGAAGAGGATGTCCTCGCCGTGCGCGAGGGCCTCGCCGACGGCACGATCGACATCGTCGCGACCGACCACGCGCCGCACCCCAGCGAGCACAAGGCGTGCGAGTGGCAGGCTGCGGCGAACGGAATGGTGGGTCTCGAGAGCGCGCTGCGCGTCGTGCACCAGTCGATGGTGCAGACCGGGCTGCTCGAGTGGGCGGACATCGCGCGCGTGATGAGTGCGGCACCGGCGCGGATCGGACGCCTCTCCGGCCACGGCACACCGCTCGAGGTCGGGCAGCCGGCGCAGCTCACGCTCTACGACGCGTCGGTGGACGGCGTCTTCACCGAAGCAGACCTGCACGGTCGCAGCGTGAACTCGCCCTATCTCGGCCGTGCTCTTCCCGGGCGGGTGGAGTACACGGTGCACGGCGGCGTCCTCACGGTCGACGGGGGCAGCGTCGTCGAGGAGCTCGGCGCATGAGCGCTCGGGATCTCGCCGTCGCGATCACCATCGCGGTCGCCCTCCTGGTGCTGCTGGTGATGCTGCGTGCCTGGCGACGACGAATCCGCCGCGATTCCGTGTTCTCGGCCCCGCTGGGTGTGCCCGAGCATGCGGAGGTCGCCCGCCGCGACGAGGTGCTGTACGTGTCGACGACACGGCACGGACAGCCGCTCGAGCGTCTCGCGGTGTCGCCTCTCGCATACCGGGCCCGCGGTGAGGTAGCCGTCACGGATCGCGGCATCGCTCTCTGCCTCGACGGCACGCCGACGGTCTTCCTGGCGAAAGACCGTCTCGTCGCCGTCGACCGCGCCACGGTCACGATCGACCGTGTCGTCGAGCCGGGTGGTCTCGTGCGCATCGCATGGAACATCGACGACGACACTGTCGTCGACAGCTACCTGCGCGTCGCCACCGGCGAACCTCAGAACCTCATCTCCGACCTGCAGCGGCTCGTCCCCGCCGCCCCCGACACAGGAGCAACGTCATGACACTCTCCACCACCCCCGAGCAGGCCTCAGCGGCCCGGCTCCCCGACCCTGCCGTCCTCGTCCTGGAAGACGGCACCCGCCACATCGGCCGCGCCTACGGTGCCCGTGGGCGCACTCTGGGCGAGGTGGTCTTCTCGACCGGCATGTCCGGCTACCAGGAGACGATCACCGACCCGTCCTACGCGGGGCAGATCGTGCTGCAGACGGCACCGCACATCGGCAACACCGGCATGAACGACGAAGACGCGGAATCGCGTCGCATCTGGGTCGCCGGCTACATCGTCCGCGACCCCTCGAGGGTCGTGTCGAACTGGCGTGCGAACGCCTCGCTCGATGACGTTCTCGTGGAGGACGGCATCGTGGGCATCAGCGGTATCGACACCCGATCGGTCACCCGACACATCCGCTCGGCGGGTTCCATGCGCGGTGGCATCTTCTCCGGTCCGGATGCCGCGCTCGACCCGGAGGAGCAGGTGCGCATCGTCCGCGAGGCTCCCGAGATGGCCGGCCGCAACCTGTCGGCGGAGGTCTCGGTCGACGTCGCCACCGTGACCACGGCACTGGGGGAGCGGATCGGCAACCTCGCCGTGCTCGACCTCGGCGTCAAGCAGGCGACGATCGACAACCTGGCCGCTCGCGGGTTCGAGGTGCACGTGCTTCCGCAGAACGTGACGATCGACGAGATCCGCGCCGTCGATCCCGTCGCCGTCTTCTACTCGAACGGGCCCGGCGACCCCGCGGCATCGGGTGACCACGTCGAGCTGCTGCGCTCGGTGCTCGACGAAGGACTCCCGTTCTTCGGCATCTGCTTCGGCAACCAGCTGCTCGGTCGGGCTCTCGGCCTCGGCACCTACAAGCTGCCGTTCGGACACCGTGGCATCAACCAGCCGGTGCTCGACAAGCAGACGGGCAAGGTCGAGATCACCGCCCACAACCACGGCTTCGCCGTCGAGGCGCCGATCGAGGGCACGTTCGACAGCCCCCACGGCTACGGCAAGGTGGAAGTCAGCCATGTCGGCCTCAACGACAACGTCGTGGAGGGACTCCGCGCCCTCGACATCCCGGCCTTCTCGGTGCAATACCACCCCGAGGCGGCTGCGGGCCCCCACGATGCCAACTACCTCTTCGACAGGTTCCGCGACCTGGTCATCGCCAGCCAGAAGGACTCCAAGTAATGCCCAAGCGCGACGACATCAACTCCGTCCTCGTCATCGGCTCCGGCCCGATCGTCATCGGTCAGGCCTGCGAGTTCGACTACTCCGGCACCCAGGCGTGCCGCGTGCTGCGCGAGGAGGGTGTCAGGGTCATCCTGGTCAATTCCAACCCGGCCACGATCATGACCGATCCGGACTTCGCCGATGCGACGTACATCGAACCGATCACCCCTGAGGTCATCGAGACGATCATCGCCAAGGAGAAGCCGGATGCCATCCTCCCGACACTCGGTGGGCAGACCGCTCTGAACGCGGCCATGGCGCTCGACGAGCGCGGCATCCTCGCGAAGTACGGCGTCGAGCTCATCGGCGCCAAGGTCGATGCGATCAAGAAGGGCGAGGACCGCCAGGTCTTCAAGGAGCTCGTGCTCGAAGCGGGCGCCGACGTCGCGAAGAGCGTCATCGCCCACACCATGGACGACCTCCTCGCCGGTGCCGAGAAGCTCGGCTACCCGCTCGTGGTGCGCCCGTCCTTCACGATGGGCGGCCTCGGTTCCGGCTTCGCCTACGACGAGGAGGACCTGCGTCGTATCGGAGGCGCCGGTCTGCGTGACTCCCCGACGACCGAGGTGCTCCTGGAGGAGTCGATCCTCGGCTGGAAGGAGTACGAGCTCGAGCTCATGCGCGACACGGCCGACAACACGGTCGTCGTCTGCTCGATCGAGAACGTCGACCCGGTCGGCGTGCACACGGGTGACTCGATCACGGTGGCCCCGGCGCTGACCCTCACCGACCGCGAGTACCAGAAGATGCGCGACATCGGCATCGACATCATCCGCGCCGTCGGCGTCGACACCGGCGGTTGCAACATCCAGTTCGCGGTCGACCCGGCGAACGGGCGCATCATCGTGATCGAGATGAACCCGCGCGTCTCGCGCTCGAGCGCCCTCGCCTCGAAGGCCACCGGCTTCCCGATCGCGAAGCTCGCCGCGAAGCTCGCCCTCGGCTACCGCCTCGACGAGATCCCGAACGACATCACCGGGGTCACGCCGGCGAGCTTCGAGCCGACGCTCGACTACGTCGTCGTCAAGGTGCCTCGCTTCGCGTTCGAGAAGTTCCCGGCGGCGGACGCCACGCTCACCACGACCATGAAGTCGGTCGGCGAGGCCATGGCCATCGGCCGCAACTACGCCACCGCGCTGCAGAAGGCGCTGCGCTCGCTCGAGAAGCGCGGCTCCAGCTTCCACTGGGGCGAGGAGACCCGTTCGGTGGAAGAGCTCCTGGAGGTCGCCAAGACGCCGACCGACGGCCGGATCGTCACGCTGCAGCAGGCGCTGCGCAAGGGCGCGACGGTCGAGCAGGCCTTCGAGTCGACGGCCATGGACCCGTGGTTCCTCGACCAGATCGTGCTGATCAACGAGGTCGCGGAGATCGTGCGGACGGCTCCCGAGCTGGACGCCGCGACTCTCCGTTACGCCAAGGAGCACGGTTTCTCCGACGCGCAGCTCGCCGAGCTCCGCGGCACGTCCGAGACCGAGGTCCGCGGCGTCCGCCATGGCCTCGGCATCCGCCCGGTGTACAAGACCGTCGACACGTGCGCCGGCGAGTTCCCCGCACTCACGCCCTACCACTACTCGAGCTACGACTTCGAGACCGAGGTCGCTCCGTCCGAGCGCACCAAGGTGGTCATCATCGGCTCTGGGCCGAACCGCATCGGTCAGGGCGTCGAGTTCGACTACTCGTGCGTGCACGCGTCGTTCGCGCTCTCCGATGCCGGGTTCGAGACCATCATGGTCAACTGCAACCCGGAGACGGTCTCGACCGACTACGACACCTCCGACCGCCTGTACTTCGAGCCGCTGACGCTCGAGGACGTGCTCGAGGTGCTCGACGCGGAGGCGGCGAGCGGCACCATCCTCGGCGTCGTGTGCCAGCTGGGCGGCCAGACGCCGCTGGGACTCGCGAAGGGCATCGAAGCGGCCGGCTACACGGTCCTCGGCACGAGTCCGGAGGCGATCGACCTCGCCGAGGAGCGCGAGCTGTTCTCCCGTCTGCTCGACGAGGCGGGTCTCGTCGCACCGCGCAACGGCACGGCGATCGACGTCGACGGAGCGGTGAGCATCGCCGAGGAGATCGGTTACCCGGTGCTCGTGCGTCCGAGCTTCGTGCTCGGCGGGCGCGGCATGGAGATCGTCTACGACACGGCGTCGCTGCGCGACTACTTCGTGCGCACCGCAGGCGAGGTCGTCATCGAGGAGGGCAAGCCGCTGCTGGTGGACCGATTCCTCGACGATGCGATCGAGCTGGACGTGGACGCCCTCTACGACGGCACCGAGCTGTACATCGGCGGCGTCATGGAGCACCTGGAGGAGGCCGGTATCCATTCCGGCGACTCCAGCTGCACGCTGCCTCCCGTCTCGCTGGGTCGCACGGACGTCGACCGCGTGCGCGAGGCCACCCTCGCCATCGCGAAGGGCGTGGGCGTGCGCGGACTGCTCAACGTGCAGTTCGCCATCAGCGCCGGCGTGCTCTACGTGATCGAGGCGAACCCGCGCGCCAGCCGCACGGTGCCGTTCGTCTCCAAGGCGCTGGGCATCCCGATGGCGAAGGCCGCGAGCCGCATCATGACCGGTTCCACCGTCGCCGAGCTGCGCGCCGAGGGCATGCTGCCGGAGCAGGACGGCTCGCGTGTCCCGCTGGACGCTCCGGTCTCGGTCAAGGAGGCTGTGCTGCCCTTCAAGCGGTTCCGCACCGCCGACGGCAAGACGGTCGATTCCGTGCTCGGACCGGAGATGCGCTCCACCGGCGAGGTCATGGGCATCGACCGTGACTTCCCGACGGCGTTCGCCAAGAGCCAGGCTGCCGCCTACGGGGGCATGCCGACGTCCGGCACCGTGTTCATCTCGGTGGCCGACTCGGACAAGCGTGCGGTCATCCTTCCCGCGCACCGCCTGCAGCAGCTCGGCTTCACGATCGTCGCGACCGAGGGCACCGCGGAGATCCTCTCGCGCAACGGCATCGCCGTGACGGTCGTCGAGAAGTACAGCGAGACGCAGGAGTCGGGCGCCCGGAACATCGTCGACCTCATCAACGACGGGGAGATCGACATCGTCGTGAACACTCCGTCGGGTGGCGCCGCTCGCGCCGACGGCTACGAGATCCGCGCTGCGGCCGTCGCCGCCGACAAGGCGCTGTTCACCACGATCGCCGTGCTCGGCGCAGCGGTGAGCGGAATGGACGCCGCCCATGAGGGCTTCCAGGTGAAGAGCCTCCAGGAGTACGCGCTGGACCGGAAGGCGGCACTGTGAGCCGACGCTTCGGCGAACGCGTACGGGCAGCGCTGCGCGCGCACGGCCCTCTCTGCGTCGGAATCGACCCCCACGCGGCCCTGCTCGCCGCGTGGGGGCTCCCCGACGACGCGCGCGGTGTGCGGGACTTCGGGCTGCGCACGGTCGAGGCGGCCGCGGGGCGAGTGGCTCTCGTGAAGCCCCAGGTGTCGTTCTTCGAGCGCTTCGGCTCGCGGGGCGTCGCCGCGATGGAAGACGTGCTCGCGGCCGCACGGGCGGCCGATCTGCTCGTGATCGCCGATGCCAAGCGCGGGGACATCGGATCGACCATGGGCGACTACGCGCGCGCATGGCTCACACCCGGCTCGCCCTTGGAAGCCGACGCGCTCACCGTCAGCCCCTTCCTCGGCGTGGGCGCCCTCGACGGGGCGTTCGCCCTCGCCGAGGAGCACGGCAAGGGAGTGTTCGTCCTCGCCGCGACCAGCAACCCCGAGGCCGAGGGGCTGCAGCGCGCAGTCACCTCGACAGGTGAGACCGTCTCCGGATCGGTGATCGGCGAGGTCTCCGCCCGCAACGCCGCGCTGGCAGACGCGGGGGAGTGGGGCAGCTTCGGCTTCGTGATCGGCGCGACCGTGGATTGGGACCTCGCGGGAATCCACCCGTTCGGACCCGTGGCTCCCATCCTCGCTCCCGGCTTCGGCGCGCAGGGCGCAACGCCTGCCGACCTCCGGGTGCGCTTCGGGCCCATGTCGGATGCGGTGATCGCGAGCGAGAGCCGCAGCATCCTCGGCGCCGGACCCGATCATCTGGTTGCCACGATCACCGCTCGCGCGGCCGAGTACTTGGAGGTGGCGCGTGCCTGACGCGCAGCGTACGGTTCCCGAGGTCGACAGGGCGGCCGCCGCACGCCGTGCCGTGGAGCGTCGACGCGCGAGAGCGTCGGTGAAACGCGACCTCACGATGCGCGTGGTGACGCCGCAGACGGTACTGCACCGCGCGACGGCGGACGCCGACTCGGTTGAGGGATCGATGCGCATCACCGACTTCCTGCTGGCGCTCCCCGCGATCGGTGCGGGCAAGCGCGACCGCGTGCTGGAAGAGCTGCACATCTCGCCGGTCAAGCGTCTCGGAGGGCTCGGTGCTCGGCAGCGTCGGGTGCTGGAGGCCTGGCTGGACTCCCGGTTCCCGCCCGCGGCTCCCCGCGGCGCACGCAGTCGGCTCTTGGTTCTCGCCGGTCCCACCGCCGTGGGAAAGGGCACGGTCGCCGCGCACATCCGCGAGCACAACCCCGAGATCCACCTCTCGGTCTCGGCCACGACCCGGCCCCCGCGTCCCGGCGAGATCGACGGGGTGCACTACTACTTCGTGGACGACGACGAGTTCGACCGGTTGATCGCCGACGGGGAGCTGCTCGAGTACGCCGTGGTGCACAACCGCTCGCGGTACGGCACGCCGCGGGCGCCGATCGACGCCGCTCTCGCCGAAGGCAAGACGGTACTGCTCGAGATCGACCTGCAGGGCGCGCGTCAGGTGCGTGCCGCCGAACCGGCAGCGACGCTGATCTTCCTGCTGCCTCCGAGCTGGGACGAACTGGTGCATCGACTGGTCGGCAGGGGCACGGAAGACGCCGAGGAAAGGGCCAGGAGGCTGCGTACCGCGAAGGTCGAACTCGCCGCTCAGAACGAGTTCGACCACCTCATCGTGAACGAGGACGTCGCCACTGCGGCCCGCGAGGTCGTAGAATTGTCTACAAGCTCTGCGCGCTGAGCGTCTTCGCGCGCCTTTCGCACCGTCTTCGCGACGATCCCGTCGCCTGATCAGGAGGTCTCACCATGGCCGGACACAACAACGGCATCATCGATCCCCCCATCGACAACCTGCTCGACCGCGTCGACTCGAAGTACGAGCTCGTCATCTACGCCGCGAAGCGCGCGCGTCAGATCAACGACTACTACTCCGACCTGCACGAGGGAAACCTCTTCGACAACGTCGGCCCGCTCGTGGACTCGTCCGTCGAGGACAAGCCGCTCACGATCGCGCTGCACGAGATCAACGAGGACAAGCTCCGCCTTCGTCACGCAGAGTGATATTCCAGGCCGCGCCTCCGTTCTGTCGGAGGCGCGGTCCAGAATGGGTGCAACACCCTCTCTCTGTCCGTCCCGTTCTGGAGTATCGATGAGCGCCCTGCGTCTGTTCACGTCCGAGTCCGTCACCGAGGGACATCCGGACAAGATCTGCGATCAGATCTCCGACAGCATCCTCGACGGGCTCATCGCGAAGGACAAGGGCTCCCGCGTCGCTGTCGAGACGCTCGTCACGACCGGTCTCGTCCACGTGGCCGGCGAGATCCGCACCGAGGCCTACGTCGACATCCCCACGATCGTCCGCCAGGTCGTGAACGGCATCGGCTACACCTCCAGCGACACCGGCTTCGATGGCTCCTCCTGCGGTGTCAGCGTCTCGGTGGGCGAGCAGTCGACCGACATCGCCCACGGCGTCGACAGCGCCCAGGAGCACCGCGACGGGTCTTCTATCGATCCGCTGGACGGGCTCGGTGCCGGCGACCAGGGCATCATGTTCGGCTTCGCCACGAACGAGACGCCGCAGCTGATGCCGATGGCCGCCTGGACGGCACACCGCCTCGCCGAGCGGCTCACCGAGGTGCGTCGCAACGGCCAGCTGCCGTTCCTGCGCCCCGACGGCAAGACACAGGTCACGCTCGGCTACGACGGCTTCACGCCGAAGACCGTCGATGCGGTCGTCGTCTCGACCCAGCACCACCCCGACATCTCGCAGGATGACGTCAAGGCCCAGGTCCGGGAACACGTGATCGATCCCGTGCTCGCGACCACAGGCCTCGACCTCGACGACGTCACCCTGTACATCAACCCCGCCGGGCCCTTCGTCACGGGCGGCCCCAAGGGGGACGCGGGTCTGACCGGGCGCAAGATCATCATCGACACCTACGGCGGAGCCTCGCGTCACGGGGGAGGTGCCTTCAGCGGCAAGGACCCGTCGAAGGTCGACCGGTCCGGCGCGTACGCAACGCGGTGGGTCGCCAAGAACGCCGTCGCCGCGGGGCTGGCCGACCGCCTCGAGGTGCAGGTGGCCTACGCCATCGGCGTCGCACGCCCGGTCGGTCTGTACGTGGAATCGTTCGGCACGGGCAAGGTGTCGGACGAGATCATCACCCGCGCGATCAACGAGGTGTTCGATCTCCGCCCGCAGGCGATCATCGAGCAGCTCGAACTCCTGCGCCCGATCTACGCGCAGACCGCGGCCTACGGGCACTTCGGCCGTGAGCTCCCGGACTTCACCTGGGAGCGCACCGACCGCGTCGAAGAGCTGCGCCGCGCCGCCGGTCTCTGATGGGACCGCGGTCCTGATGCCTGCGGAGAGCCGGCGCATCGCGCGCGTGCTCCTCGATTCCCCTCTTCCGCAACTCGATCGGCTCTTCGACTACGCCCTTCCCCCTGAGCTGGGGGATGTGCCCCTGGGAGTTCGCGTTCGCGTGCCCCTGCGTACCGCCGGACGCGTGATCGACGGCTACGTCGTCGACATCGACGCGGAGGACGATGCCGACCGGGCGCTCTCGGAGGTCGAGAGCGTCGTGTCTCCGGTGCCCGTGCTTCCCACGCGTCTGCACGCCCTCGCTCGTCGCGTCGCCGACCGGGCAGCGGGCTCGGCCTCCGACGTGTTGCGCCTGGTGATCCCCAAACGTCAGGTGCGTGTCGAGAAGGCGTGGACGGCCGATACGCCCGCCGAGGTCCCCGACGCCGATGCTCTGGCCGTGGCGGAGAGCACAGTCGATCTGTACGAGGGGCTCGGCGCCGTTCTCGACTCCGGTGGTCGCGCCGCGGTCGAGGCGATTCCCCAGCTCGTCGACGGCGTGCAGGGCTGGGCCCGTCTGCTTGCGGCATCGGCAGCGCGGATGCTCGCCGCGGGGCGATCATCGATCATCGTCGTCCCGGACAGTCGCGATCTCGACCGACTCCTCGCGGCTCTGGAGGCGCTCGTCCCCGCCGCCGCAGTGGTCCGTCACGACTCCCGGCAGACCAACCCCGACCGTTATCGTGGCTTCCTCCGCACGCTCGAAGACGCCCCGTGCATCGTGGTGGGCAACCGCTCGGCCGTGTACTCACCCGTCGTCGCAGGCCTGGTCGCGATCTGGGACGACGGCGACCCGCTTCTCGGGGAACCGCTGGCCCCGTATGTGAATGCACGGGACGCGGCACTGCTGCGTCAAGAGCTGGAGGGGTCGGCGCTGCTCTTCGCCGGCCACACGCGCACGACGGATGTCGAACGGCTGGTCGTCCTCGGCTGGCTGCAGGACGTCAGAGCAGCACGTCGAGTGCTGCCGCGAGTCGTCCTCAGCACACCCCAGGAGATGGAGCAGCCGACGGCTCAGCGGATGCCGTCGTCCGCGTTCCTCGCCGCACGCACCGCGGCGGCGGAGGGCCCGGTGCTCGTGCAGGTGTCGCGCCCCGGATTCTCTCCCTCACTGGTGTGCGCGGACTGTCGAGCGCCCGCCCGGTGCGCCCACTGCGGCGGTCCACTCGGTGCGAAGCATCGCGGTGCCGTGCCGGTGTGCGGATGGTGCGGACGCGGTGCCAGTGCCTGGACGTGTCCTGCCTGCTCGTCGACGAAGCTCCGCCTGGCTTCGTCCGGCAGCGAGCGCACGGCCGACGAGCTGGGGCGCGCGTTCCCCGGTGTGCGGGTGATCGTCGCGGACGGCGCTCATCCGGTGGAGCGGGTTCCGGCGAAGCCCGCACTGGTCGTCGCGACCCGTGGTGCCGAGCCGATCGCCGACGGGGGATACCGTGCCGTCGTGCTGCTCGACGGGCCGAGGATGCTCCAGGCCCCCGACCTGCGGGTCGCCGAGTCCTGTCTGCGGTGGTGGTCGAACGCGGCCGCGCTGGCGGCTCCCGGCGCGCCCGTGCATCTCGTGGGCGTCAACGGGGCGGCTGCGAAGGCGCTGGCCACCTGGAACCAGGCCGGCCATGCCCGATCGGAGCTGGAGAGCAGAGCACCTCTGCACATGCCTCCGACGACGCGCGTGGCGCTCGTGCAGGGATCGGTCCCCGCCGTCGCCGATGCCCTCGCCGCACTCAGCGATCTCGCCCTGCCCTCGGACGCGGTGCTCGGGCCCGTCCCGGTCGAGACCGACGACGTGCCCCCACGGGTGCGTGCGCTCGTGCGCTTCGACTACGGTGCCGGAGCGCGGGTGGCGACGGCCCTGCGCGCGGCGGTCGTCGCCGAAGCCGTGAGCGGTCGTCGCCGAAAGGGGCGCGCCACCAAGAGCACCCTCTCCGTCCGCCTCGATATCCTCGAACCAGAGCTCTGACCCTTCCGGAGAACATTCATGCGCCTCGTCTTCGCCGGCACACCGGCCGCCGCAGTCCCCAGCCTCCAGCGACTCGCGGAGTCCCACGACATCGCTGCGGTCGTCACACGTCCCGACGCCCCGCTGGGGCGTCGTCGCACCCTGACCCCGTCTCCGGTGGCGCAATCGGCTGTCGGACTGGGTCTTCCCGTGATCAAGACGGCGCGCCTGGACGACGCGGCGACAGCGGAGATCTCTGCGCTCGAGGCGGACCTCGGGGTGATCGTGGCGTACGGCGGGCTCGTGCGCGAGCCGCTGCTGTCGGCGCCCCGCGCGGGGTGGATCAATCTGCACTTCTCGCTGCTGCCGGCCTGGCGCGGAGCCGCTCCTGTCCAGCGTGCGCTGATCGCGGGGGATCAGGTGCTCGGTGCGAGCGTCTTCCAGCTGGTCGCGGAACTCGATGCCGGCGATGTCTTCGCCATGCGCGAGGTCGATGTCCCCGCTGCAGCCACCGCAGGGGAGGCACTCGAGCTCCTCGCCGCCGACGGCGCGCAGCTCCTCGCCGAGGTGGTCTCCGCGATCGCCGAGGGTACGGCGTCGTCGATACCGCAGCAGGGAGAGCCCACCTTCGCGGCCAAGCTCACGCTCGCGGACGGATTGCTCGATTGGAGTCGGCCGCTCGACACCGTGTTCGCTCATTTCCGCGGTGTGACCCCGGAACCGGGTGCGCACACCACGGTCGCAGGTCAACCCCTCAAGGTGCTCGAAGCCACGCCGGCCCCGGATGCCGATCCCCTCGCGCCGGGGCGGCTCCGCGGCACCAAGACGGCTCTCCACATCGGCACCGGTACCGGTGCACTCGCGGTGACCAGGGTCCAGCCGGCAGGCAAGGGCGCGATGAACGCTGTCGACTGGTGGCGCGGTCTGCGTGGAGGCGACGGAATGGTGGCCGGTTCATGAGCGAAGAACGACGGAACCGTAGGACGGCACCGAAGAACGCCGGTCCGCGTGGCGCGCAGCGATCGGGAGACGTGCATCGCGGGGGGCAGCGCGGTCCCGCCCGCACCGTGCAGCCCGCGAGACGAGTCGCGTACGGCGTGCTGCGTGCGGTCTCCGAGACCGATGCCTATGCGAACCTCGTGCTGCCCTCCGCGATCGCCGAAGCGCAACTCAGCCCCCAGGACGCTGCTCTCGCGACCGAGCTGACGTACGGCACGCTGCGCCGGCTCGGCACCTACGACGCGATCATCGCCGCGGCGGCGGATCGTTCTCCCGACAGCATCGATCCCGCCGTCCTCGACGCTCTGCGCCTCGCCGTGCATCAGCTGCTGGCGACGCGGGTGGCTCCGCACGCCGCGGTGAACGAGTCGGTGAACCTGGTCGCGACGGAGTCAGGGCGTGGAGCATCGAGCTTCGCGAACGCCGTGCTCCGTCGCATCGCCCGGGAATCAGGCGACGAGTGGCAGGAACGCATCGAGAGCAGCGCACGCTCCGACGACGAACGACTCGCCCTGCGTTCCGCGCACCCGGTGTGGGTGATCCGCGCTCTGCGTCGTGCTCTGATCGCCGAGGGGCGTAGCGAGGAGCTGGAGGCGCTTCTCGAGGCCGACAACGCCTCACCCGATGTCACGCTCGTCGCGCTCCCCGGGCTCGCCGAGCCGGGGGAGCCTCGTCTGCCGTACGCGCCCACGGCCTTCGCCTCGGCCGGCGGCGACCCCCGGCATGCCGTCGAGGCGTCCAGTGGGACCGTGCGCGTGCAGGACGAGGGATCCCAGCTCGTGGCACTGGCCTTGGCCGGCGCCGCGCCCATCACCGCCGGTGAGCGCTGGCTCGACCTGTGCGCGGGGCCAGGTGGCAAGACGGCGCTCCTCGCTGCTGTCGCCCGTGAGCATGACGTCACTCTGGAGGCGAACGAGGTCGTCCCGGTGAGGGCCCGATTGGTGCGCAAGGCATTGCGGGCCGTCCCCGGCGAGATCGAGGTGCACGAGCAGGACGGGCGGACTCTGGCCGCATCCCGGCCGGGGGAGTTCGACCGCATCCTCGTCGATGCCCCCTGCACGGGTCTGGGGGCGCTGCGGCGGCGCCCTGAAGCGAGGTGGCGGAAGTCCCCGGCCGACGTCGCCGAGCTCGTGCCGCTCCAGGTCGAGCTGCTCTCTGCCGCGCTCGATGCCCTCGCCCCTGGCGGGATCGTCGCGTATGTCACGTGCTCTCCTCATCTCGCGGAGACCACGGGCGTGGTGAAGGAGGTGCTCCGCGACCGTGCAGATGTGCGCGAGCTCGATGCGCGGGCCGTCATCGCGGATGTCGCCATGGCCCCGATCGATCTCGCGGAGGACGGCAGGGTCGGTTCCGGCAGCGCACAGCTCTGGCCGCACCGTCACGGGACGGATGCGATGTTCCTCGCGCTCCTGCAGCGCTCATCGATCGACGACACCTCATCCGGGAAGGAAGACTAGGACTGTGGAACTCCCTCGCGCCCCGCGCATAAACCCGAGTATCCTCGCCGCCGACTTCGTGAACATGCAGGCGGATCTCGCCAAGATCGCGACCGCCGACTTCGCGCACGTCGACGTGATGGACAACCACTTCGTGCCCAACCTGACGTTCGGGCCGCAGATGGTGGAACGCATCCAGGCCACCAGCCCGATCCCGCTCGACGTGCACCTGATGATCACGGACCCCGAGCGGTGGGCGCCCGAGTATGCCGAGATCGGCGCCGCGAGCGTGACTTTCCACCTCGAGGCCGCCGATGAGCCCGTCGCTCTCGCCCGTCGTCTTCGTGATATCGGTTCTCGAGCCGGGGTCGCGGTGAAGCCGGCGACACCTGTTGAATCGCTCTTCGAGGTCCTCGACGAGTTCGACCAGATCCTCGTGATGACCGTGGAGCCCGGCTTCGGCGGGCAGAGCTTCATGCCGGAGACGATGCCGAAGCTGCGCGCTCTCGCGGAAGAAGCCCGTCGGCGCGGCTCCCGTGTCTGGCTCCAGGTCGACGGCGGCATCTCGGACCGCACGATCGAGATCGCCTCCTCCGCGGGCGCCGATACATTCGTCGCGGGCTCGGCCGTCTACGGGGCTGACGACATCGAGGCGGCCGTCACCCGGCTGAGAGACCTCGCCCGAGCCGCTAGCCTGGAAGCGTGAAGACTTTCGACGAGCTGTTCGCCGAGCTCAGCGTCAAGGCCGAGACCCGCCCTGCCGGATCGGGCACCGTCGCCGAGCTCGACGGCGGCGTGCACACGATCGGCAAGAAGATCGTGGAAGAGGCCGCCGAGGTGTGGATGGCGTCGGAGTACGAGTCCGACGAGGCCGCCGCCGAGGAGATCTCCCAGCTGCTGTACCACGTCCAGGTGATGATGCTCGCGAAGGGGCTCAGCCTGCAGGACGTCTATCGACATCTGTGATGCGCTCCGTTCCGATCCCCTCGAACTGAAAGCCATCCATGCTGCGCATCGCTGTTCCCAACAAGGGCTCGCTCTCCGAGACCGCCGCCGACATGCTCGCCGAGGCGGGCTACGCCGGCCGTCGAGACCCCAAGACCCTGCACGTCATCGACGCCGACAACGACGTCGAGTTCTTCTTCCTCCGTCCCAAGGACATCGCCACCTATGTCGGCTCCGGCGCGATCGACGTCGGCATCACCGGTCGTGACCTGCTGCTCGATGCACGCATGCCCGGTGCGCGCGAGATCGAAGCTCTCGGCTTCGCCGGCTCGACTTTCCGCTTCGCCGCGCCGACCGGACGCTACACCGATGTGAGCGAGCTCGACGGGCTCCGCATCGCGACGTCGTACCCCGGCCTCGTTGACGCGTTCCTCGACGAGCGTGACATCGCCGTCGACCTGGTGCCCCTCGACGGCGCCGTGGAGTCCGCGGTCCGCCTCGGGGTCGCCGACGCCGTCGCCGATGTCGTCGAGACCGGCACGACGCTGCGTCAGGCCGGGCTCGAGGTGTTCGGCCCCGTCATCCTGGAGTCGGAAGCGGTGCTCATCGCCGGACCCGTCGACGCCGAGGGCGCGGACACGCTGCTTCGCCGCCTGCGCGGTGTGATGGTCGCTCGACGCTTCGTCATGATCGATTACGACCTTCCGGTCGCCCTCCTCGATGACGCCGTGAAGATCGCCGGGGGCGTGGAGTCGCCGACGGTCTCGCCGCTGCGTGACCCCGAGTGGGTGGCCGTGCGCGTCATGGTGGCTCGTTCCCGGGTCAACCCCGTGATGGACGCTCTCTACGCGCTGGGTGCACGGGCCATCCTCGTCACCGCGATCCACAACGCGAGGCTCTGATGACGCTCGCGAGCCGTGTCATCCCGTGTCTCGACGTCGCCGATGGGCGCGTCGTCAAAGGGGTGAACTTCGAGAACCTGCGGGACATGGGCGACCCCGTCGAGCTCGCCAGGCACTACGCGGCGCAGGGTGCGGACGAGATCACCTTCCTCGATGTCACCGCGACGGTCGACGCCCGCGCCACGACGTATGACGTCGTGCAGCGGACGGCGGAGCAGGTGTTCGTGCCGCTCACCGTCGGCGGGGGAGTGCGCAGCGTCGACGACGTGGCGCGCCTGCTGTCGGTCGGCGCGGACAAGGTCGGCGTGAACTCGGCGGCCATCGCGCGCCCGGAGCTCATCGGCGAGATCGCCGACCGCTTCGGTGCGCAGGTGCTCGTGCTCTCGCTCGACGTGAAGCGCGCGCCCACGACCCACTCGGGCTTCGTCGTCACCACGCACGGCGGCCGCACGCAGACCACTCTCGATGCCCTCGACTGGGCGCGGGAGGCGGCGGAGCGCGGAGCGGGCGAGCTTCTCGTCAACTCGATCGATGCGGACGGCACCAGAGACGGCTTCGACCTGGAGCTCGTGCGCCTGATGCGGGAGGCGGCGTCCGTGCCCGTCATCGCGTCGGGCGGTGCCGGAAAGGCATCGGACTTCGCGCCCGCCATCAAAGCCGGTGGCGACGCCGTGCTCGCGGCCAGTGTGTTCCACACCGGCGCGCTCACGGTCGGCGACGTCAAGGACGCGCTTCGCGCGGAGGGGGTTCTCGTCCGATGAGCGACGCGGAAGCACAGACGGCATCCGTCGACGAGCGCATCGCGCAGGTCGCCTTCAACGCCGACGGGCTCGCGCCGGTCATCGTGCAGCAGTGGGACACGCGCGAGGTGCTGATGCTCGCCTGGGTCGACGCCGAGGCGCTGCGACGCACCCTGACCTCCGGACGGGCGACCTACTGGTCCCGGTCCCGCCGGGAGTACTGGCGCAAGGGCGACACGTCCGGACACATCCAGGTCGTGCACGAGGCGCGTCTGGACTGCGACGGCGATGCGATCCTGCTCCTCGTGGCCCAGACCGGCCCCGCCTGCCACACCGGCACGCGCACCTGCTTCGACACGAACGACCTCGAGGCCGTCACCGGAACGGATCGCTCATGAGCCTCGCGAAACGCGGTCGCGCGCTGTCCGTCTCCGGCTTCCTTCTCGCCGGGGCGATCGGCATCATCTCGTCGACTCAGACCTGGCTGACCGTGGAGCGCGCCGACGCGGGCGAGGCGATCCTGGTCCCCGGGGCGTCCGCCCTGGTGCTTCTCGCCCCGCTCAGCCTGGCTGTGCTCGCTCTCGGCGCCGCGCTGTCGATCGCGGGCAAGCCGGTGCGCCTCGTGTTCGGCGTGCTCGCGGCGGCGACAGCCGTGTTCCTCGGTTGGTCGACTCTCCAGCTGCTGCTCTCCGAACCCTTCGACGCCGTCGGGGCCACCGTGACCGAGGTGACCGGATTGGCGGGAGGTATGGCGGTCCATGAGGTGGTCGCGAGCATCGTGCCTTCGGCCTGGCCGTACATCGCGCTCGTGGGCTGGGCGATCCTGCTGGCGGCCTCGGTCGTGGTCCTCACGACGTGGCGCGGGTGGAAGGCCGGTGGACGCCGATACCGCACCGACCGCGTCGATGTCCCGCACGACGGGCCCGTCGATGCCGTCGATTCCTGGGACGAGCTGTCCCGGGGAACCGATCCGACACGCTGACCCCGATAGACTGAATCCGAACCGCACGTCGTCCCCCGGAGGAGAACATGACCAACCCGATCGCCGATCCCGGCCACGGACACTCGCCTGCCGCTTGGACCGCTGTGGTCATCATGCTGGTCGGCTTCGCCGCCGCCACGGTCGCGTTCTGCTTCGAGCAGCCCGTCCTCGTCATCGCCTCGGTGGCCCTCGTCCCGATCGGCGCGATCGTCGGCTGGGCGCTGGCAAAGGCCGGTTACGGCGTGAAGGGTCCGAAGTACGCTCCGAAGGCGCACTAATGGTGCTCGCCGACCTGACGGCCGGCGCTGTCGCAGACGCCGAGCGTCGCGCCCTGTCGCGACCGCTGGCCGCCCTCGAGCGAGACGCTCTCGCCCGTCCCGCAGCGAAGGACGCACTCTCGTTCCTCGCCCCTGCGGATCGCGTGAAGATCATCGCCGAGGTCAAGCGTGCGAGTCCCTCGAGAGGCGCACTCGCCGACATCCCCGACCCGGCTCTTCAGGCATCGCTGTATGAGACGGGCGGTGCGTCCGCGATCAGCGTGCTCACGGAGGAGCGTCGTTTCGGTGGCAGCCTCGCCGACCTCGAGGCGGTCACGGCGCGGGTCTCGCTCCCCGTGCTGCGCAAGGACTTCATCGCGTCCCGCTACCAGGTGCTCGAGGCGCGTGCAGCCGGCGCCGATCTCGTGCTGCTCATCGTCGCCGGCCTCGAGCCCGACGTGCTGCGTGATCTCTTCGGCTTCATCGGCGAGCTGGGCATGACGCCGCTCGTCGAGACGCATTCCGCTGACGAGCTCGAAGCCGCGGTCGACCTCGGCGCCCCCCTGATCGGCGTCAACGCGCGGGACCTGAAGACCCTCGAACTCGATCGTGACCTGTTCGGGCGCCTGGTCGAGCGCATCCCCGACACGGCGGTCAAGATCGCGGAGTCGGCGGTGCTCACTCCCGCTGACGTCGTGCACTACCGTTCCGCGGGTGCCGACGTCGTGCTGATCGGCGAGGCGCTCGTGACCGGCGACCCCGTCGCCACCCTCAAGAGTTTCCTGGAGGCATGATGAGCCTGCGCGACCAGCACGGCCCCTTCTTCGGCGAGTTCGGCGGGCGGTACATGCCCGAGTCGCTCATCGCGGCGATCGATGAGCTCACGGTGGCCTACGAGGCCGCGATCGTCGACCCGTCGTTCCGCGACGAGCTCGCGCATCTGCTCAGCTCCTATGCCGGGCGCCCCTCCGCGATCACCGAGGTCCCGAGATTCGCCGAACATGCCGGCGGTGCGCGCATCTTCCTCAAGCGCGAAGACCTCAACCACACCGGGTCCCACAAGATCAACAACGTGCTCGGCCAGGCTCTGCTCACCAAGCGTCTCGGCAAGACCCGCGTGATCGCGGAGACCGGTGCCGGACAGCACGGCGTGGCGACGGCGACGGCGGCAGCGCTGTTCGGTCTGGACTGCACCATCTACATGGGCGAGGTCGACACCGAACGGCAGGCGCTCAACGTGGCTCGCATGCGCCTCCTCGGCGCCGAGGTGGTCCCGGTGACCTCCGGCTCGCGCACGCTCAAGGACGCGATCAACGACGCCTATCGCGACTGGGTCGCTTCGGTGGAGACCACCAACTACATCTTCGGCACGGCGGCGGGTCCGCACCCGTTCCCGGCGATGGTCCGCGACTTCCAGAAGATCATCGGCGAAGAGGCCCGCGCGCAGCTGCTCGACGAAGTGGGACGGCTTCCCGATGCGGTGATGGCGTGCGTCGGCGGCGGCTCCAATGCGATCGGCATGTTCGACGCGTTCCTCGACGACGAGGGTGTCCGACTCTATGGGGTCGAGGCCGCCGGCGACGGCGTCGACACCGAGAAGCACGCGGCATCGATCGAGCGCGGCCGCCCTGGCGTGCTCCACGGTGCGAAGACCTACGTCCTCCAGGATGCCGACGGCCAGACGATCGAGTCCCACTCCATCTCGGCCGGTCTCGACTACCCCGGTGTCGGCCCCGAGCACTCCTGGCTCGCCGACATCGGTCGCGCCGAGTACATCCCGGCGACCGACGACGAGGCGATGCAGGCGTTGCGTCTGCTCAGCCGGACCGAGGGGATCATCCCCGCCATCGAATCGGCACACGCCCTCGCCGGGGCACTGCGCATCGGTCGCGAGCTCGGTCCCGACGGCTTGATCGCCGTCTGCCTGTCCGGTCGCGGCGACAAGGACATGGACACCGCGGCCCGCTACTTCCAGCTCTACGACGAGGCCGCGCTGGCCCACGACGTCGAGCAGGAGAGCGAAGAGGAAGAACGCATCGCGAAGGGGGAACCGCAGCTGTGAGCCGCGTCGAACAAGCCATCCAGCGTGCGCAGGACGCCGGCCGCAGCGCCTTCGTCGGGTACCTGCCCGTCGGCTTCCCCGATCTCGAGACGAGCATCCAGGCAGCCATCGCCCTGGCCGAGAACGGCGTCGACATCATCGAGCTGGGACCGCCGTACAGCGACCCGGTGATGGACGGCGCGATCATCCAGGAGGCGACCACCAAGGCTCTGGCTGCGGGTTTCCGGATGGCCGACCTCTTCACGGCGATCCGCGCCATCACGGCGGCCACCGATGTCCCCGTGCTCGTGATGACCTACTGGAACCCTGTTCTGCAGTACGGCATCGATCGCTACGCGGATGACCTGCTCGCCGCGGGCGGTGCCGGGCTCATCACGCCGGACATCACGCCGGACGCGGCAGGGGAGTGGATCGCAGCCAGCGAGCGGACCGGCCTCGACCGGGTGTTCCTGGCGGCGCCGACCTCCTCCGATGAACGACTCGACCTGGTGGTGAAGTCCTCCACGGGGTTCGTGTACACGGTCTCGACGATGGGCATCACGGGGGAGCGCGCCGAACTCGACCGCGCTGCCCGCACCCTCGTCGGGCGCCTGCGGGCGCACGGAGCTCACCGCGCCTGCGTCGGAATCGGCATCTCCACCGCCGAGCAGATCGCCGGAGTCTCCGAGTACGCCGACGGCGCCATCGTCGGCACAGCGCTCGTCCGCGCTCTGCGTGACGGCGGAGTACCGGCCCTCGCAGAAGTCACCCGAAACCTGGCCTCCGGCACTTCGTCGGCACGCCCCGATCACGAGAACTAGAATCGCACTCATGTCACTCGCGCTCCACAGCACCTTCACGAACGTGCTCGCCAGCATCCCGAGCCCCACGGTCTCGTATTTCGACCTCGGGCCGATCCGGATCCACTTCTACGCGCTGTGCATCATCGCCGGCATCATCGCCGCGACGTTCCTGACCAACCACCGCCTCACCAAGCGTGGAGCGGAGCCGTGGGTCGTGATCGACATCTCGATCCTTGCCGTGCCGCTGGCGATCATCGGCGCGCGCATCTTCCACGTGCTCACCCACCCGAACGACTACTTCGGCGAGGGTATCAACACCTGGAACCCGTTCCAGCCAGGCTCCGTCTGGGCCATCTGGGAGGGCGGCATCGCGATCTTCGGCGCGCTCATCGGCGGTGCCATCGGCGCGTACCTCGGGTGCCGCTGGACAGGCATCCGCTTCTGGACGTTCGCCGACGCGCTGGCACCCGGTCTGCTGCTGGCACAGGCCATGGGTCGCTTCGGCAACTGGTTCAACAACGAACTCTTCGGGCTTCCCACCGATCTGCCCTGGGGTCTGGAGATCCCGTCCACCAACTCGGCCTTCCCCCCGGGACTTCCCGAGGGCACGCTGTTCCATCCCACCTTCCTGTACGAGGTGATCTGGAACGGTCTCGGCGTCATCGTCCTGCTGTGGCTCGGTCGCAAGCTCTTCTTCCAGTGGGGTCGCCTCTTCGCGATCTACCTGATCTGGTACAGCGCCGGTCGCATCCTCTGGGAGTCGATCCGCATCGATCCGAGCGAGATCATCCTGGGCCTGCGCAGCAACGTCCTCGCGGCCATCATCGGCGTGCTCATCGGTGTCGCGATCCTCATCGTGCAGACGCGTCGTCACCCCGGACTGGAGCCGTCGCCGTACCAGCCCGGTCGCGAACGGACCGACCCGGACGCTGTTGTACAATCGCAGGACAATACCTCTGACTTCGTAGACGTGAGCGAGCCTCCGGCCGAAGAAGTCACCGCAGGAGCCACCGCCACAAGCACTGCTCCCACGAGCGAGGGCGGCTCTCGATAACGCCGCCTCGTAGCGGGAGAACCATTGCACTGAACGAGCGGGCCGACGTCGTCCCCGGGTTTCACTCGAAGATCTGAGGACGGTAACTGGTGTACTTCCAGCCCCCTTACGGCGCCTCCGGCGCATACCCCCCGAAGCAGGGCATGTACAACCCGGCGTTCGAGAAGGACGCCTGCGGCCTCGCCATGGTCGCGACCCTGCGCGGCGAAGCCGGGCATGACATCATCGCGTTGGCCCTCGAGGCCCTGCGCAACCTGGAGCACCGCGGAGCCATCGGCTCGGATGCGGGCACCGGGGACGGCGCCGGCATCCTGACGCAGATGCCCGATGCGTTCCTCCGCGCCGTGGTCGGGTTCGAACTGCCGCCGGTAGGGGAGTACGCCGCAGGACTGGCGTTCTTGCCTCGCGATTCCAGCGAGCGCCGCCAGCAGAAGGCCGGCATCGAGAAGATCGCCCGTTCCGAGGGGCTTCGCGTCCTCGGCTGGCGTGAGGTGCCCACGGCCAACGAGAACCTCGGCAAGCTCGCCGATGAGGCGCGTCCCGCGTTCGAGCAGCTCTTCGTCAGCGCGGGCGGAGCGACGCACTCCGATGCGCCCCTCACGGGGATCGCGCTCGACCGCGTCGCCTACCGTCTGCGCAAGCGCGCCGGTCACGAACTCGGTGCCTACTTCGTCTCGCTCTCCGCCCGCACCCTCGGGTACAAGGGCATGGTCACCACCCTGCAGCTCGAGCCGTTCTATCCCGACCTGCAGGACGAGCGCTTCGCCTCGGAGCTCGCCGTGGTGCACTCCCGCTACTCCACGAACACCTTCCCGTCGTGGCCGCTCGCGCAGCCGCTGCGCATGCTCGCCCACAACGGCGAGATCAACACCGTCGGCGGCAACCGCAACTGGATGCGCGCCCGCCAATCGCAGCTGGAATCCGAGCTCCTCGGCGACATCACGCCGCTGCTTCCCATCTGCACCGACGGCGCCAGCGACTCCGCCTCGTTCGACGAGGTGCTCGAGCTGCTCACGCTGACCGGGCGCAGCCTGCCGCACGCGATCATGATGATGGTGCCGGAGGCCTACGAGAAGCAGGCCGACATCTCTCCGGAGCTGCGCTCGTTCTACGAGTACCACTCCAACCAGATGGAGCCGTGGGACGGACCGGCCGCTCTCATCTTCACGGACGGGACCCTCGTCGGCGCGACGCTCGACCGCAACGGACTGCGTCCTGGACGTTGGACGGAGACGACCGACGGACTGGTCGTCATCGGATCCGAGACCGGCGTTCTCCAGTTCGAACCGGAGCGCATCAAGCGTCGCGGCCGCCTGCAGCCGGGCAAGATGTTCCTGGTCGACACGTCGCAGCGTCGGATCATCGAGGACAGCGAGCTCAAGCACGATCTCGCCACGATGCACCCGTGGCAGGAGTGGCTCGACGCCGGCGCCGTGCGTCTTGCCGAGCTTCCCGAGCGTGAGCACATCGTGCACCCGCCGGCGTCGATCACCCGTCGTCAGCGGACCTTCGGCTACACCGAGGAAGAGGTCCGCATCCTCCTCACGCCGATGGGTCAGACCGGTGTCGAGCCGCTCGGCGCGATGGGCTCTGACACGCCGATCGCCGTGCTCAGCAAGCGTCCGCGGTTGCTGTTCGACTACTTCACCCAGCAGTTCGCCCAGGTGACCAACCCGCCGCTCGACTCGATCCGCGAAGAGGTCGTCACGAGCCTCAAGCTGGGCCTCGGGCCGGAGAGCAACCTGCTCACCTGGGGGCCGGAGCACACGCGTACGGTGTCTCTGGACTTCCCGGTGATCGACAACGACGAGCTCGCGAAGATCCGCCACATCGACAAGGCCATGCCCGGTCGATCGAGCGCGACGATCCGCGGCCTCTACCACTTCGACGCCGGCCCTCAGACGCTCGCCGACCGGCTCACCGAGATGTGCGCCGAGGTCGACGAGGCCATCGAGAACGGTGCCGAGTTCATCATCCTGTCGGACCGTGACTCGAACAAGGATCTGACACCGATCCCGTCACTGCTCATGGTCTCGGCGATCCACCACCACCTCATCCGGCGCGAGAACCGCATGAAGGTCGGTCTCATCGTCGAAGCCGGAGACGTCCGCGAAGTGCATCATGTCGCGACCCTGATCGGCTACGGTGCCTCCGCCGTCAACCCGTACCTCGCGATGGAGACGGTAGAGCACCTCGTGCGCACCGGCTACATCACGGGTATCACGACCGAGAAGGCCGTCAAGAACCTGATCTACGCGCTCGGCAAGGGCGTGTTGAAGATCATGTCGAAGATGGGCATCTCCACCGTGTCGTCCTATGCCGGTGCTCAGGTGTTCGAGGCGGTCGGCCTCAGCCAGGAGTTCATCGACGCGTACTTCACGCGTACCGAGTCGAAGCTCGGCGGCATCGGCATCGAGGAGACCTTCGCCGAGAACCAGGCGCGCCACGACTACGCCTATCCGGAGGATGCGGCAGCACGTGCGCACGAGAGGCTCTGGACGGGCGGCGAGTACCAGTGGCGCCGCGACGGCTCTCCGCACCTTTTCAATCCGGAGACGGTGTTCAAGCTGCAGCACTCGACGCGGACGCGACGTTACGACATCTTCCGCGAGTACACGAAGCTCGTCGATGAGCAGGCCGCCGAGCTGAAGACCCTGCGCGGACTGTTCACGCTGCGCACCGGCACTCGCAAGCCCGTGCCGCTGGACGAGGTGGAGCCCGTCTCCGCCATCGTCAAGCGCTTCTCCACGGGGGCGATGAGCTACGGCTCCATCTCCAAGGAGGCGCACGAGACGCTCGCCGTCGCGATGAACAGCATCGGCGCGAAGTCGAACACCGGTGAGGGCGGCGAGGATCCGGACCGCCTGGTCGACCCCGAGCGTCGCAGCTCGATCAAGCAGGTCGCGTCGGGGCGGTTCGGGGTGACGAGCCTGTACCTCACCGAGGCGGACGACATCCAGATCAAGCTCGCCCAGGGTGCCAAGCCCGGCGAGGGAGGCCAGCTGCCGCCGACCAAGGTGTACCCCTGGGTCGCGCGTACCCGTCATGCCACGGCCGGTGTGGGACTGATCTCCCCGCCGCCGCATCACGACATCTACTCGATCGAAGACCTGAAGCAGCTGATCTTCGACCTGAAGAGGGCGAACCCCGAGGCCCGCATCCACACCAAGCTGGTGAGCCAGTCGGGTATCGGCGCGGTGTCGGCCGGTGTCGCGAAGGCGCTGAGCGACGTGATCCTGGTCTCGGGTCACGACGGCGGGACAGGTGCGAGCCCGTTGAACTCGCTGAAGCACGCGGGCACACCGTGGGAGCTCGGCCTCGCGGAGACGCAGCAGACGCTCATGCTCAACGGCATGCGGGATCGCGTCGTGGTGCAGGTCGACGGCCAGCTCAAGACCGGCCGCGACGTCATCATCGGTGCGCTGCTCGGCGCGGAGGAGTTCGGCTTCGCCACCGCTCCGCTCGTCGTCAGCGGCTGCATCATGATGCGCGTCTGCCACCTGGACACATGCCCCGTCGGTGTCGCCACGCAGAATCCGGTTCTGCGCGAGCGGTTCACGGGCAAGCCCGAGTTCGTCGTGAACTTCATGGAGTTCATCGCCGAAGAGGTGCGCGAGCTCCTCGCCGAACTCGGCTACCGCTCGATCGACGAGATCGTCGGCCGTGCCGACCTCATCGAGGTCAACGCCGCGGTCGAGCACTGGAAGGCCGAGGGGCTCGACCTCACTCCGGTGCTGGAAGGCCCGGTGTTCCCGGCTGGCGAACCGCGTCGCAGCGCACGCACCCAGGACCACGAGCTCGAGAAGCACTTCGACGTGAAGCTGATCGACATCGCGAAGGGCGCTCTGCTCAACGGCGAGCCCGTCGTGGTCGAGCTGCCCATCGCCAACACCGAACGTGCGGTCGGAACCATGCTCGGTCATCAGGTGACGTCACGGCACGGAGCAGCCGGTCTGCCGCAGGGCACCATCGACGTGACTCTGCACGGCACCGCCGGTCAGTCGCTCGGGGCGTTCCTGCCGCCGGGTATTGTCCTGCGGCTCGAGGGCGATGCCAACGACTACGTCGGCAAGGGACTCTCGGGCGGCGACATCACGATCCGTCCGCCGCGAGGCTCCAAGATCGCGCCGCACGAGAACGTGATCGCCGGCAACGTGATCGGCTACGGCGCGACATCGGGGACGATGTTCATCTCGGGCGTCGTCGGCGAGCGTTTCCTCGTCCGCAACTCGGGTGCGACCGCCGTGGTCGAGGGCGTGGGCGACCACGCTCTGGAGTACATGACCGGTGGGCTCGCGGTGATCCTCGGCTCGACCGGGCGGAACTTCGGCGCGGGGATGTCCGGGGGAGTGGCCTACGTGCACGCCCTCGACACCAGCAAGGTGAACGCGCAGTCGCTCGGGAGCGGCGAGCTGCTCCTCGAGTCGCTCGACCGCGCGGATCTCGAAGTGCTGCGGAGCCTGCTGGTCGCGCACGTCGAGCGCACCGCGTCGCCGCGGGCCGCGGGTCTTCTCGAGAACTTCGAGGCGGCCGCCGCAGAGTTCGTGAAGGTGCTCCCTCGTGACTTCGCCGCCGTGCGGAGCATGCGCGAGGAGGCGCTGGCCGAGGGGATCGACCCCGACGGCGACATCGTGTGGAACCGCATCCTGGAGGTGACCGGTGGCTGACCCCAAAGGCTTTCTGAAGGTGACCGAGCGGGAGCTTCCCGCGCGTCGTCCCGTTCCCGTGCGCATCATGGACTGGAAAGAGGTCTATGAGCCCGGCGACAAGCAGGTCCTGCGCCGTCAGGCAGGGCGTTGCATGGACTGCGGCGTGCCGTTCTGCCATCAGGGGTGCCCGCTCGGCAACCTGATCCCGGAGTGGAACGACTTGACGTGGCGAGGCGAGGGTCGCGCGGCGATCGAGCGCCTGCACGCGACGAACAACTTCCCGGAGTTCACGGGGCGGCTCTGCCCTGCGCCGTGCGAGAGCTCGTGCGTGCTCGGTATCAACCAGCCGGCTGTGACGATCAAGCAGATCGAGGTCTCGATCATCGACGAGGCCTTCTCGAAGGGCTGGGTCGAGCCGGAGCCGCCGGAGCGGCTGACGGGCAAGACGGTCGCGGTGGTCGGTTCCGGTCCTGCGGGGCTTGCCGCTGCCCAGCAGCTCACCCGCGCCGGGCACACCGTCGCGGTCTTCGAGCGTGACGACCGCATCGGCGGACTGCTGCGCTACGGCATCCCCGACTTCAAGATGGAGAAGACGCAGCTCGAGTCCCGCCTTCGCCAGATGCAGGAGGAGGGCACCCGCTTCCGGGCCGGCGTCGAGATCGGCAAGGACATCTCCTGGCCGGACCTGCGCGCCCGGTACGACGCGGTGGTGATCGCCACAGGCTCCACGGTTCCGCGTGACCTCGCGATCCCCGGCCGCGACCTGGACGGCGTCCATTTCGCCATGGAGTACCTCGTCGAGTCGAACCACGCGGTGGCGGGCGACAAGGTCACGGATCAGATCAGCGCCGAGGGCAAGCACGTCATCGTGATCGGCGGTGGCGACACGGGTGCGGACTGCATCGGAACCGCGCACCGGCAGGGCGCTCTCAGCGTCACCAACCTCGCGATCGGCAAGCAGCCGGGCGACACCCGTCCCGACCACCAGCCGTGGCCGATGATGCCGACCCTGTTCGAAGTCTCCTCCGCTCACGAAGAGGGCGGAGAGCGCGTGTTCCTCGCCTCCACCGTCGAGTTCCTCGGCAACGACGTCGGCGAGGTCCGTGCACTGCGCGTGGCGGAGACGGAGTTCGTCGACGGTCGGCGTGTGCCCAAGAGCGGCACCGAGCGGGAGATCCCGGCCGATCTCATCCTGATCGCCATGGGCTTCACCGGACCGGAGCAGGACGGCTACACCGAGGAGACGCTTCCCCAGGTGACCGATCGGGGTGCGTTCCGGCGCGACTCCTCCTACGAGTCGACGGTGCCGGGAGTGTTCGTCGCCGGCGACGCCGGCCGTGGACAGTCGCTCATCGTGTGGGCCATCGCCGAGGGGCGTGCAGCCGCGGCCAACGTCGACCGGTTCCTGATGGGCACCACCGTGCTCCCGGAGCCGGTGCGTCCGAGCGATGTCGCGATCGGACTCCAGCCCGCGTAGGCTGAGGCCGGCACCGTCGCCTGATTCACCATCCCCCACTTCTACCCTGGAGCAATCTTTGAGACGCGCGAAAATCGTCGCCACCCTGGGCCCCGCCACCTCCACCTATGAGACGGTGCGCGCACTGATCGATGCGGGCGTGGACGTCGCCCGACTGAACCTCAGCCACGGTGACTACTCCGTGCACGAGAACAACTACGCCAACGTGCGCCGTGCCGCTGAGGACGCTGGTCGCCCCGTCGCGATCCTCGTCGACCTGCAGGGTCCGAAGATCCGTCTCGGCAAGTTCGAAGGCGGACCGTACGAACTCGCCAAGGGCGACATCTTCAAGATCACCACCGAGGACATCATCGGCAACAAGGAGATCTCCGGAACGACGTTCAAGGGGCTCCCGCAGGACGTCAAGCCCGGTGACTTCCTCCTCATCGACGACGGCAAGGTCCGCGTCGAGGTCGTCGAGACCGACGGTGTGACGGTCACCACCAAGGTCATCGTCGCCGGAGCGGTCTCGAACAACAAGGGCATCAACCTGCCCGGCGTCGCCGTGAACGTCCCCGCGCTGAGCGAGAAGGACGAGGAGGACCTCCGTTGGGGTCTGCGCATCGGCGCCGACCTGATCGCGCTGTCCTTCGTGCGCAACGCCGCCGATGTCATCCGCGTCCACGAGATCATGGCGGAGGAGGGCGTCCGCGTCCCCGTCATCGCCAAGGTCGAGAAGCCGCAGGCGGTCGACGCGCTCGAGGAGATCATCGACGCGTTCGACTCGATCATGGTGGCCCGCGGCGACCTGGGCGTCGAGCTGCCGCTCGAGGCAGTCCCGATCGTGCAGAAGCGCGCCGTCGAGATCGCCCGCCGCATGGCGAAGCCGGTCATCGTCGCGACGCAGATGCTCGAGTCGATGATCAACAGCCCTGTGCCGACTCGCGCCGAGACGTCTGACGTCGCGAATGCCGTGCTCGACGGCGCCGACGCTGTGATGCTCTCGGGCGAGACCAGCGTGGGAGACTACCCGGTCGTCGTGGTCGAGACCATGGCGCGCATCATCGAGTCGACTGAGGAGCACGGCCTGGAGCGCATCGCGCCGCTCACGACCAAGCCCCGCACGCAGGGTGGTGCGATCACCCTCGCCGCGCTCGAGGTCGCCGAGTTCGTCGACGCGAAGTTCCTCTGCGTCTTCACGCAGTCCGGTGACTCCGCCCGTCGCCTGTCGCGTCTGCGCTCGCGCATCCCGATGATCGCCTTCACCCCGGAGCCCGGCATCCGTCGCCGCATGGCGCTTACGTGGGGTATCCGCTCGACGCTGGTCGACATGGTCCAGCACACCGACCTGATGTACCACCAGGTCGATGAGTATCTGCTCGGCAACGGTCTGGCAGAAGAAGGGGACAAGGTCGTCGTGATCTCCGGTTCCCCTCCCGGAATCGTCGGATCCACGAACGACCTTCGCGTGCACAAGGTCGGCGATGCGATCCGCGGTGCCGCGCCGATCTACAAGGCCGGCGTCTGACGTACGTCATCCAGAGGGGGTGGGACTTCGGTCCTGCCCCCTCTGTCGTCCGCTTCGGGTAGCTTTCAGGCATGGAAACGCATCGCCGTCGAAGGAGGCCGTCATCGGCGTGCTGAGGAACGCGCGATGGTGGATAGCCGATTACGCGTACGCGGGGTACTGGCAGGTCCGTGCGGCATTCGACCGCACCGATCCGTCGTCTTTCGTCTCCGGAGATGCTGCACACATCGTCGTGCTCCCCGGCGTCTACGAGACCTGGCGGTTCCTGCAGCCGCTCGTCGTCGCGATGCATGAACGTGGTCATCCGGTGCACATCGTCGAGGCGCTCCACCGGAATGAGCGTCCTGTGGCCGAGATGGCCGCGGTCGTGGCGGCGTTCCTCGAGGAGCGCGGGCTCGAAGACGTGATCCTCGTCGCGCACAGCAAGGGCGGCCTTGCGGGGAAGACCGTGATGACCGGTCCGGCGGGCACGCGCGTGCGGTCGATGCTCGCGATCGCCGCACCGTTCGGCGGGTCGCGCTATGCGCGGTTGATGCTCTCCAGAACGCTTCGTGCGTTCTCACCGCGCGACCCGTCGATCGTGGATATGGCGCAGCAGGTGACGGTGAACGAGCGGATCGTCTCGGTGTACGCGGCGTTCGACCCTCATATCCCCGATGGCAGCGAACTGGCCGGCGCCAAGAACGTGCGCCTCGATACGGGCGGGCACTTCCGGATCCTCGCGCATCCACGCGTTCTGGCGGAGCTCGCGGTGCTCGCGGAATAGTCGATCAGTCGCCCGTGCCGGAATTCGCGCGTTCGTTCGATCGATGTTGGGTGCCGGCGGTGGGACTCGAACCCACACGCCCTTTCGGACAAAGCATTTTGAGTGCTCCGCGTCTGCCATTCCGCCACGCCGGCTCGTGTGTCGCGTCTACGACTTTAGCGCAGAGCAGGAGGCGCGACCGTCCGCGCCGAGCGCCTGAGGCCTGCAGACAGGGGCACTCCACTAGGATGGGTGTGTGACAGAGCAAGAAGAGCAGGCTGAGCAGCCCACGTCATCCGCACCCCGACGCGTCGTCGTCGCCGAAGATGAGTCGCTGATCCGTCTCGACATCGTCGAGATCCTCCGCGACAACGGCTTCGATGTGGTCGGCGAGGCCGGTGACGGGGAGACCGCGGTCGCTCTGGCCACTGAGCTCCGCCCCGACCTGGTCATCATGGATGTCAAGATGCCTCAGCTCGACGGCATCAGCGCGGCCGAGAAGCTGCACAAGGGCAACATCGCCCCGGTCGTGCTCCTGACGGCGTTCAGCCAGAAGGAGCTCGTCGAGCGTGCCAGCGAGGCCGGCGCCCTCGCCTACGTCGTGAAGCCGTTCACGCCGAACGACCTCCTTCCGGCGATCGAGATCGCGCTGGCCCGCCACGAGCAGATCATCACGCTCGAGGCAGAGGTCGCCGACATGGTCGAGCGCTTCGAGACCCGCAAGCTCGTCGACCGGGCCAAGGGTCTGCTCAACGAGAAGATGGGGCTGAGCGAGCCCGAGGCCTTCCGCTGGATCCAGAAGGCCTCCATGGACCGTCGTCTCACGATGCAGGACGTCGCGAAGGCGATCATCGAGCAGCTGGCTCCCAAGAAGTAGCGGTGAGCGCCGGATCCTTCCGGCTCGATTCCGAGCACATCCTCAGGCCCGTGCGCCTGGGCGACGGTGCCGCCCTTTCGCGTGCGTATCTGGCGAACCGCGAGCATCTCGCGCCGTGGGAGCCGACGCGCTCGGAGGCGTTCTTCACCGCTGCCTCGCAGGAGGCGCATGCACAGCACTGTGTGGACGACGCATCGGCCGGACGCGGCATCCGCTTCGTGATCGAGTCCGACGATGGTGAGATCCGCGGACGGATGAACCTCAACAACATCGTCCGCGGGGCGTTCTGGAGCGCAGACCTCGGTTACTGGGTGGATGCGACGCGCGTGCACCGTGGGCTCGCGAGCCGCGCGGTCGCGAGGGTGATCGAGCACTCCCGCACCGAGCTGCGGCTGCACCGACTCCAGGCGGCCACGTTGCTGCACAACCTCGGCTCGCAGCGGGTGCTGCTCGGAAACGGATTCGAGCGCATCGGGATGGCGCCGAAGTACCTCCTGATCGCGGGGGAGTGGCAGGATCATCTGCTGTTCCAGCGCCTGCTGGAGGAACCGCTCAGCGCCCGGCGGGAAGGTCCTTGATCATGTTGGTGATGCGGATGGTCGAGCAACGACGACCCAGATCGTCAGTCACCACGATCTCGTGCACCGTGATGCTCCGTCCCAGGTGCACGGGCGTGCAGACGCCGGTGACCAGACCAGAGGTCGCCGACCGCGTGTGTGTCGCATTGATGTCCACCCCGACAGCGAGCCTTCCGGCACCGGCGTGCAGATTGGCAGCCATCGAGCCGAGTGACTCTCCGAGCACGACGTAGGCCCCGCCGTGCATGAGTCCGACGGGCTGGGTGTTGCCCTCGACCGGCATCGTCGCGACGCAGCGCTCGACGCTGAACTCGACGAACTCCATGCCCATCTTCTCGGCGAGGGCGCCCATTCCCCGGGCCGTCGCCCAGTCGAGTCCCTCGCTCATCGCGACATCGCCCATGCATCCTCCTCAGCGGGTGTCCGTCGTCCTCGTTAGGCTGACAGGGTGACGGACTCCGCAAAGCCTACCCTCATGGTCGTCGACGGCCACTCGCTCGCCTACCGCGCCTTCTTCGCGCTCCCGGTCGACAACTTCACGACCAAGGACAAGCAGCACACGAACGGCATCTACGGGTTCCTGTCGATGCTGGTCAACCTCATCAAGGCGGAGAAGCCGACGCATCTCGCGATCGCCTTCGACACCTCGCGGCACTCCTTCCGCACCGATGAGTACCCCGAGTACAAGGCCACACGGTCCGAGTCGCCGCAGGAGTTCAAGGGGCAGATCCCGCTGCTGCAGGACTGCCTCGCCGCCATGTCCATCCCGGTCCTGACGAAGGAGGGGATCGAGGCGGACGACATCCTCGCCACCCTCGCGTCCCAAGGCGCCGAACAGGGCTTCGAAGTGCTCGTCGTCTCGGGGGACCGCGACACCATCCAGCTCGTCAACGAAGACGTCACGCTGCTGTATCCGTCGGTGCAGGGGGTCTCCCAACTCAAGCGCTACGACCCGGCGACCGTTCAGGAGCGTTACGGGGTGCGACCCGAGCAGTACCCGGATATCGCCGCGCTCGTGGGCGAGACCAGCGACAATCTGCCCGGCGTGCCGAAGGTCGGCGAGAAGACGGCGGTCAAATGGCTCACGCAGTTCGGCTCGCTCGATGAACTGATCGCCCGCGCCGACGAGATCAAGGGCGTCGTCGGAGGCAACCTCCGCGACCACATCGAAGACGTCCGTCGCAACCGCAAGCTCAACCGTCTGCTCACCGACGTCGAGCTTCCGGTGGGCCCGGCTGACCTCGCCGTCGCACCGATCGATGCGCAGGCCGTGCGCGACATCTTCGCCCGTCTCGAGTTCCGCACCCTGCTGCCGCGGGTGTTCGAGGCCGTCGGTGCCGGCGACGTCGCTGACGACCCTGCCTCCGTCGTGGTGCTCCCGGTGCCCGTCGAGGCGCCTGCGGCCGACCTCGCGAGTTGGGCTGCGGCGCAGGAAGGCGATGTCGCGCTCCGCGTCACGACCCAGGGCGGTGTCCCCGTACGCATCGGTGTTGCCACGCTGACCGAAGTACGTGAAGCCGATTGGTCGGATGAGGCCGCGGGCGCTCTGCGCGGATGGTTGGAGTCCGACGCACCGAAGGTGCTCCACGACGCGAAGCCGCAGGTGAAGGCGCTGATCCGCCAGGGCATCCGCCTTCGCGGGCTCGCATACGACACGAGTCTGGCCGGCTGGCTGCTGCGACCGAGCTTCCCCGACAAGACCCTCTCCGACCTCGTCGAGCGCTACCTGGGGGAGAAGCTCCCCGAGGCCGATCCTTCCCAGCTCGTCCCCGAGACCGAGGGTGCGACGCCGTCTCAGGAGGCGTGGTTCGCTCTGCGAGTTGCCGATGCTCTCCGCGAGGACATCCCGGAGTCGGTCGCGAAGGTCCTCGACGACATCGAGCTGCCCACGCTGCTCACCCTCGCCGACATGGAGGTCGCGGGTGTCGCCGTGTCGCACGACGTGCTGTCGACCTTCTCGGGTGAGCTCGCGGCCCGAGCGGAGGGCCTCGCACAGGAGGCGTTCTCCGTCGTCGGCCGCGAGTTCAACCTCGGCTCGCCCAAGCAGCTGCAGGAGGTGCTGTTCGAAGACCTGCAGCTGCCGAAGACCCGCAAGACCAAGACCGGCTACTCGACCGACGCTGCGGTGCTCGCCGATCTGCAGGAGAGCAACCCGCATCCGTTCCTGAGCCTGCTGCTGCAGCACCGTGAGGCCACGAAGCTGCGCCAGATCATCGAGTCGCTCGATTCGGCGATCGGAGACGACCACCGTGTGCACACCACGTACGTGCAGACGGGAAGCCAGACCGGACGGCTCTCGAGCACCGACCCGAACCTGCAGAACATCCCGGTGCGCACCGAGGAGTCACGCCGCATCCGCAGTGCTTTCGAGGTGGGCCAAGGGTATGAGGCTCTGCTCACCGCTGACTACTCCCAGATCGAGATGCGCATCATGGCGCACCTCTCCGGCGACGAGGGGCTGATCGAGGCCTTCAACAGCGGGGAAGACCTGCACCGTTTCGTCGGAGCGCGCGTGTTCGGTGTCGAGCCGAGCGATGTCACGGCGGCGATGCGCACCAAGGTCAAGGCGATGTCCTACGGTCTGGTCTATGGGCTCTCCGCGTTCGGCCTCTCCAAGCAGCTGCGCATCGAGCAGTCCGAGGCCAAGCAGCTCATGATCGAGTACTTCGCGCGGTTCGGCGCCGTGCGCGACTACCTGCGTGCATCCGTGATGAAGGCGAAGGAGGTCGGCTACACCGAGACCATCTTCGGCCGCCGTCGACCGTTCCCCGACCTCGCGAGTCCGAACCGCGTGCTCCGCGAGAACGCCGAGCGGGCCGCCCTCAACGCTCCGATCCAGGGCAGTGCCGCCGACATCATGAAGATCGCGCTGCTGCACATCCACGACGACCTCCGGTCCGAGAACCTCTCCTCGCGGGTGCTGTTGCAGATCCACGACGAACTCGTGGTCGAGGTCGCGCCGGGGGAGTGGGACGCCACGGAGCGGATCGTCCGCGCGCGGATGGGCGATGCTGCCGAGCTGTCCGTGCCGCTCGATGTGCAGGTCGGTCGGGGTCGCGATTGGAACGAAGCCGCGCACTGACCTCCGGCGGTGGGAGGGGGCCGGGGATTAGGCTGAAAGGTATGACTTCAGCTCCTCGCACCCCCTCTGCCATCGACGCCGTCGCCGATGAATGGGTCGACACGATCGCGGTACTGGCTCCCACACTCGGGACGTACATCGGCCGCGACGAGGTGAACGACCGCTTCGGCGACCTGAGCCCGCAGGGGCACGAAGAGATCGCTGCAGCCACCCGCGCGACACTCGACCGTCTCTCGGCACTCGAGCCCGTCGACGCGATCGACGAGGTGACGAAGACCGATCTCAGCGCCGAGCTCCGCCTCGATCTCGAACTCCACGATGCCAAGTGGCACCTTCGTGACCTCAACGTCATCGCCTCGGCGGCGCAGGACGTGCGCGCCGCCTTCGACCTGATGCCCACTGCGACCGTCGAGGACTGGGACGTGATCGCGACCCGTCTCGCCGCGGTTCCGGATGCGCTCCGCGGATACGTCGAGACGCTCCGCACCGGGATCGCTGAGGGAGTGACGCCGGCGCGTCGTCAGGTGGTCGAGGTCGCGACACAGATCGACCGCTACACGGCCGACGACGGGTTCTTCGCCGCCTTCGTCGCCGAGGCCGACCCGGAGGCGGGCCAGCTCCCGGCCTCCCTCGCACGCACGCTCGCGGACAACTCGGCAGCTGCACGCGTCGCCTACGACGAACTCCGCCGCTTCCTCGCCGAGGAGCTCGCCCCCGTCGCGGGCGAGGTCGACGCCGTCGGCCGCGAGCTGTACGCCCTCAACTCCCGCCGTTTCCTCGGCGCGACGATCGACCTCGACGAGACGTACGAATGGGGTCGTGAAGAGCTCGCCCGCATGGTGGCGGAGCAGACCGCCATCGCGAACGAGATCCTCCCTGGTGCGTCGGTCGAGGAGGCCGTCGCCCATCTCGAGGCCGATCCCGCACGCAAGCTCGTCGGCACCGACGCATTGCAGAAGTGGATGCAGGAGACGAGCGACAGGGCCGTCGCTGAACTGGGCGCCTCGCACTTCGACATTCCCGAGGCGATCCGCACACTCGAGTGCATGATCGCTCCCACCCAGGAGGGTGGCATCTACTACACGGGGCCCACGGACGATTTCTCGCGTCCCGGTCGCATGTGGTGGTCGGTCCCCGAAGGCGTCACCGAGTTCGACACCTGGCGCGAGCTCACCACGGTGTTCCACGAGGGCGTCCCCGGACATCACCTGCAGATCGCGCAGGCCGTCTACAATCGGGCAGAGCTCAACTCCTGGCGCCGTCTGCTCGCAGGCACGTCCGGCCATGCAGAAGGCTGGGCGCTCTACGCCGAGCGCCTCATGGAGCAGCTCGGCTACCTCGACGACCCCGCCGATCGACTCGGCATGCTCGACGGTCAGCGCATGCGGGCGGCCCGTGTGGTGCTCGACATCGGCGTGCACCTCGGCAAGCCCCGTCTCGACGGCACAGGTGTGTGGGACGCGGAGTACGCGCTGGACTTCATGCGCGCGAACGTGAACATGTCGGATCAGTTCGTGCAGTTCGAGGTGAACCGCTACCTGGGTTGGCCGGGACAGGCGCCGTCGTACAAGGTGGGCCAGCGCATCTGGGAGCAGGTCCGCGATGGTGTTCGCGCGGCGGAAGGCGATGCCTTCTCGTTCAAGGACTTCCACAAGCGGGCGCTCGATATGGGCGGCGTCGGGCTCGACACGTTGCGCACCGCTCTGCTCCCGCGCTGACGGGAATGCGGCCGGACGGTCACGTGTTCATTCATCTGAATAGGAAGGGATGACATGGGCATCGAATTCGGGCTGGACACGTTCGGCGACATCACGCGAGATGCGGACGGGGAGCTCCTCACGGGGGCGCAGACGATCCGCAACATCGTTCAGCAGGCGGAACTCGCAGACTCCGTGGGCGTGGACTTCTTCGGGGTCGGGGAGCATCACCGCACCGAGTTCGCCGTGTCCGCCCCGGAGATGGTGCTGGCGGCGATCGCCGCGCGCACGGAGAACATCCGGCTTGGCACTGCGGTCACGGTGCTGTCCTCCGACGACCCCGTACGCGTGTTCGAGCGCTTCTCGACGCTGGACGCGCTGTCGAACGGCCGGGCCGAGGTGGTGCTCGGGCGCGGCTCCTTCATCGAGTCCTTCCCCCTGTTCGGCTATGACCTGCGAGACTACGACGCGCTCTTCGAGCAGAAGCTCGAACTGTTCGTGGAGCTCCTGAAGGAGGAGCCGGTGACCTGGTCGGGAACGATGCGTCCGTCGTTGGAGAACGCGAACGTGTTCCCGAAGACCGAGAAGGGTCTGCGTACCTGGGTCGGTGTGGGCGGAAGCCCGGAGTCGGTCGTCCGTGTCGCTCGCCACGGTCTCGGCCTCATGCTCGCGATCATCGGGGGGCCGGCGGTGCGGTTCAAGCCGTTCGTCGATCTGTACCATCGCTCGGTCGCATCGTTCGGTACCACGTCGCATCCCGTCTCGGTGCACTCGCCTGGCCACATCGCCGAGACAGACGCGGAAGCCTGGGATGCCGCTTACTCCGGATTCGAGGCGATGAACAACACCATCGGCCGAGAGCGCGGGTGGCCGGCGTACAGCCGTGCACGTTTCCAGAACGACGTGGGACCTGAGGGGGCGATCTACGCAGGGTCGCCGGACCGGGTCGCTGCGAAGATCGCCGACACCATCACGACGCTCGGCCTCGGGCGTTTCGACCTCAAGTACGCCACGGGCACCCTGTCGCACGAGTCGATGATGCGCAGCATCGAGCTGTATGGCACCGAGGTGATCCCGCGCGTGAAGCGGATCCTCGCCTCGCAGGACTGACGTCATCGAGCGCAGGACGCCCGGCGCTCGGCTTTACGATGAGAAGCATGGCCAACACCGCCTTGCCGAGCCGCTCATCGTTGGCTGAGCGCCTGGACGTCCTGCCTTTCACGCGCCGGCATCTCCGCTTGCTCACGGGCTCCGGTCTCGGCTGGGCGCTGGACGCGATGGACGTGGGTCTGATCTCCTTCATCCTCGCGGCCCTCACGCAGCAGTGGGGGCTGTCCAAGGGCGAGGCGGGCTGGATCGCCTCCGTCGGGTTCATCGGCATGGCCATCGGTGCGACGCTCGGCGGTCTCCTGGCGGACCGCTACGGACGACGGCAGGTGTTCGCTCTGACGTTGCTCGTGTATGGCCTCGCCACCGGAGCCAGCGCGCTCGTGGGCGGGCTTGCGGCGCTTCTGGTTCTCCGATTCCTCGTCGGCCTCGGGCTCGGCGCCGAGCTTCCTGTGGCATCGACCTACGTGAGCGAGTTCGCCCCCGCCCGGATCCGCGGTCGCCTGATCGTCGTACTGGAGGCGTTCTGGGCACTCGGGTGGACGGCAGCTGCTCTCATCGGGTTCCTGGTCATACCCGCTTCGGAGGATGGCTGGCGCTGGGCGTTCGCCCTCGGGGCCATCCCGGCGGTGTACGCACTCTTCGTGCGGTGGCGGATGCCCGAGTCGCCTCGCTGGCTCGCGTCGCGGGGACGGATCGCAGAGGCCGACCGCATCGTCTCCGCGTTCGAGGCAGAGGCGCGGGTGGAGGCGACTCCGGCCATCAGGAAGGAGCCGGCATCACGAGCGATCGCCGTCACGGCCCGCGCACGGTTGGCGACACTCTGGAATCGGGAGTTCCGACTGCGCACACTGTGTCTCTGGCTGGTGTGGCTCGGTGTGAACTTCGCCTATTACGGAGCGTTCATCTGGATCCCGAGCATCCTCGTCGATGCCGGGTTCGATCTGGTGCGGTCTTTCGGGTTCACGCTCATCATCACGTTGGCTCAGCTCCCCGGCTACGCGGTGGCCGCGTGGCTCATCGAGGTCTGGGGCCGTCGACTGACGCTCTCCGTCTTCCTCCTCGGCTCGGCGGTCTCTGCCGTGGTCTTCGGCACGGCGACGACGGAGGGCACCATCATCGCCGCCGGCATGGCGCTGTCGTTCTTCAACCTCGGCGCCTGGGGTGCCCTGTACGCGGTGACCCCGGAGATCTATCCGACCTCGTTGCGGGGCACGGGCGCGGGCTGGGCCGCTGGAGTGGGGCGCATCGCATCGATCGTCGCACCGCTCTCTGTCCCGATCCTCCTGGTCGGGGGCGGCGCGCCGCTCCTGTTCGCGGTCTTCGGCGTCTGTTTCCTCGGTGCTGCGGCTGCGGCGTGGGGACTCGTCGATCGCGGCGGCCAGGCTCTCGACGACCGCTGAGGCGGGGACGACCCATCCGGTCCCGGCGCCGTGCGTCGTCGTCCCGCAATAGGCTGGGATAATGGCAGATGTGCGGTTCGTGGCGATCGGCGACTCGTTTACCGAGGGTGTGGGTGATGTCCTCCCGGACGGACGGGAGCGCGGCTGGGCCGACCTGGCGGCTCAAGGGTGGGCGGACGCCGCCGGGCACCCCATCCAGTACGCGAACCTCGCGATCAGGGGCAAGCTCGCCTGGCCGATCGTGGAAGAGCAGCTCGAACCCGCGCTCGCCCTGCGTCCCACGCATCTCTCGTTCAACGGCGGTGGCAACGACATGCTGCGCCCGCGTACCGACGTCGAGCACATCGCCGACGCCTTTAGCCGGGTGCTGCGCCGATGCGACGAGGAGGGGGTGACGATGATCCTGCTCTCCGGCGCGAACCCGAGTGGTCAGCTCCCGATGGGCTCTCTCGTGCAGCGGCGGGGTGATCTGCTGTCCGAGGCCGTGCTGCGTCGCGTCGAAGATCGTCCCGACGTGATCCGTGCGCTCAACTGGCCCGACCGTGAGCTCTCCCGCGGCGCGTACTGGGCGGAGGACAGGCTGCACATGAATGCATCGGGTCACCACCGTGTGGCCGCCCGCGTGCTGCACGCTCTCGGCTATGAGCCTCCGGAGACGTGGTGGGCGCCGAGCGATCGGCTCGGTACGGGCCCCTCCGGCCTTGCCTATTACCGCGAGTTCGTCGGGCCCTGGGTGCGGCGGCGTGTGACCAGGACGTCGTCGGGAGACGGCCGCGCGGCGAAGTACCCGTCGTGGGTAGAACGGGTTCCCGCATGACGTCGTCCGACAGTTGCCGAATCCGGTGAGTGACTTCGAGCTCGCGGCCATCAGTGCCGGCACCGTGTCGCTGCATGATGCTCGCAGGCAGGAGAGGCGCGATGTCGCTCTCGAACCATTCGAGATCGGTGTGTACCCGGTGACGGAGGAACAGCTCGCCGAGGTGCTCGGCATTCCCGCACGGCATCCCCGCCGCCCCGCCGCGGATCTCAGCTGGTTGCGAGCGGTGCATTTCTGCAATGCCGCGTCGGAGTGGGAGGGGCTGGAACGGAGCTACTCGTTCGACGGCGAGGTCGTCACGTGGGATACGACCGCGGACGGATACCGGCTGCCCACAGAGGCGGAGTGGGAGTTCGCCTGTCGTGCCGGCGCGACGGGCCCTCACTATGCGCCGCTCGCGGATGCGGCTTGGACGGCGGCGGACGGGGTGGCCTCGCCACAGGACGTGGGCGAGAAGCTCCCGAATCTCAACGGGCTCTTCGACACGCTCGGCAACGTCTGGGAGTGGTGCTGGGACCTGCTCGACCCCGCCCGCTACGACGACTACCGGGTGTTCCGCGGAGGTGGCTTCGCCGACGACGCCTGGAGCGTTCGGGCATCCGTTCGTCGCGGGGGAGCGCCGCGTATGCATCACGACGACGTGGGGTTGAGGCTCGCTCGAGGCGCCTTCGACACCACGGATCAGGCACAGGGCTGGTCGGCGCGAAGCGATCGAGAGCGTGCTTTCCAGGATGGCCCGCTTCCATCGGGATGGACTCCTCGCCGCGGCTGAGGCGCCCCGATTCTTCGTCGGCGACATGTGCGAGAGGAGCGCATTTGTCCCGCTGGCTGTGCTGATGCCAGGCTGAGGGACATGGCATCCTCCTATTCGCTCATCGTCTCTCAGGGCCGGGTGGCCGACCGTACCGGCGGCGCCTTGATCGGCGCGCGCCGAGTGGGCGAGGCGGTGTCGTCCCTGATGTCGATCGAAGCACAGACCATCGGCACTCCGACCCCGAGTGTCGTCGATGACTGGACGAAGGCGTTACCGGAGGCGGAGCAGACGCTCCAGGGGATCCGGGCGGCGCTGCAGGATGCCCTTGCCGCTGGGACGACACCCCTGCTGATCACCAACACCTGCGCTGTGAGCCTCGGCACGCTCCCCACGGTCGCGGAGCATCACCCGGATGCGGTGGTGCTGTGGATCGACGCGCACGGCGACTTCAACACCCCGGAGACGACGGAGTCGGGGTACCTCGGCGGCATGGTGCTCGCCGCGGCGTGCGGCCTCTGGGACAGCGGCCACGGTTCCGGCATCGACCCGAAGCAGGTGATCGTCGTCGGTGGCCGGGACATCGACCCCGCCGAGGGGGACCTTCTGGCGGAGGCAGGGGTCACCGTACTTCGGCCGGCAGAGAGCACGCCTGAACGCATCGTCGACATCATCGCCGGTCGACCGGTATGGATACACGTCGACTGGGACGTGCTCGAGCCCGGTTACATCCCCGCGGCCTATCGCATCGGGGGCGGGCTGCTGCCGCATCAGATCGCCGGGATCTTCGCCGCACTGCCCGTAGGTGCCGTGCAGGGGGTGGAGCTCGCGGAGTTCGAGGCGGGAGACGCCGAAGTCCCTGAGCGTCTCAGCGTGGAGCTCGTGATCGAGACTTTGCAGCACCTCCTGCGCTGATTTTGTGGACGCTGTCCGGGTGCCGCGTCAGCGACGGCGCTCGGGGTCGAGCCCCATACGGACACGCGTACGTTTGCGCTCGACGAGGATGAAGACGGTGCCGATGATCCAGAGCGGGATCGGCATGAGAAATGCGATCCGGAAGGCTTCCAGCGAGTAGGTCTCCGGCGTGCCGGCGCCCTGCAGATCGAGCGCGAGACCGATGAGGAAGATGGCGATGAGCGCGGCGATGAAACCTCCGGCGTTCGTGACGCCGGTGGCGGTGCTGAGGCGGTGCGTCGGGTTGTGCGTTCTGGCGTGGTCGAAGGCGATCATCGAGGCGGGACCACCGGTCCCGAGAGCGATCGCCAGGACGTAGAGGAGCCAGAGCGGTGCGGTGTCGGGGAGGGCGATGACAGAGATCCACGCTGCCATCTGAACCCCCACGGCCGGAAGCACGAGGGCGAGAGAGCGATGGTTCGGCAGTCGACGCGAGAGGTCGCCGATGATGGGACCGAGAAGCATTCCGGCAACGACATATACGGAGATGATGCCCGCGGCGTGTGCAGCATCCAGGCCCTCCGCCGCTGTGAGGAACGGCATTCCCCAGAGGAGCACGAACGCGGTTCCCGCGAACGGCGTGGTGAAGTGCGACCAGAAGGCGAGGCGGGTCCCTGGGTGCGCCCAGGCGGCGCGTATGCCGACGCCGGTATCTATCGCTGAGGTGACGACGCGCACGACTCCCGTGTCGGTGTTCACCGTGACATCGGCGCCGCGCTCGACCGGGTGGTTGCGGATGACGAGCGCCACGAGGATCGTGAACAGCACCCCGAGCCCGGCGATGCTGCCGAAGGTGATCGTCCAGGTGGTGGCGTGCAGCAGCGCGGCGACGGGGACGAGCGCGATGAGTTGCCCTGCCTGGCCGATGATGCCGGTGAACTGCACCATGAGGGGTCCTCGCTGCGCGGGGAACCAGGTGGCAACCAGGCGCAGCACGGCGGGGAAGATGGCGGCATCTCCGGCGCCGAGCAGAACGCGTGCGACGATCGCGATGCCGATGCTGGGGGAGAGAGCCATGGTCAACTGGCCGGCGGCCATGAGCAGCATCCCGATCGTCATGATCGGCCGGGATCCGAAACGGTCGAGCAGGATTCCCACGGGGATCTGCATCCCGCCGTACACCGCCAGTTGGACCACGGCGAACAGGGCCAGCGTGGAAGCGTCGGCCTGGAACCGGTCAGCCGCCTCGACGCCGACAGCCCCGAGCGAGGTGCGGTTGGTGATCGCGAGCACATAGGCGGCGACGCCGACCGACCAGATCAGCCAGGCCCGCCACCCCGGTGTGGAGACGGGGGAGTGGGAGACCTGCGGCACCCCTCAACGCTACTCCTCTGCGATGTCGCAGATGAGATCTGTGATGTCGCAGGTGGGAGCTACCCTGACGCCATGACCAGCACACCTCTGCATCACTCACTCGATTACGTCGAGCTCGTCGTCACCGACCTCGACGTCTCGAAGCGCTTCTTCGCCGATGCGTTCGGCTGGCATTTCAACGACTACGGCCCGGGCTATGCGGGGATCGTGTCTCCGCGCGCCGACGGGAACGAGGCCGGTGGTCTGCTGCTCGCCGACGAGGTGCGTCCCGCCGGCGGCCCTCTGGTGCTGCTCTACTCCGAGGACCTCGACGCCACGAAGGAGGCCATCGTGGCGGCCGGGGGCAAGATCCTGCAGGAGCCGTATGAGTTCCCGGGTGGGCGTCGGCTGCACTTCGCGGATCCGTCTGGCACCGAGCTCGGAGTGTGGTCCGCGCACTAGCGCCCGGTTCGCGGCGTCGGACCTTTCGAGCGTGCGACGATTGCCCGTATGACGGACATCACCGCGGGTACTACCGACGACATCGCGAGATGTGTCGATCTCTGGGGGCAGGCTCTTCGATACCGCGATGGAGAGGTCGACGCGGCCGCAGTCGCCGCCCGCATGCGCAAGCTGTTCGACGGGCCTCTCCTGCGGTTCGCGTTGGCAGGGGAGCCTCTCGCTGGGTTCGCTCTGACGGCACCGAAATCCGGTGACGAGACTACGGCAGTGCTGGAGCGGATCGCTGTGCTCCCTGCTTCCTCCGGCAAGGGGATGGGAAGAGCTCTGTTGAAGGACGCGATACGGGCGTCGAAGGACGCCGGGTACTCCACGGTCGAGCTCGCTGTGCGGCGAGGAAACCCCGCCATCCGGCTCTATGAGCTGCAGGGATTCCGGCCTGTTTCCGGTCCGGTCACTCATCCGCTCGGCGGCGAGCCCATGATCACGTTCAGTGTCGGCCTCTGAGGGGAGCCGACGCCTCCGGGGGTACGTTCAGCGCGCTGCACGCCTGACAGAGGGGCATGGAGTATGCCGAGCCTATGACGGCCCAGGGGAGGGGAGTGCCGGGCCCCTGAGATCCTCCACGATGATCGATACCAGCTCATCGGTACCGATCTCGGGGCCGATCCGTCGTTCATCGAACCAGGGGAGTGGCTGCCACCCATCGTGCCATTCGCGGATCTTGTCCTCCCCGAATTCCTGGGCAAGCTGCCGGCCCGCGTGGCGGCGGATCGTCTCCTCGAGGCCGACGTCGAACTGGTAGATGCGTGTGGACCCGAGGTGGTCTCGGTACAACCGTTCGAACGCCTCCGAGTAGTCGCGCAGATTGAACACGCCGTCGAGGATCACGTCATACCCGAGGTCGAGCGCCTGGCGGGCGGTGGTGCTGATGAGGACACTGGCGTCGCGGGAGAGCTTCCGCCGATCCGGCTCACGGAGGAGCTCGCGGCGGAAGTGATCCTGAGAGATCAGAGCGACGCGCGCGCCCAGCGCTGTGCGCAACGATGTTGCCGTGGTCGTCTTCCCCGACGCCGCATCGCCGCGAAGGATGACGAGACGAGTGGAGCCGCTGCCTGTGAGAGCCATCGGGCCATTCTCGCAATGCTCTCGGGTCTGACGGGCGTCAGGTGAGCTGGAACGGCATGCCGAGGGCTGTCCTGAGCCTGGTCGCGAAGGCTTGGCGGTGAGCCGGATCGACCCATTCCGCGTCATCATGCCGCTGGTACAGACGGTCGTCCGGGTGGCGGGGGAACACGTGAACGTGAAGATGCCAGACGTCCTGGCCTCCGGCGGGTTCGTTGTGCTGGCGGATCGAGGTGCCCTCACACGCGTATGAGGAGCGGATGCCGATGGCGACTCTCTGGGTGATGTCCCACACCGCCGCGCTGTCCGACGGCGAAAGGTCGTAGATGTTCTCCACATGCGTCCGAGGGATGACAAGCACCGCGCCCGGGTTCCCAGGCCACCACTTCGGAGCGATCCGGGCGTAAGCGCGTTCAGTGACAGCGACCACGTCCGTGGGCAGGTTGTGATCGTCATGCGTGCCCTCGAGGAAAGCGCAGAACGGGCAGACGTAGCCCGCGGGCGCATGCATAGGGGGACTCACGCCCCGATCATCGCACGGTGAGCGGCTGGATGGCTCGTGGAACAATGAAGACATGCTTGCTCGGGTCGTCGCGGTCCATTCCAGTGCTTCTCACACGTTCAGCAAGGAGACACGGGGATCCATCTCGCTGCTAGAGGGTCTGGGCGTCGACGGCGATGCGCACTGTGGAGCGACGGTCAAGCACCGATCGCGGGTGGCCGCCGATCCGTCCCAACCGAATCTCCGGCAGGTGCACCTGATCCACGGCGAGCTCTTCGAGACCCTGAAGGAGGGTGGCCATCTCGTGGCTCCAGGGGACCTCGGCGAGAACATCACGACGCAGGGCATCGATCTGCTCGCGCTGCCTGTCGGATCACGACTGCGAATCGGAGAGACTGTGGTGACGGTCACGGGGCTTCGCAATCCGTGCCAGCAGATCAACGGATTCCAGTCGGGGCTGCTCAAGCAGGTGGTGCGGAACGCCGGTGACGGCAAGGTCGTCCGCCTCGCCGGCGTGATGGGCATCGTGTCGCGGGGTGGGCGCGTGGCTGCGGGAGATCCGATCGATGTCGAGTTGCCACCGCACCCGCATCTCCCGCTCACGCGAGTCTGAGGGGGACGGGCTGCTTTCTGCTAGCTGACATAATGTGCATTATCGGATATAGCTCACGAGTCGAGAGTGGCGCGAAGAGATGGGACTCTGTGCTCTCGGGCCCCTCATGCTCCCTGGGCTGCTGCATGGGAGACGACGTCGCGAATCCAGCGGTTCGCCGCTGACGGGTACAGCGGTGCCGACACATCGTCGTCGTCGAATGGGCGCCATAGGATCGGCACGATCGATCCGTCGGACTCCGTGAGGGTGCCGCCCTCCAATGCAGGTTCTGGGTGCAGCCTGCCGCAGTACAGCGCAACGATTTCATGACCGAGCTCGCCGTCGTATCGGAAGATGTTCTCAACGACGCCCAGGAAAGCCAGATCGACCACATCGGCTTGGAGCTCTTCCTGGACTTCGCGGAGTATCGCCTTCTCGTGTGTCTCGCCGAGTTCGACACCGCCGCCGATCAGCCGATGAAAGCCGAGCGGGTTCTCCGCCGTCGCACCGTGCTGGCTGACGAGGTGCCGAGCGCCGTCGCTGTGGGTGGCCACAAGCATGGCTTTGACACGAATGTGGGAGCGGTCGACCGGCATGCCCCTACGCTCCGACGTAGGCAGCGAGGTGCTCCCCCGTCAGTGTGGATTTTTGGGATACCAAATCTGCAGGTGTCCCTTCGAACACGATCTTGCCGCCATCATGACCGGCGCCGGGCCCGATATCGATGATCCAGTCTGCATGGGCCATCACCGCCTGATGATGTTCGATGACGATCACCGTCTTCCCGGCGTCGACGAGCCGATCGAGCAGCCCGAGGATCTTGTCGACATCGGCGAGGTGCAGGCCGGTCGTGGGTTCGTCGAGCACGTAGACGTCGCCCTTCTCCCCCATCTGGATCGCGAGCTTGATCCGCTGGCGCTCACCACCCGACAGGGTCGACAACGGCTGCCCGAGTGACAGGTAGCCGAGACCCACGTCTTCCATCCGGCCGAGGATGGCGGAAGCCGCCGGGAGCTTCGCCTCGCCCTCACCGAAGAACACCCGCGCTTCGGACACAGGCAGATCGAGCACCTCGGTGATGTCCTTGCCGGCGAGTTTGTACTCGAGAACAGCTGCCTGGAAGCGCTTGCCGCCGCAGTCCTCGCAGGGCGTCTCGATCGTGTCCATGAATCCGAGTTCCGTGATGATCACGCCGGCGCCCTTGCACGACGGGCAGGCGCCCTCTGAGTTCGCGCTGAATAGAGCCGGCTTCACGCCGTTGGCCTTGGCGAACGCCTTGCGGATCGGCTCCAGGAGGCCTGTGTACGTCGCGGGGTTGCTTCGTCGCGAGCCCTTGATCGCGGCCTGATCGATCGCCACGACGCCGTCGCGCTTCGAGACCGACCCGTGGATGAGGGAACTCTTGCCCGAGCCCGCGACGCCCGTGACGACCGTGAGCACGCCCGTCGGGATGTCGACGTCGACGTCCTGCAGGTTGTTGGCCGTCGCGCCTCTGACGTCGATCGCGCCGGTGCCGGTGCGCACCGATTCCTTCAACTGCGCCCGGTCCTCGAGGTGATCGCCGGTCTTGGTGCCGCTGGCCTTGAGACCCTCGACCGTTCCCTCGTAACAGATCTCTCCGCCGGCGCTGCCCGCACCGGGACCCAGGTCGACGACATGGTCGCCGATCATGATCGTCTCGGGTTTGTGCTCGACCACGAGCACCGTGTTCCCCTTGTCGCGCAGCTGCAGCAGGAGCCCGTTCATGCGCTGGATATCGTGCGGGTGCAATCCGATGGTCGGCTCGTCGAACACGTAGGTGATGTCGGTGAGCGAGGAACCGAGGTGGCGCAGCATCTTGATGCGCTGTGCCTCTCCCCCGGACAGCGTGCCCGAAGGCCGTTCGAGACTGAGATAGCCGAGTCCCAGGGTCACGAAGGCATCGAGGTTCGCGCTGAGCGCCTGAAGTAGTGGACCCGCGCCGGGAAGGTCGAGCACCCGGACCCAGTCCGCGAGGTCTGTGACCTGCATGCGGCATGCGTCCGCGATGCTCACGCCCTCGATCTTCGATGACCGTGCACCCTCGGTGAGTCGCGTGCCGTCGCACTCCGGGCACACCGCGAAGGTGGCGACGCGCTCGACGAAAGCACGGATGTGCGGCTGCAACGCATCGAGATCCTTCGACAGCATCGACTTGGTGATCTTCGGGATGAGGCCTTCGTAGGTCATGTTGATCCCGGAGATCTTGACCTTCGTGACCTCTCCGTAGAGGAAGAGCTGACGCTGTTTGTCGGTGAACTGCGAGATCGGCTTATCGGCGGGATAGAACCCCGACTGAGAGAAGCCCTTCACCATCCAGCCGTCCGCCGTGTAGCCGGGAACCATGATGGCCCCTTCGTCGAGAGACCGCGACTCGTCGACGATCTGGGCGAGATCGAGGTCGGACACCGCTCCCCTGCCTTCGCATCGCGGGCACATGCCGCCGAGGTAGATCGCGTCCTTCACGATCTTCTTCTCACCGCCAGGGCCCGTCATCACCCCGCTGGCTCTCTGCGTCGGGATGTTGAACGAGAAGGCGGTGGGTCCGCCGATGTACGGCTGCCCGAGTTTGCTGAACAGGATGCGCAGCATCGCGTTGGCATCCGTCACCGTGCCGACCGTCGAACGCGGGTTCGCGCCGAGCCGCTCCTGGTCCACGATGATCGCGGTTGTCAGTCCCTCGAGGACATCGACGTCGGGCCTCGGCACCGACGGCATGAAGCCCTGCACGAAAGCGCTGTAGGTCTCGTCGATCATGCGGCGCGATTCCGCGGCGATCGTGTCGAAGACGAGCGAGCTCTTGCCCGAGCCGGAGACACCGGTGAAGACGGTCAACCGGCGCTTCGGGATGTCGACGCTGACCTCTTTGAGGTTGTTCTCACGCGCGCCCTGGACGCGGATGAGGTCATGGGTGTCGGCAGGGTGCGCTTCGGTGCTCATCGGGGTCCTTCGGTTCTGCGGTGGAGATATCAGGTGGTCTGGTCTAAGCGGTCTGATTGATACGGAGCAGATTCCCGGCCGGGTCGCGGAACGCGCAATCGCGCACGCCGTAGGGCTGGTCCATCGGCTCCTGCACGACATCGGCGCCGTGCTCGACCAGGCTCTCGAAGAGCGTGTCGAGGTCATCGCTGGCGAGGGTGAGAGCAGCGTAGCTGCCCTTCGCGATCAGCTCGAGGATCGTCTGCCGCTCGGAATCGGTGATGCCGGGATCTGTTGCCGGCGGGTGGAGGACGATCGACGTCTCAGGCTGACCGACGGGGCCGACGGTGAGCCATCGCAGTCCGTCGTAGCCGACGTCGTTGCGCACCTCGAATCCGAGAGCGTCGCGGTAGAACGCGAGAGCGGCTTCCCCATCGGTGTGTGGAAGGAATGCGTAGTGGATGCTGATTCTCATGGCTCTCACGTTAGGTGGGCATCGGGGCGCGGCGCTTCTCTATTCCTGATCGGTCTCGTGACCTGCTTCGCCTGGAAGGACGGTATTCCCTCGATGGTGGTGGCGCGTTCACGGTACACGCTGGGTGAGACACCGATGAGCTCCGAGAACCTCGTGCTGAAGGTGCCGAGCGAGGAGCATCCGACTTCGAAGCACACCTCCGTCACCGTCAGGTCGCCGCGCCGCAGCAGAGCCATGGCGCGTTCGATCCGCCTCGTCATCAGATACGAGTACGGGGACTCCCCGTAGGCTTCGCGGAACTGCCGGCTCAGGTGCCCTGCCGACATGTGCACTTCGCGCGCCAGCGCTTCGACATCCAGAGGTCGGGCGTACTCCCGATCGATGCGATCGCGGACCCGTCGCATGACGGCGAGCTCGCGCAGCCGAGCGTGGTCGAGGTCCGTCACGAGGATGATCTTGCCACGTCGGGGAATCGTGTCGGGGAGTTTCCCGGCGTGACGAAGAGAAACGCGGGCGGGCGCTTCTCCCCCGCTCCTGCCCTCAGGGGCGCTACCCTGAGGGGCATCCTCACAGGATTTTCTCAGAAAGGGGTCCCCACCATGTCTGAACCACTCGCAGAGGCGAAGTCGTTGTTCAAGTCGATCCGCGTCACGCTGGCCGTCGCCGGCGTTCTCGCGCTGATCGCGGGTATCGTCCTCCTCGTCTGGCCGGTCAAGTCCGCGGTCATCGTGACGGCGATCTTCGCCTCGTACCTGATCGTCGCCGGGCTCGTCTACGTCGGCCTCGGTATCTTCTCGAGTGCCAAGGGCGGGTGGGCGCGCGTCGGTCACATCGTCCTCGGACTGCTCTACATCGCTGCCGGTGTGATCGCGTTCTTCAACCTGAACGTCGCTGCGGCCACGCTCGCCTTCGTCGTCGTGATCTTCATCGGTGTCAGCTGGATCGTCGACGGCATCGTCGCTCTGTCCCTGCTGGGCAGCGACGGATCGCGCGTCTGGACGGTCCTCTACGCGATCCTGAGCATCGTCGCGGGAATCATCGTGCTGTTCTCGCCGCTGATCGCCGGCTTCGCCTTCTGGCTGCTGCTGGGGATCTCGCTGGTCGTGCTCGGAATCATCCAGATCGTCCGTGCCATCACACTCGGTCGGGATGCGAAGGAGTACGTCTCCGCCGTTCAGGGCGGAGCGACGAGCTGACGCTCATCGTCTGAAACGAGAGCGGCCCCGACTTGCGATGCAAGACGGGGCCGCTCTTCTCGTGCTCTTACTCGGCCGCGAAAGCGCTCACGTCACCGACGAGGCGCGTGTTGTCAGCGGGCACCGCGTCGACGGCCGCCCTGGCGACCTCGGCAGCGAACTCCGAGACGTTGTAGAGCTTGCCCGCCGACTCCCGGCGCTCGGCGATCGCCCCCGGGTTCGCGCGCTCCAACAGCGTCGCCGTGATGGTGCCCTCGATCATGTCGCCCGACACGACCGTGAAGCCGATGCCCTTCTCGGCGAGGCCGGGGATGCGCTCCCGGAGGGCGTCCTCTCCGGCACGCTTGGAGAGGGCGACGGGCTCGTACTCCGGCATGGTCGGTGTGGTGCGGATGAAGTGCGCCTGGTGGCTGGTGACGAACACCACGCGTGCTCCGTCAGAGAGCAGCGGGGTAGCGGCGTCGAGCACGTTGAGCTGCGCGTCGCGGTTCAGGGTGAGCGCGTAGTCCGCAGCCATGCCCGACTCCATGCCCCCTGAGGCGTTGAGCACGAGTACGTCCAGGCGGCCGTACTCGGCGCGGATAGCCTCGAACATCGCAGCGACGGACTCGGGGTCGGTGAGGTCGGCACCCACGACGAGCGCACGGCGACCGAGTTCCCGCAGCTGGGCGGCGAGCTTCTCGGCGCGCGGGGCCTTGTTGCGGAAGTTGATGACGACGTCGGCACCGGCCTCCGCCAGGTAGCGGACGGTGTCGGCGCCGATCCCCCGCGATGAACCGGTGACAAGGGCGACCTTGCCGTCGAGGGATCCTGCGGGAAGAACGTCGGTCACGGTGACTCCTCATGATGCGCGAAAAAAGCCGTGATCGCACGGCCTTCACACCCTACCAAGCGCACGCAGTGGCGCCCTGATCCAGCGCTCTGCGCGTGATACGTTGACCACAAAGGAGGCCGCATGGACAACATCGTGACGTTCGTCACGTTCATCGAGCAATGGGCGTGGATCGGCTGGCTGGTTCTCATCGCCGTCTTCCTGGTGATCGAGATGCTCTCGCTGGACTTCACGTTCCTCATGCTCAGCTTCGGCGGAGTCGTCGGTCTCGTCACGGATCTGGTCGGCGTCCCCGTGTGGCTGCAGGTGATCATCGCCGCCGCCGCTGCCGCCCTGTTCATCCTGTTCCTGCGCCCTCCCCTTCTCAGACGCCTGCACCGCGGCGAGGATCCGACCAGGTCGAACGTCGACGCCCTCATAGACCTTCGCGGGATCGCGCTGAATGACATCACGCAGATCTCCGGCCAGGCCAAGCTCGCGAACGGCGACACCTGGACCGCGCGCACCGCCACCCCCGTTCCCATCCCCCAGGGTGCCCCGGTCGCCGTGACCGCGATCAACGGCGCCACGGCCATCGTCCGTCCCGTGAACGACTAGGAGAACCCCGTGAACGACGCATCGTTCATCCCCACAGCGATCCTGTGGATCCTCGTGATCGCCGTGATCATCTTCGTGGTGGTCACCGTCGCGCGAGCGATCCGCATCATCCCGCAGGCCACGGCCGGGGTGGTCGAGCGTCTCGGGCGCTATCACAAGACACTGACGCCGGGCCTCAACGTGCTCGTGCCGTTCATCGACAGGCTGCGGCCTCTGATCGACATGCGCGAGCAGGTCGTGTCCTTCCCGCCGCAGCCGGTGATCACCGAGGACAACCTCGTGGTCTCGATCGACACCGTCGTCTACTTCCAGGTGACCGACGCGCGTGCGGCGACCTACGAGATCGCGAACTACCTGGGCGCCGTCGAGCAGCTGACGACCACCACGCTTCGAAACGTGGTCGGTGGCCTCAACCTCGAGGAAGCGCTCACGAGCCGTGACAACATCAACGGTCAACTGCGAGTCGTCCTCGACGAGGCGACAGGCAAGTGGGGCATCCGCGTCGGCCGGGTCGAGCTCAAGGCCATCGACCCGCCCATCTCGATCCAGGACTCGATGGAGAAGCAGATGCGAGCCGAGCGTGACCGCCGCGCCGCGATCCTGACCGCTGAGGGGACCAAGCAGTCCGCGATCCTCGAAGCCGAGGGTGCGCGGCAGGCGGAGATCCTCCGCGCGGAAGGTGACAAGCAAGCCGCAGTGCTGCGCGCCCAGGGTGAGGCCGAGGCCATCCAGAACGTCTTCAGCGCCATCCACCAGGGCGAGCCGGACGACAAGCTTCTGGCCTACCAGTACCTGCAGATGCTTCCGAAGATCAGTGAGGGGCAGTCCAACAAGCTCTGGATCATCCCCAGCGAACTCACCGAGGCGCTCAAGGGCATCGGCAGCGCGTTCACGCCGAAGCCCGGCCAGGGCCCGTCGAACACGCTTCCCGGCGCGTGACGCACCCGTACTTCTCGAAGACGCGGAATCCCCGAGTCCTCGCCCACCGTGGTCTGATCACCGCGGCGGGCGAGGACTCCGGCGTCTGGGAGAACTCCGCCGGGGCTTTCGCGGCCGCCCATGCCGCCGGCGTCGAGTACATCGAGACCGATTGTCAGGTCACAGCGAGCGGCGACGTGGTGCTCTTCCACGATGACGACATCGCACGACTCACCGGCGACCCCCGGCCCGTCGGTGAGGTGAGTACACGTGAGCTGCGCACCCTGTTCGAGGAGCACGGGGGCCTGCTGACCGTCGCAGAAGCACTCGATTCCTTCCCGGACGTGCGGTTCAACATCGACGTGAAGACGTCGTCCGCTGTCGAGCCTCTCGGGAAGATCCTGGTCGACGACACGCACCGGGTGCTCGTGACGAGCTTCTCCGACGCCAATCGACGGGGAACGGTGGCGTCCGTGTTGCGGGCAGGGGCGGCGCTTCGTCCGGCCACGTCCGGAGGCAGCGCGACGATCGCCTCCCTGCGCGCGCTCTCGGCACTCCGCCTCTCCCCCGCGCGCATCCTTCGCGGCATCGATGCTCTGCAGATCCCGGAGCGCCACCGCGCGCTGACGGTGCTGACTCCTGCTCTTCTTCAGGCCTCGCACCGGCACGGGGTGGAGGTGCACATCTGGACCGTCAACGAGGCCGCAGACATGCGCCGTCTCATCGACCTCGGTGTCGACGGCATCGTGTCGGACCGCGCTGATCTCGCCCTGAAGACTCTCGCCCCGCGTTAGGGGCGACCCGCCTCATAACCTCCTCCGCTGGGATTAACCTGTGAGTTCCGCCGAGAACTCGCCCGCGTGGATGAAGCCCACAGGCTGGAGCGTTATACCTGACAGCGACGAGAGGACCACACAATGGCAGATCGCAGCCTGCGCGGCATCCGACTCGGCGCCCAGAGCCTACAGAGCGAAGAGGGCGTCGTTTTCATGGAGCGCCGTGAGACCACCTACACCTGTGACACATGCGGCCACGTCACGAACCTGATGTTCGCGGCGGACGCCGAGCCGCCCCAGACCTGGGAGTGCCGCGCCTGCGGTGCCGAGGCTCGACTGAACGTCGACGGCCAGGCCGTCACGCTCGAGGCGAGCGACGAGAAGGCCGCCCGCACCCACTGGGACATGCTGCTGGAGCGCCGTACGCGCGCCGAGCTCGAGGAGCTGCTGGAAGAGCGCCTCGCCTTCATCCGGGCCCGCCGCGGTGCCGGAGAAGACCCGACCCGCGAGAAGATCGGCGCCTAGCGCCTCCTGGCGCGCCACCACCCGACGAGGAGCGCGCCGAGACCGCCCCACAGCACGACTGCCTGGATCCAGGGGCCCAGCACCACACCAGCCGTGAGGCCGGAGCGCAGCTCGACATCCTCGAGCATGGCTCCGGCCTCATCTGCGTCCAGGCTCGTGACCGTGGAGCCGTCAGCACGGATGACCTGGCTCGTGCCGACGGTCGAGACGTTCACCACGCTTCTGCCGGTCTCGATGGCCCTCATGCGTGCAAAGGCCAGCTGCTGCAGGTTCTCGTCCGTGCCACGGAAGTCGGCATTGTTCGTCTGGAACACCAGCACCTCTGCCCCCGCGTTCAGGCCCTGCCAGATCACATCGTCGTAGATCACATCGAAGCAGATGGCGAGACCGACGCGGACCCCGTCGACGTCGACGATCGGAGGGTTCGAACCCGGCGTGTACTCCCGTTGGATGAGACCGATCAGCTCCGGGGCGAGCGCGTTGAAGAACGGGCGATCCGGCACGTACTCGCCGAAGGGGACGGGGTGCCGTTTGTCGTGCAGCTGCCTCGCGGTGCCATCGAGGTTCCAGAGCATCGAGGTGTTGAAGAAGCGGTCGTCACGACCTGTTGGCGCGTTGGCGAGGAGCGGTGCGTCGATCCGGTTCGCGATGAGGGTCATCCGCCGCGCCAGCGCATCGCTCTGAAAAGGGTCCGCGTCCAATGACCCTTCCGGCCAGACCAGCAGATCGACGTCTTCGCCGTAAAGAGGGGCGGTCGCCTCTGTCTGCGCCTGGATCACCGCGAACGGCTCGCGATCGTCGAAGTACCCCGTCGGGCCGTTCCCCTGCACGGCGGCGATCCGCATCGAGCCGCTGGTCGCGGTCGGGAAGAGCGGGGTGAACAGCAGCACCACCACGAGGGCTGCCGGCGCGATCAGCCGCAAGGGCCGGCGCCATGCGCGCAGCCGCACGACTTCGATCAGCATCGCCACGACGAGCACCATGAGGAAGCTGAGCCCGCTCACGCCGACCCAGGAGGAGACGGACGCGAGGGGACTCTCGGCCTGACTCATGCCGATACGTGCCCAAGGGAAGCCGCCGTAGGGCCAGGAGCCGACGAACAGCTCGCGGCCGACCCAGAGGGCCGCGACGACCGTCGGGAGCCCCAGAAGGCGCCCCGCTGTCCCGGGGAAGGCTTTCGGGAGCCAGCGATAGGCGAGCGCAATCGGGATGAGGGCGATCGCCGTCAGCACGCCCTCGACGACGCTCAGGGCGGCCCACGGGATGGGGCCGAGGTATCGCGATGTCCAGGAGACCAGGAGCCCGAAGAACAGGATGCCGTAGACCAGCCCGACGAGCAGCGCACCCCCGAACCGTCGTCCTATCAGCGCGAGCAGCAGAAGAGCTGTCGCTGGGAAGGCGAGGATCCAGATCGCAGCCTCCGGATACGCCAGATTCATCACCAGGGCGGCCAGTCCGGCGGCGAGCACAGCAGCCCAGAGGGGCAGGAGGGCGCGTCGTGGCGCGGTTTTCGAGGTCATTCCGTCCATCTCACATCGACGAGTAGGCGACGATGCCGCGGCGCACGCCATCGAGCGCGGCCCGTGCCGTTCGTGCGAGTGCGGCATCTTCCGCGACGATGGAGAGCTGATCGAGCAGATCGATCGTTTGCTTGGCCCAGCGCACGAAGTCTCCCGCAGCCATGTCGGCGTCGATCAGGACGCGGTCGAGCATGCCGCCGCGGGCCCAGGAGTGCATCGCCCCGGCCAGCCCTGCCGCCAGCGGCTCACTCCCGGGCAGGTGGTGATCCTGCTCCAGATCGTCGAGCTCGGCCCAGAGCGTCGTCGTCTTCTCGTATGCGGCCCGGAAGGCGCCTCGGGGCAGACCCCGCTCCCCCGAATTCGCCTCGTCACGGCGAGGCTCATAGACGAGGCAGCACGCCATCGCCGCGAGTGAAGGAGCATCCAGCCCCGCCCACAGTCCCTGACGGAGCGACTCCGCGACGAGCAGATCCCGCTCGCCGTAGATGCGACGCATGGTGCGTCCCGCTTCGGTCAGCGCCGTCTCTCCGTCGACTTCGGTGAGGTAGTCGAGCGTCTCCAGTACCTCGACCACGCGGTCGAAGACGCGTGCGACCGTGCCGGTGCGCGTCTCGATCTGACGGCGGATCCGATCGGTCTGGCGCTTGAGCTTCCAATACCGCTCCGCCCACCGCGCGTGAGCTTCGCGATCCGGACAACGATGGCACGGGTGCCGCTGCATCTGCGTGCGCAACGACTGGATTCGCTTCATCCGCTTGTCGCGTGAAGCGCGAGGGGCGTTCGAGTCCTGCCGGTTCTTCTTCTCGAGGTCGCTCAGTTCGCGCCGGATGGCCGCGTACTCGGGGTAGTCCCCGTGCTCACAGGCCATCGCGCTCTGGTAACCGGCCAACGACTCCTCGGCCTCGCGCACCTGGCGTGCGAGCCCGACGACGGCCCGATCTGCTTGGAACTGCGCGAACGACGATTCCAGGATCTGCCGCGCCCTGGGCTTGCCGAACATGTCGATCAGGTTCACGGCCATGTTGTAGGTCGGGCGGAAGCTGGAGTTCAACGGATACGTGCGCCGGGACGCGAGTGCGGCGACCGCCTGCGGATCCATGCCCTCGGTCCACTGCACGACGGCGTGGCCCTCGACGTCGATGCCGCGACGCCCTGCGCGACCGGTGAGCTGGGTGTACTCCCCCGAGGTGATGGCGACGCGGGCCTCGCCGTTGAACTTCTCCATCTTCTCGAGGACGACGGTGCGCGCCGGCATGTTGATGCCGAGGGCGAGCGTCTCGGTGGCGAAGACCACCTTCACGAGCTTGCGCTGATAGAGCTCCTCGACGACCTCCTTGAAAGCGGGCAGCAAGCCCGCGTGGTGCGAGGCGATTCCGCGTTCGAGGTTGTCGAGCCATTCCCAGTAGCCGAGCACACCGAGGTCTTCGTCCTGGAGGGTCCGCGTGCGCTCCTCGACGATGGCGCGGATCTCCGCGCGCTCCTCGTTTGACGTGAGCCTGATACCGGAGCGGCGCACCTGCTGCACCGCGGCATCGCACCCCACGCGGCTGAAGATGAAGAAGATGGCAGGGAGCAGATTCGCGCGTTCGAGCAGACGGACGACGTCGGGCCGATCCATTCGCTCGATGCGGCGCGCGTTGGCAGCACGGACCGGACGTCGTCCCCCGCGCGGCGGACGCTTCGCCTGACGTCCGGCATGGCGGTCGCTGCGGTACGACTGTGCCTGCCGGTTGTTCTCGTATGTCGTGCCCGTCGCGGAGCGGATCCGCATGAGCTCCTGGTTGACCTGCGCGGTGGCCAGACCCGCCCGATCGTCGAACAGCGGCAGCAGGTCGTCACGGACGAGGACGTGCTGTTCGAGCGGCACGGGACGGATCTCGGAGACGATGACCTCGGTATCGCCGCGCACCGTGTCCAGCCAGTCGCCGAACTCCTCCGCGTTCGACACCGTCGCGCTCAACGACACCAGGCGGACGCGGGCGGGGAGGTGGATGATGACCTCTTCCCAGACCGCTCCACGGAATCGGTCAGCGAGGTAGTGCACCTCGTCCATGACCACGTAGCGCAGATCCCTCAGCGCCGCCGAGTCGGCGTAGATCATGTTGCGCAGGACCTCTGTCGTCATGACGACGATCCGCGCATTGCCGTTGATGTTGGTGTCGCCGGTGAGCAGGCCCACCTGATCGGCCCCGTAGACGTCGACCAGCTCGCGGAACTTCTGGTTCGACAGTGCCTTCATCGGCGTCGTGTAGAAGGCCTTGTCGCTCGATGTCTGCATCGCGAGATGGATCGCGAACTCGCCGACGATCGTCTTGCCTGCACCTGTCGGAGCAGCGACCAACACGCTTCGTCCACCCTCGAGTGCATGACAGCCCGCGACCTGGAACGGGTCGAGATCGAACTTCTGCAGCGCCGCGAACGCCGTTGACTGCGGATGCTCCCCCGCTTCCCGCGCGCGAGCGTACTTCTCCGAAGGCGAGCTCATGCCGGATCCGGCAGAAGCCCTGATGCCTCGTCACGCTTGCGCTTGCGCCGGTCGAAGATGAGCGAGAGACCGGCAGCGGCGAAGAACAGCACGATGAGGATGCCGGCCAGCATCAGCATGCTGACGACGTCTGCCGCGGGTGTCGCGAGCGCGGCGAAGACCGTCGCGATGATGATCGCGACGCGCCATCCCTTGAGGATCGCCCGTCCGGACATCACACCTGCGAGGTTGAGGGCGACGAGGAACACCGGGAGCACGAAGGAGATGCCGATCACGATCATCAGCTTGAAGATGAAGTCGTAATACTCCTGCGCCGAGTACAGGTTCGTCGCGCCTGCCGGGGTGAAGCTCCACATCAGCTCGATGATGTGCGGCATGATCATGACGCCGAGGTAGCAGCCGGCGAAGAACAGCGGAACGGCGGCGACCACGAAGCCGACGGTGTACCTGACCTCTTTGCGCGTGAGTCCGGGCATGATGAACGCCCAGATCTGCCACAGCCACACGGGTGCGGACAGGAAGATGCCGATCGAGAACGCGATGCGCATGCGCATGTCGAACGCGGCCGTGACGGTGCCGAAGTTGAGCGCGCTGAAATCGTCTCCGCGCTTCTCGGCGATGATGCGGACCGGTTCGGTGATGAAGTTGATGATCGGATCGGCGATGAGGAAGGCGATCACCATTCCGACGAGCAGGGCGAGCGCAGCGAACATGAGGCGCTTGCGCAGTTCGACGAGATGCGCGCCGAGCGACATCCGTCGATCCCGATCCGCCTTCGGCATCACGGTCGGTTCGATGGCTGCCACGGCCGGTCAGGCGCGGGGCGGGGTCTCAGGGTCGATGCCCGAGTCCTTCACCGTGGTCGGCTCGGCGGCTGCGGAGTCGGTGCGAGCGGCGTCGTCGTCCTTCATGGCCTTCATCTCGCCCTTGAACACGCGAGCCGACTGGCCCATGCTCTTCGCGAGAGCCGGCAACTTGGCCGCACCGAACAGGAGGAGGATCACGGCGAGCACAATCAGCAGGTGCCAGCCTTGCATTCCAGCGAACATGTCAGGTTTCCCGTCGTCGGTGAGCGTTCGATCCAGTCTACAGATCAAACCTCTGCTTCGGGCTGGTGATAGAGCGCGAGTCCCGCAGCAGCCCACTCCCTCGTCGCCGTACGGCCCAGCGCGGGCTCCAGCACCTCCATCGCCCCGCCGAAGCGCGCAGCGAGCCGCTTGATACCCCGCGGGTCCGCGAGGTGCAGCGGCGCTGTGACCGTACCGTCCACCGCGTCGGTGGTTCCGGTGGGCACGAATCCGCCGAGCAGAGGAGCCAGCCTCTCCGGCACCCGCACCGTGACGGTCCGTTCCTCCTCGAGCCCTGCGAAGGCTTCGGGGACGTGATCTCCCTGATGCGTGATCGGGATGTCGGTGAGCGCCGGCGCGCTGACCCGGTCGAGGTGGAAAGTGCGCATGGCCTTGCGCAGATGGCACCACCCCTGGAGGTACCACTGACCGTTGGTGATGAGGATCTGCATCGGATCCACGGTGCGAGTGGTCGGCGCGGCGTCGGGAGCCTGATACGTGAACGCGATCGCGACGCCCTCATGCAGTCCGCGGGCCACCGCCTCGCGCACCTCGTCGACGGCACTGGGGGCGACGACGACATCGGCGGGCGCGTCCGCCGCGCCACGGGACAGCTTGGAGATCAGTCCGGCGACGAGACCCGAGTCCGAGACGGCCGGGACCGCCGCGACCATCTGGAGCCCTGCGAGCAGCGCCGCAGCCTCGCGAGCGGTGAAGCGCGGGACGCGGCGTAGAGCCACATCGTTCGTGATCTCGATCACGTCTTCCAGATCGAGGAGGTCCCAGTTGATGTCGAACATCTCCTGCGGCTGCTGCCAGTACCCCGCTTCTCCGGGGAGACCGATCACGGTGAGCTTCTCCACCATCCCGCGCATCTCCTGCGGCGTGACGGCGAACTCCGCGGCCGCCTCCTCGAGAGAGACCTGTCCGTGCTCCAGGAGATAGGGAACCAGTGTGAGATACAGGCGCACGCGATCGGCGGCGAGCAGGGGCTTCGAGCTCGCGCTCACTTCGTCTCCTCCGCTCCGGAGTGGGCGTTCACGACGGCACGCAGCCGCGAGATCACGGCTTCCCGCAAGGGTGCCGGGTCGACCACTCGTACTTCCGGTCCGTACGAGGCGAGCTCGTCGGCGAGGATGTGCAGGTCGACGAAGGGCACGTTGATGCCCTGCGTGGCCGGCGAGGCGCGTCGTCCCAGCCGCAACGCCGCCTCCGTGCCGGGGGTGACCTCCAGAAGGGCCGAGTTCTCGGCGGCGACGCGCTCCAGCCCGGCGAGTGCGCGATCTCCTGCGCCGTCGCGCAGCACCGGATCGAAGCTCTGGGGAGTCATGCGTACGTCCCCGACGATCCGGCTGAGCAGGAAGGTGCGGTCCTCCTCCACATCGACGTCGATGCCGTAGACATGCCACCGTGCCTCGTAGTCGACCAGAGCCAGCGGCCGGATACGGCGGCGGCGCGGCGCATCCTCTCCGGGCTTCAAGTACTCGAACGTGACCACCCTGCACCGCTCGATCGCATCCTGCAGAGGCGAGAACGCCGCATCGCGCGCGGTGATGCGCGGCGCGAACCCGATGATCGGCTCGTCGCCGTCGATGCCGAGGGCGCGAATCTTGCGGACGCCGGACTGCGCGTCCCCGGAGACCGATTCGGAGCTCCAGACGCTTCCTGCGAGCTGTAGCACCGCGAGCTCGGCCGGCGAGAACTCGATGTCGCTGGGGAGGTCGTACTCCGCCTGCGGGATGCGATAGCGCGCCTCGCGGAGATCGTTCGGATCCGCGGCGTCCCCGATGGTCTCGATGGGCACGCCGAGTGAGCGCAACTCGTCCTTGTCGCGCTCGAACATCTTCTCGAGCGCATCCGACCGGGTACCGGCCTCGGCGCGCTGCCGGTAGCCGGAGACGTTGTCGAGGATCTGCTGCTTGGTCAACCCGATCTCCGTGGCCATCAGCGCCACGACGAGATTCGTCAGACGCTCCTCCGCGGGGATCCGGGCTGCCATCACGGCGTGGGCGCCGTCACTGCGCCCAGGATGTCGACGACGACCGCAGTGGCCGGAGCGTTCTCGGCGGCGGGGAAGACGACGAGGAGCTGGGATCCGACCGTGGCTCCGACGAGCTGTTCGGCAGCCACGCTGACGCTGGCATCGGCACCCCAGGAGCTCGTGGTGACCTTCTTGTCGTCCCAACCGACGCCCATGATGTTGGTGACGACGATGTCGTCCTTCTTCACCTTCGGACCGTCGCCCTTGATCAGCGTCTGCGTGGTGATCTCCTTGGGGGCGGGAACGTCGGGGATGATGACGCCCGGCGTGCCGTCGGGAGCGCGCACCACGGTGGGGAGTCCTCGCGCGTCATTGAACTGCAACGCGCCGGATGCCTTCGCCGGCATCACATCGAGCACGTCGATGACCGCCACGATGTTCTCCCCCTTGTCGAGTCCGAACGCCTGGACGTTCTGCTCGCCGAAGTCCTCCGGGGTGAGCACGGCGAGGACGCGACTGCCCTCGGTCGCGCACTCCAGCACATCGGACAGACCGGCAGAGCGCTGCGCCCAGTAGTCGATGCTGTGCACGCGGCTCTGGTCGCCGTTGAACTCGGACTGGTAGAGCTTCTCGCCGCTGTCGCCGCCGTAGAAGGCGATATCGAGCACCACGGGCTGGAACTTCGAGCCCAGCGCGAGGCCATCGCCGACCGTCACATCGGCGAAGGCCGTCTTGTCGGACTTGACGGGCCCGAAGACCTCGACGTCGGGCAGCGAACCGAGGTCACCGCTCACGTCGGCGACGTTCAGGATCTTGTCGTCACCACCGCGATCACAGGCGGCGACACCGTCGGATGCGGTCGCGGTGCAGCCCGTCAGGGCGAGGACGGCGAGGCTGAGGGAGGCCAGAACGGCGGACGTTTTACGCACGCGCTCCAGTCTATTCCGTCGCGTGCCCGGAATCGCGCGATGCGGCGGCAAGGCGCGCGCCTTCCGCAGCCTTCTCCGCCTCCCGTGCGCGCTTGCGGAGATTCTTGTCGCTGATCTCGCGGTCGCCCACGGCACCGGGGGTCCACGCCTCCACGTCCTCATCGCCATAGCTGCTCTTGGATGCCCGTCGCTTCACGGAGGGGGCGACCGCACCCGGCGCGAGCCTGCGCGCGGTGAGCAGGAAGCCGGTGTGCGCGACCATGCGGTGATCAGGCCGCACGGCGAGGCCCTCCACATGCCAGCCGCGAACCATCGTCTCGGAGGCATCGGGTTCGGTGAAGAGACCCGTGGCGCGGATGTACTCCGCCACACGGGAGAGCTGAGTGGCTGTCGCCACGTAGCAGAGCACGACGCCACCGGGGGTCAGCGCATCGGCGACGGCGTCCATGCACTCCCACGGAGCGAGCATGTCGAGCACCACCCGATCGACGGAGGCCGGCGTCACCTCGCGGGGAAGGGATTCCACGAGATCGCCGACCACGACGCGCCAGGTGTCAGGGCGCTCCCCGAAGAACGTCTCCACATTGCCGCGGGCGACATCGGCGAAGTCCTCGCGGCGTTCGAAGGAGATCAGCGTTCCCGCCGGTCCCACGGCTCGCAGGAGGGAAAGGGAGAGAGCGCCGGAGCCGACACCCGCCTCGACCACGACCGAGCCGGGGAAGATGTCGGCCTGCATCACGATCTGCGCCGCGTCCTTCGGGTACACGATCGCCGCTCCGCGCGGCATCGACATCGCGAAATCGCGCAGCAACGGACGCAGCGCCAGGTAGTCGTGCCCCGAGCTGTTCGCCACGACGGAGCCGTCGGGAAGTCCGATGAGGTCGCGGTGGCGGAGCACGCCCTGATGCGTGTGCAGCTCGCCGTCCTCGCGGAGCGTCACGGTGTGCAGGCGCCCCTTGGGGCCGGTGAGCTGCACGCGGTCGCCGGCGCGGAAGGGGCCACTCGGCCGGTTCGGGCTGGCTTCGGTCATCGGGCGGCTCCTGTCGCGGTTGCGCGGCTGTCGTAGAGATCGGTCAGGTCCACCGCGCCTCGGCCGTCCAGCGTGTCCCACAGCTCGTGAGCGCCGAGGTGGTCGAGAGGCACGATGTGCGGGACTGCGAGGGTGAGCGCGCCCGAGGCGAGGCCCGCTCGCACCCCGGTCGGCGAGTCCTCGATGACGATCACCTCGGCGATGTCGACGTCCAGAAGAGCCGCTGCCTGCAGGTAAGGCTCGGGATGCGGCTTGGGGTTGTCCACGTCGTCGCCCGCGACCACGATGTCGAACGCGTCGAACTCGATCAGGTCGACCACGTTGAGGGCCATGCGGCGCAACGACATCGTCACCAGCCCTGTCGGGATCCCCGCGTCGCGGAGGTCGCGGAGCAGTTCGCGCGCACCGGGGCGGAACGGGACGCCCTGGGTGCGCAGCGACTCCTGCACGACGTCGGTGAGATGCGAGACGATCGCCTCGGCTTCCATGGCGACTCCGGCGTTCTGCAGGATGACCGCGCTGTCGATCAGGCCGCTTCCCACGAGCTGAAGTGCATCCTCATGGGTCCAGGAGCCTCCGAACGACTGGACGAGCGCCGTCTCGGCCGCCATCCAATACGGTTCGGTGTCGACGAGTGTTCCATCCATGTCCCACAGGACCGCGCTGGGCTTTCTGCTCACTGAACCCATGCTAGCCGTGGTGCCGCCCGCATCCCGCCTCCGCGGACTAGCCTGGAAGGATCACGACCGCCATCTCGAAGGGAGCCTCGATGGATGTTCTCGGTCCGCGCATCGTCATCGCCGCCTTCGACGGCTGGAACGATGCGGGTGAAGCAGCGAGCGGCGCCATCGAGGCACTGCGGAGATCCTCGGAGTACGACCTCGTGCATTCCGTCGACCCCGAGCTGTACTTCGACTACCAGTACACGCGCCCATCGACACGCATGGACGCCGAGGGACGACGCCAGCTGACCTGGCCGGAAGCAGGACTGTGGCGGCCGCGCGATCCCGCGCCCGGTCCCGAGATCTGGCTGCTCACCGGCGCCGAGCCCGCGCGCACGTGGCAGGCGTTCGCCTCCGAGTTCATCGACGTCGCGTTGCGTGACGACATCACCGGGCTGGTGACCCTCGGTGCGATGCTCTCCGACGTGCCGCACACCCGACCGATATCGATCTTCGCCTCCAGCCAGAACGAGCAGGTGCGCGAGGCGCACGCCCTGGAACGATCGATGTACGAGGGCCCGGTGGGAATCCTCACGGTGTTCGAGCACTTCGCCGAGAATGCGGGAATCCCCACAGCGAGCCTGTGGGCGAGTGTGCCGCACTACGTCGCTTCGGCGACTCCCTCGCCGAAGGTGACCCTCGCGCTGCTGGACCGGCTCGAGGAACTCACCGGCGTCGATGTCGACCGTCAGGCGCTGCGGACGGAGGCTGCCGCGTGGGAGGCGTCCATCGACGCCGCCGCTTCCGAGGATGAGGACATGGCGGAGTACATCCGCCAGCTCGAGCGCACGCGCGACACGTGGGACTCCCCCGAGGCGTCCGGAGACGCGATCGCGCAGGCCTTCGAGCGCTACCTCCGTCGACGGGACGACGGTCCGGGAGACCGCAAGCGCTGATTCGCGCTCAGGCTGCGATCACGCCGGTGCCGAGCAGCACGAGCAGCACGGTTCCGAGCAGGATGCGGTAGATCACGAACGGCAGGAAGCTGCGCTTCGAGATCCAGTTCATGAAGAACGCGATCACGCCGAGCGCGACGACGAACGCGATGCCGGTCGCGGCGAGGGTGTCGCCGAAGGAGAAGAACGAGGGCTCGTCCCAGCTCTTGAACACCTGGTAGAAGCCGCTGCCGAACACCGCAGGGATCGCCAGCAAGAACGCATAACGCGCAGCCGCGGCGCGCTCGTAGCCCAGGAACAGGCCCATGGTGATGGTTCCGCCCGAACGGGAGACGCCGGGAATCAGGGCCAGCGCCTGCGCGAAACCGAATGCGATGCCGTGCGGGTAGGTCAGATCGTCGAGCTTGCGGCGCTTCGCCCCCACGTAATCGGCCACACCGAGCAGGATTCCGAAGACGATCAGCATGACCGCGACGATCCACATCGAGCGCAACACGGTCTCGATCTGATCCTGGAAGAGCAGCCCGAGCACCACGATCGGGATGCTGCCGATGATGATCAACCAGCCCATCCTCGCGTCCGGATCGTTGCGAGGCGCTTTCCCCACGAGGGAGCGGAACCACTGGGTCACGATGCGTACGATGTCTCGCCAGAAGAACACGACGACTGCGGCCTCGGTGCCGATCTGGGTGATCGCGGTGAACGCCGCGCCCGGGTCCTCACCGGAGGGGAGGAACGTCCCGAGGATGCGCAGGTGTGCGCTGGAGGAGATCGGGAGGAACTCGGTGAGTCCCTGGACGACGCCGAGGATCAGTGCTTCGAGCAGGTGCATGGAGGGCTTTCAGGTCGGAGGAGGCACGGAGCGCGCGGCGCTCAGTACGTGCGCAGCAGATCGGTCAGCACCCGCTGGCCGAAGACAAGCGATTCTACGGGTACTCGCTCGTCGACTCCGTGGAACATGCCTGTGAAGTCGAGGTCGGCCGGGAGCCTGAGAGGTGCGAAGCCGTAGCCCGTGATCCCGAGGTACGCCAACGCCTTGTTGTCGGTACCGGCACCGAGCAGATACGGGATCACCGGAACCCCGGGGTCATGACGACCGATGCTGGCGACCATCGCCTCGACGAGATCCCCTTCGAAGGGCGTCTCCATACCGATGTCACGGACGACCGTCTCGATGACGATCTCGTCTCCGACGATCTGCTGGAGCTCGGCCAGGACCTCGTCCTCGGTGCCGGGGATCACTCGCACGTCGATGAGCGCCTCCGCCCGCTCCGGGATGACGTTGTGCTTGTACCCCGCGGTCAGCGCCGTCGGGTTCGTGGTGGTGCGGAACGAGGAGCGGAGGAAGGCCTCGGCCGGCCCTGCGGCTGCGGCGAGAGCGTCAGGGTCGTCCGCGCTGCGACCTGACAGCGTGCTCAGCCCCTCGAGCAGCGCTCTGGTGGTCGGAGTCAGGCGGATCGGCCACCGGGTGCGTCCGATCGCCGCGACGGCCTCAGCGAGCTTCGTGACCGCGTTGTCGTCGTGCAGGCGGCTGCCGTGTCCCGCTCGTCCCTTCGCCACCAAACGGATCCAGATCAGGGCCTTCTCCCCCACCTGCAGCAGATAGGCGCGGCGGTCGTCGACCGTGATCGAGTAGCCGCCGACCTCGCTGATAGCGGCCGCGGCACCCTCGAACCATTCCGGGCGGTTCTGCACGACGAGCGCCGACCCCTCGACCCCGCCGTTCTCCTCGTCGGCGAAGAACGCGAGAACGAGGTCGCGCTCCGGCTGCTCACCCGCACGCAGGATCTCGGCGACCGAGGTGAGGATCATCGCGTTCATGTTCTTCATGTCCACGGCCCCACGGCCCCAGAGCATCCCGTCCTGCACCAATCCGGCGAACGGGTCGACGCTCCAATCCTCGGCCATGGCCGGGACCACATCGAGGTGCCCGTGCACGACGAGTGCGGGCTTCTCCCTGTCGCGTCCCGCCACTCGTGCCATGACGTTCGTGCGGCGCGGGATCGGCTCGTAGTACTCGACCTCGAGTCCGAGCCCCTCCAGGTAGGCCCCGACATACTCCGCGGCTTCCCGCTCGCCCTTCGCGTTGCCGCCGCCGAAGTTAGAGGTGTCGAAGCGGATCAGGTCGCTCGCGATGCGCACGACCTCCGGGAGGGACGGATCAGTCATGGGTCCAGGCTATCGAAACGTCGCGCCACGCCCGGGCGTGCGCCTCGGTTCGAGAGGCCGCGGAGGACATGGTAATGTCATTCTTCGGTCGGCAACGATCATCCAAAACCTGCGCGGGTGGCGGAATGGTAGACGCGCTACGTTGAGGTCGTAGTGCCCGTAAGGGCGTGGGGGTTCAAGTCCCCCTCCGCGCACAGGAAGAAGAAGGCCCCGGATCCCAGGATCCGGGGCCTTCTTCGCGTTCCGCGATGCGGTTCGTCTTCCGCGATCCGGCGGGGACGCAGCGCCCGCCGGATCGCGGATCGTTCAGGCCGCGCCGACGCCGAACAGCACACCGAGCGCGTAGGTGATCGCGGCAGCCCCGAACCCGATGGCGAGCTGGCGGAGTGCTCGACGAAGGGGCGGGCCCCCGGACAGCACTCCCACCATCGCGCCTGTGCTCAGGAGGGCGATGCCGACGAGCACGAGGGCGACGATGATCGCCGTGGTGCCCTGAAGCCCGAAGATCCACGGCAGCACGGGGATGATCGCCCCGGAGGCGAACAGGAGGAAGCTGGAGATGGCCGCCGTCCAGTCGCTGCCGACGATCTCGTGATCATCGCCGCGCTGGATGTCCACGGGACCGGTCGCCGCCTGACGCACGCCGGCCTGCGCCGCCTTCACGATGCGGCGTGCCCGCGCGAGGGATTCCTCCTGCTCCATGCCGCGGGCACGGTAGACGAGAGCCAGCTCGTTCTCGTCGATGTCGAGATCTCCCGCTGATGCGTGTGCGTCCTCGTTGGCCTCCGTCGCCGCGAGCAGTTCGCGCTGGGAACGTACCGAGACGAACTCGCCTGCTCCCATCGACAGTGCGCCGGCCAGGAGACCGGCGATCCCGCTGAAAAGCACGAAGCCGGAGCTCACGCCCGTCGCGCCGATCCCGAGCACCAGCGCGAGGTTGCTCACCAGGCCGTCATTGGCGCCGAACACGGCCGCGCGGAACGAACCGGACAACCGCCTGCGACCACGCGCAGCGAGTCCGCGCACGACCTCGTAGTGCACCTTCTCGTCTGCCCTCATGGCCGGAGTGGCGTACTGCTCCGAATCGTAGGGCGACCGTGCCTCAGCGCTCTGTGCGAGGGCGAGCACGAAGATCGATCCGAAACGACCGGCCATCCATCCGAGTAGGCGCGAGCGGACCCCGGCGCGGGGCAGACGCCGCGGTTCCTCACCGAGGAGATCGAGCCAATGCTGCTCATGGCGACGTTCCGCATCGGCGAGGCTCAGCAGGATGTCGCGCTCTTCGCCTTCTCGGCGTGCAGCGAGCTTCTGATAGACGGCGCCCTCGGCGCGCTCCTCGACCAGGTAGCGCGCCCAGCGCCGACGATCGGCGGGGGTCGGGGTGGCGGCAGCGGGGGCTGTCATGGATCCTCCAGAGATGGCGGCGCCCTATGCGTGGGCAACCGTTCAACGCTATCCGCGGATGCTCAGCACGACCTCACCCAGGCGCGGATTGACAGCATTTCGGGGATCCGAAGCGCCGTCCCTGCACGGACGGGGCGCAGATCATGTCAGGACCGCACGCGCTTCCGAAGAACCTCGATGCGGGATTGCAGCTGCGTCACGGTGGCCTGCGCGACTGCCGGTCCTCCGCAGATGCGGCGGAGCTCGGCATGCACCGCGCCGTGCGGCTCACCCTTCTGGCGCGCGTAGAGGCCGACGAGGCTGTTCAGCAGCTGCCTCTGCTCCTTGAGGGTGCGGTGCAGGGGCGGGGGAAGCGTCGTCGACTCGTCGGGCGGTGTGGAGGCCTCACGTGCCTCCCGCAGGCGTGACTGGCGGGACTGACGCTGCATGAGGAGCTCATGCACGTGCTCCGGCTCGAGGAGACCGGGGAAGCCGATGAACTCCTCCTCCTCCGGGGTCCCCGGTTCGGCCAGCTGACCGAACTCCTGTCCTTCGAAGACCACGCGGTCGAAGTGGGCGACGGACGAGAGCGCCTGGTAGCTGAACTCCTGCGTCAGCGCGTCCGAGGTCTCCTCCTCACGGTTCGCACTCTCGAGCAGCGAATCCTCCAGGCCATCGTCTTCCTTCGACTGCCGGTCGAGCGCATGGTCGCGCTGTTTGTCCATCTCGTTCGCAAGCCCCATGAGCACGGGGACCTGCGGAAGGAACACGCTCGCGGCCTCGCCACGACGCCGGGCTCGCACGAACCGGCCGATGGCCTGAGCGAAGAACAGCGGAGTCGAGGACGACGTCGCATAGACCCCCACGGCGAGACGCGGCACGTCGACGCCCTCCGACACCATGCGCACGGCCACCATCCAGCGAGAGTCGTTGGCGCTGAACTTCTCGATCCGCTCCGACGCCGTCGCATCATCCGAGAGCACGACCGTGGCCTGCTGGCCCGTGATGCTGTGCAAGATCTTCGCATACGCGCGCGCGACCGTCTGGTCCGTCGCCAGTACGAGACCGCCGGCATCGGGGACGTGGTGGCGGATCTCCGTGAGCCGTCTGTCCGCGGCCGACAGGACGGCCGGCATCCACTCGCCCTCGGGATCGAGCGCCGTGCGCCACGCCTGCGACGTCACGTCCTTGGTGTTGTCCTGGCCCAAGTGCGTCTCGCGCTCGTCGCCGGTGGTGGTGCGCCAGCGCATCTTGCCGGCGTACATGTGGAAGAGCACGGGCCGGACGACGCCGTCGGCCAGTGCCCGGCCGTAGCCGTAGTTGTAGTCGGTGCGCGAGATGCGGGCGCCGGACTCATCGGGGTGGTACTCCACGAACGGGATGGGCGCCGTGTCGCTGCGGAACGGCGTGCCGGACAGCAGCAGGCGCCTCTTCGCCGGCCCGTACGCGTCTCGGATGGCGTCGCCCCAGCTCAGCGCATCGCCGCCGTGGTGAACCTCGTCGAGGATCACCAGGGTCTTGGCGTCCTCCGTGAGATGCCGGTGCACCGAGGATTTCGCGGCGACCTGCGCGTACGTCACGACAGCGCCGTGATAGTGCCGAGCCGGTGCCCAGTCGCTGTTGCGGAAGCGCGGGTCGAGGCGGATGTGCACGCGTGCCGCGGCGTCCGCCCACTGGGTCTTGAGATGCTCGGTCGGTGCGACCACGATGATGCGGTTGACCTCGCCCATGCGCATGAGCTCGACGGCGAGGGTGAGTGCGAACGTGGTCTTGCCTGCGCCGGGTGTGGCGGCGACGAGGAAGTCGCGCTGATCCGCCGCGAAGTACTGTTCGAGGGCCTCCTGCTGCCAGGCACGCAGCTTGTTCGCGGTTCCCCATGGGGCACGCTGAGGAAAGGACGGAGAGAGCATCGAGTCCACGATAATCGCTGCCGGGGACACCGGATCACTCCCCGCGATTCCCGCGCGTGCCCTGCCCCGCACCGAGCCCTGCGGGTAGGCTCGGTCACTGCGTCGTGGTCACCGCCGCGTCGCTGATCGTTCGCGAAGGAGAGCTGGATGACCGACCAGGATTCGACTCGGACCCCTTACATCCCGAACGAGACCGCGCACCCGTGGCGCCGATTCGTCGCGGTCGGCGACTCGTTCACCGAGGGCATCGGCGACCCCGATCCGGCGCATCCTGGGAGCCACCGCGGGTGGGCGGACCGCGTCGCCGAGGTGCTCGCCGCGCAGGTCGACGACTTCGCCTACGCGAACCTCGCCGTCCGCGGCAAGCTGATCGCCCAGATCGTCGCCGACCAGATCGAGCCGGCCGTCGCGCTGCGCCCCGATCTGGTCTCCATCTGTGCGGGCGGCAACGATGTGATCCGGCCCGGCACCGACCCGGATGCGATCGCGAGCCAGCTCGACGACGCCGTCGCCCGGCTGTCCTCCACCGGCGCCGCCGTGCTGTTGTTCACGGGCATCGACACCGCCTTCACGCCGGTCTTCCGCGCCTTCCGCGGAAAGGTCGCGATCTACAACGAGAACGTCCGCACCATCGCCGAGCGATACGACTGCATCGTGGCCGACCAGTGGGCGCTCAAGGTCGTGCAGGACATGCGCTTCTTCGACGATGACCGACTGCACTATAACGCGCTCGGCCATCACGAGGTGGCCCGCATGGCGTTGCGTGCCCTGAACGTGCCGAACGATCTCGAGGCCATGCAGCCCGAGCCGTTCCCGCTGCGCACCTGGCGAGAGGCACGCTCGGAAGACCTGGGCTGGGCCAGGGAGCACCTGGTTCCGTGGGTGCTCAGAAGGCTCCGTCACCAGTCATCTGGCGACAACCTCGCTGCGAAGCGTCCGGAGCCCTCCCCCGTCGTCCTTCCCGGGAGGGACTGAGCGTCAGGCCTTCATCGCCCAGAGTGCGACCGCTGCCGCTGATGCCACGTTGAGGGAGTCGACCCCACCGGACATCGGGATCGTGACGACGGTGTCCGCTCCGTCCATGGCCTCGCGCGAGAGTCCGTCGCCTTCCGACCCCATGACCAGCGCGACCCGCGCCGGACGTGCGGCCGCATACGCGTCGAGCGTCACCGCGTCGTCGCGCAGCGCCAGCGCGGCGATGTCGAAGCCGTCGGTGTGGAGATCCGCGATCGCGGACTCCCAGTCCGTGATACGCGTCCACGGCACCTGGAAGACGGTGCCCATGCTGACTCGGACGCTGCGCCGGTACAGCGGATCGGCCCCGCCCGGAGAAACCAGCACCGCGTCGGCGCCGAGACCTGCTGCAGCACGGAAGGCTGCTCCGACGTTGGTGTGATCCCCGATGTTCTCCAGGATCAGCACGAGGGAGGCGCCGTCGATCACCTCGCGGACGGAGGGCAGCTCTGGTCGGTGCATGGAGGCGATGGTGCCGCGGTGCACCGCGAAACCCGTCACCGCCTCCGCCACCTCGTCCGGAACGACGTACACCGGCACGTCGAGGTCACCGACGATGGCACGGATGTCGTCCACCCTGCGCTCCTGCACCAGGACGGAGCGGGGACGGTGACCGGAGGCGACCGCGCGCGCGATCACCTTCGTCGATTCCGCGATGTAGAGACCACCGGACGGCTCCGACAGTGCCCGTAGGGCGGTATCGGTGAGGCCGCGGTAGTCGTCGAGACGTCGGTCGGCGGCGTCGGTCACAGGCAGGAGATCCACGATGTCCACTCTGCCACCGTCAGGACACGGCGCAGCACCGGTCGCTGGGGCGTCGGCGGCTCTCGTGGAGGCCCTGGTCGGCCTCGGCACCGTAGACTCGCTCGAGGAGGTCTTGTGAGCGTGTCCATTCCCGCCGAGCTGTCGGCCACCATCGCCCACGCCGCCGAGCTGCTGCGCGAGAAGCGCATCGCACTCCTCACCGGCGCCGGCATCTCCACCGATTCCGGCATCCCCGCCTACCGTGGCGAAGGCGCGAGGACGCGCAGCGATCCGATGACGATCCAGACCTATCTGGGTGACGAGGCGGCGCGTCGGCGCTATTGGGTCGGCGGGCACCTGGGCTGGCGCGCTTTCGCGAGAGCCGAGCCGAACGCGGGACACATCGCCCTGGCGCAACTCGAAGCATCGGGGAACGTGTCCGGCGTGATCACCCAGAACGTCGACGGACTGCATCTGCGGGCGGGGAGCTCGCACGTCATCGAGGTCCACGGGACCATGCGTCGCGTGCTGTGTCTGCAGTGCGGTCAGGTCTTCGATCGCCGCGACGTCGCCGTGCAGATCGAGGAGCTCAACCCCTGGATCACCGTGCCGGAGAACGTCGCTCTCGCCCCCGACGGCGACGTGCTCCCGGAGAGCACGGAAGGCTTCGTCATCCCCGTGTGCACCGTCTGCGCGGGCATGCTCAAGCCTGACGTGGTGTTCTTCGGCGAGTACGTGCCACAGGATCGCTTCCGCGCAGCGGAGTCGCTGCTGCGTTCGAGCTCCGCCCTGATCGTCGCGGGCTCCTCCCTCGTGGTCAACTCCGGTGTCCGCCTCGTCGAGCGTGCGCGGCGACGTAACATCCCCCTGATCATCGTCAACCGTGAGTCGACGCGCGCGGATGCCTGGGCGCATGTGACCATCGCCGCGGGCACCAGCGACGTGCTCCCCGCCCTCCAGGAACTCCTCTCGTGACCCACCTCACCCTCGTCCGCCACGGTCAGACCGACTGGAACCTCGCGCGGCGCATCCAGGGCTCCACCGACATCCCCCTGAACGAGAAGGGACGCGAAGACGCGCGATGGGCCGCGGAGAAGCTCGCGGCAGGAACCCATCACGCGGTCTACACGAGCCCGTTGCTGCGCGCCAAGGAGACCGCGGAGATCATCGCGGAGCGCCTGGGGCTGGAAGTCGCCGGCGTCGTCCCCGACATCCGCGAGCGCGAGTTCGGCGATGGTGAGGGCATGCTCGTGCCCGACTACATCGCGACGTATGGCGACTGGCACGCGGAGGTTCCTGGTGCGGAGTCGCTGCACGAGGTGGGAGAACGCGCGATCGAAGCACTGCACACGATCGCTCGCGAGGCGCGGCGTCGGTCCTCCCCGCGTGCGGAGTCGGTCATCGTCGTCGCTCATGGTGGCGTGATCCGCGCCGTGATCGACCACGTCTCCGGCGGCACTCTCCCGCGCGACGGCGAGGTGCTGCAGAACGGCTCGGCGCACCGGTTCGTCGCCGCACCGGGCTATCTCCGTCTGCTGGAGGAGACACCCGTCCTCTGATCAGACGGCGCGGGACACGACCGAACGCGCGTGACGGAGGACCGGCTCGTCGATCATCCGTCCATCGAACCGGAACACGCCGCGCTGCGACTCGGCCGCAGTGAGCACGGCGCGCGCCCAGGTGAGCAGCGCGTCGTCCGGACGGTACGCCGCACGGATCGTCGCCACCTGGTTCGGATGGATGCAGGCCGTCGCACGGAATCCCGAAGCGGCGGCGTCGATCGCCTCCTCCTCGAGTCCAGTGAGGTCATCGATGTCGATGTGCACGGCGTCGATGGCTGCTTTGCCGTGCGCACCGGCTTCGAGGAGGACACGCGCTCTGGCGTACCTGGCGATGTCGCGATACGCGCCGACCGCGTTGCGCGAAGACGTGCCTCCCAGGGAGGCGACGAGATCCTCGGCCCCCCACATCAACGCGGACACCTGCGGGTGTGCGGCGATGCGGTCGGCTGCTTGGACGCCGCGGGCGGTCTCGCACAGGGCGATCAGTGAGTACCTCTCGTCGAACGCCGACAAGCTGTCCGCACGCTCGGTCTTCGCCACCATCACGGTGCGGAAGTCGGTCTGAGCCAGCGCCGCGAGGTCTGCGGCGAAGGCCTCGGTGTCGGGGGCGTTGACGCGCACGACCACTCGAGAGGGGTCGACATCGGCGGCGATCACGTTCCTGCGCGCTTCGTCCTTCGCCTCCGGGAGCACCGCGTCCTCGAGATCGAGGATGATCGCATCAGCCCGCTCCGCGGCTTTCCGGAAGCGCTCCGGCCGGTCGGCAGGGCAGAACAACAGCGCCGGACCGAGGTCGAACGTCATGCGGGGGATCCTTCCGGACGGCAGTGGACGAGCACCGAGCGGACGGCCGTGGCGACGACGGTACCGTCCTGGTTCCGGCCGGTGTGGGCGATCTTCACGATCCCCTGCCCCGGCCGGGAGGAGGAGAGCCGCTTCTCGACGACCGTGCTCTCGGTGTAGAGGGTGTCTCCCGCGAACAGCGGATGCGGAAACGCGACATCGCCGAAGCCGAGCTGTGCGACGAGAGTCCCCTGCGTCAGCTGCGCGACGGACGAACCCACCATGGTGGACAGAGTCCACATCGAGTTCATCAGTCGCGCGCGGAACGGCTCCTGACCGTCGGCGAAAGCCGCATCGAGGTGCAGAGCCTGCGTGTTCATGGTGAGGGTGGTGAACAGCACGTTGTCGGCTTCGGTCGCAGTTCGTCCTGGGCGGTGCAGGTAGCGGGCGTCGGTCTCGAACTCCTCGTAGTACAGACCCCTCTGGACGACGTCGTGCGTGCTCATACCGCCACGCTACCCGGCGAGTCCGAGACCGCGGGCGATGACCAGCAGCTGCACCTCGGTCGTGCCCTCGCCGATCTCGAGGATCTTGGAGTCGCGGTAGTGCCGTGCCACGGAGAACTCGTTCATGAAGCCGTTGCCGCCGAAGATCTGCGTCGCGTCTCTCGCGTTGTCCATCGCCGCCTCGCCCGCGACCAGCTTGGCGATGGCCGCGGCTTCGGCGAACGGCTTGCCCGCGTCTCGGAGTCGTGCCGCGTGATGCCAGGCGAGGCGTGCCGTGTGCACCCGTGCGCGCATGCGGGCCAGAGTGAACTGCGCGTTCTGCCGCGTGCTCAGGGCGGCCCCGAAGATCGTGCGGCTCTTGGCGTACTCGACAGCGGCCTCCAGGCATCCTTCGGCGGCGCCGGTCGAGAGGGCCGCGATCGCGATGCGTCCTTCGTCGAGGATGCTGAGGAAGCTGCGGAAGCCGCTCCCCCGCGTACCCAACAGGTTGGAGGCGGGAACCCGCGCGCCGTCGAAGGTGAGGGGATGTGTGTCCGACGCGTTCCACCCGACCTTGTCGTACGGCGCTTCGACCGTGAACCCCGGTGTCCCGTTCGGCACGATGATGGTGGAGATCTCCTTGCGCCCATCCTCGTTCCCGGTCACCGCCGTGACCGTGACGAACCGCGTGATGGGGGTCCCGGAGTTCGTGATGAACTGCTTCGAGCCGTCGATCACCCACTCGTCGCCGTCGAGGCGCGCCGTGGTCCTGGTCGCACCGGCATCGCTGCCGGCCTCCGGCTCCGTGAGGCCGAAGCCCGCCAGGGCTCGCCCGGCGAGCAGGTCCGGCAGCAGCTCCTGGCGCTGCTCCTCCGAGCCGAAGCGGTAGATCGGCATCGCGCCGAGGCTGACCCCTGCTTCGAGCGTGATCGCGATGGACTGGTCGACGCGCGCGAGCGCCTCGATCGCGATGCCGAGTGCCATGTAGTCGCCGCCCTGTCCGCCGTACTCCTCGAGGAACGGTAGACCGAACAATCCGAGATCGCCCATCTGGCGAACGACGTCCATCGACAGCGTGTGCGTGCGATCGGCCTCGTAGGCCTGCGGTGCGACGACCGTGTCGGCGAATTCGCGCACCATGGCGGCGAGCTCGCGCTCCTCGTCGGTCAGCTCTTCCATGTTCAGCTCTCCTCCGTCGTCACGCGGGCGACCGGCTGGTCACGCCGCACCTGGTCGCCGACCGCGACCAGCAGATGCACCACACCGTCGTGCGGTGCCAGTACCGGGTGCTCCATCTTCATAGCCTCGATCGAGACGAGGGCTTCTCCCGCGGACACCGTGTCGCCGTCGGTCACGTGCACCGCCACGACGCTGCCCGGCATGGGGGCGCGGCCCTCCGGCTCGGTCGCCGCAGCTCCCGCGTCGCGTGCGGACAACCGGCGCTGCATCCGCTGTCGCCTGTCGAGAGGGCGCAGGCGTATCGTGCGACCTTCCTCCGCGACCCAGACCGCTCCCTCGGCATCGACTGCGGCCAGCACGCCCGCTCTGGAGGGGGAAGGAGACGCTTCATCGAGCTCGACCTCGTCGCCGTCGTCCGTGAGCGCGACGAACGGAGCATGCGGCGCGTCCTGGGTCCCCAGGCGCCACCCGGGCAGCTCACGCCACAGCGGGCTGGTGCGCACCGATGCGGGGGGATCCGAAGCGGCGTCCCGCGCCGCAGCCAACTGAGACGCCGAAGGCTTCACCGTCTCGAGGGGAAGCAGGGACTCGATGAGACCGGTGTCGAGATCGCCTTCGATGACCCGCGCGTCCTGGCACAGCATCCGCAGGAACGCGATGTTGGTCTCGACGCCCAGCACGACGGTGCTCGCGAGTGCTCGGTCCAGTCGTGCCAGTGCCGTGGCGCGGTCATCGGCGAAGGCGATCACCTTCGCGATCATCGGGTCGTAGAATCCGGTGACCTCGCTGCCGCTCTCGATGGCCGCATCCACGCGGACACCCGGCGGTGGGTCGAAGAGGAGCACCGTCCCCGTGGACGGAAGGAAGCCGCGCTCAGGGGCCTCCGCGTACACCCGAGCCTCGACCGCGTGGCCGCGCAGGCGAGGTGTGACGTCCAGGGGAAGACCCGCTGCCGCGCGGAGCTGAAGCGCGACGAGGTCGAGTCCGGTGACCTCCTCGGTGACGGGGTGCTCCACCTGGAGCCGCGTGTTCATCTCGATGAAGAAGACCTCGTTCGGCGCGTCGGCATCCACGAGGAACTCGACCGTGCCGGCCCCCACGTAGGAGACGCTCTCGGCGGCGAGCACCGCGGCGGAGAGCAGGCGCTCGCGCGTGTCGGCCGGGATCCCCGCCGACGGGGCCTCCTCGATGACCTTCTGATGCCGGCGCTGCAACGTGCACTCGCGTTCGCCGAGGGCGATGACGGTGCCGTGCACGTCGCCGAAGACCTGTACCTCGATGTGCCGTGGTCGTCTGATCAGCCGCTCGAGGATGAGCGCGTCGTCCCTGAAAGCGGCGGACGCGACCCGGCGGGCGGAGGCGAGAGCGCCGCGGAGCCCCGCCGCGTCGGCGACGACCTCCATGCCCTTTCCCCCTCCCCCTGCGCTGGGCTTGACCAGCAGCGGATATCCGACGGTCTCGGCCTCTTCGGCGATCTCGGTGTCGGACAGTCCCTTGGCATCGAAGCCGGGGACGACGGGGACCCCGTACCGCAGCACATGATCGCGGGCGCGGGCCTTGTCTCCCATGATCTGCAGCGCGTCGACGGAGGGACCGATGAAGACGACCCCGCTCTCCTCGCAGGCCTCGGCGAGTCCGACGCTCTCGGAGAGGAAGCCGTAGCCGGGGTGGATGGCCTGCGCACCGGTGGCGCGCGCCGCGGCGATGACGGCGTCGATGTCGAGGTAGGAGTCGGCAGCGGGCGCTGGCCCGATCCGCACGGCCAGATCGGCCTCGCGGACATGAGGGCTCGTCGCATCGGCGTCGCTGTAGACGGCGACGCTGCGGATGCCGAGCGCCCGCAGCGTGCGGATCACCCTGCGGGCGATCTCCCCGCGGTTGGCGACGAGGACGGTGTGGAAAAGGACGTCGGACGACGTCGGTGCCGGATTCATGGACAAGGCACTCACATCCGGAAGATGCCGAAGCGCGGTTCGGGCAGCGGGCTGCGGGAGACGACGTCGAGGGCGAGGCCGAGGAGGTCGCGGGTCTGGGCGGGGTCGACGATGCCGTCGTCCCAGAGCCGCGCGGTCGCGTAGTACGGCTCGCCCTGGTGCTCGTACTGTTCCCGGACCGGGGCCTCGAAGGCTGCTCGCTCCTCCGCCGTCCAGGAGCCGCCGCGTGCGGAGAGCTGGTCCTCCTTGACAGTGGCGAGCACCGACGCGGCCTGCGCGCCCCCCATCACGGAGATGCGGCTGGCGGGCCAGGTCCACAGGAACCGCGGCGAGTACGCGCGCCCGCACATCGAATAGTTCCCGGCTCCGAACGATCCCCCGATGATGACGGTGAGCTTCGGTACACGGGTGCTGGCGACGGCCGTGACCATCTTGGCGCCGTCCTTGGCGATGCCGCCGGCCTCCGCGTCGGAGCCGACCATGAAACCGGTGATGTTCTGCAGGAAGAGCAGAGGGATCCCCCGCTGGTCGCAGAGCTCGATGAAGTGGGCGCCCTTGAGCGCCGACTCGCTGAAGAGTACGCCGTTGTTCGCGACGATGCCGACGGGGTGACCGTGGAGACGGGCGAAGCCGGTGACCAGGGTCGTGCCGTACTCGGGCTTGAACTCGAGGAACGAGTCGCCGTCGACCAACCGCGAGATGACCTCGTGCACGTCGTACGCGGCATTGACGTCGACAGGGACGGCGTCGTAGAGGCTGGACAGCTCGGAGGGAGCGCGGCTGCCGAGCACCTCCCAGGCCGGGGCGGCGGGAGGAGGGAGCGTGGCCACGATGTCGCGCAGGATCTCGAGGGCGTGCTCGTCGTCTTCGGCGAGATGGTCGACGACGCCGCTGCGTCGTGCGTGCAGCTCGCCGCCGCCGAGTTCCTCCGCCGTGACGATCTCCCCGATGGCGGCCTTCACGAGCGGGGGGCCACCGAGGAAGATGGTCCCCTGGCCGCGCACGATGACGGTCTCGTCGCTCATCGCCGGTACGTAGGCGCCGCCGGCGGTGCACGAGCCGAGAACGGCGGCGAGTTGAGGGATGCCCTCCGCGGACATGCGCGCCTGATTGAAGAAGATCCGCCCGAAGTGCTCGCGGTCCGGGAAGACCTCGTCCTGCTTGGGGAGGAACGCGCCCCCCGAATCGACGAGGTAGAGACAGGGAAGGCGATTCTCCAGCGCGATCTCCTGCGCGCGAAGATGCTTCTTGACGGTGAGGGGGAAGTACGTGCCGCCCTTGACCGTCGCGTCGTTGCAGACCACCATGACGTGCCGCCCGTGCACGAGACCGATACCGGCGATCACGCCCGCGCCCGGCGCCTCTCCCCCGTACAGGCCGTCAGCCGCGAGGGGCGCGACCTCGAGGAAGGGGCTGCCCTCATCGAGCACACGGGTGACGCGATCGCGAGGGAGCAGCTTCCCTCGCGCCAGGTGACGCTCGCGAGAAGCGTCCGGTCCTCCGCGCGCGGCGGCGGCGAGGCGGTCTCGCAGTTCGTGCGCGAGCGACTCCTGGGATGTCGGCATCGTGATGTCCTCCTCGACCCACGTCCGCCCTGGGCCGAACCCTGGCGCGGTGCATGCACTTTCGGTTAGTGTTCACTAACCCGTTGATTCAGGTTAGCGAGGATTAACTGAGATGACAAGCCCGGTCACCGCCCGAGACCGCGCCAAGGCCGAACGGTCCGATGCGATCCTGCACGCCGCAGCGCGACTGTTCGCCGCGCGCGGGTACAGCGGCGTGAGCCTGGAGGACATCGGCGCTGCCGTCGGTGTGTCCGGCCCGGCCGTCTATCGTCATTTCGCCGGTAAGCAGGCTCTGCTGGGAGCGGTCCTCGTCAAAGTCAGTCAGGACCTCATCCACGGCGGACGCCGCGTCGCTGACGAAGCCCCGACGCCCGACGCGCGGATGCGTGCCCTGATCGAGTTCCACGTGGACTTCGCCCTGGGTAACGCCGAGGTGATCCAGGTGCAGGACCGCGATGTCGCGTTCCTGTCCGATGCCGACCGCGCCGAGGTACGCCGCCTGCAACGCGCCTACATCGAATTGTGGATGGCGGCCCTGGCTCCGTTGCATCGAGGCGGCACGGACGGCGCCGATCCGGACGAGCTGCGTCTGCGCGTGCAGGCCTGCTTCGGACTCATCAACTCCACGCCGCACAGCACGCGTGCGGCGGCCAGACGGCACTCCGCCACCGCGACCGTGTTGATCGCGATGGCGGATGCTGCCGTGCGCGCGACTAGCTGAGGAGCATCGCCCGCCCCGGCTCCTCGAGGAGGTCGGCCACATCCTTCAAGAACCGGGCGCCCTCCGCGCCGTCGACCATCCGGTGGTCGAAAGAGAGACTGAGGGTCATCAGCTGCCGCAGCGCGATCTCGCCCCGGTGTTCCCAGGGCTGACGACGTACCGCGCCCACGGCCAGGATCCCGGACTGACCGGGGGGAAGGATCGGCGTACCGGCATCGACACCGAACACGCCGATGTTGGAGATCGAGAAGGTGCCGCCCGCGAGCTCCGCCGGCGAGGTCTTCCCCGAACGCGCGACCTCGGCGAGGGATTTCACGGCGTCCGCGAGTTCGGTGAGTGTCAGCCGCTCGGCATCTCTGATCATGGGGACGATCAGTCCGCGCTCCGTCGCCGCCGCGATCCCGAGATCGACGTAGTTGTGCTGGACGATCTCGCCGGCGGCCTCATCCCAACGCGAGTTGAGGCCAGGAGCCCGCCCGAGAGCGAGGCACACCGCCTTCGCCACCACGGCGAGCGGCCCGATCCGATGTGCGCTCAGCGATCGATCTTCGCGGAGACTCGACAGCAGATCCATGGTCGCGGTCACGTCGACGGTATGGAAGACGGTGACGTGCGGGGCCGTGAAGGCGCTCTGGACCATCGCCGCCGCCGTGTGCTTGCGCACTCCGCGGATGGGGATCCGGGTCTCGCGCTCCTCGCCGGCGAGTGCGGCAGGGCTGGCCGGAAGTGCAGCGGACGACGTGGAATGCACGCCGCCGCCGGCGCGATCGTGCGCGCCGACGCGTTCCGCATAGGCGTCTACATCGTTGCGGGTGATGAGGCGGTCGCCCACTTCTGCCGCAACCAGCACGAGATCGATGCCGAGCCTCTTCGCGTGGGCGCGCACCGGGGGCGTCGAGCGTGGGCGCTCGATCACGGCGTCGACGGCTGACGGAGCAGCGTCGTGCGGTGCCGCCTCGAGAACGGCCGTGTCGATGGTGGCCGGAGCGGACGCGCCGATCCTCCGTGCCCGCCGCGCTGGTCGCCCTGAGCTCGTGGGCGCGGCGCCGTACCCCACCAGGTTCGGCTCGGCCTTCTCCCCAGGCTCCGAGGAGGGCGACGGGGCCGCCGGCTCCTCCCCCACGACATCGAAGGCGATCAGAGGAGCACCGACGGCGATGGTCTGTCCTGCTTCCGCGTGCAACGTCGAGACGATGCCCTCGTAGGGCGAGGGCAGCTCGACGACCGCTTTCGCGGTCTCGACTTCTGCGAGCGTCTGGTTGAGAGTGACGCTGTCGCCGGGAGCGACGAGCCAGGTCACGACCTCGGCTTCTGTCAGTCCTTCCCCGAGGTCGGGAAGGCGGAACTCCGCGATCATGCCTCTGCTCCCGTCAGGCTGTTCGGCCGGTCCAATACCCGGTCGACGGCGTCGAGCAGTCGATCCAGGTCCGGGAGGTGGTACTTCTCGAGCTTCGCGGGCGGGTAGGGGATGTCGTGGCCGGTGACCCGCAGTGGAGCCGACTCGAGGTACTCGAAACAGCGCTCCGTGATGCTCGCGATCACTTCCGCGGCCACTCCCGCTTCCCGCGACGCCTCGTGAGCGACCACGACGCGGCCCGTCTTCCGCACCGAAGCCGCGACGGAGTCATAGTCGACGGGCGAGAGGGAACGGAGATCGATGACCTCGAGCGACGTTCCCTCATCCGCCGCGGCGTCCGCTGCCTGCAGCGCGGTGGACACCATGGCGCCGTACGTGATGAGGGTCGCATCCGTCCCGGTCCGCACCACGCGCGCGAGACCCATCGGCGGCGCGTCGGCCAGCGGGGCTTCGAGGTCGACCTCGCCCTTGTGGTGGTACAGCCGCTTCGGCTCGAAGAAGATCACGGGGTCGTCGGAGGCGATGGCCTGTCGCAGGCTTCGATACGCGTCCTCCGGGTTCGAGACCGCGATCACGCGCAGTCCTGCCGTGTGCACGAAGTAGGCCTCCGGAGACTCCGAGTGATGCTCGGCAGCGCCGATGCCGCCCGCCCACGGGATCCGGATGGTGATGGGCATCTTCACCCGGCCCTGAGTGCGGTAGTGCAGCTTCGCGACCTGAGCGACGATCTGATCGAAGGCGGGATACACGAAGCCGTCGAACTGGATCTCGACGACGGGTCGGTAGCCGCGGAATGCGAGGCCCACCGCCGTGCCGACGATTCCGGACTCGGCGAGCGGCGTGTCGATCACGCGCGCAGCGCCGAACTCGTCGAGCAGTCCGTCGGTGATGCGGAAGACGCCTCCCAGCTTGCCGATGTCCTCCCCGAGCAGCACGACCTTGTCGTCATCGCGCATCGCCTGGCGGAGACCGGCTCCGAGGGCCTTCCCGAGAGTCAGCTCGGTCATGGTCACACCTCGCTCTCGAAGGTGGCGAGGTACGAGGCGTACTCATCGCGCTGCCGCTCGAGTCCGGTGTGCGGCTCCGCGTAGACGCCGTCGAACACGGCGAGTGCCGGCCGTGTGACCATGCCGAGGCACGCGGCACGCATCTCCTTGGCGACGAGATCGGCTGCGGACTGGGTCTCGGCGACGTGCTCTTCGGCGAGCTCCCCGCTGGCGCGCAGGTGTGCCTCCAACCGCGCGATCGGATCGCGGCGGCGCCAGGAATCCAGTTCCTCCTGGTCGCGGTAGCGGGTCGGATCGTCGGCCGTGGTGTGCGGACCCATGCGATAAGTGACGGCTTCGATGTAGGCGGGGCCCTTGCCGGACCGCGCGTGGTCGAGAGCCCAGCGCATGGCCGCCATGCAGGCGAGCACGTCGTTGCCGTCCACCCGCAGGCTGGGGATGCCGAATCCTGGCGCCCTTCCCGCGATCGGATACTGCGACTGCACGGCGACCGGCTCGGAGATCGCCCAGTGGTTGTTCTGGCATACGAAGACGACCGGCGCCTGGTACGACGCGGCGAAGATCATCGCCTCGTTCACGTCACCCTGGCTGGTGGCTCCGTCACCGAAGTAGGTCACCGCCACCTCGTCAGCGCCGTCGTGCTGGATGCCGAGCGCGTAGCCGACCGCGTGCAGTGTCTGCGCTCCGATGATGATCTGCAAGGGAGCGACACCGAGGTCGGCGGGATCGTGAGCCGCACCTTCCTCACCGCGCCACATGCGCACGTAGTCTCCGGGCTCCGCGCCCCGCGCGTAGATGACTCCGGTCTCCCGGTAGCTGGGGAACACGAAGTCCTCGGGAGCGAGGGCGCGGGCCGTCCCGATCTGCGTCGCTTCCTGTCCCTGGCAGGGCGCCCAGAGTCCGAGCTGTCCCTGGCGCTGAAGCGCGACACCCTCGGCATCGATGCGGCGGAGGATGACCATGTCCCGGAGCAGAGAACGCAGCTGCTCGGCATCGACGTCGGCGACGAACGGGTCCAGCCGGGGGTTCGGGATGCGGCTTCCGTCGGGGTTCAGGAGGCGCTCCGAGAGCTCCAGATCCTGTGCCGTGTCTGCGATGGGCGTGGCCTGCGGTGACATCGTCGTCCTCCTCGTCCTCGGCGGCCCTCGTGAGGCTCCGCGCACTGATGCCAGCGTCATCACCGGCATGGTCTGAGAGTACGTCCGGTCAACACCTCGCTCAAGCATTCCAAGAGCGCTTGAGCATGTTGCTCAATTTCGCTCGAGAGAGTGCTGCTAAGGTTTGGCACTATGCCAGGACTGGACCGCATAGATCTCGAGCTTCTCGCCGCGCTCGCCGACGACCCGCGCACGACGATCGTCGCGCTCGCGGAGAACCTGGGGCTCTCGCGCAACACGATCCAGGCGCGGATGGCGCGGTTGGAGCAGAGCGGGATCTTCCTGTCCTACGAGCGGTCCTTCTCGCCCGATGTGCTCGGTTTCCCCTTGCAGGCCTTCGTGAGCATCGGGGTCCGTCAGACGGAACTGCCCCGCATCATCAACGAGCTTTCCCGGATCCCTGAGGTCGTGCAGGCGCACGGCCTCAGCGGATCGATCGATCTGCTCGCGCGCGTGGCCTGCCGCGATGCGCGACACCTCTTCGACACGGACGCGCGCATCCTGTCCATCGAGGGCGTCGAACGCACGGAGACGTCGTTGGCGATGGGTGAGGTCATCCCGTTCCGTGTCGCCGGCCTCATCGGCCTCGCGCGACGGGAATCCTGAGGAAGCGGCGAACGGCTCCCGCAGCTTCGGCCGGGGTCTCGTAGTGGATCAGGTGTCCGACGTGCGCGATCTCGACGAGGCGGGCGTCCGGGAACATCGTCGCCAGCCTCCGCTCCGCTTCGATGGGTGTGATGTCGTCCCGCTCTGCTGCGACGAGCAGTGTCGGAACGTCGATCTCGGGGGCGAACTCGCGTACGTCGTGCGAAACGCTCGTGACGAAGGCGTCCCGGAGTACATCCCGATCCGAGAATCGGGAGAAATAGGTGTCGTGCTGGTCGTGGATGAACCGGCGGAGTTCCGGATCCCTCGTCTTGGCCATCGTGATGCTCATCACGCGGACGATGATCCGGTTGCGCAGCAGGGCCGTCCCGACCTTCTCGGGGAGCCTGGCGCCGAGAGCGTAGTAGAGGACCGCAAGTCGTGTCATCAGTCCCTTCGGCCCCTCGAGCGCCGGCGCACCGATGGGGTTCAGCAGGATCAGGCGCGGGGTCTGCAGTCCGCGTGCCACGGCGGCTGAGGCCACGATCGAACCGAAGGAATGGCCGAGGATCACGGCACCTGGGGCGACTTCGGCGACGAAGTCGGTGAGCCACTCCGCATACTCGTCGAGATCATGCGTGCGTCGTGGCACAGGGGCAGACTCGCCGAAACCGGGAAGATCCGGCGCGATCACCCGCACCTCGGGCAGGAACGCGAGCACCGGTTCGAGGCCGTGGTGCTCCCCTCGGAAACCGTGCACCGCGACGACGGTGGTGTCTGCGTCGTCGGGGCCGTACGCCCAGTAGGCCGTGGTCCCCCCATGCACCTCGACCTCGCGACGCTGCACGGGAAGGCGACGAAGACGGTCCGCATACGGGGAAGGCACGCTCATACTCCCGAGTCTACGAGCGGCCTCGCGGGTTCTGGTGCATCCCGGAGACCTGCACGGCGGAGGCTCAGGCATCGTGGGATACGCTCCTGATCGTGCGCTTTCGAGTGGGATCGACGCGCGTAGCACGAGGAGTAGCCCATGCAGTTCACGTCCACCGATCTGGCCCAGGTGGAGTCCACATGGCAGCAGTACGTTCCGTCGTCGTCGCTGCAGGATGCGGATCCGCGCAGCTTCCGCTTCGACTGGCGATCCGAGGAACTCGGCACCGCGTCCCTGATCGACTACCGACTCACCGCCAAGGTGCACTCTCGGGCAGAACCTCAGGAGCAGCTGCTGGTGTGTCGGGTCGACGCTCCCGATGCGCGTGTCTGGTCGGGACGCGAGTCCCTGGATGCAGGCTCGGCCTGGATGTCCGACGGCACCGAGGTCGAAGCCCGATGGGACCGGACAGCGCGCGTACGGGCGTTCGTGTTCGATCACCGCGCCGCCCAGGCGCGCGCGAGGCAGATCACGGGTGATGACCGACGGGAGTTGCGCACGACGGGGTTCGTGCCGCACTCCCCTGCCGACGCTCGGCGCTGGGAGCGGATGTTCGAGTACGTGGATCAGTCCGTGAACGCGGGGCCGACCGATCATCTGCTCCTCGCCGAACTCGAACGGCACGCCCTGACGATGACGCTTTCGGCGTTCCCGACCACATTCACCGACTCCCTCAGGCGGCCGGCACAGCGAGCCGGAGCGCCGGCCTCGGTCCGTCGTGCGCTCGCCTACATCGACGCGAATGCGCACCTGGCGATCACCATCGATGACGTCGCCGCCGCGTCGTACATCTCCACACGGGGACTGCAGTACGCCTTTCGACGAGCGTTGGACATGACGCCCGCCGACGCTCTGCGGCGGGCGCGCCTCGACGGGGCGCACCGTGATCTCCGCAACGGCGAGGGCCGATCGGTCGCCGAGATCGCGCGCCGCTGGGGCTTCAGCAACTCGTCTCGCTTCACTGCGGCGTATCGTGACGCCTACGGTGCAGCGCCCGTCCTCGCCTCGTGATCGTGACGCTCGCCTTGTGAACGTGACACTCGCCTTGTGAACGTGACACTGAGCGAACAGATTGTTCGCTCAGCGCAATGTGGGGCGTCAGGCGCAGGGTGCGCGTCGATTTGTTGGCTAGAGTTCGAATTCCCGGACCACTTCCCGGTCCGTCGAGCACGCCATCGAGGAGAACCATGGCCCGCCCCCTGACCGTCGTGTCCCGCCGCCACTGCTGATGGGCAGCCTGTACTACGGCGACACATCGACGCCGATCTACATCGAGGATCGCGCTTTGGCGCACCTCAAGGTGGTCATCGCCACCAAGCTCCGCCGGAACGAGAGCTTCACCCTCTCCTGGCGTCACCCCGAGGGTGAGGCCCCTGGGCGATCGACCCTCTGGCTCCACCCGTCGATTCCTCTGAGGTTCGTCTTCCAGGAACCGGAGTCTCCCGATCTGAGCCGGAGGTGGATCGAGGAGCTCGCGCACTCGGCGAGTTCGAGCGGCGGCATCGTCCTGGTCGAGGAGCACCTCGAGACCATCGCGCCGGACTGATCACCGCCTCGCACTGACGGCGTCGGACACTGTGGTGACCGACGCCGTCAGTGCGTGTACTCAGAAGCCGGTGTCGCTCACAGGGCGGCGCAACTCACAGGGCGGCGCAACTCACAGGGCCTCGTCGCCGCTGGAGCTCACGGAGCGACGAGTGGTCGGCTCCCCCGTGGCGGGGTCGACGTATGTGCGTGAGACCGTCTCCGTTCGCCGGCGACGCGCGAGCAGCACGATGCCGATGAGGAAGATGATGACTCCTGCTCCCATCAGGATGTAGCCGACCATGTCGAGGTCGACCCAGGGAACGTCGACGTTGATCGCGAAGACGAGGATCGCCCCGATCACGAAGAGCGCGATTCCGCTGCCGATGCTCATTGTTCCTCCTGTCTCTGCGGCGCGGTGCCGCACTCCGGAAGCATGGCGTGGGGTCGCGGCGCCGAGGAGGGGCTTGACATCGGCGCGAACCCTTCTCCTCCGCGGCGCTCCGCGCGTCAGGCGGCGTCGACGGTCGGCTGCTGCAGCCAGAGGTCGGGGCCGAAGACCTCGTAGGCGATCCGCTCCGCAGGTATCCCCCGGCCGATCAGAGTCGCCCGGACAGAGCGCATGAACTCGAGAGGGCCGCACATGAAGACGACCGCGTCGTCCGGGAGCTCGACATTCGAGAGGTCCATCCGCCCGGGGAGCGCGGGGTGGAGGGTCGGGGCCGCGTCCGCCCCGTCCGCGTACCAGTTCTGCGCCTTGGCATCCTTCATCGCGAGCACCTGTCGCCGCAAGGAGGGATACAGCACATGGGCGTCGTGGTTCCGGTCGGCATGGAAGAGTCGGATGGTGCGGTCCGGGGCGCGACGGGACAGATCCTCGACGATTGCGGTGATCGGTGTGATGCCGATGCCTGCGGAGACGAGGACGAGGGGATGCCCGGTGTCATCGAGCACGACGTCACCTGCTGGTTGGGACACATCGAGCACGGTGCCGGGGTGGGCGTGCTCGTGGAGCCAGGTCGAGACCTGACCGTCGGGGACGCCTGCACTGCCGCGGACGCGCTTGACGGTCACGCGCAGCGCATCGCCTCGCGGACCGGAGGAGATCGTGTACTGGCGGGGCTGTCTGGACCCGTCCGGCAGGTCCACCGCGATGGCGACGTACTGCCCCGTCCGATGTGACGCGACGACGCCGTCGACAGGCGCGAGGAGGAGCGAGATGACGTCGTCCGACTCGACGACGCGCTCCACCACCCGATGTTTGCGCCACGGATGGGCGGGATCGGTGCCGCCCTGCGCGTACAGCTTCGCCTCTTCGGCGATGAGGGAGCACCCGAAGAGCCAGTAGACCTCGTCCCAGGCGGCTCTGACCTCTGTGGTCACCGCATCGCCGAGCACCGTCTGCACCGCATCGAGGAGGTAGTGGCCGACGATCGTGTACTGGCGTGCCTGGACACCCAGCGAGACGTGTTTGTGGGCGATCCGACTCATGATCGGCGTGAAGTCGGGGGCGTCCGGGTCGATGAGGTGCACGGCGAAGGCGACGACCGACGCGGCCAGAGCTCGCGGCTGCTCGCCGATAGCCTGGTTCGCACGGTTGAACACCCGCAGCAGTTCGGGGTGCGCGGTGAACATCTCCCGGTAGAACAGCGTGGTGATCTCATCCGCGTGCGCGGCTACGACTCCTGCGGTCGCACGTACGACCGCCTCGGACTCCGTTGAGAGCTTCATGACTTCCCTTCTCTTCAGCGTCATGGTCGTTCCACCATCGCCGGACCAGACGGAGTGCGCGCGCCCTTTCACCGGGTTATTTCCGGCCGAAACGCGCCCTCCTCTCTGCCGGCGTGCTTATCCTCGCCCCATGCCCCGTCGAGCCCATGACTTCCGAGGTCTGACCCAACCGCGGCGCCTGCGCCTGCTCCGCTCCATCCAGGAGAGGCCCGGCCGGGACGCCGGCGCGCTCGCCGAGGAGAGCGGGATCCCGTTGAACACCGCACGTGACCACCTGCGGGTGCTCGAAGACGAAGGCCTGATTCGCAGTGAGCCCGTCAACACCGGCCATCGCGGTCGTCCACCCCTCGTCTTCCACCCTGTGCGTGAGACATCGTCGAGCCAGAGAGCACGGTCACGGGTCGAAGGCGCCGATGTGAGGGGCCGCATGCTCCGCGCCGTGACGTCGGAGAGTCCGCGCCTCGGCGACCAGGCCCTCCGGCAGGTTGACGTCCTGTACGAGCACCTCGACGATGCCGGTCTGAACCCCGTCGTCGACGAGGAAACGCTCCGATTCGATCTTGCTCCCTGCCGGTACCGCGGCCTGCTCGCCGAGGATCAGGCGCTCGTATGCGCCGTGCATGCGCAACTCGTGCGCGATGTGCTCCGACTGGGCGATGGTCCTCTGGAGATGCGGCGACTCGATCCGTTCGTGACGCCGCATCGCTGCACGCTGCTGCTGTCATCGAGCGACCAGGGATCCGCTGAGGATCGCGAGTAGGGCGGGTCGGACTTGAACCGACGATCGTTGGGTTATGAGCCCACTGCCTTAACCAGCTTGGCCACCGCCCCGTACGGGTCCCAGCCTAGCGGCCGGGGCGCTCACACCCGCGTCGCCGCCGAGTGCGTCTGCGAGTGTCCGAGATAGATGTCGGCGTTGGCCAGGAGTTCCGCTCGCTCCTCTTCGCTGAGCGCTCGACGCACCTTCGCCGGCACGCCGGCGACGAGAGAGCCTGCGGGGATCTCCGTCCCGCCGAGGACGACCGCTCCTCCGGCGATGAGACATCCTTCGCCGATGACGGCACCGCTGAGTATCACCGCCCCCATTCCCACCAGGCTTCCGTCGCCGATCGTGCAGCCGTGCACGACCGCGTTGTGTCCGACCGAGACCTTGGAGCCGATCACCACAGGATGCGCTGCATCGACGTGGACGGAAACGTTGTCCTGGAGATTGGAGCCGGGGCCGATGACGATCTGCGCCGAATCCCCGCGAAGGACGGCGTTGTACCAGACGCTGGAGCCCGCCGCGAGGCTGACGTCGCCGACGATGCGAGCGCCGTCGGCGACGAATGCCGTCGCGTCGATCGACGGCGTACTGTTCGGCAGGGCGAGGATGGAGGCTCCGGACGCGATGCTCATGAGGCGAGACTACCCTCACTTCCGCGGAATCACGCGGAAGTGAGCCGAGCCTCAGCTTGCTTGCGGAATGTCTGACGCTGAGTAGCGTTGTCTTCATCAGATACGAGAAACCGTTCCGGAGGAGCACAAGATGAGCAAGGCACAGACCGTTTCCACCACCGCCATCGACCCGACCGTGGCTGCAGGGGCGGCCCAGTTCCTCTCCCCTGTCGTCCTCGGTCTCCAGGCACTGACCATCAACGGCAAGCAGGCCCACTGGCATGTCCGCGGCGCGAACTTCGTCGGCGTGCACGAGCTGCTCGACACGATCGTCGCCCACGCCGGCGACTTCGCCGACACCGCCGCTGAGCGTATCGTCGCTCTCGGTCTGCCGATCGATGCACGCGTGAGCGCCGTCGCGGAGAAGGCGGGCTCGACGTCGGTCGCGGCCGGCTTCGCACAGTCCGACGAGCTGATCCGCGCGGTGATCTCCGACATCGACGCCATCCTCGTCGACGTCAAGGCCGCTGTGGAAGGCCTCGACGAGGTCGACCTCACCAGCCAGGACGTCGCGATCGAGATCCAGCGCGGCCTCGAGAAGGACCGTTGGTTCCTCGTCTCGCACATCGCGGCCTGATCGCAGACATCGTCTGAACGTGGCAAGGGCGGTCCTCGGTTCTCCGAGGGCCGCCCTTGCTGCACGAGTAACCCATCAGTGCGCGTGTGTGACGTATCCCCGCAAGACGGTGGAGAGCACGCTCATCGAGCGCAGAGCCGGCCCCGTCGACGTCAGCGGGTCCGCCGCACACAGGACGATGTCGGCGGGCTCACCCGGCCGCAGCGAAGTACGCACGCTCGCTTCCAGTGCCTGGGCGACCGTGATCCGCTCTTCCGGATGCCATGCTGCTCGCGCGTCGGCCGTCCGGGACACCGCTGCGGAGATGGCCTGCCACGGATCAAGCGGGGCCACCGGGGCGTCGGAACCGAAGCGCAACTGTGCCCCTGATGCGCGCAGTGATGCGAGGGGATAGCCGATCGAGGTCTGCTCCGACCAGTGCCGGTCCACCAGATCGCGATCATCGACGGCGTGCTGCGGCTGAACGCTGGCGATCACACCGAGGCGAGCGAACCGCGCGAGGTCGGTGTGTCGCACGAGCTGGACATGCTCTATCGATCCGGCTGCGCCCGTGGTGGTGAAGGCATCCAGCGCCGAGGTGATGGCCCTGTCGCCGATCGCGTGCACCGCCACCCCCAGTCCTGCGCCGGTCGCGCGGGTGAGGAGGTCGACCAACTCGTCGGAGGGCACCGTGAGCATGCCGAAGTTGCCGGGATCTCCCGGGTAGGCGTGCGAGCACGCGGCTGTCCGAGTGCCCAGGGAACCGTCTGTGATGATCTTCAGCGGCCCGACGCGCACGAGCCCCGCCCCGCGGGCCGGAGTCTCGGTCAGTTCATGGAGTTCACCCGTGCGGAGCCCGGCGTCGATGGCGCGTTCGAGGTCGAACGGGTACACCGCGAACTCAACGCGATGGGAGGCGAAGCCCGCCTGCACCCGTCGCGGCCACGCTTCCGCACTCCACGCCATGTCGAAGTCGACGAGGCCGGTGACACCTCGTGCCGCGGCCTGCTCCCCTGCCCGCACCATCGCACGGTCACCATGAGCGGCGTCGACGGCATTGAGGCGCCGCGAGATCTCGAAAGCATCGGTCTCGCGCAGCACGCCGTCCTCGCTGCGGAAGCCCTCACGAGCGAGTGCAGCGCTGTTCAACCAGACGCTGTGGACGTCGGCGTTGATGAGGTAGGTGGGAACGCCGCCGGTGGCTGTGTCCAGGAGTTCGAGTGACGGACGATCCGGCCACAGCGCATCTCGGAAACCGGTCCCGACGCGTCGACCGTCCGCCAGCGGGGGAACACCACTCATCGCACCCGCGGCGGCCGCTGCGGATTCCGCGTGTCCGAGCGGCGCGCGCTCCGATGTCAGCGCCCATTGGACGGTGTGGACGTGGTTGTCCCAGAGACCGGGAACCGCCCAGGCGCCGTCGGCGGCGAGGGCGCGGCCGCGGGCGGACAGAGCACCGGTCGGGGCGATGTCGACTATGCGTCCATCGGCGATGAAGATGTCGACCGGTTCGTCGTCCATCAGGAACTCGCGTCCTGGTCCGGCGATCCGCACGGCTGTGATGGTGTCGATGGCGGCGCCGCGTTCGGTCACTGCTGTACCCCTCCTCGGCGTGCGTCCTGCGCGCGCCGCATCTCCGCGGCGAGGGCCGGGTTCGCATAGGGTCCGTCGCCGGAGAGCTCCTCGATCACCGTCTCGATCGTCTCCGGCGCCTTGTTCTGGCTGAGCTTCCTCTTGGCGACGACTCGTGTCGGTGTCAACCGGAAACCCACCGTTCCCGCGGCCAGCCGCTCCACGTAGGCCGCGTCGTTGGGGCGCTCCCACATGCGTCGCGGTTCCGGCATCAGGGATTCGAAGTGCGCGACGAGGCGGTCGAGCACGACGAGGTTCTCCTCGGCGCTCAGGATCTCGGGAACGCCGGACAGATGGACAGCGGTGTAGTTCCAGGTCGGCACCGCGGGCACATCGCCGTACCATCCGGGCGAGATGTAGCCGTGCGGGCCCTGGAAGGCCACCAGCATCTCTCGGTCCTCCCCCAGCCCGTGGATGAGGTCGTCAGGACGACCCACGTGACCCACGACGGTGAGGTCGTCGTGGGCGTCATCTAGCAGGACGGCGTAGTGCGAGGCCACGAGCCCCTCTCCGCCAGAGCTCATGATCGTCGCCCAGGGGTTCGCCTCGATCACGCGGCGGATCTCGGGCACATCGGCCAGCGTGAAGCTGGGATTCTGTCGCATTCGATCAGCCTAGATCCGGTGGTGGCGGCGCGGGCGGATCACGCTTGGCAACGCGGGCACCAGTAGAGCTTCCGAGCGCCGATCTCCTCCAGCGCGATCTCGGTCCCGCAGATACGGCAGGGCAGACCAGCGCGGTGATAGACCCAGTGACGATCGTCCCGGTTGGCCATGGCGGCGCGGTAGTCCGCGCCGGTCAGACCGTCCATCGTCATCATCTGCCCCGTCTCCACACCGATGGCGAGCAGACGCACCCAGTCGTGCCAGAGCGCGCGCACGACGTCTTCGGGAACGTCGCGACCCGGCGTGTGCGGGTTCAGCCTCTGCCGGAACAGCATCTCGGCGCGGTAGACGTTCCCGATGCCGCTCACGACCGACTGGTCCATGAGCAGGAGTGCGATCACCGTCGGCTTCTTCCTGACAGCGCGGACGAAACGCTCCTCGTTCTCGACCGGATCGCCGACCAGGGGGTCAGGGCCCAGTTTTGCGACGGTCGCGAACATCTCCTCAGGTGTCTGCAGGACGCACGCGGTCGGCCCTCGGAGGTCGGCCGCAGTGATGTCGGTCATCAGACGCAGTCGAACCTGACCGACCACCGGCGGCGGCCACTCCATGCCCTCATCAGCGAGCCCCTTCGTCTGCTCGGACATGCGCACGTGCACCCGCGTGCGTCGGGGCGCACCGATCGAGGACAGCGAGTTCTCCCCCGCATCATCGAGGATCGGGTCCTCGAGGATCGTGCCCCGCTGATTGGTCTGGCCCATGCGGCCGTTGGCGGAGGCGATGGTCGGGTCGACGACGATCTCACCGGCGAAGTCCCACGCTCCATACAGGCCGAGATGCACCCGGAGCCACAGGTCGCCTTCCGTCTCCAGGAACATCTGCTTGCCGACCGCCTGCACGCTCACCGCGGCACGGCCGTCGAGCAGGGATGCTCCTTCGGCGAACCGACCCTGCGGGCTGGAAGCGCTCAGCGTCTTGCCGACGAAGTTGCGGTCGAACTGCCGAGCGATCCGGTGGACGGAATGACCCTCGGGCATGTCAGGCCCGCGGGTCCGGGAGCAGTGAGCCGTCGCGTTCGAAGTCGGCGATCTGTCCGATGCGCCGCACGTGGCGCTCGTCGCCCGAGAACGGGGTCGTGATGAAGCGGTCGATGAACGAGGTGACCTCGTCGTACGTGTGCTGACGCGCGCCGATGGAGATCACGTTCGCATCGTTGTGCTCGCGGGCCAGCTCCGCGGTCGAGAGGTTCCAGACGAGCGCCGCACGTACGCCCTCGACCTTGTTCGCGGCGATCTGCTCGCCGTTTCCGGAGCCGCCGAAGACGACGCCGAGCGCCTCGACGCCCGCACGCCGATCGGCGATGACGGCCTGCGCCGCGCGGATGCAGAACGCCGGGTAGTCGTCGACCGCGTCGTACTCGACGGGGCCGTGATCGACGACCTCGTGCCCGGCGGCGCGCAGATGGTCCTGCAGCTGCGTGGAGAAGTCGAGGCCCGCGTGGTCGGTGGCGATATGGATGCGCATGTGTCCCATCCTAGAAGCGCGCGCCGGTCACCGAGAGGTCACGGAGCGACGCCTGCGGCAGCCGGCTTGAAGCCCGCCCGGATGTTCTCGCAACAACCGGGGCGGCAGACGTCGAACCCGCCGGGAAGGGAAGTGACGTGAGCGCGTTCCTCGTTGGGACGCCCCTGGAGGCGCTCCTCGATCAGATCGACGATGCCCGCGACGAATGCCGGCGATACGCCGGGGGTCGGAGTACGGGTGAAGGAGAGTCCCGCTTCCTCCGCGGCCTCCGCCGCCTCGGTGTCGAGGTCCCACAGGACCTCCATGTGGTCGCTCATGAATCCCACCGGCACGACGGCGACGGCCTTGCGTCCGCGCTCGGGCAGCTCGCCGATCACGTCGCAGACATCGGGCTCGAGCCACGGCTGCGAGGCGGGACCGGAGCGGGACTGGTAGACGAGCTCCCACGACACGTCGGCGGCCGCCGGGACGGTCTGGCGGACGCGATCCATGACCCACGCGGCGACGGCCAGGTGCTGCGCGGCATAGGCGCCACCCTCACCCCACTCGATGTCGCGGGCACCCGAGCGCTCGGCGTCGGCGGTGGGGATGCTGTGCGTCGAGAAGAGGATCTGGATGTCCGCGGCTGCGATGCCTTCGGCGAGGAAGTTCTCGATGGCCTCACGGACACCGGTCTCGAACGCCTCGACGAAGCCGGGGTGATCGTAGAACGGGCGGATCTTGTCGATCGTGACGGTCTCGCCCAGGCCGGTCTCCTCCAGGATGCGGGCGAAGTCCTCCCGGTACTGGCGGCAGCTGGAGAACGAGCTGTACGCACTCGTGGCGAAGGCGAGCAGGGTGTTGTGCCCGTTGCCCGATGCCTCGGTCACGACCTCTTCCAGGTACGGCGCCCAGTTGCGGTTGCCCCAGTAGACCGGGAGCGTGATGCCCCGCTCGGCGAGAGCGTTCTGCAGCGCCTCCTTGAGCACGCGGTTCTGACCGTTGATCGGACTCACTCCGCCGAAGTGGCGGTAGTGGTGCGCGACTTCCTCGAGCCGCTCGTCGGGGATGCCGCGGCCGCGCGTCACGTTCCTGAGGAACGGGATCACATCCTCCTGGCCCTCGGGCCCGCCGAATCCGGCGAGAAGGATCGCGTCATAGGCGACCGGTGCGGTCACGAAAGGTGCACCACCGGAGGCAGCAGGCGAGGCAAAGGGGACGACATTCGGCTCGATCGCAGTCACCCGTCCATCCTCCCACTTCTACGGAGTGCCGGAGCGCGCGCGAGCACCGTTTCTATCCGATTCCCCTGCACCGCGATGGAGATCGGGCATTCCCCGCACTGGCGTAGGCTGTCAGGGTTGCCGTCGGCGCCAACTGCGCCCAGCCCCGGTGACATCCCCTCACCCCTGGGAGTACAGCTGTGCCTGGAGAGAACCTCACCCGTATCGAAGCGCAGGAGCGCCGCGACGTCGTCGACACGCAGTCCTACGAAGTCGCCCTCGATCTGACCAAGGGCGCCGAGGTCTTCGGCTCTCGGAGCGTCGTCCGCTTCACCGCCACGCCCGAGAGCTTCACCTTCATCGATCTGATCGCGCGGGAGGTCCGTGAGATCTCCCTCAACGGGGAGCAGCTCGACCCCAACGAGGTCTTCGCCGACTCGCGCATCACGCTCGAGGGACTGCAGGCGGAGAACGTCCTCGTCGTGGACGCCGACTGCGAGTACACGAACACCGGCGAGGGCCTGCACCGTTTCGTCGATCCCGTCGATGGCGAGGTCTACCTCTACTCGCAGTTCGAGGTGCCCGACTCGCGTCGGGTGTTCGCGGTCTTCGAGCAGCCCGACCTCAAAGCGACGTTCCAGTTCACCGTGACCGCACCGGCCGCATGGAAGGTCGTCTCCAACTCGCCCACCCCCGAGCCCATCGTGCACGACGATGACGTCACCGCCACGTGGGGCTTCGAGCCGACGCCGCGCATCTCCTCGTACATCACGGCGTTGGTCGCCGGTCCCTACGAGTCGACCTTCTCGGAGCTGACGAGCGCCTCCGGCCGCGTCATCCCCCTCGGCGTGTACGGCCGCAAGAGCCTGTGGCAGCACCTCGACGCCGACTACATCTTCGACAAGACCCGCGAGGGCTTCGCCTACTTCGAGTCGAAGTTCGGCGTGCCGTACCCGTTCGCCAAGTACGACCAGCTCTTCGTGCCGGAGTTCAACGCCGGCGCCATGGAGAACGCGGGAGCCGTCACCTTCACCGAGACCTACGTCTTCCGCAGCAAGGTGACGGACGCCGTCAAGGAACGTCGCGTCGTCACGATCCTGCACGAGCTCGCTCACATGTGGTTCGGCGACCTCGTCACCATGAAGTGGTGGAACGACCTCTGGCTGAACGAGTCGTTCGCCGAGTGGGCCTCGACCATCGCCACGGCGGAGGCCACCGAGTGGACCGAGGCATGGACCACGTTCAACGCCATGGAGAAGACCTGGGCCTACCGCCAGGACCAGCTCCCCTCGACCCACCCGATCGTCGCCGAGATCAACGACCTCGAAGACGTGCAGGTGAACTTCGATGGGATCACCTACGCCAAGGGCGGCTCCGTCCTGAAGCAGCTGGCCGCCTGGGTCGGTATCGAGGCGTTCTTCTCGGGCGTCTCGCAGTACTTCCAGAAGCACTCCTGGGGCAACACGGAGCTCAGCGACCTGCTCACCGAGCTCGAAGCCACCAGCGGCCGCGACCTCGGCACGTGGTCCAAGAAGTGGCTGGAGACCGCCGGCGTGAACACGCTGGAGCCGGTCATCGCCGAGGGCCACGACGGCACGATCTCGCGCTTCGCGATCACGCAGACCGCTCCGGCCGACTACCCGACCATCCGTCCGCACCGTCTCGGCATCGGCTTCTACACCCTCACGGACGGCTCGCTCACCCGCACGCACTACCTCGAAGTGGACGTCGACGGCGACCGCACCGAGATCCCCGAGCTGCAGGGTCTCACCCGCCCCGACCTCGTGCTCCTCAACGACAACGACCTCGCCTACGCGAAGATCCGCCTCGACGAGAAGTCTCTGGCCACCGCGATCGCACACCTCGCCGACATCCACGACCCGCTCGCCCGTTCGCTCGTCTGGGGCGCGGCATGGGATCAGACCCGCGACGCCGAGACCGGCGCTTCCGAGTACATCGACCTCGTGCTCGGCAACATCGGGCGTGAGACCGAGTCGACGACGGTGCGCACCACGCTCGCGCAACTGCGCACCGCGGCGAACCTCTACGTCGCACCGGACGACCGCGAGGCCGCGCGCCTCAAGGTGGCGGATGGTCTGTGGAGCCTGGCAGAGTCGGCCGACCCCGGCAGCGACAGCCAGCTGCAGTTCGTCACGGCCTTCGCCAACGCTCTGGTCACTCCTGAGCACGCGGGCATCGTCGGACGTCTGCGCTCCGGTGAGGACACGCTCCCCGGGCTGGAGATCGACGCTGACCTGAACTGGCAGCTGCTCGCCGGGCTCGCCACGATCGGCGCGACGGACGCCGCCACGATCGATGCCGCTCTCGCCGCGGACAACACCGCGAAGGGCGGGGAGTTCGCGGCTCAGGCACGCGCGTCCCTGCCGGACTCCGCCTCCAAGAAGGCCGCGTGGGCGTCGTTGATCGAGCGCGATGATGCTCCGAACACGATCGTGCGCTCCGCAGCACTCGGGTTCACCCACCCGGCGGGAGCTGCGGTGCTCGAGGAGTTCGTCCCGGCGTACTTCGACATGCTGCTGCCGATCTGGGAGTCGCGGACCTACCAGATCGCGCAGTACCTGATCGTGGGGCTGTTCCCGACCGCACTGGCGGACATCGCCCTGCGCGACGCGACCCGCGGCTGGCTCTCGGAGCACCAGGATGTCGCCCCTGCTCTGCGACGCCTCGTGCTCGAGAACCTCGCCGATGTCGAGCGCGCCCTGGCCGCGCAGGCCCGCGACGCCGAGGACTGATACCCGAACACCAGCGAAAACGGAGACCATCCGCTCTGATCCCCGTGTGTCCACCAATGACACGCTGCGGTCGGGCCGGATGGTCTCCGTTTTGACGCGGGGTTCCACCCAGCCCGCACAGAGGCCCGCTCGCTAGGATCGGAGGTGATGATTCTTCCCTCCACTGTCACCGAACCGCCTGCGGAGATCCCCCTCCCCGACTGGGTGAAGGCGCTGCTCGCCTGGCTCGGCCAGGTCGGCATGAATGCCCTGACGGTCGCCATCATCATCGTCAGCTGCATCGTGATCGGGCTCGTCCTGCGGCTCGTCATCCGACGTGTGGTGCACCGCATCGTCGACAGCGCGAAGAACAAGGCGTCGGTCGACGACACTCAGGCACTCGAGCGCTCTCCGCTCGCGGATATGCGCCTGGTGCAGCGCACACGCACGCTCGGCACCATCCTGCAGAACATCGTGAACGTGATGCTGGTCGTGATCGCGATCGTGCTGATCGTGAACGCGCTCGATTCGAGTCTGCTCGGCTCGCTGACCCTCCTGACCGCTGCGGTCGGCGCTGGTCTCGGTTTCGGCGCCCAGAACATCGTCAAGGACGTGCTCAACGGTATGTTCCTCGTGGCCGAGGACCAGATCGGCATCGGCGATGTGGTGGATCTCGGTCTCGCGAGCGGTGTGGTCGAATACGTGAGTGTGCGCATCACCCAGGTGCGCGACGTCAACGGCACGCTCTGGTACGTGCGCAACGGTGAGGTGACCCGGATCGGCAACATGTCGCAGGGGTGGGCGCGCTCCATCATCGACATCGGCGTGCCGGCCGACTCCGACCTCGAACAGGTCGAGCACATCATGCTCGAGACCGCGCAGGGACTGTCGAAGGACCCGAAGTGGCGTACGCGCATCATCGAGAAGCCCGAGCTGTGGGGCTTGGAGTCCATCGACGGAGACGCGCTCGTGGTGCGTATCGTCATCAAGGCCAGGGCCAATGCCAAGGACGACGTGGCCCAGGAGCTGCGTCGCCGCCTGCGTGCCGCCCTCCTCGAGAAGGAGATCGGGGTGCCCCGCATGGTCGACGTGGTGCCGACGGGGCTCGACGGTGCACGGCGGGTCCGCGGTGCGAACCCGCCCAGAACGCGCCCGAACGCGGTGACCGGCGTGCCGGTGGTCCCCGACCGAGGTATCTGGCGGCGGAAGAAGCCGAACGACGACGGGAGCACCCAGAAGTGACCTTCTACGACGAGATCGGCGGGCACGAGACCTTCCGGAAGATCGTCTCCGTGTTCTACCGCGAGGTCGCGCTGGACCCCGTCATGAAGCCGATGTACCCGGAGGAAGACCTCGGCCCTGCCGAAGACCGTCTTCGGATGTTCCTCGAGCAGTACTGGGGCGGCCCCACGACGTACGGTGAGACCCGCGGGCATCCGCGTCTGCGCATGAGGCACATGCCGTTCCACGTCGATGCGGATGCGCGAGACCGTTGGCTTCGTCACATGCGCACCGCGCTCGACGAGGCGCAGTTGTCTCCCCTGCACGAAACCACGCTGTGGGACTACCTGGAGCGCGCGGCCTATGCCATGGTGAACACACGCGAACCTTCCGGGATCGGCGCCGGACCCGGCGGCCGGCCCACGCTCGAGACCCGCTCACGTCAGGAATCAACGGAGACCCCATGACGACAACGCCCCTGTCCGCAGACGTCCTGGTGATCGGATGGGGGTTGGCGGGCCTGGTCGCCGCCGCCGAGGCGCTCGATGCCGGGCGGCGTGTCATCCTGGTGGATCAGGAACCGCGCACGAACCTCGGTGGGCAGGCCTGGTGGTCGTTCGGAGGGCTGTTCTTCATCGACTCCCCCGAGCAGCGGCGCCTCGGCATCAAGGACTCGTTGGAACTGGCGACCCAGGACTGGTTGGGCAACGCCGGATTCGATCGCCCGGAAGACGAGTGGCCCCGGCGATGGGCCGAGGCGTACCTGCAGTTCGCCGCCGGCGAGAAGCGCGCGTGGCTCCGTGAACGTGGGGTCGGCTTCTTCCCCGTCGTCGGCTGGGCGGAGCGCGGCGGCTACGGCGCTATCGGACCTGGCAACTCCGTGCCCCGCTTCCACATCACGTGGGGCACCGGCCCGGGAATCGTCGCGCCATTCGCCGCAGCTGTCGAGCAAGGGGAGCGAGAGGGGCGCCTGACCGTGCTCCCCCGCCACCGCGTCTCCGAGCTGCTGGTGACCGACGGAACCGTCACCGGGGCACGCGGGCAGATCCTCGCGACGAGCGGGTCGAAGCGCGGTGAGCCTTCATCGCGCGACGTCGTCGACGATTTCGAGATCACGGCGACAGCGACCATCGTCTCGTCGGGCGGCATCGGTGGAAACCACGACCTTGTACGCGCCGCTTGGCCCGCGCGCCTCGGCACTGCACCGGAGCACATGCTCACCGGGGTGCCCGCGTATGTCGACGGCTCGATGCACGGTGTGAGCGAAGCCGCCGGTGCCCGGCTGATCAACGGCGATCGCATGTGGCACTACGTCGAAGGCATCGCCAACTGGGATCCGGTGTGGCCGTCGCACGGGATCCGCATCCTCCCCGGGCCGTCTTCGCTGTGGTTCGACGCGACCGGCACTCGCCTGCCCGTGCCGCTGTTCCCCGGATTCGACACTCTCGGAACTCTCGCTCATCTGCGCACGACCGGGCACGACCACTCCTGGTTCGTCACGTCGCGCCAGATCGTCGAGAAGGAATTCGCCCTCTCCGGAAGCGAGCAGAACCCCGACCTCACCGGGAAGGACGTGGGCCTCCTGTTGAAGTCCCGCCTGGCGAAGGGGCCCACAGGGCCGGTGCAGGCGTTCCTCGACGAGGGTGAGGACTTCATCGTGGAGAACGACCTCGATTCGCTGCTGGAGCAGATGCAGAGGCACGCCGGCGGCGAGGTGCTGGACATCGACAACGTGCGGCGCGAGGTGCTCGCCCGCGATCGGGAGATGGAGAACGACTTCACGAAGGACGCGCAGATCGGCATGCTCCGTTCCATGCGCAGCTATCGAGGCGACAAGCTCATCCGAACGGCGGCTCCGCATCGCCTTCAGGATCCGGCCGCGGGGCCGCTCGTCGCGGTGAAGCTGCACGTGCTCACCCGCAAGTCGCTCGGCGGCATCAACACCGACCTCCATGGGCGCGCGCTGAACGCGGTCGGCGAGCCGATCCCCGGGTTGTACGCCGGTGGCGAGGCGAGCGGTTTCGGCGGTGGCGGAGTGCACGGCTACCGTGCGCTCGAGGGGACGTTCCTCGGCGGGTGTCTGTTCTCCGGCCGCATCGCCGGACGGGCTGCGGCTCTGGCCGGATGATCTCGGTCCCGGGCTTTCCGGGTGAACCTCTTCGGGGCATCCATCCTGCTTGTTCGGGGTAACCCGAAGCGGCGGCGGCGGGTCTCGAGTCGTCGCGTCCCGCTCCCTACCGTGGACTCGTGCGCATCCTCTGCATCCTCGGTCTCGTCTCGGCATCGATCCTCGGCGGTACGCTCTCCGCTGCCGCCGCCGATGCGTCGACGGCGCATGAAAGCGCGGTCAGGAGCTACGCCGAGGCGTTCGCGACGCCCGGGGTCGCGGCAGCGGTCATCTCGAATGGTGACGTCGACCTGATCGTGCACGGCCGTGACGGAGCGGGCGACCCGATCACTCCGCAGACGCCGTTCCGGATCGCGTCGATGAGCAAGTCGATCACGGCGACCGCGATCATGCTCCTCGTGCAGGATGGAGCGCTGGCGCTCGACGACCTCGTCGTCGAGCGGCTCCCTGAATTCACGATGGCCGACCCCAGGCATCGGGACATCACGATCAGACAGCTCTTGTCTCATACGTCGGGGCTCTCGCTGCAGACGAACGACGAGTTCTCGCTGCCGGCGCCGCGCAACACGCGGGCGGTGGTGGCTGAACTCACAGGACGACGACTCGTCGCGGATCCGGGTGCTCGTTTCGAATACCACAACACGAACTACTCGCTCGCGGCCCGCATCGTCGAGGTCGTCTCCGGGCAGAGCCTCGACGAGTTCCTCCGTCAGCGGCTTTTCGCCCCGCTCGGGATGCTCGACTCTCGAAGCGTCGACGCCTGTGATCAGAGCGTCGACGGGCTCACACCCGGCTACTCCGTGGTGCTCGGGGTCGCCTATGTCATGCCGGAGATGCCGGGCCGGTGCGGCGGGAACGGTGGTGTGGTCTCGACGCTTTCCGACATGGTGCAATGGCTGGGTTTCAACCAGGGTGACGTCGGTGCGGACATCCTGGATCCGGTGCTGCGGGAGGAACTGCATTCTGTGCAACCGGGCGCCGTGTCGTATGCCCTGGGATGGCAGAACCTCGGTCCGGACGGAGCACCAGCGCCCGGCGTCCTGTCGCACGGGGGTACTCTCGCGACGTTCGGCGGGTCGATGGCCTTCGACACCACCACCGGTACCGCAGCCGTGGTGCTGACGAACGGGGTGGGCTCCCCCGGCGAGCTGGTGCGTCACCTGATCGAAGGCGACGCGTCCGCGGCGACGTACGAGAATCCGCTGGATATCGCGAACAGGATCCTCCTGGGTGTCACAGCGTTCGCGTCGATCGTTCTGCTCGTCACGGCGCTGAGGGCTCCGCGTTGGGCCAGGCGGATGCGCGGAGAGGGGAGGTCGCGTGCCGGTGTCCGGCTCGTTCCGTTCGCGCTCGTCATCGTGGCGGGGTTCTTCGTCCCCCTGGTGCCAGGGCTGCTCGGGGGATCCGTCAACTGGCAGTACTGGGTGATCGACCTCTGGCTGTTCCCGCTCCTGGACGCTCTAGGACTCGTGCTCGTACTGGGTGGCACAAGCGCGCTGGTGAGCAGGATCGTGGCGCTGCGGTTGGACTCGCGGGCGCCCGGAGGATCTCAGCCCGCGGAGCCGGTGTCCCGGACGCTCGTGAGACCCGATGCGACGGGACCGCGCGAGAGCACGTGACCACGTCGGAAGGCGAGACGTGTCCACCGCCCCGACTTCGACACGCGGACCTGCTCCTCACCGGAGATGAACCCCATCGCGTCGGCAGCGAAGGCGATTCCCCGAGGGAGGCCGTCGAGGTCCTCGTCGGGTTCGCCCCAGATCGCCGCACGCAGGGCGCGTACGGCCTCTTCGCCGGATCCCGGGGCTGCGCCGCGGGCGACGGCGGAGATTCCCCACTGCGCGCGCTGCGCGATCACAGATGCGTCGAGCTCCCCTACGGGCTCCCAAGAGCCACGGGGCGGAGCCACCCCGGCCCAGGCGGGCGACATCCCGGTCTCCGGGAGACCGAGCCGCTGCGGCTCATCGGTCTGCGAAAGCTGGTCGACCACGATGTCGCACTCGAGCTCGGGGTCGGCGTGCACGATCCGCATCGCGAGGATCGTCGGTGTCTGGTCGAAGAGTCCATGGGGAGCGAGCGCCGCGGTCGTGAGGGCGAGCACACCGTTCCCCGCCTGCAACCGTACTCCCTCGTCCGTGATCCGTGACGCGCGTCCCACGAACGTGAGGACGTCCTTCGCTGTGTCCGGGTCGGCGAGGAGGAGGTGATGCGGCACGCGTTCTAAACTACCAACGGAGCGGCGCCTCGGGGCGCGGAGAGGAACAGATGAGCACGGACGAGCACGCCACCCGGACCGTCGAGCGACTGCTCGAGGTGCTCGATCTCGATTCGACGCAGGCACGGACCACGGAGGACATCTTCACGGGTTCTTCGCACCCGATGCCGAGCGGACGGATCTACGGTGGCCAGGTCCTCGCTCAGGCGCTCCTGGCTGCCGAACGCACGCTCCCCGAGGATCGGGCTGCGCACTCGATGCACGGCTACTTCCTGCGCCCCGGCGACGCGAGCCAGGGCATCACGATCTCTGTGGACCGCATCCACGACGGACGTTCCTTCTCGACGCGCCGTGCCCAGGCGTACCAGAACGGTGTGCCGATCTTCTCGATGATCGCTTCCTTCCAGGACGCGGACCCCGGTGTCGAACATGCGGCATCGATGCCGGAGGGCATTCCCGCACCGGAAGACCTGGCTCCGGACGAGGCCCGCGTGCAGGGGCTCCCCGGCGGGACGGCCCGGATGCTGAGCGAGCGAGCAGCGGACATCCGTCACGTCGACTCGCCGTTATATCTGCCCAGTGACGACGAGCGCATACCGCAGCAGGCCGTGTGGATGCGCCTGCGGGCTCCGCTCCCCGACGACCCGCGTCTGCATCGCGCAGCCCTCGCCTACCTCAGCGACATGACGATCCAGGAGTCCATCCTTCGGGCGCACGGCGTGTACTGGGCGCTTCCCGGTCTCAAAGTCGCGAGCCTCGATCACGCGATGTGGTGGCACCGGCCCGCGCGGGTGGACGAGTGGCTCCTGTACGTGCAGGAGTCGCCGAACGCGCGCGGCGGACGGGGACTCGCCACCGGCCGGATCTTCACCCGAGACGGCGAGTTCGTGGCGAGCGTCGCGCAGGAGATCATGATCCGCTTCCCTGACGATCAGGACTGACGAGCAGCACTGACCAGCAGCGCTGAAGCGTCTGCCGGGTTTGACTGGCCCGACCGGCTTGAAGAGCTGGCAGCTTCGGTCGAGGCGCGCTGCGACCGGGACCGCGGCCGGTGTCAGCGGTGGGTGTACTCGATCGATTCGCCGACGTACGGCTCCCAGACGTCGCGCATCTCCTGGGTCAGGCGGGTCGGGCGACCGGTCTGCGCGTCGACCAGGACGATGATCGCCGTCGAGCGCGCGTAGATCTGACGAGGTTCCGCCGTCGGATCGTTGTGTACCTCGTAGCAGACCTCGACGCTGGATCCGCCGAGCTTGCCGAACCACATCTGCACCTCGAGCGGTCGCCGCTGATACGGCACCGGCGCGAGGTATTCGATCTCCTGGCGCGCGATCAGCGTGAGGATCCCCTCTTCGATGCCCGAATCGAGCACCGCCGTCGATGGAGCCTCCTCGCCGGGGCCCGCACGCCAGAACGCTCGCACGCGAGCCTCCTCGAGCAGTTTCAGCATCGAGGTGTTGTTGACGTGGTTGAACGCATCCAGATCGCCCCAGCGGAGCTGGATCGGGATGTGCAGGCGGGGCCCCGGCGTCGCGGTCATGACGGAGTCAGTCGCGCGTCAGCTTGCGGTGGGTCGAGCGGTGCGGCTTGGCGGCATCGGCTCCGAGACGCTCGATCTTGTTCTCCTCGTACGCCTCGAAGTTGCCCTCGAACCAATACCACTGGTCCGGCTTCTCGTCGGTTCCTTCGTAGGCGAGGATGTGCGTGGCGATGCGGTCGAGGAACCACCGGTCGTGGGTGATCACCACGGCGCAGCCGGGGAACTCGAGCAGCGCGTTCTCCAGCGAGCTCAGGGTCTCGACGTCGAGGTCGTTCGTGGGCTCGTCGAGAAGAAGCAGGTTGCCACCCTCCTTGAGGGTCAACGCCAGGTTGAGGCGGTTGCGCTCACCACCGGAGAGCACGCCGGCCTTCTTCTGCTGATCGGGGCCCTTGAAGCCGAACTTCGACACGTAGGCGCGCGACGGGATCTCGGTCTTGCCGACCGTGATGTAGTCGAGGCCGTCGGAGACGACCTCCCACAGCGTCTTGTTCGGGTCGATGTTGGAGCGGGACTGGTCGACGTAGCTGATCTTGACCGTCTCACCGATCTTCAGGTCTCCGCCGTCGAGCGGCTCGAGCCCGACGATGGTCTTGAACAGGGTGGTCTTTCCCACACCGTTCGGCCCGATGACGCCGACGATGCCGTTCGGCGGGAGGCTGAAGCTGAGTCCATCGATGAGCGAGCGCCCGTCGAAGCCCTTCTTCAGGTTCTTGGCCTCGATGACCACGCTTCCGAGACGCGGGCCCGCCGGAATCTGGATCTCCTCGAAGTCAAGCTTCCTGGTCCGCTCGGCCTCGGAAGCCATCTCCTCGTATCGGGCGAGACGCGCCTTCGACTTGGTCTGGCGACCCTTCGCGCTGGAACGCACCCACTCCAACTCCTCCTTGAGGCGCTTGGCGAGCTTGGCGTCCTTCTTGCCCTGGATCTCGAGGCGTTCGCCCTTCTTCTCCAGGTACGTCGAGTAGTTGCCCTCGTAGCCGATCAGACGGCCGCGGTCGACCTCGGCGATCCACTCGGCCACGTGGTCGAGGAAGTACCGGTCGTGGGTGATGGCGATGACGGCGCCCTTGTATGCCTGGAGGTGCTGCTCGAGCCAGAGCACGCTCTCGGCGTCGAGGTGGTTGGTCGGCTCGTCCAGCAGCAGCAGATCGGGCTTCTGGAGGAGCAGCTTCGCCAGCGCCACACGACGCTTCTCTCCACCCGACAGGGGTGCGATGGCCGCGTCTCCCGGAGGGGTGCGGAGGGCGTCCATGGCCTGCTCGAGCTGCGAGTCGAGGTCCCAACCGTCTGCCGCGTCGATCTCCTCCTGAAGCGAGCCCATCTCAGCGAGGAGAGCGTCGAAGTCGGCATCGGGATCCGCCATCAGAGCGGAGATCTCGTTGAACCGGTCGAGCTTGGCCTTGATCGCGATCCCGTCCTGGATGTTCTCCAGAACGGTCTTGGTCTCGTCGAGTTCAGGTTCCTGCATCAGGATGCCGACCGTGAAGCCCGGGGAGAGCTTCGCCTCGCCGTTCGACGGGGTGTCGAGTCCTGCCATGATCTTGAGGATGGTCGACTTACCCGCGCCGTTCGGACCGACCATGCCGATCTTGGCCCCGGGGAGGAACGCCATGGTCACGTCGTCGAGGATGAGCTTCTCGCCCACCGCCTTGCGCGCACGAACCATCGAGTAGATGTACTCAGCCACCGAAAACCGCTCCTTCTGTTGGCGTCGAAGATCGACACTCCAGCCTACCGGCCCCCTGGCATCTCACCAGTCGATCGGACGTGTGGTGCCGACGAGACAGCGCCCCTCCGCGAGCTGCGGGAGAACCGCCGTGACGACCTGACCGGTGGAAGGACCGACCTGGCCGACGAGGCACTCGTCATTGCCCCAGCGGACCGAGAACTGCAGACTCTCCGCCGGGTTGCCCACCGTGGTCAGGTCCTGGGTCACCTGCATCGAATCGCGATCGAATCCTGCGCCGATCAGCGCGTCGATGTATGCCCGACCTTCGCCGCGCTGCTCGGTCGCCCAAACGCCCTCCGCGGTAGCGGTGAACAGCGGCAGATTGTCGCCGGCGCTGCCATCCGGCACGAGAACGGGCCCGACGGGTGCCGTCGATTCCGCGTCCGGTGAGGCGGAGGCCGTGGCGGAGGGAGACGGTGCGGCGGTCGGCGTGCAGCCGGAGAGGAGCATGGCGACGACAGCGGCGGCGGCTAGTGCACCGGCTGTGCGCGGCGGAGGAAGGACCGATCGACGAAGCACGTGCCGAGTCTACGTCGCCTTCTCATCACACCTGCGCCGTCCTCGTGCCCCCGTTCACGCGCGCAGCCGTGCGCCGTCGCCGAGGCAGCGCCCGTCACGCGCTCCCGGCCACCTCTACGTCCGGTGCCGACCAGGAGAGTGCGAACGCGGATGAATCGCTCCCCGAGCCCAGCGCATCGACGTCATCCTCGGAGACACGCGTATCCGGTGATTCGGTCGACGTGTCGGGAGTACCCGTCTGCGGACGCGGCTGCGGGCGATACGCCGTGGTTCCCCACCGCAGATCATGGCCGATCGCATCTGCCTCGATGTCGACACTGGTGCCGTGCTTCCCGTTGCTCTCCCAGTTGCGGATCTTGAGACGCCCCGTCACGATGACGCTGTCTCCCGTGCGCAGCGACGCCTTGGCGTTCTCTCCGAGGTGGCGGAACGCCGCCACCGAGTACCAGTTGGTGCCCGAATCCGTCCACGTCTGCGTCGCGGCATCGAAGCGACGGTGCGTGGTGGCAAGGCGGAAGTTGGTGACAGGGACCCCTCCGCCTGTCTGTGTCTGCGCCGGGTCGGTGGCGACTCGTCCCACGATGGTCAGGGTGTCGATCATGTTCGTATCCTCTCGATCGCCGGGTCTCTTCCGGCTTTCTCCAGCTTGCGCGGGAGCCTCGGGCCGCGGATGCGGTGAAGACGCAACCGGTGGACAGATTGCAGATCGCGCGGACGGTGGAGAGAAAGCCCCGATGACAGCGACGGAACCTGCGACGGCGAATGTCGGTGGTCGGTCATATCTTCGAATCATGAAAGGAGTACCGATGTCCGACCACCTGACCACCTCCCTACCCGACGTCCCGTTCGCCACGCCTCGACTCTCCTCTGCGCGCGAGCATCTGGTCCGCGCTGCCGATCACCTCTGGAGGGTCCAGGATCGCCGGGAGCACATCCTGGGTCATCTCCGGATCGTCGCCGATCCGCTGGGGCTTCGGTACCGCGCCGAACGGCTGCACCTCGCGACGGGCGTGTTCCGCGTCGTCGGCGAGTTCTGGCGTGTGGACGACGCGGTCGCGGCTCTGCGTGCTTCCTGACGACGGCCAGGAGGCCGGTCCCCTTCCGCGTCTCTCACCGGGATTCGATGCTGCGTGGTGCCCCCGGCAGGATTCGAACCTGCGACCAAGAGATTAGAAGGCTCCTGCTCTATCCCCTGAGCTACGGAGGCGCACGCGTCTAGAGTATCGCGCTCCTGCCGAACGATCATGACGCCGGTTCCGGTCGGGGATGTCGGGACCGTCGATAGGATGGCGACATGGTATCTGCGTCCGAGAACGACCGTCTCGTATGGATCGACTGCGAGATGACGGGCCTCGATCTCGCAGTCGACGAACTCGTGGAGATTGCGGTCGTGATCACCGACTTCGAACTCAACCCCGTCGATGCGGGGTTCCAGGTGGTGATCAGAGCCAGCGAAGCGGCCCTCGATCACATGAATGACTTCGTCACGAACATGCACGAGACCTCGGGGCTCATCGACGAGATCGCAGGCGGTCTCTCGCTCGAAGAGGCGGAGGCGCAGACTCTCGCCTATATCAAGCGCTTCGTTCCGCTCGAGCGGAAGGCTCCTCTGGCAGGCAACACGATCGGCACGGACAGGATGTTCCTGGCAAAGTACATGCCCCAGGTCGATCAGTGGCTGCATTACCGCAACGTCGACGTGTCGAGCATCAAGGAGCTGTCGCGCCGCTGGTATCCGCGGGTGTTCTTCCAGGCTCCCCCGAAGGACGGCGGTCACCGCGCCCTTGCTGACATCCTGGAGTCGATCAGGGAGCTCCGCTACTACCGGGAGGCCGTGTTCGTCGATGAGCCGGGTCCGTCCAGCGACGAGGCTCGCGAGATCGCTTCGCGTACGGTGTCGGAGTTCACTCCGAACATGTAATAGACTCGTATGGTTGCCCGCTCCGGTGGGCACATGGTGGGTATAGCTCAGCTGGTAGAGCGCTGGCTTGTGGTGCCGGATGTCGCGGGTTCGAGTCCCGTTACTCACCCTCCAGAAGAAGGCCCGAATCGCAAGGTTCGGGCCTTCTTCGCATCTGTGCCTCGTATGATGCGCCCCCGCGAAGCCCTAGACTGACGACGTGTCGCTCGCGGTCTGGTTCTCGTTGCTGACCGCTTCCGTCGTCATCAGCTTCACGCCGGGGGCCGGCGCGATCAACACGATGTCGAATGCGATGAATCAGGGATGGCGTCGTTCCATCTGGGGCATCGTCGGGCAGCAGATCGCCCTGATCGTCCATGTGGCGGTCGTCGCCGCGGGAGTCGGGCTCCTCGTGTCCCGTTCGGAGCTTCTCTTCAACGGGATCCGCTACGCCGGAGCGGCCTACCTCGTGTTTCTCGGCGTCCGGCTGATCCTGACGAAGCCGACCGTGGCGGTCGAGGACGCACCCGTTCCGGTCGACTCCCGTGAGAGCCCGTGGTCGATGATCCGCCGCGGCTTCTGGGTGAACCTGCTCAATCCCAAGGCGATCGTGTTCTTCATTGCGTTCATCCCCCAATTCGTCAGACTGGATCAGCCCCCGCTCCCCCAGTACCTCACGCTCATCGCGACCGTGATCGTGGTGGACGTGATCGTGATGTGGGGGTTCTTCGCAGCAGCCGCGCGTCCGTTCCGTCGCCTCACGCGAACCGCGCGCGGACAGCGAGTGCTCAACACGGTCTTCGGCACGCTCTTCATAGCGGTCGCCGCGATTCTCGTTCTCCTCCACTGAGGGCTGTCGCCCCTAGGCTGGAGGGGATGGACATGGATGCGGCCGCCTTCGAAGAGCTCGTGATCGACGAGCTCGATCTGCTCCCCGACGACATGGTCGAAGGGCTCGACAACGTGGTGTTCGTGGTGGAGGACCGCCCGGAGGACGGCAGCCTCGATCTGCTCGGTCTCTATGACGGACTGGCGCTGACGGAGCGGACGCAGTACGGGATGGGCGAACTCCCCGATCGCATCGTCGTCTACCGCGAACCGCATCTTGCGCAGTGCGAGACGGAGCAAGAACTCCGCGACGAGATCCACACGACGTTGGTGCATGAGATCGCGCACTTCTACGGGATCGATGATGCGCAGCTGCACGAGTTGGGCTGGGCATGACGATGCCCACGGCAGTCCCCGATCTCGAGGAGACGATCGAACTCAGTGCCGCACCTCTGGAGCCGTGGCAGGTCGTCGTCTGGAATGATCCGGTGAACCTCATGAGCTACGTCGTCCGCGTCTTCCGGAAGTACTTCGGCTACTCGCTCGACCACGCGACAGCGCTCATGCTCGCGGTGCACAACGACGGGCACGCGATCGTGGCCACGGGTCCCCGGGAGACCATGGAGGTCCACGCGCAGGCGATGCACGACTACGGCCTCTGGGCGACGGTCAGAAGAGCCTCCCCATGACCTCAGACCGCATCACCGTCACGATCAGCGCCATCGAGGAGCATCACCTGGCGATGCTGCTCGACGACTTCATCGAGCTCATCGGTGAATCGCGGAACGGCGAGGACCCGGCCGTCGACCGCCTGGCGCCCAACCCGTATCCCGATGACCCCGACGCCGCTGCCGATTTCGCCGGGAGCACGCGGAAGGATCTGCTCGATCGGCGCCTCGCGGACGCGCGTCGCATGCGTGCTGCGCTTGAAGAGGTCTCTGCCCCCACTGCGGGCCTCACGGATGCAGAAGCGGTTCGCACTCGTGACCTCTCCATCACCCTGGGCGATCTGGAATCGTGGCTCCGCACCGTGACGGCCCTGCGCCTCGTGATCGCTGATCGTCTGGGGATCACGACGGACCAGCACGCGATGTCGGACAGACGTCACGACGTGTACGACTGGCTGGGCTATCGCCTGGAGCTTCTCATCCAGGCAGCAGACGAAGCCGAGTCGGGCGCGTAGTCAGGGAACCTCGACGATACGCGTCGCCAGGGAGCGAGGATCATCCCGCTCGATGTGACGGCGTTCCTGCGCGGCCCAGCGGTCCCAGTGCGGGCGATAGGTGTCCCCGTCGCGAGCGAGGGCGCGCGCCTTCCGCGAGGCTTCCCCCGACTCCACCCAGACTCTGACATCGGCGAGACCCGCCGTGGAGGGGCGAAGGATGCCGCTCCCCTCGATGATCATTCCGAGGGAGGGGTCGACGGCATGACTCTCCGCCTCGGACTGCTCTTCCCAATCCCAGCGGCGCCAGATGCCGATGTAGCCGCGTCCGTGCGGACCGAGGATCCACTCGCGGGCGCGCTCCGCGCCGCCGTCGAGTCCGTCCCACCCCGGATAGAGGGAATCCAGGGCGATGAGCTGCACGTGCCCGACCACGGGCCAACGTCTCACCAGCAATGCCGCGAGAGAGGACTTGCCGGCCCCGCTGCCGCCGTCGATGAGGACGACCGGGTTCGCCGCGGCCACGGCACGGACGTCCTGCTCGATCAGTGCCGCGGCGTGCTCCAGTGCAGCCGCGACCGGATCGTCACTTCTTGAGGGCACGGATGATGCGAGTGAGCGCCCGTCCGGCGACCCAGACGAAGGGGACAGCGACCACGAGCAGCGTGATGATGTTGGGCTCGAAGCGCAGACCCTCCTCGCGACGCACGTACACGCCGACCGGAACGGAGACGCCACCGCCGCCGCCACCCTCGCCGCCGTCGCCGCTGCCGCCACCGAAACCGGAGTACGTGAACGCCACCGGGGTGATACTCACTCCACCGACGTCCTGTGGTTCTCCGTATGCGCTCTTCACGCCGAAGGACGCAGCCTGCTTTCCGAGTTCCAGTGCAATGTTCGGCATACCCCCACGCTAGTCCAGGAACCGCGCCGGTGCGGGATCAATTCACGCCATGGGCCTTCGGATGCTGAGCGGCTCCCCGACCGTCTCCGCGACCTATGTGCCGCGCGCGACTGATCGTCGCCGTGCCGAACCGAGCGACGGCCTCGTCGACGGCCCCCTCGACTTTGCGCCAGTCCTCGTCTTCGTCCCAGAGAGCCAGGCCCCCGCCGCCGGCAGCACGCAGGTTCTCGGCGCGAACACCGACGAGCCGGACGGGGTCTCGCCGATCGATCAGCTCGAACAGCGACTGCGCGGCCTCGCCGATGCGTTGCCCCACCGCGGTGGGTTCGCTCAAGGTCTGGGAGCGGTTCACCGTGCGGAAGTCGTCGAAGCGGATCTTGACGGCGACGGTCGAGGTCTCCCACTCCGCGCGCCGGAGCCGAGCCGCGACCCGGTCGGCCAGCCGCAGCAGTTCGGCTCGCAGGAACGGACGGTCGAGGATGTCGTGGTCGAACGTCTCCTCGTGGCCGATGCTCTTCTCCACCCGCTCCGTGTGCACCGCTCGCGGGTCTTCCCCCCTCGCGAGTTCTCCGAGACGCATGCTGAGGGCCGTGCCCACGGCGCGTTCGACCATACCGGGGCGCGCATCGCGGACGTCCTGCACCGTGCGGATACCACGCGCCTCCAGAGCCTCCGCGGCTTTCGGACCGACGCCCCACATGGCCCGGACCGATCTCGGCGCCAGGAAGTCGAGGGTGTCCCTCGCTGCGACCACGAGCATCCCGTCGGGCTTGGCGATCGTCGAGGCCATCTTCGCGACGTGCTTGGTCGCCGCCACTCCCACGCTGCAGGTGATTCCCACCTCGTCGAGGACTCGTTGTCGGATGAGCTCGGCGATGCGTGCAGGGCTCCCCCAGAGTCGACGCACACCCTGCACATCGAGGAACGCCTCATCGACGGACAGCGGCTCGACCAGCGGGGTGAACGACTCGAAGATCGCCATGACCTGCCGGGAGACCTCCTGGTAGCGGTGGAAGTGCGGCGGGACGATGCGCGCGGTCGGGCACAGTCGAAGGGCCTGCGACACCGGCATCGCCGCCCGGACGCCGTAGCGTCTCGCCTCGTACGATGCGCTCGACACCACGGAACGCCCATCGGGAGCTCCGATGATCAGAGGCAGTCCGCGGAGGGAAGGATCGTCGAGCACCTCCACGGCGGCGTAGAACGCGTCCATGTCGACATGGAGAATCCGCGTGCCGGAGTCGTCGGCGTCGGGGGCGGATACGATCCGCCCCCGCCCGTCACCGTGTCCCATACGACCATTCTCCCCCGGGCCTCCGACACGAGGCCCGGGACGGCGCGCTACTGCGCAGCGCGCTCGAGAATGAGCTCACGGACACGGGCGGCGTCCGCCTGGCCCTTCATCGCCTTCATGACGGCCCCGATCACGGCGCCGGCGGCCTGCACCTTACCGTCCTTGATCTTGGCCATCACATCGGGCTGCGCTGCGAGGGCCTCATCGATGGCGGCGATCAGCGCTCCGTCGTCGGAGACGACCGCGAGCCCACGCGAGTCGACCACTTCCTGCGGCGAGCCCTCCCCGGCGATGACGCCCTCGAGCACCTGACGCGCGAGCTTGTCGGTCAGGGTTCCCGCATCGACGAGCTGCTGCAGAGCAGCCACGCTCTCCGGGCTGATCAGCTCGGTCGCGTCCTTCTCCTGGGAGTTCGCGATACGGGTGATCTCACCGGTCCACCACTTGCGCGCGGTCGCGGGGGTCGCCCCGGCGGCGATGGTCGCCTCGACGACCTCGAGCAGACCGCCGTTGCGGACGTCCTGGAACTCCAGGTCGGTGAATCCCCATTCGGTCATGAGGCGGCGGCGGCGAGCCACCGGCTGCTCCGGAAGCGCCTCGCGCAGTTCCTCGACCAGCTCGGCTGCCGGCTCCACGGGCAGCAGATCCGGTTCTGGGAAGTAGCGGTAATCGTCGGCATCCGACTTGGGCCGTCCCGGCGAGGTCGTGCCGGTGTCCTCGTGCCAGTGCCGGGTCTCCTGCGTGATGATGCCGCCGTCCGCGAGGATCTGCGCCTGACGCTGGATCTCGTATCGCACGGCACGCTCGACGGAGCGCATCGAGTTGACGTTCTTCGTCTCGGTGCGGGTGCCGAGCTTCTCCTGTCCACGCGGACGGAGCGAGACGTTGGCGTCGCAGCGCAGGTTGCCGCGCTCCAGACGAGCTTCGGAGATGCCGAGTCCCCGCACGATGTCGCGGATGGCCTGCACATAGGCCTTCGCGACCTCCGGCGCACGGTGGTCGGTGCCGAAGATCGTCTTCGTCACGATCTCGACCAGGGGCACGCCGGCGCGGTTGTAGTCGACGAGCGAGTACTCGGCGCCCTGGATGCGCCCGGTCGCACCGCCCATGTGGGTCAGCTTCCCGGCGTCCTCTTCCATGTGCGCGCGCTCGATGGGGATCGTGATGAGCGTCCCGTCCTCGAGCTCGACCTCCACCGAACCCTCGTACGCGATCGGCTCGTCGTACTGCGAGATCTGGTAGTTCTTGCCCAGGTCGGGGTAGAAGTAGTTCTTCCGCGCGAACCGGCTCGATTCGGCGATCGAGCAGCCGAGAGCCAGACCGAGACTGATCGAAGAGCGGATTGCCGTCTCGTTCACGACCGGAAGCGAGCCCGGGAGCCCGAGGTCGACCGGCGCGATGAGCGTGTTCGGCTCGGCGGCATGGAAGGCCTCGTTCGCCGGGTTCGGCGCATCAGAGAACATCTTGGTGTTGGTGTTCAGCTCGACGTGCACCTCGAATCCGAGGACCGGCTCGAACAGCTCGAGCGCCTTGTCGAAGTCCATGAGCTTGGCGGCGGCCATCAGCGCTTCCCTCCTGCGAGCTGCGGTGCACGGGTGAGCAACGGCGCACCCCACGAATCGACGAGGAGCGTCTCGAGCGCTGCGCCGACCTTGTAGAGACGAGCGTCCTCGCGCGCCGGCGCGATGAACTGGATGCCCACGGGGAGACCGTCTTCGTCCGACAGACCACTGGGGATGGAGATCCCCGGGACACCGGCCAGGTTCACCGGGATGGTGGTGATGTCGTTGAGGTACATCTGCAGCGGGTCGTCGATCTTCTCGCCGAGCTTGAACGCCGTGGTCGGCGCGGAGGGCGTCGCGATCACGTCGACCTCGGCGAACGCGTTCGCGAAGTCCTGCTGGATGAGCGTGCGAACCTTCTGGGCGCTGCCGTAGTAGGCATCGTAGTAACCCGCCGAGAGCGCGTACGTGCCGAGGATGATCCGGCGCTTGACCTCGTCGCCGAATCCGGCATCGCGCGTCGCGGACATGACGTCCTCGACCGTCGGGTTGCCGTCGGGGGTCACCCGCAGGCCGAAACGGACCGAGTCGAACTTCGCGAGGTTGCTCGACGCCTCCGCCGGGAGGATCAGGTAGTAGGCGGCGACGCCGTACTCGAAGTGCGGCGCGCCGATCTCGACGATCTCCGCGCCCTGGGCCTCCATCAGCGCGAGAGCGCTGCGGAAGGACGCGGCGACGCCGGGCTGGAAGCCGCTATCGGGAAGCTCGCGGATCACGCCGACCTTGAGCCCCTTGAGCACGTCACCGCGCGCGCCCTCACGGGCAGCCTCGGCGAACGAGGGCCACGCATCGCGCAGGGAGGTCGAGTCCTTGGGATCGTGGCCGCCGATCGCGTCGTGCAGCAGTCCGGAGTCGAGCACGGTGCGGGAGACCGGGCCGACCTGGTCGAGGCTCGAGGCGAGGGCGATCGCGCCGTAGCGGCTCACACCGCCGTAGGTGGGCTTGACGCCGACCGTGCCGGTCACGTGCGCGGGCTGACGGATCGAGCCGCCCGTGTCGGAACCGAGCGCGAGCGGCGCTTCGAACGCGGCGACGGCCGCAGCCGAGCCACCACCGGAACCGCCCGGGATGCGATCGAGGTCCCAGGGGTTGTGCGTGGGGCCGTATGCCGAGTGCTCGGTGGACGACCCCATCGCGAACTCGTCCATGTTGGTCTTGCCGAGCGGGATCAGTCCCGCGGCGCGCGAGCGTGCGACCACCGTCGCGTCATACGGCGAACGGTAGCCCTCCAGGATGCGCGAGCCACTCGTGGTGGGCTGGTCCGTCGTGACGAGGACGTCCTTGATCGCGAGAGGGACTCCCGCGAGCGGGCCCAGCTCTTCACCCGCCGCACGACGGGCATCGATGGCTGCAGCCGCCTCGATCGCCCCTTCGTTGACGTGCAGGAACGCGTGGACGTCGCCGTCCACCGCGGCGATGCGGTCGAGATGAGCGCGGGTGGCCTCGACACTGGAGACCTCGCCGGAAGCGAGCTTCGCGGCGAGATCCGCCGCGTCCAGACGGATGATGTCGGTCACTGCTCTTCTCCCAGGATCGCGGTCACACGGAATCGGCCGTCGGCGGCATCCGGGGCGTTCTGAAGCACCTGCTCGTGCGTGAGCGTCTGCCCGACCACGTCGGGGCGGAAGACGTTGCTCAACGGGATGGGGTGACTCGTCGCTGCCACGTCGGCGGTCGCGACCTCCGACACCTTGGCGATGTTGTCGACGATCGCGTCGAGCTGGCCCGTGAGCCGCGACACCTCGTCGTCGTTCAGCTGGATGCGTGCGAGCACACCGAGGTGGCGCACGAGTTCAGGGGTGATTTCAGACACTCCTCCAGTCTAGTTGGAGCACCCGTCACTCCTCTTCCCTGCACGGCCGTCGACATATGCTGGGCGGGTGAGCACGTTCCAGCCCCCGCGCCCGTGGACCGCCAGCTACGCCGCAGGCGTCCCGGAAGACCTGCCTCCCGTCGACGGATCGCTCGTCGACATCGTCGCCGCCTCGGCACGCGACTATCCGGATGCTCCCGCCCTGCAGTTCTTCGGCCGCGAGACGACGTACGCCGAGCTGCAGGCCGCCATCGACCGGGCGGCGACGGGCCTGCGAGACCTCGGCGTCCGCGCCGGCGACCCTGTGGCCATCGTGCTCCCCAACTGTCCGCAGCACATCGTGGCGTTCTACGCCGTGCTCCGACTCGGCGCGGTCGTGGTCGAGCACAACCCGCTGTACACGCCGCGCGAGCTCCGCAAGCAGTTCGAGGACCACGGCGCGAAGCATGCGATCGTGTGGAACAAGGTCGTCTCCACGGTGCAGGAGTTCCCCGCCGACCTGGCGGTGACGAACCTCGTCTCCGTCGACGTGACCCGCGCGATGCCCTTCCTCACCCGCTTCGCCCTGCGTCTGCCCGTCGCCAAGGCCAGGGAGTCCCGCGCAGCGCTCACCGAGAAGGTCCGCGGCACGGTGCTCTGGGACTCGTTGATCGCCGCAGACCCGATTCCGTCGTCGCACCCGACGCCCGCAGCAGACGACCTGGCGATCATCCAGTACACCTCAGGCACCACCGGGACGCCGAAGGGTGCCGCGCTCACACACCGCAACCTCCTCGCCAATGCTGCGCAGTCGCAGGCCTGGGTGCCGTCGATCCAGCGCGGCAAGGGATGCGTCGTGTACGCGGTGCTGCCGATGTTCCACGCATACGGCCTCACGCTCTGTCTGACGTTCGCGATGTCGATGGGCGCGCGACTCGTGCTCTTCCCGAAGTTCGATCCCGATCTGGTTCTCGACGTCGTGAAGAAGCATCCCGCGACGTTCCTCCCGCTCGTGCCACCGATCGCCGACCGCCTTCTGAGCGCTGCCAAGGCCAAGGGTGTGTCGCTCGACGGCATCGAGGTCGCGATCTCCGGGGCCATGGCACTGCCCCACGAGCTGGTGGTGCCCTTCGAGGAGGCGACCAACGGCTACCTCGTCGAGGGCTACGGCCTGAGCGAGTGCTCGCCCGTACTCATGGCGAACCCCGTCGCCGACAACCGCGTGCCCGGCACCGTCGGACTTCCGCTGCCCGGAACGGAATGCCGGGTGGTCGACCCGGAGAACCCCACGGACGACGTGCCTGCAGGAGCGGCGGGAGAACTCGTGGTTCGCGGACCGCAGGTCTTCTCCGGGTACTACGGCAAGCCGGAGGAGACGGAGGCCGTGTTCGTCGACGGGTGGTACCGCACGGGCGACATCGTCACGATCGACGAGGCCGGCTTCGTGCGCATCGTCGACCGCATCAAGGAGCTCATCATCACCGGCGGCTTCAACGTCGCCCCCACCGAGGTCGAGAATGCGCTGCGCCAGCACCCGCAGGTGGTCGACGCTGCGGTCATCGGACTTCCGAGCGAGCACTCGGGCGAGGAGGTCGTGGCCGCGATCGTCGTCGATCCGGAGAGCGAGGTCGACGTGGAGGCCATCCGCGAGTTCGCGCGCAGCATCCTGACGCCCTACAAGGTCCCCAGGAGGATCTTCGTGGTCGACGAACTCCCAAAGTCGCTCATCGGCAAGGTGCTCCGTCGGCAGGTCAAGGAGAAGCTGGTCGCCCTGAACACCGGCTCCTGAGGACGCCCTCACAGGCGGCGAGACGTTCGGCGCGCTACCCTTGGGAAGTGACCCCTGAAGATGCAGTGCTGACCGACGCCCCCGAGGACTCCCCCGCGACCCCCGGATTCGAGGAACTCGGAATCACCGGGCCCGTCCTCAAAGCCATCAAGGACCTCGGCTACGAGACCCCGTCGCCCATCCAGGCGGCCACTATCCCTACCCTCCTCGCCGGGCGCGACGTCGTCGGCATGGCGCAGACCGGAACCGGCAAGACCGCGGCATTCGCGCTGCCCGTGCTCGAGCGTCTCGATGTCGCGCAGAAGACGCCGCAGGCGCTCGTGCTGGCTCCGACCCGTGAGCTCGCCCTCCAGGTGTGCGAGGCGTTCGAGTCGTACGCGTCCAAGATGAAGGGTGTTCACGTCCTCCCCGTCTACGGCGGACAGGGCTACGGCGTGCAGCTCTCGGCTCTGCGCCGCGGGGTGCATGTCATCGTCGGGACACCGGGCCGCATCATGGATCACCTCGCCAAGGGCACACTCGACCTGTCGCAGCTGCAGTACCTCGTGCTCGACGAGGCCGACGAGATGCTGAAGATGGGCTTCGCCGAGGATGTGGAGCAGATCCTCGCGCAGACACCCGAGGAGAAGCAGGTCGCGCTGTTCTCCGCCACGATGCCGCCGCAGATCCGCCGCCTCGCGCAGAAGTACCTGCGTGAGCCGGAAGAGATCAGCATCAAGTCGAAGACCGCGACGGGCACGAACATCACTCAGCGGTACCTCGTGGTCTCGTACGCGCAGAAGGTCGACGCGCTGACCCGCATCCTCGAAGTCGAGAACTTCGACGGCATGATCGTCTTCGTCCGCACCAAGAACGAGACCGAGACGCTCGCCGAGAAGCTCCGCGCCCGCGGCTACTCAGCCGCAGCCATCAACGGCGACGTGCCTCAGGTGCAGCGCGAGCGCAGCGTCAACCAGCTCAAGGACGGAAAGCTCGACATCCTCGTCGCGACCGACGTGGCCGCGCGCGGGCTCGACGTCGAGCGCATCAGCCACGTCGTGAACTTCGACATCCCCACGGACACCGAGTCCTACGTGCACCGCATCGGTCGCACCGGGCGCGCGGGACGAACGGGCGACGCGATCAGCTTCATCACCCCGCGCGAGCGCTACCTGCTCAAGCACATCGAGAAGGCGACCCGACAGCAGCCCACTCAGATGCAGCTGCCGAGCACGGAGGACGTGAACACCACCCGGTTGACCCGGTTCGACGATGCCATCACCACCGCTCTCTCGGAGACCGGGCGCATCGACGCGTTCCGCGACATCATCGCGCACTACGTCCGTCATCATGATGTGCCGGAGAGCGACGTCGCCGCGGCGCTGGCCGTGGTCGCGCAGGGAGACAAGCCTCTGCTCCTCGATCCCGCCAACGATGCGCTCACCAGGGCCGTCGAGGCGGACAATCGGCCGCAGCGGGAGCGCCCCGCTCGTGACGCGCGCGAGCTTCGGGGCGAACGCCGCAGCCGTGGCGACTACACCGCCTATCGCATCGAGGTCGGCAGGCGTCACCGTGTCGAGCCGCGCCAGATCGTCGGCGCCCTCGCCAACGAGGGCGGCCTGGGCCGTGACGACTTCGGGGCGATCAACATCCGCCCCGACTTCTCCACCGTCGAGCTCCCGTCGAACATGGATCCCGCCGTGCTCGACAAGCTCCGCGACACCCGCATCTCGGGTCGCCTCATCGAGATCAAGCCCGACCGCGGTCCTGGCGCTCGACGTAGCGGCCCTCGCGAGGATCGTCCCTCCGGCGGTCGCGGTGACCGTTTCGATCGTCGTGACCGTGACGAGCGCCCTGCGCGCGAAAGCCGGGACGAGAAGCCCTTCCGCAAGCCGCGCCACAAGAACTGACGGCGGGTCGCGCGCGGCGGTGTCTAGTCGCTTCCGCGCGCGAGCCGTGCGGCGACGGCGATCAGCGGCTCTGGATGTGCCAGAAGGGCCCGTTGCTCCGGGTGCGAGATCAGGTGAGCGATCAGTCGGTGCGCTCCCGTGACGGTCGGGGTCCAGTAACCTCCGACGTGATGACGGCTCAGCGGGACGGTGTGCGTCTCTCCTTCGACGACGAGCTTCGCGGAACCGTCATCGGGATCGATCCCGGGATCGCTCAGCATCAGGGCGGTCAACGCTCCGAGCAGCACAGTGCCCGTGAGACCGGGGAGGCGGAAGTTCGTCGTCGGAACGTCGAGTTCGATGTGCTCGAGTCCCGTCCACGGCACTATTCCGCGATTCTCGACTCCGTCGCGGATGATCACGGCCTCGGGCATCAGCCGCAGGTGGTTCCGACCGGGATCACCGACAGCCAACGCCTCGGGGACGACGATCAGCCGACCGTAGCGTCTCACGCCCCTTCGCCCGCGGGAGGGAGCGCGTCCGGTCCCTCCGTCACCAGGATGTGGAACTGCGCCGCATCGAGGATCCGGAGACCGAGCTCCTCCGCCTTGGCGAGCTTGGACCCCGCGCCGGGGCCGGCGGCCACGAAGTCCGTCTTCTTCGACACGCTCGACGCCGCCTTTCCTCCCGCGTTGATGATGGCTTCCTGCGCACCCTCACGCGTGTAGCCGTCGAGCGAGCCGGTGGCGACCACCGTCAGCCCTTCGAGCACTCCCCCTGCGGCGACGGCAGCGCCGGGACCGGGGTGACCTGGTGTCTTCCACTGCACCCCCGCATCCGCCCACTGCTCCACGATCTCTTTGTGCCAGTCGACCTCGAACCAGGCCAGGAGCGAGTCGGCGATGATGCCGCCCACGCCCTCCACGGCAGCCAACTCGTCGCGCGTAGCCGTGCGGATCGCGTCGAGTGAGCCGAACCACTGCGCGAGCGCCCTCGCAGCGACAGGTCCGACGTGGCGGATGTTCAAGGACACGAGCAGACGCCACAGCTCCTTCTTCTTCGCCTTCTCGAGCTCGGCGAGGAGAGTGAGCGCCTGGGACGAGGGCTGCGGACCCTCGAGGCCGGACTTCTTCTCGGCCGCAGTCGGGTTCCGTCGGAACGGGGCGCGCGTCTTGACGATCCCGTCCTCGTCCTCCTTGGGAAGCCCCGTCTCCGCGTCGCGGACCACCAGCTCGATGGGGACGAGCTGGTCGAGCGTGAGGGCGAAGAGGCCGGCCTCGGTCTCGAGCGGCGGCACCGCGGGAGACGTCGGCTGTGTCAGAGCGGCGGCGGTGACCTCGCCGAGGGCCTCGACATCGAGGGCACCGCGGGAGCCGATGTGCTCGACACGTCCGCGCACCTGCGCCGGACACGAACGCGCGTTCGGACACCGCAGATCGATGTCGCCCTCCTTCATCGCCCGAAGCGGAGTGCCGCACTCCGGGCACTCCAGGGGCATCACGAACTCGCGTTCCGTGCCGTCGCGCTTCTCGACGACCGGACCGAGGACTTCGGGGATGACGTCGCCGGCTTTGCGCAGCACGACCGTGTCTCCGATCAGCACGCCCTTCGCCTTCACGACGTCCTTGTTGTGCAGAGTCGCCTGCCGGACGACAGACCCCGCGACCTGCGCAGAAGCCATCACCGCGAAGGGCGTCGCGCGGCCGGTGCGGCCGACCGACACCACGATGTCGAGGAGCTTCGTCTGCACCTCTTCCGGCGGGTACTTGTACGCGATCGCCCAGCGCGGTGCCCGGCTGGTCGCGCCGAGCTCGTCATGAAGCTCGAGCTCGTCGACCTTCACCACGATGCCGTCGAGCTCGTGCTCGATGTCGTGGCGGTGTTCACCGAAGTACTCCACGAACGTGACAACCTCATCGATCGTGTGGCACACCCTGGTGTGCGGGCTCGTCGGCAGCCCCCACTCGGCCAGCAGATCGTAGACCTCGCTCTGCGCCGCGACGGGAGGGTTCGACCATGCGCCGACGCCGTGCACGTAGAGCGCGAGCGACTCGATGCGCAGCAGGCCGGCTTCGAGTTCGAGGCCGTTCTTCTTGTCGATCTGCTGACGCAGGCCGCCGCTCGCCGCGTTGCGGGGATTGGCGAACGCGGGGAATCGGCGCGCGGCGGCGGTGCGAGCCTTCTCCTCGTCGAAGGGCTTCTTCGCTCCGCCCCGCGCCTCCCAGCGCTCGAGCGCATCGGCGTAGGCGCGATCGCGGAACGCCGCCTGGGCCGCGTTGAGCCGTTCGAACGCGGCGACGGGGATGAAGACCTCCCCGCGCACCTCCACGATGGCCGGGTGGCCCTCACCGCTCAGTCGATACGGGATCTCGGGCAGCCGAAGCGCGTTCTCCGTGACGATCTCCCCCACGCGTCCGTCGCCCCTGGTCGCAGCAGAAGTGAGCACGCCGTTCTCATAGCGGAGATTGATGGCGAGGCCGTCGATCTTCAGCTCGGTGAGCCAGGCGACATCGCGTCCGGCGGCGGCCTTCGTCTTCGCGGCCCATTCCCGCAGCTCGTCGATGGAGAAGACGTTGTCGAGGCTGAGCATGCGCTCCGCGTGCTCGATGGTCGCGAGGCCCGTCGCCTCAGCCGCCCCCACCATCTGTGTGGGCGAGTCCTGCCCCTGCAACTCGGGATGCAGACGCTCGAGCTCTTCGAGTCGGCGCATCCAGCCGTCGTAGGTGGAATCGTCGACGATCGAGGTGTCGCGGCCGTAGTAGGCCTCCTTCGCATCGAGGATGCGCGTGGTCAGCTCCTCGGCTTCGGTTCGGGCGTCTTCCAACGAGATGTTCTCCGGCACCCCGTCAGTCTACGAGCGGGTGCGGACACCGGAGGAGGCTACGCGCCGACAGGGACCGCGGACACCGTGGTGTCGATCGTGAACTGTCCGAGCACCCGCGTCCCGATGTAGAGCACGGCGGTCTGTCCCGGCGCGACGCCGTCCAACGCGACCTCGGGCGTCACGCGCACGCCGCCTTCGGAGATCTCGGCCCTCGCAGGGACGGGCTCGGCGTGCGCTCGGATCTGCACGTGGCACTCGAACGAGGACTCCGTGGGTGCGGCACCGGCCCAGCTGAACCGCTCTCCGGCGATCTCGGCGATCGCGAGGGCCTCCTTGGGGCCGACGACCACCGTGTTCGACACCGGTCGCACCTCGAGGACGAAGCGCGGCTTGCCGTCTGCCGCGGGAACGCCGAGCTTGAGCCCGCGTCGCTGTCCGACGGTGAAGGCATGCGCGCCCTCGTGCGATCCGACGACCTCGCCCGCACGATCGACGATCTCGCCGGTGGTCGTGCCGACCTTCTCGGCGAGCCAGCCGCGCGTGTCCCCATCGGGAATGAAGCAGATGTCGTGGCTGTCCGGCTTCTGCGCGACGCTCAGGCCGCGTGCTTCGGCCTCTGCGCGGACGATGGCCTTCGTGGGCGTCGTGCCGAGCGGGAAGTAGGTGTGCGCCAGCTGTTCGGCCGTGAGGACGCCGAGCACATAGGACTGGTCCTTGGCGTTGTCCGACGCCCGGTGCAGCTCGAGGCCGTCCTCGCCGTCGACCAGAGTGGCGTAATGCCCCGTGCACACCGCGTCGAAGCCCAACTCGATCGCACGCTCCAGAAGGGCGGCGAACTTGATCTTCTCGTTGCAGCGCATGCAGGGATTCGGGGTGCGGCCTGCCTGGTACTCCGAGATGAAGTCCTCGATCACATCGTCTCGGAACCGCTCGGAGAAATCCCAGACGTAGAACGGGATGCCGAGCACGTCGGCTGCACGACGCGCGTCGAGGGCATCCTCGATCGTGCAGCATCCTCGACTGCCGGTGCGCAGTGTTCCGCCCGCCCGGGAGAGCGCGAGATGCACGCCGACCACGTCGTGCCCCGCCTCCACGGCCCTGGCTGCCGCGACGGCGGAGTCGACTCCACCGCTCATCGCCGCAAGGATCCGCATACGACCAGTCTACGAGCGTGCGGCTGTGCCGGCGCCGGATGCGCGCGTGTACGCCTCGGCGATCGCACCGAGCACGGCATCGACGTCGCTCTCGGTCGATGTCCGCCCGAGCGAGAAGCGCAGCACGCTGCGGGCGTCCCGCTCCGGGCGTCCCATCGCCATCACGACATGCGAAGGTTCGGCCACGCCCGCCTGGCAGGCTGATCCGGTCGACGCCGCCACCCCTGCGACGTCGAGCAGGAACAGCAGGCTCTCCCCCACCGCACCCGGGAACAGCATGTGCGCGTTGCCGGGAAGACGGTCGGTCGGGTCGCCCAGGAGCTCGGCCGTCGGCACCGCGGCAACGATCCCGGCCACGAGGCGGTCGCGCAGCGCACTGAGACGCGCAGCCTCGCCCTGTCGTTCGTGCTCCGCGAGTTCGAGAGCCACGGCGAGGGCGGCGGCTCCGGCGACATCCTGTGTGCCCGCGCGCAGGCCTCGTTGCTGGGCTCCCCCGCGTAGCAACGCCGTGAGCCGGGCGGTGCGGGCGGTGACGAGCACCCCGACCCCCACCGGTGCGCCGATCTTGTGACCGGCGAGGCTCATCGCGACGAGCCCGACCCCGCTGTCCGCCTCTCCTCGAAGGCCTCGGAACGACAAGGGCACGTGGCCGAGCGCAGCGACCGCGTCGAGGTGGAGGGGAACTCCGGCGCCGGCAGACCCTGCCGCAAGCGACCGTGCGTCGTTGATCGTCCCGGCCTCGTTGTTCGCCACCAGCGCCGTGGCGAGGGCAGCTCCGGGAAGAGCCTCGGCGAAGCGCTCCGGGACGATGCGCGCCGAGGGCGAGACCGGCACCTGTCGCACCTCCGCCCCCTCATCGAGGAGCGCTGCGACGGTGTCCGTGGTCGCGTGGTGCTCGGCGTCGGGCATCACGATCGCCGACGTCCCCGCGGGCCGGGCGCGCCACAAACCCTGCAACGCCAGGTTGATCGATTCGGTGCCGCCTGAGGTGAACACGATCTCGATCGGGTCGGCCTCCAGCACCGCCGCCACGCGCTCACGGGACTCCTCGAGAAGCCGTCGTGCGTCCTGGCCGGCGCCATGAGTCGAGGAGGCGTTGCCCACCGTCTCCGACGCTGCCAGCCACGCCTCACGCGCTTCGGGGCGCAGGGGCGTGGTCGCCGCGTGGTCGAGATAGTGCCGCATCCTTCGATTCTCTCGCGAAACCGTCGGGAGAGGGCCTTCGCGCCTGGGACCGGGTCCTCCTTGTCATGAGACGGCAACACATCACGCCTAATGTGTACTCATGCCCGCGTCCCGAGACCTCACCGCGCCCGGCGGCCCCGTCCTCGACAACCTCGGCGTCCGTCTGCACGACGGTGTCGGCACACTGCGTGTCTGGTCGCAGAACGCCTCATCCGTCGAACTGGTCGTCTTCGACGCGACCGATCTCGACTGGGCGACCGATCAAGTGGCGCTCGAGCGGCTGCCAGGGGGGATCTGGGAAGTCACGACGGAGATGCTCCAGCCGGGGGTTCGCTACGCGATCCGCGTCAGCGGCCCACACGGCCCGGGCAACACCTTCAACCCGGAGACCCTGCTGCTGGACCCCTACGCTCGCGGCCTCGCGCAAGGAGACGGGTACGAGGAATGGCGCTCGGTCGTCATCGTCGACGGTTTCGACTGGGGCGACTCGCAGAAGCCGCGCGTGCCCCTGGACCGCACCGTGATCTACGAAGGTCACGTCAAGGGGCTCACGAAGCGTCACCCGGACGTCCCACCCGCGCTGCACGGCACCTACGCCGGTCTCGCGCACCCCGCGATGATCGAGTACTTCCACGAGCTGGGCATCACTTCGATCGAGCTGCTGCCTGTGCACGCCTTCGTGCCGGAACCACGACTCCTCGAACGCGGACTCACGAACTACTGGGGCTACAACACCCTGAACTTCTTCACTCCGCACACCGCCTACGCGACGGAGGAGGCTCGGAAGGCGGGCCCCGAAGCCGTACTGGCCGAGTTCAAGGGCATGGTGCGGCTGCTGCACGAGGCGGGGCTCGAAGTGATCCTCGACGTCGTGTACAACCACACCTCGGAGGAGGGTATCGGCGGCCCCAGATCGAGCCTGCGGGGCATCGACAACGCGAGCTACTACCGTCAGGACGAGTCCGGGATCTACATCGACACCACGGGCTGCGGCAACACCCTCAACACATCGACCGCTGCGGGCGCGAGACTCGTGCTGGACTCGCTGCGCTACTGGGCGCAGGAGATGCAGATCGACGGGTTCCGCTTCGACCTCGCAACCGCCATCGCGCGAGACGAGACGCACGCCTACTCGCCGGAGCACCCGCTCCTCGCCGCCATCGCGGATGATCCCGTCCTCGCAGACGCCAAGCTCATCGCCGAACCGTGGGATGTGGGCCTCGGTGGCTGGCAGACGGGGAACTTCCCCGCCGGCTGGCATGAATGGAACGACCGCTATCGCGACAGGGTGCGCAACTTCTGGTTGAGTGACATCGACTACGCGCGCCGCGCGTCCGCCCCGGTCGGCATCGGCGGGTTCGCGACCCGCCTCGCCGGATCCTCCAACACGTTCAGCGAAGACCGCGGCCCGCTCGCCAGCGTGAACTTCGTGACCGCCCACGATGGATTCACCCTGCATGATCTCGTCTCCTACGACGTGAAGCACAACGAGGCGAACGGCGAGCACAACCGCGACGGCGCCGATATGAACCGCGCCTTCAACCACGGCGTCGAGGGGCCCACCGACGACCCGGCGATCCTCGCCGCCCGCCGCAAGGCGATGCGGAACCTCTTGGGGACCCTTCTGCTCTCTGCAGGTATCCCGATGCTCACTGCCGGCGATGAAGTGGGCCGCACCCAGCGAGGCAACAACAACGCCTACGCTCAGGACTCCGTGCTCACCTGGCTCGGCTGGGAGTTCGAGCCGTGGCAAGAGGACCTGCGCGCCCACGTCTCGCGCCTGATCCGCCTTCGTCAGGAGAACCCCGCACTGCGCCCCAGCCGCTATGCGCGACTCGGCGAGCATATTCCCAATGCCTCGGTGATGGACTGGTACGACCAGAACGGCGAGACGATGGAACAGGAGCAATGGGCCGACCCCGGCAACAGAACGCTGCAGTACGTCGCCGCCTCCACGCCTGATACCGAGGCGCACAACCGCATCCTGCTCATCGTGCACGGAACCGAGTCCCCCGTCGATGTCCGTCTCCCCGAGGAGATTGATGGAGCGACGCGCTTCGTCTCGCTGTGGTCGAGCGCGCAGGAACGTCCCTCTGACGACGCCGAGGTCTTCGCACCCGGCGATGTCCTTCCGGTGTCCGGCACGTCGATGAGGCTTTTCCGCGTGGAATGAGTCCGGCGGCCGACGCACCATCCTGCGCGCTACCCGCCACCACGTCCGCGCGGTACATTCGGGAGGTGGCTGCTCGTGCTGGTACTCGGTCCTCGGCTCTTCGGAGCCCCGCTCAGATCCCGGCGCGCGCCGCGGACGGAGCAGATGCTCCCGGCTCGTTGCGGACGACGCGTATCCCGCTCCTCGAGCCTGCGCCCACCGTCCCTGGCGGGTTCACTCCGAAGGCCTTCGTCGGCGAGGTCGTCCCGTTCCGGGTGGTCGCGTTCCGAGAGGGGCACGACATCATCGGCGTGCATGTCCGCCTCACATCGCCCTCCGGCGAAGAGAGCCTGCATCGCCTCACGCCGCGCGATGACGGCACCGACGCGTGGGTGGCGGAGATCGCGCTCGACGAGCAGGGCTCCTGGAGCTACCGGTTCGAAGCCTTCTCCGACGACTTCGCGACCTGGGCCCACGCCGCCGCGCTGAAGGTGGCGGCCGGCGTCGACGTCCCGGTCATGGCGGCGCTCGGCGCCGATCTCCTCACCACCGCCGCCGCTGAGAAGGACCGTCCTGCAGCGCAGCGGAGACGACTGGCCGCTGATGCCCTCTCGCTCCGCAACGGAGATGCCGCGACGACCATCGCCCTTTCGACGGATGCAGAGCTCGCACAGATCTTCCGAGAGCGTCCTGTCACGTCGCTGCGCTCCGTCACACTCCCCCAGATGCTGGACGTCGACCGGCGCGCCGCGGGTGTCGGCGCCTGGTACGAGTTCTTCCCGCGCTCCGAGGGCGCCAGACGCCTCAAGGACGGTACGGTCAGGAGCGGTACGTTCCGTACGGCGACACGACGGCTGCCCGAGGTCGCAGCCATGGGGTTCGACGTCGTCTACCTGGTCCCCATCCATCCGATCGGCACGACCAACCGCAAGGGCCGCAACAACACCCTCGCGGCCGAACCGGGAGACCCGGGCTCCCCGTACGCGATCGGCGCAGCGGAGGGCGGACACGACGCCATCCATCCGGACCTCGGCTCGGCCCAGGATTTCCGCGCCTTCGTGCGTGCAGCCCGGAAGGAGGGCCTGGAAGTCGCTCTCGATCTTGCGCTGCAAGCCTCTCCCGACCACCCGTGGGTGCAGGAGCATCCTGAGTGGTTCACGACCCTCCCCGACGGGACGATCGCCTACGCCGAGAACCCGCCGAAGAAGTACCAGGACATCTACCCGCTCAACTTCGACAATGATCCCGCGGGCATCTACGCCGAGATGCTGCGCGTCGTGCAGCACTGGGTTGCGCAGGGCGTGAAGATCTTCCGCGTCGACAACCCGCACACCAAGCCGCTCCAGTTCTGGGAGTGGCTCATCGCCGAGGTGAATGCGGCCGACCCCGACGTCATCTTCCTGGCTGAGGCGTTCACACGCCCGGCGGTCATGCGCGCGCTCGCGGCCGTGGGCTTCCAGCAGAGCTACAGCTACTTCACGTGGCGCAACACGAAGGCGGAGCTCGAGGAGTTCCTGACGTCGGTGTCGCAGGAGACCTCCGACTACATGCGTCCGAACCTGTTCATGAACACGCATGACATCCTCACCGAGTACCTGCAGTTCGGCGGCAGGGCGGCCTACCGTATCCGGGCCTGCATCGCGGCGACGGCCGGCCCCGTCTACGGCGTGTACGCCGGATACGAGCTGTTCGAGAACGTCGCCAGGCCCGGCTCGGAAGAGAACATCGACAACGAGAAGTACGAGTTCAAGTTCCGCGACTGGGCGGGAGCCGAAGCCAGAGGCGAATCGCTCGCTCCCCTCCTGCGCAGACTCAACGCTATCCGGGAGGCACACCCGGCGCTGCAGCAGCTTCGCAACTTCCGGGTGCACTGGAGCGACGACGACGCCGTCCTCGTCTACAGCAAGCACCTTGCTGCCGAGTTCACCGGTACCGGACGCCCGGACACCATCATCGTGGTCGCCAACGTCGATCCGCACTCGGTTCGCGAGACGACCGTGCACCTCGACACGACGCAATGGGGAATCCCGCTGGGGGAAGCCTTCGAGGTGGAGGATCTCCTCACCGGAGCGATCTGGACCTGGAGCGACCACAACTACGTACGACTCGACGCGTTCGCCGAGCCGGTGCACATCCTGAAGGTGAGGGAGCGATCATGAGCTACACCGAAGACGTCGCGGCATCCACCGAGTGGGAGGCGATCTCAGCGGCCACGCATCACGATCCGCACGCGGTTCTCGGAGCGCACGCGCACAAGGATGCCGCTGATCGTACCGTCACCGTCATCCGGGCGAGACGCCCCCTCGCAGGTGCGGTCGCTGCCGTGTTCGCCGACGGGAGCAGGCTCGAACTCTCCCATGTGGCGCACGGCATCTGGGAAGCTCAGCACGACGGCCCTCCACTCCCGTATCGGATCGCGACGCGGTACGGCGATCACGAGGAGACGGTCGTCGGCGACCCCTACCGCCATCCCCCGACTCTGGGCGACCTCGACCTCCACCTCATCGCTGAGGGGCGTCACGAACGTCTCTGGGAGGTGCTGGGAGCACACGTGCGCACCTTCGACGGAGAGATCGGCGTCTCATTCGCCGTCTGGGCCCCGAATGCCTCAGCGGTGCGCGTGGTCGGTGACCACAACGGCTGGAACGGCGAGTCGCACGCCATGCGCTCGATGGGAGTCAGCGGCGTCTGGGAGCTCTTCGTCCCCGGGATCCCGATCGGCACCAGGTACAAGTATCAGATCCGCACCCGCGACGGCGCGTGGATCCTCAAGGCCGATCCGATGGCGCTCGCGGCGGAGGTGCCGCCGGACACAGCGTCCGTGGTGACCACCTCCTCCCACTCCTGGTCCGATGGCGCCTGGATGACCAGGAGGGCGGCCACCCATGCCGTCGCGCAACCGCTGTCGGTCTACGAGGTCCACGTCGGATCGTGGCGAGGTGGACTTGGCTATCGCGAGATCGCGGATCCGCTCATCCAGCACGTGACGGACGCGGGATTCACCCATGTCGAGTTCATGCCGCTCGCGGAGCACCCCTTCGGCGGATCCTGGGGATACCAGGTGAGCGGGTACTACGCCCCGACCAGTCGTTTCGGCAGCCCCGACGACCTCCGCTACCTCATCGACCGGCTGCACCAGGCAGGCATCGGCGTCATCATGGACTGGGTGCCGGGTCACTTCCCCAAGGACGCCTTCGCCCTCGCCCGCTTCGACGGACAGCCGCTCTACGAGCACCCCGATCCGCGACGGGGAGAGCACCAGGACTGGGGGACGCTGATCTTCGACTACGGCAGGCCGGAGGTACGGGGATTCCTCGTCGCCAACGCGCTCTACTGGCTCGAGGAGTTCCACGTCGACGGCCTTCGCGTTGACGCGGTCGCCTCCATGCTCTATCTCGACTACTCGCGCGAACCCGGCCAATGGGAGCCGAACATCCACGGCGGACGCGAGAACCTCGAGGCGATCCGCTTCCTGCAGGAGGTCAACGCCACCTCGTACCGGCTGCACCCGGGGATCCTGATGATCGCGGAGGAGTCGACCAGCTTCCCCGGGGTCACTGCTCCGACCGATCACGCGGGTCTGGGGTTCGGCTTCAAATGGAACATGGGGTGGATGAACGACTCGCTCCAGTACATCGCCCGCGACCCGATGTACCGCGGTCACCATGAAGGCGAGATGACCTTCTCCTTCGTGTACGCCTTCGGAGAGAACTACCTGCTTCCCATCAGTCACGACGAAGTCGTGCACGGCAAGGGCAGTCTGCTCGCCAAGATGCCGGGCGATCACTGGCACAAGCTCGCGAACGTCCGCGCGTATCTCGCCTACATGTGGGGTCATCCCGGCAAGAAGCTGCTCTTCATGGGGCAGGAATTCGGTCAGCTCGCCGAGTGGTCGGAGGGTCGGGAGCTGGACTGGTGGCTTCTCGACCAGCCCTCACACGCGCAGCTGCAGGACTTCGTCGGGGCAATGAACCGCTCCTACCGGGCGCAGGCGCCGCTGTGGGAGCGCGACAACGACGGCTCGTCGTTCAGCCGTCTCGGAGCGCCGAGCTGGGATCCCACGGTGATCGCCTTCGAACGACGTGACGCCCACGGGGGGCGCCTGGTCGTCGTCAGCAACTTCGCCGGCGTGGAACGCACGGGCTACCAGCTCAACCTGCCCCGCGAGGGCGTGTGGCAGGAGGTGCTCAACACGGATGCCGCCGACTACGGGGGCCGCGGATCGGGGAACCTCGGCCTGGTGTACGCGAAGCCGCTAGAAGGCGGCGCTCCTGTCGCGAGCCTGACGCTGCCTGCGCTGTCCACTCTGTGGCTGCGGTACCAGTCCGACCCACACGTGCCGACCGTCAACCACGGCTGAGACGCCCTGGCGCGTACGCGCGCCAGGGCCGAGAACGGTACCGGAGAACGTCGCCCTAGAAGAGCAGCGACGACAGTCGGTTGCGCGCCGACACCACTCGCGGATCCTCCGCGCCGATGAGTCCGAAGAGCTCGACAAGACGCTCCCTCACCGGAGTGCGCTGATCCGCCGGGAGCTGCGCGAACAGGTCGAGCAGCCTGCCGAAGGCGTCTTCCACGTGTCCCCCGGCGAGATCGAGGTCGGCCACGTCGAACTGCGCCTGGACATCGAGCGGGCCATCCGCTGCCGCAGCGCGCGCCGCCTGCAGATCGAGGCCCTGCACGCGGTCGAGGAGGCGCACCTGGCCGAGCCCCGCGATCGCGTCCGCGTCACGGGGGTTCTCCGCGAGCGCCTTCTCATAGGCCGTGATGGCCGCCGCGTAGTCCCCGAGCTCGATCGCTGCGAACGCCTCAGCGTGCAGCGGTGGAAGCTCCGGCTCTGCGGGGGGCGCCGGCTCTGCACCCTCCTCGGACACCGAGAGCGACCCGGTGACACCGTTCTGGGCCGCCACCTGGAGCAGCTGGGCGAACACATCGCGCACCTGCTGCTCGGGCACGGCACCCGTGAACATGGGCACGGGCTGCCCGGCGATCAGCGCGACCACCATCGGGATCGACTGCGCGCGGAAGCTCTGGGCGAGCTGGGGATTCGCATCGACGTCGACCTTGGCGAGCAGCACTCGTCCCCCGAGTTCGCGCGTCACCTTCTCGATGATCGGGCTCAGCTGCTTGCACGGACCACACCACTCCGCCCAGAGGTCGACGACCACGGGGACGGTCCGCGAGAGCTCGAGGATCTGTCCGAACGTCTCGTCGGTCGCATCGACGACGACATCGGCGACAGGCGGTGCGGAGGCCGCCTCGGTCGGAGTTGCCGGCCGGTTGCGGAGGCTCGACAGGTCCACGGCACCACGCAGGGCGGCGGGAGAGATCTCACTCATTTGATCACCTTCACGGACAGGAGGTCCTGGTGGGCTGCCAGGAGCCGGATCTGCTCCGTCGATCCCTTGGCAGGGACCGAGAAGAACAGCTGGAACTCGTAGGTCGTCTCGACGCCCTTCGCCGACTCGGTCGCGTCGGTGAGCGCCTTCGCCTGCGCGTTGTCACCGAAGCGGATGGAGACGTCCTCGCCGGTCGGCGTCACTGTTTCCGTATCGGTGAGGGTGACGGCGACGATGGCTCCGCTGTCGAGAGTCGTCATCGAGATGGGGGCATCCTGCGTCGCGGCCATATCGAAGGCCGCCTTCGAGGTTTCGGCGGCGCCCTTGTCCGCGAGCGCCTGGACCACGGCCTGACGGCTGTCGGTGATCGACTTCGCGTAGGTGAGGGCGAGATCGTCGAACTTCCCGTACGACGCGCTCTGTTCCCCCTGATCGACGACGTCGGCGAACGTCGTGGCCAGATCGGCAGGAGGGATAGTGAGGAAGGCCGAGTCGGACGGCACGAGAGACGTGCCGAGCCAGGATGCAGCGACTTCCGGGAAGGCGGCGTCCGCAGACATCTCCGCCATGTGCGAAACCTTGTAGTTCGACCACGGGTCGGCCTGCGTCATCGTGAGCACGACGGGCGGCACGGTGTCGTCTCCCGTCTTCGACAGCATCAGGACGGTGCGAGGCCACTGGTCGGTCGCCTCGGGAAGCACGACCTCCACGTCGTCGGTCGGGATGGCGGCGGGCGGCACCGTCTCCGGGATCTTCGTCCGCAACGCGTACTCCGTCGTCCTGGTCGCGAGTGCGGGTCCTTCGAAGCGCGTCGCGAGCAGATCGAGATCGAGGGCTGCGTCGGCCTCACTCACGGTGCCGGCGAGAGATTTGAGGATGCGCTTGGCCTGAGCTTCGGTGACCGCCGGCGGCTTCTGGTTCTCCGGTGCGACCACCGTGGGGCTCGGCGAGGGGGTCGGCGAGGCGTCGCCCAGCTGCGGCCAGGAGTCGGACGAGCAACCGGCTGCGAGTATGGCTGTGAGCCCGAGCGCGGGGATCACGAGAAGACGGCGCCGACGACGAACGGTCGCGGCTCGCATCGATGTCTTGGAGCCGGGGTCTTTACCCTCGTCCACGATCTCGGCCTCCTCCGCATCGTCGTCCTGCCGTGGACTCGACTCCGCGGGGGCCGTCGCCGTGGCGGACTCGCTGTCTTCGATCGCCGCGCGCTCCGCGGGCGGAAGCGTGGCGAGGTCGATGGGCTCGGTGATCGGTAGCGGACCGGGTCCCTTGCGACGCGGACCACGGCCCCGACGCTGATGCCGGATGGCCAGGACGTAGAGGATGAGGCCGAGCAGCAGCATGACCCCACCCGCGACCATGAGCGGTCCGGCCCACGGGGTCGAGTTGTCGAGCGGCCAGGACACCACGATGTCATCGGGAGCGTCGGCGGTCCCGTCATAGGCGACGAGCAGACTCGTGCCTTCGGGAAGCTGCATGTTCTCCGCGGTGAGGCGATCCTCCTTGACGAAGGAGTCGAGCCAGAGGTCGGAGCCGCGCGGGTCACGGCCCGTCGGAGCGCCTTCTGACGGATCGGCCTGTCCGTCGCTCGGAGCATCGGTGGACGTGTCGGTCTCGGAGTCGGAGGCGGCGATGTGCTTGACGGCCAGATCGCCGTCCTTCTTCATCGTGACCTGGTTGTAGTCGGAGTCCGCGAGCCAGGCCTCCATGTCGGCCGTGCGACCGTAGCTGCCGAAGATCTCGCCCTGCCCACGGACGATCAGTGTCTGGGCACCGGGATTCGCTCGAAGAACATCGCCGTCGATGAGAACGAACGGTGCCGGTTCACTGATCTCGACCTGGGTCTTCTGAGTGGAGGGGCCCATGAAGATGGTGCGCTGAGCAATCCCTGCACCGATCAGTACGGCAGCCAGCACGAAGGCCACCACGGCCCATACGAAACGCACGAATAGTCTCCTCACGCATCACGGACCTCTGTCCGCGACGCAACACTCGACATTTCAGACTAGCGAAATCAGCTGTGTGTTGCCCACGAGCAGACGCAGTGACGGCTGGACCGGCACGTCGTCCGCGCCGACGAAGCGCGTCTGGATAATCTTGCGGGAGCCGTCCCGAGGAGTCTCCGATGAAGATCCACAATCCCTTCCGCACCGCCCTGGTGGCGACGCTCGGCGTGGGGTTGGGGATCCTGCTGATCAACAGCGTGCAGAATCTCTCCACCGTGCTGCTCTATCTCGGCACCGCCCTGTTCCTGAGTCTCGGACTCGACCCGCTCGTCTCGTTCCTCGAACGCCGACGGCTCCCCCGCTGGGCGGCCGTGTTGGTGACGATCCTCGCGGTGCTCGGCGTCTTCGTGAGCATCGTGCTCATCGTCCTCCCGGTCCTGGTGGACCAGATCTCCCAGCTGGTCGCCCAGATCTCGGCGATCGTCCAGCGCGGGAATCTGATCCCCGATCTCAAAGAGTGGATACAGGACGCCTTCCCGAACCTTCTCGTCGACGATGTGTTCACGTACGTCACCAACTGGTTGACGAGCAACCTCGCCGAGATCGGCGGATCCATCGGTCAGGGCGTGCTCGTTGCCAGCGGCGCTGTGCTGGGCGGTCTGTTCGGAGCGTTCATCGTCCTGATCCTGACGATCTACCTGACGGCATCGACGCCGTCGCTCAAGCGCGCTGTCTACCAGCTCGCGCCCGCGTCGAAGCGCGATCGATTCATCGACCTGTCGGAGCAGATCACCGACTCGGTCGGCTATTACGTCATGGGCCAGGTATCGCAGGGTGTGCTCAACGGTGTGCTCAGCGCGATCTACCTCTCGATCATCGATGCGCCCTTCCCCGCCGTCCTGGCCGTGATCGCCTTCTTCTTCTCGCTGATCCCGCTCGTCGGCACGCTCACCGGCTCGACGATCATCGTGCTGGTATGTCTCATCCCCGGACTCGGCTCCCCGGCGACCGCCATCGCCGCCGCGATCTACTACCTGATCTACATGCAGATCGAGGCGTACATCATCTCGCCTCGCATCATGAGCCGCGCCGTATCGGTGCCCGGTGCCGTGGTCGTGGTGGCGGCCCTCGCCGGTGGAAGCCTGCTCGGCCTCCTCGGCGCTCTGATCGCGATCCCCGTGGCCGCGAGCATCCTGATCATCTACCGCCAGGTGCTCATCCCTCGGATGAACGAGCTCTGACGTCGAGGCCGTCGGCCTCTCAGTCGTCGGCGGGCCAGTGGGTGGCGAGAGGCAATGCGGAGGGGTTGACCGCCGCGACGATCTCGGTGAGCACGCGCCGCGTCTGCGTCTCGCCCACCCAGAGATGCTTGCCGCCCTCCACCGCGATGAGCGTGGCGTGCGGAATCGAGGCGAAGCGGTCCTTTGCCTCGGCCGGACGCAGATAGTCGTCGAGTTCCGGCACCAGGACCACGACGGTGCGGTCGGTCGACGCCCAGGCGGCGACCTCTTCCGGCGTGGCGCGGTGCAGCGGCGGCGAGAGAAGGATGATGCCTTCGATGTCGTGCTCCCGGCCGTACTTCAGAGCGAGCTCCGTGCCGAAGGACCATCCGAGCAGCCAGGGGCGCGGTAGAGCGCGCTCGCGGACGAAGTCCATCGCGGCGGCCACGTCGAACTGTTCAGCGGCTCCCCCGTCGAAACTCCCGTCGCTGGTCCCTCGTGGGGATGTGGTGCCTCGCGTGTTGAACCTCAGAACGGCCAGGTCTGCGAGGGCGGGCAGCCGTGCGGCCGCCTTCCGGATGATGTGCGAGTCCATGAAGCCGCCGGCGGTCGGCAGGGGATGCAACGTCACGAGCGTCGCGACCGGTGGTGCATCCTCGGGCTGAGAGAGCTCCCCGACGAGGGTGAGGCCGTCCGCCGTGATCAGTTCGATGTCCTCGCGTCGTGCGGGCAACTCCAGCGGTCCACGGATCTCGATGGTCATGCAAGCCTCCAACAGTGCGTGTGCCAGTGCCGACGGGCCGCCAGGTCAGCGGCGTCCCCGAGTACCCCGTCCGCACGCCAGGCGACGAGATGAGCTGTCCCGGCGACGATGCCACGGCCGCAGCCGGGGCACACGTACTCCTTCTGCGCCTGCGCGGCCGACACCGGTTGAACGGTCCACTCGCTGCCACGTCGAGTCTCGGTGCGCTTCCAGCCGGCGAGGAGACGATCGAATGAGTCCTCGGATTCAGGGCGCGCCGAAGGGCGTCTGCGAGAGCGGGGCATCGTGCCTGCTCACCACCAGTGGTTGTTGACCCAGAAGTTGTAGGCGCCGGCCCAGCTGCCGTAGCGGCCGGTCGCGTAGCCCGTCGCCCAGCGGAGGTTGTCGACCGGGTTGTAGCCGTTGCCGGGAACCTTGCTGCAGGGCAGAGCCTGCACCAGTCCACATGCCCCTGACGACTTGTTCGTGGCGTTGGGGTTCCAGCCGCTCTCACGCGATACGACGTAGTCGACGTACTGCCAGTCGCTCTGCGCGATACCGGCGGCGGCCATCCACTCCGCAGGAGCCCCACCACCCGTGTACGGAGGAAGCGCGCCGCGGGATGAACCGCCGGACGACCCGGTCTTGGGCGCTGCAGCAACCGTGGGGACGGGGGCCGGTTTCGGCTTCACGTACACTTCGAAGCCTCCGCGCACGACCGGCGCGATCTCGGCACCTTCGACGGTGACGGTGAGGTTCTGCGTGTCAGCGAGCGCGAGCGAATACGCCGAGTCCGGCGACTCCTCCGGTGCCGGCGCGGCCAGTGCCACCCCGGTCGGAGCGACGAGCGCGCCGGCGAAGCCGACGACCGCGAGGGCGCTGAAGACGCCGACGACGCCGCGGCTCCGAGACCAGCGACGGGTGCCCGTGCGCGCCGAACCGGCCTTCGCTGCGGGCACAGGCGAACGGTCGTTTCTGTCTAGAGTCATGTCGTTTCGGGAGTTCACGATGAGGGACAGTCTACGCAAGGTCGCCTGAATCGACCATCAGGAACCTCAACGAACCGCGAGGATGACGTCGATCGTGGCGTCGAGAAGGGCATCCACCTGCTCCTCGCGGTACCCGCCGCGCTGCATCCGGAAGGCTGCGGACCGCAGCTGCTCGGCGGTCAGGGCGTCCCCGTCACGCAGGTAACGAACGATGCGGGTCGACACGTGGTCGACCTCGTCGAGACGATAGCCGAAAGTGAGCACCCCGGTGCGGGCGAAACGATGCCGACGGGGGCGAGCCAGGTGATCCAAGATGACCTGCGCGTCCTCCCGTGCCCGCTCGACCCAGGCTCCGGCCCCCTGTGCGCGCACCACTCGCTCGCGTTCCCGCGCGGCGAAGGCATCTTCGACGCGTCCGAGTGCAGCATCGACATCGGCGACCACGTAGCCGTTCTTGACCAGAGGGAACGAGGCCGTCCGCACATCCTCCGCGCTGAGGTCAGCGCCGCCCTCTTCGAAGGCGCGGCGGGCCGAGGCGAGGAACGTGTCGACGGCTGCACGGTGGTATCCGCGCACGCGTCCGGAGGTGAGGGCGAACGCCGCGGGCGCCTGCGTGGGCTGTTCGTCCAACTGATCTTCGGTCATCACAGAGCCACCCAAGGAGAGAAGAGGAAGTAGAGACACAGAGCGGGGATGGTGGAGGGAAGGATGCTGTCGAGTCGATCGAGCAGCCCGCCGTGACCCGGCAACCAGGAACTCATGTCCTTGATGCCGAGGTCGCGCTTCAGCATGGATTCGCCCAGGTCGCCGAGCGTCGCTGAGAGCAGGATCGAGACACCGAACACGAGGCCGCACCACCACGGCAGCTCCAGGAGGAAGATCGCCAGCAGCACGCCAGCGGCGATGGACGCGGCGACCGCACCTCCGAACCCTTCCCAGGTCTTCTTCGGACTGATCTTCGGCGCCATGGGGTGTCGGCCGAAGGCCAGACCGGCGGCGTAGGCACCCGTGTCGGCGGCGACGGCGATCGCGATGAAGCTGAGCACCCACCACTCACCGCCCTCCTGCTTGAGCAGGATGAGCGCGATACCCGCGAGGAAGGGGACGTACACCTGGACGAAGCCGCTGATCACGGCGTCTGCGAGCACGTCGCCGTAAGTCCGTCCGTCCTTCTCCACCATCTGCGCGATGAGTCGCCAGACGATCACGAAGGCAACGGACACGAAGAGCATCACCCAGCAGAGCCACGGCTCCGCGAAGTATGCCGAAAGCACCAGGAAAGTGGCTGCGATCAGTTGGGGCACCACGTCGACTCGCCGCCCGGAACCCCGCAGGGCTCTCGAGAGCTCGTACACGCCCAGCAACGCGGCCGCGAGGGCGAACGGGACGAAGAGCACCTTGAGGAAGAGCAGGGAGCCGAGCAGCGCAGCTCCGAACGCGAGGCCGATCACCGTGGCGAGGATGAGATCCCGGCCGGTGCGCTCCTTGATGCGCTCGTTCGCCTGGTCGAGCTGGTCACGTGCGTGGGAGACGTGGCTGCCGAGCTCATCCCTCGCCGCCCGCCACTGCTCGCGGATGGCGTTGTGATCTGCCGTGTCCAGGGAGCTGATGTCCCCGACTGCGACGCGGTCCGCGGGGGCTGGAAGTGGCGGCCGAGGGGGTACCTCGGCACTGTCGAACGTGGGGAACGCCGCATCGACGAGCGGGACGCCTTCGGACGGGGTACCGTGATGCGCGTCTCGACGCGCGAACGGCTTGTCGTCGTCGGCATCTCGCGTTTCGTCAGACATCCCGACTACACCTCGAGGAGTTCTGCCTCTTTGCGCTTCAGCGCGTCATCGATGAGATCGACATGCTGGCGCGTCAGAACATCGAGCTCCTTCTCACCGCGAGCGATCTCATCCTCGCCGAGCTCGCTCTTGAGCGCGTCCAGCTCATCCTTGGCCTTGCGGCGGATGCCACGGACGTGGACCTTCGCGTCCTCTGCCTTGGTCTTGACGAGCTTGACGTACTCCTTGCGCCGCTCGGCGGTGAGCTCCGGCATTGTCACACGCACCAGGTTGCCGTCGTTCGTGGGATTCGCACCGAGGTTCGGCATGTCGCGGATGGCCTGCTCGATCGCCTTCAGAGCGGACTTGTCGTACGGCGTGATGATGAGCGTCCGCGCCTCCTGGTTCGCCAGGGACGCGAGCTGCGCGATCGGCGTGGGAGTGCCGTAGTAGTCCACGAGGACCTTCTGGAACATCTGCGGGTTCGCACGACCGGTGCGCACCGTGGAGAAGTCCTCCTTGGCAGCTTCGACCGCCCGGTTCATGCGAGTGGTGGTTTCAGCGAGGACGTCCGCGATCACGGTGACTCCTATCGTCGGGGTGTTCTGCAAATTCTATCGGGCGAAGTCGTCTCCGCCCGTCGCACACTCAGGTGGTGACCAGCGTGCCGATCGGGTCTCCGAGCAGAGCGCGGGTGACGTTGCCCGCCGGCTCCATGCCGAAGACCCGCATGTTCATGTTGTTGTCCATGCAGAGACTGAACGCTGTCGAATCGACCACCTTCAGGCCCCGCTGCAGTGCGTCGCTGTAGGTGACCCGCTCGATGCGCTCGGCGTCGGCGTGCTTGTTCGGATCCGCGGTGTAGATGGCATCGACGCCATTCTTGGCGACGAGGACCTCCTCCGCACCGATCTCCAGCGCACGCTGAGCCGCGACCGTGTCGGTCGAGAAGTACGGAAGACCCGCGCCGGCTCCGAAGATCACGACGCGCCCCTTCTCGAGGTGACGCTCAGCCCGACGCGGGATGTAGGGCTCCGCGACCTGAGTCATCGAGATCGCCGACTGCACCCGCGTGGCGGCACCGGCCTGCTCGAGGAAGTCCTGCAACGCAAGTGCGTTCATGACCGTGCCGAGCATTCCCATGTAATCGGCGCGTCCACGGTCCATGCCGCGCTGGCTCAGCTCGGCTCCGCGGAAGAAGTTCCCTCCCCCGACGACGATCGCCACCTCGACGCGGTCGACGGCAGCGGCGATGTCGCGCGCGATCTGGCTGACGACATCCGGGTTGACGCCCAGCTGTCCAGCGCCGAAGGCCTCTCCGGAGAGCTTGAGAAGGACGCGGCGGCGTCCGGTGCGTTCAGTCATGGGTGGGTGTCCTCTCGTCCCGATTCAAGATAGTGCCTCGTGGGCACGAAGAAGGGGTTCGGATCATGACGATCCGAACCCCTTCGACGTTGCTACGCGCCGACCTTGAAGCGCGCGAAGTCCGTGACGGTGATACCGGCGTCCTTCGCCACCTGGGCGACAGAGAGCTTGTTGTCCTTGGCGTAGTCCTGCTCGAGCAGGGCGACCTGCTTGATGAACGCGGAGACGCGGCCTTCGACGATCTTCGGGAGAGCCGCTTCCGGCTTGCCCTCGTTGCGGGAGATCTCGGTGACGATCTCGCGCTCCTTCTCGACAGCGTCCGCCGGGACGTCCTCGCGGGACAGGTACGACGGGTTGGCGAAGGAGATGTGCTGAGCGATGCTGCGCGCGGTCTCGGCGTCGTCACCCGTGTAGGCGACGACGACACCGATCTGCGGCGGCAGGTCCTTGCTCGTGCGGTGCAGGTAGACCTCGACCTTGTCGCCGGAGATCGTGCGCACTCGACGCAGCTCGACCTTCTCGCCGATGATCGCAGCCTCTTCGGAGATGACCTGCTCGACGCTCTTGTCGCCGGCGGATGCAGCCAGGGCGGCCTCGACCGAGTCGGCCTTCACCGCGGCAGCGGCGTCGGCGACCTTGTCGGCCAGCGCGATGAAGCGCTCGTTCTTCGCGACGAAGTCCGTCTCGCACGCGAGCTCGATGAGCGTCACGGCGCCATCCTGCTCGCGAGCGACGATGAGTCCCTCGCTGGTCGAACGGTCAGCGCGCTTCGCGTTGCCCTTCGCACCCTTGAGACGCAGGATCTCGGTGGCCTTCGCGACGTCTCCGTCGGCCTCCTCGAGCGCCTTCTTGGTGTCGACCATTCCGGTGCCGAGCTGCTCGCGCAGCGCCTTCAGGTCAGCGATGGTGAAGTTGGCCATGTGTGGTGGCTCCTTGCTTCGTTAGGTGTGTGTACGAGGGATTACTTGGCGTCAGCGGCTTCGGCGGCGGCGACCTCAGCGGTCTCCTCACCGGAAGCGGCGGCGATCGCCTCGTCGTGTGCCTCTGCACCGGCCTCGTCGGCGGCGGTCTCGTCGGCAGCGGGGGTCTCGACGACCGCGGCAGCGTCATCCGCGGTGGTGACCTCGGCGGCGTCAGCGGACTCCTGGACCTCCTGTGCGGGGGCCTCGAGGAGCTCCTTCTCCCAGTCGGCGAGAGGCTCGGCGTCACCGGTCTCCGGGTTGTGCTTCTGCTGCAGACCCTCGGCCGCGGCGTCCGCGATGATGCGGGTGAGCAGCGACACCGAACGGATGGCGTCGTCGTTGCCGGGGATCGGGTACTGGAAGTCGTCCGGGTCGGCGTTCGTGTCGAGGATGCCGATCACGGGGATGCCGAGCTTCTTGGCCTCGTCGATGGCGAGGTGCTCACGCTTGGCGTCGACGACCCAGATGGCAGACGGCGTCTTCGTGAGGTTGCGGATACCACCGAGCGACTTGTGCAGCTTGTCGAGCTCGCGCTTCTTGAGAAGCAGCTCCTTCTTCGTGAAGCCGCTGTTCGCCGGGGTCTCGTAGTCGAGCTCCTCGAGCTCCTTCATACGAGCCAGACGCTTCGAGATCGTCTGGAAGTTGGTGAGGAGACCGCCGAGCCAGCGCTGGTTCACGAACGGCTGGCCGACACGCGTCGCCTGCTCCGCCAGGATCTCCTGCGCCTGCTTCTTGGTGCCGACGAAGAGGATGGTGCCGCCGTGGGCGACCGTCTCCTTGACGAAGTCGTACGCCTTGTCGATGTAGCCGAGCGACTGCTGGAGGTCGATGATGTGGATGCCGCTGCGCTCGGTGAGGATGAAGCGCTTGACCTTCGGGTTCCACCGACGGGTCTGGTGTCCGAAGTGCACGCCGCTGTCGAGCAGCTGGCGGATGGTGACCACAGCCATGGTCGTCTCCTGGTTCTGGCGCGATTCTGCGCCGTTGAGGTTGCAAGCCGACCGGATGATCGGACTCCCTGGTGCCCGGCTCACACCCGCCTGTCGGAGGACAGGACCTGTGGGAGTGGATGCCGCGAAACGAGTCGCTCTGGGCACGCGTAGTCACCTCGATCTCGAGGTGCTCCTCCAGCATACAGGATCAGACGGCCGGCTCCCCTGCACCGTGGCTTCCCCTGCACAGTGGCGTGGTGTCACGTCTTACTCCCCGGATGTGTACGCCGCACTGCGCATGGTGCACCGCGGCAGCGTCGAGCCATCAGGATGCCTTCATGCGCTTGAGATCCAGAACACGAGCCCTGCTCACCGCGACTCTTCTCGTCGTCTCGATGGTCGCCTTCGCAGTGATGCTCTCCCCCGGCGCGGCAGCGTGGTCCGACGAGCCTGACGTACCCGCCTGGAGCTGGCCGGTCACCGGACCACGCTCGGTCGTCGCGCCCTACCGCGCTCCGGCTCATCGATACGGCGCCGGGCATCGTGGCGTCGATCTCAGCGCCGCGATGGGGACGACGGTCTCGGCTCCTGCTGACGGAGTCGTCGCTTTCCGCGGGACGGTCGTGGATCGGCAGCTCATCACCATCGAGCACGCCGGCGGGCTGGTGTCGACATTCGAACCGTTGCGATCCGATCTCCTGGTCGGCGATCTCGTCGCAGAGGGTCAGAAGATCGGAGTGGTCGATGCTGGCGGGCACACACCGCCCGGCGCGATCCATCTCGGCATACGTCTCGACGGGGACTACATCAACCCGATGCTGCTCTTCGGCGATGTTCCGCGCGCAGTGCTCCTCCCCTGCTGCGAAGCCCCGTGATCGAGCTTCCGAGTCGTCGGAGTCAGGCGCGGGGATGGGCGAGCCGGTAGGTGGCCGTCAGGCGCTCGGTCGAGACGTGCGTGTAGATCTGCGTGGTGCCGAGGCTGGCATGCCCGAGTATCTCCTGCACCGCCCGCAGGTCCGCTCCGCCGTCGAGGAGGTGGGTGGCGGCGGTATGACGGAGCGCGTGCGGACCGATCGTCTCCGCGCCGACGATCGGTGCCAGGACACGCGCGACGAGTTCGTACACCGTTCGCGGGCCCACTCGCCCTCCTCTGCTTCCGAGCATCACGGCGGGGGTGAAGGTCCGTGACCTGGCGATGAGGACCGGCCTTCCTCGTCGCAGGTACGCGGAGAGCGCATCTCGTGCCGGCGCCCCGTAGGGGACGACGCGTTCCTTGTCTCCCTTGCCGACCACTCGGGCTGTGCCGCGCTCGGGGTCGAGATCGTCGACGTCCAGACCGCAGAGCTCGGAGACGCGGATACCGGACCCGTAGAGCAGCTCGAGGATGGCATGGTCTCGCAGCGCGAGCGGGTCACCCTCCGACGCTGTGGCGCGATGCGCGTCGAGGAGCTCGGACATCGCATCGCGCGAGGCGACCGTCGGCAACGTCCTCCCCTTCTTCGGCGCGACCAATCTCAGGCTCGGGTCATGCGCGGCGATCCCCTGTTCAGTTGCCCAGCCGAAGAAGGACCGTGCGGTCGCGGCGCGGCGCGCGAGAGTGGACCGCGCGTCTCCACGCTGCGTGGCGTTCCAGAGCCAGTCCCGGAGGACTTCCAGGTCGACGTCCTCGACGGCGACTCCCCCTGCAGAAGCGGCGAGGTCGCGAAGGTCGGAGCGATAGGCCTTCACCGTCGCCGGCGACAGCCGACGCACCCGCAGCAGGTGGTCGGCGAATGCGTCTGCGGCCGCCGCGATCTCCATGACCCCAGCTTGCCGCGATCGAGCTTCCTGACCGGCAGCCTCGCCGTCGGATCGGCTATCGTCTGGGCGGCGCAGCCCGGTGCCACCCCGCGCTGTCGAGTGCGACATCTCCTTCCAGGTGCAGCAGTCCGAGCACTGATCGGACGCGATCAGGGGAGAGCCCCGACCGGCGGGCGACCTCGTCGATGGAGAGGCGTGCCCGAACGGTCATGACCTCCAGGATGCGTGCGTGGTGAGGATCCCGCTCCCCCGGGCTCGTGTCGGGTCGATGACCTATCGCGCCGAACAGCTCGCGCACCTCCTGCGCCGATGTGACACACTGCGCGTCGTACTCGCGCAGCAACCGATGGCATCCCGCTGAGGACGCGGAGGTCACCGCTCCGGGGACGGCACCGAGTGGACGCCCGAGCGTCGCAGCGTGACCGGCGGTGTTCAGCGATCCACTCCTCCAGCCCGCTTCCACGACGACCGTCGCGTGTCCCAGTGCGGCGATCAGACGATTCCTCGCCAGGAACCTCCCCTTCGTGGGCGCCGTGCCGCAGGGTGGCTCGCTCACCAGTGCCCCCTCTTCGGCGATCCGCCTCAGGAGCGCCTGGTGCCCCGCCGGATAAGCACGGTCGACCCCGCCGGCGAGGAAGGCCACCGTCGCGCCCTCCACTCCGAGGGCAGCTCTATGGGCGGCTCCGTCGATCCCTACGCACCGCCCGACACGATCACCACGCCTGTGGCTGCCAGATCTCCCGCGATCTCTGAGGCCACGTGCTCGCCGTACCCCGAGGAGGCGCGCGCACCGACGATGGACACGCGAGGCTGATGGTCGAGCAGCTCCACACGACCCCGCACCCACAGTGCGGCGGGGACATGCGGTCCGAGATCGTCGAGGGCGGCGGGCCACGCCGCGTCGCCGGGAATCAGCAGCCGGACACCAGCGGCAGCGGCTCCGTGGAGCGCTGCCAGCACGGCTCGTGGTGCTGCCCGCGGGGTCCAACGTGCACGCCCGTCGGCGAGCATGCGGGATGCCGCCGCGTTCGCGCTCCCGGGAGACAGCAGCGATGACGAGTGCCCCACGGCCACGGCGAGTGCTTCCGCAGCACCGAGCTCCGCGATCAGAGCGCCGGCGACGGCATCGCCCGGCTCCGCGATCACGGTCCATGCGGCGCGTGCCATGCACTCGTCCATACTCCCACCCGGGTGGATCTGTTCCGTGAGGGCCACAGCTTCGGCGTCGCCCAGGAGCTCGTCGATCATCGCGGCAACCCCCGTCGAAGGTGCAGCGCGCGGCCGATCTCATCGGTTCCCGGCCTGTCCAGCGCAGCCAGGTCCGCCATCGTCCATGCGACCCGGAGAACGCGGTCGTAGCCGCGAAGTGTCAGCGCTCCACGCTCCAGGGCCCGATCGAGCGGCGATCGCGTCGAAGCGGGCAGCCGGAGCGCTCCCTGCCGCAGCCAGGTGCCCGGCACATCCGCATTACGACGCCATCGGGTGCTCCGCCAACGCGACGCTGCTCTCGCCCGCGCGTCCGCGACACGGTCCCGCGCCCGCTCGGTTGTCAGCTCCGCACTCGCGTCACCCATCGCCAGCGATGCGGCGACCCTCGTCACCTGGAGATCGATGTCGATGCGATCGCGGAGCGGTCCGGACAGACGGGTGGCGTAGCGTCTGATCGCCATCGGCGGGCACACGCATTCCGCACCGCGCACCCCATGATTTCCGCAGGGACAGGGATTCATCGCGAGCACGAGCTGGAATTTCGCGGGGAAGGTCGCGGTGAATCCGGCCCGATGCACAGCGATCACCCCCGACTCCAACGGCTGGCGCAGCGCATCCAGCGCGACGCGTGAGAACTCGGCCGCTTCATCGAGGAACAACACGCCGCGGTGCGCACGCGCTATCGCTCCCGGTCTCGCGGCACGGGACCCGCCACCGACCAGTGCCGCGACCGACGCGCTGTGGTGCGGGGCCTCCAGCGGAGGGAGAGAATCCAGCGCGGACACCGCTTCTCCGCTGAGCGAGCGAACGGATGCGACCTCGAGTGCCTCCTCTTCATCGAGTGCGGGCATGATGCCGGGGAGACGCCGAGCGAGCATCGTCTTTCCGGCGCCGGGAGGACCGCTCAAGAGCAAATGGTGCCCACCGGCAGCGGCGACGACGAGAGCTTCGACGGCCTCCTCCTGCCCGATCACGTCGGCGAGATCGAGGGCCTCGCGCGAGCTCCGCGTGTCGGATGCGACCTCCACGAATTCGACATCAGGCACCTCCACGTCGGCGCCGTGCCAGACGGCGACCTCCGCCAGAGACCCGGCTGCGCGTACGTCGATACCGGGCACCAGCCTCGCCTCTGCCTCGTTCCCGTATGGCACGATCGCCGTCTCGAATCCCGCTCGTGCCGCCGCGAAGACCGCGGGGAGGACACCGGGCACCGGTCGGATCCTGCCGTCGAGACCGAGTTCACCGATATGGACCGTCCGGGCGATGGAACGCGACTCGACGGCTCCGCCCGCCGCCAGACACGCCACGGCCACGCCCAGGTCGAACCCGGCGCCATGCTTCGGAAGGCTTGCGGGCGAGAGATTGACGGTGAGCCGTCGACGTGGCAGATCCAAACCGGCGTTCTTGCAGGCATTGTGCACGCGCTGGACGGCTTCGCCCAATGACTTGTCAGGAAGACCGATGATCCGGAACTCGGGCGTCTGGCTCGACATGTCGGCCTCGACCTCGACGAGGTGTCCGTCCACGCCGGTCAGTGCGACGGCCCAGGTGCGCGCGGTGCTCACGCGATGTCCACGAGATGCTCGAGCACACCGGTGGTCGGATCGGCTCCGATGATGCCGATCGCCTCGAGGCGCACGTCTCGCCCTCGCGCGACTCCCGGATGCTCTGCGATCCACGCCTGCGCCAGTTGCCAGAGCCGCCGGCGCTTGCGCGCGTCGATCGCCTCGAACGGGTGCCCGAATGCGTCCGTCCGCCGTGTCTTGACCTCCACCACGGCGAGATGATCGCCGCATACGGCGACGATGTCGATCTCACCCTGTGCGCACCGCCAGTTCCTCGCGAGCACGGTGTACCCGCTGCTCCTCAGATGTTGCGCGGCGCGGTCTTCTCCCGCTCTTCCGAGTTCATCCTTCGCTGCCATCTGCCCAGCATCACGTGGCCACGCTTCCCGGGGGCGGGGCACGGCTGCAGATTCACGGCGTCTGGGGAGAAGTCAGCTCTTCAGCGCAGTGTGGAGTGAGTCCGGGCGCATCGGCGCGAGAGTCTTCGTCACTCGCCGTCGAGCGAGAGCTCCTGCGGGAGTTCGAACTCCCTGCGCTGCAGCTCCTCGACGTTGACGTCCTTGAACGTGAGCACGCGCACAGCCTTCACGAAGCGATCGGCACGGTAGATGTCCCACACCCAGACGTCCGTCATCGAGATCTCGAAATAGAAGTCGTGCTCGGTGTCCCGGCGGACGACGTTCACGTCATTGGCCAGGTAGAACCGGCGCTCGGTCTCCACGACGTACTGGAACTGCGACACCACATCCCGATACTCCCGGAACAGTGCCAGCTCGAGTTCGCGGTCGTAGTCGTCGAAGGCTTCCTCATCCATGATGTGTCCATCCTAGAGTCGCGGGCACCGGGGAGCGTCATCGGCTGCCGGGGCGCGTCCTCGGTGCCTCTGTCAGAACAGCGTGGGAGCGTCAGCTATGGCCCACGACGCCCTGTGGTGCGGCGACAGCCCGATCGTCCGGATCGCATCGCGGTGCTCAATGCTGGCATAGCCCTTGTTGCGGTTCCACTGATACGCGGGATGCGTCTCATGAAGCTCCGCCATGTAGCCGTCCCGCGCGACCTTCGCGATGACGGAGGCCGCCGATACCGAAGCACAATCACGGTCCGCCTTGACCACGGGACGCACGTTCAGCGGAGTCGGGTGAACCTTCGACACGTAGTCGTGGTTCCCGTCGAGCAGGATAAGGGCTCCGTCGAGCACGGCACCCTGCGCAGCGACGGCCGAGACCGCGCGGGACGCGGCGAGTCCGAGCGCCCTCATGATGCCGACCTCGTCGACCTCCGCCGCACTCGCCCAACCGACCGCTGACGCCTGCACCCACGCGGCGGCACGGGCGGCCACCTCCGGCCTGCGCTTCTCCGTCACGAGCTTCGAATCACGCAATCCTTCGGGCACACGACGGCGGGCACCGGTCGCATCCATCACGGCAGCACCCACCGCGACCGGCCCCGCGAGCGCACCACGACCGACCTCGTCCAGGGAGATGATCAGTTCGCATTCACCGAGGAGCCGACGTTCCAGGGTGAGCTTCGGCGCGATGACGGTCATTCCGGATCCGGAACGCCGTTGAAGATCTCGTGGTGGCCGTCGATCGGTCCCAGCCGGTTCAACGGCCAGGTCGTGAGGAACGCCTTGCCCACGATGTTCTCCATCGGGACGAAGCCTCCGCTGGGCAGGTCCTGGTGCGCGCGGGCGTCGCGCGAGCGGTCTCTGTTGTCACCCAGCAGCCACACGGAATCCTCCGGGACCACGACATCGAACGGCTCGTTCGACGCGGCAGTGTCGCCCTGAGGGAGATTCAGGTAGCTGAGCTCGTCGATGGGCGCACCGTTGATCGTGATCTGTCCGAGCGCATTGCAGCAGACCACGTGGTCGCCAGGAAGCCCGATCACCCGTTTGACGAGATGATCCTGGGAGTCGGTGGCGGAGATGCCCACGAAGTTCAGTACCCAGTCGACGGCCTCGACCAGAGGCGGCTGTGCGGGCGTCTGCGGCTGTCCGTCCAGCCAGCCTCCCGGGTCCTTGAAGACGACGACGTCTCCGCGCTCGTAGTCGGTCCAGCGCGGAGTGAGCTCGTCGACGAGGATGCGGTCGTTGACCAGGAGCGTGCGCTCCATCGACGCGGAGGGGATGTAGAACGAACGGACCACGAAGGTCTTCACGACGAAGGAGACCAACGCGGCGATCACCACGATCACCAGCACGTCTCGAAGGAAGACCAGGAACCCGCGGCGTCGTCTGGACGTGGGCGCGGATGGGGATTCAGTCATCTGGTTCCTTCACGATCATGCGCCGGCGCGCGGCGACGATATCTAGGGTCGCACACCGGAGGGAGAACGAAGCACCCCGGGACATCGTGTCCCGGGGTGCTTCGGAGATGCGTCGACTCAGCGGTCGCGCTTCTCCTTGATCTTCGCCTTCTTGCCACGCAGCTGGCGGAGGTAGTAGAGCTTCGCGCGACGCACGTCACCGCGGGTGACGACCTCGATGTGGTCGATCACCGGGGAGTGCACCGGGAAGGTACGCTCGACGCCGACCTGGAAGCTGATCTTGCGCACGGTGAACGTCTCGCGCACGCTGTCACCCTGGCGACCGATGACGACGCCCTGGAAGACCTGGATACGAGAGCGGTTGCCCTCGGTGATGTTGACGTGCACCTTGACGGTGTCACCGGGGAAGAAGTCCGGGATGTCCGAACGGAGGGAAGCCGCGTCGACGGCGTCGAGGATCTGCATGATCGTCTCTCTCTGCACCCGCCACAGGTCGCATGCATGTATTCAAAGGAACAAGAAAAGGGTTGAACTGTACGGAGCTGACGCGTCCGCGGGCTCCCCTGTGGCAGAGCCGGTCACAGCACAAACATTCATTCTGCCACGAATGCGGTGACGGGCCAAAACGCGATGTCAGTCCCGGGTGTCCGTCTCCCGCACCACGATGACCTCGTGCGCACGCGTCGGCACGGTCGGCTCATCGACGGTGGGGATCGTGGACCAGGAGATGGTCTCGCGCAACCGCGCCCCACTTCCCCTCGCTTCGTTCCACAGCTGCCACAACTGCAGCCAGATCAGCGCGATCCCCGCGACGATAGCCCCCGTGAGCAACCACGGGAATGCGCCGTCGATGAAGAACCCGACCGCGATCGTGAGGCCGTTCCAGATCGTGAACCCGGCGACGTCCCACCACGAGACCGCTCGCTCGATGCGGACGGACGGACGGGACCGCGTCAGAAGGGTGAGGAGAAGCTGCCCGAGGAACACGGAGGGCATGGCGACGAGCAGCACCCACAGGATCGACCAGCCGCCCTGGAAGACACCCCACCCGATCAGCAGCCACAGGGGCAGCAGGAAGGCCGCCGGGAGAAGCCATCGGAAGTAGGCCTGTCGCAACCACATGCTGAGATCGTACGACGACGATCCGACGCGCGCTCCTGTGTTCGCTGAGAGCGCTCGGCCTTCCTCGGCCTCACGATCAGGGAGAATGGGAGGGACGAGAGGACAACCGATGATCGAACTGCGCACCCCCGCCGAGATCGAAGAGATGCGCGCCGCAGGGCGGTTCGTCGCCGAAACCCTGGCGACGTTGCGTGACGAGACCAAGGTCGGAACCAACCTGCTCTCGATCGATCGTCGCGCACACGACATGATCCGTCGCGCCGGCGCCGAGTCGTGCTACATCGACTATCACCCCTCGTTCGGAGCGAGTCCGTTCGGGAAGGTCATCTGCACCTCCGTCAACGACGCCGTGCTGCACGGCCTCCCCCATGACTACGTGCTCCGCGATGGCGACCTCGTCACCCTCGACTTCGCTGTCGCAGTCGACGGCTGGGTCGCCGATTCCGCCGTCTCGTTCGTCGTCGGAACAGCCAGCGACGAAGATCTCCGACTCATCGACACGACCGAGCGCGCCCTGACCGCGGCGATCGACGCCGCATCCGTCGGGAACCGCATCGGCGACATCTCCGCAGCGGTCGCCACGATCGCACACGGTGAGGGTTACTCGATCAACACCGACTTCGGCGGCCACGGCGTCGGCCGGACGATGCACGGCGATCCCCACGTCCCCAACGACGGCCGCCCCGGTCGTGGCTTCCCCCTGCGCGCCGGCCTCGTCCTCGCCTTGGAGCCCTGGCTTCTCGCCACGACCGACGAACTCGTCACAGACCCCGACGGGTGGACGCTGCGCAGCGCAGACGGGTCCCGCGGCGCGCACTCCGAGCACACGATCGCGATCACCGAGCAGGGCCCGATCATCCTGACCGACCGGTCGTTCCTCGGCGTCGACTGACCTGCCACGGTACTGATCGTCGTATCGGGTCGTGCAGACGTAGCACGCAGGCGCGGTCGGCGCTCCGGTGTGCCATCCTGAGTCCATGATTCCGTAGGATCGTCATGTGCCGGAGCGAGTGCTCCTCGCGCGTCACGGGCAGACCCAGTGGAACAGAGAGCATCGCCTGCAGGGGCGGCTTGATTCGCCCCTCACTCCCGAGGGAGTCGAACAAGCGCATGCGATCGCGGATCGGTTGACGGACGTCGACGTGCGCACGGTGTGCTCCAGTCCGCTCGGCAGGGCGGTACACACGTCGACGATCGTCGCAGAGCGCCTCGGTGCCGACGTGGTCGAGGTGCCCGAGCTCGCTGAGCTCGACCATGGCGAGCTCAGCGGCCTGACGTGGGAGGAGATCGACGCGGAGTATCCGACCGCAAGGGAAGAGCGGGCGGCCAACCGCTACGGGTGGGCCTTTCCCGGCGGGGAGAGTTACGCGCAGGCCAGAGCGCGCGCACGCAAGGCGCTCAGCAGCTGCGGATGGGTGTCACAAGGTGTCCCCCTTCTCATCAGTCACGAGATGATCGGGCGCATGCTGCGTGCGGAACTGCGAGGGTTGGATGCCTCCACCGCACTCGGGCTGAGGCACCCACACGGGGTCGTGTTCGAGATCGACGGTGCCTCCGAGCGCATGCTCTGAGAGACACGTTCCCGGTTCGAGGCCTCAGTCAGGAAGACGGCGACGTGTCGTCGAGGAGATCGGGACGGCGCGACCGTGTTCGCTCGATCTGCTGCTCGTGGCGCCACGCGGCGATCGCCGCATGGTTTCCGCTCAGCAACACGTCGGGCACCGATCGTCCCCGCCACGATGCGGGCTTGGTGTACGACGGATACTCGAGCAGACCGTCCTCGTGGGATTCCTCGACGAGGCTCTCGGGATTGCCGACGACACCAGGGATCAGCCGGCCGATCGCCTCGATCATCGCCATCGTGGCGACCTCTCCCCCGTTGAGGACGTAGTCGCCGAGACTGATCAGCCGGACATCGCCCCGCTCGGCGGCGTACTCGAACACGCGCTCGTCGATGCCCTCGTAGCGGCCGCAGCCGAAGATGAGATGTTCGCGAGTCGCCAGATCACGCGCGGTCTTCTGGGTGAACACCTCTCCGGCGGGCGACGGGAAGATGATGGTGGGACGTTCAGCGACCGTTGCGGCAGCTGCTTCGCTGATGTCATCGAGGGCGAGTCCCCAGGGCTCCGGCTTCATCACCATGCCCGCTCCGCCGCCGTAGGGGGTGTCGTCAACGGTGCGATGACGGTCCGAGGTCCAGTCGCGAAGGTCTCGGATGCGGAGATCGATGATCCCGGTCGCCTGAGCCTTTCCGAGCAGCGAGAGCGTCAGACCGTCGAAGTAGGACGGAAAGATCGAGAGGACGTCGATGCGCACGGGGACCCGTATCAGCGATCACTCGGACGCGTCGGCGTCCGCGCCTGCCTGCGGCTCGGCGTCAGTGGACTCCGGGACCTCCTCGAAGAGGCCGGGCGGCGGGGTGACGATCACGCGACCGGCCTGCACATCGACGGTGGGGACGATGGCGGAGACGAAGGGCACCATCACCTCGTCCTCGCCTGCCTTGACGATGAGGAGGTCCTGTGCGGGGAAATGCTCCACCCGAACGACCCGACCGATCACGGTGTCATCGCGGACCACCTCGAGGCCGACGAGCTGGTGATCGAACCACGCATCGTCTTCGGCCTCGTCGACATCCTGATCGATCCAGAGGATGGCACGGACGAGGCTGTCAGCCGCGTCGCGGTCCTCGACATCCTGGAAGAACACGACGGGGTTGCCGTTCATCACCCGGTACTCGCGCACCGTGATCTCCTTGCCGTGCCACGGAGATGCCTCGGGCACCTGCAACGTGAAACCGGCTCCGGGGACGAAGCGCCCCTCGGGGTTGTCTGTGTACAGCTCGAGCTTGAGTCCGCCCTTGAGCCCATGCGCCTTGACGAGACGCCCGACTCGCAGCTGGTTCTTGCCCTGGTTGCGGTCCTTCGCCACCACGTCAGTCATCCGCGACATCGACGCGGACCCGCCGCCCGTCAGCGAGTGCGCTGACGAGGGTGCGAAGGGCCTTCGCGGTGCGGCCGCCGCGCCCGATCACGCGTCCACGGTCGTCGGGGTGCACACGCACCTCGAGGAGGTCGCCTCGCGGCGATGTGGATTCGTTGATGCGGACATCTTCCGGGTGATCGACGATCCCCTTGACGATGTGTTCGAGCGCGGCGGCGAGCACGGCGGATTACTCTGCGTCTGCTGCGGGAGCCTCAGCGGCCTCCGCGTCGGCCGCGGCGGGAGCCTCCTCAGCAGGAGCCTCCGCCTTCTTCTCGGCCTTGGGCTTGACGACGGACTTCTTGGACGCGTCGATCTCGAAGGGGGCCTTCGGCTCGGCGACCTTGAGCGTGGACTTCGCGTCCTTGTCGCCCTTGAACTTGCCCCAGTCACCCGTGATCTTGAGGATGGCAGCGACCTGCTCGGTCGGCTGTGCGCCGACGGAGAGCCAGTACTGCGCACGCTCGGAGTCGACCTCGATGAACGAGGGCTCCTCGGTGGGGTGGTACTTGCCGATCTCCTCGATCACGCGACCATCGCGCTTGGTCTTCGAGTCGGCGACGACGATGCGGTAGTACGGCGCGCGGATCTTGCCCAGGCGCTTGAGACGAATCTTGACAGCCACGATTCTCCTGAATTGTGTGGAAGGAAACGAACCGGTCGCCTGGAGAGTGGGGTGCACACCCGGCGGAAGCTCTAATGAGTGTGGACTCCTGCTGGATAGAGGGTCGAGCAGGTCGTCCGACCCTCTATTCTGCCAGATCCGAGGGCCGGGCGCGAAACGTGGCGAAACCCCCGTTGCCGTGTCGCGCCTGCCGCGTGCCAGACTGTGCGGGTGAAACTCGAGTTCGCCTCTTCGGCCCGGTCCACCGTCGGTCTCGAATGGGAGATCATGCTCGCCGATCCGGTGAGCGGTGACCTCGTCGGGCGCGCCCCCGAACTGCTCGCCGCGCTCGAAGCCGAGAGTGCGGATGAGCGACACACCGTCACGGGCGAGCTGCTCACCAACACGATCGAGGTGACGAGTGGCATCGGCGACTCCGTCGCGCACGCGGTCGACGACATCGGGAACGCCATCGCGGCGGTCCGCGCGGCGACGGATCCCGCTGGCATCGAGCTGCTGTCGGCGGGAAGTCACCCGTTCGCACAGTGGTACGACCAGCAGGTGACCGACAAGTCGCGCTACCACACGCTGATCGAGCGCACCCAGTGGTGGGGGCGCAACATGATGATCTGGGGCATCCACGTGCACATCGGCGTCGAGGATCAGCGCAAGGTCTTCCCCATCATCAACGCCCTCGCGGGGTACCTCCCTCATCTGCAGTCGCTCGCCGCGTCGAGTCCCTACTGGGCGGGAGAGCGGACCGGCTACGCATCGAACCGCGCGCTCGTGTTCCAGCAGCTTCCCACCGCCGGGCTCCCCTGGCCCCTGCACGACTGGGCGCAATACGAATCGTATCTCGACGACATGGTGCGCACCGGGGTGATGGCCGATGCCACGGAGGTGCGTTGGGACATCCGTCCCGCTCCGCGCTGGGGGACCATCGAGGTGCGCGCCTGCGACGGGCTGTCGACGTTGCCCGAGCTCGCCTCGGTCGCCGCGCTCGTGCAGGTCCTGGTCGAGGACTTCTCACGTCAGCTCGACGAAGGGCGGACCCTCCCCGAGCTTCCCGCCTGGTTCCACCGCGAGAACAAGTGGAGGGCGGCACGCTACGGGCTCGACGCCCGTGTGATCGTGGATGCGACAGGCACACAGCGCCCCGTTCGCGAGCATCTGTCCGAAGCTCTCGAATCACTGGCACCGACCGCTGTCGAACTCGGATGCGGCCGGGAGTTCGGCGGCATCGCCACGATCCTGGACGGCGGTGCCAGCTACGCGCGTCAGCTCGCCGTCGCCGACGCCGCGGACGGCGACCTCGCAGCGGTCGTGCATCATCTGATCAGGGAGTTCCGTTCCGGACCCGAGTCGTCGACCGAAGAGCCGTAGCTCCCGGCACGCCTGACGGCGGACGCCGCTGTTCAGTCCTCGACGAGGCGCCTCGCGAGTCCCTCGTCCAGGACCACATCGGTGATGAGTCCGGCCGCCAGGGCGGCGCGGAGGCTCACCAGCTTCGGGATGCCGGATACGACGCACACGCGGCGTGGAACCCGACGGAGTCGATCCAGGCCGGGGCCCGTGGCGCGCGCGTTCACCCGGATGTCCCGCCACGACCCGTCGGAGCGGAAGAAGACCGTGGCGACATCGCCGATCGCATGGTCCTCGCGGAGGCTGCGATAGTCGTCACGTCCGAGGTACCCGCCCACATAGACACGGCTCGGCACCTCGGCAGCGGGCGAACCGAGGCTGAACACGGCGACATCCATCTTCGCCTGCAGATCGAGCACACGTCGCGTGCTGCGTTCACGCCACATCGCCTCGCGCGTCGCAGGATCGTCGAAGAACGCGGGCACCGGGAACTGCTGGACCTGCGCGCCGAACGCACTGCCGAATCGCTGCAGGATGTCGCTGGAGTACTCGACGCCCGTGGTCTGGGTGTTGCCTGCGCCGTTGAGCTGCACGAAGGTCGTGTTGTGGGTCTCCTTCTGGGTGAGTCCACGACTCACAGCGCTGATCGTCGACCCCCACGCGACGCCGATGACCATGTTCGAGTCGACGAATTGCGACAGCAGACGCCCTGCCGTCAGAGCCACGCGCTCGAGGCGCTCGACCTCGCTGAGGATCTCCGGCATCGGCACGACGTGCGCGGCCACTCGATGCCGATCCCGGATCCGGTGTTCGAGCATCCCGAGACGCTCGAGCGGCGAGTTGATCCTGATGTCGACCAGTCCGCTCTCCCGCGCGAAGCTCAGCAGACGTGAGACCGATGATCTCGACGTGCCGAGTTCCTTCGCGATGACCTCCATGGTCTTGTCCTGCATGTAGTAGAGCTGCGCCGCTGTGAGCGCCGCGATCAGCTTGCTGTCGCGAGATTCCGCGCTTGCACCGGCCATGACGTCCTCCTCAGCTTCGATCCTTGCACATATGTGCAGTGGGCTTGCGCGGGATGTCACACAGGTCGATGCTGGTGGCAAGCAAGGAAGAGAGGGTCGACGATGATCGATTCGGCACACTCGTCGGCGGAGCGCGCGGAGATTCGCGCTGTCCGCGAATCCGGGCGCACGAGCGTCCTCGTCATCGGCGGCGGGATCAACGGAATCTCCACGTTCCGCGACCTGGCGCTGCAGGGAGTCGACGTTGTGCTCGTCGAACGAGGGGACTTCGCCTCCGGCGCCTCCTCCGCGTCGAGCCACATGATCCACGGCGGCATCCGCTACCTCGAGAACGGCGAGTTCCGACTCGTCCGCGAATCCGTGGAGGAGCGCAACGGTCTTCTGAAGATCGCCCCTCACTACGTGAAGCCGCTCGAGACGACCATCCCGATCTACTCGACCTTCTCGGGCATCCTCTCCGCGCCGTTGCGCTTCCTCACGCACAAGAGCGGCAAGCCGCAGGAGCGCGGAGCCTTCCTCATCAAGATCGGGCTGACGATCTACGACACCTTCTCGCGCGATGGTGGCACCGTTCCTCGGCACCGTTTCCTCGGCCGCAAGAAGTCGCTCGCCGAGCTGCCTTCTCTCGACCCCAAGATCAAGTACACCGCGACCTACTACGACGCCTCGATGCACGACCCCGAGCGCCTGGCTCTGGACGTGCTCCAGGACGGACGATCCGCCCACCCGAGCGCGCACGCGCTGAACTACGTCGAAGCCGTCTCTCGTGACGGCGACAAGGTCGTGCTCCGCGACCGTGAGAGCGGCACGGAGTTCTCCGTGCAGGCCGATGTCGTCGTGAACGCATCGGGTCCCTGGACCGACCTCACGAACGATGCCCTCGGCACCGAGACGAGGTTCATGGGAGGAACCAAGGGCTCGCACATCGTGCTCGACCACCCCGAACTGCTCGAGGCGACCCGCGGACGCGAGATCTTCTTCGAGCACTCCGACGGTCGCATCGTCCTCATCTACCCCCTCAAGGGACGCGTTCTCGTCGGCACCACCGACATCGATGCCGATCCACGCGAAGTGGCCGTGTGCACCGAGGAGGAGGTCGACTACTTCTTCGATCTCATCCACCACGTGTTCCCCACCATTCCGGTGTCGCGCGAGCAGATCGTCTACAAGTTCTCGGGAATCCGTCCCCTGCCTCGTCACGAGGACACGGCCCCCGGGTTCGTCTCCCGCGACTACCGCGTCGAGGTCGACCAGAAGGGCGCCGTGCCGCTTGTGAGCCTCGTCGGCGGCAAGTGGACCACGTTCCGCGCACTCGGCGAGTCCCTCTCCGACACGGTGCTCGGCCTGATCGATCGCACCAGGACGGTCTCGACGGCAGGGCGCGCGATCGGCGGTGGGCGCGAGTTCCCCCGCACCGAGAAGGCCAAGCGCATCTGGTTCCAGGAGAACCTTCCCGGCGCCGGCGCACGTGCCGATCAGCTGCTGGCCCGATACGGTACCCGCGCGGCACAGGTCTGGGAGTTCGTCGAGCAGGGTGCGGACGCGCCACTCGCCGGCGGTGACCTCTCCACGCGTGAACTCGAGTGGATGGTGCAGAACGAGCTGGTGACCCGCCTGGAGGATGTCATCCTGCGTCGCACCAGCATCGCGTTCACCGGCGGGGCGACCGCCGAGGTTCTTGACGAGATCGCCGATGCCCTCGCGCCGATGCTCGGCTGGGACCGAGCGCGCCACGATGCCGAGGTCGAGCAGACCCGCGAACTGTTGAACGAACGTCACGGACTCGATATCCCGTCCCGCGCCCGCGGCTGACGGGGTCTCGGACTGCCGCCCTCCTCGCGGTGCAACTCCCATAAAGTGTCGGGGCAGAGGGGCCCCGACACACAAGAAAGGTCAAAGAAGACATGGCTGATGTGAATCTCGGTCTCTACTTCCTCTCCGAACTGGTAGGAACAGCGATGCTGGTCCTGCTCGGATGTGGTGTCGTCGCCAACGTCGCGCTCGCGAAGAACAAAGGCTTCGGCGGCGGCTTCCTGATGGTCAACTGGGGATGGGGTCTGGCGGTCTTCGCCGGTGTGCTCGTCTCCGCGTACTCCGGTGCCATCCTCAACCCGGCCGTCGGCATCGGACTGCTGATCTCCGGCACGATCGACTTCCCGATGTTCCTCGTCGCCACCGCGGCGGAGCTCGTCGGTGCGATCATCGGTGCGATCGTCGTGTGGCTCGCCTACAAGCAGCACTTCGACGAGGAGCCGGAGGCCGCCAACAAGCTGGGCGTCTTCTCGACCGGCCCCGCGATCCGCTCCTACGGATGGAACCTGGTCACCGAGATCATCGGCACCTTCGTGCTGGTCTTCGTGATCCTCGCGTTCGCGGACTACGGCGACATCGAGGTGGGAACCCCCGGAGGCCTCGGACCGCTCACGGCCCTCCCCGTCGCTCTGCTCGTCGTCGCTATCGGTGCCTCGCTCGGTGGCCCGACCGGTTACGCGATCAACCCTGCCCGCGACCTCGGTCCGCGTATCGCGCACGCGATCCTCCCGATCAAGGGCAAGGGTTCCAGCGACTGGTCCTACTCCTGGGTCCCGGTGGTCGGTCCGCTGATCGGTGGCGCGATCGCCGCTGCCGCAGCGCCCGTCCTGCTGCACCTCGCCTGAACGACCTGAATTCAAAGGAGAACAACATGGCTGACTACATCCTCGCCATCGACCAGGGAACGACTTCGAGCCGCGCGATCATCTTCGACAAGAAGGGCAACATCATCGCGACGGGCCAGAAGGAGCACGAGCAGATCCTGCCGAAGGCCGGCTGGGTCGAGCACGACGCCTCGGAGATCTGGCGCAACGTCCAGGAGGTCATCGGACTCGCCCTGAGCCGCGCCGACCTGACGCGCCACGACATCGCGGCCGTCGGCATCACCAACCAGCGCGAGACCGCGGTGGTCTGGGACAAGACCACCGGCAAGCCCGCCTACAACGCGATCGTGTGGCAGGACACCCGCACGCAGGCGATCGTCGATCGTCTCGCGGCAGACGGCGGCGTGGAGCGGTTCAAGCCGGTCGTCGGGCTCCCCCTGGCGACCTACTTCTCGGGAACCAAGATCGCCTGGATCCTCGAGAACGTCGAAGGCGCTCGCGAGAAGGCGGAGGCCGGCGACCTGATCTTCGGAACGACCGACAGCTGGGTCCTCTGGAACCTGACCGGCGGCGTCGACGGCGGTGTGCACGTCACGGACGTGACGAACGCGTCGCGCACGATGTTCATGGATCTCGAGACGCTCGAGTGGCGCGACGACATCCTCGAGGCGTTCGGCGTGCCGCGCTCGATGATGCCCGAGATCCGCTCCTCTTCCGAGGTCTACGGTGCGGCGGAGGACTCTTCGCTGCTTCGCGAGACCCCGATCGCCGGCATCCTGGGCGACCAGCAGGCCGCGACGTTCGGGCAGGCCGCCTTCCAGAAGGGCGAGAGCAAGAACACCTACGGCACGGGCTGCTTCCTCATCTTCAACACGGGCGAGGAGATCGTCCACTCCAAGAACGGGCTGCTCACGACCGTCGGCTACAAGCTCGGCGACCAGCCGACGCACTATGCGCTGGAGGGCTCCATCGCCGTCACCGGATCCCTGATCCAGTGGCTGCGCGACCAGCTCGGCATCATCTCCTCTGCCCCTGAGGTGGAAGAGCTGGCCGACAAGGTCGAGGACAACGGCGGCGTGTACATCGTGCCCGCCTTCTCCGGTCTGTTCGCACCGTACTGGCGTCCTGACGCCCGAGGCGCGATCGTCGGGCTCACCCGTTACGCGAACAAGAACCACATCGCTCGCGCAGCGCTCGAGGCCGTCGCCTTCCAGACGCGCGACGTGCTCGACGCCGTGAATGCGGACGCCGGTGTGGACCTCACCGAGCTCAAGGTCGACGGCGGCATGGTCGCGAATGACGCGCTCATGCAGTTCCAGGCGGATGTCCTCGGCGTGCCGGTGGTGCGTCCGGTCGTCGCGGAGACCACGGCCCTCGGTGCCGCTTATGCGGCAGGCCTCGCAGTCGGGTTCTGGAACGGGCTCGACGACCTCTCCGCCAACTGGCAGGAGGACAAGCGCTGGGAGCCGTCGATGGACGAAGCAGAGCGCGACCGTCAGCTGCGGCTGTGGCGCAAGGCCGTCACGAAGTCGATGGACTGGGTCGACGACGACGTGAAGTGATCTGACACGAAGGCGAAGCGGGTTCGGAGCTCATGCTCCGGACCCGCTTCTCCATGCGCTGTCCGAGCTCTCCCAGCTCGACGTGACGGCTTCCACGACACCGACGAACGCGCGAGCGACGTTCCTCGGTGCCGCCGTATCCCAGGCGAGATACTCGACCCGCACCGGGCCACCGCGCACTGTCGAGATGGACACGTCGAACGCGGAGCGCTGGACGGTTCCCGGCGCCAGCAAGGTCACCGCCAAGCCCGCCTCCACCAAGCCGAGGATGAGGGTCGCGGAGTCGGCTTCGAAAGCCACATCGCGCGTGAGATCGGCCGCGTGGAATGCCGCGTCACTCTGGGCTCGTCCCGAAGTCGCGACGGGGAAGTCCGCGAACGTCATCCCCGCGAGGTCCTCCAGTGCGATGTCGCTCCTGTGCGCGAGCTCGTGCCCTCGAGGGAAGACGGCGACGAGCCGCTCACGAGAGAGCACACGGGACGCCACTCCCAGAGGTTCAACGCCTTCGCGCAGGCCCAGCAGGGCGACATCGAGCTCATCGTGCCGGAGCCTGCGCATCAGGACATCACTGTTCCCGACCTGCAGTTCCACCCGCACGTCCGGGTACGCCGCACGGTAGGCGACGAGCACGGCCGGCACGTCGACGGCGGTCACCGTAGGGATGACACCGACCCGAAGCGTCCCCTCGACGACACCGTCTACCGCGGCCGCATCCTCTCTGGCTCTTTCAGCAGCTCGGAGGGCAGCGCGCGCATGACCGAGGAATGCCTCGCCCGCCTCGCTCAGGCGCACCTGGCGACTGGAGCGAACGAACAAGCGCCGGCCGAGTTCGCGTTCGAGTGAGGCGACCTGATGGCTCAGCGCGGACTGCGTCACGAAGCATCGCTCGGCGGCGCGGGTGAAGCTCAGGGTGTCGGCGACTTCCACGACGTACCGCAATTGTTGGAGTTCCACGATTCATGATCTCTCTTCATGCGTCATGGTGCAATTATGCGTTGGACTCATCGGTTCCATGGTCGCAGGCTGAAGGCATGAACCGCATGACGCTCGTGCTGACCACTGCTCTTGCTCCCATCGCCTGGGGCACCACCTACCTCGTGACCACCGAACTGCTTCCGGCCGGGCACCCGCTGTTCGCGGGTCTGCTCCGCTCACTCCCTGCGGGTCTTCTCGCGGTCGCCATCAGTCGGCGGTTTCCGTCAGGGTCGTGGTGGTGGAAGTCCTTCGCCCTCGGCGCGCTCAACATCGGCGCTTTCTTCCCTCTGCTGTTCCTGGCCGCGGAGCGGCTTCCCGGCGGCGTCGCCGCCGCCGTCGCCGGAGCGCAGCCACTCATCGTCCTGGCTCTCGGAGCGCTCGTCCTACACGAGCGCATCCGGCCGATCACGGCCGCAGCGGCTCTCGTGGGCGCGGGAGGCGTCGCTCTGGTCGTGCTCGGCCCGGCCGCCGAACTCGATCTCTGGGGCGTTCTCGCTGCGCTCGGCGGTGTCACAGCGACGGGTGTGGGCATGATCCTCACCAAACGCTGGGGTCGCCCCGTCGGGGTGGGGCCCGTGTCCTACGCGGGCTGGCAGCTCAGCGCGGGCGGCATGCTGCTGCTACCGGTCACTCTGATGGTCGAGGGCGTGCCTCGGGAGATCGACGGCAATGCCGCTCTCGGCTACCTGTGGCTCGCCACCGCCGGGGGAATCATCGCGTACACGCTCTGGTTCCGAGGCGTCCAGCAGCTGCCGGTCGTCGCGCCGGGGCTCCTTGCACTCCTGTCCCCCATCGTCGCGACACTTCTGGGGTTGGTGGTCGCCGGTGAGCGTTTCACCGCGCCTCAGGCGATCGGATTCGTGCTCACGCTCGGCGCGCTCGTCCTGGGGCAGTTCGTCACGCGTCCGAAGCCGAGCTCAGACCGACGTGCCGAGGAGACACTCGGCGAAGCGCTCTCGGCGCCGCGCTGAGTGCACTCAGTTCTTGCCGAAGAGCTTCTGGATCTCGGCGAGGTCGGCCTCGCTCGGAGCCTGGGCAGCACCGCCGCCGATCCCGAACCCCGATCCGGTGGGCGTGGTCGTGGAGGATGCGATGCCCGCGTTCTCCGCTGCACGCTTCGCAGGGTTTCCCGAGCGGGACTTGCCGGAGGAGGACTTGCTCTTCTTCCCTCGCTTGGACGACGCGCCGGTTCGTCCCATACCAGGCACGGGTCCCATGCCGGGGATGTTGGGGGTACCCCCACGAGCGACGGTCTTCATCATCTTCGCGGCCTGCTCGAAGCGCTGCACGAGCTGGTTCACATCCGTGACGGTCATGCCGGAGCCGCGGGCGATACGCAGCCGACGCGAGCCGTTGAGAACCTTCGGGTTGCGTCGCTCGCCCGGAGTCATCGAGCGGATGATCGCCTCGGTGCGGTCGATCTCGCGCTCGTCGAAGTCGGCGAGCTGCTGCTTCATCTGCCCCATGCCCGGGAGCATCCCGAGCATCTTCTTCATGGAGCCCATCTTCTTCATCTGCTGAAGCTGCTCGAGGAAGTCCTCGAGGGTGAAGGCCTCGGTTGCGAGCTTCTCGGCCATCTTCATGGCCTCTTCCTCATCGAAGGCCTGCTGGGCCTGCTCGATGAGGGTCAGGATGTCGCCGAGGTCGAGGATGCGGCTCGCCATGCGGTCGGGGTGGAACGGTTCGAGGTCCTCGAGACGCTCACCGGTCGAGGCGAAGATGATCGGGCGTCCGGTCACGGAGGCCACCGAGAGCGCAGCGCCACCACGGGCGTCACCATCGAGCTTCGACAGGACGACGCCGGTGAAATCGACGCCCTCCTGGAAGGCCTTGGCGGTGTTCACCGCATCCTGACCGATCATCGCGTCGATGACGAACAGCACTTCGTCGGGGCTCACGGCCTTGCGGATGTCCGCAGCCTGCTTCATCAGCTCGGCATCGACGCCGAGGCGTCCGGCGGTGTCGATGATGACGACGTCGTGCTGCTGACGACGGGCATACTCGACACCGTCGCGCGACACCTTCACCGGGTCGCCGACGCCGTTGCCGGGCTCCGGAGCGAACACGGTCGCGCCCGCCTGCTCCGCGACCACCTGCAGCTGGTTGACGGCATTCGGACGCTGGAGGTCTGCGGCCACGAGCAGAGGCGTGTGCCCCTCGCCCTCGAGCTGCTTGGCCAGCTTGCCGGCGAAGGTCGTCTTACCCGAGCCCTGGAGTCCCGCGAGCATGATCACGGTCGGTGCCGTCTTCGCGAACTGCAGGCGGCGCTGTTCGCCGCCGAGGATCTGCACGAGCTCCTCGTTGACGATCTGCACCACCTGCTGCGCCGGGTTCAGCGCCTTGTTGACCTCGTCGCCGAGGGCACGCTCGCGCACCTTCGCCGTGAAGTCCTTGACCACCACGAGCGCGACGTCGGCGTCGAGCAGAGCGCGACGGATCTCGCGCACGGTGCCGTCGACATCGGCGGCGGTGAGCTTTCCCTTCGTGCGCAGATTGCGGAAGGTTTCGGTGAGCCGATCGGAGAGCGTGCCAAAGGTAACCATGGTGCGTACGATTCTACGCGAGTGAAGCGGCGCCGCTCAGCGCCGTGCGGGCTCAGGACCAGGGCAGGTCGTGAATCATCGCCAGCGCTTCCCGCAACACGGTCTCCGGCGTTCCGCGCCCCGCGCCCTGCTCTGCCCACACGCGCAGCGACGAGAGCACCGCAGCCGCGTGCGCCGCCCCGAGGATGTCGGCCCGGATCACGTCCACGCCCGCCGAGGACGCCGCGAGCGACACGGCAGCGGACAAGCGTGCCATTCGCAGGCCGGTGTCGCGCACGAGCTCGTCCTCCAGCCCCATCGCCCCCGCGTTGCGAAGGGCGAGAGCAAGCGGATCCGGTGCGAAGCCGTGGACGACCCGCAGCAGGATCTCCCGCACCGACTCCCCCGTCGCGACCCGGCCCAGGCCCCGGAGAGACTCGACAGCCTCACCGACCCGTTCGTCGATTCCTGACCACAGCACGTCGCTCTTCGAAGCGAAGTAGTTGAAGAAACTCGAACGGCTCACCCCGGCGCGCTGCGTGATGTCCGCCACCGAAGTGGCAGCGTAACCGCGTTCCAAGAAGAGCTCGCACGCAGCCTCGGCGAGCGTCTCCCGTGACGATGCCTTCGGGCGCCCGGCTTTCCCCGTCGAACTCATGCACTCACGCTACCGCGCGGCGCGGATCGAGAACGCCGTCCTCGACCCGAAGGAGTATTGTTGCTCTCAGTCCATTTACACCGAAGGCGGTTTTGTGATGCTCGAGATCCTCACGCCCGGGTTCGTTCCTACGCCGGTGCCGTACCTCGACGGGTGGGAGCTTCAGCGCCGGGTCCATGCCGACGTGGTCGCAGGCACTCGGCAGGACACCCTCATCCTGCTCGAGCACGAAGCCGTGTACACGGCGGGCAAGCGCACGGAACCGCATGAGCGTCCGCACGACGGCACGCCGGTGATCGACGTCGATCGCGGCGGCAAGATCACCTGGCACGGCCCAGGACAGCTGGTCGGCTATCCGATCGTCCGCCTCGGCGAGCCCATCGACGTGGTCGCCCACGTGCGCCGACTGGAGCGTCTGCTCATCGAGGTGCTGCGCCCGCTCGGAGTCGACGGCTATCAGGTGGAGGGCCGCAGCGGCGTCTGGGTGCGCCGCCCGCTCTCCGAGGACAAGGTAGCCGCGATCGGGGTACGGGTGCAGCAAGGAGTCACGATGCACGGCTTCGCCATCAACTGCGACAACTCCCTGGCCGGTTTCCGCGGCATCATCCCGTGCGGCATCACCGACGCGGGTGTCACGACCGTGAGCGAGGTCACGGGATCCTCCGTTTCGCCCCGTGACCTCGTCGATGCCGTGACCCGTGCGTTTCTCGCCGAATACGCGACCCCCGAACTGTCAGGAGCCCACGCATGACCGCCGCACCCGAGGGCCGGAAGCTCCTCCGTCTGGAGATCCGCAACGCCGAGACACCGATCGAGCGCAAGCCCGAGTGGATCAAGACCAAGGCGAAGATGGGTCCGGAGTACACGGCGTTGCACTCGCTCGTGAAGAGCGAAGACCTGCACACCGTGTGCCAGGAGGCCGGCTGTCCGAACATCTACGAGTGCTGGGAGGATCGCGAAGCGACGTTCCTCATCGGCGGGTCGCAATGCACGCGTCGCTGCGACTTCTGCCAGATCGACACCGGCAAGCCGGCTGACTACGACACCGACGAGCCCCGCCGCGTCGCCGAGAGTGTGCAGCGGATGAACCTCCGGTACGCGACCGTGACCAGCGTGGCCCGTGACGACCTGCCCGACACGGGTGCCTGGCTCAACGCGGAGACCGTCAGGAAGATCCACGAGCTCAACCCGAACACCGGGGTGGAGCTGCTCGCGAACGAGCACAACGCCGATCCGGCTTTCCTCAACCAGATCTTCGACGCCCGACCAGAGGTGTTCGCGCACAACGTGGAGACCGTTCCCCGCATCTTCAAGCGCATCCGACCCGCTTTCCGCTACGAGCGCTCGCTGAACGTGCTCACTCAAGCCCGCGACGCCGGGCTCATCACGAAGTCCAACCTCATCCTGGGCATGGGCGAGGAGCCGGAGGAGGTCGTGCAGGCGCTCAACGATCTGCACGATGCCGGCTGCGACATCATCACGATCACGCAGTATCTCCGCCCGACACCGCGGCACCACCCGGTCTCTCGTTGGGTGAAGCCAGCGGAGTTCGTGGAGTTCAAGGAGGAAGCCGAGCGCATCGGTTTCCTCGGCGTCCTCGCCGGTCCGCTCGTGCGCTCCTCCTACCGGGCGGGGCGCCTGTGGGCGCAGTCGATGACGTCCAAGGGCCGCGAGATCCCCGCGCACCTCTCCCACATCGCAGAGAGCGCCGATCTCGGATTCGCCCAGGCCGTCTGACCTCGTCGCTGCCCGGGGTAGCCGCTCGTGCGGCTAGTCCGCGCTCATCACCGACTGCACGCTGCCGTCGGAGCCGAGATTGACGAGCAGGACGTCATCTGACGAGCTGTCGTCGAGCGCGTACTCGAGCACCGCGAATGGTTCCGAGCCCCCATGCTCGTCGGCGAGGATCGTCATGCTCATGAGCCGGAGCGAGCGGATGATGTCGACGGCGGCGTCTCCCGACACGTCGACGAGCACGTCGGGCAAGTCATCGCCGTACGCCTCCTGCTGCTGAAGGATGTACTCGGTGACCTCGCTGGTGCGGTCGTCCACCTCTGCGAGCATGCCTCGACGCGCCGTGTCGTCGACGCTCTCCAGGCCCGCGATGAGCGAGGCGGCGATGTCGAGCGCATCGGACGAGACGTCGTCCTGGTCCGGAGCGGTCAGGTCCACGGTCACACTCTGATCACCGAGCTCCACGGTCTCCGACCAGAAGATCGATCCGTCCGGGCCCGAGGACAGGAGTCCGAAGTAGTCGTGTTCGATCGCCATAACGCTATGAAACCAGCCTCGTGCTCACTGCGGTAGTCCCGTCGTCAACCGACCAGCGACTGGACGAAGACATGAGGGGTGAAACCGGTGAGGTCATCGATCCCCTCGCCCTGTCCGAGCAGCTTGACCGGGATGCCCGTGCGCTCCTGCACGGCCAGCACGAAGCCGCCCTTGGCCGACCCGTCCAGCTTGGTGAGGACGAGTCCGGTGACGCCGGCGTGTTCGAGGAATGCCTCCGCCTGCATCACGCCGTTCTGGCCGGTGGTGGCGTCGAGCACGAGCAGCACCTCGCTGATGGGCGCCTGCTTCTCGATCACGCGCCGGACCTTCGAGAGCTCGTCCATGAGGCCGCCCTTCGTGTGCAGGCGGCCCGCCGTGTCGATGATCGCGATCTCGATGCCTTCGCGCTTCGCATACTCGACCGTCTGGAATGCCACTGAGGCGGGATCCTGACCCTCCTGCTGCGGACGGACGATCGCCGCCCCACCGCGCTGCGCCCAGGTCGCGAGCTGATCGACCGCTGCTGCTCGGAACGTGTCGGCGGCACCGACCACCACACTGCGCTGGTACCCCCGGAGGAACTTGGTGAACTTCCCGATGGTCGTGGTCTTGCCGACGCCGTTGACGCCGACGACGAGGACCACTGCGGGACGCTCGGTGAGCTTCAGCGTCGTGTCGAACTTCGCGAAGTGCTCCTCGAGCGTCTCCCGCAACATGCGCTGGAGGTCTTTGGGGTCGGTCGTCCGGTAACGGTCGACCTTCTGGCGCAGCTCGTCGACGACGCGCTCGCTGATGTCAGGGCCGAAATCAGCCGTGATGAGCGCGGTCTCGAGATCCTCCCAGGTCGTCTCATCGATGGTGGGCTTGACGAACATGCCGCGCAGTGCACGACCAAGAGACCAGGACTTCTCCGCCATCCCACCAGCCTACGGGGTGCTCAGCGGATGGAAGGCGTGCGCGCCGATGGACTCGGTCAGACCGCGGCCGCAGCTCGGTCGCCGACCCGCTGTCCTACGACCGCCGAGACGCCGTCCTGCCGCATCGAGACGCCGTACAGCGCATCAGCGATCTCCATCGTGCGCTTCTGATGCGTGATGACGAGGAGTTGCGAACTCTCCCGCAGCTGCTCGAACACGGTCAGCAGACGACCGAGGTTCGCGTCGTCCAGAGCTGCCTCCACCTCGTCAAGGATGTAGAACGGGCTCGGCCGAGCCTTGAAGATCGCGACCAGCAGAGCCACCGCCGCGAGCGACCTCTCGCCGCCCGACAGCAGCGACAGGCGCTCGATCTTCTTTCCCACAGGACGGACCGACACCTCGATGCCGGTGGTCAGCATGTTGTCGGGATCTGTGAGCGAGATGCTGCCCGTTCCCCCCGGGAACAGCAGCGGGAACACCTGGCCGAAGGCCTCCTTCGTGTCCTCGAAGGCGCTCGCGAAGATGGTCTGCATCCGCTCGTCGAGGTCGGCGATGATCGTCAGCAGGTCCTGTCGCGTCTGAGTGAGGTCGGCCAGCTGCTCGGTGAGGAAGGCGTGGCGTTGCTCCAGCGCGGCGAACTCCTCGAGGGCCAGCGGGTTGACGCGTCCGAGCTGCGCCAGCTTGCGCTCCGCCTCTGCGAGACGGCGCTGCTGGATGCGGCGATCGAAAGGAATCGCCGCGGCGCCGTCTCCGGCGTCTCGGTCCGCCGCTGTCGTCGTGGTCGGATCGCGCGGGACGAGCTGGTCAGGACCATATTCCGCGATGAGAATATCTTCGTCCAGGGCCAGTTCGGAGGAGACCCGCTCCAGCAGGCTGTTCAGGTGCAGCTTCTTCTCGTGTATCTGCAGCTCGAGCCCGTGCACGCTCTCGGTGAGCCCTGTCAGACGTTCGCGCAGCGATGCCTCCTGAGCCCTGAGGCCGACGAGTTCCTGGTTCTGGGCCGACCGAGCGGCCTCGGCCTCTTTGAGCGCGAGACGTGCCTCGGCTACGGAACGATCGAGCGAATCGAGGATGCGCGGCAACTCGTCCGCAACGCCTGAGGCCGACTCCCGCTGCGCGCGGCGGATGACCGCGCGTCGGGCCGCCTCAGCCGCAGCGTCACGTTCCTGCTCGCGCTGCCGTTCCAGGCTCGCGACCCGGGACTGCGCGGCGCGGACGCGCTCGCGCAGGGTCTCGATCTCGAGTCGAGCCCGCACCTCGCCCTCACGTGCCAGCTCGAGAGCTTCGAGGAGCCCGTCCCGTGCGGATGCATCCAGAACCGGCCGCGGCGCTGCGATCGCTTCGTCCAATGCCGCTTTCGCCGCCTCCGCCTTCTCCTCCGCCTCGGAGACGGCGGACTGCGCCTGCGCGAGCCCGGTCTCCAGCCTCTCGCACTCCGCGACGGCGGATTCGTGTCGCACGGTGATCCGGTTGACCTGCTCCGCGTGCGTGGCGAGGGCAGCGTCGTGTTCGCGGAGCGCTCGAAGAGCCTCCTTGGCCTGCCGTCTCGTGGTCTCGACCGCCTCGTCGGCATCCCGACGAGCTTCACGGAGCGAGTCCGCCACGATCCGGATCTCCGCCAAGCGTTCGGCTGCGGCATCGCGTTCAGCCGCGAGCTCGAGACGCGAGCGCTCACCGCCCGAGCCGGTGCGAAGGGTCTGAGCCGTGATCACGTCTCCGCCGAGGGTGACGATGGTGGTCCCGGTGTCCCCCTTCGCATCGAGTGCAGACCGCGCCGCTCTGGCCGAGTCGAGGTCATCCGCTATCAGCACATGCGACAGGATGCCCAGCACTCCCTCGGGGGCGGTAACGACGTCGACGGCGGGCACGACGCCTGCCAGGGACGGCAACGCCGCGTGCGGTCGCGGCGAGTCGGCGATGACGAAGTCCACCACTCCCCTCCGCTGTTGCGCCGATTCGACGGCCATCGCGAAGGCATCAGACGCCGTGTCGATGAGCACGCCCTCCGCAAGCGGCCCGAGGACCGCGGACACCGCCGCCTCATAGCCGGCACGTACCTGCACGGCATCGCCGACCAGGCCGCGGACGCCACGTCCTCCGGCGCTGACGATCTCCGCCGCACCGCCGGAGAGCGCCAGAGCGCTGCTCAGCGCGGATGTCTTGGCGGTCAAGGAGTCGACTTCACGCTCAGCCGAGTGCAGACGCTCCCGGAGCGACTCGCGCTCGGTCTCCGCCGCCGTGGCGGCCCGCTGCGCGCTCTCGTATGCCGCCGCATGCTCGACGGCCGTACCCTCCGGTGCCTCGGCGTCGTCGATGGACTCCAGTGCCTCAGCCGCTTCCCGCCGACGAGCGTTCGCGGCCTCGAGGGCGTTCTCCTGGCGGAGAACCGCCCCTCGGACCGCGGCGAGAGCTGACGCCGCAGCCTCGGCGGATCCCCGCAAGGCAGACAGTCGCATGTCGTACTGGGAGACGAGCGCGCTCTGCTCGGCGATGTCGACATCGAGGGTGTCGAGTTCCGCGCGCGCGTGCACGACCTCTCGGCTCGCGGCGGCTGCCGCGTCCTGGGCGTCACCCAGTCCCGCAGAGATCGTGTCGATCTCGTCTCTCGCCTCGTCGATCGTGGCCTGTGTCACGGTGATCGCGGTGACCGCGGCATCGTCGTCGTCCGTGCCGAGCAGCGCGAGGCGCTGATTCGCGAGCGTGTAGAGCCCGCGCATCCGCTCCTGTACCTGCTCGAGACCGAACGCCACGCTGCGCGCCTCGTCCACGGCGACCGAGTTCTGATCCTGTTCGAGCCGCGCGATGCTCGCGCGAACCGTCTCCGCCTGGTCGGACAGAACGAGACGCTCGGTGTGGCGCTCGTGCTCGGTCCGAGTGTGGTCAGCGAGAGCGGCACGCAGAGAAACCACGTCGTCCGCGAAGAGACGCGCCTTGGCATCACGCACCACGGCGGCGATGGTCTGCGCCTCGCGCGCGATCTCGGCCTGTCTTCCCAGAGGCTTGAGCTGCCGCCGGATCTCGCCCGCGAGATCGCTCAATCGGGTGAGATTCGTCTCCATCGCATCGAGCTTGCGGAGCGTCTTCTCCTTGCGACGTCGATGCTTGAGGATTCCCGCCGCTTCCTCGATGAATCCTCGGCGGTCCTCGGGCGACGCCTGCAGCACGGTGTCGAGACGTCCCTGGCCGACGATGACGTGCATCTCGCGTCCGAGTCCCGAGTCGCTCAGAAGCTCTTGAACGTCGAGGAGACGACAGCCCTCGCCATTGATGGCGTACTCGCTCGAACCGTTGCGGAACAGGGTGCGACTGATCGTCACCTCTGCGAACTCGATCGGCAGCGCCCCATCGGAGTTGTCGATCGTCAGCTGCACCTCGGCCCGACCGAGAGGACCGCGTGTCGACGTGCCGGCGAAGATGACGTCTTCCATCTTCCCGCCGCGGAGAGTCTTCGCACCCTGTTCGCCCATCACCCAGGCGAGCGCGTCGACGACGTTCGACTTTCCGGAACCGTTCGGCCCGACGATGCAGGTGACCCCGGGCTCGAAGACGAAGCTCGTCGGTTGCGCGAACGACTTGAACCCTTTGAGCGTCAGGCTCTTCAGATGCATACGGGCACCGCTCGTCCGGGGAGAATCACGCGGCTACGCTACCGGAATTCCGGGCCTGGAGCCTCATCCCGCGCGGGTCGACGGCGAACTCGAGACGCCGGCGACACGCCGAGCGGAACAGTATGTGCTTGACGTGGCTCTCGCGGGTTCGCTACGGTGGCCTCCGGATCGCCACACGAAAGGAGGTTACCGATGATTACGACTCAGCTCAACGCACAGGCCACTGGCCTCGCCGCGCCCGCGCACTTTGCGCCGCGCCCTGCGTTCTCGGTAACCGCCGGCGTCCGCATGAGCGCTCTCTCGTAGAACCGCAACCCGACTCTCCAGACCTCCCGTAGGTCCAGTCCGGCCGTTTCTCTCGCGCCCCCTCCGCAGATCTGCCCCGCAGATCTCGGCACATCCCGCATCCGCTGGCCGCCTCTTCGGCCTCCGTCGACGCCTGCTCTCCCGCACCGTTCGCAGCTGCATCCGCAGCCGACGTGCGGTGCTTCCGCACCCATCATCACCATCACTTCCGAAGGAACCACCGTGAACACCACGTTGCACCGCAGCGATATCCACCCGCCCGATATCGAGGACCACGAGGTCCTCCAGATTCCCCGCCCCGATGAACTGCGTCGCCTTTCGATGGCAGATCGTCTCTCCCTCAGGATCGGCCTCTGGCTCTTCCAGAGGGCACAGCGTCCGCGGCACGCCCGTCGCGGCCTGCGCATCGATCCGGCCGACCTGTTCCTCCTCGGCGAGCAGCGTCATCGCTCCGCCGCCGAGTCGTACGCCCTGCTCACGTACGACATGCAGCGCGGCATGCGCTGAGGCCGTCGAGTCCATGACGAGCATCTCTGCGACGGCGCCCGCTCGCCTCACGCGCGAGCGGGCGCCGTCCCATCACAATCCCCTCCACACACCCCGCACGGAAGAACAGACATGGAGACCATGGAAACCACGATCACGCCGCTGATCGTCCCGGTCAGCCTGCAGAGCGAGGATGCCGCCGAGTTCCTCGCCTTCGGCGAGCTCAACAGGCTCGTCTGCGATGAGCAGGTGGGCCTCCCGGACCTCGCACCGGATGCCGCGCAGATGCTGCCGAACTGGCAGGACGACACGGATGCACTCGACGTGGGCTTCGTCGCCCGTATCGACGGCGACATCGTCGGCATGGTGACGATGTCCTTCGCCCAGGAAGCCGATGCTCACGCCGCGGAGATCGACCTGCTGGTTCCGTCGGCCCACTGGGGCCGTGGCGTCGAAGAGGCGCTCCTCGACACAGCGGAGGCGGAAGCGCGCGCGCACGGTCGGAGTGTCCTGCAGATCTGGAGTCTGCACCGTCCCGAGGAGAGCGAACGGATGCTGATTCCCCGCACGTGCTGGGGGCGCGTACCGGCGACGCCGCTCTCCGACCTCGTGGAGGCACGCGGTTTCGTCCTCGAACAGGTGGAGCGCAACAGTGAGTACGACCTCCGAGACGACCCGGAACTGCTTCGCGCGGCCCTGAGCGACGCGATCGCTCTGGCTGGCGAAGACTACGCGCTGCTCGAATGGGACATGCCCACGCCGCCGGAGCTGAGGGCAGGGTTCGCCGCTGTGCTCGCGCGGCTGTCCACGGACGCACCCAGCGGCGACATGGACTTCGTCGAAGAGGTCTGGGACGCCGAGCGGGTGGTGCGGCGTGAGGCGCGACTGCTCGGCGCCGGGCAGGCTGTCTCCGTGGCGGCAGTGCGTCATGTCCCGTCCGGGACCATCGTCGCGTACAACGAACTCCTCATCGCCGCCGATCGCACGGGTGTGACGCACCAGTTCGGAACGCTGGTGAGCAAGGACCACCGTGGCCATCGTCTGGGAACCATCGTCAAATGCGCCAACCTGCTCCGCTGGCGGGAGCTGATGCCGGAGTCGACCGTCGTCTCCACTTTCAACGCCGAGGAGAACCGGCCGATGCTGAACATCAACGAGGCCATCGGCTTCGTGCCGGTTTCCTACGCCGGGGCATGGCAGAAGAAGCTCTGACGAGGGTGCGGGCCCGATCTCATTCTCCGGGATGACGTCGAGCCCGCACCGTCATCCGCCCGGGCGACGACCGAGCCGGGCGGGACGGCGAGGCTGGAATCATGAACATCCCCGTGATCGAAGCCCACGCCCTCAGCAAGAACTTCGGGTCGACACGCGCCCTCGCCGGCGTCGACCTCGCCATCCATCGCGGTGAGTCCGTCGCCATCATGGGAGCCTCCGGTTCCGGGAAGACCACTCTCCTCCACGTCTTGGCGGGGATCACCGCACCTGACGCGGGCGGAGTCGTCTTCCGCCCCGCCGAGGGATCCGCTATCGAGGTCACCGCGCTCGGAGAGTCAGCGCGCTCACGACTGCGACGCGAGAAGTTCGGGTTCGTCTTTCAGCAGGGCCTTCTCATCCCCGAGCTGACCGCGGTGGAGAACGTGGCCCTCGCCTCGATGATCAACGGCATCCGACGTCAGGACGCCGTGCAGCACGCGGCATCCTGGCTGGCGGCTCTCGGACTCGCCGGGATGGAGGACCGCCGGATCGGCGAGCTGTCGGGTGGGCAGGCACAGCGCGTCGCCATCGCACGCGCCCAAGCCACCGGCGCGGAGGTCGTCTTCGCGGACGAGCCCACCGGAGCGCTGGACTCCACCACGTCCTCGGAGGTCATGGACGCGCTCCTGTGGTCCACGACCGGACAGGGCCGCACCCTCGTCGTCGTCACCCATGACGCCGAGGTCGCCGCTCGGTGCACGCGAACGATCGCAGTGCGCGACGGACGGATCATCTCGTCGGCGGTGACCGCATGAACCGCAATGTGCTCGCCCTCCTGCTTCGCCCCGCTCCCGGTCAGGGCAGCGTTATCGCTCTGCCGGTCGTCGCCTTCGCCGTGGTCACGACGCTGGTTCTCACCGTCATCGGCGGGGCGCAGTCGTTCTGGGGATGGACCGACGAGTTCGCTCCTCTGTATCAAGCCCTTGCGGCCATCGCCCTCGTGCTGCTGGTCGTCCCGCTGATGTCCGTCGGCGGAGCGGCAGCACGACTCTCCGCGCGTCGACGCGACGAACGACTCTCCACGCTCCGTCTGCTCGGTGTGTCGCCGGCGGGCGTGACCGTCGCCACCGTGGCGGAATCCGTGCTCGTCGCCGCGGCCGGTGCCCTGGTCGGTGTCGTCGCGCACGTCGCCCTCAGCCCCCTCATCGGACTCATCCCGTTCCGCGGCGAAGCCCTCGGATTCGGTGCCGTCGTCCTCCCGCCGGCGCAGACGGCCCTCGTGGTGGCGGCCGTGCTCGCCCTCGCGTCGACGAGTGCGATCATCGGTCTGCGTCGTGTCGTCATCTCACCGCTCGGCGTGCGCACACGCACCGATGTTCCCAAGGTGCACTGGATCCGGGCGGTGTTCGCCGTCTGTGCGATCGCCGTCGCGTTCGTGCTGATCAAGGTCTTCCCTTCCGTGGGCGGACTCGTCCTCACGATCGTCGTACTCGCCGGCCTCTTCGGCGCCGTGCTGGCAGTGCTGAACCTCGTCGGGCCGTGGGTGCTCAAGGTGGTCGCCTCAGGGCAGCTCCGTCGAGCCGAGCGACCGGAGCGACTGCTCGCAGCCCGCATCGTGCTGGACTCGCCGAAAGCGGCCTGGCGGCAGGTCGGTGGTATCGCCATGGCGAGCTTCATGGCCGTCTTCGCCGGTACAGGAGTCGCGCTCTTGAGCATGATGAGCACCTCCGATGCCGCTGCCGCCGACATCGCGCTCGCCGATGACATCCGGACCGGTCTCATCATCACGCTCATCGGCTCCTTCCTGATGGTCGCGGCATCGGTCGGGGTCAACCAGGCCTCAGACGTCCTCGACCAGCGCGAGCTGCACCGCAGTCTGCATCACCTCGGTATGCCTCTCGAGACCGTGGACAGGGCGCGACGGCGGGCGATCATGTCACCGCTGCTGGTGACCGCGATCGGCTCCGCGCTCGTGGCCGCGATCCTCGTGTTCCCGTTGGTCGGAATCGCGCTGATCACGGCGCCCGAGTCGCTGCTGACCATCGCGCTCGTGGTGTCGGTCGGGATCGGTGTCGTCTGGGCGACGACGTGGGCGACCCGTCCACTCCTGCAGCGCTCCTTCGTGGCTACGTGAACACCGTGCCGCCTCGATGGGGTTTCGGTGAGCCTGCCGGGGTGTGGCGAGAACTGTCGCCGCGGGCTGTGGTATCCGTGGGGGATGACGTTCAGAGGTCGACGCCGAGCACAAGCGAGATTCGAACAGAAAGTAGCGACTCTTGCGTCGGCCATGAAGCACGAAGCAGGCAAGAACCACGCGCTGCAGCAACAAGTGGCTGGCCTGGTCGCGGAAGTCTCGAGCATCAAGAGGTCGCGTACATGGGTGTGGGTCGGCGGCGTGACCGCGATCGGCAGCGCCCTCGCTGCTCTAGGAACGCTGTTCTTCTCAATGGCTCAGCTCGCCCCCCTCTACGCTCAGGCAGAGTCAGCCCAAGCACAGACTCAAGCGCTTCAGCGCACATCTGATTGGGCGACGGTCGGTGCTGTGACGGTGTCGGTCGAGGAAGGCATGTTCGTCCTGGAGAACCGGTCCCGCAGCGCGATCATGTCCACGACGACCTGGCTCGTGGGAAGCACCGAGGGTTGGGATCGGTTCGATGCGATTCGCTTCGACCTGGAGGGGATTCCGGCCTGCAGCAGCGTCTCCGTACCGGTCGCCGAAGTCACGCGATGGCCCGAGCCGATCCGGGAGCTCACCTGGGTCGAACCACGGAAGAGCTGGGACTGGCCCGAGTTCGTCGACGCCTACACGTACATCATCGCCCCTTCAGGCGGGCTGTACTCGACATCGTCACGGGGCGGCGTCGTGGATCACGGAGTGGTGGGCATGGTGGATCAGGCCTCGGCGAACTACGGAGAACGCGAGTCACCCATACCGGTGAACGTGGACGATCCGACGACTCTCGTGTGGGTCCCGGACACCTTCTGGGAGTTCCGCGACGTCCAGGTCGCCCATGCGGGCGAGCCGCTTTGGGCAGGCGCCCCGCTCATGGGCGCTGATAACGATTCTGTGATCACGCCACTCAGCTGCTATTCCTGATGAGCCTCTCGATCCGCGCTATCTCGGCAGACGCTGGCAGCGCGGGCAGAAGTGAGAGCCGCGGTTCATGAAGCTCTCGCGCACGATGGGCGTTCCGCACCGCGGGCAGGGCTTGCCCTGCTGCCCGTAGGCGTTGAGCGAGTGCGCGAAATAGCCGGCTTGGCCGTTGACGTTGACGTACTGCGCATCGAAGCTGGTTCCGCCCTCGGCGAGGGCTTTCGCGAGCACGAGCCGGACCTCGGCGAGCAGCCTGCGGACGGCCTGCGTCGACAGACGATCGGCCGGCGTCTCGGGGTGTATCCGCGCTGCCCACAGCGACTCGTCTGCGTAGATGTTGCCGATCCCGCTCACGACACCCTGATCGAGGAGAACACGCTTGATCGCACTCCCCCGTCGCCCCAAAGCTGCTCGAAAGCCACGGTCGTCGAATGCCGGATCCAGGGGGTCACGAGCGATGTGCGCCACCTGAGTCGGGATCCGCGATCCGCCGTCGTCGATCAGCGCGTCGACGGCGAGGGATCCGAAGGTGCGCTGATCGGCGAAGACGATCGCGAGCTCGCCGTGCCGGGGATGCTCGATTCCGATCCGCACCCGCTCATGTCGTTCGGCCCCCGCGTCGGGCGCGCGCAACAGCATCTGACCGCTCATTCCGAGATGCCCGATCAGCGCAGAATCCTCGTCATCGAGCGGCAGCCACAGGAACTTCCCGCGGCGCGATGCGTCGGTGAACATGCGTCCCTCGAGGCGAGCGACGAAGTCAGCGGCACCGGCCACGTGACGAGTGAGGGCGCGCTCATCGAACACGCTCACCGCGGTGATGGTCGATCCGATCACGGCCGGTGCGAGGCCTGCGCGGACGACCTCGACCTCGGGAAGTTCAGGCACGCTCGCTGAGGGTACGCCACACGCTGAGGGCTGCTGCCATCTCGGCGGTCTTCTTGCTGCTGCCGACACCCGTCATGCTCACGTCGCCCACGCTGACCGTGGCCAGGAAACGACGGTCGTGGTCTGGTCCGCTCGCCTCGACCGAGTAGCGAGGCGGGGTGGCGCCGAGGCGGGCGGCGAGCTCCTGCAGGCTGGTCTTCGGATCCATGGCCGCACCGTAGCGCTCCGGGTCAGCCAGCAGGGGCTCCGTCAGTCGGAGCACCAGTTCCGTGGCAGCGTCAGGACCTGCCGAGAGGTAGGTCGCGCCGATGACGGCTTCCATGGTGTCGGCCAGGATGGAGTCCTTGTCCCGACCGCCGGTCTGCTCCTCGCCGCGGCCGAGCAGCAGATGGCTGCCGAGGTCGATGCCCCGAGCCACCTCGGCGAGGGCGACGGTCGACACGACGCTGGCTCGTCGCTTCGCCAGCTCGCCCTCGTCGAGATCAGGATGCGTGGTGAAGAGCATGACGGTCACCGCCTGCCCGAGCACCGAGTCACCGAGGAACTCGAGCCGCTCGTTGTGCGGGATGCCGCCGTGCTCGTACGCGTAGGAGCGGTGGGTGAGGGCCAACTCCAGAAGCTCCGCGTCGATATCGACGCGGAGCTTTTCTGGGAGAGGTCTCGTCCCCCCGGGGACCTCCGTCACGGTACGCGACTCAGACGTCGGCGACCTTGCGGCCCTTGTACTCCAGGAAGAGCTCGGTGCCCTGCGAGTCGGTGACGACCTTGGCCTGGTGAGGACGGCTGTAGACGACCTGGCCGTTCTCGATGGTCTTGACGAGCGCGACGGGCGCCGCCTTCCACTGCGCGCGACGCGAGCGGGTGTTCGAACGGGATACCTTGCGCTTCGGGGGGTTACCAGCCATGACTAGCTCTCTTCTTTCTCGGCGGCACGAGATTCTTCCGTGCCGTCTTGGTCTGTGATGTTCTGGAGCGCACTCCACCGAGGATCGATGGGAGCGGCCTGCTCCGTTCCGGTGCTCACGGTCAGTCGTTCACCCGTTTTCGGGTCGAGACCCGGGCAATCCGGCTGACACACCGGCTGAAAAGGAAGTGCCAGTACGGCCGCATCCCTGACGAGAGTTTCAAGATCCACGTGGTCGTCTTGAACCTCGAAGTCAGTTTCTTCCTCACCAGGATACGCGAAAAGCTCCTGGAACTCGACTTCGACGGGCCGAGTGATGTCCATCAGGCATCTTCCGCACACGCCGGCGTACTCGGCCTCGGCGATTCCCGACACGAGGATGCCCTCGTGCACCGACTCGAGGCGGACATCGAGATCGAGCTCGGAGCCGGCCTCGTACGACACGATCCCCTCACCCCATGACTCGGCGAGGGCGACGGTGAACTCGTGTTCCCGCATCTCCCCCGGACGCCGGACGATGTCACGGACGGGGAGCACGAAAGGGCCGTTCATTCGAGAGCGCACACTCCCATGCTACCGGCCGCTGCACGCTGTCGTCCTGAATCCGCGTCCAGGCGAGAGGTTCAGATCCCTCGGGATCCCGTGTCCAGGAATGCAGCGACCGCGGGCGGAACGAAGGGACTCACATCGCCACCGAGAGACGCGACCTGGCGGACGAGGGAACTCGAGACCATGGCGTGCGAGGGGTCGGGAAGGAGGAAAACCGTCTCGATGCCGGCGAGGTGTCTGTTGACGATCGCCATCGGTGACTCATACGCGACATCGATCTGCGAGCGGATGCCCTTCACGAGCACTCCCGCGTTGACGTCACGGGCGTAGTCGACCAAGAGCCCCATGCTCCACGAACCGATCACGATCTCGCCCTGCATGCCGTCGTCGGCGATCGACCTCTCCAGCAACGAGAGCCGCTGCGCGATGGGGAGCATCGCCTCTTTGCCCGGATTGTGCACGACCAGCACGTGCAGCTCGTCGTAGAGGGCCGCGGCGCGCCGGATCACATCGAGGTGACCCAGCGTAGGCGGATCGAAGGAACCCGGGACGACGGCGATCCGGCTGCTCATGGTTCCAGCCTAGGGCACGCCGGTTCCCCGTCAGTTCTTCGCCAGCGCCGCCCGATCCTCGTCGCTCACCCGACGCCCGATGGCCTCGCGGAGACCCGGGTGATCAGCCAGCTGCGGGTCGGCGGCGAGGATACCTTCCGCGACCTCGCGTGCACGGGTGATCAGCCCTGCGTCCTTCACCACCCTGAGCAGCTTCAGAGAGGAGCGAACGCCCGCCTGGGCGGCGCCCAGCACGTCGCCTTCGCCGCGCAGCTCGAGATCGACCTCCGCCAGGGCGAACCCGTCGAGAGTCGCCGCCACCGCATCGACGCGCTCACGGGCCAGCGTGCCCGCCTCGGCCTCGGTCACGAGCAGGCAGAGCCCTGGCACGCCGCCTCGACCGACCCGGCCGCGGAGCTGATGCAGTTGAGAGACCCCGAACCGGTCCGCGTCGAGGACGATCATCGTCGACGCGTTCGGCACGTCGACGCCCACCTCGATCACGGTCGTGGCCAGGAGCAGATCGATGTCACCGCGTGCGAACGACTGCATCACGGCATCCTTCTCATCCGCTGGCATACGACCGTGGAGCACGGCACGCCGCAGTCCGCCCAGCGTCGGATGGGTCGCCAACGCCTCATCGAGCTGCACCACGCCCCAGCGCGGCCCTGACGCTCCCTCCGGAGCGAGTGCCTGCTGCTCCCCCGCCTCTGTCGTCTTCTTGGCCGTGTCGATCGCGGCGCACACCGCGAAGACCTGCCGTCCCTGGGCGATCTCCTCGGCGGCGCGCTCCCACACACGGTTGAACCACCCCGGGTGCTCTGCGAGGGGGGCGACGAAGGACTCGATGCCGGCACGCCCGGCCGGCATGGTGCGGATCACGGAGGTGTCGAGATCGCCGAAGACGGTCATCGCGACCGTCCTCGGGATCGGAGTCGCGGTCAGCACCAGCGCGTGCGGACTCGATCCCTTCGCGCGCAGCGCCTCGCGCTGCTCGACGCCGAACCGATGCTGTTCGTCGACGACGACCAGACCGAGATCGGCGAAGGTGGTCTTCTCGCCCAGCAGCGCATGAGTACCCACGACGATCAGTGCCTGACCCGAGGCGACCCGCAGGGCTGCCTTGCGGCGATCGGCCGCCGGCATCTGACCGGTCAGGAGTGTCGGCATCAACAGCGGCGCGAGATCGGGACCGAGCATCTTGGTGATCGAGCGAAGGTGCTGCCCCGCGAGCACCTCCGTCGGCGCGATCAAGGCGGCCTGCCCGCCGCTCTCCGCCACCTGCAGCATCGCCCGCAGAGCGACCAGGGTCTTGCCGGAGCCGACTTCTCCCTGGACCAGACGGTTCATGGGCCAGGCGCCCACGAGGTCCGCGGCGATCTGTCGTCCCACCGTCTCCTGGTCGGCGGTGAGCGTGTACGGGAGGCTTGCATCGAAACGTTCGAGCAACCCGCCGGGCATCGAGGGGCGAGACGTGGCGGCCAGCGCCCGGATCGCGTCGCGCTGCTGCAGGAGCGCCGTCTGCAGGGTGAGGGCCTCATGCATTCGCAGCGTCCGCACGGCCGGATCGATGTCGTTCCGTGTCCGCGGTCGATGCACGAGCTCCAGCGCCTCGCGCGCGGTGAGCAGTTCTTCGCGCTCCCTGATCTCCGCGGTCAGGGGATCGGGCGCGTCTGCCAGGTCGTCGAGAACCCGACCGACGAGTCGGGCGATCTGCCATGTCTGGATCGCGGACGTGGCGGGGTAGATGGGGATCGGCACGGTGGCGCGCGCGTCGGCGCTGCGACGGGCGGCGTCCTCATCATCGAACAGCTCGTACTCGGGGTGGGCGAACTGCGTCACGCCGTTGAACTCCCCGACCTTGCCGGAGAACACACCGCGACGACCGACTGCCAGATCCTTCGAGCGCCACTCCGCCGCGCCGACGTTCTTCGCGAAGAACGTGAGAGACATGCGTCCGATGCCGTCGCCGATCACGACGTCGACCATCGCACCGGGACGGTTCCGCATCCGTCGGAAGCTCGAGGAGAGCACCTCGGCCACGATGGTGACTGTCTCGCCGAGCGGGAGGTCACGGATGGGCGTCAGCTCTCCCGGATCGGCGTAGCGGCGAGGGTAGTGGGACAGGAGGTCGCCGACGCTCTTCATGCCGAAGGCCCGACCGAGCGTCTTGGACGACGCCGCACCGATGGCGTCCTCCAACGAGGAATCGAGCGTGAGCGACATGCTCCGAGTCTAGGGAACACGACGGACACGGCAGGCACTCGAGCTGTCGTATCGTGAACGGGTGACGAGGATCATCGCAGGCAGCGCCAGAGGGGCCCGGCTCGAGGTTCCGGGCTCGGGAACCCGACCCACGAGCGACCGTGTACGCGAATCGCTGTTCGGCGCGCTGGAGTCCCTGAGCGCCATCGCCGGCGCACGGGTCCTCGACCTGTACGCCGGTTCGGGCGCCCTCGGACTCGAGTCGCTCAGCCGTGGAGCAGCGAGCGTCGAGTTCGTGGAACGCGGCCGCCAGGCCGCAGCCATCGTCCGACGCAACGCGGAAGTCGTCGCGAAGGCGGGGAGCCTCCCGCTCGGGCGCGTTCACGAGAGCACGGCGCATGCCTTCCTGCATCGCGCAGTCGGACCCTACGACCTCGTGTTCAGCGATCCGCCCTACGACCTCGACGACGCGGCCATGACGGCCGACCTCGTCGCGCTCGCACCGCTGCTGTCCTCGGACGCCGTGGTGGTGGTGGAACGAGCTCGTCGGTCCACGCCTCCGGACTTCGGCGCCGCGAACCTGGAGCAGTTCCGCGAGAAGTCGTACGGCGACACCACCCTGTGGTGGGCCGAGCCGGCGACGGAGGACGAGGACCCTGGCCCCGTGGGTCAGCCCGCGGCCGAGTCCCAGTCCCGATAGGGATCCCAACCGCTGAGGTCGACCGGCTGCTCATCGCACAGCAGGTCCTCATCGCCGGCGGCGCGCACCCTGCCGATGGCTCGGAACGCCGGCGGCAGGAGCCCCTCGGGAAAGGTGGCGAGCAGCGCGTGATCCTCTCCCCCGGCGAGAGCTCGCGCCGGATCGGTGCCGAGGAGCGCACTGTCGAGGGCGATCGATACGCCGGACGCGGCAGCCATCCGTCGCGCATCGATTGCCAGCCCGTCGGAGATGTCCATCATGGCGGTCGCGCCGGCCGTCGCCGCCACCGCGCCGAGACCGATCGGCGGCGACGGGCGCAACTGTGCGTTCACAGCTTCGCGCTCGCCCGCAGCGAGAGCGGCAGGGTCGACGGGCACCGGCACATCCCCATCCCGGAACCTCCCGAACAGAACGGCGAGACCGCGTGCCGCGTGACCGAGCTCCCCGGCGACGGCGACCACGTCACCGGGACGTGCGCCGCTCCGCGTCACCGCTGCGCGTCCCTCCAGGTCGCCCAGGGCCGTGACCGCGACGGTCAGCGTGTCGGAGACGGTGAGATCACCACCGACGACCGCACAGCCCGGCGCGAGCGCGGCACAGGCATCCCGGAAGCCGTCGGCGAGTCGCTCGACGAAGGAGACTCGTAGTTCGCGCGGCACCGCGAGTGCGACCAGGAGCGCCGTCGGGCGCGCGCCCATGGCAGCGACGTCCGCGAGATTCACCGCCGCGGACTTCCAGCCGAGGTCGTATCCGCTGGACCAGGCGAGGCGGAAGTCGGGGCCGTGCACCAGCGTGTCGGTCGTCGCCACCACGGAGCCCGACGGGGTCGCTATCACTGCGGCGTCATCGCCCGGCCCGATGAGCGCGTGCGAGGCCGCCGGCGTGCGTGACAGTATCGCGCGGAGAATGCGCCCTTCGGGCACATCTCCCAGGCGTGGATCGTCGGCGTCGGGTCGGGAGGGCATGCTGTCAAAGGTAGCCTGGAAGCATGCCCCGTTCCCGTCGCCTCGCTGCCCTCGCCGGAGCAGCGGCACTCAGCGCTGTGCTCGCCGGCTGTGCGACCACCGTGCATCTCGAGCCCGCAGCGGATGCGAACAACCCCGCATGCGCGAACGTGTCTGTACTGCTCCCGGAGAGCGTCGGCGGTCTCGATCGCGTCTTCACCGATGCGCAGGCGACAGGTGCGTGGGGAGACCCCACGGTCGTTCTGCGCTGCGGCGTAGAACCCCCTGCTCCGTCCGCGCTGGTGTGCACGACCATCGGCGGAGTCGACTGGCTGGTCCTCGACCAGGAGGAGGAGCGTCAGCGCCTCGTCACGTTCGGTCGCGACCCTGCGGTGGAGGTCACGATCAAGCGCGGCGAGCAGATCGACTTCCAGACCATCGTCGACAAGATCTCGGCCAGCATCCAGTCGGGGCTTCAGCCTGCCACCGGGCAGTGCACTGATCGCGTCGAGTTCCCCGCAGGCTGATTCCCCGGGGAACCGGACGCTCAGCGGCGAAGGCCGGCTTCGACGAGCTCGGTGATGAGATCGCCGTAGCTCAGACCCGACGCGACCCAGCACTTGGGGAACATCGAGATGGGCGTGAACCCCGGCATCGTGTTGAGCTCGTTCACCACGAGTTCGCCGGAGGGTGTCAAGAACATGTCGACACGCGCGAGCCCGCGCCCGTCCACCGCCTCGAAGGCCTGGACGCCGATCTCCTGGATGGCGGTCCGCTCCGCCTCAGTGAGGTCCGCAGGACACACGACGTCCACACCGTCCCCACCGAGGTACTTGCCCTCGAAGTCGTAGAAACCCCGCGACGTCAGCACGATCTCCCCGGGGAGCGATGCACGGACGCCGTCGACGCCCTCGAGCACGGCGACCTCGATCTCGCGTCCGCTCACGCCGGTCTCGATCAGCACCTTGTCGTCCTCGGCGAACGCCACGGCCAGCGCCGCATCGAGCTCGTCGGCATTCTCGACCTTGGAGACGCCGACACTCGAGCCCGCCCGCGCGGGCTTCACGAACACAGGAAGACCGAGGCCCGCGGCCCGCGTGCGCACGTCGGAGGCGTCACGGTCCCAGTCCTTTCGCCGCACCGTCACCCAGGGCGCGACCGGGATCCCGGCCGCCTCCAGGGCGATCTTCATGAAGTGCTTGTCCATGCACAGTGCGGAATCGAGCACGCCACCACCGGCGTAGGGAACCTCGAGCGTGTCGAAGTATCCCTGGATCGTCCCGTCCTCGCCGTGCGGTCCGTGCAGGATCGGGAGCACGACATCGATCTCACCGAGGCCCGCGACGGAGCCGTCGGTCTGCACCACACGGAGTGTGCGATCGCCTCCCGGCTCGGGCCACAGGACACGCGTGCCGTTGTCGACGACCTCCGGGAGGTGCTCCGCGTCCAGCGGGAACTTCGCCGAGTCGTCGTCCTCGAGCACGAAAGCGCCCTCGCGAGTGATCCCGACGGGGATCACGTCGTATCGGTCGCGATCAATCGCCCCCAGAACGCCCCCCGCCGTTGCGGAACTGATCGAATGCTCGCTGGAGCGCCCGCCGAAGAGCACCACCACCGTCTGCTTGTCCATGGTTGGTCCTCTCACCCTGCGGGGTGTCGTCGTCCGTCGTCAGGTGGGGTGCGATGTCCCGCGGATCCATCTTGCCGTCGAGCACCATCTTCACCTGCTCGACGATGGGCATGTCGATCTCCGCCTCGCGCGCCAGCTGGAGGATCGGCGCGACGGACGCGAGCCCCTCTGCGGTCTGCTGCATCTGCTTCACCACGTCCTGGAAGCTGTACCCCTGTCCGAGCAGACGCCCGGCGGTGTTGTTGCGACTCAACGGGGACTGGCATGTGGCGATGAGATCGCCGAGACCCGCGAGACCCTGGAGAGTCTCCGGATGCGCGCCGTTCGCCACGGCGAAGTCGGTCATCTCCACCAGTCCGCGGGTGATGATCGACGCCTTGGTGTTCTCGCCGTAGCCCACGCCGTCGACGATCCCGATCGCGACCGCGATCAGGTTCTTCAGGACGCCGCCGAACTCGGTCCCGATCACGTCGGTGTTCACGAAGGTGCGGAAGTAGCTGTTCCGTGCTGCGCGTGCGACGATCTCCGCCGTCTCCTGGCTCCGCGACGAGATGACGGCTGCGGTCGGCTGCTCACGGGCGATCTCGAGTGCGAGGTTCGGCCCGGACGCCACGGCCACGCGATCGGGGTCGCAGCGCAGCTCCTGCTGGATGACCTGACTCATCCGCAGCCCGGTGCCGCGCTCGACGCCCTTCATGAGGCTGATGATCTTCGTGTCGCTGTCGGCGATCAGCGGCCGCAGCGCCTTCAGGTTCTCCCGCAACGACTGGCTCGGCACGGAAAGGTAGACCTGGTCGGCGCCGTCGAGCGCGGTCGCGAGCTCATGCGTCGCAGCCATGGTGCGCGGAAGGTTGATCCCTGGCAGGTAGCGGGAGTTCCGCTTGCCCTCGTTGATCTCCTGCGCGAGCTCGGCTCGGCGCGCCCACATCGTCACCTGCGCGCCGCCGTCGGCGAGGATCTTCCCGAAGGTCGTGCCCCAGCTGCCCGCGCCGATCACGGCGACTCGTGGACCGACCGGCGCGGTTCTCTTAGGAGTCAAGGCGTCCCGTCTCCTTCTGGCCGTGGGTTGCGGGATTCCAACGTTCGGCCGGTGCCTTCTCGTCGCGGATCTCCTCGAGGAGCGCCGTGATCGCGTTCATGAGCCGAGTGGTCGCTTCGTTGAGGGCTGCCGGCTCCCCGGCGCGCCCTCGCAGATCGGACACGTCGACCGGGTCGCCGATGAGCACCGTCACGGGCTTGCGCAGCGGCCAGAGGCTCAGACCCTTCTGGTAGCGCCCCATGATCTCCTGCGTGCCCCACTGTGCCATCGGGATCAGCGGGATGCCGTCGGCGAGTGCCAGTCGCACCGCGCCCGACTTGCCGCGCATCGGCCACAGGTCGGGATCCCGCGTCAGCGTGCCTTCCGGATAGACGATCACGCCGCGGCCGTGCTCCACGAGCTCTTCCGACTGCTTCATCGTCTGACGCGCGGACGCCGCAGAAGACGTCCGGGCGACGGGGATCATGCCCGTGCGGTGCAGGAACCAGCCGAGAACGGGAACCTTGAACAGGCTCTCCTTGGCCATGAACCGCGGCGCACGACCGGCACGCCACACGGCGACCGCGACGATCAGCGGATCGAACTCCGAGTAGTGGTTGGGCGCCAGGATGTAGGAACCCTGCTGCGGCAGCTTCTCGGCCCCGCGGATCCGGATCTTCGCGATCAGCGACACCGGGGGGATGACGAGCGCCGCGAGCGGCCAGAAGATGCTCGGACGCTTCGTCTCCGATGACCGGGACGTCACGGCGGTCACCGGATGACGTCGAAGTCGGCGCCGAGCGCGTCGAGCTTGGCGAGGAACTTCTCATACCCCCGGCTCAGGATATCGACACCCGACACCTTCGATTCGCCCGTGGCCGTCAGGGCTGCGATCACGTGGCTGTATCCCCCGCGAAGGTCGGGGACCACGATGTCGGCACCGTGCAGCGGCGTGGGGCCGGTGATGACGGCGGCCTGTTCGAGGTCGCGACGCGGCACGCGGCGCGGTCCGTCCTGCAGACCCCGGGGGTGCACGACGATGTCGGCACCCATCTTCACGAGCGCGTCGGTGAAGCCCATGCGGTTCTCGTACACCGTCTCGTGCACGACCGAGCGACCGTGCGCCTGGGTCAGTGCGACCACGAGCGGCTGCTGCCAGTCGGTCATGAAGCCGGGGTGCACATCCGTCTCGATCACGACCGGCTTGATGTCGCCGTCGCGACGGAACAGGATGCCGTCCTCCTGGATGTCGAACCAGCCGCCAGCCTTGCGGAAGACGTTGAGGAAGGTCAGCATCTCCTGCTGCTTGGCGCCGCCGACGAAGATCTCACCGTCGGTGGCCAGCGCTGCGGAGGCCCACGATGCGGCTTCGTTGCGGTCGAAGATCGAGCGGTGGTCGTAGCCGCGGAGCTTCTCCACGCCTTCGATCACGATGACCCGGTTCGGCTCGTAGGAGATGATCGCGCCCATCTTCTGCAGCACCGCGATCAGGTCCATGATCTCGGGCTCGATGGCCGCGTTGCGCAGCTCGGTGACGCCTTCGGCACGGACTGCTGTCAGCAGCACCTGCTCGGTCGCGCCGACGCTCGGGTACGGGAGGTGGATGTTCGCGCCGTGCAGGCGGGTGCCCCCGGTCGAGAGGCGGATGCCGCTGGGGAGCTTCTCGACGATGGCGCCGAACTTGCGCAGTGCGTCCAGGTGGAAGTCGATCGGACGGTCGCCGATGCGGCAGCCGCCGAGGTCGGGGATGAACGCCTGGCCGAGACGGTGCAGTAGCGGGCCGCAGAACAGGATCGGGATGCGCGATGCCCCCGCGTGCGCGTCGATCTCCTCGAAGTGCGCGGACTCCACATCGCTCGGGTCGAACACGAGCGAACCGGGCTCATCGCCCTCTGAGACGCGGACGCCGTGGACTTCGAGCAACGAGCGGACGACGGCCACATCGCTGATCGCCGGCACATCGCGCAGGGTGCTCACGGTCTCGCCGAGGAGCGAGGCGACCATGGCCTTGGTGGCCAGGTTCTTCGCGCCCTTGACGTCGACGCGTCCCCGGAGCGGGCGTCCGCCGCGAATGGCGAGGACGTCTCCGGTGAGTGCAGGGACTCCGTCCGGAAGAGCGTCGCGCACAGGTGTCGTCATTCGGAGCCTCACTTCATCTACGGATTTCGGGGGCGGATTGCCCCTGGCTCCCCCGCCCCCACCGTCTACTGAACGGGAAGGGTTCGGGGCCGCCACGACTCGCGACGGGCCTCGAACTGCGCGATCTTGTCTTCGTTGCGCAGCGTGAGCCCGATGTCATCGAGCCCTTCGAGGAGCCGCCATCTAGTGTAATCGTCGATCCCGACCTCGGCCTGGACGTCACCGATCGACGCGGTGCGCGCCTCGAGGTCGACGGTCATCTGCGCACCGGGATTCCGGTCGATCTCGGCCCAGAACCGCTCGAGATCCTCTTCCGAGATCGTCGCGGCGAGCAGGCCCTGCTTGCCCGCATTGCCGCGGAAGATGTCGGCGAAACGCGGGCTGAGCACGACCTTGAAGCCGAAGTCGCGCAACGCCCACACGGCGTGCTCACGGCTGGAACCGGTGCCGAAATCAGGACCGGCGACGAGCACGGAGGCACCCTGGAAAGACGGCTGGTTGAGCACGAACTCGGGGTCCTGGCGCCAGCCGTGGAACAGCGCGTCTTCGAAGCCGGTCTTCGTGACGCGCTTCAGGAACACCGCAGGGATGATCTGGTCGGTGTCGACGTTCGAACGCTTCAGCGGAGCGGCGATGCCGGTGTGGGTGGTGAACTTCTCCATGGGTCAGAACCCTTCCGTCAGGTCGCTCGGGCTGGACAGGGTGCCGCGGATCGCCGTCGCAGCGGCGACGAGGGGCGACACGAGGTGAGTGCGCCCTCCCTTGCCCTGACGACCCTCGAAGTTGCGGTTCGATGTCGATGCGCAGCGCTCCCCCGGGGCCAGCTGATCGGGGTTCATGCCCAGGCACATCGAACAGCCGGCGAAGCGCCACTCCGCACCGAAGTCCTTGATCACCTTGTCCAGGCCCTCGGCCTCAGCCTCCAGGCGCACTCTGGCGGATCCGGGCACCACCATGACGCGCACGCCATCGGCCTTCTTCTTGCCCTGGATGATCGATGCGAACGCGCGCAGATCCTCGATGCGACTGTTGGTGCACGAGCCCATGAAGACCGCGTCGACCGGCACCTCCTTGAGTGGCGTACCCGGAGTCAGATCCATGTACTCCAGGGCGCGCTCGGCGGCCGCGCGCTCGTTCGGGTCGGCGATCTCGGCGGGATTCGGAACCGCGGCGGAGAGCGAGCTCCCCTGTCCGGGGTTGGTGCCCCACGTCACGAAGGGCTCCAGCTCGTCGGCGTCGATGAAGACCTCCGCGTCGAACGTCGCCCCGTCGTCGGTCGGGAGCGTGCGCCAGTAAGCGACGGCATCGTCCCAGTCCTGGCCCTTCGGGGCGTGCGGGCGGCCCTCGAGGTAGGCGAAGGTCGTCTCGTCCGGCGCCACCATCCCAGCGCGGGCACCGGCCTCGATCGACATGTTGCAGATCGTCATGCGACCCTCCATGGAGAGCGCTCGGATCGCACTGCCGCGGTACTCGAGGACGTAGCCCTGACCGCCTCCGGTCCCGATCTTCGCGATCACGGCCAGGATGATGTCCTTCGCCGTGACGCCGGCACGCAGAGTGCCCTCGACGTTGATGGCCATCGTCTTGAAGGGCTTGAGCGGAAGCGTCTGGGTCGCCATGACGTGCTCGACCTCGCTGGTGCCGATGCCGAACGCCATCGCACCGAACGCGCCGTGGGTGGACGTGTGCGAGTCACCGCAGACCACGGTGATCCCGGGCATCGTCAATCCGAGCTGAGGACCGACGACGTGCACGATCCCCTGCTCCGCATCGCCGAGCGAATGCAGACGCACACCGAACTCGGCCGCGTTGCGCCGGAGCGTCTCGATCTGCGTCCGGCTGGTGAGGTCTGCGATCGGCTTGTCGATCTCCCACGTCGGGGTGTTGTGGTCCTCGGTCGCGATCGTCAGGTCGAGGCGCCGCAGTGGACGCCCCTCGCTGCGCAGGCCGTCGAACGCCTGCGGGCTGGTGACCTCGTGCACGAGGTGGAGGTCGATGTAGATGAGGTCGGGCTCCCCGTCCTCGCCCTTCACGACGAGGTGGTCGTCCCAGACCTTCTCGGCGAGTGTCCTGGGGCGTGCGGAATCCGCACCGGCGGTGGTGGTCATGGCGTGTCTCCTGTGGCTGGCGGTTCGGCCCACGATGGACTCCGCGACGAGGAGGGGCTCAGAACGAGGTCTCGTCGCGGCGCCTAAGAAGAAGGAGCACGGTCCGCATGACGTCAGATTACCACCGCTCCGACATGCCCTGACCCGTCATGACACTCTGAGGACACCCGCACCAGCTGCGCATCGACCGACCGAGAGGCACCGCATGACCGTCGACACCGCCCGCTTCGCCACCCGCGCGGTCCATGCGGCGAGAAGCAGAGAGACGGCCGCCTCTCGGGCCACGCCGATCTACCTCACTGCGGGCTTCGAGTTCGACGACTTCGACCACGCGGCGGATCATTTCAGCACCGGTACCGGATTCGGGTACACCCGAACGGGGAACCCCACGGTGCGCGCGGTGGAGCGCCAGCTCGCCGCTCTCGAGTCGGGGGCGGACGCGGTTCTGGTCGCGAGCGGGCAGGCCGCCGTGGCGACGGCTCTGCTCACCGTCGCGGGTGCCGGCGATCACATCGTCTCCTCCACGCACATCTACGAAGGCACGAGGGGTCTCTTCCTCGACAACCTGGCCCGACTCGACATCGAGACCACGTTCATCGACGACATCTCCGACCCGGAGGCCTGGCGTGCCGCGATCCGCCCGAACACGCGGGCACTGTTCGCGGAGTCGCTCGCGAACGCCCGCAACGACGTTCTCGATGTGCGCGGCGTCAGCGACATCGGCGACGAGCACGCGATCCCGCTGATCGTCGACAACACGCTGGCGACGCCGGCGCTGCTGCGTCCGATCGAGCATGGTGCGGCCATCGTGGTGCACTCCGCTTCGAAGTTCCTCGCCGGGCACGGATCCGTCCTCGGCGGTGTGATCGTCGACGACGGCCGTTTCGACGCAGACCTCGCCGGCCACAATGCACCCCACCTGGTCCTTCCCGGTCGTGGTGACACGCCCAGCGTCTTCGCCCGCCACGGCGGACGCGCACGGATCGGGTACGCGCGAGAGTCCGTGGCCCCGCGATTCGGCGCTTCCCCCTCGCCTCTCAACGCCTTCCTGATCGGGCAGGGCGTGGAGACCCTGGGGCTGCGTGTGGAGAGGCAGTCACGGAATGCACTGCAGATCGCGCAGTGGCTGGAGCAGCACGCCGAAGTCGAGAGCGTGGACTACGTCGGGCTCCCCTCCCACCCGGATCACGAACTCGGGCGACGGTATCTCGATGGTGGCTCCGGCTCGATCTTCACGTTCACGTTGCGAGGAGGGCTTCCGGCGGCTCGAAGATTCGTCGAGCACGTGCAGGTCTTCACGCACATGACCCACATCGGCGACGTGCGCTCTCTGGTGCTGCACCCAGGAACGACGAGTCATGCCCAGCGGACCGAAGAGGAGCGCGAGGTCCTCGGCGTCCGTCCGGGAACTCTGCGACTCTCGATCGGCATCGAGGACGTGGACGATCTCATCTCCGACCTGTCCCACGTGCTGCAGCACGTGCGGGAGACGGTGGCATGAGCCGCCCACAGCACTTCGGCTGGTTCCTCGCGCGCGGCTTCGGGCCGCAGGGGTGGGGCTACCCCGCGCTCGATTGGGACTACGACTGGACGCGCCCCGACGTCTATCAGCACGCCGCACGCACGCTCGAACAGGCGGGGTTCGATCTCGTCATCATCGAGGATGCGCCGTCGCTGGGATCGCCCTCGACGATCGACCTGCGCGTGCGGCATGCGTTCGGCGGCCCCAAACACGACCCTCTTCTCCTCGCGCCCTACCTCTTCCAGGCCACCAGGCACCTCGGCGTGGTGCCCACCGTCAACCCGGCAGCCTACCTCCCGTACACCGCGGCGCGGCAGTTCGCGACGCTGCAGCACCTGAGCGGACACCGGCTGGGCCTCAACGTCGTCACCGACACGGGCAGCGCACGGCACTTCTCCGACGCGGCGCAGCTCGGTCACGACGAGGCATACGACCGGGCAGAGGAATGGCTCTCCGGTATCCGCGCCCTGTGGCGCAGCTGGGATGACGGCGCCTTGATCGCCGACCGTGAGACCGGTGTCTTCGCGGACGGCAGCCGGCTGCGGGCCACCGAGCATCGCGGCGAGTACTTCGCCTTCGACGGGCCGCTGAACGCCGTGCCCTTCACCGACGGGGATCCCGCGATCGTCTCACCCGGCGGTTCCGGCCGCGGGCTCGGCTTCGCAGGCGCCAACTCCGATGTGCAGCTCGCGCTCGCTCCGTTGCACGAGCAATCCGTGCGAGAGTATCGCGCCAAGGTGCACGATGCCGCGCTCGCGAAGGGAAGGCGACCCGAGGACATCAAGATCCTCTTCGCCATCCAGCCCGTGATCACGTCGTCGAGCGAGGAGGCCGATCGGATCGTCGCGGCGTCGGCGCAGCCCGACGATTCCGCTCTCGTCCAGATCGCGCGCAAGCAGTCGAGCGACCTCGAGACCGATCTGACCTCCCTCGACCTCGACGAGCCACTCGACATCTCCATCTTCGGAGCGCACGTCTCCCGTGGGAGCATCCAGCGTCTGGTCGGCGATCGCGACCAGAATGCCCCGTTGCGCGCTCATCTCACAGCCCTCGCCCGCACCGGCAGGATCACGGACCGTACGGGGTTCGTCGGGACCGCGCACGAGTTCGCCGATCTGATCGAGGAGCTCGGCGAATGGGGCAACGACGGCGTGCTGCTCTGGGGCGACTTCCATCCGGTGACCCTCCACCGCACGCTCGACGAGCTCGTCCCCGTCCTGCGTCGACGCGGCATCCTCCGGCGCGAGTACGCGGAGGGCGGCCTGCAGGCGAACCTCCACCAGTTCTGACCGATTCCGACCGAGCCTCACCAACCCCGCGAGCCGGGTACGCCCTTGAAGGGGCCGACGACCCACGAGGTGACCCAGCCGCCGTAGAACCCGCCCGGCTGCGAAGAAGCGACCTCGTCGCCGACGGTGCACTCATCCATCTGCCCCGCGTACACGGCGACCCGATCGGACAGGATCTCGAACCCGCGAGCCGGTTGCGGGTAGGTCCAGGCGGCTCCTGGGCGCACTGTGTCGCCGGCGCGCACATCGAAGTATCGTGCGGAGCCCTTGAACTCGCAGAACGACGAGCCGGCGGCGTCGACGAGAGCACCGGGGACGAAGTCCGCGATCGGAAGATAGTAGACCGGAGGATGACTCGTCTCCAGCACGCGGACGGCGTCCACCGTGTCGGCGATCAGCTGGCCGCCGAGCCGGATGGTGATGCGCTCCACGACTGCGTCGACACGCGGTGGCCTCGGGTAGTCCCAGACGGATTCCTGCCCAGCGGCGGGGACGATGGGGCGCGGCGTGTGCATCTGCTCACCCTACGTCTGCTCGCTATATGTCGCGCGATACCGTGCCGCGTCATTCGACGGGGGTCGTGGTCCGCGCCGCCCGCTTCTCACGCGCGGAGGCGATGAGGCTCGCGACCGTGGCGATGGTCATCGACGCCAGGATCACGCCGAGCGAGACCATGTTGCTGATGTCGGGGACCCATTCCACGTGCTCCCCGCCGTTGATGAACGGCAGCTCGTTGACATGCAGGGCGTGCAGGATCAGCTTCACGCCGATGAAGCCGAGGATGACGGCGATGCCGTAGTGGAGGTAGCGCAGGCGATCGAGCAGATCGCCGAGCAGGAAGTACAGCTGACGCAGACCCATGAGCGCGAAGATGTTCGCCGAGAAGACGAGGAAGCCGTTCGTCGTGATCTCGAAGATCGCGGGGATCGAGTCGATCGCGAAGATCAGGTCGGTCACACCGATCGTGATGAAGACGATCACCATGGGCGTCCACATCCGCTTGCCGTCGACCGTCGTGCGGATCTTCGAGCCGTCATAGGTCTCGCTGATGTCGACTCGACGACGCAGCAGACGGACGATGAAGTTCTCGCGCTGCACCTCTCCCTCGTGGTCACCCTCCGGCATCGCCTGACGGATCGCGGTCCAGATGAGGAACGCGCCGAAGATGTAGAAGATCGGCGAGAAGTTCTCGACGATCGCGACACCGGCCAGGATGAAGAGCCCGCGCAGCACCAGCGCGATGATGATGCCGATCATGAGCACCTGCTGCTGCAGGCGCCGCGGTACGGCGAACTGCGCCATGATCAGCACGAACACGAACAGGTTGTCGATCGAGAGGCTGTACTCCAGCGCCCACCCGGTGATGAAATCGCCCGCGTTCTGCCAGCCGCCGACGTTGCCGAGGAGCACCGCGAACAGCAGCGCGAGGCCGACGTAGAACACGACCCAGAGGGTGGATTCCTTCGTCGACGGGATGTGCGGCCGCAGCCGGATGAGCAGCAGGTCACCGATCAGGATCATCGTGAGGACGACCATCGAGGTGATCTCGAACCAGACGGGGATTTCCAAGGGCGCACTGGACCTTTCGCGGAGGGGTCGGGAAGGAGTCGAAAGTCTCTCCCCCGCACGGATGTGCGTCGCGCGCCCGGAGCAACGATGACGGTGCTCGTGATGACGGACGCGTGTTTGCGGGATACTCCCTCTCGCCCGGGCAATGCTACCCGAGGCACGGGGCGAGCGGGAACGGATTGCATTCGAATCTCATCCGCCCGCTCGGCATGGACCACCGATCTGAGACGATGGGGCGGCGATCGACACTCTCCTCGTGAGAGACACCGAACGGAACCAGGATGCCCCTGCACACAGATGATCAGAGATGGGCGGCGCAGGCCGCGGGCGGCGACGAGAGCGCCTTCCGCGAGCTGTACCGCGCTCACGTGCGACCCGTGTACTGGATCGCTCAGGGAATCCTCGCCTCGTCGGCGGATGCCGAGGACGTGACACAGGAGACGTTCGTCGTCGCCTGGCGGAAGCTGCCCGACCTCGAACTCCGGGGCGAGTCGATCCTTCCGTGGCTCGCCACGATCTGCCGGTTCCAGGCGGCGAATCGGCTCCGGCAGCGTCGGCGAGACCAGGCGCACACCGCCGAGGCCGTCGACGAGACACTGCTGGCGGACACGGTGAGCGTCGAGGAACAGGTCATCACCGCGGAGCTCGCGGCGCGGATCACCCGCGAGGTGGGCACTCTCAGCGAGTTGGATCGTGAGGTCTTCCGTCTGTGCGCCACGGAGGGATACGCCTACCAGGTCGCTGCGGATGAGCTCGGGGTGACGCACGCCGTCGTCCGGAACCGTCTCTCACGAGTGCGCACGCAGCTGCGAGGCGCCGTGACCGAAGCGAGGGACGCATGAACGACCAGACCACCAGCGGCGACCTGCCAGAGCTCTCGGACGAGACCATCGCCCGCATCGAAGATGCCGTGTTCACAGAGATCGCCGCAGAGCGGGCGCGGGCACCGCGCACCGCGAAAGAGACGCGGTCGCGGCGACGCGGCTGGCTCACGGCAGGCGGTATCGCTGCAGCCTTCGCTGTCGGAGTTCTCGTGACCCCGCCCATCCTCAGCGCGGTCGGCGGGGCGAGCTCCGTCACCGCCGACGGCGTCAGCATGTCCGAAGACTCCGCCACGGATGCCGCACCGTCGGGTCCCGAGCGGATCACGGGTCTGACCGCCGAGTCGGCACCGGACGGCGCTCTGAGCCCGGACGCGAGCGCGGGTGCGCTTCCCGGCGTTGCGGCGAACGACAGCGGTCGCGAGATCATCGCCACGGCGCAGGCGACCGTTCAGGTGAAGGACATCTCCGAAGCAGCAGCTGAGATCACCGCTCTCGCCGAGGAGCACGGCGGCTACGTCGAGAGCACCGAGATCGGGAAGTCGGTCGCCGTCGACGGCTCGTCCGAGCCCGTTCCAGATCCCGCAGACTCGGCATACGGCTGGATCAGCATCCGAGTGCCATCCGCCGACCTCCCGAAGGCGATCGCCGCACTCGACGACACCGGCGAAGTACACTCCTCTTCCACCTCGAAGCAGGATGTGACCTCCGTCGCGATCGACCTGCAGGCCAGGGTCGACTCCACCAAGGCGTCCGTCGAACGGCTCACGCAGCTGATGGCGCAGTCGGGCAGCGTGTCCGAGCTGATCGAGGCCGAGGTGGCGCTCACCGACCGTCAGGCGCAGCTCGAATCATACGAACAGCAACTCGCCGCGCTCGACGACCAGGTCGCCATGTCGTCGCTGCAGGTGCAGCTGACGAAGGCGACCGCACCGACGACTGCCGACCCTGCGGGCTTCGGGGACGGTCTGATGGCGGGATGGAACGGACTCGTCGTGTCGCTGAATGCTCTGGTGATCGCGGTCGGCTTCCTCCTCCCCTGGCTCGCGATCGCGGGCGCCGTCGTGCTGCTCGTCTGGCTCATCCGCCGCGCCCGGCGGCGCCGGCGTCGTCGCGACGAGCAGGTCCCGTCCCATCCCGAGGCCGCCGAAGGCAACTGATCGCCCGACGTGGAATGGGCCGGTTCTCCTGACGTGAGGAACCGGCCTGTTCCTTGATTTTCCGCGGTATACAAGAACCCTTGTGCGTTTGACGCCGTGAGCCTAGCGTCGTCTTCCGTGGAAGACATCTCCGTTATCACCGCTGTGCACCATCCGCTGCGCCGCCGCATCTACGACTATCTGCTCCTGTACGGAACGGCACAGGTCACGGCGATCGCCCGCGCGCTGGACAGTCAGGTCGGCAGCATCAGCCATCACCTTCGCATGCTGGAGCGCTCCGGCGTCGTCGAACGCGCCCCTGATCCCGACGGAGACAAGCGCACGAGCTGGTGGAGAGTGGCACGTCGGGGTCTCACTTGGTCGACAGACGATTACGCGGACTCGCCCGCCGATGCCCTCCTCGCCCGTGAGGCGCAGCGTCAGGGTATCCGTATGCAGATCGACCGGCTCCAGCGCTGGCATCGCCATCGTCATGACCCCGCATACGCCGAGTACGACGGATCCAACACGGAGACCACGGCGTGGGCCTCACCCGACGAGCTACGGGATCTCTCCGCGCGGCTCCTCGAGACGATCAGGGAGTGGCAGGACGGCATCGATCTCGACGACGGCCGACGCCGTGCTCCGGTCTTCGTGTTCGCGCACGCGTTCCCGACGGAGCCCTGATGTCCGCCGTCAGCGACCCGGAGGAGATCGTCGCCCCTCCCCCTTTCCGTCGCGATCGTCTCGTGCACGCCTGGATCGGAGTGAAGGCGCTGTCGGATGCCGGCGATGCGCTGTGGACCATCGCGCTCGCCTGGACGGCCGTCCAGGTGGCCTCCCCCGCTGTCGCCGGTCTGATCGTCGCTGCCGGTACCGTGCCGCGTGCCGTGATCCTGCTGTTCGGAGGGGTGATCGCCGACCGCGCCGACCCGCGCCGCATCATGCTCGTGTTCAACGTGCTGCGCGTGGGCGTGCTCGTCGCCGTGGCGCTGTGGGTGCTCGCCACCCCGCCCACCGTCTCGGTTCTGCTGTTCGCGGCGATCGCGTTCGGGGTGTGCGACGCGTTCTACGAGCCGTCCGCCGGGACGATCGCCCGTCAGCTCGTGCGAGCCGCCGACCTTCCCTCCTACGGCGCAGCAGCTCAGACGGCCTCGCGGCTGGGGACCATGGGAGGGGCGGCGATAGGCGGATTCATCGTGGCCCATGCCGGCCTTGCGGGAAGCGCGTCCGTGAACGCCCTGACCTTCACACTGGTCGTCGCCTTCATCGCGATCTGGCTCCGCCCGCGCTTCCGCCTCGCCAGAGCGGAGAAGGAGTCGGCACTGCGCGGGATCGCACGCGGGTTCGCGCACCTCGCCGAGAATCCCACGACCCGCACGCTCGTGATCGCCCTCTCCGGGCTCAATCTGGCGGTCGGCCCAGCGATCGGAATCGGACTCGCCCTCCGCGCCCATGCGGAGGGGTGGGGCGCGCAGGCCGTCGGACTCTTCGAAGCGCTGCTCGGGCTCGGTGCAGCGCTCGGCGCGATCTCCGTCGCGAAGTGGCGTCCGAGCCACGAGGCCCGCGGCGGGTTCCGGGCGCTGGTGCTTCAGGGCGCCGGGATCATCGCGCTCGGAATCGGGCCGGCGTGGAGCGTCGCTGTGGCGGCCTTCGTCATCGGCGCGACGGCTGGTTACGCATCGGTGCTGTTGAGCGCGACGTTCTCGGCCACCGTCGACACCGCCTACCTCGGCCGGATGAGTTCGCTCACGCGCCTCGGCGACGACTGTCTGATGCCGCTGGCGATGGCCGGATTCGGTGCTCTCGCGTCGTCGACGGCGCTCTGGGTGCCGTTCGCACTCTTCGGAGGAGCCATGATGGCGCTGATGATCCTGCCCCTGAGCAACCGTTCATTCCGGTCGCTGTCGTTGAGGCCCGCTGTATGAGCGACGACCACCCTGGGAAACGAGAAAGCCTCCGGCGAACCGGAGGCTTTCTCTGTTGTGTGACCCCAGCGGGATTCGAACCCGCGTTACCGCCGTGAGAGGGCAGCGTACTAGGCCGCTATACGATGGGGCCGTCTGGCGGAATGTTTCCGTTCCGCGACAACCGTTCAAGTATGCCACGGCGATTCTCACTGCGCCAAATCGACGCCTCCCCGTCACGAATCCCGGGCGTGGCGCACCGGATCCGTTTGCCGTGCGCGTTCCGAAGGAGTTGACTCTTCCCATGCGCGTCACCAAGTTCGAACATGCCGCCCTCCGTATCGATGCGAACGATGAGACCCTCCTGGTCGATCCCGGGTCGTTCACCGCTCCGCTGAACGACCTCACCGATCTGGTGGCCATCGTGATCACCCACGAGCACCCGGACCACTGGACATCCGAGCACTTCGACCGCCTCCTGCGCGACGCACCGGGGACGCCGATCTTCGCGCCGGCCGGTGTCGCCCGCGCCGCCGAGGGCTACGACATCACGGTCGTCAACCCCGGGGACTCGGTGGAGGTCGGCAGCTTCACACTGCGATTCTTCGGCGGCACCCACGAGGTCATCCACTCCTCGCTTCCGACGGTCGAGAACGTCGGCGTGCTGATCAACGACGAGCTCTACTACCCCGGCGACTCGTACGCGGTCCCTGAGGGCGTCTCCGTCGGCACCCTCGCCGCTCCCCTCGGCGCACCCTGGCTGAAGATCGGCGAGGCCATGGACTATGTGCTGGCTGTCGCGCCGCGCCGGGCGTTCGGAACCCACGACATGACGCTTTCCGTGATCGGCAAGAACATGCATCGTCAGCGGCTGCAGTGGGCGACCGAACAGGGCGGCGGCGAGTTCTTCGTGCTGGAACCCGGCGACTCCCTCGACCTCTGAAACATGGTCGACTCCCCCGCCGCGGAGCTCACCCTGGACGAGCACGGCGTGAGACGGCTCGTTCGGACGGTGGCTCCCGAGCTCGGCGACCTCCCGCTGACGCGCTTCGCGGAGGGCTGGGACAACGTCACCTGGCGTCTCGGATCGGACCTCGCCGTGCGCATGCCCCGCCGGCTCAGGGCAGCGCCGCTCATCCGTCACGAGCAGCACGCACTCCCCCTCTTCGCGATGCATCTCGCAGCGGTGAACATCCACACGCCTCTACCGGTGTTCGCAGGCGCCCCGACGCCGGAGTTCCCCTGGCCCTGGTCGATCGTGCCCTGGCTGCCGGGGAGGCAGGCGCTCGGGCTCCCCCGCCGCGACAACACCTCGTGGGCCTCCCAACTCGCGACAGCCCTCCTCCTGCTCCACCGCGAAGCGCCCGCCGACGCACCCGTGAACCCTGTGCGCGGCGTCCCGCTGGTGGCACGCGACCAGAGCATCAGAGATCGACTCGCCGAACTGACCGCAGCGATCGCCACGCCTCTCGGGGAACTCTGGTCAGCGGGACTCGAGGCCGAGCCCGCCACGGAGACCGTCTGGATCCACGGCGACCTGTATCCCGGAAACATCCTGATCGACGGCGACAGGCTGTCCGCCGTGATCGACTTCGGCGACGTGACCTCCGGCGACCCCGCCTACGACCTCGCAGCAGGGTGGCTCGCCTTCGACGCCGAAGGTCGACATGTCTTCCGCCGAGCCATCGGCGGAAGGTACGACGACGCGACCTGGGTCAGGGCACGAGCCTGGGCTGCGGCCATGGCCGCGATCCTCTGCCACTCGAGCGATGATCGCGCGGATCTGCGCGCGCTCGGTCAGCAGACGGCCGCCGAACTGATCAGCTGACCGAAGCTGCACGCACACGGAGATCGCGCGCGAGATGGTCCCGCTGCTCCATCACAAGCCGCCGAAGGGCGGCAGGCGCTGCCGGATTCGCGGCCAGCCACGCATCCACCGGCTCCACCGACTCCGACGCGGGGAAGAGCCCGATGACCAGGCGCCGCGCGATCTCGATGCTGCGCTCTGACCAGGCTCGGCCGATCCGCACGAAATACTCGTCGTCGAACTCGGAGATGAGATCACGGCGTCCCCCTGCACGGAAGCCGCCGATCACCGCATCGAGATGATCATTGCTGAGCGAGAGGTCGTTCCACGCGGAGTCCCATGCGTCGCGCCGCACATCCGCGTCGGGCCGAGAGGCACGGGCGCGCCGTGCAGCCGTGCGTCCGTCGCCGGTGTCGTCCCGCTCCTGCTCCGCCGTCACGTCTTCGTCATCAGCCTGCCCCACGGTCACGAGCGCGGTGAGGAGCTGCCAGCGCAGGTCGGGGTCGATCACGAGCCCCTCCGGGACATTCCCCTCCAGCAGCGCGCGCACCTCTTCGTGACGACGATCGTCGAAAGCGGACGCGGTCGCGAACGCTCGGGCCCAGGAGAGCTGCGCGTCGCTGCCGGCATCGGCGGCCTCCAGTGCGCTCCACACCGTGTCGGTCCAGCGGCGCTGCTCCTCGTCGCGACTCGCGTCCGGCACGAAGTGACGGATCGTGTAGATCGCGTTCGGCAGCACGCCCGTCAACAGCCCGATGTTGGACTCGTCCGCCGCATGGCTGCGCACGATTCGGAGGTAGCGCAGCGCGTCGAGCTCGCCGTCGCGGGTCGCGTTCCACAGCGAGGACCACACGAGGGCACGTGCCAGCGGATCCTCGATCGCGGACAGGGACTCCTCGACCGTGCGGAGGGAGCGTGCGTCCAGACGCGCCTTCACATAAGTGAGGTCGTCGTCGTTGAGCAGCACCAGATCGGCGTCGGGCAGCTCGATCGCGGTGCGCTCACCGATCACGTCGAGCTCCTGCTGCTCGCGACGGAGCACACGACCGTCGAGACGTTCGTACATGCCGATGCGGAGCCGGTGGGGCCTCGGGTCGGTCTGCACCAGGACGGAGCGTCCCTCCTCGTCCGTCTCCGTCGACAGCGTCGACACTCCGGAGGTCTGCAGCCATGCCGCCGACCAGTCGCTCATGTCGCGGCCCGAGACCGCGCTCAGCTGCACCAGGAAGTCGTTCAGCGTCGTGTTGCCGAACGCGTTGGCGGCGAAGTACCGGCGGGCGCCCTCGAAGAACGCGTCATCGCCGACGAATGCCACGAGCTGCTTCAGAACAGCCGCACCCTTGGCGTAGGTGATCCCGTCGAAGTTCAGCTTCGCCGCCTCGAGATCGGTGATGTCCGCGACGATCGGGTGGGTCGTGGGCAGCTGATCCTGCTGATAGGCCCAGGCCTTCCGTCGCGCGGCGAACGTCACCCAGGCGTCCTGGTAGCGCGTCGCCACCGCCGACGCGTGCGCGCCCATGTAGTCGGCGAACGACTCCTTCAGCCAGAGGTCGTCCCACCAGGTCATGGTGACCAGGTCTCCGAACCACATGTGCGCCATCTCGTGCAGGATCGTGTTCGCCCGCGCAGCGCGCTGTGCATCCGTGGCCGCCCCGCGGGAGAGATACGCCTCCGTGAAGGTCACGAGACCCGGATTCTCCATCGCGCCCAGGTTGTACTCCGGCACGAAGATCTGGTCGTACTTACCCCACGGGTACGGGTAGGCGAACGCCTCCGTGAAGAAGTCCAGCCCTTGCCTGGTGACCTCGAGGATCTCGTCCGCGTCGAGGTGCGAGGCGAGCGAACGCCGGACGAGCACGCCGAGGGCGATGTGCTGCTCATCGCGCCGCCACTCGCCGTCGACGCGCGAGTACGGACCGGCAGCGACCGCTGTGATGTAGCTCGAGATCGGCAGAGTCGGGGCGAACTCCACACGCTGCACGCCGACACCCAGGTCGGTGTGCGCAGGCGACTGATTCGAGAGCACCTGCCACCCGGTGGGGGCGTCCACGACGAACGTGTACTCGGCCTTCATGTCCGGCTGCTCGAAGCATGCCATCACCCTGCGCGCGTCCGCCGGCTCGTACTGCGTGTAGAGATAGGTCTCGTCGTCCACAGGGTCATGGAAACGGTGCAGTCCCTCACCGGATCGGCTGTACGCCGCGACCGCCTCGACCCGCACGACGTTGGCGGCCGCGAGACCGGAGAGCGAGATGCGCGCGCCGTCGTAGACGACCTCCTGATCGACGCCGTTCACCGAGACACTCCGGACCTCTTCGCCGATGAAGTCGAGCCAAGTGCTCTCCCCCGTCGCATCGAACTCGAGGGTCGTCACCGTCGGGAACCCGGTACGGGCGCGCTCCGGCGCACCGGTCAGGTCGAGCTCGACGCGGATGCGATGCACGGTGACGGCGGCGGATCGCGCGGCCGTCTCCTCGCGGGTGAGGTTGGCTGTGTCCATGCATCCATCCTGTCACCCGGATGCCCGACGGATCGTCCTCACGCTCACGTCGGTCGGAGCCGGTGTCCGATCGCCGAGTACACCTGTGCGGACGCGTGCGACCGGGCCGCTGCTGCGTCGTCGTCGTGACGTGCGAACGCGATGCGCGACAGGATCGCGTCGCTGCGTGCGACTTCGGCGCGGTCTCCGGTCGCCTCCGCGACGCTCCGCGCCTCTTCTGCGTGCCGCTCGGCCTCGGCGAGGAGATGCGGGGACGCGGAGTCGCTCGCCGCAGCGAGGACCAGGATCTCGGCGAGCGAATTCGCAGCCTCGGTGGCGATCAAGGGCGACCCCGCGCGCTCCGCCTCCCGGAGGATCCGCTGCGCCGTCGTCCGCGCGCGATCGGACTGGCCGTTCCGCCCGTCGATCCGGGCGCCGAGGAGTTCGAGATCGGCCGATGTCGCGAACTCTCCTGCGGACTGCAGGGCGCCCATCGCGTCGGCGCACAGTCCACGGGCCCGCAGGTCGTCACCCCGTGCTTCCGCGATGAGCGCACGCGTCCGGCGGACGAACGGCAGCGGTTCACCGTTCGATTCGTCCATCAGCTCCTGCAGTTCCTCGTCCGCAGCATCGAGGTGTCCGATCGCGAGGAACAGCAGCGGGCGATTGCCGCGCACGACAGCCACGTTCAGCTCGTCCCTCTCCGCCTTCGCCATGCTCAGCGCAGCGGTGTAGCCCTGCAGCGCCTCCGGGTAGCGGGCGAGGATGCGAAGGGTGTCCGCATGGTTGCCGGTTGCCCGCCCTTCGACGACCCTGTCCCCCGCGTCGCGCGCGTGTGCGATCGCCCGTTCATAGGAGACCAGCGCCTGCTCGAGGTGACTCATCCAGCGCTGCACGTTGCCGATCTGGTTCCAGGTGCGGGCGAGAGCCGCGCCCGAAGCGATACGACGCACGCGGTGCAGGATGATGAGCGCTTCGTCCAGCCGCCCGAGCTTCTCCGCGCAGTGCGCCACGCCGAGAGCGATGTCGGGCACCAGGTCGAGGCCGTCTCCGCGGGCTGCCAGATCGTGCAGCTGCAGCGATTCGCTCCAGAGCGACCAGCGGGACAGCACCGGGTGCGATGTGATCGCCAGCCGTTCCACTTCGGAATCGAGACCGTGCTCGCGAGCCGCCGACGCCACCGCGAGCACCGTCCCCACCTCACGCGCGGCGAAGTCGGGATCCTCTTCCATCCGGACCAGCACGGCGGACGCGGAGTCGTGGACGAAGTCCCTGCGGACGGATGACGGGCGGAGGGAGCGCGACCGCTCTGCGGCGAAGGAGAACACCGTGTCGTGCATCCGCACCCGTCCCTGGCGCAGCTCCACGAGGTGCCGGGCATGCAGACGGTGCAGATCGCGTGCGGCGGCGGGGCCTCCGGCTGCGATGAGCACACCTTCCTCCACCTCTCGGTCGAGCAGCGCGGCGTTCACGAGGAGATCGGCTTCGCCCGTCGGCAGGGATCGTGTCGCCGCCTCCAGAACAGGTCGGATGCGCACGTCGCGTGGCTCATGCTCGAACCGCGATGCCAGGTCCGCGAACGACCACCCCTCGTGTTCACGGATGATCCCGGCGAGCATCACCAGATCGAGCGGCAGGCCACCCGCCACGGTGACGATGCGCCGCAACGCCGCCGCACGCTCATTGCTCCCTCTGATCACGGTCGAGGAAGCCCCGTCGAGGGAGAGGAGGTGATCGAGCAGGCGCTCGGCTTCTGCGTGCGACATCGGCGGGACGACGACCCTCTCCACGCGCAGAGCCGTCGGGGACAGACGCTCCTCGAGGCCCCCGAGGTCGACGCGCGCCGTCACGATGAACCGCACACCGGGAACCAGCAGCGCAGCCAACCGCACCGGGTCACCCGCGTCCTCGATGACGACCGTCAACTCGCGCGCGCTGATCCGCAGCTGCTCACGAAGACGCGGCAGCTCGTAGGGAAGGGAGCGGACTCCGAGAGCCCCCAGCATCCGCCGCAGGACGTCGATCGGATCCGCCGGAGGGCGTTCGGTGTCGGATTCGCGCAAGTGCACGGTGAGCACCGGCGAACGGCCGGCCAGCGCCGAGGCGAGAGTGGTCTTCCCCGCCCCCGGCAGACCGGTGAGAACCAGCACGTCGGCATCGGGAAGAGCGGTCAGCAGCTCTTCGCGTCCGATCTCCGCGCCCGCGGGATCCCGGATTCCGAGTGCCACCTCGACGTGCACCCCCGATCGCGCACCGTTGAGAAGCCGCGCGGTCTCCCGCCACTGCGCAGCCTCCTCGTCGTCGCCCCCGAGCACGCGGACGATATCGCCCACCAGACGATGGTCCACGCGTCGCCGTCCCGGACGGAAGCAGTCGTAGACGGTCACCTTCGGCGGTTCGGCACCGTGACGCACCCCGCCGATCCGACGGGCGATCTCGGCATACGACGGCGAGCCCGCGTCCACACGCATCCGCCCGAGGCCCAGGCAGAGCTCGTCGAGGGTGCGGGGCACGGGCATGAGTCGAGCCTAGGACACGCGGTCGGCGGGTTCGGCGCCGTGCGTTCGGGCTCGTTCGGACTCCGACGGGCCCGCCCAGCGCACACCTAGGCTCTCTCGACGGAGAGGCCACCCGACCTCCCGGAAGAGGAGAGAATCCCCATGACGACACGTGCAGAGATCGCGGCCAAGCTCGACGACTTCTCGTACCAGAAGCTGAATTTCGGCGGGTTCCTGATGAACAAGCGCGCCAAGAACTCGCATGCCCTGTGGACCCGCACCGCCGACAAGGGCGTCACCGAGCTGGCGCTGCTCGCCACAAGGGACTTCGGCGAGGGGAACGTCTACGACGTCGCCGCCTTCACGCTCGAAGGGGCCATCCCGACCGAGGTCCTCGACGAGCTGAAGCAGCAGGCCGAGGCGCTCGTCGACCGCGTCAATCTGCGTGCACACGGATACGTGTACACCTGCCTGGAGCCGTGGGACGGCGGCGGCACCATCTGGATCTCCAAGAAGCCCGAGTTCCGCGAGCTCAGCCGCCTCGATCAGGGCATCCACGTCGTGCCGATCCAGCGGCTCACCGGTCCGGGCGAGCCCCGGTGGCTCGCCTGGGCGCGCGAGGGCGGACAGCTGAACATCGCCATCGTGTACAAGCCCTGACGTGGCACCCTTCTCGGCCGGTCGGGCCGCCCCACTCGCGACGGCTCGCGGATGGGGCAGCCTGACACTGGTCGCGTCGTCGGTCGCCACGCTCGTCATCGCCGGAGCCCTGGCCTTCTATCTCCTGCCGGTCGGATTCGCGCTGTCCGGGACGACGCTCGTGTACGCCCAGGTCGCGACGATGCTGCTCGGCGCCGCACTCGTCGCGTGGTCGACGATGTCCATCAGTCGGCATCGTCGACGGCGCACCGCCCTCGCCGAGATCGCCGCGGCTTTGGGCTGGCGGTATCGCGCTGACATCGGCGACCACCCGTGGGGCGGCTCCATCGACGAGCAGGTCGATCGCGGCGACCGCACCGCGCAGGACCACCTGGACGCCCGACACAGCGCCGTCCCCTTCGACAGCGTCGAACGCACCTTCGTGGTCGGCGATGGAGAGGGCGCGACGATGCACACCGTGCGCGCTGTCCGCATCCCGCTGCCGTCCGAGGCTCCGAGGATCATGCTCCGGTCGCGGCGCGGTGGCGGGGCGCTCAGCGTGCTCCCTCGGCGTCCGACCGGCCGAACCCGCATCCGGCTCGAGGGGGACTTCAGCGACGTGTTCGACGTATCAGTGCCGCCGGGATACGAGACGGACGCGCTCTATGTGCTCACCCCCGACCTCATGGCGATCCTCGTCGACGAGAGCGCCGACCTCGACCTGGAGATCGTGGACAGCACGTTGCATGTCTACTTCCCCGCCGTCGATCTGACCGATGGGGAGGAACTGCGGCGCTTCCTCACCGTGATCGCGGCGCTTCACGATCGCGTCGGGCGACGAACCCTGCTGTACCGCGACGAGGCCGCGACGCCTCTCGATCCGGGGACCTACCGGCGTGACGGCGACACGCTCGCCGGTCGCGCACGCCACGTCGACACGCGTACCCGGCGGTGGCCCGTGATCGCAGCCGTGGCCACGCCCCTCGTGCCGATGCTCATCGCCGTCGTCTGGCTCCGGATCGCCGGGTGACCTTCCTCGAGATCTCCGGACCACCGAGGAGTCTCCTGATGGCGGTCTCAGGCGTCACGGAGAGGTCGAGCGTCCGTCCGCGTCCGTATTGGCTGAAGACCCGAGGATCGATGTAGCTCGCTCGTGCCACCGCGGTCGTGTTGCCGAGCGCCGTCGCCGCCGCCTGCACGGCAAGGCGCTCTGCCTGACTCCGGTGGTTCCGGCTGTCGAGCTCGCCGATCCGGGCGAGGGCGTCCGCGGCGATGATCGTGCCGTGCAGCGTGCGGAAGTCCTTCGCCGTGAAGGACTCCCCCGTGACCTCCCGGAGATAGGCGTTGACCTCTGCGGGCGTGAGACGCACGCGACGCCGGCCTCGGCGGTACGCGAGCAGGAAAGCGCCCGACTTGCCCGCGGCGAAGTCGGTCAGGGCATCGGCCAGGGATTCATCCGTGATCTCGATCGACGCCGTGCGGCCGCTCTTGGCGGGGAACGACAATGCGACATCACTCCCCGCCACACGCACATCTCGTCGTCGCAGTGTCGTGAGACCGCGGCTGCCGTGTCGCACCAGGTAACGCTCCGACCCGATACGGAGGGCTGCGTCGTCGAGAAGGCGGAAGGCGATGGCGAGGGCGCGCTCCTTCGTCTGCCCCTCCTGGGCCAACGCCCGGGTCACCTGCGCTCTCGCGCGCGGCAGCGCGGCGGCCAGATCGAGGGCGCGCACGAACTTCTTGCGATCTCGGCTCACCCGCCACAGGGGGTGGTACAGGTACTGCTTGCGGTCGGCGCCGTCCACGCCCACCGCCTGAATGTGAGCGAGCGGGTCCGCGGCGATCCACACATCCCGCCATGCGGGTGGGATGACGAGGTCGTTGATCCGCTCGCGATCGGCCTCGGGCGCCGTGTTCCCTGCCGGATCGACGTACCGGAACCCCGATCCCGATCGCACGCGCCGGAACCCCGGATCCTGCCCCGGGACAACCCGGATGAGTTTCGCCATCGTGAGCCCTTCCTCGACTGCCTGCGCTCGAGGATGCCCCGTGGCACGGATCCGTGGAAGGGAGTGGCGCCGTACCCTGCCCCCGTGCTATTCGCTCCCGGCTTCCGCGCGCGGCGCCGCGAAGGCGCTGCGCATGTGGTCGCTGGTGAGGAAGTCGGCGATGCCGATCATGATCAGGCTGAAGACGATCTGCTCCGACACCATCCAGAGCGGGTAGAGCCCGGGGATCGCCGCCATGACGAGCGTGATGACGGGGAAGATCTGCGCGAACAGACGAAGGCGCTGATACGCCCACCGCCAGCCACGCTGTGCACGCCAGGCGAAGTAGAACAGCGTCGCCGTCATCGCGAGCACCACGAGCGTGCGCATCCAGACGGCGAACGAGACCGACTCGCCGTCGACCGCGAGCACCAGCGCGACGACGACGGCCCCGACGCCGATGACGAGCTCGACGATGAGGAGCCAGATGATCCAGGTGAACGCACGCACCGTCTTGGGATGCGTGCGGTCGGTCTCGCTGATGGCGATGCCGGCCTGCCGCCCACCGGCGATCCGATCCAGTCGGAGGAAGAGGGACTCCAGAGCCATGCTCGGAGCCTATTGGGTCGGGAGCCGGTCCGCCTCGTCCGTTCGATGGATGCCGGTGACGCCGTTGGCGGTCGGGGAGACGACACGCTCGAGGACGATCGCCAGCACTCCGACGGCGAGACTGCCCGCGATCATGACGCCGATGAATCCGGCATCGAGTCCTCCTCCGAGCATCACACCCGCGACGAGCGGCCCGAGGATCGCCCCTCCCTGGAACGCGGCCGAGTTGATGGCGTTGTACCGACCGCGCGTGCGATCGGTAGCCAGATCGTTGTAGATCGCGGGAACCGCCGGCTGGAGCATCGTCTCGCCGAAGGCGAAGACACCCATGTAGGCGATCACGCCGATCGCCGAGGCGAGGGTGCCAGGCAGGAATCCGGTCGCCCCGAGGAGCACCCATGACAGCGCCCAGATGAGTGCCATCACCTGCATCACCCGCGTACGACGCTTGCCGGAGATGAGTCTGAGGACGGCGAACTGCAGCAGCACGATCACCGCGGTGTTGACGGCGAACGAGATGCCGACCACCTGCGTCGAGACCTCCGACACCTGTCGGGCGAAGGCAGGGAAGCCCGCCTCCATCTGCCCGTAGCCGATGAACACCGAGAGGAACGTGAGCAGCGTCAGCCAGAGCACGGCGGGGCGACGCAGGATCTCGCGATATCCACCGGCAGGCGGTGCGTCTTCTTCGGCCTCATGCTGAGTGCGCACACGTCGGAGCGGGCCCAGGAGCAGGGCGAGGGGAACGAGGCTGCTCGCGGCGTCGACGAGGAAGATCGTGGTGAACGTCGCGGGGTCGCTGACGTCGACGAAGAAGCCTCCGATCACTCCGCCGGCCCCGATGCCGAGGTTGACGAGAGCGAAGTTGACGCCGAAGTACTGCTGGCGCACCTCGCCCTCCACCACCGACGCGATCAGCGCGTTGAAGCCCGGCCACGACACACCGAAGTTCACGCCGATCAGCATGACGGCGATCGCGGCGACGACAGGGTGCGTGGCGAATGCCAGAAGCGCGCACCCCACGATCATCGACAGCAGCCCGACGATCAGCACCCGGCGTGCACCGAACCGATCGATCAGTGTTCCTCCCGGGCCCGTCACCACGAGTCCGGTGATCGCGATGAGGCTCATGAGAGCGCCGGAGACCCCGAGGTCGAACCCACGGACCTCGTGGAAGTAGATGATCGTGAACGGGAGCGTCATGCCGCGTCCGAGTGTCTGGATCGCGACCGTCGACAGCAGCCAGCGCCCCTCCGTTGGCAGGGCATTCCAGAAGCTCCTCATACCGATCACCTCGACATTCTTCCGGATGCCGGGGACATCGCGATCCACGAGCGGATTGTCCGCCGAGCGTGGTTTCTGCCATCATCGCCAGCATGGCGCTGTCTCTCGACGAATTCCGCACCTCGCTGCAGGACCCCGGTGCCCGGCCGGGCCTTGGCCTCCCCCTCACGGATGCGGAGGCGCAGCAGGTGGCCGCCGACGCGCAGGCGACCCTGAGCTGGTACGAGTACTGGCTGGCCGTGACAGCGCAGGCCGCGCCGCTCGGCACCCACGACTTGGTGCACGCCGCCGCCTTCGCTGCCGCTCCCCCGGCCTATGGCGGCACTCCGCCTGCCGCGGGACCGCATGTCACGCCAGGCGTCGGGCCGGAGAAGAAGAGCCGGGTCGGGCTCTGGGTGACGCTGTCGGTGATCGGCGCACTCCTGCTCATCGCCCTCATCGTCGTGGTCGTCGCCCTCACCACCGCCCGGCACTGGACGAAGGTGGATTCGCCGGAGAAGCCCGAGACCTTCCACAGCGAGGAGTACGAGACCGGCCTCTACCTCGTGGCCGACGACGGTGTGAGCCCGTGCGCCGTCGATCAGGACTGGACCGACTGCATCAACGCGATGGAGGCCCAGTACGCCGGAGCCTGCGCCGGGGTCGAGCTGGTCCCCGCCGCGGCTACCCTCTGCGGACAGCATCGTGCCGAGATCGACCGTATGCGCGCCGAGGACTCGGAGGGATCGGTCGTGGCCTCGCTCGGCGACTTCGGGCACCTCACGCGCACCCCGGAGATCGCGACGCGGCAGGTGTCCAACAACGACTACGAGGCGGCTGTCACCCACGAAGCCGTGTGCTACCTCGGCTTCCTCGGCGAGTGCGAGTAGGCAGGCGGACCCTCCTGCCCCGCACCGCCGCGCTCAGATCGCCGCGTCCGGCAGACCCACCTTCGCCTTCGCCCAGGAGCGCCCGCGGGTGTCCTTGAGGATGTCGTACTCGACGTCGACGTGCGGCTCGATCGCACTGTACTTGTCGTTCGGCGCGCCGATCACGAGCTGGAAGCCGAGTCCACGCCATGCGCCGATCGCGCGCTTCGTGAAGTGGGCATCCGCCTTGATGAGCGCTTCGTCCATGAAGACGGGGGCGTAGCGCGGCCGGGCAGCGCCCGCATCTCCGAGCTGGTAACGCAGCGCTGCTCCCACGATGAACGCGACGAGCTCCTGCGACTCCCCTCCGGACTTCTCGCCGATGTGGTCGTAGAGCGCGACATGCTCCCGCGTCGTCGCTGTGACCCGCTCGGCACTCACGCGCACGTGGTTGCGCACGTCGATGAGCTCGGCGAAGTCGGGGGCCGTACGGCGCATCCGTCCGATCAGACGGCTCATCTTGCGGTACACGGCCTCGCGCTCGGCGTCGGTCTTGGCAGCGTCGATCAGTCCCCGCACCTCGCGGAGCTCGCGGCGGAACCGCTTGCGTGCCTCGCTCTGATTCTCGCGCGGGGTGATCTGCAGACGATGGTCGTCGTCGTAGAACGGCAGCTCCTCCATGATGCGGTTGATCGGGTCGATGCGATCCTTGATCTCGCGGAGCGACCGGCTGAGAGTCGAGTCGAGGCTCGTCAGGTCGTTCCCCGAGAGCTTGAGCAGACTGTCACGCCACTCGGTCTCCAGCTCGTGGAGCCCGTTGGTCTGCAACGCCTCCAGAATGCTCTCGAACTCGCCGACGGACTCGTCGGGGTCCGGCAGGATCGTGAGGTTGTCCCAGCGCTCGAGGAACCCCGTCATCAGTCGCCGCATGCTCTCGCGCTGCTGCTCGTGGGCCTCCGCGGCCTCACGACGGTCCTCGTGCAGGCGCTGAGCGGCGGTCCTGAGCGCGGTGTCCAGGTGTGTGAGCCGCTCCGACGCGGTTACGCTCGCCCCGCTCTCGGCGTGCAGGAACCGGCCGTCCAGGAACGACGCATGTGTCTCGCCGAGCGAGAGGTCCGTGGCTGCCGCGGAATCGATCACTCTCTGACAGGCGTCGACGTCGTCGGTGACCTGTCCCCAGTGCTCCTGGGTCTGGGCGAGTTCGTTGCTGAGGCGCGCCTCCTCGTCCCGGAGCGTGCTCGCGCGGGACCGCAGATCCTCCGCCTGACGCTTGAGCTGCGCGATCTCGGGGCTGGCTGTCGTGACCTCCGCTTCGACGGCGAGCCAACGTTCCCGTTCGGCCTCGACCGCATCGACATCGATCTGCTCCCACGTGAGGTCCTCGATCTTCGCGAATGCGGTCGATCGTGCCTCGATGCGGTCGAGGGCGGCTTCGGCGTCCTGCGCCGTCGATGCGTAGCCGTCGTGACGCACGGTCAGCAGCCGCAGCTGGTCATCGATCTCGCGAAGCCGACGGTCGTTGGTGAAGCCGAGCACGTTGGCGCGTCCCTGACCGCCGTGGGCTCCCCTGCTGCCCTGCGACACCTGGCCGTTGATGGTGAGCGCCTTCTGATGGGCGTCCAACGGGGACGATGAGTCGACGCACACGTATCCGAACCGGTCCTGCAGCCGCTGCTGGAGCCACCCGGTGAAGGGGGTCGGCAGGTAGTCGAGCCTCCCGGGGAGGGTCTGCGGATCGGCGTTGCGCACCTCGAGGAGTCCGGTGGGGACGCCCTCGTAGTTCAGGCGCTCCGGGGTGCGCGTGGAGTTGATCGCCGCCCGGAAGGACGACAGCTTCTCCGCGTCGACGAGGAGCGTCCTGGCGAAGCCGCCGAGGGCGAGGTTGAAGGCCTCGCGCCACGGCTCGAACTCCGTCCGCACCTCGATGAGCTCTCCCACGAAGGGAAGCTCCGAAGGGTCGAGACCAGCCGCCTCCGCGAGCATGGCGCGGGACTCGTCGAGGTGGGAGGGAATGCTGCCGCGCACCAGACCGGTGCGCTCGCGCTCCTGACGCAGTCGTGAGATCTCGAGCTCGGTCGTCCTGCGGGCGGTCTCGGCGTCGGCGAAGGCCGCGCGCGCGTCCCGGATCCCCGATCTCGGCGATGACCCCCGACTGTCGGCCACGAGGGCCTCGAACTGGGCGGCGTTCTCCACTTCCGCACCGAGACCCCGCACGATGGCGTCGAACTTCGCGCGTTCCCGCCGCACGTCGTCCAGGCGACGTTCGGCGACGCGGAGCTCCCGTTGCGCTGTCTCGAGGCGGTCACCGCCGGACTGCCGCAGGACATCGAGCAGACCCTCCCGCTCGGCATCGGCGGCGTCGACGAGGGCGCGCTTCTCCCGCACGGCGAGGCTGAGGGCGCGGGAGCGGTCCCCCAGCTCGACCTCGACCTCGCGCAGCAGATCCAGGCGGCGCTGAGCGTTCCAGAGCGCGGCGAGGGACGACGGATCGGTGAAGACTCCGACTTCGTCGATGATCCGCACCCGTTCGGCTGAAGCCGCGATGCGCTCCTTGATTCCGCGGATGGGTTCGAGTGCGCTGACCTGCTGCTTCGCCGTCAGCATCCGGGTGCGCGTGCTCTCCAACTCATCGAAGTGCGCCACGACGGCATCCGCTGTGGCCATCGTCTCCGGCTCTTCCAGCACGAGCTTCTTGTACAGATCGTCGACCGTGGTGATCTGCTGCCCTGCTTGGATCCTGGCCAGCAGGCTGATCGCCTTCGCCCCGGACCCGGCCGCCCCGATCCCGAGCACCGCCTGCAGTCGGGCAGAGAACTCCCGGTCCGTCGCCAGCGTCTCCAGTCCCGCTGCCCGCACCGACGCATCGGAGAGCCGCTGCGTCGCGGCCTTCTCCAGCTGTGCCAGGTCGAACGCCCCGTTCACGGTCGCTCGAACCCGGGTCGTGTCCTCCAGCACGCGGGCATCCGCCGGGATGTACCAGGCCCGCACGGCGGTGAACCGCGACCCGTCGTGGTCGAGCCAGGTCGTCGCGATGGCACTCCATGTGTCTTCGCCGTCGCCGCGGAGGACTCGCAGCTTGGTGCCGTCCTCCGTGCGGGATTCGTCGATCTTCCCTCGCCCGTACGAGAGGATGTTCCGCTGCTCCTCGCCGCGCGGTCGGCCGGTCACTCCGCCGTTCGACGCACCGTTGAACGGCGTCGTGTGAGGCATCATCAGCGCGATGTACGCGTCCATCAGCGTCGACTTGCCGGAGCCGGAGCCGCCGCACAGCAGCGTGGCGTTCGGCGAGAAGCGCACACGGTGCGGGCCCCCGTCGTATCCACCCCAGTTGATCAGCTGCAGCTCGTCCGCGATCCACTGCTGTCCCCGCGAGCCGGCGGGGATGAGCCCGAAGAGCGTGTCGACCATCGTCATCGTTGCACCGCTTCCTGCGACCGCAGCCAGTCGCGGAGTTCCTTCAGGGTCTCGGCGCTGAGGACCACCTCGACGAGCGCCGTGATCCGATAGCGCCCGCTGGTCTCCTCCTGCACGATCCCCTCGCGATCCAGTCTGTCCATCGCGTTCCTGATCGCCTTCTGCTGCCGTGCCGTTCCGCCATCGACATCGGTGAAGTAGCTCAGCACGGTCTGCTCGAGATCCTCGATGTCGATGCGCACCGACGACTCTCCGGCCGCGGACTCCCGCTGGTAGACGGTGCGCAGATGCACGAGCACGAGCGTCTCCGCACGTGTGTACGGGGAGTCCTTCAGCAACACAGGCATGTCGATCTCATCGGAGCGCAGCTGCTGCTTGTAGGCGAAACCGCGACCGTGGTCGACGACAAGTCGGAGGTACAGGTCGTTCAGACGCGACTCGATCACGTGCTGATGATCGAGCAGCAGCGTCCACTCCTTGCGGTTGCGCTCCGCGGCGATGAAGCGCCGCTGAAGGATGTGGGCGAGCAGACGGCGGATCTCCGGATCGAGGGTGCCGCGGTCGCCGGCGAAATGCTCCTCGATGTCTTCTTCCATGGGGACGGGAGCGATGAACGGGTCATCGACCGCTGCTTCCGGCGCGGGGCTCTCTTCAGGCATGTGCGTCTTCCTTCGTGTTGCGCGCCGTGACGGCACCGAACGCGAAGCGTCGCGTCGAGCCGTCGGGGCGCAGAGCTTCGACCACCGACACCGTCTCGCTCTCGGTCATGCCGTTGCGGTGGGCGATCTCGAGCAGTCCGACGAGGTCGACAGGGCGCCGGGTGTCGTCGTCGCTCTCGGCGAATGCGGCGGCGAGATCGAACTCGGGTCCGAGCCCCGCGACGTACTGCTCGAGCTCCGCATACCTCGGACCACCCCACGCGCGGGAGTCGACGTCGGCGAACTCGACGTCCCCGGCGTCGGCCAGAGGGGCGGGGACCGCGGGTGGACGGATGCTGCTCACGGTCTGCCTGAGGTGCCCCAGGTCGGCGAGCGGAAGACTGCGCACCGGTGCGTCACTCGCCCCCGTCCCGTCCCACACGTGCAGCGCGGCGATGACGTCACGCAGCAGGTCGTCGATCTGACGGTCCCGCAGCGGATCGTGTGTCTTCACCTGGCCGGTGATGACGTGCGAGGCTCGACGTTGCGCAGCCAGCACCTCCTCGACCCCGAGCTCCACGCGGCGTCCGATCGCGTCGAGCTCGGCCCGCTGCGTGCTGTCGAGCATCCGGGCGAACGGCTGTCGGAGCAGACCGTGCAGTTGGTCGGTGAGGGCATCGATGCGCTCCGGATCGCCGATCAGCTTGAGAGCGCCGGCGAAGGCGCGTCCTTCCGGCGTCGAGTTCATGACATCCTGCGCACGCTGCAGGTACTCGCGCAGCACCTCACCCGTCGGCCGCTCATCACGGCGCAGATGGGCGACGACGTCGCGCTGCATGAGTTTGAGGGATTCGGCGACCCGGGTGAAGTCGGCGGGAAGCTCGCGCGCCAGATGCAGCACGTTCTCCGCTTCCTCGAAGAGCTCTTCATCATCGAGTGGATCGGCTCTGCCCGACTCCTCGATCCGATCGATCTCGGCATCGAGTGCGGCGCGCTCCTCCCGGAGGCGGGCGAGTCGACGAACGGGGTCTGCCTCGGCGCTGTCGGCCAGATGCTCCACGGCCTCGAGGAGCGTGCGCACTCGGGAGTTGGATACGCGCGTGCGCCCGCCGCCCGTGCGCCCCGCGATCTCCAGAGCCTCGACAGCGTGCGCGGAGAGTCGATACACCTCGACGTCCTCGTCGATCTGCTGCACCAACCAGCCCAGGCGGACCCAGTTCCTCGCGACATCGCGGCCGGTCCCCGAAGGGACCCGGCGATCGTCGTCATCGTCGCCCGCATCCCTGAGTTCATCGAGGATCTCCGCGAGCTCGGCCTGGGCGTCGGCGATCGGGATGGAGACCCGGTCCGCCGTGAACAGAAGAGACAGCGACGCCACGACGAAGGGGGCGAAACGGCCGTGCAGCAGGTCGAGAGTCGGAGTACTGAAGGCGGTGACGGCGCGGGAGAATGCCGCTTCCACTCGAGTGCCTGTCACACCTTCCAGAATAGTCGGCGCCCTCGTCGTACCTCGACGCGACGCGATGGTCTCGGAAACGAAGAAACCCCCGCCTGAGCGGGGGTTTTCATCTTGCTGGGGTACCTGGACTCGAACCAAGAATAACGGAACCAGAAACCGTCGTGTTGCCAATTACACCATACCCCAAGGGCGAAACCAGGGCCTCGCACCGAGAGTCAAGCCTACCCGAGCGGCGGCGGAACACCAAAACCGGTGGACCGAGGACCGCCGCCCGGGCGCGTCGCGACTCAGCCGGCCAGGAACACCGAGAGCGAGCGGAGCCGACGCAGCGACTCCTCCTTGCCCAGCAGCTCCATCGATTCGAACAGCGGCGGCGAGACCCGGCGGCCGGTGATGGCGACACGGGGCGGACCGTAGGCGATGCGCGGCTTGAGCTCGAGCCTCTCGACGAGCTCCGCGGCGAGGGCCTCCTGGATCTTCTCCGGGGTGAAGTCGTCGAGGGGCTCGAGAGCCACGACGCACGCGTCGAGCACCTCGGCAGCATTTGCCGGAAGGCCCTTGAGGGCGTCCTCCGCGTACGAGACCGCATCGGTGAACAGGAAGCCCACCATGCCGGGCACCTCGCCGAGCAGCTGCACCCGCTCCTGCACGAGAGGCGCGACGCGGAATGCCGTCACCAGCTGTTCGTGCGTCGGCTCGTCGAAGAGTCCGGCTGCGGCGAGGTACGGGATCGTCCGCTCGGCGAAGTCCTTCTCGCCGAGCATCCGGATGTGGTCGCCGTTGATCGACTCGGCCTTCTTCTGGTCGAAGCGCGCCGGGTTCGGGTTCACGTCGACGATGTCGAACGCGGCGGTGAACTCGTCGAGCGAGAACACGTCGCGGTCATGTCCGATCGACCAGCCGAGCAGGGCGAGGTAGTTCAGCAGTCCCTCGGGGATGAAGCCGCGGTCGCGGTGCAGGAACAGATCCGCCTGCGGGTCGCGCTTGGAGAGCTTCTTGTTGCCGGTCTCCCCCAGCACCAACGGCATATGCGCGAACCGCGGGACGAACGTCGTCACACCCGCATCGATGAGAGCCGCATACAGCGAGAGCTGCCGGGCGGTGGACGGCATCAGGTCTTCACCACGCAGCACGTGCGTGATGCCCATGAGCGCGTCGTCGACCGGATTCACGAACGTGTACAGCGGCACACCGTTCGGGCGCACGACCACGAAGTCGGGGAACGATCCTGCGGGGAAGGTCACCTCGCCGCGGATGAGGTCCACATACGTGACGTCTTCGTCCGGCACCCGAAGGCGCAGCGCCGGCTGACGACCCTCCGCACGGAACGCCGCCTTCTGCTCGTCGGTGAGGTCGCGGTCGAAGTTGTCGTAACCGAGCTGCTTGGCGCGCCCGGCGGCCTCGTTGCGCGCGTCGATCTCGTCGGCAGTGGAGTAGCTCTCGTAGAGGGCTCCCGTGGCCATGAGCTTGTCGATCACCTCGCGGTAGATGTCGTGGCGCTCCGACTGCCGGTACGGAGCGTGGGGTCCACCGACCTCGACACCCTCATCCCAATCGATCTTGAGCCAGGTGAGCGCGTCCACCAGCTGGCGGAAGCTCTCCTCGCTGTCACGGGCGGCATCGGTGTCCTCGATGCGGAACACCATCTTCCCGCCGTTGTGACGGGCGTACGCCCAGTTGTAGAGAGCCGTGCGGACCATGCCGACATGCGGCAGACCGGTCGGCGAGGGGCAGAAGCGGACGCGGACGTCGGCACCACTGACGGTCGTGGTGAGGGGGTGAGGGGTAGCCATAGCCCTTCGATTCTACGGGGACCGCGCGTTCGCCCGTCGGCGGGCGCGAGGGCTCAGCCTCCTGGGCAGTCGCAATCGCCACCGCTGTGACACTGGCAGATCGGAGGCGGGTGATCCGCCGCCGTCACCGTCTCCCGCACCTGAAGGTCTGAGAACGGGACGACCTCGTCGTAGCTGGCCGCATCAACGGCGTCACCGCAGGCAGCGCCCTCCGTGCGGATCTCGGCGGCAGCCTCAGGGAAGACGAAGTCGACGCACGTGACGGCGGTCGACTGCTGGTACCAGCGCCCTCCGCCGGTCTCCGCCCCGGCTTCCACCGCGAGCGTCAGGGCCACACCGTCCCCGGCCTCCTCGACGGCCAGCAGGGTGTAGAGGTGGCTGCCGGTGTCCGCCCCGCCTCGCGCATCAACGATGAAGTCGAGTCCGGCGACGGTCGCTTCCGGATCCTCGATCATCTGGTCGCGGTACTCCCACAGCACGTCCTGCGCATCTTCCACGGAGTCGGCGAGGCTGTCCCTCATCAGGGTCCCGATGCTCGGCGCGCACCCGGCGAGAACACCGACGGTGGCGGCGAGCACGGCACCTGCGGCGATCCGTCCGGCGAGAGAGGACATGGCTCTGACCGTAGCGCAGTGCGCAACGCATCCGCCGGAACCCAGGGCGACATGCTCAGGGCGACATGCTCACGGCGACCGCCGCACGATGCTCCAGGGGCAGGAGGCCTTCGACGCTGCGCTCGTCCACGACGAGCTCGAACGCTGCACGGAATCGCCGACGATCATCGTGTCCGAGCCGGGCGTAGAGAGCACCGGCACCGGCCACGCCCCCTTCGACCGAACGCCAGAGTGCATTCGGGTCCGCGTGCCAGGTCCAGCCGTGCTCGGCGGCGGTCACGCGCTCCAGGCCCGCGTCCCGCAGCATCTGCGCGAAGCCGGCGGCGCTCCGCTCGAATTCCTCGTCGGCAGGGAGCTTCGCACCGGCGAACGGCGCCACTCCCGCGCGTTCAGCGACCTCCGCCCAGAACCATGAGGGCGACAGCGTCCAGATCGTCGCGACCACGGGGCCACGACTCACGCGCCGCAGCTCGGCCGCCGACCTGCGTGGGGAGCCGACATGGTTCAAGACGAAGTTCGCGACGACCACATCGACCGCGCCGTCGGCGAACGGCAGATCCGGCAGCCCCGCATCGATCGTGACGATCTGCGGACGGTCGCGGCGCGACACCGCGCGCATGGATGCCTCCGGCTCGCACGCCTGCACGCGCCATCCCGCGTCGGCCCAGGCTGCAGCGAGCCTGCCGTCACCCGCGCCGACGTCGAGCAGACTGCGCCCTCGCGGTGCGCCGAGGGCGAGCTGCATCGCCGGGAAGGTCCCTGCGCAGAGCGCGGCGTACGATGCGGAATACGCCGCGCCGACGCCGGCCCAGTCCTTCATCGGGAGCCGGAGCGGGCGAGCGGGGACAGCGCCACGATCGCGATGACCAGGACGAAGGCCGCCACGCCGAGTCCCGCGTACTGGAAGTTCGCCAGCACCACGCCCGCCAGCACCGATCCCGCCGCCGCGGACAAGCTCATCAGGGAATCGCTGCGCCCTTGCCTCCGTGTGCGGAGCTCGGGTGCGGACGACTCCGTGAGAAGGGCGGCACCGGCCACCGTCGCCGCGCTCCATCCCAGTCCGAGCAGGATGAGCGCGACCATCACACCCCAGGCCTCCGTCCCCGTGAACACCGCGAACGCCAGAGCACCGGCGAGCAGCACCTGTCCGAGCAGCACCACCTGGAGCCTGCCCCAGCGGTCGGCCAGCACGCCGAAGACGGGCGAGAGGGCGTACATGCCACCCACGTGCAACGCGATCGTGATCCCCACGAGCGCTGACACATCGGCGGGGGTCGCTGCCATGCCCCCGGCACCGTGCGCCATGTGCGAGAGATGCACCGGAGTCATGGCCATGACCGAGGCCATGACCACGTGGGATCCGGCGATCGCGAAGATCGCGTACCGGGCGACGCGCGGCCGATCCACGGCCACCGCCCCGTCCGTCGAAGCCGAGGCCTTCGCGAGACGCTGCGCCGCGAGCAGCGGATCCGGACGCAGAGCGACGACGTACAGCACGAGCGCAGCGCACTGCGCGACGAAGGAGAAGAGGTACGAACCCGTCTGCGGCGGCATCCCCACCGCCTGGCCGACGATCTCCCCCGGCCCGAGAAGCAGCGGACCGGCGACCCCGCCGATCGTGGTCGACCAGACGACGATGGACAGGTCTCGTCCGCGGTGCTGCGGCGCGGCGAGATCGGTCGCCGCGAACCGCGACTGCAGGTTTCCCGCGTTGCCGGCCCCGATCATCAGGATGCCGACGAGCAGCATCGGGAAGATCCGCAGAGACGCGGCGAGGATGACCACCGCGATGCCCACCAGGGCGAACAGGTTGCCGAGAGTGAGCGCACGACGACGCCCGACACGGGCGGCGAGACGTGCGAGCGGGATGGCGCACGCGGCCGCTCCCAGTGTGACGGAAGCTGTCGCGAGACCGGAGAGGGCATCGTTCCCCGAGATGTCCGCCGCGAGGAGGGCGCCGAGGGAGACGGTGGCACCGAAGGCGATCCCGCCGAGCACCTGCCCCAGCGACAGGACCAGGACGGTACGTCGCTGAACCGCCTGCTGCTGCGTCGCCGTCAGGGCGACATCGGTCATGACGCGGGAACGGCGTCGCGCACGGTGTTGCGAAGGATGCCGAGTCCGGAGATCTCGACCTCGACGACGTCTCCCGCCACGAACGTGCCCACGCCCGCCGGAGTCCCCGTCATGATGACGTCGCCCGGAAGCAGCGTGAACACCGCCGACGCGTACTCGATGATCGCCGGCACCGAGTGGATCATGTCGGTGAGTGGCGCCTGCTGCCGCACCTCGCCGTTCACCCGTGTCTCGATCGTGGCCTGCGCCGGATCGAAGTCCGTCTCGATCACGGGACCGAGCGGGCAGAAGGTGTCGAAGCCTTTGGCCCGCGACCACTGACCGTCCTTGCGCTGGAGGTCACGCGCGGTGACGTCGTTGCCGATCGTGTATCCGAGCACGTAGTCGAGTGCGTTCTCTGCCTTCACGTTCTTCGCGATCTTGCCGATCACCACCACGAGCTCACCCTCGTACTCGGTGCGCTCGGAGATCGCCGGACGCACGATCGTGTCTCCGGGCCCGATCACCGAGGTGTTCGGCTTGAGGAACAGCAGCGGCTCCTCTGGGGCCTCTCCCCCCATCTCCGCCGCGTGATCGTGGTAGTTCTTGCCGACGCAGACGACCTTGGACCGCGGGATCACCGGAGCGAGCAGAGCGGCATCCGCGAGCGGCACGCGGGCACCGGTGGTCTCGTACCCCGTGAACATCGGGTCTCCGGCGAGCACCACGAGCTCACGCTCGTCGATGATCCCGTACATGATGGCTTCGTCGTGGCTGAACCGGGCGATCTTCATGGGATCAGCCTATCGAGCGCCTCGCCAGGCCTGGAGCCCCAGCAACCTCCGAGACCCCCTGCTCGCGACGAGACCCACGGCCCCGGGCGGACGACAGCATGGGTGTCGGCGGGGGACGTGGGTCTCGGCAGCAGGAACCTCAGGCGTCGAGGCGGAGGAGCCAGCCGTGCTTGTCCTCGCGGCGCCCGTACTGGATGTCGGTGAGTTCTTCGCGGAGGGACAGCGCCAGCTCGCCCAGCGGCTGGGGCTCGTCGAAGTCTTCGCCCACGAGCGCGCCGATCGGGGTCACGACCGCGGCCGTGCCACAGGCGAACACCTCGACGATGTCGCCGGAGGCCACGCCCTCGCGCCACTCGTCGATCGAGATCGGACGCTTCTCGACCGTGTAGCCGCGGTCCTCGGCCAGCTGCAGCAACGAGTCGCGGGTGATGCCCTCGAGGATGCTGTCCGACTCCGGCGTGACGACCCGGCCGTCCTTGAAGACGAACACGACGTTCATGCCGCCGAGCTCCTCCACGTCGCGGTTCTCGTTGAGGAACACGACCTGGTCGCAGCCCTTCGCACTGGCCTCGGCCTGGGGAAGGAGGCTGGAGGCGTAGTTGCCGCCTGTCTTCGCTTTGCCGGTGCCACCGCGACCCGCGCGGGCGTAGTCCTCGGAGAGCCAGATGCGCACAGGCTTCACGCCCCCGGTGAAGTAGGCACCGGCGGGGCTCGCGATCACGTAGTAGGCGACCTTCTGCGCCGCCCGCACACCGAGGAAGGCCTCCTTGGCGAACATGAACGGTCGCAGGTACAGGCTCTGGTCGGCACCGGAGGGCACCCACCGACCGTCGACGGCGATGAGCTCCCGCAGCGACTGGATGAAGTACTCGGTCGGCAGCTCCGGCAGCGCGAGGCGGCGGGCGCTGGCCTGCAGACGCGCGGCGTTCCGGTCGGGACGGAAGGTGTGGATCGTGCCGTCGGCGTGCCGGTAGGCCTTGATGCCCTCGAAGATCTCCTGTGCGTAGTGCAGCACGGAGGCGGCGGGGTCGAGCGGGATCGGACCGTAGGGCTGCACGCGCGGACGGTGCCATCCACCCTTGGCGGACCAGCAGATGTCGACCATGTGGTCGGTGAAGACGACCCCGAACCCGGGGTTCTCCAGCACTTCGGCGACGCGTGCCGGCGAGGCCGCGTTCAGGTTCTTCGTCACGGCGAACTCCAGAGGAGCCACGCTCGTCTCGGCGTCGATCGTCGTCATGTCATCATCCAATCCTCGTGGGGCGGGCGCATCCTCGCGCCCTGTCAGCCTACGCCCGCTGTTCAGAGACGGGCAGCGATCGCGGAGCCGATCTCCGCGGTGGTGCGGGCACCGCTCCGGGCGGCGATGTCCGCCTCGACCGCGGCGCTCACCCGCGCCGACTCGACCGTGAGGCCGAGGTGGTCGAGCAGCAGCGCGATGGAGAGGATCGCGGCGGTCGGGTCGGCCTTCTGCTGACCCGCGATGTCCGGAGCCGAGCCGTGCACGGGCTCGAACATCGACGGGAAGGCGCCATCGGGGTTGATGTTCCCCGATGCGGCGAGGCCGATGCCGCCCGTGACGGCGCCGGCGAGGTCGGTGAGGATGTCACCGAAGAGATTGTCGGTCACGATCACGTCGAAGCGCGAGGGATCGGTGACCAGGAAGATGGTGGCGGCGTCGACGTGCAGATAGTCGACGGCGACGTCGGGGTGTTCGGAGGCGACCTCGTTCACGATGCGCTGCCAGATGGCGCCCGCATGCACGAGCACGTTGGTCTTGTGCACGAGGGTCAGCTTCTTGCGACGACGCTCCGCGAGGGCGAACGCGTAGCGCACGACCCGCTCGACACCGAAGGCCGTGTTCACGGAGGTCTCGTTCGCCACCTCCTGCGGCGTCCCCTTCCGGATCGTCCCGCCGTTGCCGACGTAGGGACCCTCCGTGCCCTCGCGGACGACGACGAAGTCGATCTCCCCCGGGTTCGACAGCGGACCGGATGCGCCGGCGAAGAGCTTCGAGGGGCGCAGGTTCACGTAGTGGTCGAGAGTGAACCGCAGCTTGAGCAGCAGTCCGCGCTCGATGTTCGCGTCCTTCAGCCGCGGGTCGCCCGGCGTGCCGCCGACGGCACCCAGGAGGATCGCGTCGTGTGCGGAGATCGCGGCGAGGTCGTCATCCGTGAGCGTGTCGCCGGTCTCGAGGTACCGGCCGGCACCGAGCGAGAAGCGGGTCTTGTCGAACGTCACGTCGCTGTCGGCGGTGACGGCGTCGAGCACCTTCTCCGCCTCGGCGATGACCTCGGGACCGATGCCGTCACCCGGGATGACGGCCAGCTTCACGACACGCGACATGAGACTCCTTGCGCACTGCACGGGGGTGGACCGACTCGTTCCCGCCCGAGAGCAGGAGAGCCGGTCCCCCCAGCGTACTGGTCAGTGCGTGGGTGCCTTGCGCAGTGTGACGGCCGCGATCACTCCGGCCGCGACCACGAGGCCGGCACCGATGAGCGAGGTGACGGTGACGCCGGAGCCGAACGCGTCCGACGCGGCCTGCCACAGCGCATCGCCGAGCTGCGTCGGCAGAGCCTGCGCAGCGGTATAGGCGCCAGCCAGAGTCTCCTCCGCTGCATGCGCCACGTCGGCGGGAAGACCCGCAGGAAGAACGAGCGCTCCGCGGTAGAAGGCCGTGATGATGCCGCCGAGCACAGCCGTTCCGAGCACCGCTCCGAGCTCGTACGCCGTCTCGGACACCGCGCTGGCCGCTCCTGCCTTGGCCGCAGGAGCGCTCGACAGGATGAGCTCGTTGGAGATCGTCTCGGCCGCGCCGATCCCGATGCCCAGCACCACGAACGCGATCACCAGCGGCAGGACGCCGTGCTCGTGCGTCGTGAGAGCGACGATCAGGTAGCCGGCGACGGAGAACGCGAGCCCGGCGGGGATCACGATGTGCGGCGGGATCCGGCGCGAGATCGGCACGACCGACAGCCCGGCCACGATCATCGCCACCATTCCCGGCACCAGCGCGAGACCTGCCGTCATCGGCGACAGCCCGAGGACGAGCTGCAGATGCTGCGACACGAAGTAGAGGAAGCCGACCAGAGCCACGACACTGAGCAGGTTGACCAGGATCGCCCCGGAGAACGACCCCCGCTTGAACAGCGCCATGTCGAGCATCGGCGTCTTGGCACGCAGCTGGCGCCGCACGAACAGGAAACCCATCGCGAGGCCGAGAAGTGCCCACGCACCGGCCTTCAGACTCGGACCATCCACGGCCAGCGACTTGATCGCGTAGACCACCGGGATCATCGTGGCCATCGACAGGACGATGCTGATCAAGTCGATGCGACCGGGGTGGGGGTCGCGGCTCTCCGGCACCAGCAACGGCGCAGCGACGAGCAGAGGGATCAGCACCGGCACCGCGATGAGGAAGACGGACCCCCAGGAGAAGTGCTCGAGGAGGAAACCGCCGACGATCGGTCCCAGCGCCGATCCTGCGGAGAAGGCCGAGGCCCACACCGCGATCGCCATGCGGCGCTGGTCGCGGTTCTGGAAGATCGAGCGCAGCAGGGACAGGGTCGACGGCATGAGCATCGCCCCGAAGAAGCCGAGCAGAGCACGAGCGGCGATCAGCAGGCCGGCCGTGGGCGCGAAGGCTGCGAGGGCGGAGACCGCCGCGAAACCGGTGGCTCCGATCAGCAGCATCTTCCGACGCCCGAATCGGTCGCCCAAGGTACCCATGGTGACGAGCAGGCCCGCGAGCACCAGGGGGTACACGTCGATGATCCACAGCTGCTCGGCCCCTGTGGGCGCGAGCGCGATGGAGATCTCGGGGAGCGCGAAGCTCAGCACCGTGTTGTCCACCGACACCAGCAGCACCGGCAGCATGAGGACGACGAGCGCCGCCCAGCCGCGGGCTCCGACGCGGGGAGCATCCGTCTCTGTCGTCGGGATCGACGCAGTACGGGTCATGGAACACCTCTCAGGATCTTGATCGCACGGTTAGTGAACCGTCCAGATGGTATAGTAACAGAAGTCCCGCCCCCGAAACCGCAGAGGATCCACGATGCCCCGACCTCCGCTCGCCCGCGAGAAGGTGCTCGACGCCTTCGAAGCGATCCTCATCGAAGACGGCGAACGAGCCGCGACGCTCGACGCCACGGCGAAAGCGGCCGGTGTGTCGAAGGGCGGCCTGCTCTATCACTTCGGCTCCAAGGACGAGCTCGAGGCCGGCCTCGTGGAACGGCTCGATCGCCTCACGACCATGGACCTCGAACGGATGGCCGCCGCGGAGGAAGGTCCCGTCGCCTACTACGTGCGCACCTCCGTGATGGAGGACGACGCACTCGATCGCGTGCTGATCGCGACGACGCGCCTCGCCCAGGGCGGGTCGATCCCCGCAGCGGACATGCTCCGCGACACGAGGCGCCGCTGGGCGGAGACGATCCGCCCGCACGTGCGCGACAACGCGAGCCTCGATCTGGTGATGCTGGTGAGCGACGGACTCTACTTCAACAACTCGCTCGACGTGCACGGCCCCGAGCGACTCGTGCCCCGCAGCGATGAACTCGCGGAGCTGATCACCCTGGTTCTGAAGGCGACCGCCTGAGGATCACCGCAGACACGAGAGAGGGCGGAAGCTTCACGCTCCCGCCCTCTCTGCTGCGTCTGCCGATCAGATCTCGGTGATCTCGATCTGACGGAACAGGTCGGCGTCGATGGCACCGCGCACGTCATCGAGCAGCTCGTCCGAGACGGGCGAGTCGAGCGTCAGCACACTGAGCGCCTGGGCGCCTGCCGCCTGACGGGCGATCTGCATTCCGGCGATGTTGATGCCGGCCTCGCCGAACTTCTGGCCGTACACGGCGACGATGCCGGGGCGGTCGGTGTAAAGCATCACGACGTGGTGCTTCTCGATCGGCAGCTCGAGCCGGTGGTCGTTGATGCCGACGAGCTTCTCCGTCTGCTTCGGACCGGTGAGCGTGCCGGACACCGAGAGCTGAGTGCCGTCGGACAGCGCACCGCTGAGAGTGATGACGTTGCGGTACTCGTCGCTCACATCGTCCTTGAGCAGCCGCACCGCGATCCCGCGCTGGTCGGCGAGGAGCGGAGCGTTGACGTAGGACACCGTCTCACTGACGATGTTGGTGAATACGCCCTTGAGCGCGGCGAGCTTGAGCACGCTCACGTCGTAGTCGTTCAGCTCGCCGTGCACCTCGACGTCGAGGCTGGTGAGAGGCGACGTCGCGAGCGCGGCGAAGATCTGGCCGAGCTTCTCGACGAGCGAGATGCCGGGACGCACGTAGGGGTCGATGACGCCGCCGGCCACGTTCACGGCGTCCGGGACGAGGTCACCGCCGAGGGCGAGGCGCACGGAACGAGCGACCGAGACGCCTGCCTTCTCCTGCGCCTCCTCGGTGCTCGCGCCGAGGTGGGGCGTGACGACCACGTTCGGGAGGTCGAGCAGCGGACGAGCCGTGCCGCCCTCAGCGGGCGGCTCCGAGGTGAAGACATCGAGACCGGCTCCCGCGATCTCCCCGGCGACGAGCGCCGCGTGCAGGGCCTCCTCGTCGATGAGGCCGCCACGGGCCACGTTCACCACGAACGCGGTCGGCTTCATCGCCGCGAACTGCTCGGCGCCGATCATGCCCGTCGTCTCCGGGGTCTTGGGCATGTGGATGGTCAGGAAGTCCGACTCGGCGACGAGTTCGTCGAGGGAGAGCAGCTGCACGCCGAGCTGCTGGGCGCGTGCAGAGGTGACGTAGGGGTCATAGGCGACGACACGCATGTCGAAGGCCGCGAGGCGCGCGGCGACGAGAGCACCGATGCGACCGAGGCCGACGATGCCGACGGTCTTCTCGAAGAGCTCGGCTCCGGTGAAGGAGCTGCGCTTCCACGCTCCGGCGGAGAGAGAGGCATGCGCGGCAGGGATGCGGCGGGCGAGGCTCAGGATGTGGCCGACCGTGAGCTCGGCGGCCGAGACGATGTTCGAGGTCGGGGCGTTGACGACCATGACCCCGGCAGCCGTGGCCGCCTTGATGTCGACGTTGTCGAGGCCCACGCCGGCGCGGGCGACGACCTTGAGCTTCGGCGCGTGGCTCAGCGCCTCCTCGTCGATGCGCGTGGCCGAGCGGACCAGCACGGCGTCGGCGTCGGCGAGTGCGGCGAACAGCGCCTCGCGGTCGGTGCCATCGACGTCGCGGACGTCGAAGTCGGGACCGAGAGCGTCGATCGTGGCGGGAGAGAGTACTTCGGCGATGAGCACGACAGGCTTCGGCACAGTGGATCCTTCGGGGCAGCGCGGCAGGGGCCGATGCGCCGCACACCATGGGGGCGCGATCGCCACAACTCTACCGGAGCGCCGACAGCGCTCCGTGCCGTGTGACGCGTCTCGACGGGCGGCTCAGGCGCTCGGCATCGTGAGGCTCAGCGCGATCAGACTCATCCAGAACACGGCGACGACACCGAGTCCGGCGAGGAAGACGAGGGCGAGCTCGCCCACCGTGCGACGCCGTCCGATGACATACGCGAAGGCGAACACGATCGCGGGGAAGACGACTCCGAACAGCAGGGTCGCCCAACCTCCCCCGGTCAGCCCCGTCTGAGCCATCGCGATCAGGTGCGCCACGGCGTTCCACACGGCGTAGGCGTAGAAGAGTCCGGCCAGTCCGGTGACGAGCCCGATGAGCCAGCGGGGAGAACCCGCCGACGTCGATGTTCCGACCGCGGAAGCCATCATGATCCGATCACCCCCACGGTGACGAACGGCCAGGGAACGAGCAGGACGACGCCGGCGAGCAGCACGGCGACGCGGATCCAGCCTGCCTTCCCCCGCGTGAGCACCCAGCTCGCGAGGAACCAGAGGGCCGGGGCGGCGATCGCGAGGAAGAACCACGGGAGGAACATCACATCGGAGACCAGGAACGACGCGAGGGGCTGCAGCCGCAGTCCGCCGACGATCCAGCCGATCGTGTAGAGGAGATAGATGCCCCCGACGATCCCGACGAGCAGCAGCATCGGCGTGCTCAGGCCCGCCTGCTCCTCGACAGCCGCCTGCTCCTCGACAGCCGCCTGTTCCTCTGCCGGCACCTGCTCGACCGCTGGCGCCTGTTCGGCGGTGCCGCCTTCCTCGATCCTCCCCACCTCGTCGCTCCCCCGTCCGACGGCCTTCCAGCCGCGCGGTAGGGCGCGCTCCTTGGGGTTCGAGGCCTCGTCGCCGTCCCAGCTGAGGGCGTCGTCGGAATCGGAAGTCATGTCCCCAGCGTAGGACACGCGGTCCACTAGGATCGGGGTTGCCTCGAGCCGGAACGGCGGGCATCGGACGTTATGGGGGAGCATCGTGGCCGACAACGACAAGACGGAAGCCAGCAGCGGATCGACACCCGCAGGCTCTGCACCCGCCACCTCTCGATCCACCACCTCGACTCCCGAGCCGCCAGCCGGCTGGGTCCCGACTCCGGAAGCCAAGGCGAAGGCCACGCGGTTCCGTTGGATCGCCGGCATCCTCTGGGCGGTCGCGATCATCGGCGAAGGCGTCGGCATCTTCTGGCTCCTGCGTCAGCGGGTCTTCGTCGGCGAGGACGGCACTCTGGTGCGCGACCCCGACACCGGACTGCTGGAGGAGCAAGGCGTCACGGCGACCTTCCCGCAGTGGGCGTTCATCACACTCCTCGTGCTGCTCGTGGTCATCGCTGCTCTGTCCATCACCGGTTCCGTGCTCTGGAAGAAGGCCAATCGCCTCGACCCGGCCCGCAGAGCGGACAAGACACGGTTTTTCGTGCAGAACCAGCTCGGGGCCATCATCGCCGTGGTCGCCTTCCTCCCGCTCGTCATCCTGATCTTCCTCAACAAGGACATGGACAAGGGCCAGAAGGCCACAGCCGGGATCGTCGGCGTCGTGCTCGCCGCCCTCGCGGTGTTCATCGGCGCCGACTTCAACCCGCCGTCCGTCGAGCAGTACACGGCCGACCAGTCGGCCGTGATCCAGCTCCTCGGAAAGGATGAGGTCGTCTGGGTCGACGGCGGCAAGGTCTACCACGTCTGCGACGAGGTGCCCGCGATCCAGACGGGGAGCGAGATCCGCACCGGTACGACCGCACAGGCCGTCGAGGCCGGGAAGATCCGCCTCACTCTGCAGTTCGGCTCCGAGCTGCGAGCCTGCGGTCTCCCGGTGCCGGAGAACGATGAGGAGATCACAGAGGCTCTGCGCGCGATCCAGGCGGGCCAGGTCGACACGGTCCTCCCCGCACCGGTGTGGGCCGACCCCGCAGAGGCACCCATCGTGGTCGAGGAGGCGTCGGCGCCGTGACGCCCGCTCGACGCTAGTCCGCGTCGAGCGCTTCCACGAGCCGATCCTCCGCTGACGACAGATGGGCTTCGAGGAGGGCGGCCGCCCGCTCCCCGTCCCCTGACGCCACGGCATCGAGGATGTCGGCGTGCTGCGCGGCGATGTCCGCGGCATCGAGAAGACGGCGGCCCTGCACCTGCGCCATGCACAGCCGCACCTCGTCGAGGACGCTGCGGTACATGCGGCCCGTACGCTCGCTGTCGAGCGCGTCGATGAGGGCCGTGTGGAAGCGCAGGTCGGGAGCGACGGTCGCAGGGTCGGGGCCCCCGGGCATCGCCATGATCTCCGCGTTCGCCGCGAGGGCCGCGGCAGGAACGTTCTTCGACGCGGCGAGTTCGCGAAGCGCCGCACTCTCCAGGCGGGTTCTGGTGCGATACACGTCGCGCACGGTCACGGAGTCGATGTCGACGACGCGCGCGCTCCGGTGCGCGGTGCGCACGAGCAGGCCGCTGGCGACGAGCTGCTCGATCGCCGCCTTCGCGCTCGGACGTGCGACTCCGAAGCTCTGCGACACGGCGGCCTCGGTGATCGGGGAGCCGGAGCGGATCGCACCGCTCAGGATGCGACCGCGCAGCTGCGCTGTCACGGCATCGACGACGCCGACGACTCCGAGCGGCGCTTCCGAGGTGGTGCTCATCCGGTCAGCCTATCGAAGAGCCGCGCAGTCGGTACACTTGTCTGACAATCTCATGACGGAGCAGAGGAGCACCGTGAAGACCACCCTCGCCGAGCCGCTGGATCCTGCCCTGCTGGGGCCGACGACGCAGGTGCACGCACGCTCGATCGACCGTTTCGCCCGCGCGCACGACGCGTCCCACTACCTGCTGATCCCCGATGCCGTGCTCTCCCCCGCTGACGCGGAGGGTGTCGCTCGTGCCTTCGGAGCGGTCAGAGCTGCCGGGCGCACGATGACGTTCCGCTCCGGAGGCACCAGCCTGTCCGGTCAGAGCGTCAGCGGAGACATCCTGGTGGACACGCGCAGCGGCTTCCGCGACATCCGTGTCGAGGACGACGGCGCTGCGGTCCGGGTGGGTCCGGGTGCGACGGTGCGCCAGGTGAACACCAGGCTCGCGAGGTACCGCCGCAAGCTCGGCCCCGATCCGGCGAGTGAGATCGCGTGCACGATCGGCGGCGTCGTCGCCAACAACTCCAGCGGCATGGCGTGCGGTATCACTGAGAACTCGTACCGGACGATCGAGTCGATGACGATCGTGCTTCCCAGCGGCACGATCCTCGACACCGGCCACCCGGATGCGAACGAGATGCTCCGCGCGGCGGAACCCGCCATCGCCGAGGGCCTGCTCTCCCTGCGGGAGCGTCTGCTGGCGTCCCCCGAGCACGTCGCCTTCCTCCGTCAGCAGTTCTCGATGAAGAACACGATGGGCTATGGGCTCAATGCACTGCTCGACTTCGATGATCCGGTGCGCATCCTGGAGCATCTCGTCATCGGCTCCGAGGGCACGCTCGCCTTCGTGGCGGAAGCCCGCTTCCGCACGATCGAGGTGCTCCCCTCGATCGCGACCGGCCTCCTGGTCTTCGACACGCTGTCCGCCGCGATGACGGCTCTGCCTGATCTCACGCGACTCGGTCTCGCCACGATCGAGCTGATGGACGCCGCCTCGCTGCGTGTCGCGCAGGGGTTGAGCGACGTGCCGGACGCCATCGCCGAGATCGAGGTGCAGGGACACGCCGCTCTGCTGGTCGAAGTCCATGCTCAGGACGCAGACACCCTCGCCGCGTCGAGCTCCGCCGCCCAGACGCACTTCGAAGCCCTCCCGCTCGCCGTCGCCCCGCGCCTCACCACGGATGCGGCCGAACGCGCCGCGCTGTGGCACGTGCGCAAGGGGCTCTACACGGCGGTCGCGGGCGCCCGACCGTCCGGAACGACCGCCCTGCTGGAGGACATCGTGGTCCCGGTGCCGCGTCTCCTCCACACCTGCGAGCGCCTCCTCGAGCTCTTCTCCGAGCACGGCTACGAGGGCTCGGTCATCTTCGGACACGCCAAGGACGGCAACATCCACTTCCTCCTCAACGAGCGGTTCGACGATGCGGAAAGCGTCGCGCGCTATCGGCGCTTCACCGACGACCTCGTCGAGCTCGTGCTCTCGCAGCAGGGGTCGCTGAAGGCGGAGCACGGCACCGGTCGGATCATGGCGCCGTTCGTCCGCCGACAGTACGGCGACCAGCTCACCGACATGATGTGGGAGATCAAGAACCTCCTCGACCCGCACGGCATCCTGAACCCGGGCGTTGTGCTCTCCGACGACCCCGACTCCTACCTGCACGACCTCAAACGGGTGCCGACGGTGGAGAAGGAAGTCGACCGCTGCGTCGAGTGCGGGTACTGCGAGCCGACCTGTCCCAGCAAGAGCATCACGCTCACGCCTCGACAGCGCATCGTGATCCGTCGCGATATGGCGTGGGCCGAGGAACAAGGCGACACCGAGCTTCTGCGCGATCTGCAGAAGGACTACGACTACGACGGCGTGCAGACCTGCGCGGTCGACGGCATGTGCGGTGTGGCCTGCCCGGTCGACATCAACACGGGCGACCTGGTGCGTCGACTTCGCGCGGAGCAGTCGAACGCGATCGAGGGGGCCGTGTGGGGCACGGCGGCCAAGCACTGGGGTACGGTCACCCGCGCCGGCGGCGTCGCGCTCACCGTCGCGGACGCCCTCCCCGCCCCTCTGGTGCGCGGGGTCACGCACCTCGGCCGCGCGGTGCTGGGGGCCGACACCGTACCGCTGTACGACGGAGGACTCCCCCACGGCGGCTCGAAGCCACCGCGTCCGGAGGCGCCGACCGATGCGCAGGCCGTCGTCTTCGGCGCGTGCATCGGCACCATGTTCGGCGCGGAGGGCGACGGCGAGGGGTCACGGAATGCGCTGCGAGCGCTCCTGGACCGCGCGGGTATCCCCGTCGTGATCCCGGAGGAGAACGGCGGCCTCTGCTGCGGGACACCCTGGAAGTCGAAGGGGCATCTCGACGGCTATGCCCTGATGTCGGACCGGGTGCTCGATTCGCTGTGGGAGGCCAGTCGCGCGGGCGAGCTTCCCGTGGTGTGCGACGCGGCCTCCTGCACCGAGGGCCTGGACGTCATGCTCGCACAGGCCGTCGCGAAGAGCCCTCGATACGCCGGGCTGCGGATCGAGGATGCGACCACCTTCGTGGCACGCGAAGTACTGCCGAAGCTGACCGTGCCCGCGAAGCTGCCCACCGTCGCCGTGCATCCGACATGCTCCACGACGGCGCTCGGAGCGACGGGAGCGTTGACCGCGATCGCCGCCGCCGTCGCGGATGACGTGTTCGTTCCCGAGGGGTGGGGCTGCTGCGCATTCGCGGGCGACCGCGGCATGCTGCATCCGGAGCTCACCGCCAGCGCGACGGCACAGGAGTCCGCGGAGATCGCAGCGGCCGAGCGCGCCCAGGGCGGCTTCGACGCCTTCGTCTCGGCGAACCGCACCTGCGAGATCGGAATGTCCCGCGCCACCGGCCGGCCGTACCGTCACGTGATCGAGGTGCTCGAGGAGCTCACGCGGGGCTGACTCCGCGCGAAGACACCGAGGGCCCTTCCGACACCATCGGAGGGGCCCTCGTCTCGTCGCGAACCGTCCGTCTCAGCCTGCGGACAGCACCGCGACGGCCTCTCCACGCAGACGCGCGGGGATCACCACGACCGCACGATCACCGTCGGCCTTCTCGACCGCACTGCCGTCGGTCCACCGCAGGTCGGACTGCACGAGCTCGTCCGGAAGGTCGAGCGTCCCGATGCTCGGGTCGAGAGCATGCACATGCACGGTCGACCCGGTGGTGGTGTAGCGACGCGGGGCACCGCTGCGCTCCCCCATCCGGATCCACGGGCGCGTGCCGTAGACCGCGTCGCCGTTCGTCTGCAGCCATGCACCCAGCTCGCGCATCGCGCGACGCTGGAGCTCGGGGATGGAGCCGTCCGCTGCGGGGCCGACGTTGATCAGCAGGTTGCCGTTCTTCGCCACGACGTCGACGAGCAGACGGATCAGCGCCGCGCCGGACAGCGAGTGGCGTTCGTCCTCTGCCTGATTGAAGCCGAAGGAGTAGCCGAGTCCACGGGTCGACTCCCACGGATCCGGGATGATCTCGGGGATGTCCGTGTATTCGCGTGTGAGGAAGCCGTGGTACGGGACGCCCCAACGGTCGTTGACGACACCGTCGGGCACCGCGTCGAAGTACCGCTGCAGGAGGGCGGCGACCGCATACTCGTCGTGCGCCTTGCCACCGTCGGGCCACTCGATGTCGTTCCACAGCACGTCCGGCGAGAAGCGGGACACGAGCTCTTCGAGCTGGGCAGCCGAGTAGCGGGCGAAGTGCGCATCGTTGCGACGGAAGCGGAACAGATCGGTGTCGGACTCGATCGGCGGGAAGTCGCTCACGTGCCAGTCGAGCGCACCGGAGTAGTACACCCCGAACTTCGCCCCCGCGCGACGGGTGGCGTCGTGGAACTCGGAAATCAGGTCGCGGCGCGGACCACGAGCGACCGCGTTGAAACCGGTGGTCGCCGTGTCCCAGAGGCAGAAACCCTCGTGGTGCTTGGTCGTGGGGACGATGTACTTGGCCCCGGCACCGACCAACTCGCCCACGAAGGCATCCGCATCGAACGCCGAGGCGTCCCACCGATCGGCCAGGTCCTCGTACGAGGTGCCGGGGCCGAACAACTGCTGGTGGCGCTCCCAGGTGGGGCTGCCCGCGATCCGCACCGTGTTGCCGTACCACTCGGCGTACTGATGCCAGGCGTACGCATCCTCGGTCGGGATGTTCACGCCGTCGCCGTGCTGCACCGCCCACGCCGGCACCGAGTACAGCCCCCAGTGGACGAAGAACCCGAGCTTCGCGTCCCGATACCAGTCGGGCACACCCTGAGTCGGGTACACCGGGGCGTCAGCGCCGAAGTCGGGGCCTGTCCGCTTCTCGAAGTTCATCATGCGTTCTGCTCCTCTGCGGTTCCGCGGCGGACGACGGTGGCGGTCAGGTCCGGATCGCCGTCGGCGTCGAACGGGTAGACACCCGGCTGCAGACGGTGGTGGCCCAGCCGCAGCAGGTCCTGGTCGACGCCACCAGGGGTCAGCGCGAGAGTCCACCCCGCGGCGAGTTCGTAGAGCTCGGGTTCGAGATAGCCGATCTTCACGACGACGATGTCCGCGGTGGTGGGCTCGAGGCCCAGCATCCGGAAGTCAGAGAGGTGGTGGAAAGGCTTGCGGCGCTCGGTGATGATCGCGTGCAGACCGCCCACGGCGATGACGACCTGCGTACCCGCATCCGGGTCGCCGTCGCTGATGGAGAACACGGTCCCGGTGATCGTGACAGGTCCGTGTGGACCGGAATCCACCCGGGCTCCGGCATCGAGCGACACCGTGGCTCCGACGCCGGCCGCGACAGCCCGTGCGACGGCTTCGCGGTCGAAGATCGAGGCCACGAGTGTGGTGCGGCTGGAGTCGGTGAGCTCGGCGCGTTCCAGCAGGTGCGCGAGCGTCCAGGTCACGTCGCCGGCGCCACCGGCTGTCGGGTTGTCCCCCGAGTCCGAGATCAGGTAGGGCCGCGGTGCTCCCGGAGCGAGGGCCTTGTCGAGGGCGTCGTCGAGCGAGCCGGTCTCGGCCACGAAGACGAAGTCCTCGCGCGCGTCCCAGAACATCCGCGCGACACGCTCGGCTTCCCGTGCGATCACCTGCTCGTCGTCCCCGGTGACGACCACGTAGGCCTGGCACCGCGGCTCGTCCGCCCAGGCGTAGCCGATCCAGACGGAGGCGTCGACCACCCCGGGGAGGGCTTCGATCTTGGGCAGCTGGGCGTAGATGCTGCGCGCCGGCTCCAGCCGCGTGCTGGTCTTCTCCCCCGGCAGCAGCACGGGCACGGGTACCCAGGCGGAGAAGGGGCGCCGCCGCAGTGAGTCGGAGCCGTGCGGTCCCCTCAGCCGGGCGAGCAGGTTCCACACCGCACGCTCCTTGGTGTTCATCCAATCCTCGTGCGGAGCCATGCGGTAACACGTCAGCAGGTCTACCGCGTCACGCAGCACCTCCGAGACGTTGCCGTGCAGATCCATCGAGGTCGAGACCAGCGTGTCGGGACCGAGGGCGGCGCGCACCGCGAGCGCGAGATCGCCCTCGGCGTCATCCATGCCGACCACGCTCATGGCGCCGTGGATGTCGAAGAAGAACCCGTCGAAGGGACCGTGCTCCCGGATGCCGGCGACGATCGCATCCTTTATCCGGCGATAGGTCTCCGGCGCGACGGCTCCGCCAGGAAGAGAGCGTCCGTGGGTCAGCGGCACCCAGTCCGCGGCGGAGGCGAGTTCGCGTCCATCGTCCAGCAACGGGTAATACCCCCGCAACGTCGGGCCGGTACGAACCGTGAACGCCTCGTCACCGGAGATGTGAGGCGAGAAGGTGCTCGACTCGATGGAGATCCCGGCGATGCCGATGCGTGGCAGGGCGAGACCGCCGTCGGCGACGGTGGGAAGCGGGCCCATCCAGATCTCGTGGGCTTCAGGACGTGCGGTCACGTGAGGTGCTCCTTGTGGTGCGAGGGTCGTGCGTGGGGTCGTCTCTCAGCGTGCGCCTGCCGGCACGAGCGCACGGCGGGCCGTCTCGATCGCGCCGAGAGCGACCGCGTCGGAACCGAGGACGGCCGGAATGATGCGCAGCGGGATACCCGACACCGGCGAGTCGGTGGCGAGCGTACGCGCGATGGCCGGCTCGAGGAGGTCCCATGCGGCCGTGACCCCGCCCCCGACGATCGCGCAGGGCAGGTCGAGGATCGTGGCCGCGGTCGCGCAGGCGAGGGCGAGCGCCCGACCCGCAGCGTCGAACGCCGCAATCGCCTCCGTGTCGCCGCGGCGCGCACGGTCGGCGACCTCGCGAGCGTCGCGCACCGGGGCGCCCGTGCTCTCCTGGTAGCGCAGCGCGATGGAAGTGCCGGAGGCCAGCGTCTCGAGATGCCCGATCTGGCCGCAGGTGCAGACGAGGTCGCTGTACCCGGGTGTGTGTCCGATCTCACCGGCGGCACCGTGCGGTCCGTGGTGGAGTTCGCCGTCGATGAGGACGGCGCCGCCCACCCCCGTGCCGAGCATGACGCCGAGCACGTCCCGATCCGTGCGCCCTTCCGCCGCGGCCTCACCGAGCAGGAAGGCGTTCACGTCGTTCTCTACCCGCACGGGGACGCCGAGGCGTGACGCCAGTTCATGCCCGAGGGCGAACCCCGTCCAGCCGACGAAGGTCGCCGACGCCGCACGGATCGTCCCCGTCTCGTGGTCGATGACTCCGGCCGCCCCCACTCCGGCTGCGGCCAGCGATACTCCCGCCTCCGCTGCCAGCGACATGGCGAGGGTCGCTGCCGCATCCGCCATCGCTGCACCGCCGAGCGCGGCCGGTGCGCCGACGCTGCCCCGGCCGAGCACGGCACCGTCACCGTCCACCAGAAGGGCGGCGATCTTGGTGCCGCCGATGTCGATCCCGACGAGAGCCGCACCGGGTCCGGCTGCGCCACCGATGAGCGTGCTGGTCCCCTGTTCCTGACTGATCATGCTCAGCGACCACCCAGCCCGGCCATCGCGATCCCCTTGACGAGGTGCTTCTGCAGCACGATCACGAGGATCGTGGTCGGCACCATCGAGATGATCGCGGCTGCCATCTGCAGGTCCCACCGTGTGCCGGTGAGCCCGGCGAAGCTCGCGAGGCCGACCGGAAGCGTGCCGTGCGCGTTGTAGTCGACCGTCACGATCAGCGGCCACAGGTAGCTGTTCCAGAACGAGAGGAACGTGAACACCGCGAGCACCGCCACCGCCGACTTCGACAGCGGAAGGATGATCTGCAGGAACGATCGCACGGGGCCTGCGCCGTCGACACGGGCCGCCTCCTCCAGCTCGTAGGGGATGCCGCGGAAGAACTGCCGCATCAGGAACGTGCCGAAGGCGCCGAACGCGAAGGGAAGGATGAGCGCCTGGTATGTGTCGACCCAGTTGAACCACTGCATGACCTGGAACATGGGGATGACGAGCACCTCGGCGGGAACCATCAGGGTGGCCAGGAACAGCACGAACACCGCGTCCCGGCCCTTCCACCGCAGGCGCCCGAAGGCGTATCCGGCTGTGGTCGAGACGATCAGCACGACGAGCGTTCCGCCGATCGCGACGATGAAGGAGTTCATGATGTACGTCAGGAACGGCCCGTAGGCGAACACGTCGACGAAGTTGCTCCACCGCAGTTCGGAGCCCACCAGGGTCGGCGGCATCGAGAACATCTCCGCGTTCGGCTTGAGAGCCGAGAAGAACGCGTAGATCAACGGCGAGATGAAGATCAGCGCAGCCACGTAGATCGCGACGTGCGCGAGGATCAGACGGGCGCGGGCGCCGGGGGTCGTCGCCGCACCGCGTGCGCGCTCGCGTTCGCGGTCGGCGCGGCCGGTGCGTCCGGCGGGCCGGACGAGGGTCTCAGTGCTCATAGTGCACCCACTTCTTCTGTGCGGCGAACTGGAGCCCGGTGATCGCGATGATGATCGCGAACAGGATCCACGCGGCTGCAGCGGCGAGGCCGAGATCACCGAAGGTGAATCCCTGCTCCCAGATGTACATGACGAGCGGCTTCGTGGCATTGCCCGGACCGCCGCCGGTGAGCATCTGCGGCTGCACGAACACCTGCAGCGACGTGATCATCGTCATGATGGTGGCGAAGAAGATCGATGGCGAGATCATCGGGACGATGATGCTCCACACCCGCCGGATCCCCTGTGCGCCGTCGATGCTCGCCGCCTCCAGCACGCTCTCGGGGAGCTGCTCGAGGGCGGCCGAGAAGATCAGCATGTTGTAGCCGAGTCCCTGCCAGACGCTCATGACGACGACCATGATCATGGCCCACGACGGATCGGCGAGGAAGTTGGGCAGCTCGATGCCGAACCAGGTCTGCGAGAGGCCGTTGAAGAGTCCCTGCGGCTGGAGCATCATCTTCCAGACCAGCACGTTGGCGACCATCGGCGTGACGACGGGGATGAAGAACAGCACCCTCAGTGCGCCGCGACCGCGGATCCGGGAGTTCAGACCGAGAGCGAGCACGAGCGAGAGAGCGACGCTCAACGGCACGTACAGCAGGGTGTACACCGCCGAGTTGCGCAGCGCCGGCCAGAAGTCGGGGCTGCTGGTGAACAGCTTGACGTAGTTGTCCACGCCGTTGAAGGTCCGCTCGCCGAAGGTCGGCCAGTCGAAGACGCTCATCACGATCGACAGCCCGACGGGCACGATCGTGAACAGGGCGAGCCCGATCAGGGCTGGGCTTGCGAATCCCAGCGCCTGACCGGCCTCCACCTTGGCGAGCGATCGTCGACGTCTCGTCGTGATCGTCATCTCAGTTTCTTCCTCTGTTACTGCATTGCTGCTGTGGTGGCCGAGGCCCGATCACTCGCCGAACTGCGCCTGCGCGTTCGACAGCAGCTCTTCCATCGTCATCTGGCCGTTGTAGACGCTGACGAGGTTGGGCTGGATGTAGCTGTCGAGCTTCTGCCAGTTCTTCGTCATGTAGAGGGGGACGGTGTCACCGAACGCAGCCTCGAAGACGGACTTCACCTGGTCGCGGTACTTCTCGTCGATCGACTCGAAGTACAGCGGCTGCGACGACGTGCGTGCCGGGTAGGAGCGGCCGGACGACGCGATGTAGTCCTGCGCGTCCTCGCCGAGCAGCGAGCCCATGACCTTGAGCGCGGCCTCGGGATTCTTGCAGTTGGCCGAGATGCCGTAGCCCGAGCCGAGGATCGGACCGGGGTTGCCGTCGACTCCGGCGGGCAGCGGGACCATGCCGGCGGCGAAGCCCGACTCGTTGTCGAGGTAGCTCACCGCGTTCCAGGTGCCGTCGACGGCCATGGCCGCGTTGGCGCCGGTGTACTGGTTCTCTCCCCACCCCGTGTCGGAAGCGGAGGCCACGGGTGCGGCGACCTTCTTCTCGGTCACGAGCTCGGCGTACCAGGTCGACGCGTCGACGAAGGCCTTCTCATCGATGTGCAACGTGCCGTCCTCGGAGGCCGGCTGCGTGGCGGAGTAGGCGATCGGCATCGACATCCACTGGTAGCCGCCCATACCCATGCCGAAGCCGTACTTGCCGTCCTTGGTGGCGTCGGCGGCGATCTTGTCGAAGTCGTCGAACGTCCACCCGATCTCAGGGGTTGCGGCGCCGGCGGCGGTCAGCATGTCCTGGTTGTAGTAGACGAGCATGGTGGCGACGTCGAACGGCACGCCGTAGGTCTTGCCCTCGAAGCTGAGGATCCCGTCGGCGCTCGGATTGAAGTCGGCCCAGTCGATTCCCGCCGTCTTCAGGTCGGCATCGCTCAGCTCGCGGAAGCCGCCGGTGTAGCCTCCCAGCTGCGCGCCGCTCATGCCCGTGACGCACGCCATGTTGCCGCTGGCCATGTTGGTGGTCAGCTTCGTGAAGAAGTCGCTCCACGGCGACGTCTGCAGCTTGATCTTGATGTCGGGGTTCTGCTCCTGCGCGAACGCGACCTGCGCCTCGAGGGCGTCCACGTCCGACTCGCTCCCGGCCCACATGTCCACCACGATGGTGTCGCCGTCTGCCGAACCACCCGTGCCGCTGCCGCTCGCGCAGCCGGTCATCGCGACCGCGACGCCGGCGACGGCGACCACAGCCCCTACACGCAACTTCTTCATTGAATGCCTCCTGGAAAGGGAACCGGTTAATTCGCGGGTCGAAGTAACCTAGTAGGATTTCGTATGAAGTTACCGTTTCATACTTCGCAAGTGGCCGCAAGCCGAACATCCGATGTTTATCGGAGCTTGATAATTCGTAACTCCCGGGAAACACGACGAACCCCCGCTACGCTGACGATGCTCCGACAGGAAAGTGCTCTCATGACGAACTCCGCTGACACCGCCGTCGACGATCCGCACACGCGACGCATCCTCGACCTCGTCGCCCGCGGTGAGGCGCGATCGCGTTCCGAGCTCGCCGCCTCGCTCGGCGTGGCCGCATCGACGGTCGGTCTCCGCGTGCAGTCCCTGCTGGATGCCGGCGTGCTCAGAGAAGCCGGAGACGGCACGTCACGCGGAGGGCGGCGCCCACGTGTCCTTCAGATCGCGGCGGACGGCTTCGTCCTGTCCGCTGACCTCGGCGGCGGACACGCCCGCATAGGCAGGCACTCCCTCAGCGGTGCCCTCCTGGACAGTGAATCCATCGCCGTCGATGTCACCGAGGGACCGCAGGCCACCCTGGATCGCCTGGCGGTCGTGTTCGACCGTCTCCTGTCCTCGGGGAGGATCCATGCGATCGGGATCAGCCTCCCCGGTCCGGTCGACATCTCCACGGGATCCGTCGACCAACCCTCGCGGATGCCCGGATGGCCGGGGTTCCGCGTCGGCGAGCACCTCTCCGCGCGCTACGGGGTCCCTGTCGCCGTCGACAACGACGCGAACCTCGCCGCGCTCGGCGAGCACCGTGAGCGTTTCGGCCACGCCGGTCACAGCATCACGGTGAAGGCGGGAACCGCCATCGGCAGCGGCATCATCGTGGACGGGCACGTGCACCGCGGCGCCACGTCGGCCGCGGGCGACATCACCCACACGCGCATCGACGGCAGCGGCGACATCCCCTGCTCCTGCGGAAACACCGGATGCCTGGAAACCGTGGCGAGCGGGGCGAGTCTGGTCCGACAGATGCGCGAGCGCGGGAACGACGCCGTGCGCACGACGACCGACGTGCTGAGCCTGGCGCGCGACGCCGATCCCCTCGCCACGACTCTGGTCCGAACCGCCGGCACCCACCTGGGTCAGGCACTCTCCGGGGTCGTGAACTTCTTCAATCCGCACGCCGTGTTCCTCACCGGCAGCATGAGCGCATCCGAACCGTTCATCGCGGCCGTCCGCAGCCGCGTCTACGAGGCCTGCCACCCGCTCGCCACCCAGCGACTGCGCATCGAGTCCGCGGCGACGGGCGCCGACGCCATCCTGCACGGCGCGGCCCGACTCGCGCTCGAGGGCATGGACATCCCCGTGGCGGCCGCCTGAGCCACCGCCACGGTGCAGATCAGTCCTCGATCAGGGTCAGCTCGATCACGGGGACCAGCACATCGGGTCGACGCACCGGGAGGTGGACGGTCAGAGTCCCCTCGGCCTCGCCTGCGGGTGTCATGAGATCCGCCTCGCGATCGGGGTCGGACACGCTCGTCTGGAGCCAGGATCCGTCGTTGAGCAGCCGGACGTACGACACCTTGCCCGCGAGCTCCGGGAGGTGGACGAAACCCATGGGCCAGCTGAAGAGGCTCAGGTAGAGCCGGTTCCCCCTGCGCGTGTAGACGCCCTCACGCGGTGGGGTGAAGGCCGCGTACCCCGCGCCGACCACCGCGTTCCGGTGCAGGCGCATCCACTCCCCGATCTCCGCCAACGTGCTCGCATCCCGCGGAGCGATCGCCCCACGCCCGTCCGGGCCGATGTTCAGCAGCATGTTGCCGTCCATCGAGACAGAGTCGACGAGCATCTGCACGAGCAACGTCGACGACTTCTGGTCCATGTTGTCGCGGTGGTAACCCCACGATCCGTTCAGCGTCTGGCACGCCTCCCATGTGAGGGGAACGCCGTCTCGCACGATCGGCGCGGTGGGCTGATACTGCTCTGGCGTGACGAAGTCCGCGGGGATACCCAGACGATCGTTGACCAGCATGTTCGGCTGCAGCTCCCGGCACAGAGCGAGCAGTGCCTCCGCATCCCAGTCCCCGGGGCCCTTGCCTGCCCACCCGTCCTTCTCCTCCGGGTAGGTGAAATCGAAGAAGAGGTAGTCGATGTCGCCATACTCCGTGAGGAGCTCGCGCACCTGACCGTGGAGGTAGGCGCGGTATGCGGCCATGTCGCGGCCGGCGTTCAGCTCATGAGCGTTCTCATCGTCGCGACGCGGGTGGTTCCAGTCGATCGTGAAGTCGGGGTGATGCCAGTCGATGACCGAGTGGTACAGGCCGACTTTCAGGCCTTCCGCCCGCAGCGCGTCGACGTACTCGCGCACCAGGTCACGTCCGGTGTTCGCGACCGAGGTGAAGTCGGTCAGCTTCGAATCCCAGAGGCAGAAACCGTCGTGGTGCTTCGTGGTGAGCACGACATACCCCATGCCCGTCGCTTTCGCCGTGCGCGCGAGTGCTGCGGCATCGAAGAGATCCGGATGGAAGTGCTCGAAGTACTGACGGTAGTCCTCGTCCGTGAGCCGCTCGTAGTTCTGCACCCACTCGTGCCGTGCGGCGGTGCTGTAGAGGCCGAAGTGGACGAACATGCCGAACCGAGCCCGGTCAAACCATTCCTGTCGCATACCTCCCATCCTGGCACAGACATCCGATGTTTAGAGAGTGGATGGACCTGCTCGACGCAGAACGGGCGCCCCCGAAGGGACGCCCGTTCGTTCGAAGATCGAATCAGCGCGCGGCGCTGCCGTCGATGTAGTCCTCGTCCTGCTGCTTCCAGGCGAAGAGCGAGCGCAGCTCCTTGCCGGTGACCTCGATGGGGTGCTGCTCCTCCTTGGCACGCAGCGCCAGGAACTCCTCGGCCCCGTTGTCCTGGTCGTCGATGAAGCGCTTGGCGAAGGCGCCGGACTGGATGTCGGCCAGCACGCCCTTCATGCTCTCCTTGACGCGCTCGTCGATGACGCGCGGGCCCGAGACGTAGTCGCCGAACTCGGCGGTGTCGGAGATCGACCAACGCTGCTTGGCGATGCCGCCCTCCCACATCAGGTCGACGATGAGCTTGAGCTCGTGCAGCACCTCGAAGTACGCGATCTGCGGCTGGTAGCCCGCTTCGGTGAGGGTCTCGAAGCCCGCCTGCACGAGGTGGCTCACACCACCGCAGAGCACGGCCTGCTCGCCGAACAGGTCGGTCTCGGTCTCTTCGGTGAACGTCGTCTTGATGACGCCGGCCCTGGTGCCGCCGATGGCCTTCGCGTAGGAGAGCGCCAGGTCCCAGGCCTTGCCCGATGCGTCGCGCTCGACGGCGATGATGTCGGGGATGCCGCGGCCCGCGACGAACTCACGACGCACGGTGTGGCCCGGAGCCTTCGGGGCGACCAGGATCACGTCGACGCCCTCGGGAGCGTCGATGTAGCCGAAGCGGATGTTGAAGCCGTGGGCGAACGCGAGCGTCTTGCCGGCCGTGAGGTTCGGCGCGATGGACTCGCTGTAGATCGTGCGCTGGTGCTGGTCCGGCGCGAGGATCATGATGACGTCGGCCCACTCGGTGGCCTCGGCGACGGTCTTGACCGGGAAGCCTGCCTCCTCGGCCTTGGCTGCCGACTTCGAGCCCTCCTTGAGGGCGATCGCGACCTCGACACCCGAGTCGCGAAGGTTCTGCGCATGGGCGTGGCCCTGCGAGCCGTAACCGACGATGGCGACCTTCTTGCCCTGGATCAGGGACAGGTCTGCATCGGCGTCGTAGAAGATCTCGGTGCTCACTTTGTGTTTCTCCTTGATTGTGGTTCGTATAGGTAGAGGGGGCGCATCAACCGCGCAGCACGCGTTCCGTGATGCTCTTGCCACCGCGGCCGATGGCGAGAAGACCGGACTGCGCGATCTCCTTGATGCCGAAGGGCTCGAGCGCGCGGAGCATGGCATCGACCTTGCCCTTGTCGCCGGTGACCTCGATCACGAGCGCGTCGGAGGCGTAGTCGACCACGGAAGCGCGGAAGAGGTTGACGACCTCGATCACGTTCGAGCGGGTGGCGTTGTCGGTGCGAACCTTCACGAGCATGTGCTCGCGCTGCACCGACGTGGCGAAGTCGAGCTCGACGATCTTGATCACGTTGATCAGCTTGTTGAGCTGCTTGGTGACCTGCTCGAGCGGGAGCTCATCGACATCGACGACGACGGTGATCCGGGAGATGCCAGGCACCTCCGTCACGCCGACGGCGAGGGAATCGATGTTAAAGCCGCGGCGGGCGAAGAGGCCGGCCACACGGGTCAGAAGGCCGGGGGTGTTCTCCACCAGCAGGCTCAGCACATGGGTCGACATGGATCAGTCCTCCTCGTCGAATGCGGGCGCGTGCTCGCGGGCGTACTGGACGTAGCTGTTGCTGACTCCCTGCGGCACCATCGGCCACACCATGGAATCGGCACTCACCACGAAGTCGATCACCACAGGCCGATCGTTCGTCTCGAGTGCGAGCTTGATGGCGGCGTCGACCTCTTCCTCCTTCTCCACACGGATCGCGAGGCAGCCGTAGGCTTCGGCGAGCTTCACGAAGTCGGGGATGCGGATCGTTCCGTGACCGGTGTTGAGATCGGTGTTCGAGTGACGTCCGTCGTAGAACAGCGTCTGCCACTGGCGCACCATGCCCAGCGAGGAATTGTTGATGATCGCGACCTTGATCGGGATGTTGTTGATCGTGCAGGTCGCGAGCTCCTGATTGGTCATCTGGAAGCAGCCGTCGCCGTCGATCGCCCAGACCGGACGATCGGGCTCGGCGACCTTGGCACCCATGGCCGCCGGCACCGAGTAGCCCATCGTTCCGGCACCGCCGGAGTTCAGCCAGGCGTTCGGACGCTCGTACTTGATGAACTGCGCAGCCCACATCTGGTGCTGGCCGACTCCGGAGGCGAAGATGCCCTCCGGCCCGGTGAGCTCGCCGATGCGCTGGATCACGTGCTGAGGAGCGAGCAGACCGTCGGTCGTCGGCGCGAATCCCAGCGGGAACTCGGTACGCAGACCGTCGAGGTACGACCACCACTCCTCGATGTCGGGCTTCGTGTCGGCCGTCGCGCCACGGAACGCCGCGTCGAGGTCGGTGAGCACGTCGCGCACATCGCCGACGATCGGCACGTCGGCCGTGCGGATCTTGGAGATCTCCGCCGGGTCGATGTCGACGTGGACGACCTTCGCGTTGGGTGCGAACAGCGCCGCCTTACCCGTGACACGGTCGTCGAACCGCGCACCGAGCGAGACGAGGAGATCGGCCTCCTGCAGAGCGAGCACAGCGGGAACCGTGCCGTGCATGCCGGGCATGCCGAGGTGCTGCGGGTGCGAGTCCGGGAAAGCACCACGGGCCATCAGCGTCGTGACGACCGGGGCGCCGGTGGACTCGGCGAGTTCGAGGAGTTCTGCGGACGCCTTGCCGCGGATCACGCCGCCACCCACGTACAGCACCGGCTTCTTGGCTTCGGCGAGAAGGGCCGCCGCGGCCTGGATCTGCTTCCCGTGCGCCTTGGTCACAGGACGGTAGCCGGGCAGGTCGATCTTGGGCGGCCACACGAAGGGCGCGGTCGCCTGCTGCGCGTCCTTGGTGATGTCGACCAGCACCGGACCGGGGCGCCCGGTGCCGGCGATCTCGTACGCCGCAGCGATCGCGCCCGGGATGTCCGCCGCGTCCTTCACGAGGAAGGAGTGCTTGGTGATCGGCATCGTGATGCCCACGATGTCGGCCTCCTGGAACGCATCCGTCCCCATGAGGGTCGAGAACACCTGACCGGTGATCGCGAGCATCGGCACCGAATCCATGTAGGCGTCGGCAATCGCGGTCACGAGGTTGGTCGCGCCGGGACCGGAGGTCGCGATGCACACGCCCACCTTGCCGGATGCGGACGCGTACCCCTCGGCCGCGTGCCCGGCTCCCTGCTCGTGACGAACCAGGATGTGACGGAGCTCGGAAGCGTCCATCAGCGGGTCGTAGACGGGGAGGATGGCCCCGCCAGGAAGCCCGAACACGTCGGTGACGCCGAGCAGCTCGAGCGAGCGGACCACGGCCTCAGCGCCCGTGATCTCCGGTGCGGCAGGTTGACGGGCGGGCGGCCTCGGCACGGCCGGGGCGGAATCAGCAGTCATGACTTTCCTTCTGATGATCTGTGGAGGACGCCGGATGTCCGATCGGCCGGGTTCCTGAGCCTGTCGATGGATCAGCCGGTGGTCGCTCCCTCGGCGGCGGACCGCACGAGGCGCGAGTACTTGGCAAGAACGCCTCGGGTGTAGCGCGGGGGAAGCGGCTCCCAGCCAGAGCGGCGGGAGGCGAGCTCTGCCTCGTCGACGAGTAGATCGAGAGAGCGAGCTGCGATATCGACCCGTATCAGATCACCATCGCGCACGAAGGCGATAGGACCTGCGTCCACCGCTTCGGGTGCTATGTGGCCGATGCACAGGCCGGTTGTGCCGCCTGAGAATCGTCCGTCCGTCAAGAGTAGTACATCTTTTCCGAGTCCAGCGCCCTTGATGGCCGCGGTGATCGCGAGCATCTCCCGCATGCCCGGTCCACCCTTGGGCCCCTCGTAGCGGATCACGATCACCGTGCCGGGTTCGATCTCGCCCTCGGCCACGGCATCCATGGCCGCGCGCTCGCGCTCGAACACGCGGGCCGGTCCCTCGAACACCGCCGCGTCGAAACCCGCCGTCTTGACGACGGCACCCTCCGGGGCGAGCGAGCCGTGCAGGATCGTGAGCCCGCCCGTGGCGTGGATCGGGTTGTCGAACGTGTGGATGACCTCGCCGTCGATCGGCTGCGGGTCGAGGTCCGCGAGGTTCTCGGCGAGCGTCTTGCCGGTGACCGTGAGCGCGTCGCCGTGCAGGAGGCCCTCGTCGAGCATGGCCTTCATGATCACGGGGATGCCGCCGTGGCGGTCGACGTCGTTCATGACGTACTTGCCGAACGGCTTCATGTCGGCCACGTGCGGGACCTTGTCGCCGATGCGGTTGAAGTCGTGAAGACTCAGCTCGACCTCGGCCTCTCGCGCGATGGCGAGGAGGTGGAGGACGACGTTGGTCGAGCCGCCGAGGGCCATCGCGAGGGCGATCGCGTTCTCGAACGCCTCCTTGGTGAGGATGTCGCGCGTCGTGATGCCCTGACGGAGCAGGTTGACGACGGCCTCGCCCGACCGATGCGCGAAGTAGTCGCGACGGCGGTCGGCAGCGGGCGGCGCGGCGGAGCCCGGCAGGCTGAGCCCGAGTGCCTCGGCGACGGAGGCCATGGTGTTGGCGGTGTACATGCCGCCGCATGCTCCCTCTCCGGGAGCGATGGCGCACTCGATGCGCTTGAGGTCTTCCTCGCTCATCAGGCCGGCACGGCAGGCGCCGACCGCCTCGAACGAGTCGATGATCGTGACGTCCTTCTCGGTGCCGTCGGAGAGCTTGACCCAGCCCGGCGCGATCGACCCGGCGTAGAGGAAGACACTCGACAGGTCGAGGCGGGCGCTGGCCATGAGCATGCCGGGGATCGACTTGTCGCAGCCGGCGAGCAGGACGGAGCCGTCCAGGCGCTCGGCCATCATCACGGTCTCGACCGAGTCGGCGATGACCTCGCGGGAGACGAGTGAGAAGTGCATCCCCTCGTGGCCCATCGAGATGCCGTCCGAGACGGAGATGGTTCCGAACTGCAGCGGGTACCCGCCGCCGGAGTGCACGCCCTCCTTCGCCCCCTGAGCAAGACGGTCGAGGCTCAGGTTGCAGGGAGTGATCTCGTTCCAGCTGGACGCGATGCCGATCTGCGGCTTGTCCCAGTCGGCGTCGCCCATGCCGACGGCACGGAGCATACCGCGGGAGGTCGTGGCCTCGATGCCGTCGGTGACGACGCGGCTGCGGGGCTTGATGTCGATGGGCGCGCTGCTGGAGGGATCATGCGAGGACATGACGGAAGTCTATTGCCGCCGAGAGGCACGTTCGTCCGCCAACGCCTCCAGAAGCTCGGCGATCTGTTGTGGAGAGTCCACACGAAGGGTCGCGGCGCTCTCCCCCGGCCCGACCCGGACGCCGAGGTCGCCGGGCTGCAGCACACGCATCGCATCCTCGTCCGTCACATCGTCGCCGGCGAAGAGGATCCCGGTAGCGTCGAACCTCTCGCGGAGAGCGGCCATCGCCGCGTCCTTGCCCTCCGTTCGCGACGAGAACTCGAGCACCCTGTGGCCCGAACGCCGTCTCCAGTGCGGGAACCGCTCCGCGACGAGGGCATCGATCTCGGCGAAGACGCGCTCCTCGGTCTCGCGGTCGGCACGACGGGTGTGCACGCCCAGGCCGAAGGTCTTGGGCTCGAACTCGGCGCCTTCATATCGGTCGATGATCGGCTTCGCCGCCGCCCACAGCTCCTCACGAGCACCATCGTCCGTCGGCTCGCCGGGAGCATCAGCGTCGCCCTCCCCCGGGAACCAGTACTGGGCGCCGTGCGATCCGGCCAAGGCGATCGCGGAGTCGTCGGTGTGCTCCGTGATGACACGGAGGTCATGCATGCTGCGTCCGGAGACGTAGGCGACGACAGTGTCCGGAAGAGCGGCGAGGCGGTCGACCTGGACGGCGACTTCGGGAAGGGCTCTGGCGGCCATCGGATCCGGGACCAGCGGCGATGCCGTGCCGTCGAAGTCGAGCGCGACCACAAGCCGTGCAGTGCCGGCCAGAGCGCTCAGGTCGTCATCGGCTGTTCCAGGGGTCCAAGGGCGCGTCACGGATTCTCCAATCGAAGGGGGCTCTCCCAGTATCGCGGGCCGTGCGCGGGCTCAGCGACCGCGCACCTCCGCCAACGCGGCGAGGAACGACGACGACCACGCGGTCACGTCGTTGTCGAGCACCCGGCGCCGGAGCGAGCGCATGCGACGCGACTGCTCGCCCGCCGGCATGTCCACGGCGGTCATGATCGCGTCCTTGAGACCTTCGATGTCGTGCGGGTTGACGCGCACGGCCTGGCGCAGCTCGTCCGCCGCTCCCGTGAACTCGCTCAGCACGAGCACGCCGCGATTGTCGGCCCTGGTGGCGACGTACTCCTTGGCCACGAGGTTCATACCGTCGCGGAGCGCGGTCACGAGCATGACATCCGCCGCCAGGTAGAGCGCGACCATCTCCTCGCGCGGATACCCCTGGTGCAGGTACCGGATGGCGGAGTGCCCCATGGTGTCGTTGTCGCCGTTGATGCGGCTCACGGCGAGCTCGATCTCGTCCCGCAGGTGCACGTAGGCATCGACCCGCTCGCGGCTGGGACTCGCGACCTGCACCAGTGTCACGTCCTCGACGTTCAGTCGCCCGTCCTCGAGCAGTTCGCCATAGGCCTTGATGCGGTGCCGGATGCCCTTCGTGTAGTCGAGTCTGTCGACGCCGAGCAGGATGCGCTTGGGGTTGCCGAGGCTGGCTCTGATCTCGGCGGCTCTGGCCTGGATGTCCTCCCTGGCCGCGAGCTCGAGGTAGGGCTCGGTGTCGATGGAGATCGGGAAGGCTCTCGCCACCGCCGTCCTGGTCTGCTCGCCCTCCGGCACCGCGACGTGCGAGCCCTTGACCTCGTAGCGCAAGCGGCGGCGTACGGCGGTCAGGAAGTAGGTGGCGTCCTGCGCGCGCTGGAAGCCGATGACGTCGGCGCCGAGGAGTCCGCGCAGCACCTGGTCGCGCCAGGGCAGCTGCGCGTACAGACCGTGAGCGGGGAACGGGATGTGGTGGAAGTAGCCGATGGTGACGTCGGGCCGCAGTTCCCGCACCATCTGCGGCACGAGCTGGAGCTGGTAGTCGTGCACCCACACGGTGCCGTCCTTCGCGACCGCGGCGGCAGCAGCCTCGGCGAAGCGGCGGTTCACCGTCACGTATGCCTCCCACCATTCCCGGTGGTACTGCGGCGGCGCGATCACATCGTGATAGAGCGGCCAGATGGTGTCGTTCGCGAAGCCTTCGTAGTACTCGGCGACCTCCTGAGCGCTGAGCGTCACCGGTATCAGGTCGATGCCGTCGGCCGCGAACGGCTCCAGCTCGACGTCGGCCTGGCCGGGCCAGCCCACCCAGGCCCCGTGCACACTGCGCATCATCGGCTCGAGCGCGGCGACGAGACCACCGGGAGACGTGCGCCAGGTCTCCTCACCTCCGGGACCCACCACCCGATCGACGGGCAGGCGGTTGGCGACGACGACGAAATCTGCTGCGGCCACGAGGGCTCCTCCCGGGGTTTCCCCCAGGCTATCGAGGAACGTCGATCTCCGCGGATCGCGCGTCAGGGGTTGACGCGGGCCTCGCGTCCCCTCTACCGCTGAGGAACCAGTTCGCCACACCCGCGATGAAGGCGATCAGTGCCGCGATCATCGGCAGCAACAGCGCAGCGGGCGTGCCGACGTTCTCGGCGATCTCACCCGCGAAGGCGGCTCCGATGGACTGCCCGACGACGACGCCGGAGCCGAGCATCGTCATGACGGTGGCGGAGCGTCCCCGGGGACTGCGGGCCGCACCGAAACTGTACTGCGTGACGAGAGTGGGACCGATGCCGATGCCCATGATCGCGAGCGCCAGCATCATGGTGCCGGGGGTGTCGACGAATCCGAGCAGCAGCGTGCCCGCCAGCAGGATCCCGGAGAACACGAGCCACCGCGCGCGCATCGAGAATCGCGGGGGAAGCCATGCGACACCGAGTGCGAGGATGGCGGACCCCACGCCCATGACACCGTAGAGGAGGCCGGCCTGCTCCGGCGCCCCGCGGTCGGCCATGAACGACGTCAGCGAGGTGAGCATCGTGCCGAAGAAGATGCCGACGCCGAGGATGCCGACCACCACGATCAGCAGCTGGGGCCGGAACAGCTCGGAGACGGCCGAAGGCGCCTTCCCGTCGGCGTCGCGATCCTGCGAGACGTGTCGACCGCTGGGATGCAGCGCGAAGGCACCCACGAAGACCACGGTGAGGACGGCCGCACCGACCAGCGGAGCCCACGGCGCGATCGCCGACGCCAGGATCCCGACCAGGAACGGCCCGAACACGAACACCGTCTCGTCCGCCGCCGACTCGTAGGCCATCGTGCCCGACACCGTCTTCGCACGGCGGGACTCCGCCATTCGTTCGCTGATGATCGTGACGAGCCGCGACCGTGAGAGCGGAGCGACCTGCGGGGCGCTCGCCCCGATGCCGACGGCGGCGAGCAGCACGAATCCGTCCGGCGCCGTTCCGTAGACGACCACGGTGAACAGCAGAAGCATGGCCGCGTTCGCGACAGCGAGCACCATCAGCACGACCCGCTGCCCGAAGCGATCGGCTGCTGCCCCGAGCAGAGGCCCGAAGCATGCGGTGCCGAGACCCACGGCCGCAGAGGTGAGACCTCCGAGCGAGAGGGAGCCCCGCGCGGAGACGACGACCGTCAGCACGCCGACGACCATCATCGCGAACGGCAGCCGGGCGATGAAGGCGATGAGGAAGTAGGGAAGGCCGGCGAGACGGAGAAGGGTCGGCTCGGCGATTTGCTGCGATGCTGTTGCGCGTGTCATGGCTCTCGCGCGTCGAAGACGCGATGTCGGGTGCCGCCGCTGTCCGCCGGAATGCCGACGGCCGGTAGATACACGGTTGTGCGGCCGCGGGCGAGCCGCGACCAGGCCATGATAGCGGGTGCGCCCGAGTGCCGTCCGTCAGCTCGTTCCCTGCCGGATCCACCGGGGGCTTGTCAAGGCTCCATGCGACCAAGGGTGCGGGAAGGTAGCGTGGGGGAATGCGCTACCTCTTCAGCACCGGACTTGTCGCTGCGATCTCCGCCGGAGTCTCCCTGCTGCGCGGCACCCGCGAGCAGCCCGTCACCTGGCGTGCCGTGCTGTCCTGGGTGAGCTGGGGCATCACGATGGCCCTCGCCGTCGGCGCCGTGATCGACATGAACCGCGAACGTCGCGGTGTGCTGGTGGACGCCGACTCCCCGCAGTCGGTCAAGAAGGCGAAGAAGGCCCAGCGACTGCAGTTCCGCTCGCAGAAGGCCCTCGCCGACACGCAGGACCACGCTAAAGACTCACGTCCCTGATCGGCCGCTGGCCGGGACCGTCGTCATCGGGTGAGGATGAGCGCCTCTCCCTGACCGCCGCCGCCGCACAGTCCGACCGCCGCGGTCCCCGCGCCCCGACGTGCCAGCTCGTGCGCGAGGTGCACGACGAGCCTGTTGCCTGAGGCTCCGATGGGGTGACCGATCGCGATGCCGCCACCATGGATGTTCACGATGCTCTCGTCGATGCCCAGCTCGTCCTGAGAACGTGCGACGACGGCGCCGAAGGCCTCGTTGATCTCGACCAGATCGAGATCGGACGGCGAGATGCCCTGTTTGGCGCACGCACGCTCGATCGCCCGCGCCGGTTGCGCCTGCAGCGAGTTGTCCGGTCCTGCCGTCTGCCCGCTCGCACCGACGGTCGCCAGCACGGGCCAGCCCTTCACCGTCGCGACGCCGCGGGTCGTCAGCACGACCGCGGAGGCACCGTCGGAGATCGGCGATGAGTTACCGGCGGTGATCGAGCCGCCTTCCGCGAACGCCGCTCTGAGTCCCGAAAGCGTCTGCACGGTCGTGTCGGGTCGTACGCCCTCGTCCTTCGTCACGCGCACGGGCTCACCCCGTCGTTGAGGAACGTCCACGGCGACGATCTCCGCGTCGAACACTCCCGACTCCTGCGCTGCCGTCGCGCGCTGGTGGGAGAGAGCCGCGACCTGGTCCTGCGCCGCCCTGGTGAGTCCGAAACGCGCGTTGTGCCGTTCCGTCGATGCTCCCATGCTCTCCTGGTCGTACGCGTCGGTGAGCCCGTCGTATGCCATGTGGTCGAGCACCTCGACGCTTCCGTATGTCCAGCCGTCGCGGGAACCCATCAGCAGGTGCGGGGCGCGCGTCATGGATTCCATGCCCGCGGCGACGACCACTTCGGCATCACCCGTGCGGATCATGCGTGCGGCGTCGATGATCGCCGTCAGCCCCGACAGACAGACCTTGTTCACCGAGTGCGCCGGCACGTCCCATCCGATGCCCGCGCCGATCGCCGCCTGCCGCGCCGCGTTCTGTCCCGACCCGGCCGCGAGCACCTGACCGACGACGACGGCATCGACATCGTCGGGATCGATCGTGGCCTGTTCGAGCGCGCCGCGGATCGCCAGTGATCCGAGCTGAGGCGCTGTGAACGCGGAGAGCTGCCCCTTAAGGCGTCCCTGTGGGGTGCGAGCAGCGGCGACGATGACGACGTCGTTCTCAGTCATGGTGCGTGGTCCTTCCGTTGTGCAGTGCGCGGGAGACGATGAGGGGTGGCTCCGTCGCGGCGACGACGTCATCGACCGTGACGTCCGGCGCGGTCTCGACGAGCACGAGTCCCTCCGATGTCACGTCGATCACGGCGAGGTCGGTGATGATCCGGTCGACGACGCCTCGACCCGTCAACGGCAGGGAGCACTCCTCGACGATCTTCGCGGAGCCGTCTTTCGCGACATGCTCCATGAGCACGATGACCCGGCCGGCGCCGTGGACCAGATCCATGGCACCGCCAGGGCCCTTGACCATCTTGCCGGGGATCATCCAGTTCGCGAGGTCTCCCGCTGACGAGACCTGCATCGCCCCGAGGATCGCGGCATCGATCTTGCCGCCTCGGATCATGCCGAAACTGGTCGCCGAGTCGAAGAAAGCCGCCCCGGGGAGAGCGGTCACCGTCTCCTTTCCCGCATTGATCAGGTCGGGATCGACCGCGTCCTCCCGCGGATAGGGGCCGACGCCGAGGATGCCGTTCTCCGACTGCAGGACCACGGTGACACCGGGCGGCACGTGATTGGGCACCAGAGTGGGGAGACCGATGCCGAGGTTCACGTAGGCGCCGTCCTGCAGCTCGGCCGCAGCGCGGGCGGCCATCTGCTCGCGGGTCAGTGCCATGTCAGGCTCCTTCCACGGCGACGGTGCGCCGTTCGATGCGCTTGGGGATGTCGGTGCCGACCTCGACGACGCGGTGCACGAAGACGCCGGGAAGGTGGATGCCATCGGGGTCGAGCTCCCCCGGTTCCACCAGCTGTTCGACCTGAGCGATGCAGACCCGTCCCGCCATGGCTGCGAGCGGGTTGAAGTTGCGCGCAGCCTTGTTGAACACGAGGTTGCCGTGTCGGTCGCCGCGGGCGGCGTGCACGAGCGCGAAGTCGGTGGTGATCGCCTCCTCGAGGACGAACTCACGCGGGGCCCCGTCGACCTCGAAGGTGCGCACGTCTTTGGGGGCCGAGGCGACGGCGATCGTGCCGTCGGGGTTGTACCTGCGCGGCAGTCCCCCCTCTGCCACCTGTGTGCCGACCCCGGTCTGGGTGTAGAAGGCGGCGATCCCCGACCCGCCGGCGCGGAGCTTCTCGGCGAGGGTTCCCTGCGGTGTGAGTTCGAGCTCCAGTTCCCCGCTCAAGAACTGACGCTCGAACTCCTTGTTCTCGCCCACATAAGACGAGGTCATCTTGCGGATCCGCCGCGCGCCCAACAGCACACCCAGACCCCAGTCGTCGACCCCGCAGTTGTTGCTCACGACGCTCAGGCCCGTGGTGCCCTGTGCGAGGAGCGCCTCGATGAGTGCGATCGGGTTACCGGAGAGACCGAAGCCGCCGACCGCCAGCGACGCCCCATCCCTGATGTCGGCGACAGCTGCCTCGGCAGACTCCCAGTGCTTGTCGATCACGTCGGCTCCTTCGATCCCGTGCTCTCCCCAGCATCCGTCCAGAGCACCCGCCCGGAGAAGCAAGATCTTGTGATGTGGCAGAACGTAGAGGTAGCGTCCACATCATGGAACCTCTTGCAGCCGTGCCCGGCGCTCAGGCTATCGCCAGAGCCGCACGCCTGCTGCGTCTGGTGACGGCCGCCGGCGCCGAGGGCGCCTCGCTGCAGGAGCTGGCGCGCGGCGCAGACCTCTCGCGCTCCACAGCGCACCGCCTGCTGAGTGCTCTCCGCGCCGAGGGCCTGGTCGACCGCGATGGCGAGAGCACCCGGTGGATGCCCGGTCCTGAGCTCTTCCTGATGGGATCCGTCGCGGCCGCTCGGTACGACGTGACTGCTCTCGCCCGCGACGTGGTCCGCTCACTCGCCGTCAAGACCGAGGAGAGCGCGTTCCTCTCCGTACGTCGAGCGGATGAGACGGTCTGCCTCCTCCGCGAGGAAGGCTCGTTCCCCATCCGTTCCTTCGTGCTGAGCGAGGGCGTCCGCTTTCCTTTGGGCGTCGCGAGCGCCGGCCTCGCCATTCTCGCCTTCCTTCCGGACCACGATGTGGATGGTTACCTCGAGCGTCACCCGGACCTCGAGAGCGCGTGGGGACGTGCCCACGGCATGCGCCCCCTTCGCGCGCGCCTCGCGGAGACCAAGGAACGGGGATACGCGGTGAACCCCGGATTGATCGTCGAAGGCAGCTGGGGACTCGGCGCCGCCGTGTTCGATCGCTCGGGGCGCCCCGAATGGGCATTGAGCCTCACCGGTGTGGAGTTCCGCTTCGGCCCTGACCGGATGGCCGAGCTCGGCCGCACCCTCCTGGCACACGCACATCAACTCTCCGCGCGCATCGCCACCGCCCGACGCTGACGGTTATTCATACCAGGGGGTATATACTTGCTGGTATGAATCGCACGGACGTCATCCCCTCCCTGGTGCTCTCGGCGTACGCGCTCGGCCGTATCGCCGCGCAGGACGCCGGAAACGACGCGCCAGCGGCGCAGTGGCGTGTGCTGAGCCTGCTCGAGCAGGCAGGCTCCCGGCGCGTCGGCGAACTGGCTGCCGCCGCACGGACGACCCAACCCGGAATGACGCGTCTCCTCGGCGGCCTGGAGCGAGAAGGACTCATCCTCCGCTCCCCCGACCCGGACGATTCCCGCGCGACCGTCGTCGACATCACCGCGCAGGGGACCTCGGCGCTCGCCGCCTGGCGAGCCGAGTTCCGCGACACTCTCGCTCCACGCTTCGCCGCTCTGGACGACGAGGAGTGGGCCGCCCTCACACGTGCGGCGGAGATCCTCGCCGCGCATACCGCCACTGATCGAACAGGAGAACCTCGGTGAACACCGCCGCCACCCCCTCGGTGTGGAAACAACCGGCCCAGGTCTGGGCCGTCGCATTCGCGTGCGTCGTCGCCTTCATGGGCATCGGACTCGTCGACCCGATCCTGCCCGCGATCGCCGAATCGCTGCAGGCCTCTCCCGTCGAGACCGAGCTGCTCTTCACCAGCTATCTCCTCGTGACAGGTCTCGCGATGCTCGTGACCAGCTGGATCTCCAGCCGCATCGGAGCCAAGGCGACGCTGCTCATCGGACTCGCGCTGATCGTGGTGTTCGCACTGCTCTGCGCACTGAGCGGCAGCGTCGACGCCGTCATCGGCTTCCGTGCTGGGTGGGGCCTGGGTAACGCGCTCTTCATCTCGACGGCCCTCGCCACGATCGTCGGTGCCGCGTCAGGCGGCAGCAGCGCGGCCATCGTCCTCTATGAGGCCGCCCTCGGCCTGGGCATCGCCGTCGGTCCGCTCCTCGGTGGCCTCCTCGGCGAGCAGAGCTGGCGTGGACCGTTCTTCGGAGTGGTCGCGCTGATGGCGATCGCCTTCGTCGCCGTGCTGGTCCTGCTGCGCGGTCCGGGCGAGAAGCGCGAGCCCGTCAAATTCTCCGCACCGTTCAGCGCCTTGCGCCGCCCGGCACTCGCGGTGCTCGCGGTCACGGCCCTGTTCTACAACATCGGCTTCTTCGTCCTCCTGGCCTTCTCCCCGTTCCCGCTGGGCTTCGGCGCGATGGGCATCGGCTTCACCTTCTTCGGCTGGGGAGTCGCACTCGCGGTCACCAGCGTCTGGGTCGCACCTCTCCTCATGCGCCGCATGCCCAGGACGCGCATCATCCTGGTCGTCCTCCCCCTGTTGGCGGTCGATCTGATCGCTGCCGGGCTCGTGGTGGAGAATGCCGCGGCGCTGGTCGCCTGCATCGTGGTGGGCGGGCTTCTGCTCGGCGTGATGAACACCGTGCTCACCGAAGCGGTGATGGAGGCGACCGATCTGCCGCGCTCCGTCGCTTCGTCGGCGTACTCCGCCGTCCGGTTCCTCGGAGGCGCCATGGCTCCCCCGATCGCCGCCCTCCTGTGGCACGCGTTCAACGCAACGGTTCCCTATCTGTTCGCCGCGGCCTCCGTCCTGCTGGCCGCGCTCACCGTCTTCCTGGGTCGGCGGGTACTCGCCCACATCGACGACGAGCCCGACGACACGGTGACGGAGGATGCGGCGGCCATCCTGGTGGGAGACGCCGGCTGATCCGGACTCCTGGCGTCGGAGTGGTCACCGAAGACCGCTCCGACGCCAGGGCACGAGCGTTGGATATCGTGGATCGATGACCGAGACCCCCGCACTCCCCGAACGCAGCAGGCAGGTGCACCGGCAGCTCCTGGAGGCAGGCGTCGATGTCCGGATCCGGGTGCTCCCCGAGTCTGCACGAACCGCAGCCGAAGCAGCCGCCGCGATCGGCTGTGAGATCGCGGCGATCGCCAACAGCCTGGTCTTCGTCGCGGACGATGTGCCGGTGCTGGTCATGACCAGCGGCGGGCACCGGGTGGACCTCGACGCGCTGAAGGCGAGCATCGACGCGGAGGAGGTGACGATGGCTCCGCCCGCCCTGGTCCGCTCGGCGACCGGCCAGGTCATCGGCGGCGTCGCACCCATCGGTCACCCGACACCGCTTCGCACCTATATCGATGAGGCGTTGCGGGCCCACGACGAGCTGTGGGCGGCGGCAGGCCATCCCCACACGGTCATGCCCTTGACCTTCGACCAGGTCACCGCCCTGACCCGGGGAACAGTGATCTCCGTCGCATGATCTCTATCGCGTGATCTCCGTCGCGTGAGTTCCGCCCCCTCACCTCACGCAGGGGCCGGGCCCGCATCCGGGCACGCTGCGATTCACCCTGAGAGCCGGGTCGCGAAGCGCATGCTCCACGACCCGGCTCTCTCGACGATCAGCTGTGTGCTGCCCGCTTCCGAGCACGAACGGCTCCGAGCAGGGTGAGGGCGATTCCGAGCAGGAGCGCCGATCCTCCGGCCCACAGCAGCCCACCGGGGGCATCGGCGCCCGTGGTCGCCAGCGACGATCCGCCCGTGAGGGGCAGCTCCTTCGGCGGAGAGACCACGGGCGGCGGTGTCGTCGGCGGTGTCGTCGGCGGAATGACCGGCGGCGTCGCGGTCGCGGAGTTGGTGAGGGTCACCGAGAGAGTCGCACCGGCGCCGACCGTGATCTGCGCCCCACCGTCGGGACGCACCTGCACACCTGTGCCCGAGAACGCGGGTGTTCCCCAGTCGATGCCTTCGATCGCGGGCGGGGTGAGCTCGACGAGGGTGACCACGGTGCCGGCGGGCAGCGTGATCAGCGGCGAGGTGGCGCCGGCGGTGATGGCGACCGTCCGCTCGACGACCGGATCGCCGTAGCTGTACCGCACCGTGTACACGGAGTCGGCGGGCACAGTCGGCGCGCCGGATCCGGACATCGCCTTGGTCACGGTGAATGCCCCGGTGGCGTCGCCGTCGCCGGTTCCCCCGCCCGTGACGTTCCACACTTCCTTGTCCTCGAGCTTGATCCCGTTCACGTCGGCGGTGTTGGCGAAGGTCGCCCCGTCCACATGGGTGCTCGGCACGGTGAAGTACTTGACGAAGTAGATCCGGGTCGGGTCGATCGGACCGGGGATCTCGAGGTGGAATGCCGTGCCCTCAGCGTTCCACGACCCCGTCCAGTCCGTGATCGTCTGCGAGTCCTGATCCTGCATGGTGGCGCTGCGCACAGCGAGCTGGCCGTCCTCGTTGTGGTGCTCGGCGAGCCCGTCACCGGCGCCGACGAGGGTGTCATCGATCACGATCGACTCCGCTCCGGCGAAGCTCGCTCCCGGGAGGGCCAGTTCCCACGCGATCCTGCCGTCGTCCGTCTGCCAGGACCACTTCTGCGGTTCGGTGGGCAGCGGTGCGGAGGGTCCGATCCCCCCGCCGGGGAGCTCGACCGGTGTGATCGTGCCGTCGACGGTGAACTCGACGGTCGACTGCGTCGTCTGCTCATCCGCAGAGGCGACGAACCACAGCGAACCCGTGACGCCGGTTCGGCCGTTCACGTAGTCGGTGAGGGTGCACGTCACGACGGGAGCCGCATCCGTGCTCACCGTGCACTGGGCGATCGCCACGCTCGGGTCCTCAGCCGATGGCACGGAGAAGGAGGTGCCCGCGCGGGCGAACTCCTTCGGGAGTGTGAACCCGAACGTCTGGCCTCCTGTCGCTCCGTCCGGCACCGCCCAGTCGGCATCGACACGCACCTGATCCCACTGCGAGACGCCTCCACCGCCGTTGACGGTCGTCACGGTGATCGACGCAGGATCGATGGCCGCGGGATAGTCGTACTCCGCTGCCGAAGCGCTCCCGGCGCCGGCGAGAGTGATCACGGCGGTGAGCGCCGCGGCGGCCGCAGCGATCATCGCGGTTGTCTTTCGGCGCACGACGGCGCCGCCATTTCTTTCGTACAAGATCTTCCCCAGTTCTTGATGAAGCCCGCGGCTCGGTGCTGACGCTGTGGAACGGCAGTACGGAGGCGCAAGGCATGTGTCCCCATATGAGAGACGACGGGGTGCGCGATCTATTACGCGATTCTCGAACTCTTCTGAGCAGGAGGCGATCGGAGTCGTGCTCGACGAGGCGTGGGAAGGTGCTCAGGAAGCAGAAAAGCCTCGGTAGATGGCGAGATCTACTGAGGCTGTTCCGTGCACCCCCTGGGACTTGAACCCAGAACCCACTGATTAAGAGTCAGTTGCTCTGCCGATTGAGCTAGAGGTGCGTGGCCCGGGATAACCCCGACCGAGGAATTACATTACCAGCCGACCGGGTCCATGTGAAATCGGCGTCGGCACCCGGGCGCGCCGCGACGATGAGAGACCGCAGACATGGTCTTTCGGCCCTCGGGCGCCGCGGAGTCGACGACTATTCTTAGACCGTGAACACCTCTCCCCACGCCGATGCCCTGCGTCACGACCTCGAACTCGCGCTCCGCCTGGCTGACGCCGCGGACGCCCAGTCCCTCCCGCGTTTCGACGCATCGGATCTCGAGATCTCGACCAAGGCCGACAACTCGCATGTGACGGATGCCGACCTCGCCACGGAGCGCGCGATCCGCAGCATCCTCGAGCAGGAGCGGCCCGAGGACGGCATCTTCGGCGAGGAGTTCGGCGCCCAGGGCAGCACTCAGCGCCAGTGGATCATCGACCCGATCGACGGAACCGCCAACTTCCTCCGCGGGGTCCCGCTGTGGGGAACGATGATCGCCCTCGCGGTGGACGGCGTGCCCCAGGTCGGTGTGGTCAGCATGCCGGCGCTCGGTCGACGCTGGTGGGCGTCGACCGGTGGTGGCGCCTGGACGGACGGCGAGAACGGACCGCGCCGGATCCAGGCGTCCTCGGTCTCCTCCCTCGACGACGCGAGCGTGAGCTTCCAGAGCATCGCGCAGTGGTCGGATGCCGGGCGCCTCGACACGCTCCTCGCGGTCGCCGCACGGGTCTGGAGGGACAGAGCGTACGGTGACGTGTACTCGTACATGCTCCTTGCGGAGGGCCGCATCGACATGGTGGCCGAGTTCGGCGTCAAAGAGTACGACATCGCTGCTGCCGTCCCCATCGTCCGAGAGGCCGGCGGCCGGATGACGGCGATCGACGGCGCGGAGACGATCAGCGCGCGCTCGACACTCGCAACCAACGGGACTCTGCACGAGGAGTTCCTGAGCTTGACGCAGAGCTGATCGGCCTGCTGCAGCCCGACCGGAACGACGAGGCCTCGCGATGAATCCCCGCATCATGTCCGCCGCCGCGGGCGTCCTGCTGCTCGTCGCAGCGCTCTCCGCGTGCGCGGCCCCCGAGCCAGGCCCCTCCTCGACGCCCGACGCCGGCGACACGCGCCCGTCACAGTCCCCCGCCCCGCCCTCCTCGCCGACATCGCCGGACGCCGAGGAAGAACTCACGTGCGAGTCGATGATCTCCGATGGCACCGTCACCGCGCTCGCTGATGCCGGTTGGACCGCCGAGACGAAGGAGTTCGTCGCCGGCGGCGTCGAGCTGACCGAAGGACTGCTCTGCTTCTGGGCCGACTACTCCGTCGGTTCGGATCACGGACAGCTCTACGGCTGGTCGGCGATCGACGGTGCGGACGCCGCGACTGCGCAGGCCGCTCTGCTCGCCGAGGGGTGGAAGCGAGAAGACGGCCCTGACGGCGTCTACTTCACAGAGGATGCGCAATACGCGATGGGCACCGACGAAGACGGCTACGGGATGACGTACCTGTTCGGGGACGGCTGGGTTCGGCTCGCCGACACTCGGCAGGGACTCATCCTCATCGAATGGCCGCGCTGAAGACGCTTCAGCGACCCGGCGACCCCATCGAGCTCTCGAGAACACGGCCGAACGTCCGCGAGACGGGCGGCGTCCACAGGAGCACGATGATGCCGGTAGCGACCACTGCAGTGAGCGCGGCGCCCCAGTCCCAGCGGTCTCCCCACACGAGCACCACGGTGCTGAGTGCGACGGCGAGGCCGAGGAAGATCGTGAGCATGAGGCGGGAGAGTCCGCTTCCTCGGCGGACGCCGGCGGCGACGGCCAGGATGAGCAAGCCGAACAGCGCAATCGCGGCTCCGGTGAGCGAGAAGGCGGAGGTGCTCGCATCCGGGTCGTAGCGCCCCAGGAACACGAGGATGCCGAGGGCCGTCGCCAGTAACCCGGAGCCGTAGGCGAGGACGGCGACCACCGTCGTGATCACGGTCGCGACGCCGGAAGGAACGGGATCGGACGGCGTGGGTGCATGCGTCGCCGCACCGTGGGTGGGGTTCGACGCCGGGGACAGCACGAGACGACGATGCAGCAACCGGACCACCTCGATCGCCAACACCATCGCGATCGTGATCCCGGTGAGCGCGACCGCGAGCTCCGCGCCGGGATCGACGAGCACGAAGAACTGGCGGGCGAGCGGGATCGTGAAGACCGCGACGAGCAGGACGAACATCGCACCCACGACAGCCACCTTGAAGCGGTTGAGCGGACGGGAGAGAACGGCCAGCACCCAGATGCCGACGACGGCCAGGATCACAGTGGCTCCGGTGCGCAACTGCTCCTCGTGCGCCCCGAGCCCGCGGGCGACGAACGTGTACCAGGTCAGTCCCAGCGCGACGACGACGCCTGAGGGTATCGCGAAGCTCAGCGAACGGCGGAGGAAGCCCGGCTGGTAGCGGGCAGCGTTCGGCATGAGCGCGAGGAAGAACGCGGGAATGCCGATCGTGAGGCCATCGGTGATGGAGAGCTGGCGCGGCAGGAATGGGAACTCGAGGACGAACACTCCGAAGATGATCGCGAGCAGCGTCGCGTAGACGGTCTTGTTCAGGAAAAGCATCGACACGCGCTCGATGTTCGCGATGACCTGACGTCCTTCGGCGACGACATCCGGCAGGTGCGAGAACTGCCCGTCGAGCAGCACCAGTCTCGCCACGGCCTTCGTGGCAGCTGACCCCGAGTTCATCGCGATTCCGATGTCGGCGGCTTTGATCGCGAGAGCGTCGTTGACGCCGTCGCCGGTCATCGCAACGGTGTGTCCATGGCTCTGCAGCGCGACGACCATCCGCTTCTTCTGTTCCGGTGTGACGCGGCCGAAGACCGTATGCCGGTCGAGCACATCGGCGAGCTCTGCGTCGTCGTCGGGCAGCTCCCTGGCGTCGAACCCGTCGGCCACGTCGAGACCGACTTCGCGGGCGATGGCGGCGACGGTGCGGGGATTGTCGCCCGAGATGATGCGGATGCCGACCTGTTGGCGTCCGAAGTACTCGAGGGTCTGTGCGGCATCGGGGCGAACCTGTTCCCGGAAGGTGAGCACCATGGCGGGCCGGAGTCCGCCGGGGAGCTGCTCGGAGTCGATGTCGGCCGACGAGAGCCCAGAGTCCGCGTGCCCGAGCACCAGCGTGCGCCGCCCTGTCTCCGCGAGGCCGGTCACCGTGCGCCCGAGCTCCGTGCGCGGTGACGTGGCCTCGTCGCCGAACACCATCTCCGGCGCACCCATCACCCATGTGCCGGAGACGCCGTCGAACGACACGGCGCTCCACTTCCGCGCGGACGAGAACGGAATGTATCCCGAGACCGAGAGCGGTGACGCGACCGGATAGGCCGCTCGCATCGACCGCGCTGTCGCGTTGGCGTCGGGAGACGCCGCATACCAGGCCAAGGCAGCCGCCGCGTCGTCGGTCAGCTCCGTCGCGGCATCGTCGAGAGAATGCACCGCATCGAAGCCGATCTCCCCCACGGTGAGCGTGCCCGTCTTGTCGAGGCAGACGACATCGACGCGCGCGAGACCCTCCACCGCCGGCAGCTCGTTCACGAGCACCTGCCTGCGAGCCAGTCTCGACGCGCCGACAGCGAAGGCGATGCTCGTCATGAGCACGAGGCCGAGCGGGATCATCGCCGTCAGGGAGGCGATCGTGTTGACGACGGCCTGCACCCAGGCATCGGTCGAGAACACCCTTGAATACCCACCGAGGACGAGGATCTGGGCGTTCAGTACCAGCAGGCCGACAGGGCCGATGATCCAACTCACCCATTTCAAGACCCGGTTGACCGACGTGCGAAGCTCGCTGGAGACCAGGGAGAATCTCTTGGCCTCTCCGGCGAAGTGATTCGCATACGAGTCAGCGCCCACCCGCGTGGCGATGGCCGTCCCCTCCCCGGCGACGACCACGGCGCCGGACAGCGCATCGTCGCCGGGCTGCTTCTCCACGGGGTCCGATTCGCCGGTGAGCATCGACTCGTCGATCTGCAGGCCGCGCGAGGTGAGGACCCGCGCGTCAGCCGGGACCTGCTCGCCCGCTCTGAGCACGAGCACGTCGTCGAGCACCACCTCTCCCGGTGCGATCTCCCGCTCGTCGCCGTCGCGCAGCACCAGTGCGCGCGGAGCGTTCATCAGGGCGAGCCGATCCAGAGCCGACTTCGCGCGGAACTCCTGGATGCATCCGATGATCGCGTTCGCGAAGGCCGCGAGACCGAAGAGAGCGTCCTGCCACCTTCCGACCAGGAACAGCACGAAGAAGCAGGCGAACACGATGCCGTTGAAGAGGGTGAAGACGTTCGCGCGCACGATGCTCCACGCGCTGCGACTGGTGTCCGCGACGAACGCGTTCGTCTTGCCCGCAGCCACCCGCTCCGCGACCTCGGTTTCGGAAAGGCCGTCCGGGCGCGCAGAAGCAGTGGTGTCCACAGACCTCAATATAGACGCGAAGAGGCCCGCCTCCCCTTGTTTCCAAGGGGAGGCGGGCCTCATTCCTGTGACAGCGACCTTGTGGAGCTGGGGGGAATCGAACCCCCGTCCAACGCTGAGTCTCCACGCCTTCTCCGGGCGCAGTCTGTGAAGACGTTCTGCTCGGCTCCGACCTTTGTCACAGACACCTAAGTCGACGAGCCCAGCCTGGGAAGAGTCCCACGTGACGTCCAGACGCCATCACGCAGCAAGATTCCTAGATGACGCCAGGATCCGTATCGGAATCACATACGGCCTGACGGACTATCGGGCTCGCTTATGCAGCGAGGGCGAAGTCGTTGCGCTTGGTTTCGGCAACTATTTTTTTGCAGAGAGCGTTTACGAGATAACTCTGCATCCTCGGCCCGCTTCTCGTGGATTCACAGGCGCTGTCGAAACCGATCAGCCCCGTGGCCCTTCTCTCGAAGGAGCCGCTGTCACACTGTGGAATTACCATCTCGGGCGGCGACCGCCCGAGCATCTCAGACTACAACGTTCTCCGCCGCTGCACCATTCCCCTGTCGCACCGAGGGCTGGCGTAGAGTCGCCCCATGAGCAGCGAAGTCACCGTCACCGTCCGCGGCGAGCACGAGGCGCGAGTGGCGCCCGAGCGCGCCACCGTCAACGTGAGCGTTCGCACCGACGGCTCCGAACGAACCGACGTCGTCGAGAGCGCACTGCGGCTCGCAGACCCGGTGCGCCACAGCATCAGCGATCGATCGGATGCCGGCACCGTGGTCGACTGGTCGAGCAAGCGCATCTCCGTTCGGGCCGAACGCCCCTGGAGCAGCGAGGGCACACGACTCGATCCCGTGTACTACGCGAGCATCGACTTCACGGCGACGTTCGCCGAGGCCTCGGAGCTCTCCCTCTGGGTCTCCGACGTGTCAGCCTGGGACGGCGTCGAGATCGGCTGGGTGGACTGGCACCTGACCCCGGAGACGCGCACGCAGGTGGAACGTGACGTCGCCGCATCGGCCGTCGGCGTGGCTGTCACACGCGCCGAGGCCTACGCCGGGGCGCTCGGCCTGGATGAGGTCACCCCGCTGGAGATCGCTGACGTCGGCCTCATCTCCAGCGGGCAGCCCGCGCCCGGCGCCCCGATGCTCAAGGCCCGAGGAGCCGCGGCATTCGCCGCCGACTCTGCACCCGCCATGGAGTATGAGCCGGAGGAGATCGTGATCTCCGCCACCGTCGAGGCCAGATTCCTCGCCCGCTGACCGATCAGATCTGTGCGACGAAGGGCGCGAGCTCCGCAGCCAAGCGCTCCGAGACGCGCGCATGCACAGCCGTGCCGTCCTCGCGGTGCTCCACGGAGAGCAGCATGCCCGACTCGTGGATCGATGCGACGAGGTCGCCACGATCGTACGGAATCACCGCTTCCACCTCGACCGCGGGCTTCGGCAACGCCGCTTCGACCGCTGCCCGCAACTCTGCGATCCCCTCGCCCGACCTCGACGACACGAAGTGAGCGTGAGGTTGCAGGCCACGGAGGACGAGACGCTCATCCTCCGTGATCAGGTCGGCCTTGTTGAAGACGACGATCTCCGGCAGGTCTCTGACGCCCACGTCGCCGAGGACGTCACGCACCGTCTGCAGCTGCCCCGCAGGATCGGGGTGCGACCCGTCGACCACGTGGAGCACGACGTCGGCCTCACCCACCTCTTCCAGAGTCGAGCGGAACGCTTCGACGAGCTGATGGGGGAGATTGCGGACGAACCCGACCGTATCGGTCAGCGTGTAGACGCGGCCGTCTTCCGTCTCCGTCCGGCGGACGGTGGCGTCCAGCGTCGCGAACAGCGCGTTCTCGACCAGGACACCCGCGCTCGTGAGGGCGTTGAGCAGACTGGACTTGCCGGCGTTCGTGTATCCGGCGATGGCGACGGACGGAATGGTATTGCGCTTGCGCTCGGCGCGCTTGGCATCCCTGGCGGGACCGAAGTCGCGGATCTGTCGTCTGAGCAGCGCCATCTTGGTGCGGATGCGTCGACGATCCAGCTCGATCTTCGTCTCACCAGGACCGCGCGAGCCCATACCTGCACCACCCGCGCCCACCTGGCCACCGGCCTGACGGCTCATCGAGTCGCCCCACCCACGCAGGCGTGGGAGCAGGTACTCGAGCTGAGCGAGCTCGACCTGAGCCTTGCCCTCACGGCTCTTCGCGTGCTGACTGAAGATGTCGAGGATCACCGTCGTGCGGTCGATCACCTTGACCTTCACGACGTCTTCGAGCGCACGCCGCTGACTGGGCGCGAGTTCGGTATCGGCGATGACCGTGTCGGCTCCGACCGCGGCGACGATGTCCTTGAGCTCCTGCGCCTTGCCCCGACCGAGATAGGTTGCGGCATCAGGGTGCGGGCGACGCTGCAGCACACCGTCGAGCACCACGGCGCCGGCCGTCTCGGCGAGGGCGGCGAGTTCTCGGAGCGAGTTCTCCGCGTCTTCCTGGGCTCCCTGGGGGTAGACGCCCACGAGGACGACGTTCTCCAGCCGCAGCTGCCGGTACTCGACCTCGGTGACGTCCTCGAGCTCCGTCGACAGACCTCCGACGCGTCGAAGCGCATGACGGTCCTCCAGATCCCACTGCGCGCCGTCTGCGCTCCCGTGTGATGCGGTCGATTCGTCCTGCAGCGCCTGAGCGGCGCCGAACACTCGGACGTCCGAGCGCTTCTCCGCGTTCGCGAGCACACGATCGACCGTCTGATCGTCGGTGGAGGGGGTTGTGGTCTCCGTCATCCGTTCCTTGTCTCTGGGTTTCGTTGCGAGCCTTAACCTTAGCCCGCGGTGTCCGGTACGCTCACCGTATGGGGTCAGATCACTACTTCACTGCGGCCCCGGCAAGCCCCGAGAATCTGCGCAAGATCCGTGTGACTCTCGCGGGTCGAGAGCTGGAAGTCACCACCGCCGGTGGCGTCTTCAGCCCAGACCGTCTCGACGCCGGCACTGCAGTGCTCCTCGCCAACATGCCCCCGGTTCCGCCGGGCGGCGATCTTCTCGACCTCGGCAGCGGCTGGGGGCCGGTGACGCTGTCGATGGCTCTGGCTGCTCCCCACGCGACGGTCTGGGCCGTCGACGTCAATGAGCGTGCCCTCGATCTCGTGCGTCGCAACGCGGCAGCTCTCGGGCTCACCAATGTCAACGCTTCGCTGCCCGACGATGTTCCCGAACACGTGTCATTCCGCACGATCCGCTCCAATCCGCCGATCCGCGTCGGCAAGAACGAGCTCCACGGGCTTCTCGAACGGTGGATCCCGCGCCTCGATGAGCGCAGCGACGCCTGGCTGGTCGTGCAGCGCAATCTCGGAGCCGATTCTCTCCAGCGCTGGATCGGATCGACGTTCCACCCCGGCTACAGCGTGTTCCGAACCGCCACGGGCAAGGGATACCGCATCCTCAAGGTGCGAAAGCACGGAAACCCGCCGACGGAGCCGATTCTCCTCAGCTGAGCAGACCGAGGCCGAGTCGATCCGCGCGATGGCCGGACGGAGCCGTCAGACGAGGTCGACCTCGCCCTGGAAGACGAGTTGCGCCGGCCCCGACAGGGCGACGTGCTCGCCGTCTTCTGCGGGGAACATGCGAACGCCGAGCGTACCTCCAGGCACCTCGACCTGCCAGTTGCTCGGAGCGTTCGCTCCCGCCCAGTGCCTGACCGCGAGTGCCGTCGCGGCGACACCCGTGCCACAGCTGAGGGTCTCCCCAACACCACGCTCGAACACCCGCATGCTCACGTGACCGATTCCATCGCGCACGAGCGGCTCACCCGGAACCACGAACTCGATGTTCGCGCCCTCGGGGAGCGGAGGTTCGAGATCGGGCGCCCTGTGCAACTCGAGTGACGCGAGCTCGGCCTCCGAGGCGAGGGCGACCACGACGTGCGGGTTGCCGACGTCGATACCGAGTCCCGGTCGCGTCACGGACAGGCCGTCGACACGAACCAGCGGGTCATCGCCGGAGAGCTTCCAGCGCCCGAGATCGACCTGGTATCCGGTAGCGCTTCGCGTGACATCGCGCACGCCCGCCCTCGTCCCGATCGGCAGTGTGGAGCCGGGTTCGATCGTCGCCAGACCTGAGCGGACGAGGTAGTGGGCGAACACGCGGACACCGTTCCCGCACATCTCGGCGATCGATCCGTCCGCATTGCGGTAGTCCATGAACCACTCCGCCTGTGGCTCCTCCTCCAGAGTCGCCACGCCCTCGGGGATGGCCGAGGACCTCACGACACGGAGAATCCCGTCGGCACCGATGCCGAAATGACGATCGCACAGCACCGCGACCTGCTCGACGGTGAGGTCGAGCTCGGCGTCGGGGTCGGCGATGATGATGAAATCGTTGCCCGTGCCGTGACCCTTGGTGAATGCGACCATGGTTCCAGTCTAGGGATCGTGAAGAGCAGCTCCCGTCACGAACGCCCGTCGCGAGCAACCCGATAGCGCCCGCAGAGGAAGTTGCGATTGCGTGCCACCTCCAGCAGTTCGAGGTCGAGCCTGCGCGGAAGCAGCGGGGCGCCAGAACCGAGCGTCACGGGGGCGTACTGCACCCAGACCTCGTCGAGCAGTCCGGCATCGGCGAACTGGCCTGCCAGGTCTCCCCCACCGACGACCCAGAGATCTTTTCCTCCGGAGGCCTCCTCCATCTGAGAATGCACCGTCCGGACGTCGGCCTGGGTCAGCCGCACGTCTGCGCCCGTGGGCAGATCGAGCTCGCGGTGAGTGAACACCCACGTGGGTTGCGAGTATCCCCAACGCCCCTCTTCGTGGCGCATCACCCACTCATACGTCGAGGCCCCCATCGCCAGGGCGCCGATGTTCCGCTCGAACCCCGTGTAGGCCATCGGTCCGTCCTGGTCGATGTCCTGCGTGAGCAACCAGTCCAGCGAATGCTCGTCGGTGGCGATGAATCCGTCGAGGCTGGATGCGGTGTAGAAGTGAGTCGTCATCCGTCGAGACTGTCAGGGACTACCGACATCGCAGGCCACCGACATCTCAGATCAGGACGGGAGGAGCGCAGCAACCTCCGCGGGGGCGTCCCACCACTCGAGGTCGGGATACCGCTTGAACCACGACACCTGTCGACGGGCGTATCGCCGCGTGAGGGCCTGGGTCTGCGCGATGGCCTCGTCCTGCGTGAGACGACCGTCGAGCTGGTCCAACGCCTGCGCGTAGCCGATGGCGCGCGGCGCTGTTCCTCCGCGCTCGAGCCCGCGGGAGCGCAGCCCGGCGACCTCGTCCGGCAGACCTTCGGCCCACATGCGCTCGACCCTGGCGTCGAGGCGCTCCACCAGTGCGGGGCGATCGACGCGGAGTCCGACCAGTCTTGTGTGCGGGTGCCACAGCACTGGCGTGTCGGGCAGCGCCGCACCATGTGTCGCGCTCCCCTGTTCCAGCACCTCGAGAGCGCGGATGACGCGGCGGGGGTTGCGCGGATCGACACGGTCGGCCGCTTCGGGATCCAGCCCGCGCAGCCGCTCGATCATGACCGCGGCTCCGAGCATCTCGAACTCCTGCTCGAGGCGCTCGCGCAGCGCCGTGTCCCGCGGCGGGAAACGGAAGTCGTAGACGACGCTCGACACGTACAGGCCCGAGCCACCGACGAGGATCGCATCACCCCCGCGGCGGTGGATGTCCTCCACGGCGGCGCGCGCTCGGGGCTGATACCACGCGACAGCCGCGTCCTCATCGACATCGAGCTCGTCGAAGAGATGATGCGGGATCCCCCGCCTCTCCGCCGACGACACCTTCGCTGTGCCGATGTCCATGCCGCGGTAGAGCTGCATGGCATCGGCGTTCACGATCTCAGCCGGGTTCCCTCGGGCTCGCAGCGCCTCGGCCAGCTCTATCGCGAGGTCGCTCTTCCCGGTACCGGTCGCCCCGACGATCGCCCAGAGGCGAGGTTCGGTCACACCCCGACGCGCAGTGTCGGAAGCCCGAGTGACACAGCCTTCTTCTCGCCGCTGCCGCTCGGAGCGGGTACCGCGCACGACTCCGACTGCGAACGGTCCCAGGCGTCTCCGCCTCGAGTGCGACGGATCTTGAGAGGCGCTCCCGTCGGGTCGTCTGCGAGCAGGTGGAACGGAGCTCCATGGGTCACCGTCACGGTGACGACGTCTCCTGGACGAGGAAGGTCCGACCCCGGTGTCACCTCGAAGTGCACGAGTCTGTTGTCCTCCGCGCGACCGGTGAGCCGGTGGGTCTCGGTGTCCTTCTTGCCCTCACCCGTGGAGACGAGAACCTCGATCTGCCGACCCACCTGCTTCTGGTTCTCTTCCAGCGAGATGCGCTCCTGAAGGGCGATCAGGCGGTTGTAGCGCGCCTGGACTATGTCCTTCGGAACCTGGTCCTCCATGGTCGCCGCAGGCGTGCCTTCGCGGATCGAGTACTGGAAGGTGAAGGCGCTGGAGAAACGAGCCTGCTCGACGACACGCATGGTGTCTTCGAAGTCCTCCTCGGTCTCCCCCGGGAACCCGACGATGATGTCGGTCGTGATGGCGGCGTTCGGGATGCGCGCGCGGACGCGGTCGAGGATCCCGAGGAAGCGCTCACTGCGGTAGGAACGTCGCATCGCTTTGAGGATGCGATCGCTCCCCGACTGCAACGGCATGTGAAGCTGCGGCATGACGTTCGGAGTCTCCGCCATGGCATCGATCACGTCATCCGTGAAGGCTGCGGGGTGCGGGCTGGTGAATCGGACGCGCTCGAGGCCTTCGATCTCACCGGCCGCGCGCAGGAGCTTGCCGAACGCCTGTCGATCGCCGAATTCGACGCCGTAGGAATTCACGTTCTGCCCGAGAAGCGTGACCTCGATCGCACCGTCTTCGACCAGAAGCCGGATCTCGTTCAGGATGTCGCCGGGACGACGGTCCTTCTCCTTGCCGCGCAGGCTGGGCACGATGCAGAACGTGCAGGTGTTGTTGCACCCGACCGAGATCGACACCCAGCCGCTGTGCGCCGAGTCTCGCTTCGTAGGCAAGGTTGAGGGGAACACTTCGAGCGACTCGAGGATCTCGAGTTCGGCATCCCCGTTGTGGCGGGCGCGCTCGAGCAGCCCCGGAAGGGAACCCATGTTGTGGGTGCCGAACACGACATCGACCCACGGCGCCTTGTCGAGCACAGCCTGCTTGTCCATCTGTGCGAGGCAGCCGCCGACGGCGATCTGCATCCCGTCTTTGCGGCGCTTGACCGACGCGAGATGGCCGAGTGTGCCGTAGAGCTTGCCTGCGGCGTTGTCGCGGACCGCGCAGGTGTTGATGATCACCACATCGGCTTCCGCACCGTCGACTGCCCTGACGTAACCTGCGCTCTCCAACGAGCCCGAGAGGCGCTCCGAGTCGTGCACGTTCATCTGGCACCCGAAGGTGCGTACTTCATACGATCGCTGTCGTCCGTCGACGTCGACGGCTGCCGACGACGCGCCGATGATCGTCGGTTCGCTGCGCGGGATAGTCATGATCACCCCATTGTACGAGCCGTTCCCGTGCGGAAGCGGCGCTCACTGCTTAGTCGGAATCGACGAACCGCACCCCTGAGGTCGCTCCGCCGAATGAAGCCTCGCGCAGCGCGACCTTCGCCGCCTTCATGGCGACCGCTCCGTTGTAGCCACGACGAGAAAGCTGTCCCACCAGACGACGGAGCGCCGCGTCGGGGTCGAGTCGAGTCATCGACCGCGCCTTGGTGCGGGCGAACTCCAGCGCGCGTTCGTCGTCGTCGTCCGGAAGCTCTTCGAGCGCGCTATCGATGACCTCACGCGGAATCCCCCGCTGAGCGAGCGCGCGAGACAGAGCGACTCTCCCCTGCCCCTTTCGATCCACTCCCGACCTCACGAGGACGCCGGCCAGGGCCGCATCATCGAGGTAACCACGACGGCAGAAGTCCTCGATCACATCGCTGATCGCACTGCCATCGAGGCCCGCACCACGCAGCACCTGCCGGGCTTCAGAGATCGACAACGACCGGGCTCGCAGCTTTCGCAGGAGCGACTCCTCGGCCGCGACCCGGATCTCATCGTGTGACGCCTCTTGCTGAGTCGCGCCGTCTCCTTCCGTCGCGTCGAGCGCGCGGAGCCTGGGAGCCGACCGCGAGGGATGAGAGCTCCTGGCGCCGGAGGGATCCCTGCGCCCGCGCGCCGGATGGCGCTCACTCGGGGTTCCCGTGTGAGCTGCATCGTCGGCTGTGTCGATGGAAGCAGGGTCGCCTGGAGGAGAGTCCCAGGTCGTACGCCAGACCGCATCCCCGTCGCCTCGCGATGATGGCAGTGTCGCTGATTCGCCGTACTGCGTGACCGGCGTGGAAGGCGTCGCTCCTGGTTTCTTCGCTGTTCCGCCGAAGAGGGGGATGATGGGGGCGATCCGGTCTGGATCGCCCCCACGCGAGTCGTTCATCAGGCCGGACGACGCTCTGCGAGCTCATCGGCAGCGGCCGGGGCAGCGGACGGCCCGCCGATACCGAGCTTCTGCTTGATCTGCGTCTCGATAGCCAGAGCGATGTCGGGGTTATTGAGCAGGAACGTGCGTGCGTTCTCCTTGCCCTGACCCAGCTGATCACCGTCATAGGTGTACCAGGAACCCGACTTCTTCACGATGGCGTGTTCGACGCCGAAGTCGATCAGGCTGCCTTCGCGGGAGATGCCGACGCCGTAGAGGATGTCGAACTCCGCCTGCTTGAACGGCGGCGCCATCTTGTTCTTCACGACCTTGACCCTGGTGCGGTTTCCGACGGCATCGGTTCCGTCCTTCAGCGTCTCGATACGACGGATGTCCATGCGGACCGAGGCGTAGAACTTCAGCGCCTTACCGCCGGCGGTGGTCTCGGGGGAACCGAAGAAGACGCCGATCTTCTCACGCAGCTGGTTGATGAAGATCATGGTGGTGTTGGTCTGGTTCAGACCACCGGTGAGCTTACGAAGGGCCTGCGACATGAGTCGCGCCTGCAGACCCACGTGTGAGTCGCCCATCTCGCCCTCGATCTCGGCACGAGGCACGAGCGCCGCGACGGAGTCGATGACGATGAGGTCGATGGCTCCGGAGCGCACCAGCATGTCGGCGATCTCGAGCGCCTGCTCACCGGTGTCGGGCTGCGACACCAGGAGAGCATCGATGTCGACGCCCAGCTTCGCGGCATAGTCGGGGTCGAGCGCGTGCTCGGCATCGATGAACGCCGCGATTCCCCCGGCGCGCTGAGCGTTGGCGATCGCGTGCAGCGTGAGAGTCGTCTTACCCGAAGACTCCGGTCCGTAGATCTCTACGATTCGGCCACGCGGCAGTCCTCCCACGCCGAGGGCGACGTCGAGGGCGATGGAGCCGGTCGGGATGACGGCCACAGGGGCACGCTCATCGCTGCCCAGCCGCATGACCGAGCCCTTTCCGAACTGGCGGTCGATCTGAGCGAGGGCGGTCTCGAGGGACTTCTCGCGGTCGGCGGGTGATGGCATGATGTGCTCCTTCTGCGCGCGTGATGCCGCCTGTAGGCTGTCGCGGCTCTTCCGGTTGGGAGAAACTCTCCGACAAGGCGTAATGGCTCTTCGGCTTGTTTCCACCGTAGGAGGGACCACCGACATCGGTGCGACGATCTCACATACAGTGCAGAACAAACGCTCTGGACCACTTGTGCAGAAGACTACGCCCGCTTCGAACGGATCTTCGACGACACGCCGCAAATGGAGTGTCGTGTTCCGTAGCGGGCGGACGAGGAACGTCGGTCAGCGCCGCCGCGGCTCCTGCCGTCCGACTCCGTGGCGCCTGTCCTCGGGAACGTCCATCTCCGCGCACAGCGCCAGCCAGATGTCTCGCGGCGGCGTGCCGTCGGCGAGAGCTTCGAGAGCGGTACGCCCACCTACGGCACTCAGGCCGAGGTCGTTGACCAGAGAGGAAGCCCTCAGCCCGAACTCGGTCTCGACGGCGCGAAGGAACTCGCTACGACGCATCACCACCCCATTCGGGGGTCAGTGCAGCGAGAGCTGAGGCTCGACCGACGCCACGAGGTCGTCGGGAACGACGTCAGGGAAGACCTGAATGCCCTCGAGCACCGAAATGCGGTCACCGACTTCGCGCATGATCGTCGAGATGGGGACGTCGAGAGCGTCTGCGACCGAGGCGAGGATCTCGCTCGAAGCCTCTTTCTGACCGCGCTCCACCTCGCTGAGGTAGCCGAGTGCGACCGATGCCTTGCTGGCGACCTGCCGGAGCGTACGCCCCTTCTGCAGGCGGAAGTCCCTCAGCACATCGCCGATTTCCTGTCGTACAAGAATCATCGGAACCTCCTCCCCATGTGTTCGCTCGAGGTCTCCCCCGATGAGACAGCCAGTCTAGTACCCCTGGCGTGCACAGAATCTACTCCTGCACTCTGTGGTTTACGTGTGAGCACATCAGAGACAACCAGCCGCAGGGCTCTGCTATTCCGAGAGCAGGGCGAGCATCTCCTGGAGTGCCGCGTCCACCGCCTGCGCCCGGATCGATTCCCGGTCGCCGACGAAGAGAAAGGCCCTGGTCCGCGATGCCGCGGGGGTGACGACGCCGATGTGCACCGTGCCGACGGGCTGCCCGTCCGGAGACACCGGTCCGGCGATCCCGGTCGTGGACACCCCCACATCGGCAGCCTCGCCGTCGACGCCGACGACGCGTCTGACGCCGTCTGCCATCTCCAGTGCGACCTGCGGATGCACCGGCCCGTATCTCGACAGCAGGCCCTCATCCACGCCCAGCACGGACGACTTGACCGGCGTGGCATATGCCACGACGCCTCCGAGCAGAACGGCTGACGCTCCGGGAACCGCGACGAGATCGGCGCACAGGGCGCCCCCGGTCAGGGATTCGGCCACGCCGAGCTTCCATCCTCGTCGGCCCAGCGCAGCGAGGACCTCGGCTGCCGCCTGACTCATGACTTCCGGCGCGACCCGCGTACCTGCGCCACGACGTAGTCGATGCCGCTCGCCACCGTGAGGACCAGGACGATGAGCATGAGGATGAACGTGATCAATGTCCAGGCGTCGAGACCGATGACGTCGTGCAGCGGGAGGAGTGCCCACCCGAGCGCCACCCCTTGGAACGCGGTCTTGATCTTGCCCATCCAGGCCGCGGCCACGACGTGTTCGCTGGCCACCATGAGCCGATGGATCGTGATGCCCCATTCGCGCACGAGGATGATCGCGACGATCCACCAGTTGACCTCGCCCAGAATCGCGAGCCCGATGAAGCCGGCACCGGTGAGCATCTTGTCGGCGATCGGATCCCAGAGCTTGCCGAAATCACTGACGATGTCGTACTTGCGGGCGAGGTACCCGTCGACCCAGTCCGTCGAGATCCCGACGATGAAGATGACTCCGGCCGCCCAGCGGAGACCCGGGTCCGAGAACCCATAGGTGCCACCCAGCAGGAGCAGGACGAAGAAGACGACGGCCAGCGGGATGCGCGCGACCGTGATGGCGTTGGGGAGCTGCCGTGGGATCGCCATCAGTCGCGTCCCGTCAAGCCCCAGGCATCTTCGTCGCCCTCAGCTTCCACCTCGGGAAGACCCTCGTACTGAGCCGCGATCGGGTCATGCGCCTGCGGGAGCGGCGGGACGGGCGGAACCGCAGGCGCAGCCGATGCCGATGTCGGTGCCGGAACGTCGTCTCCGCGCAACTTGGCCATCACCTGCGGGAGCTGCTCGGCGGTCGCCAGCACGTCTCGCGCCTTCGACCCCTCGGAGGGGCCGACGATCTCGCGCGACTCGAGCAGATCCATGAGACGACCTGCCTTCGCGAACCCGACGCGGAGCTTGCGCTGGAGCATCGACGTCGATCCGAACTGCGAGGAGACGATGAGCTCGGCGGCTGCGAGCAGCAGCTCCAGGTCATCCCCGATGTCCTCGTCGACTTCCTTCTTCTTCGTCGGCTCCATCGCCTCCTGCACATCCGGACGGTAGTCCGGACGTGCCTGACGGGTGACGTGCTTGACGACCGCGTCGATCTCCTTCTCATCGACCCACGCGCCCTGGAGGCGGAACGGCTTCGATGAGCCCATCGGCGAGAACAGGGCGTCACCTTGACCGATGAGCTTGTCGGCACCGGGGCTGTCGAGGATGACCCGGCTGTCCGTGACGCTCGTCACGGCGAAGGCGAGTCGTGACGGGACGTTGGCCTTGATCAGGCCCGTCACGACGTCGACGCTCGGGCGCTGAGTCGCTAGCACGAGATGGATGCCGGAGGCACGTGCGAGCTGCGTGATGCGGACGATCGAGTCCTCGACGTCGCGAGGGGCGACCATCATGAGGTCGGCGAGCTCATCGACGACCACCAGAAGGTACGGGTACGGCTTCAGGACACGCTCGCTGCCCACCGGGAGCTCGACCTCGCCCGCGCGGACAGCCCGGTTGAAGTCGTCGATGTGCCGGAAACCGAACGACGCGAGATCGTCGTACCGCATGTCCATCTCCTTCACGACCCACTGCAGCGCCTCCGCCGCCTTCTTCGGGTTCGTGATGATGGGCGTGATCAGATGCGGGACACCGGCGTAGCTGGTCAGCTCGACACGCTTCGGGTCGATCAGCACCATGCGCACGTCGGACGGGCGGGCACGCATCAGCAGACTCGTGATCATGGAGTTCACGAAGCTCGACTTACCCGAACCGGTGGAGCCGGCCACGAGGAGGTGCGGCATCTTCGCGAGGTTCGCGATGACGATGTTGCCGCCGACGTCTTTGCCAACGCCGATGGTCATCGGGTGCGTGCTCTTCTGCGCAGCGGGCGAGCGCAGCACATCGCCGAGAGCCACCATCTCCTTGTCGGCGTTCGGGATCTCGATGCCGATCGCGCTCTTGCCCGGGATCGGCGAGAGGATGCGCACGTCGTTCGAGGCCACGGCGTAGGCGAAGTTGTTACTCAGCTGCAGGATCTTCTCGACCTTGACGCCGTGGCCCACCTCGACCTCGTACTGCGTGACCGTCGGTCCACGGGAGAAGCCGGTCACCTTGGCATCGACCTTGAACTGCGACAGCACGCTGGTGATCTGCTCGATCACCTTGTCGGTCGCCTCTGAGCGCATGACGGGCGGCGGGCCTTCGACCAGGAGTCCGGGAGACGGGAGGATGTATGGCGTGACGGGGGCCTGCGGGCCGCGGTCGCCCGGACCATCGGTGCCGAACCCGTCGAGACCGGGTAGTTCCGGCACCTCTCCTGTCTCGGAGGAGTCATCAAGCAGGGCCGTGGTCTGCTGCTCGGCGAGCGAGTCGGCGACCGACCTGACCTCGGACAGCACCTCGGTGGCCGCGTCGTAAGGATTCTCGACGACCACTGCCTGGTCGTACGCAGGCGTGGGATCGGAGGTGGTCAGGAGCGCGGTGATGTCGTCGGAATCGAGTGTGCCCTCATCCGGGTCCTCTTCGCGGCCGGTCTTGTTCCGGCGCCACCACGGCAGTACGTCGGGGTCATCGGTCTTGTCCGCATCGTCGATCGCTGCGGCGTCCTTCGCCGGCTTCTCCGGTCGCTCCGCGTCGAACATCCAGGCGTAGAGGTCCCCGAGGCGCGAACCGATGCGATTCGGCGGTGTCTTGGTGAGGATCAGGATGCTGAGTGCCACGAGCAGCGACAGCACGATGTACGCCGGGATGTCGGTGAGGTACGTCAGCGGCTGCCCCACCAGCCAGCCCAGCAGACCGCCCGACTCGCTGAGCGCAGGCATCCCCTGGTTCGGATGCGGGCGAGGCCCTGCGACATGGAAGATCCCCGCGAGGGCGAGGACGAACATGCCGAAGCCGATGCCGATACGACCGTTGTCGTGGACGGAGGACGGGTGCCGGAACAGCCATCCGGCGAGCAGGAGGAGCAGCACGGGCATGATGAAGGCCACGCGTCCGACGAAGAGACCCACCGAGTAGGCACTGATGTTCGCTGCGACCTCGTTGCCGATGAAGAACCACTCGTTGACCGCACCGAGCACGGCGAGGAGCACGAGGAAGAACGGGAAGCCGTCGCGACGGTCGTCCTTCTCGAGGGTCTCAGGGCCGAACGCGCGGAAGAGTCCTCCGACCCCGTGCGCCAGCCCGACCCAGGCACGGACGGCGACGGGAGGCTTGTCGGCCTCGTCGATGTACTTCTTGGGAGCGGGTTGGGCCTTGCGAGCGGGCGTGGCCTTGGGAGCCGTCTGCCGCTTGGGGCGCGACGGTGCGCTCGTCGACGCGCGCTCTGTCTTCGTGGTACTCCTGGCCATGCTCTCACGTTACGTCCAACAGGCGACATCGCCGCGTAATGACGCGGCTTTCCACGGATCGCAGAGAGCGTACGCTACCCCGTACCGCGAGCCATCGTGTCGCGCGTCGACCCCTGACCCACCACGGCGAACCCTTCCGCACGATACAGATTGCGCGCGAAGTTGTCCCGCTCCACGCTCAAGCTGATCCTGGCATGGCCTTGGGACCCGGCGAGCTGCACGATGCCGCGCAGCAGGGACCGACCAACACCCCGAGCGCGCCAGAGCGGGTGCACGCCGATGATCAGCTCGGGGACCGCGATGCCGATGAAACCGAATCCCGGCTCGTTCTGCGGAAGCACCCGATACCAGGCGGCACCGACCGCGACGTCATCGTCACCCAGCGCGACGAGGCCGTCGTCTGACATGCGTTTCCACCCCGCGAGGTAGCGCCGATGCTCCGTCGAGGTCAGCACCTCGTGCCGTGGCCGCACTCCCCCGGCTCGCCAGTTCGCCGCCTCGACGAGCATGTCGCCGAGGAACATCGCATCCGTCTGCGACGCCCTGCGAAGCGAGAAGCCCCTGTGCATGACGCGAGCATAGGCCGACGGTGTTACGTCGGCATGACGACTACCCGTGAGTGCGAGAGGACCGCGCCGGCGTCACGCCTCGATGACGAGCGGCACGATCATGGGGCGACGACGAAGCCGCTGATTCACCCAGCGACCGATCGTGCGTCGCACGACCTGCGACAGCGCATGGGTGTCACGGACACCATTGCCGGACGCCTCCTTGAGCGCGGCGACGATCTTGGGCGTGACGTCATCGAACACGGAGTCGTCCTCGGCGACGCCGCGCGCATGGATCTCCGGGCCCGAGATGATGCGCCCGGTCGTGGCGTCCACCACGACGATGACCGAGATGAAGCCCTCCTCGCCGAGGATCCGGCGGTCCTTGAGGTCGGCGTCCGTGATCTCGCCGACGGTTGAGCCGTCGACGTACACGAACCCGAGATCGAGCTGACCTGCGACCTTCGCGACCCCGCCCTTGAGGTCGATCACGGTGCCGTTCGAGGCGATGATCGTGTTGTCCTCCGGCACGCCGGTGTCCTGCGCCAGCTTGGCGTTCGCGATGAGATGGCGGTACTCGCCATGGACCGGGAGGACGTTCTTCGGCTTCAGGATGTTGTAGCAGTAGATGAGCTCACCCGCGGCGGCGTGCCCGGAGACGTGCACCTTCGCGTTCGCCTTGTGCACGACGTTGGCGCCCAGCTTGGTCAAGCCGTCGATCACGCGGTACACCGCGTTCTCGTTGCCCGGGATGAGGCTGGAGGCGAGGATGACGGTGTCGCCCTCGCTGATCTCGATCGCGTGATCCATGTTCGCCATCCGGCTGAGCACGGCCATCGGCTCTCCCTGCGAGCCCGTCGACATGTAGACGATCTGCTCGTCGGGCAGATCACGTGCCTTCTTGAAGTCGATCAGGACGCCGTCCGGCACCTTCAGGTAGCCGAGCTGCTCGGCGATCGTCATGTTCCGGACCATGCTGCGGCCGAGGAACGCGACGCGGCGCCCGTTGGCGTGTGCGGCATCGATGACCTGCTGCACACGGTGGACGTGGCTGGAGAAGCTGGCGACGATGACGCGACGCGGCGCCTTCGCGATCACCTGATCGAGCACGGGGCCGATGGAGCGTTCCGTCGGGGTGAAGCCCGGCACGTCGGCGTTGGTCGAATCGACGAGGAACAGATCCACGCCCTCTTCCCCGAGGCGGGCGAACGCGCGCAGGTCGGTGATCCGGCCGTCGAGGGGAAGCTGGTCCATCTTGAAGTCGCCGGTCGCGAGGACCATGCCGGCGGGGGTGCGGATGGCCACGGCCAGCGCGTCGGGGATGGAGTGGTTGACCGCGACGAACTCCAGGTCGAACGGACCGACCCGCTCCTCCTGCCCCTCCTTCACGGTGAGGGTGAAGGCCTTGATGCGGTGCTCCTTGAGCTTCGCCTCGACCAGCGCGAGGGTGAGCCCGGAGCCGATCAGAGGGATGTCGCTCTTCAGGCGCAGGAGGTAGGGCACGGCGCCGATGTGATCTTCGTGGCCGTGCGTGAGCACGACACCGACGATGTCGTCGAGGCGATCACGGATGGGCTCGAAGTCCGGGAGGATCAGGTCGACTCCCGGCTGGTGCTCCTCCGGAAAGAGCACACCGCAGTCGACGATCAGGATCTTCCCGTCGTACTCGAACATGGTCATGTTGCGACCGATCTCTCCGAGCCCGCCGATCGGGATGACCCGCAGCGTCCCTTCATCGAGAGCGGTCGGTTCTACCAGGGGAATGGACATGCTGTCTCCTCAGTCGGACACTCCGCGCGTCCGTTCGTTCATGGCGACGCGACTCAGCGCGTCGTGCCGTGCACCTTCGGCAGGGCACCGCCCGCGGCCGCATTGCGGTCGGGACGGAAGTTCGAGAAGTCGGCACCGGGAACGTCCTGGACGAGGTCGAGCTCATCCTCGATGAGCGCCGCCTCCCATTCCTCGGGACCGACCAGGGGAAGTCGGACGCGCGGACTCGAGATGCGACCGAGTCCGTGCAGGATGTACTTGGCCGCGACGGTCCCAGGCACATGCGTCATCACGGCGCGGACGAGCGGCTCGAGCCGCTTGTGCTCCGCCGTGGCCGTGGCGAGGTCTCCCGCGTTCACCGCGTCGATGATCGTGCGGTACGGCGCCGCGGCGACGTTGGCCGTCACGCCGATCAAACCGGTCGCCCCGATCGCGAGGTGCGGCAGCACGTTCGCGTCGTCGCCCGAGAAGTACATGAGGTCGGTCTGGTTCAGCACCCGACTCACCTCGGAGAAGTCGCCCTTGGCGTCCTTCACAGCGAGGATGTTCGGGTGCTTCGCCAGACGCAGGATCGTCTCGTACTTGATCGGCACACCGGTCCGGCCCGGGATGTCGTAGAGGATCACCGGGAGGTCGGTGGCGTCGGCCACCAGACGGAAGTGTGTGAGGATGCCCGCCTGCGTGGGCTTGTTGTAGTACGGCGTGACGATCATGATGCCGTCGGCGCCTGCCTTCTCGCTGGCCTTGTAGAGCTCGATCGCGTGCGCGGTCTCGTTCGACCCGCCACCCGTGATGATCTTCGCCCGACCTGCGGAGACGGACTTGCCGACCTCGACGAGCTTGAGCTTCTCGGGGTCCGTCAGAGTCGAGGTCTCGCCGGTCGTTCCCGTCACGACGATGCCGTCCGCTCCCGCGGTGATCACGTCATCGATGTGCTTCTCGACGGCGGGCCAGTCGACTTCGCCGTCGGCCGTCATCGGAGTGACGAGCGCGACGAGAACCTGTCCGAAGGGGTTGCCCGAGTGCGTCATAGACCCAGCGTATCGGTTCGACCACCGGTCATGCGGACGCGAAGACGCGGATGACGTCCCCGCGGGCGACGTCGTTCTTCCCTGCCAGGAGCACCCCGACCATGTCACCGGCCCTCGCCTCGTTCACGCGCTTACGGAACATCTCGATTCCGGTGATCTCGGTCGTCGACAGCGCGGCACCGTCACGGATGACCGAGACGGCGTCTCCGACACGGACGACACCGCGGCTCACTTTGCCCGTGGCCACGAGACCGCGGCCGGTGATCCTGAACACGTCCTCGACGGCGACCTCTCCGGCTCCGGCCTCACTGCCGACAGTCATGGGCGCGGCCGTATCGGCGGAGATCCCCGCGGTGAGGTCCGCGAGGCGAGCGGCCTCCGCAGCGTTGTACGCCCGAAGCATCTCATCGGCACCCTGAGGATCGCGCTTTCTCCTGAACAAACCCATGCACCGATCGTACGGACCGGGGGCGCTCCGCCGTACGCTCGTGGGATGGGCTGGCTCACACGAAGCACCGACACGAAGTACGAGAACGCATGGATCCGCGTGCGAGAGGACCGGATCACGGGGCCCTCAGGCGACGAGGGTATCTACGGTGTCGTCTCCATGCAGCATCCGGCCGTGTTCGTCGTCGCGATGGACGAGGACGAGCGCGTGTGCCTCGTCACGATCGACAGATACACCGTCGGCACGAGCGTCGAGATCCCGGCCGGTGGCAGCGACGGGGAGGACACACTCGTCGCGGCTCAGCGCGAACTCCGCGAGGAGACGGGGTACGAGGCGGCCGACTGGACCCCTCTCGGCGGCATGCTGGCTCTGAACGGCATCGCCGAGGCCCCGGAGCACGTCTTCCTCGCCCGCGACCTCCATCCGATCACGGGCGAAGACGCATCACGCGGCGTCTCTGCCGAGACGCAGGCGGAAGAAGGCATCCGTGCCGTCTCCTGGGTACCGTTCGAGGACGTCCTTACGATGATCGCCGAGGACACGATCACGGACGGCGAGACGATCGCCGCCATCGCGAAAGCCGGGATCCGGCTCGGAAGGTTCCGCTGAACCTCGCGGATCGACCCCGGAAAGGTCTGTGATCAGACCCGGCCGCGACGCGCCACACCGGAGGTGAGTGAACTCGGCAACACGCGCGCCAGAGCGACGATCGCCTTGTATCGCAGCGACGGCACCGACACCGACTTGCCGAGCGCCGCATCGCGAAGGCCGATCCTGACGACGTCGCGCGCATTCAGCCACATGATGGCGGGAACACCCTCCTGACCTACCGGCAGCCCCATCCGCTCGTGGAACGACGTGTGGGTGAATCCCGGGCACAGCGCCGTCACGGAGACTCCGTCCCTCGCGTACTCGGCGTTGGCCCAGCGGCTGAAGCCGATGAGCCATGCCTTGCATGCGGAGTAGGTCGAGCGCGAGATGAATCCCGCGACCGAGGCGACGTTGATGATGCGCCCGCCGCGACCGCGCATGGACTGGAGCGCCGCATGCATGAGGCGCATCGACGCCTCCACATGCAGCCGTAGGTGACGGACCTCGTCGTCGATGGCGTTGTCGGCGAACTGCAGAGGCAATCCGAACCCCGCGTTGTTCACGAGAAGGTCGACAGGGTCCGTGGTGTCGCGCAGCCTTTCCGCGACCTTCTCGACTCCTGCCTCTTCCGCCAGATCGGCGGACACGATCTCGACCGCGACCCCGTACTCGCTCCGCAGTTCCGCCGCCAGCTTCTCGAGGGCGCCCACCGAGCGCGCCACCAGGATGAGGTCGGCCCGCCGCCGAGCCAGTTGACGGGCGAACTCGGCGCCCAGCCCTGCGCTTGCTCCGGTGATCAGCGCGGTGGGCATCAGCGCTCGTATCCCAGGAAGCGGTACCGGACGCCGGTGCGGGAGGTCTGCCACTCCCCCTCGTCGACCAGGCGCCAGCCCTTCTTGTCCGGGGCGTACGCGTCGCCGGCGACGTCCAGGTCGAGCTCGGTGACCTCCAGACGGTCCGCGTCGCCGATCACCTGTCGGAAGATCTCCGCACCGCCGATGATCCATGCCCGGTCGAGTCCGCGGACCGCCTCGGCGACCGTCGCCGCGCGACGCGCGCCCTCTTCGGACCAGTCCTGCTGCCGGGTCACCACGATGTTCTCGCGGCCGGCGAGCGGACGGAAGCGCTCAGGGAGAGAGTCCCAGGTCTTGCGCCCCATCACGACCGGAGCGCCGAGGGTGACTTCCTTGAAGTGAGCCAGGTCCTCTGGCACATGCCACGGCATGCCGCCCTCCGCGCCGATCACGCCACCGTGCGCTTCGGCCCAGATCAAGCCCACCCACGTCATACCGCGACCGCCGCCCTGATCGGCGCGTGGTGCTGGTAGTCCTCCACGATGAAATCCTCGTAGCGGTAGTCGAAAATCGACTCGGGCTTCCGCGCGAAACGCAGCGTCGGGTATGCGTAGGGCTCACGGCTCAGCTGCTCGCGCACCTGCTCCACGTGGTTGTCGTACACGTGGCAGTCGCCGCCGGTCCAGACGAAGTCGCCGGGCTCGAGCCCCACCTGCTGAGCGATCATCAGCGTGAGGAGCGCGTAGGAAGCGATGTTGAACGGCACTCCGAGGAACATGTCCGCGCTGCGCTGGTACAGCTGGCAGGAGAGCTTGCCGTCGGCGACGTAGAACTGGAACAGCGCGTGGCACGGCGCGAGCGCCATGTCGGGGATGTCGGCGGGGTTCCATGCCGAGACGATCAGCCGCCGCGAATCGGGCGACCGTCGGATCTGCTCGATCACCTCGGACAGCTGGTCGATGCTGCCGCCGTCGGGGGTCGGCCAGGAACGCCATTGCACCCCGTAGACAGGACCGAGGTCGCCGGATTCGTCCGCCCACTCATCCCAGATCGTGACGCCGTTCTCCCGAAGCCACCCCACGTTCGAATCGCCCTGCAGGAACCAGAGGAGTTCGTAGGCGATGGACTTGAAGTGCACGCGCTTGGTCGTGATGAGCGGGAACCCCTTCGACAGATCGAAGCGGATCTGTCGACCGAAGACGCTCGTCGTGCCGGTGCCGGTGCGATCGGACTTGTGCGTGCCGCTCTCCAGGACGTCTCGGAGCAGATCTTCATAAGGAGTCGGGACGGCTGCGCTCATGACAGCCACGATACCGCCACCCTCACCCTGTCGGGCGGATGAGCGCGCCCCCGGGACGTCGCCGTCATCGTCGGAAACATCGGCCCCGAGCGCCCTGGAGCCGCATATCCTCGACCCATGTCTCCCGCCCTGGCCCTCGGCTTCGCTGCTGCACTGCTCGTGCTCGCGACGCTCATCGGTGTCGCGCTGCGACGCCGTGACGGTCGGCGACGCGACGGCGGCACGCTTCACTTCGTCCCCACGGATGCGGACTCCGCCGAACTCGGGTCCCGGGCGACCCTGGTGCAGTTCAGCACCGAGATGTGCGCGCGGTGCCCGCAGGTGCGCAGGCTGCTCGGCGCATACGCCGCCGAACACGAGGGTCTCCGCCATGTGGAGGTGGATCTGACTCACCGTCCCGACCTCTCGACCCGCTACAAGGTGCTCCAAACACCGACCACCTTCGTCGTGGACGCGTCGGGTGCCGTGCGCGCGCGATTCCACGGTGTCCCTCACCGGCATGCCCTCACCGACGCCCTCGCAACCCTCTGAGCCGAAGAAACGGAGCATCCATGAGCAATCCCGCCGGCATCGACCCCAGAGGCCCCCGATTCGCCGCAGCGATCACCGCGGTGCTGCTGCTGGTGGCGACGTTCCTCGCACTGACGGGGATATCCACAGCGCAGGCGGGTGCCGCGACGTTCGGCTGGTTCGCGTACCAGCCGCTCGCCGATGCCTCCTTCACGCCGACGGGGTGGGCGATCTCCTCCGCTTCCCTCGCACAGCGCGCTCTCGATCCCGGTTTCCTCCTCACCGCCGTCGCCGCTGCGCTGTTCCTGTGGGGTGTGGTGTCACCGCGGACCGCTCCCTGGGGCGCGCTGTTCCGCACAGCGGTGCGACCGCGTCTCGCTCCGCCCGCCGAGCTCGAAGACCCCCGCCCTCCGAGGTTCTCGCAGGGTGTCGGACTCTTCGTGGTGGGCATCGGTCTCGTGCTGCACCTCCTCGGCGTTCCGTGGGCTCTGCCGATCGCGACCGCTGCCGCCTTCGTAGCGGCCTTCCTCAACGCGGCATTCGCCTTCTGCCTGGGCTGCCAGCTCTACCTCGTGCTGCAGCGAGCGGGGCTCATCGGCAGGCCTGCCGCCGCCTGAGGCTGTTCCCCGCCCCTCCGCCGCTCGGTAGGCTGGCGACCAGCCGACGCTGCGCCCGCAGTGCGAGAACCGGAGGAATCATGCCTGTCACCAGCGAAGCCGCCAGCACCTGGACCGGATCGCTCATGGAGGGGTCGGGTACGGTCGCGTTCTCGTCGTCCCATCTCGGCACCTTCCCGATCAACTGGAAGGCGCGCAGCGAGGGCAGCGACACGACCACGACGCCCGAGGAGCTCATCGCGGCCGCGCATGCATCGTGCTTCAGCATGGCGCTCTCCCACGCGCTCGCCGAGAACGGCACTCCGCCGGAGCGCGTCAACACCACGGCGTCGGTCACGTTCAAGCCGGGCGTCGGCATCACCGGCAGCCACCTCAACGTCAATGCGACGGTCCCGAATCTCACGCCCGAGGCGTTCCAGGAGATCGCGAACGGAGCCAAGGCGGGCTGCCCGGTGTCTCAAGCGCTCTCGGGGATCGATATCACCCTGGAGGCGACACTCGCCTGATCGCGGCGCGGAATCCGTTCAGGACACCAGGGTCAGCGGCGCGAGAGCCGGATCGCCTCGCGAATGCTGGCCCTGGCGTCTTTCCGGCGGCCCGCCGCGTCCTGGACCACACCCAGCCGATAGCGCGCCCGCCAATCGTCACCCGCCGTATCCGCTTCTGCGGCGTACCGGGCGATCAGCGGATCGGCATCCGCGCGGGCGATCCTCCCGCTGGGCGTCAGTTCCGTCTCGACCGGAGGCATCCCGCCCTCCGCATCGAGGAGGCGTCCCAGACGATCGGCGCCGAAGCCGAACATCATCTCCCGGACCAGCGCCCATGCTCCGATCGGTGCCAGCACGAGCAGGGTGACCCCCATGCCGATGGACACGCCGGTGCCGACCGAGATGAACATCACCGCGAGCCAGATCGCGACGGCGAGATAGAGGAGCAGCGCCGCGGCCATCAACGCGACGCCGATACGCGACATCACGATCGGATGCCGATGTCGATCATGTGCTCAAGACCCACGAACACGCCGTCGGCCTTCAGCGCGAAGGGCACGGCGAGCCGAATCCCCGGGGCATAGGCGAGAGCCGAGTCCACTGTGTCGTGTGTGAAGGTGAGCGACTCGCCCGGGCCGGAGAGGATGACTTCCTGCTTGGCGACGACCCCGGGGCGCCGCAGAGAGTGGACGGGCACACTGCCGACCTGCTGCCCCCTGGCACGCTGGTCCGCATGCGGTGCGCTGACGGGCCCCTGCTCCGCGCGCGCGGTCGCGATCAGTTCCGCGGTCCGCACGGCCGTTCCACTCGGCGAGTCGATCTTGGTCTCGCGGTGCGCTTCGATGATCTCCGCCGAGCCGAAGAAGGGCGCAGCGGCCGCCGCCAGCGCTGACCCGAGGACCGAGCCGAGAGAGAAGTTCGGGATGAAGACGGCACCGGTGCCGGCCGCCTCGACGAGAGGACGTACGAGCGCGATCCGCTCCGCCGACCAGCCCGAGGTCGCGACCAGCACGTTGATGCCATGTTCGACGGCTGCGCGCACCACCTCGATGCTCACCTGCGGCGTCGATGCATCGACGACCAGGTCGGCACCGTCGATCTCCGCGAGATCGCTGGAAGAGGTCAGCACACGGCTCACCTCGAACCCGTCGAGCTCATCGATCACCGCACCGATGATCGTGCCGAGCTTCCCGGTTCCGCCGACGAGTGCTACCTGCGTGGTCATGCATCCAGTCTATTTCGCGGCCGACAGCGCACGGTCAGGGGCGCGCGGGCAGACACCTCGGATTCCGCGACACCGCGGAGGCGCGTCGGAGCAGGGCGCTCAGACCAGCAGCGCATCGGGGATCCCGGTGCGCAGTTCCACCGGAAGGTGGCCGGTGTCGTTGTGCGTGAGCAGCGTCCACGGCCGCCCCTGCTTCTGAGCGATCACCGTCAGCCCGCAATGGGACTGGTTCAGGGTCATCCACCGCCACTCCGGTGCGGCGAGCACCTCCCGCACGAACCAGGAGATCACGAAGTTGTGGGTGATGAGCACCTCGTGCACGTCTCCGGTCTTGCGCACCAGGAACTCATTGACGGCATCGGACATCTGCGCCCGCCCCGCCTCGATCTCGGCCTCGGTGACGGAACCGAAGAACGGCTCGAACACGGAAGGAGTCTCCTCCGTCATCCCGGTCGGGACGCAGTCGAACAGCAGCGCGGTGGGCTCGGGATCCACCGACGGCAGACGAGCCGCGATCGCCCGCGCCGTCTCGTTCGCGCGCAACAGCGGGGAATGCCAGACGGCGTCGAGCGGGAGCCCGGACAGCCGATCCGCGATCAGCTCCGCCTGACGTTGCCCCCTCGGCGAGAGGGGTCCGTCTGCGAGCCCGTACTCGGCATCCTGATGTTCACCGTGTCTGACCAGATAAATGTAGTGCGTCACAAATCGCTCGCTTCATCGCCAGCATCCGCCGGACCTCTCTTCCACCCTATGTCACGGGCGGCTGGAAGCTCAGTTACCCGCCCGGGTGAGATCGGACACCTGGCTGCGCGAGAGCGAGACACCCGCTCCCTGCATCAGCTCATCGACGTGATCGCTCGCGAACGCGTTGACGATGGGCGCGGCGATCGTGCGCTGAGCGAGCAACCAGGCGATGGAGACCGCCGCGACAGGAGCACTCACTTCCTCGGCGACCTGATCGAGAGCGCGCAGGATCTTGATCCCCCGGCGGTTCAGATGACCACGCAGTTGCTCGCCCCGCACACCGCGCGACGTGAGCGCTTTGCTGCGATGCCGACCCGACAGGAATCCGTGCTCGAGCGCGTGCGACGGCGTGACGGCGAGGTTCTGCGCACCGGCCACGAGGCGAAGATCACCCTCGAACGGCTGACGGCGGACCAGGTTGTAGGGAGTGTCGATCACCTGGATGCGCGGGTAACCGGCCGCGGCCAGGATGCGTGCTTCCACGAGCCGCTCCGGGGCGAAGCCGAATGCACCGACCGAACCGATCTTGCCGGCATCCGTCATCCATTCGACGGTCGCCAAGGTGTCTTCGAGGTTGGTCGTCGCGTCGAGGGTCGCATCGAGATAGAGCACATCGATGCGGTCGACACCGAGCCGGGTCAGCGATCCCTCGACGGCACGCACGAGGTTGACCGAACCGAGGCCGGGGTTGTCGGCGTGGGCGCCGATGCGGACGCTCAGGACACTGCGCTCGCGCTGACCGCGCGACCGCAACCACTGCCCGATGATGTGCTCGCTGCGTCCGCCGGAGAAGCCGTCAGCGGTATGGATGGCGTTTCCGCCGAACTCCACATAGCGGTCGAGAATGCCGTGACTGGTCTCGAGGTCGACGTTCCAGCCGAACTCCGCCGCGCCGAGCATCAGAGGGAACGTCTCGAAACCCGTTTCGCCCAGGGCGACGCGGATGGACTCCCCTATCCCCGGTCCGACGATCGGGATGGGCGCGGACGGATGCTCGGCAACGCCCTGCTTGGCGCCTTCCTCAGACGCTCCTGCGCCTACGCTGAACAACCGCATTCTCTCTCACCCCCGCGTCGATCGGTGCGTGCCGACCTGCGTACCTGCTGGATCTGCACCCCCCGGTGCGTACTTCGAGAGTAAGCGAATTCCCCGGACGCCCCGACCAATCCGGGGAACGGCGCGGAAACACCGGATAACGATTTGGTCACACCACTGGACGACGAAACCCGGGCCCCCTCTTCGCGAAGAGGCCCGGGTTCCGTTCGAACGTCGTGCTTACTCGGCGGCTGCGTCCTCTGCAGGGGCAGCTTCAGCGGCAGGAGCGTCGTCGAGGACGGGCTCGAGCGAGAGCTTGCCACGGTCGTCGATCTTCGTGATCTTCACGAGGATCTTCTGGCCGACCGAGAGCACGTCGTCGACGTTCTCGACCCGCTTGCCACCGGCGAGCTTGCGCACCTCGGTGACGTGCAGGAGGCCGTCCTTGCCCGGGAGCAGCGAGACGAACGCACCGAAGGTGGCGATCTTCACGACGGTGCCGAGGAACTGCTCCCCGACCTCCGGGTTGGTGGGGTTGGCGATCGCGTTGACCTGGGCACGAGCGGCCTCAGCCGACGGGCCGTCGGTGGCGCCGATGTAGACGGTGCCGTCCTCCTCGATGGAGATCTGCGCGCCGGTCTCATCCTGGATCGCGTTGATCGTCTTGCCCTTCGGGCCGATCAGCTCGCCGATCTTGTCGACCGGGATCTGCACGCTGATGACGCGAGGCGCGGTGGGCGCCATCTCGTCGGGAGCGTCGATCGCAGCGTTCAGGACGTTGAGGATCGTCAGACGAGCCTCACGAGCCTGGGTGAGCGCACCGGCGAGAACCTGCGTCGGGATGCCGTCGAGCTTGGTGTCCAGCTGGATGGCCGTGACGAACTCGCTGGTTCCGGCGACCTTGAAGTCCATGTCGCCGAGTGCGTCCTCCGCACCCAGGATGTCGGTCAGAGCCGCGTAGCGGGTCTCACCGTTGACCTCGTCCGACACGAGACCCATCGCGATACCGGCGACGGGAGCGCGCAGCGGCACACCCGCGTTCAGCAGCGACAGGGTCGACGCGCAGACGGAGCCCATCGAGGTGGAACCGTTGGAGCTGAGCGCCTCGGACACCTGACGGATCGCGTACGGGAACTCCTCGCGGCTCGGCAGCACCGGCACGAGGGCGCGCTCGGCCAGGAAGCCGTGCCCGATCTCGCGACGCTTCGGCGAACCGACACGGCCGGTCTCACCGGTCGAGTACGGCGGGAAGTTGTAGTGGTGCATGTAACGCTTGCTCGTCACAGGCGACAGCGAGTCGATCTGCTGCTCCATCTTGAGCATGTTCAGCGTGGTGACACCCAGGATCTGGGTCTCGCCGCGCTGGAAGATCGCAGAGCCGTGCACGCGCGGGATGACCTGCACCTCGGCGTCGAGCGGACGGATGTCCGCCAGCCCACGACCGTCGATACGAGCGCCCTCGGTGAGGATGCGACCGCGGACGATCCGCTTGGTGACCGACTTGTACGCGGCCGAGAACTCGAGCGGGGCTGCGGCCGGGAGCGAACCCGCCTCGGTGGCCTCGATGAGCTCCGCCTTCACGCGGTCCTTGATCGCGTCGTCGGCGGTCTGACGCTCGACCTTGTCGGCGATATGGTAGACGTCGCTGAGCTCGGCGAACGCACGCTCGGACACGAAGCTGTAGACCTCGTCGCTGTACGCCGGGAAGACCGGGTACACGCCCGGCTCCTTCGACGCCGTGGCGGCGAGCTCGGCCTGAGCCTTCACGAGCTGAGCGATGAACGGCTTCGCGGCCTCGAGACCCTGAGCGACGATCTCTTCGTTCGGCTTGGTGGCGCCGGCCTTGATCAGGTTCCAGCTGTGCTCGGTGGCCTCAGCCTCGACCATCATGATCGCGACGTCTTCGGTGCCATCGGCCTTGGTGACGACACGACCGGCGACGATCAGGTCGAACACGGCCTCCGCGACCTGCTCGGCGGTCGGGAACGCGACCCACTGGTCGGCGTGCTCGCCCTGGCCGGGGATGAACGCGAGGCGCACACCGGCGACGGGGCCAGAGAACGGGAGACCCGAGATCTGGGTCGACGCGGATGCGGCGTTGATGGCGAGAGCGTCGTAGAACTCGCCGGGAGCGATCGACATCACGGTGATGACGACCTGGACCTCGTTACGCAGGCCGTCGACGAACGACGGACGCAGCGGACGGTCGATCAGACGGCAGACGAGGATCGCCTCGGTGGAGGGACGACCCTCACGACGGAAGAACGAGCCGGGGATCTTGCCGGCGGCGTAGGAGCGCTCTTCGACATCGACCGTCAGCGGGAAGAAGTCGAAGCCCTCGCGCGGGTGCTTGCCTGCGCTCGTGGCCGAGAGGAGCATGGTCTCGCCGTCGAGGTACGCGGCGACTGCGCCCTGAGCCTGCTGCGCGAGGCGGCCGGTCTCGAAGCGGATGGTGCGGGTGCCGAAGCGGCCGTTGTCGAGAACGGCCTCGGTGGCGGTGATTTCAGGACCTTCCAAGAGGTCTCTCCTTCTTTGTTTAGACTCGCGAATCCATGTGACGCGCGAGCATGTTCAAAGGAGCGGAACGGAAGGGTTCGGGCGCGCGGGCACTCCCGCGAATCTCGCCTGCGCTGGCCACCAGTAGAAAGCCACCCGACATCTGCCGAGGAACCCACCACAGGGGACCAGCTTCTCCGCCGATCGCTCCATGAGTCGATATGAAATTGTGCGGTTGACAGACATCAACCTCATCCACTCTATCAGCGCGGACCTCGAATCCTGCGAGTCGGCGCGCGACGCGGATCCGACATCGACCGGCCACGACACGTTCACCCCGTGGATGCCGAAGCGAGGGGGGCATCGGCTGTGGTGGGTTCATGCGCCTCTCCGTCATCGGCTGCGGATATCTCGGAGCCGTTCATGCCGCCGCCATGGCCTCCCTGGGACACGACGTCGTGGGCATCGACGTCGACCGGGACAAGGTCGCCGCGCTCGCGTCGGGCGCTGCGCCGTTCTTCGAACCACGACTCGCCGAGCTCATCGCGGAAGGCCTGTCGACCGGAAGGCTCCGCTTCAGCGCGCGGATGGCCGATGCCGGGGGCGCAGACGTGCACTTCCTCGCTGTCGGCACCCCACAGGCCCCGGGTGCGCACTCCGCAGATCTCCGCTATGTCGACGCGGCTGTCGACGATCTGCTCCCCCACCTGCGCCCAGGAGACGTGGTGGCCGGCAAATCCACCGTTCCCGTCGGCACCGCAGGCGAGCTCGCCGCTCGCATCTCCCCCACGGGTGCGACGCTCGTCTGGAATCCGGAGTTCCTCCGCGAGGGCTGGGCCGTGCACGACACCTTGACACCGGACCGTCTCGTCGTGGGTGCCGAGTCGGATGCCGCCGGCGAGCGCGCGGTCCGGATCCTCCGTGGCGTGTACTGTGCCGCCGTCGAAAGCGGGGTGCCGTTCCTGGTGACGGATCTCGCGACCGCGGAACTGGTCAAGGGAGCGGCGAACGCCTTCCTCGCCACGAAGATCTCCTTCATCAACGCGATGGCGGAGATCGCGGAGGCGTCCGGCGCAGATGTCGCTCTGCTCGCCGATGCGCTCGGCCATGACACACGGATCGGGCGGCGCTATCTCGGCGCGGGCATCGGATTCGGCGGCGGTTGTCTGCCCAAGGACATCAGGGCGTTCGCCGCGCGGGCGGAAGAGCTGGGCCGCGGCGAGGCGGTCGGCTTCCTGCGTGAAGTCGACACGATCAATCTCCGGCGTCGCGATCGAGCCGTGCAGCTCGTCGTGGATGCACTGGGCGGTCTGGTGTTCGGTCGCAGGATCGCCGTGCTGGGAGCGGCGTTCAAGCCCTTCAGCGACGACATCCGGGACTCACCGGCCCTCGACGTCGCCGTGCGTCTTCGCGGTCTGGGCGCTGATGTCGTGGTCACCGACCCCGCTGCCGTCGACAACGCGGCCAAGGCGCATCCGCAGCTGGGCTACGCCCGTGACCGCGACGAGGCGCTGCGGGAGGCCGATGCCGTCGTGGTCGTCACCGAGTGGGATGAGTATCGACGGGACCTCTCGCCGGAGCACGCCGGGGCACTCGTACGGGGCCGGGTCATCGTGGACGGCCGCAACTGCCTCGACTCGACCGCGTGGCGCGCCGCCGGCTGGCAGTACCACGGCATGGGTCGGCGCTGAGCGAGCGGGGTCTCAGGGCACGACCGCAGCGAACGCCGCAGACGGCCGACCGAGGTACACGTAGCCATCGTGCTTCGCGATCCTCCCGTCACCCGCCGCGCGACCGTTGAGGCGGCGCCAGACCCACGGAAGCGCATGCCGTCGCCACCACACACCGGCGCCGATGGTCTCATGGTCGTGCATCGCTGCGTCGAGCACCCCGAGCGCATCGGCATCGGGGACACCAAGCACTTCGGCGCCACGGTAGGCGAGGAAACGGTGGCCCCGGCTGCTCAGGTGGACCAGATCCTCGCCCCAGTTCGCGCGCTCGGCCAGCGAGGGGTGCAGATCCGTATCGATCAGGATCGCGCCGGTGCGGGCGGCGATCCCGCTCAACGCGGTGGCGAAGGCGGAGAACCTCCGCGTATAGATCGACGCAGCGCGACGGCCAGGGAGAAAGGGCGTGACGAGGAGCACGTCCGCCCCTATTCCCCGCAGCCGGCGCACGGCGTCCTCGAGCTCCGCGGCGAGCGCGGTGACATCGACGCGGGGCTTCACGAGGTCGTTCGCACCGATCAGGATCGACACGAGGTCGGGCCGAAGCTCGAGTGCCCTTGCCAGTTGCAGTCCGGCGACGTCTCGGACGCGCTTGGACCTGATGGCCAGGTTCGCGTAGTGCAGACCTCCTCTCGCGGCGAGCAGGAGCGCGAGACGGTCGGCCCATCCTCTCAGCGCACCATCGGGTGCCGGATCGCAGAGCCCTTCCGTAAGAGAGTCACCGAGCGCGACGTACCGCCGCCACCGACGGGAGACGATCGTCGCGGGCGGCTCGGGGCGCACGAGGCGACGAGCGCGAGCGCGGGAGTCCACCGCATGCAGCGTCCTCGCCTCGTCGAAGTGATCGAGGAGCTGGTCGCATACCTTCTCCCAGCTGCGCTCCTGTACGGCTTCGCGCCCGGCCTCGCCGAAAGCCCGCCTCTTGCGCGCATCGCCGGCGAGGTCGGACACCCGACCCCGCAGATCGTCGAGGTCCCCCGGCCGGTAGAGCCATCCGTCGATGCCCATGCGCACGAGACCCAGCGGACCGCCGCGACCCGTCGCGATCACGGGGACACCGCTCGCATGGGCTTCCTGCAGGGTCTGACCGAACGTCTCGCTCTCGCCGGGGTGGACGAACAGGTCGAAAGATGCCATCGCCGCGGCGAGCGCGTCCCCGTCGAGGTGGCCGAGGAAGAGGGCATCGGGTAGCAGTCCCTGCACCTTCGCTCTGCTGGGCCCGTCCCCCACGATCACCAGGCGTGTGCCGGGGATACCGCGGAGTGCGACGAGGTCTTCGACCTGCTTCTCCGGCGCGAGACGTCCGACGTAGCCGATGACGACGTCGGCGCCCCAGCCGACTCGGAGCGCGCCGTCGCGTCGCGACGGCTGGAACCGCTCGGCGTCGACGCCTCTCCCCCAGCGACGCACGCGGTCGATACCCAGCGCGGTGAGCTGCCTGGCCGAGTCGGCGGAGGGCGCGAGGGTGATGGTGGCGCGTCGATGCAGGCGGGCGATGTGAGCCTGGGCGATGCCCGTGGTCGCCGCGACCCGATAGCGCTCGGTGTATGCGGCGACGTCGGTCTGATAGGCGGCGACGGCCGGCAGCTCCAGGCGCTCGGCGGCCAGCACCCCACGCCACCCCAATGCGAAAGGGGAAGCGAGGTGCACGACATCGGGCTGGAAGCGAGCGAGCGAGGTGGCGATGCGGTGAGCGCTCGACGTTCCCACCCTCACGTGCCGGTACCCCGGAAGAGCGAGACTCGGTATCGGTTCGACGGGGGCACCGCTGATCTCGGACGGTGCGCCGACGGCCGCGGGCGCGACGACATGAGCTTCATGCCCTCGCCGTTCGAGGTGTCGCAGGATCTGCAGCACCGAGCCGGTGACACCGTTCATGTGCGGAAGGAAGGACTCCGTGACGATCGCTACTCTCACAGGCCCAGGATGACGGTCCGTACGAGCGGGGACGCCCGCAGACGCCCTTCTGCACCGGATGTTCACCGGATGCTGGAGAACGGGTCACCGGCTATCCGTTCTTTGGTTCCCGTTCACCCTCTGGGGGCAGAGTGGGCGACGTGCCGACGGATCTGCTGACCGCCTCACTCGCTGGCCCTTGGAGCCTGGTCCTGATGAGCGTGCTCGTGGTGGGGGACGCCTTCTTCGTCGTGGTGCCCGGTGAGGTCGCGGTGACCGCCCTCGGTGCGATCGCGGTCACGACGGGCTCCCCGCCCCTGTGGGCTGTGGTCGTGTGTGCCGCCGTCGCCGCTGCTCTGGGTGACGCCTGCTGCTACCTCATCGGGTGGTCGGTTGGCACCGAGCGCTGGCGGTGGATGCGGGCACCACGAGTGCTCCAGGCTCTGGATTGGGCTCGCCGCCGCTTGGACGGCGGGATGGCCACGGTGCTGTTCACCGCGAGGTTCGTGCCGTTCGCGCGGCTTGCGATCAATCTGGTCGCCGGGGCATCGCGTGTCCACCCGCCGCGCTACCTCGCGCTCGTCAGTCTCGCTGCGACCGGGTGGGCGCTGTACCAGGCCGCGGTGGGCGCAACTGTCGCGACGCTCGTCCCCGGAGGTCCGCTCGTGGCCGTGCCCGTCTCCATCGTGCTCGCGATCGGGATCGGGGCGCTGATCGACCTGTGCGTGCGCCGCTCCAGAGGGTGACCCACCCGGGCACGTGCCCTAGGCTCGGGTCATGAGCACCGAAGAAGGCGCCTCCTCTTCTGAGGAGATGAAGCGCAAGTTCAAGGAAGCGCTCGAGAAGAAGAACGCGCACCACCGGCAGGGCGAGGCACACCTCGACGGCGATTCCGCCGTGCACACCGTGCACAGTGCGAACGCCCCGCAGACGCGGCGCGAGTTCCGACGCAAGAGCGGTTGACCGCGCGGATGCGGGAGCCGGCTCGGCCGGGCTCCCGCATCCCCCACTTCCGTCTCAGCGGCGGTCGGCGCGGAGCCGGGCCCGCTCCTCCTTCGCCGCCATCTCGGAGACCGCCGCTTCGCGGAGCTCCTGCATGTCAGCGGCCTGGGCGCTGCCCACCGGCTCGTGCGCATCGACGCCGTCGAGCAGGGACTCGTCGAAGGGTAGCTCCCCGCTGAGCACGCGTCGCACGCGGTCGCGGTCGATCTGCTTCGTCCACGTGCCGATCAACAGGGTCGCGACCGCATTGCCGGTGAAGTTCGTGAGTGCTCGCCCCTCCGACATGAACCGATCGATGCCCACGATCACCCCGACACCGTCCACCAGGTCGGGGCGGTATGCCTGGAGGCCGCCGGCGAGGGTGGCGAGGCCCGCGCCGGTGACTCCGGCGGCGCCCTTGCTCGCGATGATCATGAACACGAGCAGACCGATCTGCTCGCCGATCGTCATCGGCTGGCCCATGCCCGTGGCGATGAACAGCGAAGCCATCGTCAGGTAGATGGCCGTGCCGTCGAGGTTGAACGAGTACCCGGTCGGAACGGTGATGCCCACGACCGGCTTGGAGACGCCGACGAACTCCATCTTCGCGATCAGCCGGGGCAGCGCGGATTCCGAGGAAGACGTTCCGACGATGAGCAGGTACTCCCTGGCGAGGTACTTCATGAGCGCGAAGATGTTCACCCGTGTGACGGTCCACAGCAGCACCCCGAGGATGACGACGATGAACAGGATGCAGGTGATGTAGAAGGCGACCATCAGCGTGCCCAGGCTCCAGATCGCGGCGACACCGGTCTTGCCGACCACGGCGGCGATCGCACCGAAGGCCCCGAGCGGAGCCAGCCACAGGATCATGCCGAGGATGCGGAAGACGAGCTTCTGGAGCTGCTTGACCGCGTCCATGATCGGGGCGCCACGGTCGCCGAGCCCCTGCAGGGCGAAGCCGACGAGGAGCGCGATGAACAGCACCTGCAGCACGCTCTCACCGGTGAACGCCGAGAAGAACGTGGTCGGGATGATGCCGAGGATGAACTCCTGTGTCGTCTTGGCCTCCGCCTCGACCGCATCGTACGTCGACGAGGCCATGTCGAGTCCGGAGCCCGGGTGGATGATGTTCCCCACGACGAGACCGATCGCGAGGGCGAAGGTCGACATGACCATGAAGTACAGCAGCGCGAGTCCGCCGATCTTGCCGACGGTGGCCGCCTTGGCTATCGACCCCACTCCGACCACGATCGTGCAGAAGATGATCGGGGCGATCATCATCTTGATCAGAGCCACGAATCCCTTGCCCAGCGGCTCGAAAGCCTGTCCCACCTCGGGCCAGACGAGACCGACGACCGCACCGAGCACGACCGCCAGGAGCACCGACACATACAGCCAGGTGTGCCGGTCCCACGATTGCTTCCCTCGCCGCCAGTTGAACTTCGGCAGTGAGAATCCTGTTGTGAGCGCCATCGCGTCCTCCTCGATCATCGACGTCATCGTCCGGTGGGCGGCTGCTTCGCCGCCGATCAGAGTTCACGGTCCTCGACTTCCCGCATCGGGGCGAGTTGTGGTCGTATTGGTCACGGCACCTGAGCATCGACGATCGGAGGAAGCGATGGCGCGCCCCTCCCGCACCCGCAGCACCGCCTCCCGTGTGTTCGCCGTGCTGCTGGTCGCCGCCGTCGTGATCGGCATCCTCGTCGCGGGCTTCCTGGTGCTGGAGGCGCAACGATCGATCCGCGCCGAGGCGGAACGGGTCACGGCCGCCACTGCCGTCTCGCTCGCTGCCTCCCCGGACGTGATCGACGGTCTGAGCTCGGACGACCGGGAAGCGGCCACACGGGTGCTCGAGCCCTACTCGCTGACCGTGGTCGCCGGTGCGGGACTCGACTTCATCACGGTGATGACTCCCGACGGCACGCGGATCACCCACCCCGACGCCGACCAGATCGGCGGAACCTACCTGGGCACGATCCCCGCGTCGCCGCGCACGCTCACCGAGGAGTTCACCGGTACCCTGGGACCATCGGTACGGACCATCGTCCCGGTCACCGCGCCGGATGACGACCTGATCGGCTGGGTCGCCGCAGGGGTGACGACCGAGTCCATCAGCGATACGCTGATCCGCCGCCTGCCTCTCACGCTCGGCATCACGATCGCCCTCGTCGCCCTCGGCGCCGGTGGCGCGATCATCGCTCGCCGCGTGACCCGCCGAATCGCCGGCGATCTCCCGCCCGGCCAGCTGCGCGACGCCGTGTCGTCGTACGAATCGATCCGCACCCTGGGGGAAGCGCTGCGGGCGCAGACGCACGAACACGGGAACAGGATGCACGCCGCGGTGGCCCTGCTCGAACTCGGACGCCGTGACGAGGCGATCGAGATCCTCACGGAGACGTCCCGTCAGAGCCAATCCCTCGTCGACCAGGTGACCGCGCGACGCCACGGCGATCCGGCCGTCGGAGCGCTCCTCCTCGGAAAGGCCTCGCAGGCCAAGGAACGCGGCATCGACTGGCGGGTGCACATCGAGCCGGACACTCCCCGCACTCCCCTGTCGACCGTGGACGCCGTGTCCGTGCTCGGCAACCTGGTGGACAACGCCATGGATGCCGCGGCCGAGTCGGACGACCGGTGGGTGCGGGTCTCGCTGCGCACGCACGACGGCCACGGAATCGTGCTGGAGGTCTCCGACAGCGGTCCCGGAATAGCGCCGGCCGTGCGCGAGCGGATGTTCGACCAGGGATTCTCCACGAAACCTGCCGATGCGCAAGGGCGCGGCATCGGCCTGGCCCTCGTGCGCTCGGTGGTGAGCGGGGCGGGTGGCTCGGTGACGGTGACGGATGCCCCGACGACCTTCCGAGTCGTCCTCCCCGCCGCGGGCGAACGGCAAGGGCGGCGGCGGCGATGATCCGCACGCTCATCGTCGACGACGACGCACTCACGCTCGAACTGCACCGCGACTACCTTGCCCGTCTCGACGGCTTCGAGGTGACCGGCGAGTGCACGGGCGCCCGCGCCGCGATGACGGCAGTGCTCGATCGACCCGGCGCATTCGATCTGGTACTGCTCGACATCACGATGCCGGACGGCTCGGGTATCGACGTGCTCCGTGCGCTCCGAGCACGCTCCGCAGCGCTGGACGTGATCGCGATCACCAGTGTGCGCGACGCCGAGTCGGTGCGGCAGATGGCTGCGCTCGGGGTGTTCCAGTATCTCGTTAAGCCGTTCCCGTTCACCGTGTTCCGCGAGCGGATGGAACAGTACCGCGCATACAGGGAACAGGCGCGCTCCACCGAGGGCGAGGCCACCCAAGCGGAGATCGATGCACTGCTCGGCCGCTCCACGGGAACGATCGCGCTGCCCAAGGGACTCTCGACGACCTCCTTGGACAGGGTCGCCGCGGAACTGCGCGCCGGCGGACCGCTCTCGGCGCGGGAGGCAGCCGAGCGACTCGGCATGTCTCGGGTCGCGGTGCGCCGTTACCTGGAGCATCTGGTCGCCGAGGGTGTGCTGACACGGGGCGCACGCTACGGCACACGGGGACGACCGGAGACCGAGTACGACTGGAGACGCCCCGGACCGCCTACCGCTTAGGTCAGCGCGGCAGTCGTCCTTCGTGGAGCAGTCCCTCGGGGTCGACGCGCGACCGCACGCTGCGCAGTCGGGCGACATCGTCGGCGGTGCCGCATCGGTCGAGCGACTGATCAGGGCCGAGGAAGGTCGCCACGGTCTGCGGGGCCTCGTTCGGCGCCAGGAGCTCGCGGAACGCCACGAGACTCGCGTCGCCAGGCTCGGTCGGCACACCGGGGATGACCGGGACGAGAGCGTGCAACAGCCAGCCGACGGACTGCAGCGATGCGAAGCCCGAGCGGCGCGGGGCGTTCAAGGCACCGCCGAGCATGCGGAGGTCGATGCCCATGATCGGCCAGTGCTCCGGGAGCTCCCTGAACTCGAGGAGGGCATCGATCGTCTCGTCGTCGAGGATGCTCAGAGCCATCGAAGCACCCCGGCCAGGGGTCGGCTCCGTGGGCTCGTTCGAGGCGGCGGCCAGTGCAGCGGGCGAAGTCGGACCGGTGATCTCCCTGCGCACCTCCCCTGCTCTACGCACCGTGTCGACCAGTTCGTCCTGCGGCCCATCGGTCGACAGCACCTGGACGGTGAGGAAGCTGCGTCCCCTGATCTGCTCAGGCAGCTCCGGCGCATCCGGCATGCGCATCGAGCTGACGAACACGTTGAGCGTCGCGGCTGCTGATGCGGCGAGGTCGCGGACCGCACGGACGACCGCGGGAGCGTCGACGACATCGAAGGTGAGGTTGGCGCCCCAGATGTCCGGTGCCGGCACGAGCTCGATCTCGAGCGCGGTCACGATCCCCACCAGGCCTCCGGCTCCGCGCAATGCCCACATGAGGTCACTGTCGGTGTCATCGTCGATGCGCTCATGCGTGCCGTCAGGGCGGAGCACCCATGCCGCGCGCAGGTTGTCGGAGCCGAGACCGCCCGTGCGGCTGAACCAGGAGTGCCCGCCGCCCAGTGTGTACCCGGCCACGCTGACGACCGGGCTGGTGCCGGCCGGCGCGACCCAGCCGGTTCCCTCCAGCGCCTCGACGACCGCGCCCCAGCGCACGCCGGCGCCGACGGTCGCGACCCCGCTCTCGAGGTCGAGGGACAGCTCGTCGAATGCGCTCATGCGCACCAGGACGGCACCACTCAGGTCGCCGGATGCGCCGTGGCCGCTCGGCTGGATCGCGAGGCTCGTCCCCGCTTCCCGTGCTGCGCGCAGGAGCACACGGAGGTCGTCGACGTCGGCGGGCGTCGCGACCGCATCTGGATGCTGCTCGATCGCGAGGTTCCACGGTCGACACGCCGCGGCGTACGCCGTGTCTGCGGGAAGGACGAGGGTTCCGGTCAGTCGGTCCTGGAGCGCGACGATGGCGGGGTGCGTTGGCATGACGCCACCGTACGACATCCCTCGGACATCGTCGATGGCGTCATGCGCGACTCACTCGCCCGCCAGACCGCCGAGCATGTGGCCGAACGAGCGCCCTTCACCCAGGTACGTGGCAGGGTCGTAGGGATCGACCGTCTCGGAGGCTCCGCGACGTGCGATCGCCTCCGCGAGCTCCTTCGCCCCCTTCTCCACACGCTTGGCGAGCGGAGCGACGTCGTCGCCCGCGCCGCCCCAATCGCTTGATGCCGCGAACACTCCGGTCGAGACGGCCTCGGCGTGGAGGTACGCGAACAGCGGGCGGATCGCATAGTCGATCGCCAGCGAGTGCCTGGCGGTGCCCGCGTTCGCCCCGATGAGCACGGGCTTCCCGGTGAGGGCGTCCGGGTCGAGCACGTCGATGAACGACTTGAACAGGCCCGAGTAACTCGTCGAGAAGATCGGCGTCACAGCGATCAGCGCATCGGCGGAGACCACGGTGTTGATCGCCGTCTCGAGCGCCGGCGGCGCGAAGCCGGTGAGCATGTTGTTCGTGATGTCGTGCGCATAGTCGCGCAGCTCGATCACGTCGACGCTCGCCTCGATGTCGTGTGCGGCGAGGGCTTTCACGGTCTCGGCCGCGAGGCGATCGGCGAGCATCCTGGTGGACGACGGGTTCGACAATCCCGCCGAGACGACGGCGATACGACGCGTGGTCATGTCAGGCCTCCTTCCGGCCGAGTCCGAAGGCAGCACCCGCGGGCGCCGGGGTGTCCTGGTAGGGCGAGTCCCCGGTGAGGTTGTCTCCGCGGTTCGCACCGGGGCGCGCCTGACGGGTCGGCCCGTCACCGAACTCGGCCTTGACGCGCGCGGCATGGGTCGGCGCGTCCGGCACGGATGCGGGGCGGTCCTTCGCCAGCTCCTTGCGCAGCACGGGGACGACCTCGGAACCGAGGATGTCGAGCTGCTCGAGGACCGTCTTCAACGGCAGACCAGCGTGGTCGATGAGGAACAGCTGGCGCTGGTAGTCGCCATAGTGCTCGCGCATGCCGGCGTAGCGGTCGATCACCTGCTGCGGAGAGCCCACCGTCAGCGGGGTCATCTCCGTGAAGTCCTCCATGCTCGGACCGTGACCGTACACCGGCGCGTTGTCGAAGTACGGGCGGAACTGGTTCACCGCGTCCTGCGACTTCGCGGCCATGAACACCTGGCCGCCGAGTCCCACGATCGCCTGCTCGCGCGTGCCGTGGCCGTAGTGCTCGAAGCGCTGACGGTACAGCTCGATGAGCCGCTGGTAGTGCTCCTTCGGCCAGAAGATGTTGTTCGCGAAGAACCCGTCTCCGTAGTAGGCGGCCTGCTCCGCGATCTCCGGGGTGCGGATGGAGCCGTGCCACACGAACGGGGCGATGCCGTCGAGCGGACGGGGCGTCGAGGTGAAGCCCTGCAACGGGGTGCGGAACTTGCCCTCCCAGTCGACGACGTCCTCACGCCACAGCTTGTGCAGCAGGGCGTAGTTCTCGATCGCGAGCGGCAGACCTTGACGGATGTCCTGCCCGAACCACGGGTACACCGGGCCGGTGTTGCCGCGGCCGAGCATGAGGTCCATGCGGCCGTCGGACACGTGCTGCAGCATCGCGTACTCCTCGGCGATGCGCACAGGGTCGTTCGTGGTGATGAGCGTCGTCGACGTGGAGACGATGAGGCGCTCGGTCTGCGCGGCCAGTGCCGCCAGGAAGGTCGTGGGGCTGGAGGACCAGAACGGCGGGTTGTGGTGCTCGCCGATCGCGAAGACGTCGAGTCCGACCTCTTCGGCGTGCACGGCGATCGCCGTCGTCGCCTTGATGCGCTCCTGCTCGCTGGGGGTGATTCCCGTGGTGGGATCGCGGGTGATGTCGCTGACCGACATGATGCCGAACTGCATCGCCTGCGCGCCTGACTGCTCGCTCATGATTGCTCCGTGTCTCCGAACCGGACGACTCGCGTCCCGTTCTATTCATTTGAATGTATCTGTGTCAACGCGCTCACATCAACTTTATTCCCGGCCTGTAGCCTCGAACGATGAGCAGTGCCGGCGCCGACGTCTCAGGGCCCACCACAGGATCGGTCCCCCGCAGGCGGAGGCGTGTGCCGTTCTGGGACAACGCACGATACGTCTGCATCGTGCTCGTCGTGCTCGGTCACGCGATCCAGCGCCTGACGTACGACTCCGACATCGCCTTCGCGTTCTACCTGGCGCTGTACGCGTTCCACATGCCGGCGTTCGCCATCATCTCCGGCTACTTCTCGAAGTCCGGCTCCCCCTCCAAGACGCAGATGGCCAGGGTGATCACGGACATCCTGCTCCCCTACGTCATCTTCGAGACGCTGTGGACACTCACCAAGTGGCTCGTCGAGGGACAGGTCGATCCGAACATCACGAAGCCGAGCTGGACGCTGTGGTTCCTCCTCGCACTCGGGATCTTCCGGCTCGTGCTCCCGTACCTCGCGCTGCTTCGGTGGCCACTGCTGTGGACAGTGGTGATCTCGGTCGGCGTGGGATACCTGCCGAACGTCGACAGCACGTTCTCGCTGTCCCGCACCCTGGGGCTCCTTCCCTTCTTCACTCTGGGCTGGTGGCTGCGCGAGCACGACATCGTGGACAGGTTCCGTCTCCTCGACTTCCGTCCCTGGTGGATCCGCGGCGGCGCCGTCGCGATCTTCGCACTGACCGGTTGGGCCGCCTGGAACTGGCTTCCGCTGTGGCAGGCGGCCGATCTGCGGCACTGGCTCTTCTACGAGGACTCCTATGCCGATCTGGGCGGGGAGCAGTGGTGGGCCGGCGGGGTGCGGATACTCCTGATGATGCTCGCCGTCGTGCTCAGCGCCGCCTTCTTCGCCCTCATCCCGCGGGGCGCCCACTGGTGGACGACATTCGGACAGTACACGATGTACGTGTTCCTGCTGCATTCGTTCGTGCTGTACCCCTTCCGCGAGAGCGGGGTCCTGCAGAGCCTCGAGCCGACCTGGATCTGGCTCCCCCTCGTCACCGTGGCGTCGGTGCTGATCGCCCTCGCGCTGGCGACGAAGCCGGTCAGGTGGGTCTTCCGCCCCCTGGTGGAACCCCGGCCAGGGTGGCTGTTCGCCGACCCGGCGCTCGCCTCCAAGGAGGGGCGCCGGAACGACCCGACGGGCTCACGACGCCCCCGCCAGCCAGGGCGATAGCCTCGAAGGCGTGAGCCGCGCACAGACCGTCCGAGACCGCATCGTCGAACGCATCGAGGAGACGGACTTCGGCGCTCACGGGCTGCACGTCCGCGTCGCCACCGAGACCGCTGAACATCGCTGGACCGACGACGTGCGGGAGGACGTCCACTCCATCGCGAAAGGTGTCTGCGTTCTGGCTGCGGGAATGGCAGCCGACGAGGGCGCGGTGTCGCTCGACGTGCCCGTCGGCATCTACCTCCCCGACTTCGAGCTGGGAGATGGCGTCGAGGACGTCACGCTGCGGGATCTGCTCTCGATGACCAGCGGGATCGATCTGCCGTGGTCCGAGACGCTGCTGACGGACTGGCCGGACCTGGCCCGCGAGTTCCTGCGACGCCCGTCGAGCGGACGCTCGTTCCAGTACTCGAACGCGAGCACGTACACCGCCATGGCCGCGCTCGCCGCGCGCGTCGGAGATGTGGGCGAATACCTCGACGCCCGACTGTTCCGACCGCTCGGCATCGATGACGTGGAATGGGAGCGCAGCCCTCAGGGTCGCATCGCCGCGGGAGGGGGCCTGCCCCTGCGCACCGATGAGCTGGCGCGCCTCGGCCTGCTCATCAGGGAACGCGGCGCGTGGGAGGGCCGACAGCTGATCGCCCCAGAATGGACCGACGCGATGCACACGCAATGGCGGGTCGCCGGCGAGAGCGCGGACTACGATCGCTACGCCCTTGCAGGATGGGGCGGCCCCGGGCCGGCGTGGAGACTTCACGGCGCCTACGGCCAACTGCTCATCTTCCTCGACGACGCCGTGGTGGCCATCACGGCCGACGATCACTTCGGCGCCGATGCCATCGCTGCGTTCGCGGTGGAGACGCTCACGAGCACACGCGAGCCGTGACAGCTCAGGCGAACAGCGCGGCTCCCACGTAGGACCCCGGCTTCGCGCCCGCCGGCACCGCCCAGACGCCCGAACCGACATGGCGGATGTACTCGTTCATGAGGTCGGTCGACAACCGCCGCTGCAACGCGATGAACTGCGCGGGGTCGCGCTGATACGAGAGGAAGAACAGCCCGGCGTCGAGCCGACCGAGCTCGTTGTTGCCGTCGACGTAGTTGTAGCCGCGGCGGAGGATGCGGATGCCGTCGTTGTGTTCCGGGTGCGCGAGGCTCACGTGACTGTCGGCGTCGATCGCCTTGCCGTGGAAGTCCGGAGCGGTGAACTCATCGCCGCCGGAGAGCGGTGCACCCTCGCCCTTGTCGCGGCCGATGATCGTGTCCTGCTCGGAGAGCCGCACCCGGTCCCAGGTCTCGATGAGCATCGCGATCTTCCGGGCCACAAGATAGGAGCCACCGGCCAGCCACGCCGGCTCGTCCTTCGCGGCGACCCAGACGTGATCCCTCAGCGCCTCGGTGTCGTCGGCGAGGATGTTCGCGGTGCCGTCCTTGAATCCGAAGAGGTTGCGCGGGGTCGCCTGCGTCGCCGTGGTGCGCGACGTCTTGCCGAAGCCGAGCTGCGACCAGCGCAGGCGCGCGCGGCCGAACGCGATGCGACTGAGGTTGCGGATGGCGTGCACCGCCACCTGGGGGTCGTCGGCACAGGCCTGGACACAGAGGTCACCGTGAGAGGTCTGAGGATCGAGGTCGTCGCCGAGGAAGGCGGGCAGACGCTCCAGCCCCGCCGGCCGCTGCGCGGCGATGCCGTACCGGTCACCGTCCTCGTTCTCGAAGAGACCGGGTCCGAAGCCGAACGTGATCGTGAGTCCTGCAGCGGGCAGACCCAGCGCCTCTCCCGTATCGTCCGGAGGCGCCTCGGACGGTCCGCCGACCGCGCCGGTCGCGCTGACCTCGAGTCCTTGCGCCATGCGCGAGGCCGCATACGACCAGTCCTGCAGCAGAGAGATCAGGTCATCGCGGTCGGTGCGCGGCATCATGTCGAAGCTGGCGAAGTGCAGATGGTCCTGCACCGGAGTGGTGATGCCCGCCTGATGCTCTCCGAAGAAGTCGTAGGCCGAATGCGCGTCATCGGCAGCCCTGGCGCGCCCCAGTGCGACTCCCCCGGTGAGGCCGGCGCCGGTCCCGACAGCGAGCCCCGCGACACTGCCACCGATGGCCAGCCCGAGAAGGCCGCGCCTGCTCAGTCCGGTCGGGGTGGATGCCCCGCCCGACGTCGATTCGCCGTGCGCGGCACCCGCTTCTGACTCGTTCACGTCCGTGATCGTATCCGGTGGGCCGACTCGACGCTGATCAGTCGAGGACCGTGCTGGTGAGCTGCGACAGCGGCTCGGCCAGGGCGTTGATCAGATCGGTGAACTCGCGCTTGTCGGCCTCGGTCAACTCCGAGTAGCCCACGAATCCGGCTGCGAGCGAACCGTGGGTCGCGAGCGAGTCCTCGAGGGCGGTGTAACCGGACTCGATCTCGGCGACCAGTTCCTTGCCCTGATCGCCCTGTGCGGCGGCGAACTCCTGCACGAGCGAGAACGCCATCTTGGAGCCCTCAACGTTTGCCGCGAAGTCGTACAGATCCGTGCCGGACCACCAGTCCTCCTCGCCGGAGATCTTGCCGGTCGCGACCTCATCGAGCAACGCGATCGCTCCGTTGGAGATGCCGCCGATGCCCTGGTCGTCGAGCGCGGTGGTGAAGTCGTCGGAGTGCACGTAGTCGTACAGCTCCTGCACGTCGGCGAGCAGCAGGTCGCCGTAATCGGCACGCTCTTCCGGTGTCGACGGCGCCCAGTCCTGCCACGCAGGGGTCTCACCGTCCGCGTTCAGCGCGTCCTGCGCAGGCACCCACAGATCCTTCTCGATGCGGTGGAAGCCCGTCCAATCGAGCTTCTCGGCAACGGCGTCGACCTCGCGGTAGTCGATGCGCGGGTCGAGGTCGCCCAGCGCCTCCGCGACGGGCTCGATGCGCTCGTAGAAGGCGCGAGTCTGCGGGAACAGGGTGCGGGCGGTCTCGTCGTCGCCGGACTCGTAGGCGGCGACGAAGTCCTCGACGGCGGGGACGAGCTGACCGACCTGATCCTTGACGAAGGCACCGTAGAGATCGACCGCCTTCTGCTTCTGCTCGGCATCGGGCCCGTCGACCGCGACACGGTCCCCGGTGACGGTGAACGCCGTCTTCCCGACGCCGTCGCCGACCATGCCCGGCTTGCAGAGGGTGAAGTAGTCGCCCGGCTGGGCGACCACGGTCAACGTGCGCGATGCTGCCGGTGCGATGTTCTCGACCTCACCCACGATGCGGAGCCCGTCCTCGGCGAGAAGGTAGAACTCCGTCACCTGACCGGTGTCGTTCTTGACGTCGAAGGTGAGAGTCCCGCTCTCGGCTGTCGACGCCGACACGGCGCAGTCGCTGTCGGTCGACGAGACGTCGAACGCCGCCGTGGCCTGTGCATCGCTCTTCGCGACGCAGCCGCTGAGGACGAGCGCCGCGGCGCCGGTGGCGGCCAGCACCCCCAGGATCCGGTGCGAGGTGGTCATGCTGCTCCTTGAGGTGAGAGGGAGGGAGATGTCGATGAGGGCTCCGTCGGGCTCTGCGGCTTCGCCGCGCGGCTCGAGCGGAGGCCGCGGATGTACAGCCATCCGACGACGGAGATGTAGAGGACCCAGGCGACGACCTGCAACCAGGTCATCGCCGGCATGAATCCGATGGTCGCCTGCAGGATCGAGGCGAGAGGGCCGCCCGGGGCGATTGTCGCCGAGACGTCGAATGCCCAGCCGAAGGGGAAGGCCGCCCATCCGACGGCCACGCCCCCGGTCACCGCATCGATCGGGGCCAGAGCGGTGAACGGGCCAGGAAGCGCTCCGGCCTCTTGGAGGTCCATGAGCGCGTAGGCGAGGACACCGGCGGCGACGATCACCAGGAAGCCCCCCGTCCAGGCGAAGAAGCGGCGGAGATCGAGTCGCAGCGCGCCGCGGGAGATCAGCCAGCCGATGATCACGGCAGCGATCAGTCCGAGCAGCGCGCCCAGCAGCGCCGAGGGGGCGTCTCCGAAGGACTGGACCATCGACCACAGCAACAGCGTGGTCTCGATACCCTCGCGCGCGACCGACACGAAGCCGATGGCGATCAGGGCCCAGAGTCCGCCGGCGGTGAGGGCGCGATCGATACCGCCCTCCAGCGTGGCCTTCATGCTGCGACCAGCGCGCTGCATCCAGAAGATCATCCAGGTCACCATGGCCACGGCGAGCAGCGAGAGACCTCCGCCGATCAGCTCCTGCGCCTGGAACGTCAGTTCGTACGCACCGAACGTGAGCACAGCTCCGATGCCGAGCGCCAGGACGATAGCGAGACCGACTCCTGCCCACATCTTCGGGAGGGCATCCTTCCGGCCGAGACGACGGAGGTAGGCGACGAGGATACCGACGACGAGCGCGGCTTCGAGACCCTCGCGGAGCCCGATGAGAAAAGTGGCGAGCACGGAAAACACTCTCTGCGGTGACTGAGGTAAGGCGGCCCTTACCGAAGGATGACTCTAGCACCGCGATCGACGTGCTCCGAACCCCGACGGCGGGAAGTAATGGATTGCAACACAGGGCACCCTCCCCGTCCAGGCGACGTAGCCTCGGTCCATGGCTGAACTCTCGCTCCCCGTCCTCGACCTCTCCCAGCTCGACGAAGGCCCCGACTCCGCCGCACGATTCCGTGAAGAACTGCGGGCCGCGACGCACGACGTCGGTTTCTTCTACCTCACCGGCACCGGGATCTCCCCCGAGCTCGAGGCCCGGCTCCATCAGGCGGCGCTCGACTTCTTCGCCCTGCCCGAAGAGGACAAGCTCGCGATCGAGAACGTGAACAGTCCGCATTTCCGCGGGTACACCCGAGTGGGCGGCGAGCGGACGCAGGGGAAGGTCGACTGGCGCGAGCAGATCGACATCGGCCCCGAGCGCGAACCCGTCGACGGCGGCCCCGCCTTCAACCGGCTCACCGGCCCCAACCTCTGGCCCGCAGCCCAGCCGGAGCTGAAGGAGATCGTCACGGAGTGGCACGACACCCTGACCGAGATCGCGCGCAAGCTTCTTCGCGCCTGGGCTGTCACTCTCGGCGCAGACGAGACCTACTTCGACGAGCCGTTCCGCGATCCGTCGACTCTGATCAAGATCGTGCGATACCCGGGCACGGACGAGCCGGAACCGCAGCAGGGCGTCGGAGCGCACAAGGATTCCGGTGTGCTGACGCTGCTGTGGGTCGAGCCCGGCAAGGGCGGACTCCAGGTCGAGCGTGACGGTGAGTGGGTCTCTGCTCCCCCGGTGCCCGGCGCCTTCGTCGTCAACATCGGCGAGCTGCTGGAGTACGCCACCGGCGGATACCTCAAGGCCACGAACCACCGTGTGATCTCACCGCGGGCACCGGAGGAGCGCATCTCGATCCCGTTCTTCTTCAACCCCGCGCTCGATCAGCAGCTGCCACTGCTCGAGCTCCCCGCTGACCTCGCTGCGCAAGCGACCGGAGTCACCGAGGATCCCGGCAATCCGATCCATGCGACCTACGGCGAGAACGCGCTCAAGTCTCGGCTTCGTGCGCACCCCGATGTCGCGGCGATCCATCACCCCGACCTCGTCGGCGCGACCGCCTGAGGGACGTCACAGTTCCGCCCCACCGCTGAGGGCGACGATCTCGCGCAGTGCCTGAAGGTGCGCGGCGAAGGCATCACGCCCCGCCTTCGTCGGACGCACCCAGGTGCGCGAGCGCCCCCCGACCGTGCCTTTGCGCGCGACCACATACCCGGCGGCCTGCAGGTGCGCGATCGCCTTGCTCAGGGGCGAGTCGCCGCACTGCAGCATCTCCCGCAGGGCTGAGAAGTCGAGCTCCATCCCGTCGCCCAGTCCGGCCATGAGGGAGAACCGGATCGGCGAGGCGAAGTTGTCGTCCAGCCGCGTGCGCGGGTGCGGGACGGAGGCGGACTCACGCACGTTCGCCGTGCCCCGCGACGAAGGAGACAGCCACGAACGACGCGATCACGCCGGCACCGGCACACACGCCGGCGATTCCTGGGTTGCCGAGGGATCCGGATCCCACGACGATGCCCACGGGTATGCAGGCGGCGACGAAGAAGACGGTGAGGTGCGGCCAGCGCCAGGACGCGCCGACTGCGGGGAGACCGAGCTCGGAGGCGGAGGCGGCGATCCACGCCACGAGGCACAGCATCACGAGCAGGGTGATGACGCTCCTCAGCACGTCGTCCGGCGATCCCGCGAGCATCGTCAGCACGGCGAACGCGACGCCGACGAGCACGGTGCCCCAACGAAGCCGACGCGGCAGCGGCAGGGGAGCCGGACGCGGACGACGCGGGTCACCCGCAGCCCGTATGAGCTGCACGACGCCATGCCCTCCGACTCCGACGAGCACGATGGCTGCCGGGATGAGCACCACCCCGACGGGAAGTCGCGTATCCAGAGCAGCGAACCCGAACACCACGAAGGCACCGATGACGATCACTGCGCCGCCGAGCAGCAGCGGCCACCGCGAGCGCGTCATCCGCCACTGCATACCCGTGCGCTGCGCCATCCCGGCGGACAGCTGCCCCCAGACCAGGAGAGTGAACAGCACGATCTGCGACGCCAGCACGTCGTCCGGCCGGAGGACGAGCGCGAAGGCGACGAAATACGCCGCCATGACCACGGCGTTGCCGATCTGCAGTCGGGCGAGAGCGCGTCGGTCGACGGCACGGTCACGCCGGTCCACCACCGCCTCCACCGTCTCGAGATAGCGCCGAGCGGTCTCCGGGTCCGGGGGCACCAGAGCGTCCTGACCTTCGATCGGCTTCTGCTCCATGACGACCTCCCCCGCTTTCCAGGTGGAAAGCTCTATGACTTTCCTATCGGAAAGTCAAGCGGGCGGCAACCGGCACCGCTACGCACGCGGGCACGACGAAGGCCGCCCCACACCGTGGGACGGCCTTCTCAAGAATGTTCTGCGCGATTGAACGCAGGGTCGCGGTGCCTTAGCGGCGAAGTCCGAGACGCTCGATCAGCGAGCGGTAGCGCGCGATGTCGATGTCCTGGAGGTAGCCGAGCAGACGACGGCGCTGACCCACGAGCAGGAACAGACCACGACGCGAGTGGTGGTCGTGCTTGTGCTCCTTCAGGTGCTCGGTGAGGTCCTTGATGCGCTGCGTCAGCATCGCGACCTGCACCTCGGGGGATCCGGTGTCACCGGGGTGCGTCGCGTACTCTTCGATGATCGCCTTCTTGACGTCTGCTTCCAGTGCCATAGATTCGATCCCCTTTCAGCTTGTTGCGCGGCGCCCGACGCCTGATGCGTGGGCTCTCTTTATCCGCGGCCGATCAAACGGCAACCTGACGAGTCTACCAGTCGTCGGCGCGCTCGGGTGACACGGGCACCGAAGGGATCTCGGCGGTGGTCAACTAGTCTCGAACCGTGCAGAAGCAGTCCGAAGCGTGACCCCCAGACGCGGTCATCTGATCGACCTCTCCCCTCTCGCATCCAGCCCCGCATTCGCCCGGATGTGGATCGGCTCGACCCTGGCGGGCATCGGCGGCCAGCTCACCATCGTCACGGTCATGCTGCACGTGTTCGAGCTCACGCAGAACACCTTCGCCGTCTCCATGATCGCCGTCGCTGGACTGGTACCCATGATCCTCGCCGGCCTGTACGGCGGGATGCTCGCCGACGCGTTCGACAGGCGCCGGGTAGCCCTCATCGCCGCCACCGTCACCTTCGCCTCCACAGCGCTCCTGGCCGCGCTCACCTGGACGGGCACGGAGACGATCTGGTGGCTGTACGCCCTGAGCATGATCAACTCGGCCGCCAACTCCGTGGGCATGGCGACGCGCACCGCGATCGTCCCGCGTCTCATCCCGCGGGAAAAACTCGCCGCGGCATCGGCACTCAACGGCGTCGCCTTCGGGCTCACCGTCATGGCGGGTCCCGCGCTGGCTGGCCTCCTCGTGGCCCTCACCGGCTACGGATGGACCTACACGATCGACGTGGTGCTGATGCTGTCGATGTTCCTCGGGCTGTGGACGCTGCCGGCGTTGCGCCCGGAGGGCGAGGCCGTCCGCCCCGGACTGGAGTCTCTGGTCGACGGCTGGCGGTTCCTCCGCAAGGCCGGCAACATCCGCATGCAGTACATCATCGACATCATCGCGATGACGTTCGGACAGCCGCTCGTGCTGTTCCCGGCGCTCGGCACGGTTCTCCTCGGCGGCGGTGCACTGACCACCGGCATCCTGACGGCCGCGGTCGCCGTCGGGACCTTCACCTCGAGTCTGTTCTCCGGCCGCGTCGTGCAGTACCGCTGGCACGGTCGAGGGATCGCGAGAGCCGTCGAGGCTTACGGCGCATCGATCCTGCTCTTCGGCGCCGTGCTGCTCATCGGCGCGCTCTCCGCACCGGCGAGCGAGGTCGAGCCACACGTGGGCCTCATCATCGCCGCGTGCATCGCACTGGCGCTCTCCGGCGCCTCCGACAACGTCAGCTCGATCTACCGCAACACGATGATGCAGGCCGCCGTGCCCGACGCGATGCGCGGACGCCTCCAGGGACTCTTCGTCGTCGTCGTCGCCGGCGGCCCCCGCGTCGGGGCGCTGTACGCGGGGACGCTCGCGACACTGACGAGCCTCTGGTTCCCGCCCATGCTCGGCGGCTTCCTGGTGATCGCTCTGGTGGCGACGCTCGCCCGCCGCAGCCGTCGTTTCCACGACTACGACGCAGAGAACCCCGAGCCCTGACGGGCCCGGGGTTCGGGTCTCGATCCGACGCGTCAGTCCTGCTGCAGCGCGCCCTGGAGGTCGAGGCTGATGGTCACGTCCTTGCCGACGAGAACGCCGCCGGTCTCGAGCGCAGCGTTCCAGGTCAGGCCGAAGTCCTCGCGGTTGATGACCGTCTTGGCGGATGCGCCCGCCTTGTAGTTGCCCCACGGGTCGCTGCCGAATCCGCCGAAGTCGAGCTCGAAGGTCACCGGCTTCGTGATGCCGCGGATGGTGAGGTCGCCGTCCACGAACAGGTCGCCGCCCTCGGCGCGTGCGCCGGTCGAGACGAACTCCATGGTCGGGAAGTTCTCGGTGTCGAAGAAGTCGGCGGAACGGAGGTGCTGGTCGCGGCCCTCGTCCTTGGTGTCGACCGACGTGACGTCGACGGATGCCTCGACCTTGGCCTCGAGAGGGTTCTCCGGAGCGATCAGGGTGGCGCTCTTGACGCCGAAGGTGCCACGCACCTTCGAGATCATCATGTGACGGACACTGAAGGTGACCTCGCTGTGCGAGGGGTCCAGGACCCAGGTGCCGGGACGGTAGCCGGGGATGTCGATGCTGGTCATTGCTTCTCCTCTGGAGACGTCAGCCGCAGCTGCGGCAAGGGACAGGGGCCGCGTTCACCGCGACCACTGTGACAACTTACATTCAGAAGTATGTATTCCCCTGAATGAAGAAACTTTTCCCGAACAGCACGAGGCGCCCCTCTCCCGAAGGAGCGGGGCGCCTCGTTGAGCGAGCCCGGATCAGCCGACGGCGACGAGATCGATGATGAAGATCAGGGTCTTGCCGGAGAGGAAGTGACCTCCGCCTACGGGGCCGTAGGCCAGGTGCGGCGGGATGATCAGCTCGCGGCGGCCACCCACCTTCATGCCGGGGATGCCGTCCTGCCAGCCCTGGATGAGACCCCGCAGCGGGAACTGGATGGTCTCACCACGACCCCAGGAGGAGTCGAACTCTTCGCCGGAGTCGAACTCGACCCCCGCATAGTGCACGGTGACGGTGTCGCCGGGCTTCGCCTCGGCACCGTCACCCTCGATGATGTCGCGGATGACGAGGTCCGCGGGCGCAGGGCCGGTGGGGGCGTCGAACTCAGGCTTTGTGCGATCAGTCATACGTCCATCAAACCCGAGCGCGATGGACCGGGTCAACGCACCGGCACCTGCTCACAGCGAACACCTCGCAACTTCATCGAGGCGCCGGGGGAAGAAGCTCTTGACACTCGCGCGGGGCCGGGTGCACCCTGTTTACAGATCAACTCAGCGCCCGGGAGACTCGCAGGCATCGCCGCAGCACCGGGCGCTGAGTCTTGCCACAGGCCCGCGCTCCGCGGTCACCCGGCGTCTCCGCACAGCAGGTCTGCGATCTCCACGGGGTGGCTCAGCATCGCGCAGTGACCACCTGGGAGTTCATCCGCGGTCAGCCCGAGGCGGGTCGCAGCCAGGTCGCGCAGGAACCCTGAGGGGAAGAAGCGGTCGTCCGAGAACACCACCACTCGCGTCGACACGTCGGGCCACTCCCGAAGCGGCCACGGCCGCTCCATCGCCTCCTGCGACGGGTGCGCGCGCTCGCGCCGCAATGCCTCCTCTGCAAGCGCGCGCGGGACGCCGTTGTAAAAGCTGACGAGCGGATCCGCATTGCCGGTCAGCCCTCCGTCCTGCGCGGATCGGGACGCGGAAGCGACCGTGTACCCGGAGTTCTCCCACCACTGACTCGGGGACTCGTCCGGCGTGGGGATCATGCCAGCGAACAGGACGAGCTCATCGGCGGCGAGCTGTGCAGCGACCAGGGGCGCGGTGAACGCCCCGAAGGAGTGCCCGACGACCGTCACCTCCCGGCGTGCACCGACGATGTCCACGACCGCTTCGGCATAGTCCTCGAGCGTGAGGGTGTCGTCGTCGGCGGGCAGGTCAGGGGCGAACACCGCGTGACCACGCCTGCGCAGCTCGGCTGCCACGAGATGCCACGACCAGCCGACGTCACCACCGCCGTGGATCACGACGAACGTCCTCATCCGCCACCGCCCTTCCTTGCCAGAAGAGTACGCCGGCCGCGGCCGCACGTCAGTAGGCCAGGAGAGCCGCCCTCGTGGCCCTGGTGCGGATCAGCAGCGCACGCTCGTCGTTGACGGCCATCGGGTCGCGTCCCGTGATAGCCCGCTGCCGGACGGAGGCGAGCTCGGTCGCGTCCTTGATGAACGCCCGCATCAGCGGACGCCGGTCGCCGCGCAGCTGGGATGCCCACGCGAGACCCACCTTGCGTCCGCCGGGTGTGGCCAGCATCGTGACTTCCTCCGGGGTGAACCACCCCGCAGCGGCGTAGTCCTCCAGGCGGGCTCTCGTGAGTCGCGCCTCCTCCCGTCGCAGCGCGACGATGCCCAGGATGAAACCGATGAACAGCGGCACCTGGAGAGTGAAGTAGAGCCCGAAGAAGTCCGCGAAGGTCGCTGACCCGTTCCAGAGCGCGTGCAGCAGGATCGCTCCGACCAGACCCAGTGCTCCGGCTCCGGCCGCAGCCCGCGCCGAGCCGTGGCGACGAGCGACCATGCCGATCGCGAAACCGGTGATCGCGGTGAACATGGCGTGAGCGAAGGGCGAGAGGAGTCCGCGCACGACGAAGGTCACGGTCAGCTGCTCTCCCCCGCCCTCGATCAAGCTCACCCCGAAGTACTGGATGTTCTCGGTGAAGGCGAAGCCCGCACCGACCAGGGCTCCGTAGACGATGCCGTCGACAGGACCGTCGAACGCCCGACGGGCGAGCAGGAAGATGAGGAAGACGCCGAGGCCCTTCCAGAGCTCCTCCACGACAGGTGCCTGCACGACAGCACCGAACTCCTCAGACCGGATGCCGAGCAGGAGCGTGAGCGCCGTGTCGACCAGCAGCGTGAGCCCGACCGCGGCCACCGCACCCCAGGCGATCGCGAATGCGACGAGCCGCTTGGGCTCGGGCTCCCAGCGATCGATCAGCCGGACGCCGAGGAACACGATCGTGAGCGGGATGAGCGCGAGGACCAGACCGACCACGGAGGCGAAGGATCCGAGCGCCCACACGAAGTAGCCCACGAGCGCGATCAGCAGGAAACCGAGCACGCCGAAGAGCCAGAGCGATATCGTGCGGCCCTTCCTCGTCGGCACGGGCAGAGCGGGAAGCGACTCCGCGGGCGATGGGGCGACCGGAGCCGGCGGCGTGTACGGAGTCGGCTGCGCGAGAGGAGAGGCGTAGCCCGCGACAGACCTCCTCGCAGCGGTCGGCGGCGTCGAGGCCACGGGATAAGCGGGTGAGTAGGGAGGCGGCGGTGTCGGTCCGGACGTCGGCTGCGACGCGGGCGGAGGAGCATACGGCGAGGGCTGCTGCGGCTGGGTCGGTCCTCCGGAACTCATAGGCAAAGCTTATGGGCACAACGTCGATGGTCCGGATATGGCGACGCCCTCCACCCGGCTACCTGCACCCACCCGGTAGCGTAGGAGCATGCGGTTCGCTCACCTGCGCCGTCCTGACTCCCCCCACGCGGCTCTCGCCGTGGTCGAGGGATCGGACGCCATTCTCGTCTCTGACCTCCTGACAGACCCTCCTGCCACCCTGCAGCAGCTGATCGAGGGAGGAGAATCGGCTCTCGACGCTCTTCGCGGGGCCCTGGAGAACGGCTCAGCCCCGCGGCACCCGCTCGACGGGTGGGCCTTCGACTCCGCGGTGCTCACTCCCCCCGCAGTGCTGGCCGTCGGCCTCAACTACGCCGCCCACTCGAGCGAGCTGGGGTTGAAGACGGACGCCGCGCCGACGGTCTTCACCCTGTGGCCGAACTCGCTCACCGGTCACGACCAGACCACGTCGTGGCCGCGCGCTCTGAGCGAAGCCGTCGACTACGAAGCCGAGCTCGGCGTGCTCATCGGCACCCCCGCCAAGGACGTCGCCGAGGCCGATGCCCTGACGCACGTCTGGGGCTACACGGTGGTGAACGACATCACGGCCAGGAACATCCAGTTCTCCGAGGCGCAGTGGTCCCGCTGCAAGTCGTTCGACGGATTCACTCCGACCGGGCCCTTCGCCGTGACCGCCGACGAGGTGGCAGACCCGCAGGACCTCCACATCTGGACCGTCGTGGACGGCCACACCGTGCAGGACGCGAGCACCGACCAGATGGTCCGGTCGGTCGCGAAGCTCATCGCCCACCTCTCGCAGTCGCTCACGCTGCTCCCCGGCACCCTGATCTCGACCGGCAGCCCCGGCGGTGCCGGATACTCACGCGACCCGCAGATCTTCCTCCGCGACCACTCCACCGTGACCGTCGGCATCGACGGCATCGGCGAGTTGACCACGCACTGCCGGATCACCGACTGAGCACGGACGATACGACGAGGGGGACGGATGCGCCGCATCCGTCCCCCTCGTCGTATCGATACGGTCAGATCTCGATCAGGTCTTCCGACGCCACCACCGGGATCGCCGCCGTGATCGTCTCGAGGCCGGAGAGACGTGCCGGCGACAGCTGCTTGACGACCTCTTCGCGAGACATCAGACCGGCTTCGACCACGAGGTCGGCAACGCTGCGGTTGGTCAGCAGCGCCGTCTTCGCCAGAGCGGCCGCCGCCGCGTAGCCGATGAAGGGCGTGAGGGCTGTGATGACGCCAACGGATGCCCCCACCATGGCACCGAGGCGGTCACGGTTGGCGGTGATGCCGTCGACGCAGTTGACGCGCAGGGTCCACATCGCCTGACGCATCCAGGTGATCGACTGGAAGATCGAGTGCGCGATCACCGGCTCGAAGGCGTTCAGCTGCAACTGTCCCGCCTCTGCCGCCATCGTCACGGTCATGTCGGCGCCGGCGACCGCGAACGCCACCTGGTTCACGACCTCCGGGATGACCGGGTTGACCTTGCCTGGCATGATGCTCGAGCCCGCCTGCATGGCGGGGAGGTTGATCTCTCCGAGACCCGCCTGCGGTCCGGACGAGAGCAGACGGAGGTCGTTGCAGATCTTCGAGAGCTTCATCGCGTTGCGCTTCAGCGTCGAGGAGAACGACATGAACGACCCGGTGTCGCTGGTGGCCTCGACGAGGTCGCCGGCCGTGCGCAGGTCGAGACCGGTGATCTCACGCAGGTGCTTGAGGACGGCGGGTGCGTACCCCGGGTGGGTCGTGATCCCCGTACCGATCGCCGTCGCGCCCATGTTGATCTCGAACATGAGGGACGCGTTCTCGGTGAGTCGCGTGTGGTCGTACCCGAGGGTCGTGGCGAAACCGTTGAACTCCTGCCCCAGCGTCATGGGCACGGCGTCCTGGAGCTGGGTGCGACCGACCTTCAGCACATCGTGGAATTCGCGCGACTTGCCCAGGAAGGACAGCCGCAGCAGGTCGAGCTCCTCGAGCAGTGAGCGCAGGGTCAGCGAGAGGCCGATCTTCACCGCGGTCGGGTACACGTCGTTCGTGGACTGGCTGCGGTTCGTATGGTCGATCGGCGAGAGGAAGGCATAGTCGCCCTTCTCGTGACCGGCCATCTCGAGCGCGATGTTGGTGATGACCTCGTTCGCGTTCATGTTCGTCGAGGTTCCGGCACCACCCTGGATGACGCCGACCGTGAACTGCTCATGGAACTCGCCGTCGATCACGCGCTGCGCTGCGCGATCGATCAGATCAGCCCGCTCCGGATCGAGCACGCCGATCTCCCGGTTCGCACGCGCACTCGCCTGCTTGACCATCGCGAGACCGACCACGAGGTCGGGGTACACGGAGATCGGCCGCTTCGTGATCGGGAAGTTCGCGTCGGCGCGGGCGGTATGGATCCCCCAGTACGCGTCGACGGGAATCTCCATGCTCCCGAGCGAATCGGTCTCGGTACGGGTCAGGGTAGGCGCGGCAGAAGCCATGTCACATCCTCGTGGGTCGTGGCGGGTGAGAAGGGTGGGGGATGCCCCTCAGTCTACGCCGCTCAGCGTCCTGGTTTGCGGGAGAAGGCCTCGAGTCGCCCTTCCGGGCTGAGCTCCGCCATGCGTTCGAGCCAGTCCGCGGAGAAGTAGTCGCCGGTCTCGGCGCCGGTCACGGGGACGACGGTGTGCGTGATGGTGTCGGCGTACACGTGGACGAGCTGGAATGCCTGCGCGGCATCCATGCCGTTCACCTCGGCGGCGGGGCGCGCGACGTTCATCGTGTAGCAGGTGGCGGATGCGACGCTGACCGGAACACCGGCGAAGGTGCCGTGGGACGAGTAGTGCAGGTGGCCGGCGAGGATTCCGCGGACGTCGCTACCCCGGATGACGTCGGCGAGCTCGTCCTGGTGCCGCAGCTCGAGGATGTCGAACAGCGGCAGGTGGCTCGGCAGCGGCGGGTGGTGCATGGCCAGCATCGTCCCGAGCGGCGCGGGTTCGGCGAGCACGTCGGCCAGCCACGATAGCTGGCCCTCATCGAGGTCGCCGTGATGCCAGCCCGGCACACTCGTGTCCAGCGCGATGACCCTCAGGCCGTCGAGGTCCCAGATTCCCGTGACAGGGTCTTCCGTCGGCTCCAGACCGAGCAGCTCGGCGCGCAGTGCAGGGCGTTCGTCATGATTGCCGGCGACCCAGACGACCGGCGTGTCCAGTTGATCGGCCACCGGCTCGACGGCTGCCCGCAGTCGCCGGTACGCCTCGGGCTCCCCCAGGTCGGCGAGGTCGCCCGTCACGACGATCGCAGCCGGGTGCGGATGCACTGCCCGGATCGCCTCCAGCGTGCGGGCGAAGTTCGACTCGACGTCGTAGCGTCCGCCCAGCCGGATCCCCCCGGCGAGGAAATGCGGGTCGCTGACGTGGACGAGCACATGAGATGCGGGCTCGTGCCTGCCGAACACGTAGGGGCTGCCTGTTCCTGCGGACATGAGCCCCAGCCTATGGCCGAGCGTTCACCGAGGAGCGGGATCCGTGCGGTTCGCCGTCGATCAGTGTCCGAGGACCAGGAGCAGGATCCCGCTGACGACGGCGACACCGCACAGCGCGAAACAGGCATAGGCGCCGACCAGTGCGAGGGACTTCTGCCCCTCGGTCAGCGGGCTCTTGCGGGCGGCCTTGGCAGCCTGCTTCTCGGCGCGCCTCAGCTCCTTCTCCGTGATCACCGTGATCGCGTCGGTGAACTCGGCGGGGCTCACGACAGGTGCACGACCGCTGCGGACGAGGAGGCGGAGCCCCAGTGCGTAGAACGTCACGATGGCGGCGGCGCCGATGAGGGCGGCCGCGAACACCTGGAGGAACGCGAACCAGTCGATCGAGACGCTCATTCGGACTCTCCGTTCCGGCCGGCGTCGGGCTTCTGCGTCGTCGACGCGGTCTTCGATGCCTTGGTGGTCGCTTTGGCGTCGGCCTTCTTCTTCGCCTTCGCCGCCGCGTCCTTCTTCGCCTGGGCCTTGGCCTCGGCCTTCGCCTTGTCACGCGCCTCGGCCCGGGCCCGAGCCTCGGCCTTGGCCTGCTCGATGCGCTGCTGACGCCTCGTCGGCGGAGGTGTGTCCGGCAGCTCGATCGCACGGCCCGACTCGGCGACGTCGCTCATGGCGTTCGCCGGCGTCACGGCGTTGCGGCGTGACCGCATGAAGAGTCCGAGGATGATGGCGAGCGCGATGACGGCATCGATCACGACACCCCAGTTGCCGAGCCAGACGACGAGCAGCGCTGCAAGAGCCCCGACGCCTCCTGCCGCGGGGAGCGTCAGCAGCCAGCCGACACCGATACGGCCGGCGGTCCGCCAGCGAACGGTGGAGCCACGACGTCCGAGACCGGAGCCGATGACCGAGCCGGAGGCCACCTGCGTCGTGGAGAGGGCGAAGCCGAGGGCGCTGGAGGCGAGGATGGTGGCTGCGGTCGAGCTCTCCGCAGCGAAACCCTGCGCCGGCTTGACGTCGGTGAGCCCTTTGCCGAGGGTGCGGATGATGCGCCAGCCGCCGAGGTAGGTGCCGAGAGCGATCGTGAACGCACAGGCGATGATGACCCACAGCTCGGGCTCGTGGTGCGCTCCCGACTGCCATCCGATGGTGATCATCGCCAGCGTGATCACACCCATCGTCTTCTGCGCGTCGTTCGTCCCGTGCGCGAGCGCGACGAGGGACGAAGTGAAGATCTGCCCCCACCGGAAGCCATCGCGCCCATCGGGCTTCCCGTCGTAGCGACGGGTGATCGAGTAGGCGATCTTGGTGGCCGCGAATGCGATGAGGCCGGCGGTGACAGGGGCGATCAGAGCCGGGAGCACGATCTTCGAGAGCACCATGCCGAAGTCGATCCCGCTGATGCCCGCGCCGACCATGGTCGCGCCGATCAGTCCGCCGAAGAGGGCGTGGGACGAGCTCGACGGCAGACCGAGCAGCCAGGTCAGCATGTTCCAGGTGATGGCGCCGATCAGTCCGGCGAAGATCAGCGACAGGAACAGGTCGGTCCCCGCGTCTATGATCGCGTCTTCGCGGATGATGCCACCGGAGATCGTCTTGGAGACCTCCGTCGACAGGAAGGCGCCGACGAGGTTGAGGACCGCGGCGAGGAGGACGGCGGTCTTGGGCTTCAGCGCACCTGTGGCGATCGGCGTCGCCATGGCGTTCGCCGTGTCGTGAAAGCCGTTGGTGAAGTCGAAGAAGAGTGCCAGCGCGATGACAAGCACGACGATGAGGGCTGCGGTTTCCACCGTTCGCTTTCGGTCGTTGAGGAAGAAGGAGATGTCGACGTGATCGACGTGACGAACGAAGAGTTCACCGTGGGTTTGACTTCCGTTAACCGGCCCCGGTAAATCCTCCCACCCTCCCCCGTGCCGGTCAACTCGACCTGGGATAGCGTGAGACGGTGACTGATGCCCCCGCCACCGACCGCCGTTCGACGCTCCGCACCCACCACGGCGATACCTTCGATGATCCATACGAATGGCTCCGCGCCAAGGATTCCGCGGAGGTCATCGCCCATCTGGAAGCGGAGAACGCCCACACCGATTCCGAGACCGCACATCTCTCCGCGCTCCGCGAGACGCTGTTCCAGGAGATCAAGGGACGGGTGCAGGAGACGGACCTTTCCGTCCCCACCCGCCGTGGTGACTGGTGGTACTACAGCCGCACCGAAGAGGGCGCGCAGTACGGCATCCACTGCCGCGCGGCCGCCGAGCCCGGCGACTGGACTCCCCCGCGCCTCGAACCGGGAGTCCCCGTCCCCGGCGAGGTCGTGCTCCTCGACGGCAACCACGAGGCCGAGGGCCACGAGTTCTTCTCGCTCGGCGCCTTCGACACCTCCGACGATGCGACGAAGCTGCTCTGGTCCACGGACTTCGAGGGCGACGAGCTCTACACGGTGCACGTGCGCGACCTCGCCACCGGCACCACCCTCGACGACGAGATCCCGAACACGGGCGGCGCCTTCTTCACCCCGGACGGCACCGGTGTGCTCTACACGACCCGTGACGAGGCCTGGCGCCCCGATACCCTGTGGCTGCACCGACTCGGCACCCCGGTGTCCGAGGATGTGAAGCTCTTCCACGAACCCGACGAGAAGTTCTGGCTCGGCGCCGGGATCACCCGCAGCCGCCGGTACCTGGTGATCGCCGTGGGATCGAGCATCACGAGCGAGGAGTATCTGGTCGATCTGAACGGCGACCTCACCGCTGAACCGCGTCTCGTCTGGCCCCGACGAGAAGGGGTCGAGTACTCGATCGAGCACGCGGTCGTGGACGGCGATGACCGGTTGCTCGTGCTCCACAACGACGGGGCGCTCGACTTCGAGCTCGTCTCGGTCTCCGCCTCCGATCCGCAGGGCCGACGACGGGTTGTGCTCCCCCACGAGCAGGGACGGCGACTGCTCGGGGTCGAGGCCTTCCGCGACTTCGCCACCGTGGAGTACCGCAGCGAAGGTCTGGAGCGTGTGGGCCTGCTCGACTACGTCACGGATGCGGTCGAGGAACTCGCCTTCGACGAGCCGCTCTACTCGGCGGGCGTGAGCGGAAACCCGGAATGGCACTCGCCGTTCCTCCGCCTCGGGTACACGTCGTTCGTGACGCCCGGAACCGTGTACGACCTCGAACTCGCCACCCGTGAGCTGGTGCTGCGCAAGCAGGTACCCGTGCTGGGTGGCTACGACCCGACGGACTACGGCCAGCGACGCGAATGGGCCACCGCGGCCGACGGCGTGCGCGTGCCGATCTCACTCGTCTGGAAGCGCTCGTTCGGGGAGCCGGGAGCGGAACCGCGCCCTGTGCACCTCTACGGCTACGGATCCTACGAGCACTCGATCGATCCCGGATTCTCGGTCGCGCGTCTCTCCGAGCTGGACCGCGGTGTGATCTTCGCGGTCGCCCATGTGCGCGGAGGCGGCGAGATGGGCAGGCAGTGGTACGAGGACGGGAAGCTCCTCCACAAGCGCAACACCTTCACCGACTTCGTCTCCTGCGGCGAGCATCTGGTCGAGACGGGTGTGACCACTCCGAGCCGGATGGTGGCAGAGGGTGGCAGCGCCGGCGGTCTGCTCATGGGCGCCGTGACGAATCTCGCGCCCGAGCTGTTCGCCGGGATCCTCGCCGGCGTGCCTTTCGTGGACGCCCTGACGACGATCCTCGATCCGTCGCTGCCACTGACCGTGATCGAGTGGGACGAGTGGGGCGACCCGCTTCACGACAAGGATGTCTATGCCTACATGAAGTCGTACAGCCCGTACGAGAACGTCCGCGACGGCGTCCGGTATCCGCGGATCCTCGCGGTCACCTCGCTGAACGACACCCGGGTGCTCTACGTGGAGCCGGCGAAGTGGGTTGCCCGTCTGCGCGAGGCCGGGGCCACCGACGTGCTGCTCAAGTGCGAGATGGTCGCGGGGCACGGCGGCGTGAGCGGACGCTACAACTCCTGGAAGGAGCGGGCGTTCGAGCTCGCCTGGCTCCTCGACACTCTCGGCCTCGCCGAGGTGTGACACCGGACTGTCCTCGCGTTCGCGCCTGAACGAACGCGAGGACACGCCTGCGTGAGTGCGAGCGCGAGGACAGGCGATCACGCCGGAACAGGCAGGTTGCGACTCAAGCGGCCTGTTCCGGCGCGGTGGCCCGTCGCCGCGTCGTCCCGAGAATGCGGGTCGAGGATGATTCCGCGAGGTGACCCGAACCGGCGCGAGCTGCAGACGGGCCCCGGGCTCAACCGAAGAGTGCAGCCGCCTCGTCGTAGCGGTAGCGGGGAACCGTGTTCAGCTCACCGAGCGCGTCGGCGAACGGCACACGCACGATGTCGGTGCCCTGCATCGCGACCATCTGACCCCATGCACCGTCGACGATCGCGTCAGCCGCGTGCAGTCCGAGCCGCGTCGCGAGAACGCGGTCGAAAGCAGAGGGCGATCCACCACGCTGGATGTGTCCTAGGATCGTCGCCCGCGTCTCGATCCCCGTGATGCGCTCGATCTCAGGGGCGAGCTGGTCTCCGATACCGCCGAGGCGCGGGCGATTGAACGCGTCGAGCCCCTTGTCGCTGTATGCCTCGTCCATGCCGAGCAGCTTGAAGCCCTCCGAGACGACGACCAGTGGTGCACGTCCGCGATCATGTGCACTGGTCACGAGCTCCGTGATGTCATCGATGGACATCGGCACCTCGGGGATGCAGATCACGTGAGCGCCTGCGGCCATGCCGGCATGCAGCGCGATCCAGCCGACGTGCCGGCCCATGACCTCTGCGACCATGCAGCGCTGGTGCGAGTCGCCGGTCGTGCGCAAGCGGTCCATGGCGTCCGTGGCGATGTTGACCGCGGTGTCGAAGCCGAACGAGTAGTCCGTCGCCTGCAGGTCGTTGTCGATCGTCTTGGGGACGCCGATGACCTTGATCCCGTCCTTCGCGAGACGGTCGGCCGCGGCGAGTGTGCCCTCGCCGCCGATCGCGATGATGCCGTCGATCTTGTGCCCGTAGAGAGTCTTGGCGATGTTCTCGGCTCCCCCGCGCTCGCCCTCGTAGGGGTTGGTGCGGCTGGTGCCCAGGATGGTGCCGCCGACCTTCGACAAGCCCTTCACCTCGTGTCGGGTCAACGGCATGAAGTCACCGTCGACCAGGCCACGCCATCCATCTCTGATGCCGACGAACTCCAGGTCGTACGTGGTGGTGCCCTTGAGCACGATGCCGCGGATGACCGCGTTGAGGCCGGGGCAGTCGCCGCCGCTCGTCAGGATGCCGATCTTCATGCTGGTGCCTTCAGACGTTCGGGAGATGGGGGGAAAAGGCGACGCTGCCTTCGATCGACCCTAGCGCCCCGGCACGTCCGGGCGCCATTCGGGAGCGACGAAAAACGTCGATCTTGACGGCTGGATTCTCCGAAATCGATGAACTTCCCGATCGCCGGCGATCTGACCCTCCGCAGCGCGTTAAGAACAGTGGTTCTTGACGCTCAGATCTCGCCGAGCGCCTGACGCAGCAGATGCATGAGTGCCGCCAGCTGCACCGGTTCAGCCGCCGACTCGTCGACCGCTTCCCCGTCGAGCGCGCGAGCCGCGAGCCCCTGCTTCTGGTCGATCAACTCCGCGATCTTGGTGTCGATCGTGTGCGCGGCGATGATCCGCCATGCAGTGACCGGCTCATCTTGGCCGATCCGATGCACGCGGTCGATCGCCTGCGTCTGCTCGGCAGCCGTCCAGGACAGCTCGGCGAGGACCACGTTCGACGCGGCCTGCAGGTTGAGACCGACGCCCGCCGCGGTGAGCGAGCAGACGGCGATGCCGACCTCGGGGTCGCCGTTGAAGTCGTCGATCGCCTGCTGCCGGACCGTGGTGGTCTGGTCTCCACGGATCGACACCGAGCGGATGCCCGCGGCGGCGAAGTGCGCCTCCGCCTGGTCCATGACGTCGATGTGCTTCGCGAAGAAGACGACCTTGCCCACCGAGCGCTGGAGCTGTGCGGCGTAGTCCGCTGCGAGCGGAGCCTTCGCCTGACCGATACGGCGCACCATGGTGAAGACGTTGTCTCCGCCTGTGCCAGTGGCCTTCGACTCCTCGAGCTCGTTCTGAGCGACCAGCCGCACGATGTCGTCGTCGATCTCGCCGGGGGCGAGGCCGCGATCTCCTCGCGCCTCGATGATGCGACGGTAGCGAGCGGCGAGCCGCTCCCCTAGCTCGCGTTCGGCCTGGCGGATGCTGCGTCCGAACTCGTCGTCGAGCTGGACCGGCAGATCGGCGATGAGCTTGTCCGGAAGGTCCGCCGCCACGTCCTTCTTCTTGCGACGGACGATGCCCATCGAGATGACGGCGTCGCGCGCTTCCGGGTAGAAGGCCTTGTCTGCCGGCGTGAAGCCCGTCGCGTCGAGCTTCTCCATGAGCTCAGGGCCCGGCTTCTCACCGGTCGTCCACCCAAGGAAACGCCAGATCGCATCGAAGTCCTCGACATCGTTGATCAACGGCGTGCCGGTGAGGGCGAGCATCAGAGGGTTGTGACCCGGAGTGCGCTCGCGCACCTGAGCGGCCAGCGACAGCACGTTCTGCGACCGCTGCGACGAGAGGTTCTTGATGAAGTGGGCCTCGTCGACGACCATGCCTCGCAGGCCGATCGACGCGAGCCACGACATGTGCCGGTCCAGGATCTCGTAGTTGACGATGAAGACGTCGGCGAAGGCGTCGATGTCGTCGCCGTCTCCCTGGATGACCGTCGCACGACGCTGCGGCGTCCACCGCTCGACCTCGCGTGCCCAGTTCATCTTCACGACGTTGGGCACCACGACCAGGAGCGGGTATGCACCGGCGACGGAGGCTGCGAGCACGGACTGCGCGGTCTTGCCGAGACCCGGCTCGTCCGCCAGCAGGAAGCTGCGGTGCCCGGCCTTCACGGCTTCGAGGAACCGCGACTGGTGCACCATGACCTCGAGGCCCTTGGGCGAGATGTGGTCGAACTCGGGTGCAGGCGGCAGCTCCATCGACGCCGCAGCGCCGCCGGCCCCTGTCTCGAACGCCTTGTAGAGCGGACCCATGAGCTCCCAGCCGTCCAGACGACGGCGCGGGGTGGCGGCCGGACGCGGCGTGAGGTCGGGAGCCAGGAACGGGTTGGCCAGTTGCCGCGCCTCGACCGAGGGCGGGGTCACCTGTCGCTCGGCGATCGCGGCGGGAACCATCGAGATCTGCACCGGGGCAGCGTCGGCGATGATGAGCTCTTCCGGCGCCAGTTCAGCTCCGGATTCGAGCAGCCAGTCCCGACGCATGCGCTTCGCCACCGGCGACGTCGCCTGGTCGGCCTCGAGCAGCTGGATGAGCGACGTGTCGCGGGCTGCCGTCTTGGCGAGGATCGTCGCGACTCCGTCGAGCCGCTTGAGCAGCTCGACGCGTGCGGGATCGGTGATCTCGCTGTCGGCCTTCACTCTCGCGCGCTCCTCGCGCACCAGGAAGGCGATCACCTGGAACTTCACCCGGTTCGTGGGTCCGAGCTTGCCGCGCTGCGACTTCGCCTCGATCTCGCGCACCTTGCGCGCGAGGATCGGGATGAGGGGTGCCTCGTCGTCGCGACGGGACGTCTTCTTGCGCCGCGTGGCGGCGGTTGCCGTGGTCGGCATGCTCCTCCTGAGCGTGAAAGCTCCGGCTTCCCCCAGGAAGCCATGGGCCGTTCTCGTTGTCCGCGTGTGGCACGAGCCAGGACCGTACGAACAGTGGGTCTTCTTCCCGTCGTGGTACGCGAGATTCGCGAAGTCCGGCGGGAGCCGATATCCATTCTATGTCATGACGCTCGCCCGAACGCGATTGCCCGCGCCGCGCCGCGCCGGAACTCGGACAGCGGGCCCGCTAGCCCGGGAGCCCCAGGGCACGCGCGGCATCCGTCACGTCGGCACCCATCTGCGCCATGAGCTTGTCGATACCTTCGAAGGCCACCATCCCCCGCAGCCTGTCGACGAACTCGACCGTGACGTCGTGCCCGTACAGGTCGAGGCCCGTCTCGCCCAGCACGTGAGCCTCCACCTGCCGGACGAGCACGTCGTCGAATGTGGGGTTCGTGCCGACGGAGATGGCGGAGGGGTGCCGGATACCGGTGTCGTGGTCGACGAGCCACCCCGCGTACACCCCGTCTGCCGGCACGAACGCGTCGACGATGGTCGACAGGTTCGCGGTCGGGAAACCCAGCTCGCGTCCGCGCTTGAGCCCGTGCACAACCTCTCCGCGCACGTCGGGGTACCGACCGAGCACCGTTGCCGCCGAGGCGACATCGCCCTCCATCAGCAGTTCGCGGATCCAGCTCGACGAGACGCGTCGCTCGGAGCCGGGGAGGTACACATCGTCGACGACCTCGACGGAGAAACCGTACAGCGGGCCCATCTCCCGTAGAAGCTCCGGAGTGCCCGCTCCCCGGTTGCCGAAGCGGAAGTCCTGCCCGACCAGAACCGTCGAGACCTGAAGGGCTCCGACGAGGATGTCGACGACGAAGTCCTCGGCACTGCGGGCAGCGAGCTGCTCGTCGAACGTGAGGACCAGGGTGGCGTCGAGTCCGAGCTCCCCCAGGAGCTCGAGCTTGCGCTCCACCGTGACCACGTTCTCCGGGCACCGGTCGGGCCTGATGACGGCGAGAGGGTTGCGGTCGAAGGTGACCGCGACCGCCCGACTTCCCGTGGCGGCCGCGGCTTTCTCGAGGCGTTCGATAACCACACGGTGGCCGGCGTGCACACCGTCGAACTTGCCGATCGCGACCGCGCTCGGACCGAAGTCGCTCGGCACGTCCTCCGGGCTGCGGAAGACGATCACGCGCCCACCTCGACCGGACGCACGACATCGGCGGGCCGATGCGTGCGCAGCCACCAGATGCCGAAGACGGGAAGGATCAGCGGGATGAACAGGTAGCCCCGTCCGAAGAGCGACCACACGGTCTCGTGCTGGAAGAGATCGGGGAGAAGGATGCTCAACAGCCCGACGACGAGCACGCCGGTCAGCTCGAAGACGATCGCGACCCAGGCGACCGTGTACCAGCCACGGCGACGGGCCAGGACGAGGGCGAGCGTGGCGAGGATGTAGACGACGGCGGCGAGTGCGGAGAGCGAGTACGCCAGCGGCGCCTCGTCGAACCGGCGAACGATCTGCACGAAGCTGCGACCTGTAGCCGCCAGCGCCATGACGGCGTAGACGATGACGAGGACGCGACCGATTCCGGTCATCCGAGAGGAGGGGGCGGTGGAGCTCATAGCGCATTCCATCCTAGAGCCGCGGGAGGCCGCCGGGCTCCCGCGGCGACCACTCGCGTCACGCGATCTGGACCGCCCAGATGACCTGCATGCGCCACAGCATGATGGCGATCGCGAGTGCCGCGACCCCGAGGATCACCGTGCTCCAGCGGCTGCGTTCCATGAGCGCCCACAGCACGGCTCCGACCGGGAGCAGGGCAGCCGAGACCAGGTACACCCAGTACTCCAGGAGGTCTCCGGTCGGCGGGTTGCCCGCCAGCGGTGCGATGATCGCGACGATCACCTGGACGACGAGGAGCGCCTCGACGAGGGCGAGGGCACCGACGCTGAAGTCGCTCGGCCTTCTGCCGACCAGCCCCGCGGCGACGCAGAACACACCGGCGGCGACCGCGATGACGATCTGCGCGATCGTGAACCACAGGATCATGGTGCGACCTCCGGCATGTTCATGGCGCTCTTGAGATCCGCGCCGCGCTTCTCGACGATGCCGATCAGGGCACCGTCCTGGTCGATCGCCGCGCCTATCGCCTCATGCAGACGTGCAGCCTGTCCGCTCAATCGCTTGCCGTGGCGGAGGTCGCGCGCGTCGTCGGAGGACATCTCGAGCACGGGCAGGATCCGCGCCGCCGCTCCGCCCGGAGTCAAGGTCGGCGCGCCCTCGAGTGCATCGAGCCCGACGGCCTCGGTCACATCGAACGGCCCGACCCTCGTGCGCCGCAGTGCCGTCAGATGACCGCCGACGCCGAGGCCCGCCCCGAGGTCTCGGGCGAGGGAGCGGATGTAGGTCCCGGACGAGCACTCGACGATGACATCGAGATCGACGTGCCCCTCTCCGCGGCGAGTGGCCAGCAGGTCGAACCGCGAGATCACGACGTCCCGTGCCGCGAGTACGACCTCTTCTCCCGCGCGCACCCGATCGTAGGCACGGCGACCGTCCACCTTGATCGCCGAGACGGCACTGGGGACCTGGGAGATCTCCCCCGTGAGGTCGGCGATGCCGGCCGACACTGCGTCGTCGGTGACCGAGGCCCAGGCATCGGCGGAGGCCGTCGTGAGGATCTCCCCCTCCGCATCGTCGGTGCCGGTGGTCTGGCCGAGACGGATCGTCGCCGTGTAGGTCTTGTCGGCACCCACGATGTACGTCAGGAGCCTGGTCGCCCCCTCGATGCCGATCACCAGCAGACCCGTCGCCATCGGGTCGAGGGTTCCGGCATGCCCCACCCTGCGGGTGCCGAACGCCCGCCGCGTGCGGGCGACCACGTCGTGACTGGTCAGCCCAGCGGGTTTGTCGACGAGGAGGATGCCGGGCGAGACCATCCTCCCAGCCTACCGACGGTGACGGGGCGGAGCGGTCACGGCGATCAGCCGCAGACCTCGTACGAGGGCTCCGCACCGGTCGTCACCGTGACGTCCCAGACGGTATCCGCACCCTCCCGGAACGCGAAGAACACGTGGGCGTCGGTCTCACTCGGGAGCATGATCCAGCTGTCGCTCCCGATCGTCGACGTCCCCTGCTGCGCGGCGGGGTATGCCGCGAGCAGATCGTCCCTGGTGGCGCCGACGCCCAACCCGGTCATCGTCTGGGGCCCTGGAACCCCCTCGAGCGACTCGCTCGTAGAGGAGACGGAGATCTCGCGGATGGGAGCGTTCGGGCTCTCGGTGCCCCGCACGAAGGACATGCCGTAGGCGGAATCCGACGCCGTCCACCACGCCGACCATGAGCAGTCGACCGCGTCGTTGGTCCATCCCGGTGCGAGACCGTCGAGCGTCGAGGCGAAGTCGCCACCGATCTCGATCGGCCCGACACCGGCGTCGTCGATGACCCAGGTGCTCGGGTCTGTCGCAACCTCGACTCTGGCTTCCGTCGTCGGGCTCGGAGAATCGGACGGTGTCTGGCTGGGACTGACTTCCCGGCTGTCGGATGGCGCGTGCGCCGCACCCCCGGTGCAACCGGTGAGACCGCTCGTAGCGAGAGCGGTGAGGAGGATGAGCGCGGCGGCGCGTGCACAGATCATGAAGCCCCTGACTCTGGTCTCGGGCCCCTCGGCCCGCTCACGTAGGCTGGAGGGATGCCCGACGCGCAGGTCCCTTCCGACGTGGTGTCGGCCCTGCCCGAATGGTACCGCTCCACCGCCAGAGACCTGCCGTGGCGACGCCCCGAGTTTCACGACGAGTTCGGGGCCTGGGGTGTGCTCGTGAGCGAGTTCATGCTGCAGCAGACGCCGGTCGTGAGGGTCATCCCGCACCTCGATGCCTGGTTGAAGAGATGGCCGACGCCCGCGAGGATGGCCAGCGCATCGACGGCGGACGTCGTGCAGCAGTGGGCGAACCTGGGCGAACCTGGGCTATCCCCGGCGTGCGCTCTGGCTGCATCGCGCGGCCGTCGAGATCACCGACCGGCATGGCGGGGTCGTACCGCGCGGGGTGGACGACCTGCTGGCGCTGTCGGGTATCGGCGACTACACCGCCCGTGCTGTGGCCGTGTTCGCCTACGGCGACCGCCACCCGGTCGTCGACACGAACACCCGAAGGGTGCTCGCTCGTGCCGTCGAGGGCCGCGCACAGCCGGGCGCGCCGTCACGCCGAGATCTCGATCTGATGGCCTCGCTGCTGCCCGATGAAATCGATGCCGCTGCGATGTTCAACGCCGCGGCGATGGAACTCGGCGCCACCGTGTGCACGTCACGATCACCACGATGCGAGCTGTGCCCGTTGGCAGGCAGCTGCGCCTGGCTGGCGGCCGGCAGACCCGACACCGGGGATGAGCGGCGACGCCAGGCGGCTTACGAGGGGTCGGACAGACAGGCCCGCGGCGCGGTGCTGCGGCTGCTGCGGACCCTGGATCCGGAGCCTGTTCCGCTGGCGGCCGTGCTGCCGGACTGGCCTGACGCGGGTCAGCGGGATCGCGCCATCGACTCCCTCATCGCGGACGGCCTCGCGGAAGCCGACGGGTCAGCGCTGTTCCTGCCGCGCTGAACGTCTTCCGCAGGCGATCACGGCAGCCGACGCCTCGACGGGTCCGCACGCTCAGACGTGGTGATCCGTGCGATGCGCGAGCACCGTCAGCTCGACCCTGCTCCGCACGTCCAGCTTGACGAAGACCCGACCGAGGTGCACCTCCACGGTGCGTACCGAGACACGCAGCGCCTCCGCGATCTCGCGGTTCGCGGCTCCTCGGACGGCGCGCATCGCGACCTCCAGTTCGCGCGCCGTGGGCCGGAGCGCCCAGGCCGAACGGCACGCGGAGAGAGCCTCCGCCACGGGGAGGATGCTTCCTTCCCTGGCATCGAGGCGATCCAGCCTGTTCCGGATGGCTCTGGCCCAGGCGGTTGCGCCGGAGATCTCGAACAGCCGCTCCGCGTACTGGAGGTGGATCCTCGCTGACGCGTGATCGTCACGGATCGCCTGCTGCGTCCCGAGCATCATCTCCACCCGCGCCCTCGCGAACGGCGAAGTGAGAGTACGCGCGATCTCGCTCACCTCTTCGCTCTCGGAGGGCCACCGTCCGTCCCCCGCTGTCGCGATACGTATCCGCAGCTCCTGCGCGAGGGCGATCTCGGGAGGCTCGACCGCCGCGGTCCTGACGCTCTCCTGACCCACGAACGCCATCTCCTCCAGCCCCGGCACCACCAACGTCGGCTGCGGTGCGCCGCGATCGGACCAGAGCCGGAACGTCGCGGCAGCCTCGTCGAACGAACCGGCGAGGAACGAGCGGATGCCGCGGTCCACGAGCAGATCGACCTTCACTCCCACGGGGAGGGCCGCCGTGAGCGAACGGGCGAAAGGCCCGAGCTCACCGAGCACGGCCACGTCGAGGCGCCGGGCGAGGACCACGCCGAGGCCGGCGAACGGCATCGCGATCGGAAGCCGGAGAGCCGATTGCATCAGTCGGTCGCGCGCAAGCCCGATGTCGCCCCGCCAGACCAGCAGCAGCACCTCGATGACCGCGCGATAGGCCTGGATGACCGGGCTGTTCTCGTACCCAGGGACGAGAGGATCGGGGCCGACGGACAGGACCGATCCATCGGTCGACAGCAGGCGGAGCGCACGATCGATGTCTCCGTCCGTCGCGGCGCGCAGTGCGCGGAGCATGCCCCCGCTCGCCGGACCGGCTCCACTCACGGCGTCGCCGCCGCGATCGCCCACGATGAGCCAGCACAACGCGACGGCGGGATCGCGGAGCTCATCGCCTGCATCCGCGCGGGCGGCCCCGTCTCGCAGGACATCGAGCCAGGTGCGCATCCCGATCCGGTCGCCGCGCTCGGCGCACAGGACGGCCGCGAGAGCAGCAGCCCTGGTCCAGTGGCGCCAGTCCTCCTGATCGAGCGTTCTCGACCGCAGCGTGGTCGGATCGACGGCGGGTACTGCGCCCTGCACGAACGTCCGAGCGACGATGAGCGCGCCGAGGCCGGCGATCCGATGATGCGTGCTTCCGCGCGGATAGAGACCTCCCAGCCATGCTGCGGCCTCCGCAGCGAGTCCGGCGCTCAGGGCCGAGGCGCCGGCGACGAGACATGCCTCGTCCTTGGCATCGCCCACGGCGTGTCTATGCGCCTCGGTCGCGAGCAGCAGCGCACGGTCGGGTTGTCCGGCCTCGGAGAGCCGCCGGGCGAGCCGCGTGAGTCCAGGTGCGGTGGACGGGGCTCCCTCGAGTGAAGCCCGCGCCTGGTGCCAGTCCGCACTCGCGCGTTCGCCCCGAGCACGGAAGAGCGCGCTCAACCGCTGGTGAACCGCCGCAGTCCTGGCCGCGCAGGTCGTCGCCTGCACCCAGACGGACAGTCTCGCATCGACGAGCCGTGCGCGACCGGCGTGCACGAGCACGTGATCTGCGACAGATGCATCGGCCAGTTCGGTCGCCGTTCGTCCGTCGAAGGCGAGGAGGGGACCGAGAGCGTCGTCCAGGCGCACCGCGAGCGCGAGCAGCAGCTCACGATCACGTTCGTCGAGTTCCAGGTCGGCGAACCGGAGCGCGATGGCCGGCACCAGTGGGAGCGGCGTCGGCAACGAGTGCAGCCCGTGACGTTGAGCCGGTGTCAGACGCTGGACCAGCTCGCGAATCGTCGGCACGTCGCCATCGACGGCGTCGGACAGACGCGCGAGAACGTGCGGAGCGCATCCGAGATCCTGCTCGAGGAGATCCGTGAGGAGAAGTCCGGCCGCGGCGGGCGCGACGAACGGCCCCCCAGTCGTGTCCGTACCCTCGATGCGCCGATCCCCCTCAGCTTCGCGGGATCGGGTCCCGCGGAGCCGAGCGTATCAAACGGCCCTCACTCCGAGTCGTCTTCCGTGCGGTAGGGGTCGGCGTCGCCGGCGTGCGAAGCCGAAGAAGCCAGCTTCGCGACATCCGCATCTCGCTGCTGCGCCTCGCGGAGCAACGCACCGATGTGGTCGGCGTTCTCCGGCAGCGCGTCCGGGATGAACTCGAGCGTCGGCACGAGTCGTGTGCTCAGCTGTCGTCCGACCTCGCTGCGCAGCATGCCGGTCGCGGAGGTCAACGCGGCTCCGCTGGAGATGCGCTCCTCCTCCGTGCCGAGAACCGTGTAGAACACGGACGCGTGCTGGAGGTCTCCGCTCACACGGACGTCGGTGATGGTGACGAAGCCGAGGCGTGGATCGCGCAGCCCCTTCTCCAGCCTCTCTGCGAGGATCACGCGGATTCGATCCGCAAGTCGGGCCTGTCGTTCGCCTGCCATTGTTCTCTCCCTGTCCAGGAACCCTCAGGGCGTCCCCCGTCTCCCACGATCCGGAAGGAACGGGGAGACGGGGAACGCCCGAGAGTGTTTCGAATAGATCAGCCGCGAGGCTTCTCGATGAGCTCGGTCGTCTCGATCTCGTCACCGATCTGGATGTCGTTGTACTTCCCGAGTCCGATACCGGCCTCGTAGTCCGTACGGACCTCGGTGACATCGTCCTTGAAGCGACGCAGCGACTCGATGGCGAGACCATCGGCGATGACGACGCCGTCGCGGATGACGCGAGCCTTGGCGTTGCGGGTGATCGTTCCCGATCGCACGATGACACCGGCGATGTTGCCGAACTTCGAGGAGCGGAACACCTCGCGGATCTCGGCGACACCCGACTGGACCTCTTCGTACTCCGGCTTGAGCATGCCCTTGAGCGAGCTCTCGATCTCGTCGATCGCGTTGTAGATGACGGAGTAGAAGCGGATGTCCACGCCTTCACGAGCGGCGCGCTCGCGCGCCTTCGTGTCCGGGCGGACGTTGAAGCCCACGATGATCGCGTTGTCGATCGTCGCCAGGTTCACGTCGGACTCGGTGATCGCGCCGACACCGCGGTGGATGATGCGCAGCTGCACCGAGTCGTCGACCTCGATCTTGAGCAGCGACTCCTCGAGTGCCTCGACGGCACCGGAGACGTCACCCTTGATGATGAGGTTGAGAGATTCGACCTTGCCCTCTTCGAGAGCACGGGTGAAGTCCTCGAGCGAGATGCGCTTGCGGGCCTTGGCCAGCTGGGCGTTGCGCTCGACCGCTTCACGCTTCTCAGCGATCTGACGGGCCATGCGGTCTTCCTCGGTGACGATGAAGACGTCGCCGGCGCGCGGTACGGAGTTCAGACCCTGCACCTGGACCGGACGCGACGGGTAGGCCTCGAGGACCTGCTCGCCGTTCTCGTCGGCCATCGCACGCACACGGCCGTAGGCCGTACCCGCGACGATCGCGTCGCCGACCCGGAGCGTTCCGGACTGGATGAGCACCGTGGCGACCGAACCGCGACCCTTGTCGAGCTTCGCCTCGATGGCGACACCGCGAGCGGCCTTGTTCGGGTTCGCGGTCAGGTCGAGGCCGGCATCCGCCGTGAGCAGCACGGCATCCAGGAGATCCTGGATACCCGTGTTCGCCCGAGCGGAGACGTCGACGAACATGACGTCGCCACCGAACTCCTCGGCGACGAGACCATACTCGGTCAGCTGCTGACGCACCTTCGAGGGGTTGGCGTCGGGCTTGTCGACCTTGTTCACCGCGACCACGATCGGCACGTTCGCCGCCTGTGCGTGGTTCAGCGCCTCGACCGTCTGCGGCATGATGCCGTCGTCGGCTGCGACCACGAGGATCGCGAGGTCGGTGACCTGCGCACCACGGGCACGCATGGCGGTGAACGCCTCGTGACCCGGGGTGTCGATGAACGTGATGGCTCGCTCGATGCCCTCGTGCTCGGTCCAGACCTGGTAGGCACCGATGTGCTGGGTGATGCCGCCGGCTTCTCCCTCGATGACGTTGGTCTGACGGATCGCGTCGAGCAGTCGCGTCTTACCGTGGTCGACGTGACCCATGACGGTGACGACGGGAGGACGGATCTCGAGGTCTTCCTCGCTCTCCGCCTCCAGCTCGGCCTCGAGGTCGAGACCGAAGCCCTCGAGGAGCTCCTTGTCCTCGTCCTCGGGCGAGACCATCTGGATCTTGTAACCGAGCTCCTCGCCCAGCACCTCGAACGTCGCCTCGTCCAGCGACTCGGTGGCCGTGGCCATCTCGCCGAGGTTGAAGAGGATCGTCACGAGGGTTCCGGGCTGCACCGTGTAGCCGGTCAGCGTCTCGATCTTGTCGGCGAAGTCCGCGATCGATGCGCCGCGACGCATGCGGATGATCTCTCCGTTGCCGCGGGTGACGTTGACGCCACCGACGACCGGAGCACTCCGCATCTCGAACTCTTGCCGCTTCGCCCGCCGCGACTTGCGCTGCTTGCTCTTGCCGCCGCCCTTACCGAAGGCACCTGCCGTGCCACCGCCGGGTCCACGGCCGCGACCGCCGCCACCACCGGGACGACCGGCGAAACCGCCGCCGGGACGTGCACCGGGGCCGCCTGCTCCACCGGGTCCACCGGCGCCGCCGGGACGACCGGGGCCTCCGGGACGCTGCTGGAACGGAGCACCGGGACGACCACCCTGGCCACCGCGGGGTGCACCAGGACGAGGCGAGCCGGGCCGGGGCGCACCCGGACGGGGTGCACCGGGACGAGGCGCCTGAGGACGCGGGATGTTGCCCGGAGTCGGACGCTGGCCCATGCCCTGCGCCGAGGCGAAGGGGTTGTTGCCGGGACGGGGACCGGCGGGACGCTGGCCCATGCCCTGCGCGGACGAGAAGGGGTTGTTACCCGGACGCGGAGCGCCCGGAGTCGGTGCACTGCTCTCGGCGGGTGCGGCCGCCTCCGGAGCTGCAGGCGCGGGGGCCGCTGCTGCAGGTGCAGGAGTCGGGTCCGCGGGTGCCGGAGCAGCGGGGGCCGGAGCCTCCGGGGCGGGCTTGGGACCGGGCTTGGGGCCGGGCTTCGGGCCCGGCTTGGCGCCGGAACCCGCACCGGGCTTCGCCGCAGACGCTGCCGGCTTCGCGGCCGGAGCAGCAGGGGCTGCGCTCTTGAGCGAGCTGTCGGCCTCGATCGCCGCGCGCAGCTTGCGCGCCACCGGCGGTTCGATGGTCGAAGAGGGGCTCTTCACGAACTCGCCGAGTTCCTTGAGCTTTGCAAGTGCGATCTTGCTGTCGACGCCGAGTTCGGCGGCGATCTCATGTACGCGTGGTTTACCAGCCACAATTCTCCTGTCTGAGTCGGTCCACCCAGACAGGGCAGACCACTAGTCGCGGACGGGTCTCATTTCGAGCCGTTCACTTTGTTTCCATAGCTGTTCAGCCTTTGTTTCTTGGTGGGTGCTGTTCGAAGGTCCGTGTGTCCAGCTGAGTGTTCACACGCAGTGCTCGTCCGAAGGCTCGTCGCCGCAGAGCGGCCTCCATGCATTCGGGTGTCGGATGCACCCACGCGCCGCGCCCCGGCAGGACAGCACGCTCATCAGGGATGAGGGTGTCGTTCTGGGCAACCACCCGGAGAAGGGCGGAGCGGGGAGCACGCGTGCGACAACCGACGCACGTTCGTACGGGTTCCATCTTACACCTGCGTTTCACCCCGCCTCGCCCGTTCCCGGGCGCGGCGGAAGGCCGAAGCCGGTCAGTCGAGGACGCTGTCCGGCTGGATGTCGATCTTCGCCCCCGTGAGCTTGGCGGCCAGGCGGGCATTCTGGCCCTCCTTGCCGATCGCGAGCGACAGCTGGTAGTCGGGCACCAGCGCGCGGACCGCCTTGGTGCCGGCATCGAGCACGAAAGAGCTCGTGACCTTGGCGGGTGAAAGCGCGTGCGCCACGAAGGTCGGGAGATCCGCGTCGTAGTCGACGATGTCGATCTTCTCGCCGGCGAGCTCCTCGGTCACCGCGCGCACACGACGACCCAGCTCACCGATGCAGGCGCCCTTGGCATTGATCGAGGGGTCGTTCGCCTTCACCGCGATCTTCGTGCGGTGTCCGGCCTCCCGGGCCAGCGCCACGATCTCGACCAGACCGGCCGCGATCTCCGGCACCTCCAGGGCGAAGAGCTTGCGGACGAGCCCAGGGTGCGTACGCGAGACGGTGATCTGCGGCCCCTTGAGCCCCTTGGCCACACTCGTGACGTAGACGCGCAGGCGCGAGCCGTGCGTGTACTCCTCGCCGGGCACCTGCTCCTCAGGGGGAAGGATCGCCTCGACGGAACCGAGGTCGACGTGGATCATGCGGGGATTCGGGCCCTGCTGGATCACGCCGGCGACGATGTCGCCTTCCTTGTCCTTGAAGTCGCCGAGCACGACGTCGTCCGCGATGTCACGGAGACGCTGGCTGATGACCTGCTTGGCGGCGAAGGCGGCGATGCGGCCGAAGTCATCCGGCGTCGCGTCCTCTTCGCCGATGATCGCGCCCTCTTCGTCCTTGACGACCTGCAGGACGGCGACATGGCCGGTCTTGCGGTCGAGGTCGACGCGGACACCCTCGGGCGTGACGCCGTCGGCTGCGACGTGCTTGGAGTACGCGGTCAGGATAGCCTGCTCGATGATGGCGACGAGCTCATCGAAGGGAATCGCCTTCTCCTTCTCGATCCCTCGCAGCAGACTCAGTTCGATGTCCATGACGGCCTCTCTATTCAGCTCTCGTCGCGCCTGTTCGCACGCGCGACATCCGTACCACGATACCCTGTGCCCACCGGCTCCCGCACGGCGGCGGCGGTGGCGGAATCCCGGAGCCGCTCGAGGAGGAGCACGTGAGCACATTCGACACGGTCGTGATCGGCGCAGGCATGTCGGGGCTCACGAGCGCCCGGATGCTCGCCGACGCCGGGCAGCGCGTCGTGGTCCTCGAGGGGCGCGACCGCATCGGAGGCCGCATGCACACCGACCGCAGCGCCGGATTCCCGGTCGATCTCGGCGCCTCATGGATCCACGGCATCGAGAACTCCCCGCTGTGGGACCTCGTGCATGCGCTGCGCATCCCGGCGATCGAGTACACGGTGGGCAGCTTCCAGGTGGGAGGTCGCCCCATCGAGAACTACGACGGCGAGGGCCGCCGTCTGGACGAAGCCGCGACCGCGCAGTGGGTCAGCGACGTCGACCTGGCCGACCGCCTGCTCGTGGAGGAGATCGCCGCATCCTCCTCCGGCGACACGTACCTGGACGTCACGGAGCGCGCTCTGGACAGGTCGGGGCTCTCCCCTGATCGCATCGACGACATCCGCGAGTTCTTCCGCCATCGCGTCGAGGAGCAGTGCGGCGCCTGGATCGGCGATCTCGATGCCCATGGCCTCGATGAGGATGCGATCGAGGGCGACGAGGTCATCTTCCCCCGCGGTTACGACGAGCTCCCCCGCCGCATCGCAGACGGCCTCGACGTGCGCCTGGAGACGGTCGTGACCCGCGTGAGCCGTTCCGCAGCGGGCGTCGTCGTGCGCGCCGGTGATACCGAGTACCGCGCGGACCGCGTCATCGTCACCGTGCCGCTCGGGGTCCTCAAAGCGGGAACGATGTCGTTCGATCCCGAGCTCCCCGAAGCGGTCTCCGGCCCTATCTCCCGCCTCGGGATGGGCGTGTTCAACAAGGTTTTCGTCCAGTTCCCCGAGCGCTTCTGGGACGAGGAGACGTACGTGATCCGCGCACTCGGCGACGCCGGCGAGCACTGGCACTCCTGGTACGACGTGTCGGCAGTGAGCGGGATCCCCACGCTCCTCACCTTCGCCGCCGGCCCTTTCGGTCGTCGGATGCAGGACCTCGCGGATGCCGAGATCGTCGCCGACGCGGTCAGCGCTCTCCACGTCCTCTACGGAGACGCCGTCGGTGAACCGCTCGCGCACTGGGTCACGCGTTGGGGCGAGGACGAGTTCTCGAACGGCTCGTACTCCCACCTCGCCCTGGGATCGACGCACCACGATCACGATGCTCTGGCGGGCCCCGTCGACGGGGTGCTGCACTTCGCCGGCGAAGCCACCTGGGGCGATGAGCCGGCCACGGTCGGGGCGGCGTTCTACTCCGGCCACCGCGCTGCGGAGCGCATCCTCGATCGCCCGGTCGATCTCGCCGACTTCGCCGCCCGCATCACCGCGCGGGAGCAGACGGTAGGGCGTTGATCGCGCCGATCAGTCGGAACAGATTGCCCACCTGCCGCTGATCCAGGTGCAGGATCAGGCGCGGGAGGTCGAGGTTGTCGGCGTCGGCGACCTCCGGCTGACGCGGGCCCGTCCGCTCGATCCTCCCCGATGACAGCATCGAGCCGAACTCCTCGTTGAGCCGATCGATCTCCTCGTCCGTCGGCTCCGCCTTGAGCCGCAGCACCAGCGCATCGCCCACCCAGCGCAATGAGTCGTAGTTGTGCCAGAAGCCCGTGATCTCCGCCCTGGCCGCATCGACCGAATCCGTGATCACGACGCGATCGAAGTCGCCCTCCGAGATGACCCCGGTCGGGGCGAGATGGTCGTCGATGAAGCTGCGAAGCCCCTGCCAGAACGTGCCACCCGGCTCGTCGAGGAGAACGATCGGCGTCGGTTCCGCCTTGCCGGTCTGCTGCAGGGTGAGCAGCTCGAACATCTCGTCGAGGGTGCCGAACCCACCCGGCAGGCAGATGAACCCGAGCGATTCCTTGATGAGCATGAGCTTGCGGGTGAAGAAGTACTTCATCGCGACCACGTGGTCCTGGCCGGCCACGAAGCCGTTGGGCTTCTCCTCGAACGGGAGCCTGATCGAGACGCCCAGCGAGAGGGCAGGACCCGCTCCCTCGGAAGCCGCCTGCATGATGCCGGGCCCCGCCCCCGTGACGACCATCCACCCATCCCCCGCGAGGGCCGAGGCGACGTCGCGCGCCGTCAGGTACAGCGGATCGTCCTGCCTGGTTCGCGCCGAGCCGAAGACCGTGACCTTGGGGACGCCGCGGAACGGAGCGAAGAGACGGAACGCATCACGCATCTCGGCGAGCGCTGCCGAGGCGATCTTCAGATCGAGGCGGTCGGCGCCGTCCTCCCCCAGAAGGATCGCGGTGCGCAGCATCCGCATCACGAGCCTGCGGTCGGTGTGCACTCCCGCATCGTCGAGGACGGCGTTGATCTCGGCGCTGAGCGCTTCAGGGAGGGGTTCGTCGATCATGCCTCCAGGGTGTCATGCTCCGGGGCAACCGTGGCCTCCTGCCACGCCGTCGCTCAGACTCCGCGGGACTCGTCGACGGCCGCCCGGATCTCGTCGTGCGGGAGCGCGAGGCTCCTGTGCCCGTCACGTCCTGTCATGTCCTGCGCTGCGACGAGTGCGTTCCACACGGCCTCGTCGACGGCCTGCACCGCTGCCGTCAGGAAGGGATCGATCCGCCCCCACGGGATCAGGCGCATGGCCTCGTAGACCTCGTCGCTCCCCTCCGGGAACTGCGACGTGAGCGCACCCTCGTTCGCGGTGGAGAACGCGAGGACGATGTCGCCCGAGAAGTGACTGCCCGCGGTGCCGCTGCGGCCGAGACCCAGGGCTCCCCGACGGGCCAGTGCCGCGCACTGACCGGGAAGGAAGGGGGCGTCAGTGGCGATGACCACGATCGCGGATCCGGCTCCTCCCGGAGCATGTTGGCGCCGCTCCCGAGCGAACCAGTCGTCGTCGCCCATCGGGTTCGGCGCCGACGATCGTGCGCCCAGGTCGATGCTGCCGAGCCGAAGCTCCTCGCGCGCACCGAAGTTCGCCTGGATGAGGACTCCGACGGTGTACTCGGCACCGCCGTACGCCACCGTTCTGGATGCCGTGCCGGTGCCTCCCTTGAAGCCGTAGCAGTTCATCCCCGTCCCTCCGCCGACGTTCCCCTCCGCCGGTGCGGCGGTGCTGGCCGCCTCCAGGGCCGACCACGCGTCCGCCGGCGTGACGTGACCGCCGTTGATGTCGTTGAGGTATCCGTCCCAGGTCTCCCCGACGACGGGCAGCATCCACTGGGCGGCGACGTGCGGGGCGATCTGCGCCACCCAGGAGTCGATACCGCTGTGCACGGCTCCGACCGCATGCGAGCTGGTGATCCCGATCGGCATGGACAGCGATCCGGACTCGTCGATCCATGCGCGGCCGGTGAGCTCGCCGTTCCCGTTGAAGGCGTGGACGGCCGCAGCACACGGCACGCCCACTCCCTCGCGGCCCCGGGGCAGGACGGCGGTGACCCCGGTGCGGACGGCGTGCGCTCCCTCCCCCGCGACCATGGTGCGATATCCGACGGCCACACCGGGGACGTCGGTGATCGCGCCGTGGGTGCCGCTGCGTCCCGCGAACGGGACCCCCAGATCCCTTGCCCTGATACGCCTGCGTGACGACTCCGACGCCGATGAGGAAACCACCATGTACTCCACTCTGACCTGAACGTATGTTCAGAGAGTATGTCATCCAACGCATGTTTTGCTTGACTTAACCCGGCTTTGCCTTTTGAATCACTGTTCAAGAGCTCGTACCGTCCGATACGCACCCTCCCGACAGCAGATTCCGGAGCCGCAGATGTCTCAGCCGAATCCCTCCGTCCCCACGACCACGACCACGACGCTCGCCCAGCGGCGCCTCGGAGTCTGGGCGATCGTCTTCTTCGTGGTCTCCGCCGCAGCTCCCCTCACGGTCGTCGCCAGCGCTGCAGCCACGGACTTCCGTCTCGCCGGCATCGGCGGCCCGGGCGCGATGCTCGCCAGTGGTGTCGTGCTGATGCTGTTCGCCTTCGGTTTCACCGCCATGTCGAGGTATGTGCGCAACACCGGCGCCTTCTACGTCTACGGCGCTCGAGGACTCGGCAAACCCGTCGGCATCGGCATCGTGTTCGTGACGATCTTCTCCTACACCGCCCTGTGCATCTGCTTCTACGGCTTCGTCGGGTTCTTCGGGGAGATGACGTTCTCCGCACTCTTCGGCATCGATCTGCCCTGGACCGTCTACGCGCTGCTGGCGCTCGTCATCGTCGGGGTGCTCGGCTACCGCAAGATCGATGTCGGTGCCAAAGTTCTGGGCGTCCTGCTCACGGCCGAGGTCGCCATCCTGCTCGTCCTCGCGATCGCCGTGCTCGCCTCGGGCGGCCCCGAGCCGATCTCGTTCGCCTCCTTCGCCCCCGAGAACGTCTTCTTCGCCGCCGGGAGCGGCGCGCTCTTCGTCTTCGGGTTCGGCGCCTACCTCGGCTTCGAGAGCACGGCGATCTACGCCGAGGAGGCGCGGGATCCGGCACGCACCGTGCCGATCGCGACATACATCTCGATCGCGTTCCTCGGCGTCTTCTACGCCTTCACGTTCTGGATCCTCACGGTCGCCTTCGGCATCGAGGGCGTACTGCGCCTCGCCCTGCAGGACGACTTCCAGGACATGGTCTTCCACGCCGGCGACGCGTACCTGGGCGCCTGGGCGTCCGTGACGATGCGGGTGCTGATCGTCACGAGCTTCTTCGCCTGCCTCCTCGCGTTCCACAACGCCAGCTCCCGGTACCTCTTCTCGCTCGGACGGGAGCGTCTGCTGCCGTCGTGGCTCGCGCAGACCCAGCCGACGACGCAGGCACCTCACCACGCAAGCCTCGTGATCTCGATCGTGTCGCTCGTGGCCATCGCGGTGACGATCATCAGCGGAGCGGATCCCTTCCTCGGCTTCGCGCTCCCTGTGTACTCGATCGGCGTGGCCGGGTTGGTCTTCGCCCAGGCCGTGGCCGCCATCGCCGTGGTCGGCTTCTTCCTGAGAGGGCGGCGAGGCCACAGCATCTGGCGGGTACTGGTCGCACCGGCGCTCGGGGCGCTCGGTCTGATCGTCGGATTCGCCCTCATCGCGACCAACTTCGATCTCGTCACCGGCCTCCAGGGGCCCGTCAACCTCGCGCTCCTCGCCCCCACCCCCGCCCTGTTCGTGGCCGGCATCGTCGTCGGGATCGTCCTGAAGCGACGTCGTCCCCGCCACTATGCTGAACTCACCACGCTCGTTCCCGACGACGAGTAGCGCCAGGCGCGAGGAGGATACGTGGCCGAGCAGCGCAAGCACGCCACCCGACGGGCGGAGCTCATCTCCGCGACCAGGCGCGTCGCCGGGCGCAGCGGTCTCCTCGGCACGAACGTGCGCGCGGTCGCCGCGGAGGCCTCGGTCAGCGCAGGGAGCGTGCTGTACTACTTCTCCACCTTCGACGAGCTCATGTACGCGACCGTCGAGGGTGTCCTGGAGGAGATGTACGAGAGGCGACGCGCACTCGCCGAGAACGAGCCCGACCCGGCGAAGCGTCTGGTCGCTCTCGTCATGGCCGGGATCCCGGACGAGATCAGCGACCATCTGCGCATGGCGTACGAGAGCATCCCCCTGCTGCGGGAACAGCCTCAGTATCGTCCCCTGCACCGCTCCATCGTTGAACGGCAGGTCGCGCTCTACAGATCGACGATCGAGATCGGCACGGCGCTCGGCACCTTCCGCCCCACCGCCGACCTCACCGTGATCGCACGGAACATCGTCGCTCTCGAGGACGCTTACGACCTCTACCCGCTGATCGGCGTCGAGCTGGGAGCGCAGACGTACCGGTCGAACATCCTCTCCTACGCCCGCACTGCCCTCGACTGCGACTTCGGCGGCTGAGCCCCGCCGTCCACTCGTCTGCCTTCGGCGATGTCGAGCACGGCGGCTGCTCCCTGTCAATGCCCGTGTGCCCGCACGCTCCGCACGGCACGCTGACGTCATGACGGAGATCACAGGACCCGAAGCCCTCGCCCGCATCGCCGAACTCGTGGAGGACATCGACATCACGATGCTCACCACGACCGACGACGACGGCAACCTCGTGAGTCGGCCGATGTCGACCAGGCAGATGGACGACGCGGGCGACATCTGGTTCTTCACCGCTGAGGACACCGAGAAGGTCCACGAGGCCCGAGAGCACCACGACGTGGGCCTCGCCTACTGCGATGCCAAGGGCATGCGATACGTGTCGGTCGCCGGCACCGCAGAAGTGGTGCACGACCGCGCCAAGATGGAGGAGCTCTACTCCGCGTCGCTGGAGATCTGGTTCGCGGACGGCCTCGACACCCCGGGCATCGCCCTCCTCAAGGTCACGCCGAAGGTCACCGAGTTCTGGGAGCCGTCGAAAGGCAGGCTCGCGCTCGCGGCGGGTGCGCTGAAGTCGCTCGTGACCCGGGACACCCCGGACGACGACACCATGAACCACGGCCGCATCGTCTGCTGACGATGCGGCCGTGAAGGCTCACTGTGGGGTCAGAGCGCGGCGGAGAGTCGCGGCACGACCTCGTCGACGGAGACGGCCTCGCGCTCCCCGGTGGCGCGGTCCCACAGCTCGACCTGGCCCTCCGCGGCCCCGCGGCCGACGATGACGATCTTCGGCACACCGACGAGCTCGGCGTCTCCGAACTTCACTCCGGGCGAGACCTTCGGCCGGTCGTCGTAGAGCACGTCGAGCCCCGCGGCTTCGAGCTGAGCGGAGATCCCCTCCGCGACCTCGAACGCGACCTGGTCGCGGCCCGCGGCGACTACCTGCACGTCGAACGGCGCGACGGACGCCGGCCAGATGAGGCCCTTGTCGTCGTTGTTGAGCTCGGCGATGATCGCAAGGATACGGGTCACGCCGATGCCGTACGAGCCCATCGTGACGGTGACGAGCTTGCCGTTCTCGTTCAGCACCTTGAGGCCCAATGCCTCGGCGTACTTGCGTCCGAGCTGGAAGACGTGCCCGATCTCCATGCCGCGAGCGAGCTCGACCGGACCGGAGCCGTCGGGGGCGGGATCGCCTGCACGCACGTTCGCGATCTCCACGATGCCGTCGGCGGCGAAGTCGCGGCCGGCCACCACGGAGTGCGCGTGCTTCTCGTCGATGTTCGCGCCGGTGATCCAGCTCGTGCCCTCGCTCACGCGCGGATCGACGAGGTAACGGATGCCGGTGGCCGACTCCTCGCCGAGCACTGCTCCCGTCGGCGACCACGGACCGATGTAGCCCTTCACGAGCAGCGGGTTGTTCTCGAAGTCGTCCGCGGTGGCCGTCTCGACCTCGGCGGGCGCGAAGGCCACCTCGGCGCGCTTCTCATCGACCTCGCGGTCACCGGGGATGCCGACGATGACCAGTTCGCGGGTGCCATCGAGGTGCGTGAGGGCGAGGACGACGTTCTTGAGCGTGTCCGCAGCGGTGTACTCGCCGTCGAGTTCGCGGTTGGCGTGAGCCACCAGCGTGTCGATGGTCGGCGTGTCCGGGGAGTCGAAGATGACCGGGGACGCCTCGGCGTCGTAAGCGATGGCCTCTGGCACCGCCGTGGTGAAGGCCTCGACGTTCGCCGCGTACCCGCCCGCGCTCCGCACGAACGTGTCCTCCCCGACAGGCGTGGGGTGCAGGAACTCCTCGCTCCGGGAGCCGCCCATCGCGCCGGCGTCGGCCTGGACGATGACGTACTCGAGTCCGAGGCGCTGGAAGATGCGCTCGTACGCGTCGCGCTGCGCCTGGTAGCTGACGTCCAGGCCCTCGTCTGACGAGTCGAACGAGTACGCGTCCTTCATCGTGAACTCGCGTCCGCGGAGCAGACCCGCCCGCGGGCGTGCCTCATCGCGGTACTTGTCCTGGATCTGGAAGATCGTGAGGGGCAGGTCCTTGTACGAGGAGTAGAGGTCCTTCACGAGCAGCGTGAACGCCTCCTCGTGCGTGGGCGCGAGCAGGTAGTCGCCGCCCTTGCGGTCCTGCAGGCGGAAGAGCAGGTCGCCGTACTCGTCCCAGCGCCCGGTGGCCTCGTAGGCCTCACGCGGCATGAGAGCGGGGAAATGCACCTCCTGCGCGCCGGCGGCTGCCATCTCCTCCCGGACGACGGTCTCGATCTTCGACTTGACGCGCAGCCCCAGTGGCAGCCACGCGAAGATGCCGGCGGCCTGCGGGCGGATGTATCCCGCCCGGATCAGCAGCCGATGGCTGGCGACCTCTGCGCCTGCAGGGTCTTCACGGAGCGTGCGGAGGAAGAAGTTCGAAAGACGAGTGACCACGGAGCAAGTCTAGTGAGCCGTGGTCACCCGTCTTCGACCGCGTCAGTTGAGAGCGGGAAGGTTCGCCGGGACGACGCCACCCGCGTAGAGGTCGGCCGCCAGCTCCTGCAGGGCCGTCAGAGCCACCCGCTGCGGAAGCGGGCCGTACGAGATGCGTGCGACGCCGAGCTTCTCGTACTCGGACGCGGCGAGGGCGCCGGGGATCCCGATGACGCTCACCTTGCGCTCGCCGATGCCCTCGACGAGCTGGCGGGTCACGTTCATGTCGAGGATGCCGGGGACGAAGACCGCCGTCGCGCCGGCATCGAGGTAGGCGCGACCACGCTGGATCGCATCGGCGATGCTCTCCTGCACGGGGCGACCACCGGCGCGGACGAACGCATCGGTGCGGGCGTTGAGAGCGAAGGAGACGCCCTCCGACTGTGCGGCCTTCACGATCGCCTCCACCGCTGCGACGGACTCGTCGAGCGGCTTGAGGCGATCCTCGACGTTCGCACCGACGACGCCGACTCCGATCGCGAGGCGGGTGGTCTCTCCCGCATCCCCGTACCCGTCGTCGAGGTCTGCCGTGACGGGCACCTGGACGGCGGCCGCGATGCGACCCACCATGTCGATCATGATGTCGCGAGGCGTCGAGCCGTCCTCGTAGCCGAACGATGCGGCGATCCCGTGTCCGGCCGTCGCGATCGCCTTCGTCTCGGGAAGAGCGGCGACCGCTCGTGCGGAGACGACGTCCCACACGTTGACGACACGGAGGATCTCCGGTGCGTCGTAGAGTCCGACGAGGGTCTGGGCTTTGGCTGCAGTGATCATGACTCCACGCTAACGCGGGATGGCTTCGGCAGGGCCGGTTCACCCGCACCCGCGCCTAGGCTGGAACCATGCCTCAGCGCCGATCGCACGTCGCCCCGTCCGCCGCGCAGACCGAATTGGCATCGGCGCTCGCTGCTCTGCGCGAGTCGATGGATGCGCCCCTCGACTTCCCCGACGACGTCATCGCCGAGGCGGAGGCCGCGACCGCCGTGGTCCCGGAGCTCGATCTTCGCGAGATCCCCTTCGCCACGCTCGATCCGGAGGGCTCCCGAGACCTCGACCAGGCCTTCCACCTCGAGCGCGCCGGAACGGGGTACACCGTCCGGTATGCGATCGCCGACGTCCCGGGGTTCGTCGTCCCCGGTGGAGCCGTGGACGTCGAGGCGCGCCGGCGAGGACAGACCATGTACGCCGCCGACGGCACGATCCCGCTCCACCCGCGCGTGTTGAGCGAGGATCGCGCCTCGCTGCTCCCCGACGTCGACCGTCCGGCGCTCGTCTGGACCTTCGAGCTCGACTCCGCGGGCATCGTCTCGGACTTCCGTCTGCAACGCGCCCTGATCCGCTCGCGCGCGCAGCTCGACTACGGGACCACCCAGGATGCGCTCGACCGCGGAGAGGACGGGCCCGCCGCGCTGCTGCCCGAGATCGGTGCTCTGCGGCTCGAGCAGGAGCGACTGCGCGGCGGGGCGAGCCTGAACCTGCCGGACGAGGAGGTGGTGCGCGGAGACGACGGCACGTACGCGATCGAACGTCGAAGCCCGCTTCCCGTCGAGGAATGGAACGCGCAGCTCTCGCTCATGACGGGGATGGCCGCTGCCACGCTGATGCTCGACGCCGGAGTGGGCATCCTGCGGACGATGCCGGAACCGGATGGAGCGGCCTTCGACACGTTCCGACACCAGACCGAAGCTCTCGGCCGCCCGTGGACCTCCGGCGCATACGGGGACTATCTCCGGGCCCTGGACCGCACCGACCCGTTGACCCTCCCGGTGCTGGAAGCCGCGTCGTCGCTCTTCCGTGGCGCCGGGTATCTGGTGTTCGACGGCCAGGCGCCGGACGATGCCGTGCAGGCGGCGATCGGCGCCCCTTACGCGCACGCGACCGCTCCCCTGCGCCGCCTGGTCGATCGCTGGGTCCTCGCGATCTGCCTCGCGGTGTCGAACGGCGAGCCGATACCCGGGTGGGTCCGTTCCTCGCTCGCACAGCTTCCCGCACTGATGCAGGAGTCGGGACAACGGGCGTCGCGGCTGAACGCGGCCACCGTCAACAGCGTGGAAGCCGCGCTCCTCACGCCTCTGATCGGCTCGACGGTCGATGCCACCGTGATCGAGCTGCGCGGAGAGCGCGCTGCCGTCCAACTCACCGAGCCGGTGGTCACGGCGACCGCGCCGATTCCCTCAGAGGCACGACCGGGCGACGTCGTCCGGCTTCGCATCATCAGTGCCGATATCGGCACGGGAGAGGTCGAGTTCGCTCTCTGAGCACCCCGGCGACGAGGCCGCGGAGTCTCGCTTTCGTCGTTACATGATCACCGACCTGCTTGACGACCTGCGCGACGCGACAGACGCACTCGAGCGACAGATCGTGGCGGGTCTGCTCTTCGAGCGGATCGCAGAGCTGATGCTCCTGGATGCCGGTCGGTGGACTGCCACCGGCAAATGGCTGCCCCGACGGCTGCGTGATCTGAGCGACAGTCGCGCCGAGAGGTTGAGCGCTCCGCTGCTCGCCGGTGATCTCACTGCCTTCGCCGATCGTGTCGAAGACGAACTGAGGCGAGCGGGCGGCCGCGTGCAGGCGGGGTTCGTCCGCTGACGTCAGCGCGCGGAAGCCGCCACGGTCGTCATGACCAGCAGCTGAGGATCGCTCAGGTCCAGGCTCACGACGATGGAGGCGAACTCCGAGAGCGACTCCGCGTGCGTGCCCCCGCAGAGGATCACGGCCTCTCCTTCCGGGAGATCGCAGTGCCAGCGCCGCCGATCGACGATCGAGGGCCCTTCCGTCACGATGCTGCTCACAGCACCTGAGGCGACCCATGCCGCGAGCTGCTCATTGATCCGTCGCTCGCGCTCGGACAGGGTCGTGGCGAAGGTCTCGGTATCGAAGCCGGCCCGGCGCAGGCTCTTCCCGAGCCGGTACTCGTCGACAGCGCCATCTTTGTGGATGCGGCTGGACTGGTTGGCGCGACCCTCGAAGTCGGGGTTGCCGAGAGCGTCCTCCCCCGGTTCCTTGCGCCAGAGATCGGCGAGGGCCAGATCGAGCGCCAGCGAGGCGACATGGCATGCGGTGTGCCCGCGGCTGAGTCCGGCACGACGAGCGGCGTCGACGGTAAGGTCGGCTCGAGCGCCCTCCGTGAAGGATGCCGGGGCGGCCCCCTCGATCAGGTGACCGACGAGCCAGGTCCAGCCCTCAGCACCGCGCTTGACGGGGATCGCGCTTCCCACCGCGAACTCCCCCTCATCCGAGATCGCGGCCATGACGGCTTCGACCACTCGGACGGTGTCGTCGCCGACGGCGATACTCCCTGTGTCACCCGGCTGGTCGGGCCAGGTGTGGTCGACCGGGTGGAAGGGCGTCTCGTCGACCACGACGATCGTGCCCTCGGGCGTCTGCTCCACGCGGGCGATGACCCCGTCTCCGGTCACGGTCCCTGTCGGGAAGGTCACGATGGTGGGCATCGACATGGTTCTCCTCGGATACGACGTCGGGGTCTCGAGATGGCGGCGCGTTCGACGCCCGCGGACCTCGGCCAGATCGGTCAGTGGGACGGCGGAATGGTGAAGCTGGCGAGCTTGTCGCCGTCGACCACGAAGATGCCGTCGGATTCGCCGTTGAAGACCCGACTCGCCCAGCCGAAGCGGATGCGCGTGGTGTCTCCCTCGGTCGTGGCCGAGAGCACGGTCATACGCGCGCCGGCACCGATCGCATCGCTGCCCGCCCATGCGCGGACCCCGTCGGAACCGGCCTTGACCGTGCCCCAGTCGCTGACGAACCCGTCGGCCGTGAAAACGGCGACGAACGCATCCGTGTCCGCGGCGTTGATCGCGTCGATCATCGCCCTGACGGGAACAGGGAGGGTGGAATCCGACATCTCGTGCTCCTCGCCGCTCAGACCGTGACGACCTGGGCGGTGCCGAGCGGCGCCTCTGGGCCCATCTCGGCGGCGATCCGGTTGGCCTCTTCGATGAGAGTGGCGACGATGTCCGCCTCCGGCACGGTCTTGATGACCTCGCCCTTCACGAAGATCTGGCCCTTGCCGTTGCCCGAAGCCACGCCGAGATCGGCCTCGCGAGCCTCACCTGGACCGTTGACGACGCAGCCCATCACCGCGACCCGCAGGGGAACGGTCATGTCCTTGAGGCCTTCGGTGACGTTCTCGGCGAGCGTGTACACGTCGACCTGTGCGCGACCGCACGAGGGGCATGAGACGATCTCGAGCTTGCGCTCGCGGAGGTTGAGCGACTGCAGGATCTGGTGGCCGACCTTGACCTCTTCCGCCGGCGGTGCGGAGAGAGATACCCGGATCGTGTCGCCGATCCCCTCGCCGAGGAGGATGCCGAAGGCGGTGGCGCTCTTGATCGTTCCCTGGAAAGCGGGTCCGGCCTCGGTCACTCCGAGGTGCAGCGGCCAGTCGCCCCGCTCCGCCAGCTGACGGTACGCCTTCACCATCACGATGGGGTCGTTGTGCTTGACCGAGATCTTGAAGTCGTGGAAGTCGTGCTCCTCGAACAGCGATGCCTCCCAGACGGCACTCTCCACGAGTGCCTCAGCGGTGGCCTTGCCGTACTTCGCCAGGATCCTGCGGTCCAGCGAGCCGGCGTTAACACCGATTCGCAGGGAGACACCGGCGGCCTTGGCGGCCTCCGCGATCTTCCCGACATTGCCGTCGAACTCGCGGATGTTGCCGGGGTTCACTCGCACCGCACCGCACCCGGCATCGATGGCCGTGTAGATGTAGCGCGGCTGGAAGTGGATGTCAGCGATCACCGGGATCTGGCTCTTCATCGCGATGATCTTCAGCGCATCGGCGTCATCCTGGTGCGGTACCGCGACACGCACGATCTCGCAACCCGACGCGGTGAGCTCGGCGATCTGCTGGAGCGTCCCGTTGATGTCCGTCGTCTTCGTGGTGGTCATCGACTGCACGCTGACGGGAGCGTCGCCGCCCACGAGAACCTTGCCCACCTTGATCTGCCGTGACTTACGGCGCGGGGCGAGGACTTCGGGGATCTTCGGCATTCCGAGGTTCACTGCTGGCACCCCTCAAGACTACGCCGCCAGAATGCATGTGGGCTGGACGGACGCACCTACCCTGGAGCCATGGCAGTCATCCTCCTCACCGGCTTCGAACCGTTCGACGGCGCCGAGCGCAATCCGTCGGCGGATGCGGTGAACGCGGTGGCGGTCGACTACGAGGGACCGCACGAGCTCGTCATCGCGACTCTTCCTGTCGCATTCGAGTCATCCGCCCAGCGGCTTCGCGCCCTCATCGCCCGACACGCACCGGACGTCGTCATCTGCACCGGGCTCGCCGGCGGAAGCGCCCACGTCGCGGTGGAGCGCATCGGCGTGAATCTGATGGACGCGCGCATCCCCGACAACGACGGCGCCCAGCCGATCGACGTTCCCAGCGAGGCGGGCGGTCCCGAAGCGCGGTTCTCGACACTTCCCGTCAAGCATCTGGTGCAGGTCATCGACGCGGCGGGCATCCCTGCCCGGTCCTCGCTGTCCGCCGGCAGCTACGTCTGCAATCACGTGTTGTACACCGTGCTGGGGGCGGTGCACCCCGACGCCGTCGCCGGGTTCGTGCATCTTCCCTGGTCGACGGCGACCGCGCCGTCCGGCTCTCCTCATCTGAGCGAGGAGCAGCTGGCTCGCGCCGTGCGCCTGGTCGTCGATCACGCCCTCGATGCCGAGACGAAGGAGCCGGGCGGCAGCATCTGGTGACGTCATGCCGCGCGGGTCATCGCGGCCGATGTGGTAGTTTCGGCCCCATGCTCGCGAACTTCACCTGGTGGCCCGCCTTCTAGGCGGTGTGTTCGCGTTCCCACGAATTCAGACCGCCCCCGGGGCGGTCTTTTCGTTGCGCCGAGCCGGAGCACAGCACAGGAGATACTCATGACCCTCTCGCGACTCGCCGAGCTCCGCGCCGATCCGACCGCGTCCTTCGTCCTCATCGCCCGCGATGGAGCCGACACCGTCGAGCTGCTCAGCGGCGACGTGCGGGATGTCGACCTGCTCGCCGACATCCCCCTCGCCGTCGACGGCACGCCTCGTGAGGTGTTCGCGATGGTCCCCTACCGCCAGGTTCGCGAGCGCGGCTTCGTCGCCCAGGACGACGCCGCACCGCTGCGGTGCGTGGTCGTCGACGAGCACCTGCACCTTCCGACCGCCGAGCTCCTCTCCGCGCTGCCGAGTGAGCCGGTCGCCTTGCACGACGAGGGCTTCGACATCGCCGACGCAGAGTATGCGGCGATCGTCGAGAACGTCATCGCGAACGAGATCGGCCGCGGAGAGGGCGCGAACTTCGTCATCCGCAGGGACTTCACCGCGAATGTCGACGTCGATGACCGGACGGCGGCCCTGACCTGGTTCCGTGCGCTGCTCACACACGAGCGCGGTGCGTACTGGACCTTCGCGGTCTTCACCCCCGGTCACATCGCCGTCGGCGCCAGTCCCGAAGCGCATGTGGTCGCCCAGGGCGGCATCGTCACCATGAACCCGATCTCCGGAACCTTCCGTCACCCGGCGGGTGGGGCGACGAAGGAGACGCTGGTCGACTTCCTCGCCTCCACGAAGGAGACCGAGGAGCTGTTCATGGTCGTGGACGAGGAGCTCAAGATGATGAGCGCCGTCTGCTCCGACGGAGGACGGATCACCGGTCCGCACCTCAAGGAGATGTCGCGGCTCACGCACACGGAGTACATGCTCCGCGGACGCAGCACGCTCGACCCCCGCGACATCCTGCGCGAGACCATGTTCGCTCCCACGGTCACCGGCTCGCCCATGCAGAACGCCTGCGCTGTGATCCGTCGTCACGAGCAGAAGCCGCGAGGCTACTACTCGGGTGTCGCGGCGCTGTTCTCCCCGAACGCGGACGGCGGCCATGACCTGGACGCCCCCATCCTCATCCGAACCGTGTATCTCCAGGACGGCGCGCTCAGCGTGCCTGTCGGAGCCACGCTGGTCCGACACTCGGACCCCATGGGCGAGGTGTCCGAGACGCACGGCAAGGCCGCGGGTGTGCTCGGTGCCATCGGGGCGATCGACCGCGATCATGTGGCCGAGGCTCGCAGCGATGCGGACGCTCCCGGTGACGCGCACGCCCTCGCCGACGACCCGACCGTTGCCGAGCTGTTGGAATCACGAAACGCGCGCCTGGCCGAGTTCTGGCTCAACCCGCAGGGCGAGGAATTCACCGGTCCGTTCGCCGGACGCTCCGCCGTCGTCGTCGACGCGGAGGACCGCTTCACCACCATGCTCGCGCACCAGCTCCGTCATCTCGGACTCGCCGTGAAGATCGTGCCCTGGAATGACGCACAGGATGCCGACCTGGATGCCGCCGACCTGGTCGTCGCGGGCCCCGGCCCCGGTGACCCGCGGGATGCGCAGAGCGCCCGCATCGCCAGGATGCGCGACGTCGTCACCCGTCGCCTCGACTCCGGCATGCCGCTGCTCGCCGTGTGCTTGAGCCACCAGATCCTCGCCGACCGCCTCGGCATCGCCCTGACTCCTCTCGACGCACCGCACCAGGGGCTGCAGAAGTCGGTCCCGGTGTTCGGCGAAGACGCATCGATCGGCTTCTACAACACCTTCACCGCGCGTGTCGCCCCGGGCACGAGCGCGGTCGGCGACGCCGAAGTGTCCGCAGACGCGGATTCGGGCGATGTCTACGCGCTCCGAGGAGACCGTTTCGCCTCCGTGCAGGGGCATCTCGAGTCGATCCTCTCGCGAGACGGCATCCGGACGCTCGAACGCCTCGTGACCCACGCCCTCGCCTGAGGCTGACGGTCGCGGGCTGTCCGCTGCCAGCGTGTCGGCACTGTCGGCATGTCCGCCGCGGCAAGGCCGAGGTCCAACGCGCCGGGAAGAGACACCCCGAAGGAATCAGCCGAGCAGGTTCACCGGGTTGAAGAGGTCGGCGACCAGGAGCAGGGCACCCATCGCGATCAGGGCCACGGCGACCACCACGGTGAGCGGTACGAGCTTGGTCGCGTCGACGGGTGCCGGCGGGGGCCGACGGAAGAGCTTGGCCCATGCGCGCTTGATCCCGTCCCACAGCGCGACCACGATGTGGCCGCCGTCGAGCGGGAGCAGCGGGATCAGGTTGAACACGAACAGCGCGATGTTCAGCGAGCCCAGCAGCCCGAGCAGGAACGCGAAGCGGTTGAGGATCGGCGCATCGGTCGCGGCGACCTCGCCGGCGAGGCGACCGACGCCGACCACGCTCAGCGGGCCGTTCGGATCGCGTTCACCGCCGGTCACGAGGGACACGCCGACATCCCAGAGACGCACAGGGAGCGTGACGATCATCGATGCGACGCGCGCCGTGCTGTCCGCAGCCATCTCCGGCCCCGCGGTCAACGGCTGCTGCACGTATCCCATCTGCGCGCCCATGCCGACGTAGCCGACGTCCTTGACCACGGGCTTGCCTGCGTCGTCCAGGATCGGCTGGCCACTCGCATCCGTGATCGTGCGTTCCGCGGCGATCGGCGTGAGATTCAGCGACTTCTCGGCTCCGTCGCGCCGCACGACCATGTCGATCGTCTCACCCGGGGACGCCTGCACGATCGCGGTGGCCTCGGCGAAGGTCGACACCGGCTTCCCGTCGACCGACACGATCACGTCGCCCGGTCTGATGCCGGCTTCCGCTGCCGGAGACGCGGGATCATCCGGCGTGCACTCGGTCGCTGTGGAACCCGCCGGGACCACGCACTCGGTCACCGAAGCGATCGTGGTCGTCCCCTGCTGCACACCGATGCCGGACAGCAGCACGGTGAAGATCACCGTCGCGAGCACGAGATTCATGGCGGGCCCGCCGAGCATGACGACGACACGCTTCCACACCGGCAGCCGGTAGAAGACGCGGTCTTCGGCGCCTTCTGCGATGGTCTCGTCGTTGGCACTGCGAGCATCTTGGATCAAAGAGCGGAAGACGCCCGACGCCGGACCGGAGTTCTTCGATGCCGGATACATGCCCGACATCGAGATGAAGCCCCCCAGAGGCAGCAGCTTGAAACCGTACTCGGTCTCGCCCATGCGCTTGGACCACAGCCGCGGCCCGAAGCCGATCATGTACTGGCCGACGCGCACGCCGAAGAGCTTCGCGGGGACGAGGTGCCCGACCTCATGCAGGCCGATCGACAGCCCGAGGCCGATCAGCATGAAGAGGATGCCGGCCAGATAGAGCAGGAATTCCACGTGCCAACGTTAGTGCCCCCAGCTAGGAATCCGCCCGGCGCTGCGGCACGACTAGGCTGTCAGCGTGAATGCCCGGCAGCTGCGACTCGTGCGTGCTGCCGCCGTCTCCTCCGTGGCGACACTGCTCGCGGCGCTGTCCCACACGCTCGGGGGCGGTGCGGCTCCGCATGTGCTGCTGATCGTCGCGGTCACGAGCCTGATCACCCCGCTCGCGGCTCTCCTGGTCGGAGTCCGACAGTCACGCGCCAGGGTGGCCCTCGCCGTGTTCCTCGGGCAGGCCGCCTTCCACGTCGTGTTCCAGGTGCTGGGCTCGCCCACCGTGGCGGCGCCGATCGCCGGCGGTGGACACGCCCATCACCTCGACCTCTCCCTCCTCGCATCGCCGTCCCCTGCTGCGGCCCCCGGCGCGCTCATGCTCTCGGCGCACCTCGTCGCGGCTGTGCTGACCACGCTGCTGGTGTGGCACGGCGAGGCGATCGTCCGGGTGGTCGCGCGCTGGGTCGATGCCCTGCTCCGACGTGCGTCCGCAGTGGTGCCCGCGCTGCACCGCCGTCCGGCGCGTCTGCGCTCGATGGTCTTCTCGCCGTTCGACGCCGCGGTCTCGTCCGCTCTGCCGCGACGCGGACCCCCTGCTCTCCTGCGCGACTGATCCGTCGCACTCGAACACGCCACCCGGACACGCGTGGCATCCCTTTCGCGGAGACGCGCCATCGGCGTGCCCGCACATCGATCAGGAGATCTCATGACCCGCAACACCCGTACCCACCGTCTGCGCCTCGCCACCACCGGCCTCGTCGGCGGCCTTGCCCTTGCCGTCACCGCACCCCTCATGGCCGGAGCGCACGTCGGGGTCAGCCCCGACGAGCTCGCCGCCGGGGACCACGGCGTCCTCACGTTCTCGTTCTCGCACGGCTGTGAGAACTCGCCGACGACCGCGCTGCGCATCACGATGCCAGAGGGTCTCGCGTCCGTCTCACCGACCATGGACTCCGACTGGGACATCCAGGTCGAACGGGGCGACGACGGTCTCGTCAGCGCTGTCACCTACACCGCGGTCGCGCCCGTTCCCACGGATCTCCGCGGCGCAGTGAGCATGGGCGTCGGACTGGATGAGGACACACCGGACACTCTGGCGTTCCCCGTCGTGCAGACGTGCGTCGAGGGTGCCACCGAGTGGACGCAGCTCGCCGAGAACGGCGAAGATCCGCACAGCCTCGATGCGCCGGCGCCGGTCGTCACGGTGACCGCTGCCGCAGCGGACGGACACGGTGAGCACGCCGGATCCGATGCCGCGGCGGAGGCCTCGAGCCCGGCCACGGCGTCCGACCCCCTGGGCGTGGCGCTCGGAGCCGGAGGGCTGCTTGCCGGCTTCGCCGGACTGGTCGTCGCGATCGTCGCCTACCGCCGTCGCGCCTGACCGTGGGAGCGGCCTCTCGTGCTCCGGGGTCCGGCGCGCGAGAGGCCGCTCGCGAGGGGTTCTCACCCCGGTCATGAGATCATTGATGCGCCATGTCGATTGAACAACAACCGAGCCTGCCTCCCGTGCTCCGCCCCGCGAACCCGCCCCGGCGTGAGCTGTCCGAACTCGCCTCCCGCTTCGCCCGCACCGTCCGCGGCGATGTCGACGGCGTGGCCCTCACCGGCATCACCCTCGCCACCGCGGATCTGCGCCCCGGCGAGGCGTTCGTCGCGATCCAGGGCGTCAACCGGCACGGCGCGGACTTCGCCGCGACCGCCGCCGAGAAGGGCGCCGTCGCCGTCATCACCGACGAGGCCGGAGCGGTCATCGCGGAGTCCGCCGGCCTCCCGATCCTCGTGGTCGACGATCCTCGCGCCGTCCTCGGCGACCTCAGCGCCTGGGTCTACGGCACGGGCGCGGACGATCCGCTTCCTCTGCTGTTCGCGACGACCGGGACCAACGGGAAGACCAGCGTCTCCCACCTGCTCGAGGGCATCCTCGACCAGATCGGCGTCGTCACCGGACTCTCCTCCACTGCGGAGCGCCACATCGCCGGCGAGGTCATCGTGTCGCGCCTGACCACCCCCGAGGCCTCCGAGATGCATGCACTGCTCGCTCTCATGCGGGAGCGAGCAGTCGAGGCCGTCGCCGTCGAGGTCAGCGCGCAGGCTCTCTCCCGTCACCGCGTCGACGGCATCCTGTTCGATGTCGCCGGATTCACCAACCTCAGCCACGACCATCTCGACGACTACGCGGACATGGAGGAGTACTTCGAGGCGAAGCTGCCGCTCTTCCGTCCCGACCGCGCCAAGCGGGGCGTCATCTGCCTCGACTCGCCGTCGGGAGCGATCGTCGTCGAACGTTCCGAGATCCCCGTCGTCACGGTGGGCACTCCGTCGATCGCCGCCGACCCCGAGGCTGCCCGCGCCGCGGACTGGGTCGTCGTCATCGACGACGAGCGTGCGGCCGGAACCACGTTCACGATGACCGGTCCGGCCGGCTCGCTCACGACGACCGTCCCGGTGATCGGTCCGCACATGGCCGCCAATGCGGCTCTGGCGATCGTGATGCTCCTCGAGGGCGGCTATGCCTGGGATCGCATCACCGAGGCCCTGACCCGCGACGGCGGCATCCGCGCCTATCTGCCAGGACGCACGCAACTGGTCTCCGGCGACACGGGCCCCGCGGTCTTCGTCGACTTCGGCCACTCCCCCGACGCGTTCGAGAAGACGCTCGCCGCCGTCCGCCGCGTGACTCCCGGCAAGGTGCTGATGCTGTTCGGTGCCGATGGCGACCGGGACGCGAGCAAGCGGTTCGACATGGCGCGCACAGCCGTGGAGGGCAGCGACATCCTCGTCGTCACCGACCACCACCCCCGCTTCGAGGACCCCGCATCCATCCGGGCCACTCTCATCGACGGTGCACGCCGCGCGCGACCGGACGCTGAGATCCATGAGGCCTCACCGCCGGAGAACGCCATCGTCACCGCCGTCGGCCTGGTCGGCGACGGCGACGCCATACTCTGGGCGGGACCGGGACATCAGGACTACCGCGACATCCGCGGTGTCCGCACTCCCTACTCCGCACGCGAGCTCGCCCGTCGTGCGCTCCGCGCGGCCGGGTGGCCCGTTCCCGACTCCCGCTGGCCCGTCCCCTACCCCGACGAAGACTGATCGGGATCACCGGGGCGCACCCGCGCTCCGGTGCCGACGTGCAGGACGATGCGACGAGGATGCCCCCGCGGTCAGGCCGCAGCGATCATCCGGTCCGCCGTCGCGCGCGCCCAGGCCTCCGCCTCGGCGAGCGTCTCGACGGTGAGCACATCGGGCGCGTCATGCGCGTCGACGACGCGGGCGATGGTGTCGACGATCCCGAGGAACGAGAGCCGGCCCTCGTGGAAGGCGTCGACAGCCTGTTCGTTCGCCGCGTTGTAGACCGCGGGGAACGTGCCGCCGGCGCGTCCGACCGACTTCGCGAGAGCGACGGACGGGAAGGCCTCGCCGTCGAGCGGTTCGAACGTCCATGAGGTCGCAGCGGACCAGTCGAGCGGTCGCCCTACGCCTCCGACGCGGTGCGGCCAGTCCAGACCGAGCGAGATGGGCAGGCGCATGTCGGGCGGTGAGGCCTGTGCGATGGTGGACCCGTCGATGAACTCCACCATCGAGTGCACGATCGACTGCGGGTGGACCACGACCTCGATGTCGTCGTAGGCGATGTCGAAGAGCAGATGCGCCTCGATCACCTCGAGCCCCTTGTTCACCAGGGTCGCGGAGTTCGTCGTGACCATGCGTCCCATGTCCCATGTCGGATGCGCGAGCGCCTCCGACGGAGTCACCTGGGTCAGCTCGCCACGGCTGCGTCCTCGGAACGGTCCGCCGGACGCGGTGACGACGAGACGGCGCACTTCGGCATGAGTGCCCGCGAGCAGAGCCTGCGCGAGGGCCGAGTGCTCGGAGTCCACCGGGACGATCTGTCCGGGGGCAGCGGCGGCGAGCACCAGGTCGCCACCGACGATGAGGGATTCCTTGTTCGCGAGGGCGAGAGTGCGGCCCGCCTTCAAGGCGGCGAGCGTCGGCCCGAGTCCGATCGAGCCCGTGATGGCGTTGAGCACAACATCGGCTTCGACGTCACGGACGAGCTGCTCCGCCTCGACAGCACCGAGAGCGGTGGATTCGACCTGGAACTGCGCGGCCTGCTCCTCCAGCAACTCGGCGTTGGAACCAGCGGCGAGACCGACCAGCTCGAAGCGACGAGGATTGGCACGGATCACATCCAGTGCCTGGGTGCCGATGGAGCCGGTGGAGCCGAGGACGATGACGCGACGCATACCGCCAGCCTAGGTCACGCCCGCGGCTCCGCAGCGGCTACTGCTGAGCCTGAACCGGTGTCGTCGCGAGGATGTCGACGACGAACACGAGGCTCTCCTTCTGCAGTTCGTGTCCCTCGCTCGCGCCGTACCCGTCGGAGGGCGGCATGACGACGACGACCTGCGAGCCGACCTTCTGGCCCTCGAGGGCCTTCTGGAAGCCCGCGACGACGCCCGTGGTCTGGAACTGCGTCGGAGCGGCATCGCGGCTCCAGCTGGAGTCGAACTCCTTGCCGTCGGACCACTTCACGCCCAGGTACTGCACGACGACGAGGTCGCCCGTGCCCACGGTCGCGCCATCGCCCTGCTTGAGGACGGCGACCTTCGTCTCGGTCGGCGCGTCGCCGTCCGGGATCGTGACGGTCGGAACGCCCTTGTCGTCGAGCTTCACCGTCGGCATGCCGGGCGTCGGGTCGACCGGGGTGCCCGTGGCCACCTCCGGCAGCTTCTCGACCGCCTCCGCATAGACGACCTTGTTCGTGCCGCCGTCACCGAAGACCTTGCCGGGCAGCGCGAGCACCACCTGTGTGCCGAGCGGCTGGCACTCGAGCGCGGCGATGAAGAGCGACGCGCTGTTCTGGTCGAGGAGGACGGAGGCCTCGCCGCCTTCGTTCCGGGCGGAGGAGTCGACCACCTCGCCGGTCGCGGCATCCACGATCTGGAACTTCACGCCTACGAGATCGTTCGCGAGCACCTCATCGCCATCACCCTTGGCCACGATGGTCCGTTCCACGTCAGCGAAGGCGGCATCGGCGGGGACGGTGATCTTCGCGTCGAGACCTTCGCCATCGACCGTCACCGCATCCGACGTCTCTCCGGGCTGCGCGTTCAGCAGACACCCGCTCGACGCGGACGGCGAAGGGGTGCCCGAGCTCTCGGGCGCACCGCCACCGGCACAGCCGGCCAGCAGGAGGGTCGCCGCAGCGACAGTGGACAGGACGAGGAGCGGACGCTTGCGCACAGTGAGACCTCAGGATCGCGGGCGGGAACCTCCATCCTGCCTCATACCCCTTTGCCCGCGCTGGGAGGCGCGGCGCAAGTCTTCATTCCCACGCCGGCATGGATCCGGGAGTAATCTGCTCTGATGACCTCTGAGCAGTCCGTCGAGCCCGAAGCCTCGTCAGAAGAGGAATCCTCACCCGAGACGACTGCGAAGCCCCGTCACGCCGGGTTCGCCTACACCCTGGGGCGGAGCCTCATCACCCCGCTCGCTCGTCTGGTCTATCGGCCGCGGATCGAGGGGCGAGAGAACGTGCCGCTCGAAGGCCCCGTGATCTTCGCGAGCAACCACCTCTCGTTCATCGACTCGATAGCGATCCCGGTGGCCGCGCCCCGCCCCGTGCACTTCCTGGCGAAGTCGGCGTACTTCGAGGGCACCGGCTTCAAGGGCTGGATGAGCAAGACCTTCTTCGAGTCGATCGGCGCGATCCCCGTGCGCCGGGGAGCGGGACAGGCCGCGCTCGATGCCCTCGACCTCCAGCGCCAGCTCCTCGATGAGGGCCTGGCCGTCGCCCTGTACCCCGAGGGCACCCGCTCCACCGACGGTCGTCTGTACAAGGGCCGCACCGGAGTCGCGTTCCTCGCGCTGCAGACGGGCGCTCCGGTGGTCCCGGTCGGACTCATCGGCACCGACAAGGTGATGCCGGTCGGAGCGAAGATGCCGACCCTCAAGGAGCGCATCACGGTGCGCTTCGGCGAGCCGCTCGACCTCTCGCCGCACGGCCCGGCCACCAGCGGGCGCGCTCGGCGCCTCGCGACCGACCAGATCATGGCCGCGATCCACGGCCTCTCCGGCCAGGAGCTCGCGGGTGCGTACAACGAGGCTCCCGCGCAGGGAACCATCGAGAAGATCAAGCAGGCTCTTCCGCACGAGCGTCGCTGACCGTCCCGTCGTCGCGATCGCGGCGCGGCTCAGGAGAGAGCGCTGACCCTCGCCTCGTGACGCACGGGGAAGTTCATCGAGTTCGCGATGAAACACCATTCGTTCGCCTGGGTGTGGGCGCGTTCCGCAGCCTCGATCATCGACTCCTCGGCGACGACGACCTCAGGATGCAGCATCACCTCGACGAACGATCCTCCGCCCGCTCCGTCCTCGCGCATCATTCCTGTCGCCCGGTCGCGATAGGACACCACCACGACGCCGGCCGTGACACACGCGTGGAGGTAAGACAGCAGGTGACACTCGGAGAGCGACGCGAGCAGCAGGTCCTCCGGATTCCAGCGTGACGCGTCGCCGCGGAAGGGCTTGTCCGCGGAGGCGAGGAGATCGGGCTTGCCCTCGATCTCGATCGTCACATCGCGTCGGTAGTCGCGGTATCCCGTTGTCCCGGCACCGGTGTTGCCGGTCCAGGTCGATGTGAGCGCATAGCGGTGTTCGCCGAGAGTGCGAGGACTGGTCTCTGCCATGCGACCAGTCTGTCAGGCTCGTCCGACGCGACGCGAGCAGCCTCGCACGCCGAGCTAGAGTTGACGGGTGCTGGAGACTCTCACCGTTCAGGATTCCGTGGAACTCGCCGTCGTCGAGCGGAGCGGATTCGTCGAATCCCGCCACGCCGGCGCGGCCGTCGTCCTCTCCCCCGACGGCGACATCGTCGCCCGACACGGCAACGCCGACGCCCTGATCCTGCCGCGTTCGAGCCTCAAGCCGCTGCAGGCGATCGCCTGCGTCACGGCGGGCGCCGTCCTCGAGGGCGAACAGCTCGCGCTCTCGACGGCGAGCCATGTCGGCACCGATCGGCATGCGTCCGTGGTGCGCGACATCCTCACAGAGGGCGGACTGACAGAGGACGACCTGGGCTGCCCCGCGTCGTGGCCGAGCGACTCCTCGACGCGCGATGAACTCGTGCGCGAGCACGGTGAGCCCACGCGCGTGCGCATGAACTGCTCGGGCAAGCACGCCGCGATGCTCCGCGCCTGTGTCGCGACCGGCTGGGCCACCGACGGCTACCTCGACCCCGCCCACCCGTTGCAGCAGCACATCAGGGACGTCGTCGAGCGCCTCACGGGTGAGAAGATCGCGCACACCGCGATCGACGGGTGCGGCGCGCCCGTACATGCGACGACCCTGACCGGTCTCGCACGCGCGATCCATCGGATCGGAACGGCGTCCGACCGCTCGCCGTTCGCCCTGCATCGAGTCGCCGGTTCCCTGGTTCGCGCTGTACGGGAGAACCCGTGGACGATCGAGGGCCCGGGTCGCCCTGACACGATCGCGACGGAGAAGCTGGGCGTGTTCACGAAGCACGGCGCCGAGGGCGTCATGGTCATGGTCGCCCCGAACGGGACGACGGTGGCTCTGAAGATGCTCGACGGCGCGACTCGTGCCTCGACGATCGTGGCCGCCACCCTCCTGGCGCGCGCGGGCGGTCTGACCGATGCGGATGTGGCCGCCCTCGGCGAGGCTCTCCCCCTCACTGTGCTCGGCGGCGGCGCCGACGTCGGTGCCATCCGCCCCGGTGCGGGCATCTGACCGGGAGCCCCACCTCCGACCTCCCAGAGCTCCTCACGGCGACAGCTCGGCCACGTGCACTCTTCGTGGCAGTTCAGCCCCGATCACGGACCACGCTCGACCCGCATGCGGACGGGCGTACGGGGGCAACTCGCGGGCGCCGATCAACTGGCGGAGATCAGCCGGACGCTCGCAGCGGATGAGGACCTCGCCCAGGGATCGCACCCGTTGCCAGAGTGTCCAGTTCCGCTGCCAAGCCTCCGCATCGCCCACCACGACGCACGGCCGATCCGTCGCCGCCGGCTCCGCCCCCGGTTCCCTCACCTCGCAGTCCGGATGCGCGCGACGCAGACGGGCGATGACCTCCTGAGCCCCGGCGGTGACGATCGCTGTGAGCGCGGACGTCGGCCGCCACACCGCTGCCGTCTGGTCCGCGGGCCGATGGGACTCCGTTTCGTCGGCCCACGCCAGCTGAACCTCCCGATCGCCGATCCTCGCGCGCCCCGGAGCACGATCACGAAGGAATCCGGACGGCTCGCCTCCTGCCGCCAAATGCTCCAGCTTCGTCGACATACGCAGCAGCGCGCGACGCGGCAGGAGATCGAGCATACGTCCCCAGGCGCCGCTCGCCCTGGCCGCGGTCACCACGAAGGTCGTGCCGTGGGCCGTGCGAAGCACCTGCTCCCAGCGCTGGACGAGCTGATGGCCGTACTCCGGCGGCAGGCTCCCCACCAGCACATCGACATCGTCGCAGAGAACCACGGTCGGAGGTCGCCGGCTGCCGTCCGCCCATGCGGAGAGCAGATCCCACGCCTCCTCGGCATCGCCGGACATCCATGAGGTGTCATCGCACTGGGCTGCCACAGTCCTCAGGAGTGTGGTTCGGCCGGAACCGGGCCCGCCCAGAACCGCGATCCCCCGTTCGCGCCCGCATTGCAGGAGAACCGGAGGTTGCGCCTGCCGGTCGGGGTCGTCAGCGCGTCCGATGACCACGGTGTCGGACCCCACGCCGGCCTCGCCGAGGAGCTCACCGAGTGGGAGAAGCGAGGGCAATGACGGCAGCCAGGGACTGGACGGCTGACCTCCTGCCGCCCATCGCTTCGCCACCTCTCGGAGGTCGGATGCCTCCGTCAGGGCGACCCGCAGAGCGAGGGCGTCCTGGTCCGTCGGTCTCCGCACCAGAGCGAGCCCCCGTGATCCCGGGTCCCCGGGGAGCGCTGCTGCCGCCTCGCTGCCGAGCATCAGCCGGCTGTCGGCAGCGTCGCTCACGCGGAGGCTGATGCGAAGGGGGCAGTTCGCCGCCAGGGCATCTCTGACCACACCGGAAGCTCGCTGCGTGCCGAGGATCAGATGCATGCCGAGCGCACGGCCACGGGCGGCGATATCGGTGAAGACCGCGCCCAGGTCGGCGTGCTCCGCGAGCAGCGCTGCGAACTCGTCGACGACGATCACCAGCCTCGGTATCGAGACCTCCCGCACATCGCGAGCCCCCGCCGCCGCGAGCAGTGCCTCCCGTCGGCGGAGCTCCGCCGTGAGGCTGGAGACGCCACGTCGTGCCCCCGCGTCATCGAGATCCGTGATGACGGCGACGACATGCCGAAGTGCACGCAGCGGCTCGAACGCGGTGCCGCCCTTGAAGTCCGCGAGGACGAAGGTCACCCGGTCCGGCCCGTGTACCGATGCCATCGCGGCGACCCAGCTCACGAGCAGTTCACTCTTCCCCGTCCCCGTCATGCCGGTCACGAGCGCGTGAGGACCGTCGTCGACGATGTCGACCACGATGCTCCCCCGCTCGCCCCGGCCGATCGCCGCCGCTAGCCCTTCCACCTCGTGGGGTTGTTCGAGTTCGTGAAGCGCCACCGAATCGGGAGGCGCGCCTGCCTCGTCACCCCGGTGCGCGATCTCGCTGGACAGCACTTCGGCCTGCCTCGACGAGAGGAACTCGACGGCGACGGCTGTCGTCCTGCTCGCCGTACGCAGCGTTGCGAGACCCGGCTCCACGATGTCGATCACCGCCGTGACACCCTCCGGCACCTCCTCACCGGGAGCGGCTGTGCAGATCAGCGCATCCGCGTCCGGTCTCTCCCCGGCGCAGGGCCCGACCCCCAGCCGGAACGCCCTGCGACGAGTCCGTCTCGCATGGGGCAGGCCGCCGAGTCCCCAGCCGACGAGATCGACCTCGAGGAGGTCGACGCCACCTGTCGGAACGAGCGAGAACTGCGCGGACCCGAAGCGTAGACACAGCTGCAGGATCAGAGCTCGCGCGGCGGCGGCCGTCAGCGGACCCGCTCCTCTGAGACAGATCCCTCCCCCCAGAGGCACGACGACGGGCGAGGCGTCGATGACACGGCATCGTTCGCGGAAGGCTCGTCCGCGCTCATCTTCGCCCCCGGTGCAACGGACCTCGCTCGCTGTCGGGCCCGAGCCGACGACGACCCAGGTCTCCTCGTCGACGGGTTGCGTTCCTCGAAGCGGGGATCGCACGATGCAGGTCGCGGTGTCAGGGCGGCGCTGCCACAGCGCCCTGCGCTCCTCGCTGTGGCGGCGGACCAGCTCGGCCTCCGCCGTGGCCCACCCCTCCTCGATCTTCTGCTCTCCGCGTCGCCGCTCCCGACGCCGGAGGCGAGCCGCGTCCACCAGCGATGCCCCGATCATCAGGGGCCCCAGTGCCGCGAAGCACAGAGCCAGGAGCGAGCCCGAGATCGACCACAGCACCACGCCGGCGGCGATCGGCACGATGGCGGCCAGGAACGGCACAGGAGCGCGGTGATGTGGTGCCTGCGCGGACGGCAAGGCGATCGGGAGGGATTCCATGCCCTCGAGTCGATCGCATCGCAGGCCGTGAGCGAGCAGTCTCCACAGCCTCAGGACACTATTGAGCGGTGTCCTCGATCGGGGAGGAGGAGTCGTCCTCAGACGTTACCTGGACGATGATGAGCGTCACGTTGTCGCGACCGCCGTTCTCCAGGGCCGCCGCGAGCATCGCATCGACGGCCGCCCCCGGGTCGTCGTGCTCGCGGAGGAAGTGCTGGATCCCGTAGTCGGTGAGCTCCTTGGTGAGCCCGTCGGAGCAGACGACGAACCGGTCACCGGGTCGCACGTCGATGGAGACGTAGTCCGGCGCCGTGAGTTCGCTCGCTCCCACCGCGCGGGTGATGACGTTGCTGTAGGGGTGCCCTTCGGCTTCCTCCGGGCTGAGCTTGCCTGCCGTGATCAGTTCCTGCACGACCGAGTGATCCGTCGTGATCTGCACCAGCTTGTCGTCCCGAAGGAGGTAGACCCGGGAATCGCCGATGTTCAAGGCGATCCACTGGGCCTCGTCGCCCTCGGTATCGAGGTAGACGCCCGTGAGCGTGGTGCCCGTACCCTCGTCGGTGGTCTCGGGGTGGTCGGCGATATCGCCGACAGCCAGCTCTAGTGCGCTCTCGATCGACGGACGATCGACCTTCCCCGACGAGACGATGGCCTGGAGGCGCGACACCGTGCTCTGACTCGCGATCTCGCCACCGGCATGGCCGCCCATGCCGTCTGCGACGATGAACAGCGGATAGTCGGCCAAGAAGGCGTCCTGGTTCGTCTCGCGACGGCGCCCCTGATCGGTGATACCGGACCAGGAGAGCAGCAGCGTGCGCTGCGCAACCGTGATCCGTTGCGTCTTCGTCTCAGCCACGTGCTGCCTCCGATGGGCCTGCGGCGGGTCGGACGGTCGCAGGATACTCACAACACATCGTAGTAGAAGTCACGTACACCGCGATCACGCTCGTGCGTCCGGAGCCGCCGACGAAGGCAGCGAGCCCGCGAGAACTGAGCCGAGAAGCAAGATGTGACCGGGGGTGCCTGCGCGGTACGGGGACGAAAGCATATCGTCCACGTTAGCGGGCGCTGCGGGTGGAGAACCAGCCGGAACAGCACAGAGCCCCCGACAGGAGTCGAGGGCTCTGTGCCAGACGATGCCGTCTCGTCAGATGATCACGCCGGCGGCTGTGTGGGATCCGTGGGCGGAGTGGTGGGCGAAGCCGGCGGTGCGGCGGGCGGAGCCGTCGGGGGCGCAGGCGGCGCGGGCGGGGTGGACGGTGCCGCGGGCGGAGCCGACGGTGCCGCGGGCGGAGCCGACGGTGCCGCGGGCGGAGTGGCCGGAGGGACCGGTGCGCCGGTTGCCGGTGCAGCAGGCGGCGCGTAACCGGGCTGTGCAGGCGGCGCGTAACCGGGCTGCGCCGGCGGGGCGTAGCCCTGCGGGCCGGGCTGAGCGTAGCCCTGGGGCGAACCGTAACCAGCGTTGGGAGCTGCAGCCGATGCCTGAGCGGGGATGCCGTCCCAGACCGTCCGGTCTCCGAGCAGGCCGTTCGCTGCCCAGGACGCGGGCTGGATGGCCGGGTTCCACCGCGACTTGTCGAAGGCGTTGATACCGAGCCACACCGGCGGCAGGAAGAAGTAGAGCACGACCCAGACGGCGTCCTTCTGCAACTTCAGACCGACGCGCCATGCGGCGATCAGGTCGATGACGCGACCGGCGATGCCGACGAGCGGGAGGATCAGGAACCAGCCGAGGAACGGGATGATCGCCCCGACGATGCCGGCACCCATGAGGTACAGGACGAGCCAGGGGCTCAGATCGCCGAGCTTGTAGAAGATCATGGTGCTGTAGACCGGCACCCAGGCGCGCCACTTGCCCTGCACGCCTGCCTTCTCGAAGATCTTCATGTAGAACCACGAGTAGAGCGCGTAGATGGCGAGTGGCAGGATCGTGTAGACCAGGATCAACGCGACGACCGCGCCGCCTGACAGGCCGTCATAGCCGTAGTAGTCGTTCATGGTTCCCTCCAGAAGTTCATGATGGGTCATCATGCGCTGAACACACTAGCGCTTCCCGGGGTTTCCGCGCATGTCCCTTACGCCGTCGGGCGCGTTCGGGGGAATCTCTCCCGCGGAAACGCGATCGCCCACGGTGAGCCGGTCACTCCTCGACGACCAGCTCCCAGACACCGTCGTCCTCACCGTCCCGGAAGACCAGCCCCCGCCTGTCCGCCCACGCACGGAAGCCCCGAGCGGACGTGAGGCGCGGTCGCTCCTCGGCGATCGCACGCACGAGCAAGCCCTTGGACTTCTTGTTGAAGTGATTGAGGGCTCTCCCCTGCTCCGTCACGACACGGACGTACGCAGAAGCGACCGAATCGGGCACGGGGCCCAACGCGGCATAGGCCTCGCTCCGCAGGTCGAGGATGAACGTGGGTGCGGATTCCGCCACAGCAGCGGATGTCGCGGTGGCCCAGTGGCGTCGAAGGGCAGGAAGCCCGGGAACCGACGTCCCCGCCGCGAGCCGGTACATGGGCACCTGATCCAGAGCACCGACAGGACCGAAGGGCGCACTGTGGATCAAGACATGCTCACCGAGCCATCTGCGGGAGGCTGATGACAAGGATCGGGGATCGAGAGCATCGAACAGCACCCCCGTATAGCGATCGATCGCCGGCATCGTGGGCGCTGAGCGCAGCATCCGATTGTGCGCGATGTCGCCGCTCTGACGCTCACTCAACTTGAGCACCCGACGCGCAGTCTCCTCATCGGAGGCGAGCTCGATCAGCGCATCGATGACGGCAGTGCGATGCGCCGACAGAGACGGCAGCACGAGCGACTCGAGATCGAGTGGCGAACCGTCGCCACCCTCACGCTTGGTCTCGGACGGCGGGAGCAGGATCTTCATGAAACCTCGGTGGATACAGACGCGTCCGCCTCGGGACCCTTGAGGGTGCCGAGGCGGACGCGTGGAACAGATGCTGCTAGGCGATGAGAGCCGCGTTGCCGGCGACGATCGTCAGGGTGTCGCCCTCCATGGAGAGGAACCCGTCCTGAGCGTTGGCCAGCACCTTGGTGCCATCCGACTGGGTGATGCGAACCTGGCCCTCGGCGAGGATGGCCAGCACCGGCTCGTGGCCGGACATGAAGCCGATCTCACCCTCGACGGTCTTGGCGACCACGAGGCTCGCCTCTCCCGTCCAGACCTCCGCATCAGCGGAGACGAGGCTGACATGCAGCGCCATGGTCAGCCGTTCTCCTTCTGGATCTTCGCCCACTGCTCTTCCACGTCGGAGATGCCACCGACGTTGAAGAAGGCCTGCTCGGCCACGTGGTCGAAGTCACCGCGGGTGATCGCGTCGAACGACTCGATGGTCTCCTTCAGCGGGACGGTCGAACCCTCGACGCCCGTGAACTTCTTGGCCATGTAGGTGTTCTGCGAGAGGAACTGCTGGATGCGGCGCGCACGCGACACGACGATCTTGTCTTCCTCGGAGAGCTCGTCGACACCGAGGATGGCGATGATCTCCTGCAGCTCCTTGTTCTTCTGGAGGATCTGCTTGACGGTCGTCGCGACGCGGTAGTGGTCCTCGCCCAAGTAGCGGGGGTCCATGATGCGCGACGTCGAGGTCAGCGGGTCGATGGCCGGGTACAGACCCTTCGAGGCGATCTCACGAGAGAGCTCGGTCGTCGCGTCGAGGTGGGCGAACGTGGTCGCCGGAGCCGGGTCGGTGTAGTCATCGGCGGGCACGTAGATCGCCTGCAGCGAGGTGATCGAGTGGCCGCGCGTCGAGGTGATGCGCTCCTGGAGCACACCCATCTCGTCGGCGAGGTTCGGCTGGTAACCCACGGCGGAGGGCATGCGGCCCAGCAGCGTGGAGACCTCGGAACCGGCCTGCGTGAAGCGGAAGATGTTGTCGATGAAGAGCAGCACGTCCTGCTTCTGCACGTCACGGAAGTACTCCGCCATCGTCAGAGCCGACAGGGCGACGCGCAGACGCGTCCCCGGCGGCTCGTCCATCTGGCCGAAGACGAGGGCGGTCTTGTCGAAGACACCCGCCTCTTCCATCTCGTGGATCAGGTCGTTGCCCTCACGGGTACGCTCACCGACACCGGCGAACACCGACACACCACCGTGGTCCTGCGCGACGCGCTGGATCATCTCCTGGATCAGGACGGTCTTGCCGACACCGGCACCACCGAACAGACCGATCTTTCCACCCAGCACGTACGGGGTCAGGAGGTCGATCGACTTGATGCCGGTCTCGAACATCTGAGTCTTGGACTCGAGCTGGTCGAAGTTCGGCGCCTTGCGGTGGATGGGCCAGCGCTCGGTGACCTCGATCGTCTCACCGGGCTCGAGGTTCAGCACCTCGCCGATGACGTTGAACACCTTGCCCTTGGTGACGTCGCCGACGGGGACCGAGATGGCCTCGCCGGTGTCGCTGACTTCCTGTCCGCGGACGATGCCGTCGGTGGGGTTCAGCGCGATGGCGCGGACGAGGTCGTCGCCCAGGTGCTGAGCGACCTCGAGAGTGATCTCGGTGGACTCTTCGCCCATCGCGATGGTGGTCTTCAGCGCGTTGTAGATGTCGGGGATCGAGTCGTGCGGGAACTCGATGTCGACAACCGGACCGTTGACGCGTGCGACGCGCCCGACGACCGCGGTCGCCGGCTGGTCAGCCGGAGCGGTGAGGGTCATTTTCGTCTCTTTCCTGATGGTCTATTTGCTCGCGAGAGCGTCGGCCCCGCCGACGATCTCGGCGATCTGCTGCGTGATCTCCGCCTGACGCGCGTTGTTGCGCAGACGGGTGTAGTCGGTGATGAGCTTGTCGGCGTTGTCGCTGGCCGACTTCATCGCCTTCTGCGTCGCTGCCTGCTTGGCGGCGGACGACTGCAGGAGAGCGTTGAAGACGCGGCTCTGGATGTACACCGGCAGGATCGCGTCGAGAACAGTCTCGGCGTCCGGCTCGAACTCGTACAGCGGGTAAACGGTGTTACCGGCTTCCGACTCATCGGCTTCCGTGATCTCCAGCGGGAGCAGACGCACGGACTCCGGCGACTGCGTCATCATGCTGACGAAACGGTTGTACACGAGGTGGATCTCATCGACGCCGCCGTCCTGTCCTCCACGGGAGAACGCTTCGAGCAGTGTCGCCGAGATCTCCTCGGCGGTGTGGAACGACGGGGTGTCCGTGTCGCCGGTCCACTCCGCGGCCGCAGCGATCCGTCGGAACTGGAAGTATCCGACGGCCTTGCGGCCGATGAGGTAGAACACCGGCTCCTTGCCCTGCTCGCGCATGAGCTCTGCCACCTCGAGACCCTCACGGAGGATCTGCGAGTTGAAGGCTCCGGCGAGACCGCGGTCCGAGGAGAAGATCACGACCGCGGAGCGGGTGATGTTCTCGGACTCGCGGGTCAGCGGGTGATCCACGTTCGAGTGCGTCGCGACGGCCGACACGGCCCTCGTCACGGCTCGCGCGAAGGGGGTGGACGCCTTGACGCGTGCCATCGCCTTCTGGATGCGCGAAGCCGCGATGAGTTCCATCGCCTTCGTGATCTTCTTGGTCGTCTGAGCAGAAGAGATCTTCTGCTTGTAGACCCGGAGTTGAGCGCCCATATCTCAGTACCTCACGCGATTACGCGCGACGACCCTTGACGATCTTCTCCTGGTTGACGTCCTCAGCCTCGGCTGCGGCGTGCTCCTCGTGACCGGGGGCGCCGATCGCGTGGCCCTTGCCACCCTGGAACTCCAGGACGAAGGCGTCCGTCTGCTTCTCGAGCTCTGCGACCGTGGCGTCATCGAGGACGTTGGTCTCACGCAGCGTGTCGAGAACCTTGGTGTTGCGACGCAGGTAGTCGAGCAGTTCGCGCTCGAACCGGAGCACGTCCTCGACCTCGACCGTGTCGAGCTTGCCGTTCGTTCCGGCCCAGATCGAGACGACCTGCTCCTCGACGGGGTACGGCGAGTACTGCGGCTGCTTGAGCAGCTCGGTCAGACGCGCACCGCGGGACAGCTGACGACGCGAAGCCGCGTCGAGGTCGGATGCGAACATCGCGAACGCCTCGAGGGAGCGGTACTGCGCGAGCTCCAGCTTCAACGTTCCGGAGACCTTCTTGATCGACTTCACCTGCGCGTCGCCACCGACTCGCGACACCGAGATACCCACGTCGACCGCCGGACGCTGGTTGGCGTTGAAGAGGTCGGACTGCAGGAAGATCTGGCCGTCGGTGATCGAGATCACGTTGGTCGGGATGTACGCGGAGACGTCGTTCGCCTTGGTCTCGATGATCGGGAGTCCCGTCATGGAACCGGCGCCCAGCTCGTCGGACAGCTTCGCGCAACGCTCCAGCAGACGGGAATGCAGGTAGAAGACGTCACCCGGGTATGCCTCGCGGCCCGGCGGACGACGCAGGAGGAGCGACACGGCACGGTAGGCCTCAGCCTGCTTCGACAGGTCGTCGAAGATGATGAGGACGTGCTTGCCGCCGTACATCCAGTGCTGGCCGATGGCTGAACCGGTGTACGGAGCCAGGTACTTGAAGCCGGCAGGGTCGGACGCGGGAGCGGCCACGATCGTGGTGTACTCCAGAGCGCCGGCCTCTTCGAGCGCGCCCTTCACCGAGGCGATGGTCGAGCCCTTCTGGCCGATCGCGACGTAGATGCAACGGACCTGCTTGTTGACGTCGCCGGACTCCCAGTTGGCCTTCTGGTTGATGATCGTGTCGATCGCGATGGCGGTCTTGCCGGTCTGGCGGTCACCGATGATCAGCTGACGCTGACCACGGCCGACCGGGATCATCGCGTCGATCGCCTTGATTCCGGTCTGCATCGGCTCGTGCACCGACTTGCGCTGCATGACGCCGGGCGCCTGGAGCTCGAGAGCGCGGACGCTCTCGGTCTCGATCGCGCCGAGTCCGTCGATCGGGTTGCCGAGCGGGTCGACCACGCGGCCGAGGTAACCGTCACCGACGGGGACCGAGAGGACCTCACCCGTGCGGGTGACCTCCTGGCCGGCCTCGATGCCGGTGAACTCGCCGAGGACGACGACACCGATCTCGTGCTCGTTCAGGCTCTGCGCGAGACCCTTGGTGCCGTCGGCGAAGACGACGAGCTCGTTCGCCATGACGCCGGGCAGTCCCTCGACGTGAGCGATGCCGTCCGCAGCGTCGACGACGGTGCCGACCTCGGTCGCACCGGCCGCGGTGGGCTCGTATGCGGCGGCGAAGTCCTTCAGCGCGTCACGGATGACGTCGGGGCTGATCGATAGTTCTGCCATTGTCTTCCCTTTGTATCTGGGTGCGCGGTTCCCCGCGCGAAGTCGTGTTAGCCCGCGAGCTTCTGGCGAAGGTCGGCGAGTCGTGCGGAGATGCTGCCGTCGATGACGTCATCGGCGATCTGCACGCGCAGACCTCCGACGACGGCAGGGTCGATGACGACGTTGAGCGAGACCTGACCGTCATAGCGACGCGAGAGCGAGTCGCTCAGACGGTCACGCTGCGCGTCGCTGAGGGCGGTGGCGGTGTGCACGGTGGCGACGACGCGGCCGTGCTGGTTCGAGACGATGTTCATCGCCCTGTCCAGCAGACGACGAACGCGGCGCTCACGCGGCTGGCGTACCAGCGACGTGATGACCAGAGTCGCTGCGGTGCTGGTGGAGCCTTCGGCCAGGAGACGCTCGACGAGCGTGCTCTTGGCGTCTTCTCCCCCGACGCGGCTTCCCAGAGCGAGTTCCAGCTCGGGGTTGGCTGCGATCACCCGGGAGAACCCGAAGAGCTCGCCCTCGATGTCCGTGTCCGGCTCGGCGACCGCTGCGGCGCGGATCGCGAGCTCCTCGATACCGTCGACGAGTTCATCCGCGTTGGACCAGCGTTCTGCGACCACGGTCGACAGAACATCCTTGGCGCCTGCGGAGAACCCGCCGAACACCGCTGCGACGACATTCTGTCGTGCCGCGGCGGGAGCGGAAGGATCAGCAAGCGCGCCGCTCAGCTGGGACGAGTCGCTCACGGCCCGGGCGGCGGCGAACAGCTCCCGCGCCGTGTCGAGAGTGATGTCCTTCGCTGCGGCAAGCGTCTTGATGGATGCCGCGAGTGCCTGAGTGGTCGCGCTGCCCATTACTGAGCCGCCTTCTCGGATGCCTCGAGCTCGGCGAGGAAGCGATCGACGACAGCGGTCGCGCGTGCGTCGTCGGAGAGCGTCTCGCCGACCACGCCACCGGCGAGGTCGAGGGCGAGCGATCCGACCTCGCTGCGGAGCGAGACGAGAGCGGTCTGACGCTCCGCCTCGATCTGCGTGTGCGCGGTGGCGGTGATGCGTGCGGCCTCGGTGGTCGCGGCGTCCTTCGCCTCGGCGACGATCTTCTTGCCGTCCTCACGGGCGGCCTCGCGGATCTCGCCGGCCTCGGTGCGCGCCTCAGCGAGCTGACGCGTGTACTCCTCGAGTGCCGCCTCCGCCTGCTTCTGCGCCTCGTCGGCCTTGGCGATGTTGCCCTCGATCGCGGCGGACCGCTCATCGAGCATCTTCGTCAGCTTGGGAAGGGCGACCTTCCACACGACGATCAAGATGATGAGGAACCACAGACCCGACCAGATGATGTCGTACCACGCGGGGATCAGCGGGTTGTTCGCCGCCTCACCCTCAGCCGCGAGGTTCGTGACAAGAGCGTTCAGCATCCTGTCTCCTTCAGAAGTCGGTTCGGATTACGGGAAGGGGATGAATCCGACGGCGATGCCGACGAATGCAAGCGCCTCGGTGAAGGCGATACCGATCCACATGAGGACCTGGAGACGGCCGGCCAGCTCGGGCTGACGAGCGACGCCCTCGATGGTCTTGCCGACGACGATACCCACGCCGATGGCCGGGCCGATGGCAGCGAGGCCGTAGCCGATCACCGCGAGGTTGCCGTTGATTTCAGCGAGAACCGTAGTTGCGTCCACGGGGTTTTTCCTTTCGTTGGGTGGGAAGGCTGATGCCTGCCCGCTCAGTGTCTAGTGGGCTTAGTGCTCTTCTGCGACCGCGAGCTGGATGTAGACCGCGGTGAGGACGGTGAAGACGTACGCCTGGAGGACGGCGACCAGAATCTCGAAGAGAGTGAAGGCGCCGCCGAAGGCGAGGGTTCCGACACCGAGCGCGGCCCAGCCGCCGCCTGCGGTGAAGAAGAAGAACTGGGTCGCTGCGAAGCAGAGGACCAGGATCATGTGGCCGACCACGAGGTTCATCAGCAGTCGCAGGGTGAGCGTCACCGGGCGGATGATGAAGGTCGAGATGAGCTCGATCGGGGTGACGATGAAGTACACCGGCCACGGGACACCGGCGGGGAAGAGCGAGTTCTTGAAGAAGTTCTTCGGGCTCTTCTTGATGCCGGCGTAGATGAACGTGACATAGCTGACCACGGCGAGCGTGAGCGGCACCGCGATGATGGCCGTTCCCGGCATGTTCAGGAACGGGATGATGCCGGTGATGTTCATGAACAGCGTCATGAAGAAGATCGTCATCAGGATCGGGAGGAACCGATCGCCGTCCTTGCGGCCGAGCAGGTCGTGGGCGATGCCGCCGCGCACGAAGCCCATGCCCATCTCCACCAGGCTCTGGAACCGGCCGGGGACGACCTTCATGCGGCGGGTACCGAGCCAGAGGATGAGGACCACGGCGATCACGGAGAGCAACTGGATCAGGTGGATCCGGTTCACCGGAATGGGGCCTACGTTGAAGAGGATCTCCGGAAAGAACTCATCGATCGAAGGGCCGTGGAACTCGCCGTCGGTGGCAAGTCGGGGGGTCAGGGTCGCAGCGATATTAAACAGCGCGGGCTCCAGCTTCGGGGCACCGGTCAGAACCGGGGCGACGATGGTCGGTGTGCTTCACAGCGCAAGCGCTCGCGGGCGAGCGGCGGGCACGTCTCAACACTATCAGAATCTGAGGGTCCCCTAAGACCGCTGGCCGTCCTCGACGGGGCCGCCGTCGATGTGATTGGCGTTGCCGGGGGCGCGATCTTCGGGAACCTCGGTCGGCAGCGTGGTGTCGCTGACGTGCGGCAGACGCATCTGCGTGAGTACCACGACGTCGATGACGAGCGACATCAGCACACCGGCCACGATCGAGAGGAAGAACACCATCGGCTGCAGCCAGGGCTGACCGGCGAGCAGGATCATCACCACGACGAAGACGCCCAGCTTGAGCAGCCAGCCGCCGAGCACGATCGCGAAGAACAGCTGCGCGTAGAGCGGGTCTCCGAACCAGCGATTCGCGATGAGGATGCTGAGGCCGGTGATGCCGAGGAACACGGCCGCCAGCACGACGCCGAGCAGACCGCTGATGAGACCCTCGCCCTGGGCGACGAGGAAACCGACGCCGCCTGCGACGATCGCGAGCACGACGGTGGCGATCGCCGACCAGATCAGGGTCCGACGCAGGATCGGGGTGCTGGAAACGGGGCTCGGGCTCATCAGGACTCCACGGGTGTCGGATCGGGTTCGGCATCCGCAGCACTGCGGCGGGTGGGGCTCAAGGTGACGACGAGGCAGGCGGCGATGCCCAGGACGCCGAAGCCGACGCCGGGCAGGTACTGGCCTGGCCAGTCCTCCCGTGCGCCCACGTACATCATCAGGACCGCCAGGGAGACGACAGCCGTCCAGGCGTAGAAGATCAGCACGGCGTCGCGGTCCCGGTGGCCGAGATCGAGCATGCGGTGATGCAGGTGCTTGCGGTCGGGCGAGAAGGGCGAGCGTCCCGCGCTCATGCGCCGGAGCACCGCGAGGCCGAAGTCCAGCAGCGGCAGCAGCACCACGAGCAACGGGAGCAGGATCGGCAGGAACGCACCGACCAGCTGCGACCGGCCGAGACGCTCGGGGTCGAGGGCCGACGGGTCCATCTGGCCGGTGATCGCGATCGCGGACGTGGCCATGAGGAGGCCGATCACCAGTGCTCCCGAGTCGCCCATGAAGATCTTGGCCGGGCTCCAGTTCAAGGGCAGGAACCCGAGGCACGCACCGATGAGGACCGCCGCGAGGAACGTCGAGAGGTTGAAGTAGCTGGAGGCCCCGGAGTCGCGCGTGAAGATGTATGAGTAGGCGAAGAAGACGCCGTTGGAGATCAGGCACACACCGGCCACGAGGCCGTCGAGGCCGTCGATGAAGTTCACCGCGTTCATCACGATGACGATCGCGAACATCGTGATGGTGATGCTCAGCCAGCTGGACACGACGATGAGGTCGCCGAACGGCAGCGAGAGGATCTGCAGTCCGCCGCCGACCGTGATGACGCCGGCGGCGAGGAACTGCGCGCCCAGCTTGATCATCCAGTCGATGTCCCAGAGGTCGTCGACCACGCCGATGATCGCGATCAGAAGCGAGGCGCCGAGGATCGACCACATCGTCTGCGGGGGGATCCAGATGCTCTGGAAGAAGGGGTTCATCGCAGAGAAGCCGAAGGCCGCGGCGATGGCGAGGAAGATCGCGACGCCGCCCAGCCGGGGCTTGGGCGTGGTGTGCACGTCACGGTCGCGGATGGCGGGGTAGAGCTTGAACCGGAGGCTCACCTTCAACACCGCCCAGGTCAGCGCGAACGTGATCAGGGCGGTGAGGATGATCGTGAAGAGATACTGCTTCACGAATCCCCGTCCTGCTCCTGCGGGTGGTCGTGCCCGGTGTGCGCGTGCTCGGCGTGCTCCTGCCCGTCGTCCTCGGGCTCGAGCAGATCGCCGAGCACCTCATGCAGCTGCTCGCGCGTGACCGCGCCGTCACGGAGGATCCGCACCACGCCCTGGTCGGAGTCGGCGCCTCGACGCACCAGCGACGTCGCATCGACGATGGTGGACGCGATGCCGTCCTTGCTCAGACCGTCCGCGAGGTACACCGCGACGCTGTCGCCGAGCATCTTCTCAGCGTCGTACGCGGAGATGGCAGCCGACTCCCCTGTGAGGTTCGCGCTGGAGACCGCCAGTGGTCCCGTCTCCGCGAGCAGTTCGAGGGCGACGCGGCCCTCCGGCATGCGCACCGCGACCGTGCCGAGGGTCTCCCCCAGGTCCCACACCAGCGACGGCTGCGCCGGCAGCACGATCGTGAGTCCCCCGGGCCAGAACGCCTCGACCAGACGCTCCACGGGCTCGGGAACCGACTCTGCGAGGGCGGCGAGGGTCTCCTTGGTGCCGATGAGAACGGGCGGCGGCTGGTCGCGGCCGCGCCCCTTCGCGTCGAGGAGCCTCTGCACCGCGGCCGGGGAGAAGGCGTCGGCGGCGACACCGTACACCGTGTCTGTGGGGATGACGATGAGGTCGCCTCGGCCGATCGCCTGGCGCGCATTGCGCATACCGGCGAGAAGCTGCGACTCGTCGCTGCAGTCGAAGATGGTTGACATGACGGTTCGATTCTATGCGGCGCGGCCGATGAGCACGCTCGGAGGTTGCTGATCAGGGGCGGAGCGCGGTCGTGGCGCGATCCCGCAGCGTCAGGTCGCGATGCGTCGCCGCCGCACGCCAGCCGTCGACGGTGAGGATCTCCCTGATCGATTCGCCCTGCAGCTCGCCGTGCTCGATGACGAGAAGCCCGCCGGGGCGCAGCAGGCCGAGCGCGCGTCCACTGAGCACGCGAACGATGTCGAGACCGTCCTCTCCGCCGTACAGCGCCATGGCCGGGTCGAAGAGTCGCACCTCCGGGTCGCGAGGTACGGCCGCGTCAGGGACGTACGGCGGGTTCGAGATGACCACGGACGCCGTGCCGTCGAGCTCAGGGAACGCGTCTCGCAGATCGGAGAGGACCAGCGTCAGGTTCTCCACTCCCTCCACGTTGCGAGTCGCCCACGCGTGGGCGTCTTCGGACAGTTCGGCGGCGAAGATCCGGGCGTGCGGGACCTCCGTGGCCATCGCGAGGGCGATGGCCCCGCTTCCGGTGCCGAGGTCGATGCCGATCGGGGCGGGTTCCGCGGAGTTCACCAGCGCGTCGATCGCGTATTGCGCGACGGTCTCGGTCTCCGGACGCGGCACGAAGACGCCGGGGCCGACAGCGAGTTCGAGGTGACGGAAGGGAGCGGTTCCGGTGATGTGCTGGAGGGGCTCGCGTGCGGCTCGACGGGCGACGACCGAGTCCAGCGCCACCGCATCGGCATCGTCGACACGGTCGCCGCGGACGATGGCGGCCTGCACCTCGCCGCGCCGCCTGCCGAGGACGTGCCCGGCGAGGAGCTCGGCATCGACCAGAGGATCGGGGACGCCGACGTCGGTCAGACGCTGGGCCGCCGCGCGGACGACCGCAGCAAGAGAGTTGTCGGACATGACTTCCAGCGTAGGGTGCGGGCGACCGTCACAAAGCCTCACCCATAGACCCCCTCCCCTAGGCTGGTCCCGCAGCGACCCCCGCACAGGAAGGCTCACCATGCCCGGCATCCACTCCGACATCACGACCGCTTTCGGCAACACCCCGCTCGTCCGGCTGAACCGGGTGACCGAGGGTCTCGGTGCGACCGTCCTCGCCAAGCTCGAGTACTACAACCCCGCCTCGAGCGTGAAGGATCGCATCGGCATCGCCATGATCAATGCCGCCGAGGCGTCGGGTGAGCTGCAGCCTGGCGGCACGATCGTGGAATCGACGAGCGGCAACACCGGTATCGCCCTCGCCATGGTCGGCGCGGCGCGCGGGTACCGTGTCATCCTCACGATGCCGGCCTCCATGTCGAAGGAGCGCCGCGTGCTGCTGAAGGCGTTCGGGGCACAGATCGTGCTCACCGACCCCACCAAGGGCATGAGCGGCGCGATCGAGGAGACCAAGCGCATCGTCGAGGAGACCCCTGGCGCGATCTGGATCCGCCAGTTCGAGAACGCCGCCAACCCGCAGATCCACCGCGAGACCACGGCGCAGGAGATCCTCCGCGACACGGACGGCGCCGTCGACATCCTGGTGGCAGGCGTCGGCACCGGCGGGACCGTCACCGGAACCGGACAGGCTCTCAAAGCCGCGAAGCCGGGCGTCCAGGTGATCGCCGTCGAGCCCAAGGACTCCCCCGTGCTGACCGAGGGACACCCCGGGCCGCACAAGATCCAGGGCATCGGCCCGAACTTCGTCCCGGACGTGCTCGACCGCGAGGTGCTGGACGAGATCCTCACCGCGGAGTTCGACGAGTCGATCCGCGTCGCCCGCGAGCTCGCCGCGAAGGAAGGTCTGCTCGTCGGCATGTCTTCCGGCGCAGCCGTCGCCGCCGCGCTGAAGGTGGCCGCCCGCCCCGAGAACGCCGGCAAGACGATCGTGGTCGTGATCCCGGACACCGGTGAGCGTTACCTGTCCACCGCACTGTTCGAGGATCTGCGCGAAGACTGAGGCCGTCGATGGGAATGATCGGGCGGATGCGCGAGGACATCGCCGCAGCTCGCCTCCGGGACCCGGCCGCGCGCAGCGCCGTCGAGGTCGCACTGCTGTACCCCGGGCTGCACGCGATCTGGGCGCACCGCGTATCCCACGCGCTCTGGCGGCGCCGGCTGCGTCTGCTCGCGCGAGCCGGGTCACAGGTCTCACGCTGGCTCACCGGGATCGAGATCCATCCCGGTGCACGCATCGGTCGCCGGTTCTTCATCGACCACGGGATGGGTGTCGTGATCGGCGAGACCGCCGTCGTGGGCGATGACGTGATGCTCTATCACGGTGTCACGCTCGGAGGACGCACACGCACCTCGGGCAAGCGGCATCCCACCCTCGAGAACGGCGTCGCCGTCGGAGCGGGGGCCAAGATCCTCGGACCCGTCACGATCGGCGCGGGGTCAGTGGTCGGCGCGAACGCGGTCGTGACCCGAGACGCCCCGGCGGACAGCATCCTCGTCGGCATTCCGGCGAAACCGCGTCACCGCACGGCCGGTGAGGACACCAGAGCGCTCCTCACCGCCCCGGACCACTACGCGATCTGACTCGCGTGCGCTAGCGGCGTTCTCCCTTGACCGACTCGACCTTCTTGCGGAGGAAGATCAGCGGGAGCAGCACACTTCCGAGGGCCGTGATCAACCACACGATGACCGAACCCAGCAACCATCCGGTGAGGTCGGTGATGCGCAGACCACCGATCGGGAGCAGCACGACGATGATCAGCGAGATCAGCGTCGACACGATGCCGATGCCGCCCATGAGCACGGGTGCGTAGCGATTGGCGATCTTCATGACCCACGGCGAGAGCACGCTCTGCAGGATCGCGAAGATCAGGATGCAGATGACGAATCCCCACCACTTGTCCCACTCGATCTCGAAGCCGTCGAGCAGCAGGTCGGCGGCGATCAGGCCGAGGCCGGCGGACACCAGGTAGAGCAGGCCGCGGAAGAGGAATGTGATCACGGGCTGAGCATAGCGCCCCGGCTCCAGGAGAGCGGGGAGTGCGCTGTCCACACTCCCCGCCGTCCGGTCACTGGGCCACGAAGAACGGGACCGCTCCGCTCAGGATGCCGACGCCGAGCATCACGAGCGAGACGATGGTCGCGCGCCACAGGACCTTGCGGTGGTGATCGCCCAGGTTCACGCTCGCGAGGGACACGAGCAGCAGGATCGCCGGGACGAGCGGACTCTGCAGGTGCACGGGCTGACCGGTGATCGACGCCCTCGCCATCTCCACGGGATCGATGCCGAAGTTGGCAGCGCTCTGGGCGAGCACCGGGAGGATGCCGAAGTAGAACGCGTCGTTCGACATGAAGAACGTGAACGGGATCGACAGGAGTCCGGTGATCGGTGCGAGGAACGGGCCGAGAGCAGGAGGAAGCACGTTCGTGATCCACGCGGCCATCGCGTCGACCATTCCGGTGCCGGTGAGCACGCCCACCAGGACACCGGCCGCGATCACCATGGAGACGACGCCCACGATGCTCGGTGCGTGCGCGACGATCTCGGAGGCCTGCTCCTTGATGCCCCGGAAGTTGAAGACGAGGGCGAGCCCGGCCCCCACCATGAACACGTACGGCAGCGGCAGGATGTCGAGCACCAGCAGCACCATCACCGCGAGTGTGAGGGCGAGGTTGAACCAGATGAGCTTCGGTCGGAGCGTGGGGCGGGCGGGGTCCAGCATCGTGTCCGCCATGGCCGTGTCCGCGGGGTCGACGCTCGCAGCGGAGACCGGAGCATGGCCGCCGGCGACGACCACGAGGTTGCCGGTACGCAGCGACGCGCGCGCTCCGGGCTTCGGCTCCGCACCGCGGAAGATCTTCGGCACGGTCGACAGCGATCCGCCGTCGGCGCCGACGAGCAGGCCCTCCGAGTCCAGGCGCCCGAGGCGGCGACGCTCCTGCAGTCCGAGGATCCACGCGAACCCGAGAGTCACGACGATACCGGCGCCGAGCGCGGGCAGCATCGGCACGAAGATGTCTGTCGGCTGCACTCCGAGCGCTGTCGCGGCGCGCACGGTCGGCCCGCCCCAGGGAACGATGTTCAGCGTGCCGTTCATGAGGCCGGCGACGCACGTCAGCACCACGGGGCTCATCCCGAGCCGGAGGTAGATGGGGAGCATCGCCGACGTCGTGATGATGAAGGTCGTTGAACCGTCGCCGTCCAGGGAGACCGCGCCGGCGAGGATCGCGGTTCCGAGCACCACCTTCGCCGGGTCGTCTCCGAGCAGCCGCGTGATGAGGCGGATGAGTGGATCGAACAGCCCCACGTCGATCATGATGCCGAAGAACATGATCGCGAACATCAGCAGCGCCGCGGTCGGCGCCATCTTGCCGATCGAATCGAGGATCATGTCGCCGAGGCCGAGACCTGCGCCGGCGAAGAGCCCGAACGCGGTCGGAACCAGGATCAGCGCCACCATGGGAGTGAGACGCTTGGTCATGATGAGCGTCATGAACGCGAGGACCATCGTGAACCCCAGCAGCACGAGCACCCACTCCGGCGGCACGAACGCCACATCGTAGGTCGGCGCCTCTTCGGCGGCCGCGAACAGACCGGTGAGTGCGTCTGGCATGCGTTGACTCCTTCGTCGTGTCTCCGTCTGCGTCGACGGATCCCGACGAGAATAGGCAATCCGCGCGCCGAGGGAGCGGTATGTCGCATTCCCTGTCGTTGTGCGCGTAGCGTGGGTTCTGCGCATATTGCGCGAGCGCAGCATGGAGAGAATCACGGTGCCGAGGATGACGTCGACCAGACCGCGGTTCGCCACGCGCGCCCTGCTCCTGCAGCTTGCGACGGTGACCCTCGTCGTCGCCCTGTGCACCGGGGTGTATCTCCTCCTCGCCGTGCAGCAGCTGCGTGCCGAGGCGGAGTCGACGGCGCTGGGAATCGCCCGCACCCTCGCAGAGGATCCGCAGGTGCGCGCAGAGGTCGCTCGCATCTCCCTCCAGGAGGGCACACCCGACGCGGCAGAATTGCGCGAAGGCGACCTGCAGCGCATCGCATCCGATGTCACCGCGCGCACTGGCGCACTGTTCGTGGTGCTCACCGATGACAACGGCATCCGTCTCGCGCATCCCACCCCCGCACGGATCGGCGAAGAGGTCAGCACGCCATACGAAGAGGTGCTCGCGGGCGCCGAGATCGTCGACTGGCAGACCGGGACACTCGGCGAGTCCGCACGCGCGAAGGTTCCCGTCCGGGACGAGACCGGCACCCCGGTGGGCGAGGTCAGTGTGGGGTTCGAGCGTGCGGGTGTCTTCGACGACCTGCCGCCCCTGCTCGCCGTGATCGGGGGTACGGCTGCGGGCGCCCTCGCTCTGGCTGTGCTCGCATCCCTCCTGCTCCGCAGACGATGGGAGCGTCTCACCCTCGGCGTGCAGCCGGAAGAGCTGGTCGCGCTCGTGCAGAACCAGACGGCCGTGCTGGACGGGGTCGACGACGGCGTCATCGCCATAGACACACGCGGCATCGTCCGGGTCAGCAACGCCGCCGCCGATCGGCTGCTCGACCTCGACGACCCGGTCGGACGTCCCGTCGACGACCTCGGTCTCCTCCCGGCCATCCTGGACACCCTCACGGGTACCGGCGCCCGCACGAGCGCCCTCGTCGGAGACCGGATGCTGTATCTCGACTCGCGGAGCGTGGTGCGCGAGGGGCAGCAACTCGGCACCGTGCTCATCGTGCGCGACCGCACGGACCTGGTCGCCTTGGCCGAGCGCCTGGAGACGGTCAGGACGATGACCGCCGCGTTGCGCGTGCAGAGACACGAGTTCGCCAACCGCATGCACGTGGCCGCCGGACTCATCGATGCCGGCCGGGTCACAGATGCCAGGGCGTTTCTCGGCGAACTCGTGGAGCGGGGTCCTGTGGCGTTCCCGGTCGTGGGGCTGGACCTCCTGCGGGACCCCTTTCTGCACTCGTTCCTGGGCGCCAAAGCTGTCGAAGCCGGAGAACGCGGCGTCGCCCTGCGCATCGCGGACGACACCCACCTGATCGGCACGGTGATCGCTCCCGAAGACGTCGCCGCAGTCCTCGGCAACCTCGTGGACAACGCCGTGACCGCCGCGGTCTCGGGAGAGCGGACTCCGCGCTGGGTCGAGGTGGCGGTCCTGGACGACGACGATGCACTGGTGTTCACCGTCTCCGACTCCGGCCCCGGACTCGGAGACGTCGATCCTCTCGCCCCGCGGACGCGGGACCAGAAGACCACCGACACCGTGCACGGGCATGGGATCGGACTTCCGCTGTCGACGGAGATCGCCCGTCGGAACGGGGGCAACCTCTGGGTCATCGACCCCGGCGGTATCGACAGCCGCGGTGTCGAAGACGGCGCTGTCTTCGCCGCGCGCATCAACGGAGCAGTCGACCGCAGCTCCCCCGATCCCGAGGAGAACACATGACCGTCCCCCTGCGCGTACTCATCCTGGACGACGACTTCCGCGTCGCCCAGCTTCATCAGGGCATCGTCGAGGAGCACGCAGGAGTCGGCGTCGCCGAGACCGTGCGATCGCTCGCCGAAGCCCGCGACAGCATGCGTGCTTCCCGACCGGACCTGCTCATCGCCGACGTGTTCCTTCCCGACGGGGACGGCATCGCGCTCGTCCGCGAGTCCGGCATCGACGCGATCCTGATCTCCGCCGCCGACGACGCTCCGACGGTACGCAGAGCACTGCGGTCGGGAGCTGTCGGCTATCTCGTGAAGCCCTTCGAGCGACGGGCTCTGTCAGGACTCCTGGATCGCTACGTGCGATATCGCAACCTCCTCGACGGTGATCGCACCCTCCGCCAGGAAGACGTCGACCGCGCCCTCGCCATCCTGCACGGTGCGGGCGAACCGGTGTCCGTCTCGCGGTCGGCGACGGAGCAGCTCGTGCTCGCCGCACTCGGCGACGGAGAGCGTTCGGCAGCGGAGATCGGGGAACGCGTCGGAATCTCGCGCGCGACCGCGCAACGGCATCTCGCAGCTCTCGCGGCGAGAGCCGTCGTCGACGTGCGCCTCAACTACGGATCGACGGGCCGCCCCGAACACCGCTACGCCGCACGCGTCTGACGTCAGCGGATGGACGGCTCAGGAATCGGAGCCGACGGCTGCGAGGCGTGCTTCCTCGTCGGCGGCGATCGCGCTCTCGATGATCGGGTCGAGCGCGCCGTCCATGACCTGATCGAGGTTGTACGCCTTGAATCCGGTCCGGTGATCCGCGATCCGGTTCTCCGGGAAGTTGTAGGTGCGGATGCGCTCCGAACGGTCCATGCCCCGGATCTGCGACTTGCGCGCGTCGGAGGCGGCTGCGTCGAGCTCCTCCTGCTGCTTGGCCAGCATTCGGGCGCGCAGCACGCGCATCGCGGCCTCGCGGTTCTGCAGCTGCGACTTCTCGTTCTGCATCGACACGACGATGCCGGTGGGCACGTGTGTGATCCGCACCGCGGAGTCCGTGGTGTTGACGGACTGACCGCCGGGCCCCGAGGAGCGGAACACATCGATCTTGAGGTCGTTCTGGTCGATGTGGATCTCCTCCGGCTCATCGACCTCGGGGAAGACCAGCACACCGGTCGTCGAGGTGTGGATGCGGCCCTGCGACTCCGTCGCCGGCACCCGCTGCACACGGTGCACCCCTCCCTCGTACTTCAGGTGCGCCCAGACGCCCTGCGCCGGATCGGAGGAGGAACCCTTGATCGCGACCTGCACGTCCTTATACCCACCGAGGTCTGACTCGTTGCGCTCGAGCAGCTCGGTCTTCCAGCCCTTGGATGCGGCGTACTGGATGTACATGCGCAGGAGGTCGGCGGCGAACAGCGCGGACTCCGCGCCGCCCTCCCCTGCCTTGATCTCCATGATCACGTCGCGGGCATCGTCGGGGTCACGCGGGATCAGCAGACGCCGCAGACGCTCCTGAGCGCCCTGCAGCTCTTCTTCCATCGCAGGGATCTCCGCCGCGATGGACTCGTCCTCCCTGGCGAACTCCCGCGCCGTCGCCAGGTCGTCGGTCGCCGCGACCCAGGCCTCGTAGGCGGAGACGATGCGCGAGAGTTCCGCGTATCGACGGTTGACGCGCTTCGCGCGTGCCGCGTCGGCGTGCACCGCCGGGTCGGAGAGCTCCTCCTGCACCCGGCGATGCTCGTCGATCAGAGTCTGGACGGACTCGAACACGGGTCGGCCGCTCAGCGGATGTTGTTGTCGTGTCCGTGAGCGCCCGAGGGCAGCGTCGGGATCGACTTCTGCATCTGCACGAGGAACTCGACGTTCGAGTTGGTCTCCTTGAGCTTGCCGAGCACGACCTCGAGCGCCTGCTGCGGGTCGAGTCCGGCGAGGGCGCGACGGAGCTTCCACGTGATCTTGACCTCGTCGGCCGAGAGCAGCATCTCCTCGCGGCGGGTGCTGGACGCGTTCACGTCCACGGCCGGGAAGATCCGCTTGTCGGCGAGCTGACGCGACAGACGCAGTTCGCTGTTGCCGGTGCCCTTGAACTCCTCGAAGATGACCTCGTCCATCTTGGAGCCGGTCTCGACGAGCGCGGTGGCGAGGATCGTCAGGGATCCGCCGTTCTCGATGTTGCGGGCTGCACCGAAGAAGCGCTTCGGCGGGTAGAGCGCGGACGCGTCGACGCCGCCGGTGAGGACGCGGCCGGACGCCGGGGCGGCCAGGTTGTACGCGCGTCCGAGGCGGGTGATCGAGTCGAGGAGCACGACCACGTCGCGGCCCAGCTCGACGAGACGCTTGGCCCGCTCGATCGCGAGCTCGGCGACGGTGGTGTGGTCTTCGGCGGGGCGGTCGAAGGTCGAGGCGATGACCTCGCCCTTCACGGTGCGCTCCATGTCGGTGACCTCTTCGGGGCGCTCGTCGACGAGCACGACCATGAGGTGGACCTCGGGATTGTTCTGCGCGATCGCGTTGGCGATCTGCTGGAGGACGATCGTCTTGCCGGCCTTCGGCGGCGCGACGATCAGGCCGCGCTGCCCCTTGCCGATCGGCGCCACGAGGTCGATGATGCGCTGCGTCAGCTTCTCCGGAGCGGTCTCCAGACGCAGACGCTCCTGCGGGTAGAGCGGGGTGAGCTTGCCGAACTCCACGCGGGTGGCCGCGTCGTCGACCGACAGGCCGTTGATCGAATCGACCTTGACCAGGGCGTTGTACTTCTGGCGCCCCTGCTGCTCGCCCTCGCGCGGCTGCTTGATGGAGCCGACGACCGCGTCGCCCTTGCGGAGGTTGTACTTCTTCACCTGGCCGAGCGAGACGTAGACATCGCTGGGACCGGCGAGGTAGCCGGTGGTGCGCACGAAAGCGTAGTTGTCGAGCACGTCGAGGATGCCGGCGATCGGGATCAGGACGTCGTCCTCGGTGATCTCGGTCTCGAACTCGTCGGCCGGTGCACCGTTGCGGCGCTTGTTGCGCTGACGGTTGCGGTTGTTGCCACCGGACTGCTCGTCGTCGGCGGCGGGCTGCGTCTGCTGCTGCTCCTGGGCCGCGCCGTTCTGACCGCGTCCGCGGTTGCGGCTGCGGCTGCGGTTGCGTCCACGACCGCCCTGCTCCTCGCCGCTGTCCCCGGAGTCGGAGTCGGCGTTCTGCGGAGCCTCAGCGGGTGCCGATTCGGCGGCGGACTCCGCTGCCGGCTCCGCAGCGGGCGCCTCGGCGTCGGCTGCGGACTTCTGCGCACCGCGGCGTCCGCGTCCCGTGCTCTTGGGCGCGGCCTCGGCGGGAGCCTCGGCGCCAGCGGAGTCGGAGGCCTCGGCGGGCGCCGTCTCCGCGGCAGGAGCCTCGGCATCGGCCTTCTTCGCACGGCTGCGACTCGGACGCTTCGCCTTCGGTGCAGCCTCGGTGGTCTCTGCAGTGGCGGACGCTGCTGCGGTGGCGGACGCTTCCGCGGGCACGGACGCTTCCGGAGCGGCGTCCGACTTCGCGGCCTTCTCCGCCTTCGCGGCATCGGCCTTCTCCGCCTTCTCGGCCTTCGCAGCCGCGGTCGCGGTGCTGGCACGGCGAGGCGCACGCTTGCGCGCCGGTGCTGCTTCGCCCGTCGGCTCCGCGGATGTCGCCGGTGCTTCCGAAGCGGGTGCAGACTGTTCGTTCTGGGTCTCGGAGAGGTTCTCCACGAGTACTCCCTTATATGTCATGGGGAATGAGCGTTGAACGCGCACAACGGGTGCTGCGCGCGATCGCACGGGCTGACGCTCGGCGCCAGCCAGCCTCGGCAGGCGGCTCAGGAATGAACTCTGCCACAGGGGTTTGCGTGCGGGTCTTGCAAGAGTTGCAATGGGGCCAGATTCACGCAGTTACGTGGAGCCCTCCGCTCGAGACCCCACTGTACCACCACGCACGTCGACTGCGAGCAGGAGAGCCTCCCACGGGGTGTCGGTGACGCGTTCGGCGAGCTCGACCGCGTCCTGACGACTTCCGGGGCCGTCCGCGAGGACCAGCACACTGGGGCCTGCGCCGGAGACCACCGCGGCGAAACCGGCAGCGCGCAGCGCCTGCACCAGACGCTGCGTCTCCGGCATCGCTCCGGCACGGTAGTCCTGGTGGAGGCGGTCGGCAGTCGCATCCAGGAGCAGCTCCGGGCTCTGCATCAACGCGGCGATCAGCAGCGCGGAGCGGGAGACGTTGAACACGGCGTCGGCAGTGGAGACCTGCGGCGGCTGAAGCGACCGCGCCTGCGAGGTCGACATCGTGTACGTGGGGACCAGCACCAGAGGCGAGACTCCCCTGTGCACGAGGAGCTTCTTGTGCTGCGGTCCCCGCTCCGACATCCATGCGATCGTCAGGCCACCGAAGAGCGCCGGCGCCACGTTGTCCGGGTGGCCTTCGAGCTCGGTCGCCAGCCGGAGGAGATCCGTGTCATCGATCTCCACATCACCCTCGAGCAATCCCTTCGCGGCGAGCACGCCCGCAGCCACGGCGGCACCGGATGAGCCGAGGCCCCTGCCGTGCGGCACGGCGTTCTCCGCGATGATCCGCAGACCGGGAACAGGGCGTCCCGCGTCGGCGAACACATAGGCGATGGTGCGGACGATCAGGTTCGACTCATCACGAGGGATCTCGGCCGCTCCGGATCCCGAGACCTCGATCTCGAGCTCGCCGGCCGGCAGGGCCGTGACCAGAAGCGTGTCGTAGATGCTGAGCGCGAGGCCCAGTGTGTCGAAGCCGGGGCCGAGGTTCGCGCTCGTCGCCGGCACCCGCACCTCGACGGTGCGTCCTTCGACGGCTCCGCCCTCCGCGGGGACGACGGGCGCTGTCATCGTCACTCGCCTTCCACCCGGAGCACCGAGACCACGCGTGCGACGACCTCGCTGTCCGCGAGAGCGTCGACGGTGGCACTCAGGGCCTGCTCCGTCGCGCGGTGCGTTCCGATGATCAGACGGGCAGTGGGCTCGTCCTCGCCTTCCACGGTCTGCACGACGGTGGCGACCGACACATCGCCGTCGCTGAGGATGCTCGCGACCGTCGCGAGCACACCTGGCGCGTCCGCGACCTCGAGCGTGATCTGGTACCGGGTGGTGACGTGACCGATCGGCACGACGGGCAGGTTGGCGCGAGTGGACTCTCCCACCCCGACGCCGCCTGCGATGTGACGACGGGCCGCGGAGACCACGTCGCCGAGCACGGCCGACGCGGTCTGCACGCCACCGGCACCGGCACCGTAGAACATCAGGGAGCCCGCAGCCTCCGCCTCGACGAAGACCGCGTTGTTCGCACCGTGCACGGAGGCGAGGGGGTGCGATGCCGGGACGAGGGCCGGGTACACGCGCACCGAGATCGACTCGGCACCGTTGGCCTCGATCCGCTCGCACACGGCCAGCAGTTTGATCACGAAGCCTGCAGCTCTGGCCTCTTCGATCATCGATGCCGTGATCGAGGTGATGCCCTCGCGGTAGACGGCTTCGAGCGGCACGGCCGTGTGGAAAGCCAGGCTCGCGAGGATCGCCGCCTTCTGCGCCGCATCGTAACCCTCGACGTCCGCCGTCGGGTCGGCCTCGGCATAGCCCAGCCGCTGCGCATCGGCGAGCACGTCGGCGAAGTCGGCGCCCTCGGTCTCCATCCGGTCGAGGATGTAGTTCGTCGTGCCGTTCACGATGCCCATGATGCGCACCACGCGGTCGCCGGCGAGCGAATCGCGCAGGGGACGGATGATCGGGATCGCCCCCGCCGCGGCGGCCTCGTAGTAGACGGAGGCGCCCACCCGGTCAGCGGCCTCGAAGAGCTCGGGCCCATGAGTGGCCAGGAGAGCCTTGTTCGCGGTGACCACGTCGGCCCCGGAGCCGATGGCCTGCAGGATGTTCGTGCGGGCCGGCTCGATGCCGCCGATGAGCTCGATCACGATGTCGGCGCCCAGGATGAGCGACTCGGCGTCGGTCGTGAAGAGCTCCTTGGGCAGGTCGACGTCGCGTGGCGCGTCGAGGTTGCGCACCGCGATCCCGGCGAGTTCCAGTTCGGCGCCCGCGCGGTCGGCGAGTTCGTCGCCGTGGCGCAGCAGGAGGGCCGCGACCTGAGAGCCGACCGCTCCGGCACCCAGCAGCGCCACACGAAGTCGTCGGTATTCAGTCATGGTTGCTCCTTCGGAGGTGGGTCATTGGTCTCCCTCGGGGGCGTGCGCCCCGTCGATGCCCGCGTCGCGGGCCAGCACGTCGTCGATGGTCTCGCCGCGGACGATGACCGCGGAACGTCCATCGCGTACGGCGACGACCGGCGGACGCGGGACGTGGTTGTAGTTGCTGGCGAGCGAGACGCAGTAGGCGCCGGTCGCCGGCACGGCGAGCAGGTCCCCGGGCACGAGGTCGTCGGGAAGGTACTCGTGATCGACGACGATGTCGCCCGACTCGCAGTGCTTGCCGACCACGCGGCTGAGGCGCGGCTCGCCCGCTCCGACGCGTGAGGCGATCCGCGCCGAGTACTGGGCGCCGTACAGCGCCGGACGTGCGTTGTCGCTCATCCCGCCGTCGACGCTGATGTAGCGGCGGACGGCTCCGGTGTCGATCGTCACGTCCTTGGTGGTGCCGACCTCGTAGATCGTGACACCGGCCGTGCCGACGATGGCGCGGCCGGGTTCGAAGGACAGGGCGGGAATGGGGATGCCCCGGGCGGCGCAGTCGTCGGCGACCGCGGTGATGATGGCACCGGCAAGGTCTTCGATGGGTGTCGGGTCGTCCACACGCGTGTACGCGATGCCGAAGCCGCCGCCGAGGTTGAGCTGGGGCACGGGGCCGTCCTCGAGCAGGGCTGCATGCAGGTCGAGCACGCGCGACGCGGATTCGCGGAAGCCGGCGACGCCGAAGATCTGCGAGCCGATGTGGCAGTGCAGTCCGGCGAACACCAGGCCGGGGATCTCCCGGATCCGGGCCACGGCCCGCTCCGCGTCCGGCAGGGGGAACCCGAACTTCTGGTCCTCGTGGGCGGTGGCGAGGAAGTCGTGGGTCTCGGCGTGGACGCCGCTGATCACACGCACGAGCACGCGCTGCGTCACGCCGGTACGCGCCGTGATCGCTGCGAGGCGTTCGATCTCGATGGCACTGTCCACGATGATCGTGCCGACCCCGACCTCGACCGCGCGTTCCAGCTCGGCGACCGACTTGTTGTTGCCGTGGAAGCCGATGGAAGCGGGAGCGACCCCCGCGGCGAGGGCCACGGCCAGCTCTCCCCCGGTGCACACGTCGACGCGCAGTCCCTCGTCGACGACCCAGCGCGCCACGGTCGTGCACAAGAACGCCTTGCCCGCGTAGTACACCTGCGCCGTGGTGCCGTTCTCGGCCGCTGCCCTGTCGAACGCCAGGCGGAATCTGCGCGCACGCCCGCGAACCTCGTCTTCATCGAGCACGAGGAGCGGAGTGCCGTAGGTGCGGGCCAGGTCCGTGGCGCTGACGCCGGCGATGTCGAGCACGCCGTCGTCGTCTCGTACTGCTGAGGCCGGCCAGACGCCGTCGGCGAGATCGTTCGCGTCCTCGGGGACGGCGAGCCATTCCGGGGCGAGCGAATCGGCAGGGAGAAGCACTGATCACCAATCGTGGGAAGGATCTCGGGCAGGGCACGCACATCGAGGTTGACCCGATTCTAGGGCACCCACCCCGTCGCCTTGATCACGGTGACTCGCCGCGTCAAGCCCCTGCAGCACTCCGCAGGTGCCTCCTAAGGTGGGGGCGTGACGAACAGCGAGACAGCACACCACGACGCGGAGTCCTCCGCGAAGCCGAAACCCGGACTTATCGCGCGCATCACGACGCCGGCCATCGCGTGGGCACTCTCCCGGCGACCGGTCAGGGCCGCACTGCTCTACTCCGAGCGACGGGGTCCGATGCTGGCCGACAGCGTCACGTACCGCGCTTTGTTCAGTGTGTTCGCGGGCGTGCTGCTGGGCTTCTCGATCGCCGCGCTCTGGCTCGCCGGCAACCCCGACGCGTGGCGCGCCATCATCCAGGCAGTGCAGTCCGCCGTCCCCGGCCTGATCGGGAAAGACGGCGCGATCAATCCCGAGGATCTGAAGGCCCCCGCATCGCTCTCCGTCGCGGGCATCATCTCGCTCGTCGCCCTCGTCGGAGCCGCTCTGGGAGCGATCGGCTCTCTCCGCACCGCCGTGCGGGTGATCGCCGGGACCGTCCAGGACGACATCCTCTGGGTGTGGGTGATCCTGCGCAACCTCGCCCTGGCGCTCGGGATCGGACTCGCCTTCGTCGCCTCCGCCGCGCTCACCTTCGTCGGTCAGCTCGGAGTCGAGTGGATCGCCGACCTCCTCGGCCTGCCCGCCGACTCCGCCGCGGTCGCCTGGACCGTTCGGCTGCTCTCGCTGCTCGTGGTGTTCGCTCTCGACGCCGTGCTCATCATCGGTGTGTTCCGCGTGCTCTCGGGCGTGCGTCCCGCCGCCGGTTCCCTGTGGCCCGGTGCCCTGATCGGCGCCCTCGGTCTGCTGGTACTCCAGGAGCTGTCCGGTCTGTTCGTGGGCGGCGCGACCAGCAACCCGCTGCTCGCCTCGTTCGCGTCCCTCCTGGCGCTGCTGATCTGGCTGAACTTCTCGACCCAGGTGATGCTGTTCGCCTGCGCCTACATCGTGACCGCCGAGGAGGAGAGGTCCGATCGCGTTCATGCGAGGTTCGCCGCGACCACGTTCCCCCAGCGGCGGCTCCAGCGAGCCGAGGCCGAAGTGCAGATCGCGACGGCCGAGCTGCGGGCGGCACAGAACGCTGCGGCCTTCGACGCGGGGTCCTGATCGGCGTCGGTTGACCCCACCCTCGTTGTGACCCGATCGGGTAACCTGGTCACAACGAAAGGGGCTTCATGGAGCCACGTCGCACGAGCATCACCCTCCCCGGCACCACGGTCTCAGTCCTGGAATGGTGCCCCTCATCCGAAGCCGGCCTTCCCGTCCTGCTTCTGCATGGCGGTGGCGCCGACAACGCGCAGCTCTCGTGGGGAGAGGTCGGCCCTGCGCTCGCCAGCGCCGGACATCGCGTGATCGCCCCCGACCATCCCGGTTTCGGCCGCAGTCCCCGTCCCGGCTGGCCCCTCACCCAGGAACACCTCGTGCGATACGTGGGCGACCTCGTCGACGAACTCGGCCTCGTCGACTACGCCATCGCCGGCCTGTCGCTCGGCGGTGGCATGACGCTCGGCCATCTCCTCGATCGGCCGAGCCAGGCGAGGTCCGCCATCCTGCTGGGGTGCTACGGATTGATGCCGCGCCTGGCCGACGGGCTCTCCGGCCGGATGACGCACTTCGGCACGTTCCTGCTGCTGCGCACAGGACTGCTGGCGGCCGCCACCCGGTCCTACGCGCGCAACGCGCCCGCGATGGAACGAGGCCTGGCCACGCTCGTGCGGAATCCTCAGGCGCGCACTCCCGATCTCGTGAAGGCGGTGCTCGACGAAGCGTCCACCGGCACGGGCCTGACGAGCTTCGCGGAGTGGCAGCGCGATCAGGTGCTCTGGAATCGACTGCGCACCGTGTACACGCCTCGACTCCCGTCCATCACGACCCCCACGCTTCTCGTGCACGGCGATCGCGACACCGGGGTGCCGTTCCCCCATGCCGAAGCCGCCGCGGAAGTGTTGCCCGTCGGATCCCTGACGGTCGCCGCCGGAGCAGGGCACTGGGTGCAACGCGACCGCCCCGACCTCGTCGTCCCGGCGATGCTCGACCATCTGGAGGGACACCGCGATGCCCAGGCCCCGCGTCCCTGATCGCCGCGAGCGGATCCTCGATGCTGCCGAGGAGCTCGTGCTCGCCAACGGTTTCGACGCCATGAGCGTCGCCTCGATCGCCGAACGCGCCGGCATCGGCAAGGGCGCGGTCTACCTGGAGTTCGCCGGCAAGAAGGAGATCCTCGATGCGCTGCTGCAGCGCGGTACGACCCGGATGAACGACCGCGTGCGTCGTGAGCTGGGCGATCGGCCGCGCCTCAGCTCCGCGTACCGCGCGTCCGCGCGCGCTCTGAGCGAGGACGCGCTGATGACGGCGGCCTTCCTCGACGACCGGGGCATCCTCGGTGCGCACGTGGCGGATATCACAGACGGCCGATACCGTGACCGGCAGAGGCGCGTCAACGAATGGCTGCAGGGGCTGCAGAGCCGAGGCGAGATCGTGGACGACGTGGATGTCGAGGCCCTCGCCCTCGCACTCTCCAGTGCATCGATCGGACTGCTCTCCGCATCCCGGTTGCTCGGCCCGTTCGAACCGACATTGCTCGAACGCGCCATCGACACGATCGGCCGCATGGCCGAGTCCTTCGAGAGGAACTGATCATGCATGTCGCGACCTTCGGCGATCCGGCCGGCCGTCCGCTGCTCCTCCTGCACGGCGGTGGCGTCGCAGGGTGGATGTGGGAGCCCGTCCGCACCCACATCGGCAGCGGCGTGCGGGCGATCGTCCCCGACCTCCCCGGCCACGGGCGCAGCACGGATGCGACCTACGACTCCCACGCGATCACGGTCGCCGCGCTCGCCGGCGTGCTGCAGAAGGTCGGCCGACCGGCGACCGTCGTCGGATTCTCCCTCGGCGCACAGCTCACCGTGCAGCTCGCCGCGGACTTTCCCGAACTGGTGCGGAACGTCGTCGTCATCAGCGCCCAGGCCATGCCGATGCGGATGACCCGCCCCACTCTCGCGCTTCTCGGAGCGACCGCCGGTCTCGCGTCGAAGGAGTGGTTCGCCCGGCTGCAGGCACGGCAGCTGTTCATCCCAGACGAGCTCCTGGCCGACTATGTGCGCACATCCGCCGCGATCTCGCGCGAGACGCTCCTGCGCTCCGTCGAGGAGAATCTCCGTTTCACGCCTCCTGCCAGCTGGCGGACCTACACCGGAGCCGCGTCGATCCTGGTCGGCGCCGGGGAGAAGTCGCTCATGAAGCGCTCGGCAGCGCTCCTGCACGATTCACTGCCGCACAGCACCCTCGAGGCCGTCGATGGCTGCGGGCACGGCATTCCCCTGCAACGACCCGCCTGGCTCGCCCGCCGCATCGAAGCGATGCTCAGCGCCAGCGACTCCCCGTGAACCGAGACCGCTGCCCGTCAGCTCGGGCAGCTGCCCTTGCTCTGAAGAGCCTTGTCGGTGACGATCGCGCCATTCACGTCGACGTCGATCACGGCCGCCTCGTCGACGATCTCGATCCCTGTGAGCGTGAGTCCTGAGGGCAGCTGATCGGCGATGCACACCCGTTGGGGCTGCGTGAGTCCCTCCCCGAGGGCGCCGAGGGTGGAACCGACCCGGTCGAGGTCGACGTCGAGTCCGCCGATGCTGACGCCGACCGGCGTGAGCTCGAGGTCACCGTCGATGGTGCCGGGTGTGAGGGTGAGGGAGAGCGGCACCGCGGCTCCGAGCACGCTGATCGAACCGCTCACCGTGGCATTCGGCGCCGTGAACTCCACCGAGTCGACCGGCAAATCGGTGCCGGCCAGGAGCGTCGTGAACTGCTCCTGGTCGACGCGGACCGTGCCGGAAGCGCTGCCGAGGTCGCCCCCGCGCAGCGGAACACCGGTCGCCGTGACATCCGCGGCGCCCGTGATCCCGTCCAGCGTCACGGAATCGGTCGAGAGATGCAGGGTGTCGAGGGTGCCACCGATCAGCTGGGGCAGCAGGAGTCCCTGCGTCTCGACGTCGAGCTGCTGGTCGGCAGGGAGGTCGAGCTTCTCGACGACGATCGACCGTACGACGCCAGGCAGCACGGCGCGTGCGATGAGCTCCGCCGCGATGACCAGGAGCGCGAGCACGACGACCGCGACGAGAAGCACCCACGGCCACCGCCGCCGCTTCTGCTGCGGGGCGTCTGCACCCTCATCGGATGCCGAACCCGGGATCACGAGGGTCGGGTGCTCCGTCGCCGCGTCCGGGTAGGGCCGGGTGTGGTTGTCGTCGCTCATGCCTGCCATCCTGCCCCACGGCGACGCACGCCTGCTTGCACTACATGCGCTCCGGCGCCGAGACCCCGAGCAGGTCGAGTCCGTTGCGCAGAACCTGACCGGTGGCGTCGTTGAGCCACAGACGGGTGCGATGCACGCTCTCGATGGGGTCGTCGCTCAGCGGGATGACGCGGCAGTTGTCGTACCAGCGGTGGTACAGACCGGCGAGTTCCTCGAGGTAGCGGGCGACCCGATGCGGCTCGCGCACCTCGGCGGCGAATGCCACGATCCGCGGGAACTCCTGCAGCGCTCCGAGCAGCGCGCTCTCGGTCTCGTGGGTGAGAGTCTCGGGCGCGAACTCGGAGCGGTCGACGCCGGACGCGACCGCGTTGCGTGCCACGTTATGCGTGCGGGCATGCGCGTACTGCACGTAGAACACGGGGTTGTCGTTCGTGCGCTTCTGGAGAAGCTCGGGATCGAGGGCGAGCGGCGAGTCCGCAGGAGAGCGCTCCAGCGAGTAGCGCAGCGCGTCGGTGCCGAGCCACTCGCGCAGATCGTCCATCTCGATGATGTTGCCCGCGCGCTTGCTGAGACGGGCACCGCCGATCGAGACGAGCTGCCCGATGAGCACCTCGACGTTCTTCTCGGGGTCCTCCCCCGCCGCGCCGGCGATCGCCTTGAGGCGGTGCACGTAGCCGTGGTGGTCGGCGCCGAGCAGGTAGATCTTGTCCTGGAAGCCGCGGTCGCCCTTGTTCAGGTAGTAGGCCGCATCGGCGGCGAAGTACGTGTACTCGCCGTTCGAGCGACGGATCACGCGATCCTTGTCGTCACCGAAGTCGGTGGTGCGCACCCAGACGGCGCCCTCCTGGTCGAAGACATGCCCCTGCTCGCGCAGGCGATCGACGGCCTGGTCGACCAGACTCACACCCTGATCGTTCTTGGCGTGCAGGGTGCGCTCGGAGAACCAGACGTCGAAGTCGACGTTGAACTTCGACAGCGACTGCTTCTGCTCTTCGAGCTGGTACGCGTAGGCGAGCTCGCGGGCGACGTCGACCTGTTCGTCGGCCGGCAGTTCGAGCAGGTCGGGACGCGCAGCGAGCACGCGCGCCGCGAGGTCGCCGATGTAGCTTCCCGCGTAGCCGCCCTCCGGGGTCGGCTCTCCCTTCGCCGCGGCGAGGACGGAACTCGCGAAGCGGTCCATCTGCGCACCCGCGTCGTTGATGTAGTACTCCCTGGCGACGGTGGCACCCGACGCGGCGAGCACCCGGGCGATCGCATCGCCGAGAGCGGCCCAGCGCGTGTGTCCGATGTGGAGGGGTCCGGTCGGGTTCGCGCTCACGAACTCGATGTTGATGCTCTGGCCCACCTGCGAGTCGTTCGACCCGTACGCGTCCCCTGCGTCGACGATGACCTTCGCCAGCGCACCGGCGGCTGCAGCGTCGAGGCGGATGTTGATGAATCCGGGGCCCGCGACCTCGGCGCTCGCGATGCCGTCGACGCCGGCGAGACCGTCGGCGATCTGCTGAGCCAGCTCACGCGGGTTCGTGCCAAGCGGCTTGGCCAGGCGCATGGCGATGTTCGACGACCAGTCGCCGTGGTCGCGGTTGCGGGGGCGCTCGAGCACGATGTCTGATGCGGAGAGCTCCAGGGGCTCGCCGGGGCGTCGTTCCTCCGCGATGGGTGCGAGGACGGCGAGGAGGGCTGCGGCGAGGGTTTCGGGGTTCATAGCCCCCTCAGTTTACGGGGCAGGACGACGCCGGCCGACGGCACGGACCGGGAGGAATTCGCGTTCGCTCTCCCGTGATCTACTCTCATCACATGAAGCCAGCCGCCGCCCGCCGCCGCCGGGGTGTCGCCGCGATCACCGCCGGCCTGATCGTGGCGGTCGCAGCCGTGGCTATCGGCGTCTGGCGCCCGTGGGTTCCCGCCCCTCTCGCCGCCCCGATCAGCGCGGCCGCAGCGGGCGAATCGGACGCATCGGCGGTCATCGCGCCGGCACCGCTCGTCCTCCCGGAGAACCCCACTGTCCTGGTGTTCGGCGACTCCTGGACGTACGGCTCGGCGGCCGCCCTCCCCACGCAGGGCTACGCCTATCTCCTCGCCGATCTCCTCGGCGGCCGGACCATCGTGGACGGCGTCCGCGGGAGTGGGTACCTCAAGCCCGGTATCGACGGACCGACGTTCGGAGAGCGCATCGCCGCACTCGACCCGTCGCTGTCGCCCGACCTCGTGATCATGCAGGGCTCGATCAACGACCGTGCCCAGGGTGCCGCCGGATACCGCGAGGCCGTGAACGCCGCGTGGGACGCGATGGCCGCCCTCTACCCGAAGGCCACGATCGTGGTGCTCGGGCCGGCCCCGCACGAGCTTCCCGTCGGTGCGACCACGGCCCGCATCGACACCGACCTCGCGGAGCTCGCCGCAGCGCGCGGCTGGTGGTACATCTCCCCCATCGCCCAGGCCTGGATCACCGCGCAGAACTATCTCGACGTGATCGACGTGGAGGTCGGCCGCAAGCATCCGTCCACGGATGGACACCGATACCTGGCCGAGAAGCTGGCCGCCGCCCTCGACGAGCTGCGCGCCGCGCCCATGACGGAGGCCGGTGGGTCGGAGACCACCCCCGACGAGTGATATTGTCGATCGGTACGCCTCCGTAGCTCAGTGGATAGAGCGCCGGTTTCCGGTACCGTAGGTCGCAGGTTCGACTCCTGTCGGGGGCACACATCAGCAGAAGGCCGCTCTTCGGAGCGGCCTTCTCGCGTTTCGCCTCGACTGGCGGTTCGCGCTCAGCTGCGAAACCGCCCGAGATCAGCGGCTGCCGAACGTCCGCGGCGGCCGAAGGTGCGCAGGCCCCGCAGGTTCCCAGGCCTTCCGGATAGGCTGTTGCCGTGCCCCTCCTCTCGATCGCCGGTTCGACGCGTGCCCCGCACCGTCTGCGTTCGGCGACGCCCATGAGGGCGTGGATGCGGATCATCATGCACCCGGGCACGAACGGGTGGACCAGCGTCTGGGGCACTCTCTCGCACGGCGAGATCGCCGGCTGCCCGCCGCCACGGAACTAGACCACGCCTCGAACGGGGCGGCGGTCTTCTGCGCCATTCACCCCTTCTCTCGCGTGAGGTCTTTCCGTGTCCCCGAATCCTTCCCCTGCCCGCTTCTCCCTCGCCCCGCACGCCCTGTGGCAAGGCATCCGTTCCAACGCACGCAGCGACGTGCTCGGTGGGTCGCTTCTGCTCGCGGCCACGTTCGCCGCGTTGATCCTCGCCAACAGTCCCGCCGCGCCCTGGTACGAGTCCGTGCGCGACTTCACCTTCGGCGTCCCCGAGCTGCATCTCGAGCTCAGCATCGGCGCGTGGGCGTCGGACGGACTCCTGGCGATCTTCTTCTTCGTCGTCGGGTTGGAGCTGAAGGAGGAGTTCGTCGCGGGACGCCTGCGCGATCCTCGCCGCGCCGCCCTCCCCATCGCCGCGGCCGTGGGTGGTGTGGTGGTGCCCGCGCTGATCTTCGTGCTGATCAACGCCGCGAGCGGTGCGGATGCGCTGCGTGGCTGGGCGATCCCCACCGCGACCGACATCGCGTTCGCGGTGGCCGTGATCGCTGTCGTCGGCAAGTTCCTGCCGCCCGCGCTGCGTGTGTTCCTGCTGACCCTCGCCATCATCGACGACCTCATCGCGATCACCATCATCGCGACTTTCTACACCGAGAGCATCAGCTTCCCGTGGCTGATCCTCGCGCTGCTGCCCCTGGCAGGATTCGCCGCCCTGGTGGCGAAGGGCGTGCGCGCATGGTGGCTCCTCCTGCCCCTCGCCATCGCGGTGTGGGTGTGCATCCACGCGTCCGGCGTCCACGCGACGGTCGCCGGCGTGCTGCTCGGCTTCGTCGTGCCCGTCACCGCGACGGAGCGCGCCCGGGTGCGCGCGGGCACCGATGCGGACGGCCGTCCGGTGTACGACGGCATGGCCGCACACCTCGCCGACCGGTGGGGCATCGTGGCCACGTTGTTCGCGGTGCCCGTGTTCGCGTTCTTCGCCGCCGGCGTCACGGTCGGCGGATGGGACGGACTCGCATCGGCGTTCACCGACCCGATCACGATCGGCATCGTCGTGGGGCTGGTCGCCGGCAAGCCGGTCGGCATCCTCGTCACGACCTTCCTGCTGAGCCGGATCCCCGCTCTGCGTCTCGACGAGACGCTCCGCTGGCCGGAGCTGACCGGCATGGCGTTCCTCGCGGGAATCGGCTTCACCGTGTCGCTGCTGGTCGGAGAGCTCGCGTACGGGTCGAGCTCGGTCGCGGACGAGCACGTGAAGATCGGCGTGCTGGTCGGGTCGTTCGTCGCAGCCCTCCTCGGCGGGATCATCCTGGCGCGGCGCAATGCGCTGGCCCGAGCGGCGCATCGGGTCGAGTGACCCTCACCGACCTTCCGGTGAGACCGTGGCCTCCGGATGGGCGTCGCTCAACAGGCTTCCATCCGGCGGTCGACGGTCCCAGGACGGGCGACGGATCGCGTAGAACACGAGGGGTGGTGCGCCCAGCACCACGATGACAGCGCCGACGACCCACGGATAGGCCGCGGGAGGGAAGGCGGTGAATCCCTCGGGCGGGATGAAGGCGAGCAGGAAAGCCGCGAGACACGCGACGAAGCCGATGCCGGCGACCAGCGGCAGCGCAGCGACGCGGTACGCGCGGTGCACCGTCGGCTCCTTGCGACGCAGCACGATCGCCGACGCGAACATGAGCATGTACATGATCAGGTACAGCGCGGCCGCCATGTCGATCAGTGCGACGAACGCGGCACTCACGTTCGGGACCACGATGAAGATCGCAGCGAGGATCGTCACGATCGTGCCCTGGAGCATCAGGATCCCGGACTGGACCCCCGCCTTGTTGCGCTTCTGCAGCATCGGTGGAAGCAGGCCCGTCTCGGCGGCGGCGAGCACGCCCTTCGAAGGCCCAGCGACCCAGGTGATCACGGAGGCGAGCGCGCCGGCGGCGATCAGCGCCGAGACGGCTGCCGTCGCCCATCCCATCCCCCAGTGATCGAAGTACACACCGAAGGCGAGCATGATGCCGTTCGTGAGCCCCAGTTCCTTCGACGGGACGGCGACCGAGATCGCCAACGTCGGAAGGATGAACACGAGCAGGATCAGACCGGCGGCGAGGAACACCGAGCGGGGATACCCCTTGCCCGGGTCCTTCATCTGGTTCACGTGGACCGCGTTGACCTCCATCCCGGCGTACGCCAGCACATTCGACACGATCAGGACGATGGACGCCAGGCCGGTGAAGGGAGGGATGATCGTCGATGCTTCGAGCGGGACCTGGCTCTTCTCGCCGCTGAACACCCAGATCGCACCGAACACGATGAGCAGCGCGGCCGGCAGGAGCGTGCCGAGGATGCCGCCCCAGGAGCCGAGCTTGGCGAAGAGGTTGCCGCCGCGGAGGGTGACGAAAGTCGAACCCCAGTAGAACACGATGATCACGACCGCCGTGAAGAAGCCCGAACTCGACAACGACGGATCCATGAACACGAACGCGAGGGCACCCGCGATGAATGCGAGCTGTGTGGGGAACCACACCACGTTCTGGATCCACTGCAGCCACACCGCGGTGAATCCCCACCTGTTCCCGAGCGCCTCCCGCACCCAGACGTAGATGCCGCCCTTCCATCCGGTGGCGAGCTCTGCGGCGACCAGGGCCGTCGGCACCAGGAACACGATCGCGGGGATCAGATACAGCATGATGCTGCCGAGGCCGTACGTCGCCATCGCCGGAAGCGAGCGCAGACTGGCGACGACGACCAGGGTGAGCAGGGCAAGCTGGCCGACGCCGAGGATGGCGACGGCCGGCCGCGACACCTGCGTGGCTGCCGACGTGCGCGCAGCAGTCGGGCGAGTCGGCCTCGCTGCCGGAGTCGATTCGGGAGTGGCACCCGTGTTCGAAGTGGACATCGCGGGCTCAGTGGTGGAAGGCCGATTGGGGCTTCTCGGTCGGCATCGGCGACTCGAGTGCGTCGAGGTAGGCGACTTCGGTCGCGATCGCCTGCAGAAGCTCCTCCGCGAGGTCCATGCTCAGCCCGTTGCGCACCACGATGCGCTGCACCGTGATCCGCTCCAGGTCGGCGGGCATCGGATACGCCGGGATCAGCCAGCCCTTCATCCGCAGCCGATCCTGCAGATGGTAGAGCGTCCAGTTCTTCGTGTGTCCGTCCTTCAGACGCCACGCGAACACCGGGATGTCGCTGCCGTCGTTCCAGAGCTCGAACGCGTCGAGCTTCGCGATCCCCGCGGAGAGGTACTTCGCGACGTCCTGGGAGGCCTGCTGCACAGCGCGGTACCCCTCGAAACCGAGACGGAGGAACAGGTAGTACTGCAGCACCACCTGAGCCCCCGGCCGCGAGAAGTTCAGCGCGAACGTCGGCATCTCCCCGCCCAGGTAGCTCACCTTGAACACCAGGTCCTCCGGGAGCCACTGCGACTCCCGCCACACCACCCAGCCGAGCCCCGGATACACGAGCCCGTACTTGTGCCCTGACGTGCTGATCGAATGCACCCGCTCGAGGCGGAAGTCCCACACCAGGTCCGGCTGCAGGAACGGCGCGATCATCGCCCCCGATGCCCCGTCCACGTGGATGGGGATGTCGAGGCCCGTGTTCTTCTGGATCTCGTCGAGAGCGGCGGCGATCTCGACCACCGGCTCGTACATGCCCGTGTACGTGACCCCCATGATCGCGACGACGCCGATCGTGTTCTCGTCCACATACTTCGCCAGGTCGTGACCGTCGAGAGTCTTGTGCTCCTCGCTGATCGGCACGTAGCGCGGCTCGACGTCGAAGTAGTTGCAGAACTTCTCCCAGCACACCTGCACGGCCGAGGACATCACGATGTTCGGGCTCGAGGCATCCTTGCCCGCCGCGCGCCGAGCCCGCTGCCAGCGCCGCTTGAAGGCGAGACCGCCCAGCATGCACGCCTCCGACGACCCGATGGTCGAGGTACCGATGCTCTTCTCCGCATCGGGCGCGTTCCAGAGGTTGGCCAGCATGTGCCAGCAGTTGTCCTCGATCGCCGCCGTCTGCGGATACTCGTCCTTGTCGATCATGTTCTTATCGAACGACGCGGCATAGACCTGCTTCGCGTCGTCGTCCATCCACGTGCTCACGAACGTGGCGAGGTTCAAGCGCGCGTTCCCGTCGAGGATCGTCTCGTCCTCCACGATCTGCTTCGCCGTATCGGGAAGCGACTCCCCTGGCGGGATGACGTGGCGCGAGGTGAGCGTCGCCTCCCCCGGCCTCGTGAAGATCGGCTGGTCGGCGCTGGAAGGAGTGCTCATGTCCGTGACCTTTCGCATCGCTGTCGGCGTACCGCCAGCGACACGCTCGATCCCATCGCTGGCCGTGTGCCGACCACTATCCCAAGAGCGACGATGCCGCGCCACCCCACTTTCGACCACATCGAAGCTCCCCCGGGTGAATTCGGGGCGGAGCCGGACGATCGCGAAAGTGACGTGCCTAGCATGTGCGGAGCGGGGCTCCGCCGCGGAGTGGACTCCCGAGATCATCGGCTGAGGGCGGTCGACTCAGCCCGAAGAAGGGAAGCATCCATGGCTGAACTCATCGTCATCTCGTTCGACAGCGAGCCACAAGCGGAAGGTGCCTACGACGAGATCCTGTCGCTGCAGAACGATCTGGTCGTCGAGCTCGCGGGCCTGGCGCTCGTGAAGGTCGACGAGAAGGGCAAGACCAAGGTCGAGTACCCGGGTGCAGCGGGGAACATCGGCGTCGGTGCCGCTGGAGGCGCGCTGTTCGGCATGCTGATCGGTCTGCTCTTCTTCGTCCCGTTCGCCGGGCTGCTGTTCGGCGGCCTGTTCGGCGCACTGTTCGCCGGGCTGGACAAGACCGGTATCGACGCCGAGTTCCGGGACCGGGTGAAGAACGCGGTCTCCGAGGGCAAGTCCGCCGTCGTCGTCTACGCGACGAAGATCACGGAGGACAAGTTCGCCGCCGCTCTCGCGCCGTTCAAGGGCACCGTCGTGCAGACCTCCCTCTCGGCGGAGGACGAGAAGGAGCTCATCCACGACCTCGGCGGCGCGAGCTGACCAGCACTGTCGAGGAAGCCAGCACGGTCGAGGAAGTCAGCGCCGTCGGGCAAGCCAGCACTGTCGAGGAAGAAGGGCCCCGCTCCTGGAGCGGGGCCCTTCTTCGCGTCCGCCCGGCCTCAGCGATCGAGGATCGCGCGGGTCGTCACCTCGGGCCGCAGATCGAGCCTCCGCAGCAGCTGGGCGTTGAGGGCGACCACGATCGTCGACAGCGACATCAGGATCGCCCCGACCGACATCGGCAGCACGAAGCCGATAGGCGCGAGCACACCCGCAGCCAACGGGACGGACAGCAGGTTGTAGCCCGCGGCCCACCACAGGTTCTGCTTCATCTTGCGGTAGGCCGCGCGCGAGAGCTCGATGACCGAGAGCACGGAACGCGGATCGTCGCTGGCGAGGATGACCCCCGCCGACGCGATCGCGACATCCGTTCCGGCACCGATGGCCAGACCCACGTCGGCCTGCGCCAGTGCGGGTGCGTCGTTGACGCCGTCGCCGACCATCGCGACCTTGCGACCTTCGTGCTGCAGCTCCTGCACCTTCGCGGCCTTGTCCTCGGGGCGTACGCCCGCGAAGAACCGGTCGATGCCCAGATCTGCCGCGACCGTGTGCGCGACGGCCTCCGCATCGCCGGTGATCATGACCACCTGCACCCCGAGGGCATGCAGCGCATCGACGGCTTCGCGCGACTCCGGACGGATCTCGTCGGCGAGCTTCAGCGCCCCGATCACCTGCCCGTCCTGCACCACGTGCAGGATGATCGCACCGTCCTCGCGCCACTGCTCGGCGACAGGAAGCTCGTCGGACCGCTCCTCCGTCAGCAGATGCGGGCCGCCGACGCGCACCGTCGTCCCGTCGACGGTCGCCGTCACGCCGACCGCCGGCGACGACGTGAAGTCGCGACTCGCCGGCACGGACAGTCTCTTCTCGGCCGCGGCGCGCACGATCGCCTTCGCCAGAGGGTGCTCGCTGTCGGCCTCGGCGGCGGCGGCGAGCGCCAGCACCCGGTCGGCGTCATGCCCGCCGGAGACCGAGACCTCCGACACGGTCGGTTCGCCCTTGGTGAGTGTCCCGGTCTTGTCGAACAGGACCGTATCGACGGTGCGCATGCTCTCCAGCGCGAGCCTGTCCTTGACCAGGACGCCACCGCGAGCCGCCCGCTCGGTCGCGATCGACACCACGAGCGGGATCGCCAGGCCCAGGGCGTGCGGGCAGGCGATGACCAGCACCGTGATCGTGCGGATCACGGCGGCGTCGGGGAAGCCGACGAGTGTCCAGACGATCGCGGTGATCGCCGCGGATCCGAGCGCGAACCAGAACAGCCATCCCGCTGCCGTGTCCGCGAGGCGCTGAGCGCGCGAGGACGAGCTCTGCGCCTCGGTCACGAGTCTTTGGATGCCGGCCAGCGTGGTGTCGTCCCCGGTCGCCGTGATCTCCACCCGCAGCCCCGAATCGGTGGCGACCGTGCCGGCGGTGACCTGGTCGCCACTGCCGCGAGTGACCGTGCGGGACTCGCCTGTCACCATCGATTCGTCCATGGACGCACGTCCGTCGACGATCCGCCCATCGGCCGGCACGCTTCCGCCGGGCCGCACGATCACGATGTCGCCGACCCGGAGGTCGACTGGTGAGACCACGACGACCTGCCCGTCCTCCACACGCTCCGCCTCGTCCGGCAGGAGTGCCGCGAGCGAGTCAAGAGCAGAGGTCGTCTGCGCGAGCGATCGCATCTCGATCCAGTGTCCGAGCAGCATGATCACGATGAGGAGCGCGAGCTCCCACCAGAAGTCGAGCTCGTGGTGCAGGACGCCGAGGCTCGCTCCCCACGACGCGAGGAATGCGACAGTGATCGCGAGCCCGATGAGCAGCATCATGCCGGGCTTGCGCGAACGGATCTCGCTGACGGCACCCGTGAGGAAGGGCTTGCCTCCCCACACATACATCACGGTTCCCAGCACGGGTGAGACCCAGGCCAGGTCCGGCACGTCGGGCAGGGTGTAACCGAGGATCATCGCGAACATGCCGGAGAGCACGACGGTGGGGACGGCGAGGGCCAGCATGATCCAGAACAGTCGCCGGAACTGGGCCACGTGATCGCCGTGCCCGCCGTGACCCGCGTGATCGCCGTGACCCGCATGGGAGTCGTGACCCGCATGCGCAGCTGCGCCCTGCGGACGGTAGGGGCTTCCCGGCTCGCTCTGGGCGGTACCGTGCGCCTCATGCGCGGTGTGGTCGTGGTGCGGAGTGCTCATCACCCTCTCCTCCTCGGAAGATCGATGCCGTGCGGGGCCACGGGTCTGCGCCCCCGCACGGGTGAAACGTTCAGGCAGCGGCGGCGTACTTCGCCGGGTCGGCGTCGAACGCCGGTCCGCACCCCGCGCAGCAGAAGTAGTAGCGCGTGCCTTCGTAGTCGCGGAACAGGCCGGCGGCCTCGGCATCCGCGATGACGACGGGACTGCCGACCATCACCGGACACTCCGCCATGTCCCCGGCTGCGGGCGCCAGCAGGTCCTTGCGTCCATCGGCGGACACGGCGGTGGTGCTGTTCACGCTGCAGCAGGAGGCTGCGGGGGAATCGGACATGACATTCTCCTCTGGGGTATCAACGGGATCCGGGCGTGGAGACCGATGCCGCGCGATCCTGCGCCGCACCGCTCCGTGCCGGAGAGGGATCCGCCGCCTGGCTCCGGAACGAGCGCAGCCGGAGGCTGTTGCCGACGACGAAGACGCTGGAGAACGCCATCGCCGCACCGGCGAGCATGGGGTTGAGCAGACCGAGGGCCGCGAGCGGGATCGCCGCGACGTTGTAGGCGAAGGCCCAGAACAGGTTGCCCTTGATCGTGCCGAGTGTCCGTCTCGAGAGGCGGATCGCGTCCGCGGCGCTGCGCAGATCGCCGCGGACGAGCGTGATGTCGCTTGCCTCGATCGCGACGTCGGTGCCCGTGCCCATGGCCAGCCCCAGGTCGGCCTGGGCGAGCGCGGCTGCATCGTTGACGCCGTCGCCGACCATCGCGACGACCTTGCCCTCGCGCTGGAGCCGGGTGACCACGTCGACCTTGTCCTTCGGCAGCACTTCCGCGATCACCTCGGCGATCCCGACCTCCGCCGCGATCTGCTCGGCTACCGCTCTGTTGTCACCGGTGAGAAGGATGGGCGTCAGCCCCAGACGCTTCAGCTGCGAGATGGCCTGCGCGCTGGTCGGCTTCACGGTGTCGGCCACCACGAGCACACCACGGGCTTCCCCGTCCCATCCCACGGCGATGGCCGTCTTGCCCTGACTCTCCGCCTCCGCCTTCGCCGAAGCGAGGTCGGCGGGCAGATGCTGCGACCACTCCGCCAGCAGCGATTCACGGCCCACCAGCACGGCATGTCCGTCGACGACGCCCTGGACGCCCTTGCCTTCGACGTTGACGAAGTCCTCCGCCGCGGGGAGCGCTCCGATCTCCTGGGTCGCGGCCTTCGCCACCGCCTGCGCGATCGGGTGTTCCGAGGCATCCTCCACCGCACCCGCAAGGCGGAGCAGCTCCCGCCTGTCGACCCCCGCCGCGGTGTGCACCGCGGTGAGTGTCATCCTGCCGCTGGTGACGGTCCCGGTCTTGTCGAGCACCACCGTGTCGACCTTGCGGGTCGACTCGAGCACCTCAGGACCCTTGATCAGGATGCCCATCTGCGCGCCCCGTCCCGTTCCCACCAGCAGCGCGGTCGGCGTCGCGAGACCGAGTGCACACGGGCACGCGATGATGAGGACGGCGACAGCGGCGGTGAAGGCGGCCGACGCCGGGAATCCGGCTCCGAGCCAGGCTCCGAGCGTGGCGAGGGCGATCGCGATGACGATGGGCACGAAGATCCCCGACACACGGTCGGCGAGCCGCTGCACCTCGGCCTTCCCGGTCTGCGCGTCCTCGACCAGCTTCGCCATCTGCGCCAGCTGCGTGTCGGATCCGACGCGCGTGGCACGGATGATCAGACGACCGCCCGCGTTGACGGTCGCGCCGGTCACGGCATCCCCCTCGCCCACCTCCACCGGCACCGATTCACCGGTGAGCATCGAGGCGTCCACCGCTGAGGTCCCCGACACGATGATGCCGTCGGTGGCGATCTTCTCTCCTGGGCGCGCGACGAACTCATCTCCCGGCTTCAGTTCGGCGGTGGGGATCCGCGTCTCGATGCCGTCGCGGATCACGGCGACGTCTTTTGCGCCGAGTTCGAGCAGCGCCCGCAGTGCCGCCCCGGCCTGGCGCTTGGACCTCTTCTCGAAGTAGCGCCCGGCGAGGATGAACATCGTCACCCCGGCGCCCACCTCGAGATAGATGTTCGCCGCACCGTCGCTGGGTGCCACGGTCAGTTCGAACGGGTGCGTCATGCCGGGTGCCCCCGCGGTCCCGAAGAACAACGCGTACAGCGACCACAGCAGTGCGGCGATCGTTCCCATCGAGATCAGCGTGTCCATGGTGGCAGCGCCGTGCCGGAGGTTCGTCCACGCCGCCTTGTGGAACGGCCATGCCGCCCACACGATGACGGGTCCGGCCAGAGCCAGCGAGAGCCACTGCCAGGAGGTGAACTGCAGCGCCGGGATCATCGCCATCGCGATGACGGGCACGGTCAGGATGATCGAGGCGACGAGCCGGTGCCTGAGGCTGGTCAGCTCCGCGTCCGACGCGTCGGTCACCTCGCCGGCGGGCGTCTTCGCTTCCGGCATGGGGAGAACGGCGGTGTAGCCGGTCTTCTCCACCTCCGCGATGAGCAGCGCCGGGTCGAATCCCTCCGGTGCGGTCACCTTGGCCTTCTCCGTCGCATAGTTCACGGTCGCGGTGATGCCGTCGATCCGGTTGAGCTTCTTCTCGATCCGCATCGCGCACGATGCGCAGGTCATGCCGCCGATCTCCAGCTCGACGCTGGTCGGTGCGGCTGCGGACTGCGTGTCCGTCATGGTGATCTCCTCGATCCTCGCGCTGCCCGTACGACGGCGGGAAGCGCACTTCTTGTGGACGGCTTCAGTGCTCGTCGTGCTCGTCTTCGCCCGTGCCCGTCGACGACCCGTCGGCCGGAGCTTCCGCGTCCAGCACGAACGCTGCGGTGTGCACCGTCCCCTCCACCTGGAAGTCGAGGTAAAGCAGGTATCGTCCCGCGGTGGGCGTCTGGGCGGTGAAGACCACCTCGGGGCCGGCGACGTCGCCGGGAGCCGGCTCATCGCCGTGCGCGTGGACGTGCAGGTAGGCGAGGTCTCCCTCCCGCAGCGCGACGAGGTGGCCGAAGGCGCCCAGGTAGGGCTCGAGCGTCGTGACGGGCACGCCGTCTCGGCTGACCTCGACGGTCAGCTCGCTCGCAGCACCGGCGACGAGGTCGCCGGTGATCGACACGTCGAAGCCGTCGACGGCCACGCGCCTCTCGGTTCCGGTCGGGGGACGCGGTTGGAAAACGCCCGCGATGTCCACCGTCCGTGAAAGTGTCACCGGCGTCCCGCCCGTCGCGGTGAAGTCCGCATAGACGCGGTAGGTTCCCGCCGCATCCCAGGTCCACGGCAGCGACCACGTGCCTGTGTGTTCGTCCCGTTCGGGATGGACATGGCGGTACCCGCTGCCGTCGCTGCGCACCACGATCAGGTGCAGCTGCTTGCCGTGCGCGGTCTCATACGAGGTGACGGGGGTGCCGGCGGCGTCCCGGATCACGAAGGACAGCTCCCCCGCGACTCCGCTTTCGTCCGGCGCTTCGACCACGCCCATGGCGTATCCCGATGCGGCGATGGTCACTCCACTCACGTCGATCTCCTCGTCCATCCCGTTCTGAGTGTTCTGCTCTGCGCCTTGCGGGGACGGCCCGTCATGACCGGCGCCCGCGCGTCCCATCCAGGACGCGACCGCACTGTCCGGGACGATGGCGCCCGCCGCGGCGAATGCGATGCCGAACACCATCACGAGTCCCGCGCCGTAGAGGCCGAGACGGCCAGCGGTGTTCATCAGGCCGGCACCGCCTGGTATCCGGCCTCGTCGACGGCTGCGAGGATCACCGCATCGTCGAGCGGGTGTGCGCTCGTCACGACGAGCCTGCCGGTCTGTGCGCTGACGTCGATCGAGTCGACTCCGGGAACCTGGCCGACCTCGCTGCGGATAGCGACCTCGCAGTGGCCGCAGCTCATCCCGCTCACCTGGTACTCGCTCGTGCTCATGACGGTTCCTCTTTCGTTCTCGCATACCCGGGTGGGGTACTCCTTCACGCCAACCCTATACCCTCCAGGGGTATTCCCGTCAACCGGGCGCGCTCGTCTCGCCGATCGCGCGCATCGCCCGCCGGGGGTGATCGAAGCGTCTCGGTCACGCGGCGGGATGACAGCCTGGACCCGCTGCCGACACTCGGCGAGAAGCGAGGATCTGACATGACCGGACACCCCTCCCTGCCTTCGTGGCGCGACACTCCGACCCGCACGGACATCGAGGATTTCGTCGCCGCCGTGACCGTGGGGCCGGACGCAGTCCCCATCGAGGAGCGGATCGCCGTGTTCGACAACGACGGGACGCTGTGGCCCGAGAAGCCCATGATCACCCAACTGCACTATGTCGTCGAGCAGTGGCGAGCCGCCGCCGAGCGCACACCCGAGCTCGCCGAGCGCCAGCCCTACCTCGCGGCCGTGAGCGGCGATTACGGCTGGCTGGGCACGGCGATCGACAAGCACTACGGTGGCGACGACTCGGATCTGACGATCATCATCCAGGCGCTCGTCGGGCTCACGCACGGGATGAGCGTCGAGGACTACGCGCGTTCGGTGGCCGAGTTCTATCGCACCGCTCAGCACCCGACATTGAAGCGCCCCTATTCCCAGACGGTCTATCAGCCCATGGTCGAGCTGCTCCGATACCTGGAGCACCACGGCTTCACCTGCTACATCGTCTCCGGCGGCGAGCGCGACTTCATGCGTCCCATGACGCAGGCGAACTACGGTATCCCTCCGGAGCGCGTGGTCGGATCGGCCTTCGGCCTGACATGGGACGATGCGGACGCGACGGTGCGGTATTCCTCCTCCCTCGCCTTCTTCGACGACGGTCCGGAGAAACCCGTCCGCATCTGGACGCGCATCGGCAGGCGCCCGCTGTTCGTCGGCGGCAACTCGAACGGCGACACCGCGATGATGGACTTCGCCCGGCGTGGGCCCCGCCCCGGATTCGCGATCCTGATCCACCACGACGACCCGTCACGCGGTGACACCCCCTATGACGCCGGCGCGGAGAAGGCCCTCGCGAGCGCCGACGACAAGGGCTACACGGTGGTCAGTGTGAAAGACGACTGGGCGACGGTGTTCCCCGCGGCTCCCTGATCACTCACGAGACAGCATGGCCGCTGCCTCGAGCTCGAGATCGCGGTACTGCTCGGTGCTGACGTCGACGCCGACACCCATCAACCTGCCGCCCGTGAACGGGAACGGATTGCGGTACTGCCGACTCACCGGATCCGCACTGTCCCATCCCACGCAGAGCCCGTCCCCGCACAGGGTGAACTTGCCGACCTGCGCGCGCATCGGCCCGGAGGCGACCGCCTCATCATCCACGTAGAGCGTGGCTGTCCCCACCGACTCACCGTGCTCGCCGGCGCTCTCGCGGGTGAAGTCCACGCCCAGCGTGTGCGGTCCGGGCGTGAGCTCCGCGGAGGTGAACGTCTGCTCTGGGGGGATGCCGAGGAAGTTGTAGACATACGAGAGACGGTTGTCCTTGATGAAGAGGGTGTGACCGCCGAATCTCGACCCGTGCGCGAAGATCACTCCTTCCGCTCCCTCTTCCAGCACGACGTCGGCGACGATCTTGTACGACCGCCCGCGCAGGTTGACCGCGACGCTCTCCGGCACCGCATCGGTCCCCGGGTAGTACACGTAGCGTTCTCGAGCCGGTTCCGCCTGCGGGCGCTCGACGTTGAGCAGTTCGCGAGCGGAGCGGTCGTCCAAGGGAAGCGCGAAGTTCGCCTTCGCCTCGTCGAACCACACGGCGATGAGCTCCTGAAGCTTCTCGGGGTGCTCGGCGGCGAGGTCCTTCGACTCGGAACGGTCCGAATCGACGTGATACAGCTCCCACACGTCGTCGTCGAAGTGCCCCTTGCCGCTGAGCGGCGCGTGGACGGCGGACGCCTTCCAGCCGTCCTTCCAGATGCCGCGTGTTCCGAGCATGGAGTAGTACTGAGTCCGCTTCTGCGTGGGCGCGTCCGGATCGGCGTCGAAGCTGTACTTCATCGACACTCCGTCGAGCGGATGCTGCTGCACACCTCGGAATGTCTCCGGCATCTCGATCCCGATCACGTCGAGCACGGTGGCGACGACATCGACCGAGTGGTGGTATTGATGACGCAGCTCCCCCTTCGCGCTGATCCCCTTCGGCCAGTGGATGACCATCGGGTCGCACGTTCCCCCTGCATACTGCGAGTAACGCTTGAACATCTGGAACGGCGTCGAGAACGCGGCGGCCCACCCGGTCGGATAGTGGTTGTAGGTGTCTGCGGATCCGAGGCGGTCGATCATCGCGAGGTTCTCCGCGAGGTCGTCGGGATACCCGTTGAAGAACTTGTTCTCATTCACCGAGCCGTCCGGAGATCCCTCCCCCGAAGCTCCGTTGTCGGCGCAGTAGAAGACCAGCGTGTTGTCGAGCTGATCCGTCTCCTCCAGGTAGTCGATGATGCGACCCACCTGCGTATCCGTGTACTCGGAGAATCCGGCGAACACCTCTGCGAAGCGGGCGAACAGCCTCTTCTCGTCGTCGTTGAGCTCGTCCCAGGGGCGCACGCGATCCGCGGGGTTCGCCACCTCGTCGGGAAGCGGGTTGAGCGGTGTCATCGCCGTGCCCTCCGGCAGCACTCCCTTCTCGATCATGCGATCGAGCACCCACTCCCGGTAGGCGTCGTAGCCGTCGTCGAACCGGCCCTTGTACTTGGCGATGTACTCCTCTGGTGCATGGTGCGGCGCGTGGTTCGCGCCAGGACAGAACCAGAGGTACCAGGGCTTGGAAGGATTCGAAGCCTGCTGATTGCGGATCATCTTCAGGGCCTGGTCGGCGAGGTCCTTCGACAGGTGGTAGCCCTGTTCCGGCGTGGCCGGCGCCTCGATGAAGTGGTTGTCCTCGACCAGGTCCGGGTACCAGTTGTTGGTCTCTCCCCCCAGGAATCCGTAGAACCGGTCGAAGCCGAGCTGCAGGGGCCACATCGATCGGTCCCCGCCGGGGGCGTTGTCCTCTTCCGGGACGTTGTGGTCCTTGCCCACCCAGAAGGTCGAGTAGCCGTTCTGCTGCAGGATCTGGCCGATCGTCGCGCACTCCCCCGGCAGGCGTCCCGCGAATCCGGGGAACCCGTTGGTGCCCTCCATGATGACCCCGGCGCGGTTCACGTGGTGGTTTCGACCGGTGAGCATGGTCGATCGGGTCGGCGAGCACAGCGCCGTCGTGTGCCACTGCGTGTACGTGAGCCCGTCTCGGGCAAGGCGGTCCATCGTGGGCATGCTGATGCGGCCACCGTACGGCGACCAGGAGGCGAGTCCGGTGTCGTCGTAGAGCACGACGAGGACGTTCGGTGCACCATCGGGAGCCTTCCGCAGCTCGTACGGTGACCAGTCCGGGACCGAGTCCCGCACGTCCAGTTCGATCTGACCGGCGAAGTCCGCGTTGAATTCCGACATCCTCTGCTCCTTCGATCATGAATGCGAGGCCGGCGACGTCACAGCGGCGCCACCCTCCACGTCTGTGTCTGTGTCTGTGTCTGTGTCGACGTCGCTCCGGCCCGCACTCGTCCCGTCGGCATCGGACGCCCCCGCGACCGCTGGGGAGGGAAGCTCCGGACGTCGGAGCAGCTCGATCACGATCACGAAGACGACGAGCCCGGCGGTCACGCCGAGCACGGTCCCGAACGTCACCGGTCTGGTCACGACGAGGACGAGCACCGCGATCGCCATGCCCACGAGCAGGAGGGGTCCATGCAACCGCTCGATCATGAGACCGAGCCGACCTGTCGAGAATCCGCGACGCTCCCACGTGCCGCGCGTTGCGGAGAACCCGCTGTCGAGTGCGCTCCGCAGGGCCACGGCTGCACGGCTCGTGCCTGCACCCCATGCCCAGACAGCGATCAGCACGCCGACCATCGCCAGCGCGGCGATCGTCGGGCTCAACAGCGACGTCACCTGATCGAACAGCGACTGCGCGGCCGCCGCGGTCATGATCGACGGGCTGACGGCACCGATGAAGAACGTGCGCCCGATGCCCACTCCTCCTGCGAGGAGGAGGAATGCGGCAGCGAACGCCGCACTGGTCCAGAACAGTGCCCGCAGTCGGTTGCGCGCCACCGCGATGCCGACGACCACGAGACCGAGAACGACCCATGGCAACCAGAAGCCGGCGGCGACGGCCACCTGGTACAGGGTGCGCACCAGCACCAGCGCGTCGGCCTGAGCGATCGGAATCGATCTGTCGATCTCGGGGATGAGGTCGGCGAATCCGATGCCGCGTTCTTTCAAGGCATCCTTGACCCGGTCGACGACGAGACCGAGATCTACCGAGAGCACACCGTCATCTGCGAGTTGCAACGCGGTGCCTGGGCTGTTCTGCATGATCGCGACAGCGCGCTCATGGGTGAAACGGAGCGACTGAGCCCAGATGTCGGCGAATTGGTCGGAGGCGACGACGTCATGGATGACACCGTCGACGAGGGATGTCAGTCCGCTGGCCGCCGGCGCTTCCAACAGGGAGAGCGCCGACGAGGCTCGGGGTGGCAGATCGAGCTCACGGAGCCCGTCGAACACGTCGCCGACGACGGCGTCGAAGTCCACCTGCTCCTGGATGGCGGAGCTGACCTGATCGGCGACGAAGTCCTGAACGTCGGGGTCGGCTGCGAGAGGTGCGAACGTCGCGACGAAGCGATCGGCGTCCACGAGCTGCAGACGCGCCCACGTCCCCATGGCGGCGATCGGCGCCAACAGCACCGCCACCGCCAGGACGATTCCCGCGACGACGCTCCTGGCCACCGGACGGCGTCGTGGCTTCGCGAGCTCGGCGTTCTCCTGCTCCAGCAGGGCGACTCGTGCCCGTAGATCGTCCAGTTCGCTCATTCGCGCTCTCGTCTCTGCTGTCGTTCCGGCGGCGGGCGATCTCGTCGTCAGCTCAGGAGCTTCTGCTTCGCTGCGGCAAACTCGGCTTCCGAGAGCACACCGGAGTCCTTCAGGGATGCGAGCTGCTGCAGCTTCGCGATCAGATCGTTCCCCGCTGCGGGGGCTGCCGGCGGCGGTGAGGAGTACTGCGTGGCGGCGTTCTGCGCGGCAGCGTCGATCTGTGCCTGCTGCTGCGCGGCCTCGTACTGCTGCTGTTCGTACTCCCCCTGTGCACGCTGCTCCTGGTGCCGTGACATCGCACCGCCGATGGCTGTCGCTGTTCCCGCAACCACCGCGGTCCTGGCCGCGAGGCCGATGAGCCCCGGCCGGCCGAATCTTCTCAAGGGCATGTCATTCACCTTCCTGGTCGAGGATGTCCATCACCGCGTTCACCACGGGCGCCGGGACGCGCTCCGTGCGCAGCACCTCGCCCCCCGCCGCCGCGAGGTTCTGTGCAAGGGCGCGCGCGAAGGTGAGCTCGAGTACCACGAGTGCCGCAGACCGGCCCGGCGCGAGCGACGCGGCCAGCGCCTCGACGTCCTCCTCGCCTGCCAAGCCCGCGGCGATCGGCTCGAAGTCATCCAGACCGAGCGAGCCGTCCTCATCCTCGAGCTCGACGACCTCGACCGTCCCCGTCTCCGATTTCGCGATCACGACGAAGTCGAGCAGCCGCACCACTCCGCTGTCGACGAGATCGGTCAAGGCAAGGAAAGTCGCCGGATCCGGACGCGACCCCTCGAACCCGACGAGGTAGAACTCGGCCGGACCGAATCGGAAGTCATTCATGAAGATTCCCTTCTCACGGCGCGCACGCCGACCGTGAACGACTCGATGCTCGCACCGCCTCCCCGGAAAAGCGCCGCGCTCTCACCCGCGGAGGATGAGAGCTCCGGCGCCGGCCCGACGCCGGGTCGCCCGTGCAGGGTGACCGGTGCGTTCGCTCCGCGGTCACCGCTGGCACCATCGCCGTAAGCAACAACTCAACGAAAGAGGTGCGACGTGTCCATTTGGGAAAGCTTCTGGGACATCATCTGGTGGTTCTTCTGGGTCTTCGTGTTCGTCTCCTACCTGATGGTGCTCTTCAACATCGTCGCCGACCTGTTCCGGGATCACACTCTCAACGGCTGGTGGAAAGCCGTCTGGATCATCTTCCTGATCTTCGTCCCGTTCCTCACGGCGCTCATCTACCTGATCGCGCGCGGCAGGGGCATGGGCGAACGGAGCGCGTCGGCGTACCGCGAACAGCAGCACGCAGCGGACTCCTACATCCGCAGCGTCGCCGGGTCGAGCCCCAGCGATGAGATCGACAAGGCGTCCAAGCTGCTCGCCGCCGGCACGATCACCCCGGACGAGTTCTCGGCCATCAAGGCCCGTGCGTTGAGCTGACGTCGTGGCTGAGGCGGTCGATCTGACGAGACTCCGGGCGCTCGGCGACGTGGAGTTCGTCGTCGTCCGCCTCGAGGACGACCGCCTCGGCTCCCACGTCCTCGAGGCGCTCCTACGCCAGGTGGAGAACGGCGCCATCCGCCTGCTCGACGTCGTGATCATCAGGCGTCTCGGTCCTGACGAACATCGCCTCGTCGAGGTGGATCGCGATGATTTCACGCTCGCGGGTCTGGTCCTGGGAACGCCGGGGCTCATCGGAGCGGACGATGCAGGACACTTCGCCGCGAGGATCCCGATCGGTGCTCTCGCCGCCCTGTTCCTCGTCGAACTCGCCTGGGTGGAGCGGTTCGCCCGCGACGTGGACTGCAGGATCGATCGGATCCTCACGACGCAGCAGATCCCTGCCAGGGTCGCGAACACCGTCCTCTCGTCGGCCCTTCGCGGGCCGTGACTCCGTTCAGGGATGGCGCGGGTCAGACGGTCGTGCGCACGGCCTCGCGACGCGACGACACTCCGAGCTTCCGGTAGATCGCGCGCTGGTGCGTCTTCACCGTGTTGATCGACACCGCGAGCTCACGAGCGATCTCCTGCAGGGTACGCGCTGTCTGCAACTGCTGGAAGACGTCGCGCTCCCGTTCGGAGAGAGCGTCCACCGGCGAACCCGCGTTGTCCTTCGCCAGTGATCTGCCGATGAAGTCCTCGAACTGCGTCCCGAAGTGCACGTGCTCGGCCAGCAGTTTGCGCGCGGCCGTGTCGCGCGGACCGAACGGAAGACGGATGTCCTCCCCCGCGGCGACGGCGACAGCGGCCTCGCACAGCTCATGTGCCTCGTCGTGGTGGCCCGCACGACGTCGCAGCAATGCCGCCGTGAGCAGGGTCGAGGCCTTCACGTAGGAGACGTCGCCGAAAGCGCGCAGTGACCTCAGCATCTCCAGTGCGGCGGCGTACTCGCCGGCGCGCCGGAGCACACCCGACAGCGCGACGTTGACGACCGGCAGGTCAGGGCAGTGGATGTATTTCCGGGCGATCCGCATCGCGCGGTCCTGTCGACCGACGGCTTCTTCGAGCAGAGCGACCGACGACTCTCGGAAGGCCGGCCACGAGATGCCGTGCACCACCTCCAGCGGAATGTCTTGGATACCGATCGCCGCGCGGCGGCAGACGGCGACGTCTCCGGTCTCCGCAGCCGCGTAGGCGATCATCATGCGAGCCACACTCGTGAAGGAATGGTCGGAGCCGGCGTTGTTGACGACGACGCCGAACTCGCGGATCGCGTCGTCGAGCTCCCCCGCCCAGTACGAGACGTATCCCGCTGCCACGGCCGCGCTGCCTCCCGCATACGTGCTCCACGGAAGTCCGACATCATCGGCGCGCTCGACGGTGCGGAGCGTTCGCCGTGCCTCGACGAATCGGCCGGCCCAGGTCTGTCCGAAGGCGAGGTGCCCGAGTGATCGCTTCGCGAGTTCGCGATCCCCTGAATTCTGAGCCTCCCGGGCCGCGGCGGAGAAGTACTCGAGAGGGACTGCCGGGTTACCGCGATGACGGATCTCCGTCCATCCGAGGAGATAGTTGAGCGCGGCTCGGTCCCCGAGATCCGTGGAATCCGCTTCGAGCAGCATCTGCCGCACCTTCGCGCGCGCATCCGCCACCGCCGCACGCTCGTCGGCGATGAAGAGCCGCGCGATCTGCAGGACGGCGGGCTCGTCGACACCGCCCGGTGTCGCCACCGTCGCCTCCGCCCGACGGAACAGCTCCCTCGCCACGCGATGATCGCCGAGCACGTCGCTGGCGCACGCACGCACCAGAAGCACCTGCGCGTCGTCGGGCACCCGATGCAGCATCTCCATCGCCGTGCGTTCGACCTCGTCGGCGCGGGCACCGACCACGAGCCCCACCCAGTGCCGGAGCAGCGTCTCTCTGGCACCGAAGAAGTCCGAGGCGTGGAGCGAATGCGCGATGGACGCTGTCGGATCAATCGCCTCGAGTGCGGACGCCGCGCGACGATGACATGCGGCAGCGCGCTCCGCATCACCGGCCAGAATCTCCGCGCACCGCCGTGCGAAGGACGCGTGCCATCGGTACACGACACCGTGCGGACCCTCGAACCTGTCGAGGAAGAGACCGAGTCGCACGCACGTCTCCAGCATCGCCGGAGCATCGGCACGACCGGTGACCGCTGCAGCGAGCTCGGGAGTCAGCTCACCGCAGATGCTGGCCTCGAGGACGAAGTTCGAGACCTCGACCGGGAGTGCACCCAGCACGTGCTCTCTCACGTAACCGCCGAGGAAGCTCGAAGCGCTCTGTGCGCGGCTGTCCGGCTTGGCTCCGCCGATCATCATCAGTCTGACGGCGATAGGCCAGCCTCTGGTCTCCTCCATGATCGTCGCGCACGAGAGGCCGTCCGGTTCCTGGTCGAGGAGTTGCTGCACCTCGTCCCCGGTGAAGGAGAGTGTCTCCGCACCGACGAACGAACCGGGATGTGTCACCCGGTGCCGGGAAAGCGTCACCTCGAGAAGCGTCGTCCCCACCAGCACCACGCTGAGAGTGTCCGGAGCCTGCTCTGCCAGCATCCCCAGCAGACCTTCGCGCCACGCCTCCCCTGCGCGATGCGCATCGTCGACGACGAGATGCACGCGTTCCCCCGACTCCTCGAGGACTCGGCAGATCTCCTGATAGGCGCGATAGGGATCCTCCAGGTCCCGGTCGAGGTCGAGGTCGAGACCCGAGCGCTCAGCGGCTTCGACGAGCGCGTTAACGACCCCCTGAGCCAGCCTGGCGGGATCGGAGTCGAACGTGCTGAGCCCGAGCCATGCGACATGGTCGAGGCGGCATGCCCAATCGGCGACCGCGGTCGTCTTGCCGAAACCGCTCGGGGCGCTGACCACGGTCAGCGGGTGATGGGCTGCGGCTTCCTCCACCGCTGCGCTCACCCGTGCACGGTGGATGGCGCCCGGCTGGGGTGCGGGCGGCCGGAATCGCACCGTTGGTCCCGGTCTCGACGAACGTACGGGGTGCGACATGGCACCAAGCTAGTGGCGTCTCGAACACCCCTTCAAGGCCATCCTCCGGGTGATCTTTACCCGGCGGCTTCGGTGGCCGCGTCGCGTCTGAGCGCGTCCGCCGTGCGGATGAACAGGATGATCCAGGTGAACACGAGGGTGCCGGCCACCAGCTCGACCGCAGTGAGCGTGTAGTAGCCGATGGCGAAGAAGACCGACAGCACCACGATGACGAGCAGGAAGACGTACCCCAGCATGAGGAAGGTCCGCGAGACTCCCGGCACCCACCGCCGGAGTCCGACGACGGCCACGGCGAACGCCACGACCATTCCCGACGCCACCCCGGTGTGGAGGGCGAAGTGTTCGTCCACGGGGAACACACCGACCAACGCGAGGAAGACCCCGACGACGACGAGGCAGGTCCGAACCGCGATCACCCCGCGCGGATGCGTCGTCGGAACCTCCTTCGTCGCGTACCTCGCCAGCGTGGTGACCAGCACGCCTGCGACGATCAGAGTCAGGTTGAACGCTCGGGCCGACAGATCATCCGTCATGCCGAGCGCGCTGAGGTTCTCCTGCCACCATTGCGGATCACTCGCGGTCAGCATGCTCGCCAGGATCCCGAGGATCAGGAACACCGCGAGCACCGTCGCGAGCATCTGGAGATCGAGATGCGTCGACGAGTAGTACGTCACGTATGCCGAGAGTCCTGCCGCCGCCCCGGTGAGCATGAGCACCGGGACCGGGAAGACCACCGCTCCGCTGAACGCCGCTTCGATGACGACGGCTGCGAGTGTCCATCCGAGCAAGGCGATCACTGCGTGGGCGAAGGCGAAGGCAGCGATGTCGACGACGTCGAGCGCACCGAGGCGCTTCCGTCGTGCAGGATCGGAGGCGATCACGCGTCCTAAGACGAAGACCACGGTCGCCGTGACAGCGGACGCGAGCGCCGCGAACTGCCCGACGGAATCCGGCCCGGAGATGGGCGCCCCCTGCAGTCGGAACACCACGAGGGCGACGAGAGCGGCGATGATGAAGGCGCAGATCGAGATCTGAAGGCCGATGGCCTCTCGAGACCGTTCCCGCATGGCTCCCTTCGATCGGGCTGCCGTGAGGAGGTCCGGTGATGGGGGCGACGACGACATGTGCTCAGTCTGGGGCTCTGCTCCTGCCTGAGCGAGCGCCCTTCACCCCCCTGGGGCGATGGCGCCGCCACCCCAGGGCATCACCCCCGAGGGATGAGTGGCCGACCCGCGGCGAGCGCGCGCGTCGCATGCTGGTCGGATGTTGCGGATGAACCTGCGAGCGAGCGGTCGCCGCCCGTGAGTCTGGACGCGCTCTTCCCGGACGGCCTCTCGCCGTGGCAGATCGTGCTCGCGGTGCTCTCGGTCCTCGTCGGTTGGCTGCTCTCCCGTTTCGCACGCAAGGGCGTGCTCAAGATCACGAAGCGCGCACCGGGTATCTCGGACTCCGTCGCCCAGCTGGCGGCACGGTTCGCCCAGTACTCGCTGCTGCTGATCGGGATCGGGGTCGGGCTGGCCTTCCTCGGCGCGAATGTCCAACCGCTCCTGGCGATGACCGCGATCGCGGTCGTCGTTCTGGTCCTCGTGCTCCGCGGCGTCGCGGACAACTTCGCGGCCGGGGTGCTGATCCAATCCCGCCAGTCCGTGAAGATCGGCGAGGAGATAGAGGTCGAAGGGCCCGACGGCAAGCTGCGAGGAGTCGTGCAGGAGCTCAACGGCCGGTCGGTCATCCTCTCGACCGTCGACGGTCGGACCGTGCACGTACCGAACGCCGCCCTCCTCACCGGGGTCCTGGTCAACGACTCTCGCCACGGTGCGCGGTGCAGCACCCTCGACATCCGGGTCGAACGGGCGGACGGGATCGATGCTCATGACGTCGTGTCGATCATCTCCCGCGCCGCGAGCGAGGTCGAAGGAGTGCACACCCGCGAACATCCGGGCGTGATCTTCACATCGGTCTCCCCGGCCCGGTGGATGCTCGCGCTCCGCATCTGGCATCACCCGCTCCATGGCACGTCCGTGGTGTCAGCGACGATCCACGACGTGGCAGCGGCATTGGAAGCGGCGGGTCTGCGAGCCGTCGTCTCGGGACATCAGGACGTGCCGCCGCTGGTCGCTCCCGAGCCCTTCTGACCCGTCGACTACGCTTTCGGCGTGACCACCTCGCCTGCGCCGGAGCGCTCCCCCGACCGGATCTCCCCCAGTCTGCGGGTGCTGCTCCTTCTCGCGGCGAGCGCAGTGACCCTCGCCGGCGTCTACTTCGCGCGCGATCTCCTCGGACCCGTCGCGCTCGCGATCGTGATCGTGGTGATCTGCGATCCTCTGCGTCGACCGCTCGAACGGCGCGGGTGGCCGCAGTGGGGCAGCACGACCGCGGTGATCGTCGTCGCCTACCTGATCCTCCTGGTCATGGGCGCTCTGCTCTGGCTGGCCGGCACGCAGTTCGCGCGGCTCATCGCCGACCTCGTCTCGGAAGGCGGACTGGCGAAGACCGTCGATGATCTCGTCGGGTGGCTGCAGTCCCTCGGCCTGGACGAGGAGGCGTCGGCCGCCGCGGCTTCGGTCCTCGATCCGACGACGCTTCTGGGACTCGCACGCAGCATCGGCGGGACTGTGATCGGCGTCGCGACCGCACTGTTCTTCGTCTGCGCCTACATCATCTTCATGGCGGTCGACGCGGCCCGCTATCGGGACGCTCCGTCGGTGTTCGGGGCATCCAAGGCCGCAGTCATCGCCCGGATCACTCGGCTCAACACCGGTGTGCGCCGCTACTACATCGTCAACGCGACTTTCGGCGCGATCGTCGCTGTCATCGACGGTCTCGCGCTGTGGTGGATGGGCGTCCCCGCACCCGTGGTCTGGGCGATCCTCGCGTTCGTCACGAACTTCATCCCAAACATCGGCTTCGTGCTCGGGCTCGTCCCGCCCGCGATCCTGGCCTTCGTCGTCGGAGGGTGGCCTCTGCTCATCGGTGTGGTCGCGGTCTACTGCGTCGTGAACGTGGTGCTCCAGGTTCTCGTGCAGCCGAAGTTCGTCAGCGACGCCGTCGATCTCAGCTTGACCCTGAGCTTCTTCTCCGTGATCTTCTGGACCTTCATCATCGGCCCGCTCGGTGCGATCCTCTCGATCCCGCTCACGCTCCTCGCACGCACGCTCGTCTTCGAGAGCGATCCCGACACGCTCTGGGTGCGGTGGCTCTCGGGCGACCGCACCGCGGTCCCGCCGACACCGGAGCCGGAGCCCGCCCCGGCGGCGACACGGCGAGGCCGACGGCGGCGCATACCTCGTCGCCGCTGAGCGGGCGGCGCAGGACGCTCCGGCTGTAAATCACCAGGGGTGAGTTGCGGTCGATCCGTGGTCCGGCGACCCCTCCGGTGGGATCGTGGACGCAGGAGCGCTCGACCAGGGGCGCCGGCGGATGGAGGCGATGTGCAACGTCCACTCGCAGGACTGACCAGACGCAACTTCGTCACCGAGCTGACCGCCGGCGTCACTCTGCTCGCGATCGCCATCCCCCTCAACATCGGGTACGCGCAGATCGCGGGCCTGCCGCCCACCGCCGGGCTGTACGCACTCATCGTCCCCACGGTCGTCTACGCCCTCGTGGTGTCCTCACGGCAGCTGGTCGCCTCACCCGATGCCGCAGCCGCAGCACTCGTCGCCTCCTCGATCGGCGGGCTCGCGGCCGCCGGAAGCGCGGACTACGCGACGCTCGCGCTCGCCCAGGCCATCATCTGCGGCATCATGTTCGCGTTGCTCGCGGTCTTCAAGCTCGGGTTCCTCGCCAACTTCCTCTCCAAGCCGATCCTCGTCGGCTTCGTCGGCGGTCTCGCCCTCGACATCATGGTGAGCCAGCTCGCGAAGATGCTCGGCGTCAGCATCGACTCCGGGAAGGACTTCACCGGGAAGGTCGCTGATCTGATCGGCGGGCTCCCGACGCTCAACGGATGGGCGGTGCTGATCTCGGTCTGCTCCGTCGCCGTGCTGCTGCTCGGCCGCAGGTTCCTCCGTGCCGTCCCGTGGGCTCTGATCGTCCTGGTGGCGACAACCGTCGTCGTGGTCCTGACCGGGCTCGACCAGCGAGGAGTCGACGTCCTGGGTGAGGTCCCCGCCGGTGCGCCCGTGCTCACGTGGCCCGTGATCGACTGGTCGCTGTGGCTCATGCTGGTCCCATCGGCGATCGCGCTGACACTGGTCACCACGGCCGAGGGGCTTCTGGTGTCGAGGTCGTATTCCGAGAAGCACGGATACCCGTTCCACGCGAACCGCGATCTCCTGGCGTTCGGCGCGGCGAACATCGCCGCAGGCGCTCAGGGCAGCTTCTCCGTCGGCTCATCGACGTCCCGCACCGCCGCCATGGATCAGGCGGGTTCTCGTACGCAGTTCCCCGCGCTGATCCTCGCTGCAGGCACGCTCCTGCTGCTGCTGTTCGGCACCGCGCTGCTGGCCGATATCCCCTCCCCGGCGATCGGAGCGATCGTCGGCGTCGCGATCATCCCCCTGCTCGGCATCCGCGAGTTCATCGATCTGTGGCGCAAAGACCGGTTCGAGTTCCTGATCGGCGCGACCTGCTTCCTGGTCACCCTGTTCATCGGTTCGATCCCCGGGATCCTCGTCGCATTCGTCCTCGCGCTGATAAACCTGGCCAAGCGCGCGGCCAATCCGGCCATCGACGTCCTCGAGTCCACCGGCGACCCGGGTGAGTCCCTCCTGGAGGATGCGCCGGCCGGGACCATGACCGCTCCGGGGATCGTGGTCGTCCGACTCGCCGCGCCCCTGTTCTTCGCGAACGGGGCGGTGTTCTCCTCTGCGGTGAAGACCGCCGTCCGCGCCGCCGGAGAGAACGAGGTCCGTCACCTGGTGGTCGATATGGAGGCGGTGACCGACGTCGATGTCACCGGCGCCGAATCGTTCGCCTCCCTCAAGGAATGGCTCGCCGACCGCTCCGTCTCCCTGTCCTTCAGCCGAGTGCGCCCCAACACCGTGCACCGGCTGAAGGCCCTCGATCTCCTGGCTTCGGAACACGTCTACGCGACCAACCGCGAGGCGATCGCGATGCTCGCCGCTCCGGAAGCAGGACGAGCTCCCCTCGAGAAAGGCCCCTGATGGGTAGCGTCATCGGAGACATCCTCCCGCTCGCGCTCGGCGTGGCGATCAGTCCGATTCCGATCATCGCCGCAATCCTCATGCTGCTCTCGCCCAAGGCGAGGGTGACCAGCGTCGGCTTCCTCTTCGGCTGGGTGCTGGGGATCGTCGTCGCGGTGACGGTCTTCACGCTGGTGTCCTCACTCCTGCCGGAAGATGACAGCGACGCGTCGCATCCGATCCGCGGCGCGGTGCAGCTCGTTCTGGGGGCTCTGCTCTTCCTGCTGGCTTTCGGGCAGTGGCGCAAACGCCCCCGGCCGGGCGAGGAGGCCGCACTGCCGAAGTGGATGAAGGCGATCGACACGATCACCTTCCCGTTCGCGTTCGGGCTCGGCTTCCTGCTGTCGGCGGTGAATCCCAAGAACCTCATCATGGCCGCCGGCGCCGGCACGGACATCGGTGGCGCGGCGCTTCCCGTGGGGTCGATCGTCGTGGTGATCGCCGTGTACACGGTCATCGCCGCCTCGACGGTGCTCGTCCCGGTCATCGGCTACCTCGTCGCCGCCGATCGGCTCCGAGCGCCCCTGGATGCTCTCCGCGGTTGGCTGGCGGCGGAGAATGCCGTCATCATGGCGGTTCTGCTGCTGGTCATCGGCATCTCGATGATCGGCAAGGGCATCGGCAGCTTCTGAGGCACGGCAGCGGGGTTGTGGAAGGAGGGATGACGTGGGCGAGTTGATCCTGGACCTCGTGCCCGTCGCCCTCGGCGTCGTGCTCAGCCCCCTCGCCATCATGGCCCTCGTCGCCGTGCTGCTGTCCCGCAACGCGAGGACGAACGGGATCGCCTATCTGCTCGGCTGGTTGCTGGGCCTCGCAGGCATCATGACGCTCGGTCTCTGGCTCTTCCCGATGCTCGCGGTGCACGAGCACGACGAGCCGCCCCTGTGGGTGCCGGTGGTCCGCCTGCTGATCGGTGGCTTCCTCGTGTCGGCGGCTGTCTGGGTCTACCGGAAGGGGCGTGCCCGTATCGAGCAGATGGCGACAGCCGCTACTCCTCGCGACGTGGTGGACGCTTCTCCCCAGCTGCCCGGCTGGCTGCATTCCGTCGAGTCGTTCCGGCCGGGGCGCACCTTCCTGCTCGGCCTCGGTCTGTTCGTGCTCAACCCCGTGGATGCGTCATGCGCCATCCTCGCCGCGCTGGACATCACGCAGTCCGGCGTCGCGCCCGGTGCCGGAACCGCTGTCGCCGCCGCGTTCGTCGTGCTCGGCGCCCTGCCGATCGCCCTGCCGGTGTTCTTCGTCCTCGTCCGTGGTGCGCGCGCCCAGCCCGTGCTCGACCGCATGCGCTCCTGGATCGCCGGCAACACACACGTGCTCAACGCGGCGCTGCTTCTCGTGATCGGCGCCCTCCAACTCGAGAAGGCGATCGCCGCACTGATCTGAAGTCCACACGGGGACGCGCAGAGTTCACCCGGATGAAGCGCACCCGACTCTGATGACCCCACGACTCGCACCGCAGTAGGTTGAACGCGGCGGGGAGCCGCATCGTTCCACCGAGATGAAGGAGGCCCACGATGGCTCGCGAATTCCAAGGCAAGATCGAACTCGACGTGCGCGATTCCGTTCCTGACTGGGACGCCTTCCGACCGCCGACCCCGCCGAGCGGCGCTCCGAACGTGCTGGTCGTCCTGTACGACGACACGGGCATGGCGGCGTGGTCGCCGTACGGCGGACGGATCAACATGCCGACGATGGACCGTCTCGCTCAGAACGGCCTCACCTACTCCCAGTGGCACACGACGGCGCTGTGCTCCCCCACCCGGTCGACGTTCCTGACCGGACGCAACCACCACCTCAACGGCTTCGCGACGATCTCCGAGTCCTCGACGGGCTTCCCCGGCTACAACTCCCACATCCCCGATTCGAACGCGACCATGGCGCACGTGCTCCGTGACGCCGGCTGGTCGACCTTCTGGGTGGGGAAGAACCACAATGTGCCGATCGACGAGTGGACTGCCGGTGCGTCGAAGAAGCACTGGCCGCTCGCTCAGGGGTATGACCGCTTCTACGGGTTCATCGGCGGAGAGACCAACAACTGGTACCCCTCGCTGGCTGAGGACAACCACTACATCGACCAGCCGTACCTGCCGGAAGACGGGTACCACCTCTCGAAGGACCTCGCCGACCAGGCCCTCACGATGATCCGCGACGTCAAGCAGACCGAGCCGGAGAAGCCCTGGTACCTGTGGTTCTGCCCCGGCGCGAACCATGCTCCGCACCACGCCCCGCAGGAGTACATCGACAAGTACAAGGGGAAGTTCGACGACGGCTACGAGGCCTATCGCGAATGGGTGCTCGCCCGGATGATCGAGAAGGGAATCCTCCCCTCCGACACCGACCTCACCGCACTGAACCCCATGCCGGAGGGGACGTTCACCCCGAGCGACGAGGTGCGCCCGTGGGACACGCTGAACGCCGAGGAGAGGGCCATGTTCTCGCGGATGGCCGAGGTCTACGCGGGTTTCAGTGAATACACCGACTCCCAGGTCGGCCGCATCGTCGACTACCTGGAGGAATCGGGGCAGCTGGAGAACACCCTCATCATCTACTGCGCCGACAACGGGGCGTCCGGCGAGGGCAGCCCCAACGGCTCGGTCAACGAGGGCAAGATCTTCGGCGGATACCCGGACGACGAGGCGGAGAACCTCCGCATGGTCGACAAGCTCGGCTCGCCGGAGACCTACAACCACTACCCCACCGGGTGGGCGGCGGCGTTCTCGACTCCATACAAGATGTTCAAGCGGTACACCTATCAGGGCGGCGTGTGCGACCCGCTGGTGATTCACTGGCCCGCCGGGATCAAGTCACGGGGAGAGGTGCGCCATCAGTACCACCACTCGACCGACATCGTGCCCACGATCCTCGAGGCGTGCGGCGTGACGTTCCCCGAGACCTACAACGGCGTCGAGCAGACCCCGCTCTCGGGAGTCTCGATGGCGTACTCGTTCGATGCCGCCCCCGACGGGGCGACCGAGAAGAAGACCCAGTACTACGAGATGTTCGGCCAGCGCGGCATCTGGCACGAAGGGTGGAAGGCCGTCACGGTGCACGGTCCGGTCAGCGGCAAGGGCGACTTCGAGAACGACGAGTGGGAGCTCTACCACACCGACACCGACCGGGCCGAGGCGAACAACCTCGCCGCCGAGCACCCGGACAAGCTCGAGGAGCTCAAGGCGCTCTGGATGACCGAGGCGAAGGCCAACGACGTGCTGCCGCTGAACGATCTGCAGATCATCGGAAACGCGAAGGACTTCGAGACCTTCATGACTATGGAGTTCCACCAGCCCGCGCCCCCCTCCGGGCAGTTCATCTACTACCCCGGTACAAGCGAAGTCCCGGAGCGGTCGGCTGCGAACGTGCACGGGGTCTCTTACAAGATCGCCGCCGAGGTCGAGTTCACCCCTGAGACCGAGGGCGTCATCTTCGCGCACGGCTCGCGCTTCGGCGGCCACGCCCTCGTCGTCAAGGACGGGCAGGTGCACTACGTGTACAACTTCCTCGGCATCCCGCCGGAGGACCGGGTGTCCGCGCCCGTTCCCACCTCCGGGAAGCACATCATCGGCGTGGAGTTCACGAAGGAAGGCATGGGCGAACACCGCGAGGGGGTCGGACCGGTGAAGCTCTACATCGACGACGAGGTCGTCGGTGAGAAGCAGATCCGCACGGTGCTCGGTCACTTCTCCTTGTGCGGCGAGGGCCTGACGATCGGTCGAGACAGCGCCGATCCCGTGTCGTCGCTGTACGGGTACGGTTTCGACTTCACCGGGGGCGAGATCGCTAAGGTCGTGTTCGACATCGCCGACGACGCCTACCTCGACCTCGAAGCACATCTGGCAGCAGCCATGGCACGCGACTGAGTCGCTCTCCCCGCGGCGGCTGCGTGCGCTACTCGATCCCGAGAGCGTGCGCAGCCGCCGTCACGCTGTCCCGGTCGGAGACGCCCAGCTTGCGGTAGATGTTGCGCACGTGCGTCTTGACCGTGTTCGGGGAGATGAACTCCTGCTCCGCGATCTCCCGGAGCGTCGCGTTGCGACTCAACGCCGTGAGCACGATGCGTTCGCGACGGGTGAGCTCCTCCTCGATGAGGACTCCTGCTGCGGTGAGACGTTCGCGGACGCGATCCGCGAAGCGACCGCGTGATCCCGGAGTCGCGCGCGCGGCGAGAAGGCGCGCGACGACCGGCCCGGCGTCGGCGAATCGTCGGATGTGCTCCTCCGGTTCGGCCAGGGCGAGCGCGAACGACAGCGACACCTGCGCCTGATCGGGACAGCCGGCCTGCACGTCGATACAGGCAGCGACCAGCCAGGCGTCGATCATCGACGCAAGGAGAAGGCACGGCGCCACCCCTTCCAGCACCGGAGCGAGAGCGGCCCGCGCCGGCTCGAACGCCTGATCGTGCAGCGCGGCGATCGCGCGGAGCACGGCCACCTCGCCGACCTCGCCGAGAGCGTCTCCGACGTCGTGGATGAAGCGGTCTCTGAGGGCGTACTCTCCGAGCGCGTTGAAGGCGCGGATCGCGAAAGTGCTCGTCATCGCATACCAGTGCACAGGCAGCGGCATGTCGTCGCGCGGTGCGAGGTTCTCGAGGAGAGCGAGAGCCGCCGCGTGCGCGTCGATGGCGCCATCGACGTTCAGCAGGGCGATCAGGCCTCGCAGACCCCGTGCGATCGCCGGCTCCGTTCCGGACTCGATGATCCCGGTCGCCGCGCGCAGCGTCTGATCCACATCGGCGACAAGCATCTGTTCGAAAGGCACCCAGTACTGCCACACCCGCGTGACCTCGTAGAAGGAGTCCGCAGGCATGCCGAGCGCGCGCCAGCGCTCATCCAGCAGCGCGCTGGAACGCAGCACTTCTCGCATCTGACCTCGGAAGAGATCGGCTGTGTTCAGGATCGCGGCCGCCTGCAGCTCCGCCGCGGCAGTGCCCGCGGCGTGAGCGTGGTCCCCCGCGAGCCGGGCGAACCGGTCGGCATCGTTCAACGCCCCCGTATACAGCTCTGCCATGGCAGCGTGCAGGAATACATAGGTGTCGAGCTGCGACTCCCCCGACACCTCGTAGAGACCCGGCTCCAGCCGGTCGAGCGTTTCCGAGAGGCCCCCGCGACGCACGGCTGTGTGCAGCTCCAGGCCCTTTCGCCATTGACGGACCGCAACGGAATCCTCAAGGTCCGAGTCCGACTCGAGCAGCGCCGCAGCGCGGGCCGCGTCTCCCTGTGTGAGCTCGGCGGACGCCGTCAGCATCCGCATGGCAGGCTCCGCGAGCACAGGTCGAGGAAGACGCGCGATCGCTGCGACCACCTCAGCCGCATAACCCATGAGGATCAGCTGCATCCCACTGCGACGGAGGATCCGTGAGGTCGCGCAGTCGTCGCCGCTCCGCGCGGCGTGGAACATGGCGCGCTCGTGCTCCTGCTCGGCCGCGAACCACTCCGCTGTCACGCTCTCGAGCTCCTCGACGGCCGCCTCTCCTCTGTCCTTCAGGCGGGCATAGAGGAACTCCCGCAACAGCGGATGGTAGTGATACCAGACCGGTTCTTGACCGCTACGCCTGATCAGCACGTTGAGTCGCATGAGCTGTTCGATCAGCGGTTCGGCCGGCATTCCTCCTGTCAACTGCGAGGCTAGAGCCGGCGTGAACGACTCGGGCACCGAGGTGAGCACGAGGAACTCACTGAGGCTTTCGTCGAGATCGGCGAAGACCTCCTCGGCGAAGTAGTCGGTCACCGTCGGAGAGTCACCGCGCAGCGGGAGGACCGTGGCGAACGAATCATGCAGCGCCGCCAGCTCCAGCAGCCGGAGTCCCGTGGCCCACCCCTCGGTACGCAACAGCACGGTGGTGATCTCGCCCTGCGAAAGGCGCATCCCCCTCGCGCGGAAGAACGCTCGCACCTCCGCCGGTGTGAATGCCAGGTCACGGCTTCCGAGTTCCAGTGCCATGCCGACGATACGTCGACGCGCAAGAGGCAGACGCCGGGTTCCGCGTCCGGAGACCACGACGTGGGCGGTACCCGACACTGCGCTCAGGAACGCCGACAGCATCTCGGCGAGTGACCCGGTCTCGATGAGGTGCACATCGTCGATGATCACGACTACCCGACGCCCCGCGGCGCGGAGGGCTCGGGCCAGATCTCGCGCCCTCTCCGTCGACCACGGCCCGGTGAGGCGGTCGAGTGCCTCGCGCAGCGAGGGGTCTTCGATGCTCCGAAGAGCAGACTGCAGGGGGTCGAGGTCCCGATGCCAGCGCTGGAGCGAGAGCCACACCACACGCGATCGATCGTCGTCCGAGGAGGTAATCGAATGCGCCCACTGGGTGAGCAGCCGTGTCTTGCCCGACCCCGCGGGGGCCGACAGGACGGTGAGTGTCCAGGGCTCGTCCAACGCGGCGGAGAGTCGTGACAGCAGTCGGGCTCTGGGGATGTCACCGGGGCCTGCAGGAAGCGGAGGAATCCACGCTGAATCGACGTCTGGCTGTTCTTCGACCATCAAGAGCCCCCGGTGAAATGTTAGATACTACGTCCTCCCCATCTCGAAGTATCCCACCGTGGGAGCGCGCACATCAAGCAACTTTCGTCCAGAACCCTCATCGGGCGACCGAGCTTCTCAGCCGGACGAAGCCGACCACCGAGGGCAGCACGGCCCCGAACAGCAGAGCGAGCCCCACCCCGAGAAGCGTCTCCACCGCGCGTTCCGCGAATCGAGCCCCCGGAGGCTCCGGCGAGGTGGACATGATGAGGGTCAGGGCGAGGAACGTGGTGAAGCCAGGGACGACGTACCACCGGCTCTCCTGGATGGCGCATGTCGCTCCGATGACAGCCCCGACCACGAGCCCGGTGACGAAACCTCCCGGAGCCAGGACAGCCAGGCCCGCGGCCGCGAACGCTCCGATGAGCACCGATGCCGCGCGCCCGATGCTGCGCGAGATCAGCTGCCCCCTGACCGGACGCATGACGAGGAGCGCCGCGCCCGTCGCCCACCCCACGTGCTCGAGATCGAGAACGAAGCCGATGGTGGCGGCGAGCGCCGCAGCCATGCCGAGGAGGATCCCGTAGACCAGGAGGGCTCGCCCCCGAGGTACAGGACTGGCGGCACGCGCCCGCTCTTCACGCTCGGGCCAGAGCAGGGAAACAATCCAGGCATACACCGAGCCGGCGACGATGCAGGCGGCGAATCCCCCTGTGACCGAGGACCAGGAGAAGCTCAGCCCGATCCCGGTCATCGGCAGCACCAGAATGAGGATCAACTGCCCGAGCCGACCTCGTGGGGCGTTGAGACTCGCGACGATCGCGAGCCCGAGCACGGCGAGCACGGCGACCACAGGCCACTCCGCCAGCAGCGCCCCGAGAAGCAGGCCGAGGGCGCTGAGCGTGCCGACGACGGGGATTATGGCGCGGGCTCTCCTGCGTGGGGGGAGACCGAAGGCGGCGGCGGGTATCACGCCGATCCCGAGCGCGACACCGAGCGTCGGATGGAAGGGGGCGACGAGCATCGCCGGCGCGGCGAACAGCAGACCCAGGCCGAACCGCGACCATCGCCAGCTCAGCCCGGCATCGTCACTCATGCATCTCTCCCTCAGCTCCGTCTGCCGGCTTCCCGAGCCGCTGCCGCGACGCCGTCGCTCACAGCTGCGTGCACGCGACCGTGCGATTCCAGTCCGAGGAACCAGGGTGTGCGGCGAGCGACAGCGGCTGCCCGCTCGGGAAGCGCGGCGATGTGCAGCACGATGCCGAGCTGAGCGAGCTCTCCGTCGAGGTTCTCCAGCGCGTCGAGGACGGTGATCGTCATCACCTCCTGCTGCTTCAGACCCAGCACGAGCACGCGGACCGGCTGCTCCTCCGCCTCGACCAGGGCGAGGATCTGCTTCTCGTTGGCCATCGCGTTCGCCGTGTAGAGCCCCCGTTCGAGACGGAGCCCCAGAGCGTCACCGATGCGAGCGTCGACCGCTACCTTCGGCACATTGAGCTCGCGGAGCACCAGGATCAAGGTCACGACCACACCGACCGCCACGGCCGGGAGAAGGCCGGCGGTGAGCCCGAGGATCGCGACCGCGAGCGCGATCCAGAAATCCACCGGACTGATCCGCGCCCACCGCACGAGCTCGGGGATGTTGATGAGCCCGGCGACGGCCACGAACACCATCGCGGCCAGCGTCGCCTCGGGGAGCAGGCTGAGAACGGGTCCCAGGAAGAGCGCGACCAGCACGGCGAGCACCACGGTGACCAGGGTCGCCGCCTGGGAGCGCGCCCCCGCACTCTGATTGACCGCGCTCTGCGAGAAGCCTCCCGCGGCTGGCATCGTGCCGAAGAATGCGCCGACCGTGTTCGCCGCGCCGGTCGCGAACAGCTCCTGGTCGCTGTCGATCTGAGGTTCGCTCGCCGCCCGCAGGCTGCGGGCGACGGCCGCGGACTCCAAGAACGCCATCACGGCGATAGCGAGGGCGCCGGGCACGAGGACGACCGCCTGCGAGAAGTCGGGCACGCCCGGAACGGGGAGCCCGCTCGGCACCGCGGCGATGAGGTCGACGCCGTAGCGATCCAGACCAGCGAGGGCGACCAGGAGGATCCCGGCGACCACCACGACGAGTGCGCCCGGTACACGCGGGGCGAACCGCTTGAGCACGACGATCACGAGGATCGAGCCGGCAGACAGCGCGACCGTCGGCCAGTTCACGCTGTCGAAGGCCTGTGCCACTGCGCCGAGCGACTTGAGGAATCCATGACCGGAGAAGTTGTAGCTCTCGCCCAGCAGCTTCGGCAGCTGTCCGACGGCGACCGTCGCGCCGACACCGATCTTCAAGCCGAGAACAGTGGCTCCGCTGATGTTCTCCACGAGCGAGCCGAGGCGACAGAGTCTGGCGATCAACAGGATCACTCCCACGAGCAGCGTGAGCATCATCAGAGAGCCGATCGCATCGTCCGATCCCGCGGCGACTCCCGCGGACACCAGGGTCGTCGCGGTGAGGGTCGCGATCGTCGAGGTCGTCGACACGCTCATGGCGCGGCTTCCACCGAGGAACGCGTAGACCAGCATCGGCAGGATGCACGTGTAGAGCCCGACCTGCACCGGAAGATTGGCGATCGTCGCGTAGGCCATCCCCTGCGGGATCACGACGGCACCAGCGGACAGACCCGCGACGACGTCACGGACCACCCACTCCCGGCGGTACCCCTCGACCGTGCTGAACAGCCATGGCGGTCTTCTCGTCGCGGTCATCCGCTTCTCCGTCCTCCGGTCGTCTGAAGCGTACTGCGGGGGCATGCGGGGATCGAGTGATCGCACGATCGGCTCACCCTGGTGAACTCCACCGGGAATCGGTGCGCGTGCTGGCGCGTGCCGAGTATCGTCCGACGGGGCCGCCACCGGGCGGGCCGGTTTAAGAAGGAGTACACATGGGTTTTTGGGGATCGTTCTGGGACATCATCTGGTGGTTCCTGCTGGCGTTCGTCTTCATCTCGTACCTGTTCGCGCTGTTCGCGATCGTCGGAGATCTCTTCCGCGACCGGCAGCTCAACGGCTGGTGGAAGGCAGTGTGGATCGTCTTCCTGATCTTCGTCCCGTTCCTCACGGTGCTGGTGTATCTGATCGCTCGGGGCTCCGGCATGGCCGAGCGGAGCGATGCGGAGGCCGCGAACGTTCGCAGCGCCGCTGACGCCTACATCCAGCAGGTCGCCGGCACGAGCCCGAGCGACGAGATCGCCAAGGCGAGGGCACTCCTCGATTCCGGCACCATCACGGCCGGGGAGTACGAAGCCATCAAGGCCAAGGCGCTCAGCTGAACCCAGGAGGGCGCGACCAGTCGGATCGGTCGCGCCCTCCTCGCGCCCATTCGAGTTGTGCACAATTGAATGACGTGCAATGCTATCTTGGTGCCGATGACCGATGAGATGCTCTGCTTCTCCCTGTACTCCGCCGCGCGTGCCACCACGCAGGCATACCGGACGCTGCTCGCCCCCTGGGGTCTGACGTATCCGCAGTATCTGGTGCTCGCCGCACTCTGGCTCGACGGCGAGCAGACGATCGGGTCGCTCGGGGCGGTGATGCGCCTGGACTCCGGCACGCTCTCCCCCCTCGTCCGGCGACTCGAGCAGGCCGGACTCGTGACCAGGACACGCGGCCGCGACGACGAGCGTGTGGTGACGGTGACCCTCACCGACAAGGGCCAGGACCTGCGGGCCGAGGTGGCCCCCATCCACACCACCATCGCGTCGATCTCCGGGCTCCAGGACGAGGAGCATCGCCGTCAGCTCATCGCCGAACTGCACGACATCACCGACCGCCTTCAGAAGACCACGAAAGATCTCGCCGACGCCCACCAGAGCGACCGGCCCTGATCGACACCCCGAGAGAGAACGGAATCGCCATGCGCGCACTCATCCACCCCACCTTCGGCACTCCGGAGGAAGTCCTCCGAGTCGAAGATCGACCTCTTCCGGAGCCCGGCGAAGGCCAGGTCCGTCTGCGGATCGTGCTCTCCCCCATCCACAACCACGACCTGTGGACCGTTCGCGGCACATACGGCTTCAAGCCGGAGCTCCCCGCCGCGTCGGGGACCGAGGCCCTCGGCATCGTCGACGCGCTCGGTGCCGGAGTCGAGCACCTCGAGGTGGGCCAGCGCGTCGCCACCGGCGGAACCTTCGGCGCCTGGGCCGAGTACATCGTGACGAATGCCGCCGGACTGATCCCGATCCCGGACGGCCTTCCTGACGAGACGGCGGCTCAGCTGGTCTCGATGCCCTTCAGCGCGATCACGCTGCTGGACTTCCTCGATGTGCAGGCCGGCGGCTGGATCGTGCAGAACGCCGCGAACGGAGCTGTCGGACGCATGCTCGCTCAGCTCGGCTCAGCGCGCGGAGTGAACGTGCTCGGGCTGGTGCGTCGGACAGCGGGGGTCGACGAGCTCCGCGCACAGGGCATCGACAGGATCGTCGCGACCGATCAGCCCGATTGGAAGGAGCAGGTCGAGGCGATCACCGGAGGTGCGCCGATCACCGCCGGCGTCGATTCCGTCGGTGGTGCATCCGCCGGCCAGGTTCTCTCGCTGCTCGCGGAAGGCGGCACGTTGGTCGCGTTCGGAGCGATGGACTCCCCCACCATGGAGATCGCCTCCTCCGACGTGATCTTCAAGCAGGCCACAGTGAAGGGCTTCTGGGGCAGCAAGGTGATCCCGAGCCTCGATCAGGCCACCCGCAGCGCACTGTTCGGTGAGCTGTTCCAGCGCCTCGCCGACGGCAGCCTGACGTTGCCCGTGGCCGGCATCTTCGACGCCGCCGACATCAGCGCGGCCGTGCGTGCGAGCGACACCCCGGGTCGCGTCGGCAAGGTGCTGCTGCGCTTCTGAGCTGCACGCCGACGAGGGACTTCCGGATGTCGGCGCCCCGGTGCAGAGTGTGGCCATGGAGATCACACTCGGACAGCCCGATGGGCTCGTCGTCAGTCCTGCATTCAGCCATGTGGCCGTCGTCCCGCCAGGGGCGACGACGGTGTACGTCGGCGGCCAGAACGGTGTCGACGTCACCGGAGCCGTCGTCTCGAGCGATGCCGGCGAGCAGTCCGCTCGCGCCGTCGAGAACGCCAGGATCGCCCTCGAGTCCGTGGGTGCAGGGCTCGAAGACGTGATCAGCTGGACGGTGCTGATCCATCAGGACGCGGACCTGCGCGCGGCGTACGGTGCGGTCGCCTCACGGCTGGCGCGGGACGGAGCCCCGCCCCTCGTCACCGCGGCGCTCGTGGCGGGCCTCGGAGTCCCGGGTGCCCTGATCGAGGTGAGCGCGGTCGCGGCCGTGCTCCGCTCCTGAGCGGACGACGCTTCTCTCGATGTCCCGGTGCGGGGTCAGATCCTTCCCCGCACCGGTGTGCGCTCGACGCCGTCGTCCTCCGGCGCCGTCATCTCCGCGCGGACTCCGAGCAGTCGCACCTCTCGCTCCGGATCGAGCGCGCCGGCGAGCGCCGCGGCAACCGCGACGAACTCCGCGCGGTCCATGGTCGGCGCGGAGAGCCTGCGGCCGAAGGTCTTGGTCTCGAACGGGGCATATCGCACCTTGAGGTGCACGCGGACGACCGGCCGCCCCTCCACCGCGCAGTCGTCGAACGCGTGGGCGGCGAGATCGCGGATCGCCGCATCGACCTGCTCCGGCGTCGTGAGGTTCTCCTGGTACGTCGTCTCCCGGCTGTGGCTTCGCGCAACCCACGGCGTGTCGTCGACGCTGCTCGGGCCGATCCCTGAACCCAGCCCGTGATACCAGACGCCCATCCGCGGTCCGAACTCGGTCACGAGGGTCTGCTCGTCCGCCTCGGCGAGATCTCGCACCGTCGCGATGCCGTGGACCGCGAGACGCTTCTGCACCTTCGGCCCGACACCCCAGAGGTCGCGCGTCGGCTTGTCGCCCATCACCTCGAACCAGTTGTCCGCGGTGAGGCGGAACACACCGCGGGGCTTGCCGAACTCGGTGGCGATCTTCGCCCTGACCCTGTTGTCCCCGATCCCCACCGAGCAGTGCAGCTGTGTCGCCTCGAACACGGCTTCCTGCGCGGACGAGGCCACACCTTCGGGAGAGTCCGTCTGCACCCCGAGGAAGCACTCGTCCCATCCCACCACTTCGAGCACCACGTCCGGCAGCGCACGGAGAGCAGCCATGACCTCGTCGGATGCCCGAGCGTAGGCGTCCCGATCGACCGGGAGGAACACGGCATCGTCCGGCGCCTTCCGCGCCGCGATCTTCAACGGCATGCCCGAGCCGATCCCGAACGCACGGGCTTCGTAGGAAGCGGTCGACACCACCGCCCGCTCGGTCGGATCGCCGCGTCCACCCACGATCACCGGGCGACCGGCCAGCTCCGGTCTGCGCAGCACCTCCACCGCGGCGATGAACTGATCCATGTCCACGTGCAGCACCCAATCGGCCATGCAACGAGTGTGACCGGTGCCGACGTGGATGTCACCCCTCGATCGTCACCGGATCGCGAGGCCGATCGCGGTGACCACGACAGCGAGCAACGGCAGGGTTCCCTGCATCGCCGCAGCACGCACCTTGGTCCGATCGGAGAGCACGAGCACGAGCGCGGCGGCGAGCATCATCCCGGTTCCGGCGAAGACGAGGGTAAGCCCCGCCGTCTCGGCTCCGACGATCACGAGGCCGATGCCGAGCAGGGCCGTCAGTGCGAGGAAGAGGTTGTAGAAGCCCTGGTTGAAGGCCAGCTGCTTCATCGTGACCGCGTCCGCCTCGCTGGGGACGCCGAAGATCTTCCTCGTCTCCGGCTCGGTCCACCGCAGCGACTCGAGCGCGAAGATGAAGACGTGGAAGGCCGCAGCTGCGGCGGCGAGGACGAGACCGACGATGAGCATGGGCTGATTCTTCCGTTCCCGGGGGCCGGGAGCAAGCCGACAGCACCGGCGCGCACGAACCTCCTCGTCACAGGAGGAAGATCGGAAGAAGTCCCGGGTTGTGTGCGTGTACCAGCACGGCGAACACCACAGCATCGAAGAGCAGGTGCACCGTCACGACATAGGCCAGCGAGTGCGTCCGCACGAAGATGTGCCCCTGCAGCAGGGCGAACGGGATCGTCAACAGGGGTCCCCCCTCTCGGTAGCCCAGCTCCCACAGGAAGGAGACGAAAACGATGGCCTGCAGGACGTTGGCGAGCAGGTCGGGAAAGTGTCGGCGCAGCAGGGCGAACACGGTGCAGATGAAGAACAGCTCGTCCCAGATGCCCACGGCGCCGACCCCGACGAAGAGACGGGCGATGAGGTCAGGAGTGTCCACGACCGGCCAGTTCTGGTACACCCCGCTGGTGATGAAGTAGAAGGGCAGGATCAGCCACCCCAGCAGGAGCACCGCCACGAGCCACCCCCATTGCAGCCGTCCCCAGCGCTTGTGCGTGCGCCAGGGGAAGCCGATGGCACGGTCTCGATAGACGAACCTCGAGATCAGGTAGGGCACCGCCACCGCGCCGCCCAGGGCGAGCGTGAACCGCAGCATCGCGAGGTTGTCGAGTTCCGCTGCCAGCGGGATGATGCTCACGATCAGCATGCCGATCGCGATCAGCGAGAGATCGCGGGTGAGCGAAGGACGGCGTGGGCTCCCGGCTGGATCCGCGCCCCGCTCACCGCCGCGACGTTCGACGACACGGCGTTCGAGGAGACCGGCGACTGCGATGCCGGCGGCGAGGAGCGTCCAGCCAAGCCACGGGATCTCCAGCACGAAGAATGCCGGAGCAGCGGCGCACACGAGCAGCGCGGGAAGGAGCCCCGTCCTCGACGCCGTGTCGCGCCGCGTGTCGGTCACGCGCGGGTCCTGCGCCGGTACACGAGATCGCGGATATCCCGTCCCTTCGCGATGCCCTTGCGCTCGAACGCGGTCATGACGCGACCGTCGAAGCGTTCGGCCCACTCCCCCTCGAATGCGCGCTCGAACAGCGGATCCGCGTCGAGCACATCGCGCATCTGCAGGGCGTAGTCCTCCCAGTCGGTCGCGAGCCTCAGCAGGCCGCCGTCACGGAGCGCTCGCGCTGCGGCGTCGCCGAATCCCGGTCTCACCAGGCGTCGCTTGGTGTGCTTCTTCTTGTGCCAGGGGTCAGGGAAGAAGATCCACACCTCGCGTGAAGCCGCCTCAGGGAGGAACGATGAGAGGACCTCCGGCGCATTCGCCTCGACGACGCGCAGGTTGCGTGCGCCCTCCCTGTCGGCGTCGAGCATGGTCCTGGCGAGGCCGGCGCGGAACACCTCGACGGCGAGGAAGTCGTCCTCGGGGCGCGACGAGGCCGCGGCCACGATCGCGTGGCCTTGGCCCGATCCGACCTCCACGTAGAGGTCAGCGGTGCGCCCGTACTCGGTCGCAGGATCGAGGCGCGCCTCGGGGTGCACGGAGGTCCAGGCGACGTCACGCGGAACGTCGAGTAGATAGTGCGGGCCGAGCTCGGCGAAGGCGCGCTCCTGCGCGTCGGACATCCGGCCGCTGCGGCGCACGAACGACACCGGCTCGTCTCGGAAGGTACGGGGTTCGGGCATGTTTCCAGGGTAGCCGTCGACGTCCGTCGCTCCGGCGTCCCCGATTCCCGGGCTCAGGCCGTCGGCGCGGTGACGAAGTCGATGAGCTCCTCCACACGGCCCAGCAGCGCCGGTTCCAGGTCCCGGTAGGTCGTGACCTTGGAGAGGATGTGCTGCCACGCGCGCGCGATGTCGGCCTGTGTCTCGTGCGGCCAGCCGAAGGCACGGCAAATGCCGACCTTCCACTCGATGCCGCGCGGGATCTCCGGCCACTTCGCGATGCCGAGGGCCCGAGGCGTCACACACTGCCAGACATCGACGAACGGGTGGCCGACGATGCGCAGATGGCGTCCGTGCGGGCCCCGGGCGACCGCGTCGGCGATGCGCGATTCCTTCGAGCCAGGGACGAGGTGGTCGACGAGCACGCCGTACCGCCGAGTCGCGCTGGGTGGCTCTGCGGCCAGCAGGTCGTCGAGCAGGTCGACGCCCTGGAGGAACTCGACGACGACGCCCTCGACCCGCAGGTCGGCACCCCACACCTTCTCGACGAGTTCGGCATCGTGCTTGCCCTCGACGAGGATTCGGCTGGGCAGAGCGACGCGGGCGCGCTGATCGGCCACCACGAACGATCCGGATGCCGTGCGCCGCCGCCCTTGATCGGCAGCGCCGGGCACGATCAGCCTCACGGGTGCGCCGTCGATGAGGAACCCTCCGCCGAGGGGGAACAACCGCCGACGGCCCACGCGGTCCTCCAACTCGACGTTGCCGCCCTGGACTCGTGTGACTGCCCCGCAGAAGCCGTCGTCGGCGACCTCGACCACGAGATCCGGCTCGGCCGCGACCTGGGGCACCTTCTTCGCGCCGCGCTCGCGCCAGCCCGCCGCGAGCACGTCGGAACCGTAGATGTCGTCCATGCCTTCCAGCGTATGTGCCTCCGCTGAGGGCGAACGGCGAACCCGTGTCGAGTGCTGTCGCGTGTCGGGCCCAGTGCATAGACTCGTGGCATGGGGCTCGGCTGCCGGTCGGAGGGAACACGATGACGAAACGGTGGCTCACGCTGGCCGCACTCGCTCTCGCCGTTGTCGCCGGTGCGTTCAGCACCTCCGCAGCATCCGCGACAGATCCCGTCACGCTCGATGCCGGATACGTCACCGACCAGGCCGGAGTGCTCAGTGCCGACGAAGAGGCGACGGTGGAGGCCCGGCTCCAGGAGCTGACGGACAATTCGAGCGCCGATCTGTTCGTCGTGCTCGTCGACGACTTCACGAACCCATCCGACAACGTGCAGTGGGCCGACACGGTCGCGCAGAACAACAACCTCGGCACCGAACAGTACCTCCTGGCGATCGCGGTCGACGGGCGCAGCTACTACATCTCCGCTGCCCCCGACGGCCCGGTGAGCTTCGGCCAGCTCGACAGCATCGAGGACAAGATGGTCCCCTTCGCCGCGGACGGCGATTGGGTCGGCGCCATCACTCTCGCCGCCGACGAGATCCAGGGCGACGGGGGCGCCGGTGCGCTCCGCATCGGGCTGATCGTCGTCGCCGTCGTCGTCGTCGCGCTGCTCGTGTGGCTCGTCGTGGCACTGGTGCGCGGAGCCCGCCGGCGGGCGGAGATCCGCGAGCGAGGCGCCATGCCGGAGACACCGGACCCCGCCGACCCCTTCTCCACTCTCACCGACCAGCAGGTCGAGACGCAGGCAGGACTCGCGCTCGTGCAGGCGGACGATGCCATCACCTCGAGCAAGGAGGAGCTCGGCTTCGCCGTCGCGCAGTTCGGCGATGCAGCCACCGAGGAGTTCACTCGGGTCGTCGATGCGGCGAAGGCGAAGATCTCCGAGGCCTTCGATCTGAAGCAGAAACTCGACGACGAGATCGAGGATTCGATCCACGACCGCCGCGCGTGGCACATACGCATCATCCGGATCGCCGACGAGATCGACGACATCCTGGACGACAACACTGCGGCGTTCGACGAGCTCCGAAAGCTCGAGCAGAACGCCCCGCAGGAGCTCGAGCGCGTCCGCGGTGAGCGCGCGGCGCTCGACGCCGCCCTCGCCTCTGCGGAGCCTGCCCTCGACGCGCTGTCCGCCACCTATGCCCCTGCGGCTCTCGCCACAGTCGCGGACAACCCCGTGCAGGCACGCGAACGGGCCGACCTCGCGGATCGGTCGATCGAGGCGGCGGCGCAGGCCATCGCAGCCGGACGTTCAGGCGAGGCCGCGTTCGCGATCCGCACCGCCGAGCAGTCCGTCGCGCAGGCCGCCCAGCTCGTCCAGGCGGTGACGACGCTGGGAGCGGAGCTGTCGACGCTCGAAGCTCAATCTCGTGCCCTCATCGCCGAACTGCAGAGCGACCTCGCAGCCGGGCAGCAGCTGCCCGACCCCTCGGGTGCCATCGCCGCTGCGGCTTCCGCCACGGCCCAGCAGCTCGGGGCGGCGCAGACCGATCTGAGCGGTACCGCCCGCGATCCACAGCGAGTGCTCGAGGCTCTCACCGCCGCGAACACGCAGATCGACGCCGCGATCGCACAGGGCAGGGAGAGCGTCGAACGTGCCCGCCGGGTGCAGCAGCTGCTCGAGCAGACTCTCACGCAGGCGAACTCCGAGATCCGCGCGGCTCGGGACTTCATCGAGACCCGTCGAGGGACGGTGGGCTCCACCGCGCGCACCCGCCTCGCGAACGCGGAGGCGAGCCTGTCGCAGGCGCTGAATCTGCGGGCAACCGACCCCGATGCCGCGCTCGCGGAGGCGAACCGTGCGCTCGCTCTGGCGACGCAGGCCACGTCGGCCGCGCGGTCGGACGTGCAGGCGTACACCCCTTCCGGCTACGACCAGGGCGGCTTCGGCGGCCCGTTCGGCGGGTCCGGATCCTCGTCGGGCGGCTCAGGACTCGGCGGCGACATCCTCGGAGGCATCATCGGTGGGCTGCTCGCCGGCGGTGGCGGCGGCTCTTCCCGTCGAGGAAGCAGCAGCGGATGGCGCTCCTCCGGCGGCGGCTTCCGGAGCTCCGGTTTCGGAGGCGGCTCCCGCAGCAGCGGCCGCAGCGGCCGATCAGGAGGTAGACGCTTCTGATCCCCCACACAGACATGTACGACAAGCTCTCGAAGACGCCCTCTGAAAGGAACCACGCATGACCAAGCAGTCCATCTTCGGACGTATCTCGACCCTCGTCCGCGCGAACATCAACTCCTTGCTGGACTCTGCGGAAGACCCGCAGAAGATGATCGACCAGCTCGTTCGCGACTACACGAACAGCATCGCCGACGCCGAGTCCGCGATCGCCGAGACCATCGGCAACCTGCGCCTGCTCGAGCGCGACCACGAGGAAGACGTCCAGGCATCGACCGAGTGGGGCAACAAGGCTCTCGCCGCCAGCCGCAAGGCCGACGAGATGCGCGCGAGCGGCAACACGGCCGACGCGGACAAGTTCGACAACCTCGCCAAGATCGCTCTGCAGCGTCAGATCAGCGCCGAGCGCGAGGCCACCGGCGCCGAGCCGCAGATCGCGGCGCAGACCGAGATCGTGGACAAGCTCAAGAGCGGCTTGAACGGCATGAAGGACAAGCTGGTCGAGCTCAAGAACAAGCGCAGCGAACTCCTCGCCCGTGCCAAGGTCGCCGAGGCGCAGACCCGCGTCCAGGACGCCGTGGGCTCGATCAACGTGCTCGACCCCACCAGCGAACTGGGACGGTTCGAAGACAAGGTCCGCCGCCAGGAGGCCATCGCTCAGGGCAAGATCGAGCTCGCAGCGTCGAGCCTCGACGCCCAGTTCGAGAGCCTCGAGGATCTCGGCGAGCTGACCGAGGTCGAGGCACGTCTGGCCGAGCTCAAGGCCGGCGGCGGCGCTCCCCGCCAGGCCATCGAAGGCAACTGACATCACCGGGCGGATGCCTCGGCCGCGGGCCGAGGCATCCGTCCCCCCTTCTTCGGAGGCATTCATGGTGCGATTCCTCGTCATCCCGCAGTGGCAGGGCTCGCCCGCAGCGCGCGCGATGCTCCTCACGGACGGTGCTGCAGCGATCGCCGGAGATCTCCCCCGCGCGGCGACGACCGTTCTCGACGTTCCTGTCGAAGCCGGTGAATCCCTCGGCACAGGTGTACGCCGTCTGAGCGCTCTGCTGCGCACTCGTGAACTCGTGCACGGGCACATCGACTCCGACACCGTCGTGATCGGGGGCGATTGCAGCATCACCGTCGCCGCGCTCGACGCATTGCCGGGCGGAACCGACGACCTCGCCGTGGTGTGGTGCGACGCGCATGCCGACATGCACACGCCGGACACGTCCCCTTCCGGTGCCTTCTCAGGCATGGCACTGCGGGCTGTGCTCGGCGAGGGCGAGGAGCAGCTCGTGCTCTCGCCCGCGATCCCCGCCGATCGCGTGATCACCGTGGGCATGCGGAACCTCGATGACGCGGAGGTCGAGCAGCTCGCGCCTCTGACGAATCTCTCCGTCGACGACCTCGCAGATCCCGAGGCGCTGCTCGGCGCGGTCCGCGCGACCGGGGCGTCACGGGTCTGGGTGCACATCGACGTCGACGTGCTCGATCCGTCCGACTTCGCCGGTGTCTCGTCGTCGGTGCCGTTCGGGCTGTCCCCCGCCGCGCTGAGCACCGCCATCCGCGCACTGCGCTCGGAAGTGCCGCTCGCGGGCGCGACCATCGCAGGTTTCGCACCGAGGTCACCGGCCGATGCCGTCGATGATCTCGGCGCACTGCTGCGACTGGTCGGAGCGGTGGCATGACGACGGCTCCTGACTGGCGACCCGCGGCGAGTGCCGCCCTGGCCCGGGGCCGACGTCTCGACCGCCGCATCCCCTCCTTCCTGTTGCGCTCCCCGATCAGCCGCCTGGGCTACCTGTGGGGCACCGCCGTCGGCTGGCTGTGGGGCTCGCTGTGGAGCACAGGACCCGTCGAACGGCGGGCGGGTCTGTGGATCTTCCAGGGCATGCCGGCATGGACGTTCAATCGCGGCGGAGTGTGCGTCGGCGGCTGCTTCCTGACCGGAGACGTGCGACCGAGCGAGGCCGTGCTCCGTCATGAGGCTGTGCACAAGGCGCAGTGGCTCCGCTACGGGTTCCTGATGCCGATCCTGTACTTCCTCGCGGGGCGTGACCCCCTGCGCAACCGCTTCGAGATCGAGGCAGGGCTCGAAGACGGCAACTACGTTCGACGGACGCGCTGACCCTACGACGGTCTCTGCACGGACGTCTCAGGCCGCTAGTGGCCGATTCGGATCAGGCGCGCGGACGCGGAGTCAGCGGTCGGCGGGCAGCAGGCCGAAACGCTCGGGGGTACGGATCAGCGTCGGCGAGACCTCGAGATGACTCGTCAGGTGCTCGACGATGTCGGCCGTGCCGAGGTAACCGCCGAGCAGCGTGACGTGGGTCTCGATCTCGTCGTCGCACATCATCTCGTCCGCCCAGGCGCAGGTCGCACGGGTGAGCGCCTGACCGGCTGCGCACGCACGGCTGCTTCCGGGAGCCCCGGAACGCTGCTCACGAGCGAGCCACGTGACCGTCATGCGACCGGGAGCCTCGATGACGCCGATGTCGGCGACCGTCGGCACCTCGATGAAGATGCGCCCGGAGGCGCACAGTGGCAGCGTCGTCAGGAACACCTCGAGCTCCGTGAGGGAGTTCTCATCAGCCGTCACCAGGTGATGGGCGCGCCGACGCGCTGCGCGACGTTCGGCGCGCGTGCCGCGGGTCTCGAGCGAGGTGTTCATGGTGTCTTCATCGTACACCAAGTGAAGGCTTGCCTAACCTGGTAGCCGCTGCGCGATGATCATGCACGCTCCGGCCGCTGCTCGCGCTCGACGAGTGCGACGGCCAGGGCGTCGAGCTCATCGTCGGTCATCCCCTGCGCGCGCAGATACCCGGCAGCCGAGCCCCATCGTTCGTCGACCTGCGCGAGCAGACGGCGCATCACGGGCGCCGGCGACTGCGTGGCCAGCGCCACCGCGTGCACAGCCTCCGGGTGCTGCGTGCGCAGGTAGTCGGCGATCCACCGGGTGCGCTGAGCCGGCAGCTGAGACTCGGTGAGCGCGTAGTCGGCTATGACGGCCTCCCGATCCGCACCGACCGCGGAGAGCGCGAGGGCGACGGTCACGCCCGTCCGGTCCTTACCCACAGTGCAGTGCACCAGCGTGCGCCCACTCGCCGCGATGATGCGGATAGCCGCGACGAGCCGCTCCCCGCTCTCTTCGAGGAGGTGGAGGTAGAGGTCGTCGAGACTGGTGTCCGCCTCGAAGAAGGAACGGACGGATCCGAGGAACAGCGGGAGGTGGGTGGTGTCCGGCCCGTCGATCTCCGTCGGCTCGGCTGCGACCTCTTCGCCGTCTCGCAGGTCGACGATGTGCGAGACGCTCTCCCGCAACGCGGCGGCGCCCGCGGTGGTCGCTCCGGAGAGCTGTCCGGAGCGCAGGAGGACGCCGGAGCGGATCCGACCGCCCTCCGCCGGCATGCCTCCCACGTCGCGGACGTTGGAGACCCCTTCGACGACGAGGATCATCATCCCGCCGCCTGCGGTCCTCGCGGGGGCACCGGGTAGCGGCCGGCGATCACGATCCTGTTGAAGGCGTTGATCGAGACGCATGCCCAGCTGAGCGCCGCGTACTCCTTCTCGGTGAAGACGCTTCCGACCTGGTCGTACACCTCGTCGGAGATCCCGTCCTCCGAGATGAACGTGAAGGCCTCGGCGAGTTCGAGAGCGGCGCGCTCCCGCTCGCTGAAGACACCGCTCTCACGCCACGTGGGGATCTGGGTCAGTGTGTCGGCGTCGACGCCCGCAGCGACCGCCCTGTCGACGTGGATCCGCGCACAGTAGGCGCAGCCGTTGAGCTGCGAGCAATGGATCATGACGAGTTCTTTGAGACGGTCGTCGATGCCGTTGGCCGCGCAGATCTGGCCCACCGTCTTCGAGAACGCGTCAAGCGCCTGGTACGCGGCCGGCTCGGTCTTGGACAGGTGCACACGCGTCTCGCTCATGACTCCATGATATTCGGCGGATGAGCGGGAAGCTCTGCCGCAGACGAACCGGAGCTTGGATCAATATGCCCATCAAACCCAGTCCTCATACGACATAATGCGACACGTTACGAAATAATCTCTTGTCATACTGGTCCGGCATTTCCGACGCCGCTTCCCGAGGGCGCAGAATGTGGAGGTGGCGATCGACAACAGCGAGTTCAGCTATCTTCCCGCACAGGCCGAAGCGCTCGGCGTACCGGTTCCGCCGGTCACGCGCCTCACCCTCCCACTCGCCGACGGCCGCATCCTGAGCGCCCTGCGTTTCGGTAGCGAAGCACCGCGTGTGACGCTGCTCCACGGCGCCGGCCTGAACGCACACACCTGGGACAACACCGCCCTCGCCCTGCAGCAGCCGCTGCTCGCGATCGATCTCGCCGGACACGGCGACTCCTCCTGGCGGGACGACGTCGACTACACGCCGCGCACACTCGCTCGTGACGTGGCCGCAGCGCTCGACGCCTGGGTGGAAGGGCCGCAGGTCGTGGTCGGGCAGTCCCTAGGCGGACTCACCGGCGCTGCTCTGGCAGCAGCGCGACCGGATCTGGTGTCCGAGCTCATCGTGGTCGACATCACTCCCGGCATCGATGTGAGTGCCGGCCCGGCGGCGCTGCGCGAGTTCTACGCGGGCCCGACCGACTTCGCGACACGCGACGAGCTCGTCGACAAGGCGATCTCACTGGGGTTCGGGGGCTCCCGACCCGAGACAGAGCGCGGTGTCTTCCTGAACACGCGAGTGCGCGAGGACGGGCGGGTGGAGTGGAAGCACCACTTCGCACACCTCGCCGCCCAGGCACTCGCCGCCCACGACCCCGGGTCCCCGACCGCACCGTCGGTGCTGCACGAGACCGGCTGGGATGATCTGACCGCGGTCACCGTACCGGTCACCCTGGTGCGTGCCGCACGCGGATTCGTGAGTGAAGCCGACGCCGTCGAGCTCCAGCGACGCGTCCCCGCGGCTGAGGTGGTCGTGCTCGACGCCACCCACAACGTGCAGGAGACCGCGCCGGTCGCCCTCGCCGGTCTGATCGACGCCGCCGTGCCCGCCCTCGGAATATGACGTTCCGTTCCACACCCGACCCTGACCCCTTCTCACATCTCTAGGCTCGATTCCACGGCACACAGCAGTTGCCGCACCGAGAGGAAACACCCATGTTCCGACGTACCCGACGTCTCGCGCTGATATCCGCCCTCGCGGCCACCGCCGTCATCCTCAGCGCCTGCTCCGGCACCACCGAGCCGGAGACCAGCAGCTCACCCGGCGCCCCCGACCCGAGCGCCACTCTCCACGTCGGCCTCGTCCTCGAGCCCACCAACCTCGACATCCGCCACACCAGCGGCGCGGCACTCGAGCAGATCCTGATCGACAACATCTACGAGGGCCTCGTCACGCGCACGCAGGACAACGAGATCGAGGGGCGTCTCGCCTCCGACTACGAGGTCTCCTCGGACGGGCTCACATATACCTTCACCCTCAACGACGGCGTGGTCTTCCACGACGGCACGCCGCTGACGTCGGCGGACGTCGTCTCCTCGTACGAGACCGTGCGCACGGACGCCACCGTGCAGGGCAACGCGGACTTCGCGTCGGTCACAGCGATCACGGCGCCGGACCCGACCACGGTTCAGATCACCCTGTCCGCTCCGAACCAGAACTTCCTCTTCGCGCTCACCGGCCCGGCCGGTCTCGTGTTCAAGTCCGGCGACACCACCGATCTGAAGACCGCGGAGAACGGCACAGGTCCCTTCACGCTGACGCGTTGGAACAAGGGAAGCACCATCACCTTCGCGCGCAACGACGCCTACTGGGGGGATCCTGCCGGCGTCGCCCAGGTCGAGTTCCAGTACATCCCCGACTTCACCGCCGGCGTCAACGCCGCACTGGCCGGCGATGTCGACGTGCTCACGGCCGTCGACCCGAACCTCGCGCCTCAGCTCGAAGACTCCGGGGACTTCACCCTCACCACGGGACGCACCACCGACAAGGCCACTCTCGCGTTCAACAACAAGAAGGCGCCGCTCGACGACGTGCGGGTGCGCGAAGCCCTGCGCCTCGCCATCGACCATGAGGCTCTCATCGACGCGGTCGGCGCCGGCACGGCACTGTACGGGCCCATCCCCGAACTCGACCCGGGCTACGAGGACCTGTCCGACGTGATCTCCTACGACCCGGAGAAGGCGAAGAAGCTCCTCGCTGAGGCCAGTCAGGAGGACCTCGAGCTGACCCTCACGATCCCCTCGTTCTACGGCACGACCGTGCCCAAGGTGCTGATCTCGGACTTCAAGAAGGTCGGCGTGACGCTCGAGGTGAACTCGGTCGAGTTCCCCACCTGGCTGGAGGACGTGTACACGAACCACGACTACGACCTCAGCTTCGTGCTGCACGTCGAGCCGCGCGACTTCGGCAACTTCGCCAACCCCGACTACTACTTCGGCTACGACAACGCCGAGGTGCAGGATCTGTACACGAAAGCTCTGGCCGAGGTCGACCCCGACAAGTCCGCCGACCTGCTGGCACAGGCAGCGCGCATCGTCTCGGAAGACCACGCCGCCGATTGGCTCTACAACGGAGAGACCATCACCGCCGTGAGCCCCATCGTGTCCGGCTTCCCCGAAGACTCGATCAACTCCCGCATCAACCTCACGGGCGTCACCGTCTCCGCTGAGAAGTAGCAAGCGATCACCGCGTCGTGATCCGCTATGCGCTCGTCCGGGGAGCCCTGCTCATCGCAGGGCTCCTCGTGTCGAGCGCGCTCATCTTCCTGACGCTGCGCGTCTTCCCCGGCGATGTCGCACAGCTCATCGCCGGCACGCAGGCCTCACCCGCCGAGGTCGAAGCGCTCCGCGAATCCCTCGGCCTGAATCGCCCGCTCCTCGCCCAGTACACCGACTGGATCGGGGGCATCTTCCGCGGCGATCTCGGCACATCGCTGCTGTCCGGCGCCTCCGTCGGCGAAGAGATCCTCCTCAAGGCCCAGGTCACCGTTCCGCTCGGAGCGATGTCGCTCCTGATCGCCGTCGTCATCGCTGTGCCGTTCGGGATCCTCGCCGCCCTTCTTCGCAATCGGCGCGGCGGGACGGCGCTCAGCGTCGGAGCCCAGACGCTCGCCGCCGTCCCCGTCGTCTGGGCCGGCATGATGCTGATCGTCGTGTTCTCGGTATGGCTGGGATGGCTTCCTCCCCAGGGCTTCCCCCGCACCGGCTGGTCCACACCGGGGAAGGCGATCGAGTCGCTGCTGCTCCCCGCGCTCACGATCGGGATCGTCGAGGGGGCGATGCTCATGCGGTTCGTACGCAGCGCGACCCTGCAGGCAGCGGGACAGGACTTCGTCCGCACCGCCGCCGCGAAGGGTCTCACCCGTACCCGAGCCCTCATCCAGCACGGCATCCCCGCCGTCGGCCTCTCCATCATCACCGTGCTCGGGCTCCAGGTGGCCGGCATCATCGTCGGGTCCGTCGTGATCGAACAGCTGTTCACCCTGCCGGGGATCGGCCGTATGCTCGTGGCCGATGTCGGCACGCGCGATCTGATCAAGGTGCAGAGCGAACTCCTCGTCCTCACCGGATTCGTCTTGGTCGTCGGTTTCCTGGTCGACCTCCTGCACCGCGCGATCGATCCTCGTCAGCGGGAGTCCGCATGAATCCGCGCTGGCTCTCCCGCCTCTGGGACACCTCCACAGGACGCTTCGGCATCGTCGTCGTCCTGGTGATCGTCATGACCGCGCTGATCTCGCTCCTCTGGACGCCGTTCGATCCGCAGGCCTCGGACATCGGCGATCGGTGGCTGCCGCCGAGCTGGCCCCACGTCCTCGGCACCGACGACACCGGACGCGACATCCTGAGTCTGCTGATGGCTGGTGCCCGCACGACGGTGTTCGTGAGCGTGGGGGCCGGCATCATCGCCACGGCTGTGGGGATCGCCCTGGCCGCACTCGGAGCGCTCACCGCACGGTGGATGCGGGAGACCGTCGCCGTGCTCGTCGACATCCTGATCGCCTTCCCTGTGCTGTTGATCGCGATGATGATCTCCTCTGTCTGGGGCGGTTCGCTCTGGGTCGTGATCTGGGCGGTCGGCATCGGCTTCGGCGTCAACATCGCGAGGGTCACGCGTCCGGAGCTGCGCCGCGTGCAGCAGAGCGACTTCGTCCTCGCCGCCAGAGCCGCAGGACTCACCCCCGCGCAGAGCCTGGTGCGCCACCTGCTGCCGAACGTGGCACCCGTCTTCATCGTGCAGCTGTCCTGGTCGATGGCCGTCGCCGTCCTCGCGGAGGCCGGCCTGTCGTACCTGGGTTTCGGCGCCTCCGTGGTCGATCCGAGCTGGGGCCTGCTGCTCGCCGACCTCCAGCGCTACATCGGGGTGCATCCGCTGTCGGTCATCTGGCCGGGACTCGCCATCACGATCACGGTGCTCGCGCTGAACCTGCTGGGTGACGGTCTGCGCGAGGCGACGGATCCGACGCTGCGGCACCGCTCCGCCGAGATCCACACTCCGGGGGTGGTCGCATGAGCCTGTCGGTGCAGGACCTCGTGATCGAGATCGACGGTCGGCCGGTGGTCGACGGCGTCTCCTTCGAGGTCGCAGACGGAGCGAGGCTCGGGCTGATCGGGGAATCCGGCTCGGGGAAGTCGCTCACCGCCCTCGCGGTGCTGGGACTGCTCCCCGACGGTGCGACCGCCAGGGGAAGCATCCGCTGGAAAGGGATCGAACTGATCGGGATGCCGGACCGCGAGCTCGCGCGCCTCCGAGGAGACGACATCGGCATCGTGTTCCAGGAGCCCCGCACCGCGCTCAACCCGATCAGGACCGTCGGACGCCAGATCGCGGAATCGATCCGCATCCACGAAGGACTCGGACGCCGCGCGGCGCGAGAACGGGCGATCGCGGAAGCGGCTCGGGTGCGGCTGCCCGACCCGGAGTCGATCGTCGACCGCTACCCGCACCAGCTCTCCGGCGGTCAGAGGCAGCGCGTCGCGATCGCGATGGCTCTCGCCTGTCGTCCGCGTCTGCTCATCGCAGACGAGCCGACCACGGCATTGGATGTCACGATCCAGGCGGAGATCCTCTCCCTGCTGCTGACGCTCGTCGCGGACGAGGGCATGTCGCTGGTCTTCATCACCCACGATCTCGCCGTGCTCGCCCAGGTCGCGACCGAGGGTGTCGTGCTCGAACACGGCAAGGTCGTCGAAGCCGCACCGGTCTCCACCCTTCTGTCGAGTCCCGCTTCGCCGATCACGCAGGGACTGCTGCGTGATGCGACGGCCACGCTCTGGCGTCCGGACGGGGGCACCGCATGAGCCTGATCGAAGCACGAGGCCTCGGCCGGGACTTCTTCGCACCGAAGCGCTCCGCGTTCGAGCGTGCCCGAACCGTGACCGCCCTGGCCCCGACCGACCTCGACATCGTCGAGGGGTCAGCGGTCGGCATCATCGGCGAGTCGGGATCGGGCAAGTCCACCCTGGTGCGACTGCTGCTGGGACTCGACCGCCCGACATCCGGCTCTGTGACGGTCGACGGACGTGCCGTGGACGCATCCGCTCCCGCGAAGTCCCTGCACTGGCTGCGGCGGGAGACGGGATTGGTCTTCCAGGATCCCTACGCGTCCCTGGACCCGCGCATGACGGCAGGCCAGATCGTCCGCGAACCGCTGTGGGCGCTCGGCGTCGAAGGCGACCACCGCGCGCGCGTCCGCGAGGTACTGGCCCAGGTGGGCCTCGAGCCCGACATGGCAGACCGGTATCCCCACGAGTTCTCCGGCGGGCAGCGTCAACGGATCGCGCTCGCGAGGGCGATCGTCCACGGTCCGCGGGTCCTGGTCGGCGACGAACCCCTGTCCGCCCTGGACGTCACCGTGCGCGCGCAGATCCTCGAGCTGCTGATCGAGCTGCGACGCACGGGCAACCTCACACTCGTGCTCGTGTCTCACGACATCGGCGTGGTGCAGAACCTCTGCGACACGGTCGTCGTGATGAAGGACGGGCGCGTCGTCGAACGGGGCGCGACGAGCGATGTGCTCCTGCACCCCACGCAGGACTACACCAGGAGGCTGCTCGCGGCGATCCCCGTCATCCCCACCCCGCCGGGCGGTTGAGCGGACGAGGTGAACGGGGTGCGCCCCTCCGGGCATCAGCGTCGCGCGCCGAACAGCTTTCCTCGTCGCCGCCCCGTCGGCGTGAGCACACGACGCATGTACACGGTGCCGAGGTCCCTGCCGAACTTGTAGCCGACCCGCCCCATCCGTCCGGCCTCGACGAAGCCGAGCTTCTCGTGCAGTCGGATCGACGCCTCGGCGCCATGATCGCTGATGACCGCGACCATCTCGCGCAGACCGATCTGCTCGCAGGCGTCGATGAGTGCTTGCAGCAGTGCCGCGCCGAGCCCCTTGCCCCCGGCTCCCGGACCGAGGTAGATCGAGTCCTCGACCGTGTACTTGTAGGCGTTCTTCCCCGCCCAGGGCTGCGCCAGCGCGTAGCCCATCACTTCGCCGCCCGGGGACACCGCCACGAGGAACGGCAGCTGCAGCCTGGTCAGCAGCGCGTACTTCTCGCGCCAGTAGGGGATGCTGCTGCGGCGCTCGTCGAGGGTCACGGCCGAGTTGCTCACGAAGTGGTTGTATATCTCACGCACGTGCGGCAGATCCGCCGGGCGGACCGGGCGGATCGCATAGGAGAAGACCTCGGGGGCCGGGGCAGGTCGGAGATGGCGCGGGAGAACGCGGCGACGGTCCCCCGGCTCGAACTGCATGCGCTCAGCTTAGGGAGAGAGGGCCTTCGCCATCCACTCGCCAGTCCACCGCCGCCGCACCCTGCTCCTCGAGAAGGGTGTTGGCACGGGAGAACGGTCGCGACCCGAAGAAGCCACGGCTGGCGGAGAGGGGCGAGGGGTGTGCGGAAGAGATCACCGGCGTCTCGCCCAGGAGAGGCTGCAGGTTCGCCGCGTCCCTGCCCCACAGGATCGCGACGAGCGGCTGATCGCGGGCGACGAGGGTGCGGATGGCCAGCTCGGTGACCTTCTCCCACCCCCAGCCTCGATGCGACGCCGCCGCGCCGGGGCGCACGGTGAGCACCCGGTTGAGCAGGAGGACGCCCTGATCGCTCCACGCGGTGAGGTCCCCGTGCGGTGCCGGCGGAATCCCGAGATCGCTCTGCCGCTCCTTGTAGATGTTCGCAAGGCTGCGGGGCAGGGGGCGCACGTCGCGATCCACGGCGAACGACAACCCGATGGGGTGCCCAGGAGTGGGGTACGGATCCTGTCCTGTGATGAGCACCCGCACGTCCGACAGGGGCCGCTGGAACGCTCGGAGCACATTCCCACCCGCCGGGAGGTAGCCGTGCCCTGCCTGCTGCTCGGCACGCAGGCGCTCACCCAGTGCGGTGATCGTGTCCTGCACCGGGGCCAGCGCCTCGGCCCATCCCTCATCGATCCGCCCCTCGGCGGCGAGCTCCGCGAGAGTCTGCGCCATCGTCAATCGGCCGATCGCACGCGCAGCGGCCCGCGGGCGAGCAGGTGCTGTGCGGACTGCGCGACCGGACGCATCGTGATCAGGTCGAGATTCACATGGCCGGGAGACTCCAGGGCGTAGGCGATCACGTCGGCGACGTCATCGGCCACGAGCGGGGCTTCGACACCGGCGTACACCGCCTCCGCAGCCACGGGGTCACCGCCGAGCCGATTGAGCGTGAACTCCTCGGTGTGCACCATTCCCGGAGCCACCTCGACCACACGGATGGGCTCGCCGTTGAGCTCCTGCCGGAGCACCTTCACCAGCATCCCCTCCGCAGCCTTCGCCGCGTTGTAGCCCGCACCTCCGGCATACGCGGTCTGCGCGGCAGTGGACGTCACGAAGAGCGCATCCGCGTGGCCGTCCGCGGCAGCCGCACGGCGCAGCAGCGGAAGCAGGCCCGCGACGAGACGCTGACTCGCCAGGACGTTGGCGTCGAACATCCACTGCCAGTCCTCGACGGACGCGTCCTCGATGCGATCGGTGCCACGGGCGCCACCGGCGACCTGGACGAGAGCGTGGACCGGGCCGGATCGCTCGATCTCGCCCACGAGCGCCTCGACGGCGGACGAATCGGTCAGGTCGCAGGCGATGGCCGAAGCCCCGGTCTCCGCGGCGAGCGCGGCCAGTCGATCCGCGCGGCGTGCCACACCGACGACGTCCCATCCCCTGGCACGGAGCGCACGCACCGTCGCTGCGCCGATGCCCGAACTCGCACCTGTCACCACTGCTCGTCTGTTCACCATGCCTCCACCGTACGGCGTTCTCCCCCGATTGCGAGCTCCCCCCACGGCGCTGTCGTGGAACCCTCCCGCCGCGTGATTCCGGGGCTCCCCTCTGTTACGTCACATTTCCCACCTGTTGTTGACAAGCGCCGATATTCCGTACTGTCGCTGCAACGGCATCCGCCATCCGACCTTCCGACCACTTCTGGGGGAATCACATGTCCGCACCCGAGTCCTGGCGCTTCGAGACCAAGCAGATCCACTCCGGCGCTGCCCCCGACCCGGTCACCAAGGCGCGTGCCACGCCGATCTACCAGACCACCTCGTACGTGTTCGACAGCGCCGACCACGCGGCCAACCTCTTCGCGCTGGCGGAGTTCGGCAACATCTACACCCGTATCCAGAACCCGACGCAGGACGTGCTCGAGCAGCGTCTCGCCGCGCTCGAGGGCGGCACCGGGGCGCTCGTCCTCGCGAGCGGCCAGGCGGCATCGACCTTCGCGATCCTCAACATCGCCCAGGCCGGCGACCACTTCGTGGCGTCGAGCTCGATCTACGGCGGAACCTACAACCTCTTCAAGTACACGCTGGCGAAGCTCGGCATCGAGGTCACCTTCGTCGAGAACCAGGACGACGCCGAGGAGTGGCGCCGCGCCGTCCGTCCGAACACGAAGCTGTTCTTCGCGGAGACGATCGGCAACCCGCAGATCAACATCCTCGACATCCGCACCGTCGCCGACATCGCGCACGAGAACGGCGTCCCTCTGATCGTCGACAACACGATCGCCACCCCGTACCTGATCCGCCCGTTCGAGCACGGCGCCGACATCGTCGTCCACTCGGTCACCAAGTTCCTCGGCGGACACGGCACGACCATCGGCGGCGTCATCATCGACGGCGGCAAGTTCGAGTGGTCGAAGCACGTCGACACCTTCCCCGGCCTCACGGTGCCCGACCCGTCGTACCACGGCGCCAGCTACACGGCTGCTGTGGGCGACCCGCTCGCGTACATCATCAAGGCGCGAGTGCAGCTGCTGCGCGACCTGGGATCGGCGATCGCGCCGCAGAGCGCCTGGAACCTCATCCAGGGCGTCGAGACTCTTTCGCTGCGCATCGAGCGGCACGTGCAGAACGCGCAGGAGATCGCCGAGTGGCTCGACAGCCGCGACGACGTCGCGACCGTCAACTACTCGGGCCTGCCTTCGTCGCCGTGGTACGCCAAGGCGAACGAGTACGCCCCCAAGGGCGTCGGAGCCGTGCTGTCGTTCGAGCTGAAGGGCGGCGTCGAGGCCGGTCGCGAGTTCGTCAACAGCCTGTCGCTGTTCAGCCACCTCGCCAACATCGGCGACGTGCGCTCGCTCGTCATCCACCCGGCGTCCACCACGCACGCGCAACTGACGCCCGAGCAGCAGCTGACCGCCGGCGTGACTCCCGGTCTGGTCCGGCTCTCCGTCGGCATCGAGAACGTCGATGACCTCAAGGCCGACCTCGAGCAGGCCCTCGCCGCGGCACGTGCCGTCTCGGAGGCCGCCCGCGCCTGATCCCCGCACCACGTCGATGCCCCGGAGCCCTGCGTTCCGGGGCATCTTCGTGTGACGGCGACGGCCTCACCCGGCCGACCCACAGGCGGTTCCGTCGAGAATGGGACTCCGCCCCGAGGAGACCATGATCGACGCTCAGCACCCCCCGCACCCCACGCGGCGGTCACGGACCGTCGCCCGGTGGCTCGCCGTGACCGGTGTCCTCCTGGCACTCGTCGTCGCCTGCGGCTGGATCCCGGGGCTCGTCGGCACCGCGGTCTCGGCTGTCCTCCCGTGGCTGGGGATCATCCTCGTCGCACTGGTGCTGGTCGCCCTCCTGCGTGCGCCGCGAGTTCTCGTCCTGATCCTGGTTCCCGCACTCCTGTGGGCCCTCGCGATGATGCCGGCGTTCCCCGGCCTCCCCGGCGGGGCGGACGTGGAGTCGGCTGCCGCATCCGAGCTGACCGTCGTGAGTCAGAACGTGCGAGCGCGCTCCGGTGGAGCCGCATCCTCCGCCTCCGAGCTGGCGCAGAGCGGTGCCGACGTGATCGCCCTCGTCGAGCTCGACGGAGACAGCCTCTCCGCCGCGCAGGACACCCTCGCAGCGGAGTACCCGCACTCCTACACCGTCGGGACGGTGGGCGTCTGGAGCAGGTATCCCCTCGCGGATGCCGAGCCCCTCACACTCGGACTCAGCTGGAAGCGCGCGCTTCGCGTCGAGGTGCAGGCCCCGTCCGCTCCCGTCGCCGTCTATGTGCTGCACGCGGCATCGGTACGGCCAGGGCACCAACAGGACCGTGACACCATGCTGGGCGGCATCGCGGAAGAGGTGGCGTCCGACCCGGCGGAGTCGCTGATCGTCGTCGGCGACTTCAACGCACCGTCGACCGATCCGAGTCTGACCGCCCTGCGCGCGGAGACCGACTGGGTGCGCCCGACCGACGGAAGCCTGGGCTTCACATGGCCCACGGCCTTCCCACTCGTCCGCATCGACCAGGTGTTCGTACGCGGACTCGACGTCGTCACCTCTGGCACCATGCGCGCAGGCAACAGCGACCATCTGGCGACCGTCACCCGAGCCCGATCCGCGATCACTCCGTAACCTGCCACCGAGGGGTGCCCTGCCAGGCGAGAATGGAAGCATGGACTGGCAGACGACCTCCGAGGACACGGTGCCCTCTGCACCCGTGACGGAGGCCGATGTCAGGCTGCTCCGCGCCCGTCCGCCGGCGACCGGCGCCTGGCGGGACGGCGACCCCGTGGGGGGTCGTCGCTTCGCCGCCTTCGGACCGTTCGCGACCGAGAGCGGTGCAGAGCTCCCCGGCATCCGCATCGCCTACGAGTCCTGGGGCGAGCTGAACGCGGCACGGGACAATGCCGTCCTGGTGCTGCACGCGCTCACCGGCGACAGTCACGTGCGCGGAGCCGCGGGCGCCGGCCACCCCACCGCGGGCTGGTGGGAGGACATCACTGGTCCTGGCGCTCCGCTCGACACGGACCGCTGGTTCGTGATCGCCCCGAACATGCTGGGAGGATGCCAGGGATCGACGGGACCTGCGAGCATCGCCGCGGACGGCTACGAATGGGCGTCGCGCTTCCCCTACCTGACCATCCGCGACCAGGTCGCCGCCCAGGTGCGCCTCGCCGATGCTCTCGGCATCGACAGCTGGGCCGCGGTCATCGGCGGCTCCATGGGAGGGATGCACGCGCTGGAATGGGCGGTCACGCACCCCGAGCGTGTGCAGCGCCTCGCCGTGCTCTCCTCTCCCCCGGTGACCACCGCCGACCAGATCGCGCTCAACACCGTGCAGCTGGAGACCATCCGCATGGACCCGCGCTTCCAGGGCGGCGAGTACTACGATCTCGCGGACGGCGACGGTCCGCACCGGGGGCTCGCCCTCGCCCGACGCATGGCTCTGCTGAACTACCGCAGCCCGATCGAGCTGAATCAGCGGTTCCAGCGCTCCTGGCAGTCCGACGTGTCACCGCTCGGTCACGGCGGACGCTTCGCGGTGGAGTCGTACCTCGACTTCCATGGCAACAAGTTCACACGCCGATTCGACGCGAACAGCTACATCACCCTGGTCGAGGCCATGAACTCGCACGACGTCGGCCGCGGTCGAGGAGGCGTCGAAGAGGCGCTGCATGCCGTCACCGCGACCACGTTGGTGCTCGGGATCGACAGCGACCGGCTCTTCCCTGTCGACGGACAGCAGCGCATCGCCCGCAGCATCCCGAACGTCATCGACGACGAGGCCGTGGTCATCGCCAGCGACTTCGGACACGACGGCTTCCTCATCGAGACCGAGGCGGTCGGCTCGAATCTGCGGCGCCTGCTCGAGAGCTGACCCCTCCGCTCAGCTCGGTTCGAACCGCCAGGGCAGCGAACCCGCCTCGAGACGCCCCTGCTCCCAGGCGAAACCCCGACCGGCATCGGAGTCGAGCACCCGCGTCTGGAACAGCTGGGCCGAGCCGCCCGAGGCGAGCGCCGAGGACACATCGCCGAACGCCGAGAGCTGATGCAGTGTGATCCAGGTGGGCGGGTACAGGCTCCACGTCCCGGCCGCATGGCGCGCGAGCGCCTCAGCCGGGCGCACCCACGCGATCTCCTCGACCTCGTCGGCGGAGGGCGCGGCCTCCCCGGTCGGTGCGTGAGCGAGGAAGAACCAGGTCCGGATGCGCGTCGGTGCCTCCGGCGGCGGCTGCCACTCCGACAGCACGATGAGATCCTCGACCGTGAGGCCGACCTCCTCGGCGGTCTCCCTGATGGCGGCGTGCCGCGCATCGTCGATGTCGCCACCCCCGCGGATGTCACCGGGCTCGACCTTGCCCCCGGGGAAGACCCACGCTCCCGCGAACGAGCCGCGATCGGGCCGCCGCATCAGGAGCACCTCGAACCCCGGATCCGACGCCCGCAGCAGGACAACGGTCCCGGCCACGGGCAGAGTCGTCTCGGGAGCATTCACCCCGTCACTCTACGGTGCGGTCGTCTACGGTGCGGTCGTCTACGGTGCGGTCGTCTACGGTGCGGTCGAGGCCGGTGCTGTCGATGTCGAGACGACCGATGCCGATCCGGCCGATACCGCTGTGACGAGCTCCACCGGCGCGGGACGACGCCCTTCGACGCGATAGGACAGCAGGGCGATCAGCAGACCCGCCACGGCGAGCGCGGCCCCTGTCCACGCCGGTGCCGTGAAGCCCCAGCCTGCGGCGATCACGACGCCGCCGAGGAAGGCACCCAGACTGTTGCCGATGTTGAGCGCGGAGTGGTTCATGGCTGCCGCGATCGACTGGTTGTCACCGGCCACATCCATGAGGCGGGTCTGGATCGTCGGGCTCAGCACCGACGAGACGAAACCGACCACGAGCACCACGACCGCCAGGCTGACGATCCAGAACGACAGGAAGGCGAGCAGCGCGAAGACGAGAGCCATGGCGGCGAGACCGAAGAGCAGCGTGCGACGCAGATCGATGTCGGCGAGATGACCACCGACCAGGTTTCCCGCCGTCATCCCGAGCCCCATCAGCACGAGCACGATCGGCACGACCCACTCCGGCGAACCGGACACCTCTGTCACCAGGGGCGCGATGTAGCTGTAGACGGCGAAGAACCCGCCGAACCCGATCGCGCCGACACCCAACGTGAACCACACCTGCGGGATCCGGAACACCCGCAGCTCCTGCCGCATCGTGCGCCCTGGATCCCCCGGATGCTCCGGCACGAACAGCGCGATGCAGACAGTGGCGAGCGCGAACACGATGGCGACGACGGCGAAGGCCGAGCGCCACCCCCACTGCTGTCCGAGGAAGGTTCCCAGCGGCACGCCGACGACGTTCGCGACCGTGAGGCCGGTGAGGATGAAGGCCACGCCCTTGGCACGGTTGCCCGGCCCCATCACCTCGGCCGCCACGAGTGCACCGATGCCGAAGTACGCACCGTGCGGGAGACCGGCGAGGAAGCGGGACGCGGCGACGAGCTCGAACGTGGGCAGCACCACGGTGAGGGCGTTGAACACCGTCAGCGCGAGAGCCAGCACGATCATCACCCGATGCCGTGGATATCGCGCGACGAAACCGGCGATGGTCGGGGCGCCGACCACCACACCCAGCGCGTACAGCGAGATCAGCCACCCCGCTTGGCTCAGCGCATCTTCCGGGCTGGTCGCCCAGAGCGAAGGGAGCAGGTCGGCGGCGATGTTGGGAAGCAGGCCCATGACCACGAACTCGGTCATGCCGATTCCGAAGCTGCCTATGGCGAGAGAGAGGAGCGCCCACTTCGCCGCACCCCTCGATTCAGTCGAGGGATTCACCGGAACAGCCTACCGGCCCTCGGACGCCCACCTCGTCTCCCCCTCACGATCGAGCGTCATGAACACATCCACGTCGTCCTCGGAATCGACGACGAACCCGTGGCGCTCGTAGAGGCCTCGGGCCGGGCTGCCCCTGAGCACGTTGAGGCGATACCGGCCGGCACCGTCGAGCACCGTCGTGAGCACGCGGCCCCCGACCCCGCGACCCTGGTGCGAGGGAGAGATGTAGAAGTGCTCCAGCCAGAGCGAATCGCCGTCTCGGCGGAGGGCGACAGAGCCGACGTCGACGGCATCCACGACGATGATCCGCGTCTGCGCAGGCTCGAACGCGTCGCGGAAGCGCTGCCGGACACGGACCTCGTCATAACGTCCGAGTCGCTCCAGGTCGACTCTGAGCACGTCGGCCCGGAGCTCCGCGATCCACTCGGCGTCCTCGGCGAGCGCCGGTCGAAGAGCGATCGACGTCGCCGGGACGACGTCAGCCATCCGCGCGCGCAAAGCCCGCCTCTTCCGAGCCCGCCTCTGTGAGAGCAGCCTCGAGGCGTTCGATCTTCGCGTCGAGCTCTCCGGAGTACCCGGGCCGGATATCGGCCTTCAACACGAGCGATACCCGCGATCCGAACGGCATGACGGCCTCGGTCGCACGCTTCACGACGCCCATGACGGTGTCCCAGTCCGGGCCCTCGATCTCGGTGAACATGCTGGTGGTGCGGTGCGCCAGGCCCGATTCCCGCACCACGCGCACGGCAGCGGCCACGGCGTCGTGCACCGATGCATCGGTGCGCTCGGCACCCTCGGCCGGGGTACCGCTCGGGGCGACGGAGAAGGCGATCAACATGGGTTCACTCCAGGGTTTTCGGTTGGCGGACGGGTACGCGAAGCAGAGCACGGATGCCCAGCACGAGCAGGACGATGAGAAGGACGTTCCGCACCGTGAGGACGGCGACGGAGAGGGTATCGGCTCGCAGCAGCGCGTCGTAGCCGATCGGGTAGACGAGGCAGGTGAGCAGACAGAGGGCGAGGACGACGACGGCGGGGACGCGCGCCCTGACGCGGTCGAGCACGAGCCACAGGATCATCGGCGCGATCAGCCAGGTCTGGAACTGCGGGGAGCCCACCTTGTTCGTGACGATCAGCAACGTCACGAGCGCGAGGGCGAGCGGAGGGAACAGCCGGGTGAAGCGCGCACCGCGGATCGCCTTGAGCGCGCCGACGGCTGCGACCGCGAGCACGCACACCGCCATCAGGGGCGTGAGCACGGCCGCGACGGCATCGACGCCCGGTGCCGTGATCTGGAAGGTCAGGATCTCGAAGCTGTACTCGATGCGGGCGGCCCCGGTGACGGCGAGCCACAGGAACGGCGTGGCGGCGACCGCTTCGATCTGCAGTCCCCGTCCCGTCTGCTCCGTCAGGAAGCCGAGGATCTCGGAATCCGCTCCGAGCACGAGCAGCGCTGCGACGACTCCGGCCGTGACGGCCAGCGCGGCGAACAGCACCCGCATGCGCGCCCTGAGCGCGATCACGGCGGCGAGCACGAGCGCGCCCGGCCAGATCTTGATCCAGGCGCCCACCGTGAGGAGGGCAGCACCGACGACCGGCCGACTCACGAGCCAGAGCCCGCCGATCACGGCGATCGGCACCGTGATCGCATCGATCCGATAGAGCGCGATCGGTCCGAGGAGGAGCAGCGCCGCGCACCAGAACCAGGCGGCGACGCGGCGCGGGCGCGACGGCGAGCGGCCGATCAGCACTCCGAACGCCACCGCATCGAGGATCACGACGAGGGCGGCCCACCCGATCAGGTACGCACCGGAGACCCCGAGCAGCGGCACGAGCGGCGCCGCGAGCATCTTGGCCACGAGCATCGGCACGAGCGCGAGCTGCGGGTACACCCAGGTCTCGGTGACACCGACGATCGGGCCCCCGTCGAGGGCCGACGAAGCCCAGGGTTCGTAGACGAGGACCACATCGCCCATGGGCTGACTGGGATAGACCCAGCCCGCCCATGCCGTGAGCAGGTGGGCGAGGAGGAAGGCGACCCACAGCACGGCCACCCCGGTCGGCGGGCGATTCACGCGAGGACGTCCGCGATCGCCTGCGGCAGCGCCGCAGCGACGTCCATGGCGACGATCGGATGCCCCGTCCCGCCGTCGCTCATCCCCGCGGCCACTCGGCCCGCATGTCCGTGTATCCACGCCCCGGCGGCGGCGACCTCGGCGATCGGGCTGCCCTGGTTCGCTGCGAGCACGGCACCCAGCACCCCGGCGAGCACATCCCCTGTCCCTGCGGTCGCCAGCCACCCTGTACCCGCGTCGACGGCGATGACGCCGCCGTCAGGAGACGCGATCAGCGTGCGAGCGCCCTTGAGCAGCACGGTGCCTCCGACCCGGTCCGCCGTCCTCCTGGCCGCCGACGCGCGATCCTCTTCGGACGTGGAGATGCCGAGCTGCTCCTGCAGCCGGGCGAACTCCCGCGCGTGAGGGGTCACCAGGAAAGGAGCGCGCGCCTTCCCGGCGAGATCGAGTGCGCCCGCGTCGATCACCACCGCTGCATCGCCGGCGACGATCGCCTCGAGGGCGGCCTGCTCCGCGTCGTCCCGGTCGGTGGGGTCCGTGCCGGAACCGATCACCCAGGCGTCGATCCGCGACCGGCCGACATCCGCCCCCGCCACCGTCTCCGGACGTCGGGCGAGAACAGCATCTGCCACCCGCTCCGCGCCCACGTACCGGACGAATCCGGCGCCCGTGCGCCACGCGGCCTCCACCCCGAGCACGGCGGCACCCGGATATGCGGGCGACCCGGTGCGAAGCGCCACCACACCACGGGCGTACTTGTCGTCGTCGGCTGTGGGAACACGGAACAACCGCGCCGTGTCATCTCGCGTCCACTCGCGCACCTCGACCATGACTCCACGTTAGTGCGACGGCCCTCGGGTCGCCTGCGCGGCGGTAGCGTCGAACGGTGAGTCTTCTCTTCTCCCCGCTGACCATCCGTTCCGTCACCCTGCGCAATCGCCTCTGGGTGTCGCCGATGTGCATGTACAGCGCCGTCGACGGCGTGGCGCAGGAGTGGCATCACACTCACCTCGCGCAGTTCGCCTCGGGCGGCGCCGGGCTCATCATCGCCGAGGCGACCTCGGTCGTCCCCGACGGGCGGATCTCGCCGCGCGACCTGGGGCTCTGGAACGACGAGCAGCGCGACGCGCTCGCCCCGATCGTCCAGGCGATCCACGATCGGGGCTCGCACGCGGGCATCCAACTCGCCCACGCCGGCCGCAAGGCCTCGACGTGGTGGCCGTGGGCTCCCGAACGAGGCACTGTGCCGACCGGTGAGGGTGGATGGACCACGTCCGCGCCGTCCGCCATCGCCTACGAGGGCTTCGACACCCCGATCGCCCTCGATACGGCGGGCATCGACCGCGTGGTGGAGGCCTTCGCCGATGCAGCTCATCGCGCGGTCGCCGCGGGCTTCGACGTGCTGGAGATCCACGGAGCGCATGGCTACCTCCTCCACCAGTTCCTCTCCCCACTGTCCAACCACCGTGAGGACGAATACGGTGGTTCGCTCGAGAACCGCGCTCGTCTACTGCTGCGCGTGGTCGGCGCCGTCCGCGACGCCGCCGGCGCCGACGTGCCGCTGTTCGTCCGCATCTCCGCCACCGACCACGCGGAGGGCGGGTTCACGCCGGAGGAGGCGGAGATCGTCAGTGGCTGGGCGACCCAGCACGGTGCAGACCTGATCGACGTATCGAGCGGTGGCCTCGTGGCGCATCAGCAGATCACCGTGTTCCCCGGATACCAGGTGCCGCTCGCCGAGGGCGTGCGTCAAGGCGGTCGGATCCCGGTCTCCGCGGTGGGCCTCATCACGGCGGCCTCCCACGCGGAGCAGGTGCTCGCCGATGGCGCCGCCGACGCGATCTTCGCGGGACGCGAGTGGCTGCGCGACCCGCATTTCGCCCTCCGCGCCGCGCACGAGCTCGACGCCGAGGTCGCCTGGCCGCCGCAGTACGAGCGCGCCCGTCCCCGCTGAGCCCCCGACGACGAAGGCCGCCGATCCGTGCAGGATTCGGCGGCCTTCGTCGTGCGGTGGAGGATCAGCGTCCGCGGAAGCGACGTGTCGCGTCCTGAACCTCGCCGACCAGTTCCTCCAGGATGTCCTCGAGGAACAGGACAGCGGTGGTGTTCCCCTCCGCGTCCCGCACCTTGGCCAGGTGCCGGCCCGCGCGGCGCATGACCGCGAGGGCGTCCTCGAGGTCGGTGTTCTCCTGAACGGGCACCATGTGGTGGATACGCTTGGCCGGGACCGGCTGGATCATCTTGGTCTCGGCGTCCGCTCCCTCGGACGCCCGCAGGATGTCCTTGAGATGCACGTAGCCGATCGGAACCGACTCGTCGTCGACGATCACGTAACGCGAGAACCCGTAGCGGGCGACCGCCTTCTCGATGTCGTCCGGCGTCGTCGACTGCGGAAGAGTGACCAGATCGCTCAAGGGCACAGCGACATCCCTGGCCTTCTTGTCTGTGAACTCGACGGCGGCGGCGACGGTTCCCGCCGTGTCCATGAGCACGCCCTCGCGACGCGACTGGCTGACGATGGTCGCGACCTCTTCGAGCGTGAACGTGGATGCCGCTTCATTCTTCGGCTCGACGCGGAACAGGCGCAGCACGCCGTTCGCCGCCGCGTTGAGCACCCAGATCACCGGCATGAAGACCTTCGACACCCAGACCAGCGGCGGGGCGAGGATCAGCACAGCGCGGTCCGGCACTGAGAAGGCGAGGTTCTTCGGCACCATCTCACCGAACACCACGTGCAGGAACGAGACGACCAGCAGCGCGACCGTGAACGACACGGCATCGACGGCGCCGTCCGGCCACCCCAGCGCATGCAGCGGCACCGACAGCAGGTGGTGGATGGCCGGCTCCGACACGTTGAGGATCAGCAGCGAGCAGATCGTGATGCCGAGCTGCGAGGTCGCGAGCATGAGAGTGGCATGCTCCATCGCGTACAGGGCCGTCTTCGCTGCACGCGAACCCTGATCCGCGCGCGGCTCGATCTGCGATCTTCTGGCCGAGATCACGGCGAACTCGCCGCCGACGAAGAACGCGTTCGCGACCAGGAGCACGACGAGCCAGGCGAGTCCGCCCCAATCGCTCATCGGGTCACCTCCTCATCGACAGCGAGCGGTCTCGGCACGTAGCGCACCCGATCGACTCGCCGACCGTCCATGCGCACGACCTGGAGCGTGCCGGTGTCGAGCTCGACCTCGTCGCCGACCGACGGAACCCGTTCGAGCACGCTCATGACGTAGCCGCCGACGGTGTCGTAGACGTCGCCCTCCGGCACCTCGACGCCGGCGCGACGACGCAGCTCGTCCGGTCGGAGCTCCCCGGGGAACGTGATGCCCTCGCGGTTGCGGATCACTCCGGCCCTGGTGCGATCGTGCTCGTCGGCGACCTCGCCCACGAGCTCTTCGACCAGGTCTTCGAGGGTCACCAGACCGGCGGTGCCGCCGTACTCGTCGACGACGACGGCCAGTTGGTAGCCGCGTGCCCGCAGCTCGGCGATCAGGGCGTCGACGTGCACGGTCTCCGGCACCCGGAGCGGTTCCGTCGCCAGCGCGCCGGCAGGAACCTCGGTCCGACGCTCTCGAGGCACGGAGATGGCCGCCTTGAGGTGGACGACACCGGTGATGTCGTCCAGGTCGTCGTCGTACACCGGGAAACGGCTGTGCCCGGTGCGTCGGGCGAGCTGGATGACGTCGTCGGCGGAGTCGCCGGCCGCGATCGCATGCATGCTCGGACGCGCCGTCATCACATCGGCGGCGGTCAGCCGGGCGAAGGTGAGCGTGCGGTCGAGGAGCGTCGCTGTATCGGCTTCCAGCAGACCGGCGCTGGCGGAACGGCGCACGAGAGAGGAGAGCTCCTCAGCGCTCCGGGCCCCCGAGAGCTCCTCCTTCGGCTCGATGCCCATACTGCGCAGCACGCCGTTCGCGCTGCCGTTGAGCACCACGACGGCCGGCTTGAACACGGTCGTGAAGGCGATCTGGAACGGGACCACGAGCTTCGCAGTGGCCAGAGGCAGCGCGAGGGCGAAGTTCTTCGGGACGAGCTCGCCGAGGATCATCGAGAGCACCGTCGCCACCAGCATCGCCACGATGGTCGCGATCGGGGTGACGGCCGCCTCGGGGATGCTCCAGGCGATGAACGTCGGACGCAGCAGGTTCGACAGCGCCGGCTCCATCGTGTACCCGGTGAGCAGGGTCGTCAGCGTGATCCCGAGCTGCGCAGCGGAGAGATGGGTCGACGTGTGCTTGAGGGCGCTGATGGTGAGGGAGAGCCGCGACTCGCCTCTCGCCTGCCTGGCCTCGAGGTCCGCGCGATCGAGGTTCACCAGGGCGAACTCGCTGGCGACGAAGAGGCCGGTGCCGACCGTGAGCAGGAGCCCCACGCCCAACATGATGTAGTCCATCAGAGGTTCCTCTCCTGTGAGAGAGGCGGACAGTGGGGCGATGTTCTACAACTGGGAGGGTCGTCCATTATGCCGACGATTGTACCCAACGCGACCGTGTATGCGCGCAACGATCACCAGCTGACCGGAAGCGCCTTGCCCTCTTCGTAGCCGGCCGCCGACTGCAGACCCACGACGGCGCGGTCATGGAACTCCGGGACGGATGCAGCCCCGGCGTAGGTGAACGAGGATCGCACCCCCGAGGTGATCATGTCGAGGAGATCCTCGACGCCGGGCCGGAGCGGGTCGAGGTAGATCTTCGATGACGAGATCCCCTCAGCGAACAGCTCCTTGCGCGCACGCTCGTAGGCGTCGAGCCTGCCGAAGCGGGCCTGGACCGCCTTGGTCGACGCCATGCCCCACGACTCCTTGAACAGGCGGCCTTCCGCATCGCGCTGCAACTCGCCCGGCGCTTCGATCGTCCCCGCGAACCACGAACCGACCATGACGGAGGCGGCACCTGCGGCGAGGGCCAGAGCGACATCGCGGGGGTAGCGCACTCCCCCGTCTGCCCAGACGTGCGCGCCGAGCTCCCGCGCCGCCTGCGCCGTCTCGAGCACAGCGGAGAACTGCGGGCGGCCGACCGCGGTCATCATGCGGGTGGTGCACATCGCGCCGGGACCCACGCCGACCTTGAGGATCGACGCACCGGCGTCGACCAGGTCGGCCACGCCCTCCGCGGTGACGATGTTGCCCGCGACGACGGGAAGACCGAGGTCGAGCTCGGCGACGGCCCGCAGCGCTCGCAGCATGCCCTCCTGGTGTCCGTGGGCGGTGTCCACCACCAGCACGTCGACGCCGGCGGCGGCGAGGGCCTTGGCCTTGGCCGCGACGTCGCCGTTGATGCCGACCGCGGCGGCGACGGCGAGGCGCCCGTCGGCGTCGACGGCCGGACGGTACAGCGTCGAACGAAGCGCGCTGCGGGCGCTCAGTGTGCCGACGAGGTGCCCGTGGTGCACGACGGTGACCATCTCGACGCCCGCGTCGGTGATGACGTCGAACGCGTGCCGCTCAGAGCCGATGTCGTCCGCGTCGATCGATGGCGTGCCGCGATGCACCAGGTCACCCAGCTGCGCATCGGGGAGCGCGGTCGCCAGCCTGGTCGCGGGCAGGATGCCGAGGATCCGGCCGACGTCGATGGGGGCAGCGCCACGGGCGACGACGATGCCGTGACCGCTGGTCGCCGGCAGCAGGCGGAGCGCGTCAGCAGCCGAGGCTTCCGGGGGCAGCACGATCGGCGTGTCCCAGAGCACGGGCTGCGACTTCACCTCACGGATCGCGGCATCGAGTTCCTGCAGAGGCAGGTCCTGCGGCAGCACGCCGAGGGCGCCACGCCGAGCGAGTACAGCGGCGATGCGCGGACCCGTCACGGAGTTCATGTTGGCCGCGACCAAAGGCAGCGTCGCCGGCGTGCCGTCCTGCGGCGCGAGATCGACCTGGAGACGGCTGGTGACCGCGGATCTGCGGGGTACCAGGAAGACGTCGGAGTAGGTCAGATCGACGGTCGGCTGCGCTCCAGAGAACTTCATGGTTCCACGGTACCCAGATCGCGACGCGGTGGGCGCTCGGCTTCGACGATTCCCCAAGGGAAACACGTTAGGCTTGTTGGTCGAGAGTGTGCGGGCCCGAACGCATCCTGCGTCGACGTCCGCACCAGAGAGCTTCAGCGATGAAAGAGGGCGATCGAGAGTGTCGAACCAGGTGACCGGCGTCAACGGCGACGGGGGGTTCGGAGCCAATTCCTGGCTCGTTGAAGAGCTCTACGAGCAGTTCAAGGTGAACCGCGACTCCGTCGACAAGGAGTGGTGGCCCATCCTGGAGAAGTACCACTCCGAGACGGCGTCCGCTGCTCCCGCCGCAGCGTCCGACGCACCGGCCCAGGCTGCACACCCCGTGACGGCACCGATCCCCGTGATCGGCTCCCAGCCCGTCGCGCGCACCACCGCCAAGCCCGCCGCGGCCGCCCCCATCCCCGCCCAGGCCCCGAAGCCCGCCGCGAAGTCGGAGTCCAAGGAGGCTCCCGCTCCCGCAGAAGAGGACAAGGTCACACCGCTGCGCGGTCTGCCGAAGACCCTCGCGGCGAACATGGACGAGTCGCTCACCGTGCCGACCGCCACGAGCGTGCGCACCGTGCCCGCGAAGCTGATGATCGACAACCGCATCGTCATCAACAACCACATGGCTCGCACCCGCGGCGGCAAGGTCAGCTTCACGCACCTCATCGGCTGGGCGCTCATCCGCACCCTCGACGAGTTCCGCAGCCAGAACGTGTTCTACGCAGAGGTCGACGGCAAGCCCTCGGTGGTCGCACCGGCGCACGTCAACCTGGGCATCGCGATCGACCTGCCCAAGCCCGACGGCACGCGCGCCCTCATGGTGCCCAGCATCAAGCGCGCCGACACCCTGACCTTCACCGAGTACCTCTCCGCGTACGAAGACCTGGTCACGCGTGCACGAGGCAACAAGCTGACCGCCGCCGACTTCCAGGGCACCACGGTGTCGCTCACCAACCCCGGCGGAATCGGAACCGTGCACTCGGTGCCGCGTCTCATGAAGGGGCAGGGCTGCATCATCGGCGCCGGCGCCCTCGAGTACCCGGCCGAGTTCCAGGGCGCGAGCGAGAAGACGCTCAACGAGCTGGCGATCGGCAAGACGATCACGCTCACGAGCACCTACGACCACCGTGTCATCCAGGGAGCCGGCTCCGGCGAGTTCCTGAAGAAGGTGCACGAGCTGCTCATCGGCCAGCGCGGCTTCTACGACGACATCTTCGCGGCGCTCCGCATCCCCTATGCACCGATCCGGTGGAACCCCGACATCGCGGTCGATCTCGCCGAGCGCGTCGACAAGCAGTCCCGCGTGCAGGAGCTCATCAACTCGTTCCGTGTGCGCGGTCACCTGATGGCCGACATCGACCCGCTCGAGTACGTGCAGCGTTCGCACCCGGACCTGGAGATCGAGAGCCACGGCCTCACCTTCTGGGACCTCGACCGCGAGTTCGTCACCGGCGGTTTCGGCGGACGACGCATCGCGAAGCTCCGCGACATCCTCGGCGTGCTGCGCGACTCGTACTGCCGCACGCTCGGCATCGAGTACATGCACATCCAGGACCCGGAGCAGCGCCGCTGGTTCCAGGAGAAGGTCGAGGTCAAGTACCAGAAGCCCGGCCACGACGAGCAGCTGCGGGTCCTCCGCAAGCTCAACGAGGCCGAGGCGTTCGAGACCTTCCTGCAGACCAAGTTCGTCGGCCAGAAGCGCTTCTCCCTCGAGGGCGGCGAGTCGCTGATCCCGCTGCTCGACGAGATCCTGCAGGGCGCGGCCACGGCAGGCCTCGAAGGGGCTGCGATCGGCATGGCCCACCGCGGCCGCCTGAACGTGCTCACCAACATCGCCGGAAAGACCTATGGTCAGGTCTTCCGTGAGTTCGAGGGCACGCAGACGCCGGGCAACCAGCGCGGATCCGGTGACGTGAAGTACCACCTCGGGACCGAGGGCACCTTCGTCGCCGATGACAAGTCGGAGCTCCCCGTCTACCTCGCCGCCAACCCCTCGCACCTCGAGACGGTCGACGGCGTGCTGGAGGGCATCGTCCGCGCCAAGCAGGACCGCAAGCCCATCGGCACGTTCGCGTGGCTGCCCATCCTCGTGCACGGCGACGCCGCGTTCGCCGGGCAGGGTGTCGTGGTCGAGACCCTGCAGATGTCGCAGCTGCGCGGCTACCGCACGGGTGGCACGATCCACGTGGTGGTGAACAACCAGGTCGGTTTCACCACCACCCCGAACGACGGCCGCACCTCGATCTACTCGACCGACGTGGCCAAGACCATCCAGGCCCCGGTCTTCCACGTGAACGGCGACGACCCGGAGGCGGTCATCCACGTCGCGCAGCTCGCCTTCGAGTACCGCGAGCGCTTCCACCGCGATGTCGTGATCGACCTGGTCTGCTACCGCCGACGCGGCCACAACGAGGGAGACGACCCCTCGATGACGCAGCCGCTGATGACCGACCTCATCCAGGCGAAGCGCTCCGTCCGGCGGCTGTACACCGAGTCGCTCGTCGGCCGAGGTGACATCACCGAGCAGGAGTACGACGAGGCCAAGGCCGACTTCCAGAACCGACTGGAGATCGCCTTCGCCGAGACGCACGCGGCCGAGACCGGTGCCCTCCCCGTCGCGCCGGAGACGCCGCCCGTCGAGGACCAGGTCGGCGCACCGGAGGTCACCGGCGTGCCGAGCGAGGTCATCCAGATGATCGGCGATGCCTTCGTGAACAAGCCAGAGGGCTTCACGGTGCACCCGAAGATCCAGCAGCTGCTCGAGAAGCGCCTCGACATGAGCCGCAACGGCGCCATCGACTGGGGCTTCGGCGAGCTGCTCGCCTTCGGCTCGCTCCTCGTGGAGGGCACCCCGGTTCGTCTGGCCGGGCAGGATGCGCGGCGCGGCACGTTCGTGCAGCGGCACGCGACCCTGCACGACCGCGCGAACGGTCAGGAATGGCTGCCCCTGTCGAACCTCTCCGACGCCCAGGGACGCTTCTTCGTCTACGACTCGCTGCTGAGCGAGTACGCGACTCTCGGCTTCGAGTACGGCTACTCGGTCGAGGCCCCCGAAGCGCTCGTGCTCTGGGAGGCGCAGTTCGGCGACTTCGTCAACGGCGCTCAGTCCGTCATCGACGAGTACATCTCGGCGGCCGAGCAGAAGTGGGGGCAGCAGTCCAGTGTGACCCTGCTCCTCCCCCACGGCTACGAGGGTCAGGGACCGGATCACTCCTCTGCGCGCATCGAGCGGTTCCTGCAGATGTGCGCGCAGGACAACATGATCGTTTCGCGCCCGTCGACTCCGGCCTCGTACTTCCACCTGCTGCGCCGCCAGGCCTATGCCCGTCCGCGCAAGCCGTTGATCGTGTTCACCCCGAAGGCCATGCTGCGTCTGCGTGGAGCGACCAGCCCGGTCGAGGCCTTCACCCAGGGCCGGTTCGAACCTGTGCTCGACGACGACCGCGGTCTCGACCGCGCCGCCGTCAAGCGCGTGCTGGTGCACTCGGGCAAGGTGCACTGGGACCTGCGGGCCGAGCTCGAGAAGAACCCGAACCCCGCGGTGGCGCTGGTCCGGCTCGAGCAGCTGTACCCGACTCCGATCGACGGCCTCAAGGCCATCACCGATTCCTACCCGAACGCCGAGCTGGTGTGGGTGCAGGAGGAGCCGGAGAACCAGGGTGCATGGCCCTTCCTCGCGCTCGCTTTCGCCGACGTGCCGGGAGACCGTTCGTTCCGTCCGGTCTCGCGCCCGGCTTCGGCCTCGCCGGCGACGGGATCCTCGAAGGTCCACGCGGCAGAGCAGGCTGCGCTGATCCAGGCAGCCGTCACACTCGGCTGATCGTCTGCACGAAAGGGGCGCCGCGACTCAGGTCGCGGCGCCCCTTTTCGTGCCGACTCAATACCAGATGTCGAGAGACGGCGCGGGGAAGGTGATGAAAGCTCGGTCGAGGGCCTCGACCGCAGCGGCATCGGCGGCGATGCGGCCGGCACCGTGCAGCGTCGCAGCGCGGACCCCTCCCGCATACAGGGCGGAGAGCGCGGAGACATCGAGCGTGACATCGACGTCTGTCGCGGAGTCGGTCACCGGATCGACGGTCGCGACGCCGGAGTCGTCCACGTGCAGGCGCCAGTCACCGTTCGCGAAGCCGAGGGAGTCTTCCACGCGGATGACGGTGTCGATCGGCGCCGAGTAGCGACGGGCGGTCAGCGCGGCAGGGATGTCGAGCACGCGCAGCCAGCCGTGGTCGTGCACCTCCTGCTTCACACCGCGGGTGTCGTGCACGAGCCATGGCAGCGGGTCGTCGACCGGGCGGAGGTCGGCGACCACCTCGTCGACGAGATCGTGCTGCAGGGCGAAGCGCCAGAGCGCCGTGCGCGCATCCGTCGTCTCGGCGACCAGCAGGCGCACGTCCATCCGGAACCGGAAGGTGCCGGCGGCCTCACCGACGGTGTAGGCCATGACGCCACGCAGCACGCCGTCTTCGTCGCGATAGCGCACCCCACGCGCCTGGTCGCGGTCCGGGGTGGGAGACACGCCCGCGTACCCCTCCCATCGACCTTGCCAGCCCGGGATCTGCCCCGCAGCCCTCCCCCGTGCGCGTTCGTGGACCGTGCCGAGGTCTGCAGCGAGGGTCTCCCGGTCGACGTACTCGAGGGTGCCGAGCGGAGTCGGGCCGCTCCAGCCGGCGCGGCGGGTGTCGACCGTGTGACGCGCGACGGGGATCGCGGAGCCGAAGCCGTAGCGACCGTAGATCGTCGCCTCCGACACCGTGAGGCCCGCGATGGGCACACCGGAGGCTGCCGCAGCGCGAAGCTCTCCTTCGAGAAGCGCCCTGGCTATCCCGCGGCGGCGATGCGTCGCCGACACCGTCACCACGCTGATGGCCCACATGTCGATCTCACGCCCACCGGGAACGGTGAGCGGCGTCACCCAGCCGTTGATGGTCGCGACGGGAAGGTCGGCATCGACGGCGCCCTGCTCGTACACCCCGACGTTCCGCCGTTCGGCGAAGGTCTTGCGCACCTGGGCGATCATCTCGGTGCTCGGCTCAGGCCCGAGGAACCCGCGGTCGACCGCGCGCTCGAATGCCGATGCCTTCGGGTCGTCGCTCAGATCGACGACGCGATAGTCGAGACCGGCTCCGGCCAGTCGTTCCCTCGAGGTGGTGTCAGCGGGTACGTCTCTCGCATCGATGGAGGTCATCCACCCACACTACCGACGCCCTCCGACCCGGAGTCAGTGCTGGGCTGCCTGCACTGCCCGCAGCCGCGCGAACACCTGGTCGCGCAGCTCCTCGGGTGCGGTCTCCTTGCAGGCCCGCGCGATCACATCGGTGAGGGTGGTGGCGACGAGAGCCTCATCCCGACAGGACGGGCAGTTCTCCAGATGCTCGCGGATCTCGGTGTGCTCGGTCTTGCACACCTCGTTGCGGAGGTACTCCTCCAGATCCTGACGGGCTTTGTCGCAGCCGCAGTCACTCATTTCTTGCTCCTCGTCTCGGCCGCGGCGATGCCCCGCTCAGCGGCGTAATCTGCCAGCAGCTCCCGCAGCATCCGCCTGCCACGGTGCAGACGGCTCATGACGGTGCCGATGGGGGTCTTCATGATGTCGGCGATCTCCTGATACGCGAAACCCTCGACATCCGCGAGATAGACCGCGAGACGGAAGTCCTCCGGCACGGCCTGCAGCGCGTCCTTGACGACGGAGGCGGGCATCCGGTCGATGGCCTCCGCCTCGGCCGACCGGCTGTGCGACGCCGTCGTCGACTCCGCTCCGCCCAGCTGCCAGTCTTCGAGCTCGTCGATCGTGCCCTGGAACGGCTCCCGCTGACGCTTGCGGTAGATGTTGATGTAGGTGTTCGTGAGGATCCGGTAGAGCCACGCCTTGAGGTTCGTACCCTGCGAGAACGTCGCCCAGGACCCATAGGCCTTGACGAAGGTCTCCTGCACGAGGTCTGCGGCGTCGGCGGGATTGCGCGTCATACGCATCGCGGCGGCGTAGAGCTGGTCCATGAACGGGAGCGCCTGCTCTTCGAACTCGCGCCGAGGGTCGCCGACGGTGTCTGCGGTTGCGGTGTCATCCATCACCGGCCAGTCTAGGCCGCTGAGGTCGATCACCTCGCGCTCCAACGTCGCCGTCATACTCGCTCCTTCGGTGGGGTGGGAGCCTGTCGTTCGCGACGAAGCTCCCTGCGTTTACTAAGGTGAGAACCGATGAGCGCCAACAGGTATTCCCCCTCCCGCGTGCAGGGCGCCTACACCGCGCCCTCGACCGACGTGCCCGTGCACGCCGAGCTCACGATCCCCGGTTCGAAGTCGCTGACGAACCGCGAGTTGATCATCGCCGCGATCGCCGACGGTCCCGGCCGCCTGATCGCCCCTCTGCACTCCGACGACTCCGCGCGCATGGTCGACGCGCTGCGTGCCCTCGGGGTGGGCATCGAGGAGGTGGATGCCGGTCATGAGTTCGGGCCTGACCTCGTCGTCACCCCTGCGAGACTCGACGGCGGCACCACGATCGACTGCGGGCAGGCCGGCACCGTCATGCGCTTCATCGCTCCGCTGGCCGGACTCGCCGAGAACGACGTGCATCTCACCGCGCACGAGACCGCCCTCCATCGGCCGATGGGGGGCCTCATCAGCGCGCTGCGCGACCTCGGAGTCGACATCGACGACGAGGGCACCTGGGCTCTTCCGTTCACGATCCGCGGCCACGGGCGCATCCGCGGGGGTCGCGTCGAGATCGATGCCTCCGCATCGAGCCAGTTCGTCTCCGGGCTCCTCCTCGCCGCTCCGCGTTTCGATGTGGGACTGCACCTCGTCCACACCGGCGAGCACCTGCCGAGCCTTCCGCACATCGACATGACCATCGAGGCACTCAGCCGCCGAGGCATCCGCATCGAGCGCCCAGCCGTCGGCGAATGGCTTGTCGAGGCGGGCGTCCCCCGCGCCAAGGAGATCGCGATCGAACCCGATCTCTCGAACGCCGCACCGTTCCTCGCCGCCGCGCTCGTCACCGGTGGATCCGTGTCGATCACGGGCTGGCCTCCGCACTCCACCCAACCGGGCGCCCTCCTGCCGGAGATCCTCCAGGCGACCGGAGCTCACGTCGGGCGGCACGGCGGAACGCTCACGGTGCGCGCGGGCTCCGGCATCCGCGGTCTCGACCTCGATCTCTCGGCGGCGAGCGAGCTCACCCCGACACTGGTCGGCCTCGCCGCCTTCGCGGACTCCCCGACGACGATCCGCGGCATCGGGCACATCCGTCTGCACGAGACCGATCGAATCGCCGCGCTGATCGGGAACCTGCGTGCCCTCGGCGGCGAGGCCGAGGAACTGCCGGACGGACTCCGCATCATCCCGCGCCCACTGCACGGCGGACGCTGGGCTGCGCACCACGACCACCGCATGGCAACGACCGGCGCGCTCATCGGTCTCCGTGTCCCCGATGTGGAGATCGACGACATCGGCACCACTGCGAAGACCCTCCCGGAGTTCACGATGCTCTGGGAGCGGATGCTGCGGGGCTGACGGTGAGCTGGCTCGACGACGCCGACGACCTCGAAGACGACTTCGAGGACTTCGACGAGAGCAGCATCCGCACCCGCCCGAACCCCAAAGCCAACCGGCCGCGCACGAAGCGCCGTCCCGCGCACGAGGACGCGCAGGTGGGGCGAGTGCTCGGTGTGGATCGGGGTCGCTACTCCGTCCTGCTCGGGGAGGACACGGCGGAGGAGCGCACGATCACCACCACACGTGCGCGCGAGCTGCGCCGAACACCCATCGTCACGGGCGACCAGGCCCGAGTGGTCGGCGACACCTCGGGAGACGATGGCACCCTCGCCCGTATCGTCGGCATCGTGGAGCGGACCTCGCTTCTCCGACGCAGCGCGGACGACACGGACCAGGTCGAGCGGGTGATCGTCGCCAACGCGGACCAGATGCTCATCGTCGTCGCGGCCGCCGACCCCGAACCCCGTGCGCGCCTGGTCGATCGCTATCTCGTGGCAGCACTCGACGCCGGCATCCGCCCCCTTCTCGTCGTCACGAAGACCGACATCGCCGACCCGACCGAGTTCCTCACGCATTTCGAGGGGCTGGACCTTCGGGTGTTCACGAGTTCCCAGGACGAGATGCCCGTCGAGGAGATCGGCGAGGCTCTCATCGGTCACTCCACGGTGTTCGTCGGACACTCCGGAGTCGGCAAGTCGACACTCGTCAATGCACTCGTCCCCACAGCGCTGCGCGCCACGGGACACGTGAATCAGGTGACAGGACGCGGACGCCACACGTCGTCGTCGACCGTGTCCCTGCGTTACCAGGGAGCGGGTGGCACCGGCTGGGTGATCGACACCCCTGGGGTGCGCTCGTTCGGACTCGGCCATGTCGATCCGGCCAACATCCTCGCGGCCTTCACCGAGCTCGCGACGATCGCCGAGGACTGCCCCCGCGGCTGCACCCATCTGGCCGATGCCCCCGACTGCGCGCTCATCGAGGCGGCGGAACGAGGCGAGCTGGGAGAGACCGGTCGTGCGCGACTCGACTCTCTGCAGCGGCTGCTGCAGACGTTCGCAGACAAGGCGGAGCAGACGCCCGGGCGTTAGGCTGGAGGTGTGACCCAGCGCCTCGAACCAGGAACCGCCGCCCCCGACTTCTCACTCCTCGACCAGGACGGGAACACCGTCCGCCTCGAGGATCTGCGCGGCCAGAAGACCGTGCTGTACTTCTACCCGGCGGCGATGACCCCCGGATGCACCACCGAGGCCTGCGACTTCCGCGACAGCATCTCGTCCCTCCAGGGCGCCGGCTACCGCGTGGTCGGCATCTCGCGTGACGACCCCGCGACGCTGACGAAGTTCCGCGAGCGCGACGCCCTCACCTTCCCGCTCCTCAGCGACCCCGATCACGCGGTCCACTCCGCGTACGGTGCGTGGGGAGAGAAGATGAACTACGGCAAGCTCGTCGAAGGCGTCATCCGCTCGACCTTCGTCCTCGACGAGGACGGCACGATCGTGCTCGCGCAGTACAACGTCAAGGCCACCGGCCACGTCGCGCGTCTGCGCAAACAGCTCGGCATCGACGCCTGACCTGCCCCGTAGGCACCTCCCGAGCCTCGGAGATCCGAGCTCCGGAGGTCACTCCGCCGCGCGCTGCGGCCCTTCGCGACGGGCGCTCGTGATCAGCAGCGCGAAGCCGACCAGGCCGGGGAGCCCGACTCCGAGTGTGAACGGCCAGGAGATCGGCTGCAGCGTGAGAGAAGCCAGCGCGAGCGCCACGGCGAGCACCTGGAAGACCACTCCCCCTGAGCGCGCCCAGGACTTCCCGGAGCGCGTGCCCACCGCGAAGGCGACGAGGGCTGCGGCACCGATCAGCGTGAGCACGATGAGCGCGAGGGCGGTCGGGAGAGAGGCCGCGTCACCCGCACCGAGGCCGGCGAGTTCGATCACCGCGAAGACCAGGAGCGCCACTGCCTCGAGAGCGAGGACGGCTGCTGCCGCGAGGGCGATTCCGGGTGCGCGCACGGTGTCTCCCATGGATCGAATGAGGAGAAAACCCTTGATTTCACGGTTTTCATGTAACAGAATAGAGAAAGTCATGTGCTCCCACAGCGGCGTGGGGCGAGCGTTCACGCTCGCATCACAATTCGCGGGCATTCCGTCCGCATCTCAACAGGGTAGCGGAACCCGAACTACTACCCGAATCCGAGAGGTCGCATCGCGACATCTCATGAAATCCACACCGAGGAGCCCCCATGGACTGGCGCGATAAGGCCGCCTGCCTGACTGTCGACCCCGAGCTTTTCTTCCCCGTGGGGAACACCGGCCCGGCCGTCGATCAGATCGAGAAGGCGAAGACCGTCTGCGCCACCTGCACGGTCACCGAGATCTGCTTGCAGTACGCCCTGGAGACCAGCCAGGACTCCGGCGTCTGGGGCGGCCTCTCCGAGGACGAGCGCCGCGCTCTCAAGCGTCGCGCCGCCCGCGCACGCCGCGCCTCCTGAACTTCCGGAAGCGGCCTGAGATCGACTCTCAGGCCGCTTCCGTCTGTCCGGACCCTGCTGCGCTCAGCGTTCCAGCCAGCGCAGCGGGATGTCGATGACCACCTCGGTGCCGTCGCCGTCGCTCCCGTGCCACTCGATGGTGCCGCCGAGCTCGCCCTGGATCAGGGTGCGGATGATCTGCGTGCCGAGCCCCTGACCGATCCGCCCTTCCGGCAGACCGAGGCCGGTGTCGCGCACCGTGACACGGAGGTTGTCCTCTGTGCGCTTCGCGTCGATCGTCACGACACCCTCCTGGCCGGCGAGCCCATGCTCGACCGCGTTCGTGACGACCTCCGTCAGTGCGAGCGCGAGCGGGGTCGCGTACTCGCTCGGCAGGACTCCGAACCGCCCGGTCGACTGGGTCCGTGCCCGGGTGTTCGGCGCGGAGGCGACCTCGGCGACGAGCTTGAGCACACGGTGGAAGACCTCGTCGAAATCGACCTTCTGGGTGAGGCCCTGAGCGAGGGTGTCGTGCACCACGGCGATCGCGTCCACGCGGCGCATGGCCTGCGTCAAGGCGTCGCGTGCCTCGTCGGAGTGCGTGCGGCGAGCCTGGATGCGCAGGAGCGAGGCCACCGTCTGCAGATTGTTCTTGACCCGGTGATGGATCTCGCGGATCGTGGCGTCCTTCGTGATGAGCTCCTGCTCCTGATGGCGGAGCTCCGACACATCACGGCACAGCACGATGGCGCCGATGCGCGTGCCATGGTCCTTGAGGGGGATGGCGCGCAGGGATACCGTCACGCCGCGGGCCTCGATGTCCGTGCGCCACGGAGCGCGCCCCGTGACGACCACGGGCAGCGACTCGTCGACCTGGCGGGAGGGCGGGACGAGTCGGGTGGTGACCTCGGCCAGCGATTCCCCCTCGAGCTCATCGTCGAAGCCCATCCGGTTGAATGCGGAGAGCGCGTTCGGGCTGGCGAAGGTCGTGATCCCGTCGACATCGATGCGGATGAGGCCGTCGGAGGCGCGAGGGGCTCCTCGGCGGGGCGAGGTGGGGGCCGTCAGGTCAGGGAAGCTGCCGTCGGCGATCATGCGGAACAGATCGTTCGCGCACTCGTCGAACGTGATCTGCTGTCGCGAGGGCGTGCGCACCTCGCCGAGGTTCGTGTGGCGGGTGACGACCCCGATCACAGTGGACTGGGCGTCAGCTCCGCGCTTCACGGTGACGATCGGCACCGCTCGCACCCTCGTCGGTGTCTCCTCGAACCAATCGGGCGAGGAGGAATCGACGATCTCGGCGGACTCGAATGCCCCCTGCACCTGGGTGCGCCACTGTGGCCGCACCCGCTCTCCCACGATGTCGCGATAGAAGAGCGTGGCCGCACCGCTGGGCCGGGCATGCGCGACGGCGATGAACGACCCGTCCTCGGTCTGGATCCAGATCACGATGTCGGCAGAGGCGAGGTCTGCGAGAAGCTGACCGTCGCCGGCGAGTCGGTGGAGCCATTCGACATCGCTGTCGTTCAGGCGCCCCTGGGCATGGGCGAGATCACTGAGGGTTGACACCTGACCAGCCTACGGTCAGATGCCTCAGAGAATCGCCAGCGAAGTCGCGCGCCACCGACGATCGATTCCCTCCAGCCGGACGGCGACCGCCCGGGTGCGGCCGGGCCCCGCCACCACGACGACGGCCTCGATCACCCCGTCGAGAGGTTCTGTGACCCTCAGCGCCCTGATCTCGAACGTCGGCCGCGCGGGCACCACCCCGCGCGCGCTGCGTGCCCTGGCGGACAGGTTCGCGCGGGTCACCAGGCTCCGGAACGCGTCTTCGCTGAGCCATCGGGCGAGCTGGTCGACCTCCCTGACCCCGGCGAGGACCTCGAGGACGCCGTGTGTGAGGCTGCGCAGAAGCGGTACAGGATCGGGAAGCTCGCTGGTCGACGTCGGCTGGGGTGCGAAGTACTCGTGCGGCATCATGACGGACTCTCGATCGGGACGGTCTGCGAGTGAGCCAGTACAGCAGCGCGTGCATCTCGACAGGGCCGGGATCGACGAAGAATGTGGATAACTCGTATGCCCCGTATCCCGGTCGCCTACGCTCTGTCGAATGCACTGGGACCGACTGTTCGAAGACCTCGAGGGCCAGCTCGCCTCGGAATGGGAGGCGGAGCGTGCGGTGCTCGATGCCGAGTCGGAGCGGCTGCGGATCGCGCGGCTGGATCTGCGCCATCGCCTGCGTGCACTGTGCGGCGGCGGCGCCGAGGCCACCATCGACCTCATGAGCGGGCGACGGATCCCCGTCTCGCTGCAGACCCTCGGAGCGGACTGGATAGCCGTGAGGACGAGAGGAACCGGCGGCGGCAGCCCCGCTTCCGGCACATCGATCCTCCCCCTCCTCGCGGTCGCGGGGATCACGCTGGATCACGGGATGATCCTCGCGAGTCTCGATGAGCCCACGGCCGCCGACGTGCCACTGCGGGAACGGATGACGCTCGGCTTCGTGCTGCGCGATCTCGCCCGGCGTCGTGTGCCGGTGCGCATCACCACGCTCGTCGGTGACGACCTCCACGGAACCATCGATCGTGCGGCCGCCGACCATCTGGATCTGGCCGTGCACGATCCCGGCGAAGCGCGATCGGCCGCGGCGGTGCAGGCGTTCCGCGTCGTCCCGTTCTCTTCACTCGTCGCGCTGCGGGCTTCGAGCGGTCAGATGCCCTGAGCGGCGGACGTTCCCCAGACCTCGGGGAAACTCGCGGTCTGAGACTGTCGCCACAGCGCCATCCGGCGGGCGATCTCCGATTCCTCGGACAGATAGCCGTCGAGGCTGGACTCCTCCACTCGCCACCGAGGCGGCGAACCGAGCCGAGCGCCCCTCAGTCTCCCCTCCTGCACGAGGGTGACCACCTCGTCGACGCCGATGCTCAGCAGCTCCGCCACCTGCGCCGGCGCGAGATAACGCGGTGCGCGAACGGGGGTGGCAGCCATGTGCCCATTCTCTCCCAGGCGCTCCCGCAGGTGCCGCCGGATCCTTCGCTGTGGATAACTCGCGAAGCGCCGAAGCCGATTCTGTGACGATATCGCCATGGCTTCCCTCTCTCCTCCCCGTCGCGCCTTCTGGGGCGACGTGCGATTCCTGATCGGCATCGCCCTGGTCGCCCTGTCGATCGGCGGGGTCTGGCTCATCGTCTCCGCCGCCGACGATGCGGTACCCGTTCTCCAGACCACCCGGACGATCACGCAGGGCCAGCCCGTGACCGCCGCGGATTTCCAGGTCGTCGACGTGCGACTCGGCGCTGCCGGTGAGGGATACCTCGGGCCCGACGACCTCCTTGCGGACAGCGTGGCGACCCGCACCCTCGACGGCGGCGAACTCGTCCCCGTCTCGGCGCTGACCGATGCGGAGGACAGCCGATCGACGACGGTGGTCATCCAGAGCACGACGGGAATCCCGGAAGGCGTCGCCGCGGGAACAGTCGTCGAGATCTGGCAGGCACCGCCGGTGGATGAAGGGCGCTCGTACGATGTCCCGCGCATCCTGGTCGCAGACGTGATCGTCCGCGACGTGCTCGAACCCGAGGGGGTGCTCGCCGAGGCCGGAACCCGGCTCGAGGTCGTGATCGACCGCGCCGATGTCGCCGACGTGCTCGCGGCGATCACGGGAGGCTCCGCGCTCTCGGTGGTGCCGGTCGGGGCGGGATCGTGACGGGCGTCGTCGTGGCCATCCCGCAGCCACGGGCGGATGAGCTGGCAGCGGAACTCGCCCTCGAAGGCGTCGATGTCATCGCGACCGTCCCCGCCGCCCCACTCGCAGAGATCCCGGACGGGGTGGAAGCGATCATCGTCCCCGCCACTCGATCGATCCTGAATGCGGACCTGATCGCACTGTGCGACCGTGCCGGAGTCCGTATCCTGGCTCTCGGCGCCGAGGACAGCCGACTGCTGGGCCGTCTCGGCCTCTCCACAGCGCTGCGACCTGACGCGGCGGGGTGGGAGATCGCAGCCGCGCTGCTGGCCGAGACGGACACGCCACCGCCACCAGAGGCCCAGCTCCCCCCTCGTATCGTCGCCGTCTGGGGACCACATGGGGCGCCGGGGCGGTCGACCCTGTCGATCCAGCTGGCCGTGGAGCTCTCCCGCACCGGACGCCGCACGGCCCTGGTCGACGCGGATACCGTCGCTCCTTCGCTCGCGATGCTCCTCGGTCTCGGCGAAGACGCTCCCGGCATCGCCGCCGCCTGCCGGAGGGCCGAGCGCGGCGCGCTCGATCCGGCGGAGCTGACGCGACTGGCGACGACGGTGACGACGAGCGCGGGTGAGATCGAAGTGCTGCCGGGGATCAACCGCCCCAGCCGTTGGCCCGAGCTGTCATCCGCGCGCCTCGTCGCCGCGCTCGGCACCTGTCGCGGGTGGATCGACGAGACAGTGGTGGACGTCGCCGGTGCGTTCGACGCCGACGACGAAGTCACGTACGACCTTGCCGGACCACGACGTCACGCGGCGACCACGGCGGCGCTGCAGGAGGCGGATCTGATCGTGGCGATCGCATCGGCCGACCCGCTCGGTATCAGCAGGTTCATCCGCGATCATGCCGAGCTTCGCCGTCTCACCTCCCCCACGCCCGTCATCGTCGTGGTGAATCAGGTGCGCCCCGGCCCCCTCGGGATCGATGCGCGCGGGCAGGTGCGACGCACCCTGGAGAGGTTCGCCGGCATCACCGACGTCTTCTTCCTCCCCTTCGACCTGCGAGCGGCGGATGCGGCTCTGCTGCACGCCCGGCCGATGACCGATGTCGCGCCCCGCTCGCCGTTCGCCGCCGCCGTGCGGAGACTGGCGGCATCCCTCTCCCCGCCGGCGACGGCTACTGCCGGTAGCTCGAGAGGAAGTTCCCCAATCGTTCGACGGCTTCGCTCAGCACTCGGGGTTCGGGGAGCGTGACCAGTCGGAGGTGGTCGGGGGTCGCCCAGTTGAATCCGGTGCCCTGGACCAGCAGGATGTGCTCCGAGACCAGCAGGTCGTACACCAGACGGGCGTCGTCCCTGATCTCGTGCACGTTCGGGTCGAGTCGAGGGAACGCGTACAGCGCACCCTGGGGCTTGACGCACGACACTCCGGGGATCGACTCGAGCCCCTCCCACGCGATGTCCCGCTGTTCATGAAGACGCCCCGTCGGCGCGATGAGCGCCTCGATCGACTGCACTCCGGAGAGCGCCGCCTGCACGGCGTGCTGCGCCGGCACATTGGGGCAGAGTCGCGTGGACGCGAGCAGCGTGATGCCCTCCAGGAAGCCCTTCGCGTGATCCTGCGGCCCTGTGATGACCATCCAGCCCGACCGGTATCCCGCGACCCGATAGGTCTTGGAGAGGCCGTTGAAGGTCAGGCACAGCAGGTCGGGAGCGAGCGTGGCCGTGGGGATGTGCACGGCTCCGTCGAACAGGATCCGGTCGTAGATCTCGTCGGAGAGCAGCAGCAGCTGGTGCTCCCTGGCGATCTGCACCAGCCCCTCCAGGATCTGGCGCGAATACACGACGCCGGTGGGGTTGTTCGGGTTGATGATGACGAGAGCCTTGGTCCGCGGTGTGATCTTCGAGCGGATGTCTTCGAGGTCGGGCTGCCACTCATCTTCCTCGTCGCAGAGGTAATGCACCGGTGTGCCGCCAGCGAGACTGGTCATCGCCGTCCAGAGGGGGTAGTCCGGCGCCGGGATGAGGACCTCATCGCCTTCGTCCAGCAACGCCTGCATCGTCATGGTGATGAGCTCGGACACACCGTTTCCGAGGTACACGTCATCGGGGTCGAACCGGGGGAAGCCCTCGATCTCCTCGTACCGGCTCACCACGGCACGTCGGGCCGAGATGATGCCCTTGCTGTCGCTGTATCCGTGTGCGGTCGGCAGCGCCGCCAGCATGTCGCGCACGATCTGGTGCGGGGCGTCGAAGCCGAAGATCGCCGGGTTGCCGGTGTTGAGCTTGAGGATCTTGTGGCCCTCCGCCTCCAGCCGCGCCGCCTCGACGAGGGCGTTTCCGCGAATCTCGTACAGGACGTTCTTGAGCTTCGACGACTGGTCGAAGTTGCGCGTTGGGGTCATCGGCCAAGCCTACAGCGACGAAAGGAGGGCCAATCCACGCGGACTGGCCCTCCTCTGCGCACGCCCTACTTCTTCTTCTTGCCCTGGGCCCGACGCTGCTCGCGGTTGCCTGCGGCCGGAGCCGCTGCATCGGTGCGCTGGCCGAAGGCTCCTCTCGGCGCCTCCTCCGGCTCGCTCTGCGGAGCCTGAGCGCGGGCAGCGGCCTGGCGTACGCGATCCGTCGCCGCCTGCTGGACCTGGCCGCGGTCGTTGCGGACCTCGACCTCGCCCGCATCGTTGGCCGCCGAGTACTCGAGACGCTGCTCTCCCCCATCGGTGGCGAGCCCCTTGGCTTCGACCTCCGCCGTCTGGGAGTCGCCGGCACGACGCACCTCGACTTCGAGGTTGTAGAGGTAGCCGACCGACTCCTCCTTGATCTGTCCCATCATCGACTGGAACATGGCGTAGCCCTCGCGCTGGTACTCGATGAGCGGATCGCGCTGGGCCATGGCCCGCAGACCGATGCCGTCCTTGAGGTAGTCCATCTCGTAGAGGTGGTCGCGCCAGCGGCGATCGAGCACCTGCAACACGACGCGACGCTCCAGCTCACGCGTCGCCGCTTCACCGAGGGCCTCTTCACGCGCTTCGTACGCGATCTTGGCATCGGAGAGCAGCTCGCGGGTCAGGCCGTCGGCGTCGATACCGCCCTTGCGGTCGGCAGCCTCGGCGACGACCTCATCGATCGTCACCCCCACGGGGTAGAGGGTCTTGAGCTCGGTCCAGAGCGCGTCGAAGTCCCAGCTCTCGTTGTGGCCCTCGCCGGTGTGGTCACGGACGACACCGCTGATGGCGTCCTCGATGAAGTGCTGCACCCGGTCGGCGATGTCGTCGCCCTGGAGGATCTGACGGCGGTCGGCGTAGATGGCCTCGCGCTGACGGTTCAGGACGTCGTCGTACTTGAGGACGTTCTTGCGCATCTCCGCGTTGCGGGACTCGACCTGCGACTGAGCGCTGCGGATCGCGCGCGACACGAGACCGGACTCGATCGGCACGTCGTCGGGGAAGTTGGTCCTGGCGAGGATCGCCTCGGCAGCGCCCGACTGGAACAGACGCATCAGGTCGTCGGTGAGGCTCAGGTAGAAGCGGCTCTCGCCCGGGTCGCCCTGACGTCCGGAGCGACCGCGGAGCTGGTTGTCGATACGGCGGGACTCGTGGCGCTCCGTGCCGAGCACGTAGAGGCCACCGGCCTCGATGACCTTCTCGGCCTCCTCGGCGACGACGGCCTTCATCGCTTCGTACGTCTCGTCCCAGGCGACCTCGTACTCCTCGGGCGTCTCCACGGGGTCGAGCCCCTTGCCCTTGAGCTCCTGGACCGCGAGGAACTCGGCGTTTCCACCGAGCATGATGTCGGTTCCTCGTCCTGCCATGTTCGTGGCGACCGTGACGGCACCGAGGCGACCGGCGCGCGCGACGATCTCGGCCTCGCGCGCGTGGTTCTTCGCGTTGAGGACCTCGTGCTTGATGCCCTTCTTGGCGAGCAGACGCGAAAGGTACTCGCTCTTCTCGACGCTCACCGTTCCGACCAGCACCGGCTGGCCTTCGGCGTGCCGTTCGGCGATGTCCTCCACCACCTGCGCGAACTTCGCTGTCTCGTTCTTGTAGACGAGGTCGGACTGATCCTTGCGGATCATCGGCTTGTTCGTCGGGATCGGGATGACGCCGAGCTTGTAAGTCGACATGAACTCGGCGGCCTCTGTCTCGGCCGTACCGGTCATGCCGGCGAGCTTGTCGTAGAGACGGAAGTAGTTCTGCAGTGTGACGGTCGCGAGGGTCTGGTTCTCGGCCTTGACCGGCACCCCCTCCTTCGCCTCGATCGCCTGGTGGATGCCCTCGTTGTAGCGGCGACCGACCAGGATGCGGCCGGTGTGCTCGTCGACGATCATGACCTCGTCGTTCATGACGACGTAGTCGGTGTCCTTCTTGAAGAGCGCCAGCGCCTTGATCGAGTTGTTCAGGAACGAGATCAACGGCGTGTTCGCGGACTCGTAGAGGTTGTCGATGCCGAGGTAGTCCTCGACCTTCTCGATGCCGGGCTCGAGGACGCCGACCGTGCGCTTCTTCTCGTCGACCTCGTAGTCCTCGCCGACCTCGAGGGTGCGGGCGATCTTCGCGAACTCGGCGAACCACCGGTTCGCCTCGCCCGATGACGGGCCGGAGATGATGAGCGGGGTGCGCGCCTCGTCGATGAGGATCGAGTCGACCTCGTCGACGATCGCGAAGAAGTGCTCGCGCTGGACGAGATCCTCCTTGCGCCAGGCCATGTTGTCGCGCAGGTAGTCGAAGCCGAACTCGTTGTTCGTGCCGTAGGTGATGTCGGCGGCATACTGCTCGCGGCGCACTGCCGGAGTCTGACCGGACACGATGATGCCGGTGGTCATGCCGAGCGCGCGGAACACGCGCCCCATGAGCTCGGCCTGGTAGCTGGCGAGGAAGTCGTTGACCGTGATGACGTGAACGCCCTTGCCGGCGATCGCATTCAGGTACGCGGGCAGCGTCGCGACGAGGGTCTTGCCCTCACCGGTCTTCATCTCGGCGATGTTCCCGAGATGAAGGGCGGCCCCACCCATGATCTGCACGTCGTATGCGCGCATGCCGAGGGTGCGCTTGGCGGCCTCGCGCACGGCGGCGAAGGCCTCCGGCATCAACTGGTCGAGCGTCTCGCCCTTCTCGAAGCGCGCGCGCAGCTCGGTGGTCTCGTTGCGCAGCTCGTCGTCGGTGAGCTTGGAGATGTCCTCTTCCAGTGCACCCACTGCCTTGACGACCTGATTCAGGCGGCGGATGACCCGCCCTTCGCCCGCACGCAGGAGCTTCTCAAGAGGATTGGCCACGGATGTCATCTCCCTGTCGGTGGGTGAACCGCCGGTCGTCGGTGAACCCGACGCCAGGCATACTTCGCCATGTTACCGGGCTGTGACCTGCACGTCGCCTGCATAGCCGTCCCGCGCGTCGAATCGGACGTTCGCGCGCCGACCATATACTCGGTATCGCATTCCCGGACGGCCACAGGAGACGAACGATGTCAGTACGCCAGAGTCTGCTCGCGATCCTCGCGCAGGGGCCGTGCTACGGCTATCAGCTCCGTCATGAGTTCGATCGCCGGACCGGTTCCATCTGGCCGCTGAACGTCGGGCAGATCTACAACACGCTCGAACGTCTCGAACGCGACGGCCTGGTCTCGCGCGGAGAGGCAGACGACCGGGGCCATGTGTACTGGCAGATCACCGACGCCGGACGGACGGAGGTCGACCGCTGGCTCTCTTCCCCCGTCATGCGCCCCCAGGGCACCAGAGACGAACTCGCCATCAAGGTCGCGGTCGCCGCCACGTTGCCCGGCGTCGACCCCGCAGCCGCGATCCAGTCCCAGCGATCCGCATCGCTCCGACAGCTGGAGGCGTTGCAGACGCAGCGACGCGCACATCGGGACGTCGACGCCCCTGAGGGACTCGCGTGGTCGCTCGTCGCCGACTCGATGATCTTCGCCGCCGAGGCCGAGATCCGATGGCTGGACCATGCCGCACAGCGTCTGGGTGCCCACCCTCGCCACGCGATGACACTCGAGCTCACCGCCGATCGCCCGAAGCGGGGACGCCCGACGAAGGCCGAGACGGCGACGGCCGACGCGATCGCGGCGTCCTGACCCGGCCCGATGTCGCCCGGCTCGCTCACGCGGACCGGTTCCGCGTTCGCCCCGAGCGGATGCTCAGCCACCGCCGGCCCCCGGGAAACTAGGATCGGGTCATGGCTGGATTTTGGGGCAGACGCAAACGCGAACAGGAAGAACTCGCCGCTCAGGACGCCGATCTCGCGCGCCGTGCTGAGCAGGCCCTGGTCAGCGCAGACGAGCGGATCCGCACGACCTCCGATGAGCTCGCCTTCGCGGAGGCCGAACTCGGCGAGTCGCTCACAGCCGATCTGCGCAGGGCGCTCGCGGCTGTACGCACCCATCTGCGGGAAGCGTTCCAGCTCCACCAGCTGAACCACGACGAGATCCCCGACACCGACGAAGAGCTGCGCACACGCAACGCGCGCATCCTCCAGCTCTGCGACTGGGCGCAGGACCTTCTCGACGAGAAGACCTCCGTGCTCGCCGAGTCGGTCGCCAAGGTACGCCGCGCACCCGAGATCATCGCCCAGGTGCGGGCAGACGCGGCGGCGCTGAGTGCTCGCATCCCGCAGACCAGCGAAGCCATCTCCCGCCTCTCGTCGCGGTATGCGGACTCCGCCATGCATCAGATCACCGCGAGTGCCGCCGAAGCTCAGCAGCTCATCAGCTTCGCGACCCACAGCGCCGACGTGTCGGAGCGCCGTCGGGCCGCGAAGCAGAACGAGGAAGCCAACGTGGCGCTCGAGACGGCGACCGAGGCCACCCGCCGTGCCTCCGCCCTGCTCGACGCCGTGGAGGACTTCGAGATCGAGGCACTTCGCGCGGAATCCACCCTCGCCGAGGTCGTCGCCGACTCGCGCGGCGATCTCATCGCGGCGCGAACAGCACCGAACGTCCCGGCCGTCGCCGACGCCGTCACCGCCCTCCAGAGAGCGTTGGCCGCGCTCACACCCTCTGGGCAGCCGAACGACCCCTTCGCCGAGCTGTCCCAGCTGCGTGACGCCAACTCCGCGCTCGACGAGGCGATCGCCAAGGCCCGTCATAGGGCGGAGAACCCGCTGCCGAGCCTCGCTCAGGTGCAGCATGCCATCGACGACGCCGACCGCCAGCTGGGCGTCGCGCGAGGCCTCATCTCCGGCCATCGGGGGTGGATCGGCGCGGATGCCCGAACCCGACTCGCGGAGGCGGAGCGGCTGCGGGTCGACCTCTCGGACCTGCTGCCCGCAGAGGACACCCGCGAAGCCGCGCTCGTCCAGGCGCGCCGCGTGGCTCATCTGGCTTCCGAAGCACTGCAGCTCGCGCAGCGCGACATCGACTCCTCCCGTCCGCAGGATCAGGACTGGGGCGGCGGCTGGGGCGGCGGCGGACGACGAGGAGGCGGAGGCGGGGACCTCGCCTCCGGCATCCTCGGCGGGCTCGTGATCGGCAGCCTGCTCGACGGCATCTTCGACTGACGCGCCCTTCTCGGCTTTCGCACACCAGAACGGCCCGGTCCCCTGCGGGACCGGGCCGTTCTGCGATTCTGCGATTCCAGATCAGGAAGCGAGCGCTTCGGACGGCGGAGCCTGGGTGCTCAACGCGATCACTCCGTAGTCCCAGCCCTTGCGTCGATAGACGACACTCGGGTGGTCGGTGCGGACATCGACGAACAGGAAGAAGTCGTGTCCGACCAGTTCCATCCTGTCGACGGCTTCCTCGACGGTCATCCACTCGGCATCGAAGCTCTTCGTGCGGATGACGACGGGCGAGTACTCGTCCTCCTCCGCCTGCTGCACCGGCACGCTGCCGGTCGCGACCGCACGGAGGACGTCAGCGGATGCCGGCTGGACGTCGATGCCCTCCAGCACCCCGCTCCCCTTCTCGAAGTGGGCGCCGCGCGGGTGCTGCCGTCCGTCGACCCGCTTCTCCTTCGCGCGACGCAGCTGCTCGGACATCTTGTCCACGGCGAGGTCGAGCGCCACGAACTTGTCGCCGTCCGTCGCCTCTGCGCGGACGACGGGGCCCTTTCCGATCAGCGTGAGCTCGACGGTCTCGTCGGGGATGCGACCGTTGCGATACACACGGTGGGTGACCTTCACATCCAGTCGCTGCGCACGGGACGCGAGCATCTGGATCTTGGCGATCTTCTCTTCGACAACGGTTCGGAAGCGATCGGTGATACCCACTCCGACGCCAACGATGCTTGTTTCCATTGCTGCCTCCTTGTCCCGGTCCTCCCGGCCAAGGGCGGACCGTGGTCGCCTTGTGTCCCCCCACCGTAGTCCGCCCGTCGGCGGATGTCACGGGGTCTTCCCCCTGTGTCGCCGATGCGTTCCCGATGAGGTTCATCCGAATCCGTCACGGCGCGGCGTGGCGGCCAGCGCGACCGCTGCCGAGACGTGGAAGCCCGCCGCGGTCAGCGCCCGTGTCGCCTCGTCGAAGGTCGCCCCTGTAGTGACGACGTCGTCCACGATCACGACCTCGGTGCCTTCGCCTGCCCGACGCACGCGCATCGCGCCGCTCACGTTCGTCGCACGCGCCCGCGCGCCCAGCCCGCGCTGGTCCGAGGTGCCGCCCACGACGCTGAGGAGCCTCTGCGGTTCGGCGTTCGCCCTCCGGATCAGGAGGTCGGGGACACGGTATCCCCGGCGCCGGAAGGCGCTCCGCGACGTCGGCACCGGCACGATCCACCTGCTCGCACTCTCCGTCGAGTTGAGCACGGACGCCAGCGCCGCGCCGAGTGGGCGCGCCAGGAGCGTCTCGCCCTTCCCCTTCAGACGACGGATGCACTGCGCCGCGACCCCTTCGAAGGCGAGCGCGGCCGTCACCGGAAGCCCCTGCGGCGTCGCGAGCCGCTGCGGGTCCGGTTGCAGCGCCTGCCGGCATCGGCCGCACAACAGGGTGCCGGGCTCGTCGCACCCCGCGCAGGTCGCGGCGAGGAGGAAGGCTGCGATCTCGGTGCCCAAATCCAGGAGGTGAGTCTTCGTCCACATCCGACGATTCTGCGGTCTGGCAGTCTGCCCCTCCCAGGATCTCAGGATGTGCGGGCGAAGAGCAGCACATCGCTCTCGCGTGCAGGGAGAGTCACTCCCCGACGCGCGTGGCGAGCACCGCGACGCCGGAGGCGACTTCCCGCCATGCCGACCCCGCGTGGGCGAACAGCTCACCGTTCGCCCCGAGGATGCGCACACCGGACGCCGTGCGCGCCCCGGCGATCGAGACGGCATTGTTCGGTGCGGCCTCCGTCGCCCCCGGCCCCCCGACCATCTGGGTGATCAGTCGCGGGCTGCTCGGATCGGCGAGCACCCCCACCCGGTCGAGTCCGAGCCACACCAGGCCTGTCGCCGGGTCGGCGAGCTGCGTCAGCTGCTTGACCTCTCCGAGTTCGATCGGAACACCGGCCGAGTCCCGGACGACCGCCGCGACGACGACCCACATCTGCTTGCCGACGGTCACGACGGCTGCCACCCTCGCGCCATCCGCCGAGACCCTCAGATGCGAGATCCCCGACGCGCTCGGCCACGCCTTCGCGATCGGATGGGCTACGGCGTCGCTTCCCGACGCCTGCAGGGACGCGGGGGAACCCGTGGGCACCGACCAGGTGTAGCCGTAGGGATCGAGCGAGGGATTGATGAGCCCGGGGCGGGCGTCGAGCTCGTCGAGGCTCCCCGCGCCGACGAGGTAGACGTGCTGGTCGGCGAGTCTGGTGGCGGCGTGGGTGTCGTCGGCGGCCACATCGATCGAGACGATCGGCTGCGGGATCGATGTAATCTCCGCGCTGATCCCGTCGAGCGGCGAGATCTCGTCCCCGACGATGCGCCCGAACGCGCCGTTCTGCAGCACGAGTGTGCCGATCTCGGTGGAGGGCTCCTTGACCTCGGCCTGCCCCGCGTCCAGGTCTCTCCCGTCCACCGTGAATCGCACCTGCGTGACGGCGACGCCGGAGGCCCTGAGGGTAGCTTGGAGCTGCGTGCGCATGCGCGACAGCGTCGTGGCATCCAGTCCGCTGGCCGGGCGCGTGAGCGCGACGTCAGCCACCTGTCCGACGATCGGCACCGCATCCTGCGCCAGCTGCACGTCGGCGGGGAAGGCGTTCTGCACTGCCGGGTCGAGCCATTCGCTGGGGGCACCGCCGATGAGCGCCCGTGTCACCGTGGTCGCGGGGCTCTGCCGCCGCGGGAACCAGCGCATGTCGGGCACCAGGCGCGACCAGCCGAGGTCGAAGTACTGCAGCGGATACCCCTCGAAGACCTTCGTGAATCGCGTCTCGTCGATCACGACGCCGTCGGGCGCCTGCGTGATGCGCCATTCGCCGTTCTCCATGCGCTGCACGGTGAACGCCACCGCGGACGAGCCGACGGCCTCGGCGTATCCGCCGGAGTCGTCGACACTCGCGACGAGGTCCAGGGTCACCTGGACCTCCGCCGTGTCCGCGTCCTCGACCTCGTCATCCGGGACCGAGGACGTGACGGTCCTGGTGTCGGGGCCGATGTCGATCGACACGCCGGCGGAGGGGCTCCAGCTCCGCTGCAGCGATGGCGCGAGGAAGTCGCGCGCGGTGTCCCAGTTGTCGGTGGTCGTGATGCCGGCTTCGAGGAAGCCGTCGACGATCTCCTCCGGCCCTGCGCCCGTGATCGGCCCGGAGGCCACGGGAAGGATGTCGATGTCCTGTGGGGATTCGCCGAGCTTGAGGCCGACGGCGACGTCGCCGCTGGTCGGCAACCCGGCGCAGGCGGGAAGCAGCAGGGCTACGAGCACCAGCGCGAGTCCCCGCAGCCTTCGCTTACCTCGGTGCTCGGTCACGGCCGATCCTCCTCATCGAACATGCCGGCCGGCGCATCGGTCAGCGAGATCGGCTGGGTCGCGTCCCCGATCTCCGCGAACGGCTCCTGCGGCTCCACGGGGATGGGGCTCGGACCGTCCAGGACCCCCTCGTGTCGAGGAATCGTCAGGACGAAGTTGGTGCCGACGCCCAGCTCCGACCACACATCGAGCGTGCCGCCGTGCAGCGTCGCATCTCCCAGGGCGATGGAGAGCCCCAGCCCCGTGCCTCCGATCGTCCGCTGGCGTGAGGGGTCGGCACGCCAGAACCGGTCGAACACCCGCTCCGCATCCGCCGGATCCATCCCGAGCCCGAAATCCCGCACTCCGGCGGCCACCGCGTGCTGATTGCTGTCGATGGTGACGACCACCGGACGACCTTCTCCGTGCTCGATCGCGTTTCCGATCAGGTTGCGCAGGACACGCCGCACGCGCCGCGGGTCCATGTCCACCGGGGAATATCCCCCAGGCGCCACGAGCCTCAGCTCGGTGCCGTGCCCCTCGGCGAGAGGACGCATCTGCTCGATGATGTCCTCGGCGAGGTGGGTGAGGCTCGTCGCCTCCAGTTCCAGCTGCACCGATCCCGCGTCGTACCGACTGATCTCGAGAAGGTCGGACAGCAGCGTCTCGAAGCGCTGCACCTGGGCGTGCAGCAGTTCGGCCGTGCGGGCGGTGGTGGGGTCGAACTCCTCGCGCTGATCATTGAGCATGTCGGCGGCGAGACGGATAGTGGTCAGCGGCGTGCGCAGCTCATGAGAGACATCGGACACGAATCGCTGCTGCACCATCGAGAGTTCGCCGAGCTCCTTGATCTGGGATTCGATGCTGTCGGCCATCGCGTTGAACGAGCGCCCGAGCGTGGCGAGCTCGTCCTCCCCGTGTACCTCGAGACGCACACCGAGATCACCTGCCGCCAACCGCGCACTCGTCTCGGCCGCCTGCACGATCGGGGTCGACACGGCACGGAGGACGATCCAGGAGATGGCGGCGACGATCGCCACCAAGCCGATTCCCGCGATCCACAGCGTCCGCTGCACGAAGACGAGGGTCTGGTCGGCATCGCCGAGGTCGTAGGCGAAGTAGATCGCGAAAGCCCCTGCCTCCGGGACCTGCAGCTGCTGCCCGACGATGATGCCCGGCACTTCGCCACCGTCGGCGGCCGGCAGAGCCACCGACTGCCAGGCCTGACGGTCGTCGAACTCGATGACACGCGCCTGGAGCTCGGGGCTCAGCAGACTCCGGCTCAGTCCGGCCTCGAACCCGTTCAGCCGCACGCCCTTGGCATCGTCGACCTTGAAACCGGCGAGCTGATCCGTGCTCGACGTGCGGGTGAGATTCGACTGCACACTGTTCCACAGTTCGGTGAGAGCCGCGGAGTCGTCGCCCACCTCCGCCACATCCAGGATCCCCTGGGCCTGGTCGACCGCGCGGCGGGAATCCTCGAGTGCGACGTCCTTGCGCGAGATGAAGAGATCGTTCTGGATCACCAGCGCCATCGTGACGCACGTGATGAAGATCGCGAGCGAGGTCGCCAGCAATGTGATCGAGAGCGTACGGAAACGCAGCGAGCGGCGCCACAGGACCCCGAGCATCGTCGGCCAACCGCGCCAGTCGCGCAGGACAGCGACCGTCGTGGTGGTCGCTGTCGTCGCGGCCATCGTGCGCCTAGCCGACGCTCCCGGCGCGATAGCCCACTCCACGCACCGTCATGACGATCTTCGGGTTGTCGGGGTCGAGCTCGACCTTGGCGCGCAGGCGCTGGACATGGACGTTCACCAGCCGGGTGTCGGCCTTGTAGTGGTACCCCCACACCTGCTCCAGGAGCATCTCCCGGGAGAACACCTGCTGCGGCTTGGAAGCGAGCGCGACGAGAAGCTGGAACTCCAGCGGTGTGAGCGCGATCGGCTCGGAGCCGCGACGGACCTCGTGCGCATCGACGTCGACGGTGAGATCACCGACGCGAAGCTGCTCGCTGGTGGTCTGCGGCGTCGGACGGAGACGGGTGCGGATGCGCGCGACGAGTTCCTTCGGGTTGAACGGCTTGACCATGTAGTCGTCCGCACCGACCTCCAGTCCTCGGACGACGTCGGCCGTGTCGCTGCGAGCGGTGAGCATGATGATCGGCACGCCGGACTCCGCACGGATGCGCGTGCAGATCTCGATCCCGTCCATGCCGGGAAGCATCAGATCGAGCAGCACGAGATCGGGCCGCTGGGCTCGCCACTCATCGACGGCGCGCGCGCCGTCGGCGCAGAAAACCGGCTCGAAGCCTTCGGTCCGAAGCACGATCCCGATCATCTCGGCGAGCGCTGTGTCGTCGTCGACCACGAGAATACGTGAGGTCATAAGAGTTACCTTATGGCACCGAGTCCCAGCGATCCCAGGTCTGCGCTCCGTGCAGGGGATATGACACGATGGAGGCGCATGATGGAGAGGGAGTGCCTGTGACCGGACAGACGTGGACGCCTGCCCCGAAGAAGGGCATCATCCCTCTTCACCCGCTGTCGTTCGGGATGCTGCTGGGGAAGGCCTTCGCGGCACTGCGACACAACCCCAAGGTGCTCTTCGGGTTCGCGGTCGTCATCCAGCTCATCGTGGTCGTCGTCACCGCTGTGGTGATGGGCGTGGTCCTCTTCACCACGTTCAGCCGCCTGGAGACCGTCTCCCCCTCTTCTCCGGACTTCGAGGCGGTGATGGCGGGCACCATCGCGGTGAACGTCATCGCCGGACTGGCCGTCGGTGTCGCCTCGATCGCCTTCACGGCCATGATGCAGGGGGTCGTCGCCGCGGAGATCGGGTACGCCGCGATCGGTGTGAAGGCCACGCTGCGGATGCTGTGGCGGCGGATGGCGCCCGCCTTCTGGAGACTCGCCGGTTTCGCCTCTCTCTCGGTCGCCGCCGTGTTCGGTCTCTTCATCATCGCCGCCGTCATCATCGCGGGCTTCGTCGCCGGAGGCCTCGGGGGGAGCATGGAGATGGTCGGCGTCGTCGTGCTCGTGGTGATCCTGATCGTGCTCGCCTGCATCCCCCTCGCGGTGTGGCTCACCACGAAGCTGCTGCTCGTGCCGTCGATCCTGGTCCTGGAGCGTGCCCGTTTCCGTGACGCCTTCGTCCGCTCCTGGCGGCTCACCCGCGGGCGGTTCTGGGTCGCGTTCGGCGTGACATTCCTGATCAGCGCGATCATGGGCATCGCGGCACAGGTGGTGAGCGTGCCGGCGACGTTGCTGGGATCGCTCCTCGGCTCCGTCGTCGCCCCCACCGGCGCAGCGGATCCGAGCGCTGTCGTGGCATTCGTCGTGACCCTGGTCGCTCCCCAGATCCTGCTCCTGGTCATCCAGGCGATCACGCTCGTGGTGCAGAGCACCGGAGCCGCGCTCGTCTACCTGGACTGCCGGATGCGCTACGAGGGCCTGGATCAGACGTTGATCGCCTATGTGGAGCGCCGCGACCTCGGATGGACCGATGAGCAGCAGGAGGATCCGTTCCGCGTCGATCCCTCACGCGCGGTGACATCGGCTCCTCCGCCCCGCCAGGTTCCGGAACACGTGATGATGTCCCAGGGATACGCATACCCTCCGTCTCCGGCGACGCCCTCTCCGACGCCTCCGTACCCGACGCAGGGATACCCGACGCAGCCGGCACACCCGACGCAGCCGATGCAGCCGGCGGCAGGAGCATTCCCGCCGCCGCCGCCACCCGCGGTGCCCGCCCCCGGAGACGCTCCGGCCGACAGCGGCTGGACAGCACCCGGCTCCGACGGCGCCGCATGATCCGACGCTTCGACGATCTCTTCGTGCCCGATGGCGACGAGGCTCGACGCTGGGCGGAGGAAGAGCTCTCCAACCCGCGCTACGCGGACGCGAAGCCCACCTGGTTCGATCTGGTGGCCCGCGACATCGGCCGCTTCCTCGCCGATCTGTTCAGCTCGGACAACGGCGCGAACGTCGGTCCGTCCGCCCTCATCATCGTCAGCGTCATCATCGCGGCTGCTCTGATCGCCGCCCTCATCATCTGGGGACGGCCGCGCAGTTCGAGGTCGATCAGGCGGGCGCACGGAGACCTCCTCGGTGCGGCGGACGACCGCACCGCAGCACAGCTGAGATCGGATGCCGAGCGCGCCGCACGCGAAGGCGACTGGGACTCCGCGACCGTCCTGCGCTATCGCGCCATCGCCCGCAGCCTGCGGGAACGCGATCTGATCGATCCGGCACCCGGCGCGACCGCGCAGGGGATCGCCCGCGAGGCCAGCACGGTGTTCTCGGACGAGGCCGAGGCGATGCGACGCGCCGCCCTCACCTTCGACGATGTCCGCTATCTCGGACATCACGCGGCGGCGGAGGCGTATCGGGATCTCGTCGACACCGACGATCGGATCCGCGGACGCCGCCTGGAAGTGGTGCCGGCGTGAGCATCACAGACAGCGAGCGCACGCCCCTGCTCCCCGCCGCCTCCGACGCCGAACCGCTCTCCACCGCCGAACGCCGCCCGAGTCGCGCGAAGTCCATCATCGGCTGGGCCATCGTCGCGGCGCTCGTGCTGATCGTCACGGTGGTGGGTCTTCGCGTAGCCGCGACGGCACCCGGTGCGCGCGGCGCCCTCGACCCCGAGGCCCGCGACGATGCCGGCGCGCTCGCGCTCGCGAACATCCTGCGCGATCAGGGCGTCGAGGTCGACGTCCATCGGTCACGAGTCGAGGCCCGCGCGGCGATCGACGCCGACACCATACTGGTCATGGCCAACCCCTACACGCTCACCGACGAAGCACTCGCGACGCTCACCGAACCCGCGGAGCGCGTGGTGTTCCTGTCCACGAGCACCCATCTGCTGAACGAGCTCCGCATCGGCGACAACGCGCCGGGCACATCGTCGGCCGTGAGCGCGGAGTGCGATGTCGCGGAGTTCGCGAAGGTCGGCACGATCCGCGCCGACCGTCTCTTCGCCGCCGCAGACGGCGTGCAGGCCTGCTTCGGGGATTCCGAGGGCGCAGCCGTCCTCGTCGATCGTCGCACCAGTCCTCAGCGCACCGTGGTGGAGGGATCGAGGCTCTTCGGCAACGCCTACCTCGCCGAGAACGGGAATGCGGCCCTCGGACTCGCCCTGCTCGGTCAGACCGACCGCGTCGTCTGGTATGTCCCCAGCTTCGCGGACTCCGACATCGAAGCCGAGCCGGTCGACACGCTGGGCAGCCTCACGCCCCCGTGGGTGACGCCCGCCATCCTGCTGCTGATCGCGGTGGGGGTCGCGACGGCGATCTGGCGCGGCCAGCGGTTCGGTCCCCTCGTCGCCGAGACGCTGCCGGTCACCGTGCGAGCCTCGGAGACGATGCAGGGACGCGCACGTCTCACGGCCAGAGCCGCGGACTCCGCACACGCCGCGCAGGCGCTCCGCGACGGCACTCGGCGACGTCTCGCCCGTCGGCTCGGACTCGCCGTCCACGCCGACGCGGATGAGGTCGCCGACGCGGCATCGGATCGGCTGCGGGTCCCGCGCGGCACGCTCCAGGCACTGCTGGCCGGGCCCCCGCCCGAGGACGACGCCGCCCTGATCGAACTCGCCAGACGCCTCGACCAGCTCGAGACGGCGGTGGACGAGACCGCCCGCACCGACACGACCGCCCATCCCCGAGAAGCAGAGGGAAACACGTGACCGCTGAGAACCATCCCACCGATGACGCCACGCTGCGTCAGGCCATGCACCGGGTGCGCACGGAAGTCGACAAGGCCGTGGTCGGCCAGGCCGGCACCGTCACCGGTTTGCTCGTCTCCTTGCTCGCTCGCGGACATGTGCTGCTCGAGGGTGTGCCCGGCGTCGCGAAGACGCTGGTCGTGCGCTCCTTCGCGCGGGCACTCGGCCTCGACACCAAGCGCGTGCAGTTCACTCCGGACCTGATGCCCGGCGACGTGACCGGCTCCCTCGTCTACGACGCACGTACCGGCGAGTTCGACTTCCGAGCCGGTCCCGTGTTCACCAACATCCTGCTGGCGGACGAGATCAACCGCACGCCGCCGAAGACCCAGGCTGCACTCCTCGAAGCCATGGAGGAGCGCCAGGTGTCGGCGGACGGGGTCAGTCGTCCCCTCCCCGACCCGTTCCTCGTCGCAGCGACCCAGAACCCGATCGAGCACGAGGGCACCTACTCGCTGCCGGAAGCACAGCTGGATCGCTTCCTGATGAAGCTCGTCGTCGGGATGCCGGAGCGCGACGCGGAGGTCTCGGTGCTGCGTCGGCACGCCTCAGGCTTCTCCCCCAGAGAGCTCACCGGAGTGGAGGCGGTGGTCACCGCCGAGGAGATCCGAGCGGCGCAGCACGCTGCTGCCGCGGTCGAGGTGACCGACGACGTCCTCGGCTACGTCGTCGATCTCGCCCGAGCGACCCGCCAGTCGCCCTCGGTCGAGCTCGGTGCCAGCCCCCGCGCCTCCACCGGACTGCTCGCCGCAGCGAAGGCCTGGGCCTGGCTCAACGCGTCTTCGGCGGTCACGCCCGATCATGTGCAGACGATGCTGGTCCCGGTGTGGCGCCATCGTCTCCAGCTGCGCCCCGATGCGCAGATGGAAGGCGTATCCGCCGATGCGGTGCTGACCTCGGTGGTGCAGCAGACCAGGGTGCCGATCTAGGTGTTCATCACCGGTCGCCTCGCCGTCGCCATCGCCGTCGGTATCGTCCCGCTCGTCATCGCCGGGCTCGCGGGCTATCCGGCGTACGCGGTGCTCGGTGCCTGGATCGCTCTGTGCCTGCTGCTCGTCGCCGTCGACGTCGCCCTCGCCGCGAGTCCTCGCTCCGTCACCGTGAGCCGCCGGCTGCCCGCACGCGCGCGGCTCGGCGAGCCGGTCCCGGTGAGCGTCGCGGTGCACAACCACGGCAGCAGGGCACTGAACGCGACGCTCCGCGACGCATGGCAGCCGACAGCGGGCGCTCCGCTCGACCGGCAGCGTCTGCACATCGCTCCTGGCGAACGCGGCCGGGTCGCCATTCCGCTCCTCCCCCGCCGCCGCGGAGAACTCGTGAGCGAGTTCGTGATGCTGCGTTCGCGCGGGCCCCTCGGCATCGCCGGTCGACAGGCCCGGCACGTCGTCCGCGGGGCGATCAGAGTGCTCCCGGCGTTCTCCTCCCGCAAGCATCTTCCGTCGCGACTCGCCCGGCTGCGCGAGCTGGACGGCAACACGAGCATCCAGGTGCGTGGTCAGGGCACCGAGTTCGACTCCTTGCGGGAGTACGTGCGCGGAGACGACGTGCGTTCGATCGATTGGAGGGCGACGGCTCGCGCCGGGACCACCATGCTGCGGACCTGGCGGCCGGAGCGGGATCGCCACGTCGTCATCATCATCGACACGGGGCGCACGGCTGCCGCACGTGTCGGGGACGGCACCCGTGTTGATGCCTCACTGGAGGCCGCGCTGCTGCTGGCGGCACTCGCCTCCCGCGCGGGCGATCATGTGCACCTCCTGATGTACGACAGGGTGGTCCGCGCGCGGGTGACGGGCGTCGACGGCGCCGCGCTGCTGCCGGCACTCACCGACGCCATGGCTCCGGTGCACGCTCGGCTGGTCGACACGGACTGGCACGGCGCGTTCACCGCCGTCCGCACGCTCACCACACGCCCCTCGCTCATCGTGGCTCTGACCGCGCAGGATGCCGCCGAGTCGGCGCGCGGATTCCTCGGCGCCTTCCCGAACGCGTCACGCGCGACCACCGTGCTGGTCGGCTCCGTGACCGATGACGGCATCTCCGCGCTCGCGCGCCGACGCGACTCCCGGGAGGACGTGTACCTCGCAGCAGCGGCCGAGAGGACCCTCCGCGATGCGGAGAACGTCGCCGATGCGATCCGCAGGGCGGGCGGAGAGGCGATCGCCGCCGATCCGGAGGAGCTTCCTCCCCGGATCGCCGACCGCTATCTGGAGCTGAAAGCGGCTGGTCGGCTCTGAACCCCCGCCCACGATGAGATGTGGCGGCTCACCGTCTGTCAGCCCGCCACCAGACGCGGCGTACCCGCTTCGTACTCGACGAGGTCTCCCGTCTCACCCTGGCGGTGCGCGCGCCCGCCGATGACGAGCATGTAGATCAGGAACACGGCGAGTGCCGCGCCTCCGATACCGATCTTGACCGGCCACGGCAGTGCCCAACCGGTGACGAAACCTTCGACGAGCCCCGCGAGGAACAGGGCGAAGACCAGACCGATCGCCACGGTCGCGAGCGCTCGGCCCTGCTCGGCGAGCGCTTCACCTCGCGTGCGTCGCCCCGGCGCCACCCAGGCCCAGAACACGTGCAGACCCGCGGCGGCCGCCACGAAGATACAGGTCATCTCGAGCATCCCGTGCGGAAGGATGTACAGCACCATCAGGTCGGCCTTGTCGTGGACGGCCATCACCGCGCCGGTGGTCCCGAGACCCATCGCGTTCTGCACGAGCATGTAGACCGGCCAGATCCCCGTGACGCCGAAGAGCACGCACTGCATCGCGATCCAGGCGTTGTTCGTCCAGACCATGCCCATGAACACGGCAGCGGGGTTCTCGGTGTAGTAGCCCGTGAAGCTCTCGTCCGCATACTGCTCGAGTGCGGACGGCGAGCCCAGAGTCGCCACGAGCGCGGGATCGCTCGCGATCCAGGCCGCGGTGCCGACGGCGACCGCGATGAAGGAGATCGCGATGACCAGGGTCGTCCAACGCAGGCGATACAGCGCAGCGGGAAGCTGCAGACGGAAGAAGCGTCCGGTCTGCGTGAGGATGCTGTCCGATGCACCGGTCAGACGCAGGCGTGCACGGACCAGGATGGTCGACAGGTAGGCACCCTGCGGCGAATCGCCGACCGAGGTCTTGAGCTCAGCCAGGTCGGCGGAGGCGGCGCGGTATCGGACGATGAGCTCGTCGACCCCGTCCCCGTCGAGACGGGCGCGACTGAGTTGGTCCAGCCGCTCCCATTCGGCGCGGCGTGCATCTGTCAGCGCATCGGCATCCACCTGATTTACTGTACTCATGTCCACCCCGATCGATGCTGCAGACGAGGTGCTCTCCGGCGAGGCCGTGGCGATCGACGTGCAGCCCATCGGCTTCCTGCTCCGAGCGCTCGGCGCCGCGATCGACATGCTCCTCGGATACGCCGTGTTCCTCCTGTGGATCTTCCTGCGCATCTGGCTGCTCGACGCCGGCGTGCTCGACGAGACGACGGATCGGATCGCCGTGGTCTCGGCCTTCGTGGTGAGCTTCGTGGTGCTGCCGATCACGATGGAGGTCGCCCTGAAGGGACGCAGCCTCGGCAAGCTCGCGGTCGGCGGGCGCATCGTGCGCGTGGACGGAGGCGCCGCGGGGTTCCGACACGCCTTCATCCGCGCCCTCCTCGGCGTGCTGGAGATCTACATGACCTTCGGCGGTGTGGCGGTGCTCACCGGCGCGTTCAACGCGCGGTCGCAGCGCCTGGGCGACCTGGTCGCCGGCACCTACAGTCAGCGCGTGCGCACCCCCGCTCTCGTGTCGCACGTACCCGTGCTTCCTCCGTCGTTGGGCGGCTGGGCCCAGATCGCCGACGTCGCTCGGCTCCCCGACCGGCTCGCGCGGCGCATCTCCCAGTTCCTGCAGAGCGCCCCCCGCATGATTCCTGCGGCACGGGCACGTGTCGCGCTCGATCTGCTGACCGAGGCGACTCCCTTCGTCTCGCCGCTGCCTCCGGCTCCGCCGGAGCAGGCGCTGATCGGTATCACCGTCCTGCGCCGGGAACGCGAACGCCGGGCACTGGAGAACTCCGACCGTCGCGCCGAACGGCTCACCGGGCGGCGCGTCGGCGTCTGAACGGCGCCGGTCACCGCGGCGTCCTCCGCACCTTCACGCGTGCGTCAGAAGCGGATCGCGTCGATCACCTTGACACGGAGAGCGACCAGCGCGGGGATGAACCCGGACACCGCACCGACGATGACCGACGCGAGGAGGCCGATGAGCGCCGCGCGCATCGGGAACGGCGGGATGTCCTGGATCCCGTAGAACATCGACGTGATGATCCACTCCGAGCGCAGCACCGCGACGACGATCGCGATCCCGATCACTCCCGCGACCGTGGTGGCCACGAGGCTCTCCAGGAACACCGCGAAGAAGACCCGCCCCGAGCTCGCACCGAAAGCGCGCCTGACCCCGATCTCCCGAACGCGTTGACGCATCGCCACGAGCTGGATGTTGATCAGGCTGAGCGCCCCGAGGGCGAGGATCAGGGCCGCGATACCACCGGTGACCATCTCGAACGTCGCCTGCGCATCCAGAGCCCCCGGCTGCGCAGCCCAGTCGGACCTGCTCACCGACACCGTCTGGCCCTCGGGCAGCCCCGCCCTCAGGTCCATCGCGAGCACCGGGGCGATCCGATCCACCTGGCCGGTCCCCATCCAGATCTCGTACTGCGTCCACGCATCGGTCGGGAGCGCATCCACGCGGGCACGGTAGGAGTCGTACAGCACATCGACGCGCATCTCCTCGTCGCCCATGCCCTGGCGCGGAGTGATGCCGATCACCTGGTACGTCCCGCCGGCCGGGCCGCCGAGCGTCACGGTCGGGTGCTGCGACAACGGCACACGCCCCAGCCGGTCCCACAGGGGCTCCGTGATGACGACGGGCGGGGCCATCGCCTCGCTGTCGGAATCGAGGAACCACCGCCCTTCCAGGAGGCGCTCGCGATGGATCTGCGAGAACGCGGGATCCATGACGCGGGCCGGAACCTGCACGATCCCGTCGGGGAGCTGGACGTCGAGCATCACGCCCTGGGAGATGCGCGCCGTGTGGCTGAACCCGAAGCGCTCGGACACGCGGTCGAAGCGGGCATCGAACTCGTCGGCGTCGACGGGCGTGCCGTCGTCGCTGTTGACCGCGACGACGACGGTGGCCGCTCGTCCGCCCCACCGGTCGGACTGCTCGGCTTGGAACTGTCGCTGGTACTCGGAGATCGCGACGACCGCGGTGAGCGCGCCCACGGACACGGCGATCCCGATGAGGCTGAGCAGCACGCGCAGTTTGTGCACACGGATCTCGGCCCAGGCGTCGGAGAGGGCGCCGAGGAAACCGGTCATGCGACCACCTCCGGTGCGGCGGAGGGCACGGGGGCGGCGAGGGTCGACGCCTCGAAGGCGCGGCTGAGGTCGGCGATCTCCAGGCGTCCGGCGTCGAGTCGGTAGTGGCGACGCGCCCGCGCAGCGACATGGAGATCGTGCGTGATGGTGACCAGTGCCGCGTCGGTCTCCGTCGCCACTTCGTCGAGCAGCGACATGACCGATGCCCCGGTGTCGATATCGAGGGCTCCGGTCGGCTCGTCCGCGAGGATCAGGACCGGTCTGCGGACGAGAGCCCGCGCGATGGCGACACGCTGCTGCTCACCGCCGGAGAGGTTGTCGGCGATCTGGTCGACGCGATGCCCCAGCCCGACGCGCTCGAGCATGTCGGCCGCGATCTGGCGACGGTTCCAGAACATCCGCCCCTTCGCGTGGCCGAGCGGCATCATCACGTTGTCGATCGCCGTACGCCCCGGCAGGAGGTTGAACTGCTGGAACACGAAGCCGACGTTGTCGCCGCGAAGGCGGTCGAGGCGACCGGAGCGCATCCGGCGCACCTCCCGACCTTCGAACGCGACGGAGCCGGAGGTGGGCGCATCCAACATCCCCAGGATGTTGAGCAGCGTCGATTTCCCCGACCCCGAGCGGCCCACGATGGAGACGTGGTCCCCCGCTCCGACCTCGAGGGTGACGCCCCGAAGGATCTCCAGGCGCGAGTCGTCGGCGAGCAGGACGCTCTTGGAGACGTCGTCGAGCGCGACCAGGCTCACCAGCTGGTCCCGGTGTCGCACTGCTCCACGCCCGGGGAGACCTCGTAGCAGAACTCCTCGACCGGCGCGACGAAGCCGGGCACGAACTGACGGATGCTGTCGCCCTCCGCCAGACCCTCCGTCACCTCGACCATGACGCCGTCGTTGACGCCGAGAGTCACCGCCCGCTCCTCGGGGTCGGAGCCGTCACCGGCGTCGACCCAGACCTTCCCCGACCCCGCACCGCCCTGGACGGCGGTGACCGGGATCACCAGCGCGTCATCCACCTGGCCGAGAGCGAGGTCGATCTTCGCGGGGAGACCTGCGAAGACCGTCTGGTCGACCGGGATCGCGCAGCGCACATTCGCGGTGCCCTCCGCCGTCACCTGGACTCCCACACCGGTGCACGCGAACGGGGCAGGGCCGCCCGTGATGGTGACCGTGGCCTCGGTGGGAGCATTGACGAGCCGGTACAGCTGCACGGGGTCGACGGTGGCGAGCAGGTGGTAGCGCGCTGGCGTGAGCTTGTACGTCTCGGTGCCGACCGTGGTGGCCTGGCCCTTGACAACGGCGAACTCCGACACGTCGCCGGCTTCGGGCGCGAGAACGTCGATGTCCTTGCGCGGCTCCTCCTGACGCACGGTGTACAGCTTCTGCCCCGCGGTCACGGTCGCCCCCTCCCCCACGTGCACGGCGAGGACGGTGCCGTTGAGCTCACCCCGGACGGCGAAGTCGTCGTCGCGCGCCACGTTCCCGCTCAGGCTCAGCGCGTTCACGACCGAACCGCGCTCGACAGCCACGACGGGATCCGTGATCCCGGCCTCCGGACTGACGACGCTCTCCGCGCGGTCGGGGAAGAACGCGATCTTGACGAGAGCCGCGGCGCACGCGCCGAAGACCACGACGAGAAGCAGGGGGAAGATCCAGCGACGCCAGACGATCACGAGTGCCTTTCCGGCCGCGCCGCCCTGGCACGCCTGCGGTCAGCGTATCCAGACTTCGGAATTCAGCGCTCGGCTGTGACCGCGTGTCGATCCACCGGTGTCAGGCGCGCAGTGCTTCGTGACGGACGACGAGCCACCCGGCGGGCACCGAGAGCCGGTCGGCGTGGGGCGAGCACAGATCATGCGCCTGAGGATCGTTCGCAGCGCCGAGCGGGCCGAGGGCCGCCATCTGATCGCCGTAGTCGTAGGTGAGGGTGGCCACGGCCTCTCGCGCGCAGCCGACCTTCGAGCACAGTCGTCCGTCCATCTCCGCCAGCGTACGGCGCACTCCGACGCGGCGACGGATGCCGCGCCGGGCGAGCCGCCACCGCCTAGACTTTCGTCATGCCTCGTCGACGCGCCACCCCCGCCACCGCCGCTCCTCGGCGCGGTGCGCGGCATGGGCGACATGGTCGCCTGGGCCGCAGCGAGGTCGTGCGTCCGCCGTTGGCTCCTCTCGACGGACGCATCGACCGGTTCGACCTCACGGTCGGCACGGCCGTCGAGTTCCTCCGCGGTACCTGGCCCGAACTGCAGGACGTCCGGTTCGAGATCGGCGCGATCCCGGGGTTCGACGCGACCGACGAAGTGCCCCGGTGGTATCTCGACCGCGAGAACCGGCGCATCGTGCTGTTCCGACTCCCCATCGAACGGCTCCTGCCCCCTGGGCACGACGATGCCGCGCACCGGCGCATGGCCATCGAGAGCGCGGTCTTCCGGGCAGCGGCCGAGTACGTCGGCCGCGAGCCGTGGGACCTCGGCCACGACCACTGACACCACGACTAACGCCACGACAGTCGTTGCCGGCATGTCGGCCCGAACGCGGTGCGCCGCTCAGGGATAGACCGTGATCGGCTTCTCTCCGCCGGCGCTCGTCTGGATGGGCATCACCGCGATGGCGCCGGGAGCCGTGAGCGCCACCGCAGCGTGCACGGGCGCCGTCGTCTGCATCCGATAGGTCGTACGCCCCGCGACGGCGACCCCGGCGGTCTCGCCTGCCGGGACGACGATCTCCTGCGCTTGCCCCCCGTCCACGGGTTCGAGTGTGACGGTGGCGTCAGCGTCGGATGTGTTGGCGAGCTGCAGTCTGGCCGCCGGACCGGACGGCACGGCGAACACCACATCGACATCGACCTCAGGAGCCGGCATCACCCAGGCGAAGTCCGAGTCGAGCCCGAATCCGTCCTGCTGTCGGACGGCGGCGATGAGCGGCACGTCCGCTTCCACCTCGACCGTGTACCGACCCGGCTCGAGACCGGACAGGGACACCTGGGACGGGAGATCGGCTTCGAGCGGGACGGTGAACTCATCGGCCAGACCCGCCTCCCCCTCGGCGTGGACCTTGACCTGGACGCGAGCGCCGACGCCCGGCGACAGAACGCGAAGAACAGTCATCTCGGAGTCGTCGCCGCTGGCCGGGAACGCCTCCACCCCGGTGAACACGAGCCTCTGCTGCGCCCCGGGGACCGAGTCCTGCAGGTCGATGCCCGCGGGATCGAGAACCCGCACCAGCGATGACTGGAGGGCTGCGCGCACCGGGGCTCCCACCGCGCTCACCTTCACCACGGGCACGTCGTTGCCGGTGGTGAATGAGGTGAGGGGAAGGGCCGTCTGCGAGCGCGCGGGGACGATCACCGTCCGCGTGCTCCGCGCGGGTCCGTACACCGACAGCGTGACCGTGGACGGGACATCGGCCGCATTCGTCAGCGTCACGATGTCCTCCGTCCCGGTGTCGATGCTTCCTCCGACGAGCCACGACTCCAATCGCGGCTGACCACACGGCAGGGCGGCGTATCCCGCGAGGTCGTCGGCCGCGATCGTGATCGACTCCGCTCCGGCGATCAGCGGTGCCGTGCGCCCGTCGACCCGCCCTGTGAGCCGTTCCGGTCCCTCGGCCTCCGGCAGATCCGTCACCGCGAGCCGATCCGCTTCCGGAGCTCCCGCGGTACCTCCTGTCGTCAGGGACGGGGAGGCTGCGGGGAGCATGTCCAGCGGGGCCGCGGCGTCGCGCCCGAGTGCACGGAGGTCACCGTTGCAGACGAGGATGCTGTCACCGGGGACCGGTGTGACCTCGACCTGTGCCGGATCGTGCGCGACGACAGGCCACGGGGCGTGCACCGCCGTCGCGACACCGATCACGCACGCGGCGATGACCGCCACGCCCGTGATGACCCTGGCACCGGTCGCGGCGACTCGGAATGCGCGGTTGCCACTGCTCATCGGTCCTCCTCGGTAGAGGTCGGGCGTCGTTCACCGCGGTCCGTCGACGCTTCTGTGCCAGACGAAGACGGCTCGTCGCTGGTCGGCTGGGCGATCGGCGCGAGGGCATCCTCGTTCAGTGCGGGCTCGTCCTGCGGGTCCTCGATCGTCCCCACCGGAGCTTCGTCGATGAGGTCAGCGTCCTCCCTGTGCCTCGGCAGGACGATCGGCTCGTCCGGCACACGACCGACGATCCGGGAGCGGGAGCGTGCGGCGCGGCGCGATGCCCTCGTCGGGATCGACAGCAGGAGGGCGGCGAACACCGCCAGCAGCTGCAGGGTGATCACGAGTCGTGCCGTGCCCTGCTGGGCGGAGGTGAGGGAGGGCTGCTCGGCAGGTTCGGCCTCCAGCCGCCAGAGCACTCCACGGTCGGTGGTCCCCGCGTGCACCAGGCCGGCACGCTGGTCGATCGCTGCGACGGCCTCGGTGCGCAGAGCCCTCGCTTTGTCGCCCTCTCCCTGGACCTGGGCGACGAGCACGTAGCTGATCCCCGTCTCCGCGAGGGCACCCGGCGCGTCGAAGTCGCGCGCGGAAAGGAGGTCCACGGCCAGCGTCGAGATGTCGGCGCCCCGTGGCTCGACGGCGGTGGAGGTCAAGGTCGACTGCGAACCGAGGGTCTCGCTCGCGCCCCACGTCACCTCAGCGGCGAGGCCGCCGTCGTTCTGGGGGGTCAGCACGAGAGTGGCGATCGAGCGATCACCGGCCGCCTGTGCTGCCACGTATGCCGGCAGCGTCGAATCCGGCCCGTTGGTCAGGACCGAACGGTCGGTGTGCTGCGCGCTGAGCGCGGGCACCGCGCATGCTGCCAGTGCCGCCGCTGCGACCACCGCGGCGGAGACCCGCAGCCGCGGCATGGTGAGAGCGGTGTCCAAGGTGACGACCGCGGCACCGACCACGCCGATCCAGGCCAGGCTGAGCCCTGCCCCTGGCCAGATCGCGACCGGAGTTCCCTGCGCGAAGCTCACGGTGACGCCGACAGCGAGGAAGGCCGTCGCGAGCCCGGATGCAGCGACGACGAGCAGGGTGATCCCCGCACGCCAGCGCGGCGCGACCGCTGCTCCGAGCGCGAGCACGGCGATGGGGGCGCAGAGCAACGGAGCCCATACGGCGATCGACGGCGGGACGATCTCCATCCATCCGGCCAGCGCCGGCGTCGGGAAGCCGCCGGCGAGCGCGAGACGCCCTGCGGCGTCGGCGGCGACCTGCGGGCCCGCCCAGATGAATCCGGGATCGGCCAGCAGTGCCAACGGCGTGCCGTGTGCGAGCTGCCAGAACACGAGCGGCGCGAAGAGGACGATCGTGGGCACCGGCAGCCACAGCAACCGGCCCGCGCCGCGGAACTGCGCGGTTCCCAGCACGATGCCGAGTGCGACGACCCACAGCAGTGCGAGGGCGGGGGCGAGCGAGGGAGCGCAGGCGACGACCGCGACGAGGAGCAGCGAGGCGCTTCCCGCGGCACCCCAGGAGCGATGCGCGACCACCGCGCTGTGGAAGAGCCACGGGAGCAGGAGGTGTACCAGGACCGCAGTCGGGCGCCCGTCGACGAGCGCGGTGAGGAAGGTCGGGGCGAGAGCCCACGCGACTCCCGCGAAGATGCGCAGGCCCTCACGGTCGGTCACCCGCGTCGCGGCGAACCAGCCGCCGAGCACGGCGAGCGGGAGCGCGAGGATCCACAGCAGAACCACCGAGAACGAGGGGCCGGCCGGCCAGAGCGAGCCCAGCACCGCCACGACCGACGCGAAGGGGTCGGCAGGGCCGACCAGGTCGAGGGCGACGTCCCGCATCCCCCACGCGGCGTCGCTCCACAGCGCACCCACGGTCTGTCGGAGGGGCAGCAGTGCCCCTCCCCCCAGCGTCGGCCATGCCAGCAGGCTCGTGAAGGAGGCGATGCTGACCACCAGCGCTGCGAGCACGGCCCAGGCGCCGCCCCCCGAGAAGAAGCGCAGTTCGCTGACCGCACCGCCCTCGCTCCCGTGGCCGTCGTCCAGCCGTCGCCGCAACTCCGAAGACGTCACTCGCAGCGGCGCGATGCTGGCCCAGCTGGAGGTGCGGAACGCACGAATCGCTGCGCGCGAGCGCACGACGGCGCCGAACCGAGACATCGCCGTGAGCGCGGCACCCCATTCGGGAAGCACGGCTTCCGGGCGCTTCGCGACGAGATCGGTGATCGAGCGCCACAGCGCGAGGGGCAGCAGACTGAGCCAGTGCAGAGGTACGGCTGCGGCAGGCGCATAAGCCAGGCGCCGATGGAGCTGCGCCAACCGGGTGACGAAGGCGCGCCGGAATCGACCGGACGGCAGCGCGGCAGGGCCATCAGGCGACACGGAGACCCGCGCACCTGGAGCGAGCACGACGCGCCCTCCGCCCAAGCGTGCGCGGACTCCCAGGTCGAGGCCCTCGTCTGCTCCGGCGAGCGCGGGATCCGGCCGCAGGGCGTCGCGGACCTCGCCACGGATGAGGAGACCGCGCACGTCCGCGCCGAGTGCGTCGTCCGAGCGGTCGTGCTGTCCCTGGTCGAGTTCACCGGCCGCGAGTTCGACCGAGCGTCCGAGAGCGGTCATGCTGACGCCGAGCGATACGATCTCGCGGTCGTTGTCCGAGGCCACGAGCTTGGGAGCGATGATCGCGGCGGAGGGCGAGCGCTCCAGCATCCCGCTCAGGCGCTCGAGTGCCCGCGGGTGTGGCGTGGTGTCCTGAGCGAGCAGCCAGATCGCCGAGCCTTCCGCGACTCGGGGCCTCGCGAGCTCGACGGCCTCGGCGAAGGAGGTGGTGGCGCGCGCCTCGATAATCCCCTCGACGGTGCTCGCGACGGCCTCGCTCTCCCGCACTGACGATGCGTCGCCGCACACGACGAGCGTTACAGCGGCGGCGGGAGTGGTCTGAGCGCGGAGGGCGTCGAGAGTGCGGAGCAGTTGCGCTCGGGAGGACGATCCAGTGCGCGCGACGATGATGGCGTGAACTCGGGCTGGCATGACGTCGTCAGCCTATGCGCGCGACCCCCGACGTCTGCGTACTGGACGCGGCGCGCCCGCGAAGCCATGCATCCCTGCGGTTCTCGCTCCGGGAGCGATGGACGACTCAGCTGGCGCGGCGCTTGAGCTTGCGACGCTCGCGCTCGGAGAGCCCGCCCCAGATGCCGAATCGCTCGTCGTTGTTGAGAGCGTATTCGAGGCATTCGCCACGGACGTCGCACGAGGTGCAGATCCGCTTGGCGTCCCTGGTCGAGCCGCCCTTCTCAGGGAAGAACGCCTCGGGGTCCGTCTGCGAGCAGAGCGCGTCGCTCTGCCAGGCGAGGGCATTGTCGTCCTCTGCAGTGTCCGCGCGTCGAACCCCGGGAACACCGAGGTTGATCGGATCGACGAACCAGTTCTCCGGTACGTCTGAACGGTATCCCGTCATCTCGATCTCCAACCCTGTCTCCGCCCCCCGGCGGGCCGTGCGCATGACTAATTACACCCGTGTCATTCGCTCCGGTCAAGTCGCGGATCGTAAACCCTCAAGGAGCTCTTTAAGGTTCTTGACCTGTCACCGGCGTGTCGGATCGCGTCCGATGAGCCCGTGTCAGCGTCCGGGTCCGGCAACGAACGCCTCACCAGCACCCGTGAGGGTGATCCCCTCCTCGGCGGAGTCCGCGAAGGCGACGGTCCCGACCGCGAGTGTGAGCGCCTCGCCCTGTGAAGAGGTCACCGTCACCTCACCGGCCGTCGCGAGGACCATCGTGGGCCCGGAGAGCCCGATCGTGAGCGGGTCGCCGTCGACGACGACCCGTTCGAGGGCGAAGTCGGGCACCGGAACGGGATACGGCGTGACGGGACCCTCATCCCGCGCCCGCAGCACCGGCACTTCTCCGGGGGCGGTGTCGAGGATCGCGAGAAGCTCGGGGACGTCGATGCGCTTGGGAGTGAGTCCGCCGCGGAGCACGTTGTCGCTCGCCGCCATGATCTCCACGCCGAGACCGGAGAGGTAGGCATGGAGGAGGCCGGCACGGAGGAAGATCCCCTCGCCCCGCTCGAGGACGACGTGGTTCATGAGCAGCGCCACCACGACGCCGGGGTCGCCAGGGTACGTCTGCGCCACGCTCGCTATCGCCTGCAGAGTCGTGCTCCACTCCCCTGCGTCTTCGCGGGTGGAGGCAGCGACGACCGCGGCGATGATGTCGTCGACCTCAGCGCGTGCACCGCCTCCGAGCAGCCAGGCGATCACGTCGCGCAGGACGTCGCCTTCCGCGCTCAGGCGCGTCCGGAGCTCCTGGACGCCGTGGCTGTCCTCGAGAGCGCCGAGCAACGCGAGCGTCCGGGGAACGGGACGCAGTCCGCTCAGGGACTCGAAGCGCTCGCTGAGTGCGACGAGGAGTTCCGGCTTGTGGCTGGCGTCGCGATAGTTGCGCCGAGGGTCGTCCGCGGCGAGACCGCTCTCGCGCTCCCATCCTGCCTTGGCCTGATCGATCGTCGGGTGCACCTGGATCGAGAGCGGGCTCCCCGCGGCGAGCAGCTTGAGCAGGTACGGGAGCGTGCCCCCGGTGATCTGGTCGAGTGTGCCGCCGCCCGCGACGTCGGCGGGGTCGCCGGGATGGTCCCCGAACCACACCTCGGCCTCCGGCGCACCGGTGGGCGTACGCCCCTCGAGTCCGGCGAGAAGCGAGTCCGATCCCCAGGCGTAGTCACGGGGCGTGTTCGAGAGGCGCAGCAGCATGCACCCCAGCGTAGAGCGGTGCTGCGGCGTTCAGCGACGCCCGGAGCACGGCGCGGTAGCCTGAACGCGATGGCCCAGTACACGAAGCATCCGGTGTCTGCCCCGCCCACCGCGCCGGAGCGCGAGTCGACGGGGCATCTGCTGCTGCGCGGGTATGCGATCCTCGTGCTCTTCGTGACCTTCGCCCACTCCGCGGTCTACAACCTGCTCGGGCGGGACGGGGCCGCCGTGACGCTCGCCGTCTTCACGCTCACGACTCTCAGCATCGGCATTCCGATGCTCGCCCGCAATCGCCCCCAGCCGTTCCGCTGGCGGCGCCTGCCCTGGACAGCCCTCGGCTACACCGCCTTCGCGCTCGTCTCCGTCGCCTGGTCGCAGTGGCGCGGTCCCACAGTCGTCACCTGGATCCTTCTCGCCGCCGTCACGGTGAACGCGCTCTTCCTGGCCCACGTGCTCACCTGGCACGAGATCGTCCGTGCCCTCTCGTCGGCATTCAAATGGATCCTCGGCCTCTCGCTGGCGATCGAGCTCTGGGTCTCGCTGGTGCTGCACGGGCCGCTGCTGCCCAACTTCCTCACCCTCCCGGACGGCAAGATCGATCCGCAGTGGTACTGGGTCCGCGACAACCTGTTCGACGGCGGCAGGATCCAGGGCATCGTCGGGAACGCGAATCTGCTCGCGATCATCTCGCTCTTCGCGATCATCACCTTCGGAGTGCTGTTCGCAGCCAAGGCGCGCTGGCGCACCACGTTGGCCCTGTGGATGCTTCTCGCCGCGTACTTCCTGTTCCGGACCGCATCGGCGACGGCCCTCGTGTGCGCGGCGGCGGTCGCCGTCGTGCTCGCTGTCGCGCTGCTGATGCGGCGGGCCCGCACTCCGGGAGCGCGCACCCGCATCTACGTGGTCTCGATCGGCGGCGCGGCGGTCGCCGCGCTGGGGATCTGGCTGCTGCGCGAGCCACTGCTGGGGCTTCTCGGTCGCAGCAGCGACCTCACCGGACGATCCGAGAAGATCTGGACCAAGGTGCTGGAGCGGGCGGCCGAGCACCCGATCGTCGGCAACGGGTTCTCGAGCCCGTGGATCCCCGATGATCCCGCCTTCGACCGGTGGATCACCGATCACGGGATCACCGTGTTCCACGCGCACAACATGTGGCTCGACGTCCTGCTCCAGCTCGGTGTGGTGGGAGTGGTGCTGATGGCGGTCGCCTACGGCACGCTGCTGTGGCGCTCCTGGTTCTTCGCGGTCGATCGTCCCCGCTGGGACCTCGATGATGCACGTCCGTTCTCGCCGTTGACCCTGCTGCCCAGTCTGTTCACGGTGGTCCTGCTCGTGCAGGGCTTGACCGAGTCGACGCCCATCATGCTGTGGGGCTGGATGCTGCTCGTGCTGCTGTCGTTCAAGCTCAAGTCGGTGCCCCTGGTCGGCGTCGGCGAGCGCGACCTACTGTTCGAACGCGGCACTCGGCAGCGGCGGGTGCCGTGACGCCGGCACGCCCGATCGTGCGGCTGCTCGGCTCCGTGGAGCTGGCACGCGCCTTCACGCTCGCAGCGCTGGCTGCCGTGTTCGGTTCCTATGCCATCCAGCAGATGACGTCGGCGACAACGCTGGCGACGATCATCGCCGCGCTCTGCCTGCTGGGCGCGGCCATCCTCTGGATACGTCGCGACGAGCTGTCGCTGCTGCGCATCGCGCCGTCGTCATTGCTCGCCTTCCTCGCCTGGGCGCTGGTGAGCGTCTTCTGGACCACAGACAAGTCCGACACGATCTTCGGGTGGATGTCGCTCTTCGGCTTCGCGTTCCTCGCCATCACGATCGGCCACGTCCGCGACACGCTCCAGACGGTGCGCGCGATCGGCGACACGCTCCGGGTGCTCCTGGCCGCGTCCCTCGCAGTGGAGATCCTGTCCGGCGTGCTGCTCGATCTGCCTTTCACCTTCCTCGGGATCCAGGGGAATCTCGCCGTCGGCGGCCCGATCCAGGGCCTCTTCGGCAGCCGCAACATGCTCGGATTCATCGCGGTGATCGCGCTGATCACCTTCGTGATCGAGTGGCGCACGCAGTCCGTGAAAGCCCCGCTCGCCGTGGCGTCGATCGCTCTCGCGAGCTTCCTGGCGGTGCTGTCCTCCTCCCCGACGGTCCTCGTGCTCGCCGGTGCCGTCGGCGTCGTCACGATCGCCCTCACGATCGTCCGCCACACCCCGGCCGACCGGCGCACGATCGTGCAGTGGGCGCTCGGCGTCGTCGTCACCCTCGCCCTTGCGGCGGCGTTCGCGCTGCGCCATCAGATCATCGCCGTGCTCGATGCGGGCTCCGACTTCTCGATCCGCGGCTCGCTCTGGAACACGATCCTCGATTTCGTGGCCGTGAAACCGGTCCAGGGATGGGGATGGTTCGGCGACTGGGCACGGGGCGAGTACCCGTTCACCTATATCAACTTCCAACTCGACGACCGCCATCAGAGCGCGCTGAACGCCTTCTTCGACGTGCTGCTCCAGCTCGGCGCCGCGGGGCTGGTGCTCTTCCTCCTGCTGGGTGGCGTCGCTCTCATCCGCTCCTGGCTCGTAGCGAGCACGCGCCGCTCCGTCGTGTACGCCTGGACGCCGATCATGCTGGTGACGCTGGCGGTCGACTCCATGTTCGAGAGCTTCACGCTCGTCGGCGCCGGATGGTTCATGCTCGTGCTGTGCGCCCTGCGTGCAGGCCAGTCGCGTTCCTGGCGCGAGAACATCGATGCAGCACACACGGGAGCCATACCGACGCTCCGCCCTCAGGAGTAGCCGAGGGGCGCCGTCAGCGGATGGAGGGCAGCTTCTCCGCCCAGGTGATCGCGTCGCGGACCCCGTCGTCCACCGAGCGCTCGGCACGCCAGTCCAGCACCTCAGCCGCACGATCGACGATCGCGAACGCGCCGGCCTGATCGCCGGGACGCCGCGCGGTCTCGACGACGGCGAGAGCCTCACCCGTGACCCGCTCGAAGGCCGCCACCAGCTCGCGGACGGTCACGCCCTCCCCGGTGCCGATGTTGATCACCCGATAGGGGTCGTCCGCCGTCGCGACCTCGTCGAATCGCTCGACGGCCGCCACGTGCGCGAGCGCGAGGTCCCAGACGTGGATGTAGTCTCGCAGCCCGGATCCGTCCCTGGTCGGCCAGTCGGTTCCGGTGATCGAGAAGGCCTCGGCGGCGGCATGGGACTGCATGATCTTCCCGAGAGCATGCGAAGGCAGAGGGTTCTGCAGCCCGGTGCGCATCTGCGGATCGGCGCCGATGGGGTTGAAGTAGCGGAGAGCGATCGCACGGAAGTCGCCGTTGGAGGCCGCATCCTCGAGGATCTGCTCGACCATCGCCTTCGTCGTGGCATAGGGACTCGAGGGAGCCAGCGGAGCGTCCTCATCGACCCCCGCACCGCTCTCCCCCTCGTAGACGGCAGCGGAAGAGCTGAACACGATGCGTGGGATCCCCGCGTCACGCAGATGCTGGAGCAGCACGATCGTCTTTCCCACGTTGGTCTCGTAGTAGCCGAGGGGATCCGTGACCGACTCGGGCACGACGATACGTGCAGCGCAGTGGATGACCGCATCGATGTCGGGGTGCTCGGCGAGCAGACGTTCCAGGACCACCTGGTCGGCGATGTCGCCCTCGTAGAACGCGCGACCCTCGCAGAAGGCTCGGAGCCCCTTGGAGAGGTCGTCGAGGATGACCACGTCGATGCCCGCCTCGATGCACGCGGTGGCGACCGTGGATCCGATGTATCCGGCGCCGCCGGTGATCAGTACCTTCATCGCAGCCAGTCTAACCGTCGCCCCTTCGCCACCGAGGTGAGCCTCTCCGCTGATCCGAAGGGAGCGGACGGTAGGCTACTCTCTGCTCGTCGAGTCCGGCCGCTGTCCCCACGACAACCGCCTGTGACACCAACATCGGAGAAACCAACCCGTGGCATACGTCCTGCAGAACGTCGTCTTCCCCGGTGGCGACGACCCCGATGTGTTCCCCCTCTACGTGGACGCCGAGCATCGACCTGACACCGAGGACGAACGCGCGGCGCGTGCGGCGATCACACCGATCGAGGGCATCCTCGACCGCTCCAGTGCGCGGGTCCCGGCGAAGAGCACGTGGTCTTTCAGCACCTATTTCAACGCCTTCCCCGCCGCATACTGGCGCCACTGGACGGGCGTGCGGGACGTGCGTCTCACCGTGCGCTCCACCGGATCGGGCACCGTGCTGCTGCATCGTTCGGATGCACAGGGCGAGTCCCGCCGGATCGAGGCGCGCTCCGTCGTCGGAGACGCCACGACGACCTTCGATCTCGATCTCGGCCCCCACGACGACGGCGGCTGGATCTGGTTCGATGTCGTCGCGGATGAGGAGCCCGTCGTCCTGAACGGTGCGCGCTGGGAGACGGAGCACGAGCCGGTCCGAACCGGGAAGGCCTCGCTCGGCATCACGACGTTCGACAAGCCGGATTACTGCATCGAAACGCTGCGGACGCTGGCATCGTCCCCCGATGTGCTGTCGCTGGTCGACCGTATCTTCCTCGTCGACCAAGGCACCCGCTTGGTCGCCGAGCAGGATGGATACGAAGCCGTCTCCGCCCTCCTCGGCGACACGCTTCGCGTGATCCGGCAGGACAACCTCGGCGGATCCGGTGGATTCGCTCGGGCCATGCAGGAATCGCTCCTGCGTCCGGAGAGCGAGTTCGTGCAGCTGCTCGACGATGATGTGCGACTCGAGCCTGAGGCCCTCCGTCGCTCGATCGTGTTCGCCCGCTACACGAGCGAGCCCACCATCGTCGGTGGCCACATGTTCGACCTGATGGCACGCTGCACACTGCACGGCTGGGCTGAGGTCGTCGACGAGCCGGCCTTCGCCTGGGGCGACACCAATCCGGAGCGGATGCCCCACGACTTCGCGACGGCGAGCCTGCGGGATTCCCCCTTCCTGCACGCGCGCATGGAGGCCGATTACAACGGGTGGTGGATGTGCCTCATCCCGCTCGAGGTGATCCGCGAAGTCGGACTCGCCCTACCGGCGTTCATCAAGTGGGACGATGCCGAGTTCTGTCTGCGCGCGGGCGAGGCCGGTTTCCGCACCGTATCCCTTCCCGGCGTCGCCCTGTGGCACGTGTCATGGGTGCACAAGGACGACATGATCGACTGGCAGGCGTACTTCCATGCCCGAAATCGGATCGTCGCCGCGCTCCTGCACTCGAATGCCCCCCGCAGCGGACGGCTCCTGGTGCACAGCCGTCGCGTCGACCTCAAACACCTCATGATGATGCAGTACTACCCCGTGGCCCTTCGCGCGAAGGCACTGCGGGACGTCCTGGCCGGGCCGCGTCATCTGCGAGAGAGCCTCGCGACAGCGATGCCCGCAGCCCGGGCGATCGCGTCCGACTTCCCGGAGACGGTCGTGCACCACGACACGTCGAACCTCGGGCGCCCGCGGACGGGACGACGCCGGTACCTGCAGGAACCGATGAGTCCGGAGGGGATGAAGCTGCGGTGGCTGACCCTCTCCACGCTGGTCTCGAACTGGTTCCACCGTCCTGCTCCGGAGAACGTCGCGGCGCCCGAGACGGAGTTCCGGAAGAAGGACGCCGTCTGGTGGCGGCTGGGCAGCGTCGACAGTGCGCTCGTCGAGACCGCGGATTCCGCCGGAAAGCTCCACTATGTCCGTGACAGGCGCACCCACCGCCGGATGCTCCGCGACTCCCTCCGGCTGCACGCCGAGCTGCGCCGCCGTTGGCCCGAACTGCAGAAGCACTATCGTGACGCGCTCCCCGAGCTCGTCTCCTCCACGTCCTGGCAGCAGATCCTCAAGGAGAAGGCATGACCGCGGCACCCGCTGCATTCGACCCGACCACGGCGACGATCGTCATCGTCACCTACAACCGCTCGCACCTTCTCACCGGACTGCTCACGAGCATCACCGCGATGGACCCGAAGCCTGGTCGTATCGTGATCATCGACAACGCGTCGGTGGACGACACCACGGACGTGGTCGAGTCGTTCCGCGACAGCATCGGTACCGAGATCGTGTACCGCCGTCTCGACACCAACACGGGCGGATCAGGCGGCTTCAGCGAGGGGATGCGCACCGCATACGACCTCGGCGCCGAATGGATCTGGATGATGGACGACGACGTCGAGGTCCTTCCGGACGGCCTGGCCAGGATGGGCTTCTGGACTCCGCGTTTCAAGAGCATCCAGGGGCGCCGGTACGACTACGACGGCAGCGAGTTCTACTGGCAGTACCGCATCGCCGAGCGCATGGGCATCCCGATCCCGTTCGCGCCGTCCGGTTTCGACACTTCCGGCTACAAGGAGATGAACAGCGGCTGCTTCGAGGGCATGTTCATCCACCGTTCCGTCGTCGCGCAGATCGGCCTGCCAGACCCTCGTTTCTTCATCTACTGGGACGACCAGATGTACGGGTGGCTCGCGTCTCGCAAGACGACCGCGGTGATCGTGGACGAGTTCGTGCTGCGCCGCACCCGCGAGATCAAGCAATGGGACATGGGCATCCGGCACATGAACGCGTCGAGCAACGCCTACCGCTTCTACATCATGCGCAATCGCGCCTACATCAAGAATTACTACCGCGTGCACGGCGTCTACAACCCGGTGCTGTTCGGGCTGGGGACGGCGATGACCTTCGCGAAGGAGCTCATCCGACTGGTGTTCGTGGAGAGGACGGTCCGCGGCACCAGCAACCTGTTCCGAGGCCTGAGAGAAGGCGGCAGACTCGCCCGTGATCGGTCCTGGCAGCCGATGGCTCCGCTGGAAGGATGAGGGCATGACCGACGAACCGCAGCCCGAGCTCCGTTGGGCCCCCATCGAACCCAAGCCGCGCAACCGCGGACGAGTCTGGTTGATCGTCGGACTCTCCGTCCTCGCCCTGCTCGTCGTGGCCGCGCTGCTGTTCTTCCTCCTCCCCAGGGGCGGGTCACCGGCGCCGGGCGCTTCGGCGTCTCCGACGGCGACGACGACCCCGACGCCGACGCAGACGCCCTCCGCGGTTCCATCCGCATCCCCCGACCCTACGGCTCCGGTCGACACTCCCCCACCCGTGGAGGACCCGTCCCTTCCCGCGTTCCGCGACCGCGTCGGCGTCTGGCTAGAATCGGCGCTGGTCGGGCTGGACATCGTGTCCGAAGGCGATGGAGACGTCAATTCCGTCCTGGACACGATGCAGGGAGACGCACAGCGCCTGTCGGAGGCGCTGCCGCCTTCGTCGATCGCCGAGGACTGGAACACGACGACGAGCGAGTACTCGAGCCGACTGAGCGCGCTGCGCTCCGCCGTGTCCTCCGGATCGAACGTCGGTCAGGCCGTCGACGCCGCACGCGTCAGCGTCGACCAGCTGCGCAGCCTCGCCGGCCTCTAGCGCCCGAGTCGCCCGCGGCTATCGAGCGGGCGACTCGAGACGACGGAGACGCTCCTCATAGTGCGAAGCGAGCTCGAGCCGGATACGGGCACGCTCGTGTTCGGCTCTCGCCCGTACGAGGTCGCTCTCCGGATCCTCGTTCGTGAGGTCGAGCTGATGACGCAGCCACTCGAAGCGCTGCTCCAACGCAGCGACCTGCGGGGCGATGCGATCGAACTCGGAGCGGATGTAGGAGAAGTCCGCTTGGTTGCCGGCCAAGCGAGCCTCGTAGTCGGCGCGGGCGCCCTCGAGGTTCGCGAAGGCCTCTTCGAGGCGTGCGTCCACTCTGGCATCAACGCGGCGCACGACGGCAGCGTCGATCCGTCGACGGATTCGGTTCAGCATTCAGTCCTCAATCATTCGGGTGATTGGTGATGGTCGGGTCTGGAGATCAGCGGTGATAGGAGATACGCCCGGAGTCGATCCACTCGCGCAAGAGCATGGATTCGAGGTCGATGCGGTGTTCGGCGCCGACAGCTGACGGGTCTCCGTAAGCGTGGTTCCAGGCGGTCTGATCCGGCGCATCCACGAAGGAGAAACCGGTGACGTCCATCTCGACATCAGGGAACAGCCTGGTCGCGATCCAGAGCATCACCGTTCCCGTGGTCGCCCATTGGCCGCCCTCGTGCGGATCCACTCCCATCGCCTCGCCGAGCGGGAGGATCACCTCACGGTTCGGCATCGTCACGATGCCCAGGTCCGGCGGCCAGAAGTCGGGGGTCTTCGGGTTCTCCCACAGCAGCCGCCCCGGTTCGATCATGAGGTAGAGACGGTCGGTGTAATCCGAGAAGAACCACGGGGTCGGTCGCACCCCACGGTTGAAGACCACGACGTCGACGCGCCTCCCGACGGTGGCCGGCCCGTCGATGTCATCCATGCGGAAGCCGTTGACGCGGATGACGAGGTCTGCGGAGTCGATCCGCTCCGCACGTTCCGGAGACTCGTCCAGAGGCTGATTCCCCACCACTGCGACCCGGCGGATCCCCTCGGGGCGGCCGAACGACTCCACCAGCGGTCGAAGCCGGTCGTAGAAGGCTTCCTCGCCAGTCGCCGCACGCTCGTCCCCGACGAGCTCCGTCACACGCCCCATAGACCCACAGCTTAGGGCAATATTCCGGCTCATCCGGAATTACGGTCCTGGGGTCCGCGGGGCCGGAGCGCACCTCCCCGAGCAAGGCAGGTCGCGTCTTCGAGGAACTCCCCCGTCTAGAGTTGTCGGCGTGACTTCTGCGCAGACCATCGATCTCTCCTCGGCGAAGATCGGCACCGGTTCCCCCGTGTTCACGATCGCCGAGATGTCGGGCAACCACAACGGAGATCTCGAACGAGCGCTCGCGATCGTGGATGCCGTGGCATCGACCGGGGCGAATGCCCTCAAGATCCAGACCTACACCGCCGACACGCTCACGATCGACTCCGACCGCCCCGAGTTCCGCGTGAAGGGCGACCACGATCTCTGGGGTGGACGCAATCTGTACTCGTTGTACCAGGAGGCGCACACGCCCTGGGAGTGGCATGCGCCCATCTTCGAGCGCGCCGCCACACACGGCCTGATCCCCTTCTCCACGCCGTTCGATCCGACTTCCGTCGAGTTCCTCGAGGGTCTCGGCGTCGAGCTCTACAAGACGGCGTCCGCGGAGATCGTCGACCTTCCGCTCCTCCGCGAGGTCGCTCGCACGGGGAAGCCCATGATCGTATCGACGGGTATGGCCACCCTCTCCGAGATCGACGCCGCGGTCACGGCCATCCGCGACTCCGGCAACACTCAGCTGGTGCTGCTCGCCTGCACCGCGGCCTACCCGGCCATCCCTGAAGAGGCGCGACTGGGCAACATCCGGACGCTGCGCGACGCCTTCGACGTGCCCGTCGGCCTCTCCGACCACACCCTCGGCATCGGGGTCGCCGTGGCGGCGGCGGCTCTCGGGGCCGTGGCGATCGAGAAGCATGTCACCCTCGACCGGGGGGACGGAGGCGTGGACGCCGACTTCTCCCTGAGCCCAGCCGAGTTCGCCTCGCTGGTCAGCGCGTCGGAGCAGGCACGGATCGCCGCAGGAAGCGGAACCGCCTTCGGTCCCACCCCGCAGGAGCAGACCGTCCTCGCACTCCGTCGGTCCCTGTATGTGACAGCGGATGTGCGCGCCGGCGACGTCGTCAGCGCGGCGAACGTCCGCTCGATCCGCCCCGCCGGCGGTCTGGCACCGGAGGCCTACGGGCTGGTCGAAGGGCGCCGTTTCACTCGTGATGCGGACCGAGGCACTCCGCTGTCCTGGGACCTGCTCTAGTCAGCCAGCCGGCGAGAGACGCCACTTCGCGAAGGTGGCGAAGCCGGCGACGTCGGCGGGGTGGTGCGGCAGGTACCCCGCCCGCCGGAACAGCTTCGAAGAGGCCGTGTTCGCGGTGTGAACGGTCGCGAGGAGGCGACTCGGCGCATCCACGATCAGGGCTTGTTCCGAGGCGGCGAGCACAGCACCGGCGAGACCACGTCCGCGCTGTTCCGGGGCCATCGTGATCGACGCCTCCCAGTCCGTCGCGGAACGCCGGTCCCACCGCGTCGAGGCCACCGGTCGTCCTTCCGACTCTACGACCAGGAGCCGCCGGTCCGGATCGGCGAGGGTGCGGTCGAGCCACGAGAGGTGCGAACTCCACTTGAGAGGTTCGCCCGACCGGGAGTGCGCTCGAGTGGACTCGTCGTTGCGCCAGTCGTAGAGCACCCTGGCGTCGTCTCGCGTCGCCGGGCGCACGCCGATCGGAAGCGAGGGACGGGGCTCGTCGGGCCCTGCATCGACGAGTTGCTCCCAGGATGCGACGATCCGCCATGTCCCGAGCCCGTCGACCGTGTCCCGAAGCGCGGCTGACTGCGCCGCCAGCGCGTCGCCGTCACGCAGAAGAGCACCCAGCTCGACGACCCGTGCCTCCAGATCGGCATGGGGCGGAACGCCGAGCCCCACCGCGAGCCCTCGCCTCACGACGTGCGTGTAGCCAGGACGCTGATTGTCGACCGCGCACAGGACGGCCATCGGGACGCCCATGCACGCGAAGTCCCACACGGATGTCCCGGCCGCGGTCACCGCGAGATCATGCTCACGCGCCAGGGCAGGCAGATCATCGACGAAACCGCGCACCTGCACGTCATGAACGGATGCGGTGGCAGCCTCCCGCACCTCCTCCCGGCCGCGCGGATCGACCACGGTGACGCGAAGCGGCGCGGGCACACCGTCGAGCGCCCCCATGACGCGGGCCGTGAGCCCCTGGGGGTCGGAGCCGCCCATGACGACGAGCACGCGGGGCACTGCGCCTGGCCGGTGTGATGCGGCGCGCTGACGGAGCACCTGCTCGCGTACCACCGCGACATCGAGGCCGGCCAGAGGGTGGCGGGTGAGGTCAGGACGGGCGAACGTCGCCTCTGCTCCGAGGTTCGCGTCGATCGAGAGATCGGCTGCCCTCACGCCGTAGGGGCCGTCCTGCATGTTGCTCACCAGAGCCCCGAAGCCGCGGACGTCCGGCACGTCCGTGTACGCGTCGAGGTGCAGGACGTCCGCCTCTCCTGCCGCTGCGACCAGCGCTTCGGGAGACTCTGCCGCGCGGATGGACCGGACGGCGAGGTCGGGCTCGATGCGGTGCGCGGCGGCCGACCCGGCCTCGTCGATGTCGCCGATGAGCGACACCGACCATCCGCGTTTCCTGGCGACGGCGGCGATCGCGAGCGTGCGCATGAGGTGCCCCATGCCGTACTCGACCCCGGCATTGCAATGGAGGAGGGCCCCTCGTCGACTCATCGTTCGCCCTTCATCACCGTCCGCGGGCACGCCCGTACCCACCCGATAGGATAGGCCGGGCGTGATTCAACCCGGGAATCCGCACCATTCCACGACGCTGAGGGAGACAGAGTGTCGGTTCTCGAGGGCTCGAGCATCCTCATCACAGGCGGCACAGGATCGTTCGGCAAGGCGTTCATCCGCCATGCGCTGACGCACCTCGATCCGCGACGTCTCGTCGTCTTCTCCCGTGACGAGCTGAAGCAGTACGAGGTGCGGCAGCAGTTCGGCGACGACCCGCGGCTGCGCTGGTTCATCGGCGACATCCGCGACGAGCGGCGCCTCGTCCGCGCTCTGCACGGAGTCGACTACGTGGTGCATGCAGCCGCGCTCAAGCAGGTCGACACCGCGGAGTACAACCCGTTCGAGTTCGTCAAGACCAACGTGCTCGGCAGCCAGAACGTGATCGAGGCGTCGATCGATGCGGGCGTGAAGCGGGTCGTCGCCCTGTCGACGGACAAGGCCTCCAGCCCCATCAACCTGTACGGCGCCACCAAGCTAACAGCCGACAAGCTCTTCATCACCGGGAACCACTACGCGGCCGCCTACGACACGCGCTTCGCCGTGGTGCGGTACGGGAACGTCATGGGCTCGCGCGGCTCGGTCATCCCGTTCTTCGAGAGGCTCGGAGCCGAAGGCAAGCCGCTGCCGATCACCGACCTGCGCTGCACGCGATTCTTCATCACGCTGCCGCAGGCCGTCGAGATGGTCGTCGACACCTTCGAGCTCATGCAGGGCGGTGAGCTGCTGGTCCCCCGCATCCCGTCGATGAAGGTGACCGACCTCGCGCACGCCGTCGTGCCCGGTGCAGACCTCGTCGACGTGGGCCTGCGCCCCGGCGAGAAGCTGCACGAGGAGATGATCAGCCCCGAGGAAGGCCGTCGTGCCGTGGTGGTCGCCGACGGCAAGTACTTCATCATCCAGCCCGACCTCGCATCGTGGGGCTATCGCGTCCCGAAGGATGCCGTTCCGGTGCCCGAAGGCTTCGCCTACCGATCCGACAGCAACGACCGGTGGTACTCGCAGGCCGAGATCGCGGCCATCATCGAAGCGGGTATCTGAGGATGCTGCCGTACGGGAGACAGTCCATCTCCGATGATGACATCCAGGCCGTCGTCGACGTCCTCCGCGGCGACTGGCTCACCACCGGACCCCTCGTCTCCGCCTTCGAGTCGAAGATCAGCGAGCTCACCGGCGGACATCGCGCGGTGACGGCCACCTCGGGCACGGCGGCGCTGCACATGGCGTATGCGGCAGCAGGGATCTCCGAGGGCGACGTCGTCATCTCCACGCCCATGACCTTCATCGCGACGACGTCGACCGCGTCCATGCGCGGTGCACGGATCGTCTTCGCCGATGTGGAGGAGGACACCGCCCTCATCGACCCGGCCGCGGTGGATGCCCTCATCGACGACCGCACCCGGATCATCACCGCCGTCGACTACGCCGGTCACCCCGCTGACTACGACCGGCTCACGGCGACGGCGGCGCGCTACGGAGCCCGCGTCCTCGACGATGCCGCGCACTCCATCGGCAGCACCTACAACGGCCGGCCGGTGGGCGATCTCGCCGACATCACGACGCTGTCGTTCTTCCCGACGAAGAACCTCACCACCGGCGAGGGCGGAGCGCTCGTCGCCAAGGATCCCGAGCTGGCACAGCGTGCGCACGAGTTCCACAACATCGGTCTCGTGCGGGATGCCTCGCGCTTCCAGGTGCCCGGCGAGGGTGCCTGGCATCAGGAGGTGCACGAGTTCGGCGTGAACTACCGACTCACCGACATCGCCTGCGCGCTCGGCCTGTCCCAGCTCTCCAGACTCGACGCGTTCAAACGTCGGCGCGCGGAGATCACGCGGCGCTACGACGACGCACTAGCCGATCTCGACGGCGTGCGCCGCCCGGTCCAGCGCGAGAACGTCGACGCGATGCGTCACCTCTACCCCGTGCGCATCCTCGACGGGCGACGTCGTGAGGTCTTCGATCGGATGCGGGAACTCGGCGTCGGTGTCCAGGTCAACTACATGCCCGTCTACTGGCATCCGGTGTACGCCGACGCGGGCTACCGGCGAGGGATGTGCCCGAACGCGGAGGCCTTCTACCGCGAGGAGCTGTCGCTTCCGATCCACCCTGAGCTGACCGATTCGCAGGTCGACCAGGTCGTCGACGCCCTCGCGGAGGCGCTGCGGTGACACGAGTCGGGATCATCACGCAGGCGCGGATGACCAGCACCCGGCTCCCCGGCAAGGTCCTGCTCGCCGCGGGCGGACGCACCCTGCTCGACCATCACATCGACAGGCTGCAGAAGCTCGACCTGCCACTGGTCGTCGCCACGACGACGAATGCGAGCGACGATCCGATCGCGGCGCTCGCGGTGTCCCGAGGAGCGCGCGTCTTCCGTGGCAGCGAGACCGACGTGCTGGGACGGTTCGCAGGCGCCGCGCGCGATGCCGGGCTCGACGTGGTCGTGCGCGTCACGTCGGACTGCCCCCTCATCGACCCCGCGCTCGTCCGGCGGGGCATCGAGCGGTTCGCCGAACTCGCGGACCCCACCGCACACGTGTCCAACGTGCTCGAGCGGACCTATCCCCGTGGCTTCGATTTCGAGGTGTTCTCCGCCGCTGCGCTTCTCGAAGCGGACGCACGGGCATCCCTTCCCGCCGATCGCGAGCACGTCACCCCGTTCCTCTACAGCGGCCGGGGAGCCGATACGCGCCTGCACGCCATCACCGGCACGCGCGACGCGTCGCGCTTCCGCGTCACCGTCGACACCCCGGAGGACCTCGCGGTCATCCGCGCCCTCGTCGAGACCTACAGCGCGGCTGACCTCAGCGCCGACGAGATCATCGAGGTCCTCGAAGCCCACCCCGAGCTGGTGGCCCTGAACGCGGACGTGGAGCAGAAGAAGCTCGGGGAGTGACTTCCCGAGCCGACGTGCGTCAGCGCGCGTTGTAGTCCTCGTTGTAACGGTCGAGGACCTCGGCGATCGGCGCGTCGAGGACCAGAGCGCCCTTGTCGAGGTAGAGGCCACGCGTGCAGAAACGGCGCAGGTCGCGTTCGTTGTGGCTGACGAAGAAGAGCGTGCGCCCATCGGCGAGCAGCTCGTCGATGCGTCGATAGCACTTCTCGCGGAACGCCTTGTCCCCCACCGCGAGCACCTCGTCGACGAGGAGGATCGGCTCGTCGAGCTGCGACACGACCGCGAAGGCCAGCCGCACCTTCATGCCGTTCGACAGGTGCTTGTAGGGGGTGTCCTCGAAGCCGGCGAGCTCTGCGAACTCGATGATGCCGTCGTAGCGCCGCGACACCTCCTCGCGGGACATCCCATGCAGACCAGCGGTGAGTCGGACGTTCTCCCGCACCGTGAGGTCGCCGACGAATCCACCGGTGATCTCGATGAGCGGTGCGACTCCGCCGTTGACGGTCACCGTGCCTTCGTCCGGAAGGAGCACCTTCGCCACGAGCCGGAGGAGCGTCGATTTCCCCTGACCGTTCCGGCCCACCACACCGATCGATTCTCCGGATCGGACCGAGAAGGACACGTCCCGAAGCGCCCAGAACTCTCCGGGTCGGGAGCGGCGGGAGGCGCCGCCGAACAGATCCTTGAAACTGCGGGACCCGCGTCGGTTGCGACGGAAACGCACTCCGAGGCTGCTGACTTCGATCGCGGTCGCCATCACAGCTCCTTCAGCACGGGTCGCTCGAGCTTGCGGAAGGCCCAGATCCCCAGCGCGAGGATCAGCAGGCTCATCGCGATGCTGATCGTCAGCGTGAACGTGTTCCACTGGTCGGGGAAGAACGGCATCCGGTAGAGCATGAAGATGCCGGCCAGCGGGTTGAAGGCTCCGAGGGTCTGGAAGATCCCCGGCAGATCGGTCACGTTGTAGATGATCGGCGTCGCGTAGAACATCGCCCGCAGGATCAGCGCCGTCGTGCGCTCCAGGTCGACGAAGAGCACGCACAGGGGCGCCACCAGCAGGCCGAGCCCGATGAGGAGGATGGTCTGCAGCACGACGGCCAGGGGAAGCCAGAGGACGCCCCACCCGATCTGCACCGTCCGGTTCGGATCGGCTTCGACCAGAAGGTTCACGACGATGAACAGCACGAGGACCGGCAGCGAGAAGAGGAACTCGATGCCCTTGCTCAGCACGATCCGGTTCACCCAGATCGATCGAGGGATGGCCGTCGAACGCACCAACCGCGAGTCCTTCTTGAAGGCCTTCGTGAAGTCGGAGACCGAACTGTTGAACCACACCCAGGGCAGCAGCGCGCTGATGAGGAAGATGATGTACGGCTCTTCCCCGACGTCCCGCTTGAACACCTGCGTGAAGACGAACCAGTAGATCACACTCATGACGAGCGGATCGAGCACGGACCACAGGTAGCCGAGGATGCTCGTCGAATAGCGGACCTTCAGGTCTCGGGCCGAGAGCAGCCACAGCGAGTGAAGGTATCGCCGCGGCGTCCCCGGCGCCCCGACAGCAGCGTGACTCACAGTGCCGAGTCTAGGCGAGCTCGTTGTTCCACATCGACAGCGCAGAGCCGATGGCCATGTGCATGTCGAGGTACTGGTACGTGCCGAGACGGCCGCCGAAGTGCACGTCGGTCTCGCCCTTGGTCAACTCGCGGTAGGCCAGCAGGCCGTCACGGTCGGTCGGGGTGTTCACCGGGTAGTACGGCTCATCGTCGCGCTCGGCGAATCGCGAGAACTCCCGCATGATGACCGTCTTGTCCTGCGCGTAGACGTCCTTGCGCTCGGGGTGGAAGTGCTTGAACTCGTGGATGCGCGTGTAGGGCACATCCATGTCCGGGTAGTTCATGACGCTGGTGCCCTGGAAGTCCCCGACGCTGAGCACTTCCTGCTCGAAGTCGAGCGTGCGCCAGCTGAGCGCACCCTCCGCGTAGTCGAAGTAGCGGTCGACCGGCCCGGTGTACACGACCGGCAGCTGACCGACCGTGGCCTTCTTGTTCAGCGGCTGCGAGTCGTCGAAGTAGTCGACGCCTAGCTTGACCTCGATGTTCGGGTGGTCGGCCATCCGCTCGATCCAGGCGGTGTAGCCGTCGGTGGGGAGACCTTCCCAGGTGTCGTTGAAGTAGCGGTTGTCGTAGGTGTAGCGCACGGGCAGACGGCTGATGATGTCGCCGGAGAGCTTGTGCGGATCCGTCTGCCACTGCTTGGCGGTGTAGTCGCGGAAGAACGCCTCGAACAGCGGACGCCCGACGAGAGCGATGCCCTTCTCCTCGAAGTTCGTCGCCGACTTTACGTCGAACTCCCCCGCCTGCTCCCTGACCAGAGCCCGAGCCTGGTCCGGCGTGTACGCCGCCTGGAAGAACTGGTTGATCGTGCCCAGGTTCACCGGCATTGGGAAGACCACGCCCTTGTGCGTGGTGTAGACGCGGTGGACGTAGTTGGTGAAGCTCGTGAATCGGTTGACGTACTCCCACACCGTGGCGTTCGACGTGTGGAAGAGGTGGGCGCCGTAGCGGTGCACCTCGATACCGGTCTGCGGCTCGGCCTCGCTGTAGGCGTTGCCGCCGATGTGGTGGCGACGGTCGATGACCGTGACCTTGCGGCCGGCGTTCGCGGCGCGCTCTGCGATGGTGAGGCCGAAGAAGCCCGATCCGACGACGAGGAGATCCATGTTGCTGCTTTCTGCCCGATGAGGCTCCGATGCGCACGAGAACGCGCGCCACACAGGTTCTCCACTCTACCGGGGCTCACCAGGGGAACCGTGTCAGCCGCCCGTCGGCGGAAGCACCTCGCCCTCATCCAGCATCGCCTGCAGCATCGGGGCGAGTGTGCGCCCGTACGTGTCGGAGACGTGGTTGTCGTCGATGTACACGGCGACGTTCCCGATCACGCCGAGGCAGATGGATTCCGGGCACATCCACGGTCGGAAATCGACGGCGGTGATCCCCTCGCGCTCAGCGAGCGCATCCAGGGAGACCCCCTCCTCGAACCCGATCTCCGGAACATCGCACATCTCGTCGGCCGCGTAGACGCAGCCGTACATGTCGAAGTCGAACCGCGGATTGTCACGTACGGCGATCACCTGGATACCGCGGTCGAGCAACAGCGACACGATGTCCTCGATCCCGTCCACCAAGACCTCCGGTGATGCCGGGCTGGCACGTGTGACGACGAGGTAGACCGCCTCGGGCTGCACGCGAAGGGCGTAGTCGATCGCCGCTGATCTCCATTCCTCGCAGGACGCGGCATCAGAGGCGGTCTCCGAGGAAGGAGCCGTGTCGGTGGAGGTGGAGGGTGCGCCGATCGCGATCGAGCATCCGCCCCTGAGCAGAGCGATCAGCTCCCAGTCCTGACCCTCCGCGGAGACCCGCAGCGGCGACATCAGCTGCTGGGCATGCGAGTCTCCCATCACGAGGACCCGCCGAGTCCCTGGGTCGGCGGCTCGCACGGTCTGCGTGCACGAGTCTTCCAGGGCCGGTTCGAGGGCGACGAGATCGCCGGTGCACTCCTGCCCGAGGTAGACCCACTCCGCATCGAGGGCCGTGGGGTCGGGGATCAACGGCAGGTCGATACCCGCGAGATCGATGGGCGCGTCGATCTGCGCCGCGCCCGGATACCCCTGGGAGTCACTCGCCTGGATCGCATTGGTGCGCTGCACGATGGTGCCCTGCCACGCGCCGAGCGGTATCGCGACCACCAGCACGGCCGCGACGAGCACCTCGATCCCGAGCTTCTTCGACCCTTGGAGAGCCTTTGCCTCCCGGACAGGCTGCTCGACGAAACGGGAGAGCAGCCTCGCGAGGACGAAGGACAGCCCGATGATGCCGAGGCCCGCCAGCATCCCCGGTTCGGATCGACCGGAGAAGACCATCCAGATCACCAGAACGGGCCAGTGGACCAGGTAGAGCGCGTAGGCGTCGCGCGACACGTACCGGAGAGGACGCGATGCGAGGAACGCCGTCGGTCCGCCGCGAGCCCCGTCCCGACCGGCGATGATCACGAGCGCTGCGCAGAGGATCGGCCACAGCGCGAGATAGCCGGGGAACCCTCCCTGCACATCGATGACGATGCCGCAGACGGCGATCCCGAGCACACCGATCCAGCCGAGCGTTGCGGCGCCGCGGATCGGACCGCGTAGAGCGGGCAGCGCCAAGGCGACCAGAGAGCCAGCGGCGAACTCCCACAGCCGGGTGCGGGTGTCGAAGTAGGCGAAGTCCTGCGCACTGTTCGTCTCCAGGACGGAGAACACCAGGGACACGACGAAGATGATGCCGAACACGGCGAACAGCGCGGGAACGATCAGGTGGCGACGCGTTCTGAGCGTCAGCCATACTCCGGCGAGGAGCAACGGCCACAGGAGAAAGACCTGCCCCTGCACCGACAGCGACCAGAAGTGCTGGAACACGCTCGGGGTCTGCGACGCACGCGCGTAGTAATCGACCTCGGAGAAGGCGAGGGTCCAGTTCTCGACGTAGAACAGGCTCGACCACGCCTCGCTCCATACCCGTGGCCACTCGGTCCGCGGGAACGCGAGGAAGGCCACGGCGAGCACGCCCGCGATCGTGACAGCGGCGGCGGGGACCAAGCGCAGGAACCGTCGGATCCAGAACGACCCGAGCTGCAGCGGTCGCCCCTCTTGCATCCTCCGAGCGAACGACCCGGTGAGGAAGAACGCGGAGACCATGAGGAAGACGTCGACGCCGCCGGAGACCCGTCCGAGCCACACGTGATAGACGACGACGAGCAGGATCGCCAGGGCGCGGAGGCCGTCGATGTCGGCGCGGTGCGAGGACACTCCCCCAGAGGCGTGAGGAGCACCCGGGTACGGCGCGAGCAACGTCTGTTTCATAGCGGAGCGGCCATGCCGGCGAACGGGCGCCGCGGTCTGTTCGGGGAGACCGTAGCCGCACCCAGCCTAACGTCGCGACGACGGGGAGTGGTCGCGACGTCCTCAATGATCGGTCGGCGGTGTCTCCGAGGCGAGGTGGCGGGCGCTGCTCGCGCGCAGCAGCACGGTCGTGCGATAGGTCGCGACGAGCACGGCGGATGCCGCGATCACACCGACGATCCCGATGAGACCCCACAGCAGCACGGCAGGAATCATGAGCGGGAGGCTGATGACGGCGGCGACGACCGATGACTTCGCGAGCTCTCTCTCCCGGTGGAGGGCGACGAGCCCGGCGAGACCCACGATCTGCGCGACGCACTCCCCCGCGAAGCCGATCCCCGCGATGAGCGCGATCTCGAACGGGATGACGGCCTTCCCCACGGTCAAGGGGATGGAGATCGGGGTTGCCAGGAACGCGAAGCAGGCGCCGCCGAACAGCCCCACGGCCAGACCCACCCACAGCGAGCCCCTTGCGCGCAGACGGGTCTGCTCCGGTCCTGCTTCCGGCACCCACCCCTGCACGGCCTGGAGGATGGGGGCGAGTACGAGCACGCCGTACCGGTACAGCTTGTCGACGGCGGCGAAGATCGGCAGGACGGGTTTCATGTAGACGTCGACGAGGAGCACCGGGAGCATGGTCGAGAGGTTGCCGAAGAGCACCGTCGCGAGCCCAGGGATCTGTGCGCGCATCGTCGATCCGAGCTCCTTCACCCTCGTGCGATGGAGGCGCACTCCGTCGCGCTTACGCAGTGCGAAGAGAAGACCGCCGACGACGCCGGCGACGGTCGCGAACGCGACGCAGTAGAGGTAGGAGGTCAACGTCGGCGCGATAACCACGGCGACCAGCGCGGCGACCTGTCCCAGGACGGCAGGCAGCGCGTCGAACACGAGCATCGCCACGGGCCTGTTGGTCCCGATGAAGTACCATGCGGCCCCGATTCCGGGGATGGCATAGGCGATCGTGGCGAGCACGGCCGCGAGCGGATCCGCGCCGAGCACGATGCCCAGGATCACGGCGAGCGGACCGACGATGAGGAACAAGAGCACTCGGGCGACGACCGAATCGGCGAGGAACTGCCGTCGGCTGCTCGCGGGGAGCGCGGAAACGGTGCTCGGGCCCGTCGCCCCCCACCCGAACGCGACGAAGATCGATGCGAACTGGCCGATGATCTGGAGCACGAACAGACGCGCCCACTCGTCGGTGCCGATCGTACTGATCAGCAGCGGGATCGAGACGATGCCCACCACCGTGGACGCGACGATGGAGACCGAGAACAGCGCGCTCCGGCGCAGCAAGTCGTGTCGAAGCAGCGCTCCCAGCCGGCTCACGCTCGCCGACCGAGCCGACCGAGCACATCGGGCCGGATGCGACCGAGCGTGCCGCGCCTGCCATCACGCCAGCCGGCACGGACGGCGCGCAGCTGCGCGACCCGGTCGGGGGCGAGGACGCTCCCCCACAGCACCATCTCCGCCATCTTGCGATTGCGACGCCTCATCCACCCCCGGTGGTCCGCGCCGTACTGTCGCGACAGCCACACGCTGTTGCGGACCATGTAATAGGTCCGCCACGGAGCGTGGTACAGCACGTGCCGCTGCTTTCCCAAGATGACCAGCGGGCGTCCGAACACCGAGAGCGGCACCGCCTCCCCCAGAGCGTGCTCCATCGCGAGTCCCTCATCGACGAGGAACTGGTAACCGGCCTCGCGTGCGCGCACGGTGAACTCGGAGTCGACCGCGTCGATGAACAGATCCGTGCGGAACTCGCCGATCGCCTCGAACGCACCTACCGGGAGCAGTTGCCCGGACTGGATCGGGTCGAACGGACCACCGGTCGGATCGTTCAGCACCGGCGCTCCTCCGACGACGCCAGGCACGGCGGCCGCGACGTTCACGCCCTGCGCCTCTGCTGCGTCGATGCGGCTCAACAGACGTTCCACATGCCCGTCGGCCAGAGCAGAGTCTTGATCGAGCGTGAGGATGTGCGTCGCCCCGAGCTCGCGCGCCCGGCTGATCGCCGTGTTCAAAGCGGTCGCGATACCGCGGTTCTCCCCGGCGGAGATGACCTCGGTCCGCTCCGGGAACGTGATGGTGTCGACGGATCGGGAGCCGTCGTCGACGACCACGACGGAATCGACCTGCCGCAGGATCGACTCGATCGTGCTCGGCAGACTCTCGGGTGCGCGGAACACCGGGATCACGGCGACTATGCGATGCGGCATCAAGTGCTCCTGTAGGGGTGGCGGGCGAACCGGAGCAGCGGACATCCACCGGCAACGGGCCAGACGATCCTACCGAGGTCGGCTGGACGGCTCGCTCAGCGGGGGCCGGATCGTCCCGTCGAATCCGGGTCCTCACTCATCGGACAGGATCTTCCCGATCGTCGCCGAGATCTCGGGAGCGAGCATCCGCACGTATTCCAGGTTCAGGTGATCGGCGTCGTAGTAGACGGGGACACCGCCGATCACGGCATAGCATCGCTCCGCATCGCAGAAGCGATCCGTCAGATCCAGCACCGTGATCGAGTCCGAGCGCTCGGCGGCGCCGGCCATCAGGACGGGGTCTGCCGGCTGCGCCTCCGCCCGGGGACGCGCGCAGACCTCGGGGTCCGTGGAGTTCAGCAGCACGCAGTCCGCGCCGCGCACCTCCCCGTTGTACGGCGGGTCCGCGATCGCCAGGACATCGATCCCCTCGTCGGCCCACGCCGTCCAATAGTCGATCAGGCCCGCACTCATCTGCTCGAACGCGGGCGTTCCGCTGCCGTCGTCCACCAGATCCTGTCGTGCCGCCATCGCGGTGACCACCAGATCGGGCTTCGCCGTGCGGATCGTCGCGGCGAGGTCGTCCGACCAGGTGTTGCATCGATCGGCCTCCGCCTGCCCCCACGGACCGCGGAACCCGAGGAAGTCGACATCGGCCACCGGACACCCGCCGAGATAGCTCGTCGTGACGATCCAGTTGTTCTCCCTGGCGATGTCGAAGATGGCTCCCTGCCACTGCTGTGCGTGCGAGTCGCCGACCAGCCAGACCCGCTTCGGGTCGGAAGCGCCTTCCGAGAAGTCGCACTCCAACGTCGTCTGCTTCTCTCCGTATGTGAGGATCGGCAGGAACGTCCCACATTCCGGCGGCGTGAAGAAGTACTCGTTCTTCGAGGTCATCACCGAGTACTCCGCCGGACCGAACGCGTCGGCGCAGTCCGCCCCAGGGGCCATCGCCAGCGGTCCCTCGCACGACGATGCGACGACCTCGGCGGGAGGCCGGTCGGCATCCACGCGTGTCTGGTACCAGGCGAGCACGCCGGCGACGAGGCCGCCGATCACGACCATGCCGACGAGCATGAGACCGAGTGCTCTGCGGGTCGACGTGCGCCAGTAGCGCCACTTCTGCCCCCTGTCCTCGACGAAGGTCTTCGTGAGGGCGGCGAGGACGATGGAGATCGCGAGGACGCCCAGCTTGGAGAGCGTGCTGGCTTCCGCGCCGATCACGAACGGAGCAGCGACGATCAGCGGCCAGTGCCAGAGGTAGAGCGAGTACGAGATCCCTCCCACCCACTGGACGGGTGCCGACGCCGTCAGCCGTGCGTGCCAGAGTCGCGCGTACGACGTGCCCGCGACGATGACGGCAGCGGTGCCCAGCACGGGAACCAGGGCCGCGTACCCGGGGAAGGACGTCGTGTGGTCGTACGCGAACGCCGAGAAGGCGATCAGCACGAAGCCGAGGATGCTCACGATCTGGGCGACGATACGCGGGAGTCGCAGTCGTGCACCGAGCAGCGCGACGGCGCCGCCGACCGCGAACTCCCAGCCCCGGGTGAAGGTCGCGAAGTATGCCTGGGACGGGGCGAGGATCGTGTACACGATGCTCGCGCCCAGCGACAGCACGCCGACCGTCGCGACGACGAGCAGCAGCGCTCTCGAAGCGCTCCGATCGCCATCCCCGGACAGAGAAGAACTGCGGCCGAGGCGTGTTGAGGCGGCCAGGGCCGCGAGCAGCAGCAGGGGCCACACGATGTAGAACTGCTCTTCGACCGAGAGCGACCAATAATGCTGCACCATGCTCGCCGCGTCGTTGAGTGCCGAGTAGTTCACCGACATCGCCGCGAGATACCAGTTCTCGACGTAGCCGGCGCTCGCGGCGATCTCCCAGGCGTTGCGCGCCCACCGCGGATAGGGAAGGAACGCGATCAACAGAACGAGGGAGACGGCGAGCACGACGAACGCTGCCGGGAGCAGGCGGCGGATGCGGCGAGCGTAGAAGGCGCCGAGCCGCACCCCGCCGGTCCGTGTCATCTCCCCCACGAGGTGCCCGGTGATGAGGAACCCCGAGATAACGAAGAAGACATCGACGCCGACATAGCCGCCGGTGATGCGCGTCGGCCAGAGGTGGTTCAGGACGACGAGCCCGATGGCGACCGCACGCAGAGCCTGGATGTCGGTGCGGAATACACGCTCACGAGGTGCGGCCGACAGCGGTGCCGCCGTGGGCAGCGGAGCGCTCACGAACCGAGATACTCCCGCAGCAGATCGTCGCCCGTGCGAGGGTCGAAGCCGGCCGCACGCACACGGGTCAGATCGAGTTCGCTGTTGCGCGGCCGAGGAGCGATCGGACCGGATGCCGAAGCGAAGTACTGCTCCGTGGAGACACCCGTGACGCGGGACGGGTCGTGGCCCGTCAACTGGTACACACGCCGCGCGACGTCCGCCCACGTCACCGCGTCGCCTGCCGACGTCAGGTTGTACACGCCGGGCGCCGGGCGCACGGCGAGCAGGTGGCGGATCAGCTCGGCGATCTGCGAGGCGAAGGTCAGCCGACCGAGCTGGTCGTCGACGACGGTCGGATCGATGCCCTTCTCGGCGAGCGAGGCCATCGTCCTCACGAAGTTGTTGCCTGCACCGATCACCCAGGATGTCCGGATGATGTAGTGCAGCGGAGCCGTGGCCACGGCGATGTCACCCGCCGCCTTCGACTGTCCGTAGACGCCGAGCGGGCAGACTGCATCGTCTTCACGGTACGGGCGCTCCCCCGACCCGTCGAAGACGTAGTCGCTGGAGACATGCACGAGCGTGATGCCGTACTCCGCGGCGATGCGAGCCAACGCCGCGGGTCCCACGGCGTTGACCGCCCACGCGTCCCGGCGTCCTTCCGTGGTCTCGGCACGGTCGACCGCGGTGTACGCGGCGGCGTTGATGATGGTGTCGTAGTCGCGCCACCGGCGCGCTGATCCCAGGTCGGCCGCGCCGAGGTCGATCTCGGCGCGCGTCGTCCACTCGATGTTCTCCACACCGTCGAACTCCTCGCGCAGCGCCGAGCCGAGCTGACCGGATGCGCCGATCACGAGCGTGCGACGCGGAGCGATGGGCGACACGTCTGCGAGGCGGGGGTGTGCGAGGTCCTTCTCCGAGACCTCCGCCTCCGAGAGCGAGATCGGCCACGCGATGGCGGCGGTCTCGTCGGCGAGATTGAGGAAGGAGTATGACGCGTCGGGCGACCAGTGATCGTTCACCAGGTAGGTGTACGCCGTGTCGGGCTCGAGCGTCTGGTACGAGTTCCCGACGCCGCGCGGAACGAAGATCGCCCTGGACGGGTCGAGCTCGGCCGTGAAGACCGCACCGAAAGTCGGCCCCTCGCGCAGGTCGACCCACGCGCCGAAGATCCGCCCCGTGGCGACCGAGACCCACTTGTCCCACGGCTCGGCGTGGATGCCCCGCGTGGTGCCGACGGCGTCGTTGAAGGACACGTTGTTCTGCACCGGCCCGAAATCGGGCAGGCCGAGCGCTGTCATCTTCTCGCGCTGCCAGTTCTCCTTGAACCACCCGCGCGAATCACCGTGCACTGGCAGGTCGAAGATCACCAGCCCGGGGATCCCGGTCTCCGCCCGGCCGAGCTTCTTGCCGAACTCGATGTCGCTCACGACGCCTACTGTCCCTTCGTCGCGTAGAAGGCCTCGGTGGAGTCCTTCGACGGCGCCCACCATGCCTCGTTGTCGCGGTACCACTGGATGGTCGCCGCGAGACCGGATTCGAAGTCGGCGTACTCCGGAGACCAGCCCAGCTCTGTGCGGAGCTTCGTCGAGTCGATCGCGTACCGCAGGTCGTGGCCGGCACGGTCGGTGACGTGGTCGTAGGCGTCGCGCGGCTGACCCATCTCCTCGAGGATCAGCTCGACGACCTCCTTGTTGTTGCGCTCGCCGTCGGCCCCGATGAGGTACGTCTCGCCGATCCGCCCCTTCTCGAGGATGGTGAGCACCGCAGACGAATGGTCGTTCGCGTGGATCCAGTCGCGCACGTTCTCGCCGGCGCCGTAGAGCTTCGGACGGATGCCGCGGATCACGTTCGTGATCTGTCGCGGGATGAACTTCTCGACGTGCTGGTACGGGCCGTAGTTGTTCGAGCAGTTCGAGATCGTCGCCTGGACGCCGAAGGAGCGGACCCACGCCCGGACCAGCAGGTCGCTGCCGGCCTTCGTCGATGAATACGGCGACGACGGGTTGTACGGCGTCTGCTCCGTGAAGCGCTCCGGATCGTCGAGCTCGAGGTCTCCGTACACCTCGTCGGTCGAGATGTGGTGGAAGCGCTTCTCGTGCCGGCGCGCGGCTTCGAGGAGCGTGTACGTGCCGATGATGTTGGTGTCCAGGAAGGGACGAGGGCTGTGCAGCGAGTTGTCGTTGTGGGACTCTGCGGCGTAGTGCACCACGGCATCGGCTTGGGCGGTGAGCGTGTCCACCAGCTCGGCGTCGGTGATGTCGCCGTGCACGAAACGGACACGGTCATCGGGCAGACCCTCGAGCGAGGCCCGGTTGCCCGCGTAGGTGAGGGCGTCGAGCACCGTGACCGTGTGGTCGGTGTTCTCGACGGCGTAGTGCACGAAGTTGGAGCCGATGAAACCGGCGCCGCCGGTGACGAGGATGTTCGACATCAACGACCTCTTTCCAGGGTCTCGAGGAGGTAAGTGCCGTAACCGGACTTGACGAGCTTCTCTGCGCGCTCGCGGAGTTCGTCATCGTCGAGGAAGCCCTGACGCCATGCGACCTCCTCCGGCACACCGATGCGGAGCCCGGTGCGACGCTCCATGGTGCGCACGTAGTCGCCGGCGTCGGACATCTGGTCGAACGTGCCGGTGTCCAACCATGCGGTGCCGCGGGGCAGGACCTCGACCTGGAGCGCGCCGCGCTCGAGGTAGGCACGGTTGACGTCGGTGATCTCGTACTCCCCGCGTGGGCTGGGTTCGAGCGAGCGGGCGATCTCGACGACGTCGTTGTCGTAGAAATAGAGGCCGGGTACGGCGTAGTTGCTCTTCGGCTGCGCCGGCTTCTCCTCCAGGGAGACCGCACGACCGTCGGCGTCGAACTCCACGACGCCGTAGGCGTTCGGCTCCGCCACCCAGTACGCGAACACCGCGCCGCCCTCGACATCGGTGTACCGCTTGAGCTGCGTGCCGAGACCAGGACCGTAGAGGAGATTGTCTCCGAGGACCAGCGCGACCTTGTCATCGCCGATGAAGTCGGCACCGATCACGAAAGCCTGGGCCAGCCCGTCCGGAGAGGGCTGCTGCGCGAATGTCAGGTTGACGCCGAACTGCGAGCCGTCCCCGAGGAGACGCTCGAACTGCTCCGCATCGTGCGGTGTCGTGATGATCAGGATGTCCTTGATACCCGCGAGCATCAGAGTGGACAGCGGGTAGTAGACCATCGGCTTGTCGTACACCGGGATCAGCTGCTTCGAGATTCCGATCGTGATCGGGTGCAGTCGAGTTCCGGAGCCGCCAGCGAGAATAATGCCTTTCACCCCCATATCGTGCCACATCCCGGCGGGGAGCGCGGTGGGAGGATTCGCTTGCGCCACTTCAATCACAGTGGCATCATCTGTATCTTTCCGTCACACTAGGCAAGTGACCAGCTCAGTTTCCCCACGCCTGCGCGCCCTCATCGCGAGTACAGCCGCAGTCGTCTTTGCTGCCTCCCTGCTTCTCGCGAGCCCTGCGACCGCTGCCGGAGGGGGTGATCCCGCCGCCGGCGCCGCGGCATCCGCACCCGAAGCGACCGACATCGTCAAGACCGCGGACCTGTCCCTGTTCCGCCCGGGGAACATCATCGCCGACGCGGTGTTCTTCAACGCCGTGACGATGAATGCCGGGCAGATCGACTCATTCCTGCGGAGCAAGGTCTCCAGCTGCCGCGCGGGCTACGTCTGCCTCAAGGACTACCGGCAGAACACCCCGACCCGTCCCGCCGACGCCTACTGCAACGGCTACGCCGGTGCCGGCAACGAATCGGCGGCGACCATCATCGACAAGGTCTCCAAGTCGTGCGGCATCAACCCGCAGGTGCTCATCGTGATGCTGCAGAAGGAGCAGGGGCTGGTCACCGACAGCTACCCACCGGCGGGCCGCTTCAACATCGCGATGGGTCAGGGCTGCCCCGACACCGCAGGATGTGACCCCGCGTACTCCGGGTTCTTCTACCAGGTCTACGGCGCGGCCAGGCAGATGAAGATCTATGCCGAGGGCCGCTGGTTCACCTACTACGCTCCCGGCCGCACGTGGAACATCCTGTACCACCCGGAGCCCAAGCGGAACTGCGGTTCCGCACCGGTGTACATCGAGAACACCGCGACGGCAGCGCTGTACTACTACACGCCGTACCAGCCGAACCGCGCCGCGCTCAACGCCGGCTACGGAGAGGGAGACGGATGCTCTGCCTACGGCAACCGGAACTTCTACCAGTACTTCACCGACTGGTTCGGCAGCACGCAGCGCGTCACCTCCGTGATCGTGCGCGGCGACGGCCCCGAGGTGTATCTGCTGTCCGGCGGATACCGCTTCCACATCAAGACGGCTGAGGACCTGCGAGCGTTCTCCGCGAAGCTCGGTGCCGTGAGCCAGGTACCGGCCTCCTACCTCAAGACCATCCCCCTGGGTTCGCAGATCTCCCGCTACGTGCACGACGCCCGTGAGGGGATCCTCTATCTGATCGATCCCGACGGCACCCGCCACCGGTTCGGCAGCGAGAAGCAGATCCTCGATTTCGGCTACGCCTTCAATTCCTACGTGAATCTCGCGCCCGCGATCATCGACGCGTTCCCCCGCGGCGAGGATGTCGGGAGCCTCTTCCACGTCGGCGTCGACACCCAGATCTACTCGCTCGACAACGGACAGAAGAGATATGTCCCCAGCGTCGAGACCTGGCGATACCTCTCCGGGGGCAAGCTCGGCTACGTGGCCTCGATGGATCCGAGCGCGGCGGCGAAGTTCCCGCAGGGGCGCGTTGTCCTCATGCCGCGGTCGATGGTGCGCGAGGTCGACAAGCCGGCCGTGTACCTCGCGACAGCGGGCACGACGCTCATCCACACCCCCAGCCTCGAACTCGGCGCGGCGTTCGGCACGTCGACCGCGGTCACCGTGCTCCCGTCCGGGGCGCTCACCGGTTACGCCCCCGCGGCCACGACGCTGTCTCCGTTCGTCACGTGCGACGCGGCGCCGTATGTCATCTCGAGCGCCGGCCTGCAGCGGATCTCCGGCAACATCCCGGCGACACGATTCACCACCACGGCCCTCACGGCCGCGGACTGCGCCGCGTTCACCCCGAACAACACGCCGACCGCCCAGCCGTTCTTCATCCGCACCGACGAACGGGGCGAGGTGTACCGTCTGCTCGACGGCCAGCTGCAGTACGTCTCGTCGTACTCGGACCTGGTCACCCTCTCGGGAGGCACCATCCGCCTGGTCGGGTGGAAGGACGCCACCGTGGGCGTGCTCGGCGTCACCAAGCCGATGATCCCCTCGGGAACCGTCGTGCAGTTCGCCGGCGACGGCAGGGTCTTCCGGTGGAACGGCTCGCAGCTCTCGCACATCACGACCTACGAGGCCCTGCTGAGGATCGGCGGCGGAAAGGCGCCGACGATCGCGACCATCCCGGCCAGACTCGCGCCGGTGATGCCTGTCGGCGCTCCGACCGCCTAGGGTCGCCGTCAGGGTCGGCTTGGTAGGCTCAGACATCATGCCAGAAACCACGCTGATCATCGTCCCCGCCTGGAACGAAGCGCAGAACATCCCGACGACGGTCCGCGAGATCACCGCTGCATGCCCCACGTACGACGTGCTGGTCATCGATGACGGGTCCACCGACGCGACGGGCGCGGTCGCCGATGCCGCGGGTGCACGCGTGGTGCGGCTACCGTTCAACCTGGGCGTCGGCGGCGCGATGCGTGCGGGGTTCCTGTACGCCGCGCGTCACGGCTACAGCCGCGTCATCCAGGTCGATGCCGACGGCCAGCACAACCCGCAGGACATCGATCGCGTGCTCGCAGGGCTCGAGCACGCCGACATCTCCATCGGCGCGCGATTCGCCGAGGTCGGCGACTACGTCGCCCGGGGTCCTCGCCGGTGGGCGATGCGCGTGCTCGCACGGACGGTGTCCCGCGTCTCCGGCGCCACGCTGACCGACGTGACGAGCGGCTTCCGCGCAGCCAACCGCCGGGCGATCGCCCAGTACATCACCTACTACCCCGCGGAGTACCTCGGCGACACGCTCGACTCCCTCGTCGCAGCAGTGCACGCAGGGCTGACGGTCACCCAGGTTCCGGTCGCGATGCGTCCGCGCCTGCACGGAAAGCCCAGCCAGGGGCCGCTCTCGGCATCCGTCTACCTGCTGCGATCGGTCTTCGCCCTGACCTTGGCCATCGTCCGACGTCCGATCCGACGCTCCTCCGCCCCGTCCCCCGTCGTGTCAGCGTAGGAAGGCACCCCATGGTTGTTCTCGGCGCACTCGTGCTGTCCATCGCTCTGCTGTCGTTCATCCTCTGGATGCTGTTGACACGGCGCCTCCGCGAGAAGTACGCGGTGCTGTGGCTCCTGATCGGCGTCGCCGCCCTCGTCGCATCGGTGTTCCCGCAGTTGCTCTTCTGGCTCACGGGGGTGCTCGGAGTCGAGCTGCCTGCGAACCTCTTCTTCCTGCTCGCCATCCTGCTCCTGCTCGGTGTCGCCCTCCATCTCTCGTGGGAGCTGTCGACATCGGAGGAGGAGATCAGAGTCCTCGCCGAGGAGGCGGGTCTCGCCGAGACGCACATCATCGAGGTCCAGCATCGGTTGAGCGCGCTCGAAGCTCGACTGGAGGAGCTCGACGGCGGTCCGCGAAGCTGACCGTCAGCGCCTCACTGCGCCGCTGGGCCTGACCGCGGCCAGGAACAGGCGTCGAGCCCGAGCGAGGTCTCCACCTGCGAGCGCAGCGACCATCTCGCTCGCGGCGTTGAGTCGGGAGATGCACCGTCGCCGACCGATCCTGGCCGCCCGCGCCCAGCCGTTGGCCTTCATCCGCGCGGCGTACTCGTCGAAGAACGCGGCTTCCTGCTCGAAGCGGCTGCCCGACGCGGCCGTGACCGACGACACGGAGCTCATGTGCCTGCGATAGTCGAAGACCACGTCGTCGGTCACCAGCATCGACCCGCCGTCCAGTGCGATGTCCAGGAGAAGCCCGAGATCGAGCGCGACCGCCCAGTGATCATCGAAACCGTGGGCGCGCGCCACCTCGCTCTTCCAGACGATCGACGGGAAGTACGCCCAGTCCGCTCGGATCAGGCTCTCCGCCATGTGCCGAGCGTCGAGGATCCGGCCGCCCTCCCCCACCCGCGGCCGTACCCAGCGCTTCACGCGATCCGCAAGGGGCAGAACGTGTCGGCCCGACTCATCGATGACGCTCACTCCCGGCTGGAACACGTCCACCCCGGGATTGTCGGCGATGAGCCGTGACATCACGCCGATGTAGTCCGGATGCATCCGGTCGTCATCCCCCATCATCACGAAGTAGGGCGCTTCGACCAGATCGAGACAGCGGTTGAAGTTCTTCGCCAACCCGAGGTTCTGCTCGTTCCTGACGTACACCACTCGCGGGTCGCCGAGCGCTTCGAGACGCTCTCGGATCGGATCACCGGGGTACGCGTCGTCGACACAGACGAGCCGCCAGGAGTCGCTCGTCTGCTCGAGGACCGACCGGATCGCCTCCCACGCCGAATCCGGGTGACTGTAGTAGGGCAGCATGACGTCGATCGTCACACGGCCGGGCTCAGTCATCGATCTTCCCGGTGCGGCCGGCCCTGGCATCTCGCCAACCGGCCAAGGCATCCCCCACCGGCACCCGTCCTGTCCTGCGCCATCCGACGATGAGCTCCTCCGCCGCCCGACGACCGAGCGCGAGCGAGCTGCGCACCCTGCCGAGCCCGGCCTTGCGCGCGAACAGCGCCATGTTCCGGACCCCGAGTCGCAGCGGATGGGCTCCGGGCTCCTGCGCGGCGCGCACATCGAGCACCACGGTCCGCCAGCCGTGCCTTCTGAGCGCCCACCCCGTATCGACATCCTCGAAGTACAGGAAGTACATCTCCTCCATGCCGCCGATCTCGCGGAGCGCACGGGTGCGGTACATCACGACCGCACCGTCGACCCAGTCGACATCGCGGGATCCGGAGGCGGGGGCGGTCACATGGTGATAGGCACGCCCGCCCTTGGTGAGGACTCCACCCGCGGAGAACACGACATCGGGCCTGGACACCCAGTACAGGGTCGGCGCGACCGCGCCCACGTCCGGAAGACGATCGAAGGCATCGAGCAGGCGCGCGCTGAGGTCCTCCTCGAACCAGGCATCATGCGTCAGCACGAGCAGATTCTCGATCCCTCGCTGCTCACACACGTCGAGAGCCAGGTTGACGGCTGCCCCGTACCCGGGGTTGTCACCCCGTCGGATCATCACAGGTGGTCTCCCGTTCACATCCGTCAGCACGTCATCAGGCAGATCGCCGCCGTTGTCCACGATGATGACCTGAGCGCACGGCGCCTCCTGAGAGTCCAAGCGCGCGAGCACGTCCCTGACCAGGTCTGGGCGTCGATATCCGATGACCAGCGCGGCATAGTCGCTCATTGGCGTGATTCCTCCTTCAGTCGCCTGAAGGCAACGACGCCTAGGCTAGCTAACATGTCCAGACCGTCCGATCCGCCCGCTCGCCCATCCCTGGTCAGCGTCTCGAAGTACCTGCCCTTCGAGGGTATCCGTCATGCGGGAGGCCAATACGCACTGCAGCACTATCGAGCGCTCCGCGACATGTTCACGATCCACGTCGTCGCCCCATCGACACGCCTGAACCGCGATGCGTCCGCGACCGAGCCCGACCTGGACTACCGGCTGCTGCAGAGCAGGAGCCTCCTGTCGACGGACGCCGGCAAGCCCCTCGCCGATCTTCAGTCCGTCGTCACGGGAAGTAGCGCGCACCCGTGGTTCCGCCGTGCGCTGGCGAACGACGCGCCTTCGCGTGTGGTCCTGTCCGCAGCAGACATCGTCGAGTACCAGTGGTCGGAGATGTCGAGCCTCACCCGCACCGTGCGCCGTCTGGCTCCCGGAGCGAAGACCGTCATCATCGCTCACGATGTCATCACGCAGCGCTGGGACCGCGCAGCCGAGCAGGCGACGAACCCGCTGAAGAAGATGGCGTTCTCGGCCGCCGCTCGGGCGAGCAGGCGCCGTGAGCGTCGCTCGTTCGACGACGTGGATGCCGTGATCACGTTCAGCGAGAAGGACGCCGCCCTGGTCCGCGAGCTCTCGCCCTCGTCCGCGCCGGTGGTGGTCCATCCCGGTTTCCCCGTGCCTCCCGCTCGTCAGCGGGGTCGCCGGAACACGACGGTCGTCTTCACCGGCGCGATGAACAGGCCGGACAACGACGAAGCTGCGCGCTGGTTCCTGTCCGCCGTCTGGCCGCGTGTATCCGAGACGCTACCCGATGCCCGCTTCCGGATCGTCGGGGCGAATCCGAGCGCGGCACTTCGCGCGGCAGCGTCCCGCTCCGATGGAGTCGAGGTGACCGGAGCCGTCGATTCCTTCGACGACGTGTATTCCGATGCCGATGTCTGCGTCGTGCCGCTGCTCAACGGCGCCGGAGTGAAGTTCAAGACGATCGACGCGATGATGTGGGGCATCCCGGCTGTGACGACTTCCGTCGGTGCGGAGGGAATCGAGGGGGCAGACCTCCTCCACGCGGTCGTCGACGATCCCGACGCCTTCGCAGACGCCGTGATCAGTGCGCTGCGGGGAGCCGGCGAGGACACGGCGATCGCGGCCAGGGCCTGGGCCGTGTCCGTGTACGGTCTCGACGCGTTCCGCGACAGGCTCAGAGGTGTCTACGCCGCGCTTCTGGACGCTCAGCCGCAGGGGGACGTCAGTCGCAGCCGGTGATCTGGTAGAGGACGGCGTCACCTTCGGCGTCGATCTCGGTGACCAGATCGGATCGCCCGAGTCGCTCGAGACCACGATAACGATGCTCGTCGCCGTGGATCTCCTGCGAGCCGAAGTCGAGCACATAGTCGACCCCTGACCGCTCGACCGCGTCGCAGACCTGCGCTTCCGATCCGCGCCGGGAGAGCTCGTCCATGATCTCCTGCTCGTCGGGGCTCATCCCCATCAGGATGTGCGGCATGACGACCTCGCGGTCGGCATAGGCGTAAGCCATCCCGGTCCCTGTCCACGGGGAGCCGATGATGAGCGCGTCGTCGGGCACCTCATCGGGAAGCCGCTCCAGCAGAGCGCGCTCATCCGTCGAGATGAGAGGCGATGTCTCGGTGTATCGGTATGCCACGGCAGCGGCGGTCATCGCCTGCGCCATCGCCAGCGCCTGGCCGGCGAGGAGCACCACGGCCCCCACGGACATCCCGACGACGACGGACCGCCGCACAGACGGGGCTCCCACTTTCAGACGCACCCAGGCCAGCACCCATGCAGCCCCGACCGCCGCGAGCGGTACCGCCATGATGGGCAGAAGCGCCGCCAGGCGCGGAGCGTTGTTGTACCAGGCCGCCGTCATGAGGTCGCGCAACGGCTGGAACGGCATCGCGCTGGCGACCACGAAGAGCACGGTGACGGCGAGCATGAGGGCGAGGGCGACGACGTCCGCGCGTTGCCGACGCTTCGCGACGACGACCACGCCGACGACGAACAGCACCGCCATCAGCAGAGGGATCAGCTGGTAGCGCGGGGAGAGGGTGAGTGCCTGACCGAGCGCCTGGCTGATGGTCTGCTCTGTCGGCCAGCCGCGCGCTTCGAGCGGCGGACGCAGCACACGCCACGCGATGAAGCTCACGAGAGCGAGCACGCCGAACCCGATCGAGGTGATGATCACCCGGCGACGCTCCGGACGGGTGCGGAGGAATCCGATGAAGGCGAGGGAGACCGCGATCATGGAGAGGATGATCAGCGCGACGAGCGCCCCAGGGTGCGCGACGGCGATACCGGGGATCAGTCCGAGCACGAGCAGGACGAGTACGGCGTCCGGAATCCGATCATCATCGCCGTGGAGCCGCACGAGCTGGATGACGGCAGCGAGCGCCGCCGGCACGAGACTCACGCCGAGCAGGTAGGGATAGAGCACACCGTAATCGAGCATCAGCAGCGGGAACGCCGGGAGGAGCCCGCTCAGCAGGACTGCGCCGACGACGATCGTCAGTCGCCTCCCGAAGAGCACCACCGTGAGGAGCGCGACCGTGGCGGGCCACACCACGGCGGCGGTCGCGATCGTCACCGCGTTCGTGGCGACCATGATGGTCGTGCCGGTGAGCTGGACGACGAGCGCGACGATCGAGTGCCAGGCTGCCGGATAGAACGCCGACGCTCCTGGTGCACTCGTCATGCCGCCCACGCTCATCGGAGAGGCGTTCTCAGTGTCGAGGATGTACCGGACGGCATTCAGGTGGAAGACGTTGTCGAACGTCTGGGAGATGTTCTCCGGTGCGCCCACCACGAGCGCGATCTGAAGTCCGAACAGGATCGCCGCGACCACGAACGACGCCGCGATCATGGCCGTGCGGCGCGAGACCTTGCCCACCGACCCACGGGCGCGGGTGAATCGGGCGACGAGGTACGCGACGATCGCCAGGCCGAGTGCGGTGACGAGCACCGGGAGCACCGACCACGGGATACCGAGCAGGCCTGACCCCAGCGACGCGAGCACGATGACGCTCACCGACGCCGGAGCGGCGACGCCCCACGCCCAGAGCCCTCGCAGCGAGAGAGCCCTGGCGACGAGGTATCCGGGGAGGAAGAGAAGGGCTACCGAGATGAGGATGACAGGCGCCGCCCCCAGCCAGCTCACGCGTCTTCCGCCTCGGGATACCGCACCTTGGGGTTGAAGGTGATCCCCTGCAGCCACTTGCCGAGGAGGCGAGCGCGAAGGTCGAGGGAGACCTTTCCGCGGTGCAGGCTGACGAACAGCCGGGCGCCGAACTCGAGGAAATGCAGGAGTCCGCGGTGGTGCAGCTGCCACGACGCTTCGTTGCGCACGCCGTAGGCGAACTTCCACAGGCTCTTCCGGTCGACCATCGCGAAGTTCACGCCGCGGTTGTCGCCCATGTCATGGATCACCGAGCTGTCGAGCACCTGCACTCCGGGGCAGCGGGCGGTCAGACGCAACGTGTACTCACGGTCGTCGAACCAGATGAAGTACTCCGCGTAAGGGAAGCCGTATTCGGCGATCGCCCACCGCGGGATCAGCACGGAGACGAACGAGCACGCGGTGACCATCACGTTCTGCTGGCCCTTGACCAGGAGCCGTCCCCAGTCCCACGTCGGAACGGGATTGTTCATCTCGCAGATGCTGCCGTCCGTGAACTCCACGACCGAGCAGGCGAACGGCACGTCGGGGCCGAGCTCCGACACGGCACCATCGAATCCTGCGATCAATGCGGCGAGCGCATCCGGCTTCGGGTAGCAGTCGTCGTCCATGATCCAGACGTGATCGGCACCGGAAGCGTACCCCCGGCGCATACCCTCGGTGAATCCACCGGCTCCTCCCGAGTTGGTCGCCATGGTGACGACCTCGACGGGCACCGGGAGCTCGAGGCCCGCCAGGTACTCAGCGGTACCGTCGGTCGAGGCGTTGTCGATCACGAACAGCGTCTCCACCGGGTGCGTCTGCGCGGCGATGGAGGCGAGGACCGTCTTGAGCTTCTCCAGCCGATTGAATGTGACGACCACCGCTGCGACGCTCACCACGAGCTCACCTCTTCCTTGAACCATGAACTCGCGGACGGCTGCGACAGCAGCTTCTTCTCCGCCTTGCGCTCCTTGCGCCAGAGCGACTCCCTGGCCTTCTCGTCGCCGATGAGCGGCGCGACGGCATCTGCGAGTCGCCGTGCCGCACGGTGTGCGAAACGTGGCACGAGAGCGGGAGCGGGGATGATGTCGCGCTGAGCGCCGACATCTGTCGAGACGACGGGCACACCGTGCGCGATCGCCTCCAGCGTCGTCAGCGTGAGCCCCTCGTTGTGGGACGAGACCACGAGGACGTGCGCTTCGTCGAGCGTCTCGGAGACCGGCGTCAGAGAGGTGCGACGGACGATGTCATCGGTCATGTCCGCTGCGGCGATGATGTCGTCCACCCACCCGGCGAGCTCGCCGTCGCCGTGAAGGATGTACCGCACCGAATAGCCCTGGCGCTTGAGGCGAGCGGCCATCGCGACGAAGACCTCCGGTGCCTTCTGTCTTGCCAGCCGGCCGACGAAAGCGATGGTGAAGGTCTCCCCCTCAGCCCTGGACCGGAAGACGGCATCCTTCGGCTTGACCGTGAGTCCGCCCAGCGGAGCCATCACGACCTTCTCGGAGGGGATGCCCTGCACCTCGGTCATCCAGCGCGCGAGGCTGGGAGATATGACATGGTGCTTCGTCAGGGACTCGGCCGCGATCGCGCTGCTGAGCGGATATCCGCCCCCTCGGTACTCGACGATGTGAGTGCTGTCGATGATCGGGATGCCCGGCCGGGAGGCGGCGATCCACGCGATGCGGTCATACAGCCACTGGTTGTGGTGGATCACGACGCCGCGCACGTCGAACGTGCGCAGCAGAGCTCGCAGCAGCGGCTCGATACCGGGAGTCTGCGATTCGACCGTGGGCTCGGAGAACGGGATGAGCAGCGCGCCGTCGAGTTCCGGCCTCGTGATCCACGGCTGATGGGAGTCACGGTTCGTCAGGACGATGGGCAGGAAGCCGGCCTCGCGCACGAGTCGGACGGTTTCGAAGGCCCAGAGCTCTGCCCCTCCGAGCTGGAACCAGTGCAGACCGATGATCACGGCCTTCTGCGCGCCGGCGGGCGTCTGCGCGGCAGGGACGATGACGTCGTCCTCATGGAGTTCGCCCGGACGGAACTCCGATGCGTACTGACGGCGCTGCACCGGCGTGTGCAGCTGGCGACGGAACCGGAGAAGCGACAGATCGCGGAGGTCGTCGTAGAAGAGGGGCGCCCGGGCCTTCACCTGCCGTGCGACACGGCCGATAAGGTCCTGGCGCGGCATCTGATAGGGATCGGACTCCAACACCACGTCGGCCGAGACGTGCAGGTGCCGTGTGTGCGAAGCCGTGAGTGCGGCGGACACGGCCTCGGAAGGGAGAATCGTGCGGTTCTCCGGTGCGACCGTGCTGACGACATCGAAAGTCGTCAGACGATGCCTGTTGAACCGCGACATGCCGTCGAAGGTGCTGTCATCCGTGAGCCGCGGCGGCGTCTCACGCGTGCCGTCGTAGAGATGCACGCGGAGTTCCCGCTCCGGCGCCATCAGGGCGTGGAAGTTCAGCGCCCCCACCAGCAGACGACGCTCCCGCAAGGAGAATTCCGTTCCCGTCCGCTCGTCCGAGAAGCGAAAGAGGGCGGGTTGATCGAGAGCTTGGAGAAGTGTCACGAGTACCTGTTGCTTTCGGATCGACGGACGCACAGACCTCGGCGAGCCTATCAGCGACACCAGGCGTCACCCTGGGTCTCGGCTGTGCCACCACGGCGGGCATCCGGTCCCTCCTGGTTGCCAGGTAGCGCCCAGAGTCACTCGTATGATTGTCTCCGGTGCGCGCGAGACGGTCGGCGCATACGGAAGGTGGATCCGCGGTGCAACAGGCTCGCACGCTCGAGGCGCAGAGGTTGACGACCCCCGGCGCGAATCGAGGACTTCTCGAAGTCTTCCGACAGCGCTATCTCCTCTCGCTCATCGTGCGGAAGGAAGTGCAGATCAGGTACCGGGGCTCCATCTTCGGCTGGCTCTGGTCGTACGTGAAGCCGCTCGTCCAGTTCGTCGTCTTCTTCGTCGCCATCGGCGTCTTCCTCGGTCTGAACGATCGAGTCGAGTTCTTCCCGATCTATCTGCTGTCGGGGATCACGGTCGTCACCTTCTTCAACGAGGCCTTCTCGAACGGCACGCGCTCCCTCGTCGACAATGCGGCGCTCATCAAGAAGATCTATCTGCCCCGTGAGATGTTCCCCATCGCGAGCATGATGATCGCCGCCGTCAACACGGTTCCGCAGATCATCGTCGTCGTGGGGATCTCCCTCTTCTTCGGGTGGGCGCCTTCCCTGGCGTCGGTGGCCGCGATCATGCTCTCGCTGGTGATCATCGCCGTGCTGGCGAGTGGTCTCGGGCTGTTCTTCGGCGCGATCAACGTCACGTTCCGCGACGCGCAGAGCTTCGTCGAGATCATCGTCATGGTCGCGATCTGGGCGTCGCCCGTCATGTACGAGTGGACGCAGGTGGCCCGCGTCGCACCGGAGTGGCTCTTCGTTCTCTACCGACTGAACCCGATCACGGCGGCCGTCGAGCTGTTCCACTACGGCATCTGGTTCCCCCTCGGCCCCGACAACGCCTCCCCTCTCCCCGACCTCTGGATGTACGGGCTGATCGCCCTCGTGACGTCTCTCGCCGCGCTGGTCATCGGCCAGCTCGTCTTCCGCCGACTGGAGGGCCGTTTTGCCCAAGATCTCTGAGCCCCTGACGCAGACGCTGCCCCGCGTCGTGATCGACGACGTGCACAAGACCTTCAAGCTTCGTCACACGCATTCGATCAAGGAGACAGCCCTCGCTGCCATCCGCCGTAAGCCGCTCACGACGAACTTCCACGCCCTCGACGGAGTGTCGTTCGAGATCGGCGAGGGCGAGTCGGTCGCGCTCCTCGGATTCAACGGCTCCGGCAAGTCGACCATGCTCAAGCTGATCTCCGGAGTGCTCGAGCCCGACACGGGCACCGCCCTCACGCGTGGTCGAGTGGCCGGACTCATCGAGGTCGGCGCCGGCTTCCACCCCGATCTATCCGGCAGGGAGAACATCTTCCTGAATGCCGCGATTCTCGGCATGAGCAAGAAGGAGACCGAGGCTCGCTACGACGAGATCGTCGCCTTCAGCGAGATCGAGAAGTTCATCGACACCGAGGTCAAGCACTACTCCTCCGGGATGTTCCTGCGCCTGGCCTTCTCCGTGGCGATCCACACCGAGATGGATGTGCTCCTCATCGACGAGATCCTCTCGGTGGGCGACGAGCCTTTCCAGAAGAAGTGCCTCGCCCGCGTCCGAGAGCTGCACGCGCAGGGGAAGACCCTCGTCGTCGTGAGCCACGACCTCAACATGGTGTCGAATCTCTGCGAGCGCGGCATCCTGCTCAAGGGCGGGAAGGTGCACTTCGACGGTCCGAGCAAGGACGCCGTCGAACTGATGCGAGCCTGATTCAGAGGTCCGCGTGCAGTCCCCAGAGGCGTTCGGCTGAACTCGCCCAGGAGAAGGCTCGCGACCGATCGGACGCGAGCACCTTGAGGCGTTCGGCGGATCCGCCTGCCGCATCCTCGACCGCCTCCGCGATCGCATCGACGGGGACGATCCGCCCGCCGTCAGAGATGACATCACGATGCGAACCGCTGTCGACGGCGACGACCGGCAGTCCCAGCGTCATCGCCTCCACGGCACGCCAGGGCCACCCTGCCGTGGCGTCGGCGGCCACATACGCAGAGGCACCCTCGAGGACACCAGCACGGTCTTCGGCCGAGAGGGCGCCTCGCACATGCACGCGGCGCTCCGGGAGTCCCGACGCGGAGGCCGCCTCCACGTAGCGGGGCTCGGATCCCTCCGGTGCATCGATGACGATGGCATCGAGACCGGCCGCCGCCGCTCCGCGGAAGCCTTCCGCCGCTTCGGCGACAGACCCTGTGAGCACCAGATACCCGCCGGTAGGCGACAGTACACCGCGGGGAGCGGCTCCCTCGCCGGCACCGCCGAAACCCTGCGGCGGTGCACCTGCGATCACGCGGATGCGGTCGCCGAGCTTCGCGAGCTCGGCGAGTCTCTCGGCGACGGCATGAGAGGGCACCACCACGGCGTCGGCGTGTCTCACGGCACGTCTGAGCATGCCGCGCTGCCACGCGACGTTCCCCTTGGACAACTGCTCCGGAGCGTCCCAGGCACGCAGATCCCACACCGTGACGGTCGTCTGATCGTTGTCGTGAAGCCGGTCGTGTCGGACGAGCGGTGCCATCAGGGTCGGCGAGTGGATGAGCCCTCCGCCGACACCGGGGGCGATGCCGAGCTGCCAGGCCGCGGCGAGCTCACGCCGGCCCATGGCGAGCGTGCGCACGTCGGCGATCCCCGCCACCGGCACGGAAGCACCTGCGGGGACGATCGCATCGACCGCGCATCCCGACGGCGCTGTGGCGACCAGACCGCCGACCAGCCCGACCGCTGCCTCGGCGTGGTCGGGATCGACGACGCTCGCGAGCTGATCCAGAACAACGCGTAGCCGAGCACCCATGGCCCCAGGCTATCCTCGCCATGCCGCTCCCCCGCGGAGCACACAGCCGGAGACGCGCGAATGTCAGCGTTCGCACAGTTTCCGCCCACCACGGCAGCAGAGGTTCGTGCTTGAATGCTCGAGTGAGCGATGGTCGACTTCCCGTCCGACGCCGATGGATCGGGTGGACCGTCGGCGTTCTTCTGTCCCTTCTGGTCGTCGCGATCGGCTGGGTCGCCATCCGAGGGTTCGGCGCGGTGAGCGATCTTCAGCAGGTGGCCAAAGGCAGCGCGCAGCTGAAGGCGGCGATCGCGGCCGGTGACCTCGACGCAGCCAAGCCCCTCGCCAGGAGCATCGCGCACAATGCGGACTCCGCGCACGACCTCACCTCCGACCCGGTCTGGCACGCGTTCGGAGCACTGCCATGGGTCGGCCCCAACTTCAGTGCCGTCAGCGACATCGCCGAGATCGCCGACGACGTGTCATCCGACGCGCTGACGCCGCTCCTCGACGTGGCGGCGGACTTCGATCTGGCGAGCCTCGGCTTCACCGGCGGCTCCATCGACCTCGCACCGTTCGCAGAGATCGCAGGCCCCCTGGGAACCGCCGAGACCGCGCTCACGGCCGCGCAGCAGCAGGCACGTCGCATCGACGCCGATGCGACGCTCCCCCCGCTCGCCGATGCCATCCGCACGATGCGTTCCTCCGTCACCGAAGCCGCGACGGTGGTCGGCTCGCTGCACGGTGCTGCCGTGCTGCTGCCGACCATGCTCGGCGGCGAAGGCCCTCGTACCTACGTGCTCGCGATGCAGAACAATGCGGAACTGCGCTCCTCGGGGGGAATCATCGGGGCGATCGCGCTGCTGCACGCCGAGAACGGAAGGATCACCCTCCAGACTCAGGCATCGACTCGCGACTTCCCCCCGCTCGACACGGCCCTGCCGCTCAGCGACTCGACGACCGCCCTGTTCGAGGACCGTCCAGGTCGCTATCTGCAGAACATCACGAGCATCCCGGACTTCCGCGAAGCAGGTGCCGCGATCGCCACACGGTGGCAGGGCCGATTCGGCGGAACCGTCGACGGTGTCGTCGCCGTCGACGCGGTCGTGGCGAAGCACCTGCTCGCTGCCACCGGCGACCTCACGTTCGGACCTTTCACGGCGAGCTCCGACAACGTCACCGACATCCTTCTCTCGCAGATCTACGCCGCGGTCCCCGACCCCGCGGTGCAGGATGAGATCTTCGCGCAGGCCGCAGGGGCGTTGTTCGGCGCTGCGCTCTCCGGCGCAGAGCCACGAGCTCTGCTGGGAGCACTCGCGGACTCCGCGGCGGAAGGACGCATCCGCATCTGGAGTGCTCACGAAGATGAGGAGGCCGTGCTCGCCGACTCCGACCTCGGCGGCACGATCCCCGCGGACACCGGCGATGCGACCTACGTCGGCGTGCTGATCAACGACACGACCGGCGGGAAGATGGACTACTACACCAGGGCGTCCCTCTCGACGTCGGTCGGCACCTGCCAGGGCCAGCCGACGACCCAGGTGCGCGTGACGTGGACCAACACCGCGCCCGCCGACGCCGCCACCTCGCTGCCCACCTACGTCACGGCCGACGGCTTCTACGGCGTGCCCGCCGGCACGGTGCGGACCCTGATCGCCGTGTACGGCCCGGAAGGAGCGACGCCTTCGCACATCGATCGTGACGGAGCGGAAGAGGGCGTTCAGACCGCGATGATCGGCGACCGCTCGGCGGTCCAGCACGAGGTGTCACTCGCGCCTGGCGAGTCGACGACGATCACCGTCGAGTTCCAGGGCACGGGTGCAGGGCAGAGACTCACCGAGGTTCTGCACACCCCCCTTATCGACACCCCCGAGACGACACGGGAACCGCTGCGATGCGCTTCGTGACTTTCGCCACCCGATAGGGTATCGTCGACTCACTGGGGAATATCTGGCGTCTGTCATCCTGCCGTGGGGGCAGGAAGACGCCACGCAGTTGGATGCAGGGGTGTGTCCAAAGGCGATTCCGCGTGAAATTCTGGGGAGAAATCATGCTGAAGAAACTGGCTGCCATCAGCCTTGCCGCCGGCGCGCTCGTTTTCGTCGCGCCAACCGTGGCCACCGCTGCGCCGACTGCACCTGTCGCGTCGTCCGATTCCTATCCGACGCCTCCCGGCGCCAAGGTCGGCGACCCCATCATCGACATCTGCGAAGCGTCGACGATCGTGTTCGGTCCCGGCTACTTCGTTCCGTCCGAGAACGTCAACGTGGCGGTGTCCGGCTACAACGCCGCGAAGGCGGCGATCTCGGGCAACACCGCTGCCGCTGACGGGAGCATGACGCTCACGTTCCGCCCGCCGTCCGACGGCGAAGGCTCCTACGCGGTCGCCTTCAACGGCTCGCGCTCGTACACCGCGACCATCACCGTGTCGCACGGACACGATGCCGCGGCCAGCTGCGACCACGATCCCGGCGTCGCGGCTGCGGGCTCCGAGCTTCCCCTCACCGGGGGCGGCATCGAGCTGGCCCTGACCGGTGGAGACGTGTCGCCGTGGATCCTCGGCGGCGGAGCAGCAGCTCTGGTGGCCGGCGGAGCCCTCGTCGCAGTGGGAGCCTCGCGCCGCAAGCGCGCCTAGGTCCGGCTGCCGCCTCGTGCGGTGGTCGACTGGACGACGGTGATCCCTCCCCCTCCGATCACCGTCGTCTGGTGCATCCGGCGGAAAATCGCCGGAAGCCCACGGCTGTCCTCCTCCGGGAGGCGGTCGTGGGCTTTGTCGCGCGTGCGCTCAGGAGCGCCGGTGCCGACGGTGCCCGGGTACACGGCTTCGCCCTGGCCGTCGTGGGAAGTCCAGCACGCCTCGCCCGGGACTCTCGATCAGGGCTCGGGCGTCGGCGTCGCCGTCGGGGGGTGCAGCTTCTGCTGGATCATGTCGCGGATGAACGCGTAGTCCGGCTGGTGCTCGTCGACGCCAGAATCGGGCGTGAGCTCGATCGTGGTGACCGGCTGCTCCTTCGCCTTCAGCATCAGGTCGAAGAACTCGGGCAGCTTGTCGGAGGGAAGGTCGGTGCTGATCAACGCCGTACCCGCCGCTGCCACTTCGTTGAAACGTGTGAGCACCGTCTGCGGGGTGAACTGCGCGAGAATGGCCGCCTGCAGTTCCCGCTGACGCTTCATCCGATCCCAGTCGCTGGTGGTGTACCGCGAGCGGGCGTACCACTGCGCCGTGTCGCCATCCATGCGCTGCTTGCCGGGCTCGATCCACCCGATGGCCCACTCGTTCACATCGCTGCCCGTCCACCCCTCGGGCGGACCGCCCTTGGGCAGGCGCTCCGTGACGTTGATCTCGACCCCACCCAGCGCGTCGACGAGCTCAGCGAACCCGTGCATGTCGACGAACACGTAGTACGGGATCTCGATCCCGAGGACTCCCTCTGCGGCGTCCTTGGTGGCCTCGATGCCCGGTTCCGAGCCTTTGGCGACGGCGTCGGGGTAGAGCCCCTTGCCGCCGTCCTCCCGGCAGACCTCTGCGGCGTTGCGTACGTGGTTCATCCACCCGTTCCAACCGCAGGTCGAGGAGCCATGCCCCTCGAAACCGTCGGGATACAGCTCCTGCATCGGGCTGCCGTCGCTGAAGGGTGCGTTCGGGAGTTCTCGCGGGATGCCGGTGATCGTCACGGCACCGGTGTCGGCATTCACCGAGACCACAGAGATGCTGTCGAAGCGCATCGAGTCACGGCCGTCGCCGCTGTCCGCTCCGAGGAGGAGGATGTTGTAATAGCCGTCGCTGGGCGCGACGCTGGGGCCGCTCTGACCGAAGATCGATCCGATGGTGTTGCGGACGGACCCCACGGCCGTGGCCGCATAAGCTGCCCCGCCGCCCACGAGTCCCAGGAGGACCAGCGCGACGACCGGGATGGCGAGCCGGGACAGGGTGGGCAGCTTGACGAGCCTCACCATGCGCAACGTGTCGAACGTCAGCACCGCCCAGAGCACGACGTAGCCGACGAGCAGCGCCTGCACGAGTGTCAGGACCACGGTGGAGAAGAACCCCCCACCGATCGTGAGCCACAGCAGGACGGGACGGGCGAACAGGGCGAGCGCCACCGTGACGATCGCGAGGAACCAGGCGAGCAGGGTGGCGCCGAGCCCGAATCGACCGAGTCGCCGATTGCCCGCGACGACCTGCGCCGAGCCCGGCACCAGGAGGTTCATCACGAGCAGCCACCAGCCGCGCTTGGTCATCACGCCAGGGTCGGCGGAGTCCGGGTGCCGTAGCGGCCGGGTCTCGATGAGCGGGCGCTGTGATGCGCGCGGAGGCGCAAGGGTCACAGCGAGCCCTTCAACCGTTCGTTCTTCTCCTCGACCTGCGCCTCGAGGTCGCGGGCGTACTGCTCGACGCGATCCGCGAGCGCGACATCCGAGGTCCCGAGGATGCGTGCGGCGAGCAGACCGGCGTTGCGGGCTCCGCCGATGGACACCGTCGCCACCGGGATGCCTGCGGGCATCTGCACGATGGACAGGAGCGAGTCCATGCCGTCGAGGAAGGCGAGCGGCACCGGCACTCCCACCACGGGTAGCGGCGTCATCGAAGCGAGCATCCCGGGAAGGTGAGCAGCTCCCCCGGCACCGGCGATGATGACGCGGATGCCGCGGGAGCGTGCGTCGCGCGCGTACGACATGAGCTTGTCGGGGGTCCGGTGCGCCGACACCACCTCGACCTCGTGCGGTACTCCGAAGTCCGTGAGGGCCTGAGATGCGTCGCTCATCACGCGCCAGTCGGAGTCGGATCCCATCACGACGCCGACGAGAGGTGCGGCGGAGGAGTGCAGTGGCTCAGTCACCAGATCAGGGTACGGTCTGGTGCTGTGAGATTCCCCGAACGGCACACCTCTGATCCCGCATGTTTCCGGGAGTCGGCCCTGCCGGTCGCTGATCAGTCGAAGTGGGCGGCGACGGCTCGCGCGACGTAGACCGCATCGTCGAGGTCCGCATCAGCGACGTTCACGTGACCGACCTTGCGGCCGGGCCTCGGAGCCTTCCCGTACGTGTGGATCTTCGCCTGCGGGTGCTCAGCCATCGCCGCACCGAACCGCTCCTCGATGGTGCCCTCAGCCGGTCCCCCGAGGATGTTCACCATGACGGACCAGGGCGCCCGCGGTGCAGTGCTGCCGAGCGGAAGGTCGGCGACTGCGCGCAGGTGCTGTTCGAACTGGCCGGTGACGGCACCGTCCTGGCTCCAGTGCCCGCTGTTGTGCGGACGCATCGCGAGCTCGTTCACGAGGATTCGCTCGTCGTCGGTCTCGAACAGTTCTACCGCGAGCATCCCGGTCACCCCCAGCCCCTCGGCGATGGCGCGGCCGATCCCCTCGGCGACCTCCGCGAGTCGTTCCGTCGCAGCGGGAGCCGGAGCGATGACCTCGGCGCACACGCCATCACGCTGCACCGTCTCGACCACCGGATACGCGACCATCTCGCCACCGGCGCGACGCGCGACCTGCTGCGCGAGCTCACGCACGAACGGGACGAGTTCCTCGACGAGGAGCGCGTCACCTTCGGCGAGCGCCACCAGCCAGTCCTGCGCCTCCGCGGCCGCACGCACGACGCGCACACCCTTGCCGTCGTACCCGCCGCGTGGCGTCTTCACCACACCGGCGCCTCCGTGCTCGTCCAGGAAGGCTTGGAGTTCGGGCTCCGTGCGCACCACAGCCCATTCGGGCTGAGGCACTCCGAGTTCCGCGAGGCGCCTGCGCATCGCGATCTTGTCCTGGGCGTACTGCAGCGCGTCTGGTCCGGGGTGGACGACCACACCGCCGTCGACCAGCTGACGAAGGACATCCTGCGGAACGTGCTCGTGGTCGAAGGTGACGACGTCGACATCGGCCGCGAATGCGCGCACGGTCTCCAGATCGCGATAGTCGCCGACGGCCGTGGCCGCGAGCCCGGCGGACATCCCCTCATCCTCGGCGAGCACTCGCAGATCGAGTCCGAGCTCGACCGCCGGAGCGATCATCATCCGTGCCAGCTGTCCTCCGCCGATCACGCCCACACGCAGCGCCATGTGCCGCCTCCATTCGTCCTTCCCATTCTCGCTCACCGATCATGGCGCGCACGACAGGTTGCGGATATGGCGGCGCGATGGTGCAGCTCTACTGTGCACCTGTACGGTGCACCCGCCGCGGTCGACTCGCGGTTCAGTCGCCGACGGCCTGTGCGTCGCGATGGGCGAGGATCTGCCCGACCTCGATCTGGTCTGCGAGCGTCTCGTGCACGAGGGTCACGTTGGGGACGTTGGGCAGTCGGAGGGGAGCATCGACACCGTTCGAGAGGATGATGGTTCCCGAGCCCCACAGGCGCTGCAGCGGACCGCGACGCACGGCGATGGTGTAGCCGCGCGCATGAGACATCTCATGACGACTCCGGGCTCCGAGCCCCTGACGAGCGATGACCCGTCTGGTGGTGACCGTGGTGGTCCGGGAGTACCAGATGATGAACGGCAGCACGACGGCGAAGAGCACCAACGCCCCGGCGGCGGCGAGGAGCATCCAGTCCTCGAACCCCTCCGGCAGGTTGCCGAAGAAGTAGCCCGTGGCCCCGAACGCCGCGATGAGCACGACGGCAGACCAGAACAGACGCCGCGCGTGGCTCCGGAAGCGCGCGATCAGCAACTCCTCCGAAGGCGTTCCGGGCGGCGGCATCAGAGGCCGTCCACCGAGCGTCACAGGCTGGGTCACCCCACCATTGTGCCTGTGATCTGCGACAAAGCCGTCTGTGCGACGGCGTGTCAGCTTCCGGCAGGCCGCACGTGCACGACGTCACCGGCCGAGACAGCATGTTCCCGGCCGTCCGACACGACGAGAAGACGGCCTTCCGCGTCGATCGACGACGCCACGCCCTCCAGTACCGCTCCGGCAGGCATCGACACCCGCACCGCCTGTCCGATGGTCGCGCACAGCGCCGAGACGACACCGTGCAGACCGCTCGCGACCGCGTCCTCCGAAGCGGTGAGCGCGGCCAGATGGCGGTCGAGCGTCTCCAGGTACACCGACAGCAGCAGGTCCTCGTCCACGGCAGCGCCCAGCGCGGCGAACGACGTCGCGGTGGGCAGAGGAAGCTGCTCGCGTGTCATCTCCGTGTTGACCCCGGCACCCACCACCACCGCGTCCGCGGTCGCCTCCGCGAGGATGCCGCAGATCTTGTGCGCGTCGACGAGCACATCGTTCGGCCACTTCATGGAGACGTCGTGACCGGGAAGCTGCGCGCCGATCGCCTTCACCATCGCGGCGCCGGCGGCGAGTGGAATCCACCCGCGCGCCGTGGGCTCCGCCGGCAGTGTCCGCAACAGCACCGAGACGGCGAGCGCCGAGCCGGCTGGAGCGACCCAGGTGCGGTCGAGACGGCCACGTCCGGCACGCTGATCGCGGGTCACCAGAGTCGCCAGGTGCGGCCACCCCTCGACCTCAGCAGCGTGCGCCCGCAGGTCGGCGTTCGTGGAACCGGTGTGATCCACCTGCACGAAGCGGGGCACGATCGCGCTCGACTGCGGGAACCGCATGCTCAGGCGTCCTCGTCTTCGGCTTCTTCGTCGTCATCGTCCTCGTCGTCACGGACGCTCCCGACCTCGCGGGAATGCCAGTGCTCCCACTCCTGCATCAGGCGTTCGACAGCGGCATGGAACTTCGCCGTCGCCACCCCCTGCGTGGTGTCGCCGAAGTAGTGCTGCACCCACATCCGGAGTCGGGCGATCGCCGCCTCGTCGGCCCGGACCCTCTCGACCTCCGCCACGATATCGTCGGCACCCTCGACGGTGAGCCACTCGCAGTCCGACAGGTAGCCCTGCGTGTCGATCGACGCCTGCTCGTCGGCCGGCCGGGTGATCATGAGGGGCTTCCCCGCCGCGAGCCTGTCGTAGACCATGGCGGAGATGTCGACGATCGCGACATCGGCGGCCGTGAGCTGCCAGCCGAGTTCGGGGGCGGCGTCATAGACGTGATGAGCGGTAGCGTCGGCGGCGTTCGCAGCCTCGATGGCCGCCACGATGCGCCGATGCGCCGCACCGTACTCCTCGTCGACCACCCCGCTGCGCGGGTGTGGACGGTAGATCACGCGGTGCGCGCCGGTCGCCAGCAGTCGGTTCACGAGGCTCTCGCCGTGCGAGGCGATGGAGCCGTAGTGGGCACTGGGACGATCGCCCTCCCACGTGGGGGCGTACAGCACGACGGTGCGCTCGTCCGGCGTGTAGGGAAGGGTCCCGGAGTAGTGATCCGCCTGCGGACGGCCGATCTCGATCGTGCGGCGGTCGACGTCGTAATCCCACAGTGTGCGTGAGAGCCGATCCCGCGCAGCCTGACCGGCGACGAAGGCATAGTCGTACGCCTTGTACTGGTTCGTCGTCATGTACATCTTGTCGGACTCGCCGTGATTGATGAAGACGTGCCAGCGCCGTCCGTAGCGGAACATCTGGAAGTTGCGGGTGTTCTGGTTCACGTAGAGCACGACACGGATGTCCTGCGTCGCGATGAAGCGCTCCAGATCACGCACCGTCGGCACGAACGCCACCGGTGGCGAGTCCTCCTCGAGCAGCTTCTCGGCCCCGGTCGCCTGCCGGGAGAGCACCACGACGGGCCAGCGCTTCGAGAGCTCGATGAGCGGGCGGTACCACTGGCGCATCTGGTACATGTTCACGGCGCCGTCGGCGAAGTAGACCGCGACCTTGAAGTGACCGGCGGGAAGCGGTTCCTGCTCCGCGAGGTGCCGCCGCACGCGCTGCACCGCCGAGCGTGACGCGAGCGCCCGCTTCAGCAGACGGTATGCCTTCTTCGCGTCAGACAGTGCACCCATCCCTCCAGGATAGTTCGTCCTGATCGTGCCCACCGGCGTAGGTCGCCGCGTCCAGCTGACCGAGGAGCGCCGTTCCCGCGCCCCTCAGGGAACGTCCGTCGGCGCCGTGCCATGATCGTCATGTGTCCGCATCCGAATTCCCCGCTCCCCCTTCAGGGGTGTCCTTCGTGATGCCGGTGCTCAACGAGCGCGCCTACCTCGAGCATGCGATCGCCTCGGTGCTCGCGCAGGACGTCGATGCGCCGACGGAGCTGGTGCTCGCGCTGGGACCGTCGACGGACGGCACCACAGAGCTCGCACGCCGACTCGCCGAAGCAGATGACCGGATCCGGTTGGTCGAAAACCCCGCCGCGCACATCCCGGTGGGCCTGAACGCCGCCATCCGCGCGAGTCGCTATGACACGATCGTGCGCGTCGACGCGCACTCCGAGCTCTCCCCCGGCTACGCCGCCCGCGCGATGGAGACCCTGGAGCGGACCGGGTCGGCGAATGTCGGCGGGGTGATGCACGCCGAAGGGCGCACCCCGTTCCAGAAGGCGGTCGCGCGGCTCTACAACTCCCCGGTCGGACTCGGCGGCGGCGCCTACCACGGGAGCGCGCACGAAGGTGAGGCGCAGTCGGCCTACCTCGGTGTGATGCGACGCGAGGTGCTCGACGAGGTCGGCCTGTTCGACGACTCGATCCGACGAGGCGAGGACTGGGAACTCAACCTGAGGATCCGTCAGGCCGGACACCGCGTGTGGTTCGACCCCGCCCTCTCTGTGACCTACTGGCCGCGGGAGAGCTGGCTGCGCCTGGCTCGACAGTTCCGGGCGACAGGCGCCTGGAGGGGTGAGCTCGTACGCCGATTCGGCAGGAGCAACGGAATCCGCTACTTCGCTCCCCCGGCGCTGGTCGTGGTCATCGCTCTCGCGGTCGTCCTCGCTGTGCTGCAGGTGACGGGGGTGCTCGCCGGAGCAGCCTCCCTCGTCGCGTCGATCCTCGTCTACGGACCGCTCGCGCTGTACCTTCTTCTCGTCCTCGGGGTCGCTCTCGCACCAGGCGGCGGCGGCTTCCGCCAACGACTCTGGACGATCCTGGTGCTCCCGACCATGCACGTCTCGTGGGGACTGGGCTTCCTCGGCGGGGTCCTGCGCGGCGCCCGCGACACCGTGGATGCCTCGCGTCTCGGCACCCGCAACACGCCTCTTCCCTGAGCCGGCGGCAGACACCAGCCCACACCACCGGCGCTATCAGCGCGTGACGAACCCCAGATCGAGGATCCGGTCGACCACGCGCTCGGCGGCGTGACCGTCGTCGCGCGAGTTGAACTGCCTCCGCCAGGCGGCGTACCGCGCCGCGTAGACGGCGTCGTGCCCTGAATCGGCGAGAGCGGCGGTGAGCTCCTCCTGCGTGCGCACGAGCGGCCCTGGTGCCCTCTCGGCGAGATCGAAGTAGAAGCCCCGCAGCTGTCCGCGGTAGTGATCGATATCGGGAACCAGGAAGTACATGGGCTTGCCGGTCACGCTGAAGTCGAACATGACAGAGGAGTAGTCGGTGATCAGTGCGTCGGCGGCGAGGAGCAGCCGCGCGGTCTCCGGGTACCCGGTCACGTCGATGACACGCGCACCTGCGCGGTCCCGCCCCTGCTCCAGGGTGCGCGAGTGCCCGCGGACGAGGACAACGGCGTCGGCCTCGCGTGCCAGCAGCTCAGCGTCGATGAAGTCCACCATCTCCGCGCGGTCGTCCCGCCACGTCGGCGCGTAGAGGAGCACACGCTCATCCGCCCCGATACCCAACGATGCGCGGACCGCGACGGGATCCCCCGTGGTGAGCGCGTCGTTCCGCGGGTAGCCCTCCACCCAGATCGGGCGTCCGAAGAAGGCGTAGGCCTTGCGGAGGATGCGTTCGGAATAGGTGTTCTGCGCCAGCAGGACGTCCCAACGCCGTGACTCCTTCACGACGGCGGCCATGCGCCGCGGGTCGAAGCCGGGGCGGTGCAGGGCCAGTCGCTTGAGCGGCGTGCCGTGCCATGTCTGGAGCACTTTCTGTCCCGGCTTGCGTGCGAAACGTCGGCGCAGCCAGTCGTTCACCACGAGCAGCCGGGCCGCCCCGCGAGCGTGCCACCACTGCGGACTGCCCTCGACGACGGCGATCGCTCCTTCCGGGACCTCGACGGAGAGGTCGACGACGCTCCAGTACCGGCGCACCTCTGGAGCACGCGCCGCGAGTTCGCGATCGATGGCCCGCGGGTTGCAGCCGACGCTGCGGCCGTAGAAGCTCTCGAAGAACACCGCGTTCTCGGTTCCGCCCGCCTGCGCGACGTAACGCTCCTCCAGGGTCGAGCGGCCTTCCGCGGTCTCGTAGACCGGGTCGATCGGAGCGGCGATGCGGACGGTGCCTGCGTTCACGGCGACGCGGACCCCGGTGAGCACCGTGGACGGCAGCTGCAGCTCATCCAGATCGACGCCGGGGATGCGCAGCTCGTATGCTCCGGTCGGCAGCGGGAGGGACGGGCCACCCCACCGCGACGCCTGCAGAGGGAAGATCGCCTTCCAGGTTCTCCCTCCGCCGGTGAGGCGGGCATCGACCTGCGCTCGCGGACCCACCAGCTCTGCCGCTTCCGGTCGCTGACCGGTCCCTTCGATGATCAGGGCCTCCGCCGCGTCATCGATGCGGGCCGTTGTCATACTGCTCCCTTCGGCGCGGGTATCCCCCGCGCGCGGATGACCTGGTACACACGCTCGGTGTTCCGTCCGTCCCGATATGCATGCATCTCCGCGCTGAGCGTAGCGGAACGCTCGGACGCCGCGTTACGCACGGCATCATCGCCGAGGAGCGCGTCGAGCTGCATCAGCAACTGCGTCCAGTCGGAGGCCGCATCGGGCCCCGCGACGTCCTCGAACCGGCCGTAGAACCCGCGGGTGCGGCCGTACTCCTCCGCATCAGGAGCCAGGAAGAGCACGGGCATCCGCAGCAGACCGACGTCGTACGCGAGCGAGGAGTAGTCGGTGATGAGCACGTCGACCGCGGGAAGCACGGGGGTCACGTCCGCCAGCCGAGAGGAGCCGAGCGCGCGCACCCGCCTGCTCGGAAGCGGCGGCGCATACCCGCCCTCGCCCAGCGGATGGGAGCGCACGAACAACACGGCGTCGTGTTGCTCGAGCACACGCAGGATGCGGATCCACTCCTCGCCGGTGGGGACCGCGGGGTCGGCGGCGCCGTCGCGCCAGGTCGGCGCGTACAGGATGGTGCGCGAGGTCTCGGAGACGTCGCCCGCGACTCGACAGAGCAGGGCGGACGCGCGCGACCTCACCTCATCCGCCGGTCCGGAGGAGAGCACGTCGACGCGAGGCTCCCCCGTGACGACGACGCGCTCGTCGCCGAGGCCGAACGCCGACTCCAGGCGCCCTCTCGCGCGATGCGAGGCCGCAGGGAGCACGCGGATGCGCTGGGCGGCCGCACGGTACAGGACACCGACCGCGCGACTCAGCAGCGCCGCTCCGGGGACGGCGGGGACCTCCGTCGTCGCCCGGGAGTCCAGCCCGATCCGCTTCAACGGGATCCCGTGCCAGAGCTGGACGACGAACCCGCCCCCGTTCGCGTAGCGGTTCACGTCGCCCAGTCCGTGGGTCACGACGAGCACGCCCGCCCGCGCTGTCGCCCACCAGCCTCGCAACCCGCTCTTGCGGACGAAGCGGATGCCGAGTGCGGCAGCGTCGTGGTCCTCGCGCTCCGACGACGTGAGCCATACCGTGTCGTGGCCGAGCCGCGCTGCGTGGCGCTGCAGCGCGAGAGCGCCGTCACCGACCCCGGCTCCACAACCGAAGACCCAGCGCCGTCCACGCGGCAGCACGAGCGTGCCGATGCGTCCGACGGCATACAGCGGGATCCGGAGCAGCTTGGCCGCATTGCCGGTGCCGAAAGAGAAGGACGCCACTCCGCGAGCCTATCGCGGGGTGGCGTCCTTCTCTGCGTGTGAGGCGTACTCAGCCGGCGAGTTCGCCGAGCGTCACGTCGACGTCGTAGTCCTTACCTCCGCGCACGTACGTGACCTTGGCATCGCTGCCGGCCGCAGCCGCACGGACCTGGGCGGTGAGATCGCTCGCACTGGTGATGGGGACACCGTTGAACTCGGTGACCACGTCACCCTCCTTGATGCCGGCGGCCGCCGCTGCGCCGCCCTCGTTCGCCTTGGCGATGTAGGCCCCGGAGACGGTCGCTCCCTGCACGCTCGAGGCGTCCTGCACGGAGGCGCCCAGCAGACCGTGCGTCGCGACCCCGTCGGCGATGATCTCGTCCGAGACGCGCTTGGCGATGTTCGACGGGATGGCGAAGCCGATGCCGATCGAGCCCGACTCCTCGGAGCTTCCCGAACTCGCGATCGCCACGTTGATGCCGATCAGCTCGCCCTTGCTGTTCACCAGAGCACCACCGGAGTTGCCGTGGTTGATCGCCGCGTCCGTCTGGATCACCGCGATCGAGATGGAGTCGGAAGTCTGCGGCGTGCCGCTGCCCGGGATGTCGAACTGGAACGGTCCCTGTCCCTGCCCCTGATCGGGCGTCTGCTGCTGATCCGGCGCATCCTGCGACGAGGAGTCGGGCAGCGCGGAGGAGGCGATCTGGATGCTCCGGTTCAGGGCGCTCACGATGCCGGTCGTGACGGAGTTCGCCAGTCCCAGCGGCGCGCCCAGCGCGACGGCCGTGTCTCCGACGTTGAGCTTCGAGGAGTCGGCGAACTCCATCGGGGTGAGCCCCTTGGCATCCTTCAGCTTGATCACGGCGAGGTCGTAGATCGGGTCGGTGCCGACCACGGTCGCCTCGAAGATGCGCCCGTCCGACGTCGTCACGCGGATCGTCGGATCGGCGACCGCGCCGCCCAGCGTGACGACGTGCGTGTTGGTGAGCACGTATCCGTCGTCGCTGATGATGACGCCGGACCCGCTGCCTGCCTGGTCGGAGCCGGCGACCTCGATGGTCACGACGGAGGGAAGGGCTGCCGTGGCGACGGCGGTCGTCTCGTTGACGGATCCGGGGTTGTTCACCGTCACGGTCTGCGGCCCTGTGGCCGTGCCCGACGACGGGCGGTCCTGGATGCCGTTGAGCAGCGCCCCTCCGCCGAATCCGGCGACTCCGCCGACCAGGGCTGCGGCCACGATGAAGGCGGCGAACTTCGCGCCGCCACGAGGCTTCTGCTCCTTGGTCTTCGTCCCGTCGCCGTGGGCGCCGTACGGAGCGCCGTCGCCGAGAGGCTGGGTGGGCTGCGTGTGCGCGGTCGCGGTGGGGATGCCGAACGCGGCTCCCTGCGCAGTGGCCGTTCCCGGTGCGCCGGCGGCCGGTGCCGCGTAGCCGTGCGGAACCGGGGCGATCACGGGCGCGGCCGGGGCCTGCGAAGTGAAGGACGACGGCATCTCGTGGCCCTGTGTCGGCGCGGCAGCGGCCGGAGCGACAGGCGCCGACGGCACGGATGGCGACGCGGCAGAAGGCGCGGTCGAGTCAGCGGCGGCGTTCGTCGCCGGCTGTGCGGCGACCTCTGCGGCCTCGGTGGACGGCACGGCGTCGTTCGACGCGGGTACCGACTGGTCCTGGGGGTTGTCTTCGTTCATGGTGTGTGCTCCTTCGACGACCATTTCAGAATGACGCCTGTATCTGTGCGTTCCTTATGTCGAGGATGAGTTTCAGCTATGGCCTTAGCCTGTTCTTCATGAGTGTCATTCCCGGCGCATGGCGGCGCACGGCAGCGGGTGCAGGTCTGCTCGCTGCGGACGGAACCGTCGCGCCCACCATCTTCGCAGAGATGTCGGCGGCAGCGGCCAGAACCGGTGCCATCAATCTCGGGCAGGGCTTCCCCGACGAGGACGGTCCCGCCGAGGTTCTGGAGGCCGCACGAGCGGCCATCGCGAGCGGAGCGAATCAGTATCCGCCCGGTCGCGGCATCCCTGATCTCCTCGAAGCCATCAGCGCGCATCAGCAGCGCTTCTACGGGCTCTCGGTCGATCCGGCCACCGAGGTGATCGTGACCGCAGGGGCGACCGAGGCTCTCACCGCGACCCTCCTGGCGCTCATCGACGGCCCCGAGGACGAGGTGGTCGTGTTCGAGCCCTACTACGACTCATACGCGGCCGCTGTGGCCCTCGCAGGGGCAGCCCTTCGCACGGTGCCGTTGCGGGCTCCGGACTTCCAGCCCGACCTCGAGCGCCTCGCCGCGACCGTGAACGACCGCACCAGGATCATCCTCGTCAACGACCCGCACAACCCGACGGGCGCGGTCTTCGGGCGCGATGTGCTCGAGGAGGTGGTGCGCCTGGCGGAGAAGCACGATGCGATCATCGTCACAGACGAGGTGTACGAGCATCTGGCGTTCCATGCCCCGCACACGCCGATCGCCACCCTTCCCGGAGCCGCCGACCGCACGCTCACGATCTCGTCCGCCGGGAAGACCTTCTCCGCGACGGGATGGAAGATCGGGTGGGTGCACGGGCCTTCCGCCCTGATCACCGCAGTACTGACCGTGAAGCAGTATCTGACGTATGTGAACGGCTCGCCCTTCCAGCCCGCCGTCGCGGTGGGGTTGCGGATGGACGACGCGTACTTCGCCGACTCCGCAGCGTTGCTTGCACGCAAACACGGGATCCTCGGCGATGGTCTGCGCGCGGCGGGCTTCACCGTGCACGCCCCGCAGGGCGGCTACTTCACCGTCGCCGACGCGACCGGCCTGGGCGGAGGAGACGCCGCTGCATTCTGCCGGGCCCTGCCGGAGCGCGCCGGTGTCGTGGCGATCCCGCTCACGGCGTTCGTCTCCGCTGCACACAGGAGCGAGTACTCGGGTCTGGTGCGATTCGCCGCCTGCAAGCGCGTCGAGGTGCTCGAGGAGGCGGCGACCCGCCTCGCCGCTCTGTCCGGCCGCTAGGCCCGCACGGGCTCGACGACATACCGTCGTGCCCGCAGCGAGGGGTTGGTCACGCGGACGCGCTCGATCATGTCCCGCTCCACGGCGGCGACCGCGATCCCCGGGCCGGTGCCCACTCCGGCGAGCACGACGCCCTGGGGGTCGACGATCTGCGAGTGCCCGACACCGATAGGCGTCGGATGGTCGGCCGCGAGCACGTACACGGTGTTCTCGATCGCGCGCGCGGCGAGCAGTGTCGTCCAGTGGTGCTCCTTGAGCGGACCTCTCACCCACTCCGCCGGCACGACCAGGACGTCGGCCTCCGCGTCGACGAGAGAGCGGGCGACCTCCGGGAATCGGAGGTCGTAGCAGGTCATGAGCCCGAACCGCAGACCGCCCAGGTCGAAGGTGGCCGCGACTCCCACCTCGCCGGGCTCGACCCAATCGGACTCCGTCTGCCCGAACGCGTCGTAGAGGTGCTGCTTGCGGTACACCGCGAGCACGCCGTCGCCTCGCACCGCCACGACCGTGTTCCGGACCCGCCGCTCGTCGGATGCCCGTTCGGCGAGGCCGGCGACGATCACGACCGCGTACTCCCCCGCCAGCGCCGTCAGCGTCGAGACGAACTCCCCGTCGAGTTCTTCCGCGTTCGCCACCAGGCTCTCGTCCATCGGGTCCACGAAGTAGCTGGAGTACTCCGGGAACACGATCAGCTTCGCGCCGCGCGCAGCCGCAGCTGATGTCAGCTCGGCTATCCGTTCACGATTGTCGGCTCGGGATGCGGTCGGCGCGAACTGGCACGCGGCGACGGGGACGGCTGCGGTCTCGGACATGTCTCCATCCTCGCGCATCGACACGCCCGGGGCCCCGTCCGGAGGGCCCCTCGATTAGACCGACCCCGGAATCCGTGATAAGTTTCTTCTTGTGCCGCGGGGTGGAGCAGTTCGGTAGCTCGCCGGGCTCATAACCCGGAGGTCGCAGGTTCAAATCCTGTCCCCGCAACAAGATAGGCCCCGAGATCACTACGATCTCGGGGCCTTCACCTTTTGAATCGCGCACGACTCGACAGATTCGGTCGAGAATATGCAGCCATCGGCTCACGGTCCGGGTGGACAGCAGCGAAGCGCAGCACAGCGAGATCAGCAGGCTCCTCCACTCCGTGATGTTCCCGATCCAACGCATCGTGCCGGGCGAGAGTCATCTTCAAACGATTCTGGCTGAGATAGTCACATGCTTCCGTGAACGCGCGACACGGCGACTCGACGGAACGTTGTATAGCTGCTGGCCGACCTCAGGCGGTGCGCCCGTCGCGGGTCTGGGGTCCCCTGAGCGGCGGACGCACCTTGCGAGAACAGGGTTTGCGAACAGCGGAAGGGCCCTCACGAGGAGAGCTCCATCGCACTGCTAGTAAGAGCCCCGCCGACCAGAACGACGCCTCCAAACTCCCCAGAAGTTCGGGCCGCGCTCTAGTCCGAACCGTACACCCGCGATACCCCCGCTACACCCCCGTGATCAACGCCTTCCAACTACTGCAGGGGACTTGGGTGGCACCGTAGCGTGTGCCTGCAGTGCGAGACCCTTCGAGGTGGCACCTCGGGGTGGCCGGAGAAACGTACCTGTGAGCGCGTACAGCTTGAGAGCGTACCGTCGGCAAATGAGTACACAACTGAAGAACGATTCCCCACTCGGGCTGGGGACGGTGCTCGTCGGATCTCTGCCGGCGAAGCTGATGACCGACGAAGCGCCCGACCGTTACACCGTGGAAGCGGTGTTCACCCGCCAGGCAGATCGCGACGAAGTCACCGCGATCCATGACGGCACCACCCGCGATTACTTGTCGACGAAGGGGTATCCCACCGTCGAGTTGCACGTCTCGGATCGACGCCTCGAGATTTACAACACGAACCTGGAAGAGCTCCGTGACGGCCTCGCACAGGTCATCGCCGAACACCTGTCGGAGATGACTGCAGCGATTCGCGCCGAGCGCGAGGTCGCGTCCGCGAGGCTCAACGATGCATCCGAGCGGGAGCAGGCACGCGCTGCCGCCGTTGCGGCGTTGGCGGAGTCGGTCACTTTCTCCTCCAGCACCCCGAACGCGGATGGCGATACCTCAGCGCGTGCAGATGATTGGATCAGCGAGGGCGGCGCCGCCCGCAGCTAGCGGACACATCCGCCTGGAGGTCATCATGACTACCGTCCGCAGCACGTATCCCCGCGGCCGTTCGGACGCGGGACAACGGGTCGCGAGCCCGTTTACAGATCTCGCACAGCAAGTCCGGGACCGAGGTCTCCTACGACGCCGCTATGGGTACTACTGGACGAAGCTGATCGCAGCTCCGGTGGTCGTCGCGGCGTGCCTCGCAGCGTTTGTGTGGATCGGTGAGTCGTGGTGGCAGCTGGTCACCGCGGCGGCACTGGCGGTCGTGTTCACTCAGATCGCGTTCTTGGGGCATGATGCCGCGCACCGGCAGATCTTCTCTTCAGGGAAGTGGAACGATTGGGTGAGCATCGTCCTCGGGGACCTGCTCGTGGGCATGAGCTACGGGTGGTGGCAGCACAAACACACTCGCCACCACGCCAACCCGAACAAGATCGATGCTGATCCGGATATCGAACTGCCCGTGATCGCCGTCACGCCGGAGACTACGGCGAGGCACCGCAGTCCCGTGGTGCGATGGTTGCGCGGGCATCAAGGCCTGCTCTTCTTTCCGATCCTGCTGCTTGAGGGGCTGTCGTTGCATGCGTCGGGCGTTCGGCGCGTTCTCTCGGCTGGCAAGCTTCCGCGGCGGTGGGCGGAGATCCTCTTCCTGACAGTCCGGATCGGAGGGTACTTGCTGCTGGTGTTCGTGGTGCTCTCCCCAGGGATAGCGTTCGTGTTCCTTGCTGTCCAGCTGGGGTTGTTCGGGTTCTACATGGGCATCTCGTTCGCGCCGAACCACAAGGGCATGCCCATCGTGCCGCGCGACATGAAACTGGACTTCCTCCGCCGCCAAGTGATGATGAGCCGCAACGTTCACGGAAGCCGTGCCCTAGACGTGCTCATGGGGGGCCTGAACTATCAGATCGAACACCACCTCTTTCCCTCGATGCCGCGCCCGCATCTGCGTCGCGCGGCCCCCATCGTCGCCGCGTACTGTCACGACAACGGGGTGCCGTACGCTCAGGTCGGACTGCTCACGTCCTACAGAATCGTGGTCCGCTACATCAACCGTGTCGGACTAGGAGAACGCGACGTCTTCACCTGCCCGCTCATCCAGACGCGGACTGCCATCGGCGCGTAGACCACATCATCGACGCCATCGACAACAGCGACCTCGCGCTCCCGGGGAGGTTTTGAATGGCGAAGTATCGATATCAGGCCGTGCGTGCGCTCCAGCCATCCCCGGAACACCGGACAACTGAAGATGTGTTCAGCTCCAGTCGAATCGTGCGCCGGTGCGAGTAAGGTCCTAGCCAAGCGCGTTCCGCGCGTCTCAGAAGATCGACGGATGCGGAGCCTGTCGACATCACCAACGCTGAGCGCCATGTCTGGGGCGAGGTGTCTGATGGGTGGCGGCTGCTCGATAGCCCGCAGTTCTCCGTGATCGAGGCGCGAGTGCCGGCGGGGGCCGGCGAAGAGTGGCATGTGCACGACTCGGCAACGCAGTTTTTCTACGTGCTCGAGGGCACCGCTCGGATGCAGGCTGCCGAGCGTACTGTCGACCTCGCCGCCAGACGAGCGTTGAGGTCCCGTCCGGACTTGCCCACAGGCTCTTCAACGCTGCCGAGGCAGAAACTCGATTCCTGGTGATCATCACTCCGAATATGAGGGGTGCCTCAGAGGGCCCAGGGGACGCCGCTGACGCGCGAGGGCGAAAGCTCGACACATTCGCTCGACAGAAATCGGACGCTATGCCTGATTCGCGGTGATTTGCGCTGATTGGATGACCCCACGGAGAGACCCGGTCAGCCAAAGATTGCGCAAACCAGCACAAGCTTTGTAGTAGGGGCGCCTGGCTCCCGGAGGTCGCAGGTTCAGCCGCAGCGGGCAGCGGGCAGCGAGTCAGAGGAGTTCGGCCCCCAGGCGCTCGATCCGGGTGCGGATGTCGTCGCGGATGGGACGGACTGCTTCGATGCCCTGCCCTGCGGGGTCATCGAGCTTCCAGTCCTCGTAGCGCTTCCCTGGGAAGAGGGGCAGGCATCTCCGCATCCCATCGTGATCACGACGTCCGACGCCTGGACGGCTTCGGTCGTGAGCACCTTCGGCGCCTCCGCCGTGATGTCGATACCGAGCTCGGCCATGGCGCCCACCGCGATCGGATTGATCTGACCGGCCGGCATGGACCCGGCGGGGGTCGAGACACGAATGGGCGCCCCGAGGGACGCCCATTCGAATCGTTGCCGCAGGTCAGTTGCCCGCGGAGTCCAGCTCGATCAGCTTCTGGACCGCGGCAGTGAGGCGCTCGTCGGCCTCGGCGAACTTCGCGAGGTCACCCGCCTTGAGCGCGGTCTCCCGGTCGACCAGGGCCGCCTGAGCGGCCGCCAGTGCGTCCGCCTGGGCGTCCGTGGGCTGCGAGGGCTCCGTGGGGACCTCTCCGGTGTCCGGGACCTCGGCGTTCGGATCCGGCTCCACCGTGTCATCACCGCCGGTCGCACCGGAATCACCGCCGAACAGCGTGTCGAGCGCTTCCGTGAGCGTGTTCTCGAACGCGACGCGATCACCGAACGCCACGAGCACCTTCTGCAGTCGCGGCAGCTGGGTTCCCTCGGACGACTGTACATAGACGGGCTGCACGTAGAGCAGACCGCCACCGACGGGCAGGGTCAACAGGTTTCCGTAGATGACCTCCGACTCCCCCTGCTGGAGCAGGTTGAGCTGGGGAACCACCGAGGTGTCGGAGTTGTACGTGTTCTGCACCTGGCCGGGACCGGGGACCGTGGTGTCGGTGTCGATCTCGAGCATGCGCAGCTGGCCGTAGCCGTCCGCTTTCACGCCCTTCTCCGACCCCGCATCGGAATCCACCGCGAGGTAGCCCATGAGCACGTCACGGCTTCCTCCCGCGCCCTGCGAGTTCGGGATGAACGTGGAGAACATCGAGAATCTCGGGGCGTCCTGACCCGGCATCTGCATGGTCAGGTAGTACGGCGGCTGCAACATCGACTCGCTGCGCGGATCGTTCGGCGTCTGCCAGCGGTTGTCCTGCTGAGCGAACGATCCGGCCTTGTCGACGTGGTAGACGCCGAGGATGTCGCGCTGCACCTTGAACAGGTCGGTCGGGTAGCGCACGTGGCTCATGAGCTCACCGGACATCTCGCTGATCGGCTTCAGCGTCGACGGGTAGACCTTCTGCCAGGTCTTCAGCACCGGGTCCTCGTCGTCCCACGCGTACAGCGTCACCGAACCGTCATACGCGTCCACGGTCGCCTTGACCGAGTTGCGGATGTAGTTGATGTCGTCGATGGCGAGCGTCGGCGACGGGATGTTGGAGTCGGCGATCGCGTCCGACAGGCTCACGCTCGTCGAGTACGGGTAGGTCTGGCTGGTCGTGTAGCCGTCGACGATCCAGACGATACGGCCGTCCACCACGCTCGGGTACGGGTCGCTGTCGAGCTCGAGGTACGGCGCGACCTTCTGGACGCGCGTCTTGGGGTCGCGGTCGTAGAGGATCTGCGAGTCCTCGTTGACGAGGTTCGAGAACAGGATCTGCTCGGACTGGAACTTCAGCGCGTAGAGCAGCTTCGTGAAGGTGTCGCCGATCTTCGGACCGCCGTCGCCCTCGAACGTGGTCTTCGTCTCGCTCGAGCCGTCCTTCCCGCGCGGGTAGTCGATCTCCGCGGGCTCGGAGCCCTTGGGAGCGCCGACGATCGAGTACTCGGGCGAGTTCTCGCCGAAGTACACACGCGGTTCGAAGTTCTCGCGGTCGGACAGGAAGCCCGAGGTCGGGATGCCGCGCTCGAGGAACACGGGCTCGCCGTCGGTGGTGCGCTGGTTGCCCGCGGCGGCCACGAGACCGTAGCCGTGCGTGTACACCGCGACACGGTTGTTCCAGTTGTCGCCGTCGCCGAGGCCCGACATGTCGAGGTCGCGCACAGACACCACGGTGTCCTGCATCTTGCCGTCGATCTCGTAGCGGTCCACGTCCATCGTGGTCTGGAACTGGTAATAGCCGCGGTACTGCTCGAGCTGACGCACCGTCGGCGGGATCACCTTCGGGTCCATGATGCGCGTCGAAGCGGTGGTCTCGGCGTCTGCGCGCAGCTGGCCGGCCTCGGCGTCCGTCTTGGCGGCGAACGGCGTGGTCTCGAGGTCTGCGACCCCGTACGCCTCCTTGGTGCCGTCGATGTTCCGCTGGTAGTACTCGGCCTGGTAGGCGTTCTGGTTCGGCTTCACCTGGAACGTGGTGACGACCCAGGGGTAACCGATGCCCACGACGAGCGATGCCACGATCAGCAGGGCGGTCGCCGCCAGCGGGAAGCGCCAGCGCCCGATGACGGCGGTGACGAAGAAGAGGATCGCCACGACGGCGGCGATGATGGCGAGGATCGCGAGGCCGGGGATCGTCGCGTTGACGCCCGTGTAGGCCGCACCGGTGATGCGGTCATCGGGCTCGACGAGGGTCTTGTACTGGTCGAGCCAGAGGCTGGCGGCCTGCACGAGCAGGTAGAGGCCGGCGATCACCGCGAGCTGGATGCGGGCGGGCTTCGAGATGCGCAGTTCGCCCTGACCGATGCGTACCGAGCCGTACAGGTACGACACCAGCGCGGTCACCAGCAGCGAGAGCAGGAGCACCGCGGAGACGAACGCGAGCAGGATCGAGTAGAACGGCATCGCGAACATGTAGAAGCCGGTGTCGATGCCGAACTGGGGGTCGACGTCGGACGTCGCCACACCGTTGGCCCAGAGCCAGACCGTCTTCCACTGCCCGGCGGCAGCGAAACCGGCGAAGAGACCGAAGAAGATCGGCATGCCCCACATCGCCAGGCGACGGAGCGGTTCGATGACCTCCTGGTAGCGGTCCAGCTGCGAACTGAGCCGGACGTACACGGGACGGAGCCGGTAGGCGAGCTGGATGACGACGAACAGCGGCACGGCCATCCCGAGGAAGCCGACCACGAACATCACCGCCGTGGCGATCCACTGCGTCGTGAGGACGCCGGTGAAGCCCACCTGGTCGAACCAGAGGAATTCCGTGTAGAGGGAGGCGAACACGAAGAAGACCGCGATCAGTGCGGCGATGATCACCAGTGAGATGCCGAGGATACGTCGGGACGTTCGAGGCGTGGCCGGATTCGGAGCTGAGGGCGAGGAGGTCACCCCTCCATCCTAGGCATCGCTCATTGTGCGCAGGCTGTCATCCCGGTCACGGGGCGGTCACGGCGTGGTCGCAGCAGCTTCCGCGCTCACCGGTCGGCGACGTCGCACGTCGGGAGCGCAGCGACGTCTCCGTCGTCGGCGATCACCTGCAGGGCGGCCAGCGACTCGTCGAGGGTCGCCGTGCGGATCACCCGAAGCCCGTCGGGCACATGACCCACGACCTCGTCGCAGTTGTCGGCCGGCGCGAGGAAGTACTCCGCTCCGGCATCTCTGGCGCCGTAGAGCTTCTGCCGGATGCCGCCGATCGGGCCGACGGTGCCGGCCGCGTCGATCGTTCCGGTACCGGCGATGTCCTTGCCGCCGTTGAGCTCGCCCTCGGTGAGCGTGTCGATGATGCCGAGTGCGAACATCATCCCTGCGCTCGGCCCGCCGACGTTGTCGAGCTGGATCGTCACGTCGATCTCGAAGTCGTAGTCGGTGCGGAGGGTGATGCCGATGAGCCAGGCGGTCTTGTCCCCCTCGGTGTGCTCCTCCGGGGTGACCTCGACGGTCTGCTCGGCGCCGTCGCGCACCACGGTGAGCTGCACCGGGGCTCCTCCCGCCGACTGGATCGCCTCTCTCAGCTGGGTGGCCGAGGTGAGGGCCGTGCCGTCGATCGCGGTGATCACGTCGTCGGCTTCCAGGACGCCGTCGGCCGGCGAGTCCGCGACGGCATCGACGACCACGACCTGCGCGCCGGTGTCATAGCCGAGCTCGTTCAGCGCTGCCGCCGTCGCCTCGTGCTGGGAGTCGACCATCAGCGTGGCGTTGCGCTCATCGCGCTGTTCGGTGGTCACGCCCTGGGGGAACACGGAATCGAGCGGGACGACCGCCTTCGACGAGTCCATCCAGGCCAGAGCGAGCTCGAACCAGCTCGGAGTCCGCTCACGGTTGCCGACGACCTGCACCGTGGTCAGATCGAGGGTGCCGGCGGTCTCGAACGTCTCCGCGCCTTCGACGCTGATGAGCGGCACCTGCTCGCCGTCCGCGCCCTTCGCGGTGCCGAGCGTGTCGTACACCGGCCCCGGCCGCTGGATCACATAGGGCGACGGAAGGAAGGTGAGCAGGACCAGCGCGAGGAGCGCGACGATCAGCGCCCAGACTCCGAGTCCGAGCTTCCCAGACCGCGTTCGATCCACTGCATTCCTCCGTCGTTCGCGAGCGGCGTACACCGATCTGCCCGCATCGGGTTCGCGCGCAGAAACCTGTGACTAGCGTAGATGCCACGGCAACAGAACTGCTGAGAGGGCGAGTGACATGGCAGACAACGACCCGACACCCGAGGACTTCCAGGAGTTCCTGCGGAAGATGCTCTCGAACCAGGGCGGCGGGGACATCGACCCCGAAGCGCTTCGAGGCGCGTTCGAGGGGATGGACGGATTCACCCTCGACCCGGCGATGATGCAGACCATCATGTCGCAGCTCCAGGGCGCCTTCGGCGGTGATCCGTGGGAGAACGCCCTGCGCCAGGCCCTGTTCATCGCCAACCGCGACGGGCAGGGAGTGACCGACGGTTCCCGCACCTCGCTCGCCGATTCCTTCGCGCTCGCGAACCTGTGGCTCGGCGAGGCGACGACGATCTCCGAGCTCTCCGAGGCTCCGACGGCGATGACCAGGGGCGAGTGGGTCGAGAAGACGCTCCCGGTGTGGAAGGAGATCGCCGACCCGGTGTCGACGAGCATCGCCGACGCCCTGACCTCGGCGTTGGACACGCAGGTGCCCGAGGACATGCGCGGCGTCGTGCAGGGAGCGGGGAAGCTCATGCGGGGCCTGGGCGGCTCGGTGTTCGCCGCGCAGTTCGGGCAGGTTCTGGGAAACCTCTCGCTCGAGGTCGTCTCCGGTGGCGACGTGGGAATCCCCGTGCTCCCTGCGGGGACCGCGGCCATCATCCCGCAGAACCTCACGGCGTTCGGGGAGGGGCTCGAGATCCCGGAAGACCAGATCGCGCTGTACCTCGCCACCCGCGAACTCGCCTACGCGCGGCTCTACCGGCACGCGAAGTGGCTGCACCTGCACGTGATGGCGCAGATCACCGACTTCGCACGGGGAGTCACCGTGGACGTCGACGCTCTGGAAGACGTGGCCAGTCGCCTCGACCCCTCCGATCCCGAAGAGCTTCGCGCGGCCATCGAGGGCGGCGCGCTCCTCCCCGTGCAGAGCGAGGCGCAGCGCGAAGCCCTGACCCGTCTCGAGAACCTCATCGCGACGATCGACGGCTGGGTGGACGTGGTGACCGCCGAGGCGACCTCCCGTCTGCCGGACGGCGCCCGTATCGCGGAGGCCGCTCGACGCCGTCGTGCCGTGGGCGGACCGGCCGAGGACGCGCTCGGCGCGTTGGTCGGACTCAAGCTCCGCCCCCGTCGGATGCGCGAGGCATCCGCGATGTGGCAGGCGGTGACGGATGCTGTCGGCATCAGCGGCCGCGACTCGCTGTGGGACTACCCGGACCTCATGCCGACCGCCGAGGACATCGACGACCCGAGCGGGCTCGTGGCTCGCCTCCAGGCCGCAGAGCGCGGCGAGCAGCCCGTCGCCGACGAGTTCGATGAAGCACTGGCCCGCCTGCTCGACGGCGACGACTTCTCGCAGGGCAGGCCCGCGGACCAGAACTCCGCGGATTCGGACGGAGACGACGACGCAGCGCCGGAGGGCGACCGACCGGTCTGAGCACGACGGGTGCGGTCGTGGGAGCTCCCTCGACCGCACCCGCCCTCCCCCGTCTGACGGATACGGAGGAGTTCTCCACCGATGCCCGCAGACGGCCCCGCACCGCCCGGTTCCTCTCCACAATCGGAGAGATGCCGTTGACTCCTCCGCTCCTCACCCGCCTGGACCCGGGCTCTCCGCTGCTCTGGCGAGATGAGCGCACGCTCCAGCTCGGCGACGATGACGGTCCCCGCTTCGACGCCGCGGAGCCCTGGGTGGAGCGGTTGCTCAGCCGGCTGCGCTCCGGGTTCCGCCGCGGCTCCTTCGACGTGATCGCCCATGCGGCCGGCGCACCGCGGGAGGCGGCACGGATGCTCCTCGCTCGACTCGACGCGCTCCTGGTCGACGACCCCGCGCCCGCCCGATCGGCCTGGGTGGAGAGCATCGGTCTCTCGGACGGCCGCGGCGAATATCGCATGCGGGAAGCGCTGACGGACGAAGGAATCACCCTGGTCGAGATCGGTCGGCGACCCGGTGTCGGTGTCGTGCTCGTGAACGGAGCGACCGCCGCGCTGCAGTTCGCCCGCTTTCTGCGCGAGGACACCGCGCACCTGCCCGTGTCGTTCGAGCCGGGCAGGGTCACCGTCGGGCCGCTCGTGGTTCCCGGCGCATCGGCGTGCCTCGCATGTCGCGACGCCCATGCCCGAGACCTCGAGCCGGCCTGGCCGCTGCTGCACGCACAGATGATCGGCCGAGACTCCGGTCCGATCAGGGCTGCGCAGGTCGCCGAGGCCGGGCGACTCGCGGCTGTGCTTCTCGCCGACGACGCCACGGCCATCGGACGCACGGTGCGGGTCAGCGCTGACGGCTCGCTCGCGTGGCGTTCGGTGACGTTTCACGAAGAATGCCGGTGCCGCGGCCCGTGGTTCCCATCTCGGCGAGGAACCGAGACGGTGCGCGCTCTCCCCGACCCGCCGATCTCGACCATGACAGCGCCAGCGTCCGCGCGGCGCGCGTGACACCGACGTACGCCAGGCGGCGCTCCTCGTCGACCGCCTCGAACGTCGTCGCGTAGGAGATGGGCAGCGACCCCTCCGCCCACCCGGCCAGGTAGACGTGCGGCCACTCCAGGCCCTTGGCCGCGTGCAGAGTCGACAGGGTGACCGTGCGCATCGTCGGCTCGTGCTGATCCTTCGCCCGCGCCATCAGGGCGTCGCTGAAACTGCGCAGGTCCGAGTCGGGACCGGCTTCTTCCGCGAGCCGCAGAATCGCTCGCCGGGCCTCCCACCCGTCCCGTTGCGCTCCTCCGGCAGCGGGCGGCTGTTCCGTGAGTCCGAGCTCGCGGAGCACGCGCTCCACTCCGGCGAGGAAACCCTGCTCAGTCGGGGCGACGGCCGCAGCGCGAAGGGCGAGGATCGCCTGGCGGACCTCCGGCATCGAGAAGAACCTCGTCCCCCCGAGGACCGTGGTCGCGATGCCCTCGGCGGCGAGCGCCTGCTGCAGCACGGCGGACTGGGCATGAGCGCGATAGAGCACTGCGATCTCGTCGGGAGAGGTGCCGGCTTCGATACGGGCGGAGATGCCGGCGGCGATCCCCGCAGCCTCCTCGCCCTCGGTGTCGTACGCGGTGATCGTGGGCGCGTCCGCAGTGAACTGCTCGCGCGCGGGTACGAGTTCGAGCGCGCCGGGACGACCCCGCATCAGCGCATTCGCCGCGGTGAGGATCGGCGGCTGCGAGCGGTAGTTGGTCTCCAGTCGCACCACCGTGGCGTCGGGGTAACGGCGCTCGAACTCGAGGAGGAACCGCTGCTCGGCCCCGGCGAACGAGTAGATCGTCTGGCTGGCGTCACCCACGACGCAGATGTCGTGCCGGTCCCCGAGCCACAGCTCGAGCAGACGGTTCTGCAACGGAGACACGTCCTGGAACTCGTCGACCGTGAAGTGACGGTACTGCTCATGGACGGACGCGGCCACGCGCGGCTCGGCCTCGAGCATGCCGGCACAGGCCAGGAGCACGTCTTCGAAGTCGAGCTGACGGCGGTCGTCCTTGAGCGCCTCGTACCCGCGCATCAGCTCGACCAGCTGCGTCGCGTCGACCCCGGAGACCGGCCGACCCAGCGCGGCGTACTGGTCGATCGAGAGCATCGAGACCTTGCGCCACTCGATCTCCGAGGCGATGTCCCGCAGCGTCGCGGTGCTGGGCCGGAGGCGGATCGCATCGGCAGCCTGCCCGAGCATCCGCACCTTGTTGTCGATGATCGACGGCGCGGGCGAGCCGGCCAGAGTGGGCCAGAAGAAGTTCAGCTGCGCGAGTGCCGTCGCGTGGAAGGTGCGAGCGGCGACGCCCTCGACGCCGAGCGCGCGCAGCCGTCCGCGGAGCTCCCCCGCAGCCTTCGCCGTGAAGGTCACGGCCATCACACGCGACGGCGAGTAGGCCCCCGTGTCGACACCGTGGGCGATGCGGTGGGTGATCACCCTGGTCTTGCCTGTTCCGGCTCCCGCGAGCACGACGACGGGACCTCGCAGCACGGATGCCGCCGCCCGCTGCCGCTCATCGAGGGCATCGAGTGCGCTCACGCCTTGTCCTCGTACCAGTCGACGATCAGCGCCCGAGCGATCGATGCCGGTCCTGGAAGCCCGACCGGTCCGTCTCCGGCGAGCGCGGATCCGATCTCGGCACGTGTGAACCAGCGGACCTCGATGATCTCCTCGCCGTCGGCGCGCGCGGTCGTCTCGTCGTCGACGACGGCGCGGAAGCCGACCATGAGCGACCGCGGGAACGGCCAGGGCTGCGAGGAGCCGTATCGGAGGGCGGACAGACGCACACCCGACTCCTCCTCGATCTCACGGTAGGCGGTGGATTCGAGGGACTCCCCCGCTTCCGTGAACCCCGCGAAACAGGAGAACATCCGCCCGCCCCAGTTCGCGTTGGCGCCCAGCAGCAGGCGCTGGCCGTCCCTGCTCTCGACGGCGACGATCACGGCGGGGTCGGTGCGGGGGAAGTGCTGCCGTCCGCAAACGAGACAGCGCCGGGACCAGCCCGCCTGTCGGAGCTCGGTCTCCCCTCCGCACGTGGGGCAGAACGCCGCGTCCTGAAGCCAGCCGGCAAGCGCGATCGCGCTGATGAGCAGCTCGGATTCCTGGCCGTCGATGCGACCACCCAGATCGCGCAGTCCCAGCCAGATCTCGTCCGGCGCCGTGTCGAGAGCATCGTTCTCCGGCGGGGCGGCCGCGAGGAGCAGCAGGGTGCCGTCGAGATCGCGCCCCAGAAGCGCCCAGCTCGCCTCCACGACGGCATCGGGTGCGACGCGCACGAGTGCGGAGTCGACGACTCTGACACGACCTTCACGGACCACGATGACGCGCGTCGCCGGGTCGTCGCGGAGACGGGCGAGCGCATCCGGTTCTTCGCGGAGTTCGGCCGCACGGTCGAGGGACGGGCGCTGAATGGTCATCGACTCCCTCTTTCACGGGCGTGGCGGAGGCGGGACCGCCCCTGAGCCGACCTAACCTGGGGGCATGGGACGCTCTCCTTTCACTCTAGCCGCGGCAGTGACCGCCGCACTGCCCGGGGCGGAGGTCACGGGTGCCCGTGGTCTGAGCGCGGACGGCGAGGGCCGGTTCGACTCGGCCATCGCCACCCTGGCCGATGGCCGTGAGCTCGCGATCCGCGTCGCAGACGACGACGAGACGGCGCGCGAACTCGCCGCCGAGGCGATCGCGCTTCGCGCTCTCACCGACGGCGCTCGAGCGATGCTGCCGTTCCGGGTGCCGGCCTACATCGGGGAGACCCGACTCGGCGAGGGACGCGCGCTCGTCACCGAGCTGCTGCCCGGGTTCCAGATCGACGCGGCCCACGTGCCGGCGGGGCGCGGGGCTGCCCCGTCGATGGGGTCAGCGATCGCCGCGGTGCACAGCATGCCCACCTCGGTGGTCCGCGGGGCGGGACTGGCCACACGCACGGCCGAGGAAAGCCGCGCCGAGCTGGATCGCCTGATCGACACGGCCGCATCGACGGGGAGGGTTCCCGCGCGTCTCACCGTGCGATGGCGCGACGCCGTCGCCGACGACGACCTGTGGCGCTTCGAGTCCACCGTCGTGCTCGGCGGCTTGCAGTCGACGTCCTTCCTGTTCGAGGACGACCCCGAACGCGGCCCCGAAGTCATCGGGCTCCTGGGCTGGCATGGACTGTCGATCGGTGATCCTGCGGTCGATCTGTCGTGGCTCTCCGCGGCACCCGAGGCGTCCGACGATGTCCACGCCGCGTACGCCGGCGCACTCGACCGCGCACCGGACGCCGGCCTCGAAGTGCGTGCTCGTCTGCTCGCCGAGCTCGAGTTCGCACGGTGGCTCGTGCACGGCGACGCCATGCATCGACCGGATATCGTCGACGACGCGGCCGCGCTGCTCGAGGCTCTCGCCGAGGGTCTGCGTACCGATGACCTGAGCGTGATCGATGCCCGCAGCGCCGGAGTCGACTCTGCCATGGACGCACTCGACCGCGTGCCCCGAGACGCCGTGACCGAGGTCGACACGTCGATGCAGACCGACGCCTACAACCCTGAGGAGCTGTGGATCGACGTTCCGGCCGAATCGGAGGAGGGCGCGACCGACGCGACGTCCACCGATGTCGTCGAACCGCTTCGCAGCGGTGCCGACGGCCAAGGACAGGAGCGGGACGACAGCTCCCACCGCGCCGGGATGCTCGATCTCGAGACCGAGGACCTCTCCGAGGCTCGGAGCATCTTCGCCGGCAGCCACAGCACCGATGCCGCGGACAGGCACGGCGCTTCCGTGTCGCACGCGGAGACCGCGTACGACGAGGACGACTCCGAGGAGGCTCAGCGCGCCGCGCGAGCGGCACTCCAGCGCTGGAAGAGCTCCTCCTCCGAGTAGATCCGATCGCCGCGGATGATCAGGTCGTCGGCCACGTAGTACAGCGCGACATCGATCTCCTCCAGCGGTACGTCGAATCTGCGGTGGTACGCGAGACGGTAGAGCGCGAGCTGCAGCATGCGCTCCTCCCGCTCGGCGGCGGTGCGCGGGGCCTTGCCGGTCTTCCAGTCGACGATCTCGACGCGGCCGCCGCGGTCGGCGCGCCGGTACACGGCATCGAGCTTGCAGATGACGATGTGACCGCCCGCCGCCTCGTCCGAGGAGAGGCCTGCGCCGAGCGCGAAGTCGATCTCGATCTCGACGGCGATGGGCTGCAACCCGCCCCACTCACTGCGCTCGAACGTCGCCTGCAGCACGGCGAGGTCGGCGGCGTCGGCGGTCGTTCCGCGCCCCTCCCCCGACGCCCTCGTCAGGTGCTCGGCCTCGATCGGCGCCTCCTCCTCATCGAGCTCCCAGAGCGCCTCATCCACACGGCTGCCGACGCCCACGAGCTCGGACCGCTGCTCCACCCAGGCGTGGAACAGCGTGCCGAGGCGGGTCTGCCGGTAGGGCCGCTCCGGCATCGGCCTGACGATCGACGAGAGGGTTCCGGAGAAGTCGGTGACGTAGTCCTTGAACCTCGAGGCCGGCACGCGCGTCGGCGCTTCCGCATCGGCACCGCGCTGTCTGGCCGCACGCTCGGCGAGCAGACGAGCGAGCTCGATCGAGGGTTCTGCCGTTCCCCGGAGCGTGGCCTCTTCGACAGCCGCTGCCGCCGCGGACACGACACCCCGCCGAGCGCCCAGCGGGTCGAGGGGCCAGCGGAGCGTGGAACCGGGGCCCTCGTACGGATTGTCGTCCGGATCGACCTGATCGATTTCCTCGAACCCCTGCGCCTCGATGGCTTCGAGCAGATAGGGACTCGGCGTGCGCGGGGACTTCTGCCCCGCCCAGTGGGAGCCGCTCAAGAGCAGATCGGTCCGCGCACGGGTGACCGCGACATACGCCAGACGTCGCTCTTCCTGCTGCTGATACGCCCGGTACGCGTCTTTGAAGCGCTTGATCGCGCCCCCCTGCGGATTCGCCTTGGTCGCGCCGCCGGAGAGCGATGCCTGCGCGAGCTTCTGACGCTTGACGGGGTCGGTCTCGTCGCCCATCGCCCCGACGGGGTCCCACTCGAAGCGGGGTAGCGCATCTCGGTCGCCGCGCAGAGCGAAGGGAACGACGCCGAACCCGAACCACCCTGAGGTGTCGGAGACACGGCTCGGAAGCTCGTCGACCACGAGTCGGACGACGGCGACGGCATCCCACTCCAGGCCCTTCGAGCCGTGGATCGTCAGCAGCTGCACGACGCCGGGTTCCGGCGGCTCCGGCCGAGGCATGAGCTCGTCCGTGCTCTCCGCCTTGTCGAGCCAGGCCAGCAGACTGCCGATGCTCCCCCGGTCGTCGGCGGCGAGGAAGGCCCTGACCTCGTCGGAGAACGCGCGCAGCTGCGTCGCGGCGATCCGGGCAGGCCCTCTGGTCTCGTTCGCCGCCAACTCGATGTCCAGCCGTAGTTCGAGCTCGATCAGGCGGATCAGCTCCGGGATCGGCTGCGAGGACGCTCGTCGCAGACGCTCCAGCATCTCGCCCGCGGCGCGCACGCGTGCCCGCCCGTCCGGGGTGATCGCTTCGAGCAGTCTGTAGTCGTCGCGCACGGCCCTGACCACGTCGACGGCGTCGATGATCGACACCGCCTCGTCGGCGCCCCGCGACCCGCGCAGCCGCGAACGGATCTCCTCAGGCAGCGGAGCCATCGCGGGGTCACGCTCCGAGAGCGTGCGCCCGAGGTCGTAGAGCGCCGCCATGTCGGCCACCCCCACGCCGAATCGCGGCCCGGTGAGCAGTCGGATGAGCGCCGATCCCGCCGTGGGGTCGTGCACCACGCGGAGCGTCGAGACGACGTCGACGACCTCCGGCGTCGCCAGCAGTCCGCCGAGACCGAGGATCCGATGCGGGATCCCCCGGGCTGCAAGCGCAGCCGCGAACGTCTGCATGTGCCGCTTCGAGCGGAACAGGATCGCGCCGGTGTGCGGCTTCGTCGCGTGTGCCGCTGCCGTGTCGCGAGCATCGTGTGCCGCTCGACGCTCGGAGAACCACTCCGCCACGGCTGCTGCCTCCTCGTCGACCGTGAAGGGGTACTCCACGGTCACGGTGCCCTCTCCCGCCCCAGGACGGGGTTCGAGCGGGGGCACGTCGAGCCCGGGCCGCTGGAGCGGCTCGAGCACCCGGTTCGCGATCCCGAGGATACGGCGGTCGTTGCGCCAGCTGGTCATGAGGCTGTAGGTATGCGCCGCGCCCGTGCTCGAGAACGTGCCGGAGAACGCGTAGAGATTGTCGGCGCTCGCCCCGCGCCAGCCGTAGATCGACTGGTGCGGGTCGCCCACGGCCATCACCGCCGAGTCACGGAAGAGCTCCGCGAGGAAGCGGGTCTGGATGACCGACGTGTCCTGATACTCGTCGAGCAGCACCACGCGATGCTGCTCGCGGAGCTCGGCGCGCACATCGGGCGCCGACTCGACGATGTCGTACGCGCCGCCGACCTGATCGGCGAAGTCGAGCACGCCGCGACGATGCTTCTCCGCGATGTAGTCGCGCACCAGGCTCGACAGCGTCGGAAGACTGAGCAGGTTCACGGCCGCCTTCTCGACATCGCCGTTGCTCCGGTAGGGCTCGAAGGCGAGGGCCTGCTCCCGGGCGATGCGCTCGGCGAGATCCAGGTCCACACGGTGGTCGAGGGCGTCTCCGGCGAGCCGCTGCACCGCATCGATGACCGTGCCGAGCGCGAAGTCGATGTTCTCCAGCTCAGGGAGATCGCTACGCAGCACGACCTCGCGCGCGAGCATCCAGGAGGCCGCCTGGCTGAGCATCGCCACGTCGGGGTCTCGCCCGATGCGTGCAGCGTGCTCGCGGACGATGCCGTCCGCGAAGGCGTTGTAGGTCGAGACCCGAGGCCGGATCATCAGGTCCTCCGCCGCCCGAGGGATCACCGGGTCCCACCCGGTCCCGCACTGGTCGGCGAGCTCGTCGAGCACGTGTGCACGGACCACCTCGCGCTGGCGGCCGGGCGCCGCCTCCTCCACCCTGCGCAGTGATCCGTCCGCCACGATCGCCGGGAGATGGGGCAGGAGTCCACGACGACCGTACTCGTCGATGACCGCGAGCCGATGGCCGATCCGCTCCGCGAGCTCACCCGCAGCCTTGCGCGTGAAGGTGAGGCCGAGGATCTCGTCGCGGCGCACGTGCCCGTTGGCGACGAGCCACACGACGCGCCCCGACATCGTCTCGGTCTTCCCGCTGCCGGCACCCGCGACCACGAGCGCAGGTTCCGGGGGCGCCTCGATCACACGTTGTTGGGCGGGGGTCGGCGAAGGCTGGCCCAGCGCCGCGGCGATGTCGGTAGCGGAGATCGAGGCGCCGGCGCTCCACCATGCGCCGTTCTCCCCCGTCACGAGCTCACCGCCGGCACCGTGTGAATACGGCAGGGATGCACCCGACGCTGGGTGTCGGCACAGTGCGATTCGACCTGCGCTGTGAAGCTCGAAGCCGACATGCCACGCGCCGCATCCGATACGCGCATCAGGAAGGCCGAGCGCGACTCGTCGTCGAGCGTGTGCTGATGGGCGATGCGGTAGTCGCTCTTCGCGAGGGTCTTCGAGACGATCACGAGCCGCGCTCCGGCGAGTGAAGCCGGCGGCGCCCCCTCGACGAGTCCCTGCTGCACCGCGATCTGATAGGCGGCCAGCTGCGCATGCTCGAGCACGCCGGAGTCGGATTCCGGATCGTTCTTGCCCGTCTTCAGATCGACGACGACCGTCGGGCCCTCCGGACCGCCCGACATGGGCTGCCATCCGCGGCCTCGCGCCGCCGCATGCTCACCCGCGCCGGCGGGGTAGGCCTCCACCCGGTCGATGTAGCCGTGGATGATCGCCTGATTCGCCCTGCTCTCCCCCACCGCATGCACGGTCGGCACGACATCCTCGTCCTCGCCGCTCGCCCCCGCCACGTCGACGGCGAAGCGGAACTCGACCTCGCTGCCGATCACCCTTCCGCCTTCCCGACGGACGTCGCCCAGGTAGGCGTGCAGCCTGTCGACGAGCAGATCGGCACGGCGTCGCTCCTTGCGTCCGATCCATTCGGTCTCGAAGTCGAGCTCCGGCCACTGCTCGGCCACGATCGCCCGCATCTGCTCCAGGTCTCCGTCGGGAACCCGCTCCATCGCCTCGTGCACGATCGTGCCTATGCCCGCCGTCGGCGGCATCACGGTGTCGCCGCCGAGTGCCGAGACGACCCAGTTGAGACCGCACTCCTCGTAGGACTCCATCTTCGAGGGCGAGACCCGCGCACCCGTGACCGCGAGGTCGCGCAGCGGCGCATCGGTGGAGACGGGCGTCACTCCGTACCATTCGGCGGGGTCCGCACCCGGGACCCCGCCGCGGGCGAGGACGGCGAGCTGCGCAGCGGCGACTCGCCGCACGGGTTCGGCGGATGTCGTGGTGAGGGCGCGTCGGTGCCGTGCGACCAGGCCTCGCAGGGTGAGCGGATGCTCCGCCGAGGCATGCCGCTCAGGCGGCTCGGGAGCGGGCAGGAAGCCGAAGAACGGACTGGGAGTCAGATCGTCGTCGTCCACCGCAGTGATCAGGAGCCGATCGCGCGCACGTGACACGGCACGGACGAACAGACGCAACTCGTCGTGGAGCGCAGCTCGTCGCCGGTCGAGGACGCCCGGCGGCTCGATCGCCATCCCCGTGCGGACGGCCTGGATCGCGTCGGGCAGACGCCACGTCTGCAGCAGTCCACCGCGAAGGCGCACATTCGGCCAGATGCCGTCCTGCACGCCGGCGACGACGACCGCATCGAACTCGGTGCCGAGCGCCGTCGCAGGGGTCAGCAGCGTGACCTTTCCCGGCCGATCGGGAGTCGACAGCGAGTCCTCGGGAACTTCGCTGTCGAGGATGTCCCGTACGAACACCTCCGGCCTCTCGTTGGGGGTGCGTTCGACGAAGCGCTTGGCCGCGTCGAACAGCGACACGAGCGCGTCGAGCGAACGCGCGGTCTCCGCCCCCGTCGGCAGCAGCGAGATCTCGCGCCAGGCGACCTGAAGTCGACGCCCGTCGACGGCTCGGGCCTGGTCCCACACCCGCCAGAGCAGGTCGTGGATCGTCTCGCCGGCATCCGCACCGCTGGCGAGAGCCTGGATGGTCTCGGCGAACCTCTCCGCAGTGCGCGACTCCGGAGCGTCGATGAGAGTGAGGTGGGCAGGATTCGCCATCGCCTGCCGCAGCAGCTCCCGCGCGGGGGTGGAGCCGCCCTGCTCGAGCTCGACGTGTCGGAGCCGGGCGCGCAGGCGCCGCAGCCCGATGGCGTCCATCCCCCCGAACGGGGTGCGCAGCGCCTCCTCGAGCGCGGTCGAGGTGCGCTCTTCGACGGGCGTGAGAGCCAGACGAACGATGCCGACGATGTCGCGCACGATCCCCTCGCTGCCGAGCGGGCGCTGCACACCGGCTGCGCGCGTCGGGATCTCCCTGGCGGCGAGCTCGGTCTCGAGCGTGGTCACCTGCCGGGTGTCGTGGGCGATGACCGCCATCCGATCCCACCGGATCCCTTCGGAGAGGTGCCATTCGCGCATGACACCGGCGATGCGATCGAGCTCTTCGTAGGGAGACGGGGCGATGAACGTGGAGACTCCGGCGTCGACGTCATCGGCGGTCGCCGGCACAGGCGCCCGCCGATGCTCGACCCGCCCCGACACGCCGATCGCCTGCGTCACAGTGCGGGTGAGCGCCGTGAGCGCCGGACGTTGACGATGGGGGCCATCGAGCACGTGCACATCCCCCAGCACCCCGGCGAGCTGCGCGAACAGCTCGGGGCTGGCTCCGCGGAAGGAGCCGGAAGAGATATCCGGATCGCCGAACGCCAGCACGGCGATCCCCCGACTCCGCAGGGCCTTCACGACCGATATGCCGCCGCGGGTGAGCTCCTGAGCGTCGTCGATGAGCACCACGCGCAGCGGTGCCAACGGGCCGAGAGTCGCCGGATCGGCCGTGTGCAGGATGGCGCTCGCCTCGCTGAGCAGGTCGGCGGCATCGCGATGTGCGGATCTGAGGGCGTCGAGCACGGCTCGGTACTCCACGAGGAACTCCGCCGTCGCCGCCCACACGGCGTTGCCCGATGCACGAAGCTCCGCAGCGTCCACCCCGAGCTCGGTGCACTCGGCGAGGAAAGCGCGCAGCTCGGAGCGGAATCCCTTCGACGCCCGAACCGACGCGCTCAGGCTCTCCGGCCACGGGATGCGCATGTCCTCCGCGTCACCGGCGAGGAGCTCGGCGATGATGCGGTCCTGATCCGCGCCCGTCAACAGCGCCGGCGGCTCGGACCCTTCCTTCACCATCGCCCCCCGCACGAGCTGGAAGGCGAACGAGCCGAGCGATCTCGCGAGCGGACCCGGCGTGGCCTGCCCGATCCTGACTCCGATCCGGTCGCGCAGCGCCGTCGCCGCCTGACGGTTCGGGGTGAGGGCGAGCACCTCTTCGGGGCGCAGGGCGTCTGCATCGAGAAGGTGGACGACGCGGTCGATGAGGGTGCGGGTCTTCCCCGTTCCCGGTGCGCCGATGATGACACCGGACGCGTGCGACTCCGCGGCGATCACAGCACGCTGAGCGGAATCCGGTGTCATGACATCAACGCTATCCGGACGCGCGGACATCACCGTCCCCACCCGCCTGAGGCCGCCCGCAGCCATGGTGCCTTCCCCCTGTGCGCTCACGGCGAAACAGGCCGCGACGGCCGATCCCGGCCTGTACTCCCGGGGTAGAGTTGGCGCAGTCCCCGAACTTCAAGGAGCACGCGTGGAAATCCGCATCGGCATCATCAACACCGGCCGTGAACTGAGCTTCGACACCGGCGCAAGCGCCGAAGAGGTGCGCACCCAGGTCGCCACCGCCCTCGAGCAGAGCGCGTCGCACGTGAGCTTCGCCGACGTGAAGGGCAACTCCTACATCGTCCCGACCGCGAACCTCGCGTACATCGAGCTGGGCACCGAGGAATCCCGCCGCGTCGGCTTCGTCGCCTGACCCGACGATGTACATCCTCCTCGCACTCATCGGCGCGTGCGCTCTCGGGATCGCCGCACATTTCCTGATCGGCGGTCGTGAGCTGCGCGGTGTCGCTCTGACCCCCGCCATCGCGACCGCGGTGGCTGCGGTCCTGTACACCGCCCTGCAGTGGGCGGGCGTGGGCGAGGACAGCATCTGGCTGTGGCTCGCGAGCGTCCTCGGAGCCCCCATCGTCGCCGCACTGGCGACCGTGGCGATCACCGGGATGCGCAAGCGCGCCGACGCCCAGAAGCGAGTCGCGCTGGGAATCTGACCGCCGTCGGAATCTGACCGCCTCGAACCGACCGCGCGTGTGGCGATGTCGGGTCAGGACGCGAGTCCCATGGCGTCCATGCGCCGTGCGTGAGCGCCCATGAGCTCGGTGTACACCGGCTCGATCCGCTCCTCGTCGACGTCGAGACGCTCCGGCCGTAGCGCCGAGCGACAGACGAGGATGGTGTCGCCGACGAGACGGCGGGCCCACATCGACAGCAGCGACCGCCACTCCTCATCGCTCTCGATGGTCTCCTGCACGATGGCGACGATCTCGTGCCTGGCATCGTCCTCGCGCAGGATCTGCGCCACGCGGTGCCCGGTCTCCCCGTAGCTGGAGGCCAGCGCGAGGTAGAAGTCGTCCAACATCCCTGCGGTGATGTAGACGGCGAGCAGCGTCTCGCGAGGGCGGGCGCCGATGGTCTTCCGACGGAACGCATCGAGGTTCTCCCGGAACGGCAGCATCAGCTGCGTCGGGTCGTCCCCCCGCTCCGCGATGAGCTCCACGATCCCGCGGTGCTTGGTGAGCGCGGCTCCGGCTGCGCGCGAGAGCGACTCCTTCTCGGAGAGCTCGGGTGTGGCACGGATGAGACGCGTCAGCGTCTCGAAGTAGCCCAGCTGCAGATAGGCGGCCTGTCCGAGGAAGCGGTTCAGCTCGGGGGCGAGCTCGGCGAAGTCGATGCGCGTCGCATCTCCCTGCTCTCCCCTGCCGCGCAAGGCGAGGGTGCGTCGCGGCGCCGCATCGCGCTGCCAGAACCACTTAACCACGAGGTCGTCCTCCCGAGTCCACCACGACGTTCACAATACTCGTGCGGAAGCCCTCTTCCCGGCCTGCGGCACCCCTCGGGTAGGCTGGGCGTGTCCCCGCCGTCGGAGCGGGGCCCCGCGCCTGTGGCACAAGAGACGGCGTGGATCCGTGAACGTGGCGATCCCGCAGGGTCGCCGGACAGGCAATCTGAACAAAGTGACAACTTTCGCCGATCTCGGCATCGATCAGGACATCGTCGACGCACTCGCCGCCAAGGGCATCGTGGACGCGTTCCCCATCCAGGAGCAGACCATCCCCCTCGGCCTTCCCGGCCAGGACATCATCGGTCAGGCCAAGACGGGAACCGGCAAGACCTTCGGTTTCGGCATCCCGGTCGTCCAGCGTCTCGGCAAGGACCCGGAGCACGGCGTCAAGGCGCTCATCGTGGTGCCGACCCGTGAGCTCGCGGTGCAGGTGTACGAGGACATCGACCTGCTCACCAGCAACCGCTCCACCAGCGTCGTCGCCATCTACGGCGGAAAGGCCTATGAGGGCCAGATCGACCAGCTGAAGGCGGGAGCGCAGATCGTGGTCGGCACCCCCGGCCGACTGATCGACCTCGCCGGCCAGCGCCTGCTCGACCTCTCGAACGCGACCGAGGTCGTGCTCGATGAGGCCGACAAGATGCTCGACCTCGGCTTCCTCGCCGACATCGAGAAGATCTTCCAGAAGGTGCCGGCCGTCCGCCACACGCAGCTGTTCTCCGCGACCATGCCCGGTCCGATCGTCGCCCTCGCGCGTCGCTTCATGTCGAACCCGATCCACATCCGCGCCAACGACCCCGATGAGGGCCTCACGCAGGCCAACATCAAGCACCTCGTGTACCGCGCTCACTCCATGGACAAGGACGAGGTCATCGCCCGCATCCTGCAGGCGGAGGGGCGCGGCAAGACCGTGATCTTCACCCGCACCAAGCGTGCGGCGCAGCGGCTCGTCGATGAGCTGAGCGACCGCGGTTTCAACGTCGGCGGCGTGCACGGAGACATGGGCCAGGACCAGCGTGAGCGTTCGATGGCCGCCTTCAAGGCGGGGAAGAAGGACGTGCTCGTCGCGACCGATGTCGCCGCTCGAGGCATCGACGTCGACGACGTCACCCATGTGATCAACCACACCATTCCGGACGAGGACAAGACGTACCTGCACCGCGCCGGCCGTACCGGCCGCGCGGGCAAGACCGGGATCGCGGTCACCTTCGTCGACTGGGAAGACCTGCACAAGTGGGCCCTCATCAACCGGGCCCTCGAGTTCGGTCAGCCCGAGCCCATCGAGACCTACTCGTCGAGCCCGCACCTGTACGAGGACCTCGACATCCCCCAGGGCACGAAGGGCCGCCTGGTGTCGGCGCCCAAGACGGAGTCCGTCAAGACCGAGCGCAGCCGTCGCCCCGAGCGGGCGACCGACGCCGCGGCGGAGGGCACCGACGAGAGCGGTACCCGTCGTCGCCGGCGTCGCCGCAACAGCTCGACGCCCGTGGGCTCGACGTTCGCCGAGGGCGCCGCGTCGTCATCCAGCGGCGAGGGAGAGACCGCGCCATCGTCCGATCGCGGAGCCGAGGGCGCAGGGACCCACGACGGCGCTGGTAAGGAGCACCACGACGGCAAGCCGGCTCCCGCACGCCGTCGCCGCCGTCGCCGCGGGGGTTCCGGAGCAGGGGCCGCTCCCGTCGCGGGAGCCTGAGTCGTCACACCGAGAGGGCGCATGGGTCGGGAACTCCCCCGAACCATGCGCCCTCTCGCATGCACGGGCGACGACGTCAGGCGCGATCCTCGCCGCCCCCTTGCACTCTCCTGGCGGTTCCGCTCCCCGTCGTACGCAACAGCGCTCCGGGAACCTGCGGCGGATACACCCAGGCCACCAGGACGACCGAGATGATCATCAGCAGGAACCACGAGCTCAGCTTGCTCAGCGAGACCGGTTGCCACCCTCCGGCCTGATCCGGATAGGCCCACGCGCCCGCCCAGGTGCCGATGTTCTCGGCGAGATAGATGAACACCGCCACACCCGCGAAGACGGCCAGCAGGGGAAGGCGGATCGTACGCCGCCAGACGCGCGCGTGCATCACGGTCGGCAGCCACAGCAGCACCACTCCGACGAGCAGCACCCACCGCGCATCCCACCACCAGTGGTGCGTGAAGAAGTTGACGTAGATCGCCCCGGCGAGGATCGCCGTCATCCAGCGTCGCGGATACCGCGTGAACCCGAGATCGAACAGCCGGTAGACGCGGACCATGTACGACCCGACCGCCGCGTACATGAAGCCGCTGAACAGCGGGACCCCGCCTATTCGGAGGATCCCGTCTGCGGCATACGCCCACGAACCCACATCGGTCTTGAACAGCTCCATCACGGTGCCGGTGATGTGGAACAGGACGATGACCCACAGCTCACGGCCGCTCTCCAAGCGGAAGACGAGCATCGCGATCTGGATCAGCACCGCAGCGATCGTCAGCGCGTCGTTGCGGGCCAGCGCCGCGTCGTCGGGATACCACAGGCGCGCGGCGACGATGAGGACCAGGAGCGCTCCACCGAAGATGCACGCCCACGCCTGCTTGACCACGAACACCGAGAACTCGATGAGGCCGGCGCGGACACCGTTCGACGGGGCGTCACGGAGGAGCCGGTGAGCCCACGCGTCGACGCGCCGCTCCAGGGAAGTCGCTCGCTGCATGCCTCGGACGGTATCGGTCCGGTTCGACAGCCCGCAGGGAAGTCGCCGACAGAACGCCGAGGGTCAGGGAAAACGCGGGGTGATGCCGGTGCCTCGTGCTATGAGCCTGGACACCATCTCCTCGGAGGTCGTGTTCTCGCCAGGGCGGTTCGGTTTGCCGGTGCCGTGATAGTCGCTCGATCCGGTGACGATGAGGTCGTGCTTCGCGGCGATCTCACGCAGCACCCGCTTGCCCGACTCCGTGTTCTCCCGATGCTCGACCTCGAATCCGCCGAGCCCCGCGGCGATGAGTCGCTCGATGAACGGCACGGGCATCATGCGGTCGCGACCCGCCGTCACGGGGTGGGCGATGATCGCCACTCCCCCCGCGTCCGTGATCAGACGCACCGCCGTCAGCGGATCGGGCGCGTAGTGCGGCTCGTAGTAGCCCTCGCGAGGGTGCAGGATGCCGTCGAAGGCCTCCGTCCGGTCCCGCACGATGCCGCGCGCGATGAGGGCGTCGGCGATGTGCGGGCGCCCCACGGTGGCATCCCGCGTTGTCTGCGCGACCACGTCGTCCCACTGCAGGTCGTAGTCCCGCCCGATGTTGCGCACGATGCGCTCGGCCCGGCCGATCCGATCGCCGCGGATGCGATCGGTCTCCGCACGCAGCGCCTCGTCCTCCGGGTCGAAGAGGTACCCGAGCACGTGGACGCTCCGCCACTCGTGCTTCGCGGAGAGCTCCATCCCCGGGATGAACGTCATACCGAGCTCGACAGCCGCATCTCCGGCCTCGCTCCACCCCGTGGTGCGGTCGTGATCGGTCAGCGCCAGAGTACGCACCCCGTGCGCATGCGCCTGGGCCACCACCTGGGCCGGCGACTCCGTGCCATCGGAATGGTTGGAGTGCAGGTGCAGGTCGGCGGGACCGGCGAACCCGGGGGACGAAGTGGCCATCCTCCGAGCGTACCGAGCATCCGCGGCCCCAGGCCCGCTCAGGCGCGCCCCATCCCGCTCAGGCTCGGCACGGATGTCGAGGCAGGGACTTCCCAGGCGGCGCTCCTAGGCTGGAGGGGATGTTTCGTCTCCTGGGGATCCTCTTCACCGTGCTTCTCGCGATCGCGACGGCGATCGTGGTGTGGCCGCAGTTCTTCCGTCTGGAACAGACGTACCCGTTCGCGCAGCTGGTATCGGCGCGCGGTCTCGTACTCGGCGGATTCCTCGTCGTCGCGGCCCTGGCGCTCCTCCTCCTGTTCGCCCGCCCACTGAGGGGGTTCGCCGCATCGATCCTCATCGTGGCGCTGCTCGGCGCGGGTGCGACCGCGGCCATCGGAGCCGTGCGCGGCTTCGGATCATCCGCGCTCCCGGAGAAGACCGACGGCAGTGTGCGCGTGCTCACCTGGAACACCGCGGGCGAGGCCGTCTCCGCGGAGGTGATCGCGCAGCGGATCCTCGATCAGGGAGCCGACATCGTCGCGCTCCCTGAGACGACCGAGGCCGTCGGCGAGCGCATCGCCATCATGCTGCGCGAGCAGGGACATCCGATGTGGGTGCATCACGTGCAGTTCCGACCGGATGTGCAGGACGGCCCGCAGTCCTGGCACACCACCGTGCTCGTCGCTCCGGACCTCGGCGAGTATTCTGTGATCGAATCGGCCAAGGACGGCACGAGCAACACCGGCTCCGTTCCCAGCGTCGTGCTCATGCCGACCGATGGGACCGGCCCCACGATCGTCGCGGTGCACGCGGTGGCCCCGCGTATGGAGGAGATGCAGCAGTGGCGGAGCGATCTGCAGTGGATCGCCGATCAGTGCCCGCAGGGTGACTTCATCCTCGCCGGCGACTTCAACGCCACCGTCGATCACATGGCTCCGCTCGGAGTTGAGGGCGGCGACATCGGATACTGCCGCGATGTGGCCGCCCGCGCCGGGAACGGACTCACGGGCACGTGGCCGAGCTCGCTGCCCGCCCTCGCCGGTGCACCCATCGATCATGTGATGGCGTCGCAGAACTGGTCGCCGAGCGGTTCCGTCGTGCTCGACGATGCCGGCGGAAGCGACCACCGCGCCCTCGTCGTGCAGCTCGAGCCCGCCGGCTGAGTCCCACGCCGGCCCACCAGGTGACAGACTGGAGGGATGAGCACAGGAGAGCGCGACACGATCGCAGAGCCCACCGTCGAAGCGTCTGCCGAGAACGGCACGACGAACCGCAAGCAGCCGTTCCCGCAGGGCTTCCTCGACACCATCTCCACCGGCTGGGCCGAGCGTCCGGAGACGCTCCCTGCCCCGCGTGCGCAGGCCTCATACGCAGCCATCCGCCGCGCCGCCGTCTCCGCCGCGTTCCCCGGCAAGCGTCTGGTGATCCCGGCAGGCTCGCTCAAGCAGCGCAGCAACGACACCGACTACGTCTTCCGGGCGCATTCCGCCTTCGCGCACCTGACGGGGTGGGCTTCCGACGCCGAGCCCGACTCCGTCCTCGTCTTCGCGCCGACCGAGAACGGTCACGACATCACGCTCTTCTTCCGCGAGCGTGCCGACCGCACCACCACGGAGTTCTACGCCGACGCGACGGTCGGCGAGTTCTGGATCGGACCGCGACCCTCCCTCGCCGGCGTCGCCGCCGACCTCCAGATCACGACGGCGCACCTCGACGAGCTCGAGGCGGTCGAGGGCGAGCTCGTGCTCGACGAGGACGAGGCGCTCACCCGTTTCGTCTCCGAGCTGCGTCTCATCAAGGACGAGTTCGAGATCGCAGAGATGCGCCGCGCGGTCGAGATCACGGCGAACGGCTTCGACGACATCATCCGTGAGCTCCCCGCTGCGACGGCGCACGCCCGCGGCGAACGCGTCGTGGAGGGTGTCTTCCACCGCCGCGCACGCGAGGACGGGAACGGCGAGGGGTACGACACGATCGCCGCATCGGGGCCGCACGCCTGCTACCTCCACTGGACCCGCAACGACGGGACCGTGGTTCCCGGTGATCTGATCCTGGTGGACGCCGGCGTCGAGGCGGACAGCCTGTATACCGCCGACATCACCCGCACCCTGCCGGTCTCCGGCACGTTCACCGAGGTGCAGCGCCGCGTCTACGAGACGGTCCGCGAAGCAGCGGATGCCGCGTTCGCCGCTGCCAAGGTCGGGGTGCGCTTCCGCGATGTGCACGGTGCCGCGATGAAGGTCATCGCCGAGCGCACGGCCGAGTGGGGTCTGCTCCCCGTCACAGCGGAAGAGGCTCTGGACGCCGACAAGGGCGGTCAGCACCGGCGCTACATGGTGCACGGCACCTCGCACCACCTCGGAATCGACGTGCACGATTGCGCGCAGGCCCGCCGCGAGATGTACTACGACGGCATCCTCGCACCGGGCATGGTGTTCACGATCGAGCCGGGGCTGTACTTCCAGATCGACGATCTCACCGTGCCCGCCGAGCTCCGCGGCATCGGCGTGCGCATCGAGGACGACATCGTGATGACCGAGGACGGTCCGGTGAACCTCTCGGCCGGCATCCCGCGCACGGCCGACGAGGTCGAGGCGTGGATCGCACGCCTGCAGAGCTGACCTCGTCGGATGCATGAAGGGGAACTCGCGCTCGACACGGCGGCGGCGGCACGCCTGATCGCCCGGCGGTTCCCCGAACTGCGCGGAGAGCCGGTGCGAGCCGTGCCTCTCACGGGGACCGTGAACAGGATCATCCGCGTGGGCGGGGAACACGTCGCCCGGTTCCCGCTACTCGGGGCGACGGAGACCGAGCTCGCGGGCGAGGCCGCCGCTCTCGACGAGTTCGCCGCCGCCAGTCCCTACCCCGCGCCGCGACCGTACGGGATCGCCGCGCCGTCGCCGGAGTTCCCCTCGGCCTGGGCGATGCAGACCTGGGTCGAGGGCGAGACGGCGGACCCTGCGCGCTCCGCCGCCGCCCCGGCGTTGGCGCGCGACCTGGCCTCGCTGATCCTGGCACTGCGCGCCGTCGACCTCCGCGGACGCACCTTCGACGGCAACGGTCGCGGCGGTCGCCTCGGCGATCACGACGAGTGGGTCGCGCACTGCCTCGCCAGGAGCGCGCACCTGTTCGATGCGCCACGCGCCGAGAGGCTCTGGGGCGCGCTGCGGGAGCTCCCGTCTCCCATCGCGGAGGTGATGAGCCACAGAGACCTCACCCCGTTCAATCTCCTGGTCGCCGAGCGTGCGGATGAGACGCGACTGGCCGGCGTGCTCGACGGCGGAAGCTTCGGACCCGCCGATCCTGCCCTCGACCTCGTCGCGGCCTGGCATCTCTTCGACGCACCGACACGGCGCATCCTCCGTGACGACGTCGGCGCGGACGACGTCGAATGGCACCGGGGCGCGGCATGGGCGCTCCAGCAGGCGCTCGGGCTCGGCTGGTACTACGAGGCCTCGAACCCGATCATGAGCGCACTGGGCATCTCGACGGTGCGACGTCTGCTGGCCGATGCAGGTCTCTCCGCGCTCATCGACTGACCGCTCTCAGCCGGACCGGCGAGCGCGGACGAACTCCGCGACGATCGGCGCGAGTGACGCTCCGATCTGCTCCGCCGGGCGCTTCCGCCCCTTGACCTCGAAGGTGTGCCCGCCGCCATCGACCCAGACGACGCGCGCATCCCGACAGCTCGCGACCGCTTCCTCGAACTGCGAGAGGGGCTGGATGAACGGATCGTTGGTCCCCTCGACGAAGAGCTGCGGCACCGTGATGTCCGGCAGATGCTCGATGCGCGGCTTCTCGGGCCGCCCCGGCGGATGAAGCGGGTAGCCGAGGTAGGCGAGCCCGTCGACACGCAGCCCTTCTGCGACCGCCATCGACGCCATCCGCCCGCCGTACGACTTCCCCGTCGCCCAGACGGTCGCCGCGGGGTCGGCCGAGCGGGCGAAGGCCACGACGGCGTTCCAGGTGGCGATCGTATGCGGGGCGGGACCGGGCATGCGTCGTCCCTGCTCGACGTAGGGGAAGTTGAACCGCAGAGTCGAGAAGCCGCTCTCGCTCAGCGCATCGACGTAGCCCGTCAAGAACGGATGGTCCTTGCCCGTCCCGGCGCCGTGCGCGACGATCACCGTCGCGCCGTTGTCGCCGGGGGCCCAGTCGGCGGACACCGCCGCGGGTCCGGTCGGCAACTCGACCTGGATCTCGACCATCAGGCGGCGGAAACCGGCACCGACGTCATGCCCGCTCGCCCTGGACTCCGTCGGAGTCCGGGCGGGGATCAGGAGCGGGATCGGGAGTGTGCTCCGGCTCCACCGGCTCCGCCACCGGATCTGCCGGGCGCGGCGGGATGACGGGTTCCTCGGGCGCAGGGGCGGGCTCGGGCGCCGGCGTGGCTTCCGGCACCGTCGCCCCAGGAGTGATCCGCTCGCCGTAGCGGGGCGGTTCATCGAGGTTGACGGGGGGACGCACCGGTGCGACCTTGTTGGCCCCGAGCACCTGACGGGCCTTGCCCAGCGAGGAGGAGAGCACCGTGACCTCGTAGTGATCGGCGGCGAACTGCGTGACACTGGCGAAGTCTCGGCGACGACGCACGATCGCATAGGTGATGAGGCTCAGGAGCATTCCGACCGCGACGCCGATGAGCACGAAGCCCAGGAAGAGCTGGATCGGCACCTCGGGGTTGCCCAGCACGAGGATCGCGGCGAGGAAGAGACCGATCAGCACGCCGTTGATCGCGCCGGAGCGCGCTGCGGCGGCATAGCCGAGCTTGCCGGTCACCCGCTCGACCGTGCGCACGCTCTGTCCGACGATGGCGATGTCGCGCGCGGGCACCTCCCCCGCGATCAGCTTCGAGACCGTCTTCTGCGCGCTCTCGTAGTCGCGCATCGACGCGACGATCTCGCCGGTGTCTGTGCCGCTCGCGGGCCGGTTCAGCATGCTCATCCGGCTATTCTTCCACGCGCACCGATGGACGGCCCGAGGCGCGGCCATCCCGCCGGAGACCTGAGCCGCCGACTACTCTGGAGAGGTGAGCACACAACGGGTATTCGCCGCGCGCCTCGCCGGGTGCGCCGTCTTCGATCCCGTCGGCGACCGGCTCGGCAAGGTCCGGGATGTCGTCGTCGTGTATCGAAGTACCGCGGCACCCCGCGTCATCGGCCTGGTCGTGGAGATCCCGGGGCGACGACACGTGTTCCTCTCGATCGGACGCGTCACCTCGATCCGCTCCGGCCAGGTGATCACCACGGGCCTGATCAACGTGCGCCGCTTCTCCCCCCGCGCCGGTGAGGTCCGCGTGCTGGCGGAGATGCTCGGGCGACGGGTGAGCTTCGTCGACGGCAGCGGCACCGCCGTGATCGAGGACATCGCGATCGAGCCCAACCGGCTCGGCGAGTGGGCGATCAGCCAGCTGTTCCTCCGCCGACCCAAGACCAGCGCCTCTCCCTTCGCGAAGGGCCCGACGACCTTCGCCGCCTGGAGCGAGGTGACGGAGCAGCGCGCTCCCGGCGAGTCGCAGTCGGCGGAGCAGCTCGTCGCCTCGTACTCCGAGCTGCATGCGGCCGACCTCGCCAACACCCTCCTCGATCTCCCGCAGCAGCGCATGATCGAGGTCGCGGAGGAGCTCTCCGACGACCGCCTCGCGGATGCCCTCGAGGAGATGCCCGAAGACGAGCAGGTGCACATCCTCGATCGCCTGGGAGACGAGCGCGCGGCCGACATCCTCGACCAGATGGAGCCGGACGACGCGGCCGACCTCCTCGCGCAGCTGGCACCGGACCGTCTGGAGCAGCTCCTCGAGCTCATGGAGCCGGAGGAGGCCGAAGACGTCAGGATGCTGCTGCGCTACGGCCCGGACACGGCCGGCGGTCTGATGACCCCGGAACCGATCATCCTGTCCGCCGATGCCACCGTGGCCGAAGCGCTCGCGCTGATCCGCCGCCACGAGCTGCATCCGGCCCTGGCCGCCGCGGTGTTCGTGACGCTCCCCCCGTTCGAGACGCCGACGGGGCGCCTGCTGGGGCTCGTGCACTTCCAGCGGATGCTGCGCTACCCGCCGCATGAACGGCTCGGCGCGATCCTCGACGACAGTCTCGAACCCGTGCCCGTCACCGCCTCCGCCGCCGAGGTGGCACGCCTCCTGGCCAGCTACGACCTGGTGTCGCTCCCGGTGATCGACGCGGCGCACCGCCTGGTCGGAGCGATCAGCATCGACGACGTGCTCGACTACCTGCTGCCCGACGACTGGCGCTCGCACGACAATGACGACGCCGCCGCTCCGGCGAAGGAGGTGCGCTGATGCCCCGCTCCCCCCGCCTCGACGCGCCAGGGCGCACGACCACTCGCCCCAGGGCGACCTCACGCGACCGCTTCGGCCGTTTCACGGAGTGGGTCGCGCGGGCGATGGGGACGCCGGCGTTCCTCCTGATCCTCACCCTGTTCTGCGTGCTGTGGATCGTGTGGAACACCCTGATGCCGGACGAGTTGCGCTTCGACGACGCCGCGCTCGGGTTCACGGCTCTGACGCTCATGCTCTCGCTGCAGGCCTCCTATGCGGCACCCCTCATCCTGCTCGCGCAGAACCGTCAGGACGACCGCGACAGGGTGCAGATCGAACAGGACCGCCAGCGTGCAGAGCGCAACCTCGCCGACACCGAGTACCTCGCCCGCGAGATCGTGGCGCTGCGGATGTCGCTCGAGGAGCGCAATTCGCAGGTCGTGACGCGCGACGTGCTCCGTCAGGAGCTCAAGGCTCTTCTCGCCGAGCTCGAAGAGTCTCCTGAGAAGACCCGATCCGGCTCCGCATCGTGACGGCGGTGGAGCGCGTCCGATCCGCCGTCGCCGCTGTGACGGATCCCGAGCTGCGTCGTCCCATCGGCGATCTCGACATGGTCCGCGACATCTCGGTGGAGGGTGATCGCGCACACGTCGGCATCGTCCTGACGATCGTGGGCTGCCCCGCCGCTTCCAGGATCGAGACGGATGTGCGCGAGGCTGCAGCGTCCGTTCCCGGTATCGCCGAGGTCGAGGTCGAGGTCGGCGTGATGACTCCGACCGAGCGGAAGGCGCTCACGGAGAAGCTCCGCGCGGGCAGGCCGGCACGGCACATGCCGTTCGGCCCCGACTCCCTCACCCGCGTGATCCTCGTATCCAGCGGCAAGGGCGGCGTGGGCAAGTCGACGGTCACGGCCAACCTCGCGGTCGCCCTCGCCGCGCAGGGTCTCTCCGTCGGGCTCGTCGACGCCGATGTGCACGGCTTCTCGATCCCTGGACTGCTCGGCATCCCGGCAGGCACGCAGCCGACGCGCATCGACGACCTCATGCTCCCCCCTGTCGCACACGGCGTGAAGACGATCTCCATCGGGATGTTCCTCCGCGACGGCGAATCCGTCGTCGCGTGGCGCGGTCCGATGCTGCACCGCACGGTGTCGCAGTTCCTCACCGACGTGTTCTTCGGCGACCTCGATGTGCTGCTGATCGACATGCCACCGGGAACGGGCGACATCGCTATCTCGATCGGCCAGCTCCTCCCCCATGCGGAGGTGCTCGTGGTCACGACGCCGCAGACCGCCGCCGCCGACGTCGCCATCCGCAGCGGACTCGTCGCCCGGCAGACGGGCCAGCGCGTCATCGGCGTCATCGAGAACATGGCGGCGTACACCCTCCCCGACGGCACTGTCGTCGACCTGTTCGGCTCCGGAGGCGGCGCGGCCGTCGCCGAAGCACTCTCCGAACCGGAAGCCGCGGTCCCGCTGCTGGCATCCATCCCGCTGAGCCCCGCCCTGCGCGAAGGCGGAGACACCGGACGGCCGATCGTCTCCGACGACACGGACGATGCCGCAGCCGTGACCATCCGCGGCCTCGCGAGCGCGCTCGCGCACCGGGGCAGGGGTCTCTCCGGCCGATCCCTGCCCATGTCGATCCGCTAGGGATTGGGAGGATGCTCGGATGCCTGCACGTTCCCTGACCGTCGACGAGAGCCTGCTGCGACGGATGGCACGCGACGCCGCGATCTACTCGCTGACCCGTCCTGCGGCCATCGTCATGTGGGTCGCACTCGCGGCGGCGCTCGTCTTCAGCGTCGTCAACCTCACCGCGCCGGTGGCTCCGGGGGAAGAGGGACCTTACGGGGCAGGCTGGATGCCCGTGCTCATCGTCGCGCTCGCAGGTTTCGCCGTGTTCATGTCGGTGTCGGGGGCGCGCACCGCCGTGCGGATCGCGATGCCCGTCGGGACACGCGTGTGGGTGTCACTGGAAGACGAGGGTCTGCAGATGGGAAGCGGGCGACGTCGCTCCGACATCGCGTACCGCACGTTCCAGAGGATGCACGTGGGAAGGGACGCGGTGCTGTTGAAGCTGCGCGACACCTCGGCCGCGACCGCGATACCCCGCGAGCTGCTGACGGACGACGACATCGCCGCTCTCCGCTCCCGGATCTCCTAGCCCTCTCCCGCGGACCCCTGACGTCGCAACCTGATCAGGTCGCCTCGGGATCGAACGGCGGGCGGTTGGTCGCGCTGAACTCCTGCGGGACCGCGCGCGTGGGGGCGATGGAGCCTGCGACCGGCTCCGCGATCGTCGCTGTGGCCTGCATCGGGGTCGCCGGCTGCGGCTCTTCCATGAGGGCATCGCGGATGATCCGACGCGGGTCGTACTGGCGGGGATCGAGCTTGCGCCAGTCGACGTCGTCGATCTCGGGGCCCATCTCCTCGCGCACCCTCGACTTGGTCGCACGAAGGTACTCGCCGGCCTTGCGGACCATGCGGGAGAAGCTCTCCGCTGCGCGCGGGAGACGCTCGGGGCCGATGATCAGAACCGCGATGAGGCCGATCAGCAACAGCTTCTCGAAGGTGAGCCCGAACGTCATCTCTACAGGCTACCGCCGCGCCTGCGGTCCCCGCACTCGCGGACCGAATACGCTGGAGAAGATCACAGGCAGGCAGGGAGATACAGGCCATGAGCGAGCATGACGCGAACGCGCGTTTTCTGCGCGAGTCCATCGTGGAACCCGACGCCATCGCTCGCGCCCGTGCGCACGCGCTCGAGCTCGGGGCCATGCCCGTCAGCGCGTCCGTCGGCTCTCAGATCGCTGTGCTCGCCGCCGCGACCGGCGCCAGGTCGATCGTCGAGATCGGCACGGGTGCCGGTGTCTCCGGACTCTGGCTGCTCCGCGGCGCGCCCCAGGCCGTGCTCACCTCGATCGACAACGAACCGGAGCACCTCGCCGCCGCGCGGCAGGCCTTCTCCGACGCGAAGATCCCCTCCACGAGAGCACGTTTCATCACGGGGCGTGCGATCGACGTGCTCCCGCGCATGAACGAGAACTCCTACGACATCGTGCTGGTCGACGCCGACCCCGAGCACGTCATCGAGTACGTCGAGCACGGTCTGCGTCTCGCACGCACCGGTGGCCTCGTGCTCGTGCCGCGTGTCCTGGCGGGCGGCCGCGTCGCCGACCCGGTGCAGCGCGACGAGATCACGGCCGCCTACCGATCCCTCGTGCAGGAGACGCAGGAGTCTTCGGCCGTGCTCGCGACGCTCTCCCCCGCGGGCGAAGGCCTGCTGCAGCTGATCAGCCTCGCAGAGCGCGGCTGATCGCACGGATTCCCGATGGAGGCGGCGCCGACCACGCAGGTGCCGACCCAGGAAGAAGGGCGGTGGTTCCGAGGAACCACCGCCCTTTCGGATCCGCTGACGCGGATCCCTGGTCGATCAGGCCGGTGCCACGACGGCGCCAAGCACGTCGTGAAGCTCCTTGGCCTCGGCGTCGTTCACGGAGACGACCAGGCGGCCGCCGCCTTCGAGTGGAACGCGCACGATGATGAGTCGTCCTTCCTTCACGGCTTCCATAGGCCCGTCTCCGGTCCTCGGCTTCATCGCTGCCATCGTGGCTCCCTTTCCTCCGGTGGTATGGGATGAGTTTATCGGGTGTCACCGGGACCTGGAGGTCACGGAGCAACAATTGGGTCGAGCTCCACGGTCACGGGACCTGCCAGAACGTGTTCCCGAGCCCATACACGTGATATATCCAGACCCATTGACCGACCAGACATGCCGCCAGGACGCCGAGACGCCAGAGCCGAGACCGCGGCACGGCGACCGCGCCCCACAACGGACTGAGCGGGAGCAGCAGGCGGAAGGTGCTCGACTGGGGGAAGAAGACGGCGAGCAGGTAGAGCAGATAGCTCGCGCTCCAGAGGCGAAGATCGACGCCGAGCGCCCGTACCTGCGGTGAGAGCAGGAGCACTGCGGCGGCACCTGCCACGATGAGCACCAGGGCGATGGGCCCCCACCACTGCGGCACGCCCCAGAGATCGAACCAGAACTGCGACGCCTGGATCCACCCCTCGAAAGGGATGAACCCTTCGACGCCGCCGGTGATCCAGTGCTGACGCCAGGCGAGCTCGGTCGCGAGATACGCCCCCGCATCCCCTGTCGCGATGCCGGCGATCACCTGCCAGGCGAATCCGCAGACGGTCGCGAGCGTCCCGAGCGCGAGGATGTGTGCGATCTCCCTCCCCGCCAACGGATCGTCGCGGCGACGGACCCAGCGCACCACCCCGTGTAATCCCAGATAGAGCGCGAAGGCGAGGACGCCGGGGCGGGTGAAGGCCATCGCCGGGATGAGCAGATACAGCCAGGCGTACTTCCGCCGCGCCGTCATGTCGAGGGCGAGGAAGAGCAGCAGGAGGAACAGCGTCTCGGCGTATCCCACCTGGAACATCGCCGCGATCGGGCCGGCCGCGAAGAAGACCACTGCCCACAGCGCAGCGGAATCACCGATGCGCTCGCGCAGCAGCCGGTGCAGCACGAGGCACGCCAGGTATCCGGCCCCGAGAGAGAGGAGGAGGGCGCCTGCTCCCCAGGAACCGAGCACGAGACCGATCCCCTTGGCCGCATATGCGAACACCGGCATGAAGGCCCAGGCATTCTCGGCGACGTCGCCCGCATCCGTGAGCGGCAGCTCTGTCGGGTACCCGTCCTCGGCGACGAGCCAGTACCACTGCGCGTCCCAGCCGAGCACGAAATCGATCAGGCCTGCCCCGGCGCCGAAGCGCGAGGAGGAGGTCGACAGCGATGCGGCGATGATGAGGAACACCGTCGTCACGACCCGCGCCCCGAGGTAGATCAGCGCGACGCGCAGCGCGATCGGCGCCTTCGCCCAACGGCGCGCTGCGCTCAGTGCGAGGTGAGCCATGCGCGCAGGCCCCGCTCCACGGCGTCGATCTGCGCGAGCGGCACGCGCTCCTCATCGTGGTGGGCCAGGTGCGGGTCGCCGGGGCCGTAGTTGACGGCGGGGATCCCCAGAGCGGAGAAGCGGGCGACATCCGTCCAGCCGTACTTCGGCCGCGGCTCCGCACCGACGGCGGCGACGAACTGCTTCGCGATCTCCGCGTCGAGGCCGGGACGCGCACCCTCGGCGGCGTCGGTGATCTCGACGTCGAACCCCGCGAGGACTCCGCGCAGATGTGTCTCGGCCTCCGCCGCGGACTTGCTCGGCGCGAAGCGGTAGTTGACCTCGACCTCGCAGGCATCGGGGATGACGTTCCCCGCGACGCCACCTGCGATGCGCACGGCGCTCAGACTCTCGCGGTACAGCAGCCCCTCGACCGGCACCTCCCTGGCCCGGTACTCGGCGAGCCGGGTGAGGATCGGCGCGGCACGATGGATCGCGTTCTCCCCGATCCATGCCCTCGCGCTGTGCGCCCGGACGCCCGACGTGCGCACGATCGCCCGCATCGTGCCGTTGCATCCGCCCTCGACCTCGCCGTTGGAGGGCTCACCGAGGATCGCGAAGTCGGCCTCGAACAGGTCGGGGCGGACGGCGGCGAGCAGCCCGAGGCCGTTCTTCGACGCCTCGACCTCCTCGTTGTCGTACCACATCCAGGTGATGTCGATCGCGGGTTCGACCAGCTCCGCAGCGAGCTTCAGCTGCACCGCGGTCCCTGCCTTCATGTCGACGGTCCCACGACCCCAGAGGTACGGCACACCGTCGATCTCGATGTCGCGGGTGGGGAGGTTCGCATTGATGGGCACCGTGTCGATGTGCCCGGCGATCGCGACGCGCTGCGCGCGACCGAGATCCGTGCGCGCGATGACGGTGTTGCCGTGGCGGAAGACCTGCAGGTGCCCCAGCGGCGTGACGGCCGCCTCGATGGCGTCGGCGAGCGTCTTCTCGTCTCCGGAGACGCTGGGGATATCGCAGATCGCACGGGTGAGGTCGACGGAGGACGCGGTCAGATCGAGCACCATGGGTCAAGACTACTTACCCGTCATGCGTGCAGTCACCGCGCTGCGGGCGCGATAGCGTGGAGGGATGAGCGACGCGCGCACGGTATGGGGTATCGGACTGACCACGATCGCCGGAGACGGCACCGTCCTGGATGCGTGGTACCCCGAGGTGCGGACCGGAACCGCGGAGGCGGATGAGGCCGCCGTCACCGCGCTCGCGGATCTCACCGGAGCCGACCAGCGACGCAACGTCACGGTGGAAGTCGTGCAGCTGCAGATCGACCTCGACGCCGCACCGGCTTCGACCGCGGACGCCTATCTTCGTCTGCACGCGCTCTCCCACCTGGTGGTGCGCCCCAACGATGTGAACCTCGACGGCGTCTTCGCTCATCTCCCGAACGTCGCCTGGACCAACGCGGGACCCGTCCTGCCCTCGGACGCCGCCCGCCTGCGTCCGCTCCTCCAGCGGTCGGGGATCCAGGTCCAGGGTCTGGACAAGTTCCCCCGTCTCACGGACTACGTGCAGCCGACCGGTGTCCGCATCGCGGATGCTTCCCGCGTGCGCCTCGGCGCATACCTCTCCCCCGGCACCACTGTCATGCACGAGGGTTTCGTCAACTTCAACGCCGGGACGCTCGGCGCGTCGATGGTGGAGGGCCGCATCTCCCAGGGGGTCGTCGTCGGCGACGGCAGCGACATCGGCGGGGGCGCCTCCATCATGGGCACGCTCTCGGGCGGAGGGACGCACCGCGTCGCGATCGGCGCGCGCACGCTGCTGGGCGCCAACGCCGGCATCGGCATCTCCCTCGGTGACGACTGCGTCGTCGAAGCAGGCCTCTATGTGACGGCCGGCACGAAGATCGTCCTGGTCGACGGCCCCGTGACCGCCGATGGCGGGCGGAGGACGGTGAAGGGCGGAGAGCTCTCCGGTCAGGACGGACTGCTGTTCCGCCGCAACTCGCTCAGCGGTGCCGTCGAGGCCGTCCGCCGCGCCGGCGTCGGGGTGACGCTGAACGAGGCCCTGCACGCCTGAGAACCCCGGGCGGCGGGTGTCAGTGCACGCAGGTGGCCTCGGCGACCCGCGCAGGAGCCGACATGCAGCCGAGCTCATGCATGCACTGGTAGACTGACTCCGTTGCGTGTACCGCCGGTACCCAACATCGTCGTCGTCACGGGGTCTCCGAGGACCGAAGCGAGCGGAACCGCTCCCACCACCAGCACGAGCTGGCCTTTCGAACGGCGAACCGATGCGCGATTCCGCGCCGTCGCCCACCTCACCCCCTATCTCGCGCCGTTCATTCGTGCGCTGACGGAGTTTCTGCATGTCTGCTTTCCTTGAACTCGGCGTTCCCGCCGAGCTCGCCGCCGTTCTCGCCGACTCGGGTAAGACCGAGGCGTTCGCCATCCAGCGCGACACGCTGCCCGACTCTCTCGCCGGACGCGACCTCCTGGGTCGCGGACGCACCGGCAGCGGCAAGACCATCGCCTTCGCGCTCCCCCTCGTCGCCCGCCTCGCCGCCTCCGGCGGTCAGCGCCGCGCCGGCCTGCCGCGTGGTCTCGTCCTCGCCCCCACCCGTGAGCTCGCGACTCAGATCGCCGCGACGATCACTCCTCTCGCCGAGGCCGCCGGCCTTCGCGTCACGACCGTCTTCGGCGGCGTCAGCCAGCGCCCGCAGGAGCAGGCACTGCGCGGCGGTGTCGACATCGTCGTGGCCTGCCCCGGCCGCCTGGAAGACCTCATGAAGCAGCAGGTCCTCCGTCTCAGCGCGATCGAGGTCACCGTGCTCGACGAAGCCGACCACATGGCCGACCTCGGCTTCCTCCCCGGCGTCACCCGCATCCTCACGGCCACGCCTGCCGGCGGACAGCGCCTGCTGTTCAGCGCGACGCTGGACCGCGGTATCGACACCCTGGCGCGCCGCTTCCTCTCGAACGCGGTCAGCCACGAGGTCGATGAGGAGAGCGTTCCCGTCGGCGAGATGACGCACCGCGTGCTGGTCGTCGACTCCACCGACAACAAGACCGTTCTCGTGCGCGAGCTCGCCTCCGGCACCGGTCGGCGCATCCTCTTCACGCGCACCAAGCACCAGGCGAAGAAGCTGGCGAAGCAGCTCACCGCCGCGGGGATCCCCGCCGTCGACCTGCACGGCAACCTCTCGCAGAACGCGCGCGAGCGCAACCTCGGTGCGTTCTCGACCGCCCCTGAGGACGGCGGCGTGCGGGTGCTCGTCGCGACCGACGTCGCCGCGCGCGGCGTCCACGTCGACAACGTCGACCTCGTCGTCCACGTCGACCCGCCGGTCGAGCACAAGGCATACCTGCACCGTTCCGGCCGCACAGCCCGCGCCGGTGCTGCCGGAACCGTCGTCACGGTCGTGCTCCCTGAGCAGCGCCGCGACGTCAAGGATCTTCTGCGCAAGGCCGCCATCACGGCGCCGCTCGAGGACGTCACCGCCGCTGCGGTCGCCGAGCTCGTCCCCGAGCGCGCGCCGCACGTGCGCCCGGCACCGGTGCAGGCACCGCAGCAGCAGCAGCGTCAGTCCTCGAAGCAGCGTCCGGCCGGCGGCGAGAGGAACAGCGCGGCCAACCCGCCGTCGCGTCGCCGTCGTCGCCCCCGTCCCGGCGCAGGCCAGGGTGGCGGGTACTCCACGCAGAGCGGTCAGTCCCGCCAGGGCGGTCGCGGCTCGCAGGGTCGCTGACCCCGCTGCACGGCGAAGAAGAAAGCGCCCTTTCCGCTACGGCGGGAGGGGCGCTTTCTCGTCACGCGCTCAGCGCGTGGGGAACTGACGTTCCGGCGATCCCGTGTACAGCTGCTGCGGACGACCGATCTTCGTCTGGGGGTCGAGCTGCAGCTCGCGCCACTGGGCCAGCCAACCGGGCAGACGACCGATCGCGAACAGAACGGTGAACATGCGCGTGGGGAAGCCCATCGCCTTGTAGATGACGCCGGTGTAGAAGTCGACGTTCGGGTACAGGCGACGCTCCCGGAAGTAGTCGTCGGCCAGCGCCAGCTCTTCGAGCTCCTTGGCGAGGTCGAGGAGCGGATCGGTGACGCCCAGCGACGAGAGCACCTCGTCGGCCGCGTCCTTGACGAGCTTGGCACGGGGGTCGTAGTTCTTGTAGACCCGGTGCCCGAAGCCCATCAGCTTCACGCCCTCTTCCTTGTTCTTCACCCGCTCGACGAAGCGCGAGACGCTCTGCCCGGAGTCGCGGATCTGACCGAGCATGGTCAGCACGGCCTCGTTCGCCCCGCCGTGGAGCGGACCGGAGAGAGCCTGGATACCGGCGGACACGGATGCGAACTGGTTGGCTCCGGTCGAACCGACCAGGCGGACCGTGGACGTCGACGCGTTCTGCTCGTGGTCTTCGTGCAGGATGAGGAGCAGCTCGAGAGCCTTCGACATCACCGGGTTGACCTCGTACTCCTCGCTGTGAACGCCGAAGTTGAGCTTCAGGAAGTTGTCCACGAAGCTCAGGGAGTTGTCGGGGTACAGGAAGGCCTGGCCGACGCTCTTCTTGTGCGCGTAGGCCGCGATCACGGGGAGCTTCGCGAGCATGCGCACCATGTTCAGCTCGACGTGCTCCGGGTTGTGCGGGTCGGTCTGACCCTCGTAGTAGGTCGAGAGCGCCGCGACCGCCGAGGACAGCACCGACATCGGGTGCGCCGTGTGCGGAAGCGCCGAGAAGAAGCGCTTGAGGTCTTCGTGCAGGAGGGTGTGCCGGCGGATCTTCTCGTCGAACTCCGCCAGCTCGGAGGCGGAGGGCAGGTCGCCGTAGATGAGGAGCCACGCGACCTCGAGGTAGCTCGTCGAACCCGCGAGCTGCTCGATCGGATATCCGCGGTACCGCAGGATGCCCTTGTCGCCGTCGATGTACGTGATCTCCGACTTCGTCGACGCCGTGTTGACGAAACCGTAGTCCAGGCCGGTGTAGCCCGTCTGCCGCGTCAACGTCGAGAAATCGATGCTGTCGTGCCCCGCCGTGCCGCGCAGCACCGGGAATTCAGCGGTCGTGTCGCCGATCGTCAGCTTCGCCGTCTGGTCTGCCGCTGCACTCACGCGGACCTCCTCGTAGTGTCCGCCCCCGCTCGTCGCGGTGGGTTCGAACAAGATCTTGATCAAGCCTGAACTGGCGATCTCACGGCGCTCAGGCGCCAGGTCGGGTCACGACCGAATCGCCTTTACAGCCTAGTAGTCGCACAGGCCTACTGTGACATCCGCCAAAGGGACGCCCCCTCCGAGGAGGGAATCTACATATCGGCCACAGTGAGACGGCGCGCGGCCTCGGCCACATGAGCCGTCGATGCGGTGAGGGCCAGGCGGACATGCTGCCCGGATTCACCGCCGTAGAACGGACCCGGACCGGCGAGGATGCCCAGATCGGCCAGCCGTCCCATCGATTCCCAGGAGTCCCGCCCCTCGGTCGCCCAGAGGTACAGCCCGGCCTCCGAACCGTCGATGCGGAAGCCTGCGGCCTCCAGCGCGGGACGCAGGGCATCGCGGCGGGTGCGGTAGAGAGCCTTCTGGACGGCGACGTGCGCGTCGTCCGCGAGCGCCACCGCCATCGCGTGCTGCACCGGTGCCGGGGGCATCAGCCCGAGATGCTTGCGGCCAGTGAGAAGCTCGCCGACGACACGAGCGCACCCGGCCACGAACGCCGCACGGTAGCCGGCGAGGTTCGACTGCTTGCTCAGCGAGTAGACACTGAGCAGGTTCGCACGACTTCCGCCCGTCACCCGCGGGTCGAGGACCGACGGGATCGACTCGGTCGCCCAGACGCCGTCCCAGCCCAGCTCGGCATAGCACTCGTCGCTCGCGAGCACGGCACCGAGCTCACGAGCACGACGCACGGCAGCGGCGAGCTCATCGACGGTCCAGGTGCGTCCGTCCGGGTTGCCCGGGGTGTTGATCCAGATGAGCTTGGTGCCCTCCGGCCAGTCGGCGGGATCGTCCGCGGGAAGGGGCGTCGCTCCAGCGACGCGGGCGCCGACCTCATAGGTCGGGTAGGCCACGCGCGGGTGGACGACGATGTCTCCGGCCCCCAGGCCGAGCAGTGTGGGCAGCAGCGCGACGAGTTCCTTGGATCCGATCGTCGGGAGCACGTTGTCGACCCGGAGGTCGGGCACTCCCCTGCGCCGGGCGTACCACTCGACGATCGCCTCCCGCAGGGTGGGCGTGCCCACCGTCTGCGGATAGGCATGCGCATCCGTGGCCTCGGCCAGGGCGCGGCGGATGATGTCGGGGGTGGGGTCGACCGGAGAACCGACCGAGAGGTCGATCAGTCCGTCCGGGTGCTGCTGCGCGCGCTCACGGAACGGGACGACGGCATCCCACGGATAGTCGGCGAGATCGCGGACGCTCACGGAGCCAGCGCCTACTCGCCCTGAGGCGGCAGAGCCGCGACGATCGGGTGATCGAACGAGTAGACACCCACCTTGGCGGCGCCACCGGGCGACCCGATCTCGTCGAAGAACTCGACGTTGGCCTTGTAGTAGTCCTGCCACTCATCGGGCAGGTCGTCTTCGTAGTAGATCGCCTCGACGGGACACACGGGCTCGCAGGCGCCGCAGTCCACGCATTCGTCCGGGTGGATGTAGAGCGAGCGTTCGCCCTCGTAGATGCAGTCAACGGGGCACTCGTCGATGCAGGCGCGATCCTTGACATCGACGCACGGGAGGGCGATCACATACGTCACCCCCTCAGTCTACGACTCGCGCGGCTCGGGTTCCTGCGCGGCAGGCGCCTCCGTGCGCACCGGGAGGCGTCGGACGGAGGGCCAGGCGACGACGAGCAGGACGATTCCGGCGACCAGATAGGTCCAGATCTGCCCGAGGAACGAGGCGGGCACGACGACGGATCCGCCCGGCCCCTCCCCGGAGATCAGCACCAGCATGCCGATCATCCCGAGTCCGGCCGCGACAGCGGCGCCCCTGTCATGCGTGAGGGTTCGGACGGCGATGAGGATGGCAGCGCACGCGATGGCCGCGATGATCATGCCGATGGGGATGGGGCCCCACATCACACTGTGACTGATGGTGCCGGCGACGCCGTAGACACCGCCGACGAGGGCGGCAGCGATCCACGACAACACTCTCGACACCCAGCTCACGCGCACCTGTCGATCTTACCGACGAGCCTCCACCGGACGGGATCGGGGAGGTGGGTCATGCGGCGAACCCGAACAGACGCAACAGGGCTGCGACCGCCGCCGCCGCGACGACGACCACCAGGAAGGACTGCCGCAGCCACAGGAGGCCGCCGGCGACCAGCAGCGCGGGCACGCGAGCATCGACCGTGATCGCCTGACCGTCGCCGAGGGTCTGCACGGCCACGAGAGCCGCGAGCAGACCCACTGTCAGCAGATCGGAGATGCGGGCGGTGCGCGGCGCCTCCAGCACCCGAGGGGGCACCAGGTATCCGGCCGCCTTGAGGGCGAGGCAGATCAGGGCGGCGAGGAGGATCGCACTCCACACGGTCACGAGGCCGCCCCCGCACCCCGGTCCGCTCCACCGTCGGTCGAGGCCGCGGGACGACCCCACCAGTCGAACCAGCCGACGGCGATCGCGACGACCGCAGCCACCAGAACCGGAAGGCCCGGCATCAGGAACGGCGTGAAGGCCGCGGCGACGACAGCCGCGGCGACGCCGACCGCGACGGCCTGCCGCTGCCGGAGCCGAGGCCAGAGGAGAGCGAGGAACGCCGCGGCTGCGGCCGCATCCAGTCCCCACGTCCTGGGGTCGCCGAGCACGTCGCCCACGAGCGCCCCGACGAGGGTGGTGATGTTCCACCCGACGAAGATGCCGATCCCGGTCACCCAGAAGCCGACCTGCCGCAGCCGAGGATCACCCTGCGAGATCGCCACGGCCGTCGACTCGTCGATCGTGAAGTGCGCAGCTGCGGCCTTGCGAGCCGGTCCGCCCCCGATGATGGGTGACATCCGCATGGCGTAGGCGACGTTGCGGACGCCGAGGAGCGCAGCCGAGGCGATCGCGGAAGGCAGTGCCGACAATCCCCCAGCGGTGAAGACGCCGACGAAGGCGAACTGGGACCCCCCGGTGAACATCAGCAGACTCAGCACACAGGTCTGCCAGACGTCGAGCCCCGACGCCACGGCGAGCGCGCCGAAAGAGACCCCGTACGCACTGGTCGCCAGCACCACGCCGAGTGCCTCACGCCGGACCTCACGCTCCGCGGTCATCGCGCCGCCCAAGAGCTGCCGTTCGCTTCGGTGAACACATGGTCATAATTCTGAACACGTTCTGCGGCATAGTCAAGCGAACGATCGTTTGACATGATGAACGTATGGAGGAACTTCGTACGCGCATCGCCCGCACCCTGCGTCGGGAACGTGAGGCGGCGAGCCTGTCGGTGTCCGAACTCGCTCGACGGGCCGGGGTCTCCAAAGCGACGGTGTCCCAGCTCGAGAGCGGCTCGGGCAACCCCAGCGTCGAGACGCTGTGGGCCCTCGGCGTCGCACTGGGTGTGCCCTTCGCCGTGCTCGTCGACCAGCAGTCCAACGCACCGAAGCTGATCCGCGCAGACGATTTGTCCGGGGTGCCGTCCTCCGCTGCCGCCTACAGCGCGACCCTGCTGTCTGCGAGCCCGCCCGGCGCACGCCGCGACGTCTACCTGATCCAGGCGGAGCCGGGGGACGCTCGTCGATCGGACCCCCATCACCCCGGGACGATCGAGCACGTGGTCCTGATGGCCGGCCAGGCGCGGATCGGCCCGGCGGAGAATCCCGTCCTCCTCGACCCGGGCGACTACCTGACCTACGCCGGGGATGCGCCCCACGTCTTCGAGGCGACCGCGGCGGGCACCAGAGCCGTGCTCATCTCGGAGCTGCGCTGAGCCTCACTCCCCTCCCGAGACCGGCGACGGATCGGGGATCTCGTGCGGCCGATACTGCGGCAGCCGGGAAGCGGGAAGGATCGCGAGCGCGCTGATCCCCGCCAGCAGAAGGAGCCCGAGCTTGAGAGTGCCCAGGCGCGACTCCTCGTTCACCACCACCGCGGCGTCGATCTGCTCGGGCGTCGCGTCCGTCGCCTCGAGCGCGGCGCGCAGATCGTCGTTGCTGATGAAGTTGATGTTGTCCATGTCGACCTGGGCGACGAGTGACGGCGGCAGCTCGGGATGCTCGACGACCGCACGACCGACGCTGAGGCCGAGGAGGGACACCAGCAGCGCTCCGGCCAGCGCGGTGCCCACCGCCGAAGCGAGGTTCTGCGTGGTGCCTCGCAGCGACCCCACATCCCCCGCGAGCTCGGCCGGAGCCGCCGTCACCAACACGTTGAACACCAGGGTCACCAGCGCCCCCTGCCCGATGCCGAAGACGATCAGGCCCAGGATCGTCGGGAGCGTCTCCCAGTTGTTGTTGACCACGAACGACAGCCACACCAGGGCCGCCGTGGTGAGGATGAACCCGACGACGCCGATCGTGCGCGGTGGGAACCGCTTGTACAGCCGCACCACGAGGGTGGCGGTGACGAAGACCGTCAAGTTGAACGGCATCATGGCCATCGAGGTGTCGAACGGCGTCCTCCCCTGCACGATCTGGATGTAGAGCGGGATCGTGAAGTTCACGCACGCTTCCAGCGCCACCACGATGAACATCGCGTACACGGCGGCGCGCTCGCGAGAGGATCCGAGGACGCTCAGGTCGATCAGGGGCACCTTTCCCTCCGCCATCCGCTTCCTCGTCCACAGGAAGAACGCCTGGCCGAGCACGAGGCCGACCACGATGAACACGGGGGCCGGCGAGAGGCCGAGCACCGAGAAGGGGGCATCGGCCGTCGCCGCCACGGCACCCCACGAGTTCAGGTTGTTGAACCCGAGGGTCAGCAGCACGATCGCCGCGCCGATGAGCAGCGAGGCGACGAGGTCGATGCGGATCGACGCGTCGCCGCGATCCCCCCGCAGGGTGAAGCTCAGGGCGAACACCACCACGGCTATGCCGAGCACGATGAAGAACATCGGTCGCCAGCCCACCAACGTGCCCAGCGTCCCTCCGATCAGGAAGGCGCTGACGCCCGAGATCGCGCGCGCCGAACCGATGGCGCCGATGGCGGTCGCCTGCTGAGGCCCCCGGTAGTTCTCGGCGATGAGAGCGACGATCGACGGCACGATGATCGCGGCAGCCGCCCCGGCCACGGCCTGCCCCGCGATGGCCCACCACACGGTGGGAGCGAGGATCATCATGATCGACGAACCGGCGAACAACGCGATCACGATCCGGAAGATCACGACCCAGCCGATCCGCTGCCCGAGCTTCGCGCCGGTCATCACGAGCGCCGCGACGGCGAGGCCGTACATGACGATGGTCGTGCTCGCGACCGTCGGCGGCACTCCGAACTCGCTCACCATGCCCCCGAGCGAGATCGGCAGCGCGGCGACGTTGAACGACATCAGCACCTGCGCGAGGAAGAGGCTGACCATCGGCAGCCACGAGGTCTTGATCGGGGTCTGCGGTGCGGGGATCTGGGTCATGACAGCTCCAGGGGTGCGGAGGGCGAGGCGGGAGAAGACGCAGGATGGGGGACGGCCGACGAGGCGAACAGGTTCAGCCCGAGCGCCCGCGACAGGTAGCCGATGGCCATCTGCGAGCGGACGGAGTTGCCCGCCTCGTCAAGTCGAGGAGAGAACCCCGCGACGGCGCCCTTTCCCGGCGCGATCGCGACGATGCCTCCCGCGACTCCGGACTTCGCGGGGAGTCCGATCTCGAACAGCCAGTCGCCGGAGCGTTCGTAGAGGCCCGTCGATGCGACGACCGCGAGCGTGTCGCGGCACACGTCCGCCGAGACGATCCGCTCGCCCGTGACGGGGTTCACTCCCCCGTCGGCGAGTGTGGCGCCCATGACCGCGAGGTCGTGAGCCGTGACCCCGAGCGCGCACTGGCGCGTGTACACATCGACCACCTCGTCCGGATCACCCGCGAGTCGCCCGTAGCTGCGCAGTAGGCGTCCGAGAGCACGGTTGCGGTCGTTGGTCGCGGCCTCCGAGGCGTACACGACGCCGTCGAGGCTCAGCGGCCGGCCGGCGAACGCCGAGAGCCCCTCCCGCATCCGCTCCCACTGCTCCACGGGTGTCGCACCGGGCATGAGCGCTGTCGTGGCGATCGCCCCCGCGTTGACCATGGGGTTCATCGGGTGGCCGTCGTTGAGCTCCAGCGCCATCACGGAGTTGAAGGCCAGGCCGGTGTTGTTCACCCCGACGACTTCGCGCACGCGCTCATGGCCGTGCTCCTGGATGGCCAGGGCGTACACGAACATCTTCGAGATCGACTGGATCGAGAACGGATGCAACGCATCACCGGCGTCGTGCAGCCCGCCGCCGACCTCGATCACCGCCAGACCGAACAGCTCCGGATCGACCTCCGCGAGCACCGGGATGTAGTCCGCGACGCTCCCGCGGCGCTCGTCGGCGTAGCGGGCGTGAGCATCGCGCACCACCTCCTCGACGCGGTCCCACCCCGGCAGCGCGCCGGTGGACGCCTCCTGCGGGACGCCGTGCCATGCTGCGGGGTCGAGCACATCTCCTCCTCGGATCCGTGACGTCCCCCAGCCGTCAGAGTCACCGTAGCGCTCGACGACCGCCTTCACCTAGAGCATGTGCAGCGTTGCGGAGGGGATCAGTACCAGTTCATCGCCTGGGAGTGCGACCATGCGCTGCAGGGAGTGCCGTACACCGACGAGATGTACCCGAGACCCCACGCGACCTGCGTGGCCGCGTTCGTCTGCCAGTCGGAGCCGGCGGAGGCCATCTTGCTTCCGGGGAGCGCCTGCGGGATGCCGGTGGCACCGCTGGGGTTGTACGCCTTGTAGTTCCAGCCGGACTCCTTGTTCCACAGGGAGTTCAGGCAGGAGAACTGGTCACCGCCCCATCCGTACGTGCTCGACATGATCTGCTGTGCGGCCGCCTTCGCCCCCTCGGGAGTGTTCGCTGCAGCCAGCGCGGCTGCGGCCTGCTGTTCCGCGGCGGCCTGGGCCGCCGCCTGCTCCGCTGCGACCCGCGCTGCCTCCTCCTCGGCCTGCTTCTGCTGGGCGGCGGTCAGCGCCCCGCGCAGCTCCGCGGTGTCGGCGACCACGCTCGCGGTCTCATCCTGCGCCTTGTCGGCGAGGACGCCTACGAGCAGCACCGGCGTCACCTCGGTGTCATCGAGCTTCTCGATGTCGCTTTCGAGATCGGAGGTGTCGACGGAAGTCACTGCTCCCACATCGAGGCCGGCGGCGGCGACCTCAGCGCTCAGGGTCTCGGCTGCGGTGACCGCGTCCTTCGCCTGTGCCAGAGTGGCGGAGGCATCCTCCGCGATCTCTGCCAGCGGCTGAGCGCCCGCCAGTGCGGGTGCGGTGACGGCCGCAGCAGGGCTCATGGCTCCCACCGCGGGGGTGGAGGCCAGACCGACGCTCAGCGTGATGCCGACCAGCGTCGCCGATGCGACGCCGAGGATGGTCATGGGACGGTGGGCCGCGTTACGGGCTGATGCCGCCGCGGAGGCGCGCCGAAGCGCACGGGTCTTCTGAAGCATTGGGTTCGACTTTCGGGTTGTCGTACGCCCTTTAAGGAGACTCATCGGGAGCTCGTCCCAGGCGCAAGTGAACCACTCTGAACGATGAACCTGAACGAAAACAATCCCTCACCTGGGATTTACATGAGAAGAGGGCCCCGCGCACGCCTTTCGGCGGCACGGGGCCCTCTCACTCGGAGCGTGTCCGAGGCTGTTCTCAGACGCTCGCGTCCTGGCGCTTCAGGCGTGCGGTCTCGCGTGCACGCGTGTTCGCGTCGAGGTTCACCTTGCGGATGCGCACGACCTCGGGGGTCACCTCGACGCACTCGTCGTCGCGGGCGAACTCGAGGCTCTCCTCCAGCGTCAGCTGGCGTGGAGGCGTCATCGACTCGAAGGTGTCGGAGCTCGCTGCACGCATGTTGGTGAGCTTCTTCTCCTTGGTGATGTTCACGTCCATGTCGTCGGCGCGCGAGTTCTCGCCGATGACCATGCCCTCGTAGACCTCCTGCGTGGGCTGCACGAAGAACGACATGCGCTCCTGCAGAGCGATCATCGCGAACGGGGTGACGACACCCTGACGGTCAGCGACGATCGAGCCGTTCTGACGCGTCGTGATGGAGCCGGCCCACGGCTCGTAGCCGTGCGAGATCGCATTCGCGATACCGGTGCCGCGGGTCGTGGTCAGGAACTCGCTGCGGAAGCCGATGAGGCCGCGCGACGGGACGATGAACTCCATGCGCACCCAGCCGGTGCCGTGGTTGGTCATGTTCTCCATGCGACCCTTGCGGTTCGCGAGGAGCTGCGTGATCGCACCGAGGTGCTCTTCCGGAGTGTCGATCGTGAGGTGCTCGAACGGCTCGTAGGTCTTGCCGTCGATCTTCTTCGTGACCACCTGCGGCTTGCCGACGGTGAGTTCGAAGCCCTCGCGACGCATGTTCTCGACGAGGATGGCGAGAGCGAGCTCGCCACGGCCCTGCACCTCCCACGCGTCCGGACGGCCGATGTCGACGACCTTGAGCGAGACGTTGCCGATGAGCTCCTTGTCGAGACGGTCCTTGACCATGCGAGCCGTGAGCTTGTGCCCCTTGACCTTGCCCATGAGCGGCGAGGTGTTGGTGCCGATCGTCATGGAGATGGCGGGGTCGTCGACCGTGATGGCCGGAAGCGGACGGACGTCCTCGGGGTCGGCGATGGTCTCGCCGATCGTGATGTTCTCGAAGCCGGCGATGGCGACGATGTCACCGGGGCCCGCGGACTCGGCAGGGTAGCGCTCGAGTGCACGCGTCTTCAGGAGCTCGGTGACACGCGCATTCTGGTGCGTGCCGTCAGCGCGCACCCAGGCGACGGTCTGCCCCTTCTTGAGGGTGCCGTTGAAGATGCGGAGCAGGGCGAGACGGCCGAGGAACGGGCTGGAGTCGAGGTTCGTGACCCAGGCCTGCAGCGGGTGCTCGTCGTCGTACTCCGGCGCCGGCACGTGCTCGAGGATGGCTTCGAAGAGCGGCTCGAGGTCGTCGTTGTCCGGAAGCGTGCCGTCGGCGGGACGGTTCTGCGAGGCGGCGCCGGCACGACCGGAGGCGTAGACCACCGGCACGTCGAGAAGAGCGTCGACGTCGAGGTCGGGCACGTCGTCGACCAGGTCGGACGCGAGACCCAGCAGCAGGTCGTGCGCCTCTTCCTCGACCTCGGCGATGCGCGCGTCAGGACGGTCGGTCTTGTTGACCAGGAGGATGACGGGCAGCTTGGCCTCGAGAGCCTTGCGCAGCACGAAGCGGGTCTGCGGCAGCGGACCCTCGCTGGCGTCGACGAGCAGCACGACGCCGTCGACCATCGACAGGCCGCGCTCGACCTCGCCACCGAAGTCGGCGTGGCCGGGGGTGTCGATCACGTTGATCGTGATCTCCTTGCCGCCGGCGTGCTTGCCCTTGTAGGTGATCGCCGTGTTCTTGGCGAGGATCGTGATGCCCTTCTCACGTTCCAGGTCGTTCGAGTCCATGGCGCGCTCATCGACGTGAGCGTGTTCGCCGAAGGAACCCGTCTGACGCAGCATGGCGTCGACGAGAGTGGTCTTGCCGTGGTCGACGTGCGCCACGATTGCGACGTTGCGGAGGTCAGAACGGAGGGCGTGCGCCATGCAGGTGTCCTAAAAGATGTGGGGTTTCGCCGGGAAGCCGACGTTCCAGGATAACGCAAGCTCGGGGCCGGTTCCTGAAAAGCAGGTCGTAGCATCGAGATCGTGACCCGACCGCAGGCTCCGTGGGAACTCCCCGACCTCTCCCCCGCCCCCTCCCGTGCTCGACTGTGGTGGGAGATCGCGATCGTCCTGGCGCTGGGTCTCGGCCAGTCGGCGGTCTACGCGATCGTCCAACTGGCCTACCGCCTCACGGACGACGTGCCGATAGCCGATCAGGTGGCGAAGCTCAACCCGTCTCGGAGCGACAGGGAGATCTTCGACCTCATCTACCAGGTGCTCGCGATCGGGTTCTCGCTCATCCCCGTCGTGCTGGTGTGCTTCCTGCTGTGGCAGTCACGACGCCCGCATCTGGCAGGACTGGGATTGGACGGGACCGGGGTCGCGAAAGATGCGGGCCGCGGCATCCTGCTCGTTCTCGGGATCGGCATCCCCGGCCTCGGTCTCTACCTCGCCGGACGGGCGCTCGGACTGACCGTGGCCATCGATCCTGCCGGGATAGACGCGTATTGGTGGACCGTCCCGGTTCTCCTGCTCGCGGCGGCCCGCGCTTCCCTGCAGGAGGAGTTCGTGGTGCTCGGATACCTCTTCACACGGCTCCGGCAACTCGGCTGGAGCCCGTGGACGATCATCATCTCCACGTCGGTCCTGCGGGCGAGCTACCACCTGTACCAGGGATACCCGGCGTTCGTCGGCAACCTCGCGATGGGGCTGCTCTTCGGCTGGCTGTATCACCGCAGCGGGCGGCTGATGCCCTTCCTCGTCGCGCACTTCCTGATCGACGCGGCCGCGTTCGTCGGGTATCCATGGGCCGCGGCGATCTGGCCTGAGCTGTTCGGTCTCCCCGGCTGAGTGACGACGGGTGGGATGGCTCTCCCCCTTCGCTGACGGAGTGCTCTAGCCTGAAGGCTTCCAACGACGGAAAACGGAGGGAAGTCTCATGAAGATGAACAGGATGACCAAGGCGGGGGCCGCGATCGCCATCGCAGCAGGGATCACGCTGCTCAGCGTCGCGCCCGCATCGGCAAGTGTTTTCGGGCCCTACTCGTCGGCGGCGCAGTGTAACGCCGATCGCACCGACTATGTCAGGGGCGGGGGGAAGGCCGCCCCCTGCATCCCCGGCACCGGAGGCTGGTACTTCCAGACGTACTGAGCATCATCGAGGATCGAGGAGGCGGGCATCAGCCCGTCGCCTCGATCCGTTGACACCCGTCGGACCTCGCCCCTAGGCTCGGGGCACCCACGACGACGTGGGTACGACAATCCGGGGGGATTCGAATGAAGAAGAAACTGTCCGCAACGGCCGCAGGCATCGTCCTCGTCACGGGAATGGTGTTCGGCGGGGCCGCTGCAGCGCAGGCCGCCAGCTGGTTCGGCCCGTTCACCGATCTGTCCTATTGCCAGGCCGAACGACGGATCTTCATGCAGGAGGGCTACAGCGTCGGCTCCTGCGTGCACCGCAGCGGCCAGCCGGGGTACTGGTTCTCCTACTCCTGAACCGGCCCCGAACCGTATTGCAACGTGCCCCCTGTCCTCGTGAGACGGCAGGGGGCACGTGTGCGGGGAAGTGGGAAGTATCTCAGCCTGCGGAGGCGATCATCACGGCGACGACCGCCCACACGACGATGATCCCGAGCGCTGACAGCGCCCTGGCGTCCCAGGAGCGACGGATCGGCGCACTCGCCGCGTGACCCGCAGCAGCCTGCCAGCGGTCGCGGATGTCCGTCAGGCCGCGCAACGACGCGGAGACCTGCACTTCCTCGTCGCGCATCTTGCTTCGTCTCGGACGCGCGTGCGCCGGTCCACCCCAGCAGGTGAGCTCCGTGTCATCGTCGAGCGAGAACCGCAGCTGCCACTGCAGGTCGATGTCACGGACCCGGTGCCAACCGAACTCGGTGCGCCGCAGCATGTTCTGGACGAGTGCCCCGTCGTCGCTGATGCGGACCATCGACACGAAGCTGATCTCGTAGATGATCCACAGGCCGAGAAGCACCCACGGTGCGAGGAGCAGCGTCTGCCCCCAGCCTCCGCGCACGACGGCGTCGCCGAGCAGGAACACCGCCAGAGCGAGGCTCACGACCATGACGACCGTGCCCGAGGACGAGCGGAAGGTCCGCCCGTCCTCGGGAGAGTTCGGCATCGCCACGATCAGAGGCCACCCAGAGGGATGGACGCACCGGGGATCGCTTCGAGCAGACGGCTCGTGTACTCCTGCTTCGGGTTCGCGAAGGTCTCATCGACCGTGCCCTGCTCGACGATCCGGCCGCGCTCCATGACGCAGACCAGATCGCTCGAGACACGCACCACCGCGAGGTCGTGCGTGATGAACAGGTAGGTGAGGCCCAGCTCCGTCTGCAGGTCGGCCAGCAGCCTGAGGATCTGCGCCTGGACGAGCACGTCCAGAGCGGAGACCGCCTCGTCGAGCACCACGATGTCCGGCTTGAGCGCCAGAGCACGCGCGATCGCGACCCGCTGGCGCTGTCCACCCGACAGCTCGCTCGGGTAGCGGGTTGCCAGATCCTGCGGCAATGACACCTGATCCAGAAGCTCACGCACGCGCTCGCGACGCGAAGTGCGGTCGCCCACACCGTGGATCTCGAGCGGTTCGGCGATGGTGTTCTCGAGATTGCGCAACGGATCCAGAGAACCGTACGGGTCCTGGAACACCGGCTGCATGCGCCGGCGCAGACCGAAGGACTGTGCGCGGGAGAACCCGGACACGTCCATGCCGTCGATCTCGATCGTCCCCGACGTCGGGTCCTCCAGCTTGAGGACCATCTTGGCGACGGTCGACTTGCCCGAGCCCGACTCGCCGACGAGAGCCAGCGTCTTCCCGCGCGGGATCTCGAACGACACGTCGTCGACGGCGCGGAACATCTCGCTGCGGAAACCGCCCTGTCGGATGCGGTAGTCCTTGGTGAGGCCGGCCACGCGCACCGTGGGCGGGATGGCGGCGAGATCCTCGAGCGTCTCCACACCGCGGTCCTCGACCACGGCCTGGATGCGCTGGGATGCCACGCTGGGCGCGGCGGCGACGAGGCGCTTGGTGTACGGATGCTGCGGGTTCTGCAGGATCTCCCGGCTCGGTCCCGACTCCACGATCGTCCCGTTCTGCATCACGATCAGGCGCTCCGCGCGCTCGGCAGCGAGACCGAGGTCGTGCGTGATCAGCAGCATCGAGGTTCCGCGGTCGCGGGTCAGGCTCGCCATGTGGTCGAGGATGACGCGCTGCACCGTGACGTCGAGGGCCGAGGTGGGCTCGTCCGCGATCAGAAGCCGGGGGTCCGCGGCCAATCCGATCCCAATGAGCGCTCGCTGGCGCATACCGCCCGAGAACTGGTGAGGGAACTGGCGCAGGCGCTTGGCCGCGTCAGCGAGCCCCGCCTGCTGGAGCACCTCGATCGCCCGAGCCCGGACCGCCGCGCGTCCCTGGGCGAGGCCGTTGGCACGGACCGCCTCCTCGACCTGGAAGCCGATGCTCCAGACGGGGTTGAGGTTCGACATCGGGTCCTGCGGCACGTAGCCGATCGCCTTGCCGCGGATGCGCTCCATCTCCCGCTCGGAGAGGTGCGTGAGCTCCTCGCCGTCCAGGGTGATGCTCCCGCCGGTGACCTTTCCGGTGCCGGCCAGCAGTTTGATGATGGACGTCGCCGCCGTCGACTTGCCCGAACCGGACTCGCCGACGATCGCGACCGTCTCCCCTGCCATGACATCGAAGCTGATGCCATGCAGGACCTGTCGTGTGCCGTTCTGCGTGTCGAACGCGACCGTGAGATCGCGGACGCTCAGCAGCGGGGTCGTTGCTTCACTCATCGGCGTGCCCTCGCCCTCGGGTCGAGGGCGTCTCGGATGAGCTCGCCCAGGAGGATGAACGCGAGCACCGTGATGGTGAGCGCGATCGACGGATAGATCAGTGCCATCGGCGCGACACGCAGCGAGCGCTGTGCCTGGCTGATGTCGTTGCCCCAGGACATGACGTCGCTTCCGAGACCGACACCGAGGAAGCTCAGGGTCGCCTCCGCGACGATACCGCCGGCCAGTGCCAGGGTCGCCAGCACGAGCAGCGGAGCGAACGCGTTCGGGATCACGTGGGACAGCAGGGTGCCGAAACGCCCCTTCCCCAGCGCGGCCGACGCCATCACGAAGTCCGCTTGTTTCACTCTGAGCACTTCCGCCCTGACGACACGCGCCGTCGCGGCCCAGGCGAACCCACCGATCGCGAGGGCGAGGGTGAAGACGTTGCGGTACTGCGCGAACACCGTCATCACGACGACCGCCGCGAGGATGTAGGGGATCGAGAAGAAGATGTCGCCGACGCGGGAGAGCACGGCATCGAGCCATCCTCCGTAGTAGCCGGCGAAGGCACCCATGATCAGACCGAGAGTCGAGCTGATGATCGTCGCCAGCAGGCCGACACTGATCGATGTGCGCGAGCCCCAGACGATGCGCGACCAGATGTCGCAGCCCTGGAACGTGTAGCCCAGGGGGTGGCCGGCGGCCGGTCCCGCATTGGAGTTCCCGAGCTCACACTGGTTGTTCGGAGGCGTCTGCGTGAAGAGCGTCGGCCACAGGGCCATCAGCAGGATGAGCGCGACGATGCCGAGCGAGATCCAGAACGACGGGCGACGGCGCAGATCGGTCCACGCGTCCCGCCAGAGACTCGCAGGCTTGCCTTTGACGTTGATGGCATCCGTCGGCGGCTGTTCGGCCACCACCGGTGCGACGTAATGGGAGGGACGGTCACTTGACATAGCGGATCCTCGGGTCGAGCAGCCCGTAGAGCAGGTCCACGAGCAGGTTGACGAGAACGTAGATGATGACGAACACCGTCACGAAGGAGACGATCGTCGGTCCTTCGTGCCTCAACGTCGCCTGGAACAGGGTCTGCCCCACGCCGGGAATGTTGAAGATGTACTCCGTCACGGTCGCTCCGACGAGGAGCACACCGAAGTTCGTCGCCGAGTTGGTGATCACCGGGATCAGGGAGTTGCGCAGCACGTGCACGGGGATCACGCGATTACGCGACAGCCCCTTGCCGTACGCCGTGCGCACCCAGTCCTGGTTGAGGGTGTCGAGCACAGAGCCGCGCATCAGCCGCATGCTGGTCGCATACAGGCTCAGCCCCAGCACGATGGCGGGAAGCCACAGATCACCCCAGTCGTTCTGGCCACCGACGGTCGGACGGAACCAGCCCAGTTTGATCGCGAGAAAGTACTGCGCGAGGAAGGCGACGACGAAGATCGGCATCGACAGGAAGATGAGCGAGACGATCAGCGAGGCGTGGTCGAACAGCTTGCCCTTGCGGAGCGCGGAGAGCGTTCCGATGATGATCGCGAGCGTGAACTCGATCGCGATCGCCATGATGGCCAGACGCCCCGTGATGGGGAGCGTGCGTGCCAGCACGGTGCTCACGGACTCACCGGAGAACGTCGTTCCCATGTCGCCCTTGAAGACGCCGGTGATGTAGTAGAAGTACTGGACGAGGAACGGGTCGTCCAGGTGGTACTGCGCTCGGATCGTGGCGAGCAGCTGCGGGCTCGGCGGTTTGTCACCGAAGAGCGCCGCGATCGGGTCACCCGGCATCAGGAAGACGAGCGCGTAGATGAGAAGCGTCGCACCGAAGAAGACCGGGATCAGCTGAAGAAGTCGCCGCAGGGTGTAGGCGAGCATCCTTGCTCCTTTCGTGGAGTCGGAGTCAGCCGGAGTGCACGACGCGAGGCGGTGACGTCGCCGCCACCGCCTCGCTGCCGTTCACTCCAAGGGCCTACTCGGCCTTGGTGATCTCGTAGTAGAGCGGAACCGAGTTCCAGCCGACGGTGACGTTGTCGACCGAGTCGCCGAAGCCACCGATCGAGTTCTGGTACCAGAGCGGGATGACCGGGAGGTCGTTGAAGAGGATCTCCTGGACCTTCTCGTAAGCCGCGTTCGCGTCGTCCGCGCTCGTGGCCGCTGCACCCTCTGCGAGCAGAGAGTCCACCTCGGGGTTCGAGTAGTCACCGTCGTTCGACGATGCACCCGTGCCGTAGAGCGGCTGCAGGAAGTTGTAGACGGCGGGGTAGTCGCCCTGCCATCCGGAACGGTTCGCCGTCTGGATCGTGCGCTTGCCCGCGTCGTCACGCGCGTTGACCGCTGCGCGGAGCGTGGCGAGGTCGACGTACGGTGCGCCCGACGCCTCGATGCCGAGCGTGTTCTTCAGCGAGTTCGAGACCGCATCGACCCACACCTGGTGTCCACCATCGGAGTTGTACGCGATCTGGAAGGTGCCGGACCACGGGGAGATGGCGTCAGCCTTCGCCCACAGCTCCTTGGCCTTCTCCGGGTCGTACTTCAGGACGTCGGAACCGGGAACGCTGTCGCTCCAGCCGTCGATGACGGGCGTCGTGAAGTCGCTCGCCGGGGTGCGGGTGTCGGCGAAGATCTTGCTCGTGATCTCGTCGCGGTTGATCGCCAGCGAGATGGCCTGGCGGCGCAGGGTGCCCTCTTCGCCCGAGAAGTGCGGGAGCTGCCCACCGATGGTGAACGACTGGAAGATGGCCGCGGGCTGGTTGGTCGCCCGCTCGCCGAGCTCGTCCTCGAAGACCGCGAGGGAAGCCTCGGGGATCTGGTCGATGACGTCGATGTTGCCGCCGAGCAGGTCGGCGTACGCGCCCTCGGGAGCCGTGTAGAACTTCAGCGTCAGGCCGCCGTTCTGAGCGACGCGCTCACCCTTGTAGTCATCGTTCTTGACGAGGTCGATCTGGACGTCGTGCTGCCATGCTCCCTCCTTGGCGAGCATGTACGGGCCGTTGCCGATCGGGTTCTCGCCGAAGGCGTCCATGTCCTCGAAGGCGACATCGGGCAGCGGGTAGAACGCCGAGTAGCCGAGGCGGGTCACGAAGTCGGAGGCGACGTCACTGCTCAGGTCGATCGTGAAGGTCTGGTCATCGACCTCGGTGAGACCGGTGAGCTCGGAGTCTGCGTCGGGGTTGAAGCCGACGATGTCGGCGAACCAGGACTGGTTCAGTTGCGCGTTGGAGAGCTGCGCACCGTAGTTCCACGCGTCGATGAAGTTGTGGGCGACGACGTCTTCACCGTTGGTGAACTTGTTGCCCTCCTTCAGCTTGACCGTGACCTTGTTCGGCGCGTCGACCGTGATCGACTCGGCCATGTCGTTGACGAGAGCACCGTCGCCGTCGTAGAAGGCGAGACCTGCGAAGACGGAGTCGAGAATCTTGCCGCCGTTGACCTCGTTGGTGTTGGTCGGGATCAGCGCGTTCTCCGGCTCGCCTCCGTTCGCCGAGATGATCGCCGACGCCGAGCCCTTGGAGCCCTCATCGCCGGAGTCGTTCCCGCCTGCGCAACCGGCCAGCGCCAGGGCGCCGACCACGAGCAGAGCGCTGCCCGCGAGGGCAATCCTGTTTCGTTTCACTTTTCGTCCTCCTGTGGACAGTGCTGAGTCTGCGCGCTCACCATCGAGCACGCAGGGATACCTGAGCGTAACCCGCCGCTTGGCCCCCCGCCGCCTTCAGCTAACGAACTGTTACTGAGTGGTGACCATCCGTAACACCCGCGAAACACCTGGAAACACCGGGAAACACAGGACGGTGTCGCGCTTCCGCACGGAAGCGCGACACCGTCTGCTCAGATGCGCACCGGCTCAGGCGAAGGCCTCCACCGGCGGGCAGGCGCACACGAGGTTCCGGTCGCCGTACGCCTGGTCGATGCGACGCACGGGCGGCCAGTACTTGCCGGCGACGAGCGCATGGACGGGGTAGGCGGCTTCCTCCCGCGTGTAGGGGTGCTCCCACTCCCCCGCGATGAGGGATACCGCGGTGTGCGGTGCATGCACCAGCGGATTGTCGTCCGCGGGCCAGCGCCCCGCCGCCACGGCTTCCGCCTCGGCCTTGATCATGATCATGGCCTCGATGAAGCGCTCGATCTCATCGAGGTCCTCCGACTCCGTCGGCTCGACCATGAGCGTGCCCGCGACGGGGAACGACATGGTCGGAGCGTGGAAGCCGTAGTCGATGAGGCGCTTGGCCACGTCGTCGACGGTGATTCCGGTCGCCTCCTTGAGCGGACGCAGATCGAGGATGCACTCGTGCGCGACGCGACCGTTCTCCCCCGTGTAGAGCACCGGGAAGTGGCCGCCCAGACGCTCGGCCATGTAGTTGGCGGAGAGCACGGCTGCCGCCGTGGCACGACGAAGACCGTCGGCACCCATCATGCGGACGTACGCCCACGAGATCGGCAGGATCCCCGCGGAACCGTAAGGAGCGGCCGAGATCACACCGCCATCGAACGTGTAGCCGCCGAAGTGCTCGGCGCGCTGCGCGAGCGGGTGCGAGGGAAGGTACGGGGCGAGGTGCGACTTCGCCGCCACCGGACCGATGCCAGGACCTCCCCCACCATGCGGGATGGCGAAGGTCTTGTGCAGGTTGAGGTGCGAGACGTCGCCGCCGAGGTCACCGAAGCGCGCGTAACCGAGCAGCGCGTTGAGGTTGGCCCCGTCGACGTACACCTGTCCGCCTGCGTCGTGCACGGCGGCCGTGATCTCGACGACCTGCTCCTCGTACACACCGTGCGTCGAGGGATAGGTGATCATCAGGGCCGAGAGGTCGTCGGCGTGCTGGGCGATCTTCGCGCGCAGGTCGTCGAGGTCGACGTTGCCGAGCTCGTCCGTCGCGACCACGACGACCTTCATGCCCGCGAGCACGGCCGATGCCGCATTCGTGCCATGGGCCGACGAGGGGATGAGGCACACGGTGCGGTGGGTGTCGCCGTTCGCGTGGTGGTACCCGCGGATGGCCAGGAGACCCGCGAGCTCACCCTGCGAACCGGCGTTCGGCTGCAGCGAGACCGCGTCATAACCGGTGACCTCGGCGAGCCAGCCCTCGAGCTGGTCGATGAGCTCGAGGTAGCCCTGCACATCGGACGCCGGGGCGAACGGGTGGATGCCGGCGAACTCGGGCCAGGTGATGGCAGCCATCTCGGTGGCGGCGTTGAGCTTCATGGTGCACGAGCCCAGCGGGATCATGCCGCGATCGAGTGCGTAGTCTCGGTCGGAGAGACTCTTCAGGTACCGCATCATGGCGGTCTCCGAGCGGTGCGAGTGGAACACCGGGTGCGTGAGGTACTCGTCCTGACGGAGCAGGTCTTCCGGGAGCCCCCGCAGCTTGTCCCCGCCGAACATGCCGAACGCGCGGTCGTTCTTGCCGCCGAAGACAGCCGTGACGTGGTGCAGCTCGCCGAGGGTCGTGGTCTCGTCGACGGCGATGCCGACCGTGTCGGCGTCGGCGACGTGCAGCAGGATCCCGTGATCGTCATGGGCCCGAGCGGCGAACTCCGCCGCACGACCGGGCACGCGCACCTGCAGGGTGTCGAAGAAGTCCGCGTGCACGACCTCCACCCCTGCCTCGGTCAGCCAGTCACGCAGCAGCGCCGCCTTCGCCGTGGTCTGGGTCGCGATCTCCCGCAGCCCGTCCGGACCGTGGTACACGGCGTACATCGACGCCATGACGGCGAGCAGCACCTGGGCGGTGCAGATGTTCGACGTGGCCTTCTCGCGGCGGATGTGCTGCTCGCGCGTCTGCAGCGAGAGACGATACGCGGGCTTGCCGTCGGCATCGACCGACACTCCGACGAGGCGACCGGGGAGCTGACGCTCGAGGCCGGAGCGGACGGCCATGTAGCCGGCGTGCGGACCGCCGAAGCCCATCGGCACGCCGAAGCGCTGGGTCGTGCCGACTGCCACGTCGGCGCCTAGTGAGCCGGGAGAGGCGATGAGGGTGAGAGCGAGCAGATCGGCGGCCGCGACCGCGAGAGCGCCGGAGAGGTGCGCGGCGTCGAACACGGCCGACGGGTCCCAGACGCGACCGGATGCGCCGGGGTACTGCACGAAGACACCGAACAGGTCGGCGGGCAGCTCCTCGCCCGCGGCGAAATCGACCGTGACGATGTCGATACCGAGAGCTTCCGCGCGCGTGGCGAGCATCGCCTTGGTCTGCGGGAGCGCATCCGCGTCGACCGCGAACACGGTCGACGCCGACTTCGATGCGCGCCGCGAGAGCAGCATCGCCTCGACCACCGCGGTCGACTCGTCGAGCATGGACGCATTGGCCGTCGTGAGCCCGGTGAGTTCGGCGACCATGGTCTGGAAGTTGATGAGCGCTTCCAGACGCCCCTGGGAGATCTCCGGCTGGTACGGCGTGTAGGCCGTGTACCACGACGGGTTCTCCAGCACGTTCCGCTGGATCACCTGCGGCGTGATGGTGCCGTAGTACCCCAGGCCGATCATGGGTCGGTTCACGGTGTTGCGCGAGGCGAGCACCCGCAGCTCGGCGAGAGCCTCGGTCTCGCTCGCGGCAGAGGGGATGTGTGAAGGCGCGTCCGGGGAGTCGGACGACGGCCCGGTGTAGATCGACGCGGGCACGGCCTGGCGCATGAGCGCCTCGACCGGGTTCAGCGCGCCATCGGCCCCTGGGGTGTCGAGACCCAGGGCCGCGAGCATCGTGCGCTGCGCGGCATCCGTGGGTCCGATGTGACGATCGGCGAAAGTGACCACTGGTGAATCAGCCCTCCGTGAGTGCGACGTACGCGTCGCGGTCGAGCAGTCCGTCCAGCGCACCGGCTGCGACGGAGACCTTGAGCAACCAGCCGCCCTCGAAGGGCGCGGCGTTCACCAGCGACGGATCGTCGACGGCCGCGTCGTTGATCTCGACGACGGTTCCCGATACCGGCGCGTAGAGTTCGCCGACCGACTTCGTCGATTCGATCTCGCCGACGACCGCACCTGCGGTCACCTCGGTGCCGACGGCGGGGAGCTCGACGAACACGACGTCGCCCAGCTTCTCGGCGGCGTAGTCGGTGATGCCGATGGTCACGGTGTCGCCGTCGGCGGCGATCCACTCGTGCTCTTCGGTGTAGTGGAGTGCGGCGAGGTCGGTCATTTGGTCCTCCGATAGAAAGGCAGGGCGGTCACGGTCGCGGGGATCTTGGTTCCCCGCACGTCAAGGAATACTGCGGTTCCCTCTTCCGCGGAAGATGGGGTCACGTAGGCCATCGCGATCGGGTGGCCGAGAGTCGGGCTGAGAGCGCCGCTCGTGATCTCTCCGAGCACGGATCCGTCTTCGTCGACGACGGCGTATCCGGCGCGTCCTGCCCGCTTGCCCTCGGCGACGAGGCCGACCAGGACCGGCGCTTCCGATGCCTCTGTCGAGTCCTCGAAGGACGAGAGCGCCTCCTTGCCGACGAAGTGCTCCTTCGCCGTCACGACGACACGGCCGAGTCCGGCCTGCGAGGGGCGGGTGTCGGTGCTGAGCTCGTGGCCGTAGAGAGGCATCCCGGCCTCCAGACGCAACGTGTCCCGGGCGGCGAGGCCCGCAGGAACGAGACCATGCGGTTCGCCGGCAGCCAGCAGAGCGTCCCACAGGGCTGCGGCGTCGCCGGCAGGAACCAGCAGCTCGAAGCCGTCCTCCCCGGTGTAGCCCGTGCGTGCGATGAGCAGAGGCTCCCCGCGGAAGCGCGCGTCCGCCCAGGCGTAGTACTTCTGCTCCGCCCAGGGCGTGCTCAGCTCGTCGATGCCCGGCGTCGCAGCGAGAATCGCCTCGGCGGCCGGTCCCTGCACGGCGAGCAGCGCGAACAGGTCGGACACATCCTCCACATCGACGCCGCGGTCGCCCAGGAATCCGGCGAAGGTGCGGTCCTCCCCCGGAGCCAGCGGCGGAAGCGCCCGCTCGACGAGCGACGGAAAGTCCCGCACGCGCTTGGCGAATCCCGAGTCCACGAAGCCACGGTTGCCGGCGTTGGCGATGACGAGGTAGCGGTCCTCCGCGAGCCGATACGCGATGACATCGTCGACGATTCCGCCGTTCTCATTCAGCATCAGCGAGTACTTCGCCTTGCCGACCGTCATGGCGGAGATGCGACCTGCGAGCGCGAAGTCGAGGAACTCGGCCGCCTTCTCGCCCGTGACGAGGAACTCGGCCATGTGCGAGATGTCGAAGATCCCCGCGTTCTGGCGCACGGCGTGGTGCTCGGCGAGGTCGGAGGTGTAACGCACCGGCATCTGCCAGCCACCGAAGTCGGTGAACGACGCGCCGAGTGCCTCATGGCGTTCGCGCAGCGGGGTGTAGCGGGGGTCGGACATGGAGTTCTCCCGGGCTGTGTCGGGCGGAACGGCGGCATCGCCGTTCCTCGGAACTCCCCCTCTGTCATGGGCCTGAGAGCTTCACCCGTGCACGGAGGCGGGGTTTTCACCGTCGGCGGATCCGCACATGAGACGGATCGCTTTTCAGAGTGGCCGGAACCGCGCGGTACGCGTACCTGAGAGATTGGCGGGGAGGCTTGCTCCTTCGGTGCCCGGCTGCGTTCGCCGGGGCTCTCCCGCGTGGGTCATTCGGCCTGTCTTCAGTTGTGGGTTCAGTCTAGCCGGTCGGCCCGTCGGTGCCGGATTCGCTCGACGCGCGTTCGAATCGCGCGAATGGTCCCATCCTGGACTCGGAAGGGACCATTCGCGCGATTCGAAAGCGCGATTCGAAAGCGCGATTTGAAAGCGCGATTCGAAAGCGCGATTCGAAAGCGGGGTGCGGTGCGGCTATCCGCTGATGCCGAGTTCGGTTCGGACCTCGTCGCGGAGGCGGCCGAGGTTGTCGGGCTCGGGCGCGGCTCCCAGGAGGGTCTTGGTGTACTCGTGCTGCGGGTTGAGGATGACTTCGTCCGCGGGGCCCCTCTCGACGACATCGCCCTTGTAGAGCACCATGATCTCATCGGAGAAATGCCGGGCGGTCGCGAGGTCGTGCGTGATGTACAGCACCCCGAGGTTCTCCTCCCGCTGCAGATCCGCGAGCAGGTTCAACACACCGAGCCGGATCGACACGTCCAACATGCTCACCGGTTCGTCGGCGACGATGAACCGCGCCCCCGGCGCCAGTGCCCGTGCGATCGCGACGCGCTGCCGCTGCCCACCCGACAGCTCATGCGGGCGACGCTCCGCAAAGCTCTCCCCCGGGCTGAGCCGCACCCGCTCCAACAACTCCACCGCCCTGGCACGCACCTGCGCACTGGAGAGCTGCGGGTGATGCAGGCGGATCGGCCGCTCCAAGTGATGCACGATCGTGTGGAACGGGTTCAACGACGCGAACGGGTCCTGGAACACCATCTGCACATCCGCGCGATACGCCTCCAACGCCCGCCCCCGAGTCCCGGACGGTTTCCCGTCGAGGAGGATCTCCCCACTGGTGGGGGTCTCCAACTTCATCAGCATCCGCGCGATCGTCGACTTCCCCGACCCCGACTCCCCCACCAGAGCGAGCGTCTTCCCGGCCTCGATCGTGAACGACACATCCTTCACCGCATGCAGGATGCTCGTCCTGAACCCGGAACGCAGGTGGAAGTCCTTGACGAGGTTCCGCGCCTCCAACGTCGCCGTCCCCGGCACCGTCGTCCCGGTGCTATTCGTATGGGTGGTCATCGGACGCCCTCCTGGCTCACACCGGTACGCACGAAATCGCCCCGCTCACCCTTCAACGACGGGAAACTCGACAACAACCGTCGCGTGTACTCATGCTGCGGGGAACGGTAGATCTCCTCCGCCGTCCCCTCCTCCACGATCTGCCCCTGCAACATGATCGCGATCCGGTCGCTGATCTCGATCAACATCGGCAGATCATGCGTGATGAAGATCACCGCGAACCCGAGCTTCTCCCGCAACCGCATGATCTCCCGGATGATGCCGCGCTGCACGACCACATCCAACGCCGTCGTCGGCTCATCCATGATCATCACCTGCGGATCCAACGCCAGAGCCATCGCGATCATCATCCGCTGACGCATACCCCCGGACAACTCATGCGGGAAACTCGACAACCGGGACGGATCCACCCCCACCAACGTGAGCAGCTCCTCCGCCCGCGCCGTCTTCGCCTTCTTACTCATCCCAGGACGATGCGTGTCGAAGATGTCGAAGATCTGCGCCCTCACACTGATCACCGGATTCAACGAGTTCATCGCGCCCTGGAACACCATCGAGATCTTGTCCCACCGGAACGCCCGAAGACCCTCCCCATCCAAACCCACGATGTCGATGTCATGACCGTCCCGGTCATGGAACACGATCTCTCCGCCCGTCATCAACGCCGGCGCCTTCAACAACCGGTTCATGCCGTACGCGAGAGTCGTCTTCCCACACCCCGACTCCCCGGCCAGGCCCAGGATCTCCCCACGGTTCAACGTCAGCGAGACGTTTCGCACGGCCTTCACCGGCGGATCCACCTCATACTCGATCGACACATTCCGCGCCGTCAGCACAGGCTCGCTCATGCGGTGACCCCCTTGGTCTTGGCGGCCTTGCGCACGCGGCGCGCGGCTTCGGGTGCATTGCGCAGCTTCGGGTTGATGACCTCGTCGATGGCGAAGTTGATCAGCGACAGGCCGGCGCCGAGGAGCGCGATCATGAGTCCCGGCGGGACGAACCACCACCAGGCCCCACGTCCGAGCGCCTGCCCCGACTGGGCGTCGTTGAGGATCGATCCCCAGGTGATCGACGAGTTGGGTCCGAGGCCGAGGTACGACAGGCCGGCCTCGCCGAGGATCGCGAAGATGATCGCGAAGAGGAACTGGGCCGCCAGCAGCGGCAGCAGGTTCGGCATGATCTCGACGAGGATGACGCGGAACGACCGCTCGCCCGCGACCTTCGAGGCGTAGACGTAGTCGCGTGTGCGGAGCGAGCGCGTCTGCAGCCGGAGCACGTACGCCGCCCCGGCCCAGGAGGTGATGCCGAGCACGAAGGCGACGAGCTGCCAGCTGCGCTGCGGGACGAACGAGGCGATGACCATCACCAGCGGCAGTCCGGGGATCACGATCATGACGTTCGTGAGCAGGGCGAGGCCGTCTTCACGCCACCCACCCAGGTAGCCGGCGAGCACACCGAACAGGAGGGAGAGGACGATCGCGATGCTGCCGGCCGTCACGCCGATGAGCAGCGAGCCCTGGGCACCGGTCGCGAGCTGGGCGAACATGTCGTTGCCGAGCTTGGTCGTGCCGAGCCAGTGCTCGGCCGACGGCGGCTGAAGCGCTGGGTTGGCCGTGCTCCGCGGGTTCTGGGAGAAGATCGGCGCGATGATCGCGAACAGCACGATCGCCAGCACGATGCACACGCCCACGATGAACTTCGGCGAGGTGCTGGGCAGGATGCGGCGACGCTTTCGTTCCTGACGCTGTGTGGCGAGAGCGACGGTGCCCTCAGGGGCGACGGTGGGTGGCTCCTCCGTGAGGAGCGGGTTCTTCGTGTCAGACATTCTGGCGAGCCCTCGGGTCGATGAAGCCATAGACGAGGTCCATGATGAAGTTGGCGGCGAGCACCGTGAGCGTGATGACGAGGAACAGCCCCTGCATCAGCGCGTAGTCGTTGTTGGTCACGGCCTGGAACATCAGCTTGCCGATGCCGGGGTAGGTGAACACCTGCTCCATGACGATGGAGCCGGCCACGACGAAACCGAGCGTGATCGAGAAGCCGGCGATCGAGGGGATCGCGGCGTTGCGGGCAGCGTAGGTGGTGAGCACCCGGCGCGGGCGCAGGCCCTTGGCCTCGGCCGTGAGCACATAGTCCTCGGCGAGCGTCGAGACCATCATGTTGCGCATGCCGAACATCCAGCCGCCGACCGAGCTGATCACGATGGTGACGGCGGGAAGGATGGCGTGGGCGACGGCGTCGCTGAAGAAGGCCCACGTCGGCTCGGGGCCGTCGGGGAAGTCGAACACGTCGTAGCCGCCGAAGATGGGGAACCAGCCGAGGCCGACCGCGAACACCGCCACCAGGATCAGCGCCATCCAGAAGTACGGGATCGACTGCAGCACGGTCGTTGCCGGGATCAGGTGGTCGACCCAGGTGCCGCGCTTCCAGCCGGCCCAGGCCCCGAGCACGACGCCGAGGACGAAGGAGATGACCGTCGCGGTGCCGACGAGGATGAGCGTCCAGGGAAGAGCACCGGCGATGAGCTCCGTCACCGGGGTGGGGAACTTCGTCACCGAGACGCCGAGGTCGCCCTGGAACATCCGCCCCCAGTACGCGAGGTACTGATCCCACAGCGACGAGTCGTCGCCGCCGAGCAGGAGCCTGATATTGCGGATGGTCGTCTCTGAGACGTCGCCGCCCGCCCGCTGCATCTTGGCGATCATGATGTCGGCGGGGTTTCCCGGCATGAGCCGGGGAAGAAAGAAGTTGATGGATATCGCGGCCCAGAGCGTGAACGCGTAGAACCCGATTCTTCGTGCATAGAACTTCATGTCACTGTTTCCTGACTTCCTTCTTCCCCGACTCCTCTCGTGTTACTTGACCGGCTGCAGCTGCGTCAGGACGTAGCCTGCCGCGATCGCACCCCAGGACGGCGGGAAGGCGTAGAGGTCTTCCTCCGTCGGCCAGCCCGTGTAGTCCTTCGTGTTGTAGAAGGTCTGCGTCGCGTTGATGACGAGCGGGATGTAGGGCAGGTCACGCACGATCTCGGTCTGGATCGTGGCGTACAGCTCCTTCTTCGTCGCCTCGTCGTTCGTGCTGATCGCCGACTGGATCGCCGTGTCGACGACCGGGTTGCTGTAGCGGCTGAAGTTCCAGCGTCCTGCGGGGATCTCGGTGCCGACCGGGGTCGTCGACTCGACGGCCGTGCCGCCGAACCAGTCGCGGTAGATCTGGAACGGGTCGGCGACGGACGTGCCGATCACACCACCCATGATGAGCTGGAACTCGCCACCCTGACGGGAATCGGAGAACTCCTGCCACTGCACCGTCGATGCCGTGATCTTGATGCCTGCGGCCTCGGCCTGCTCGGCGATCAGCTTCGCGGCGTCGTTGTAGTCGGTCCAGCCGTCGACCGAGGTGAGCGTGAGCTCGAGCGGAACCCCGCCCTTCTCGTAGATGCCGCTCGAACCCTTGGTGTAACCGGCGGCCTCGAGGATCGAACCGGCCTCGGCGGCGTTGGCCTCCTGCGGGCTGACCTCGTTGGCCGGGTCGGCGAGCCACTTCTCGTCGCGCGGCAGCAGCGTGAAAGCCGGCGAGATGTCGCCCGTGAGGCCGACGAATGCCTTGTCCTTGATGATGCCGCGGTCGATCGCCACGTTGAGTGCCTGACGCACCGCGACGTCCGTCTGCGGGCCGGTGCAGCCGAGCTCGGCGTTCGAGCAGGTGTAGAGCACCGTCGGGTCCTGCGGGGTGTTGATCCAGTCGATCTTGCCGTTGCCGGTCACGTCATCCGGGTTGGGGATGAACATGCCGGTCCAGTCGAGCTTGCCGGCGGCGAGCAGGTCCTGTGCCGTCTGGTTGTTGTCGACCGCGATGTACTGGACCTTCTTGACGCCGAGCTTGTCGGCATCGCGGTAGTTCTTGTTCGCGACGAGGGTGTAGGACTCGCTCGTGGTCTTGTCGACCACGTAGGGGCCGGATCCGACGGGCTCTTCGTTCGTGAAGTTGGCGAAGTCTTTGACGTCCTTCCAGACGTGCTCGGGGAGGATGTAGCTCGACCCCATCCGCTGGAACTCGGTCGTGTACTGGGCAGACGAGTACGTCAGCACGGCGGTGGTGTCGTCCGTGGCCTCGGCGGAGATCAGACCGTTGCCCTCGGGGTTGTTGGCCTCGTAATTGAACGAGAACGCGACGTCCTTGGCGGTCAGGGGCTCACCGTCGCTCCACTTGAGGTCGGGCTTGATGGTGACCGTGATCACCGTGCCGTCCTCGTTGTACTCGAACGAGTCGCCGATCAGGCCGACCGGCTCGGAGTCCGCGGTCTTGTTGTAGAAGAACAGCGGCTCGTAGATCGGCCCGAGCGCGCCGTGGAGCACGGTCGGAGCGAACGGGTTGTAGTTCGCGGCGATGGGGGTCTGGCTGCCGGCCCAGACACGCAGGGCCTTGTCGCCATCGGCGTTGCCACTGTCGCTGCCGCCGCCACAGGCGGTGAGGCCCAGGGCGAGGACGGATGCACCGGCAATCGCGGTGAGCGCGATCTTGCGCCTTCCGTTACGGATCATTTCTCTTGTTTCCTCTCGGTGCTGCACTGCAGGAGGGATCGCTCCGGATGGAGCAGAACCCCGGAGGTGGGGTTCTCGGGCCCGGGGAGACGACCGGCGGCCGCTCCCGAAGGGGTTTGTTAGGACAGTAACCTAACAAACCCCGTCCTCGTGGACAAGCCTCCTCGCGCTCCCCAGATAACGTTTCGGACTCAGCCCGAATCCTCGTCACAGAGGACCACTAAGAGTCTCGATGACACTAAGATCGACATCGGAGGTTAAGGTGCGAATGACTCAAAGCGGTGCCATCCGAGTCGCCGTCTCGACGGTGATCCTGACGCTGCGGAGGACCGACGACGGACGGGCGGTGCTCTCCCTGCCCCTCGTGCTGCGCACGCGCGAGCCCTTCGCCGGCCAGTGGGCACTCCCCGGAGGTTGGCTCACCTCGACGGAGTCTCCCGTCGATGCCGCGGCCCGCACCCTCGCCGAGACAACGGGACTCGCCCCCAGCTACCTCGAGCAGCTGTATGCCTTCGGAGCGGTCGACCGCTCCCCCACGCGGGTCGTCTCCATCGTGTACTGGGCCCTGTTGCGGCAGGACGACGTGACCGCGCAGAGCGCCGCACATCGCGCAGCCGGGCACTATCCCGAGAACGTCCGCTGGTTCGACGTCGAGGAGCTGCCGGACCTCGCGTTCGACCATGACCGGATCGTCGAGTACGCGCTGTGGCGACTGCGCAACAAGGTGGGGTACAGCCGAGTCGCACAGGGGTTCCTCCCCGCCGAGTTCACGCTCGCCGAGTTGCGCGAAGCCTATGAATCGATCCTCGGACGCGCCCTCGACCCCGCCAACTTCCGTCGCCAGGTGGAGGCGGCGGGCAATCTGCTCCCGACCGACCGGTTCCGCACCGGAAGCCACCGGCCCGCACGTCTGTATCGCGACAACACCGACATCGAGCTCGCCGATCGCGGCCCGCTCCGACCCGAGGAAACGAGCATCCGATGAGCATCACCTTCGTCCCCGCTCCCGCCGTACCGCCGCTGGATCCCTCCGTCGACCATGCGATCCAGGCGATCGTCACCGGCGCGTCCACGGACGCCACGTGCGCCACCGACCTCGCCGCCGGCCCGTGGGACTTCGACGCACGACCGGGGTACGGCCCCGGCTCCTCGATGGGCGATGTCATTCCGACCGGAGCCCCGCGACAGGGCGAGCTGCCTTCCGAGTACCGCGAGGCTTCGGAAGAGGAACTCGACGGGAGGATCCGGGCGGCGAAGGCCACGCTCGGCGACCGGGTGCTGATCCTCGGGCACTTCTATCAGCGCGAAGAGGTCGTGCAGCATGCGGACTACGTCGGGGACTCGTTCCAGCTGGCGACGGCGGCGAAGGGCAGAGCCGATGCCGAGGCGATCGTGTTCTGCGGCGTGCACTTCATGGCCGAGACCGCCGATCTGCTCTCGCAACCCGATCAGGCGGTGATCCTCCCCAATCTCGCCGCGGGGTGCTCGATGGCCGACATGGCCGACATCGACCAGGTCGAGGAGTGCTGGGAGCAGCTCGAGGACGTCTTCGGAGACCTCGCGGCCGCAGACGCCGACGGCCGCGTGCCCGTGATCCCCGTGACGTACATGAACTCCTCGGCGGCGATCAAAGGCTTCGTCGGGCGACACGGCGGGATCGTGTGCACGTCGTCGAATGCGCGGACCGTGCTGGAGTGGGCATTCGAGCGGGGGCGGCGGGTCCTGTTCTTCCCCGACCAGCACCTGGGCCGCAACACCGCCAAGGCCATGGGAGTGCCGCTCGATCAGATGCCCATGTGGAACCCGCGGCGAGCGCTGGGCGGCTCGTCCGCCGAGCAGTTGCTCGACTCGCGTGTCATCCTGTGGCACGGGTTCTGCTCCGTGCACCGACGCTTCACGGTCGACCAGATCGACCAAGCGCGCACCGATCACCCCGGTGTCCGCGTGATCGTGCACCCCGAATGTCCGATGGAGGTCGTCGACGCCGCCGACGAAGCAGGGTCGACCGAGTACATCCGCCGGGCGATCGACACGGCGACCGAACCGACCACCTTCGCGATCGGCACCGAGATCAACCTCGTCCGTCGACTCGCTGCGCAGTATCCGCAGCACGAGATCTTCTGCCTCGACCCCGTGGTGTGCCCGTGCTCGACGATGTACCGCATCCACCCCGGCTACCTCGCGTGGGTGCTGGAGGAGCTGGTGGCCGGTCGCACGCCGAACCGCATCACCGTGTCCGACGACGTCGCCGCCCCCGCTCGGGTGGCGCTGGAACGGATGCTCGCGGCGAAGCCCCCGGCGGTCGCGGGCACACGATGAAGGTCATCATCGTCGGGTCGGGCATCGCGGGGCTCACCGCGGCGCTGCACGCGCACGAGTCGGGTCACGACGTGACGATCGTCACCAAGGGTGACCTCGGCGACGGCTGCACCGGGTTCGCTCAGGGGGGTGTCGCCGGAGCGTACGGCCCGGGCGACTCCCCGTCGTCGCATGCCGCCGACACGCAGATCGCCGGCGCCGGGCTGTCCGATCCGGACGCGGTGAGTGTGCTGGTCGCCGACGGCGCGGAGCGGATCGCCGAGCTGATCGCACGGGGTGTCGGCTTCGACCGCGACGACGACGGTTCACTGCGACTCGGACGCGAGGCGGCGCACAGCCACGCCCGCATCGCGCATGCGGGCGGCGATGCCACCGGGGCGGCGATCTCCGCGGCCCTCGTCGAATGCGCACGTCGCGCGCGCATCCCCGTTCTCACCGGCGCTTTCCTTGTCGACCTCGTGAAGCGCGACGGTGTCGTACGGGGTATCCGAATCCGTCGCGACGGTGTGCTCTCGACCCTCCAGGCCGACGCCGTGATCCTCGCCACCGGTGGTGCCGGCCAGCTCTACGCCCACACCACCAACCCCGGAGGAACGACGGGTGACGGCATCGCCGCCGCCCTTCGCGCAGGTGCAGCGGTCGCCGATCTGGAGTTCGTCCAGTTCCATCCCACCGTCCTCGCCTCCGGCCCGGCGTTCCTGATCTCCGAGGCGGTGCGCGGTGAGGGCGCGGTTCTGGTGGACGACCGTGGCCGCCGGTTCGTGTTCGACAGCCACCCCGACGGTGAGCTCGCGCCGCGGGACGTGGTGTCGCGAGCGATCGCACGGCGTGCCGCGGCTCAGGCTGCGCCCGTCAGGCTCGACGCCACGATGCTCGGAGCCCGCACGCTCGCGCTCCGCTTCCCGACCATCGACCGTGTCACGAGAGAGCGTGGCTTCGACTGGGCGAAGAGCCCCCTACCCGTGACCCCGGCGGCGCACTACCTGATGGGCGGCGTGGTCACCGACCTCGACGGACGCACCACGGTGCCAGGGCTCTTCGCCGTAGGAGAGGTCGCCCGCACTGGCGTGCACGGGGCCAACCGGCTGGCATCGAACTCCCTGCTCGAGGGCGCGGTCTTCGGGGCTCGCGCGGCGGCAGCGCTCACGATGCCCTGGCCTCTTCCGGGACGCGAGCACACCCCTTCCGAGATGAGCCTCGACGCGAACCTCGTCGACACCGAACCGGGGTTCACTCGCTCTGGACTACAGCGGCTGATGTGGGACGAAGTGGGCCTGCTGCGCACGGGCGAGGGCCTCACCCGGGCGCTCGGAGTGCTGCAGGGGTGGGCCGGCGTCCCCACCACGCCCACGACCGTGACGGGGCACGAGGATGCGAACCTGCTGCTCCTCGCGCAGGCGACGGCGGCGGCGGCTCTGAAGCGCACCATTTCCGTCGGAGCACATCATCGTGTCGACACGGATGCGACAGGTGCCCCTTCTTCATCCCCCACACCCTCATCGATCCTGGAGACCGTCTGATGCTGACCCCCGCCACTCTGCACCGCGTCGTCGGCGCCGCACTGGAGGAAGACGCTCCGTGGGGCGACCTCACGAGCACCACGCTGCTGCCCGCCGAGGCCACGGCCACGGCCGATCTCGTCGCACGAGAAGCCGGGGTCTTCAGCGGAGGCGAGGTCTTCGCCGCCGCCTTCCGTCTCACCGATCCGTCCGTCCAGGTGGATCTGCACGTCGGCGACGGTGACGAGTTCGTTGCAGGAGACGTCCTCGCCTCGGTATCCGGTGCGGCGCGCAGCGTACTGACCGCGGAGCGCGTCGCCTTGAACTTCACGCAGCGGATGAGCGGCATCGCCACGCTCACCGCCGCCTACGTGGCGGCCGTCGACGGCACCGAGACGCGGATCGCCGACACCCGCAAGACCACTCCCGGTCTGCGCGCCTTCGAGCGTCACGCCGTCGAGTCGGGCGGCGGCCGCAATCACCGGCACTCCCTGTCCGACGCGGTGATGGCGAAGGACAACCACCTCGCGGTGCTGAAACGCTCGGGCCTCGACCTCGCGGCCGCCCTGCGCGCGGCCCTGTCCCGGCTCCCCCATACGACCCACGTCGTCGTCGAGGTCGACCGTCTCGACCAGATCGACGCCGTCCTGGACGGTGGAGCGGACACCGTGCTGCTCGACAACTTCTCGCTGGACGACCTGGAGCGTGGCGTGGCCCTCATCGGCGGTCGAGCCATCGTCGAAGCCTCGGGCGGTGTCACCCTCGACACGGTCGGCGAGATCGCACGCACCGGTGTCGACGTGATCTCGGTCGGAGCTCTGACGCATTCCGCCCGCGCCCTCGATCTCGGCCTGGATCTGCGGATCGACTGACGGTCATGCTCTACCTCGATCACGCGGCGACCTCACCGGTGCGTCCGGAAGTGCTCGAAGCGATGCGTCCCTTCCTCACCGGGGTGTTCGGCAATCCGTCGAGTCACCACACGGCGGGCGAGGCCGCGGCGAGCGCCCTCGACGGCGCCAGGGCACGGGTGGCCCGCGTGCTGGGGATGCGGACGAACGACGTCGTGTTCACCGCAGGAGGAACAGAGGCGAACAACCTCGCGGTCAAGGGCATCGCGCTCGCCGCTCTGGAGGCGGGACGGCGCCACCTGGTCATCTCCCCCATCGAACACGAGTCGATCCTCGAGTCCGCCGGGTATCTCCGACGCTTCCACGGCGTCGAGGTGACGATGATCCCGGTGGACTCCCGAGGGCGTATCGCCCCGGATGCGCTGACCGCGGCCATCAGGGAAGACACGTCGCTGGTGTCGTTCGGTCACGCGAACAACGAGATCGGGACGGTGCAGGACGTCACAGCCCTGGCAGCCGTCACGAGCGCGGTGAAGGTCCCCCTGCACCTCGATGCCGTGCAGTCGGCCGGGTGGCTTCCCCTGCGGGATCTCGGTGCCGATGCGTTGTCGATCGCTGGTCACAAGCTGGGTGCCCCCAAGGGCATCGGTGCGCTCGCGGTCCGCGGACGCGTTCCCGTGGAGCCCCTGCTGCACGGCGGCGGTCAGGAACGCGGTCGACGATCCGGCACCGAGAACGTCGCGGGAGCGGTGGCGTTGGCGACGGCCCTGGAACTCGCCGAGCGGGAGCGAGAACTCGTGGCGGCGCGGGTCGCCGCCACGAGCCTACGCTTCGCCGCCCTGGTACTCGCCGCCGTGCCTGCAGCAGCACTCACCGGCGACCCGGTGCATCGTCTGCCCGGCACCGCGAGCTTCACGTTCGCCGGCACCAGCGGGGAGGCCGTGCTGCTCGAGCTCGAGCGCCGCGGAGTGATCTCCTCGAGCGGATCGGCGTGCGCGGCGGGCAGCGACGACCCCTCGCACGTGCTGCTCGCCTGCGGAATCGCCCCCGAGGTCGCACAGACGTCGGTGCGCTTCACGTTCGGTCGCGAGGAGCTGGCAACGGACGCTCCCGAGCGCCTGGCGGCGCTCGTCGCGGAATCCGTGCGCGCGGCCCGGGGCTGATGCCCGGCCATAGACTCGGCACGTGACTGCCTCCGCCCCGATCGTGACGCTGATCGTCCCCGGACGCGACATCGCCGCCTTCGCCCCCGCTGCGCTCGACTCGCTCCGCGCACAGACCGAACCCCGCTGGCGGGCGATCCTGATCGACGACGGTTCGACCGACGAGACGGGCGCGATCTTCGATGACGCGGCCTCCGCTGACCGACGTTTCACGACGATCCGCCATGACGCCTCCCGTGGCCTCGGCGCCGCCCGCAATGCCGGTCTCGCCCTGGTGGACACCCCCTACCTCGGCTTCCTCGACGGCGACGACGAACTGCGGCCGGACGCCCTCGCCCGGATGACGCACACACTCGAACGGACCGGAAGCGATTTCGTCGCCGGAGCCTACGTGCGCGCACGCCCTCAGGGAGATGCGTACCTCGCCGGTCGCGTGCAGCCCTGGGTATCCGCCGCCACCTCCCCGGAGAGGCTGGGCACCACGCTCACCGCACATCCCCGGGCGGTGTCGAACATCGTCGCCTGGTCGAAGCTGAGTCGCACTCCTTTCTGGCAGGATCTCCGCTTCCCGGAGGGCGTCGCCTACGAGGACCAGATCGTCGCCCAGCAGATGTACACCCGCGCACGGGCGTTCGACGTCATCCCGGATGTGATCGTGCACTGGCGTCTCCGCGCCGACGGCACCTCGATCACCCAGGGCAAAGGTCGGCTCCCCGTACTGCGCGACTACCTGGCAGCTCTGCGCGGCGGCATCCGCGTGCTGCACGACGCCGGCGCACGTGCCTCGGTCGTAGCGCGGATCGAGCTGATCCTCGCCATGGACATCCCCTCACTCCTCGACATCGCGGAGCAGCACACCGACCCGGCATACGCCGCCGAGGTCGACGCCTTCATCGCCGAGCTCCGGGCACTCCCCGAGTTCGCCGATGCCACTCCAGACCCCTCCCTCGCCGCGGCTCTCGCCTGGTGAGGGCGGACCACCGATCGGCGGACACATGAACGACTACCTCTCCTCGCTGTTCTCCCTCGAGGGACGCACCGCTGTCGTGACGGGCGGCAGCTCCGGCATCGGTCGAGGGATCGCCACCGCGCTCGCTCGTGCCGGCGCGGCCACGGTCGTGGTCGCCCGCGGTGAGGAACGCATCCGCGAGACCGTCGATGAGCTGCGTGCGCTCGACTGCCGGGCGACCGGTGTCGTCGGCGATCTCAGCACGAGGCAGGGAATCCACGCCGTCGCCGCAGCGGCTGTCGAGCCCTTCGGGGAACCGGACATCCTCGTCAACTCGGCAGGCATCAACATCCGGCCGCCCTTCCCCGACATCACCGAAGAAGACTGGGACGCCACGATGACGGTCAACGCGCTCGCACCGTTCCTGCTCGGCCAGCAGTTCGCGAAGGGCATGGCCGCACGCGGATACGGCCGCCTCATCCAGATCAGCTCCCAGCAGGCGCACCGGGCCTTCGTGGGCAGCGGTGTGTACGGTGCGTCGAAGGGTGCCGTGGAGTCGCTCATGCGCTCGGAGGCCGAGGCCTGGGGCGGGACGGGCGTCACGAGCAACACGCTGGTGCCGGGGTTCGTGCTCACGCCGTTGAACGCCCGCCTGCAACAGGACCCGGAGAAGGTCGCCGAGCTCGCGGCCCGCACGATGATCGGACGCAACGGTCTGCCGAGCGACTTCGCGGGTGCGGCGGTGTTCCTGGCCGGGGCAGGATCGGGCTACGTCACCGGTCACTCGCTGTTCGTCGACGGCGGGCTGTCGGTGCACTGACCTGAGACTGCACGTGCCTGAGAGTGCACTGGCCTGAGACTGCACTGGCCTGAGACTGCACTGGCCTGAGACTGCTCAGGGCCCCGGCGGGTAGACCCGCTCGTCGGGTCTCGGCTCGGCCAGCAGCGGCACAGCGGCGGTGATGGTCGCGACGGCGTCTTCGCCAGCGGAATCGGCAGGTGCTCTGTCGGCGCGGCGCTCAGCGAGAGGAGCCGAAGCGCCGCCCGTCACCGCCTCCTCGATCGCTGCCTCGGTGTCGAGCACCCGCGATGCCGCCACCTGCTCAGCCGCGAGCTCGGCATAGAGTCCACCGAGCGCCAGCAGCTCGGAGTGAGTGCCGGACTCGATGATGCGCCCCGCTTCGAGCACGTGGATCACGTCCGCGCCCATCACGGTCGAGAGCCGGTGGGCGATGGAGAGCGTCGTGCGCCCCTTCGCGGCCTCGTCGAGCGCTTCCTGCACCACGCGCTCCGACACCGTGTCGAGCGCCGAGGTCGCCTCGTCGAGGAGTAGCACCGGCGGGTCCTTCAACAGCACGCGGGCGATCGCGATGCGCTGCTTCTCCCCGCCGGAGAGCCGATACCCGCGCTCGCCCACCACGGTGTCGTACCCCTGCTCGAAGCCGGCGATGATGTGGTGGATGTTGGCGGCCGTGCACGCCGCGATCAGCTCTTCCTCGGTGGCATCGGGCTTCGCATAGCGGAGGTTGTCACGGATGGTCGCGTGGAACAGGTAGGTCTCCTGGGACACGATGCCCACGTTGTCGATGATCGACTCCTGCGTGAGGGTGCGCACGTCGGCGCCCGCGAACATCACGGCCCCTCCCTTCGCCTCGTACAACCGCGGCGCCAGGTACAGGATCGTGGTCTTGCCCGCGCCCGACGGGCCGACGAACGCGACGTGCTGACCCGGTTCCGCCGTGAACGACACACCGTCGAGAGTCGGCCTGGCGTCAGCCGAGGCATCGGGGTACCGGAACACGACCTCGTCGAACTCGATGCGCCCGCGGGGTCCAGGAGCCTGATCGACGGTGATCGCGTCGGGGGCGTCCTGGATCTCCGGCACGAGGTCGAGGTACTCGAAGATGCGCGCGAACAGCGCGGACGAGGTCTGCAGATCGAGCGAGACCCTCATGAGGCCCATCAATGGCATGAGCAGCCGCGCCTGCACGGTGGTGAAGGCGACGACGGTTCCCGCGGTGATGGCTCCGGTCCCGCCGGCGATCAGATAGCCGGAGACGAGATAGATCACGGCGGGCACACTCGCCATGATCACCTGCACGACGGCGAAGAACCCCTGGCCGCTCATCGCACGCCGCACCTGGAGCACGACCTGGTTGCGGTTCTCCGCCTGGTACCGCTCCGACTCGGTGCGCTGCCGGTTGAACGCCTTCGACAGCAGCATGCCCGACACGCTCAGGGTCTCCTGGGTGATCGAGGTGAGCTCGGACAGCGACTCCTGCGTCTCCCCCGCGATCCTGGCGCGCACCTGCCCCACCTTGCGCTGCACGACGATCAGGAACGGCATCATGACGACGGCGATGAGCGTCAGCCGCCAGTCGATCAGGATCATCGCGACGAGCGAGGCGATCACGGTCACGACGTTGCCGAGGATGCTGGTGACGGTGTTGGTCAGCACGCCGGACACGCCACCCACGTCGTTCTGCAGCCTCGACTGGATGACGCCCGTCTTGGTGCGCGTGAAGAATCCGAGCTCCATCGCCTGCAGATGCTCAAAGAGCTTCACGCGCAGATCGCCGGTGACGCTGTTGCCGACGGTCGAGGTGAGCCAGGTCTGCGCCACCCCCAGCCCCGCGGAGATCAGGAACAGGGCGACCATCGCCGTGACGAGCCAGGCAAGCAGTTCGAGGTGCGGGCTTCCGCCGTCCACCGGGAACAGCGCGTCGTCGAAGATGCGCTGCACGATCAGCGGCGGGATGACCGCGATCGCGGCGCCCAGCACGACCAGGATGCCCGTGAAGAGGATGCGCCAGCGATAGGGGCGGAACAGGGAGACCACCCGCGCCCCGAGACCGTTGATCCGCGGCGCCTCGGCGTTCAACTTCCGCTGCGCGTCTTCATCGACTCCGCGGAAGCCACCTCCCCGCGGGCCACCGCCCATGCCGCCGCCCATGCTCATTGCGCCAGCGTACCCACGCGCGCGGACATCGGGCCGCGTGTATCCGCCTTCAGCGGATATCTGTGAATACGGAATGAAATGTCCGCGGCTGCCGTTACGCTGAATGACTCTTGCGAACTCTCGCGATATCCATTTCTTCTTCGCCCTGGAGGCCGCCCATGTCTGCCGTCGATACCGGCTCCATCTCGACGACTCCCGCCGCGGCAGGGGGCGAGATCCCCCGCAAGGACATGCGGGTGATCTGGCTGCTGCTCGTCGCCGCCTTCGTCGCCATCCTCAACGAGACCACGATGGGGATCGCGATCCCCCATCTGAACACCGATCTCGGCATCCCGCCCGAGCTCGGCCAGTGGCTCACGAGCGCCTTCATGCTCACCATGGCCGTGGTCATCCCCACGACCGGGTTCATCCTGCAGCGGTTCACGACGCGCCAGGTCTTCATCGCCGCGATGATCGCGTTCTCCCTCGGCACGCTCGTCGCTCTCGTCGCACCCGGCTTCGCCGTGCTGCTCGTCGGCCGTGTCATCCAGGCCGCAGGTACCGGCATCATGATGCCGCTGCTGATGACCACGATCATGAACGTCGTGCCGCCGCAGTCCCGCGGTCGCATGATGGGTCGCGTCGGTCTCGTCATCTCGCTCGCTCCCGCGATCGGCCCGACCCTCGCCGGAGCCGTGCTCGAGCTCGCCAGCTGGCGCGCGCTCTTCGGCATCATCCTCCCCATCTCGCTCATCGCCCTCTTCATGGGTGTGAAGTGGATGACGAACCTGGGTGAGACGCGGTCCGTGCCGCTCGACGTGCTCTCGATCCCGCTCGCGGCTCTCGGGTTCGGCGGGATCGTGTTCGGTCTCAGCCAGTTCGGCGGCGAGGGCGGATCCGGCGAGACCGCAGGGATCATCTCCCTGGTGGTCGGTGCCGTCTCACTGGGGCTCTTCGTGTGGCGTCAGCTCGTGCTGCAGCGCATCGACGACGCACTGCTCGACCTGCGCGTGTTCCGCTCGAGCAACTTCACGCTGTCCGTGATCATCATGTCCATCCTGGCGCTGTCGATGTTCGGCACGCTGACCCTGCTCCCGCAGTACCTGCAGAACGTGGCGGGGCTCAACCCGCTCCAGTCCGGCCTGATCCTGCTCCCTGGTTCGCTGCTGATGGGCCTGCTCGGACCGATCATGGGCCGTGTCTACGATGCGCGCGGCACCCGCCCGCTGCTCATCCCCGGCACGATCATGGTGTCGGCGTCGCTGTTCTTCTACTCGACCGTCGGTGAGCACACCGTGTGGTGGGTGCTCATCATCGTGCAGGCTGTCATGTCCGTCGGTCTCGCGATGTCGTTCACACCGCTGTTCTCGGCATCGCTGGGTTCGCTCCCGCGGTCGCTGTACTCGCACGGTTCGGCCGTGCTGAACACACTGCAGCAGGTCGGTGGCGCGGCAGGTGTCGCACTGCTCCTCGTGACCTACTCGTCGATCCTGCACGCGGGCGAGCAGGAGGGCCTGACGACTGCGGTCGCCGGCGCTCCCGGCGCACGCATGGCATTCCTGATCGCGGCGATCATCTCGCTGGCGACTGTGGCGCTCAGCCCGTTCGTCCGCAAGCCTGCAGACGATGCGGGCGAAGGGTTCCACGGCGGGCACTGACCGCGCCGGGACGGCCTGAGATGGCGTCTGCTGCTTACTCGCTCTTCGGGGCGGGGAAGTGGCAGACGCCATTGCTGCAATAGCCGGCCGCTTCCCCCTCGAGCAGGTTCAGAGAATCCAGGAGCGGCTGCAGCCCGACGGGCGCGTCCTGCTGCACGGAGTCCTGCTGCGTTTTCTTCATCCCTCGATCGTACGCCTGCCTGGAGGGAGTGGCACCGAAGGCGCCCGTAGCACGTCGACAGTAGATCGACAGCCGTTCTCCCCTACGGTTGAGCCATGCTCAAACGACTCCTCGCCCGCGTGTTCTGGGCGTTCAGCAGATGGAAGCTCGTGAGCGAGTCGGCGCCGACGCGTCCGACGGTGCTCGTGGGAGCACCCCACACCTCGAACTGGGACTTCGTGCTGATGCTCGCCATCGCGTGGAAGCTCGACATCAGCGTGCACTGGCTCGGGAAGAAGAGCCTCTTCCGCGGTTGGCGGGGTCCGATCATGCGGCGTCTCGGCGGTATCCCCGTCGACCGCACCGACCCGGCGCGCGTGGTGAAGGATGTCGTGGGCCAGGTGCACGACGGCACCGTCTTCGGACTGGTGGTCACCCCCGACGGAACACGCGGGGGCAACGAGTACTGGAAGTCGGGTTTCTACCGGATCGCACGAGAGACGGGCATGCCGGTCACTCTCGGTTTCGTGGATCGGACGACCATGACCACCGGCCTCGGACCGACGATCGATCTCACCGGAGACGTCGCAGCCGACATGGACCGGATCCGCGCGTTCTACGCCGACAAGGCGGGCGTGCGGCCCGACCGACGTACCGAGCCGCGGCTGCGCGAGGAACTCCCCACGACCACCGAACCCGAGTCTCCTCAGGACGCGCCGGCGCCGTGACCTCAGTCCTCGGCCTCGCTGTGCTTTCGCGCGTAGGCGAGGTCTGATTCGCTGAGGGACTCCACCATCCCGACCACGGCGCCGGTGATCACCCGGATCTCCTCGCGCACGGCATCGTCCAGATGAGAGGTGTCGCTGTTCAGCACGGCGCGGCGCCCGTCCTGCGAGAGCTCAGGCCACCAGTCGCGGATCGGTGGGAGCGTCATCTTGCACTCCTTCGTTCGGGGGACGCAAGCAGCTGGACAGCGCCAGGTCGGGAAATCCACACTGAGACCATGACATCAGACCCATCGCGTGGAGAACACGAGCGCGACGACCGTGTCGACGGACGCGACGAGACCGCCAACGAGCGGGCGGATCGCAACTGGGACGAGTTGCTGCAGGAGTTGCGGGTCATGCAGACCGGCACCCAGATCCTCACCGGCTTCCTTTTGGCTGTCGCCTTCCAGCCGCGGTTCACCGACATGGACGAGCTCCAGCGTGACCTGTACGTCGTCCTCGTCGCTCTCGCAGCCGTGGCGACCATCTTGGCCCTCGCGCCGGTCGGAATGCACAGGGCGCTGTTCGGACGTCGTCGCAAGCCCGATCTCGTCCGCATCGCCGCCCGGATCGTGCGTATCGATCTGGTCGTGATCGGTGCGTTGACCGTCGGGGTGACCACGCTGATCGTCGACTTCACGGTGAATCGGACGGCGGGTGTCATCGCTCTCTTCGCGGCGCTCGTCCTGATCGGAGCCCTATGGCTCGCTCTGCCCCGAGTCATGCGCGGAAGGCCTCTCACCCGCGGAGCAGGACCCGAATGAAGAGGGCGTGGTCCGCGGGTGAGAGGACGTTCAGCGTCCCGCGGGGCTGCGGTTCTCCGCGCTGACCATCCAGGCGAACTGTTCGAGCCGCTCGATGATCGCGTGCAGCAGGTCCGCCGAGGTCGGATCCTCCTCGTCGACGGCATCGTGCACGTCGCGAGCGGTGGCCACGGCCGCCTCCAGGCGCTCGGTGACCAGGTCGATCGTCTCGGTGGTGGACACCTCTCCCGCCGGGAACTCGGGAAGCGAAGAGGTCTTCGCGATGGTGGCACTGCGCCCGTCCGGCACAGCGTGCAGGGCACGCATGCGCTCGGCGATCGTGTCGCTGAAGGTGCGAGCGTCGTCGATGATCTCGTCGAGCTGCCGGTGCGTATCGCGGAAGTTGCGTCCCACGACGTTCCAGTGGGCCTGCTTGCCCTGGATCGCGAGATCGAGCAGGTCGACCAGCACCGCCTGCAGGTTCTTCGCGAGCGTGGTCGAGGCGGTGAAGCCTTTCTCCGCGTTCTGCTGCCTGGTCGTCTTGACCGCGCCCTTCGTCGAGCCGCCGGTCTTCTTGGTGGTTGTGGTTTCAGCCATGGTGTGACCTCCTGATCGCGACGCTAGCCTTGGCGATCCTCCACGGCGAGGGGGTTGACACCGCGGGCGCCCACCCCGGAATGTGACTCGGGTGAGTGACGCAGACATCGTGAACGAAGAGCACCGCCCCGACCAGCACGCCGCACCGGGTGAGGTGGTCATATCTCCCATCAGCGACCGCGACGCCGGCGAGGTGCTGACCGTGCAGAGGGCGGCCTTCGTGTCGGAAGCGGCGATCTACGGGAGCGTCGACATGCCACCGCTGACGCAGACGCTCACCGAGCTGGAAGCGGAACTCCGCTCCGAGTCCGGGTTGACAGCACGCATCGACGGGCGGCTCGTCGGCGCGATCCGGTACGTGGAGCAGGACGGGCTGTTGCTGATCGGCAGGATCGCGATCGCACCGGACATGCAGGGCGAGGGAATCGGCCGCCTCCTGCTCGAGAGCGCCGAGAAGGCGTCGAACGCGGATGTGGCCGAGCTGTTCACGGGCAGTCTGAGCGAAGCGAACATCCGCCTCTACGAGTCGTGCGGGTATGAGGAGCACGAGCGTGTACCTGACGGCGACGGCACCGCGCAGGTGTTTCTGCGCAAGAACCTGCGAGCAGGGTAAGAGCCTCCTCCCAATCCCCGCAAGGGGGTTGAGACACTCGCCGAGGTTCGGCATCGTAGCCCGGACATGTCGCGACCGTGACATGCCCCAACCGGAAGGAGAGTCTCGTGCTCACCCTCACCGACAACGCCTCCGCCATCGTGACGACTCTGGTGAGCCGTCAGACCGACGCCCCGGATGCCGGGCTCCGCATCCACTCGACAGAGCCTCAGAACGCCGAGGGCGGTGCGCGACTCGCCGTGCTCGTCGCCGCCGACCCGGAGCCGCAGGACCAGGTCGTGGAAGTGGCCGGCACCCGGCTCTTCCTCGATGAGTCGGCAGTCGCTGCTCTCGACGACAAGATCCTCGATGCCGGCGTGGACGACGAAGGCTCCGTGTCCTTCGCCGTCACCCCACAGGTCGCCTGACCGAAGGATTCCGGATGCCGCGGCCGAATCGGTCGCGGCATCCGTCTGTCCGGAATATCACGATCCGACCCCGTCGGCCTGCCCGTTGCTGCGTCGTCGCTCCCTATCGATACCGTGAGACCATGCGACGTTCACTCCTGCCTGCGCTGGCTCTCGCCGGCGCGGCTCTCCTTCTCGCCGGCTGCACCTCAGCTCGCCCCGCAGCCGAGCCCACCACCGTGCCCAGTTCTGCACCCTCGTCGCCGACCCCTAGTCCGACCCCCACGGTGGAGCCACGGATCGTCGTGTCCCTCGACGGCATCGCCGTCACCGACGAGACGGGCACCCGCGACGCCGCGCTCGACGACACCGAGGCGGTGCTCGACCTGTTGGAAGAGACGACGGGAGAGCTCCCGGAGCCGGAGAAAGTGGAGACCTTCCCGGGTTACGACTTCTCGTTCGTGAACTACATATGGGACGGCTTGCGGGTGTTCACCGACACTGAGCACGAAGGTCCGGCCTCTGTGGCGATCACCGGAGCGTCACTCGACGGTGTTCCGATCACCGCCGCAGACGGTCTCTCCGTCGGAACCACGCGTGCCGAGCTCCTCGATGCGGGCGCCTGGGCGCTCGACGATGCCGAGGACCCCGCCACCGCGGAGTTCCTCGGCCTGGGAGGACGCGAAGCGCCAGGGACCGAGTCGCTCAGCCACCCTGGCTCCACCGGCATCATCTACACGCTCTTCTGGTTCGACGGCGACACGGTGAAGCAGATCCAGGTCCCCGCGAACGACTACAGCGACCTCTGAACGACACCACGTACCCTGGAAGCAGTCCGCAAGCCCGTGCGGATCATCGAAAGGCTCCCGTGAAGATCTCCCTGCTCCGCCGGTTCGTCGTCCTGGCGGATGAACTCCATTTTCCGCGCGCGGCGGACAAGCTCGGGATTCCGCTGGCTTCGCTCTACACCTCGATCGACAAGCTCGAAGCCGAAGTGGGCCACCCCATCGTGCACCGCGAAGGTCCGACGCGGCTGACTTCGGTCGGTGAGCTGCTGCTCGTGGAGGCGCGTGCCGAGGTCGCGGCTGCGCCGGAGCCGGTTCGCAGCGCCCCTGCCCCTGCCGGAGGCAAGGCCAAGGCGTCGAAGGGCAAGGGGCGTGCTCCCGCGGTGAAGGGCCAGCCGAAGCCCTACAAGAAGCGGCAGGGCCGGTAGGCGAACGGGTCGCTCAGTCCCAGTCCAGGTACTCCTCGATCACGACGGCCGTCTCGATGGGGAAGGTCATCGGGAACATGTGGTCGCCACCTTCGATGGTCTTCACGCTCGCGCGCTCGGGCGCCGTGGACTGCAGCTGCTCGCCGTTCGCCGGAGGCGTCTCGATGTCCTTGCTGCCCTGGATGATGAGAACGGGCATCACCGGCGCGAGCGGCGTCGCGTCGTCTTCGACGGCCAACAGGGCCAGGCCGTTCACGCGGTCGGCGTGGGCGACGGCGAAAGCACGCGCCACCGTACCGCCGAAGCCGTGTCCGCCGATCCAGGTGTCTCCGAGGCCCACGTGGTCGATCACGGCGAGCGCGTCGTCAACCCGCGCAGCCAGCGTCGCCTCGTCGTGCTTACCCTCGGCACGGTGGCCGATCCGCAGCACATGGAAGCCCGCTTCCTCCGCAAGGTAGTGCGCCACGACGCCGAGCACATCCGCCGCCACGTCGCGCTCCTGGATCAGGACCAGCTTGACGGGTCCGTCTCCCTCGTCGACGAAGGGGATGGCGCGGCCGTCGGGCTCGAAGATCTGGGTCTCGGTCATCGGCGTCAATCTCCTCGTGCCGTCAGGGTCAGGAACTCAGGCGGAACGCCCACGGCGGACACCAGCGACCGGACCGCGACCGGAGCCGCCGTGCTCCAGCGTATCCCGACCTGGCGGTCAGCGAGACGACGACACCTTCGAGCGCACTCGGTCAGATGATCACCAGGCGCGCCCGCGGAGATCGATGGCACCTGCCGGCCACGAATCCAGCCGAGCCTCGACCGGGAGCAGCAGAATCGGCGGCCCCGGCGGCTGCGTGACCGGGCGCCCGGCGCGATCGACCGATTTCTCGGCTGCCGTGACCCGCTGCCACCCGCACGACGCGTAGAAGGGGACGACGTCCTCACGGCACCCCAGGTAGCCGAACTCGATACCACCGGCCTCGATCATCGACGCGGTCGCGGCCGCCATGAGTCTCGCACCCGCTCCTTCGCCCCGCGCACGCGGAGAGATGAGGACTCCGCCGACACCCGCGATCACGACCTCTGCGGTGCCGACGCCGATCGTCCGCCGCGCCCAGCCGACGTGGCCCACCACGTCGTGCCCGAGTCGAGCGATGACGTGCAGGTCATGGGGCGCGTAGCCGTAGGGCTGATCGGGGTCCCACTCGCCGAACGGCGCGAGATACTCCACGTCGAACAGTTCCCGCAGCCGCGCCACGTCATCCTCGGTCAGACGCTCATGGGGGACGGTCTCGATGACGAAGGTCGTCACGCCTCGACCACCTGCCCCGCCTCCACTCTCCAGTGGCGGTCGGTCTTCACGGTCGCGAGCATCCGCCGGTCGTGGGTCACGAGCAGCAGGGTTCCTTCGTAGGACTCGAGGGCCTGTTCGAGCTGCTCGATCGCGGGCAGGTCGAGGTGGTTCGTCGGCTCATCCAGGACGAGGAGGTTGATGCCACGGGCCTGGAGCAGCGCGAGTCCTGCGCGGGTGCGCTCTCCGGGCGAGAGTTCGTCGACCGCACGGGTGACGTGGTCGGCCTTGAGTCCGAACTTCGCAAGGAGGGTGCGGATCTCGCCCGAAGCCATCTCGGGGACCAGAGCCTCGAACGCCGTCGCGAGCGGTTGCGAGCCGGTCAGTTGCGCACGGGCTTGGTCGATCTCACCGATCTGCACGCTCGCGCCGAGGCTCGCCGCCCCCTCGTCGGGAAGCTGACGTCCGAGCAGCCCGCGAAGGAGCGTCGACTTGCCCGCACCGTTGGGGCCGGTGATGCCGATCCGCTCCCCCGCGTTGACCTGCAGCGACACCGGGCCGAGTTGGAACGTCCCCTGTCGGAACACTGCGGAACTCAGCGTCGAGACGACGGAGCTGGAGCGCGGCGCCGAGCCGATCGTGAACTCGAGCTGCCACTCCTTGCGCGGCTCGTCGACTTCTTCGAGCCGGGCGATCCTGCTCTCCATCTGGCGCACCTTCTGCGCCTGCTTCTCGCTCGATTCGGCCGAGGCTTTGCGCTTGATCTTGTCGTTGTCCGGCGCCTTCTTCATCGCATTGCGCACACCTTGGCTCGACCACTCGCGCTGAGTCCGCGCACGGGAGACGAGGTCGGCCTTCTTGTCGGCGAATTCGTCGTACTTCTCGCGCGCGTGTCGACGGAGCGTGGCCCGCTCCTCCAGGTACGAGTCATACCCGCCCCCGAACACCCTGTTGCTGCCCTGCGCCAGGTCGAGTTCCAGCACGCGGGTCACACACCGCGCCAGGAACTCGCGGTCATGGCTGACCACCACGGCACCGCCACGGAGCCCCTGCACGAACGCTTCGAGTCGCTCGATGCCGTCGAGGTCGAGGTCGTTCGTCGGCTCGTCCAACAGCGCGATGTCGAAGCGCGAGAGCAGCAGGGCGGCGAGTCCGACCCGCGCAGCCTGCCCACCCGACAGCGACGTCATCATCGTGTCGGCGCGATCATCGCCGAGGTCGAGTCCGAGCTCGGCAAGCACCGCCGGAAGCCGCTCGTCGAGGTCGGCGGCACCGCTCGCCAGCCAGCGATCCAGCGCGACCGAGTAGGTGTCAGCGGGGTCCGTGCCCGGAGGCGCGAGGTTCGGGTCGCCGAGAGCGGCGGCAGCGGCATCCATGTCCCTGGTCGCCGCTGCGCATCCCGTACGGCGACCGATGTACTCGGCGACACTCTCGCCGGGGACGCGCTCGTGCTCCTGCGGAAGCCAGCCGACGAAGGCATCTGAAGGTGAGAGACGGATCGTCCCGGCCTGCGGTTCATCGACGCCGGCCAGCAGCTTCAGGAGGGTCGATTTCCCTGCCCCGTTGACCCCGACGAGGCCGACCACGTCGCCTGCCGCGACGGTCAGATCGAGCGAGTCGAAGAGGGTGCGGTGGCCGTAGCCGCCGGCCACCCCTTGTGCCACGAGAGTTGCGGTCATCTGTCAATCCTGTCACCCGTGCGGGTGGTGCACGGACGCGTCAGCCGTCGAGACGCTCGGCGAGCCATCCCTCCAACTGATCGGCATACGCGCGCGCTCGGTAGCGGCGAATGCGCGCCATATCCTCGACGTCGGTCGTCTCGTTCAACGCCCGATCGTTGCCTGCTTCGACGATCTCGACGACCTTCGCAAGCATGCCGTCCTGCAGGACACGCTTGAGATAGGCGTGATCGCCGGTGATGCCACCGCCACGTTTCATGGACATCGCCCCCGCCGGCTGGAGGATCTGCAGGAACCTTCCCAGGTGCCGGTCATCAGTGACGAAGACGCATGGAACCTCGAACGCGCCGCGGAACTCGGGGAGAGAGGGCATCGTCGCGACTCGCGAATGCGTCAGGTCAAAGCTCGTGTTCCACAGTGCGTCGAGCGTTGAGGCGAGGTCCTTCTGCTCGCGCAGCTTCATGATGTTCAACGCCATCTCACGCCCCGTGTGATTGCCTGCCAGCAGCAGCGCGCCCAGCAACACCTCGCGTGAGCCACGGGCGAACAGCTCCTCGGCGAACCCGGCGAGGACACGGAACCCGGACTCGGGACTCCTCCCCTGCAAGTACAACTGATATGCCTTCAGCATCACGGCGTAGGACGGAATGAGGAGGTTCTCTCGAACGATCTCGAACTCCTCTGTGCCTATCTCGCTCGGATGCCCAGCGTCCCCGGGAACACGAGGGTCGGGTAGAGCCTCACCTTCGAGCCACGCTGTGATCCGCGAGCGGTCACCGGCGAGCAGCTCCTGCGCGTTCTCGCTCCGGCGCCGGTAGTTCGACACGTCTTGCAGTCCCGCCCGCCGCATGACCCCCTCGCCTGCACCGAGGCCGGGCAGGACCCGTGCGTCAGCATCGAGACGGCGGACAAGATCCGCCATGCGTCGATTCACCACTCCGTCGGCGTACTCCGTGCCCTTACGCGCGATGGTATCCAGGTGCGCCGTCACGTTCGCATCCAGGAGGAGGGTCCTGATGGGGCCCTCGTATCGGGCGGGAAAGTACTGGTACGTGGGCATCTGTCGTCCTCTCGTCCTCGTCCACGACGCTATCGTGACGGTGCGGACGAGCACGGATTCGCGTGCGCAGTGACAGGTGTCCGGAGCTTCCCCGCCGAACTCAGTTGTTGAAGCGGAACTCCACCGAGTTACGTTGTCAAACAACATATGCTTGAAGCATGGCCACCAAGCAAGCAGCCCTCTACCTCCGACAGTCGAAGACCGACGACCTGGGCATCGAGCGTCAGCGCGAACGAACCCGGATGCTTGCTCAGTCCCGCGAGTGGATCATCTACAAGGAGTACGAGGACGACGGCGTGAGCGCATCGAAGACGCGCTCCTCAGGCACTCGGTGGGATGACATGCTGGCTGACGCGAAGGCGGGCCTGATCGACGTCGTGGTGGCCGTAGACCTCGACCGGCTCCTCCGCTCGACGCGAGACCTCAACGTCTTGATCGACCATGGCCTCGGTGTCGTCACAGTCAACGGTGAGATCGACCTCACAACAGCGGACGGTGAGCTGAGAGCGTCGATGCTTGCATCCATCGCTCGCTTCGAGGTGCGCCGGAAGGGCGAGCGGCAGTCCCGCGCAAACGTGCAGCGTGCTGCACGAGGAGGCATCCCGAAGGGCACGCGGCTGACCGGCTACGACACCAACGGCAAGATCCAGAAGCAGGAGGCCAAGATCGTGCGCCGCATCTTCGATGAGTTCCACCGAGGCAAGGCTCTGACGCACATCGCCAACGGCCTAAACGCCGACGCCATCGACACGCGCACCGGTCGCCCCTGGCATCCATCGAGCGTCCGTACGATCCTCCTCAACCCTCGCTACGCCGGACGTCGGGTTTACAAGGGTGCCGTAGTCGCTGGCCCCAAGGAGGCCTCGTGGAAGCCCCTGGTGACCGAGCCGATCTTCGACGCCGTTCAGGCCCGGCTGACCGACGACCGACGCAAGACGAACCGCACCGGCACCGCACGCAAGTACCTGGGCTCAGGCCTGTACCTGTGCTTCGAGTGCAAGGTCCACGTGACCTCCAACGGCAAGAGGTACTCGTGCCCCAAGTGCGGGCGCATCCGCACGATGGAGCCCATCGACAATGTGGTGATCGAGTCGATTGCCCAGCGGCTCCGTCAGCCCGACGTCGAGAATCTCCTGGCCAAGCCTGCCGACCCGTCCGAGGCCGAGCGACTCGATCAGGATATCCAGGACGCCCGTGCTCGCATCATCGTCGTGGAGCGCGACTATGACAACGAGCTGATCGACGGGGTCAGGTACCAGATCGCGAGGACCAAGGCCGAGGGCAGGCTCACGGCGGCTCTACGAGATCGCGCCGCACTGGCAGGCCCTGACAACCTCGTACCCATCCTGTCCTCACCCGACCCCGCACAAGCCTTCCTCGATGCTGACTTCGACACCAAGCGCTCCATCATCGACGCCTGCATGTGGGTGCAGATCCGCCCAGGGAAGCAGGGTCAGCGAGGCTTCGATCCAGACAGCGTGGTCCGAGCCTGGCGACGCACCATCGTGGGTGAGCGCCTATCCCCCGTTGTGCCCGAAGCGCTTCGTGAAGCACTGGTCTAATTCGGCACCCTGTGGATGAATCGGTGGACAAATGTCGATTCCAGAATTAGGCGTTAGAGAATGACGCGAACTAATTCCACATCGACGTCTCAGTCGTCGTTCTACGGTCCGCGTCGTACAATGGTGACGAGCACTCCACACTCGAATCGAAGGCCCTCAGACGTCCAGGTCTGAGGGCCTTCACCCTGTCCTGACTGGGAAGACAGCCTGCGTTGTAGGAATCATGAATTAATTCTCATTCGCACTAACGCCAACCTTGGACTTTGCTGGGAATTGCTTCTAGAGATGCATCCACGGGTGCCCCGAAGGGGTACGTTAAACATGTTCGAGGTAGTTCATGAAGTTATTCGTTTCATGGTTGTGTCGTACAGGCTTGGTTCCGTTGGATCGGAACCGCTCGGTTCGCCGAGAGGGTCGTCATCAGGTCAGCTCTGATGAGGGTAGCTACACGCTGGAGGCCGTGGAGGCTCCAAAATGGCTACCCCAAAACAGACACATTTGATCGTCACCCTCGCGGTCAAGGCTGGAAAGATCCGCCCTGACCAGATCGCCGAAGCCTCGCTTCAAATCGAGCGGTACACGCCGGAAGAGGCGCAGAAGGCCATTGACGGCCTCAATGCGCAGATCGGCTTCGACCGCGGGCACTCGCCCGCGACGACTCGGCAGCGTTCGTTCATCCTCGACCTGGAGCAGCGAGTCCTGGGCAAGTGGGAGACCACGCACTCGATCAAGCTGAGCTACTCCGACGCCGACGAGCGCATCCAGTACTTGAAGAAGCTGGAGGCCGCTCAGAAGGCCCGCCCTGCCGTCTCCGGCGAGGTCATAAACATCTTCAGTCGGAGGTCGGGCTGAAGATGTCCCCGGCACCACAGAGCAACGTCACCCTGTACGGCAGATCGTGCACCGTGTGCAGCCACCAGCACGTCGGAGACATCGACGCTGGTCTCGTGGCGCACCTGCCTATTGCGCAACTGGCGCGACAGTTCGAGGTCTCGCGCGATTCGATCTATCGGCATCTGAAATGGCACCTTCGGCCTGCGTTGCAGGAGGTCCTCACCTCAACTCCGGAGACAAGGCCGGTCGCCCTCGTGGAGCGACTCGCGGAGATCGCTAACGATGCTCGTGCCGCCCGAGCGACGGCGTACGCCGCTGGCAACGCCCAGTTGGGAGCCCGACTCGGCGAAGCCGAACGGCGTGCCCTCGATTCGCTGGCCGACCGATTCCATATCAACCACGACAGCGTCACAGCCGACCGCACCAAGGTCTCGCAGCTCGCGAGAGCCCTCGACACCGCGCTCGATGAGTCTCCGGAGCTGGCCTCTCTCGTTGCTGATGCCCTCGAAGCTGAGGGCCTCGGCGAGATGGCAGAGGACATGCGCGCCGACCTTCCCTCAAATCCAGAAACGAAAGGACTCCCCTCATGACCAACAACATCGACAAGACTGCACGAGTGGCCGAGCTGACCGACGAGCTGGATGGAGCAGCCGCGCCTGAGCCGGTGGGGGTCCGACGTCTCCGCGAAGCGCGAGAAGCCGCAGCGGCGCGCGAGGTATCCCAGATCCCCGAAGTGGAGGGCGTGCCCCTGGTGGAGGCCGGTGACGTCGTGCACGCCACGGCGACCGGCATGCACCTCCCGCGCACGACATCACTGTGGGGAGGTCTCCCTGCCCTGCCCCTCACTCGTGGCGACCGTGTCGTCGTGACAGAGGAGATGATCGCCGCCGACGTGGACCGGAACGGAAACCCTGGGTGGACGGCGCTCGTGCACGATCCGGATCGGCAGATCGCTCGGTGGGGTCGAGTACACCTCGCCCCCGGTGAGCCGCCCGCAGGCATGCAGCCCTGGGAGCACGGGGACGCGGAGTGGTCGGAGCAGCGAGAGATCGCCCGGAAGGCAGCGTGGTCCGAGACGGACCCGAAGCGCCGCGCAGAGGCGCTTCAGCGCGTCACCGAGGTGTACGGCGCTCCGCCGACCACGAGCACGGTACACGCTGTCTACAAGGGCGACGTGGCGTACGAGGCCCAGCAGGCAGCTATCGCGGCGAGCGCGGCAGCGGGCACGCCGAATCTCCGCGGGGGCGTGTCGTGACTGGCAGTAGTGGAAGCCTGACGGACGCTCCGGTTCCGTGAGGCGTGCGCGTTGTACCTCGCGATCAATGGTCATGACGATGCCGAGGCCCGGCCGATGCATCGACGGATCTCTAATGGCATTGGGGAAAGCGCTTCTGACGTACGCGGCATCTCCGGCTGGCACCTCGCGACCTCCAGCAGGCCAACCTTTCGGATCGGCGGCGACCTCGACAGCGCGCACGCCAAGGCAGAAGACGATCAGCTTGTAGCTCTCGTGCAGCGCCGCAAGGAGCGTCCTCTGGGCGACTCGCTGGTGTGCATGACGTTGGCGACCTTCTCCCAGATCACCGCTCCACAAACATCGTGATCGCGAAGGAACACCATGACCAGTCGAGCAGGCCGGAAGATCCATCCTCGTGCGCCATGGGTCGCACACCCAGAGGCATACTCCGCGCCGCAGCAAGCCCAGCAGCCACCCGTGGACGACTGGGACGCGCCACCGGTACGAACGATGTCGTTCCCGCCACGCAAGCCGACTCCGCGCATTCAGGCGCACCTAGCGAACATGCATGGCGTCCGGCTTGGAGATCCGCCACGAACACCGACGTCGAGCGCCACGGTACCGGTATACATCGACGGCCTCCGTGTGAGAATCCCGTCCGACTGGGCCGTCGCATTCAGCACGTCAAAGGGCAAGGACACCATCTACGTGGTTGACTCCGAAAAGCGTTTGCATGTCCTCACACTGAGCGCTGACGGAGAGCTACGTGAGCTACATGGCCTCTCAGAGGATCTCATCGCCGACATCATGACCTGGCGATTCCCACGGGGTGCACGATGAGTGCCCTGAGGGAGCCGTCGATCAACGGCGTGCGGATCGTCAGCGTCGGGAGCACGATGACGGCGGGCGTGCCGCTTGATGCTGATGTTCTCGTCCTCTCCGACTACACGCTCGTGCATGAACGCACCGGGCACGTTGTCCGCCTGATCGAGCGTGGGGGGCGGGTACTCGAAGCTCCCATGACCAACGTCGAGACAAACCACGCACGCGCACTCTTCGGCGGCGACCCGTGAATGTCGCACGCGGTCCTGGCAAGCCGCGTGCGCTGAGTCCCGAACGGGAAGCGATGGCGGCCACCCTTCGAGGCGCAGGATTCGGCGTCGCGCCCATCGCCGACCTCTTCGGCATCGCGCCGCGGACGCTGCACGCGGTGCTCAGACGACAGGGAGTTGAAAGTGCTAGAGGACGCCGCCGCCTCACCGTGGAACAAGATCGTGAGCTGATCCAGCTTTGGCGCGGTGGATGTACGCATCAACAGATGGCGGAGCACTTCGGGGTCGCACGCGAGACCGTCGCGCTGACGATCCAGGCGAGCCTGCGAGGCGACGCTCGATCTTGATCGAGCCGAACTGAGCCAGGACGCCGTGCCGCGCCGTGTCTCAATTCCAAGGATTCGAGACGTTCCGAATCCCTGCCATTGCAGCACGCAGATCGTCCCGAGAAAGTGATCAAAAACTGTCTCTGCTACTTGTCTCAGATACCCCGTACGGTTTACAGTTGAGACATGACCATCTCGAAGAGCTTCGGCTACGCAAGAGTCTCGACCACCTCGCAGACCAATGACCGCCAGCTCGACCGCCTGACCGAGGCCGGGATCGACCGAGCCGACATCTTCGAGGACAAGATCAGCGGTGCCCGTCAGTCTCGACCCGGGCTGGACGATCTCCTCTCCCGCGTCCGCCCCGGCGACACGATCACCGTCGCGAGCATGGATCGCCTGGGCCGCTCCGCTCTGCACGTGCTCTCGACCCTGGCCGATCTCGAAGAGCGTGACATCATCGTCAAGAGCTTGAAGCCGGGCGAAGACTTCACCGGCCCCACGGGCAAGCTCGTGCGGGCCGTCATGACCCACGTGGCCGAGTGGGAGCGCTCGATGAACGCCGAGCGCGTCGCAGAGGCACGTGCAGCTCGTGCAGCACGCGCCAAGGACGGCGAGCAGATCGCGGGCCGACCGATCACGGCCATGACCGCGGAGAACGTCAAGAAGATCCGCCAGCACAAGGCCAAGGGCCGCACCGTGGCGGAGATCGTGAAGCTCACCGGCATCAGCCGCGCGAGCGTGTACCGCGCTCTCGCCGAATAGACCTCACCGAGTCACAGCTTCCGCGACGTGTCAGACCGTGACCAGCTCGCACTTGTCGATCCATCGCGCGAGGATGCTCAGCGTCGCTAATTGCTCTAGAGCCTCTTGCTTGGGCAGCTCGTCCGTGGTGTGGGTGGCCACATTGCGGATGGCGGAGAAGACGCCCTGTGCCATGTTGAGCATCCCCACGCGCATCGACTTCACCGTCAGGTCGTCGTCCTTGCCGGGCCACCTCAGGCGCGGCTTTCCCTCCTGGGCAGGTGAGGGCGAGAACGCCTGTGCGACAAGCTCACCGTCCCCCAGCTCGTACCGCCCCGTGCGGTCCTTCACGACACCGCTCAGCGCCGTAGCAGCCCGCTGGACGGCGTCCGAATAGTGCCCTGAGTCCCAGCGTCCGGATGCCGCCTGCCAGATCACTGGATGCAGCGCGTCGGCCTTCATCGTGGGCGCGCTCGTCCCGAGCTTCATCCGCGTCTCTGCGCGCGTCTTCAGGATGGCAAGCGCGTGCTCCGCGAATTCGATTCCTTGATCTAGCCAGTACGCATTGTCGGAACGCCTCATCAGGCTGGGCACTCCCGTCTTGCCGAGCACCCGCTCGATGATGGCGTGTGTCTGAGCCGATGCGTCCCGCAGTTGGGGATACAACGCGTTGGTCTCATACGTAAATCCGTACGTCGTGTTACGACCGTTCGAGTAGCCAACGGACCGCGCCTTTCGCGCGGTTTCGATCCACCATTCCAGTCGTGCGATTACCCATTGCTCATCCATGTTCGAAGATTACCGATCAGGCCCGACGTCGCAGGTCAGGCGCGGTCTCGCGAGCCCTCACCGGGATGCCATGCGGTCCCTGGGAGAGTGACAGCATGACGATCATCGCCGCTCCAAGCCCGACACAGGCCGCGCTGCTACTCGGCCTACCCGTCGAGATCGTCGCCCTTTTGGTAGCGGGACTAGGACTCATCGCATCCCTCGCAGCGCTCACGTGGCAGTTCACCAAGCACATCTTGGACGGTGGGCGGGTCAAGGTCTACCTGAACCCGGGCGTGTGGGAACCCGGTTTCGCCATCAGGATCAATAGAAGCGGCAAGTTCGCCATGCGCGAGGAGAGCCTGTACCCGGTGACGCGCAACAACTTCGAGATTGCGCAGTTGGTTGTCGAGAATCCCGGGCGCACCGCAATCACCATCTACTCGCCTGGCCTTGCCCTGACCGGCACCGGCTACAAGGCGCACTCACTCACTCCGAGGTCGTTCGACGTCAACGACCTGAGCGCGGATTCACCCTCTAACGAGTCGGCGGTGCGCCTCGAACCGTACGACCGAGTCTCCTTCACCTACGACTTCTGGTCGGTGGTGCCGAGTCTCTTGGAGAAGGCCGGGCCACGAGGGATTGCAATTAGGGGATTCGTAAGCGTCGCCGGGCGAACCAAGAGGCCCCAGAAGTCGAGTTGGCGCAGACGGTGGCGGATGCAGGAGGGCGACTTCACGGCCCTCGACGGCCCGCCCAAGATCGCGCCGTTCACCATCCTCTGGCGCGAGCTGTACCGGCGATTCCCGGAACCCGAAGAACTGGGCGACCAACAACCAAGTCTCACCAAGGGGATGCTGAAGTACGTGCTGGAGCGAGCCATGCGGAAGTTCGACTCTGCCCCCGACCGCGAGACTTTCCAGAAGGCGATGGAGTACGAGGGGAAGAAGGTCGGTGATCGGTTCGGACTAGTCACCATCGGACTCTGGGAGGGGTATGCCGAGCTGGAGCGACTGAAAGAGCATCTCGGGCCGTGGAACTGGCAGTTCGGCGCGACACTCCCGGATGACGCGGAATCGGACCCGACCGCACAAACGGCGCGTGACGTGGTTGTCGCACGCGAAGAGCCCGAGCAGCCTAACGACGTCGATCCGTCAGGAATGTTTCCGACACGGAACCACCCAAATCCGCCACACGAGGACGAGGACGGTCGCTGAGTGTCCCTCAGACCGACTTCTGGCTGGCCTCTGTTTCCTTCAGCCGTCGAGCAACATCGTTGATGATGTCCTGCGTGACGTCGAGGATCTCCTGGCACCACTCCTGTATGGTCGCCGCCTTGCGATAGGCACGAATCTGTTCCAGCGCCTTGCGTGCTCCCTCCGCCGGTTCGGTCACATCTAGTTCATGAGCGATCTCATTACGTGCGGTGAACGCCTGTTCGAGGAGCGAAGTCTTCTTCTGTGTCGGAGTGAATCGCCTGCGCAGTCCCTTCTCAGCGACGCCACAAGCAGTGGCTAGCTCCATCACCCGTGAGGCCGACTGAGCGCTGGCCGCTCGCAGGTCGTAGACCCACCGTTCCAGCAGCACCTCGCGGGGTGACTTCGCCTCGCTCAGGAGAAGCATCATCAGCTCTTTCGGATCGACTCCATCCGACTTATTCTGAATTCGCTTCTTGCTGTAGTCCTGGAACTGGGTCTCGACAGCTGCCTCGCTACCGATCAAGGTCGGCACCGCGTGTTGCACAAGACGCTTCAGGGCTGTGTCCAGCCCCGCCCCACTGAACAGCAGCGCGGAACGAAGGCAGTCCTGCGCTTCAGATGTAAGCCGCCCATTCGCCGCCTTGCCTTCTGCGATCTTTCGGAGACTGTTCATCGTGTAGGCCATGGCAATCGACGATTGGGCGGACTTCGTTGCCGCATCGATGGCAACCTGCACCTCGGGCAACAATTCCCACGCCTCGGGGGATGCAGCCGTTAGCGAATCGAACTTGGCACGGTCGCCTGCCGACAATGCCTCTTCCGCGGCTTTCTGAGTGATCACTTCCCGCCTCCAGATGCGTTTCCGATGCGGAATTCCACCACGTCGCCGTCGCTCATTGCATCCTCGTCTTCGTCGTCCTCGGCGAGAAACGCAGTCCCGAAGACGTCACACCCCAGCTTGGAAAGGTCGCGGATCAAGTCCGCCTCCAGCACAAATCCACCTTGCGTGCTGTCGGAGTCTCCGGACCACCAGAGCCTGGTCTCTCCACCTTGGCGGAGTTCCGCGAGCACTTGCGAGCTGGGCTGCAGCATCGCCATCAGCTCTCGAAGCGACGAGAACCCGGTCTGATCTTCTTCACTCGGTTCGTTCACGACGCTGAGCGACCAATGGGTCTGCTGGTAGCGCAGACGCTCCGGAGCGAGGTCTCGCCCGGCACGTCCCGCGGGAGTGAGATCGCCCTTGTCCCCTGAGCGAGTTGGTTCGAGTCCGAGCATCACGGATATCTCATTCACGGTCTTCGTGTCGCTGTAGACGCTGAACGACGCCCTGTTGCCCCGGATCATGGACGAAGCTTACTTCGACCCGCCAGATGTGTTTCCGATGCGGAACTCCACGACGTCGCCGTCCATCTCGTCCTCATCCCCATCCTCGTCATCGTCCTCGGCGAGATACGCGGTCCCGAACACGTCACACCCCAGCTTGGCAAGGTAGCGGATCAGGTCCGCCTCCAGCACGAATCCACCTTGCGTGCTGTCGGAGTCTCCTGACCACCAGAGCGTGGTCTCCCCGCCTTGGCGGAGCTCCATGAGTGCTTGAGCGTTGGGTTCCAGTCTCACCACCAACGCGCGAAGTGCAGAGAAGCCGGTCTGATCGTGGGCACTCGGTTCGTCAACACTCTCCGTGAGCGACCAAAAGGTCCGCTGGTGCGTCAGAAGCTCGGGCGCATAGTTCCGACCGGCCCGCCCCGCAGGGGTGAGATCGCCTTTGTCACCCCAGTCGGTGGGCTCCAGTCCGAGCATCGCAGAGATCTCGGCTACCGTCTTCGTATCGCTGCGGATGCTGAGCGACGCCCTGTTGCCCTGGATCATGGACGAAGCTTACTTGGACCCGTCAGATGTGTTTCCGATACGGAACTCCGCGACGTCGCCGTCCTGCGCTCCCTCACGCTGCGCTCACAGGCCGTATCTTTAGCTCATGGCTCCCTCGATCCGTGAGCTCCTCCCCTTCGGTCGCCGGATGCTGACCTTCGCCATGGTTGGGTTCGCGTGCGGCGCGGTTGTGGGCATCCTGCTCGTGCTCCTTGCATGGTTCCCCGGAGCGATGACGACTTACTCGGAGAATCCCCAATTCGTCGATCCCCGAAGCTCGGTACTCGCGTGGTGCGCCGGATGGGCGCTTGCCTGCGGAGCGCTTGGATCGCTCATCGGCCTGGGGATCGGAGCCATCCTTAGCACTCGGGACTCGGTGGATACCCATGTCCCTTCGACGCACGCCTGACTCAACGACGGAAGCTTCGCTTGCCGCTTAGATGACGTCGTCTATCGGTCTTACTTGGACCCGCCAGATGTGTTTCCGATACGGAACTCCACCACGTCGCCGTCCTGGCCGTTAGAAGTCTTCAGCACTGATCTTCAGACGCTCACGTACCAAACCGGCGGCGTGCCCATCGAGCCAGTGAAAGTCGTACCTGCCGCGGTGGGCATCCGTACTGATCCACTCCAGATACCCGTCCCGCATCTCCTTCACGGCCGACCAAGGCGGGTAGTCCTCCGTGGATCGCTCGCGCGAACCATCCGCCCAAACGACGATGTACCACACCCACCATTGCTGCCTCAGAGGACTGAAGGGAGACCAAAACCACGAGCGACTTGTGGCGACGTGTCCCGCAATCTCGCCGTTGCGCGAAAGGACACCAACCCCCTCGTCGAAGACTTCGAGCGCGGGGTCTGGTTTTGGTGGCTTGATCAATCCCATCGTGACAGGAAGCCTAACTGCGACGGAATACGGCAGTTGCGAGGTCGGCGATCACTGGGAATCGCCAGGCGTGTTTCAGATACGGAACTCCACGAGAAATTTGTCATGCGTCAACCGGCGGCAGCCGCTTCGCGGTGATGTCTTCCGCATCGAATTCGGGCCAATGCGTTCGAACGAACTCGATGAGCTTGTCGGGCTCCACCCACTCGATGCCCCACTTCGACCATTCCACGTTCGGCTGGTCATCGTGCGGCCAGTATGAGTCCTCGCACCCAGCTTCATCGGACACGTCCCAGGGCTTGTCGTGAAACTCCCACACTCGGTCCTCCATCGGCACGACAAGCACCGCCCGACCCGCGACTTCGCCTGTCGTCGCCCGGCCACCACCGGTCAGGTTGGATTCGAGAGGACTCTGCGCGGACACCTGACCTACTTGGATCCGCCAGATGTGTTTCCGATACGGAACTCCACGACGTCGCCGTCGCTCATGTGGAGGGGTCGCCGTCGTCGTACCATCCGGTCGCTTCGCTCTGCATCAAGCCGTGCGTGTATGCGGTCAGCTGTCCGAGGAACTCGACGCGGTTGTAGGCGTCACCGCCGACACTCCGGGCGCACCAGTCTCCGTCATCGAGCTTGACGAGAACGAAGACGGCCTCGGCCTTCGTTCCGTCCGGAAGCGGAGCGATCCGAAGGTCACCGAAGACCTCACTCGCAGCAACCGGAGATCGCGTTTCCTCCGTAGCCATGACTATTTCGACCCTCCAGATGTGTTTCCGATACGGAACTCCACGACGTCGCCGTCCTGCATGACGTAGTCCTTGCCCTCGAGGCGGGCCTTGCCCTTGGCGCGGGCCTCGACGACGGAGCCCGTCTCGACCAGATCGTCGAACGAGACGATCTCGGCCTTGATGAAGCCCTTCTCGAAGTCGGTGTGGATGACGCCCGCAGCCTGTGGCGCCTTCGATCCCTTGGGGATGGTCCAGGCGCGGGCTTCCTTCGGACCGGCGGTCAGGTACGTCTGCAGGCCGAGCGTGTCGAAGCCGATGCGGGCGAGCTGGTCGAGACCGGACTCGTCCTGGCCGGTCGAGGCGAGGAGCTCGGCTGCGTCTTCCGGGTCGAGGTCGATGAGCTCGGACTCGATCTTCGCGTCGAGGAAGATGGCCTTCGCCGGGGCGACGAGGGCGGCGAGCTCCGCCTTGCGCGCGTCGTCGGTCAGCACGGACTCGTCGACGTTGAAGACGAAGATGACGGGCTTCGCGGTGAGCAGACCCAGCTCCCGGATCGGCGTCAGGTCGATGCCGGCGACCGACAGCAGCACACCGCGCTCGAGAGCATCCTTCGCCGCGTTCGCGGTCTCGAGCACGATGGGTTCGATCTTCTTGCCGCGCACTTCCTTCTCGTACCGTGCGATCGCCTTGTCGACGGTCTCGAGGTCGGCGAGCATGAGTTCCGCGTTGATGGTCTCCATGTCGGATGCAGGATTCACCGTGCCGTCGACGTGGACGACATCGTCGTCGGCGAAACCGCGCACGACCTGAGCGATGGCGTCGGCCTCACGGATGTTCGCGAGGAACTTGTTGCCCAGACCCTCACCCTCGCTCGCCCCACGCACGATGCCGGCGATGTCGACGAACGACACTGCTGCGGGCAGGATGCGCTCGCTGCCGAAGATCTCCGCGAGCTTGTCGAGGCGAGGATCGGGCAGGTTCACCACGCCGACGTTCGGCTCGATCGTCGCGAACGGGTAGTTCGCCGCGAGCACGTCGTTCTTGGTGAGTGCGTTGAAGAGGGTGGACTTGCCGACGTTGGGCAGGCCGACGATACCGATAGTGAGAGCCACGGGGCACGAGTCTACCTCGCTGAAGACGCACGATCCTGCGGGATGCTGTGCGAGCGAGGCGCGAGATCAGGCGAACGCGCGAGATCAGGCAGACGTCGGCCCGTTCGGCCTGATCCGGCGCGAACGCCTGACGCGGCGCAGCGGCCCGAGCCGCAGAGCCGCGCAACGGACCTCAGTCGCGAACGGCTCGATACGCCCGCGTGACGTACGGAAGGTCGATCGTGGCGTCCCCGTGCAGGTCGAGCTCGTCGAAGAGCGCGTCGAGCTCGCGCGCGATGCGGGCCTTCTCCTCGTCCGAAGCGGTGATGATGTAGCTGCGTGACGCCGCCATCCGGTGCAGCACGTCGCGCGTCACGGGGCGGGCCCATTCCCAGCGCTCCTGCTCGAGTCCGCTGAACGGCGCGGAGACAGTCGGGTCCCCCTCGGCGAGCATGTTCTCGGCGTGGCTGCCGTGCATGATCTCGGTGAGCCTGCGCACCCAGTCGACACGGTCGTCGCGGATGTTCCAGATGAGGCCGAGCACTCCCCCGCCGCGCACGGCGCGCCCGATCTCGGCTGAGCCGGCCACCGGATCGACCCAATGCCATGCCTGCCCCAGCACGACGGCATCGACACTCGCGTCCGGAAGCGGCAGCTGCTCGGCCGATCCCTGGAACGTCGGCACGCCGGGCACCGCACCGCGGAGCGTCGCGAGCATCACGGGGTCGGGATCGACGGCGACGACCTCGGCGTCCGGCGCCTCCGCGAGAACCCTGGTGAGCTTTCCTGTGCCGGCACCGACATCGGCGATCCGACGTGAGCCGTGCGGCATGCGCTCCAGCATCCATGCCACGGCCTCGAAAGGATAATCAGGTCGACCGACCTCGTAGTTTCCCGCCTGCGCTCCGAACGACGTCGCCATGTCCTCAGCCATGTCGCCAGCATACGGCGAGTCTCCGAGACGTCTTCGAGGGACCGGGGGAAGGTGGGGATGTGCCACTGGACTTCACTGCGATCGACTTCGAGACCGCGAACTCCAGCCCGGCCTCTGCATGCTCGGTCGGACTGGTCCGCGTCCGCGACGGCCAGGTCGTCGCCACCACCGGTTGGCTGATCCAGCCGCCGCCTGGCCATGACGAGTTCCAGGAGTGGAACGTGCGCATCCATGGCATCCAGCCGGAGGACGTGCTGTCGGCCGCGACCTGGGTCGACCAGTTCGACCGCCTGTGTGCCTTCGCGGGTGCCGATGTGCTGGTCGCGCACAACGCCGGCTTCGACCTCAATGTGCTGCGCCGCGCGTCTGAGGCCACGGGCCAGCTGTGCCCGCCCTACCGGTCGCTGTGCAGCCTGCAGGTCGCCCGCAAGACCTACACGCTCGACTCGTACCGGCTGCCGGTCGCCGCTGCTGCCGCGGGGTTCGAGGAGTTCTCGCACCACGATGCCCTGGCCGATGCCCGTGCGTGTGCCCAGATCGTGATCGACGCCGCCTACAGAGCCGGTGCAGGCGACGTCTTCGCTCTCGCCGACGCGCTGAGTCTGCGGGTCACCGCTCCGGTTGCTCCTGTCGCACCCGCACTGGAGCGCGCGGTCGCCTGACCCGCACCTCGACCGCTCCGTGCGCGGCGACCTCCGAATGTCGGAGGCCGGCCCCATCATGAACACATGGATGCTCTGGCTGTCGTTCTCCTGCTCGTCGCACTCGCTGCGGGCATCGCCGTCGGCTGGTTCCTGCGCGCCGGCCGAGGCGCCGCCGATCTCGCGCGCGCTCAGGCCGAGCTGGCCGCTGCGCGCGACGACCGAGACCGTCAATACGACCTGTACCGCGATGCCGTCGAGCACGCGCGAAACGAGCAGCGCGCCGAGGCGCAGCGGGTGCAGCAGCAGAATGCGGTGCTCACCGCGCTCGCCCCCGTGCGCGAGAGTCTGCAGCAGATGCAGACCAAGGTCACCGCGATCGAGCGGGAGAGGCACGCTCAATTCGGCACGCTCGAGGAGCAGCTGCGCCGAGCGCAGGAGTCCGATGAAGCGCTCCGGGCGACCACCGAGTCCCTCGCGGGAGCTCTGCGCTCCAGCGCCACGAGAGGCGTGTGGGGCGAGACGCAGCTCCGCCGTGTCGTCGAAGCCGCGGGCCTCACCCGACACATCGACTTCGACCTGCAGGCGACGATCTCCAGCGACCGGGGCCAGGGCCGTCCCGACATGGTGATCCGGCTCGCGGGTGGCAGCTCGATCGCGGTCGACGCCAAAGTGCCGCTCGACGCGTACCTCGAGGCATCTGCGCTTCCGGGCGGCGACGCCCAGGAGCCTCAGCGTCGAGCATTGATGCAGAAGCACGTGAAAGCAGTCCGAGCGCACATCGACGCCCTGGCGAAGAAGGCCTATTGGGCGGGGCTCGATGCGAGCCCCGAGTTCGTGATCTGCTTCCTGCCGAGCGAATCGCTGCTGGCCGCCGCGATCGACGAAGACCCGACGCTGCTCGACTACGCATTCGGCCGACGAGTCGCGCTCGCCTCCCCCGTCAACCTCTGGGCCGTGCTCAAGACCGTGGCGTTCACCTGGACACAGCAGGAGGTCTCGACCGAGGCTCGCACATTGCTCGCGCTCGGCACACAGTTGTACGACCGGCTGGGAACCCTGGCCGGACACGCCGACGATCTGCGCCGCGCCCTGGAGCGCACCGTCGACAGCTACAACCGGTTCGCCGGTTCGCTCGAGACACGCGTGCTCGTGACCGCTCGCCAATTCCCCGGGGTCGACGCGTCGGCGCTCTCGACAGCCCCCGCGGTGACGACAGGGGCGGCCAGGCGATTCACGGCACCGGAGCTGATCTCCTCTGAGGAGAGCACCCACGAACCGGAGTCAGGCGACGCGGTGGCTGACGCGGCGCGCGACGAGTCGGCACTCCGCGCAGACGTGGGCGACGTGCGGATCAGACTCGAAGAAGAACGCTGATCCAGCGCTCACCGAGCAAGAGGGCGCCGTGATCAGGCGATACCGGGAACGCCGCTGAGCAGCAGGATCACCAGACCGCTGGTTGCCAGGAACGCGCCGATCATCCACCATGCGCTGAGCTCGTGCCCCTCATCGCGCCGGACGCGGAAGAGAACATCCGCACGTCGGGCCGGGTCTACTGCCGGTGCGACGGGGGCCACGGTCGGGGGCTTCGGAGCGGATTCCGCGTCCGCGCTCACCCGGAGGATGCGCCCTGTGTTCGTCGTGACGATCCTGGTCGCGGCGGCTTTCGAGCCGCTCGTGTGCTGCGTTGTCATCTGTTCGCCCTCCTGTGCCTGCGGTGCCTGGCGGCTCCGTCGACGGCGACAAACCCAGTGACAATTGTGACACGGGGGCCCGGCGAACCGTGGATCGTCCGGGGTGTGAGGCGATACCGGCTCGATAACGATGCCGACGGCCTCAGCGCCGACGATCACACGACGGCGAACACGAGAAGCGTCAGAGCCACTTCGAGACGAGGTGCTCGGACGCGATGCGACGGAGCGTCCCCGAGGCGCCTCTGAGCACGACGCTCTCGGTGTACACATAACCGCGCTCGCGCCGGACACCCGCGACGAGCTGGCCATCGGTGACACCGGTCGCGACGAAGATCGTGTTGTTGCCCTGCACCAGATCGTCGGCCTCGTACACCTTGTCCATGTCGAGCCCCGCGTCGATGCCGCGCTGGCGCTCGTCGTCGTCACGCGGCCAGAGCCGACCCTGGATGTGGCCGCCGAGCGCCTTGATCGCACAAGCCGTGACTATTCCCTCGGGGCTGCCTCCGACGCCGACGCACATGTCGGTGCGGGCGTCGTGGCGTGCCGCATTGATGCCGCCGGCGACGTCTCCGTCACTCATCAGACGGGTGCCGGCGCCGGCATCGCGGATCTCCTGGATGAGCTGCTCATGACGCGGACGGTTCAGCACCGAGACGACGATCTCGTCGACGGGCTTGTCGAGAGCGCCGGCGAGCTTGCGGATGTTCTCCCCGATGGGCAGACGGATGTCGACGACACCGACACCGGCGGGGCCCGTCACGAGCTTGTCCATATAGAAGACGCTCGAGGCGTCGAGCATGGTGCCACGGTCCGAGACGGCGATCACCGACAGGGCGTTCTGTCGACCGGCAGCGGTCAGTGAGGTCCCGTCGATGGGGTCGACGGCGATGTCGCACAGCGGCCCTCGGCCGGTTCCGACGATCTCGCCGTTGAAGAGCATCGGGGCGTTGTCCTTCTCGCCCTCACCGATGACGACCCGTCCCTGGAAGTCGACCGTGCCGAGGAAGGCCCGCATGGCGTCGACAGCCGCGCCGTCCGCAGCTTCCTTCGCACCGCGACCGATGAACGGCACAGCGCGGATGGCCGCAGCCTCCGTCGATCGCACCAACTCCATCGCCAGGTTGCGGTCGGGACGAAGCGGGCTCAGATCAGCAGTAAGACTCACCATGCGGTCAGCCTAGCCATCGTGCGCTCCGAATCCGCCGCTTTTCGGGCACGATCCGCCGAAGGAATCGCTGTTCTTAACAGCTACGCAGAAGCGGACGTGCTCGCCCCCGGCCGCGACTGCGGTATCGGCGCGTGCGCCCCGATAGAGTGGCAGCTGTCCCGGCTTCCCCTATCGCAGGAGTTCTCATGCCCGTCGCCACCCCGGATCAGTACGCCGAAATGCTCGACCGCGCGAAGGCCGGCGGCTTCGCGTACCCCGCATTCAACGTCTCCAGCTCGCAGACGATCAACTCCGTCCTCCAGGGCCTGACCGAGGCCGGCTCCGACGGCATCATCCAGGTCACCACCGGTGGCGCCGACTACTTCGCCGGCCACACGGTGAAGGCTCGCGCCACGGGCGCTCTCGCGTTCGCGCGCTTCGCCACCGAGGTCGCCAAGAACTACCCGATCACCGTCGCCCTGCACACCGACCACTGCCCCAAGGACGCACTCGCGGGCTTCGTCGAGCCGCTGATCGCCGCTTCGGAGGAAGAGGTCAAGGCCGGTCGCAACCCGATCTTCCAGTCCCACATGTGGGACGGCTCCGCTGTTCCCCTCGCGGAGAACATCGAGATCGCGAAGGATCTGCTCCCCCGCATGAAGGCCATCAACGCCATCCTCGAGGTCGAGATCGGCGTCGTCGGCGGCGAGGAGGACGGCGTACAGCATGAGGGGTCGAACGAAGCTCTCTACACGACCTTCGCCGACGTCGACCAGGCTGTGCAGGCGCTGGGTCTCGGTGAGCAGGGGCGTTACATCGCGGCCCTCACCTTCGGCAACGTCCACGGTGTCTACAAGCCCGGTGGAGTGAAGCTGCGTCCCGAGCTGCTCGGCGAGATCCAGGCGGAGGTCGCCGCGAAGTACAACACCGGCCCCAAGCCGCTCGACCTCGTGTTCCACGGTGGCTCGGGCTCGACCGATGAGGAGATCGCCCTCGCGGTCGCCAACGGCGTCATCAAGATGAACATCGACACCGACACCCAGTACGCCTACACGCGTGCCATCGCCGACTACATGTTCAAGAACTACGACGGCGTGCTGAAGGTCGACGGCGAGGTCGGCAACAAGAAGCAGTACGACCCGCGTGCCTGGGGCAAGATCGCCGAGTCGGCCATGGCCGCCCGCGTGGTCGAGTCGACCCGCCAGCTCGGCTCGTACGGCCAGTCCAAGAGCTGATCGGTCGCGAGACACAGAAGGGGCCCGGCATCCTGCCGGGCCCCTTCTCGTTCTCCGTGGAAGCTGCGCCCGCGCAGACCTCACGGAACGTCCTCAGGGACGCGTCATCTGCTCGAGGTGCGCGATGAACGCCGGATCGCCCATCATCGGCACGGCGATGCAGACCGACACCACACCCATGGTCACGATGGCCCCGACGATCGGAACCCACCACGTCACACGTCCACGGCGGAGGCGACGGATCGAGAGCGCGGCGGTGACCGACCACCCGACGGCGAGCAGGATCGCGGCGATCGTGCCCCAGGTCCTCGCGGACGCGAAGTTCGTGAACTCGCCTTCGATGCCGATGATCTTCATCGTCTGGTTCATGACGCTCGGCAGGTCCAGGTACGACAGCCCGGTGACGACGACATTGATCAGTCCGTACGCCAGCATGGCGATCGTGGCGAAACGATCGAGCGGGTGCGCCCGCTTCGCGGGGGAACCGCCCGAGGGGCTCGACGCCGCGACCGCTCCCGGCACGGCCGGCGGTGGTGACGCTGCAGCGGCTGGAGCGATCACAGGCTCATCGATCGGAGGCAGACCCGCGGCCCGTCGCTGCTCCTCCGGGGTCGCGAGTTCTCCGTACTGGGGCCGCTGATCGCTCATCTCGCCATGCTAACGGCATACCCTCATGCCGACTCCCAGCAACTGCGTGCCGAAAACGATAGCGGCCCCGGAGAAGTGGGGACTTCTCGGGGCCGCGGACGTGAAGCGCTGGGGACGCTTCTCATCCAGGTCGACCGCCAGCGCTGGGGACGCTCGAGGCGGTCGGTAGCGCTCTTGTATGCCGCTACTCCCCCCATAGTAGGAAAACGCATGCCGCCGCGCCAGGGGTCTGACTTCAGATAGTGAAATCCTCGTCGGATGACCCGCTGTCCAGCGCATCCGCGCCGAGTTGCAGCGAGAGGCGCCTCGCGGCGACCTGCAGCTTCGACACCAGCTCCCTGTCGACCACATCGCGCTCGGCGTTCAGCGAGATCGCGAGCGACGCGGTGACGCCAGGGGCGATGACGGGCACAGCGAGGCAGGTCGCACCGATGGCGTACTCCTCGTGGTCGACAGCCCACCCCGGCGAGCGCTCCAGCTGTGTGAGCAATGTCCTGCGATCGGTGATCGTGCGCGGGGTGAGCTCGGGCAGCCGATGGCGGGACAGGTAGTCGAGGCGATCCTCTTCCGAGAGGTCGGCGAGGATCTGCTTGCCCAGCGCAGTCGCGTGGGCGCTGGACTGCAGCCCCACCCAGAGCTCGATCCGAGGGTTCCGGACCGCGTCGACGATGTCGACCAGATGCATCTCCCCGTCGTCGAAGCGCGACAGGTAGGCCGTGGCTCCCACCTCCTCGGTCACCTCGCGCAGCGCCGCGCGCACTCGAGCGAGGAACACGCCCCTGGAGCCGATCTGCTGCTGGAACGACGGAAACCGACTGCCGAGCACCACGCCGTCCGGCTCCGACGACAGATACCCCTCATGCACGAGCGTGCGCACCAGGTGGTAGGTCGTCCCCGGCGTCAGTCCGGTGATCGCCGCGAGCATCTTCGGCGGAAGCGGGCGCGGGGAGTTCGCGACGATGTCGACCAGTCGCAGAGCGCGTTGCACCGACCCGATGAGGGTGGGCTCCGCCTCCGCGGCGCTCAACGCTACGCGCCTCCTCCGGATGCACGACCGCCGAGAGCCCGGGCGTCCCGCTGACCGGCAGCGTCCTGACGCAGTTCCTTGGGCAGGGAGAACATCAGATCCTCCTCAGCGGTCTTCACCTCTTCGACATCGCGGTAGCCGGCGTCGCCGATCGCATCGAGCACCTCGCGGACCAGTACCTCGGGCACGGATGCTCCGCTGGTCACACCGACCGTCTCGACGCCGTCGAGCCACTCCTGCTGGATCTCCTCGGCATAGTCGACGCGGTAAGCGGCCTTCGCTCCGTACTCGAGGGCGACCTCGACCAGACGCACGCTGTTGGACGAGTTCGACGAGCCGACCACGATCACGAGGTCTGCCCCGGCGGCGACCTTCTTGATCGCGACCTGACGGTTCTGCGTGGCGTAGCAGATGTCGTCCGACGGCGGATTCTGCAGTTCGGGGAATCGCGTGCGCAACCGGTTGACCGTCTCCATCGTCTCGTCCACCGACAGCGTGGTCTGCGACAGCCAGACGACCTTGTTCGGATCCTTCACCACGACGGTGTCGGCTTCTTCGGGAGAGTTCACGACGGTCACGTGGTCCGGCGCCTCTCCAGCCGTGCCCTCCACCTCTTCGTGCCCGTCGTGACCGATGAGCAGGATCTCGAAGTCGTCGCGCGCGAAGCGCACGGCCTCGCGGTGCACCTTGGTGACCAGAGGACAGGTGGCATCGATCGCGTGGAGTCCCCGATCGGAGGCCGCGTTCACGACCGCGGGTGAGACGCCATGGGCGCTGAAGACGATGTGCGCACCCTCGGGGACCTCGTCGACCTCTTCGACGAAGATCGCACCCTTCTCCTCGAGCTCGGTGACGACGTGGATGTTGTGCACGATCTGCTTGCGCACGTAGACGGGGGCGCCGTAGCGTTCGAGAGCCTTCTCCACCGCGACGACCGCGCGGTCGACACCCGCACAGTAACCGCGCGGGGCGGCGAGCAGAACACGCTTGTGTCCGGCCACCGGGTTATCCTGAAGCCGCCCGGCCGCCGCACGCACTCGTGGGAGGCGGGGCACGGGGAGATGAACGGCAGTCGAAGTCACCCTTGAATTCTACCGTCGCGCAGCTGTGCACGGCCGGGGAGGTTCGAGGGCAGGGAACGGGAGCGGATGACAGTCTTCGAAGCGACGACGGGCCAGGGCGAGACGCCGCCGGCCGACTCGGTCGCACCCCGTGATTCCACCGCAGACGCCCCCACCTCCGTCACCCGCCTCAACGCGACGATCCGCGACTTCATCGCGCGGTGGAACACGGTCTGGGTCGAAGGCGAGATCACCTCGTGGAACGTGCGAGCCGGCAACGTGTTCGCGCGCCTGAAGGACACCAGGTCCGACGCGCAGATCTCCATCCGCGTGTGGTCGAGCGTGCGTGCGCGCATCCCGTCCGACATCGGCGTCGGCGACCATGTGGTCGCCGCGGTCAAGGCCGACTACTTCGTCAAGGCGGGCGACTTCAGCTTCGCCGTCTCCGCGATGAAGCACGTCGGGCTCGGCGATCAGCTGGAACGCCTCGAGAAGCTCCGCGTGCAGCTGCGGCAGGAGGGGCTCTTCGATCCTTCGCGCAAGAAGCGCCTCCCCTTCCTCCCGCACGTGATCGGCCTCATCACGGGCGAGCGCTCGGACGCCGAGAAGGATGTGCATCGCAACGCCGAGCTGCGCTGGCCGCAGGTGCGCTTCCGCACCGAGTACGCCGCCGTGCAGGGGGACCGCTGTGTCCCGGACACCCTCGCCGCGCTCGCTCGGCTCGACGCTGATCCCGAGGTCGACGTGATCATCATCGCCCGCGGCGGCGGCGACCCGCAGACGCTGTTGGGCTTCAGCGACGAGAGGCTCGTGCGAGCGGTCGCCGCGGCATCGACGCCCGTGGTGAGCGCGATCGGGCACGAGAACGACCACCCGCTTCTCGATGACGTCGCCGATCTCCGCGCCTCGACGCCGACCGATGCCGCGAAGCGCGTCGTGCCCGACGTGGGAGAGCAGCGAGCGCTCATCGCGCAACTGCGGTCGCGAGCGACCTCACGGCTCACCCAGCGCCTCACGCACGACATCGCCCAGCTGGAGCAGCTGCGCTCGCGACCGGTGCTGCGCTCGCCCGCACCGATCATCGATGCCCGCGCCCAGGAGACGTGGCTGCTGCTCGGGCGTGGACGGGACGCCGTGAACCGACAGCTCGACGACGCCGGGCGCCGCACGGGAGAACTCCGCGCATCCCTGCGAGCCCTCTCCCCCGCGGCGACCCTGGCTCGCGGCTACGCGATCGCCCACGTCGACGGTGGTGTGATCCTCCGCGATGCCACCGACGCTCCCGCCGGGAGCGGCCTCACGATCACGCTGGATCGTGGATCGCTGGCAGCCCGCTCCGAGGGCGAGATCCCCGAAGGGGACTGAGCAGAGCGTCGGCATCGATCGACGTAAGATGGAGGAGTGAGCGCCCTGAACGACACCCCCGTGGACACGCTGTCGTTCGAGGCGGCCCGTGACGAACTCGTCAAGGTGGTCGCAGAGCTCGAGCAGGGCTCCCCCACACTCGAGCATTCGCTCGCGCTGTGGGAGCGCGGAGAGGCGCTGGCCGCACGCTGCGAGGAGTGGCTGCTGGGAGCGAAGCGGCGTCTTGACGCTGCTCGTGCCGCGGCTTCCGATGCCGACGACGCCGGAGAGTCATGAGCAAGCAGCCCCCCATCATCGCCGAGCTCGGCCGTCCGGAGACACCCGACGAGACCGCCGCCAGGAAGGCAGCGTCGAGCAAGGCGTACCGATCGAGCCAGACGGTGCGGAACCTGGTCGCAGCGCTTCTCGTGACACTCGCCGTGGTCGCCGTCATCATCTTCGCGGTTCCCCGCGGCGCACCCGTCGAGCAGAAGCCCCTCGACGTCGCCGCGGTGGCCGAGGGGGTGGAGTCCTCGATGGACCGCCCCGTCCTCATCCCGGAACTCGGCGACTTCTGGCGCGCGAACGGGGCCGAGATGCAGGGTGGCGCGACCGTCGTCTGGGAGGTCACGCTCGCCCCCAAGTCGGACAAGGAGCGCGGGTTCATCAAGGTGGACCAGGCCTTCGACGCGGATTCGTCCTGGGCTCCGCAGCGCTTGAACGGCATCGCGCCGACCGACACGGTGCGCATCGGCGGGCTCGACTGGGACGTCTACAAGCCGGGTAGCGCGGAGTCGAACGCCAACGTCACCTACGCCATCGGCACGCAGGCCGGCGCCGACTACATCCTGCTCTACGGCTCACGGTCGGCCGATTCCACGGCCGAACTCGCCGAGAGCCTCATCCCGCAGATCCGCACCATCTCGGAGACCCCATGACCCACCCCCTCACCCCCGCCGCCGCCTGGACGCAGATGCAGGACGGCAACCGCCGTTTCGTGCAGGACGAGCCTCGCCACCCGAATCAGGACGTCGCTCGACGCAAGGACCTGACCGCGGCGCAGCACCCGGTCGCCACGCTCTTCGGATGCTCCGACTCCCGCCTGGCCGCCGAGATCATCTTCGACCTCGGACTCGGCGACCTGTTCGTGGTGCGCAACGCCGGGCAGGTCATCGGAGAATCGATCGTCGCGAGCCTGGAATACGCCGTCGCCGTTCTCGAGGTTCCTCTGATCGTGGTGCTGGCGCACGACTCGTGCGGTGCGGTGCGCGCCGCCATCGACGGCACGGCGATCGATGCCGCTCCCCTGCCGCCGCACATCTGGAAGCTGATCGCCCCGATCGTGCCGGCCGCGCGCAAGGTGCTGGCGGAGAGCGGGGGCACCACCGTCGCCGAGATCGACTCGGAGCTGGTCGGCATCGAGCACCTGCGCAACACGGTGAACGATCTGCTGCAGTCGTCCGAGATCATCAGCGATGCCGTCGCGGCTGGTCGCCTCGGCATCGTCGGCGCCAACTACCGTCTGGCCGAGGGCACCGCCGTGCCCGTGATCACGGTCGGCATCGACACCGACGACGACATCCAGGGGATCGACCCCGCAACCAAGGAGGGTTCGGAATGACCGAGCAGGACTACCGCATCGAGCACGACACCATGGGCGAGGTGCGGGTGCCCGTGAATGCGCTCTACGGCGCTCAGACGCAGCGCGCCGTGGAGAACTTCCCGATCTCGGGCAAGGGGCTGGAGTCGACACAGATCGCCGCCCTCGCTCGCATCAAGAAGGCCGCCGCACTCGCCAACAAGGAGCTCGGCACCCTCGACGGCGCCATCGCCGACGCCATCGCCCAGGCCGCCGACCAGGTCGCTTCCGGCGCGCACGACGGTGAGTTCCCGGTCGACACCTACCAGACCGGCTCCGGCACCTCGTCGAACATGAACATGAACGAGGTGCTGGCAACGCTCGCCACGCGCATCCTCGGTTCGACCGTGCACCCCAACGACCACGTCAACGCCTCGCAGTCGTCGAACGACGTGTTCCCGACCTCGGTGCACATCGCGGTCACCCAGGCACTCATCGACACGCTCATCCCCGCACTCGACCACCTCGCCGTCGCTCTCGAGGCGAAGGCTGAGCTGTGGAAGGACGCGGTCAAGTCCGGCCGCACGCACCTCATGGACGCGACGCCCGTCACCCTTGGACAGGAGTTCGGCGGCTACGCGCGTCAGATCCGTCTGGGCATCGAGCGCGTGCAGTCGGCTCTCCCCCGCGTGGCCGAGGTCCCCCTGGGCGGCACCGCCGTCGGCACGGGCATCAACACGCCGCTGGGCTTCCCGCAGAAGGTCATCGCGCTGCTCGCGGCCGAGACCGAGCTGCCCATCACCGAAGCCAAGGACCATTTCGAGGCACAGGCGAACCGCGACGGTCTGGTCGAGGCCTCCGGCGCTCTCCGCACCATCGCGGTGTCGCTGACCAAGATCAACAACGACCTGCGCTGGATGGGGTCGGGCCCCAACACGGGCCTCGGCGAGCTGCACATCCCCGACCTGCAGCCCGGATCCTCGATCATGCCGGGCAAGGTCAACCCCGTCGTGCCCGAGGCCGTGCTCATGGTGTGCGCGCGCGTGATCGGCAACGACGCCACCGTCGCGTGGGCCGGCGCATCCGGTTCCTTCGAACTGAACGTCGCCATCCCGGTCATGGGCACCGCGGTGCTCGAGTCGATCCGTCTGCTGTCGAACGCCTCGCGCGTGCTCGCCGACAAGACTATCGACGGTCTGCAGGCGAACGTCGAGCGGGCGGCGGCCTTCGCGGGCATGAGCCCGTCGATCGTGACGCCGCTGAACAAGCTGATCGGCTACGAGGCGGCGGCGAAGATCGCCAAGCACTCGGTCGCCAAGGGCATCACGGTGCGCGACGCCGTGATCGACCTCGGCTACGTCGAGCGCGGCGAGCTCACCCTCGAGCAGCTGGACGAGAAGCTCGACCTGCTGTCGATGACGCACGCGGGCTGACCCGCCCACGTCGAAGCGGATGCCGCGAGGACTCGATCCTCGCGGCATCCTCTGTCTCCGGGCGCCGCGTCTCGGGTTCTCAGCGCAGACGCATGACCAGCCGACGATTGCATGAGCGTTCGGCGGGACGGCACCTGCATCCGGCATCGCCTCATGCAGGTGCACCAGTTCACGCACGAGCCCGAGCGAGCGCAGCCAGAATCGCTGCTGCGACCACGTCCCACGAGTACACGATCATCGAGTAGTCGAAACGGAGCGTCTCGAAGCCGAGGTCGGATGCGACTGCGTCTCGCATGAGATCGCGATGCCGTTTCGCAGCATCCTCGTGGTTGTCGCGACCGTCGGCCTCGAGGATGACGCGGCCCTCGATCACGAAGTCGACCCGCCCGACCCCGCCGACGGTCACCTGGGTGCGCACAGCCACTCCGATCAGATGGAGCCGCAGCCGCACCAGGGATTCCAAGCCGCTCTCCGCGTCCGGACGTGCGAGGTCGACGAGCCAGCGCGCCGTCGCAGGAAGGGCGGAGCGGACGTGCGCACGCGCCGCAGCAGTCAGCATCCGCTTGTTCCAGGCCGACTCGTACGCGGCGAAGAAGAACTCCTCCCCGTAACAGGCGTATGCGTGTGTCAGCGCGACCTCTATCGGCGCGATGCCGACATCCATGCGTCCGCGGGTGAAGTGAGCGACGCAGCCGCACTGCTTCGGATGATGCCGTCGCCCGCCGAGCCCCATCCAGACATGCACCTCAGCGGGAACCTCCAGCGTCCACACCTCTCGAATCCTCAAGGCGCTCCCGCAAGTGAGGGCTCCCCCGTGGGCCGCTGCTGTGACCACTTCGGTCGCGGCTCCTCGAGATGCGAACACACCAGAACGCACTCGGACGATACGACCGGCCCTGCACTCCGCTCCCAGCCGTGAGCGTGAGCATCCGAAGCCCTGAAGCCGGGTGCCGCGTGCGACCCCTCCCAAGCGTCCGAGGAGCATATTGACGTCGATCATCGTTCGATTCTGGGGGCCCACTCCCGCTCGGCCGGCCCACCTTCACGCCATCGGTGAACACGAGCGCAGAACAGGCCGCTGTGCAGTCCGACTGACCTGCTCCCCCCTCTCACGCGCATGACCATCCGACGATCGCATGACTAGGAACGGCGAATCATCATGCAAGCGGACGGGGTTCATGCAAGCGGACGGTATCCATGCGATCGGGGGCTGCACCGAGACCAAGAAGCGGATGCCGCGAGGACCGAGCCCTCGCGGCATCCGCTGTTTCCGTCGTCAGCTGAGCTCTCCACCCTCCAGGAGCTCGGTGACGAGGGCTGCGATGGCCGAACGCTCCGACCGCGTCAGGGTCACGTGTCCGAAGAGATCATGTCCCTTCAGGGTCTCGATCACGCTGGCGATGCCGTCATGACGACCCACGCGGAGGTTGTCACGCTGACCGACGTCATGGGTGAGGATGACGCGCGAGTTCTGTCCCATGCGGCTCAGCACCGTCAGGAGCACGTTCCTCTCGAGCGACTGGGCCTCGTCGACGATCACGAACGCGTCGTGCAGGGACCTTCCGCGAATGTGGGTGAGCGGGAGCACCTCGAGCAGTCCGCGCTCGACGACCTCCTCGATGACGTTGCCCGACACCACCGAACCCAGCGTGTCGAACACCGCCTGACCCCAGGGCCCCATCTTCTCGCCCTGGTCGCCCGGGAGGTAGCCGAGCTCCTGCCCACCGACCGCGAACAGGGGCCGGAACACGATGATCTTCTTCTGCTGCTGCCGCTCGAGCACCGCTTCGAGTCCTGCGCACAGCGCGAGCGCCGACTTGCCGGTGCCCGCACGCCCGCCGAGCGAGACGATGCCCACCTCCTGGTCGAGGAGCAGATCGATCGCTATGCGCTGCTCCGCGGAGCGGCCGTGCATGCCGAAGATGTCGCGGTCGCCGCGCACGAGCCGGTACTCGCCGTCTCCCGTGACGCGACCGAGCGCCGACCCGCGCTCGGAGTGGATGATCAGGCCGGTGTTCACCGGGAGCCCCCGAGCCTGCTCGCTGATGCCGACCTCGCTCTCGTACAGGTCGCTGATGTCATCACCGGACAGGTCGAGAGTCGAGATCCCGGTCCACCCCGAGTCCACCGCCTGCTCGGCGAGGTACTCCTCGGCGCGCAGACCGAGGGAGGCGGCCTTGACGCGCATCGGCAGGTCCTTCGACACGATCGTGACGTCCTGGCCGTCCTGTGCGAGATGCATGGCGACGGAGAGGATCCGGGTGTCGTTGTCGCTGAGGCGGATGCCCGCGGGAAGCACCGAGGAGTCGGTGTTCGCGAGTTCGACCCGGAGGGTCCCGCCCTCGCCGACCTCGACGGGGAAGTCGAGACGCCCGTGCTCGATGCGCAGATCGTCGAGGTGGCGAAGGGCCTGTCGCGCGAAGTAGCCGATCTCCGGATCGTGGCGTTTGCCCTCGAGCTCCGTGATCACGACGACGGGGAGGACGACCGAGTGCTCGGCGAACCGGAAGAACGCCTGCGGATCGCTCAGCAGCACGGACGTGTCGAGGACATACGTGCGCAGATCCTGATCCGGATCGGCGGAGGATGCTCGTCTCGTCGTCTTACGGGTGGACTGCTGCGCGGTGCTGGTGGCCTGCTGCGCTGTACGTGTGGTCACGACCCACTCCCGACCCGGGGAATCCCGGTAGTTCGAACGAGTCGACCAGGGGGTCACGAGTCGTCAACCTGAGGCCGACCCGACCGGGCGCCTTGCCCGATGCCTAGAACGTACGACTGTGCGGACGATTAACCCGAACTCGACACGCCAGCGATTCGTTACGCGCTGATGAACGTCTCGTTGCCGAACGCACGCAGGGTGTCGTCGAGGAGCTCGAAGCTCGCGGCATCCGTACCTGCGTGGGGAGCGATGCGCACCGCCGCACCCCGCGCCGTCACGACGATCCCGGCGTTCGCGAGCGCGGCGGCCAGGCGCCCGGGTTCCGCCGGAGCGAGAGACACGATGCCGGCACGCTGATGGCGCTCACGCGGGGAGCTCACCTCGATGCCGTGACGGTCGGCGATCTCGATCACGGTGTCGACGTTCTCGACCAACCGTGCCTCGATGGCGGCGACGCCGGCGTCGCGTACGTCCCGCACCCCGATGGCGAGTCGCCCTGCCGCGAGCGTGTCCGGCTGACTGACGGTGAAGGCGCGCGCGGACGGAGCGGGTGCCGGCAGCTCGTCGACGAACAGACCGGGAGACGTCGTACCGGTGATCCCGGACAGCACCGGGGCGATGCGCTCCCGTGCGCGCGGGGAGAACCACCCGAACGCACTGCCGCGGCCGGCGCGCAACCACTTGTAGCCGTGCCCTACCACCACATCCGCCGCAGAGTAGTCGACGTCGATCACCCCGAACGACTGGACGGCATCGACGATGAGCAGCCGATCGGGACCGATCGCCTCGCGGAGAGCGGCGAGATCGGTGCGGAAGCCGGTGCGGAAGTCGACGTGGCTCACAGCGAGTGCGACGACATCGTCGTCGAGGACATCGGTCACCGCATCAGGGGTCACGCGGCCGTCACCGGGCGTGATCCAGCGCGGCGTGACGGCGCACTGCGATGCCGTCGACGCGCGCTCCACCGTCAGGCTCACGCTCGGGAACTCGGCGGTGCTCGCGATCACTCCCCCGGTGAGACCGAACAGCGCGTGCATGAGCCCGTGCGTCGAAGAAGGCTGCAACGTGACGTCGGCCGCATCGGCGTCCAGCAGCTCGGCGACGAGTTCCTGTGCCTGGCCGATGCGCTCTCCGACGAGAGCGAGTGAGGAGGGCCGTCCGCTTGCCAGCAGGTCGGCATCGGCGAAGACCTCTTCCCGGACGGACGGCGACAGCGGCCCGAAGGCGGCCCAGTTCAAGTAGCCGGACTCGTTGTCGAAGGAATCGACATAGTCCTGGAAAGTGCTCACTGCGTCATTGTGGCACGGCTCCGCTCGGACCCGCCGCCGTGTCAGCGCCCGAAGCGCCTGTCCCGATCGGCATAGTCCCGGATCGCACGCAGGAAGTCGACCTGGCGGAGGTCCGGCCCCAGCGCCTCGACGAAGTAGAACTCGCTGTGCGCACTCTGCCAGAGGAGGAAATCGCTCAGCCGCTGCTCTCCACTGGTGCGGATCACGAGATCGGGGTCGGGCTGTCCCCCGGTGTACAGGTGCTCGCCGATCATCTCGGGCGTGAGGTGGGCTGCGAGGTCTTCGAGCGTGCCGCCTGACGCCTCGTGCTTCGCGATGATGCTCCGTACCGCATCGACGATCTCGTTGCGCCCGCCGTACCCGACCGCGAGGTTCACGTGCAGCCCGGTGTGATCCTTCGTGCGCTGCTCCGCGTCGGAGAGCACTCGCGCGAGCTCGGCGGGGAGGATGTCGGAGCGGCCGACGTGCTTCACCCGCCAGTTCCCCTCCAGGGACAGCGCCTCCGCCAGCTCCGCGATGATCTCGATGAGGTCGGCGAGCTCCGCGGAATCCCGCTTCCTCAGATTGTCGCTCGAGAGGAGGTAGAGCGAGACGACCCGCACACCGAGCTCGTCGCACCACTCCAGGAACTCGCGCATCTTCGCCGCACCCGCCCGGTGTCCCTCCGCGGGCGTGTCCAGCCCGAGCTGACGGGCCCAACGGCGATTGCCGTCGATCATCATCGCGACGTGGTGCGGCACACGAGCCGGATCGAGGTGACGACGCAGCCGACTCGTGTAGAGCCGGTACAGCGGCCCGCGTACCGGGCTCTCGCGTGGAATCACCCACCTACGCTACCGTGCCGCGGCCGTCCGCACCGTGTGGGAACGCTGGATATATGTGCCGTGAGCGGTATGCGGGGCCGCCTAGAGTGAGCACGTGAGCACTCCCGAGCACTCCGGTCCCGACGTCCCTCAGCTGCCCCTTCTGGACGCAGCCGCCGCGGATGCGGCCACCGACGTGAAACCGACCTGGCGAGGGTGGATCCACGCCGGCACCTTCCCGGTCGCCGTGGTCGCCGGAATCGTCCTGATCGTCGTGGCCGAGGGAGCCGCGGCGAAGTGGGCCTCCGCTGTGTTCATGCTCACGTCGCTGCTCCTCTTCGGCAACTCCGCGCTCTACCACCGCATCGACTGGAGTCCGAAGGTGAAGGTGATGCTCAAGCGCATCGACCACGCCAACATCCTGCTGCTCATCGCCGGTACCTATACGCCTCTGGCCGTGCTGGCGCTGCCACCGCAGAAGGGCATCCTGCTGCTCTGCCTGGTGTGGGGCGGCACCCTCGTCGGCATCCTCTTCCGCGTCTTCTGGATCAATGCGCCGCGTTGGCTCTACGTGGCCCTCTACCTGCTGCTGGGCTGGGCCGCCGTGATGTACATCGTCGATCTGATGAACGCGAACGCCGCGATGATGGTGCTGGTGATCGTCGGCGGTCTGCTCTACACGGGCGGCGCGATCGTCTACGCGCTCAAGAAGCCGAACCCCTGGCCGGGCCATTTCGGGTTCCACGAGATCTTCCACGTGTGCACGGTTCTCGCGTTCCTGTGCCACTGGACGGCGTGCCTGCTGATCGCGCTGGCGCCGCTTTCTCCCTCGCTGGGTGCGCCGTGACGCACGGTCAGCGCGTGGGCGAGTCGTCTCCGGGAGCGTCGGGCCGGTCCGAGGTCGACGGCTCCGCTCCGGGGGCGGCCGTGCCGTCGGTGTGACGCGCCGCCTCTTCGGCATCCAGCTCGTCGCGCACCTCTTCGCGGTAGCGGACACGGCGGATACGACGGTTCATGTCCCAGATCAAGAGGATGACCGCGATCACGACCACGACGATCGCGGCGAAGCCCACGAACCCCGGGGTGACCGACACCGGATCGACGGTCATGCTCGGCGTCGGCATCGGGGTCTCGGACAGAGAGAACATGAATCGGCCTTTCGTACGCAGGTCGCATAACCTGGTAACACCAGCCTAACGACCGGAAGACTCCCCTGTGACGACCGCACGAGACCTCGACGAACGCTATGGCCGAACCCGACGGCGGCGCACGCCCTGGATCGTCGGCGGCGCGGTCGCCGTGATCCTGCTCGGCGCGTTCGGCTGGATGACCGTCGCTCAGTCGATGGCGTCCGTCGACGCCGACGATCTGGGCTTCGAACTCGTCGACGAGCACTCGGTGAACATCACCTTCCAGGTCACCGGAGTGCAGGGCAAGAACGTCGTGTGCGCCGTCGAAGCGCTGGACGAGGAGTTCGGCGTCGTCGGCTGGAAGATCGTCGAGATCGAAGCAGGAGATAGCCACTCGCAGGCGCGTTCGGTCACCATCCCGACCGTCGCGGAAGCCACGACAGGTTTGGTGAACGCCTGCTGGGTCGCCTAGACTCGTGCCAGACAGACGACGCCCCGGCACCGTGCCGGGGCGTCTTGGCATATCCCCCGCAGCATGCCGGAGGGATCCCGAAAGAAGGAGCTTCGTCATGTCCACCGATGCTCAGGTTCCCTTCCTCACGCAGGAAGCGTACGACCGGCTCGTCGCCGAGCTGGAGCACCTGTCCACTGTCGGCCGCGACGAGATCGCCAAGCGCATCGAGGCGGCCCGCGAAGAGGGCGACCTCAAGGAGAACGGCGGGTACCACGCCGCGAAGGACGAGCAGGGCAAGCAGGAGGCCCGCATCCGCACTCTGGAGGGTCTGCTCAAGACCGCCAAGGTGGGCGAGGCTCCCGCCAGCCGCGGGATCGTCGAGCCCGGAACCGTCGTCACGGCCCTCGTCGCCGGCGGCGAAGAGGTCTTCCTCCTCGGCAGCCGCGAGATCGCCGCAGGCAGCGACCTCGACGTGTACAGCGAGGCCAGCCCCCTCGGCCAGGCCATCCTCGGCCTCAAGGTCGGCGAGAAGTCGTCCTACGAGGCTCCCAACGGTCGCGACATCAGCGTCGAGATCGTGAACGTCGAGACCTACACCGGCTGAGACGCCATACGGAAGCGCCCCCTCCTCCGCTCGGACGAGGGGGCGCTTCCGTATGCGCGATCGGTCGTGCTCAATCCGGGACGAGGATCGGCTCGAAGCCGGCCAGACGCAGAGTGTCGAGCGTGTGCTCGGAGTGCTCGGGACCGCGGGTCTCGACGCTGAGTTCGAGGATCACCTCGCTGATCTGCAGCCCGTGTCCGTGACGTGTGTGCATGGCCTCGATCACGTTCGCTCCGGCCTCCGCGATCAGCTCGGACACGCGGGCGAGCTGGCCGGGCCGGTCGGGCAGCGGGATGCGGATCGTGAGGTATCGACCGGACGCGGCGAGTCCGTGCGAGACGACCCGCTGCAGCAGGAGCGGGTCGATGTTCCCACCTGACAGCACGGCCATGGTGGTCCCCGTCGCGGTGACCTTGCCGGCGAGGATGGCTGCGACGCCCGCGGCGCCCGCGGGCTCGACCACGACCTTCGCCTGCTCGAGGAGGATGAGGATGGCTCGCGCCAGATCATCGTCGGAGACCGTGACCACCTCGTCGACGAGGTCCTTGATGATGTCGAACGGGATCGCACCGGGGCGCGCGACCAGGATGCCGTCGGCGATGGTCGGCCTCGTTACGATGTCGACGGGCTCTCCCGCCTCGAGCGATGGCGGCACGGCGGCGGCGTTCTCCGCCTGCACGCCGATGATCCTGACCGAGCGTCCGAGCTCGGCGGCACGGGCCTTGACAGCTGCGGCGACCCCGGCGATGAGACCTCCACCGCCGATGCCGAGCACGACGGTGTCGACCTCGGGCGCATCCTCCAGGAGCTCGAGCCCGAGCGTGCCCTGCCCGATCACGACGTCGCGGTGATCGAACGGGTGGATCAGCACCGCGCCGGTGCGCTCGGAGAACTCGGCGGCGAGACGCAGCGATGTCGCCACCGTCTCCCCCTCCAGCACCACTTCCGCTCCGTAGCCGCGAGTGGCGAGCAGCTTCGGCACCGGCACACCCAGGGGCATGAAGATCGTCGCGGGGATCCCGAGCGCTTGGGCGGCGAGGGCAACCCCCTGGGCATGGTTGCCGGCGGAGGCCGCGACCACTCCCCTGGCGCGCTCCTCGGCGCTCAGCTTGGACAGCCGGTAGGCCGCCCCGCGGATCTTGAAGGAGCCCGTGCGCTGGAGATTCTCCATCTTGAGCAGGACGGGTGCCCCGAGGATGTCGGAGAGGGCCCGCGACGGCAGCGATGGAGTGTGCGAGATCACCTCAGCCAGACTCTGAGCGGCGTGCTCGAACTCGGTCAGGCTGGGGACTGCGCTCATCGATTCCTCCGTCTCCGCTCGCGCGGAACTGTGCTCCAGATCAGATCTCCGCTCGGTCCGACGCCGGTGCGCCAGGAACCCGAGCTGATGGTCACGGCGGCGACGTTGACGAACGCCGCCAACGGGACCGCGAACAGGGCGCCGGGGATTCCGGCGATCATCGCTCCTCCGGCCACGACGAGCACGACGGCGAGCGGGTGCACCTTGACCGCGGAACCCATCATGATCGGCTGCAGGATGTGTCCCTCGATCTGCTGGACCGCCAGCACCACGACGAGCATCCACAGAGCGATCCACGGCCCGTTGTAGACGAGGGCGAGGAAGACGGCGACCGCGCCGGTCACCACGGCACCGACGATCGGGATGAAGGAGCCCAGGAACACGAGAACCGCCACAGGGAGCGCGAGCGGAACCTGCAGCAGGAAGGCGCCGAGGCCGATGCCGATCGCATCGATGGTGGCCACGAAAAGCTGCGTGCGCGCGTAGTTGACGATCGTCGTCCAACCGTTGCGGGCGGCGCCGTCGACGGCCGGACGGGCGCGACGCGGGAAGATCTTGAGGGTCCAGCGCCAGATCCCGGCTCCATCGGCCAGCAGGCAGATGAGGATGAAGAGTGCGAGCAGGGCGCCCGTGGCGACGTGGCCGACGGTCGTGCCGATCGCGAGTGCGCCCGTCCAGAGCACCTGTGCCTGCTCGCTGATGAGGTCGAGACCCTGCTGGAGGTAGTCGGCGATCTGGGTGTCCGAGAGATTCAGCGGCCCGTCGTGCAGCCACACCTGGAACTGATCGAACGCCTCGGTCGACCGCTCCTGCACGTCGGGAAGCTGTGCGCGCACCTGCCAGACGACGAGCCACATCAGCCCGGTGACGATGGCGGCCGTCCCGATGAGCGAGATGGCGATCGCCAGCCATCGCGGGAGGCCGCGTCGCAGCATCCACGAGAACGCGGGCCACAGCAGCGCCGTGATGAGGATGCCGACCATGAGGGGGATGACCAGGAGCTTGAGCAGCATCACGAGCCAGATGAAGACGCCGATCGCAGCGGCGATGATCAGCAGCCGCCAGGCGTAGCTCGCGGTGATCCGCAACGGCAGGGGCACGGTCTCGTCGGCCTCGGTCGTCACGGTGCGGTCGGTGGAGACCGGGCGCGGACGGAAGAGATCACGCAGCCGGGGTCGCTGGTCGTCGCTCATCGCCCAAGTCTAAGGTCATGCCGTATGCCCTCGAACGCATCTTTCCGAGCGCGGAGCGATGTCGGCGCGCGGCGCTACCCTGGCGAGGTGACAGACACCCTCAGCTCGACCCAGGCACGTCGCATCGCGCTGGCCGCTCAGGGATTCACCCGAGCACGACCGGCGACGGTCGCGGGGCGGCACGTGCACCGGGTCATGGACCGGCTCGGAGTCCTGCAGATCGACTCCGTGAACGTGTTCGCGCGATCGCACTACCTCCCGCTGTTCTCACGGCTCGGCGCGTACGACCCCGCGCTGCTCGACCGCATCTTCCTCTCCCGCACGACGCACTACGTCGAGTACCTCGCCCACGAGGCCACTTTCATCCCTGTCGAGGACTGGCCGTTGTGGCGCTTCCGCATGGACGACTTCCGCCGACGCTGGGCGGGCGAGGACTCGTGGATGAGCAGCAACGCCCGCACCGTGCAGTGGGTGACGGACGAGCTGCGTGCGCGCGGTCCGCTGCGACCGGCCGACCTCCGCGAAGACGCACCGCGGGAGCGCGGCACCTGGTGGGACTGGGACGATGTGAAACTCGCGCTCGAGCACCTGTGGCGCACCGGTGACGTCGCGATCAGCGGGCGTCGCGGATTCGAGCGCACGTACGCGCTGGCGGAGCATGTCATTCCCGACACCATCCGCTCACGGGAGGTGTCCCGCGCCGAGTCCATCCTCGAGCTGAGCCGGCGCGCGGCGCGATCGAGTGGCGTCGCCACACAGTCGGATCTCGCCGACTACTACCGCATTCGCGACCGCGCCGCAGTCGCCCGCTCGATCGCCCAGCTCGTGGATTCGGGTGAGCTGATCCCGGTGAAGGTGCGGGGTTGGGAACGTGGCGGGCGCCCGCTCCCCGCCTGGCGGCATCAGGATGCGGTGCTGCCGCGCAGAGTGGATACGGCGGCGATCCTGACGCCGTTCGACCCTGTGGTGTGGTTCCGGGACCGGGCCCTCCGTGCATTCGACCTCGACTATCGCATCGAGATCTACGTGCCGGCCGAGAAGCGGCGATTCGGCTACTACTCCCTGCCTGTGCTCGTCGGCGACCGCATCGTCGCACGGGTGGACCTCAAGGCCGATCGGACCACATCGACTCTGCAGGTGCAATCCGCGTGGTGGGAGCCGCAGGCGCGTCCCGGCGACGCGGAGCCGATCGCTCGGGAACTCGCACTCGCCGCCGCCTGGCAGGGTCTGGAGCACATCTCGGTGTCCGGTTGGGGTGACGCCACGGCGGCGCTTCACACCGCCCTGGCCGCGGGCACGGGAACAGGTCCGGCCGTGCGCCGCCATCTGCATCCCCGAGAGAGTCCCGCATGAACAAGGAGTCCCGCAGGAGCAGAGTGCGGCGGCGCTGGGTGATCAGCGGCGCCGCGGTCGTCGTCGTCCTCCTCGCCGCGGGGGTGTGGATCTGGCAATCCTCCGCGCGGTCGACCACCCCGGAGGAAGCGGCACTCGAGTACCTGCAAGCCCTGGAGTCCGGCGATGCCGACACCGTGCGGGCCACCGGGATCGTGGTCACGGAGGCCGCACTCGACGCCTTCGACGCCGCGAGCGCGCTGGTGCGAGACGCCGAGGTCACGCGCGTGCGACACAGCAACGGCAGCACGTCGGCGGCGGCGGAGGTGTCGTTCGAGCTCGATGGAGATGCCCACGACGCAGTGCTCGCGCTCGACATGGTCGACGGCCGCTGGCGTGTCGACTCCTCGGGGCTCGGCAGGGTGACCCTCGACTCGACCATCGGTGCTTCCGTCGCGATCGGCACCACCGCTGTCCCCACGGGCGAAGCGGTCGCTCTCCTCCCCGCGCTGTACACGGTCTCTGCGATGCCGGCGACGCTGCTCGAAGGCGAGAGCGCTGTGACGGTCATGCCTGCCGTCGAGGTCACGACCGTGGTCGATGCCACGCTGCGCCCGGAGGCGACGGCGGTCGCCCAAGACCACGTGGACGACATCGTCGAAGCGTGCACCGTCCCCGGGACCGACACGCCGGACGGTTGCGGACTGCGCATCCCCTGGGGAACGGAGTTCCGTGATGTCGACGGGTTCCGCTACCGGGTCGAGGAGGCTCCCGCCGTCACTCTCACCCCGGCAGGCTTCACCGCGGACGGCGGGGTGCTGGTCGTCACCGTGACGGGGACCGGCGCAGACGGCGCCGGACGGACGACGACGTACCGCACGGACTCCTGGACGCTTCGCGGCGACGTGTCCTTCACCGCCGACGACCTCGTGCTCTCACCGTGGTGACGAACGCCGTCGCCGAACCGTGCGTCAGAAGTGCACGCGTCAGAACTGCACGCGCGGAGGCTCCGAGATGGCGCTGCTGTCGGCGACCTCGAAGAACTCGCGCTCGGTGAACCCCAGCCCCTTGGCGAACAGGTTGTTGGGGAAGACCTTGATCTTGGTGTTGAGCTCGCGCACGCCGCCGTTGTAGAACCGGCGCGCCGCCTGGATCTTGTCCTCGGTGTCGACCAGGGCCTGCTGCACCTGGAGGAAGTTGGTGCTCGCCTGCAGCTGCGGATACGCCTCAGCGACCGCGAACAGGCTGCGCAGAGCCTGCTGCAGGTGCCCCTCGGCGATACCGGCTTCTCCGGGCCCTCCCGCCGACAGCGTCTCGGCACGCGCACGGGTGACGTTCTCGAAGACCGCCTTCTCGTGCGAGGCGTAGCCCTTCACCGTCTCGATGAGGTTGGGGATGAGGTCGGCTCGTCGCTTGAGCTGCACGGTGATGCCGCTCCACGCCTCGTCGACGCGCACATTCAGCTGCACCAGCGAGTTGTACGTGGCCCACAGATAGATGCCGACGAGCAGGATCACTCCGACAACGATCAGTACCGGCACGAGCCATTCCATCAGAGGCCCACCCTTCCTCGTGTTTCTCTCATCCTAGACGCGCAGCCTGCACGTGGACTGGGCGTACGCGGCGTCCGCCGCCGTCGATTCAGCTGCCGAGCACCCGTTCGAGATAGCGGTTGCCGAACCGACGTTCCGGGTCGAGCCGGTCGCGCAGTGCGATGAAGTCGTCGAAGCGCGGATACCGCTCCCGGAGCGTCTCCGCGGTCAGCGTGTGGAGCTTGCCCCAGTGCGGACGTCCGCCGAACCCGTGCATGATCTCCTCCACCGCTCCGAAGTACTCCGTGGGGTCGGCTCGCCAGTATCGATGCACGGCGATGTACGCACTGTCGCGCCCGTGAGCGGTGGAGAGCCAGCGATCGTCGGCTGCGGCGAAACGCACTTCGATCGGGAACTCGATCCGCCACCCGCGCCGGTCGATGAGAGCCCTGACTGCCTGGAACGCCGCCACGACGTTCTCGGCCGGGATCGCATACTCCATCTCCCGGAAGCGCACGGTCCGGCTCTGGATGAGCACGCGGTGCGACAGCTCGGTGTACTCGCGATCGCCGGTGAGCTTGACCGCGAGCCGGCTGAACGATGGCGTGATCGCCGGGACGACCTGGCCGGCTGCGCACACGACGCGGTAGACGCCGTTCGAGAGCACCGTCTCGTCGATCCATCGCCCGACCACAGGGAGCGGCTTGCGGACCGTCGCTTCCGGGAGACGCGCCTGGCGCTTCGTCAGGGCGACGTCGGTGTGCGGGAACCAGTAGAACTCGAAGTGGTCGGATGAGGCGACGCGCTCGTCGAGGGTGGCGAGCACTTCGTCCAGGGCGACCGGCTCGTCGATGGCGTGCATCACGAACGCGGGCACGCATTGCAGCGTCACCTCGACGATGATGCCGAGGGCGCCGAGTCCCAGTGCCACCGCAGGCAGGAGCTCGCTCTCGTGCTCCTCGTCGATCCGCAGGAACTCGCCAGCGGCGGTGACCATCGTGACGCCGACGACCTGGGTGGCGAGGCCGCCGTATCCGGCTCCCGTACCGTGGGTGCCTGTGGAGATCGCTCCGGCGATGGACTGGCGATCGATGTCGCCGAGGTTCTCCATCGCGAGCCCGTACGGCGCCAGGAGCCCGGGGATGCGGTGCAGCCGCGTTCCGGCGAGCAGAGTCACCCGGCCGGTCTCGGCGTCGGCGGAGACGAGGCCCTGCAGGTCGTCGAGCTCGAGCAGCACACCAGGAGCGATGGCGATGCCGGTGAAGCTGTGACCGGCCCCCACCGCCTTCACGGGCAGTCCGTGCTTGACCGCGGCGATCACCGCGCGCTGCACGCCCTCCGGGCTGCGCGGCCGCTCCACGCGCACCGGACGCACGGACGCCGAGCGACCCCAGTTCTGCCAGGTGCCGCCGATTCTCGTCACAGGAAGGCCTTTCCCTCGCCGCGGTATGTCGGCAGCTCGTCGACGATCTCGTCGCCCGAGATCAGGTGATAGCTCTCGATGCGCTCTGCCGGCTCACCGCTCTTGGCATGGCGGAACCAGACACGGTCTCCCACGCCGAGCGACGCGGCCGCCGGCCCCTGCAGCGGCGTCTGCACCTCGCCGGCGGCTTCGCGGGAGAGGGTGTGGAGACCCTCGGGCCACACAGCACGCGGCTGCCGGGAAGCCACAGCGGGGCCGGAGGCGATCCACCCGCCTCCGAGCACCGTGGCGATGTCGGCGGCGGGGCGGCGCACCACATCGAACGCGAATGCGGAGGCGGGCGCGGGACGGAACGACCGGTAGCCGTCGAAGAGGTGTCCGCCGAGCAGCCCGCTGCCCGCGCTCGCCTCGGTGAGGGACTCGTCGCTGCCCGTGAACTCGAGCGATCCCGTTCCCCCGCCGTTGAGGATCTCCAGGGCTGCCACGGACCCGACTGCGGCGACGATCTCGGCTCGACGCTCACGCAGCTCGTTGCGCGAGCGCGCCTGCACCATGCGGATGAGCGGCGCATCGGGACCGGCGTCGTCGCCCTGACCGGCGATCTGCGCGTCGTACATCTGCAATCCGACGAGGCGGAACCCTGGGCGGGCGACCACCTTTCGGGCGAAGGCGGCGACCTCGCCCGCGCTGAACAGAGCAGAGCGGCGCACTCCGATGTGGCCGAGGATCGAGGACCGCCAGGAGGCATCCACGTCGATGGCGACGCGGAGCTCGGGGCGCGACCGGGGACCCGCGACGCTGTCGATCAGATCGAGGTGCACGAGGTCGTCGACCATCAGCGTGATACGCCGCGCGGCCTGCTCGTCGGCGAAGAGCCGCGCCAGTCCCGCGCGATCCACGGTCGGGTAGCCCAGCATGATGTCGTCGTGGGTCTCGGCGAGCCAGAGCGCCTCTTCGAGCGTGAAGGCGAGGATGCCGCGGAACCCCGGCAGCTTCAGCACGGCGTCGAGCACGGAGCGCACCCGCACGGACTTCGAGGCGACGCGGATCGGGAGTCCACCGGCCCGCACCAGAAGGTCCATCGCGTTGTAGCGGAGCGCCTCGCGGTCGATCACCGCCACCGGTGCCGGGAGGTGTCCTGTCGCCGCGGACAGGCGCGGCCAGTAACGGGCCGGGTCCTCCCACTCAGGGGCGACCGCGGAGGCACCGTGGACGGGGCTCAGTTCATCGATGAGGTCGAGCACTCCCCCACCCTAAGGCCTCGCGGACTCCGGTTCACCCCTGACGGCACGGCGTCGCAGTCGAGCGCGGCGATAGTCTGACCGGGAGGCCCCCGTAGCCCAATGGCAGAGGCAGGCGACTTAAAATCGCTTCAGTCTGGGTTCGAGTCCCAGCGGGGGCACCGCCGACGCTCAGTCCTCCCCCTGCGCGACCGCCTTCCGCTCACCCGCTGCCTCCCGTATCCGGCGCACGATCAGGACGACGAGAGCTATCGCGATGGCGGAGTAGACGGCGTAGTCGAGATAGCCGAGGTACTGCTCCAGCTGCTCGTGCTGGGTGCCCAACGCCGCTCCGACCCCGAGGAGAAGAGCGTTCCACAGTCCGCTCCCGATGATCGTGTAGACGCTGAAGGTCACGAGGTTCATCCGCGACGCGCCGGCGGGGATCGAGATGAGGCTGCGGACACCGGGAACCATCCGTCCGACCAGGACGGTCCAGCCGCCACTGCGCACGAACCACTCGGATCCGCGTTCGAGGTCGGAGCGACTCACCAGTTTCGTGGCAGCGAGCATCCGCACCGCCCGGTCCATGCCGATCGCCGCACCGAGCCAGTACAGCAGCAGCGCCCCCAGCCACGACGCCAAGGTGCTCCAGAAGATCAGCCACCCGAGATTCAGGGAGCCGCTCTGGCTCAGGTATCCCGCAAAGGGCAGGATGACCTCGCTCGGGATCGGCGGCACGAGCACCTCGAGAAAGACGAGCACGCCGACGCCGACGTCTCCGAGGGCTGTGAGGACGTCGGCGGCGAATCCGGTGAGGCCGGTGAAGCCGTGTTCGGCGGCAGCAGTGGGAACCATGCGGGGTCAGCGCCCGAAGATGTCGCCGATGCCGGGGAGGCCGAGATCGCCGAGCTGCTCGCCCCATCCACTCGCTGCCTCTCCGACCCCGGATACCGTCTCGCCGGCGGCCCCCATCAGCTCGCCTGCGCCGCCGGCGAGCGACTCGATGTCGACGCCCTCTGCGAGCGCTCCGAAGTCGACGCCGATGTTCGCCGCCTGCTCCAGCAGAGGCCCGGCCACGGTGCTGACCACCGCACCTCCGGCCACGACGCCGAGAAGACCGACGGTCGCGCCCCCTGCGGCGACGGCAGCGCCACCGACGCCTGCGCCCCGCACGCGCGAGAGCAGTCCGCGCATCCGTCCGGGGTTCATGGCCTCTGCGCGACCCGCCGCTCTGGCGAGGTCGTCGGCTGACGAGGAGCGCGGGCGCTCTCCTGGCGCAAGTTCCTGTCGCATTCGAGCCTCGACGAGCGCACGCTGCTCGGGCGAAAGTCGCGCGAACGCCTCGCGGTGGATCTGCTCGACACGCTGCGGATCGGCCGTCTGCAGAAGGTAGTCGTAGCGGGCGATGGCCGCCCGATCGGCATCGGTCACGGACGGCGACGCGCGCGAGGCACCAGCCGCGGGCGGCGTGTACGGGTCACCGGCAGCCGGCGGCGTGTACGGGGCACCGGCTGCGGGACCGGGCAGCGAAGTCCGTCCGGCATCCCCCTGCCCGCGCACGGCGTCGACGGCGCCGCGCAGCATCCCGCTCCAATCCGTCGACCGGGATTCGTCGTGCGAGCGCGATCCGCCGGCCGAGTGGCCGTTGCGCCCTGAGGAGGCATTCTTCTCCAGCGCTTCGGAGGCCATTCCGATCAATCGGGAGAGCTTTCCCATGAGTGGTCCCTTTCGTGGTGCGGACCACCGGGGATCCACGACGTCGGGACGACGGCAGGGTTCACTCAGCAGCCCGCGATGCGGGTGCCAAGGTCTCCTCCACCCTCACGGGCCGGCGGGCCGGAGCACGATCTCGAGCTCGTAATGACGACTTCGCCGCATTCGGGAGTACTCCCCTTGCCCGCGAGACGATACCGACCGCACCTATGCGTCGCCTCGGAACGACCCGCCACGACGACGATCGACCCCGGCGCAGTGCGCTCGGGGCCGATCGTCGTCGTGCGGAAGGTGTTACTTCGCCGCTGCTTCCGCCGTCTCGGGAGTCTTCTCCGCGACGGGCTTCTTCGCAGCCGGCTTCTTGGCAGCAGGCTTCTTCGCGGCGGGCTTCTTTTCCGCCGGGGCGGCCTTCTCCGCCGGAGCGGCCTTCTCCGCCGGAGCGGCCTTCTCCGCCGGGGCGGCCTTCGCCGGAGCATCAGCCACGGGCGCAGCGGGAGCGGCCGGGCGCGGACGCGCGGCGAACTCCTCGAAGACGTAGCGCGGGTTCTGCACCGTCTCGAGGTTCACGAGATCGCGGCCGAGCCACAGGTTGTTCCACCAGCCCCACAGCACGCGCCACTTGCGCTCCCACGTCGGCATCGCGAGACCGTGGTAACCGCGGTGCGCGAGCCAGGCGATGAAGCCCTTGAGCGCGATCTTGCCGGACTGGAAGACGCCGTTGTACAGGCCGAGACCTGCGACAGCGCCGAGGTTCTTGTGGAAGTAGTCCTTGGGCTTCTCGCCCCGGAGCACGGCCACGAGGTTCTTCGCGAGGAGCTTCGCCTGGCGGACCGCGTGCTGGGCGTTCGGCACGCAGAAGCCTCCGACGCCACCACCCGAGAGATCGGGGACAGCGGAGACGTCTCCGGCTGCCCATGCACCCTCGACGAAGGCCTCGGGTGTGCCGACACGCAGATCGGCGCGGGTCTGGATGCGACCGCGCTCCTCGACCGGCAGATCTCCGCCGCGCACGACGGTCGGGTTGGCCATGACGCCGGCTGTCCACACGATGACGTCGGTCGGGATGACCTCGCCGGTGGAGAGCTCGACGTTGCCGTCGACCGCACTGGTGAGCTGCGTGTCGAGGTGCACGTTCGCGCCGCGCTTGGCGAGGTCCTTGAGCACCCACTCGCTCGTCTGCAGCGAGACCTCGGGCATGATGCGGCCCATCGCCTCGATGAGGTGGAAGTGCGTGTCCTCGAAGCTGATCTGCGGGTACTTGCCGACCAGCGCGGACGCCAGCGAACGGAGTTCGGCGAACACCTCGATGCCGGCGAAGCCACCACCGACGACCACGACGGTCAACAGACGGTCGCGCTCGGGACCGGCGGGGAGCGAGGCGGCCTTGTCGAAGTTCGACATGACCTTGTCGCGGATCGCGACGGCCTCTTCGATCGTCTTCAGTCCGATCGCGTTGTCGGCGATGCCGGGGATCGGGAAGGTGCGCGAGACGGCGCCCGCCGTGACGACGATCTGGTCGTATGCGAACTCGTACGGCTCTCCCAGCGGCGGCGTGATGGTCGCGACCTTCTGGGCGTGGTTGATGTTGGTCACCTTGGCGGTGAGCACGTTGGTGCGCTTGAGGTGACGGCGGTGCGCGACCACCGAGTGACGGGCCTCGATGGAGCCCGCGGCGACCTCGGGGAGGAACGGCTGGTACGTCATGTACGGCAGCGGGTCGACCATGGTCACGTCGGCTTCGCCCTTGCGCAGGTGCTTCTCGAGCTTCCACGCGGTGTAGAAACCCGCGTACCCTCCGCCGACGATCAGGATCTTGGGCACAGTGCTGTTCTGAGGCACAGAAGAACTACTCCTCGGAGTCGGGGGTGTGGCGTACGGAAATGCGCGCCGATCGGATGCGCCGGGCAGCAGCGGTGACGCCAAGCGCTATCAGGATACCAGGGACTGTGAGCGCAATGAGCGGCAGGGTACCGTAGCGCAATGAATCCGCGCTGGGAAGCAGCGGTGAGCCGGGATCGGTGGGTGCGTCGGCCGCCGGCAGAGGCGGGATGTCTACCGGCGTGACGGGCGCGGCCGTCTCGGGTTCCGTCTGTGCACGGCGGAAGACGCGGATCCACTCGGCGAGATCCCCCATCGGGTTCTCGCTCACCGCCGGAAGGTTCGCGGAGATCGCCGCAGCGGCGTCGACCAGCCCATACCCGTACAGCGGGTCCTGCGGTTTGACCGCGTCGGGGACGGGGATGGCGGTCTTGATGATGCGGTTGATCACGTCGATCGCCTTGATCTCGGGGTGTGCCGAGCGGATCAGGGCAGCGACCCCTGCGACGATCGGGGCTGCGCCGCTCGTGCCGCGCCACGGCGTGACGGTCCCGTCGGCGGAGACTCCGATGAGTCCTTCGCTGGGCGCGGAGATGCCGATCGTGATGCCCTGTGTCGAGGCCTCGATGCTGGCCGTGCCGGTCTGGTCGACGCCGCCGACCGTCAGCACCCCGGGGATGGTCGCGGGAGCACCGATGATGTTCGTGCCGCTTCCCCTGTTCCCCGCCGCGACGACCACCACGACGTCGTGCTGGAACGCGTAGAGGAATGCCTCATCCCAGCTCTCATCCCAATCGAGCGTGTTCGTGGTGAAGGAGAGGTTGATGATGTCGGCGCCGTTGTCGACAGCCCACTTCATGCCCTTCGCGACCTGCTCCGTGAACGGCACGGCCGCGGCGGCGCCGAATCCGACGGAGATCGAGAGCAGGTTCGCCTCCGGAGCGACGCCGATCATCCCAGTGCCGTCGGGAGCGCCTCGTCCGGCCGCGAGCGACGCCACCCAGGATCCGTGATTGCCGTCGACGGCACCCAGAGGGGTGCGGCCATCCGGCGTTCCGGTTCCCGATACGTCGGTTCCGCCGACCACGGCGTCGCCGAAGACGGAGGGCACCTTGGCGATACCCGTGTCGATCACGGCGATCGTCACGCCCTCGCCACGTGTGGTCTGCCACGCTTCGCGGATACGCGCGCCGTCGAGCCAGTACTCCGAGGCCCGGACCGGGTCGGCCGGGTCGTCCGGGACCGGTGGCGGGGTGGCCGTGGCCCCGATGAGCAGCACGGACGCTGCGACCACCACGATGGCGGCAGCGCTGCGCAGCGTCCGGCGCACGGTCATGCCGTGGAGGCCGCCGCGTCGCGGGTGGCAGCGCCGGGGTCTTCGCAGCGGCAGACGGCGGGCGACCAGGAGGAACGCGCGAGCGCCGCGTCGCCGATCGGGTTCACTCCAGGACCGGCGGCCAGGGCATGCCCGGCCAGGGCGTGCAGGCACTTGACGCGCGTGGGCATGCCACCCGCGGAGATGCCGTCGATCTCGGGGACCTCGCCGAACTCGGCACGATCCGCCAGGTAGGCCTCGTGGGCTGCGAGATAGGCCGCAGCCATGTCGTCGTCCTCGGCGATGAGTGCGGCGAGCTCGGGCATCACCTGGGTGGCTTCCAGCGTCGACATCGCCGCCGTCGCCGCGGGGTGCGTGAGGTAGTAGAACGTGGGGAACGGCGTGCCGTCCGGCAGGCGCGGCGTCGTGGCGACCACCGTCGGGTTGCCGCAGACGCAACGGGCCGCGATACCCACCACGCCCCGGGCGGAACGGCCGAGCTGGGCCGATACGACGGCGAGTTCGGCGGGCGTGGGGGCGGGGAAGGGCGGCGTGGTCACCCCACCAGCGTAGGGGAGGCTGCGGGGAAGATGCTCGGAGCGGATGCTCAGCGAGTGACGGCGGCGGTGTCGCTGAGCCCGGACGACACGAGGGTGCGCAGCAGCTGCGGCATCCAGTCCGTCGGCTTCTCGACGAGCGTGTCGCTCACCGGCTCCTGCTCCCGCGGGAGTGCAGCAGGATCGAGGTCGTTGTCGATCAGGTAGACGACCTCGCCTGGTTTCACGTAATAGAGGCGCTCGCGGGCCTGCGTCGTGATGTACGCGGGGTCGTTCCAGCGCTCGCGTTCGGCTTCGAGCGCCGCGATCTGGTCTTCGCTCACCTGCACGGAGGCCTCGAGGGCTGCGATCTTCTGGCGCTGGTCGATGAAGGTCCCGAGCGTCGGCACCAGCACCCACGCACCGAGCACCACCAGCGAGAGCATGATGACGGAGAAGGCGGAGAGGCGGATGCCGGAAGCCCACTCGCGCACATCGACGCGGGGGGCTCCGCCTCGGCTCCCCGCCGCCGCGCGCGCGGTCGAAGGCGCCGCCGCGCGCGCGGTCGACGGCGAGGTCGCGCGGGCCTTCGGCGTCGCCCTGCCCTTGCCTTTCGCCGCGGGTTTCGGCGTGTGCGCTCCCGGAGACGGCGAAGGAGGAGCCGGTCGTCGTGCCACGGCTCCTCCTTCGTCGTGCCGCATCAGCGGCGGTGTTCACCGCCCGCGGGCGGCTCTGCGTGCGTGTGTGCGCTCAGGCCTGGTAGCGCGGGAACGCGGAACGGCCGGCGAAGACCGCGGCGTCGCCCAGCTCCTCCTCGATGCGCAGCAGCTGGTTGTACTTCGCGACGCGCTCGCTGCGAGCGGGCGCGCCGGCCTTGATCTGACCGGCGTTGGTCGCGACGACCAGGTCGGCGATCGTGGTGTCCTCGGTCTCACCCGAACGGTGCGACAGCATCGCGGTGTAGCCCGAGCGCTGTGCGAGGCTGACCGCGTCGAACGTCTCGGTGAGCGTGCCGATCTGGTTGACCTTCACGAGCAGCGAGTTGGCGACACCGCGCTTGATGCCGTCGGCGAGACGCTGCGGGTTGGTGACGAACAGGTCGTCGCCGACCAGCTGCACCTTCGAGCCGAGCGCCTCGGTCAGGTGCTTCCAGTTGTCCCAGTCGTCCTCTGCCAGAGCGTCTTCGATCGTGACGATCGGGAAGTCGTTGACGAGTCCGACGTAGTACTCGGTGAGAGCGGCGGCGTCCCAGTCCTTGTTGTCGAGGCGGTAGACGCCGTCCTTGAAGAACTCGGTGGCGGCGACGTCGAGGCCGAGCGCGATGTCGGTGCCCGGCGTGAAGCCGGCCTTCTCGATCGCCTTCACCAGGAAGTCGAGGCCCTCGCGGTTGCTGGGCAGGTCGGGGGCGAAGCCGCCCTCGTCGCCGAGGCCGGTCGCGTAGCCCGCGGCCTTCAGCTCGGCGCGCAGCACGTGGTAGGTCTCCACGCCCCAGCGCAGTGCCTCGGAGTAGGTCTCGGCACCGATCGGCGCGAGGAAGAACTCCTGCATGTCGATGCCGTTGTCTGCATGCTCGCCACCGTTGATGACGTTGAACAGCGGAACGGGGAGCACGTGGGCGTTCGGACCGCCCAGGTAGCGGAACAGCGGAAGGTCGGCCGAGTCGGCCGCGGCCTTCGCGACCGCGAGGCTCACGCCGAGGATGGCGTTGGCGCCGACGCGCTTCTTGTTCTCGGTGCCGTCGACCTCGATGAGGATCTCGTCGACGATGCGCTGCTCGCTGGCCTCGACGCCTTCGATCGCCGGTCCGAGCTCGTCGATGATGGCCTCGACGGCCTTGAGCACGCCCTTGCCGCCGTAGCGGCTCTTGTCGCCGTCGCGGAGCTCGTACGCCTCGAACGCGCCGGTGGATGCACCGGACGGCACGGCCGCCCGCTGCACGATGCCGTCGTCGAGGAGGACCTCCACCTCGACGGTCGGGTTTCCGCGCGAGTCGAGAATCTCGCGTGCGCCTACAGCCTCGATCAGTGCCACTGATGTGCTCCTTGCTCAGGGGGAAAACGTTGTGTGGAGCGTCGTCGATCCGCGCCCAGTCTAGCCCGGCCTCCCGACGGCTCCGAGGACCCGCCCGTCAGACGACGACCGCGATCGCGAAGCCGTCCCATCCCTTGGCTCCCACGGTCTGCAGTGCCGTGGCATCGAAGCGCGGGTCCTCCCCCAGCATGCGCAGACCTTCGCGCGTGCCGACGACCTTGGGGTCGTTGGAGTCGTCACGGACGATCTCGCCCTCGCGCCCGATGTTGTCGAGAACGATGACGGTGCCGGGATGACCGAGCTTCGCCGCCCAGTCGAGGTAGATCGTGTTGGACTCCTTGTCGGCGTCGATGAACACCAGGTCGAATCCGCCGACCAGGGTCGGAAGCACGTCCGCTCCCCTGCCCACCCGGATGTCAACGCGGTCTCCGACGCCCGCGGCGTCGATGCTGGCGCGTGCGACCGCCGCGTTGGCCGCCTCCGCCTCGACCGTCACGACGCGTCCATCGGAGCCGACGGCGCGGGCGAGCCAGATCGTGGAGTACCCGCCGAGGGTGCCGATCTCGAGCACCCTGCGCGCGCCGCTGATCCGGGCCAGCAGATGCAGGAGCTTGCCTGCCACCGGAGCGACCTCGATCTCGGGCATGCCCGCGTCACGCTGGGCGGCGAGCGCCGACTCCAGGTCGGGGTCGGGACCGACGAGCAGGTCGGCGAGGTAGGAGTCGGCATCGGACCAGGCGGCGGGGGTGGATTCCATGGCCTCAGCCAACCCCCGCCGCTGCCCTCCGTCAAGGGCGCGGCGTGGAGAGCAGACGACCGGGCGCGTCAGCGAGCTCGGGCTGCCGTCGGAACTGGCCGGTCGACACGAGCACGAGCACGACCGCGGCGATCACGACCCAGCTGGCGACCCCCAGGGGACCTGCGAGAGCGAGGTCCGGCTGCGCAGCGGCGAAGATCATGACCATCCCCGCAGCCGCGTTCAACGAGCCGTGCGCGATCACGGCCGGCCACACGGAGGCCGACCGCAGACGCAGCCAGCCGAGCAGGATGCCCCAGGCCACGCATCCGCCGACCATGAACAGCACCCCGGTGATGTCAGTGCGCCCGAAGTTGTAGCCGAGCAGGATGACCGGACTGTGCCAGAGGCCCCAGATCACGCCACTGAGGATCAGCGCAGGCCAGGTCCCGAGCGGGCGCAGTGCCGGCAGCAGCCAGCCCCGCCACCCGAGCTCCTCTCCGAATGCGAAGAGACTGTTGAACAGCCCGCCGACCGGGATCATCGCCAGCTGCGCGAACACGATGACCTGGACGGGAGGAAGCGGCGTACCGGCCGGGACGGCCTTCTCCAGCTCGGCGGCGAAGGCCGCGAACGTCAGGTCGAGCTGCACGAAGCCGAGAGCCGCGGACAACAGGATGCCCAGTGCCACCAGGAGCGGCGGCGCGAGCCAGCCAGCCACCATGAGCCAGATCACGCGTTTCGCGGGGCGCAACGGCCACAGTCCGAGGAAGCGGGCGCGCCGCCCTGGCGCGGGGACGCGCATCAGGAACGTCACCACCAGCGCGGCGATCGCAGGGGTGAACATCATGATCGGCAGCAGGAAGACCGACATCGGCTCGGCGAGACCGTCGCCCAGCCACAGTGGCAGCGCCACGAGCCAGGCGAGGGCGAAGGACACCGCCACGAAGACGATCACCGCGGCCCAGGGCACGCGACGCGCGTGCAGGATCCGGTCGTTCATGAGGTCGCCTTTCCGTCGTCGGTCGAGGGGGAATCCGGTGTTCGCGAGCGGTCGACATAGGACTGCAGCAGTGCGGCAGCTTCTTCCGCACCGTCGATCGTCGCGATGAAGGGCCGTCGACCGCGGCGGGACACCTCGATCGCCGCGCCACGTCGCATGACGATGCCCGTGCGGCCGTCGACGGCGATGCGCCATCCCCATCCGCCGAACTCACCGAACGGCGAGATGTCCACGGCGCGGGCGGACTCGACCTCATCGAGAGGGATGCGAACACGCGGCCACCCCAGCAGGGAGCGGGCGGAGAAGCCTTCGGGCGTGACCTTGATACGGAAGGACGTGGTCGCCGCCACCGCGAAGCCCACGACGAGCGCGACCACCGCGACGATCCAGCCGCCCTCGACGCCGGTGCCCAGCATGAACGCGGCGACCACGACGAGGCCGAAGAGCACGACGAAAAGGAGCAGGAGCGCCCCGCGCGGCATCGTGGTCGTGGCGACCCACACGACGCGCTCCCCCTTCGCGACGTGCACGGCGTACCGAGGCTCGAGTGTGCGTCCCTGTTCCGCTCGCACTCGCGGCTGCACGACCCACGCGATGGCACCGACCACCGCGAGCGCCCCGAAGGCCAGGGCCATGACGCCGCCGATCCCCGGAGCGTCAGCCGGGTCGGCGAGGTCGCGCTGGATCGCGAGCGAACCGAGGCTCATGACGGCGGCGAGGGACGACATGCCGGCGGCGAGCGCGCCCATCATCCGTGCAGCGCCGCCCCAGTGCGCACCGACCGCGGCGAGTGTCACGATGGCCATCAGCACGGGCAGCCCGAGGCCGACACCGAGGAGGATCCAGAGGTACGTGGCCGGAGCTCCGAAGCCGTCGGCACCGTTCAGCCCCCAGTGCGTCGCGACCTCCGGCGGCAGCGCGGGCAACCACGTCAGCAGGACCACGACGGCGATCGCCGTGATGACGACCGGCAGGATCACCGCGACGAGGAAGAAGGCCAGCCGGGCGCGTCGCAGCAGCGGAGGCGGTGTGCGCGTGAGGTCGTGGGTGGTTTCGTGATCGCTCATGGCGAATCCTCCTCGGGGTTCTCGATCGGGCGCATACCTGTGTCGGCATCGCGGTGTGCGCGGACGATGCCGGCGAGCGTGTCGGCGGAGACGCCGAGCGCTGCGGCGCGACGCACCAGGTCGTCGATGTCGTGTGCGAGTTCGGCCAGGGGCGCGGCCGAGGCCGCGATGACCGCTCCCCTGCCGCGACGGAGATCCACCAGGCCCTCGTCGCGCAGCTGCTGGTACGCGTGCAGCACGGTGTGCTGGTTGATGTCCAGCGCTTCGGCGACGTCGCGCGCCGCGGGAAGACGATCGCCGGGCGCCAGCACGCCGGCGAGGATGTCGGAGCGCACCGAAGCCGCCACCTGATCGTACAGCGCCCGCGGGCTGTCGAGATCGACGCGGATCAGCATCCGGCCCTCCTCTCCTCGAATCTCTACTTATTCTATGCGAACTATAACAACTGTGACAACCCTCCAGACGGCTTTGTCGGACTCGGTCGGGTGCTCCACACTGACCTCATGCGCATCACTCCCCGCCGACTCGCGATCGGCATGAGCCTCTGGATCCCCAACCTCTTCAGCGGGATCCGCGTCCGTCGTTTCCGCGAGGACTGGACGCACGCGACCGTCGAGCTCCACGTCAACGTCTTCACCCGCAACTACGTCAAGACCGCATTCGGCGGATCGATGTCGGCGATGACCGATCCCTACTTCTTCATGCTGGTCATGCATCAGCTCGGACGCGACTACGTCGTGTGGGACACCCGAGGCGAGATCGAGTTCCTCAAGCCGGGACGTGGAGTGCTGACGGCCGAGTTCGAGGTGTCGAAAGAGAAGGCCGCAGAAATCCGGGAGCGGGCGCACGGGGGCGCCAAGGTGCTCGAGTGGTTCGAGACGGTCATCACCGACCGGGAGGGCGACGTCGTGGCGAAGGTGCGTCGCGAGGTCTACATCCGGGAGAAGAAGCGCGTCACCGCCTCGCGGGGTTGAACCCGACGCCGAGCGTCGAAGACCTCGCGATCAGCGTCGGGGCGAGTCGCACGGTTTCGCGCGCGGTCGACGCCCCCGACACCAGTCCGAGGACGAGCTCGAGGGCCGTGCGTCCGCTCTCCTCGAACGGCTGGCGCACGGTGGTGAGGTCGAGCGCCTCGGCTACCTCGCCGTCGTCGTAGCCGACGACCGCCAGTGGCGGGGTGTCGACGTCGGAGCGCAGGGCGGACAGGACGGCGACGGCGAACTGGTCGTGATTCGCGACGATCGCCGTCGCTCCTGCGGCTCGGGCTGCGGCGATCACGCGACCGTCGACCGAGGACGGATGCGCCACCGCCAGGTCGGTCACCCCCAGGTGCTGCGTCAGCCCCTCGATGCGGAGCATCCCGGCCGACACGTACGCCGGCGAGCGCTGCGGCTCATGGACGAAGAGCACACGGCGATGCCCGAGCCCGGCGAGGTGGCGGCCGATCTGCGCACCGCCGTCGCGGTCGTCGACGAGGACGACCGGACCGCCCACGTCGGACCGCGTCGGCACCACGTCGACATAGACGACCGGGATGCGCGCCGCCTTGCTCGCCCGCCGCGCTGCTCCCCCGAGCGGAACCCCCATCACCACCAGACCGGTCGCGTCCGTGCGCGTGGGCAGCACGTCGAGCAGCGGCTCATCCGCGGCTGCCGCGGAATCGAGGTCGTAGGGGATGATGTCCACCGCTGCGTCCCTGGCCCGCCGGAGCATTCCGGAGAGGCGGCGCAGATACGACGGGTAGGTCGTGAACGGCGCGGCCACCGCGATGCGGGCGGCACCGACCCGGCGGCCCTGCGTCATCCGATAACCGAGGGTCGTGGCCGCCGCGACGATGCGTTCGCGGGTCTCCGGTCGTACCCGGTGGGGGGCGCTCACCGCCAGCGAGACGGTGGAGATGCTCACCCCGGCGCGCTCCGCGACGTCGTAGATGGTGACCCTGCCTGGCCGTGCGCGCATCGCCCGTGTTCTCTCTTCATCGAAGTTCTTCGATTGCCCAGACTAGGTCGGAACTCGTCTTGCGGGAACCCCGCCGAGACGCGAACCCATCGAAGGAGATGCCCGATGCCGACAGCACGGTCCCGGTTCCGACGCCCCGCGCTCGACAGCGCGGTGGCGGCGTGGGAGGAACGCGTCGCACCGCTGCTCGCCCCGGAGCCCGCAGACCCCGCGGGCCGCCGCCGGGTCGCGGCTCAGAATGACGACGCCGTGAGCGCCGCGCTGGGTATCACCCCGCTGCCGACCGCCACCGAGGACCACATCGTCCCGGTCGACGGGCACCCCGACGTGCGCGTGCGGGTCTACTGGCCCGGTGAGGAGCGTACACCGCCAGGGTCGGGGCTCCCCGTGCTCGTGTACTTCTACGGCGGCGGGTTCACCATCGCGGGCATCGACTGGGTCTCCTGGGATGCGCGCTTCCGGGTCAGAGCACACGACGCCGGCATCGTGATCGTCGCCGCCGATTACGCCCATGCGCCGGAGGAGCGCTTCCCCACGCAGCCGGAGCAGTGCTGGTCGGCGTTCGAATGGACCCACGCGCACGCGGAGGAGCTGGGGGCGTCGCCCGAGAGGATCGCCATCGGCGGAGCATCGTCGGGAGGCGACCTCGCCGCGGCCGTGACGCTCATGAACCGTGATCGCTCCGCGCATCCGATCGCGCTGCAGCTGCTGGAGAATCCCGCCCTCGATCTGACCATGGGACATGCCGACATGAGTGGCATCGATGCCCGCATGCCTGGCGTCATCGTGCGCGCGGTCGGCCGGACGCTCGTGCGTCAGTACGTCGGAGACGATGCCGCGGCGGCACGCCGACCGTACGCCTCCCCGCTGCGGGCCGCCTCTCACGAAGGCCTGCCGCCGGCACTGATCCTCACCTCGGAGCTCGACCCCCTGCGTGGTGACGGGGAAGCCTATGCGCGCGCACTCTCGGCGGCCGGCGTGCCGGTGACGGCGATGCGCTTCATCGGACAGACCCACGGCTCGCTGGGATCGACCGGGTTCGTGCCCTCCGCAGACGTCGCACACCGTCTCGTCGTCTCCGAGCTGCGCACGCTCCACCCAGGAGCGACCGCATGAGCGCTCCCGAGTACCTCGAGCCGCCGTTGGGTCCCGAGATCCGCGAATGGATCCAGCGCATCGGCGAACTCTCCGCGACGCTCCCCGACCTCGAGTCTCGCGAGATGGCAGCCCGTCGCCGGGCGCAGCGCGAGTTGAGCGACCGCCTCGCCGTCGAGTTCACCGCTCCCGTTCCCGCCGAGGTGGAGATCGACGATCTCGTGGTGTCGGGCGGAGCGGGACCGCTGCGTGCCCGTCGGTTCCGCCCGACGTCGGCGATCGGGGCGATGCCGACGATGCTGTGGCTGCACGGCGGCGGGTGGACGGGCGGCACGATCGACGAGATCCTCAACGATCGCCTGTGCGCGGATCGCGCGCTGCGGTCAGGAGTGCAGATCGTCGCGCTCGAGTACCGCCTGGCTCCCGAGCACCCGTTCCCCGCCCCCGTGGACGACGCCGTGGCCGCTCTCGCCGACCTCCGCGAGCGCGCCGCCGAACTCGACGTCGATGCCGACCGGCTCGGTGTCGGAGGCAACTCCGCGGGGGCGACGATCGCGGCGACCACCGCTCTGCGCCTGCGCGACGCCGGAGAGCCGCTGCATCACCAGGCGCTCGAAGTGCTGCCCGCGGCACTGCGGCTGTTCGGCGACTCGATGCACCGCCGCCTTCGGCCCGCCGAGCGCACGGGCATCGAGCACCTCGCCGGGCTGTATCGCGCGGGAGCGCCGCTCGCCGAGGCCTCACCACTGGATGCGCCGGATCACCGCGGGCTCGCGCCCGCACTCATCCTCGCCGCCGAGTACGACCCGCTCCGCGACGGTGCCATCGCGTACGCCGACAGCCTGCGTGAAGCAGGCGTCCCCGTCGTGCTGCACATCGGACTCGGGCACGACCACGCGTCTCCCGGGCTCACCGGATGCTGGGAGGGAGCCCGCGAATGGCGCGACGCCTTCGTCGAAGAGCTCGCCGGTGCCTACCGCGCCGACTCCCATCCGATGCCCCGACCGCCGGACGGAGCCGCGACCACCACCGGCACGCGGCCATGAGCAGTTCCCACCCCGACCGAGACCAGGAGACGAAGATGTCCACCCACGCCGTCGATCCCGTTTTCCCCGCAGATCCCGCTCCCCCGCTCACCGCCGACGCGATCCCCGGACAGCGCCAGACGCGCCTGTTCTGGATCACCTTCGTGCTCGCGTGGTTCGGCTCCGGCATCGCCCAGGGCGTCGCCGGTGTCGCGATCCCGCAGCTGCTCAAGGAATGGGACCCTGACCAGGCGACGGGCAACCTCAGCATCATCCTCACCCTCGGCGGCGCCGCCATCCTCATCACGACGCCGATCTTCGGTCGGCTCAGCGACCGCTCGATGTCCCGCCTCGGCATCCGCCGCCCCTGGATCCTCTCCGGCGCGCTGATCGCCCTGATCGGCTACGTGATCCAGGCGACCGCACCGAACCTCCTCGTGCTCGGCGTCGGCACGATCCTGGTCCTCGTCGGATGGGGTGCCGTGTCGATGACCGTCCACACCCTGTTCGCGGATCAGATCCGCCGCAGCATCCGCGCGATCATGTCCGCCGTCACCGGAGCGGCCACCGCCATCGGCATCCTCGGCGGAGTCTCCCTCGCGGGCATCGTCGCGCCCATGGGCCAGATCGGCATGTTCCTGATCCCCGGCGGCCTCTCCGTGGTCCTCGCGCTCACCCTGTTCTTCACGCTGAAGGACATCCGGCGACTGCTGCCCGCCGAGCCGCTCGACTGGAGCGGGGTGCTCGCCACCTTCTGGTTAAGTCCGCGTCGCTACCCGGACTTCGCGTGGGCGTGGGTGTGCCGCTTCTTCATGACCGCGTCGATCGTCTCGGTCACGAGCTATCTCTACCTCACGATCTCCGGCCGCTTCGGCATCGACGACCCGACCGAGATAGCCGCCGTGCAGACTCAGGCCACAGCGGCCTTCACGCTGATGAACCTGGTCATGGCGTTCGTGTTCGGCGTGATCTCCGATCGCACGGGTCGCCGCAAGCCGAGCGTCATCATCGGCGCCCTCGCGAGCGCCGGAGGGCTCATCCTCGCGATCTCCTTCGGCGACATCGCCTTCTTCCTCGTCGGCATCGCGATCGTCGGGGCGGGGCAGGGCGCCTACATCGCCGCCGACGTCGCGCTGATGACGGAGTGCCTCCCCTCGGTCGAGGACGCCGGCAAGGACCTCGGCATCGTGGCTCTCGCCTACCTGCTGCCGGGCATCCTCGTCCCCGTTTTCGGATTCTTCGCGACCCGCATAGGCTCGCCCACAGGTGAGAACTTCGCGGCCCTCTACATCGGCGCGGTCGTGATGGCCGTGATCGCCGCGTTCGCGGTCACCCGAGTGAAGGGCGTGCGATGACCGATGCTCCCCGCCTGGGCGGCGCCGCGCGGCGCGAGTACCGGCGGCTCGCCCGCGTCGCCGATATGCCGGCGAAGACGCACCAGGACGTCGTCCGGACGACCGGCATCCGGGTGGCTTCGGACGACGGCGCCGCGCTCCTCACCGACCACTGGCACGCGGAAGGATCCGGAGGCGACACGATCCTGATCCGCACGCCGTACGGCCGCGACGGGATCGCCGGCGTCGCGCTCTTCCTGGCCGAGCGAGGGCACCATGTGGTCGTGCAGAGCTGTCGCGGCACCTTCGGCTCCGGCGGGACGTTCGATCCGCTGCACGACGAGGTCGCCGACGGGCAGGCGACGATGCGGTGGCTGCGCGCGCAGCCGTGGGCGACCGGACGCGTGCACTCGTGGGGCGGGAGCTACTTCGGGGTGACCCAGTGGGCGTACTGCGACGGCGACGACCGCCCCGACGCGCTCGGCATCGCCATCTCCGCGCGGCGCTTCGACGATGCCATCCTCTACCCGGGCGGCGGATTCTCGATCGACACCCCGCTCACGTGGGCATACGCCCTCGACATCCAGGAGCGGGCGCTGCCGTCGAAGGCCTGGGCGCTGCTGCGTGCCCGGCGCGGATTCCGTCGCGGCGCGCTCGCCGTCCCGCCGGCGGATGCCGTGCGCGTGGCCCGAGGCGCCGATCCGCAGTTCTACCGCGACTGGGTCGAGCACAGCGATCAGGGGGACCCCTGGTGGGAGCCGATGCACTTCGCGCAGGACGTCGACTCCATCCCGCCCGTCACGCTGGTCGCCGGCTGGCAGGATCTGTTCCTCGTGGGCCAGCTCGACGACTACGCGGCCCTGCGCGATGCGGGTCGTCCGGTGCGCCTCATCGTCGGCGACTGGGTGCACGGGGCGCCCGACATCACCGTCATCGGCGTCCGCGAGGTGCTGCGCTCGTTCACCGGAACGGCGCAGACCGAAGGGGTGCGCATCGACGTGACAGGTGGCGGCGGCTGGCGGGAGCTGGACAGCTGGCCCCCGCCGTATACGGCCGTGGAGCTGGAGCTCACCCGCGACGGGCGCCTCGACGGCACGGGCGTCGCCAGCCCCGCGGCCGACCTCACGTACCGCTACGATCCGGCGGCCCCGACCCCGGATGCGGGCGGCAGGACCCTCAATCCGTTCTCCGCCGGGCGCCGCCCCCAGCACACCCGCGAACGCCGGGCGGATGTGCTCGTCTTCACGGGCGACCGGCTTCCCGACGACCTCCTCGTCATCGGCACGCCCACGATCACGCTGTCCTTCGCGTCCTCGAACCCGCGTGCCGATCTGTTCGTGCGTCTGTGCGAGGTGGACGCGCGAGGGGTCTCGCGGGCGCTCACCGACGGGTACCGGCGCCTTCGGCCGGAAGAGGTGCACACGGACGAGACGCACACAGACGAGGCGGGCCGGATCCGTCTCGAACTCGCGCCTCTCGCCCACCGGTTCGCGGCGGGGTCACGCCTGCGCGTGCAGGTGTCGTCGGGCGCGCACCCGCTGCACCTGCGCAACCCCGGAACCGAGGACCCGGTGCGCGACCACTCGCGGCTCATCCCCAGCGATCAGACCGTCCGCGTCGGCGGCACGGCGCCGGCGACCCTCACGCTGCCCGCACTGGCCGTCGTGCCGTCACGCTCGCACGCCTCTTCACCCGTTGTTCACCGGCGCGTGACACGATGACGGGATGCCCCTCGCCCGTCGTCTGACGCTCGGAGACGCGGTCGCCATCGGTCTCGGCTCGATGATCGGCGCCGGTGTCTTCTCCGTGTGGGCTCCCGCGATCGGGGTCGCTGGCAGCGGCGTCCTCATCGCCCTCGCGATCGCCGCGGTCGTCGCATACGCCAATGCCACCTCATCAGCGCAGCTCGCCGCCGCCCACCCGGTCGCGGGTGGCACCTATGCCTACGCCCGCGCGGAGATGGGCCCCTGGTGGGGCTTCATCGCGGGATGGAGCTTCGTGATCGGCAAGATCGCGAGCTGCGCGGCGATGGCCATGACGTTCGCCGCCTACGCGGCACCGGCCGGCTGGCAGCTGCCCGTCGCGGTCGCCGCTGTCGTGCTGCTCGCCGCCGTGAACTGCCTCGGCGTGACCCGCACCGCCCTGGTCACCCGCATCCTCGTGGTGTGCTCCCTGCTCGGCCTCGCGGTCGTCGTGGTCTTCGGGTTCGCCGGCGCTCCGGCGGCGAACCCGACCCCCCTCCCCGATGCCACGGCCTACGGAGTGCTCCAGGGGGCCGGCCTGCTGTTCTTCGCATTCGCGGGATACGCCCGGATCGCGACCATGGGTGAGGAGGTCGTCGATCCCGGACGCACGATCCCCCGTGCCATCGTGCTGGCGCTGGGCGGCACGGTCGTCGTGTACGCGCTGGTGGGACTCGTCGTCGTCCTGGTGCTCGGCGCCGGTGCGACCGATTCGACCGCTCCTCTGGTCGATGTACTGGTGGCCGCCGGGGCATCTACCTGGGCGCCCGTGATCCGCATCGCTGCTGCCGCCGCTTCCCTCGGTGCCCTGCTGGCTCTGCTCACCGGGATCGGTCGTACGGCCCTGGCCATGGCTCGCGAGGGTGACGTCCCTCGATTCCTCGCGAAGATCGATCGGCGCCATCAGGTCCCGCAGCGCGCGGAGATCGCCATCGCGCTCATCGTGGTCGCGATCGTCCTCATCGCCGACCTGCGCGGCGCCATCGGCTTCTCCTCCTTCGGCGTGCTGCTGTACTACCTGATCGCGAACGCCGCCGCATTCCGTCAGAGCGGGTCCGCGCGTCGGTATCCACGGGTGCTGCACGTGCTCGGAGCGCTCGGCTGCCTGGTGCTGATGAACACTCTTCCCGTGCTGGCCTCACTGATCGGTACGGGGGTCGTCCTCCTCGGGGTCGGATACCGGCTGCTGCGGCTGCGGTTCGAAAGAGCCTGAGCCCCGCGCACGCCTGAGCTCGACGCGCCGCGGTCAGCCCCGCGCCTGGGAGCGGTACATGCGCGGTGCGATGCCGAGGACCGCCTGGAAGTCGCGCGTGAGATGCGCGTGATCCGCGTAGCCGAGCTCGGCGGCGATCGAGGCCAGGTCGGTCTCCGGGTTCTCTCGCACTCGCTGCGCCGCCTCCTGCAGCCGCCGACGTCGGATCATCGCGGCGGGCGAGAGCCCCACGTGGCGGTGGGTCATCCGCTGCAGGGTGCGCACCGAGACGGCCAACCTCGTGGCGGCCTCCTCGGGGGTGAGCGCGGCGCCATCGCCCATCAGGACGTCCATGAACGCGTTGGCCCGGCGTTCCGGTTCGCCGACCGGCCCCGCACGATCCTCGAGCCACTGAGAGAAGGCCTCGACCGCCCGCTCGCGTCGCCCCTCGCCCGAGCTCATCGTCGACACGACGGCAGCGCGCAGCGCGCCGGTACCGCTCCCGTCGTGGAGTTCCCACTCGTCGTCGACGAGAGACGCCGGAGCGTCGATCAGCACGGCGACCGCTGCCGGACGCAGCAGCGCCCCGACGGCCCAGCCGCTCCCCCGCAGATCGCGGTGCGACGCCCGCGTCGTCGCTCCGGCGAGCGTGACGGTGTTCGCGTCGACGACCAGGTTCAGCGCCGGATACGCCACGATCTCCTGCCGTGACGAGCGCCCAGGCTCGATGTCCCACTCCGGGATCCAGAACCACTCCACCAGCTCCGCGGCTGCCGGCGGCGGTGGCAGCCGGTGGAACTGCGGAAGGCGAGCGGGGTAGAGCACCCCGCGGGTCGGGTTCACCATCGGCCCAGCGTAGGCCCCGACGCCGACAGGGCGAGGCTGTCGCGGATCTTCAAGCCGCCGCCGCATCGCCCGTTCTACCGTGGCGTCATGAGCACAGACCACACCACGACGCACACCCCCACGGCCGGCGCGAACGGCACGTACACGACGAACGGGCGCCCGCACAGCGCCACCTCGCTCACCCCCTTCCTCGCCATCCCCGACGCGAAGCAGGCCATCGCGTTCTACCGCGACGTCTTCGGGGCCAGAGTCGTCGACGTGACCGAGTTCGGCGGCGTGGTCGCGCACGCCGACCTGGACTTCGGCCTCGGCCTGCTCCAGCTCGGGGAGCCCAATCCCGAGTACCACCTCGTGCGCTCCCCCGGTGGCGACGACGACTGCTACTCGATGGGGCTGTACGTCGCGGACGTCGATGCGGTCGTCGAGAAGGCGGTCGCCGCGGGAGCGACCGTGCGCGAAGCACCCGCACCCTTCGTCTCCGGTGATCGCTTCGCCAGCATCCGCGATCCGTTCGGGGTGCGCTGGTCTGTGATGACGCGCGTCGAGGACATCTCGGACGAGGAGAGCAGTCGTCGAGTGGCGGAGTGGGCGGCGTCGTTCAGCGGGTCTCCTGCGGACGAGGCGAGCTGAGCGACCGCTCCGCCGCGCGGCACACCGCCGGAAGCAGTGCCTCGGCCGTACGGCGGTAGCCCAGGGCGCTCGGGTGGAAGCGGTCGAGGCTGAACATCGCCTCGGGCTCGTCGAAGAACATCGGACCCACCGCTCGACGCAGATCGACCGGCTCCGCGCCCGCCCGCCGCGCCGTCTCGGCCTGGATCTCGGCCAGGCGGCGCGACAGACCGGAGGCGATCCGCCGCAACGGCTGCGGCACGGCGCGGAGCGCGCCCAGGTCGGGGCACGTGCCGACGACGACCTCGGCATCCATGCCGCGCAGCCTGCGGATCACCTCATGCAGATGTTGTGCCGACAGCGCAGGAGGCAGTCGGTGCGTCACGTCGTTGCCGCCGACGACGATCACGGCGACGTGCGGAAGGTACCCCTCGGGGAGCGCATCGAACTGGCTCGGCAGATCGGGAGACTCCGACCCTACGACGGCCACCGTGCGCAACCGCACCGGTCGCTGCAACCGGCGCCCCGTCGCCTTCGCGAGTCGAGCGCCGAGAGTCTCCTTACGGCGCTCGGCACCGAGCCCGGCCGCGATCGAGTCGCCGAGCACCAGCAGCTCCAGCGGCTCGCCGCCGAGGGAGCGGCGCCAGACACGATCCGCATCGAGGGAGTCCTCCCCCAGCGGCTTCCCGATCCGCCGTCGGGCGAGCGCGGCCTGCTGCACCAGCACGACGCGGACGACACCGAGCACGACGGCCAGAGCGGCACCCGCCAGGGCGATGCGGACGACGAACGCGGTGCCGATGCGACTCACCCCACGATTGCACCCCGTCGGCGTGAACGCGGCGTGAACGCGCATCGGCCCGGGAGGTTCCGGAGGCCGGCCGCAGGAGGCTCAGGACAGGGGCTTGAGCTCCAGGTCTGCGGCACCGGCGGACACGATCGCGAACGAGGTGTAGCCGTCGACCGCCGAACGCTCGAGCAGCGCCTTGACGTTCTTGGTGCGGCGCTCGAGTCGGACCCTGGCGCCGTCCGCGATGAGCGCGGCCTTGTGCGTGACGAGCTCGTGCACCGGAACGTCGGCGTCGTGGATCAGCACGACCGCGTTCGTCGTGACGTCCGACTCCTCTGCGATCAGGTCGACGAGGCGCTCGAAGCCGAGCGAGAAGCCCACCGCGGGCACCTGCTGCCCGAGGAACCGACCGATCATGCCGTCGTAGCGTCCGCCACCGCCGAGGGAGTAGCTGACGGACGGATGCGCGAGTTCGAAGATCGTGCCCGTGTAGTACCCCATGCCGCGCACGAGGAACGGGTCGAAGACGAGCGGGATGTCGGACTGTCCCCGTCCCGCAGCCACGGCCTCGCCGATGCCGACCAGGTGCTCGATCAGGTCGGCCGGAGCTCCGTCGGGCAGCGCCTTGCGGATCTGCCGCTCGCCGAAGGGGTTGTACTCCAGCGTCTGCGGGCGGCGGAGGAAGGCGTCGAACGCGTCGGCGGCTGCGGTCGATGCGCTGCGCTCACGTAGCTCGGTCGCCACTCCCTCCGGACCGATCTTGTCGAGCTTGTCGATCGTGATGAGCACGCCGGGACGCTCCTCGGCGGTGAACCCGAAGCTGTCGAGCATCCACTCCAGCACCCGGCGATCGTTGATGCGCACGGTCGCCCCGTCGAGGCCGAGGGCGTCGACCGCGTCGAGCGAGGCGACCATCAGCTCGGCCTCGGCGCGTGCGGAGTCGTCCCCCATGATGTCGATGTCGCACTGCACGAACTGACGGTAGCGGCCCTTCTGCGGGCGCTCCGCCCGCCAGACCGGTCCGATCTGGATCGAGCGGAAGACGGTCGGCAGTTGACCGCGGTTGCTCGCGTAGAAACGCGCGAGCGGCACCGTCAGGTCGTAGCGGAGGCCGAGGTCGGAGAGCGCTGCGGGGTCGTCGGCCGCGGCGCGGATCGCGTCGGCATCCAGGCCACGGCGGAGGATGTTGTACGAGAGCTTCTCGTTGTCGCCACCGATGCCGGCATGCAGACGGTCGTACTCCTCGACGACGGGCGTCTCGATCTCGTCGAATCCATGCGCGAGATAGCGCTCGCGGATGACGGAGAGCACACGCTCACGGCGGGCCTTGTCGGCGGGGAGGATGTCGCGCATGCCGCGCGGCGGGTTCACGGTAGCCACGGTTCCATCTTCCCAGGTCTGCCGACTCGGTCGTGCCGGGATGGGGTCGCGCCGGGATCAGCGCGCGGCTTCGGCGGCGCGCACGTCGTCTTCCAGCGCACGCAGCCGCTCGCGCAGGGCCCGCTCGGCGTCCCACCCCTGCTCGTGGGCGGTCGCCACCAGCGCGAGGAGCGCGTCCCCCAGCTCTTCCTCCGAGGCGGGGGCAGCGGCAGAGGCGACCCGCTCGACGGGCACTCCTGCGCCGATGGCACGCTCGGCGATCTTCTGCGCGAGCGCGAGCGCCGGCATCCCGCGCGGCACTCCGTCGAGCACGCTGCGTCGGGTGCGCTTCTCCGCGGCCTTCGCGGCGTTCCAGTGCACCAGCACCTGCTCGGGAGTCTCAGCCACCTCCCCGGCGAACACATGCGGATGACGACGCACCATCTTCTCCGTGAGCGTCTGCGCCACGTCGTCGATGTCGAACGGATCGTCCGGGTCCTGCGCGGCGATCGCCGCGTGGAACAGCACCTGCCAGAGCAGATCCCCCAGCTCCTCGCGCAGGTCGTCGCGAGAGCCGACCTCGACGGCATCGATCACCTCGTGCGACTCCTCGATCAGATAGGGCACGAGGTCGCGATGCGTGATCTGCTGCGACCACACGCAGCGCTCCCTGACCGCGCGCATGGTCTCGGCAGCCTCGCGCAGCGGGTCCTCCCCGGGCGAGCGGACCTCGGATTCAATGCTCACGGTTCCTCCTTCTCCCGATGACCGGTTCACGACGACCGATCACGACGCCCGATCACGACGCCCGATCACGACGCGCGATCACGACGATGCGGATGAGAGCCGACGGTACCAGCGCGCACGCAGCGACACGATGATGCCGGAGAGCACCAGCGCGATCAGCGAGCCCACCAGCACACCGAGGATCGCCTGATCCCTGATGCCGCCGTCCTCCGCGAAAGCGAGGTTCGCCAACAACAGGGACACCGTGAACCCGATGCCGCCGAGAGCGCCGGCCGAGAGGATGTCGGCGAACGGCAACGCCGGGTCCGATCCCTTCGGGCGGATGCGCATCGCGATCCAGCCGAACAGCGAGATGCCGATGATCTTGCCCACCGGCAGGGCGACCACGATCGCCCAGAATGCCGGGGACAGCTGCGTGATCGAGACGGCGGGGATCACGACGAACGCCGCGACGAAGGCGAACAGCGGCAGGATCGCCCCGTTCACCGTCGGCTCGAGCGCGTGTCTCGTGCGCTCGGCGGGGACGGGTGCCATCACGAGTCCGAGCAGCACGCCTGCGATCGTCGCGTGGATGCCGGAGGAGGCGACCAGACCCCAGGTGACGACGCCGACCAGGACCATGGCAACGGCGATCAGGGGGTGGCCCTTCGCATGCAGGAGTCGGCTCAGCGCCCAGAACACGGCCACGCCCACGATCGCGAGTCCGAACAGCAGCCACTGCACATCGACGGCGAACAGCACGGCGATGAAGACGATCCCGATGATGTCGTCGAGGATCGCCAGGGCGAGCAGGAAGACGCGCACCCGGGACGGGAGTCCCTTGCCGAACATCGCCAGCACCCCGAGCGCGAAGGCGATGTCGGTCGCCGTCGGGATGGGCCAGCCCGGTGCCGTGACGCCGTCCCCACCGGCGATCAGCAGGTAGACCGCGATCGGGACGAGCACTCCTCCGGTGGCCGCGATGGCAGGCTGCACCGCCTTGCGCGGGGAATCGAGTTCACCGTGGGTGAGCTCGTGGCGCAGCTCGATGGCCACGACCAGGAAGAAGACGGCGAGGAGACCGTCGGACACCCAGTGCGCGATCGACAGGTCGAGGGCGGTGCCTGGCACGGCGATGTGGACGTCGAGGAACGCGGCGAGCGCATCATGCGTCGGGAGGTTCGCGAGCAGCAGGCCGAGCCCGGCCGCGAGAAGGAGGAGGACGGCGGGGAACTGCTGTCCGCGGAGGGGGTTCGCTGAGATGCGCATCCCGTCCATCGTAGGTCGCGCGCGTGCCGCGCACCCGGACGGCGCGGTGACGGAGTACGTCGTCATGCGTGCAGGCGACCCCTCGCACGCGGGATACTCTCGAGGGGTGACCCCCGCACACTCCTTCTCCGAACCCACGAACACCGAGGCCATCCGCGTGATCGGCCGATTCGAGGCGGGCCAGGGCATCCCCGATGCCATGCGCACCGACGTCCGCATGCTGGGCCAGCTGCTCGGTCAGGTGCTGCGCGAGGCCGGTGGCGACGACCTGTTCGACGACGTCGAACGTCTGCGCCTCGCCACGATCCAGGCCTATGAGGACGAGACCTCGGACGCCTTCGAGCGCGCCGCGGCCATCGCCGAGTCGTTCACGGTCGCCCGTGCCGATGAGGTCGCCCGCGCCTTCACCTGCTACTTCCACCTCGTGAACCTCGCGGAGGAGCATCAGCGCGTGCGTGTGCTGCGCGAGCGCGCCGGCCAGCCGGGTCGCGAGGACGCCGCGGACACCGTCGCCACCGCATACGCGCGCCTGCGCACCGAGGTGGGCGACGACGAGGCGCGACGTCGGCTGGAGGGGCTCCGCTTCCACCCGGTCTTCACCGCGCACCCGACCGAAGCGCGCCGTCGCGCGGTGTCGTCGAGCATCCGCCGTCTGTCCGAGCTGCTCACACAGCACGATGCGGCGAGCGAAGGCGGTGCGGAGGAGCACCGTGCGCGCCGGCGCATGCTGGAGGAGATCGACACGCTCTGGCGCACGGCCCCGCTGCGGTCGCAGAAGCCGACTCCGACCGACGAGGTGCGCACCGTGATGGGTGTGTTCGACGAGACGCTCTTCACCACGGTGCCGCACGTCTACCGCCGCATCGACGATGCCCTCCGCGGAGACGATTCGGGTGCGAGCGCTCCGGTGGTCCCCGCGTTCGTGCGCATCGGCTCCTGGGTGGGCGGTGACCGCGACGGCAACCCGTTCGTCACGGCCTCCGTCACGCGGGAGGCGTCGCAGATCGCGGCGGACCATGTGCTCCGCGGCCTCGAGCGCGCGCTGGGGCGCATCGGCCGGACCCTCACTCTCGCCGCCGACGACACGCCGCCGAGCGCCGAGGTCACGGCGCTCTGGGAGCGCTTCGCCCAGACGGAGCCCGACCTGGCGGCCGAGCTCGCCACCCGCTCCCCCAATGAGCCGCACCGTCGCGTGCTGCTCGTGCTGGCGCGCCGCGTCGCCGACACCCGCCGCGGAGACGGCGGCCAGCCCTACGCGCGTCCCGAGGAACTGCTCGCCGACCTGCGGGCGGTGCAGGCGTCGCTCGCGGATGCCGGCGCGAAGCGCCACGCGTTCGGCGGGGTGCAGCACCTCATCTGGCAGGTCGAGACCTATGGCTTCCACCTGACCGAGCTCGAGGTGCGTCAGCACTCCCAGGTGCACGCGAAGGCTCTTGCCGAGCTCGATGCGGGCGAAGCCGTCAGCGCACAGACCGAAGAGGTGCTCGACGTCTTCCGCGCGATCGCGGACATCCAGCACGACCGGGGTCTGCGTGCGGCCGGGCGGTACGTCGTCTCCTTCACCCAGGCAGCCTCCGATCTCGCCAACGTGCACCGTCTCGCCCGATACGCGCTCGGCGACGATGCGCCTGTGCTCGACGTCGTGCCGCTGTTCGAGACCTTCGCCGACCTCCAGGCTGCCCCGGGCATCCTCGCCGAGGCCGTGACCTTCCCGGAGTTCCGCGAGCGCATGGCCGCGACCGGCAACCGGCTCGAGGTCATGCTCGGCTACTCGGACTCGTCGAAGGACGTGGGCCCCGTCGCCGCGAACCTGGCGCTGTACGAAGCCCAGGAGAAGATCGCCCGCTGGGCGCAGGACAACGACATCGAGCTGACGCTCTTCCATGGTCGTGGCGGCGCACTCGGACGAGGTGGCGGCCCTGCCAACTCGGCGATCCTGGCGCAGCCGCCGCACTCCGTCGACGGCCGGTTCAAGCTCACCGAGCAGGGCGAGGTCATCTTCGCGCGCTACGGCGAGCCCGCGATCGCGATGCGGCACATCGACCAGGTCGCCGCGGCCACCCTGCTGGCGTCGTCCCCCACCGAGGAGGAGCGCACCAGCCGTGCGGCAGAGCGCTACGCCGAAGTCGCCTCGGCGATGGACGCGGCCTCCCGTGAGCGCTTCTTCTCGCTGGTGAAGGCCGAGGGGTTCGCATCGTGGTTCGCCACCGTGACCCCGATGGAGGAGATCGGTCTGCTCGCGCTCGGCTCGCGCCCGGCACGACGCGGGTTGTCGGTCGAGTCGCTCGAGGACCTCCGCGCCATCCCGTGGGTGTTCGCCTGGACGCAGGCCCGCATCAACCTCGCCGGCTGGTTCGGACTCGGCTCCGCCCTGCAAGCCGTCGGCGACGAGGAACTTCTTGTCGAGGCGTACCGGGAGTGGCCGCTGCTGCGCACCATGATCGACAACGTCGCGATGAGCCTCGCCAAGACCGACGAGCGCATCGCCCGCCAGTACCTCGCCCTGGGCGACCGCGACGACCTGGCCCAGCTCGTGCTGGACGAGCTCGCCCTCACGCGGCGCTGGGTGATCCGTCTCACCGGCGGCACCGGACTCCTCGAGAACAAGCCCGTGCTGCAGCGGGCCGTGCAGCTGCGCAGCCCCTACGTCGACGCCCTCTCGCTCCTCCAGCTCCGGGCGCTGCGTGCCCTGCGTTCGGCGGATCACGGCCCGACCGGCTCCGGAGCCGACGCGGAGCAGCAGCGGCTGCTGCTGCTCTCGGTCAGCGGGGTCGCCGCCGGGCTGCAGAACACCGGGTGACCCGAGCCCTCCCGCCGGGTGCGCTGACGCGGCTGTGGCCGACGCTAGAGTGAAACCTCCGCCTCACCCGGCTCTGCTTTCGCGCGCGACACGATCGCCCGCACCCCATCCCCCACCAGAAAGCCCTTCCGCGTGACCGCTACGTCTCCCGCCGACTTCCATCCGCTCGCCGACTCCGTGCAGCCTGTCTTCGACACGGTGCTCTCCCGCAGCCCGCACGAGCCGGAGTTCCACCAGGCCGTCCACGAGGTGCTGCACTCGATCGCACCCGTCCTGGAGCGTCACCCGGAATACGTCGACGGCGGCATCCTCGAGCGCCTGGTCGAGCCCGAGCGTCAGATCCTCTTCCGTGTGCCGTGGATCGACGACGCCGGGAAGCTGCACGTCAACCGCGGGTACCGCATCCAGTTCTCCTCCGTGCTCGGCCCGTACAAGGGCGGGCTGCGCTTCCACCCCTCGGTGAACCTGTCGATCATCAAGTTCCTGGGCTTCGAGCAGATCTTCAAGAACGCTCTCACCGGTCAGGGCATCGGCGGCGGCAAGGGCGGGTCCGACTTCGACCCGCACGGCCGCTCCGACGCCGAGGTCATGCGCTTCTGCCAGTCGTTCATGAACGAGCTCTACCGGCACCTCGGCGAGCACACCGACGTCCCCGCGGGCGACATCGGCGTCGGCGGCCGCGAGATCGGCTACCTGTTCGGCCAGTACCGCAAGGTCACCAACCGCCACGAGTCGGGCATGTTCACGGGCAAGGGCACCGGATGGGGCGGGGCCGAGGTGCGCACCGAGGCCACCGGCTACGGCGCGGTGTTCTTCGCGCAGGAGATGCTCGCCGTGCACGGCGACTCCCTCGACGGCAAGCGCGTCGGCATCTCGGGCTCCGGCAACGTGGCCATCTACGCGATCCAGAAGGCCACCCAGCTCGGTGCGACCGCGGTCACGGCGTCCGACTCGTCCGGCTACGTCGTCGACGACGCCGGCATCGACCTCGACCTGCTGCGTCAGATCAAGGAGGTCGAGCGCGCCCGCATCGTCGAGTACGCCAACCGTCGCCCGAGCGCCCGCTTCGTGGAAGGCGGCAGCGTGTGGGAGGTGCCCGTCGACATCGCGGTGCCCTCCGCCACGCAGAACGAGGTCTCCCTGGCCGATGCAGAGGCCCTGATCGCCAACGGCGTGCGCGCGGTGTCGGAAGGTGCGAACATGCCCTGCGTGCCCGACGCCGTCGACGCCTTCCAGAAGGCCGGAGTGCTGTTCGCCCCCGGCAAGGCCGCGAACGCCGGTGGCGTCGCGACCTCGGCGCTCGAGATGAGCCAGAACGCCTCCCGTCAGCGCTGGAGCTTCGGCGACAGCGAGAACAAGCTCCGCGAGATCATGGGCGACATCCATGGCGCCGCCTTCGACGCCGCAGAGCGGCACGGCGTCCCCGGCGACTACGTGGCCGGGGCCAACATCGCCGGCTTCGAGCGCGTCGCCGCCGCGATGCTCGCTCAGGGCGTCATCTGACCTTCCGGTCGCGGTATGTCAGCTGTTTCCACCTTTTGAGCTGACATATCGCGACCGGAGCGGGTCAACTCTCGTCGACCGGCACCTTGACCACCTTGTTGTACCCGGTCACCGCCTGGTTCTCGTCGAACGCGACGACCTTCTTGCGGAAGCCCTTGGTGATGATCGCGAGGTAGACCACCCCGATCGCGGTCCACACCAGACCGCCGCGCAGCGCGTCCTCGTGCAGGTTCGCCCACAACAGGCCGGTGAGCACCATGCCGATCCCCGGCATCACGATGAAACTGAAGATGTCGCCCGGGGTCTTGCGGCGGCCCTTGCGGATCGCGAACCACGCGATCACCGAGATGTTGACGAACGTGAAGGCGATCAGCGCGCCGAAGTTGATCCACGCCGCGATCAGCTCGAGCGTGAAGGGGATCGCGAGCAGCGAGATGGCGCCCACCAGCACGATGTTGAACGTCGGGGTGTGGGTGCGGGGGTTGATGTAGCCGAACGCCCGCTGCGGCAGCACGTTGTTGCGCCCCATCACCAGCAGCATGCGAGACACCGAGGCGTGCGAGGCGAGACCGGAGGCCAGGGTCGCGCAGAAACCGGCCGCGGTCAGCACGGCCATGAGCACGGGGCCGCCGACCAGGTTGCCGATGATCGGCAGCGTCGAGTCCTCGACGAACTGCATGTCGCCGCCGGGGGCGAACTCGTTCCAGTCGGGGAAACGCAGCTGCGTGAGGTAGCCCGAGATCAGGAAGATCGCCCCACCCAGCAGCACGGTGAGGAGAATCGCCTTCGGCATGATCTTCGGATCCTTCGCCTCCTCCGCGTACATGGTGACGGCATCGAAGCCGATGAACGAGAAGCACACGATCGTGGCGCCCATCAGCACCGCCCCCATGGTGGCGCCGTCGTGGAAGATCGGCGTCAGCGAGGCGACCGTGCCCGCACCGTCGCCGCGCATCAGCTGTGCGATGACCATCACGACGAACACGGCCATCACGACGATCGAGAACACCAGCAGGATCATGTTCATGTTCGAGGTGCCGCGCATCGTCAGGTAGATGATGCTCGTGACGAGGATGCAGTAGAGCACCACCCAGATCCACCCGGGGATCTCGGGGAACAGCGCCTCGAGGTAGCTGCGGATGATGAGGCAGTTCACCATCGGCAGCAGCACGTAGTCGATGAGCGACGTCCAGCCGACCATGAACCCGAGGTTCGGGTGGATCGACTCGCGCACGTAGGTGTATGCAGACCCGGCGCTCGGGATCGCACTGGAGATCTTGCCGTAGCTGATCGCGGTGAAGACCATCACGACCAGGGCCACGAGGTAGGCCGCCGGTACGACGTTGTCGGTGTCTCGGGCGACCATGCCGAAGGTGTCGAACACGACGGTCGGCGTCATGTACCCGAGACCGAGGCCGACGATCGCCCACAGCCCGAGGTTTCTCTTCAGCGTTCCTCCGCCTTGCGCGAGCGGCTTCGTCTTCGTGGCCATGGGTACTCCTCGGGGGACAGCGCATGGGTCGGACTTCGGGTCGTCCGACGCTGAGCAACAGTATGGACCGGAGGGAATCATCTGCGCTACGGCGAATTCGGTTCGAAATGCGCTTTTAACAATCGGACGTACCGCGGGATTCGAAGATCCGCGCCGCGGTCACCATCCTTCGGCGAGCACCCGATCCAGCATCGCGACGACATGGTCGGCGCTCTCGGCTGTGAGGCACAGCGGCGGCTTGATCTTCAGGACGTTGGATCTCTCGGAGGTGGTCAGCACGATCACACCGAGCTCCCGCATCCGTTCGCAGATCGCCGCGGCCTCGGCGGCCGCCGGCTCCATCGTGTCGCGGTCACGCACGAGTTCGACGCCGAGATACAGGCCCTCCCCATGCACGACGGCCACCAGCGGATGCCGATCGACGAGGCCGCGAAGCCCCTCGGCGAGGCGGGCGCCGATCACGGCGGCGTTGCGCTGCAGGTCGTCCTCGACCATGGCGTCGAGCACCGCGAGTCCGACACGACAGCTGAGCGAGCTGCCTCCGGCCGATGAGAAGAACTGCCCCTGCGTCGACAGCGCGTCGGCGATGCGCTTCGACGTGATCACACCACCGATCGGGTAACCGTTGCCCATGGGCTTCGCGATCGTGACGATGTCCGGCACGACGCCTGCGAGCTCGAACCCCCAGAAGGCGGACCCCATCCGCCCGAAGCCGACCTGCACCTCGTCGGCGATGCACAGCCCGCCCGCCGCCCTGATCTGCGCATAGGCACCATCCAGGTAGCCCTCGGGGAGCACCACTCCGCCCGCGTTGCCGAGGATCGACTCGCAGAGGAACGCTGCGACCTCCCGCCCCTCGTCCTGCAGCCGGTCGAGATCGCTCGCGAAGTCGGCGAGGTAGTCGGCGGCGACATCCGCCCCTCGATACGTGCCGCGGAAGCGGTTGGGCACATCCGCGACGTGCACCCAGTCGGGACGCGTCTCGAGCGCGGAGGGGTTGTCGTACGCGCTGGTGGTGACCGCATCGCTCGCCGCGGTCCAGCCGTGATATGCCTCGCGCAGTGCGACGACCGTGCGTCGTCCGGTCGCGGCCTGGGCCAGACGGATCGCCAGATCGACCGCCTCGGAGCCGCTGTTGACCAGCAGCACGGTGTCGAGCCCGCTTCCTTCCGGCATCAGGGCGAGCAGCCGTTCGCTGTACTCCGCGAGGTCGCGGAACAGGAAGCGGGAATTCGTGGCCAGGGTGCGTAGCTGGCGGCCTGCCGCCTCCGCGACCTTCGGATGCGCGTGCCCGAGGCCGGCGACGTTGTTCACCATGTCGATGTAGGTGCGCCCTGTGGTGTCGATCAGGTGGTGCCGCCATCCGCGTTCGATCTGCGGAGGACGCTCGTAGTAGCGCTCCTGCGCGGAGGCGAAGATCCGCTCACGTCGCCGCAGTTCTGCGGCCGCGTCGTCGCGCTGCACGAACGACGGCAGCCCGAGCAGCGGTGCGGGGTCGGCGGTAAGACGGCTCCACGCCGGGACGCGCTCGGGCGCGACGAGTGGCGCACCGTCCGCCTGATGCTCCGGAGCATCATCGCGGTGGATGCCGACGGTCAGGCGCCGCGGCTCGAATGCGGCAGCGATCCAGCCCACGGTCTCGCCGACGTCCACGGGGCGCTCGCGCCGCTCCTCCGCGTCGAGCCCCGAGATCTGCAGCACCCAGTCGTGACCGTCGCCAGCACCGTCGTCGCCTGCACCGTCGCCAGCACCGTCGTCTCCATCACCGTCGCCAGCACCGTCGTCTCCATCACCGTCGTCGCCAACACCGTCGAGATCGAGGACGAGACGGGCCACCCCGCCCCGTTGCGTCACCCGCCCGCTCGCCGGAGCCGCCACCCTCACGCGAGGGCCCGGAGGGAGATGCAATTCACACGCCGTCGCCCACGTCTCCCCCGACTCGGCCTCGTCGATGCGCGCCCGGGTGAGTCGGAACACCCCGTACGGCAGCACCGCTACGGCGACCCCGAGCTCGATCGCCTCGGCGACCAGTTCCCGCTCCGACGTCTCCTCGAGCCAGCGTCCGCCGTCGAGGTCCGCCGACTCGACGCCCGGATCGATCACGGCGACGCGACCGGTGAGATCCGGCAGGAGCGCGGCCAGCGGAGCGGCGTCAGGATCGGTCACCACATCCGCCGCATCGAAGCCGGGGCCCTCATCGACGCCGACCGCGGCGAGCACGTGCTCTGTCATCTCGACGAGCGGCAGCAGTGTCGCGGCGTCGAAGATCGCCTGCTCGCCCGCGACCCTCTCACGCGCGTAGTCGTTGTCCCCGTCGATCTCCAGCTGACGCCACCCGCTCGCGACCAGCAGGGCAGCACGCAGCACCACGAGCGGCCAGACCGCTCTCGCCTCCGTGTCGCTCAGCGGCGCATGGCGATGGAACGCGGCGACCGTCTCGAGCACCCGCAACGGCCGCTCGGGCTCGTGGTGCAGCATCGATGCCGCGCACACCGCCAGCTCGGCGACGCGCCAGCCGAGCCCGAGGTCGCCGAGATCGAGCACCGTGCGCGGGTGCAGCCGTGCGTCGTCGCCGCGCTCCCCCATCACGTTGTCGTCCGTGAGGTCGCCGTGGATCGCCTGCACGGGGAGCCGGTCGGCGAGAGGCTCGACGGCGGCATGCGCCTTGGCCGCGGCGCGCAGCACCCGTCCCCGGAGCGCGGCATCGGCGATCGACGGCGCGAGCGCATCGATCTGCTCGTACGCGACGCGCATGTCCCACATCTGCCGACGGTCGAGGCCGGGATGATCCAGCGCCGACAGCGCGTTCACGGATGCGCCGGCCAGCGCCCCGAACTCCGCGAGCACGACGGGTGCGAGGTATCCGGCATCCACCATCGGCTCGCCCGGCGCGCACTCGCTGCGCCGCGCGGCGAAGCCGTTCCAGCGCTGGGTGAGCGCGCCGTCGAGCCCCGGGAGGACCGCCGGGACCTCGACGCCTGCGTCACGGTAGGCATCGAGTGCGACGTGCTGCGCCTCGCGCTCGTCATCGCCGAACACCGGGTTGTCGATCCTGAGCACGCTCTTCGCCCCATCCTGCGTGGTGAGCAGGAAGTTCCGATCCTGGTTGCTGCCCAGCTCCTCCGCGGTCGCCGCGATCCCCCAGCAGTCGAGGGCGATACGCGTGGCGTCGGCCGTGCTGACGGCGGGGCGGACCAGGCCCACGTCGCCCGTCATGCGTGGGACTGCCCGCGGTGCGCGTCGAGGCTCACATCCTGCGCATGCCGTGCCAGCGAGCTGCCGTAGCGCTCCGTCAGCTGCACCATCAGGTCGGGGGTGTCCCGGTCGACCCCGAAGACGTGCCCGGGGAAGTCGAGGTCGGGCTGCGCCGCCGCGATCTCCTCCTCCCGGTCGGGCGAGAACAGCTGCACGGGGTCGCCGACGGCCACCCAGCCGATCGGCACGACGGTGCCCTCAGGCAGCACCGCGCGGCGGAGCACGATCGCGTTGACGCGCACCTCGCAGCGCGATCCGATCAGAGAGCCGTTGAACACCCGCGACCCCGAGGCGAGGAACGTCTCCTCCCCCACGGTCGCACCGGCGATGCTCGACAGCGTGCCGATCAGGGTGTGCGATCCGATGTGCACCGCGTTCGCCGCAGTCGCCCGGATGAGCGCGTTCTCCATGACGATGACGTGCTCACCGAGGGTGATCGCGCCTCCCTCGGCGGTGATCACGGCGCCGTGCAGCACCTGGCAGCCCGGCCCGATCTCCACGTCTCCGGAGACGACGGCGGTGGGGGCGATGACGGCGGTGTCATGGATGCGGGGGCGAGCCCCGAGGTGCTCGTACAACATGCGGCCAGACTAGTACTGCGGCCCGGGGCCCCGCGCTACTCGGCCTTGACCGGTTCGGGGAAGATCGCCGTGAACAGCTGTCCGACCCACTCGAGCAGTTGCGCATCGGGGAGGGGTTCGAGCCCCACGCCGACTGCAGCAGGGACCATGGGCATCGGCACGACCAGAGCCTCTCCCCCGGAGACGAGCTTCGCCTTCGGGTACAGACGCTGCAGCCGCACCTTGATCGAGTCCTCGAGCCGCGCGGGCGCGATGCGCAGGTTCGACCCCATCACCACGACGTCCGTCAGCCCCGCCCGTGCCGCACGACGACGAAGGCGCGAGACGGCCAGCAGCCCTTCGACCTCTTCCGGCGGAGTGCCATAGCGGTCGACGAGCTCTTCGACGACGAGGTCGATGGCATCGTCCTTCGCGGTCGCAGCGGATGCGGCGGAGAGCTTCTGGTACGCCTCGAGGCGCAGCCGCTCACTGTCGATGTAGTACTCGGGGATGCGCGCGTCGAGGGGCAGCTCGAGCCGCAGCTCCTGCCCGGTCTCGACCTCGTCGCCGCGGAAGGTCGCCACGGCCTCGCCGATCATGCGCAGGTAGAGGTCGAAGCCCACGCCGGCGATATGACCGGCCTGCTCGGCACCGAGCATGTTGCCCGCACCACGCAGCTCGAGGTCCTTGAGCGCGACCTGCATCCCCGAGCCGAGTTCGTTGTTGACCGCGATCGTCTGCAGACGGTCGGCGGCAGTCTCGCTCAGCGGCTTCATCTCGTCGTACAGGAAATAGGCGTAGGCGCGTTCTCGCCCACGACCGACGCGGCCGCGCAGCTGGTGCAGCTGGCTGAGTCCGTACTTGTCGGCGCGGTCGATGATGATCGTGTTCGCGTTCGCGATGTCGAGTCCGGTCTCGATGATGGTCGTCGACACGAGCACGTCGAACTTGCGCTCCCAGAAGTCGTCGACGACCTGTTCGAGCTGGTGTTCGGCCATCTGACCGTGTGCGACCGCGATCCTGGCCTCCGGCACCAGCTCGGCGAGCTCGCTCGCGACCCGCTGGATCGACTGCACCCGGTTGTGCACGAAGAACACCTGGCCTTCGCGCAGGATCTCGCGTCGGATCGCCGCCGCCATCTGCTTGTCGCTGCGGGGACCGACGAACGAGAGGATCGGATGCCGGTCCTCCGGTGGCGTCGCCAGGGTCGACATCTCGCGGATGCCGGTGACCGCCATCTCCAGCGTGCGCGGAATCGGGGTCGCGCTCATAGCGAGGATGTCGACGTTCGTCTTCATCTTCTTGAGCGCGTCCTTGTGCTCGACGCCGAAGCGCTGCTCCTCGTCGATGATCATCAGGCCCAGGTCCTTGAAGATCACCTGATCGGTGAGGATGCGGTGGGTGCCGATCACCATGTCGACCGAGCCCTCCAGCAGGCCCTGCAGGGTGAGGCGCGCCTCCTTGTCGGTCTGGAAGCGCGACAGCGGCCGCACCTTCACCGGGAAGCCCGCGAAGCGCTCCGTGAACGTCTCGAGGTGCTGCTTCACGAGCAGCGTCGTCGGCACGAGCATGGCGACCTGCTTGCCGTCCTGGATCGCCTTGAACGCGGCACGGACGGCGACCTCGGTCTTGCCGAAGCCCACATCGCCCGAGAGCAGACGGTCCATCGGGATCGGCCGCTCCATGTCGGCCTTGATCTCGTCGATGGTCTGCAACTGGTCCTGGGTCTCGGCGAACGGGAAGGCTTCTTCGAGTTCGCGCTGCCACGGGGTGTCGGGGCCGAACGCGTGGCCCTTCGCGCTCATCCGGGCGGAGTAGAGCTTCACGAGCTCGACGGCGATGTCGCGGACGGCCTTGCGTGCTTTGCCCTTGGCCTGCGACCAGTCGCTGCCGCCCATCTTCGAGAGCGTGGGGGCCTCGCCACCGACGTACTTCGAGAGCAGGTCGAGCTGATCCGTCGGAACGAACAGCTTGTCGCCGGGGTACCCGCGCTTGGAGGGCGCGTACTCGAGCACGAGGTAGTCGCGGATGGACTTCGTGGCGTTGCGTCCACCGGTGGACACCTCGCGCTTGGTCATCTCGACGAAGCGGCCGATGCCGTGGGTGGCGTGCACCACGAAGTCGCCCTGCTTGAGCTGCAGCGGGTCGACCACGTTCTTGCGGCGCGATGCGAGCTTCTTGACCACGCGCTGGTCGCCGCCGATCGTGCGGCCGTAGAACTCGTTGTCGGTGAGGACCGCGAGCTTCGCCTCCGCCACCTGGAAGCCGGCTTCCACGGACCCGGTGACCAGCGTCGCGACGCCGCCCTCCGGTGCATCGCCGAGCGTCTCGACCACTCGGGCGGCCAGGCCGCGGTCGGCGAGCACGTCGCGTGCGCGGTCGACCAGACCGCCACCCGCCGCGATCACGACGACGCGCCACCCGTCGGTCAGCTTCGCCTCGACGAAGGAGATCGCGCCGTCGACGTTGCCGTGGAAGGACGGGATGACGGCGGCGCCGAGGTTCGTGGCGTCCGCGTCGCCCTCGCCGAGCCCGGCTCCGAACGGGCTGAGCCGCCACCACACGCCGTCCCGATCCCGCACGACCTCGCGCAGCTCGGCGATCGTCAGGAAGTCGCCGGCACCGAGGTCGATGGGAGCCGACGCCCCCGAGGTCGCGGCGCTCCACGCGGCATCGAGGAACTCACGATTCGTGTCGCCGAGGGTGATGGCACGCGCACTCGAACGCTCCGGGTCGATGATCGCCGTGGCGCTGCCGACGGGCAGGTACTCGGCCAGCGACTTCAGCGGCCCTGCGACGGCGGGGAGCAACGACTCCATGCCCTCGACCGGGATGCCCTCGGCCATCTTCTCGAGCATTCCCGAGATCGCGGGGAAGCCTCCGACCAGGGCACGGGCACGATCTCGGACCTCGGCGGTGAGCAGCAGCTCGCGGGTGGGAGGCAGATCGACACCGGTGACGTCGCCGGGCAACGAGCGCTGATCGGCGACCGAGAACGCGCGGATCTGATCGATCTCGTCGCCGAAGAACTCGACGCGATACGGATGCTCCGACGTCGGAGGGAAGACGTCGAGGATGCCGCCGCGCACCGCGAACTCTCCGCGACGGGACACCATGTCGACGCGCGAGTAAGCGCGCTCGACCAGCTGCTCCACCGCGAGGTCGAGTTCGTTCCCCCTGCTGCCGACGGCGAGTTCGAGCGGGGCGATCTCTCCCAGGTTGCCCGCGATCGGCTGGAGCGCGGCGCGCACGGATGCCACGACGACGAGCGGGTGATCGCCCGACCACTCGGCGATCCGGCGCAGGGTCTGCAGCCGCTGGCCGACCGTGTCGGGGCTCGGGCTGAGCCGCTCGTGCGGCAACGTCTCCCAGGCCGGGAAGGTCAGGACATCGGCCTCCGGAAGGTAGGCGTGCATCGCGAGCGCGAGGCTCTCCGCCCTCCTGCCCGTGGGGACGACGGCGAGCAGGGCGGCGGGGTGCCCTGCCGCGGCGCGCTTCTCGAGCAGCCCGGCGAGCGCGGGCGCATCGAGCCCGTCGACCAGGCCGAGATCGGCGTCGGTGCGCGCCCAGCTGAGGGCATCGCGGTACAGAGACGCCTCTTCCAAGGCGCGCAGAATCCCCGGAACAGTCACCGGACAAGACTAGTCGCGCCCGCGGACACTCCGGCCGCTCCGCGTTCGCGGAGGCACAGGTCTTCGTAGGCTGTCGGGATGCGATCCGTCGTCCTCACCACTGAACGTCTCGTCCTGCGCGCCCCGACGGAGGACGACATCGATGCGATCACAGACGCCTGTCAGGACCCGGAGATCCCGCGCTGGACGACCGTCCCGAGCCCCTATGCCCGCGAGGACGCCGCGGAGTTCGTGCGCCTCGTCGCGGAGCAATGGGACACGGAGTCGGAGGCCGTCTGGGGCATGTTCGCGGAGGGCGAGCTCGTCGGCATGATCGGGCTGCACAACCTGACCGAGCACTTCACGGGCGCCACCGCCGAGATCGGCTACTGGGTGACGGAGGCCGCCAGGGGCAAGGGGTATCTCGCGGAAGCAGGCAGGGCCGTGGTCGACTGGGGGTTCGTCGGGCTCCGACTCGTCCGCATCCGCTGGCAGGCCGTGGTCGGGAACATCCCCTCCGCCCGTGCCGCGCGCGCCCTCGGCTTCCACTACGAAGGTCTGCAGCGACAGGCGCTCACCGGCCCGCGCGGCCGTGACGACGGCTGGTTGGCCGGGCTGCTGCCGAGCGACGACCGCACCCCCGTGGACTGGCCCATCCTCTGAGGCGCGCTCACGAGCCGGGACGTGACAGTGTCGGCGGCCGATGACAGGATGAACGCATGCCGGAGATGCCGGAAGTCCAAGGGCTGTCCACCTTCCTCGGCGAGCGCGCCGTGGGGCACACGATCACGCGCGCCACCGTCTCGGCGATCGCCGCGCTGAAGACGTACGATCCGCCGATCCATGCGCTTCAGGGGCAGACGATCACGGCGTCCACCCGTCTCGGCAAGTTCGTCGTGCTCTCCTGCGGCGACGAACTGCACCTGGTGTTCCACCTCGCGAAGGCCGGCTGGCTGCGCTGGTACGAGACCCTCCCCACGACGCTCATCAAGCCGGGCAAGTCGCCGATCGCCCTGCGCGTCGCGCTCGACGACGGGAGCGGGTTCGATCTCACGGAGGCGGGCACGAAGAAGTCGCTCGCGGTGTATGTCGTCCGCGATCCGCAGGAGGTGCCGGGCATCGCCAGGCTGGGACCCGATCCGCTCGACGAGGCGTTCACGCGCGAGACGTTCGCCGCCCTGCTCGACGGCCGCCGCATGCAGATCAAGGGGCTGTTGCGCGACCAGGCGGTCATCGCCGGTATCGGCAACGCGTACTCGGACGAGATCCTGCATGCCGCTCGCATGTCGCCGTATGCGATCGCCGACACGCTCGACGGTGCCGAGATCGATCGCCTCTTCGATGCCATGCGCGACACGCTCACCGAAGCGGTCGCCGAAGCCTCCGGCAAGCCACCGGCCGACCTGAAGGATGCGAAGCGCCGTGGGATGCAGGTGCACGCCCGCCGGGGGGAGGCCTGCCCGGTGTGCGGCGACACGGTCCGCAGCGTGTTCTTCGCCGACCGTTCGCTCGAGTACTGCCCCACCTGCCAGACCGGCGGCAAGGTGCTCGCCGACCGGCGACTGTCCCGGCTTCTCAAGTGACGGCGAGCGCGTGGCGCACCCGGATGCATGTCTTGGAATGAAATCTGCGCAGATGCGTTGACTACACTCAGATCAACAACGTGCTCCGGGGTCGGTGGGAATCCGAACCGGCGGTGACAGTCCGCGAGCGTCTCGAGAGATCGAGATGCCGATCCGGTGGAATTCCGGGACCGACGGTGATGCGAGGGAGACCTCGCTAGTCCGGAAGGGAGGCAGCACGAGACGCATACGTGCGTCCGTTCCGCCATCCCTGCCCGAATCCGGAGCCTCAGAGGAGGACGACGGATGGCAGTGAACGCGGCAGAGCGCACCGCGATGGACCGCGCTCTCCATCTCGCCGCACGCGGGCCCCGCGGGGCGAACCCGCAGGTCGGCGCGGTCATCCTCTCCCCCGACGGCACCGTGCTCGCCGAGGGCTGGCACCACGGCGCCGGCACTCCGCACGCCGAGGTCGACGCTCTCTCGAAACTCGCTCCCGGCGAAGCCGAAGGCGCGACGGCCGTGGTCACACTCGAACCCTGCAACCACACGGGCCGCACTGGCCCCTGCGCCGTCGCCCTGATCGAGGCGGGCATCTCACGGGTGGTCTACGCTCTCGACGATCCCGGCGCGGTGTCCGGGGGCGGCGCGGAACGTCTGCGCACTGCCGGCGTCGAGGTCGAGTCCGGCGAACAGGCGGATGCCGCGCACGCCCTCATCGCCGGATGGCTGACCGCCCAGCGACTCGGCCGTCCGCACATCACCGTCAAGTGGGCGCAGAGCCTCGATGGCCGCGCCGCCGCCGATGACGGGTCGAGCCGGTGGATCACCGGATCCGCAGCCCGCACCGACGTGCACCGTCGCCGGGCAGCGGCCGATGCGATCGTCGTCGGCACGGGAACGGTGCTCTCCGACGACCCCGCTCTCACGGCCCGCGACGGTGAAGCTCTGCACCCGCATCAGCCGATCCCCGTGATCATCGGAACGCGGCCCACACCCGCCGCGGCAGCGGTGCATCGCCACCCGCAGACGCCCCTGTTCTTCGACACCCGCGACCTGCATGCCGTCGCGGCCGACCTCCATGCCCGCGGCGTGCAGAGCGTGTTCGTGGAGGGCGGCCCGACGCTCGCCAGCGCCTTCATCGCGGCGGGGCTGGCCGACCGGGTGCTCGCCTACATCGCGCCCGTGCTGCTGGGCGGACGCCGGCTCGCCCTGACGGAGATCGGCGTCGGATCCATCGGCGAGGCGCGCCGCCTCGTCGTCGACGAATGGGTACCTCTCGGCGAGGACCTGCTCGCCGTCGCACACCCCGCGGACGCGGCGGACCCTGCGCAAACCACGAACCCCCAGAGCGAAGGAGCCGCCTGATGTTCACCGGAATCATCGAGGAGATGGGCGAGATCACCGCGATCACCCCCGCGGGCGACGGCTGGCGACTCACCGTGCGCGCGCCCCGCGCCGCTGCGGATGCCGTGCACGGCGAGTCGATCGCCGTCTCCGGCGTGTGCCTGACCGTGGTCGGCTCGACCGCGGACACCTTCGACACCGACGTGATGAAGCAGACGCTCGATGTGGCCGCGATCGGGTCGGCGACCATCGGCACCCGCGTGAACATCGAGAAGGCCATGCCGGTGGGCGCCCGACTCGGCGGACACATCGTGCAGGGCCACGTCGACGGGGTCGGCGAGGTGCTCGAGGTGCGGCCCGGCGCGCAGTGGAGCGTGCTCCGGATCAGTCTGCCCGCCGATCTCGCCCCACTCGTCGTCGACAAGGGCTCCATCTCGGTCGACGGCACCTCGCTGACGGTGAGCGCCGTCACCGCCCCTGCAGACCCCTCTCCGTGGTTCGAGGTCTCGCTGATCCCCGAGACCCTCGCCGCGACGACCCTCGGCGTCCGCGCCGTGGGGGACCGCGTGAACCTGGAGACCGATATCCTCGCCCGCCACGTGGAACGCCTCCTCGCGTTCCGGGCTGCACCGGAAGGAGGCTCGCGATGAGCCTTTCCACGATCGACGAAGCCCTGGAAGCCCTGCGCGCCGGGCGACCCGTCCTCGTCGCCGACGATGAGAACCGCGAGAACGAGGGCGATGTCATCCTCTCGGCAGAGCTCGCGACGCCGGAGTGGGTGGCGTGGACCGTGCGCTGGTCGTCCGGTTTCATCTGCGCCCCGATGCCCGCCGACCTCGCCGACCACCTCAACCTGCCGCCGATGGTCGCCGCCAGCGAAGACGCCCGCTCGACCGCCTACACCGTGAGCGTCGACGCCGCGCAGGGGGTCACCACCGGCATCAGCGCCCATGACCGCGCCCACACGCTGAACGTGCTGTCGAACCCGGAGTCGACGTCGACCAGCATCATCCGCCCGGGCCACGTACTGCCTCTGCGGGCGGTCGACGGCGGCGTGCGCGAGCGCAGCGGCCACACCGAGGCCGCCGTCGAGCTCATGAAGCTGGCGGGGCTCCGCCCGGTCGGAGCGATCGCGGAGGTCGTCGCGGAGGACGGCAGCATGATGCGCCTGCCCGGACTCATCGAGCTCGGTGCGCGAGACGGCGTACCCGTGATCACGATCGAGCAGCTGATCGCCCACCTGAACGAGATCGACCCCGATGGCGCGACGCCCAGTGCGCACCGCGGACGCCGCGTGAGCCTGCGCGCCGACGCCACCGTCCCGACCACGCACGGCACGTTCCGCTTCCTCGCGTACAAGGACCGCATCACCGGCACCGACCACATCGCGGTCGTCTCCGGCGAGACTGGCGACACCGCGCTGGTACGCGTGCACTCGGAGTGCCTGACCGGCGAGGCGTTCGGGTCGCTGAAGTGCGAGTGCGGCCCACAGCTCGACTCCGCACTCGACGCGATCGAGAAGGAGGGCGGGATCGTCATCTACATGCGCGGCCACGAGGGGCGAGGGATCGGCCTGATCAACAAGCTGCGCGCCTACAGCCTGCAGGAGGAGGGCCTCGACACGGTCGATGCCAATCTCGCTCTTGGCCTGCCCGCAGATGCGCGCGACTACGCCGCGGCGGCCGGCATCCTCTCGGACCTCGGCGTATCGAAGGTGCGTCTGCTGACGAACAACACCGACAAGGTCGCGCAATTGCGCGAACTCGGCCTCGACGTGATCGAGCAGGTGCCGCTGATCGTCGGAGTGGGTCCGAACAACCACCAGTACCTGGAGACCAAGCGTGACCGGATGGGTCACATCATCGGCGAAGCAGACCTCGCAGAGGCACTCGCCCACGGAAAGGACGACGAATGAGCGGCGCAGGAGCACCCGAGACCGGCAACATCGACGGGCGGGGTCTGAACGTCGTCATCATCGCCGGCACCTGGCACGAGACGATCTCGAACGGCCTGATCGCCGGGGCGGAGCGCGTGCTCGACGCCGCCGACGCCACGCACCGGCTCGTGCGCGTGCCCGGCTCCTTCGAGCTCGCGATCGCCGCGCAGGCCGCTTTCGCCGGGGGAGCCGACGCGGTCGTCGCGCTGGGCGTGATCATCCGCGGCGGAACCCCGCACTTCGAGTACGTCTCGGCGGCGACCACCGACGGCCTCACTCGGGTCGCACTGGATGCCGGCAAGCCCGTCGGCTTCGGCGTGCTGACTCTCGACGACGAGCAGCAGGGACTGGACCGCGCGGGGCTGGCGGGCTCCAAGGAGGACAAGGGCGCCGAGGCGGCCGATGCCGCCCTGCGCACCGCTCTCGTCACGAGGGAGCTCCGCGGCTGAGGTCAGCCTGCCCTTGCTAGCGCAGGAGGGCTCCACGCTCGTACGGTGAGGGCATGGAGACCCTGCGTCATATCGTCGTGTTCATCCACCTGATCGGCTTCGCCGTGCTGTTCGGCGCCTGGGCCGCGCAGGCCTTCGGCGGTAAGCGCCAGATCACGAAGATCATGGACTACGGTCTCGCGATCGCCGGTGTCGCAGGTCTCGCCCTCGCCGCGCCGTGGGGCATCGACTACGACCTCAACTACGTGAAGATCGGCGTCAAGCTGGTCGTGCTGGTCATCATCGGCGCGCTCCTCGGCATCGGTTCGGCGCGACAGAAGCGCGGAGACGCCGTGCCGCCGGCCGTGTTCTGGCTGATCGGCATCCTGGCACTCCTGAACGCGGGACTCGCCGTCATCTGGCGCTGACCACACACGTCGACATGACGCCCGGAGCGCTCAGCGCTTCCGGGGAGGCGCTGTGCTCCCTCTCACGATGAGCTCCGTTCCCACCAGCGGCGTCTGCGGTCGGTCGAGACCGGCCGACCCGGCGCCCTCGAGTTCCGCGAGCAAAGCGTCCACCGCGAGTGCGCCCACGCGCTCGGGGTGCTGCTGCACGGTGGTCAGCGGCGGCCAGAGCTGAGCAGCATCGGGCGTTCGCCGTGCCGGAGGTCGACCGCGACGAGCGCGTCCGTCAGCCCCTCGGGGGCGGCATCGAGGCGTCCACCCAGCCCGCGCACGCCGAGGACGAGAGCACGTTCGACCGCGGCTCCTGCGGGAACCCGGTCGTCACGCGAACGCATCGGCGCGCGGTACACGGGAACATCGCTCACGGCAGCGTCACCAGCGTGGCCTTCACCGCGGCACCGTCGATCTCGGCCCACATCATCGTGCGGGCGGGCTGTCGTCGACGGTCGGTCGGCGACCCGGGATTCAGCAGCCGCATGCCCGCCGGCGACACGGTGTCCCACGGAATGTGGGAGTGCCCGAAGACCAGCAGGTCGACGTCGGGAAAGGCCTCGTCCATGCGACTCTCGCGCTGCCTCGACGGCCCCGTCTCGTGCACGACGGCGACGTCGACAGCTTCGACGGTGAAGCGGGCGATCTCGGGGAGCCGCGCGCGCAGCTCATCGCCATCGTTGTTGCCGAACACGCCCTGCAGCATGCGTGCCTTGGACGCGAGCAGGTCCAGCGTCGTCTCGTCCACCCAGTCGCCCGCATGCACGACGATGTCCGCCTCGTCAATCGCCCACAGGACGGCTTCCGGCAGCCGCTTCGCCCTCTTCGGGACGTGCGTGTCAGCGAGCAGCAGCATCCTCGTCGCCATGGTGTCCTCCCCGCGTTCCGCCTCCCCGACTCTACGCACCGCACGCGCTCTCCGGGATGACACGCGACATGCGCGTACAGCAAACACTCAGGAAGGCGTAAACTCGCCCGAGTCCCTTGGTATACCGGGGACTCGATCGGAGGAACACACATGAGCACTGCCACTGCGCCGGCGAATCCCCGCTCGCGCGTCATCACCGCGAGCCTGGTCGGCACCACGATCGAGTTCTACGATTTCTACGCGTATGCGACGGCGGCCGTGCTCGTGTTCCCGGTGCTGTTCTTCCCGACCGGCGACGACACGACATCGCTCCTCTCCTCGTTCGCCGTCTTCGGCGCCGCGATGGTCGCCCGACCGATCGGCGCTGTGGTGTTCGGCCACTTCGGCGACAAGTTCGGACGCAAGGCCACGCTCGTGGCCTCTCTGCTGACGATGGGCATCGCGACCTTCGTGATCGGTCTGCTGCCGACCTACCAGGACATCGGCTGGTGGGCGGCACTGCTGCTGCTGATCCTCCGCCTCGCGCAGGGCTTCGCGCTCGGCGGCGAGTGGTCAGGGGCGGCCCTGGTCGCGACCGAGAACGCCCCGAAGGGCAAGCGCGCCTGGTACGGCACCTTCCCGCAGTTGGGAGCCCCGCTCGGGTTCATCATCGCGAACTTCCTCTTCCTCGCGATCAACTGGCTGCTGCCGCACGCCGACAACCCGGCACTGAAGTCCGAGGCGTTCCTCGCCTGGGGCTGGCGCATCCCGTTCCTGTTCTCCGCCGTGATGGTCATCATCGGCCTGTGGGTGCGGCTCAAGCTCGTCGAGTCCGACACCTTCAAGAAGGCCGAGACGAAGGGCGTGATCCGCAAGCTCCCGCTCGCGACCGTGTTCCGCCACCACTGGAAGCAGCTCATCCTCGGCACGTTCATCATGCTGGCGACGTACGTGCTGTTCTACCTGATGACGAACTTCACCCTCGCCTACGGCACCAAGCCCGCGTCGCTGGAGACGGCCTCGGCTGCGGCGAAGGCGGCGGCCGAGGCGACCGGCGCCTCGTTCGATCCCACCAAGTTCGCAGCGCAGTTCTATCCGGGACTCGGCTTCGGCTACACCGACTTCGTGCTGATGCAGATCATCGGCGTGGTGTTCTTCGGCGTCTTCACCCTGCTCTCGGGTCCCATCGCCGATGCGGTGGGCCGGCGCAAGCTGCTGCTGTGGGTCACGGGAACCATCATCGTGTTCGGCCTCACCTTCAACGCGTTCCTGCTCCCGGCGATCGACCCCAAGTTCACGGGTGCGCTCACGCAGGCGTTCCTGGTGTTCGGCTTCATGCTGATGGGCGCCACGTTCGGGCCCATGGGAGCCCTGTTGCCCGAGCTGTTCCCGACGAACGTCCGGTACACGGGGTCGGCCATCGCCTACAACGTCTCCTCCATCCTCGGCGCGGCGGTGGCCCCGCTCATCGCTCTGAAGCTGTGGGAGGTGGCCGGCGGCGCGCCTTGGCTGGTCGGTCTGTACCTGTCGGCGATGGGTGTGCTGACCTTCATCGCGCTGATCCTCTCGCCGGAGACGAAGGACCACGACTACGACGACGACCTCGGCGTGGCCGCAGCCGTCGAGCTCTAGTCCGCGAGGAATCCCTCGATCGCGGCGATCGTCGTCGCGTTGTCGACATGCCGCACGGCGCGGATCCCGACCGCTTCGGCTCCGTGGACCGACACCTGGTGGTCGTCGATGAACAGCACGTCTCCCGGCTTCGCCCCCATGCGCTGGAGCGCACGCAGGTAGGCCTCACGTTCCGGCTTGTTGACGCCCTGCTCGTGGCTGTAGCAGATCGGATCGAAGATCTCGGAGAACCCGAAGCGGCGTTCCTCCTCCTCTCGCGCGCCATCGGCCGAGTTGGAGAGGATCGCGGTTCCCGCGCGCGACGAGAGGGTTCGCGCGTACTCGATCAGTTCCCCGTTGGCGGTGCCGCAGTACGCGTCCCAGAAGTCGGCGCGCATGGCGCTGCGTTGCGCGGCATCGAGGTCGAGCGCTGTGCTCACCGCGTCCCAGAAATCCGACTCCGTCCCAGTGGTGACGTCGATCGCGGGAAGATGGGCGGCCGCGATGCGCGCATCGAAGACACCGCGGTCGAGACCGCTCGCCACCTGCCAGCGATCCCACCACTCCTGCTGCCATGCGTCGTCGTCGACGACCTCGAGAACTCCACCGATGTCGAACAGGACCCACTTCTTCGAAATCATCGCCCCAGACTGTCACGTCAACATGTATTGACTTCCCGGCCCGCGTCAACGAATATTGACGCAGGAGGTTCATCATGACACTGCCGACGGCAATCGCCCAGGACGACGGGAGCGAGCCGCTGGCCGCCCTGCACCGCCTCGCCGAGGTGCGGAAGGAGGTCGCCCGCGCCGAGGAGGCGAACGTGCGTCGCGCACGCAACCTCGGCTACTCGTGGCAGGCCATCGCCAGCGCTCTCGGTGTGAGCAAACAGGCGGCCCACCGCCGTTTCGGCCGCTCCTGAAGCTCTTACAGCCACTCCATAGGATCCGACCGCGAACGAAGTACGGTCGAAGTACCATCTTCCAGATAGAGGTCCCGCATGTCCGGTTCGGCGACAGCACGCCGTCGCGGACGTGGCGCACAGCCCGAAGGCCCCCGCGCGACGTTCCGCCAGCTCCTCCCCTTCCTCTTCGAGCACAAGCGCACCCTCATCGTGGTCGCCGTGCTCAGCGTCATCGGCGCAGCGACGTCGCTCGTGCAGCCGCTCCTCGTGGGTCAGGTCATCGAAGCCGTGCAGTCCGATACGGGGATCGGGATCCTCGTCTGGCTCCTGGTCGGCTTCGTGATCGTGTCGTCGATCATCTCCGGCTTCCAGCACTACCTGCTCCAGCGCACCGGCACCGCCGTGGTGTATTCGAGCCGTCGCAAGCTGATCGCCCGCATCCTGCACCTGCCGACCTCCGAGTTCGACGCCCGCCGCACCGGTGACCTCGTCTCACGCGTCGGCACGGACACGACGCTGCTGTACGCCGTGCTCACCCAGGGCCTCGCCGATGCCGTCGGCAGCGCAGTGCTCTTCGCCGGAGCACTGATCGCGATGCTCGTGATCGACCCGATCCTGCTGCTGCTCATCGTCGTGGTGATCGGCATCTCGGTCGCGGTCGTCGTGATGCTGAGCGGACGCATCCGCACCGCATCGACCGCCCAGCAGGAGAAGGTGGGTGAGCTCGCCTCCGGCGTGGAGCGTGCCGTCGGCTCGATCCGCACCATCCGCGCCTCCGGGGCGACCGAACGCGAGACCACCGCCGTCACCGCCCTCGCATCAGACGCCTACGGGATCGGCGTGCGCATCGCCAAGATCTCCTCCATGGTCGTGCCCGTCTCCGGCATCGCCCTGCAGCTCTCGCTGCTGGTGGTCCTCGGCGTCGGCGGCTTCCGTGTGGCGGCCGGAGCGATCACGATCGCCTCCTTGATCTCGTTCATCATGTTCCTGTTCCTGCTCGTGATGCCCTTGGCCACCACGTTCGGCGCCATCACCTCGGTGAACCAGGCCCTCGGTGCGCTCGGTCGCATCCAGGAAGTGCTCGATCTGCCGACCGAGTCGCAGGACGACGAGAAGATCGCCGCGTCGCTGCCTCGCGAGACGCCGACCCCCGACGCGCCGGCCATCGAGTTCCGCGACGTGCGCTTCCACTACCCCGCGAACGTCGTCGCAGCCCGTGCGGCCGCAGCCGAGGAGGCCCGGACCCTGCTCGCGGATGCACACCTGGAGTCCGCAGAGGATGCGACGGCCACCGTGCAGGACCACGAGGTGCTCCGCGGCGTGTCCTTCGCCGTGCCCCACGGCTCCCGCGTCGCCCTCGTCGGCCCCAGCGGCGCCGGCAAGAGCACGATCCTGTCGCTCATCGAGCGCTTCTACGACCCGACGGGCGGCTCGATCCGCCTGCACGGCCACGACGCGCGCACGTATCCGCGCGACGAGCTGCGCGCCCACTTCGGCTACGTCGAGCAGGACGCGCCGACGCTGGCCGGCACTCTCGCCGAGAACCTGCGGCTCGCCTCTCCCGAGGCGACCGACGCCGACTGCGAGCGCGTGCTGCGCGCCGTGAATCTCGGCGACGTGCTCGAGCGCAGCCCCCTCGGGATCGAGGCGCCCGTCGGCGAGGACGGCGTGATGCTCTCCGGCGGTGAGCGTCAGCGACTCGCGATCGCCCGCGCGCTGCTGACCGACGCCCCGATCCTGCTGCTCGACGAATCGACGTCGTCGCTCGACGGTGTGAACGAGCAGCGCATGCGCGAGGCCATCGATGCGGTCTCCACCGACCGCACGCTCGTGGTCATCGCCCACCGCCTGTCGACGGTCGTCGACAGCGACCTGATCGTGGTCCTGCAGGACGGCGTCGTGGTCGGCCAGGGCACGCACGCCGAGCTCGTGGAGTCGACACCGCTGTACCGCGATCTCGCCCGGCACCAGCTGCTGACCTGATCCCCACCCCCACCCCCACCCCGCACCCGCGCCCCACCCTCGCCCTCGCCCCGCCCCCGCGGCGTCGAGACCCATCGTGCTCGTCGAGACCCATCCTCCCCCACGCTTGGGAGCGTGGGTCTCGACGACGAGCGTGGGTCTCGACCAGCGCCAGAGCAACACGAAGGCGGGACGTCGGAGACCACTCAGCCATGGGTTCGTCTCTGATGTCCCGCCTTCGCGGGTTTGCAGGGCACGAGGCCCTGAGGGTGCCGGCTCCCCCGAACCGGCACCGGTCTGGGGAGCTACGCCTTGTCGAGGCGGTAGCGCAGCGAGGCCAGCTCGGCGCGCAGCGCCGCCGGAACCTTGTCGCCGAAGGTGTCGTAGAACTCCTCGGTCAGATCGGCCTCGGTCTTCCACGCCTCGGCGTCGACGGAGAACAGCTCGTCGAGGTCGGCGGCGGGGATGTCGAGTCCGTCGAGATTGAGGTCTTCCACGCGCGGCAGGCGTCCGATCGGGCTGTCGACCGCGGGCACGTCACCGGCGATGCGGCGGATGATCCAGTCGACGACGCGCGAGTTGTCGCCGAAGCCCGGCCACAGGAACCGGCCATCGTCGCCGCGGCGGAACCAGTTGACCTGGAAGATGCGCGGTGCGCGGTCGAAGCGCAGACCGCGGCCCACCTTGAGCCAGTGGCCGAAGTAGTCCGCCATGTTGTAGCCGCAGAACGGCAGCATCGCGAAGGGGTCGCGGCGGAGCTCCCCGACCGTGCCTTCAGCGGCAGCTGTGCGCTCGGACGAGATGTTCGAGCCGAGGAACACGCCGTGCGTCCAGTCGGTTGCCTCGACGACGAGGGGCACGTTGCTCGCGCGGCGTCCGCCGAACAGGATGACGTCGAGCGGGACGGCCTCCTCCCAGTCCTCGGAGATCTGCGGGCACTGGGCCGCCGACACCGTGAAACGGGAGTTGGGGTGCGCGGCAGGGCGTCCCGACTCGGGGGTCCAGTCGTTGCCCTCCCAGTCGATCAGGTTCGCCGGCGCCTCGTCGGTCAGGCCCTCCCACCACACGTCGCCGTCGGGGCGGAGCGCGACGTTGGTGAAGATGGTGTTGCCCCAGAGCGTCTCGACCGCGGTGACGTTGGTCGATTCGCCGGTGCCAGGTGCGACGCCGAAGAAGCCCGCCTCGGGGTTGATGGCCCACATGCGACCGTCTTCACCCGGACGGATCCAGGCGATGTCGTCGCCGAGGGTCTCGACGCGCCAGCCCGGGATGGTCGGACGCAGCATGGCGAGGTTCGTCTTGCCGCATGCCGAAGGGAAGGCCGCAGCCACGTGGTAGGCCTTGCCCTGCGGGTCGATCACGCGGATGAGCAGCATGTGCTCGGCGAGCCAGCCCTCGTCGCGGGCGATCACCGAGGCGATGCGCAGCGCGAAGCACTTCTTGGCGAGGATCGCGTTGCCGCCGTAGCCCGAGCCGTACGAGTAGACCTCGAGCGTCTCCGGGAAGTGCACGATGTACTTGTCGTCGTTGCAGGGCCACTCCACGTCCTGCGCACCCGGCGCGAGCGGGGCACCGACCGTGTGCACGGTCTTGACCCACGGCGCACCCTCGGCGATCTGACGCGTGACGGCATCGCCGACGCGGGTCATGATGCCGATCGAGGCGACCGCGTAGGCGCTGTCGGTGATCTGCACGCCGATGTGCGAGAGCGGGCCGCCGACGCGTCCCATCGAGAACGGGACGACGTACATGGTGCGCCCACGCATCGATCCCTCGAAGATCTCATCCATCTTGGCGTGCATCTCGGCCGGAGCCGCCCAGTTGTTCGTGGGGCCAGCGTCCTCCTCGCGCTCGGAGGCGATGAACGTCCGCCCCTCGGTGCGAGCGACGTCGCTGGGGTGCGAGCGCGCGAGGTACGAGCCGGGTCGCCACTCGGGGTTGAGCTTGATCAGCTTGCCCTCGTCGACCAGTCCGCGCAGCAGCCAGTCGTTCTCGGCCCGCGAGCCGTCGACCCAGTGCACGGAGTCGGGCTGGGTGAGCGCCCGGATCTCCTCGACCCAGGCGGCCAGCTCGGCCATGGCAGGAGTGTCATACGTCGGAGCCGCCCCGAACGTGCGCGTCGGGGAGACGGGAGACGTGCGAGGGGTGAGGACTTCGGCCATGGCCATGACTGCTCCTTAGAAGTGTGGGGCGTTGCACCTATCTTCTTCCGGTTCGAACGTGACTTTCGGCCATTTCAAGCGATAAGAACTGGAATTCTTTCGCTAGACTCAAGGAATGGCGTCCTCCGGCATCCACCTCACGACCCTCGGCCACCGCATCCGTCACCACCGACTGGAGAACGGCTACACGCTCGATGAGCTCGGCGCGCTGGTCGGCGTCGCCGGCTCGCAGCTGAGCCTGATCGAGAACGGCAAGCGCGAGCCCAAGCTCTCCCTCCTTCAGGCGATCGCGCAAGCGACCAAGACCGAGGTGACCGATCTCATCTCCGGTGAGCCGCCGAACCGGCGTGCCGCGCTCGAGATCGCCCTGGAGCGCGCGCAGGAGAGCCCGGTGTTCCGGCAGCTCGGCGTCGCCCCCGTGCGCGTCACCAAGGGGATGAGCGACGAGACGATCGAATCCGTTCTCGGCCTGCACCGGGAGTTGGAGAGGCGGGAGCGCGAGGCCATCGCGACCCCGGAGGAAGCACGCCGCGCCAACACCGAGCTGCGGCTGCGGATGCGCGCCCAGAACAACTACCTCCCCGAGATCGAGAAGCTCGCCGAGAAGCACCTCAAGGCTGCGGGACACGTGCAGGGTGCACTCACCCACCGCACCGTGAGCATCATGGCCGAGAAGCTCGGGTTCGCACTGATCTATGTCAACGACCTCCCGCACTCGACACGGTCGGTCACCGACCTCGAGAACGGGCGGATCTACCTGCCGCCGGCCTCGATCCCCGGCGGTCACGGCCTGCGCTCGATGGCGTTGCAGGCGATGGCACACCGACTTCTCGGACACACCCCGCCGACCGACTACGCCGACTTCCTGCAGCAGCGCCTGGAGATCAACTACTTCGCCGCATGCTGCCTGATGCCGGAGACGGCTTCCGTCGCGTTCCTGCAACAGGCGAAGAAGGACCGCAACCTCGCCGTCGAGGACTTCCGTGACGGCTTCGGCGTCACGCACGAGGCGGCGGGCATGCGCATGACGAACCTGTTGACACAGCACCTCGGCATGGCGCTGCACTTCCTGCGCGTCGACTCCACCGGGGCGATCACCCGTGTGTACGAGAACGACGACCTGCCGCTGCCGATGGATGTGACCGGTGCCGTGGAGGGACAGCGGGTGTGTCGCAAGTTCCAGGCCCGCGCCGCGTTCACGCAGCAGAACCGCACGGTGGAGCACCACCAGTACACCGACACCCCGTCCGGCACCTTCTGGTGCTCGACGCAGACCGGGTCGTCGACCGACGGCGAGTTCTCGGTGACGGTCGGGGTGCCCTTCGACGACGCACGGTGGTGGCGTGGACGCGAGACGAACGACCGCGCGGTATCGACGTGCCCCGACGAGTCGTGCTGCCGTCGCCCCTCGGCCGAGCTGAGCGATCGGTGGAGCGGACGGGCCTGGCCGAGCGCGCGCGTGCACACGCACATGTTCTCCCCTCTCCCCCGCGGCGCGTTCCCGGGCGTCGACGACAACGAGGTCTACAGCTTCCTCGCCCGCCACGCCAGCGAGTAGGCGCCACGCCAGCGAGTAGGGGCGGGTCGGGCTCGGGCAGGCGTCTCAGTCGTCGGCGAAGCGGGCGAACCGCGCGAGGGCTGCGGCCACGACCTCGGGATCCTCTGGCGCCTCGAAGAGCTCTGGCGGTGCACTCCTGGTCGCGCTCGCATGCGACCAGGAGCCGATGACGCGGCCCTGTTCGACGATCGTCGGACGCACCATGCCGTTCTTCCCCGGCCCGATCGCCGCCAGATACGCCGGGTCGCATACGGCCGTGCGATCGGCGTAGGAGATGTAGTACTCGTCGAACGCGCCGAGCGCATGGACCGATGCGGCGCCGCTCGCCCGACGCGGAGGCCGGCACGCGACGAAGAGCCCTTCGTCGACCTCTTCGACGCTGGAGGCCGCCCGCTCTGCCGCCTCACGCGACTGACCCAGAGTGAGGCCCGACCACCACGCGAAGTCGGCGACCCCGGCAGGACCATGGCCGTCGACGTAGCGGACGAACAGCTCGGCGAGCGGATCGTCGGGTGCTGCGTGCTCGCGGATGTGCTCCTCCACGAGGACGAAGCGCTGTTCGCGGGCGACACCGGCGCGGGCCACGACCGGTCCCTGGCAGATCAGCCCGGCGATCGTGAGGGTGAACAGCAGGTGGATGCCGCGCTGACCGGAGGGGTCGATGCCGATCCCCTCCAGCACCTCGAACACCTCCGCACGCGTGCACCCGCCATCGCGCAGGCGCGGCGTCAGGGCGCGAACGGCAGCGGCGACCATGTCGTCGTCGATGCCGAGGTCACGGTGACGGGTGGCTGCCTGCTGCCGCTGCCGCCCGGCGGTGACCTGGAGCATCCAACCGAGGTCTCGCGCCGGGACGGTGTGCAGGGTGCCGCGCATCGTCCACGCGCGCACGATGTCGCCGCGGTCGAAGGCCCGGTCGACGTCGCGCAGTGTCGGCTCACCGCGGGTACGCACGGCGAGCGCCCACCGACCGGCCGTGAAGTCCTGACTCTGCACGGCGAGCATGTGCTGCGCCGCATCCGTCACGGTGCGCGCCGGAGCGGTCAGGCGATGCGAACGGAGGCGTTGTGAACGGAGACGATCGGTGCGCTGAGCCGCGGTCTTCATGACCTCATCATGCCGGGTACTCCCGACGATACGACGAAACCCGGCGAACGGCGAGACTCAGCCCTGCAGGGTCACCTCGCGGCGCTCCGGCAGCACGATCGGGTGCGAGCCCGCCATGACCTCGAGCACACGGATGACCTGGCAGGAGTATCCGAACTCGTTGTCGTACCAGACGTACAGGATGAGGGTGTCCTCGTCGGCGATGGTGGCGAGGCCGTCGACGATGCCGGCACGGTGCGAGCCGACGAAATCGGTGGAGACGACGTCGGGGCTCTCCACGTAGTCGATCTGCTGACGGAGCTTGGAGTGCAGCGAGACGCGGCGCAGGTAGTCGTTGACCTCGTCCTTGGTCGCGGGACGCTCGATGGTCAGGTGCAGCACCGCGAGCGACACGTCGGGCGTCGGGACGCGGATCGAGCTGCCGGTGAGCTTGCCCTCGAGCTGCGGGAGCGCCTTGGCCACGGCCTTGGCCGCCCCCGTCTCGGTGATGACCATGTTGAGCACGGCCGAACGTCCGCGTCGGTCGCCCTTGTGGAAGTTGTCGATCAGGTTCTGATCGTTCGTGAACGAGTGCACGGTCTCCACGTGCCCCTTGACGACGCCGTACGCCTCATCGATCGCCGCGAGTACCGGAGTGATGGCGTTGGTCGTGCAGGACGCGGCCGAGATGATGCGGTCGGAGTCGGCGATGGTGTCGTCGTTGATGCCGTGGACGATGTTCTTGAGCGGGCTCTTGCCGGGGGCCGTGAGCAGCACGCGGGCGACGCCCTTCGACTGCAGGTGCTGGGAGAGCCCCGCCTCGTCGCGCCAGCGTCCGGTGTTGTCCACGACGATCGCGTCGTGGATGCCGTGCGCGTTGTAGTCGATGGTCGCCGGGTCGTCGGAGTAGATCACCTGGATGCGGGTGCCGTTCGCGATGATCTGCTCGGCATCTTCGTCGACCGTGACCGAACCGGCGAAGCGGCCGTGCACGGAGTCGCGCAGCAGCAGTGACGCGCGCTTGACGAGATCGTTCTCGGCACCGCGGCGGACGACGATGGCACGCAGACGCAGCCCGCTCCCGCCTCCCGTGTGGGCGATGAGGATACGAGCGAGGAGGCGGCCGATCCGCCCGAACCCGTAGAGCACGACGTCGATGGCCTCAGCGGCGACAGCTCCCATGGCCGGAGCGAGCACATCTGCGAGATAGGCCTCCAACGGCTGACCGCTCTCCGCGTGGCCGGCGACCAGGCGGGCGACGTCGAGGGAGGATGCCCCGGGCGCGAGAGCATGGATCGCTTCCAGCACCGCAAGGCTGTCCTCGATCGGCAGACGCTCGTGACCGAGCTGGGCGACACGCTCGTGCACCTCGACCAGCCCCGTCGCCGACAGGCCGAGCAGACGATGCCCGTGGAGCGACGTGACGACGTCGTGCTCCCGTCGGAGCGCCCCGATGAGCGGGATCATCCGCTCCGCCAGCTCTTCGCTCTCTGTCCAGTCGTCGCGGTGTGCCGCGGAATCGTTCATCTGCGTCCTTGCATGTGTGAGCGCGCCGAGGTCGCCGGCGCGCGAGTTGCCGGGTGGATCGGGGGATGCATCCAGCGTACAAGTCGCAGGAACACGTGCCGAATCCGACGGCTGCGGACCGGGGTCGAGCAGGCCCGGCTTCTCGCGGGAATCCCCCGGTCACCCGTCGCGTTCTCCCCCTCGGACGCTCCACGAAAGGCTCGCGATGACCCCCAGCCCCCGCCGCTCGGCATGGCCGCCCCTGCTGCTCGCGATCGCCCTCGAGGTGAGTGCGACCCTCTCCCTCCGAGCCGCCGAGGGGTTCACGCATCCGTTCTGGCTCGTCGTCGTGGTGCTCGGCTACACGGGGTCGCTCTGGCTGCTGTCGGTCGTGCTCGACCGCGGCATGGCCGTCGGCGTCGCATACGGCATCTGGTCGGCGATCGGCGTCGTGCTCACGGCCGCGCTCGGCACGGTGCTGTTCGGCGAGCTGCTGGGACCGGTGCAGATCGTCGGCGTCGGCGTGATCGTGGTCGGCGTGCTGCTCGTCGAACTCGGATCCCATACGCGCGATACGACGGAGGCGACGTCGTGACCTGGGTGTTCCTCGCCCTCGCGATCGCGAGCGAGGTCACGGCGACGCTGAGCCTGCGCGCATCCGAGGGCCTGCGCCGTCGCCGCTGGATCCCCGTGATCGTCGTCGGCTATCTCGCCGCCTTCACCCTGCTCGGCACGATCCTCGCGATGGGGATGCCGGTGGGCGTCGCTTACGGGATCTGGGCCGCCGCCGGTGTCGCGCTGACCGCGGTGCTCGGGCGGGTGATCTTCAAGGATCACTTCTCGGCCATGATGGCGATCGGCGTCGCGCTGATCGCGGTCGGAGTGGCGATGATCGAGTTCGGCGGCGGCCACTGACGACAACGCGCCATGAGCTTCTCCTCGGCAGCAGTTTTGCGTCTACACTGGTGGAATAATGACACAGTCACTCCACGGCGACGATGCCGACCTGATCATCCGCGGCGGCCGCATCCGCACCCTCGACCCTTCCGACACGATCACGGAGTCGCTCGCCGTCCGCGACGGGGTGATCGTCGCTCTGGGTGCGGAGGCGGAGGCTCTGGATTCACGCGCGGTGATCGAGCTGGACGGGCGCACCGCGATCCCCGGCATCAACGACGCCCACCTGCACGCCGCATGGCTGGGGGCACGGTGGCCGCATCTCTTCTTCTCCGACACACCGCCGGAGGAGCAGCCGTCCGGACGGCTCGTCTCGACGTCGGGGGAACGCCGGTCGGCGCTGCGACGCGCATGGGCACTGCTCGCCGAGCTCGGCATCACGAGCTACACCGAGCCGGGGATCGGCCCCGGCGAGGACGACGGCGAGACCGGATGCTTCGGCTCCGACATGCTCGACACCTACCTCGAGCTGCATCGCGAGCGCGCCCAGACCTCCCGCGTGACCCTGCTGAGACTGTTCGGCACGATCGACGGCGAGAGCACGCTCGACGACTTCGAGCGCGGGGTGCGCATCCCCGCACCGCCCTCCGACCCTCGATGGCTCGCGATCCCCGGCGTGAAGATCTTCGCCGACGGCATCCCCCCGATGGCGACCGCCTGGGTCGATGAACCGTACGCCGACGGCACCACCGGCGGACTGCTCACCCGTGGCGAGCCCGACGCCCGCACCGCCTTCCGACGCATGCTCGAACTGGCCTCTGCCCGCGGGCTGCAGATCGCGGTGCACGCGACGGGAGACCGTTCGATCGCCGAGTTCCTGTCCGTGCTGGAGGGCCTGCACGCACAGCACCCCACGCCGTCGGGTCCGCACTACGTCGTGCACGGCGATCTCGCCACGACCGAGCAGATCGCCAGGATGGGGCGCATCGGCGCGGGGTTCGCGGTGCAGCCGCTGATCGCGGCGCACACGCACTCCTGGGCGGCGATGCAACTGGGAGAAGCCAGACTCGCCTCCGCATGGCCGCTCGCCGAGATGCTGACCTCGGACGCGCTGACCACGATCACGAGCGACTCCCCCGTCGCGAGCCCGGACTGGCGGCTGGGTCTCGACGCGTCCCTCGCGCTGCTCACCGCCGCGGGCGCCACGGACGACGCGGGCACCAGGAACCGGCTGCTGCGCTCCGTCACCGTCGACCCTGCTCGACAGGATGGTGCCTCCACATGGAAGGGCTCGCTGGCCATCGGCATGGTCGCCGACGTCACCGTCCTCGATGAGGACCCCCTGACGCCCGGCCGCGACCTCGCGACGATTGGCGTCGCCCGCACGATCGTGGACGGGCGCACGGTCTTCTTGCGCGGCTGATCCCGAAAGCGATGCACGAAAACGGCGGGCGGCATGTTCACGCATGCCGCCCGCCTCTGATCCCCCTCGGACCAGTCGTGTGCCCCGGCGCCGGTCACCCGGCGCCGGGACGAGTCTCACACCGCAGTCGCCACGAGCACCCGCGGGCTGCCGGGCAGCGCGACCTTGTCGCGCACCGACCAGCCGGCGTCGGCGAGCCATCCGCGCACCTCGGTCTCGGGATAGACGACGGTGCCGTCGATCACGAGGTACTCGCCCGCGTGCAGGGCGTCGAGCGCGCGCTGCTCCACATCCTCGTCCAGGAAGAAGTCGAGCACGGTCAGGGTCGCGCCGTCGACGGCAGCCGCCCGCAGGTTGCGGAAGATCTGCGCATTCTCCTCGGCGGAGAAGCGGTGGATCACGTGGTTCGCGAAGACCGCGTCGTACTCTCCCTCGGGAGCGGTGGTCGCCGTGTCGCCGACCTCGACCGTGGCACGCTCCTGCACTCCCGCAGCTGCGACCGCGTCGGCGATGCCGTCTTCGAAGCCGGGAGCGTAGAGGAACGTGGTGTGCAGCTCGGGGTTGTCCGCCATGACGGACAGCGCGAACTCGGCGGACAGGCCACCGAAGTCGAGCACCCTGGTCGCACCGTCGAGGTCGACGTGACGGCCGAACTCCTGCGCGTGCAGACGGTTGTACGTCATGACGCCGGCCATGAAGGTCGCCCAGCGGGCGTCGTCCATCTGCAGGTCGCCCGGCTCGGTCGTGTCGACCGTATGCGCGAACTGCAGCCAGTGCGGGTAACTGATCTCGTCGAGGAACGTGAGGAAGGGAGCGAGGTCGATCGCCGCCTCGTTGCCGACCAGGTACGCGGCGGCGTCCTCGGCGAGCGCGTAGCGTCCGCCGGTCCTGGTGAGCAGGCCCTTGGCGGTCATCGCATCGGCGAGCAGCGTCGCGATGCGCTCGCTGACCGCGCACCGCTCGGCGATCGCGGCCGCCGTGTCCGCCCCGTCGGCGATCGCGGCGAACAGGCCGATCCTGCTGGCCTGGAAGAGCTGCTTGGAGGTCATGTAGCCGGTGGCGATGTCGAGGATCCGCGCCGCGTCGGCGGTGGGGGTTTCGGTCATGAGCGAGCCTTTCGAATTATCTACGAATGTTGGAAATAAAGATCATGGTTGAAGCCGGATGTCGAGGGGGCTTCAATCCGCGAGGAACTCCCGCACCGCGGTCCGGAACCCCGGTGCGTGCAGGGCCGCGAGATGGTCGCCGGGAACGCGCCGTGTCCGCGCATCGGGTAGCAGCGCCGCGAGGTCGTCGATCCCCGCCGCCATCCCGTCGTCGACTCCACCGATCAGGAGGACCGGAACGCTCGGCCCGCCGCGATCGGCGACGAAGGGCTCCGCCGCCAGACCCTCGATCAGATCGAGCAGGTCGGCAGGACGGTTGCCCGGCATCGACACCATGCCGAGGATCATGCCCGTGAGCGGATCCCTCGGCGCGCTGCCGTCCGCGAGGGAGGCTCGCGCGGCCGGGAGGTCGACGAAGGAGAAGGGCTCCCCCGCGCTGAGCCCGCCGAGCACGAGCCGCCGAACGGCGATGTCGTGACGGGACGCGAGGTCCCATGACAGCCGCGCCCCGAGCGAGTAGCCGACGAGGTCGACCTCCTGCTCACCGACGGCCGCACGGATCGATGCGGCGATGGCGTCGGTCACGGCCGATGTCGTCGCGGTCCCGAGCGCGATACTGTCGCCGTGAGCCGGAAGGTCGATCACCACACGCGGTCGATCGCCGAGAACGGCGTCCCACTCGCTTTCGGGCCAGTCCAGACGCCCCCTCGAGGCCAGGCCGTGCAGGAACACGACAGGACGCCCCGCTCCCGGATGGTGCGAGACGGACAGTGGTGCGGTCATGAGGCGCCTTCCTCTCGAATGCGGCGCCTCGCGGTCAGCGGAGTCGCGCCAGGAACTTCCGGATGTAGTCCTCGTAGTCGGCGATGCGCTCGCCCTCGGGATACATGAGGTTGATCACCGTCGCTCCGACGGCGACCGAGATGAACTCGTTCGCGAGGGCCGCATAGTCCTGATCCCGGATGGATCCGGCATCGCGCGCCGCCTCCATCCGCTCGACGAGCATCGCGTGCCACCGCGCGAGATGCGTGCGGTAGAGCACCGTGAGCTGATCGTTCGACATCGCGTACTCCCAGAGGGCGAGGAGCACACGCCCACTCGCGATCTCCCCGACACTGCTCGGCAGCGTGCCCTCGAGCACCTGCTGCAGCATCCGCTCGGGCGTCGCGCCCTCGGAGATCGACTCCTGGAGCCAGGTGTCGTGCTCGAGCAGCACGGTCTCGAAGGTGGCGGCGACGATGCTCTCCTTCCCGGGGAAATAGTGCTTCAGGGCACCGTTCGCGAATCCGGCCTCGGCGGCGATGCTGCGCATGGTCGCCGCCTCGAATCCGCCCTTCAGGATGATGCTCTTCGCCACCTCGACGATGTCCCGTCGACGCTGGTCGTGGTCGATGATCTTCGGCATGTCGTCCTTCCGGCCGATTCTGCTGCGTGGAGTGTTCCGGCCTGGAGCTACCGTACCGCCGCATCGCGCACCTCCCGCAGAGCGAGCCACTGCGCGCGACGTTCGCGCTGGGCGCGCGGGTCGGCGACAGGCGAGGCCAGCCGAAGGCGCTCGGAGTAGGGGTGCTCGGGGGCACGGGTCACCTGCTCGCCCTCCCCGACCTCGACCAGCTCACCGCGGTACATCACCGCGACCCGATGGCAGACCCGTCGCACGACGCCCAGGTCGTGGGAGACGAAAAGGTAGGCCACACCGGTGTCGCGCTGCAGCTCGATGAACAGGTCGAGGATCGTCGCCTGCGTGGTGAGGTCGAGCGCACTCACCGGCTCGTCGCACACGATCAGGCGAGGGCCCCGCACCAGCGCGCGGGCGATCGCGACCCGCTGCCTCTGCCCGCCGGAGAACTCGCTCGGATACCGGTCCACCGACGTCGACGGCAGCCGCACGCGATCGAGCATCTCCCGTACCTTCGCCTCTGCGGCCTTGGCACCGATGCCGGTGGTGAGCAGCGGCTCAGCGAGGATGTCGCCGATCGTCATTGCGGGATTCAGCGAGCCGTAGGGGTCCTGGAATACGACCTGCACGTCATCGGCGAGCGCTCGGCGATGACGGGTGCCGAGGTGGCTGATCTCACGCCCGTCGAACCGGATGCTGCCGGCTGTGACGGGAGCGAGCCCGAGGATGGCCTTGCCGAGTGTCGACTTCCCCGACCCGGACTCTCCGACCAGACCGAGGCACTCCCCGGGTGCGATGTCGAGCGAGACGCCGTGCAGTGCCCGGTAGGCCTGCCGTCCGCGACCGTATTCCACGACCAGGTCGTTCACCTCGAGCAGCGGGTTCATGCGGGGACTCCCGTCGTGCGGCGGTCGAGCTCGGCTCTGCCCTCGGCGTCGTCGAGCGACGCGGCGATCAGTTCTCGCGTGTAGTCGACGGCAGGGGCGGCGAAGAGGTCGTCGACAGGGCCCGACTCCACGATGTCGCCGCCGCGCATCACAATCACCCGATCGCAGATGTCCGCCACGACGCCGAAGTTGTGCGTGACGATGAGCAACGCCATCCCGTACTCCGCCTGCAGCTCGCGCAGCAGCTCCAGCACCTCGGCCTGCACCGTGACGTCGAGCGCGGTCGTCGGTTCGTCGGCGACGAGGAGCGACGGCTTGCCGGCGATAGCCCCCGCGATCAGCACCCGTTGCGCCATGCCTCCCGACACCTGGTGGGGGTAGCTGCGCATCACCCGGTCGGGGTCGGTGAGGCCTACTCGCACGAGCATCGCCCTGGCGCGCTCCTTCGCCGCAGCCTTGCTGAGCCCATGCGTGCGGCGCAGCGGCTCGACCAGCTGATGGCCGATCGTGTACGAGGGGTCGAGGTTGCTCATCGGCTCCTGCGGCACGTAGCCGATGGAGCGCCCCAGCAGGGCATGGCGCTGCGCGGGTGTCGCCCGCGTGACGTCGACACCACCGACCCAGATCGCGTCGGCGGTCGCCCGCCCGGTGGCCGGAAGCAGGTCGAGCACCGAGAAGACCGTCTGCGACTTGCCGGATCCCGACTCGCCGACGATGCCGACGACCTCGCCGGGCGCGACGTCGAGGGTCACCCCGTGCACCACCTCGGTCTCGCCGTTCGGTGTGGCGTGCACGACCCGGAGGTTCTCCACGCGCAGAGCCGAGGCCTCCGCGGCGTGCTGCACCGTGCCGGACGGGGAATCCGGTCCGGAGAGGGCGGCGGACCCGGCAGCGGAGACGGCGACGTCCTTCCGACGACGGGACACCCGTGGCGTGCGCACCTGCACCAGCTCGGCGAGCGTCGACCCCATGATCGCGAGCACCGCGATCGTGAGCCCGAGGGCCGCCGACGGCCACAGCAGCATGAGCGGATACGTGAGCATGAGGCGGAAGCCCTCCAGCATCATGGCTCCCCAGCTCGGGACGTTGGAGTCGCCGATGCCGAGGAACTGGAGGCCTGCCTGCATGCCCATCGCGATACCGGCGGTCAGCGCCGTCTGGATGATCACGGGCGGATAGACGGCCTTGATCACGTGGCGGAAGATGATCCGTCCGTCGGAGAGTCCGGAGACCCTCGCGGCGTCGATGTAGGGCTCGCTGCGCACGGCGAGCGTCTGCGAGCGGGCGATGCGGAAGTAGCCGGGCACCATGAACACGCCGACGGTGGCCATCAGCAGTTCGAAATTGTTGCGAGACCCTGCGGCCACGACGAGCAGGATGATCATGCCGGGGATCGACTGCAGGGCATCGCTGATCCATGTGGAGACCCGGTCGAACGCTCCCCCGAAGTAACCGGCGGCGACACCGGCGGGCACACCGATCACGAGGGCGGTGACGATCGTGATGAGCGCGCCCCACAGCGTCGTGCGGGTGCCGTAGATGAGGCGGCTGAGGATGTCCCGCCCCGTGGAGTCGCCACCGAGCAGATGCTCCGGTCCCGGTGCGGCCTTCGCGGCGGACAGGTCGACGAAGTTCGGGTCCATCGGTGCGAGCAGCGGGGCGAACACGCCCACCAGCACGATGAGCACGAAGATCGCGAGCGGGATATACCCGCCGGGGTGACGGAGGAACCGCCGGAACAGGCTCGACCTCCGCTTCTGCGCCGCGCGGTCGAACGCGACCCTGATGTCTGTCGTGGTCATGCGACGCGCACCTTCGGATTGATCCAGCCGAGCACGAGGTCGAGCAGGAGGTTGATGAGGACGACGAAGACGACGGAGACGACCGTGATGCCGAGCAGCATGGGGATGTCACCGTTCTGCGATGACTGGTTCGTGAGCTGGCCGAGCCCCGGGAGGCTGAAGATCTGCTCGACCACGATCGCGCCGGAGAGGAGGCCGACGAACATGAGCGCGATCACGGTGAGGGCCGCCGGCGAGGCGTTTCGCAGGATGTGCAGGTTGACGCGGGCGGCGGAGAGTCCTCGGCTGCGGAGAGTGCGTACCCAGTCCTGTCGGCTCTGCGCGATGACGGCGTTGCGCAGCTCCTCCGACACCGCGACGATGCCGCCCAGCGCGAGCGAGATCGCCGGAAGGGTGATGGAGCGCAGCCAGCCGTCGACGGACTGCGTCGGGGGCACGTAGCCCACGGCCGGGAACCACTTCAGCTGCACGGCGAGCCACATCACCAGCACGAGGCTGACCCAGAATCCCGGGAGTGCGAACAGCACGACGGAGATGCCCTTGATGATGCGGTCGAACCAGGTGCCGGGTCGGAGTCCGGTGATCATGCCGAACCCGATGCCGACGACCGCGGTGATGAGCGTCGCGAAGGTCACGACGCTCAGCGTCACCGGGACCTTGATCGCGAGCTGCGCGCTCACCGGTTGGAAGTTGCGCCAGGAGACGCCGAAGTCGAGCAGCACGGCGTGTGAGAGCCAGTCCCAGAACTGCACGAGGAGCGGACGGTCGAGACCGATCTTCTCGGCCAACGCCGCCTGCTGCGCTGGGCTCGCCGTGGTGCCGAGCAGGGATGCGGTCGGGTCGCTGATGGCCAGGTGCGCCAGGAAGAAGGTGCCGATCGAGACCGCGACGAGCAGGAGGATGCCGGACAGCACCCGCTTCGCCGTGAACACAAGCATGAGAACCTCGGGAGGGGTCGGAGGGGGCAGGACCCGGGGGCGGCCGTGTCGTGGCCGCCCCCGGAGGGCATCAGCCCTGGGTGATGTAGCGCAGGGTGGGGAACATCATCCCGACGACGGGCTGCAGCTGGATGCCGGGTGCCGTGTAGTAGATGTTGTTGGCCTGGTACCAGACCGACCACCACGCCTGATCGACGAGGGCCTTGTTGAGCTCCTTGACGGCGTCGGTCTGCGCGTCGCCGCGTTCCTTCTGCACCTTGTCGACGAGCGGGGCGATGACCTCGTTCTGGGCATAGTCGGGTTCGGGGTTGAACCACTGCACGCTGGTGACCTGACGGGCCACCGTCGCGACGTCGTTGCCGTCCATCGCGAGGAACGAGATGAACATCGGGTAGTTCGGCGCGTTCAGCTGGTAGTCGGGCATCTGCATGTTGTCCCAGGTGACCGTGACACCCAGCTCGTTGAGCGCCTGCTCCGCGGAGGGCTTCCACATCTCGAAGATGGGCGACATGGGCATCGAGATCGCGAACCCGTCGGGGTAGCCGGCGTCGGCGAGCAGCTTCTTGGCCTTGTCCATGTTGTAGGCGTAGGTCTCGTTGAGGGCGGGGTCGTTGACTGTGCCGCCGTCGGGGAACACCTGGTTCGTGGCGACGCCGGCACCGCTGCCGACGGCGGCCAGGATCGCGGCGCCGTCGAAGGCGTAGTTCAGGGCCTGGCGCACCTCGAGCTTGCCGAGGGGCTCGCTCTTCGCGCCGGTGTGGTCGGTGATGACGAGTCCGGCCCAGCCGGAGACGCGCTCCGCGGTGTTCCAGCCCTGCTGCTTCGCCTGCTCGAGGTTGGCGACGTCGCCGTACTGCACGTTGATCTGGCCGCTGAGCATCGCGTTGTGTCGGGCGGTGGCGTCGGTGATCGGGTAGATCGCGAGCTCGGAGAACGGATAGGTCTCGGCATCCCAGTAGTCGGCGGTCTTGGTGAAGTGGTACTCCGCACCGGCGACGCTCGTGGCGCTGTCGAGGACGTACGGGCCGGAGCCGATCGGCTCGCTGCCGAGTGTTCCCGCCTCGATGGCCGCGGGCGAGGCCACGTAGCTGCGGCCGAGGCCCATGAAGTAGAGGATCGTGTCATCGCGCTGTGTGAGCACGATGCGCACGGTGTCGTCGTCGACCTTCTCGAACGAGGCGACGTTGACGTAGGCCTCCCCGGAGCGCGCTCCGGCCTTCAGGTACTCGAGGCTGGTGATGACGGCGTCGACGTCGACCGGGGTGCCGTCGCTGAACACGGCGTCGGTGCGGATGTCGAGGTCGATGCTCAGGTCGTCGTCGGCGACCGTCCAGTCTGTGGCCAGCGACGGGATCGGTTCGCCGTCGGCGTCGAGGGCGATCAGGGCGTCGTAGACCGCGGAGAGGTACGGACCGTCGAAGCCGATGTCGGCGAGGGAGGGATCCCACGACGTGATGTCGAGGAAGTTGCCGATGTTCAGGGCGTCGGGGTCTTCGGCAGCACTGCCGTCGGACGGGGAGGGCGTTGCGCCGCCGCTGCAGCTGGTGAGCGCGAGGGTCGCGGCCACGGCTGCGGCGAGCGCGAGGGGCATTCGTTTCATGGTTCCTTCTCTCGGGTGCAAGGGTGGTGAAGAAGGCTCGGAGTGCCGCTGGCCGGTAGCCGGATCCGGCGTCACCTCGATGTGTCGCGCTGGTTAGTCTACAGGTGTGGAAAAAGAGCGCAAGGGCGATTGTTGCTGCGGATGCCCCACCCCATGCCCGGGGGCGCACCGGGCTTGTCCGAGCGCGCAGGCATAGCGGCAGATCGGCACCCCGTTCAGGCGACGCCCGCCTCAGGCAGCGCCCCTCTCAGGCAGCACCACCCTCAGGCAGCACCACCCTCAGGCAGCACCACCCTCTGGCAGCACCACCCTCAGGCAGCACCACCCTCAGGCAGCACCACCCTCAGGCAGCACCACCCTCAGGCAGCACCACCCTCAGGCAGCACCACCCTCAGGCAGCACCACCCTCAGGCAGCGACATCGAAGCGTGCTCGCCCACCCAGCCGCGGAGTGCGCGCCGGATCAACCGAGGCGGGCGGCAGGAACCACACCTTTTCGCGACCACGGCCACCGCCACCGCCACCGATGCGGATGCCCCACCCGTTGTCGTGGATGCGGTGATGACAGGTCTCGCACAGCAGCACGCCGTTCGAGAGATCGGTCGGCCCCTGGTCGCGTGTCCACCAGCGGATATGGTGCGCCTTCGTCATCTCCGGGGGGAGTCCGCACATGGCGCAGCCGCCGTCCCTATCCACGAGGGCCAGTCGTTGCGACCGCGTGAAGAGGCGCTTCTCCCGCCCCCAGTCGAGCACCTCGCTCACGGTACCGAGTACGCACGGGATCACTCCCCCGCCCGCAGCCATCCGCCGCGCAGCTCCGATGCTGACGGGCTGCTCGATTCCGTCGATCTCGGCCGATCCCACACCCGCTTCCAGCGCGTCGAGATCCACCCGCACGATGACGGTCGCGCCCGCCAACGGCACGCGAGCCTCGCAGTCGAGCACATGCCCGGCGAACACCGCGAGCGCATCGGCCTGGATCATCGGCACGGTGCGACGATCGGCATCGGGCGCGTCCGGGGCCGTCGCATCCTTCCGGGCGGCGAATGCGGCGCTCACGTAGCCGCGGATGGCGGTCACGACGGGCGCGGCAGTCTCCGCATCGAGGACGGCGTTCAGATGCACCATCCCGCCGCGCTCGTGGATGGTCAGGGATCGTCGGGAACGTTGCTCCTCGAGACGCGACTCCACCCCATCCGGGTCCAACCAGGCTTCCGCCCGCACGACCAGCTTCCGTACGTCGTCGATCGCGAGCCCCGCCGACTTCTCTACCAGCACACGCTCCGCTTCGGCGACACGCTCGACACCGACCACCACGCGGCATCGGTCGAGCAGCGCGATGATCACCGCTGCCGCCTGAGCGCTGAGTGCGCCCGCGTCGAGTGCCTCCCGAATCAGCGGATACCTCGCCGGCAGCGGTACACCGAGGAGATCGGCGCGTGATGCGACCGCCTCTCCGACCTTCACCAGCCGATGCGCCTCACCGCGCGACACCCCGACAGTCGCCGCGATCAAGGTCGCCGGATTCCGGAAGCCCTGCTGCTTCGCAAGGCTCTCCGCCCCCAACTCCGGACGCGACTCCCGCGAGATGCATGCGGCGACCTCGATGTGCACCGCGTCCAGCCGGCGTTGCAGCACGCCGATCGACGTGCTCACCGCGATCAGCTGCTCACGCGAGAGGTCTTCCGAACTCTTGGCGTCGGCCCACGCCGCATCGAGGCGGGACATCGCCTCGTGCAACACGGCCAACTTCGACATGCCTCGATTCTATCGAATCAGCGCTCGACATTCGAAGTTATGTTCGATCTCATTCCGGCATTCCGCGCCTCATCGACCAGCGCACGATACCCGGGGAGGAACGGCTCGACGAGCTTCGTCTCGAGCTGCGACTCCAGATCCCAGAGCACGCGCCGCTGCGCCTCATCCACCACGAGCTCACCACTCCCGTTGGCAGCGGCCAGCCATTCGAAGAGCACCAGCGCTTCGCCAGCCGTCAGCTGCAGCTCGACCGACACCCTCTCTCCGCTTCCCGCCATGCGCATCATGCCAGTCGTGAACACCACCCCGCACTCCCCCTCCACTCACCACTCACCACTCACCACTCACCACGCTCCATCCGCCCGCACTCCGCGGTCGACCCAGCAGTCGGCGAGGGCGGTGCGCACCTCGTCGCCGTGGTCGCGCGCCAGCGCGAGGGCGGCATGGTTGAGCTCGAGCTGTGCGACGCGTGAGGCGCCGAACAGCACGTTCGCCGTCGCGGGGTTGGACAGGCAGAAAGCGATGCCGAGTGCTGCCGGCGTCACGCCGAACCCCTCGGCGACCCGCGCGACCTCGGGGTAGACGGCCGCGATCCGCTCACGGATCCCGCCGACGTCGGCGCCGATCTTCCGTTCCGGCATCCGTCCGGTGGCGAGGATGCCTCCCTCGAAAACGTCCGACGCCTGGAGGGTGAGCGTGCCGTCGGCGAACAGCGGCCCGTAGGCGTCGCCTTCCGCCATCGACCGACGAGCGATGCCGTACTTCAACTGTGCGAACACCGGTCCGGCCACCCCCTGAGCTTCGGATTCCGCGAGAGCCTGCCGCGTGTGTTCGATGCGCCAGTTGTTGATGCCCCAGGAACCGACGAGCCCTTCGTCGATCAGCGCGTTCACGTCGGCCACGAGCCGCGGCAGGTCGGGGGCATCGACGTAGTCGCCCACCACGAGGGTGTCGAACCGGTCGAGGCCGGCCCGCTGCAGCGACTCCACGAGCTGCGCACGGAACCCCTGGTTCGGCCAGTCCCACACCCAGAGCTTCCCGCACAGCACGATGTCCGCGCGGTCGACGCCGCTCGCCCGCAGCGCCTCGCCGAACAGGATGTCGGTGCGGGAGTTCTCGGCGTGCGGACCCATGTTGTAGTACGCGACGTCGAAGAACCCCGCATCGAGCTCCACCGCGCGCCGGATGAGGGTGACCGCCTCGTCCCGCTCCATGCGATCCCAGGTGTTCCACGACCCCAGGGCGAGCGGCGGCACCGGCGCCCCGCCCGAGAACAGGGGTGTGCGGGGATATGTCGGATCGGGCATGAGGGCTCCTTCGCCGTCTCGTGGCACGGGGTTGTGTTTTTCTATGTTTGTAGAATATAACGGACTCATCCCGTCAGAACACCCGTCAGTGAGGACGAACACGACCGTTTCCCCCCGCCGCATCCTGGTCACCGGAGGGGCGTCCGGGCTCGGCCGCGGCATCGCCACCGCCTTCCGCACGGCCGGCGACGAGGTGTTCATCGGCGACGTGGACGCCGACGCAGCCGCTGCCGTCGCCGCCGAGATCGGCGCCACCCCGCTCCCCCTCGACATCGGCGACGAAGCGTCGGTGCGAGCGGCGGCCGAGCGGGTCAGGGAGTCCGGCGGCATCGAGGTGCTGGTCAACAACGCCGGCATCGTCGCTGGTGGCGGCACGCTGCAGGAGGTACCGGTGGATGTGGTGGATGCCGTCCTCCGCGTCAACGTGCGCGGCACGTTCCTCATGCTCCACGTCTTCGGCGCACTGCTGGCCGAGGCGGGGCACGGTTCGATCGTCAACATCTCCTCGATCGGCGCCCGCCAGCCCACCGCGGGCCTCGGACACTACGAGGCGACGAAGGCCGCGGTCGACGCCTTCACTCGCACCGCCGCCCTCGAGCTCTCCGCCTCGGGAGTGCGCGTGAACGCCGTCGCACCGGGTCCGGTCCTCACCCCGCTGACGGCCGGCTTCGCCTCCGACCCCGACGCCCGAGCCGCCTGGGAGTCCCGCATCCCCCTCGGGAGCATCGCCGAGGTCGACCAGATCACGCCGCTCGTGCTGTTCCTCGCGAGCGACGCCGCCAACCACATCACCGGAGTCTCGGTCGCCGTCGACGGCGGCCAGCTCCTGGTCTGAGAGGACCCCCATGTCGATACCCACCCTCACCCGCGCCGCCGTGCTCACCGCCCACGGCGAACCCCTCACACTGCAGGAGCTCCCCCTCCCGAGCGAGGTCGAACCGGGCGCCGCGCTCGTGCGCATCGCCTGCACCACGCTGTGCGGCACCGACATCGAGATCTGGGAGGGGAGGATGACCTTCCCCGGCATGCTGCCCATGGTCCTCGGGCACGAGATGGTCGGCGAGATCGTCGCCGTCGGCACGCATACCCGCGATGCGCTGGGTCGACCGCTCTCCGCCGGCGACCGCATCGGCTGGTCGGAGTCGACTTGCGGGGAGTGCCACGGCTGCGTCGTGCTGCGCGAACCCGTCGCCTGCTCGCGCCGCGGCTACGGATTCCTGCAGCGCGCCGATGTGCACCCGTTCGCCACCGCGGGGCTCTCCGAGTACGCCTACGTCACCCCCGGTGCAGCCAAGCTGCTGCTGCCGCCGACGGTCAAGGACACGTGGGCGTCGATGGCGGGATGCGCGGCGAAGACCGTGCTGCGCGCCTTCGAGCGCGCGGGCCGCATCCGTCCAGGCTCGACCGTCGTGGTCCAGGGGTCCGGAGCCCTCGGCATCTTCGCCACCGCCGTCGCGAAGATCGCCGGTGCGGGTCGCGTCATCACGGTCGGCGCTCCCGCCGTCCGCCTCGAGCTCGCCGCGCGCTTCGGTGCGGATGCCGTCGTCGACTTCCGCGACGGACCCGTCGTGGATCAGGTTCTCGAGCTCACCGGCGGCCTCGGCGCCGACCACGTCTTCGACTTCGCCGGGGCACCGAGCGTCGGCCCCGACGCCGTCGGCATGGCCGCGCAGCGCGGCACGATCGCGATCGTCGGCTCCACGGGGCCAGCGGGCGACGGCTTCGCCCTCAGCACGATCATGGGCAAGGAGCTCACGGTGGTCGGCTCGCTGAACGGCGACATCTCGGACTACGCCAGGGCCATCGACTTCTTCGCCGCCTTCGCCGATCGCTACCCGTGGGACGCCCTGTTCAGCGCCCCCGTCGGTCTCGCCGACGCCTCGGAGAAGATCACCCGCATGCACCACCTCGATGAGGTCAAGGCCGTCATCGACCCGAGAATGTGAGCCTCCGATGACCACTCCCCTCCGCACCGTCCCCCGCCGCGAGATCGGTCGCAGCGGCATCGACGCCTCGCTGTTCTCCCTCGGCTCCTGGCACACCTACGACCGCATGGACTTCGCCGACGCGGTGGCCATGCTGCGGGAGGCCGTGGAGCGCGGTGTCAACCTCTTCGACGTCGGCGTGTACTCCGCACCCGGCGCCCCGCCCGTGTTCACGGATGTCATCTTCTCCGCCATGGTCCGCGCCGCCGGTCTCGCCCGTGAGGACTGGCTGCTGTCGTCGAAGCTGTGGCTCGAGGCCTTCGACGCCGACGGCTTCCGCCCGCAGCTCGAGAACGCCCTGATGCGGGTGGGGGTCGAGCACGCCGACCTCGTGATCCTGGGCGACCTGCGGCGGGACGACCTCGACCTGCGCGACCTCGTGATCGATCTCGCCCGACTCACCGAAGCCGGACTCATCCGCGCGTGGGGCGTGAACAACTGGTCGACCTCGAGCATCCAGACCCTGATCGACCTCGCCGCACGAGAGGGGGTCGCCGGCCCGCAGATCGCACAGCTGAAGTACAGCGTGTCCCGACGCTCGATCCCCGACGGCGCCCCGTTCGCCCGCCTGTGGGAGCAGGGCCTCACCCTGCAGGCTTCGGACTGCCTGGAAGGCGGCGTGCTCGCCGGAAAGGTGAACGGCGACCGGCAGATCGGCCGCGACCCCGGAGACATCCGAACGCGGATCATCGCCGACGTGCCCGCGTTCACGGCGCTCGCGGAATCGCTCGACGTCTCGCCCGCACAGCTCGGCCTGGCGTTCACCCTCACGCATCCCGCCCTCACGACCACGCTCTTCGGCGCATCGAGCGTCGCGCAGCTGCGGGCGAACCTCGACGCCGCCGCGCTGGTCGAGCGCGTCGGCGCCACGACGCTCCGCGAACTCGTCGAACCGTTCTGGGCCGACCGCGACGTCGTCGACCCCGAGGGCCCCTGAACACCGCCCCGCGACCGTGCCCGCCCGAAGCCTCGCAAGGAGACCCATGACCACCCCCACCGCCACCGCCACCGGACGCCCCACCCTCACCCCCGTGCCGTTCGACCCCGAGGTGCAGGCCGTGCTCGATGAGCTCGACAGGAACCCGCAGCCGGCGCTGACCCGCGACACCCTCCCGCGCGAGGGCACCGACCGCATGTTCCCCGACAACGACGCTGTGATCGCCGGACGTGCGATCGAGTGGGAGGACCGGATGATCCCCGGCCCCGCCGGCGCCCCTGACATCGAGATCACGGTGTTCCGTCCCGTCGGCACCGCGCACGAGGTGCTCCCCGGCTTCGTGAACATCCACGGTGGGGGCATGATCGTCGGACACCGCTCCTGGGAGACCGGCCGCGTGGTCGACATCGTCGCCGAGCACCACGTCGTCGCAGTGAACGTCGAGTACCGTCTCGCGCCGGAGGACCCTTTCCCGGCCGGAGTCGAAGACTGCTACGCCGCCTTCCTCTGGGTGCACGCCCACGCCGCCGACCTCGGGATCGACCCCGATCGCATCGTGGTCGGAGGCGGCAGCGCCGGTGGTGGCCTCACGGCGGCCGTCGCGCTGATGGCCCGCGACCGGCGCGGACCGGTCATGGCAGGGCAGCTGCTGCTGTGCCCGATGATCGACAACACGAACACCACCGTCGCGAGCCGCCAGTACGACGGCATCGGCACCTGGCAGCGGGAGATGAACCTGCTCGCCTGGTCGTGCGTGCTCGGCGACGACCTCGCCTTCAGCCCGGAAGCCCCGGCGTACGCCGCTCCGAGCCGTGCGACCGACCTCGCCTCCCTCCCACCCGCCTTCATCGAGGTCGGCGAGGCGGAGGCCTTCCGCGACGAGGACACCGAGTACGCGCTGCGCATCTGGGCCACCGGCGGTCAGGCGGAGTTGCACGTGTGGGGCGGTGGCGCGCACGGCTTCGACATGTACATGCCGGATGCCGAGATCTCGCGCGCGGCCCTCGCCACCCGCGCCTCCTGGCTGCGCCGGATCTGGCTGGAAGCCCGATGACCGCCCCCGCGCCGGTGCCGTACGACCCCGCGCTCGTCCCGGGGCTGACCGCGTTCGTCGACCTCGTCGAGGTGATCCCGCTGCGCGCCGAGACGATCCACGCCAACCGCGACCACTTCGCGACGATCATCCCGCCCATGGCGACACAGGCCGCCGGGCGGGCGGTCACCTGGGAGGACCGGACCATCCCCGGCCCCGACGGCGCCCCCGACATCGAGGTCACGATCGTCCGCCCGACCGCACCCGCGTATGCACCGGCGCCGGCCGTGCTGTCGATCCACGGCGGCGGCATGGTCCTCGGCACCCGGTTCTTCGGCACGGGCGAGCTCATCGACCTCGCGGAACGCCACGGCGTGATCGGCGTCGCCGTCGAGTACCGCCTCGCCCCCGAGCATCCCGGTCCCGCACAGGCGGAGGACTGCTACGCGGCATTGGAGTGGATGGCCGCGCACGCCGACGAGCTCGGCATCGACCCGGACCGCATCATCGCCTCCGGCATGAGCGCGGGCGGCGGGCTCTCCGCTGCCGTCGCCCTGATGACACGCGACCGCGGCGGCCCACGCCTGGCAGGACAGCTGCTCGGCTGCCCGATGCTCGACGACCGCAACGACACCGTCTCCAGTCGCCAGTACGACGGGTTCGGCGCCTGGGATCGCCACAACAACGACACGGCCTGGAACGCCATCACCGGATCCGACCGCGGCACGGACCGGGTCTCCCCGTACACCTCGCCCGCGCGCGCCGACGACCTGTCCGGCCTCGCGCCCGCGTTCATCGAGGTCGGAGCGGCCGAGACGTTCCGAGACGAGGCGGTCGACTACGCCCTGCGCATCTGGGCGACGGGAGGTCGGGCGGAGCTGCACGTCTGGGCCGGCGGCTATCACGGGTTCTCCGGCTTCTCCCCCGAAGCGGAGGTCTCACGGGCGGCCGTCGCCGCTCGCGACAGCTGGCTGCGGCGCACCCTGCGCCTGGACGGATGAGCATCACCTCGTCCGGACCGACCCCGCGCCCGCGGATGGGCACGCTGCGTGCCATGCTCGTGCTCGGCATGCTGGAGGCGTTCGGTCCGCTGTCGATGGATCTGTATCTGCCCCAGCTGCCGCAGCTCGCCGCGTCCCTCGACACCACCGAGGCGCTCGCTCAGGCGACGATGTCGGCGTGCATGATCGGCCTCGGCCTCGGCCAGCTCGTCGCCGGGCCGCTCAGCGATCGTCTCGGCAGGAGGTTCCCGCTCATGGTGGGCGTCTCGGCCTTCGCCGTGCTCTCCCTCCTGTGTGCTCTCGCCCCGACGATCGAGGTCCTGCTGGTGGTCCGCTTCCTGCAGGGTCTCGCGGGATCGGCCGGCATCGTGATCTGCCTCGCGATCGCCCGCGACCAGTTCGAGGGCGTCGAGCTGTCGCGCATGCTGTCGCTGTTGTTCCTGGTCTCGGGCACCGCGCCGATCGTCGCACCCGTGGTCGGCGGTCAACTCGCACTGATCATGGATTGGCGAGGCATCTTCGGCGTGCTCAGCGCGGTGGGTGTCGTGCTGCTCCTGGTCGTCGTGCTCGCCCTGCCGGAGACCCTGCCTGCCGCCGCCCGTCACGGCGGAGGTCTGCGCACGCTCGGACTCCATGCCGGGGCCGTCGTCCGCGATCGTCTGTTCGTGGCCGTGCTGTGCGCCGCAGCAGGAGGCGGTGTCGCCTTCTTCACCTACCTGTCGATGTCGTCGTTCGTGCTGCAGGACGAATTCGGCCTGAGCCCGCAGTCGTTCGGCCTCGCTTTCGCGGCCGGAGCGCTGGCCAGCATCGCCGGCAGCCAGCTCAGCCGTCTCGTGGTCGGCAGATGGGGCCCGCTGCGCGTGTACCTCGGCGGCATCTCGGCCACGCTGGTCGCGACGACCGCATTCCTGGCGCTCGCCCTCTCCGATGTCGGCGTCACGGGCATCGTCGCCGCGTTGATCGGCTTCATGCTGTGCTCGGGGCTTGGTGGCCCCAACGGCCAGACCCTCGCGCTCGCCCACCACGGAGCACGAGCGGGCACCGCCTCTGCCCTGCTCGGCATGTCGACGTTCCTGTTCGGCCCCGTGCTCGCGCCGATCGCCGCGGGAGTCGGCGGCACGAACGCGGTCACGATGGCGGTGACGATGACCGTGGCTGCGGCCGTCGCCGCGGTCGCCGCGTGGGCGTTCGTGCGCCCGGCCGCGGTCGTCTGAGAGCTCCGCTCAGAATCCGAGGCACATGACAGCGACGCCGGCAGCCATCGCCCACGACTCGACCGTGAGCAGACGCGCCGTGCGACCTCGATGCACGGGGGCGACGAACCACTCCGCGACGACCGTCCACAGCACGACCCCGACGACTCCGACCAGCACGAGCACCGACAGCACTCCCGACAGCCCGTGCCCGCCGTGACCGGACGACACGGATGCCGAGGCGCCTCCTCCGACCGGATCTGCCGCCACCACTCCGTCGAACGCGCACATCGCCATCACCAGGGAGACCAGCGCTCGATGACAGCAGCTCGCCGCCGCCGCCGTGCCGCGCACCCCCATCGTGCCCACCATGGCCGAGACCAGCAGCACGGCACCCAGGACGAGCCCGACCAGCGGGTTGCGGCCGTCGGTCGCCGCGAGCGCGAGCATGGCTGCAGCCATGATGAGCGATGCCTGCCGCCCCTGCCAGGGCACGGCGCGCCAGAGCGCCGCTGTAGCGGCGGCCGAGACGACCGCCGCCGCGGCCATCAGCCACGGTGCTGCGGGGAGGAGGTGATCCACAGCCGCAGTATATTGATCAATCGCTCAATAACGCTAGACCGCAATCCCGCAGGTCTCGACGCCATGCGCCAGGATGGAGTCATGCCCCGCATCGTCGACCACGATGAGCGCCGCAGGCAGATCGCCGAGGCGCTGCTCGCCGTCGCCGCTCGCGACGGACACGAGAGCGTGTCATCGCGGGCGGTCGCGAAGGAGCTGGGCATCGCGACGGGTGCACTCTGGCACTACTTCGACGGCTTCGACGAGGTCGTGCGCGCAGCCGCGACCGAGGTGACCCGGCGCACCGAGGAGCGCATCGCCGCGGCCACGGCAGGACTTCGCGGCCTCCCCCGCCTCCACGCACTCATGCGCGAGGTGCTCCCGATCGATGAGCGCACCCGCACCGAGGCGCACGTCGTGGTCGGATTCTGGGGGCGCCTCGCAGCACTCGCCCCCGCGCCGGACGCGGCGGTACCCACCCTCGCCACCTGGCAGGAGAGCACCCGGCTCGCGCTGCGCGAGGCAGTCGAGGACGGCGAGCTGCGCACCGACACCCCGACCGAGACGATCGTGACGCTGCTGCGCTCCATCACCTACGGGCAGCAGATCGTCGAGGTCACGGAGCCGCAGTCCGCCGCCGCGCACCTCGCCGTGCTCGACGCCGCGCTCGCCCCCTGGCGCGCCTGAGACCCCCTCCGCACGCCTCGTCGGGAAGACGCCCCGTTGCGAAGGACGGGCTGTCGGCCCTATCATCGTGCCAACCCGTTTATTGAGCAGTCGCTCGAAAATAGTGAGGTCGATGATGTCCCACCATGCTCCGCAGCCCGTGTCGATCGGGAAGATCGCCGCTCCGCACCCGCACGATCCCCTCACCGGAACCGAGATCGCCGCCGCCCGTGAGGTGCTCGACGCCGCTGGTCTGATGACGGCGACCACCCGCGTGCCGATGCTGCTCCCCGACGAGCCCACCAAGGACGAGCTCGCGACGTGGACCGCCGGATCCGCCGTCGACCGCCGCGTCGACGTGACACTGCTCGACATCGCCACCGGGATCGCCACGGAGGTCGTGGTCTCGATCACCCGTCGTGAGGTGCTGCGCACGCACCGGGTGCCGAACGACGCCCCGCCCTACGGACAGCCGCAGTATCTGTTCGAGGAGTACGAGCGCGCGGAGAGCATCGCGAAGGCCTCGCCGGAATGGCAGGCCGCGATGAAGCGTCGGGGGCTCGAGGAGCACATGGCTCTCGCCTTCTGCGGCCCCCTCGCCCCCGGATACACCGGGCGTGCCGACGAGGTGGGCCGCCGGGTGATCCGCTCGCTGACGTTCCTCAAGCACGACGAGCACGACTCCCCGTGGGCGCACCCGGTCGAAGGCCTCATCGTGCACATCGACCTCACCTCGAACAGCGTGATCCGCGTCGAGGACCATGGCGACGTGCCCGTGCCGGCCGGACACGGCAACTACTACCCCGAAGTGCAGGGCGAGGCGCGCACCACTCTGAAGCCCATCGAGATCACCCAGCCGGAGGGGCCCAGCTTCTCCGTCACCGGGTCGCTCGTGGAGTGGGAGGGCTGGTCGATGCGCGTCGACTTCAACGCCCGCGAGGGACTCGTTCTGCACGACGTCACGTTCCAGGGACGATCCGTGCTGAGCAGGGCGAGCGTTCCGGAGATGGTGGTCCCCTACGGCGACACCGCTCCCGGACGCTTCTGGATCAGCTACTTCGACGCCGGCGAATACCTGCTCGGCAAGAACGCCAACCACCTCGAGCTCGGCTGCGACTGCCTCGGTGTGATCCGGTACGTCGACGGCTACGTCGCCGACGACCACGGCCACCCGGTACGGATCCCGAACGTGATCTGCATGCACGAGGAGGACTACGGCATCCTCTGGAAGCACACCGACCTCGCCGGTCGCTCCGACGTGCGCCGCTCCCGTCGGTTCGTGGTGTCGTACTTCTCCACGATCGGCAACTACGACTACGGCTTCTACTGGAACTTCGGCCTCGACGGCTCGATCGAGGTCGTCGCCAAAGCCACGGGCATCGTGTTCGCCGGTGCGGGTGAACCCGGCGTGCGGCAGAGGCATGCGACCGAACTCGCGCCCGGCGTGTTCGCCCCGGTCCACCAGCACCTGTTCTGCGCGCGCCTCGACGTCGCGATCGACGGCGAGGACAACCGGCTCGTCGAGGTGGATGCCCAGCGCATCCCGATGGGCGAGGACAACCCCTTCGGCAACGCCTTCACATGGTCGGAGACACCGCTGCGCACGGAGTCGGAGGCGCAGCGCGACGCGGACTCCTCTGTGGCGCGGGTCTGGGAGGTGCAGAGCGCCTCGCGGACGAACCACGTCGGCCGACCCACGGCGTACCACCTGATCCCGGAGCCGACCGCGCTGCTGATGGCCGACCCGGAGTCCTCCGTCGCCGCGCGCGCCGCCTTCGCGACGAAGCACCTGTGGGCGACGCGCTTCGAGCCGGGGCAGATCTGGCCGGCCGGTCGCTACCCGAACGCCCACCAGGGCGGCTCCGGACTGCCGGAGTACGCCGCCGCGGACCGTGACATCGACGGACACGACATCGTGCTCTGGCACACCTTCGGCCTGACGCACTTCCCCCGCCCCGAGGACTGGCCAATCATGCCCGTCGACTACGCCGGCTTCTGGTTCAAGCCCGCAGGGTTCCTCGATCAGAACCCGGCCATGGACGTGCCGGAGTCCTCGCAGGCGCACGGAGGTGCGGCATCGGCCTGCTGCGGCGGAGGGTCTTGCACCTGCGAGCACTGATCCTGCGCCTGCGGAGCCGAGCCTGCAGGGCACCGGCACAGGCACAGGCACAGGCACCGGGCCCGCAGGTCGCAGGGCCCGGCGTCGGTCAGTACTGCGCCGAGAAGGCCCCGTCGGACTTCAGCAGCTGCCCCGAGATCCAGCGACCCTCGTCGGACACGAGGAACTCCACCACGGCCGCCACATCCGCAGGCCGGCCGAGGCGTCCGAGCGGGGTCATGCCGGCCAGGCCCGTGCGCGTCTCGTCGTCCATCCAGCCGGTGTCGACGGGTCCGGGGTTCAGCACGTTCGCGGAGATCCCCCGGGGGCCGAGCTCGCGCGCCGCGGAGATGACGAGGCGGTCGAGCGCCCCCTTCGACGCGCCGTAGGGGAGGTTGCCGGTCACGTGGTCGCTGGTCAACGCCAGGACCACTCCCCCGTCGTCGCCGACCTGACGGGCGAAGGCCGCGATCAGCAGCAGGGTCGCTCGCGCGTTCACGGCGACGTGCAGGTCGAAGCTCTCCGCTGTGGTGTCGAGCACTCCTGACTCCACATCGTGCGCGTGACTCAGGATGAGGGCGGTGATCGGTCCATGAGCCGCCGTCACCTCCGCGATCAGCGCTTCTGGTCCCTCGACCGTGGAGAGGTCGGCCGGGTGGTCGGCATCGCGCAGGTCGCTGGTGACGACGGTCCAGCCGGCGGCGCGCAGTCGGGGGACGATTCCGGCGGCGATGCTGTCGGCGCGCGCAGCGCCGGTGATCAGAGCGAGGGGCATCCGCATACCGTATCGGACGCGCGGGAAGCGCGCCGATCAGGCGAGCGCGGTGATGGCGTCGCGAAGGATCCCGTCGGCCTCGTCGAGCGCGGATGCCGCAGCATCCGCCGTCGCGTCGGCGGCGAGCATCAGCAGCGCGAGCTTGACCGAGCCGTCCGCCGCCTGCAGCGCCGTGGCCGCCCCCGCGGTGTCGACGCCGGACAGCTGCGACACCGTGCGGATCGAACGGGCGTGCAGCTTCTCGTTCGTGGCCAGCAGATCGACCATGACGCCGCGATACGTCTTGCCGAGGTTGATCATCGACAGCGTCGTGAGCATGTTCACGACGAGCTTCTGCGCCGTCCCGGACTTCAGCCGCGTGGACCCGGAGATGAACTCGGGTCCGGTGACGACCTCGATCGCGACCTCGGCCGCGGCCCCGATCTCGGAGTCGGCGTTCGACGCTATCGCCACCGTGAACGCGCCGATGCCGCGCGCATACGTCAGGCCGCCGACGACGTAAGGAGTACGGCCGGAGGCCGAGATGCCCACCACCGTGTCGCGCTCGGTGAGTCCGAGCTCGCGCAGCGACGCCTCGGCGGCCGCGTCGTCGTCCTCGGCGTTCTCGACGGCGGAGCGGATGGCCGCCTCACCACCCGCGATCAGACCGACCACCATCGAGGGATCCGTGCCGAACGTCGGCGGGCACTCGCTCGCGTCGAGCACGCCGATGCGGCCCGCGGTGCCCGCTCCGATGTAGATGAGGCGTCCGCCGCGACGGAACCGCTCGGTGATGCCGTCGACGGCAGTCGCGATCTCCTCCGCGCGCTCGGCGACGGCTTCCGGCACCCGGCGGTCCTCCGCGTTCATCCGTCGCACGAGCTCGGCCGTGCCGAGCAGGTCGAGGTCGCCCCGCTCCGTCGTCGAGGCCTCGGTGTCGAGGCGCTCCAGCACGGAGAGGAGGGCGGTCAGGCGGGAGTCGTCATTCGGCACGGTGGACGAACCTTTCATGGGGGAGGTCGGTGCGGCGCGCGAGAAGCAGCGCCCCGTCGAGGGCGTCGCCGCGCGCGGGCACGACCCGACGCTCGGCTGCCTGCAGGGACGACGTGAGCTGCTGGCGGAACCAGACGTGGTCGGTCAGACCGCCGTGGATGACGGTGTCGGCGGTGCGCGCGGAAGCGGCGGTGGCCGTCGCCGTGAGCAGACGGACGCCCTCGTCGACGATCGCGGAGGCAGCCGCATCGCCGTTCTGCGCGGCATCGAGCACGAGGGGCGCGAGCGTCGCGAGGCGCCGCGGAAGGGGCTCGCCGCCCGCGAGCCACGCCTGGATGTCGGCGACGTCGCCGACCGGATCGGCGATCGCCGCGGTGAGGACCGTGCTCGGCCCCAGCGAGTCGTTCGCGCGCAGTACGGCGCGCAGCGCTTCCCGTCCGAGCCACGAGCCGCTGCCGAGGTCGCCGAGCTCAGGGCCCCAGCCGTCGACGAGGCGCGCGCCGTCGGAGTCGATGCCCAACGCGGCCGCCCCGGTCCCGGCGATGAGGAGCACGCCGGCGCCGCCGTCGAGGGCTCCCGCATGAGCGGTGACCACGTCGGACGCGACAGCGGTCTGCGCTCCGGTCGCCGCGGCGAGCGATGAGGCCAGATCCCGCGCAGCATCGGGTGCGAGCCATGCGCCGGCCGCACCCACCCCGACCAGCTCCAGACCCTCGTCGCCCGACAGGAGCCGCAGGATGGCCTCGAGCGCGCTCTTCACCCCGCCCGCTGCGGCGAGTCCGGGCGCTCCGACGCCGTCACGCACGATCCGGCGGTCGGGGCCGGTGACGAGGACGCGGCACCGCGACTTGCCGAGGTCGACGGATGCCGTGACGCGTGCGTCCATGGGCCCTCCTCCGGATCGGCGAAAAAGTCTGTGAAAAGAGCCTACATCGGAAGTAGACTCGGCAAAAAGAATTTACACCGTGCACCTCGCACCTCGCACCTCGCACCTCGCACCTCACACCTCGCACTCACCACGACGGAGGACGGCATGAGCATCCAGTCGACGATCGAGGCGGCAGCATCCACGCTGACCCCTTCCCTCGCCCGCATCGCCCTCGTCGTGCGTGAGAACCCCTCCGTCGTGATCGACAGCACCATCAACGAACTCGCCGCGGAGTGCGGCACCTCCGTCGCGTCGGTCGTGCGCTTCTGCCGGGCGATCGGCTTCAGCGGGTACGCCCCGTTGCGCATGGCCCTGGCCTCCGAACTCGGCAAGGAGGCCGCCCAGTTCTCGGCACGGGGCGCCTACGGGTCGGAGATCTCGGAGTCGGACACCCTGCAGGAAGCGGTGTCGAAGGTCGCATCACTCGAGCTGCTGGCGATCGAGGAGACCGTCGCGCGGCTCGACTTCGAGGTGCTCGAGGCTGCCGTCGACGCGATCGACCGCGGGGAGCGCGTCCTCCTCTACGGCCTCGGTGCCAGCCGCTTCGTGGCCGAGGACCTCAGCCACAAGCTGCTCCGTGTCGGACGCAACGCCCACATGCCCGCCGACCCCCACGAGGCCGTCGCCGTGTCGGCGCTGCCCACCGCGGGCACGGTCGCCATCGGCTTCTCGCACTCGGGTTCGACCCTCGAGACCGTGCGGTTCCTGGAGACCGCGCGTGCGAGCGGCGCGACCACGATCGCGGTCACCTCCGCCAAGGACTCTCCGCTCGCCCGCGCGGCCGACCATGCGCTGTTCACCGAGGTGCGCGAGTCGAGCTTCCGCGCGGGGGCGATGGTGAGTCGCATCGCCCAGCTCACCCTCGTGGACTGCCTGTTCCTCGGCGTCGCCAAGCGCCGCTACGCCGAGACGGTCGACGCGCTGCAGCGCACCGGCCAGGCGACCCGAGAGCTTCGCGGCTGAGCGATCTCACCCGAGTGCCGCCGCCGTCGGAATGTCGGTGGCCCATGATGGACTGAGTCCATGAACGCACTGCTCGACGCGACGGACACCCAGATGGCGATGCTCGCCGATCTGGTCGCGTCGCTCGAAGCGGCGGAGGCCACGCTGAGCAGCATGCACGCCGCTCGCGACGGCATGCTGGCGATGGCAGGGCGCCTCGCCGTCGACATCGCCCGCGCCGCGGAGCACCCCGACCGGGGAGACATTGCAATCCGCGCCGTGGCCGCCGAGATCGGGGCCGCACAGCGCGTGAGCGACCGCACGGTGGAACGGCGGATGGCCGACGCCTCCTGGCTGGTCGAACGCTTCCCGGCCGTGTGGCGGGCCCAGGGCGAGGGGCGCATCAGCGCGGCGCATTCGCGCGTCATCGTCGATGCGGGCGCGCACCTCGAGCACGCGGGCGATCGACAGGCGTTCGCTGACGAGGCGGTGGAACTGGCCGCGGGCGAATCCCCCAACCGGCTGCGCAGGCTGGCCCGCCGGCTCGCGGAGCGGTTCCAGGAGCGCACGCTCACCGAGAGGCACCTCGATGCGCGGGAGAGGCGTCGGGTCTGGGTGCGCGACCTCGAAGACGGCATGGCCGAGCTCGGCGTCCAGGCTCCCGCCGTGCTCGTGCACGGTATGTTCGATCGGCTCTCGCAGATGGCTCATGCGGTGAAGCAGCAGAGCGCCGTTGTTGATCAAGGCACCGCTGATGAAGGCACCGCTGATGTAAGCACCGCTGATGTAAGCACCACCGAGGAGCACGACCGCGAGGCGCGTACGGTCGATCAGCTGCGCACTGACCTGCTGACCGACCTCGTGCTGACCGGAACGCCCACCGGACACGACACCGCCGACGGCCTGCTCGGAGAGATCGAGGCCCGCGTCGAGGTCACGGTTCCGGTGATGACGCTGATGGGCCGCGACGATGCCACACGACAGGGGCTCCCGTTCGTGCCCGGTTCCGTGCCGCCGCGAGCAGGTTCCGTGCCGCCGCCGGCCGAGCTCGACGGTGTGGTTCCGATCGACACGGCGACTGCTCGAGCACTCGCCGGTCTCGCCTCCGGGTGGGATCGGGTGCTCACGCATCCGATCTCCGGCGAGATGCTCGCGGTGGATCGCTACCGACCGAACGCGCGGCTGCGACGACAGCTTCGAGCCCGAGATCAACGCTGCCGGTTCCCCGGGTGCGGGATCGTCGCCCGAAAGTGCGACCTCGACCATAATCATGCGGCCGCGAGCGGCGGTGCCACCTGCGAATCGAACCTCTCCGCGTTCTGCCGACGACATCACATGCTCAAACACCATTCCCCCTGGCATGTCGAGCAGCGCCGCGGTGGCGTCTTGGAATGGACGAGCCCGACCGGGCGCGAGTACATCGACCGCCCACCGCCCCAGAACACGGTGGTGTTCACCGACGAGTCACCGCCAGACGAGCCGGCACCGGACGAGCCAGTTCGCCCGCGCTTCTGAGACACCTCGCAGGAGCACGCTTCAGGAGCACGCTTCAGGAGCACACTTCAGGAGCACGCTTCAGGAGCACGCTTCTGATCAGCGTGCCGACCTGAACGGACTGCCGCGTACCCAATCGGCCCGTGACAAGTGGAACCGCAGGTACCGCGAATCGGCGCCGAGAAAGCGGGGGTCGGGGTGTTCGATGATCTCGCGCCACCACGAGGCGACTCGATCGACCGTCGTGTCCTGGCTCCACCCCGCGTGTGCGCGGAACACCGGATCCTCGGCCCACGACGCGAACGTCTCCGCATCGGCGGGGATCATCGGACGCAGAGCGAGCTTCACACCTTCACCGTAATCATCGGAGCCACCCGACGCGAGCACCCTCGCAACGCGAACGAGCCGCCCGGACCCGAGGGTCCGGACGGCTCGTGTTCCGCGACGACGAGCGTCGCGGAGCGATGTGTCTTACTGGTACGACTTCACGATCTCGAGGAGGCTCGGGACGTTGGCGTAGGCCTCTGCCGCGTTCTCCTTGGTGACGATGATCGGGTCGAGCAGGTAGGCCGGAACGACCTTCACGCCGTTGTCGTACTGCTCGGTGTCGTTGACGTCGACCTCTTCGCCCTTCTGGAGCTGGCCGACCATCTTGATCGACTGCTCGACGAGGAGCGTGGTGTCCTTGTTGATCGTGGAGTACTGGATGCCCTCCATGATCGACTTCACCGACTCGACCTCGGAGTCCTGACCCGTGACCACCGGGACCGGCTTGCCCGCACCCTGCACCGAGGTGATGATGGCGCGAGCGAGGGTGTCGTTCGGGGACAGGACGCCGTCGAGCGTCTCGGAGCTGTACGTCGACGTCAGGATCGAGTCCATGCGGCGCTGAGCGTTCTCCGCCTTCCAGCCCTCGGTCGCCGTCTGGGCGATCTCGGTCTGACCCGAGACGACCTTGAGCGTGCCGTCATCGATCTTCGGCTGCAGCACGTCCATCGCACCGTTGAAGAACACGGCCGAGTTCGCGTCATCGGGCGAGCCCGAGAACAGCTCGATGTTGTACGGAGCCTCGTGACCCGCGCGCTCGGCGAGACCGTCGAGCAGAGCCTGACCCTGCAGCTGACCGACCTTGAAGTTGTCGAACGCCACGTAGTAGTCGACGGCTTCGGTGTTCTCGATCAGACGGTCGTACGCGATGACCGTGACGCCGGCGTCACGGGCGGCCTCGACCTGGGTGGCGAGCTGCTTGCCGTCCTTCGCGCCGATGATGATGACCTTGGCGCCACCGGTGACCATCGCCTGGATCTGGTTCTGCTGCTCGGCGACCGTGTTGCTGGCCGGTGCGTACTGCACGTCCGGCTTGAATCCGGCCTTCTTCAGGCCGTCGGTGAACAGCTGACCGGCGAGAACCCAGTTCTCCGAGGTCTTGTCCGGAAGGGCGACACCGATCGTGGCGTCGGCGGCGAAGCCCTTGGCGGTCTCCTCCCCCGCTCCCGATCCGGTGCCACCGCGCTCCGAGGAGCAGCCGGTGAGGGCGAAGGCGCCCGCGACGACAAGCGCTGTCGCCGACAGAAGAATCTTCTTCATGTGATCTCTTTCTCTGGTGTGTGAAGGTCCAGGTGCGCGTGCGGTACGCGCCTGGGCCCCTACTATCCGCGCGTCTCTTCGACGGCGGGGGCTTCGTACTTCTGGCTGGTGGGGTAGTTCGTCTTGGTCGGATCGAACGTGTCGGTCGCCGGGTCCTGCTTGCGGCCGAAGCGACGCGTGAGGAATCCGATGATCGACGGGCGTCCCTGCTGCTTGTTCCAGACGTCGACACCGACGGCGAACAGCAGCACGAGGCCCTTGATCATCGACACCACGTCGGCACCGGCGCCCAGGAGGGCGAGACCGTTGTTGAGGAAGGCCATCACGAGACCACCGATGATCGACCCGATCACGGTTCCGATCCCGCCGGAGACGGCCGCGCCACCGATGAAGACCGAGGCGATCGCATCCAGCTCCCAGCCGTTGCCGTCCTGGGGACCGGAGGCGGTCGCCCTGGCGACGTAGATCATGCCGGCCAGCGACGCGAGCACCGACATGTTCATCATCACGAAGAAGTCGACCCAGCGGTCCTTCACACCCGACAGGCGCGCAGCCTGCCGGTTGCCGCCGACCGCGTAGATGTGGCGACCGAAGACGGTGTTGTTCGTGATGAACGAGTAGAGGATGACCAGGGCGAGCAGGATGATGCCGGAGATCGGGAAGCTGGTGCCCACGCGCCCGGTGGCGAACAGCCAGCCCGCGATCAAAATCACGGCGGAGATCAGCACGACCTTGGTGACGCTCACCCACGCCGGCGCCATTTCGGCACCCATCTTGCGCTGGATGCGACGCGTGCGGAACTCCCAGAACACGATCCAGGCCACCCCGAGAAGGGCGAGGAGCATCGTGAGCACGTTGAAGTCCACCGGGATGAACGGCAACTCGGGCAGGTACCCGGCACCGATCACCTTGAAGCCCTGCGGCACCGGCACCGACTGCGAGTCGCCGACCCACTGGTTCGCGCCTCGGAAGAACAACATGCCCGCCAGCGTCACGATGAACGCCGGCACCCCGACGTAGGCCACCCAGAACCCCTGCCAGGCACCGACGAGCACGCCGACACCGAGACCGAGCAGGATGCCCAGCGGCCAGGGGAGGTTCCAGTCGGCCATGGCCTTGGCCACGACGATGCCCGTGAACGCGGCGACGGATCCGACGGAGAGGTCGATATGACCCATGATGATGACCATCACCATGCCGATGGCCAGGATCAGGATGTACGAGTACTGGTTGACGACGTTGATCAGGTTGCCGGAGGACAGCGTCAGTCCGGTGCCCTTGAAGATCCACGTCAGCACCTGGAAGACGACCAGGATCACGACGAGGCTGCCGAGGATGCCGAACTGACGGAGGGTCGACTGCCCTCCCCCGAACATCTTCGTGATGTCCTTGAAGTGGAAGCCGCGCTTCGTTGCGGTGGTGTCGGTGGTCATGCGGATGCTTTCTGGTTCGTGGAGGTCATGCTGCGCATGAGGTCCTCGGGTGTCGCCTGATCGGCCGGGATGCAGTCGGTGACCCGACCCTCGAAGACGGTGTAGATGCGGTCGGAGATGCCGAGGAGTTCGGGAAGCTCGCTGGAGATGACGATGACACCCTTGCCCTGGGCGGCGAGCTCGTTGATGATCGCGTAGATCTCGTACTTCGCGCCCACGTCGATGCCGCGGGTCGGCTCGTCGAGGATCAGCAGGTCGGGATCGGTGAACATCCACTTGGCCAGCACGACCTTCTGCTGGTTTCCACCGGAGAGCTTGCCGACGCCCTCTTCGACCGACGGCGTTTTGATGCGCAGCGCCTTGCGGTAGCGCTCAGCCACCGAGAACTCCTCACGGGAGTCGACGACGCCGTTGTGCGCGATCTTGGAGAGCTTCGCCGCGACGATGGACCGCTTGATCGTGTCGAGCAGGTTGAGTCCGAGCACCTTGCGGTCTTCGCTGACGTACGCGAGCCCGTGCTTGATCGCCGAGGCGACGTCGTGCAGGGCGACCTCCTGGCCGTCCTTGATCAGGGTTCCGGAGAGGAAGGTGCCGTACGAGCGCCCGAAGATGCTCATGGCGAACTCGGTGCGACCCGCTCCCATGAGACCGGCGATGCCGACGACCTCGCCGCGGCGCACGTTGATGTTCGAGCCCTTGACGACCATGCGCTCGGGCACGGTCGGGTGCTGCACCCACCAGTCCTTGACCTCGAAGAACACCTCGCCGATCTCGGGGGTGCGATCCGGGTAGCGGCTCTCCAGGGAACGACCGACCATGCCGCGGATGATGCGGTCCTCGTTGATCTCTCCGCGCGAGATGTCGAGCGTCTCGACCGTGCGGCCGTCGCGGATGATCGTGATCTCGTCGGCGATCTGCTCGATCTCGTTGAGCTTGTGGCTGATCATGATCGACGCGATGCCCTTGGCCTTCAGCCCGAGGATCAGGTCGAGCAGATGCTGCGAGTCGTTCTCGTTGAGCGCGGCGGTCGGCTCGTCGAGGATCAGGAGCTTGACGTCCTTGTTGAGCGCCTTCGCGATCTCGATGAGCTGCTGCTTGCCGACGCCGAGGGTCTTGATCTGCGCGTCGGGGTCTTCGCTCAGCCCGACGCGGGCGAGGAGCTCGATGGCCCGCTCCTTCTGAGCCGTCCAGTCAATGCGGCCACCGCGCTGGATCTCATTGCCGAGGAAGATGTTCTCGGTGACCGAGAGCTCGGGGATGAGGGCGAGCTCCTGGTGGATGATCGCGATGCCCGCCTGCTCGCTGGCCGCGATGTCCCTGAACCGCTGCTCCTCGCCGTAGAGCAGGATCTCGCCGTCGTAGGTCCCGTAGGGGTACACCCCGGACAGGACCTTCATCAGGGTCGACTTCCCGGCGCCGTTCTCACCGCAGATCGCGTGGATCTCGCCGGCTCGGACGGTGATGGAGACGTCGGCCAACGCCTTGACCCCAGGGAACTCCTTGGTGATGCTGCGCATCTCCAGGATGGGGCCTGACACGGTAGGCAACGTTGCTGTGGTGCTCACGGATCTTCCTCGCGACGTGCGGTCACCTTCGATGTGACCGTTCACATCGCTATATCGTCGTCTTCGTCGGGACTGCTGTCAAGTCGGCATCGGCATTTCGAATCCGGACCGTGACACTGCCGAGATGCGCGCGATCGCGAGCCCCCAGGCGACAGCTCGGATCGAAAGGATTCGATGGGTTCGCGAGCCTCCGCGCAGCGCCGCAGGGAACGAGTCAGCGGGCGACGGCGGATTCGCGGGCGCGCAGGATCGTCTGCAGCGGACCGAAGGCCGGCACCTGCTCGCCGCGGATCTCCGCGAGCAGGATCCGCACCGCCCGACGACCGAGCTCGGGGAAGTCCTGGTGCACGGTGCTCAACGTCGGAGCGACGTGTGCCGCGACGGGGATGTCGTCGAAGCCGATGACACTCACGTCGTGCGGCACCCGCACGCCCGAATCCCGGAACCCGTGCATCAGACCGATGGCCATCAGGTCGTTCGCGGCGAACACCGCCGTGAAGTCGCGTCGAAGCGAGAGCTCCTTGCCCGCGAAGTACCCGAAGTCCGCCGTCCAGTCGCCACGGATGGGCGGGAACGTGGGCAGATCGGCCTCACGCAATCCGTCGAGATAGCCCCGCATGCGCGACTCCGCCTCGATCCAGTCCTGGGGACCGGCCAGGTGCAGGATGTCGCTGTGTCCGAGGGAGATGAGGTGCTCCGTTGCCGCCTTCGCACCGGCCACCTGGTCCGCCGACAGACTCACGCCGTCGGATCCGGACGCCGTCTGCAGCGTCACGAACGGCATGTCGACGGACATGCCGCGCAGGACATGGAAGACCCGCACCTGGGGGGCGAGCACCACGATCCCATCGGCCTGCTCACGCGACAGCTGCCGCACCGCATGGCCGATCGCCTCCGGCGTCGTGTCGGCGAGGTTCAGCGTCGAGACCGAATAGCCCTCCTCCCGCGCCGCATCCTCGATGCCGGCGATGGACGAGGTGGGTCCGAACTCGCCGATCGTCGCGGACAGGATCCCCAGCATGTTCGACTTGCTGGTGACCAGGGCGCGCGCGGCGAGATTGGGCCGGTAGTCGAGGACCGAGATGGCGTCGAGCACCTTGGCCTTCGTCTCCGGCCGGATGCTCGGATGATCGTTGAGCACGCGGGACACGGTCTGATGCGAGACACCGGCGAGGCGGGCGACGTCGCGGATACTCGGCAGGCGGGCGCGCTCGGAGGCGGTGGACATCACTTGCCTCCTTGCGTGTGCACGGTCACATCCCCAGTACATTATGTCTGTCGACGCCTTCCCGTGCACCTCCCCGTGGACCGGGGCGCGCAGAACGGGTTGTACGGCGGCACCGGAACCACCACCCGGTTTCGTCGCACCGCACCGGATCGCCCTCGTCCCGCGTGGCAGGGTGACAGCGTGGACACTCTGCTGCGCGGCGGGCGCGTCATCGACCCGAAGACGGAGACCGACCGGATCACCGACCTCCTCCTCGCCGACGGGCGCGTGGCGGCTCTCGGCGACGGACTCACGGCGCCGGCCGATGCCGAGGTGGTTGACGCCACCGGTCTCATCGTCGGGCCGGGGTTCGTCGACCTGCACAGCCACGTGCACTCCATCGCGGGACAGCGGCTGCAGGCGATGGACGGCGTCACCACGGCACTCGACCTCGAAGCCGGACTCATGCCCATCGCCGAAGCCCTCGCCCGTGCCGCCGCGGACGGCCGACCGCTGAACTACGGATTCTCGGCCTCCTGGTCGCAGGCGCGGGCGTACGCGCACCTCGACCGGGTGCCCGTCGCCGACTTCACCGCGTCGATGGACCTGCTCGGCAAGCCGGAGTGGCAGCGCTCGTCCTCCCCCGCGGAGCGCCGCCGCTGGCTGGGGTTGTTGGAGGACGAGCTGGGAGCCGGTGCCCTCGGCATCGGCGTGCTCATGGGGTACGCGCCACGCTCCGATCCGGACGAGTACCTCGACCTCTCTCGCCTCGCCGCCGCCGCGCACGCTCCGACCTTCACGCATGTGCGAGAGCTGATCGAAGCCGACCCCCGCACTCCGATCGACGGCTCTGAGGAGCTCGTCCGCGCCGCCGCCGAGACGGGTGCCGCGATGCACCACTGCCACGTGAACAGCACCTCGCTGCGGCACGTGGACCGCGTGCTGGGGCTGATCGACCGCAGCCGCGCCGCCGGGTCCCGCGTCACGGTCGAGGCCTACCCCTACGGCGCGGGCAGCACCGCGATCGGCGCGTTCTTCCTCGCCCCCGAGAAGCTCCCGGGCCTGGGCATCACCCCGAGCTCGCTGGTGCTCGTGGACACCGGCGAGCGCATCGCCGACGAAGCCCGGCTGCGGGAGGTGCGGGCGACCGACCCCGGAGCGACCTGCATCGTGACGTTCCTCGACGAGGCCGATCCGTTCGACCGCGCGCACCTGCACCGCGCACTCGCCTACCCCGACGCGATCGTGGCGAGCGACGCGATGCCGGTCTCCTGGACGGGGATCGACGGCCGCACGCTGTACGAGCAGCGCGACTGGCCGCTCCCTCCCGGTGGGCACACGCATCCGCGCACCGCCGGCACGTTCGCCAAGTCGCTCCGGCTCATGGTGCTCGAGAGCGGCACGTGGAGCTGGCTCGACGCCTTCCGCCGCTGCTCCTTCCTGCCCGCGCGCGTGCTGGACGAGGTCTCATCCGGGATGCGGAGCAAGGGGCATCTGACCGTCGGAGCGGATGCGGACGTGGTGGTGATCGACCCGACGACGCTGAGCGACAGGGCGACCTACGCCGATCCGACCCGACCGTCGCAGGGCGTACGGGAGCTGTTCGTGCACGGCACTCGCGTCGTGCACGAAGGAGAGCTCGTGACCGCTGCGCTTCCGGGGCGCGCCGTGCGGGGGGATGCATCATGAGCACAGCACGGGGGACGAGCGCAGACCTGCAGGGGTTCCTCGATGAGACGGCCGCTGCCCTAAACGTGCCTGGCGCGGTCGTCGGGGTGATCGACGGGGACAGGGAGATCGTCTCGATGACCGGTGTCGCGGCGGTCGACACGGGCGCAGCCGTGACGGAGCGCACCCTGTTCCAGATCGGCTCCACCTCGAAGACCTTCACCGGGACGGTCGCGATGCATCTGGTCGAGACCGGGGCCATCGACCTCGACACCCGCGTGGTCGAGGTGCTCCCCGGCCTCCGGCTCGCCGACGAGGAGGCGCTGGCTGAGCTGCGCATCCGGCATCTCCTCACGCACTCCGGCGGCTTCCTCGGCGATGCGGATGAGCGCCCCGGGTGGGACGACGATGCCCTCGCCCGCAACGTCGCGACCTTCGCCGAGCTCCCGCAGCTCTTCCCTCCCGGCACCATCGCTTCGTACAGCAACGCGGGAATCCGGCTGCTCGGCCGTGTGATCGAGCGGGTCACCGGCGAGACGTTCGAACGTGCCGTGCAGCGCGTCGTGCTCGATCCACTGGTCATGTCGGCGACGTTCTTCTTCCCCTGGGATGTGATCGCCCGTCCGCACGCGGTGGGTCACGTCCCCGACGGGTCAGGAGCGATGACGACGTTCCCGCACTGGCCGCTGACCCGTGACATCGCACCGGAGGGCGGGATCGTGTCGTCCGTACGCGATCAGCTCGCATACGCCCGCTTCCAGATGCGCGGCGAGACCTCGGGAACGACGCCGGTCAGCGACGCCACGCGACTCCTGATGCAGCAGCCCCACCTCGCGGCCGGCCCGCCCGTCGATGCGATCGGTCTGCCGTGGCTGCTCGGCCATCACGGTTCGGCGCGGGTCGTGATGCACGGAGGGAACATCGCCGACACGCAGCTCAGCGAGTTCGTCCTCGCCCCCGACGAAGACCTCGCGGTCACGGTCCTGACCAACAGCGGTGGCGGGAAAGCGCTGGGGACGGCCGTCGTCGACTGGTGCTTCCGCAACCTTCGCGGCATCGAGAAGGCGCCGGAGAAGGTCGAGCTCGGCCCCGCGGACAGGCTCGACGACGTGGTGGGCATCTACGACGCCGGGCAGTGGCACTACGACGTGACCCGCGCGGGTGATGCTCTCGAGTTCGCGATGGTGCTGCGTGCGGACATCGCCGCGCTCGGCATCCCTCCGCGGCCGCCCCTGCGACTGCGTGTGCGTGCCGACGGCGCCCTGATCACGGATGCCGCCCAGCCCGTCGGTCGTCTCCTCGACGAGACGGAAGGCGGCCCCGAACTGCTCCATGTGGGTCTGCGCGCCGTGCGGCGGCGCTGACTCGGGGAACGTTCGTCCGGCCGCACCAAGGTCTGCGCAAGTCTCGTCGCCGGGAACCAACGAGGCGTCGGATCGCCCGAATAGTCTCGGCCCCATCGCCGTCGCCCGAAGACGACGGCCTACTCGACGAAGAGGAGCGCACGTGTCCGACCTGAACGAAATCGGCAGCTGGGTGCGGGAGAACCTTCCCACGATGCTGGCCGACGCGCATATCCCTGCCGCATCCGTCGCGATCCTGGCCGGTGGCGAGATCTTCACCACCGCAGCCGGGATCCTCAATCGCAACACCGGCGTCGAAGCCGACGAGGACTCGGTCTTCCAGATCGGGTCCATCACGAAGACCTGGACGGCCACGCTGATCATGCAGCTCGTCGACGAGGGTCTGCTCGACCTCGACGCCCCGGTGCGCAAGGTGGTGCCGGAGTTCACGATCGGCGACGACACGGCGGCGAGCGCGATCACCCCTCGTCAGCTGCTGAGCCACGTGAGCGGGTTCGAGGGCGACCTGTTCAACGACACCGGGGTGGGCGACGACGCGGTGGAGAAGTACCTCGCGACGATCGCCGACGCCCCGCAGCTCTTCGCTCCCGGCGAGCGGTTCTCGTACAACAACGCCGCGTTCGTGGTGCTCGGCCGCATCGTCGAAGTGCTGCGCGGCACGTCCTACGATCAGGCGCTGCGTACCCACCTCGCCGCTCCCCTGGGGCTCACTCACGTCGCCACCACGGCCGCGGAGGCGATCATGTTCCGCGCGGCGCTCGGGCACATCCCCGCGGAGGGCAGCGACGAGCCCGTGCCGGCGCCGGTGTGGAGCCTGGTGCGCTCGAACGCCCCCGCGGGATCGATGCTCGCCATGACGGCGCGAGACCTGGTGACCTACGCCCGCATGCATCTGGACGGCGGCGTCGCCGCCGACGGCACCAGGGTACTCTCGGAGCAGAGCGTGCTGGCCATGCAGGAACGGCAGGTCGACCTGCCCGAACTCGGCCTGATGGGCGACGCCTGGGGTCTGGGCTGGGAGATCTTCGACTGGGACGGCGGACCCGTGATCGGCCACGACGGCGGCACGATCGGCCAGAACGCATTCCTGCGCATGGTGCCGGGCGCCGGAGTCGCGGTGGCGGTGCTCACGAACGGCGGACGCACGGTCGATGCGTACCATGCCATCACATCGAAGGTGCTTGCCGCCCTCGCCGGGGTCACGGTCCCGGAGCTGCCGTCGATCCCCGACTCCCCGGTCGCGATCGACCTCGAGCGCATCCTCGGCACGTACTCGTCGTCGGTCTCCGACTCCACCGTGCGGGTCGACGACGATGGCCGCATCTGGCTGGAACGCACCATGAAGGGGATCTTCGCCGAACTGGGGCCGGCGCCGGAGCCCGTCGAGCTGATCGGCTGGGCCGGCGACACCCTGCTCCCCCGCGAAGCGCAGAACGGGATGCGCATGCCGCACGCCTTCGTCGGCGACGACGGCAGCGGACGTGCTCTGTACCTGCACACCGGACGAGCCGACCGCCGGGTGGACGCATGAGCAGCATCGCGGCCGCCGTACCGGAAACGGACACGACGGGCGTCGAACGACGGATCGCCGAGATCTTCGCAGAGGCAGGAGCCACGGGCTTCCTCCATGCCAGGGAGATCGGTGTCGAGGGCGGTCCTGAAGTGACCGTTGGCGCCGATGAGCCGGTGGTGCTCGCCTCGGTCTTCAAGATCCTGGTGCTGACCGCTTTCGTCCGCGCGGTCGCCGCGGGAGAGCTCGACCCCGCGGCGCGCACGACCGTGACGGCGCGCTACCGCATCGGAGGGGTGGGCACGGCCGGCTTCGCGGACGACGTGGAGATGAGCTGGCGCGATCTGGCCCTGAACATGATGACCATGAGCGACAACGCGGCGACCGACGTCATCTACCACCGCCTGGGCGCAGAGGCCATCGATCGCGTCATCTCCGACCTCGCGCTGCGGCAGACCCAGCTCGTGGGGTGCTGCGAAGACCTGTTCGCCTCGGTGGTCGCCGACCTCGGCGGCGCGGCCGACAGCGACCTGGACGACCTGTTGACCGGAGCGAACGCGGAGCAGATCCTCGCCCTCGACGCCGTGCAGCCGCTGCGGACGTCGCACTCCACGCCGCGCGAGGTGACCGCCGTGCTGAACGCGCTGTGGACCGACGCCGCCGCCGCACCGGAGGCCTGTCGTCAGGCGCGCGACATCATGGCACTGCAGATCTGGCCGCACCGACTCACCTCCGGGTTCCCTGCCGAGGTGCGCATCGCCGCGAAGACCGGCACACTCCCGACCTGGCGCAACGAAGCCGGTGTGGTCACCTACCCCGACGGCCGTCAGTACGCGGTGGCCGTGTTCACTCGAGCAGCATCGCTCAGCGACCGACAGCCGCTCGTGGACGCCTCGATCGGACGCGCCGCCTTCGCCGCCGTCGAAGACCTGCGCGCGCGCTGATCCCCGACCCGTATCCCCCTGCACCACCCACCTGCACCATCCCGAACACTGCTGGAGGCTTCTGATGCGTTCTCGTACCCCGCTGGTCGCGCTGCTCGGCGCTGCGGCGCTCGCCCTGACGTCCTGCGCCGGAGGCGCCCCGCCCAGCGGGGATGCCACGGACGGCGTGCTCGCCGACGGCAAGACCTTCACCTCGGTGATCTCCACCGATCCCGGCAGCCTCGACCCCTTCGTCACCGTGATGTCCGTCGCGCGCTCGATCGACCGCTTCCTGTACGCGCGGCTCGTCGAGGTGCTGGAGGACGGCAGCATCGCCTCCGGCCTCGCCGACTCCTGGGAGGCGGACACCACGACCGCGACCTTCACGCTCCGTGACGGTCTCACGTGCGAGGACGGCACCCCGCTCACGGCCACCGACGTGGCCGCGAACATCACCCACATCGGAGACCCGGCCAACGGCTCGCCCCTGGTCGGGCTGCAGGTGCAGCCGGGCACCAGTGCCGTGGGCGACGACACCGCCGGCACGGTGACCGTCACCAGCGGACGACCGGACTCGTTCCTGATCGAGAACATCGGCAGCATCTCGATCGTCTGCGGATCGGTGATCGACGACCCGGATGCGCTCGCCAAGGGCGAAGGGGCCACCGGCATGTTCACCATGGCCGAAGTCGTCCCCAACAGCCAGTACACGCTGACCCGTCGCGACGACTTCGCCTGGGGCCCCGACGACTGGGACCCGAAGCAGAAGGGGCTCCCCGACTCTGTGGTCTTCCGCGTCATCCCGAACGAGACGACCGCCACGAACCTGCTGCTCTCCGGCGAGGTCAACGCCGCCCTCGTGATCGGTCCGGACAACAAGCGCCTCAAGGACGCCGGGCTGTTCCACACCGAGATCCCGACCCCGGCAGGACAGTTCATCTTCAACCAGGCGGAGGGACGCCCCACCGCTGACCAGGCCGTGCGCGAGGCGCTGCTCGAGGCACTCGACCTCGACCAGATGCGCCAGGTTCTCGGCAGCGGATCCGCCAGCGTGCCCACCGGGCTCGTGACCGTGTCGCCGAACCCCTGCCGTGCGGACGTGCTGAAGGGCTTCATGCCCGAATTCGACGCGAAGGCCGCAGCCGCAGCGCTCGACGACGCGGGGTGGAAGGCCGGCAGCGACGGCGTGCGCACCAAGGACGGCGAGACGCTGACCCTGCGCATGATCTACTCCTCGCAGCTCGGCGACGCCGGCAACGCCGCAGCGGAGCTCGCCCAGGCCGCCTGGAAGGAGCTGGGCGTCGACATCACGGTCGCCGCCGTGGACTCGCCCACGCTGAGCGAGACCCTGTTCTCCACGGGCGACTGGGACATCTCGGCCGCGCCGCTCACCGTCTCGCTGCCGAGCATGCTCGTGCCGTTCTACTCGGGCCCGACGCCGCCGAACGGCACCAACTTCGCCTCGATCGACAATCCGGAGTACACGGAGGCCGTCACCGCGGCATCCGCGAAGGCCGGCAGCGAAGGGTGCGACGACTGGGGCACCGCCGAGCAGGCCCTGTACGCGACGACCAGTGTCATGCCGTACGCGAACATCGACCGGTCGACCTTCGCGACCAAGGCGACGTTCACCGAGGGCGACGGCATCGACCCCACGTCGATCCGCATGTACGAGTAATCGGAGACCGGAGACAGCCGATGGCCAGCACCACCGCCACGCAGGCGATACTGATCAGATCCGCCCGGTCGGACAACCCCTGGTTGTCCTTCCTGGTCCGGCGCGGAGGGCAGTTCCTGCTCTCGGTGTGGGTGCTGGTCACGGCTGCCTTCCTCATGATCCACCTCGTGCCGGGCGACCCGGTGCGCGCGGCGCTCGGGCTGAACGCCCCGGCCGAGCTCGTCGAGGCCCGGCGCGCGGCTCTCGGCCTCGACCAGCCGCTCATCGTGCAGTACTTCCGCTACATCGGGGGGCTGTTCACCGGCGACATGGGCTCCTCGATGATCACCAGCCAGCCCGTCTCCGAGATCATCGCCACCCGGCTCCCCGCGACTCTCCAGCTCGCCCTGCTCGCGGTCGTGCTCGTGCTGCTGGTCTCGGTCCCGCTCGGGGTGACCATGGCCGTCGCCACCCGCGGCGGTCGCCGACGCGGGCTGGAGCTGGCGTTCGCGACCGGTTCGGTCATCCTCGCCGCGATCCCCGAGTTCCTCCTCGCTGTCGGCCTCGTGTACGTATTCGCGGTGTCGCTCGGGTGGTTCCCCGTCGCCGGGAACACCGCTCCGTTCGCGCTCGTGCTGCCGGTCGTGGCGCTCGCGGTCGGCCCGATCGCGGTGTTCTCACGCATCATCAGGGTCGAGGTGCTCTCCGTGCTCGGCCAGGACTTCATCCGCACCGCGCGGGCCAAGCGCCTCGCCCCGCGCCGCATCTACTCCCGCCATGCGCTGCCGAACGCCATGACCGCGACCCTCACCCTCACCGGACTGCTCCTGACGGGGATGGTCGCCGGCACCGTGCTGGTCGAGAACGTCTTCGCCTGGCCGGGGCTCGGCACCATGATCGTGCAGTCGATCCTCACCAAGGACTACTCGGTCGTGCAGGGCATCGTGCTCGTCTACGGCGTGGGGGTGCTGGTCGTGAACCTCGTGATCGACGTGATCCTCGCGCTCCTCGATCCTCGCTCCACCATCAGGGAGGCATGATGTCCGCACGCACGGCATGGTCCGGCATCGTCCGCTCGCCCCTCGGCATCACCGCCCTCGGTCTGATCCTGCTCGTCACGCTCGGCGCGATCTTCGCCCCGATGATCTGGGGCGCCCAGGCCGAGCAGGTGGACCCGACCGCGATCACGCAGGGACCGAGCGCGGAGCATCTGCTGGGAACCGACGCCCTCGGCCGCGACGTGCTCGCCCGCGTACTGGTCGCGACCCGACTCTCTGTGGTGCTCGCCGTGGTCGCGGTGGTCATCGGCGTGGTCGCCGGAACGCTGCTCGGCACGGCACCGTCGGTGCTCCCCCGATGGGTCGGACGCCCGATCGTCGGCTTCGTCAACATCGCCGTGGCCTTCCCCGGCCTCCTCCTCGCCCTGTTCTTCGCCGTCATCTTCGGCGTCGGCTCCACCGGTGCCGTGCTCGCGATCGGCTTCGCGATGGCGCCGCAGTTCGCCCGTCTCACCCAGACCCTGTCGGCGGCGATCGCCGGTCGCGACTTCATCTCCGCCGCCCGGGTCGCCGGAGTCTCGCGCCTGCGGGTCCTCATCCGCCACATCCTGCCCAACATCGGCGAGCCTCTCATCGTGAACGCGACCGTCGCGGCCGGTTCGGCACTGCTGGCCTTCGCCGGACTCTCGTTCCTCGGTCTGGGCGTGCAGGTGCCGGAGTACGACTGGGGCCGCCTGCTCGGCGAGGGCCTCAACCGCATCTACCTCAACCCCGCGGCGGCGCTCGGACCGGCCGTGGCCGTGGTGATCGCCGGCCTCGCCTTCAACCTCCTCGGAGAGACGGCGGCTGCAGCCCTGGGCGGACGGTCGGCTCGGCGCCGCCATCGCCTTCCCGCCGTCGCGCTCCCCGGAGCGACCGGACTCGATGCCAGCAAGCCCGCGCAGGTCGACGGTGAAGAAGTGGTGCTCCTCGTCGACGACCTGCGCGTCTCCTTCCCCACGGCCGCCGGGTGGGTCACCCCGGTGCGCGGCGTCTCGTTCACCGTGTCGCGCGGCGAGGCGATCGGCGTGGTCGGCGAATCCGGATCCGGCAAGAGCCTGACCGCCCTCGCCGCAGCCCGGCTCATCGAGCGTCCCGGCCATGTCGCCGCCGCGCAGCTGGACTTCTGCGGCACTCCGCTGCTGACCAGCACGGATCGGGCAGTGCGAAGCCTGCTGGGCACGTCGCTCGCGATGGTCTTCCAGGACCCGATGACGTCGTTCAACCCGACCAGGCGCATCGGATCGCAGCTCGCCGAGGCAGCCTCCGAGCACCAGGACATCACGCGGAAGCAGGCCATGGACCGGGCGATCGAGCGCCTGCAGTCGGTGCGGGTGCCCGCGGCCGCCCGCCGCGCCCACCAGTACCCGCACGAGTTCTCCGGCGGCATGAGGCAGCGCGCGATGATCGCGATGGGTCTCATGAACCACCCGCGGCTGATCATCGCCGACGAGCCGACGACGGCGCTCGACGTGACGGTGCAGCGACAGGTGCTCCAGCTGCTCGCGGGAGTGCGGCGCGACACCGATGCCGCGATCCTGCTGATCAGCCACGACATCGCCGTGGTCGCGCAGACCTGCGACCGGGTGCTCGTCATGTACGCGGGCCGCATCGTCGAAGACCTGCCCGCGGCGACCCTGCACACCGACGCCAGGCACCCTTACACCCGGGCACTGCTCGAGGTCGTACCCGAGCTCGACGCCGACCGCAGCGAGCCGCTCAAGATGATCCCCGGCCGCCCGCCGGCGCCAGGGGCCTTCCCCGTCGGATGCGCGTTCGCCGCCCGGTGCCCCCTCGCCACCGATCTCTGCCGCGAGAGCGACCCCGAACTGGTGGCCGACGCAGCGGGACACCGGGTCGCGTGCTGGCACCCGGTCGACGGCGAGGCTCCGGTGCCGGTGGCCATCGCCACGGTTGCTGACGAGACGGTTGCTGACGAGACGGTTGCTGACGAGACGAGCACTGAAGAGGAAGAGACGGTCCTGAGATGAGCGAACTGCGATTCGATCGGGTCAGCGTGCGCTACGGAACGCACCGCGCCGGTCTCACGGCCGTCGACGACGTCTCCCTCGTCGTGCCGTCCGGCTCCGTGGTCGGGCTGGTCGGCGAATCGGGGTCGGGCAAATCGACGCTGGCTCGCGCGGCGATCGGCCTCGCGCCGATCAGCGAGGGAACGATCACGCTCGACGGTGCGGATGTGCGGAGCTTCCGTCGTCGGCGCCCCATCCAGATGGTGTTCCAGGATCCGTTCTCCTCACTCGACCCCCGGATGACGATCGGCGAGTCCATCGCCGAGGCGCTCCCCCGAGACATCCGCGGCACCGCTGCCCGACGCGCGGAGGTCGCCAGACTGCTCGACCTGGTGAGCCTGGACGCCGACCGCGCCCCGTCTCTTCCGGCAGCGCTCTCCGGCGGTCAGCGACAGCGCATCGCCCTCGCCAGAGCCCTTGCCGCGAGGCCGGAGGTCGTGATCGCCGACGAGATCACCTCGGCGCTCGATGTGTCGGTGCAGGGCTCGGTACTGAACCTCGTGCGGGAGCTGCGCGGTGAACTCGACCTCACGATGCTGTTCATCTCGCACAACCTCTCGGTCGTGCGCTATCTGAGCGACCACGTCGCCGTGATGTATCTCGGGCGGATCGTGGAGTTCGGCCCCACCGAGCAGGTGCTCGCCGACCCGCAGCACCCGTACACGAGGGACCTGTTGCAGGCGGCGCCCACCAGGAACGGCGACCTGCTGGCGGTCGACCCGCTCGCCCCGGTCGACGTGGAGCCCGCCGACCCGCATGCGCCTCCCCGCGGATGTCGGTTCCACCCGCGGTGCCCGATCGGTCCCGCGGCACGACCCGATCGTCAGATCTGCGTGACCGCGGATCCTCCCCTGCCCTCCGGTTCAGCCGGAGCCGCATGCCATTTCGCCGGCACGCACGCGGACCTCGCGCTCGGAACTGTGCCCACCTCCCAAAGCATCCCCCTGGTTTCGGCCGCGACCACAACACCGTCCCCGCTCTCAGCGGACACAGTGAACTGACCATCGATTGGAGCTCTCATGAACCGCGTCACCGTCGACGACCTGCTCTCCGTCCGCACACCGGAGCAGCCCGCGCTGTCTCCGGACGGCACCCGCATCGCCTACGTGCTGCGGACGACCGACCGCGACGGCGACCGCGACACCCGCGCGCTCTGGCAGGTGGCGTCCTCCGGCGGAGCCCCCTCCCCGCTGACGCACGGCACAGGGGATTCTGCCCCCGTGTGGAGCCCCGACGGCGCGCAGCTGGCGTTCCTGCGGGCACAGGACGGACCCGCGCAGCTCTGGGTCCTCCCTGCAGGCGGAGGTGAGGCCCGCAGTCTGACCGCTCTCCCCCTCGGCGCCGGCGCCGCGGCCTGGAGCCCTGACGGTGCCCGCATCGCCTTCACCGCCCCGGTCGACAGTGCGGCCCTCCCCGGCGAGGACAAGGACACCATCCTGGCCCGTCGTTCGGCTCCGACCGGCACCGACCGTCTCGGATACAAGGCGGACGGCGCCGGAAACCTCGGCACTCTCGTGCAGCAGCTGCACGTGCTCGACGTCGCCTCCGGGAAGATCACCGTGCTCACGCATGGACGCTCGCACGCCTCCGAGCCCTTCTGGTCGCCGGACGGCACCCGCATCGCCTACTCCGCGAGCGTCGAGGACGATGCGGACCTGACGATGCGGATCCCCGTGCTCGTGTGCTCGTCCACCGACCCGAACAGCCCCCCGGTGCAGGTCAGCGCCGCCGACGTGCAGGCGACGGCGGTGGGCTGGACCCCCGACGGTCGCCACGTGCTCGCGGCCGGACGCACCGACACCAAGGTCGGCAACGCGGACCTGCTGCTGTTCCCCGTCGACGGCGGAGACCCGCGGAACCTCACCGCCGGCCTCGACCGCAACGTGATGCCCGGTGGTCCGGGCTACCCCGGCGGCATGCCGCAGTTCACGGAGGACGGCGACATCGTGTTCTGCCTTCGCGACAACGGCTACTCGCACGTGTACCGGGTCGCGCAGGACGGCTCCGGTGCCGCGCCTCTCGTGGACGGCACCGCGAACGTCTCGGGGCTGTCGGTCGCAGGATCGTCCGCCGCGATCGTGCTCGCCACACCGGAGTCGTTCGGCGATGTCTCGCTCCTGGACCTCTCCGACGGCACGGCGCGCACCCTCACCGACTACGGCACTCCCGAGTTCGAGCTCGTGCCCGCGGAGGAGCGCCGATTCACGATCTCCGACGGCACGGTCGTCACCGGCTGGCTGCGCCGCGACCCCGACGCCGCTGGCCCGCTCCCGCTCCTGCTCGACATCCACGGCGGGCCGCACAACGCCTGGAACGGGGCAGCGGACATCGCCCACCCTTATCACCAGGTGCTCACGCGACGCGGCTGGGCGGTCCTGACCGTCAACCCCCGAGGAAGCGACGGCTACGGCGACGCGTTCTTCTCGGCGGTGTCCGGCGGCTGGGGAGTCAACGACGCGAACGACTTCCTGGAGCCGATCGACGCTCTCGTGGCGGAAGGCGTCGCGGATCCGGCGCGCCTCGCCGTCACGGGCTACAGCTACGGCGGCTTCATGACGTGCTTCCTCACCTCGCGCGATGACCGCTTCGCCGCCGCTGTCGCCGGTGGCGTCGTCACCGACCTGTTCTCGATGGGCGGCACGTCGGACTTCGGCCACTACCTCTCCTCCAAGGAGAACGGCGGTCTGCCGTGGCGCGACGAGGAGCGCATCTCCGCGCAGTCGCCGTTCACGCGGGTCGATCAGGTGAAGACGCCGACGCTGATCCTGCACGGCGCAGCCGACGACCGCTGCCCGGTGGGTCAGGCGGAGCAGTGGTTCACGGCGCTGCGCGAGCGCGGGGTGCCGACCCGTCTCGTGCTCTACCCCGGTGGCTCGCACCTCTTCGTGCTCTCCGGTCCGCCGTCGCACCGCGCCGACTTCTCGCAGCGGGTGATCGACTGGGTGGAGCAGTACGCCCCGCCAGCGGGGAAGCCGGTGCGCGCACGACTCGACGCCCGGCACTGGCAGCAGCGACTGAGCGCCCTGGCCGAGGCGCACAAGGTTCCCGGGGCGACCCTCGGCATCCTCCGTCTCGGGGAGGAGCCCGTGTATGCGCACCACGGCATACTCAACGTGCGCACGGGGATCGAGACCACCGACGACTCGGTGTTCCAGATCGGCTCGATGAGCAAGGTGTGGACCACCTCGGTGGTGATGAAGCTCGTCGACGAGGGCAGGCTCGACCTCGACACCCCCATCGTGGAGTACGTCCCGGAGTTCGCCTCGTCGGATCCCGAGGTCACCCGCACCGTGACGATGCGTCACCTGCTCAACCACACGAGCGGGATCGACGGCGACGTGTTCACCGATACCGGCCGCGGAGACGACACCCTGGAGAAGTACGTCGCGCTGCTCGACGGCATCGCGCAGAACCACCCGCTCGGTGCCACGATGTCGTACTGCAACTCCGGATTCGTGCTGGCCGGTCGGGTGATCGAGAAGATCACGGGTACTAGCTGGGACCAGGCGATGCGCGACCTGTTGATGACGCCCCTCGGTCTCACGCACTCCTGCACGCTCCCCGAAGAGGCCATCATGTTCCGTGCCGCCAGCGGCCACACCGAAGTGGGTGATGACGGACCGACCCTCGCCCCTGCCTGGATGCTCCCGCGCGCGATGGGTCCGGCGGGACTGGTGAACTCCACGACCGCCGACGTGCTCGCCTTCGCCCGCATGCACCTCACGGGGGGACTCGCAGCCGAGGGCACACGGGTGCTGTCGGAGGAGAGCGTGCGACGGATGCAGCAGCGGGAGGTCGACATGCCCGACCCGTACTCCCTCGGCGATGCCTGGGGCGTGGGGTGGATCCTGTTCGACTGGGACGGGCGCCGACTCTACGGCCACGACGGGAACACCATCGGCCAGGCGGCGTTCCTGCGCATCCTGCCGGACGAGCAGCTCGCGGTGACGATGCTCACCAACGGCGGCAACACGCACGACCTGTACGCCGAACTGTTCGACGAGATCTTCTCCGAGCTCGCGGATGTGCACGTGCCGGCGGGCCTCACCCCGCCTGCGGAGCCGTTCGCCGACGACTTCTCCGAGTTCGAGGGCATCTACGACCGCTCAGGGGTCCGTACCGAGATCTTCCGCGACGACGAGGGCCTGCGCATGCGCACCACGCTCAACGGCCCGCTCGCCGCCCTCCTCCCCGATCCGGTGCAGGAGCACCCTCTGGTCCCGGTGCGTCACGGCGAGTTCGTGATGCGACCGGAGGGCGAGCAGGGGTGGCATGCTGTGGTCTTCTACTCCCTGCCCAGCGGCGAGCGCTACCTGCACCACGGTGTGCGCGCAGCGCCGAAGGTGTCGTGATGCGCGTGCAGGCGGACGCGGACCTCGACCTGGTCCTCGCCGACATCGAGACCCTCGTCTCCTGCGAGTCGCCGTCGGACGACCTCGAAGCCGTCTCCCGCAGCGCCGACGTCGTCGCCGCCCTCGGTGAGAGGCTGCTGGGGGTCGCCCCGGAACGCATCGTCATCGACGGGCGCACGCATCTGCGCTGGCGATTCGGCGATCCGGTCGTGCTGCTCCTCGGCCACCACGACACGGTATGGCCGCTCGGCTCGCTGCGGCGGTTGCCGTTCACCGCCGAGGACGGTGTGCTCCGCGGACCCGGATGCTTCGACATGAAGACGGGCGTCGTGATGGCGCTGCATGCCGTCGCCGCACTGTCCGATCGCACCGGCATCAGCATCCTGATCACGGGTGATGAAGAACTCGGTTCTCCGAGTTCGCGCGCCCTGATCGAGCAGGAGGCGATCGGCTGCGCTGCGGCGCTCGTGCTCGAGGCCTCGGCCGACGGCGGTGCCGTGAAGATCGCACGCAAGGGCGTCTCGCTCTACCGTGTGCATGTCACGGGGCGTGCCGCCCATGCCGGGCTCGAACCGGAGCGCGGGGTGAACGCTGCCGTCGAGGCGGCCCACCTCGTGCTCGCGATCGCGCGGCTCGGCGACCAGTCGGTGGGGACCAGCGTGACGCCCACGCTCCTGCGCGCCGGCAGCACCACCAACACGGTGCCGGCCGAGGCGGAGTTCGCCGTCGACGTGCGCGTGCGCACGGTCGCGGAGCAGGACAGGGTGGATGCCGCCCTCCGTGCGATCCCTGCCACCGTCCCCGGTGCCTCCGTACGCGTCGACGGCGGTGCGAATCGTCCGCCACTCGAGCCCGAATCCTCGGCACCGCTGTTCGCGCTGGCGCTCGAGATCGCCGAGCGTGCCGGTCTCACTCCGTTCCACGGCGTCGAGGTCGGCGGCGCGTCCGACGGCAACTTCACCGCCGCGCTCGGGGTGCCGACGCTGGACGGGCTCGGCGCGGTCGGCGGCGGCGCCCATGCCGACGATGAGCACGTGATCGTCGCACTGATCCCGGAGCGTATCGTGCTGCTGCAGGAGCTGATCCTCGCCGTCAGAGAACGCACGCCGGCGCGGAACGGAGGACGGGCATGAGCCTGACGGACGCCGCGGCCTTCCCCGCGTCGCCGGAGGAAGCCGCCGATGCCGCGAACGCCGCCGCGTCGAAAGCGGGGGTGGAGATCCGCCTGCTGGAGGATGTGGACGACTTCACCTTGGTCGCCGAGCTGTTCCAGAGCATCTGGACCAAGCAGGGCGAAGCCTCCCCCGTGAACGTCGAGACGCTGCGGGCGCTGTCGAAGGCCGGCAGCTACGTGGGCGGAGCATTCGAGCACGACGAGCTCGTCGGCGCATGCTTCGGCTTCTTCGCCGCTCCCGAGCAGCGTGCGCTGCACAGCCACATCGCGGGCGTCTCCTCGCGGATGCGCGGTCGCAGCGTCGGCTTCGCCCTCAAGGTGCACCAGCGCGCGTGGGCGCTCGAGGAGGGTCTGGACGAGATCTCCTGGACGTTCGATCCCCTCATCAGCCGCAATGCGCACTTCAACCTCGTGAAGCTCGCCGCGACCCCGACGTCGTATCACCGCAACTTCTACGGACACATGGCCGATGCGCTCAACGGGGCGGACGACACCGATCGGATGCTCGTGACCTGGTACGTGCGCGACCCCAGGGTGGTCGCCGCCTGTCACGGGGAGCCGGTGCCTGAGATCGTGGAGATCGACACCGAGGAGATCAACGCCGAGGAGATGTCCGTCGAGCCGCTGCTCAGCGTGGGCGGCGACCTCGGGCCGCTGCGGCATCGCACCGACGCGCGCCTGGTACGGGTGGCGCTGCCACGCGACATCGAGACCTTGCGCCTGACCGAACCCGCACGGGCGACCGCATGGCGTCTGGCGTTGCGCGAGACGCTCGGATTATCGCTGGAGGGTGGAGGGCGCGTGCTCTCGTTCGACCGCTCCGGCGCCTACACCATCGACAGAGGAGAACAGGGATGAAGCTCACCGGATTCGAGCTGCGCGTGATCGAGATGCCGCTGGTGTCGCCGTTCCGGACGTCGTTCGGCGTGCAGACCGTGCGCGAGGCCCTGGTGGTCCGCGCCGTCACCGACGAGGCGGAGGGCTGGGGCGAGGGTGTCGCGATGAACGACCCGCTGTACTCCTCCGAGTACGTGGAGGCGAGCGTCGATGTGATCACCCGGTTCCTGCTGCCCGCGCTCGCGCAGGTCGAGGACCTCGATGCGAGCGGCGTCGCCCCGGCCCTGGCGAAGTTCAAGGGTCACCGCATGTCGAAGGCCGCGGTCGAGCTGGCGATCCTCGATGCCGAGCTGCGGGCCGCCGGAGTTCCGCTCTCGCGCGAGCTGGGAGCAGTGCGTGAGCGCGTCGACTGCGGCGTGTCCGTCGGGATCATGGACTCCGTCCCCGAGTTGCTCGACGCCGTCGGCGGTTACCTCGACGAAGGCTACGTGCGCATCAAGCTGAAGATCGAGCCGGGCTGGGACATCGACCCCGTGCGTGCAGTGCGCGAGCGCTTCGGCGACGACGTGCTGCTGCAGGTCGACGCGAACACCGCGTACCACCGCGGTGATGCGCGGCACCTCGCCAAGCTCGATCCGTTCGACCTGCTCCTGATCGAGCAGCCGCTCGACGAGGAGGACCTTCTCGGACACGCGCAGCTCGCCCGGGCGATCACCACCCCGGTGTGCCTCGACGAATCGATCGTGTCGGCCAGGGCCGCGGCGGACGCGATCGCCCTCGGCGCCTGCTCGATCGTCAACATCAAGCCTGGCCGTGTGGGCGGGTACCTGGAGGCACGACGCATCCACGACGTGTGCGCGGCGAACGACATCCCGGTGTGGTGCGGCGGCATGCTCGAGACCGGGATCGGGCGTGCGGCGAACGTCGCCCTCGCAGCCCTCCCCGGTTTCACCCTGCCCGGCGACACCTCGGGATCCGGACGGTACTACGCGCACGACATCACCGAGCCGTTCGTCGTCGAGGACGGCACGCTCACGGTGCCGACCGGCCCGGGGATCGGGGTCATCCCTGATCTGGAAGCGCTGGATGCGGTGACGATCCGCACCGAGTGGATCACCTTCTGAGAGCGGGCTGACGGCCCGTGCGGGGCACGACGATCCTGTCGAGATCGACCAAGAGTCGATACGATTTCGTCGTGCCCCACAGCTCCCCCACCCGTGGTCGCCCCCTAGCCTGGGCGCTGTGCTCATGTCCGTGACGACCAGGCCCCGCGCCAGCCTCGGCCGGGTCATCGAAGACCTCGGCACCACCCTGCTCGAGGTGGTGAGCGGCGCCGTCGACGACGAGGCCGAGATCGAGACCGTGGTCATCCACGACGTCCTCGACGACGCGATGCCGATGCGCGGGGCACTCGTGCTCGGTGTCGGGCTGAGCGATCCCGATGAGATCGCCGAACTCCTGCAGAACCTTGCTGCCCAGCACGCCTCCGCCCTCGTGCTGCGCGCTCCGGTGCGGGCCGAACAACCGGTGCGCGATGCGTCCGAGGCCACGGGCATCCCGGTGCTCGCGCTCACCCGCGGGGCGTCGTGGGCGCAACTGGCTGCCATGCTGCGCTCGCTCATCGCCGAGGGTGACGTCGGCGATCAGGGAACGACGACGCTGGGCGGCATGCCCTCCGGCGACCTCTTCGCCCTCGCCAACGCGATCGCCACACTGCTGAACGCACCGGTCACGATCGAGGACCGCAACTCGCGGGTCGTCGCGTTCTCGGGTCGCCAGCACGAGGCCGATCCGGCGCGCATCGAGACGGTGCTCGGTCGGCAGGTTCCCGAACGGTTCGCGCGGCAGCTCGAGGAGCGCGGCGTCTTCCAGGAGCTGTACCGCAGCGAGGATCCGATCCACGTCGGACCGGTGTCCAACACCGAGGGTCTGCCGTCGTTCCCTCGCGTGGCGCTGGCCGTGCGTGCGGGCGACGAGATCCTCGGATCCATCTGGGCGGCTGTGCAGGAACCGCTCTCGCCCGACCGCGTGCGAGCGCTGAAGGACTCTGCCGGGCTTGTGGCCCTGCACATGCTGCGTCTGCGCGCCGGCGCCGACGTGGAGCGCCGACTGCGCGCCGACCTGCTCTCCACGATCCTGGAGGGAGGGCCGGGGGCTGCGGATGCGACGGCTCGTCTGCGCCTGAGCGATCATCGGTGCGTCGTGCTCGCCGTGTCCGCCACGGAGGACATCGACGACGAGCCCTCCGCCGGGGCACGAGGTGTCGCGGAGAGGCAGCGGATCGCCGACGCGTTCGCCGTGCACCTGGGGGCCGTGTACCTCCGCTCGGCTGTGGCCGTGATCGGCGATGTCGTGTACGCCGTCGTCGGGATCCGCCCAGAGCAGGGCGATGCCGATCCCGGATCGGAGCATCCCGACGCGGACAGCCGCGCCGCGCGCGTCGCCACGGACTTCCTGGGCCGGCTCGGCGCGACCGCTGAGATTCGCATCGGCGTCGGCACGGTGGCGGAGGCGGTCGCAGACATCCCTTCCTCGCGCGCGAATGCCGACCGAGCTCTGCGCGTGGTCCGTCAGGCGCCTTCCGGCGAACCGGTCGCACGGTTCACTTCGGTGCAGATGGAGGCGCTGCTGGTCGAACTCGCCGACCTCGTCCGCGCCAGGGGCGATCAGCCCACCGGTCCGGTCGCGCAGCTGCTGGCGCAGGACAGGGAGAAGGGGACGCACCTGGTGGAGACCTTGCGCGCCTGGCTCGACGCGTTCGGAGATGTGGCCGTCGCCGCAGCCCGCGTCTACACGCATCCCAACACGTTCCGCTACCGGCTGCGTCGCCTGTCGGAGATCAGCGGACTCGACCTCGCCGACCCGGAAGCCCGGTTCTCGGCCATGGTGCAGCTGCGGCTGCTGGTCCCCCGCGACTGAGACGCAGACGGCCCTGACATCCGGAGAGTGCGCCCGCCCCGCCCCCTTGCTGAACGAGGCGGCTGCAGGGACGGGGCCGGTCGAGGCTCGTGGCCCGTCGCCCTCTGCACCCTGGTCGTGAGGCTCGTGGCCTGTCGTTCGGGTGCGCGTGATGTCCGCTCGTGACCGACATCGTGCGTATCTGACACCGATTTGACCACAATGCAATCATTCAGACCATAGAGTGATTTCTGATTGAACGATCCGATCAATCGTGACTCCGCACAGAAGGCGACGGTGATCGAAATGGCCAACCTCGACGCGACCGACCGCAGGATCCTCACCGTGCTCGACGGTGACCCCCGCCGTCCGGTCGCCCTGATCGCCCAGGATCTCGGCCTCGCCCGCGGCACCGTGCACGCTCGACTGAATCGCCTCGAATCCGGAGGATACCTGCGTGCGCACAGCTCGCGAGTGCTGCCGCAGGCCCTCGGGCGCGGTGTCGCGGCCTCGATCCTGGTCGAACTCGATCAGCATCAGATCACGGACGCGATCGATGCGCTCAGTCGCGTCCCCGAGGTGCTGGAGTGCTTCGCTCCCGCCGGCGACACCGACCTGCTGCTGCGTGTCGTCGCGAAGGACCCCGACGACCTCTACCGCGTGGCCGAGGTCGTGCGGCTGTGCCCCGGCATTCTCCGCACGTCGACGAGCCTGTTCCTGCGCGAAGTGATCCCCTATCGGGTGAGCGCGCTCCTGCAAGCCGACTGAGCCGGCACGCGATCCTCAGCCGATGATGCGGGCACCCGGCACGGGGCCGTGCACGTGCAGCGGGTCGAGCCCGTTCTCCCGCAGGGACGACTGCACGTCCTGCGCCGTCTCAGGGTCGGGGCAGAGCAGCGCGATCGTGGGCCCCGAGCCCGACACGATGCCCTGCAGCGCACCGGCGGCGACCCCGAGGCTGATCGTCTCGGCGAGGTCGGGCCGTTCGTACAGCGCCGCGGCCTGCAGATCGTTGAACAGGGTGTCGGCGAGCTGGGCCGGGTCCCCCGAACGCAGCGCCTGGAGCACGGGGATGGGCACGTCCAGCGACAGCTGCGGGTCGTCGGCCAGGGCGCCCTCGTCCTCGCGCAGCAGGTCGAGGCGCTCGTACACCACGGGCGTCGACAGCCCCTGCTCGCTGGGCACCAGGATCCAGTCGAAGCGTCCGCGGGCGAGTGCCGGGTTGAGCTGGTCTCCCCGCCCCGTGCCCACAGCCGTTCCCCCGTGCAGCGCGAACGGCACGTCGGCACCCAGACGTGCGGCCAGGTCGTGCAGTCGGGCCTGCGACAGCCCGGTACCCCACAGCGCATCGCACGCCACGAGGGCGGCTGCCGCGTCCGCCGACCCTCCCCCCATGCCGCCGGCGACGGGCACGCTCTTGCGGATCTCGAGCGCCACCCCGCCCGGATGATCCACCGCGACGGCGAGCAGCTTGGCCGCGCGCATCGCGAGGTTGCGGTCGTCCAGCGGCACGGACTCGATGTCCTCCACTCCGGAGACCGTCACAGAGAAGTCGTCGGCGGGGCGCGCGATCACGTCTTCGTAGAGCGAGACCGCCTGGAAGACCGTCGCCAGCGCGTGATAGCCGTCGTCGTGCCGGCCGCCGACCCCGAGGAAGACGTTGATCTTCCCCGGGGCGCGCACGTGCACGGAATCGGCGAACGCGGCATGGCTCATGATCGGGTCACAGCTCCGAGGACTTCGCCCACAGGTTGACGTCGATGGCGCCGGCGAGCTCGTCGATGCGGGCGAGCTCCTCGGTCGTGAAGTCGGGACCGTTCACGGCCGCGATGTTCTCATCCAGCTGCTCAGGACGCGAGGCGCCGATCAGCGCCGAGGCGACGACGGGGCTGCGCAAGGTCCACTGCAGTGCGAGCTGCGCGAGCGACTGGCCGCGCCCCTGAGCGACCTCGTTCAGCGAACGCAGGGTCTGCACGGCCTCGTCCGTGAGCCGGCCCTCCGGCAGCGAGCCGCGCTTCTGCGCTCGCTCGGCCGTGCCGTCTCCGAGGTACTTGTCGGTGAGCAGGCCCTGAGCCAGCGGGGTGAACGCGATCGCGCCGAGGCCCGACTGCTCCAGGGTGTCGGTCAGTCCGTCTTCGACCCAGCGGTTCAGGATCGAGTACGCGGGCTGGTGGATGACGAGCGGGGTGCCGAGCTCCTTGGCGACGGCCACGGCCTCGGCCGTACGCTCCGCACTGTAGGAGGAGATACCGACGTACAGGGCCTTGCCCTGGCGCACGAGCGTGTCGAGCGCGCCGACCGTCTCGGCGATCGGGGTGACCGGGTCGACACGGTGGGAGTAGAAGATGTCGACGTAGTCGAGGCCCATCCGCGTCAGCGACTGCTCGGCGCTCGCGAGGATGTACTTGCGGCTCGCGAAGTCGCCGTACGGGCCGGGCCACATGTCCCAGCCGGCCTTCGACGAGATGATCAGCTCGTCGCGGTAGGGGCGGAGGTCTTCGGCGAAGATGCGGCCGAAGTTCTTCTCGGCGGAGCCGTAGGGCGGGCCGTAGTTGTTCGCCAGGTCGAAGTGGGTGATGCCCCGGTCGAACGCGTGGCGCAGCAGTGCGCGCTGGTTGTCGAGCGGGATGTTGTCGCCGAAGTTCCACCACAGCCCGAGCGAGATCGGGGGCAGGTACAGGCCGGACGTGCCGACCTGACGGTAGGCGAACTGCTGGTAGCGGCTCTCGTCCGCGGCATACGGACGGTGCAGCTCGGGGACATCGGGACGGAAGCGGGGGGAGTCGGTCACGGTGCCAGATTACTGGGTGGAAGCGACATCGTCGGAGAGCACGTCCAGCGCGGGAGCGTGCTGCGCGATGCGCTGGTAGTCCTCGACCGTGAGGTCCTCGCCCCGAGCCGTCGGTGCGACACCGGCGGCGGTCAGCACCTCCGAGGCGGCAGCCGAGCTGCCGAAGATCCCGGACAGTGCCTGACGCAGCATCTTGCGGCGCTGGTTGAAGGCCGCATCGACGATCTGGAACGTGCGACGGCGCTCCTCCTCCGTGCCGCGCTCACCCTCGGACCGGTCGAAGCCGACGAGCAGGCTGTCGACGTTCGGCACCGGCCAGAACACCTGGCGGGAGACGTTTCCGGAGAGCTTCCACTCGCCGTACCAGGCGGCCTTGACGCTGGGCGAGCCGTAGATCTTCGAGCCCGGCTTCGCGGCCAGCCGTTCGGCGACCTCGGCCTGGACCATCACCACGCCGCGCTGGAGATACGCGAAGTTCTCCAGGAAGTGCAGCAGCACCGGCACCGAGACGTTGTAGGGGAGGTTGGCGACCAGCACGGTGGGCTCGCCGGGGAGCTCGGTGATGCGCAGCGCATCCGCATCGACGACCGTGAGGCGGTCGGCCTCGACACCGTGCTCGGCGGCCGTCTGCGCGAGCCGGTCCGCGAGTCGGTGGTCGATCTCGACGGCCGTGACGGAGGCGCCGGTCTCGAGGATCGCCAGCGTCAGGGAGCCGAGACCCGGACCGACCTCGACCACGCGCTCGTGCGGCTGCACACGGGCGGCCTGCACGATCTTGCGCACGGTGTTCGCATCGGTGACGAAGTTCTGGCCGAGCTTCTTCGTCGGGGTGACGTCGAGCTCGGCGGCGAGGCGGCGGATCTCGGAGGCGCCGAGCAGGGTGACGGTCATCCCCCCATTCTCCCCCACACTCCGATGTCGCCCCTCCTCAGTAGTCTTCTCTGGTGCCTTCCCTCGGAGAACTCGTCGCGCCCCGTCGCATGGGCCGCGATTTCCGATGGTTGCTCGCGTCGTCGTGGACGAGCAACGTCGGTGACGGCGTCGCGCTCGCGGCCGCTCCCCTGCTGATCGCATCGATGACCTCGTCGCCGATCCTGGTGGCGGCCGGCGCGATCCTGCAGTTCCTCCCCTGGCTCCTGTTCGGCCTGCATGCGGGAGCGATCGCCGACCACTTCGACCGACGCCGCCTGGTCATGTTCGCGAACGCCGCCAGGGCTGTCGTGCTCCTCGCACTGTGCGTCTTCCTGATCACCGGCGTCGCGAACATCTGGATCGTGCTCGCTGTGGCCTTCCTCTACGGCACCGCCGAGGTCTTCGTCGACACGGCGGGCAGCACGCTCTTGCCGATGCTGGTGAAGCCCGCCGACCTCGGCATCGGCAATGCACGCCTGCAGGCCGGATACCTGGTGGCGAACCAGTTCGCCGGTCCGCCGCTGGGCGCCTTCCTGTTCGCCGCCGGCACCGCCTGGCCGTTCCTGCTCGAAGTCGTGTGCGTCAGCTTCGCGGTCGTGCTCATCTCCCGCATGGCTCGCACCCCGGTGCCGCCGCGCGCGACCGACGAGCACACGCCGGTGCACACCGACATCGCCGAGGGGCTCCGCTGGCTGTGGCGCAACCCGCCCGTGCGCACGCTGGTGCTCATCATCCTGGTGTTCAACATCACCTGGGCGGCGCCCTGGGGTGTGCTCGTGCTCTACGCGACGGAGCACCTGCAGATGGGCGCGGTGGGCTACGGCGCCCTCACGACCGCGTCGGCGGCCGGTGGCATCCTCGCGACGCTCAGCTTCGGCTGGTTGGAGCGACACGTCTCCTTCGCCACCCTGATGCGTGTCGTGCTGTCGCTCGAGGTGCTCATGCACCTGGCGTTCGCCCTCACCACCGCCGGATGGGTCGCGCTGATCATCATGTTCTTCTTCGGGGCGTACGCGTTCGTCTGGGGCACGATCTCCACGACCGTGCGACAGCGTCTGGTGCCCGCCGAGCTGCAGGGCCGGGTGGCCTCCGTGAACATGGTCGGGGTGTTCGGCGGCATGGTCGTCGGGCAGGCGCTCGGCGGCGTGATCGCCCAGGTGTGGGGACTCACCGCGCCCTGGTGGTTCGCCTTCGTCGGGGCGGCCCTCACCCTGCTGCTGGTGTGGAAGCCGATCTCGCAGATCGTGAGCGCGAAGCCCGTCGCCGTGACCGGGCCCGAAGACGTGGAACCCGAAACTCAGTCGGCGAACGAGCCGTAGACCCGCAGGGTGTTCTCGGCCAGCTGGGCGCACAGCTCGTCGACCTCGATGTCGAGCTCGGCGGCCATGAAACGCACGGTGATCGGCACGAGGTAGGGCGCGTTCGGGCGGCCCCGCAGCGGCACGGGGGTGAGGAACGGGGCATCCGTCTCGACGAGGATGCGATCGAGCGGCGTCACCTTCAGCGCATCCCGCAGGTTCTGCGCGTTCTTGAACGTCACGTTGCCGGCGAACGACAGGTGGTAACCGGCGTCCGCGCAGAGGCGGGCCATCGCGTCGTCGCCCGAGAAGCAGTGGAACACCGTGCGTTCCGGGGCGCCGACACGGGAGAGCGTCTCGAGCACGGCCTCATGCGCGTCGCGGTCGTGGATCTGCATCGCGATGCCGTGCTTCTTCGCGAGCGCGATGTGCGCCTCGAACGAGGCGAACTGCGGCGCGCGGCGCTCGGGCTCTGTGCGGAAGAAGTCGAGTCCCGTCTCGCCGATCGCCCTGGTGCGGGGGTGCGCGGCGAGCTCGTCGATCACCTCGATGGCCTCGTGAAGGCCCACGCCACCCCGCAGGCCCTCTTCCGCGTACGTCGGGGCATCGTTCGGGTGGATGGCGACGGCGGCCAGGACGCGGGGATCCGACTCCGCGGCCTCGACCGCCCACCGGGACGACTCGATGTCGCCCGAGGCCTGCACGACGCCGGCGATGCCAACGGCCGCCGCGCGGTCGAGCTGCTCGGTGAGGCTCAGCGGCTCGTCGCCGTCGACGATCTCCAGGTGCGCGTGGTTGTCGTACACCGGAACGGCCAGCGGCTCGGGCGCGGCGGGATACCTCAGATCCTTGCGTCCGTCACCGTCACGGCGCTGCACATACGTACCCGACATCGCTCAGGCCGCGGACTCCACCCGCGGGAACAGCGGCGCCAGGCCGTTGACGCTGGTGCCGGGGCGCAGCACGCCCCAGGCTCCGGCCTCGCGGATCGGCTGGTCCTGCAGACGGCCCAGGGTCTCGGCGGCGCCAAGGGCGATCCACAGCTTCTCCGTCGACTGCGGCATCACCGGCGAGAGCAGCACGGCGAGCGCACGCAGCCCCTCGGCACAGGTGTAGAGCACGGTGGCGAGACGCTCACGCTGTTCCTCGTCGCCGCTGTTCGCCTGCTTGGCCAGCGCCCACGGCTCGTTCGCGGTGATGTACCCGTTGAGCGCGTCCACGATGGTCCAGATCGCCGAGATCGCCTCGTCGATGCGGAAGTTCGCGATGGCCGCATCCGCGTTCGACGCGGCATCCGCCACGATCTTCTGGATCGCGAGGTCCTTCTCGGTGTACTCGGCCGCCGGCGGCACGACACCCTCGAAGTACTTCTCGATCATCGCGGTCGTGCGCGAGGCGAGGTTGCCGAAGCCGTTCGCGAGCTCGGCCTGGTAGCGAGCGGACAGGTCCTCCCACGAGAACGAGCCGTCCTGGCCGAAGGCGATCGCGGAGAGGAAGTAGAAGCGGTACGCGTCGGAGCCGAAGACATCGGTGATCTCGGTCGGCGCGATGCCGGTGAGCTTCGACTTCGACATCTTCTCGCCGCCGACCAGCAGCCAGCCGTGCGCGAAGACGCCCTTCGGCACGTCGAGTCCCGCCGCCATCAGCAGCGCGGGCCAGATCACGGCGTGGAAGCGCAGGATGTCCTTGCCGACCACGTGGTACGCCGGCCAGCGGCGCTCGAAGGTCTCCTCGTCGGAGCCGTACCCGACGGCCGTGGCGTAGTTGAGCAGCGCGTCGACCCACACGTAGATGACGTGCGACTCGTCCCACGGCAGCGGGATTCCCCAGTCGAAGGTCGAGCGGGAGATCGAGAGGTCCTTGAGGCCCTGGCTCACGAACGACACGACCTCGTTGCGCGCCGAGTCGGGGCGCACGAAGTCGGGCTGGGTCTTGTACAGCTCGAGCAGCCGGTCCTGGAACTCGCTGAGCTTGAAGAAGTAGTTCTTCTCCTGCAGCAGCTCCAGCGGCTTCGAGTGGATGGCGCAGACCTTCAGGCCCTCGAAGGGTCCGGTGCCGTCGACGATCTCCGACTCCGGCTTGAACTCCTCGCAGCCCACACAGTAGAGCGCCTCGTACTCGCCCGCGTAGATGTAGCCGCGGTCGTACAGGCGCTGGAAGAACGTCTGCACGTTCGTCTCATGCCGCTCCTGCGTGGTGCGGATGAAGTCGTCGTTCGCGACGTCGAGGGTCTCCAACAGCGGGAACCAGCTCTCGCTGACGAGCTTGTCGACCCACTCCTGCGGAGTGACCCCGTTCGCCGCGGCGGCGCGCAGCATCTTCTGACCGTGCTCGTCGGTGCCCGTCAGCATCCAGGTGTCATCGCCCGCCTGGCGGTGCCACCGTGCGAGGGTGTCGACGGCCACCGACGTGTACCCGTGACCGATGTGCGGCACGTCGGAGGGGTAGTAGATGGGCGTGGTGATGTAGAAGGAATCGCCTGCGGGCATGGAGCAATTCTAGGTGCCGCACGAGAGGTGGTTTCGCGCTCAGGCGACGGAGACGTCGATGCGGTGCCATCCCTGCGCACCGTCGGGTGCGGGGGCGGCCGGATCCGAGGTCTGCGTCTCACCGTCGGCGCTCAGCGCCCGGCATTCGATGGTGTGCGAACCGCTCTCGGCGGTCCATTCGAGGCTCCACTGCACCCACGTGTCGGCGGAGATCGCGGTGGCGAGATCCGCCCTGCGCCATGGCCCTTCGTCGATGCGCACCTCCACCCCGGCGACCCCGACATGCTGCTGCCACGCCATTCCCGCGATCACCGCGTCCCCGGCCGGGATCGACTGTCCGCGGCGCGGGACGTCGATGCGCGACTGCAGCTTGATGGGCCCGTGATCGGACCACCCCCGGCTCGTCCAGTACGCCGTGGCGCGGTCGAACCTCGTGACCTCCAGCTGCGTGACCCACTTCGTGGCCGACACGTAGCCGTACAGCCCCGGCACCACCATCCGCACCGGGAAGCCGTGTTCGATCGGCAGCGGCTCGCCGTTCATGCCGATCGCGAGCAGAGCGTCCCGATCGTCGGTGAGCGCCTCGAGCGGCGTCGACGCCGTGAAGCCGTCTGCCGAGGTGGAGAGCACCATGTCCGCTTCCGCGTCGACGCCCGCACGCGCGAGCAGCTCGCGGATCGGCAGCCCCAGCCAGCGCGCGTTGCCGATGAGCGATCCGCCCACCTCGTTCGACACGCAGGCGAGCGTCACGTCCGCCTCCTGCAGCGGCATGGCGAGCAGTTCGTCCCAGGTGATGCGCACCTCGCGATCGACCATGCCGTGGATGCGCAGCGACCAGTCGGCGGGGTCGACCTGAGGGACGATCAGTGCCGTGTCGATGCGGTAGAACTCCGCGTTCGGGGTCACGACAGGAGCGAGGCCCGGGATCGCCAGCTCCGCACCGGCAGGTACTGCCGCTGCCGCACGTGCCGCCTTCGGCAGCCGCAGGGCGTCGCGGACCGCCTCGATCGATCGGCTCGCTCCGCGCGCGACATTACCGACGATGAGGGCGACGGCACCCGCTGCGGCGACTCCGGCGGTCCACATCAGGAACCGCCTGCGGTCTTCACCGTCGGGCGCAAGGCCCGCGACCGGACGCAGTCGAGCGACGAGGAGACGCAGCACGACCACCGCGACGAGTCCGGCGACGAGACCCGGGAGCCAGGCGAACGGTCCAGCGCCCGGACGGATCATCGCGGCCACGACCGCGAGCACACCGAGTGCGCCGAGGATGACCGCTCCGATACCGGACCGTCGCCGCTCCAGGATGCCGGCGAGGGCGGCGACGACCACGAGCACGAGAGCGATGCCCACGATCAGCGCCACCTTGTCGCCGGTGCCGAACAGCGCGATCGCGGTGTCCTTCGCCCAGCTCGGTGCGAGGTCGATGAGTCCGCTCCCGATCACCGCGAACGGGCTCGCACTCGGCTCGACCACAGCGGCGACGAGCTCTGCCAGCCCGACGGCGAGGAACGACGCGCTCAGTCCGGCCGCAGCCGAGCGGAGCGTGTCGTCCCTCGTCGCGTGCTGCGCGTTCGTCATGACCCGAGGGTAACCCCGCTCAGAGCCCGTTGCGCCGCGCGACCTCTCCCAACCAGGCGAGGGAGGGCTTCGGGAACCGCTCGAAGGTCTCGTGGTCGAAGCCGATCAGCCCGAACGTGGGCCGGAAGCCGCTGGCCCACTCGTAGTTGTCGAGCGCGCTCCAGTGCTGGTAGGCGCGCACGTCGATGCCGTCGGCGATCGCGCGGTGCAGGCCTTCCAGCGCTCCCTGCGTGTAGGCGACGCGTCGGGTGTCGTCGGAGGTCGCGATGCCGTTCTCCGTCACGAGGATCGGTACCCCACCGCTGCGCTCCCACGCGCTGCGCACGCCCAGTTCGAGCGCATCGGGGAAGAACTCCCAGCCTGTGAGCGTCGTCTCGACGTCGTCCGACACCGGACGCGGACCTTCCGGGCCGATGAAGGTGCGGGTGTATGCCTGCACGCCGACGAAGTCGTCTCCGGCCGACTGCTCCAGGTACCAGTGGTCGCGCGGATCGCCGTACGTGGCGAGCATCTCGTCGGCTCCGGGCTCACCTGTGGAGTGGAACGCCTGTGTGGCGATCGTCCATCCGGCTTTGACTCCCGGCACCGAATGCAGGATCTCGGACGCGCGGTGGTGCGCGTCCAGCAGGGTGTCGGCCACGGCGAGGTCGGGGTTCGGGAGGCCGTAGGCGACGAGGTTCGCGGCGTCCTCTCCCCCGGCCAGCATCGCGGCGATGTTCGGCTCGTTGATCGTGCACACGTAGTCGACGCCGTCGAGGATCGGCAGCACGGTCTCGACGTAGCGGGAGAACAGATCCACCGCGTCGTCCGCGCGCCAGAAGCCGTCCTTCTGGAACCACTGCGGCACCGTGAAGTGCATGAGCGTGACGGTGGGGTCCAGTCCGTTCTCACGCGCCGTGTCGATCATGCGGCGGTAGTGGTCGAGCATCGCCCGCGAGATGAACCCGCGCTCCGGCTCGATCCGCGCCCACTCGACCGAGAAGCGATAGGAGTTCAGCCCCGCCTCGGCGAGCAGCCGCATGTCCTCCGGGTAGCGGTGGAAGTGGTCGGCAGCGTCACCGGAGGGCTCCACCATGGGCGAGTCGGGAGCATGCTCCATCGCCCACCAGTTGCTCGTGGTGTTGTTGCCCTCCACCTGGTGGGCCGCTGTCGCGGCACCCCAGAGGAAGCCGTCGGGGAATGTGAGCACGGATGCGCTCCTCTCTCTTTCTTGCAGGCGTCGTCCGCGCGTCAGCGGGCGCGGGCGGGGTTCGGCACGGCGTCGAGCAGTTCGACCGTGTACGGGTCCTCCGGATGCTGCAGCACCTGCGAGGTCTCACCGCGTTCGACCACTCGGCCGCTGTTGAGCACGAGGATGTTCTCGGTGACGAGACGCGCGCTCAGCAGGTCGTGCGTGATGTAGAGCATGCTGATGCCCCACCGCTCGCGCAGGTCCTCCAGCAGCGCCAGCACTCCGGCGCGGAGCGATACGTCGAGCATCGAGACCGGTTCGTCGGCGATCAGCACCTGCGGGTCGCTCGCGAGCGCCCTGGCGATCACCACGCGCTGTCGCTGTCCTCCGGAGAGCTGGTGCGGCAGCTTGGCCGCGAACTGCTCGACGGGAGTCAGGCCGACGGTCTCGAGCAGCTCGAACACCCGGGCTCTGGCCTCCGGACCGCGCAGCTTCGTGTAGTTCACGACCGGCCGGGTCAGGGCGTACTCGACCGTGTGCAGCGGGTTGAGCGCCGCGTACGGATCCTGGAACACCATCTGCACGTCCTTGCGCAGATCGCGCAGACCGCGGCGCTTGAGCGTCGCCACGTCGGTGTCCCCGAAGCGGACGGTGCCGGAGGTGGGCTTCTCGACGCCGGTGAGCATCTTGGCGATGGTTGACTTGCCCGAACCCGATGCGCCGACCAGGGCGAGGGACTCCCCCGGTTCCAGCCGGAACGACACGTCGTCGACCGCGGTGACGGCGCTCTGTCCGCGACGCGGTGCCGGGTAGTGCTTCGAGACGCCCTCGACCACGATCGCCGCATCCGCCCGACGGGTGTCGCGCGACGACACGGTCGGCAGGGTCTCGGTGACGTCGGTGCGCGAACGTCCCTCACGACGCCGGGTGCCCGCGTCGAGGAATCCGGGGATCTCGATCTTCTCGGCCCGGGGGTCGGCGTAGTGGCTCAGCAGCATCCGCGTGTACTCGTCCTTCGGGCGTTCCAGGATGTCGATGCTCCTGGCGTCCTCGACGATGCGCCCCTCGTGCATCACCATCACCCGGTCCGTCGCCTCCAGCACGATGCCGAGGTCGTGGCTGATCAGGATCGCGGTGAAGCGCTCGGCCCGCTGCAGGTCCTTGATCGTGTCCATCACGGCATGCTGCACCAGCACGTCGAGCGCGGTGGTGGGCTCGTCGAACACCATCAGCTGCGGTTCGAGCGACAGGGCGAGGGCGATCGAGGCGCGCTGGCGCATGCCGCCGGAGAGCTCGCCCGGGAAGCGTGCGAGCACCGAGGGATCGAGGCCCACCTTGCCCACGAGCTCCTGAGTCCTCGCCTCGCGCGCGTCCTTCGGCACGTGACCGTGCGCAGCGAAGATGTCGCGGAAGTGGTTGCCGATCGTGCGCACCGGGTTGAGCGCGTTCATGCCCGACTGCAGCACCATCGCGAACCCACCCTGACGCTGACGGCGCAGCTCCTCGGCGTCGAGCTCCCGGATGTCACGTCCTCCGAACAGGATGCGTCCTGCGCTGATCCGTGCCGGCGGCTTCTGCAGTCGTGTGAGGGCGAATCCGAGCGTGGACTTCCCTGAGCCGGATTCGCCGACCAGTCCGACGAACTCCCCACGGCGGAGGGAGAACGAGACGTCCTCGACCGCGGTGACCGGCGTCGTCCCCGGCGAGGCGTACTCCACCGAGAGGTTCTGCACGTCCAGCAGGATGTCGTTCTCGCGCATGTCGATGTTCTCCGTCATGGCGGTCATCGCCCCTTCCCCTCTCGCAGGCGCGGATTGGAGATGCCGTCCACGCCGAAGTTGATCAGTGTCAGACTGAGCGCCAGCAGGGCGATGCACAGACCGGGGGCGAACAGCAGCAGCCACTGTCCGGTGAGCAGCGAGTTGGAGTTCTGCGCCCAGTAGAGCATGGTGCCCCAGCTGACGATGCTGGAGTCGCCGAGGCCGAGGAACTCCAGCCCCGCCTCCGCCAGGATCGCCGCAGTCGCCGCACCGAAGAGGGTGCCCGCGATGATCGAGGTCATGTTCGGCAGGATCTCGCGGAACACGATGCGCGTCCTGCTGTCGCCCGAGAACTGCGCCGAGGTGACGAAATCGTTCCCCCGCAGCGACTGCGTCTGGCTGCGGAGCACACGCGCACCCCACGCCCAACCGGTCACGACGATCACCGCGATGATCATCAGGATGCCGCCGTTCTGCAGGTAGGCGGCGATCACGATCATGAGCGGCAGGCCGGGGATCACGAGGAAGAGGTTGACGATGAAGCCGATCACCTCGCCGAGGAACCCTCGCATGTACCCCCAGCTGAGGCCGATGAGCACGGCCACGATCGTGGACAGGATTCCGGCGGCGAAGCCGACCAGGAGGCTGACCTGTGCGCCGTAGATGAGCTGGCTGAGCACGTCCTCCCCGGCAGCGGTCGTGCCGAGCCAGTGCGCCCACGACGCATCGGCGTTGCGCTCGAAGCCGTTGTCCTTCGCGCCGTACGGGGCCAGGAGAGGGGCGAACACCGCCACCAGCACGAAGAAGGCGAGGATGCACAGCCCGAGCCGCGCCTTGCCGTTGCTCCAGAGCGTGGCGACCATGCGTCCGAAGGCGCGCCACGGGCTGGGCGCGGCGATGCGCTCGGCGGGGATCTTGACGTTCATGGTGGAGGTCATCGGCGAGTCCTCGGGTCGAGAACCCCGTAGAGGATGTCTACGAGGAAGTTGGCGATGAGCACGCTCACGGTGATCATCAGGAAGAGCGCCTGCATGAGCGGGTAGTCCTGCCCGATCACGGCGTTGAACAGCAGGTATCCGATGCCGGGATAGCCGAAGACCTGCTCGACGAGGATCGATCCGCCCACCACACCGCCGAGCGTGAGCCCGAAGCCCGTGAGGTTCGGCAGGATCGCGTTGCGGGCCGCGTACCGGAGGGCGATCGTGTGCCCCCGCAGACCGTTCGCCTCACCGAAGGTGATGTAGTCCTCGCCGAGGGTGTTGATCATGGCGTTGCGCATCCCGATGATCCAGCCGCCCAGCGAGGTGAGCAGGATCGTCAGCGCCGGAAGGAACGCATGACTGATCAGATCACCGAGGAACTCCCACGTGAAGCCAGGGGTCGTCGTCGCGGAGTAGGCGCCGGTCGTCGGGAACCAGTGCAGCACGTACCCGAAGAAGAAGAGCAGCAGCAGCGCCGTCCAGAAATAGGGGAACGTGCTCAGGAACGATCCGGTCAGCGTGGGCAGCGAATCGAGCCACGTCCCTCGGCGCCAGGCGGCCATCACTCCGATGAGCGTGCCGATCACGAACGCGAGCACGGTGACGATGCCGACCAGCCCGATCGTGTAGGGGAAGGCCGTGGAGACCATGCTCGACACCGACTGCGGGTAGAACGTGTACGAAACGCCGAAGTCGAGCCGCACGACCTGACCGAGGTAGGCGATGTACTGATCCCACAGCGACCCGGTCGGAACACCCAGCTGCGCCTCGATGGCGGCACGCGTCGCATCCGACACCGGCCCGTTCTGGGACAGCTTGGCGATGGCGGCATCCGCCGGGGAGCCCGGCATCATCCGCGGCAGGAAGAAGTTCAGGGTGACCGCGGCCCACAGGGTGAGCACGAACAGGCCGAACTTCTGGAGCACGTACTTCACTTGTCGTCCTCCTGCACTCGCTCCAGCCGGGTGAAGATACCCAGCGGCGCGGAGTCGTAGTTCTGCGGGATCATGTACGGGTCTTCCTCACTCGGCCAGCCGGTGAACTTGGCATCGCTGAACAGGCCCCAGATGCCGCCGTAGTAGAGGCCGATCACGGGCATCTCGTCGTAGACGATGCGCTGCAGCTCCTTGACGATCTCGGTCTGGCGAGCGGTGTCGACGGTCTCGCGGTACTCGGCCAGCAGCTCATCGACCTCGGGTGACTTGTAGCGCTCGAAGTTGTTCGCCGTGGCCTCGCCGGACGGCACATAGAACTCGCTGGAGAGCAGGTTGTTGTACGCCTGGTAGATGTCGCCGTTCCCCATGCCGCCGATGGCCATCTCGAAGTCGCCGTTGCTGATCGCGCTCTGATAGCCCGCGGGCTGCGGGAGCTTGAGGGTGACCTTCACGCCGACCGCGGCGAGCTGGCTCTGCACGGTCTGCGCCGCGCGCGTCCAGTCGGAGTAGCCGTTCGCGGTGGTCAGGGCGAACTCGAGCTGCTGGCCGTCGGCCCCGATGAGCCGGTCGCCGTCGAGTGTGTACCCCGCCTCGGCGAAGGCGGCGAGCGCTGCGTCCCTGTCCTGCGTGATCATGCCCTGGTCGGGGATGCTCGGATCGAGGTACTGCTGCTGGTTGGGCAGGATGAGTCCGGTCTGACCGGCCGGCTTCATGTAGCCCTCCGATGCCGTCTCGGCGATCTCGTCGCGGTCGAGCGAGAGAGCGATGCCCCGGCGCACGTTCACGTCGTCGAAGGGCGCCACCTCCAGGTTCGGCATGAGCGCGATCACGCCACCCGGCGGGAACCACCAGTTGTTGTGCTCGCTCGCCGCGCCCCAGGTGCCCTCGACGTCGGAGATGAAGGAGTAGGCCCAGTCATAGCCGCGGGTGACGGTGTCGAGCTGGGAGTTCGTGGCGGGGAGGATGATGTGCTCGATCTCGATCGAGTCGGCCTGCCAGTAGTCGGGGTTCTTGTCCATCGAGTACTGCTGGTCGTTGTAGTTGCCGAGCACGAACGGACCGGTGCCGACCGGGTTCTCGTTGCGGTATGTGCCCGGATCCTTCACGTCGGCCCAGAGGTGCTCGGGGACGATCATGGTCTGGCCCAGGATCGATAGCGAGGGGGCGTCTTCGGTCTTGAGGTGCAGCACCACATCGTCGCCCGAGGTGTCGACACTGTCGAGGTGCTGCCACGCACCCTTGATGTCGAGGGACGGGTTGTCCTTGAGCAGCTGGAAGGTGAACGCCACGTCTTCGGGCGTCAGGTCTTCCCCATCGCTCCAGGTGACGCCATCGCGGATCGTCATGACGATGGTGCGGGCGTCGGGCTGCGTCCATTCGGACGCGAGCCAGGGGTTCTGCGTGCCGTCGAGCGGGTTGATCAGGATGAGCGGCTCGTAGATCCACCGGGACGCGGTGCGCGTGTTGGTGAGATACGGGTTGAAGTTCTTCGTGAAGAACGGGTTGCCCTTGTCGGCATTGATCAGCATCGTGTCGGCACCGATCGAGGGATCGGGTTGGGATGTGATCTGGATGCTGCAGCCGCTGAGTGCGACCGCCACGGCCGCGAGGCCCACGATCGCCGCTCTGCGCCAGCGCTGCATCACGCGCCCTCTCGGCGTTGTGCCCTCTGACATCTGCCACCTCATGTCGTCTCTGTCATGACCGGCGACCGACGCCGCCTTCCAGATTGTAAGCGCATACATTTTGAGATCGCAACCCCTTGACACCGGCGCGGCGAGCGTTTCCGGCCGGTCAGACGGGGCGCTGCGAGCTCTCGCGGAGCAGGATCTGCAGCGGCAGACGGGCCACCACGGGCTCCGCCTCGGCGTGCTCGAGGCGGCGGGCCAGCACCTGCACGGCCGCGCGTCCGAGATCGATCATCGGCTGACGTATCGTGGTCAGCGGGGGCTGCGACAGGGCAGCGGCCTCGATGCCGTCGAAGCCCGTCACGAGCATGTCGTCCGGTACGTGGACGTCCGCTCCGCGGAAGACGTCGAGCGCTCCGAGCGCCATCTGATCGTTCGCCGAGATCAGCGCGGCCGGCGTACCCGTGGCGAGAAGCTCCTCGGCCGCCCTCCGACCAGACGCCCTTGTGAAGTCGCCGCGCAGCACCATCACGTCGTCGAGGCTCCGCCCCGCCCCCGCCACCGCGGCGGCGAAACCGTCCCAGCGCTGCAGACCGTCGGGAGAGTCCGCCGGTCCCGCGAGGAAGGCGAGCCGCCCGTCTCCCACCTGCCCGAGCACGTGCCGGGTCAGCTCCGCCATGGCCTCGGCGTTGCTCACCGTCACGTGGTCGTAGTGATCTCCGCGCGGCGGGCCGGAGAGCACCACCACGGGGATGCGTCGCGCCAGTCGCGCCAGAACGTCGTCCGGCACGCTGCTCGCGAGCACCATGAGGCCGTCGACCCGACCAGCCATGTCCCGCACCGTGGAACGGTCAGGATCATCGCGGCCGACACCGACCATCAGTACGAAACCCTGCTTCCATGCTTCGAGCTCGGCGCCGCGCAGCACCTCGTCGAGGAACAGCATCGAGGTGTGCCCGCCGTCGGACTCGGTCTCATCGCGGACGATCGCGAAGGGAGGCGCGTGTTCCTCAGCGGCGGAGAGCGCGTCGAGCGGCGGGGCATCCTCCGCGGCGTCGAAGCCGGGGAAGTACAGCCCGAGCACGCCGGTGCGGCGTTCGGCGAGTCCGCGGGCACTGCCGCTGGGGACGTACCCGAGGGCGGTCACCGCATCGAGCACGCGCTCCCGCGTGACCGGACGCACGGCATCCGGCGAGCGCAGCACGCGCGAGACCGTGGCGATCGAGACGCCGGCCCGATCGGCCACGTCGTACACGGTCGCCGCCTTGCTCACGGTCACACTCCTCCGGAGCGAGCGGCGAGAGCCGCCTGGTAGAGGTCGCGGGAGGAGAGACCGGTGAGGGCGGCGACCTCGGAGGCGGCGTCCTTCAGGCGGACGCCGTCCGCGACGAGCGTCTGCACCTGGGTGAGGGCGTCTTCCGGAGAGGCGTCTCGGCGGGAGGCCCCTTCGACCACGATCACGATCTCGCCCTTGACGCCGTCCTCCGCCCACGCGACGAGTTCGGGCGCAGTGCCGCGGCGTACCTCCTCGTAGAACTTCGTGAGCTCGCGACACACGGCGATGCGCCGCTCGTCGCCGAACGCGGCTCCCATGTCCGTCAACGCACCGGCCAGACGTGCGGGCGACTCGAAGAAGACCATGGTGCGGGGTTCGGCAGCCAGGGCGCGAAGAGTCGAACGCCGCTCCCCCGGCTTGCGCGGCAGGAAGCCCTCGAACGTGAAGCGATCGGTGGGCAGGCCTGAGATCGCCAGTGCCATCAGCACCGCGCTCGGCCCGGGGATCGCGGTCACCGTCACGCCCTGGGCAACGGCCTCGGCGACCAATCCGTATCCCGGATCGCTCACGGTGGGCATCCCGGCATCGCTCATCACGACGATGTCGGTCTCCGCGGCGAGCGCCGCCAGCTCGGCCGCCTTCTGCTTCTCGTTGTGGTCGTGCAGGGCGATCAGGCGAGGTCTGTTGTCGATCTCCAGCGCCTTGAGCAGTCGCTGCGTGGTTCGGGTGTCCTCGGCCACGACGACCTCGGCGTTCTCCAGCACCTCCACGAGGCGGCGAGACGCGTCGCCGAGATTTCCGATCGGAGTGGCGGCGAGGATGATCACCCGCCCAGCTTAGGCGGGCGCGATGCAGCGGAACGAGAAGGCACGTTGTCTAGGCTGGACCGGTGACCGCGCCCGAACCATTGCTCCCCGCTCCCCCCGAGCGGTCGACGCGCTACGGGCAGCTCCGCGATCGTCTGCTGCTGGATCCCGACTGGGGTCGCGCGATCCGCTGGCTCGCGCCGCTCGTCATCACCGCGATCGCCGCGCTCCTGCGCCTGATCAACGTCGCCCACCCGCACCAGCTCGCCTTCGACGAGACCTACTACGTCAAAGACGCCTGGTCGCTGTGGACCCTGGGCTACGAGGGCACCTGGGGCGAGAACGCCAACGATGCGTTCGTCACGCTGCAGCAGCTGCCGTTGTCCGAGCAGGGCGCGTTCATCGTGCACCCCCCGCTCGGCAAGTGGCTCATCGCGCTCGGCATGGCGATCGGCGGACCCGACAACAGCGCGGGATGGCGCCTCGCCACCGCGGTACTCGGCACCGCATCGGTGCTGCTGGTCTACCTGATCGCCCGCCGCCTCAGCGGCTCCGTCGTCGTCGCGAGCGTGGCGGGGACGCTGCTCGCGATCGACGGTCTGAGCATCGTGATGAGCCGCATCGCCCTGCTCGACGGCATCCTGACCTTCTTCGTCCTGCTGGGCGTGCTCTTCGTGATCATCGACCGGCAGCGGACGATCCCCGTGCTCGAGAGGCGAGACCCCGAGCGTCCCGACCCGTTCTGGGGGCCGGTGCTCTGGCGTCGCCCCTGGCTCGTCGCCGCAGGGCTGGCGCTCGGGGCGGCCTCGGCCGTGAAATGGTCGGGCCTGTACGTGCTCGCGGGTTTCGGCCTCTACGTCGTCATCACCGATGCGCTGGCGCGGCGCCGCGCCGGAGTGGTCCTGTGGCCGACTGCCGCCGCGTTCCGCCAGGGTCCCGTCTCGTTCGTGCTGCTCGTCTTCCCCGCTCTCGCCGTGTACCTGGTCAGCTGGACCGGATGGCTCGTGACGGCCGGAGGGTACGACCGGCAGAGCGACTCCAACCCGCTGATCGCCCTGTGGAAGTACCACGAGTCGATGCTCGGCTTCCACGTCGGTCTCACCCGAGGGCACCCGTATGCGAGCGCCGCATGGGAGTGGCCGTTCCTGCTGCGCCCCACCGCGGTCTGGGTCGACTCCGACCCCACGGGATGCGGCACCGACCACTGCATCGGCGTGATCTCGGCGATCCCGAATCCCCTCATCTGGTACGCGAGCGTCGCGGCCTCGATCTACCTGGTGTACCGCCTCGTGCGGGGGTGGATCACGAAGCAGCCCGTGGGCCCGGAGCTGAGCATCCCCCTGGTCGGTCTCGCTGTGACGTACCTGCCCTGGCTCATGTTCCCCGAGCGCACGATCTTCCAGTTCTACACGGTCGTCATGATGCCGTTCCTGGTGATCGCCCTCGCGATGACGTTGCGGATCATCGCCGGGAAGCGCGAGGATCCGCTGCACCGTCGACAGTCGGGCGAGCGCACCGTGATGATCTTCCTCGCCTTCGTCGTGCTGGTGTCGGCGTTCTTCCTGCCGCTGTGGACCGGGATGAGTGTGCCCTACGACTTCTGGCTGCTGCACAACTGGCTGCCCGGCTGGGTGTGACGCGTCAGCAGCAGGATCGCGAGAGCCGCGGCTGTCAGGCCTGACGCGACCCAGATCGGGGCGAGCAGCCCCCACCCCGCGCTGAGTGCAACCGCACCGAGCACCGGACCGACGGCCGCGCCGACGTTCAATGCCGCCGTGGCGTACGAGCCCCCCATCGTGGGCGCACCCGATGCGGCGTAGAGCACGCGGGTGATCACCGTGCTCCCGACGGCGAAGGACAGCACGCCCTGCACGAAGACGAGCGCGAGGAGCGCAGCCGGGGCGGAGGCGAACGCCGCCAGCCCGACCCAGCCCGTCAGCAGCAGCGGTCCGCCGACGAAGAGCACGAGCCCGGGACGCCGGTCGGAGAGCCGGCCCGCGAGCGCCACGCCGAGGAAGGAACCGATACCGAACAGCACCAGCGCCGCCGACACCCAGATCTCCGCAAGACCCGCCGCCTCGGTGACGACGGGGGCGAGGAAGGTGAAAGCCGCGAAGGTGCCACCGTTGATCAGCGCACCGATGCCCATGGGCAGCAGGAGCATCGGCGTCGCCAGCTGACGGAGTTCTGCGCGGAGGCGCGGTGAGGCTGCGGCCTGCTCCGCTGAGCCCACCGAGTTCGCGACGCCGCGCACGACGCCGATGATCGCCGGAGCGCACAGGAGGGCGACAGCCCAGAAGGTGGCCCTCCACCCCAGGGCCGAACCGAGCAGGGAGCCGGCCGGCACTCCCGCGACCGTGGCGACCGTCGTGCCGGCGAGCAGGATCGACAGCGCCCGCCCCTTCCGATCGGCCGGAACCATGGCAGTGGCCGCGCGCAGGGCCACCGCGAGGAAGCCCGCGTTGGCGAGCGCCGCGAGCACACGGGTGAGGAGCAGCACCGGGAACATCGGGGTCAGCGCCCCGACGACATGGCACACGGCGAACAGCACGAGACACGCGACCAGCGTGCGTCGGGGCGGCCATCGGCGTGCGAAGGCCGCCATCATCGGCGCGCCGACCACCATGCCGACCGCGAAGGCCGAGGTGAGCAGACCCGCGGTGCCGACGGAGACGTCGAGATCGGCGGCGATCGCGGGCAGGAGACCCGCGAGCATGAATTCGGACGTGCCCATGACGAAGACGGCAAGGGCGAGCAGGTAGAGAGCAGAGGGCATGGCAGTACTCCGAGGTGAGAGATCAAGAAGGGGGCTTCTCGTCACCACGGCCGGCATCCGGGGATGCACCAGTAGGCGCCTCCGCGGAGGGGAGGCGCAGCTACGGGATCGCAGCTATCGGCGCACGGGGCCGGCGGTGTGACCGACGGCCCCCGACTCGTCTGACTCGGGACTCGACATGCTCGAACTCTACCGCGCTACGGCATCTCGTCCGCCGCGACGTGTTCGACCAGAGGGAGCACCCGACCGGAGAGGTGCGTGCGCATCGCGATCGACGACGCGGTGCGGGCGACCCCCGGCACCAGGGCGACCCGGTCGAGCACCTCCTGCAACTGCGTGGCATCGCGCGCCACCAGTCGCAGTTGCATGTCGCTCGCTCCGGTGACGGTGTGCATGTCGACGATCTCTGGGACGGCGTCGGCCAGCGCCGTCGCCACCTCGTCATGCCCGACCTTCTGATCGATCTCGACCAGGCAGAAGGCGACGACACCGTATCCGAATCCGGCCGGATCGATGCGCGGCACGATCGCCTCGATCACCCCGCCCTCGTGCAGGCGCGCGAGTCGGCTCGTCGCCGTTCCCCGCGCGATGCCGAGCCGCCGCGCGCACTCCAGGATCGGCAGCTGCGGCGACTCCGTCAGCAGTCGGATGAGCTGGGCGTCGAGGCGATCGATGCGCATCGTCACTCCCGCGGGACGCCGGGCCTCGCCACGCTCCTGGTCGCGCGTGCGACGAGCAGGAGCACGGCGGTGAGCCCGAGTGTCAGCAGCAACTGGATGCGGGCGGCCTCATCGATCATCGCGAGGGCGATCACCGCGGCGAGCAGCACCAGACACAGCCACGACAGCCAGGGGAAGCCCCACATCCGCATCGGCATCTCGTCGCCTGCGCGGTCCGCACGACGGCGGAGGATGATCTGCGCCACCGCGGTCGCGGTCCAGATCACCAGCAGCGTCGAGCCGACCACGTTGAGCAGGGCCGGCAGCACGACGTCGGGGAACGCCCAGTTGAGTCCGACCGTGACGAACCCGAAGGCGACGGAGGCCAGCACCGCGACGAACGGCACGCCCTTGAGGCTCGTCCGGGTCGCAGCCAGCGGAGCAAGGCCCCGCTCCCCCAGCGAGTACGCCATGCGGGAGGCACCGTAGATGTTGGCGTTCATGGCCGAGAGCAGCGCGATGATCACGATCAGGTCCATCACGAGGCCGACTCCCGGTACGTTCAGGGTCTCGAGCACCGCGGAGAACGGGCCGGCCTTCACCGCAGGATCGTTCCAGGGCAGCACCGCCACGATCACGAAGATCGACCCGACGTAGAACACCATGATGCGCACGAGCACCTCGCGGACGATGCGGCGGATGTTGCGCGCGGGATCGTTCGACTCGGCGGCGGCGATGGCGACCACCTCGGTGCCGCCGAACGCGAAGACCACGATCAGCAGGGCACCGGCGATGCCCGCGATGCCGTTCGGGGCGAACCCGCCGTTGTCGACGAGGTTCGAGATGCCGGTACCCGGCACGCCCGGGATGAGGCCGACGATCGCGCACACCCCGACCACGAGGAAGGCGATGATCGCCGCGACCTTGATCGCCGCGAACCAGAACTCGAAGCGACCGTAGTTGCGCACGCCGAACAGGTTCACGGCCGTGAGCGCCACGACGAAGATCAGCACCCACACCCAGGCCGGGATCCCGGGGGTCCAGTTCGCCACGATCGCGCCGGCGCCCGTCGCCTCGGCCGCGATCACCACGACCAGCTGGATCCAGTACAGCCAGCCCACCGCGCTGCCGGCGCTACGGCCCATCGCCTTCTGCGCGTACGAGCTGAAGGCACCGGAGCTCGGCCTCGCCGCGACCATCTCGGCCAGCATCGCCATCACGAGCACGACGATGCCGCCGGCCACGAGGTACGACACCAGCACTGCGGGCCCCGCGATGCTGATCGCCTGGCCCGAGCCGACGAACAGGCCGGCGCCGATCGCGCCGCCGAGTCCCATCATCGAGATCTGACGGCGCGTCAGCCCCGGGTGCAGACCCTTGGTGGTCGTCGTGGTGGTGGGCACCTCGGTCACGGGATCGTTGGTCACGCGTCCATCGGTCATGCGTTCACCTCGGCGAGCTCGGTCTCGAGGGCGGCTTGCACCCGATCGATGTCCTCCACGGAGCCCGAGGAGATGCGGACGCCCTCGCCGGGGAAGACGCGTGCGACCACGCCGCCCTCCTGGAGCAGTCGTTCGAGCTCCGGTGTGCGGTCCCCGGATGGCACCCAGACGAAGTTGGCCTGCGAGCGGACGGCGGGCCATCCGGCGGCAGTGAGCACGTCGTGCAGGCGGTCGCGCTGGGCGACCACCTCGTCGATACGCGTCGCGAGCTCCTCCTCGGCGTCGAGGGACGCGAGGGCAGCGGTCTGGGCGAGGTCGGTCACACCGAACGGCACCGCCACCTTGCGCTGGTTCTCGGCGACGGCGGCCGGCGCGATGGCGTAGCCGATCCGGAGCCCGGCGAGCCCGTAGGCCTTGGAGAACGTGTGCAGCACGGCCACGTGCGGGTGACGTCGGAACAGCTCGATGCCGGCTCCCCTGCTCTCGGCGCGGTCGAAGTGCACGTAGGCCTCGTCGATCACCACGAGCACGTCGTGCGGCACCGCCGCGACGAAACGCTCCAACTCGTCGGCACTCACGACGGTGCCCGTCGGGTTGTTCGGATTGCAGACGAAGATCAGGCGGGTGCGTGGGGTGATCGCCGCCAGCATCGCGTCGAGGTCGTGAGCGTGGTCCGCGTCGAGCGGCACCGGGACGGGCGTCGCCCCGGCGATGCGGACGAGCGACGGATACGCCTCGAACGACCGCCACGCGAAGATGACCTCGTCGCCGTCACCGGCGACCGCGTGGATGAGCTGCGCCGCGATCTCCACCGACCCCGCACCGACGGTGACTTCGGAGACGTCGACACCGTAGCGGGAGGCGAGTCGCTCGCGCAGCTTCGCGGCACTCATATCGGGATAGCGGTTGATTCCGTCGAGGCGCTCACGCACGGCCTCGACGACCGACGGGAGCGGCGGGTGCGGGGACTCGTTCGAGGAGAGCTTGGACGCACCGGCCGGAGCGGAGCGCCCCTGACGGTAAGCGGGAACGGCGTCGAGTCCGGCGCGAGTGGGAAGGGGCATCGTCAGAGCGTCCTTGCTGTGATCGGGTGAGGTGTCGCGCAACACTAGAACGGAATCCCACCACTGGGCAATCGGCGCACCGGAAGCTGCGCATCTCGCGCAATCGAGCGCCCGTCCCTCGGGATGGGCTGGACACACTGCACAGTGTGAAGGTCAGCGCGCGACCGACACCTCGGCAGGATCGCTGACCGGCAGCCGGCACACGAACGCCCGACAGTCGTAGGCGCGGTCCGTCGACGTGTCCTTGCCCTCGAACAGCTCGAACCCGGCATCCGCGAATGCCCGCGCCTGGTCCGGGGTGACCACGGCGACGACCTCGGCGTCGGCGCCTCGGCCTGCGGCGGCGAGCGCACTGTCCGGCTCCCCGGTGACCACGACGAGCTGACGGGGCGGAGCCGCGAGGCCGGCGGCCACCCGCAGCAGGGTGCCGTGGGCGAACGGCTGCTCCAGCGACCTGGTCGCGAGCGCGCTCACCGTCGACACGGCCGCTTCCCGATACCGATCCCCCGCGCCCATCCACCACGCGGTCAGGGCGGCGCTCGCGATCGCCGCGGCATCCGACGGCAGATCGCCGTCGGTCTGATCGGGCGAGGTCGCGATGCCCTGCGCCGAGAGCAGGGGGTCGTCGCCTCCCGCTCCCGACAGGACGTCGTCGAGGATGCCACGCGCCGTGATCGCCCAGTCCGTCTCGCCGGTCGCCAGCGCGAGCGCGAAAAGGCCGTCGGCGAGAAGGCCGAGGTCGGCGGCGGTCGCGACGGCAGTCGATGCCCGTCCATCCAGCGACGCACGCACGAGAGCGCCTTCGGCGTCCCGATTGGTGCGCAGCACGTGGTCGGCAGCCGCGGCGGCCGCGTCGATCCACGCCCGTTCTCCGAACGCGGCTCCGGCGCGGGCGAGGGCACCGATCGCGAGTCCGTTCCATCCGGTGATCACCTTGCCGTCGACTGCCGGGGGCTCCAGGTCCGCGCGCTCGGCCACCGGGCGGAGGTAGTACCCGCCCTCGGAGCGCACGCCGTCGATCGTCGACTCGGAATCCTGCGCCGCGCCGAATCCGCCTCCGTCGCGCGGGAGCACGCCCGTCAGGAACGAGGCGATACCTCGCACGGTCGGCTCGTCTCCCCCGTCACGAGCGATGTCGAGCAGCTGCGCGTTGTCGGTCAGCATCCGCTCGTAGTGCGGCACGGTCCAGTCGCGCCCGGTCGCGTAGCGGAAGAACCCGCCGTCGGCGTCGCGAAGGTCGGAGGCCGCCATCGCGGCGAGCGCGCGCGCACCAGCGGCAGATGCCTCCGGCGCACCTTCTCGCACGAGGGGATGCTGCAAGAACCGCAGTGTGGTGGCGACGGGGAACTTCGGCGCGCCGCCGAAGCCGCCGAACTGGCGGTCCTCCCGCTGCGCGATCGCCTCCGCCGCCGTCGTGATCGCAACGACATCCGGGACGTCCGATGGCGCCGATTCCGCTGCTCGGGCGAGTGCGTCCGTCACGGCATCCGCCGACTCCTCGGCCTCGGTGCGACGGAGCGTCCAGGCCTCCCGCACCGCGGCGAGGACCTCACGGAAGGCGGGCATCGGCGCACGGGCCTCCGGCGGCCAGTACGTGCCGGCGTAGAAGGTGCGTCCGCGCGGCGTGGCGAACACCGTCAGCGGCCAACCCAGGTTCTGCGTGAAGGCCGAGGCCGCCGCCATGTACGCACCGTCGACCTGGGGGTGCTCCTCACGGTCGACCTTGACGGCGACGAAGCCCTCGTTGATGAGCGCCGCGGTGACGGGATCGGCGAAAGACTCCCTCGCCATCACGTGACACCAGTGGCAGGTCGAATAGCCGATCGAGATGAGCAGCGGCACGTCCCGCCGCCGGGCCTCCGCGAAGGCCTCCTCACCCCACGGGTGCCAGTCGACCGGATTGTCGGCGTGCGCGCGCAGGTACGGGCTGAGGGTGTCCGCGAGCCGATTGGTCATAGCCTCCACGCTACGCCGCGCGTGGCGACTGCGGTCAGCCGACGAGGAGTTCGACCGGACGCGAGGCCGCGTACCCCACCAGCGGCAGCGCACGCTCGGCTGCCAGAGCGATGCGGGCTTCGAGCACCTCGGAGGTGATCTCGTAGCCGTCGAAGTCGGTGTTGCTGGCGTAGACGCCGAGGGGCAGGGTGAGCGCCTGGAAGAACGCGAACAGCGGACGCAGCTGGTGCTCGATGATGAGCGCGTGCTTCTCGCCGCCGCCCGTCGCGGCGAGCAGCACCGGCTTTCCCACCAGGTCGTACTGACCGACGAAGTCGAACAGGTGCTTGAAGAGCCCGGTGAACGACGCCCGATACACGGGGCTGCCCACGATCAGCAGATCGGCGGACTCGATCGCCTGCAACTGCGCCTCGACCTCCGGCGGCAGCTGGTCACGCTGCAACGCGCCGGCCAGCCCCGGTCCGATCTGCGTCAGCTCGATGAGCTGCGACTCGATGTCGGCGCGCTCGGCGATGGCGGCCGTGATCGCGCGGACGAGGGCGGTCGTCTTGCTGGGCTCGTGCAGGGATCCCGACACGGCGACGACACGGTACGGAGCTGTCATGCCTCGACGGTACTCAGGACGACGCCCCGTGTCGCGCGAGGCGACACGGGGCGTCATGTAGGCCCGGAGGCTCCGTCTCCCCGAGAGGGTCAGTTGACCTCGTCCGGGTGCGAGCCCACGCGGCCGGAACCGTCGAGCGGGTCGAGGGCGTCGATCGCGGCGATCTCGGCGTCGGTCAGTTCGAAGCCGAACACGTCGAGGTTCTCGCGCAGGCGCTCGGCGCGCACCGACTTCGGGAACACGATGATGCCCTTCTGCAGGTGCCAGCGGAGCACCGCCTGCGCCGGGGTGACCCCGTGCGCGGCTGCGGCATCCGCGACGGCCGGGATGCCGAACAGGTCGTACTTGCCCTGGCCGAGCGGACCCCACGCCTCGATGCGCACATTGTTCGCGTCGGCCCAGGCGACCTCATCGCGGCGCTGGTACGCGGGGTGGAGCTCGATCTGGTTCACAGCCGGGACCACGCCCGTCTCCTTCACGGTGCGCTCGAGGTGCGGGACCAGGAAGTTCGATACGCCGATGCTGCGGGTGAGACCTTCCTCACGCAGCTCGATCAGCTTCGCGAACGCGTGCACGTAGTCGTCCTTGGCCGGGGTGGGCCAGTGCACCAGGTACAGGTCGACCTTCTCGAGACCCAGCTTCTCGAGGCTCTCGCCGATGGCGGCGCGGGGCTCGTCGTCATGGTGACGGTCGTTCCAGAGCTTCGTCGTGATGAAGAGCTCGTCACGGGGGATGCCAGAGGATGCGATGGCGGCACCCACGCCCTCCTCGTTGCCGTAGATCGCGGCGGTGTCGATGTGGCGATAGCCGATCTCCAGAGCCTCGCTCACCGCCTTCTCGGTCTCTGCCGGCGGCACCTTGAAGACGCCGTAGCCCAGCTGGGGGATGGAGTTGCCGTCATTCAGTTCGAGTGCAGGAATCGTCATGTCTCCAGCCTATGACCTGTGATGACAGGTGGACCCGGCCGGTGACGAAAGAAGTCGGTGCGGTCGCCGCAGTGCCCGACCGACTTCCGTAGGCTGAGGTCGATGAATGAACGCGACACGTCCGGCGATGAGGAGTATCTCCCGCCCCCGCCGCCCGCGGCCGAGACGCATGATCCCGACGAGGATGAGACACGGGTCGTCACAGCGACGAAGAGGCGCAGTCGGACCATCGTCATCCTGGTCATCGTCGTCGCCGCCTTCCTCCTTCTCGGAACCATCGGGACGAATCTCCTTCTCGCCGCCGGTCTGCGCGCCGAGATCGGCGAGGGACGCGGACAGTCGACCACGGCACCATCGACATCGGCGACACCGGAATCCACCCCGACCACGACGCCACCCCCTGCCCTTCCGACATCGGGGTGCGGTGAGCTGTGCGCCGCGGCCTCGACGGAGGTCGGAACCGCTGCCGGCGACTGGAAGCTCGAAGGCGAGTGGACGGATACTCCGAACGACCTCGGCTCCCGCGACGCCACGACCGCCGTGTTCAGCTCCGACACCGGACGCGCCACGCTGACCGTGCTGCAGTTCGCCTCCGACGAGGAGGCAGCACAGGCCGCCATCGACATCCGGAGCAGGATCGGCGACCCCACCTACACGGAACAGGTCTTCGATGACGGGTCCGGCACCCGATACGACTTCGAGGGAGCGACGATCAGCCGGGTGGTGTGGCACCTCGACGCGCAATCGCGTCCGCATGCTCCCGGGCGCCTGTACCTCGTCGAAGCGCCCGCGAACGCCGCGGACAGCTTCGCCGGTCAGGCCGCCTACCGGTTGTATCTGGCATTGCCCGTGTAGCGACGGCGCCGCGCACGGGCCGGTGAGCGGACGACGTCAATCGAGTCCGCTCAGCCCTTGCGACATCGACCGGAAGGCGTCGACTGCGCGCACGGCGGGACGAGGGCCGTCGGGATCCGTCGCCCACTGTTCGAGCCCGACACGGATCGAGGCGGTCGCGACGGCGGCGAGCAATGCGGCATCCCACACGGCGAGGCCGCGTTCCTGAAGGATCGCACGCAACCTGCGCTCGGAATCATCGTTCACACGCAGCCACACGTCGCGCATCGCGGAATCGTCGTCGAGTCCGCGGAGCACGCCGAGCATCGTGTCGAGTTCGAGCCCGTCGGCGATGCCCGCACCTGACTGTCCCTCGGCGAGCTGCGCCTCGATCACGGCCGGGATCTGCTCACCCAGAGCCCCCTCTCCGACCTGCGCGAAGGCCTCCTGCCACCGTTGCGCGCCGACGCTGAGGATCGGGGCGATCGCGTCTTCCTTGCGTGCGAAGTAGCGGTAGAACGTCCGCACCGAGACGCCCGCACGCGCCGCGATCTGCTCTGCGGTGACGCCCGCCACGCTCTGCTCCGCGAACAACGCGGCCGCAGCGGCAGCGATCTCGCGCTCGGTCGCGGCCTTGCGGCGCTCGGTGAGGGTCGACGTCTCCACCGTCACAGCGTACGGGAACAGATCCGCGCACCGGCAGGTTGGGACTAGGTGGCACAACATGCCAAACAGGCATATCCTGCCAGTACTCGTCACGAAGGGAAGATCATGAACCGCTATGAAGGACGTCGGGCTCTCGTCACCGGAGGAGGGTCGGGCATCGGCCAGGCCACCGTGCTGCGGATGCTCCGTGAAGGCGGCAGCGTCGTCGCCGCCGACGTCAGCACCGAAGGCCTCGACGACACGGTCGCCAAGGCAGGGCCGCTCGCCGAACGCCTCACCACCGTCACGATGAACATCGCCGACGAGGCCTCCGTTGCCGCGGGCGTCGCCGAAGCCGTTGCCGCTCTGGGCGGACTCGACGTGCTCGTCAACGCTGCCGGCATCCTCCGCTCCTCGCACACCCACGAGACGACGCTCGACCAGTTCGAGCAGGTCATCCGCATCAACCTGGTCGGCACGTTCCTCGTCATCCGCGCGGCGATCCCCGCCCTGCAGGAGGGCTCCTCGGCCGCCGTGGTCAACTTCAGCTCGACCTCAGCCGGATTCGCACACCCCTACATGGCGGCCTATGCGGCCAGCAAGGGCGGCGTGCAGTCGATGACCCATGCGCTCGCAGCGGAGTACGCGAAGAGCGGTATCCGCTTCACCGCGGTGCAGCCGGGGTCGATCTCGTCCGGCATGACCGACGGGTCCGGACGGAGCAACCAGAGCAACGGCCCCGGCCTCCCCGCCGACGCCGACATGAGCCTGTTCATGAAGCTCGCACCCGCGATCGGCGAGGGTTTCGCCGGACCGGAATCGGTCGCCGGTGTCGTGGCGATGCTCGCGAGCGAGGACGGCGCCTTCATCACCGGCACCGAGGTGCGCATCGACGGCGGCACCCACTTCTGAGAGGTCCGAAGACTTCTGAGAGGCGCAGAGGGGGCACCGGCCGATGCCGGTGCCCCCTCTGCGTCTGCGCTCAGCCCAGCGGCTGCTCAGCCACCGATCCGGGTGGTCTTGACCTCGTTCACCCGCACGACGTTCGTGCCGGTCGCGGTGCCGGCCCGGTAGGAGAACACCGAGGGCGAGCCCTCGCTCTGCAGCGCCGCGGTCGCGTCACTCGCGGACACCTGCCACGTCGCCGGTTCCGGCTGCCCGTCGGCCCACACCTTGGCGCGGATCGTGGTCGAGGACGACCCGGTCGTCTCGGTCGACAGATGGAACACGGTGCCGGCACTCCAGGTCAGCCCCGGCACAGCGGCGCTCGCGATGGCCGTCCCGTTGCGCTGGATCACGACCCACGTCGCCCCATCAGCGCGGTGCCACGCCAGGGCGCGGTAGCCGGCGTCCGCGTTGCGCCGAGAACCCGCTCCGACGTAGACGGTGCCAGACTCCGGACCGCCGGAGAGCGTGTAGGACAGGGTGGTGGCGGAATCCCGCACCGACGCATCGTCCAACAGCATCTCCCTGGTCTGCCCGGCGACGAGGTCGATCACTCCCGCACCGTCGGCCACCGAGAGAGCCGTCGACTTGCCCTGCATGGGCGTCCATACGCCACCGACCTCAGCAGTGCCCCAGCCGGATTCCACCGCACGGTCGAACCGGTCGGATGCCACCACGACATCGGCCACGACGGGAGCCGTCACCGCGACCTGCTTCTCGCTCGACGCCGACAGTCCGCTGCTGTCCGTCACCGTCAGCCGCACGGTGTAGGTGCCGGCCGCTGCATAGTCATGCGTCGCCGTCGCGCCGGTCGCCGACGAGCCGTCGCCGAAGTCCCACGCGTAGCCGCTGATCGACGCTGCGCCGTCTGCGGTGGATCCCGACCCGTCGACCGCGACGGTCAGGTCGGTCGCCTGGGCCGTGAAGGCCGCCGTCGGAGCTTTGAGACCCTTGCCCAGCTGGAAGTGCGAGCGCACCTGGTCGGCGTTCAACGCGAGCGGGTACACCGCGGCCTCGTCCAGCGATCCCTTGAAGTAGTTCGACGAAGGAGCAGAGGGCCAGCCCGTGAGCGCGTCTCCCCCGATGCGGAGGTAGGCGGGGTCGGTCTTGGCCGTCGTGACCGTGGCGTCGGACGCGACGAGCTCGCCGTCGACGTACAGCTTCATCCCGGCCGCACCCTGCGACACGACAGCGTGATGCCAGACGCCGTCGTTCAGCGCCTTGGTTCCGGCGATCGTGGATCGGGCCTGCCCGGCGAAGACGCCGAAGGTCAGGGTGCCGCTGTTGGCCATGTACAGCTGCCGGTCGACGCTCGCGGAGCTCCCCGTCTTGGCCGCTCCGGAGCCGATGAGCATGCCACCGGTCTTCGTGGTGGTCTGGAACCAGATCTCCGCGGAGAACTCGCTCGACACCGGTGCCTTCGCATCGGAAGACACCCGCCCGTTCGTGGTGCCGTTGAACGTTGTCGAACCGGTGCCGCTGTTCTCGATGCCCGACGACGAGGCTGAGGCTCCCGTGCCGCTCACCGGGTTGTTCGATCCGGCCCAGTCCTTCGAGACGTTGCCCATCGGGTAGTACAGCGAAGGCTTGTCCGCGAGGATCTTCTTCGAGTAGGCCGAGGCGGTGCCCGCCGTGGCCTTCGCGTTCACGCTCGCGCTCGTGGCGATGTTGCCGTCACGGTCCTTCGCGACCACCGTGTAGCTCTGCGTGGCTCCCGGGGTCGCCGTCGGGTCGTCGAGGGTGACCGTCGTCTGCTTCCACCAGGTGCCGTCCGCTGTCGCGGTGGCCACAGGCTCGGTGGCACCGTCGCGGCGCAGCTCGTAGGTGAGGGTCAGGTCGTCCCTGTCCCAGTTCGTGGGGATCGACACCCGGGCGCTGCCGGGGACGGGCGAGGTGCCCGCCGTGGGCTTCCATGCCGCGTCGGAGAGCCGGGGCCCGTCCTTCGCACCACCCGGAGGGTTCGTGGAGAAGCGCACGATTCCCTCGAACTGCCCGTTGTTCACCGAGCGGAACTCTCCGCCGATCGAGATCATGTCGCCCGCGCCCGTGATCGACAGGCCCGCCTGGCCGAGGCCGCTCGTGGTGCCGACCGCGAAGTCGGGCGCCCACTGGTACGGCGACGGAGCGGGGGTGCCGGCCCAGTTGGCGTACCCGGAGTAGGTGTTCGCGGAGAGGGTTCCGCGCGCGTCGGCCGTGTAGGCCTCGGCGTACTGGTACACCGCCGGGTTCTTCTGCGGCTGGAGCCCCATCGTGTTGCAGGAATGCATGTGGCTGGTCGTGTAGACCACCTTGCCGGTCGAGTAGACGCCGTAGTGATCGCCGTGGCAGTCTGCGATCCACCGCACCGCACCCGTGCCGGCCTCAGCGGCGAACGTGCCCTCGAGGTTGCCCCCGCCGGCCCAGCTCCACCCGGTGCCGTAGACGGTGTTCGCGTCCGTGGCGAGCGCGAAGATGCCGGAGTTGCTGCTGCTGCCGCTGTTCTTCACGACCTTGGAGATGCCCCAGGCGGTGTCGGCGGCACCCGTGGACTTGTCGACCGCTGCGGAACCGCGCAGGCTGCTGCCGTTCACCGCGGAGAAGCGTCCTCCCACGATGACGTTCGTGCCCGCCGGGTCCATGACGAGGGCGTCGACCTGGCGGTCGGCCTGCGGGGCCCAGCTCAGGAGCGCTCCGTTCTTCTGGTCGAAGGCCGCGAGGTTCTTCCGGGCGACGCCGTTGGCCTGGGTGAACAGACCGCCGAGGTAGATGTTCGACCCGTCGGTCGTGATGGCGTACACGCCGCTGCCGCCGATCGACGGCGCGAACTGCGGGACCAGCTCACCGGTCTTGGCATCGAGCGCCGCGAAGTTCCAGCGGTCCTTCCCGTTCACCTTGTTGAACGAGCCGCCGATGTAGATGCGGGACCCGTCGGGAGACGCGGCGACCGCCTTGATGACGCCGTTGACCGTCGGGGCGAACGAGGACAGAGCACCCGAGACGATGTCGTAGGCCAGCACGTTCGAACGGGCGGTGAGGGCTGTCCCGGGCGCCGCCTTCGGCTCCCGCGCGTTGTCGAACTTGCCGACCGCGTACACCGTGGTGCCGATCGTGGTCTGCGCCCATACGTAGCCGTTGTCGATCTGCACAGTCGGGATCGGGTCCGACGTCACCACGTTCTCGTCGCGCTGCAACTGCGGCGGCATCGTCGGCGGCACATCCGCCGCGGCGGCCGCCGTCGCTCCCACACCCGACAGACCCGCGATCAGCAGGCCGGCCGTCAGCATTGATGCGACGACTCCCCTTGTCTGTCGCCCGAAGCGTGTCCGTCGCCCGAAACTCGTGTTCCCCACCGTGACTCCCCAGTCGATGCTGTCCCGAACGCGGCGTGATCATCCCCCGCGCGCTCGACGACATCGAGGCGGCGAAAGATCGCCGCGACGCGGTGGTGTGAACTCCCCAGTTCGAAACTCCCCAGTCCGACCAGCCATGCCAGTCGGTCGCAGACGCCAGACAGGCGTTGCGCACCCACGGTAACACATCGCGCCTCCCGATCCGGAGGAACGCTCGAAGCCGGCCGGATCAGCGCCACCGCACCGCCGCCATATCAGCGCCGCGGCACCGCCGCCATCGCCGCTGCCCCTCGTCCGACCAGGCGTTCCAGCGGGCCCCGTCCGAAGAACATCGACCAGAGCGTCGTCAGGAGCAGCAGTCCGAGCGCGGTGGCCGCCCAGAAGGCGTTGCTCGAGAAGAACCCTCCTGGCCCGGCCACCAGCACGACGGAGACGACGTGAGCGCTGTATGCCGTCAGGGGCATGGAGCCGAGCGCGCCGAGCGGCAGCAGCACCCAGCGCAGCGGCCGGCTCAGCAGCAGACACAGCGCGATGACCACGAGCGCGAAGCCGCCCGATCCGAGGATCTCTGCGGTGCCGCCGCTGTGCGGTTCGACCGCGAACACCGCGGTGAGCACGGCGCGGAGGGGATCTGTCTCGGTCAGCGCCTGCGGGTATCCCTCCCACCCGGAGGGCGGGGAGACGACGCTGCCGGAGCTGCCGTCGGAGAAGGAGCCGCTGTCGGAGAAGGAGCTGCTGTCGGAGAAGGAGCTGCTGCTGAAGCCCCCGGCGAGTCCCGCTGCCTGACCGATTCCGCCCAAGCCGTAGCCGATCACGGCGAGCACGAACCCGATCCCGAGCGCGACCGCCGCCGTGCGCAGCCGCTCGACGTGCAGGCGACCGAACGCCATGCCGGCGAGCACCAGCGCCATCCAGACCGTGATCGGATACGTGCCGTAGAGCACGAATCCGATACCGGAACCGTAGGGGTTCAGCATCACCGCGTTCAGGAAGGCGAGCAGTGACGGGCCCAGCAGCGCGAGCACCGCACTGGCGCTCAGCAGCTGCCAGGGCCGCCACCGCAGGAACGGGATGACCGCGACGTAGAGCAGACCGTAGAGCGTCAGGATCACGGCGATCGGGGTGTTCAGCATCTCCAGCGCCAGCCCGATCACGAAGATCACCGCACCGCGCCCGATCAGCTGCAGGCGGATGCTCGGGATCCGCTCGCGGTCGGGACCGGCACTGCGCCCGGTCATCAGGGCGATCGAGATACCGGCGAGCACCGCGAACAGGATCGAGGACCGCCCGTGCACCAGGTCGGTCCACGTCGAGGGGTCGAACCAGTCGAATGCCTCTGTCTCGCCGATGTGCGCTCCGGCCATGCCGAGGATCGCCAGTCCTCTGGCGATGTCGAGCCCGAGGATGCGCGGCGGCCGCCCGAACTCGCGGAACCACTGGACAGGAGCGAGAGCGGTGATCACCCCATGATCGTAGGGGGCGATTCCCGGCATACGATGGAGGGCTATGTCTTCTCCCGTGATCTCCTATCCCCCCGAGCTGCCGGTCAGTGCGGCGAGGGCCGAGATCGCCGACGCCATCCGCGACCATCAGGTCGTGATCGTCGCCGGTGCCACGGGATCGGGAAAGACCACGCAGCTGCCGAAGATCGCTCTCGAGCTCGGGCGCGAGCGCATCGCGCACACCCAGCCCCGTCGCCTGGCCGCACGCACGATCGCGGAGCGCGTGGCCGAAGAGCTGCAGGTCGAGCTCGGCACGATCGTCGGCTACAAGGTGCGCTTCACCGACAAGGTGTCCGACGCCACGCGCATCGCCCTGATGACCGACGGCATCCTCCTCAACGAGATCCACCGCGACCGTCTGCTCACGCGCTACGACACGATCATCATCGACGAAGCGCACGAGCGCTCCCTCAACGTCGACTTCCTGCTCGGCTACCTCGCCCGCATCCTTCCGGAGCGTCCGGATCTGAAGGTGATCATCACCTCCGCGACGATCGATCCGGAGAGCTTCGCGAAGCACTTCGCCGCTCCCTCGGAGACCGGCGGCGACGGAACCCCCGCCCCGATCATCGAGGTCTCCGGCCGCACCTATCCGGTGGAGATCCGTTACCGCGGGCCGGTCGAGGATGCGGACGACGAGAGCTCGCCTGCCGAGCCGGAGGACGAGGTGTCGGCGATCGTCTCCGCCCTGCGGGAGCTCGACCGTGAACCGCCGGGAGACGTGCTCGTCTTCCTCCCCGGTGAGGCCGAGATCCGCGACGCCGCGGACGCGGTGCGCGGCGCCTACGCGAACGACCGCTCCCCCACCGAGGTGCTGCCGCTGTTCGGCCGCCTCTCCGCCGCCGACCAGCATCGGGTGTTCGAACGCAGCAGGGTGGCCGGCGTGCGCCGTCGGGTGATCCTCGCCACCAACGTGGCCGAGACGAGCCTCACCGTGCCCGGCATCAAGTACGTGATCGACACCGGCACGGCGCGCATCTCCCGCTACAGCAACCGCTCCAAGGTGCAGCGGCTTCCGATCGAGCCCGTCTCGCAGGCCTCGGCCAACCAGCGTTCCGGTCGCGCAGGCCGCACGAGCGACGGCATCGCGATCCGCCTGTACTCAGAGGACGACTACGACAGGCGGCCGGAGTACACCGAGCCCGAGATCCTGCGCACCTCGCTGGCCTCGGTCATCCTGCAGATGCTGTCGCTGGGCTTCGGCGACATCACGGCGTTCCCGTTCCTCACCCCGCCCGACTCCCGTGGGGTGAAGGCCGCGTTCGACCTGCTCACCGAGCTCGGCGCCGTCGAGGCGTCGCGCAGGGACGGATCCCCGCACCTGACCCGCATCGGCCGCGAGATCTCGCGCATGCCGATCGATCCGCGGTTCGCACGCATGCTGATCGAGGCGGGGCGCCCTTCGACGGGTTCGCCGACCCACTCGTCTGTGACACGCGACGTGCTCGCGATCGTCTCCGGCATGACGATCCAGGACGTGCGGGAGCGGCCAGAAGAGCGTCGGGAGGAGGCCGACCGCCTGCATGCGCGGTTCGTCGACCCGACCAGCGACTTCCTGACCCTGCTGAACCTGTGGAACCACCTGCGTGAGCAGCAGCGCGCGCTCGGTTCGAGCGCGTTCCGTCGACTCTGCCGCTCCGAGCACCTCAACTACGTGCGGGTGCGCGAGTGGTTCGATGTGCACCGCCAGCTCCGCACCCTCGTGAAGACGAACGACCGTGACGGGGAGGGCGGGGGCGCCAGCGACCCCGATGCGATCCACCGCGCCCTGCTCTCCGGCCTGCTCTCGCAGATCGGCATCCTCGACGAGCGCACCGCCCCCGCCGGCAAGACGCACGCCCCCGCGAAGGAGCAGAAGGGTCGGCGCATCGCGGAGTATCGCGGAGCCCGAGGTATCCGCTTCTCGATCTTCCCCGGCTCCGGGCTGCGCAAGAAGAGCCCGCGCGCGGTGATCGCCGCCGAGATCGTCGAGACCTCCCGCACGTTCGCACGCACGGTCGCCGCGATCGATCCGGCCTGGGCCGAACCCCTCGCCGGGGATCTGGCCAAGCGCCAGGTGACCGAGCCGCACTGGTCCAAGGATGCGGGGGCCGCTGTCGCGTTCGAGAAGGTGACGCTCTTCGGGCTCGAGATCATCCCGCGCAGGCGCGTGCAGTTCGCGCGCATCGACAGAGCCGCCTCACGCGAGCTGTTCGTGCGGCACGCGCTGGTCGAGGGCGAGTGGGATCCGACGCGGATCGACAAGAGGGTGAGTGCGTTCTGGCGCAGCAACGCCGAGCTGCGCAAGCGCCTCGAGAAGCTGGAGGAGCGCGAGCGCCGCCGCGACATCCTCGCGGGCGACGAGGCCGTGTTCCGTTTCTACGACGAACGCATCCCCGCCGAGGTTTTCGATGTGCGCTCGTTCGAGAGCTGGTGGCGCGAGGCCATGGCGGCCACGCCGAAGCTGCTCGTGATGCGCGAGAGCGACCTGATCGACGACGAGGAGCGCGCGGATCAGCGCGAGTTCCCGACCCGGTGGACGCAGGGCGATCAGGTGCTCGGCCTCGCCTATCGATTCGAGCCGGGCGCCGACGACGACGGAGTGAGCGTCGTCGTGCCCCTGCCCCTGCTCGCCCAGATCGAGGATCGCGGCTTCGACTGGCAGGTTCCCGGCCTGCGTGCCGAGCTCGTGACCGGTCTGCTGCGCGCTCTCCCCAAGGCCATCCGTCGCCACGTGGTGCCCGCGGCCGACTGGGCGGAGAAGTTCGGTGCCGAGCTCATCGACGAGGGGCCGGAGTCGCACGGCGGTCTGCCCCCGCGCACGCTCAAGGAAGCCCTCGCCCGTCGAATCCAGCCGCTCGCCAATCAACTGGTCTCCGCCTCCGACTTCGACGATGAACGGGTGCCCCCGCATCTGCGCATGAACTTCCGCGCCGTGGACGAGCGCGGCAGGGTGGTCGGCTCCGGACGCGATCTGCGTGCCCTGCAGACGCAGCTCTCCGACCGCGCTCGCAGCAGCGTCGCCCGCTCGATCGCCGCCCCTCCCCGCTCCGGCGCCCCCGGCGCGAAACGCGGCACCCCGGGCGAGGGCGTCGAACGCATCGCCGCCGCGTCGCTCGAGCAGACCGGTCTCACGGCCTGGACTTTCGGGGAGCTGCCGGAGGTGCTCGACACCCGCGTCGCCGGAGGGGTGGTCCGCGGCTACCCGGCCGTCGTCGATCAGGGCAAGACCGTGTCGGTGCGCGTCGAATCCACCCCCGACGCGGCGGCAGCGGCGACGCGCGACGGCGTGCTGCGGCTCGTGCTGCTGGGCGTCCCCTCTCCGTCCTCGTACGTGCAGGAGCACCTCACGAGCCAGGAGAAGCTGGCGCTCGCAGCCTCGCCGTATCCCTCAGCGGCCGCACTCATCGAAGACTGCCGCGCGGCAGTGGCCAGAAAGGTCATCCAGAGCCTCGTGCCGGAAGGGATCGTGCGCAACGAGGCCGATTTCGACCGGGTGCGGGACGCGGTCTCCGCCGTGCTCGTCGACGAGCTGTTCACCTGCGTGTCGCTGGTCGCACGCATCCTCACCAAGTCCCGGGACGTCGAGCGCGGCATCAAGTCGCAGAACTCGCTCGCCCTGCTCGGACCACTGAACGACATCCGCACCCAGCTGAGCGGCCTGCTGCACCCGGGATTCGTCTCCGCCGCGGGAGCCGAGCGCCTCGCGCACTTCCCCCGCTACCTGGAGGGGATGCTGGACCGCTTGAAGACTCTGGCGAGCGAGCCGGGCAAGGACCGCGCGCGCATGACCGAGTGCGAGCGGATGGCGAAGGCGTTCGAAGACGCGGGCGGCACCATCCCCCTCGCCCCCGACGCGACGCCCGCGCTCGTCGAGGTGCGCTGGCTGCTCGAGGAGTATCGCGTGAGTGTGTTCGCACAGCGTCTGGGCACCGCGCAGCCGGTGTCGCCTCAGCGCATCATGAAGGTCCTCTCCGGCCGCTGACCCGAGACCGGGCCCCGCGTACCCCGGGTAGCCTGAACGCATGGCTCGCGCGATCGTCTACACCGAAATCGGCTCCCCCGCTGTCCTCCACCTGATCGAGATCCCGGATCCGGTCGCCGCACGCGGTGAGGTCGTCGTGCGGATCGAGGCGGCGGGAGCGAACCCGATCGACGCCAAGCTGCGGGGCGGCAAGCGCCCGTCCCCGCCGATCACCGAGCCGCGTCCTGTCGGCTTCGACGGCGCCGGCATCGTCGAGGTGCTGGGCGAAGGGGTCGACGATCTCGCCGTCGGCGACCGGGTGGCCATCCGCGACGGGAACGGCACCTACGCCTCGGCGCTCGCGATCGCGACCGAGAAGCTCGCGAAGCTCCCCGACTCGGTCACGACGGCCGAGGGCGCCGGGATCGGCATCCCCGCGGGCACCGCCTACCAGTCGCTGCGGTCGCTGGGAGTGACCGAGGGCGACGTGCTGCTGGTGCACGGCGGTTCCGGATCCGTCGGCCAGGCCGCCGTGCAGTTCGCCGTCGCCTGGGGTGCCACCGTGATCGCCACAGGAAGCCCCGCCCGCCACGACCAGCTGCGCGAGCTCGGGGCGATCCCCGTCGCCTACGGTGATGGTCTGCTCGACCGGGTGCGAGCCGCCGCTCCGTCACCCGTGACCGTGGTGCTCGACTGCGCCGGCACCGATGAGGCGATCGAGGCGTCGCTGGCGCTCGTCGCCGACCGTGAGCGCATCGCGACGATCGTGCGAGGGCCGGATGCGGCATCCTTCGGCATCCGGGCGTTCTCCGGCGGCTCGCCCGTCCCGCTGACCACGCAGGAGCTCGCCTGGCGCGCCGAGGCCCTGCCCGAGACGATCGCCCTCCTCGACGCCGGCGACTTCACGATCGAGATCGGCCCTCAGCTGCCGCTCGCCGAGGCGGCGCAGGCCCATGAGCTCATGGAATCCGGCGCCGCCTCGGGCAAGATCATCCTGCTTCCGTAGCGCAGAGCGGCTGCTTCTGTAGCCGCTAGCGAGGGTCAGGCGGGAGCGACCGGTCGACCGATCGACAGCATCAGGCGGTTCGCCCAGTTGAAGAACGCCGCGCCGTGGATGACATCAGCGACCTCCAGGTCGTCGAGTCCTGCCGCCCGCAGCCGGGCGATCGCGTGCTCCCCGAATGTGCTCGGAGTGTCGGTGAGCGCGACCGACGCGGCCACGATCGCGTTCCAGCGCTCGCCGAGATCGGCGTCGACCCCCTCGTCCAGCAGCAGGTCGACGTCCTCGACCCGCTTGCTGTGATGCGCGGCGAAGCGGGAATGCACCGAGGCACAGAACACGCACCCGTTGCGCCGTGATGCTGCGGTCGCCGCCAGCTCGCGGTCGGCGCGCGGCAGACCCTCGGCGACGTTGTAGAAGATGTCCTTGTCGACGAGTGTCCGCGCCTTGAGCACCTCGGGGTCACGGGCCAGCAACCGGAAGTAGTCGTTCTTCGCCCGCGCGGCATCGACGAGTCCGTCGTAGTGCCGTGGCGTCAGCTCCTCCTCCGCGAGGGGCTCGAGATGCGGGACCCAGCCCACCTCTCCGCGGGTGAAGACGTGCGGGTGCGGGGCGTCGTCGTGCCGGAGCACGGTCTGTGCGGCGGTCATGCGGCCTCCTCCTCGGAGATCTCGGTCTGGGCGGTGAGTCCTGCAGCGGCGAGCGCGCGGAGTCCGGTGACGACCCGCTGCTGGAAGGCGAGGAACGACACCAGCTGGGACAGCGTGACGATCCCCTCGGTCGACCACCCGGCATCGAGCAGTCGCCCGAGATCGGCGCCCGACGCTTCACGGGGCCGGAACACGAGCAGGTGCGTGTGCGCGAGGGCTGCGGCGAGGCGCTCGCCGATGACGGCGGTCACGGCACCATCGGGCTCATACCGTTCGCCCTCCGTGTTCTCGGACTGCAGGCCGAGTTCGGTGTAGGCGCCGAACGGACCGCTCGTCGACGCCCCGGCTGCCTCGGCGAGCACTGCTCCCGCCCGCTCCGGATCGGCCTCGCGTGCGCGGGCGGCATAGAACGCCGCTGTCGCATCGTCGACGCCGGCGAGTCCGGTGGCGAAGGCTGCGACGAGCTCGCGCTCCGCCTGCGACACATGCGCGACCGTGACCGGTCGGAAGAGGGCGTCGAAGCTCGCCTGCAGCTGCTCTCTGGTGACCGGACGGCGGCGGCGCAGTTCGTCCAGCTCCGGCGTCACCCCCACGATCCGGTCCACGGTGTCGTCGGTGAGGACGGTGTCGTCGGTCATGCGTTCTCCTTGATCGTCTCGGTGTTTGCTGTCTCCGCGATGGCGTAGCCGAGGGCCGGGGCGACCTCGTCGGCGAACAGTGCGATCGAGCGCAGCACGTGCTCGTGCGGCGCATCGACCGAGTGCACCTGGAAGGCCACCTCTGTCGCGCGGGTGAGGGTGGCGTCGGCGGCGAGCGACTCGGCAACCTGCTCTGGCGTGCCCAGATGCGTGTCGAGCGCGGCTATCAACTCGTCGATGTCGTCACCGGGGATGGTCTGGCCCTGCCGACGGAAGCCCTCCGCCGCCCGACGCAGCCCGACCTCGGCGAACCGCAGAGCCTCGGCGCGGTCATCCGCGACGAACACGGTGCGCGAGGCGGTGATCCGCGGAGTCACCCCGACCGGCAGTGCCTCGAGGTACGCGTCGATGATCGGGTCCTGCAGCTCGGACAAGGGGGCGTACAGGCGGTCGGGCCTGCGCGGCTGAGTGCGGGAGAGCAGGAGCCCGTGCCCGTGGATGCCGGCGCGGTGACCGCCGGGAGCGGAGAAGGTGGCCTGCCACACACGGTCGGCGAGGTCTCCCGCATCCGGGTAGAGCGTGTTGCCCGCGCCGACGTCGCGACCGGCGAGGCCGTCGAGGAGCGTGCGCAACTTGCGGTCGTAGGTCACCGCCTTGTCTCGCACATCCTCCCCGAACGGCACGAACGACGACGGGGTGCCGCCGCTGCCGAGGCCCAGATCCACTCGCCCCCCGGAGAGCAGATCTGCGACCACGGCATCCTCGGCCACCCGCACCGGGTCCTCCAACGGCAGGGTGATAACGCCGGTCCCCAGTCGGATGTCACTCGTGACGGCGGCCGCGTGCGCGAGGAACACCAGCGGCGACGGCAGACCACCCTCGGCCGCGTGGAAATGATGCTGTGCGACCCAGGCTCTCCCGATCCCGTGGCGCTCCGCCTGCTGGATCTGCGAGGTGGCGAGCGCATACCTCTCGGCAGGAGACGCGTCGTCGAGCAGACGCGTGAAGAACGCGACGGTGGGCCCGGTCGAAGGGGCGGATTCGGTGGTCATACGACGATCTCCGTTCGTCCGGGGACCGCTGCCAGCAACTCCCTGGTGTACTCGTGCTGCGGGTCGCGGAAGAGGTCTTCCGTCTGCCCCTCCTCCACGATCCGGCCGCGGCGCATCACCGAGACCGTGTGACTGATCCTGCGCACGACGGCGAGGTCGTGCGAGATGAACAGGTAGGTGAGCCCGAGCTCCGCCTGCAGCGAGGTGAGCAGTTCCAGGATGCGCGCCTGCACGGTCACGTCCAGCGCCGACACCGCCTCGTCGAGCACCACGACCTCGGGATCGATCGCGAGAGCCCTCGCGATCGCGACACGCTGCCGCTGTCCGCCCGAGAGTTCGCGCGGGGTGCGCCGCGCGACGTCGGACGGGAGCGCGACCCGGTCGAGGAGAGCGAGCGCGCGTTCGCTGCGCTCGGCGCGAGATCCGACCTGGAAGTTCTGCAGCGGCTCCGCGACGATGTCGACGATCTGCTGGCGGGGATCCAGCGAGGCGAACGGGTTCTGGTAGACGAGCTGCACACGGCGGCGCAGCGCTCGCAGCTGCTCGCGCTTCGCGTGGGTCACGTCTTCTCCGGCGACCTCGATGGTCCCGGCGTCCGGCTGATGGAAGCGCGTGACCAGTCGCGCCGTCGTGGTCTTCCCCGACCCCGATTCGCCGACGAGCGCGTGGGTGGTACCACGGCGAACCCGGAACGAGACGTCGTCGACAGCGCGGAACCGCTCCCGGCCGGCGACGCGGAACTCCTTCACAAGCCCTTCGGCGACGATCGCGTACGGGTTCTCCGCGGCGACGGCTGCGGCATCCCGCAGGAACGGCGGGGCGTCCGGACGCCGGAAGCCGGTCGTGAACGCGGGAGCATCGGCGAGCAGCTGACGCGTGTACGGGTCCGTCGGTGCGGCGAGCACCTCCTCGCTCCGCCCCTGCTCCACGATCCGGCCGTCCTTGAGCACGACGAGTCGCTCCGCCCGATCGGCGGCAACGCCCAGGTCGTGGGTCACGAGCAGGATGCTGGTGCCCTCCTCGCGCTGCAGCTCGTCGAGCAGATCGAGCACCTTGCGCTGCACCGTGGCGTCGAGGGCGCTGGTGGGCTCGTCGGCGATCAGCAGGCGGGGTCGCAGGGCGATCGCGGTCGCGATCAGCACACGCTGCCGCATGCCTCCGGAGAGCTCGTGCGGATACTGACGCGCCCGCAGATCCGGGTCGTCGATACCGACACGGTCGAGCAGCTCGATGGCCCGTGCACGACGCGAGCGCCGATCCCGATGCCCGTGCAGGCGCAGGATCTCCTCGACCTGCTTCCCGACCGGACGCACCGGATCGAGGGAGGTCGTCGGATCCTGCGGGACCAGGCCGATCTCCGCACCGCGGATGCCGCGCAGCGCACGATCGGACCACCCGGAGATGTCGAGGTCGCCCAGGACGACCGTCCCGCCGTCGACCCTGCCCCCTGCGGGGAGGAGCCCGAGGAGCGCGTGGGCGGTCGTGGACTTGCCCGACCCCGACTCCCCGACGAGGGCGAGGGTCTCCCCCTCGCCGATCCCGAAGGAGACGCCGTGCACGACTTCACGACCCCCGTAGGAGATGCGCAGATCCGATGCGGTCAGAACGCTCATCGCGTGCCCCTTCCGATGCGGTGGCTGATGCGGTTCGCGCTGAGCACGACCGCGACGACGATGAGACCCGGCAATGCCGTGAGCCACCAAGCGGTGCCCACGTAGTTGCGGCCCTCGGCGATCAGCAGTCCCCATTCCGGGGTGGGTGGCGGAGCGCCGTAGCCGAGGAACCCGAGCGTCGAGATGGCGAGGATCGCCGTCCCGAACTGCAGGGCGGCGAGCGCGACGATGGGGGTGAGGGAGTTGGGAAGCACGTGTCGACGCAGCACGGCCAAGAAGGTGGCACCGCTGCCGAAGGCGGCCTCGACGTACTCGGTGCGCCGCACCCGGGCGACCTCGGCGCGCATCAGCCGCGCGAACGCCGCGACGCTGCCGAGTCCCACGGCGAGGGCGGCGTTGACCGTGCCGAATCCGAGCAGGATGATCACCGAGAGGGACAGGAGCAGCCCGGGAATCGCGAGCAGCACGTCGACGATGCGCATCAGCACGTCGTCCACCACCCCGCCCACGGCTCCGGCTATCGCGCCGAGAACCGTGCCGAGGGTGAGACCCACCGTGACGGCGATCAGCGCGCCCGAGAGCGAGTGCACGGCACCGTGGACGACACGGCCGAACAGATCACGGCCGAGGGTGTCGGTGCCGAACCAATGCGCGGCACTCGGCGGCAGCAGCTTGTCGGCCGGCACACCGGTCAGCGGGTCGCCGGGCGCGAACACGCCGGGGATGACCGCCCACAGCACCGCGACGGCGACCACGGCGAACGCGAGATACAGCCCCCAGGCGCGGCCGCGCAGACGGCCAGGGCGGCGAGGGGTCCGCGGAAGCTCGGGGACGGTCGGTGTCGGCTCGGAGTCCGGTTCGACACTCGTCGCAGCGATCACGGGAGCGGTCATGCGGGCACCTCCTGAGGCGCGGAGCGGGCGGCGACGGACGCGGTGGAGCGCGCGACCGCGCGCTGACGCGGGTCGATGAGCGGCGTGACGAGGTCGACGGCGAAGCTGATGACGACGAAGCCGAGCGCCGAGAGCAGCACCACACCCTGCAGCACCGGGATGTCCTGGTTCGCGACGGCCTGCTCGGTGAGACGGCCGATGCCCGTGCGGCCGAACACCGTCTCGGTGACGACGGCTCCCCCGACGAGTTCCCCGAACAGCACACCGGCGATCGTCAGGGTCGGCACGGCGGCGTTGCGGGCGACGGAGCGCGTGAGCACCCACAGCGGCGGGGCCCCCTTCGCCCGGACCACCGTGACGAACGGCTGCGCCTGCACCTGATCGATCGCGCGGACCAGCACCTGCGCCAGCGGAGCCGAGATCGGCACGGCGAGGGTCAGCACGGGCAGGATGAGTCCGCTCACCGGGTCGGCCCCGACGATCGGCACCCAGCCGAGCCCGAACGAGAACACCTGGATGAGCAGGATGCCGAGCCAGAAGACCGGCACCGCGACGAAGAGACCGGGCACCTGACGAAGTCCGTCGCGAAGCCAGGCGAACGGGGCGAGCGAGGAGAGTCCGGCGATCAGCACGGCCAGGAGCAGAGCGACGAGGAGCCCGAGGGACGCGAGCAGCAGCGTCGCGGGGAGCGCCTCCGCGAGCATCGTCAGCACGGGCGTGCCGAACTGCGTGGAGTAGCCGAAGTCCCCGGCGAGGAACCCGAGCCCCGCGTGCACGTACTGCTCCCACCACGGCAGATCCGTGCCGTAGGTGGCTCGGATGCTGTCGAGCTGATCCGGGGACAGCCCGAGGCTGGGATCGGAGAACTTGATCAGGATCGCATCGCCCGGCAGCAGCTGCAGCAGGAAGAACGTGGCCGTGAAGGCCGCGATCAGAACGATCGCGGCCTGCCCGGCTCGTCGGAGGACGAAACTCATCGACGCACCATCCCGATCAGTGCTCGGCGAGCCAGACGCCGGAGAACGTCGGGCGTCCGACCGACTCGAAGGCGACGCCGTGCACGTAGGTCGCGGTGCCGTACACCTGCGGCTCCTCGAAGAGCGGGATCACGTAGGCCTGCTCGGCGATGTAGTCCTGCACGGCCTGCGATGCGGCGACGCGCTTGTCGGCGTCCGGCTCTGAGGCCACGGCGAGCAGCAGTTCATCGAGCTTCGCGTCCTTCGAGATCAGCACATCGCGGTTCTTCGTGAAGTACTGGCTCTTGATCACGTCCAGATCCGCGCGTCCGACCATCGAGTGGTAGAAGCCGGTCTTGAGCGGGTCGCGCGTGTCCTCGGCGTAGCTTCCGGCATCACCGGGCTTGACCGAGAGCTCGACACCCACCTTCGCCAGCTGCTGCGCCACGAGCTCCAGGGTCTGCTTCGACAGCGGCTGCGGCTTCGCCTCGTACACCGTGATCGAGAGGCGCTCGCCATCCTTCTCGCGGATGCCGTCGGCGCCGGGCTCCCAGCCGGCCTCGTCGAGCAGCTTCTCGGCCTTCTTCGGGTCGTAGGCGTAGTGCTTCGACTCGTCCTTGTAGCCGAGCGCCTGGGAGGAGAGCACCGACGTCGCCGCCGTGTAGTTCTCGGTGAACAGCGTGTCGACGACCTCCTGCGCGTTCACCGCGGCGATGATCGCCTGCCGCACGCGGATGTCGGTGAGCAGCGGATTCTCGGGACGCAGGGCGATCGAGTTGTTGACGCCGCGGGTCTGCGGCGCGTAGAGGGTGAAGCCGGCTGCCTCGACGCGGTCCTCGTCGAACGCCTGCACGTAGCGCACGTAGTCGGCCTGGCCCGCGAGCAGCGAGCCGATCCGCACCGAGTCTTCGGGGGTGATCAGCACGTGCACGGCGTCGAGGTACGGGCGACCGTCATTGTCGACGCTGTCGGGTCCCCAGTCGTAGTCGTCGCGCGCGGTGAGCGTGTACTCGGTGCCGAGCTTCTCCCCCGTGACCGTGAACGGACCGGACCCGATGATCTCGGCGGCGTTGCCCGCGCCGAAGTCCTCGATCGTGCCGTCGAGCGTCTCCGGCGACAGCAGACCCGAGTTGATGGTCGAGGTCGCCTGCAGGAACCCAGGGGACGGTGCGGAGAAGTGGAACGTCACGGTGTCGTCGTCGACCACCTCGCTGCTGGCGTAGTTGTTGATCGCCTCGGAGACGGTCAGGCCCCGTTCCGCATCGCCCAGGCCGTAGGTGTCGAAGTTCTTCTTCACTGCCGCGGCGTCGAGCACCGTGCCGTCCGAGAACGTCACGTCGGGGTTCAGGTTGAACGTGTACTCGGTCGCGTCGTCGTTCACGGTCCAGTCGGAGGCGATCCACGGCTCGATCTCGAGCGTGTCAGGGTTCTGCCAGGTCAGGCGGGCCGCGATGTTGTTCACGATGCCGCCGTTGGGGTAGAAGCCGGCCTGCGGCGGATACAGGTTCGTGTAGGCCTGGTGCTCGAGGTACGTGAGCGTTCCACCCTTTACGGGGTCGCCGCCTTCGGCGGGAGAGTTCGCCGGGGCGGGCGTCGACGCGCAGGCGGCGAGGCTTCCCGCCAGGATGAGCGGCACCGCGATGGCGGCGGCGCGGAGGAGGCGACGGTTCATGGGTGGTTCTCCAGGTTTCGGGTGTGATGCTTCGGGTGAGGTGCTGTGTGTCGAGATGCCGTGCGTTGAGGTGACTTCACGGTAGGAATCAGGGGCGGGAACGCGCGACCCGGGCGACGCCGGTCGTCATGCGTCGACATACGACGTAATGCGCAGGCGGTCGCGGAGTGTGGTCCCGTCGCCCTGCTCCTCGCTTCGCAGCAGCCCGCGACGGCGCAACTCCGGCGCCGCGTTACGCGTGAACGCCTCGAACTGCGCCGGTTGGAAAGCCGACAGCACGTTGAACCCGTCCGCCCCGCCTTGCTCCCGCCAGGTCTCGAAATGATCGGCGATGGTTCCCGCGTCACCGACGACGAAGGCGGCCGGCACCGCGTGCGCGGCGACCAGGTGCCGCCAGGTGAGGGGATCGGCGGTCCCGCCCCCGGAGACGTTCAGCCCGGCGATGAGGGCGAGACGTTCGATCAGCGCCGCACCGCGCGCGCCCAGCCGGAGTGCTTCCGCGGCAGTCACCGGCGCATCGAAGGTGGCGGAGCGCAGCGGGTCGTCGACCGGAACGTCGAACGCGTCGGCGAGCGCGGCGATGCTGCGGTTCAGCGGGAACGCCGTCCGCGCCGCCTGGTGCCCCTCGGCGAGCGGCACCAGGGCGAGCAGCCGCTCCACGATGCGACGAGCATCGGCATCCGTGTCCGCGACGACCGGGAGCACCGGCGCGATCACCTTCAGCGCATCGGGCGAGCGTCCGGACTCGGCGGCGATGTCCCGCAGCAGCCGTCGTGTGGCGATGGCGTCCGCCAGCGTCGGTGCGGCGGTCAGGGCGAGATCGGCCTCGGTCGCCGCGAGCGCCCTCGACCGCGGCGATGTGCCGGCATGCACGATCGGGATCCGGCCCTGCGGAGGTCGAGCGACGTTGAGCGGCCCGGCGACCCGCACCTGAGCGCCCCGCAGCTCGGCGGCGCGCAGCCCCTCCGGATCGATCAGCACCCCACGATCGGCGTCGGCGATCCAGGCGTCCTCGCCCCACGAATCCCACAGCCGGCGCAGGGCTTCGACGAACTCCTCTGCCCGGTCGTAGCGGGTCTCGTTGTCGGCGTGCGCGTCGCGACCGTGGTTCCCGGCCGCGCGCGGCTCGGCGCCGGTGACGAGGTTGATACCGGCACGGCCGCGGGTGAGCACGTCGAGCGAGGCGAGCGACCGCGCGGTCGTGTACGGGTCGGCGTAGGTCGTGTTCACCGTGGCGATCAGGCCGATCCGCGAGGTCACTCCCGCGAGGAAGAGCACAGCGCTCACGGGGTCGATGCGCGCCAGCAGATACGGATCGCGGAACTCCAGGTCCGGCCCCGTGGCGAGCCAGTCGCCGAAGAACAGATAGTCGAGCCCCGCCTCCTCCCCCTCTCGCGCGATGTGGCGCAGGATGTCGGCGTCTCTCGCAGGGTCGCGGTGCGCCCCTGGCTGCCGCCAACCCGAGGGATACGCGCCGAGGGTGCGCACCATGGCGCCGATGATGAGGGGTTCGGTCATGCCCGTCACGGTAGGAGCCGCTCCCCACCCGCTGCCATGGCGTCGATGCCGGGCGTCACGGGATGTAACAGTCCGTCACACCCGGAGCACCCCCTACGCTGAGACCATGACAGGTCTTCGGTGGGGAATCCTCGCGACCGGCGGAATCGCCGGCGCATTCGCGTCCGATCTGCGAACCGCGGGGCTCGACCTCGTGGCCGTCGGATCCCGGTCACAGGAGTCGGCCGACGCGTTCGCCGCCCGCTTCGACATCCCCCGCGCGCATTCTTCGTATGAAGACCTCGTCGCGGACCCCGATGTCGACATCATCTACGTGTCGACACCGCACCCGATGCATCACGAGAACGCCCGCCTTGCCCTTGAGCACGGCAAGCATGTGCTCGCCGAGAAGGCGTTCACCCTGAACCGCGCCGAGGCGGAAGACCTGCAGGCGCTCGCCGCCGAGCGCGGTCTGCTGGTGATGGAGGCGATGTGGACGCGGTACCTGCCGCACATGGTCCGCATCCGCGAGCTCATCGCCGACGGCGCCCTCGGTGAGATCCGGGCGGTGAGCGCCGATCACACCCAGCTGCTGCCCTCCGACCCCGCGCATCGGCTCAACGCCCTCGAACTCGGTGGCGGCGCCCTGCTGGACCTCGGGATCTACCCGATCTCCTTCATCTGGGACATCCTCGGCGCACCGACCAGCATCCGTGCCGTCGGCCGCCTCATCGAGACGGGAGCCGACTCCGAGGTCGCCACGGTCATGACCCACGACGGCGGTGCGGTCTCGACCAGCCTCTCGTCGTCGCGGGCTGCAGGCCCCAACGTCGCGAGCATCATCGGCACGGCCGCCCGCATCGACATCGACACCGTCTGGTACAGCCCGACCACGTTCCGCCTCGTCCTGCCGGACGGCACGGTGCAGGAGAGCTACACCTCCGAGGTCGAGGGCCGTGGCATGCAGTTCCAGGCGCTCGCCGCCGAACGTCTGGTGAGCGAAGGCACCCTCGCGGGCGACATCCTGCCCATCGCCGAGAGCGTCGCGATCATGGGCACCCTTGACGAGATCAGGGCGCAGATCGGCGTCCGCTACCCCCGCGAGGAGGTGTGAGCATGGCCGAGACCACCGATGCCCGCGTCGCCGTCTACCTCGACTTCGACAACATCGTCATCTCCTGGTACGACCGGGTGCACGGTCGCAACGCCTACGGCAAGGACCGTCAGCGGATCAGCGAGAACCCGAACGACCCCGAGGTCACCGAGCGATTGAGCCGGGCGATGATCGAGGTCGGCGCCATCATCGACTACGCGGCCTCGTTCGGCACGCTGGTGCTCACCCGCGCATACGCGGACTGGTCCTCCCCCGTCAACGCCGTGTACCGCTCGCAGCTCGTTGCCCGCGCTGTCGACCTCGTGCAGCTGTTCCCCGCCGCGGCGTATGCCAAGAACGGCGCCGACATCCGGCTCGCCGTGGATGCGGTCGAGGACATGTTCCGCCTCCCCGATCTCACCCATGTCGTGATCGTCGCGGGTGACAGCGACTACGTGCCCCTGGCTCAGCGCTGCAAGCGCCTCGGCCGCTACGTGATCGGCGTCGGGGTGTCTGGCTCCACAGCCAAGTCGCTGGCCGCCGCGTGCGACGAGTTCGAGTCGTACGACTCGCTGCCCGGTGTCGTGCGCCCCTCCAAGCCGGTCGCCGCCGCGGCCACTCCCGCGGTCGAGGCGCCGACGCCGGTGGCGGAGGCTGTCGCCGAGACGGTGACGGAGACCGCCTCGAAGCCGAAGGTCGCCTCGAAGCGATCGCGCTCCAAGGCCGCCCCGAAGGCGGAGGAAGTGCGGGTCGAGGACAAGGTCGACGATCAGGAGGTGGCGACGCAGCTGCTGGAGCGCGCGCTCCGTCTGGGGCACGACAAGGCCGACGCCGACGAGTGGCTGCACAGCTCCGCGGTCAAGACGCATATGCGTCGCATGGACCCGTCGTTCAGCGAGAAGGCGCTCGGCTACCGGTCGTTCTCCGACTTCCTGAAGTCCCGCGACGACATCGCGGAACTCGAGGAGACCGGGCACGAGCGTCTCGTCCGCCTGCTCGAGCCCTGAGAGTGGTCCGCGACGTGACGGCCAGGACGCGGTGATCCGCTCCTGGCCGCCACGTACGGCCGGTGTCAGAGCGTGGCTTCGAACGGGTCGAAGTCCGCGGCGATCGACCCCACCTGATCGAGGGTGCTCTCGACCTCGACGAAGCTCCGCGCCTCGGCGGCCTCCTCGATCGAGAGCAGGGTGTCGAGCACGTGGTAGCCGAACTCGCCGGTGGCGACGTGTGGACGCCCCGCGGCGATCGCCCGCGCCATGTCGAGCAGCCCGACGCCGCGGCCGGACAGCACGCCCTCCTGCTCGACGTCGATGATCTCCTGCTGCACGGGCTCCGGCGGGATGAACAGACGTGTGAGCGGACGGGTGATCGAGATCGCGCCGCCGAACGTGTTCGGGTCCGGGATCACGATCGTGCCCTCGGTGCCGGTGATCTCGACGATGCCCTGGCGGACGACGGGTGAGTCGGTGCTGTACAGGCTCTGCGCCTGCCCGCCCTCCTCGAACGCCATCAGCACGCTGAGCGTCGAGGGGATCTCGACCGGGAACTCCTGGCCTGCGAGTTCACCGACCTGCACCCGGCGCGTGGGAGAGCCCTGCAGTCCGAGTGCTGCGACCGAGGCGACAGGCCCGAACACGTGCACGAGGGCCGACACGTAGTACGGCCCCATGTCGAGCAGCGGTCCGCCGCCCTTGGCGTAGAGGAACGCGGGATTCGGGTGGAAGATCTCCGGTCCCGACCACTGGAACGTGGTCTGCGCGAACAGCGGACGCCCGATGTCTCCGCGCGCGATCGCTCGCTTCGCCGTCTGCACGCCAGGACCGAGGACGGTGTCGGGGGCGACGCCGACGCGCAGGCCCGCCGCGTCCGCCTTCTGCAGCAGGCCGCGGGACTCCTCACGGCTCACACCGATCGGCTTCTCGGTCCAGACGTGCTTCCCCGCTGCGATGATCGCCTCGGAGACCTCCACGTGCACGGCCGGGATCGTGAGATTCACGACGATGTCGATCTCCGGATCCTGGAGCACCGTGTCGACACCGCCGGCACGAGGCACGCCGTACTTCTCGGCCTGCGCTTTGGCGCGCTCCTCGAGCAGGTCGCCGATCGCGACGACGCGCACATCGGGAAACGTCGTGAGGTTGGACAGGTACTGGTCGCTGATGTTCCCGGCACCGATGATGCCGACGCCCACCGCCATCAGGCCGCCACCTTCTCGTCGAGGTAGACCCGGCTGCGCTCGACGGCGTCGAACAGGTCGCCCTCGTAGTGGTCGAACTCGACGATCGCGAGCTCCAGCGCCGGTGCTGCGGTGATGGCCTCGATCAGCGGGACGTTACCCTCACCGGCGGCCACCTGATCGGCGGGCGGATACGCTCCCGCGAGTGCGGGGTCGAGTGTGCCGTCCTTCGCGTGCACGGCGATCACCCGACTGCCCAGACGCTCCAGCAGCGCGACGGGATCGACGCCGCCACGGGCCACCCAGTACAGGTCGGCCTCGAGCACGACGCGGTCGTCGAGCAGCCCGGCGAGGACCTCCAGGCCGGTGACGCCGTCGAACACGGCCTCCAGCTCGTGGGCGTGGTTGTGGTATCCGACCCGCACACCGACGGCCGCACCGATCTCCGCGGCCTCGTTGAGCAGTCGCGCCGTCTCCTCGATCTGCTCGATCGACTCCCAACGAGCCGGTTCGGTGTAGGGGTCGATGACCGTATCCATGCCGAGCACCTTCGCCGCGGCGAAGACCTCAGCCGGGGAGGGGACGGGCACCGTGGTGCCGCTGCCGTCGGGGTTGACGAACGACGGCGACGCCAGGAAGGCGTGTCCGGAGGGGGCGACCAGACCGGCGGCGGTGAGCGCGGCTGCGAGGGGCTCGGCGCGGCGCACGAAGTCGTACGGCTCGACGGCCGTGAAACCGCGGGCTGCCACCGCCTGCAGGGAGGATTCGAGGTCGGCCTCCAGCTCGTCCTTGATGGTGAACAGCTGCAGGGAAGTCCGAATCGTCATCGGTCGTGCTCCTTCGGTCATCGGTGACGTGGCGGGACCGGTGTCCCGTTCAGGCACGCTATCATCAAATACCTCCACGCGGAAGTTTTGAATCGCTAGACTGCCCTCATGCCCCTCGACACCCCCGAACCCCCGGAGCCCCCACGGCAGCGCGGGGCCTACGCGAAGGGGATCGCCCGTCGGCAGGAGATCCTCGACCGCGCCATCGAGGTGTTCGCCGAACGTGGCGCCGACCGCACGAGCCTGCGGGCCATCGCGCGCGAGGTCGGGGTCACGCACGCGGCTCTCACCCACTACTTCGGCTCCCTGGAGGAGCTCCTCGTCGCGGTCTACGAGGAGAGCACCGTACCGTCGCGCCAACCGAGCTCTCCCCCGCCCGACGCGACGCCGGTGGAGATGATGATCGAGTCCGCGCGGCTCAACCGTGCGATACCCGGTCTCGTGCAGCTGTACTCGACGCTCGTCGCCACGGCGCTCGAGGAGGGCCATCCGGCGGCGCGCACGTTCGCCACCGGTCGCTTCACGCGCCTCCGCGCCCGACTCGCCGACGTCGTCCGACGCCAGCAGGAGGAGGGGAGGATCCGCGACGACCTCGACGCTGATGCGGTCGCAGCCCTGGTGGTGGCGGCGTCCGACGGCCTGCAGACGCAGTGGCTGCTCGACGAGACCGCTCCTCAGCACGAGGCGCTCACCCTGCTCGACCGACTGCTGCGACCAGGAGCCTGACGAAGGGTGGACCGCAGTGCGGGGCGATGCGAGGCCGAGGCTAGGCTCGAACCGTGACGCCCGTGCCGCAGTCCCCGTACGCCAGAGCACTCGGCGAGCGCATGGCCGACCTTCACCCCCGACTGCGCCTGTACTTCGCACCGATCCCGGACGGAGCGACCGGCATCGGCGAGGGGGTGTTCGAGCGAGTGGGCACTCCGCGTCGATGGCTGTGGCCCTTCCTCCGGGTCCTCGAACGACGCGGCGTGGTCGCCGCGGGGTGGGAGCGAGAGGTGCCGTTCCGGGTCGAGAACCGCACCATCGCGTCCAGAGCGCTCAGTGAGCGGACCTTCTTCTTCGGCCGTGGCACGTGGACCATGCGAGACGCCGTCGCACTCACCCGCCATGGCCGCGTCGTCGACGAGCTCGGCGAACCGGGCCTCCTCGCCGCCTGCTTCGACGTCGAGGTACGTCAGGGCGCACTGCATCTGAGGAGCCGAGCCGTCGGACTTCGCTTCGGTCGCCTCCGGGTGCGGATCCCCCGGCCCGTGGCACCTGTCATCCGCCTCACCGAGCGCTTCGACGACGACCTCGATCGGCAGCGCATGGCCCTGACCGTCGATGCGCCGTTCCTCGGCCGCCTGTACGAGTATCGGGGAGAGTTCGCCTATCGCATCCAGCATCACGAGAAGGAGCAGACCGCATGAGCACAGGACGGGTCGTCATCGGCGGTTCCACCGGGTTCATGGGGCGCTTCCTCGTGCCCCGGTTCCGCGCGGAGGGGCGCGAGGTCGTCACGATCTCGCGTTCAGGCGCCGACATCCGCTGGGGCGATCAGGTGGAGATCGATCGCGCCGTCGACGGTGCCGCCCTCGTGATCGGATTGGCCGGCAAGAGCGTCAACTGCCGTTACACCCCAGAGAACCGGGCGGAGATCTTCCGCTCCCGCCTCGACACCACCGCGTCGCTTAGCACCGCGATCACCCGGTCCTCCGCACCTCCCGCGCTCTGGATCAACTCCTCGACGGCGACGATCTATCGCCACGCGGAGGATCGTCCGATGACCGAATCGACGGGCGAGGTCGGCAGTGGGTTCTCGGTCGAGGTCGCGAAGGCGTGGGAGAAGGCGCTGTTCGCCGGCGAGCTCCCCGCCACCCGCCGCGTCGCCCTGCGCAGCACGATCGTGCTCGGCCACGGCGGCGTGCTCGGCCCGGTGAGAGACCTGGCGCGGTTCGGGCTCGGCGGGTCCCAGTACGACGGACGATGGCCGGTCAGCGCGGCTCGGCGCGCTGCGGGCACGGGACATCTCCCCGGCGCGCGTCGTGGCCGCCAGCGTTTCAGCTGGGTGCACATCGAGGATGTCGCGCGCATCATCGACTTCCTCGAGCGGAATCCGGCGCTCGAGGGCCCCGTCAACGCTGCCTCTCCGCATCCGGTGGACAACGTCGAGTTCATGGCGACGGTGCGGCGGGCCCTCGGAGCGCGGATCGGGGTTCCGATGCCCCGATGGATGCTGGAGCTCGGAGCCATCGGCATGCGCACCGAGACCGAGCTGATCCTGAAGAGCCGGTGGGTGCTGCCGGAGATGCTCACAGAGGCCGGTTTCGAATTCCGATATCCGTTCCTGGAGGACGCGATCCGCGAGTCCTTCGACCTCCCGCCGGCAGATCAGGGGCTGCCGGCCGCCTAAGAGGTGCCGGCTGGCGCGTCGCCGTCGGCCCCGCGCTTCTTCTCGATCTCCTGGCGCAACCGCCACTCCTCGATCTCACGGTCGAGATCGGCGATCTGCTGCTCGGTGGTTCTCGTGTCCCTCGGTGGCGCCGGACGCACGTCGGTCGACGCCGCGGGCCGCTCAGCTCGTCGCATCCGCGGCATCTGTATGCCGGACTCCCCGTACTCGCGGCCGAGACCGAACCAGAGCAGGCCACCGATCAGCGGCAGCAGGATCACGATGATGATCCACGCCAGTTTCGGCAGGAACTTCACCAGCGAGCTGTCCCGCGTGATGATGTCGATCAGCGCGCCGATCATCAGGGCGATGACGAGGAGCGAGAACAGGAACGACATGAGTTCAGGGTAGACGACGCCGCGACGGACCGCAGGGGTCTACGGAAGCAGGTGTCCGCCGGCACGGAACAGTTCGTACCACTCGGGTCGGGTGAGCGCGACATCGGCACCGGCTGCCGCATCACGCACCCGCTCGGGCGTCGTGGTTCCGAGGACCACCTGCATGCCGGCGGGGTGACGGGTGATCCAGGCGGTCGCGATGGCGATCGGGGTGACGTCGTGCACCGCCGCGAGGCGATCGATCACCGCGTTCAGCTCCGCGTAGGCGGGGTTGCCGAGGAACACCCCGTGCGAGAAGCCGTCCTGAAACGGCGACCATGCCTGGATCGTGATCCCGTTGATACGGCAGTACTCCACGATGCCGCCGCCATCGCGCACCAGGCTCTGGTCATGGCCGGCCATGTTGGCAGCGACCGGCTGCGCGATGATCGGTGCGTGCGTGATCGACAGCTGGAGCTGATTCGCCACCAGCGGCTGCCGGACTGCGGTGCGGAGCAGATCGATCTGACGCGGGGTGTGGTTCGAGACGCCGAACGCCCTGACCTTTCCCGCGCTCTCCAGGTCATCGAACGCGCGGGCGACCTCCTCGGGCTCGACGAGCGCATCGGGGCGGTGGAGCAGGAGCACATCGAGGCGGTCGGTCCGCAGAGCAGCGAGCGAACCCTCGACCTGGGCCACGATGTGCTCGTAGGAGAAGTCGAACATCCCCTGCGAGGGCACGATGCCGCATTTCGTCTGCAGCACGATCTCGTCGCGCTCGGAAGAGGTCAGCTGCAGCGCCTCGGCGAACCGCGACTCGCAGTGGTGCATGCTGCCGCCGTAGATGTCCGCATGGTCGAAGAAGTCGATGCCCGCATCCCTGGTCGTGTCGTAGAGGTGGCGGATGTGCGCGTCATCCTTGTCGTCGATGCGCATCATGCCGGCGATCACGGCGGGGGCGGTGGACGATCCGAACGACACTGTCTTCATGCCCCCACGCTATCGCCAGGCACGGACACTGCGGTCCGGCACAGCAACCGTCACGAGTCGTCGCCTGCCGCTCCCGGAAGAAGCGCGGTGACCGGGATGCCGAGCACATCGGCGATACGCACGAGGTCGACGACGGTGAAGTCCTCCCTGCCGTCGAGAAGCTCCCCCAGGGCGTCAGGGCCGATACCCGTACGCTCCGACAGCTCGGAAAAGGACACCCCGGCGTGAAACCGTGCTCCGTCGACTTCCGATGCCAGCAAATGACGCAATTCCGTCCCCATACGCCTACACTAGCGCCACGAACGGACACGCATGGGGGTCGAATGGGCCAGAATGGCGGCATTCTGGCGTCGTCACGCTGCTATGGTGAGCCGGGTGAAGACACCTGCAGAGGAGTTCAACGAGGCCGTCGGTCGCCAGATGCGCGCGGAGATCGCCGCCTCGCGGAGCAGCATCGCCGCGATGGCGCGCAGCATCGGCATCGCCCGAAGCGCACTCGACAACTACGTGACGGGCAAGCGAGCGATCCCGGTACCCGTCGTCTACGCGGTCTGCGCCGACCTCGGCGTCGAGCCCCATGTCCTTCTCGCCCGCGCGGAAGAGCGCCTCAGAGCCGACGGCGAGACCACAGCGCGCATCACGCCGATCCGGCGCACCCCCGATGTCGCCGGCCCCCGCGAAGATAGCCGTGAGGTCGCCTTCGAATCCGGCGTCCGGCACGACGCCGACACCGACGACCTCTACGAGTAGGCCGATACCGGCTTCCGCCCGCGAGACGTCACGAGGAGGAGAGAATGCACCAGCTCCTCCACCTCGCCGACGCGCAGCGGGTGCGCGTGGTCGAGCGGCCCGGCCGCACCCGCGGGGGCTACGACCCCACCACGCGAACGATCCGTCTCGCTCCGGGGATGAGCGCCCGCACGACCCGTAGCGTGCTCGCCCATGAGCTGGGGCACGCCTGCCTCGGCCATTTCCCCGCGACGACATCGGCCACACGAACGCAGCAGGAGCGTCAGGCCGACGAATGGGCGGCGTCCCGCCTGATCACACCGCGGGCGTATGCCGAGGCGGAAGAGGTGCGCGGGCCGCACCTGGCGAGTCTCGCGTTCGAGCTGGACGTCACCATCGAGTTGGTCGAGGCCTACCAGCGCCTGCTGCGTCAGAGGCCCCTCGTCACTGCTGGTTGAATATCGGCATGGCCTTCCTCGTCGCCCCCTCCCCCGTCACCCTCTCCGGCGAGCTCGTGGAACTCCGACCTCTCGATCGATCGCACATCGACGGACTGATCGAGGCCGTGCAGGAGGGGGAGCTCTGGAAGACGGCGTGGTACACCTCGGTCCCCGCACCCGACGGCGTGGCTGCGGAGGTCGAGCGACGGATCGGCCTCATCGAGAAGGGCGAGATGATCCCCTTCACGGCCTTCGACACCAACGGTCGCATCCTCGGGCTCACGTCGTACTACGACATCGTGGCCGACGTACCCCGACTGCACATCGGCTTCACCTGGAATCGACCGTCCGCGCACGGCTCGGGCACGAACGCCGAGTCCAAGCTGCTGCTGCTGCGTCACGCATTCGAGTCCCTCGGAGTCTTCCGCGTCGGCCTCACCACGCAGTGGGTCAACTTCCAGTCGCGGGCGGCGATCGAGCGCCTCGGCGCGAAGCAGGACGGGGTCATGCGGGCGATGAGCCGCTACCGTAACGGCGCGCTGCGCGACAGCGTGGAGTACTCGATCATCGAACCGGAGTGGCCGGCTGTCAGGGCGAACCTCGAGGCGAGACTCGCCAGACGACGCTGACGTCGATATCGGGACGCCGGATCCCATACCGGTACTTTGCGCGAGAATCCTCGCCAGATGCGTGTCCTCGAACGCGATCGCCGCCATGATTCATGGAGCCTGTGCAGGATTTCGCACAGGAGGTCGGGCGCAGATCGCGTCCGCGTCGCTTCGCCCGGAGAGGTATCGCATGGCCGACCCCACATCCCGCGTCCCCCTCGATCCCGAAGACGCACGCGAGAACGAGCGTGAGCTCACGGGTGATCGCACCCTCGCGGTCGCAGACTTCTCCAACGAGGAGGCGGGGTATCACAAGACCCTCAAGCCCCGCCAGATCCAGATGATCGCGATCGGCGGCGCGATCGGCACGGGGCTGTTCATGGGTGCGGGCGCACGTCTCGCATCCAGCGGCCCTGCACTCATCCTCGTCTACGCCCTCTGCGGTTTCTTCGCGTTCCTCATCCTCCGCGCGCTCGGCGAACTCGTGCTGCACCGCCCTTCCTCGGGCTCCTTCGTCTCGTACGCACGAGAGTTCTACGGTGAGAAGCTGGCGTTCGCGAGCGGCTGGCTCTACTTCCTGAACTGGGCGATGACCTCGATCGTCGACGTCACGGCCGCCGCGCTCTACGTCAAGTTCTGGGCGCAGTACTGGGAGCCGCTGCAGGCCGTCCCCCAATGGCTCATCGCCCTCGTCGCTCTGGTCGTCGTGCTGTCGCTCAACCTGGTCAGCGTGAAGCTGTTCGGCGAGATGGAGTTCTGGTTCGCGATGATCAAGGTGACCGCTCTGGTCGTCTTCCTCGTGGTCGGGACCTGCTTCATCATCTTCAACGGCACCACGGATCTCGGAGTCACCGGGATCGCCGTCATCGCCGACAACGGCGGTGTGTTCCCGATGGGCTACTTCGCCCCGATACTCGCCATCTCGGGTGTCGTGTTCGCGTACGCGTCGATCGAACTCGTCGGCACCGCCGCCGGTGAGACCTCAGAGCCCGCGAAGGTCATGCCCAAGGCCATCAACACCGTCGTGGTACGGATCGCCGTCTTCTACGTCGGCTCGATCCTGTTGCTCTCGCTACTGCTGCCGTTCGACACGTACAAGGCTGGGGAGTCGCCCTTCGTCACCTTCTTCTCCCACATCGGCTCGCCGCACACCGGAGCGGTCGCCGGGTCGGTCATGAACTTCGTCGTCCTCACCGCAGCGCTCTCCAGCCTCAATGCGGGCCTCTACTCCACTGGTCGCATTCTGCGATCCATGTCCGTCAACGGCTCGGCGCCTCGCTTCACGGCGAGGATGAGCGCGAACGGCGTACCGTTCGGCGGCATCCTCCTCACCGCCTCGATCACGCTGATCGGGGTCGGCATCAATGCCCTCTGGCCCTCGCAGGCCTTCGAGATCGTGCTGGAGGTCTCGGCCATCGGCATCATCGGCGGCTGGGCGACGATCATCCTGTGTCAGCTGAAGATGCACACGCTCGCGAAGAGAGGACTGGTGGAACGCCCATCGTTCCGGATGTTCGGAACCCCCTACACGGGCTACCTGACCCTGGCGTTCCTGCTGTTCGTGCTGGTGTCCATGGGCTTCTCCGAGACCGGACGTTGGGTGCTGGCCTCGCTCGTGCTGCTCATCCCCGCACTCGTCATCGGATGGTTCGCCGCGCGCGGCAAGATCGCCGAGGCTGCCCGGGCCCGGGAAGGCTTCACCGGCGTCCTGCCGGTCGTCGCCGGGCGCCAGGCAGCGGAGGCGTTGCGGCGCAAGAAGCCCTGAGGCGACGACGCCGCGCGGGTCACTCGGTGGCGTTGCCCGACCAGTTGTTCGAACGACGAGTGGCCGAACCGCCCTGGCGGAAGATGAAGGCGAGCGCGAGCGTCACCAGCAGAAGACCACCGCAGAAGGCGAGCGCCTGGAACGCCGGCAGCCCGAAGGAGATGCCCATCAGCAGGATGCCTCCGATGAAGAGGATCATGAAGAAGAGGAAGCTGAGGATCACGGGATCTCCTGTCGTCGGTGCCGTCTACCAGGATAGCCCGGACTGGGAAACCCCCTGTGCACGTTCTTCGAGGTCTGGTGTGCTCGGAGCATGAACACTCCCCTCACCGCCGTCGCTATCTCCTGCACGCTCAAGCCGTCTCCCGCGTCGTCCAGCTCCGACCTCCTCGCGACGCAGCTCCTCGACGCCCTGGCAGCGCACGATGTCACCGGCGACCTCGTGCGCGCCGTCGACTTCTCGCTGACCCCTGGGGTCGAGAAGGACATGGGTGACGGTGATGAGTGGCCGCGGATCCGTCAGCAGGTACTCGACGCCGACATCCTGATCTTCGTCACGCCGACGTGGATGGGTCAGCATTCGAGCGTCGCGCAGCGCGTGCTGGAACGCCTCGACGCTGAGCTGGGCGAGAGCGACGAAGACGGCCGCCCCATCCTGTTCGACAAGGTGGCCATCGCCGGCGTCGTCGGCAACGAGGACGGCGCCCACCACATCGCGGCGATCCTCTTCCAGTCGCTGAACGACGTCGGATACACGGTTCCCGCACAGAGCTCGGTCTACTGGAACGGCGAGGCGATGCAGACCACCGACTACAAGGACCTCGAGGAGACTCCCGAGAAGGTCGCGTCCGCGATCAGCACTGCCACCAGGAACGCCGCTCACCTGGCGCGGTTGCTCAAGGCGCAGAAGTACCCCGCGGAATGACGTCGATCAGGCCGTGAGGTCGAGGGCCCATTCGTTCACGGTCATCTCGGCACCACGGAACTGGTCCGTGACCGTGCCGTGCAGTGTGAAGCCGTTACGCCGGCAGACTCCGTTTGAGGCGGAGTTCTCGATCGCGGGACAGGCCATCAGGAGCCGCCGCGGCTCGGGGTGCGCACGGGCGTCGTCTATCAGGAGGGCGAGGGCTTTCGATGCGACCCCGCGCCCCTGCGCTTCGGGTCGGACGAACCATCCGGTCTCCCATGCCGGCTCATCCCTCCACACGACCGGCCAGTAGCCGATCGACCCGAGCGACATCCCCTCCTCGTCCTCGACGACGAACATCCGCGCTTCTCCGGAGGCGACCAGGCGCAGGTAACGGGCGTGGCGCTCCGTGATCTGGTCGTCGGTCTCCGGCCCGTTGAGGTGCGCGGTCATCTCTGGGGTGTTGGCGGCATGCAGCAGCTCGAGGTCGTTCTCGGACCAGGTCCGGAGTCTGAGGGTTTCCATGCACGGATCTTGCCACGGGCCGCCGACATCACAGGGCGAAGATCAGTTCGCTCCCGTGCGGTGTACTCGGGAGAGGTGTAGGTTGCGGAGATGGAGCCGATCCGAGTGGGGCTCGTGGCGGACCCGGCTTCGCCCACCGTCGTCGCACGTCGGATGACCGATCTCACACCGCCGGTCGCCGCGCAGGCCGACGGCTGGATCGTCGAGCTCCTCAGCGAGCCGTTCACCCTCGGATCCGAAGACGTCGACGTCGCCCTCGAACGACTCCGCGCGCACGCCGAGCAGAACCGGTGGGACCTCGTCGTCGGCGTCACCGAGCTCCCGCTTCGCGACGACGACGGTCGCTATCTACTGGCGGCGATCGATCCTCGACGCCAGGCCGCGGTGCTGTCCCTGCCCGCACTGGGCGGTTACCGGGTGCAGAGCAGGGCCCGCCACGCAGTGCGTGGGCTCGTCAGCGGAATGGCTGCTCCCGCCTCGCCCGAGGAGCAGCGTCTGCCGCTTCCCCGCCTCAGCGCCCGGGGGCGCGTGCTGCGGGGCATGGTGCTGGCGAACCGTCCGTGGCTTCTCGCGGCCGGCCTCAAGTCCGCGCTGGTCGCAGCCCTGGCCACCGGGGCCGTGGCGACGATCGAGCCGACGGTGTGGTCGCTCGCCATCTCGCTGTCCGGCTGGCGCCTGGCGGCCGCGACCGTTGCCTCCATCGCGATCCTCATCGCCTGGATCGTGATCGACGGCAGGCTCTGGGACCGCCCGGACGACGACTCGACACAGGCGCGCGAGAGATCCCGCCTCTACAACACCTCGACGATCCTGACGCTGACCATCGGCATCATCATCTGCTATCTGGCGTTGTACGTGGTGAATCTGGCGTGGGCGCTCTTCGTGCTCGATACGACCGTGATGAGCGAAGCGCTCGGGCGGACGGTCGACGTCGAGGATCTCTTCGTGCTCACGTGGTTCGTCGCATCGGCGGCGACGCTCGGCGGGGCTCTGGGCACGGGTTTGGAATCCGACGACGCGATCCGCGCCGCCACCTACTCGAAGCGTGAGGAGGATCGACGCGCCCGCCTGGCGGACGAGAGGAGCCGCGGGATCGAGTGATGCCACGGCTCCTCTCCCCGTCGATCGTCCGGGTCATCCGAAGGCGGAGATCGCCCCGAGTCCGAACACGACCGCAGACACCAGCCCGCCGAGCGCCAGGCGGATCACACGCCAGGTGAGTCGGCGGCGCGTCCGGATCCACGGGAGAGCGTCGACGCGCAGCACGAGCCCCACCACGCCACCGGCGGCGAGCGCGACGGCCGCGAACCACAGCGCGATCGACACGCCGGCCCAGCCCGTGGCGAAGTGCAGCACGGTGAACACGGCGAGGAGTCCGACGGATTCGGCGATGGCGGCCGTCCGGTCCGCGATCCGGAACCGCTTGATCCCCCACGCTCTGACGGCGTAGAGCGCGGAGAACGCCACGAGTGCGATGGCGAGGAACAGGTTCATTCGGTGATGCCCTTCTCGATGAGGTTCACAGCGACCCCCGGAAGCTGCGCCGCGGTGTTGGAGAGCACGATCGTGCCCCGGCCGCCCTCACGATCGAGGACGAGGAACGACGCGAAGCCTCCCGTCTGCCCGTTGTGCAGAGTCAACGTCGGGCCGTCCTCCTGATCGATGATCGTCCAGGCATACCCCTCGTCGATCCCACCCTTGCCGGGGTGGCGGTCCATGGCCGCTGCGCCGGGAACGGAACCGTCGAGAAGCGCACGAAGGTACTTCGTCATGTCGCCGAGCGTCGAGCGGATGCCGCCAGCGGGCGCGAACGCGGCGATCGACCAGGGCGCCTGAGGCACGCCGGTCGCAGAGTATCCGGTCGTCGGGTCCTGCAAGTCGGCCCCGTCGAGCGAGATCCTGCTCTGCGTCATCTGCAACGGGTCGAAGATCCGCTCCTGCAGGAGCGCCGGGTACTCGACACCCGCCCGTTCTGCGAGCGCCTGTCCGAGCAACGACATGCCCAGGTTCGAGTAACGGAAGGTCCCGGCGTCGGAGAGCTGCTGCCGGCCCGCCTGTTCGAGCAGATCGTTCACGCCGCCTCGGTACGGGTTGCTGTTGGTGATCGTGTCGAGCAGCACCCGCGGGGTGGATGCCTCGTCGAGGCTGGGGAGTCCTGAGGTGTGGTTCGACAGGCTCACCAGGGTCGCAGATCCCGCCGGAGTGCCGTCCAGGACCGGGAAGACCTTCGCCAGGGTCTCGGTCGGAGAGACTTCCCCGCGGTCGATCGCGATCGCGAACAGGTGGCCGGTGAAGGTCTTCGTCACCGAACCGATCTCGTACTCCGTGTCGTCATCGGCGCCGAAGCCGGTCGTGATCGCCGCGTCATCGGACCGCAGGTCGATGTACCCCACACTCAGGCGGTCGAGTGCCCCTTCGGCACGCGCGGTCCGCTCGACCGTCCGGGCGAGCGCAGCGTCGCCGCTCGAGTGCGGTCTGAGACTGGGGGAAGGTGGGGTCGCGATGATGCCGAGCGCGAGCACGATGCACCCCGCGACCGCGGCAGAGCCGATCGCGAGCAGGGAAGGTCTTGTCATACCTTCATGCCATCAAGGATCAGCGCCCCGCAGAAGTGCCCGCCTGTCATCGGATGCCGTTACAAAAGCCACGTGCTCGTGGGCTCCCCTCACGTTCGCGTCGCAGGTCGCTCATCTCGCAGAAAGGGCCGTGGGATGCGAACACCCCACGGCCCTTCTTCAGCCCCACCCGACCTAGGACGGGAGTCTGCCGAGACGACTTCTCAGAAGTCCCAGTCGTCGTCTTCCGTGGCCTCGGCCTTGCCGATGACGTACGACGAGCCCGACCCCGAGAAGAAGTCGTGGTTCTCGTCGGCGTTCGGCGAGAGCGCCGACAGGATGGCCGGGTTCACGTTCGTGACGCTGGAGGGGAACATCGCCTCGTAGCCCAGGTTCATCAGGGCCTTGTTGGCGTTGTAGTGCAGGAACTTCTTGACGTCTTCGGTCAGACCGACACCGTCGTAGAGGTCCTGCGTGTACTGCACCTCGTTGTCGTAGAGCTCGTACATGAGCGAGAACGTGTAGTCCTTGAGCTCATCGCGACGCGCCTGGGTCTCGTTCTCGAGGCCCTTCTGGAACTTGTAGCCGATGTAGTACCCGTGCACGGCCTCGTCACGGATGATGAGGCGGATCAGATCGGCCGTGTTCGTCAGCTTCGCCTTCGACGACCAGTAGATCGGCAGGTAGAACCCCGAGTAGAACAGGAACGACTCCAGCAGGGTGGAGGCCACCTTGCGCTTGAGCGGGTCATCGCCCTGGTAGTAGTCCATGATGATCTGAGCCTTCTTCTGAAGGTTCGGGTTCTCCGTGGACCAGCGGAACGCCTCATCGATCTCCTTCGTCGACGCGAGCGTCGAGAAGATCGAGGAGTAGCTCTTCGCGTGCACCGACTCCATGAACGCGATGTTCGTGTACACGGCCTCTTCGTGAGGAGTGATCGCGTCGGGGATCAGCGACACCGCACCGACCGTGCCCTGGATCGTGTCGAGGAGCGTGAGCCCCGTGAACACCCGCATGGTGAGCAGCTGCTCGTCGGGGGTGAGCGTGTTCCACGACTGCACGTCGTTCGACAGCGGCACCTTCTCCGGCAGCCAGAAGTTGTTCACCAGACGGTTCCAGACCTCGAGGTCCTTGTCGTCCTGGATACGGTTCCAGTTGATCGCCTGCACGCTGGAGACCAGCTTGAGTCTTTCGGGAGTCATTTTCTTCGTCGTTCCTCGGGGTTCGGCCGCGTTCTCAGGTCAGCAACAGGTCAGAGCATGCACGAGACGCACTCGGCCATGTCGGTGCCCTCGAGCGCCAGCTGACGCAGGCGGATGTAGTAGATCGTCTTGATGCCCTTGCGCCATGCGTAGATCTGCGCCTTGTTGATGTCACGCGTGGTGGCGGTGTCCTTGAAGAACAGCGTCAGCGACAGGCCCTGGTCGACGTGCTGCGTCGCCGCGGCGTACGTGTCGATGACCTTCTCGTAGCCGATCTCGTATGCGTCCTGGTAGTACTCCAGGTTGTCGTTCGTCATGAACGCCGCCGGGTAGTAGACGCGGCCGAGCTTGCCTTCCTTGCGGATCTCGATCTTCGACGCGATCGGGTGGATCGACGACGTCGAGTTGTTGATGTACGAGATCGAGCCGGTCGGCGGCACCGCCTGGAGGTTCTGGTTGTAGATGCCGTGCTTCTGGATCGACGCCTTCAGCTCGGCCCAGTCGTCCTGTGTCGGGATGTGCTTGCCTGCGAACAGCTCCTTGACCTTCTCGGTCTCGGGAACCCAGGCGCGGTCGATGTACTTGTCGAAGAACTCCCCCGACGCGTAGGTCGAGTCCTCGAACCCGTCGAACGTCGTGCCGCGCTCGATCGCGAGCTTGTTCGACGCGCGCAGCGCGTGGAACAGCACCGTGTAGAAGTAGATGTTCGTGAAGTCGATGCCCTCTTCGGAGCCGTAGTACACGTGCTCGCGAGCGAGGTAGCCGTGCAGGTTCATCTGGCCCAGGCCGATGGCGTGCGAGCGGTCGTTGCCGTCCTCGATCGAACGCACCGAGCCGATGTGGCTCTGGTCGCTGACCGCGGTCAGTGCCCGGATCGCGGTCTCGACGGTCTGGCCGAGGTCGTCGGCGTCCATCGACAGCGCGATGTTCATCGAACCGAGGTTGCAGGAGATGTCCTTGCCGATGTTGTCGTACGACAGGTCGTCGTTGTACGTGGTCGGCGTGTTCACCTGCAGGATCTCGCTGCAGAGGTTGGACATGTTGATCCGACCCTTGATCGGGTTGGCCTTGTTCACCGTGTCTTCGAACATGACGTACGGGTAGCCGGACTCGAACTGGATCTCGGCGACGGTCTGGAAGAACTCGCGCGCGTTGATCTTGGTCTTCTTGATGCGCGGGTCGTCGACCATCTCGCGGTACTTCTCGGTGACCGAGATGTCGCCGAACGGAACGCCGTAGACCTTCTCGACGTCGTACGGCGAGAACAGGTACATGTCCTCGTCGTTCTTGGCGAGCTCGAACGTGATGTCGGGCACGACGACGCCCAGCGACAGCGTCTTGATGCGGATCTTCTCGTCGGCGTTCTCACGCTTGGTGTCGAGGAAGCGCATGATGTCGGGGTGGTGCGCGTTGAGGTACACCGCGCCGGCGCCCTGACGCGCACCGAGCTGGTTGGCGTAGCTGAAGCTGTCTTCGAGGAGCTTCATGACCGGAATGATGCCCGAGGACTGGTTCTCGATCTGCTTGATCGGCGCGCCCGACTCGCGGATGTTCGACAGCAGGAGTGCGACGCCGCCACCGCGCTTGGAGAGCTGCAGCGCGGAGTTGATGCCGCGGGCGATCGACTCCATGTTGTCTTCGATGCGCAGGAGGAAGCAGCTGACGAGCTCGCCGCGCTGCGCCTTGCCGGCGTTGAGGAAGGTGGGGGTCGCCGGCTGGAAACGACCGGAGATGATCTCCTCGACGAGGGCCACGGCGAGCTTCTCGTCGCCGTAGGCGAGACCGAGGGCGGTCATGACGACGCGGTCCTCGAAGCGCTCGAGGTAGCGCTTGCCGTCGAACGTCTTCAGCGTGTAGCTCGTGTAGTACTTGAACGCGCCGAGGAACGTCTCGAAGCGGAACTTCTTGCCGTAGGCGAGGTCGTTGAGCTTCTGGATGAACTCCATCGAGTACTTCTCGATGACGGCGCCCTCGTAGTACTCCTTCTCCACGAGGTAGTCCAGGCGCTCCTTGAGCGAGTGGAAGAACACCGTGTTCTGGTTCACGTGCTGCAGGAAGTACTCCCGCGCGGCGCGCTTGTCGGCGTCGAACTGGATCTTCCCGTTCGCGTCGTACAGGTTGAGCATCGCGTTGAGGGCGTGATAGTCGAGACCCTCGTACGAGGGGTTCGCCTTGAATGCCACTGTCTCGGTCACTGAAGCTGCCACCGTCGTTCCAATCCGTCGCTCACGCGATCCACATCGTCTTGTGTGCCGAAGATCTCGAGCCGATACAAGTGAGGCACGTGGCACTTGCGGCTGATGATGTCACCGGCGAGGCAGAAGGCATCGCCGAAGTTGGTGTTCCCCGCGGAGATCACTCCGCGGATGTGGCGTCGGTTGCGCTCGTCGTTGAGAAACCGGATCACCTGTTTCGGAACGGCGCCCTTCTCGACGCCCCGCCCCGCTCCCCCGCCGTAGGTGGGGGTGACCAGCACGAAGGGCTCGTCGATGACGAGGTCTTCTTCGTTCCGGTGGAGGGGGATGCGTCGGGACGGGAACCCGAGCTTCTCGATGAAACGCGCGGTGTTACCCGAGACGCTCGAGAAGTAGACCAGGAGCGGCGCTGCGGTCGCGACGGCGCTCATGGTGCGTCACGCCAGACGGGACGCGAGCTCGTCGATCTTGTCGGGGCGGAAGCCCGACCAGTGGCCCTCGTCGGTGACGACGACGGGTGCCTGCATGTAGCCGAGCGCCTTGACCTGCTCGAGCGCCGTCGGATCTTCCGACAGGTCGAGGACCTCGTACTCGATTCCCTTGGCATCCAGGGCACGGTAGGTGGCGTTGCACTGAACGCAGGAAGGCTTGGTGTAGACCGTGATCGACATCTTTTTCGTAACCCCTCAAATCTCTGGCCTGCTTCTCATCAGGCTGTTTCCCGGTAGACCCCCTGCCGGGACTTCAATACTACATATGGGGACCGACATTGGGGGCGACCACAAGGGGTAGTAGTTACATCCGTGTAGTTATCCACCGTTCTCAACAGATACAACACAGGTTCTCCACCGTTTCTTCCACAGGCCGAGCCCCCTTCCGAAGGCAGGCGAACCGCGTGAAATCGCGGCTGGGAAGCCCCTGTGAGCGATCCATCCACAGGGGGCACGTTACGACGCCCCACCGACATTCGGATTCCTGTGGAATTCACCCTTCGGCGTGTCGCGGGCGTGTCGCGGATCGCCCCATCCGCGACCGGCCCCGCGGGCCGGTACCGTTGTCTGGTGGCGGGATATCGGGATCTTCTTCGCACGCCGGGAGTGGCGCGCATGATCGCTGCTCAACTGACCGCGCGCTTCCCCAACGGGATGATGTCGCTGGCGATCCTGCTGCACGTCGAGCAGCAGACCGGCTCCTACGGGTCCGCTGGTCTCGTCCTCGCCGCGACCAGCGTCGGCCAGGCGATCGCCGGCCCCATCACCAGCCGTTGGATGGGCGCCTGGGGCATGCGTCGAGTGCTCACTCTCACCCTGTCGGTGTGTGTGGTGGCCGTACTGTGTCTGGCTCTGCTTCCGCTCGAGGTGCCGGGGTACATGGCGCTCGGGATGATCGCCGGCCTCTCCACCCCACCGGTACAGGCCGCCGTGCGCACGATCTACCCCAAGCTCGTGAACTCCTCGAACCTCACCCCGCTGTTCTCCCTCGACGCGTCGCTGCAGGAGATCATCTGGGTGCTCGCGCCCGTCGTGATCACACTCGTCTCGACCCAGATCGGCACCGCCGAGGGTCTGCTGCTGGTCGCGATCATCCTCGTCGGCGGCGGCGCGTGGTTCATCCTCTCCCCCGAGGTCGGGCGGGTGCGCATCCCGCGCAGCCGCAACGCCCTCGGAAAAGTCGTGCTCAAGCCGCCCGTGATGCTGGCGACCGTGATCGGGTTCCTCCTGATCGGAGCCTGCGCCGCCGTCGAGGTCGGCGTCGTGGCGACCTTCGAGCACGGAAGCCTCGCCGCCGGACTCGTCCTCGCCGTGTTCTCGGCCGGAAGCCTCGCCGGTGGTCTCGCCTTCGGCCACATCCCCATCGGGCCCTGGGCCATGGCCCGCCGTCTGCTGATCGTCACGATCGGCCTCGGGCTGACGATGGTCATGCTCAACGTGTTCTGGCTGGGCGGCACCCTCATCCTCGCCGGCATCGGCATCGCGCCCGCCCTGGCGGTGCTCTTCGCGATCACCTCGGCCAGCGTGAAGTTCAGCGAGACCGCTGAGGCCTTCGGCTGGGCCGGCACCGGACAGCTCATCGGCGCCGCCGCCGGTTCCGCTGTCGCCGGCTTCCTCGTGGATGTGGGCGACTGGCGCGGCGCCTACCTCGCCGCCACCATCTTCGCCGCGGTCGGACTGATCGTGGCCGTCGTCTTCGTCCGTTCCTTCCCGGACCTGCGTCACCGCGACGCGAGCCCCCACCCCGACACCGAACCCCTGGCGGTCACCCCCTCATGAGCTCTCCCTCCTCCTCCTTCCCCGAGATCGTCTGCATCGGCGAGACCATGGCGCTGATCACTCCGACCGACTCCCGGCTCGCCGAAGCCGCCGAGGCGTCGGTCGGACTCGCCGGCGCGGAGTCCAACGTGGCCGCCGGCGTCGCCTCGACGGGACACCGCGTCGCCTGGGCATCCCGCCTCGGCGCCGATCCGCTCGGAGACCGCATCGCCTCCGAGCTCGAACGCCGTGGGGTGGAGCTGTGGGTCGAGCGCGACGACGCCGCCCCGACCGGGGTCATGTTCAAGGACCCGGGCGCGGAGTCCTCCTCCGTCTACTACTACCGCAGCGGATCAGCCGCTTCGCGCATGGAGCAGGGGTTCCTCGACCCCTCCCGCCTCGACGGGGTGCGCATCGTGCACACCACCGGGATCACGCCAGCACTGTCGGCCTCGTGCCGGCAGATGGTCGACCGACTCTTCACCGATGCACGCGCAGCCGGCGCCCTCGTGTCGTTCGATGTGAACGACCGTCGTCCCCTGTGGAGCAGGGACGATGCCGCCGAGACGCTCGCCCGCCTCGCCGATGCCGCGGACATCACCTTCGTCGGCCGCGATGAGGCCGAGCGCATCTGGGGGACGGTGACCCCGACCGAGATCCGTGCGTTCCTGCCGAACTGCGCCCTGCTCATCGTCAAGGACGGCGATGTCGGCGCCACGGCGTTCGAGGGGGAAGCCGAGCCTGTCTTCGTACCCGCCCCCGTGGTCGACGTCGTCGAGCCGGTCGGCGCCGGGGATGCCTTCGCCTCCGGTTTCCTCGCGGCGACCCTCGACGGAGAAGACCTCACCTCACGCCTCTCCGCCGGTCACGCGGCCGCGGGGCGCGTGCTGACCATCGCGGCCGACCTCCCTCCTCTGGTGCCACTGCGCTGATGCGCGCGAGACTGCGCGCTCCGGGGACCCCGGCACGTCCCCGGTCATAGGCTGGGGGCATGGCCGCACCGCTCACTCTTCCCCGCCTCTCGTGGGGGTCGCCGTCGGCCTCCCGTCGCGCCCTTCTGGTGCACGGTCTCGGGTCTTCAGGCGCACTGATGTGGCGTCTCGGCGACGCTCTCGCCGACGCGGGCTGGCACGCGACCGCCGTCGACCTCCGCGGCCACGGCGACGCTCCGCGTTCCCTCGACTACTCGGTCTCCGCCTATGGGGCCGACCTCGCCGAGACCATCCCCGACGGCGACCGTGCCTGGGATGCCGTCATCGGTCACTCGCTCGGTGGCGCGGCCAGCACGGTCGCCGCGGCCTCCAGCCCGGAGTGGACCCGGCGCCTCGTGCTCATCGACCCGGCGATCCACGTGGACGGTCGCGACGCCGCGATCATCCGCCGGAGCCAGGAACGCGCGTTCGCCGACACCCGGATCGAGGTCGTGCAGCAGGAGCATCCGCACTGGCATCCGCAGGATCAGGAGCTCAAGGTCGACGCCGTGCGGCGTGCGAGCGCGTGGGCCGTGGAGCAGACCAGCGCCCAGAATCGACCGTGGGACGTGCGCGCAGAAGCGGCGCGCCTGACGGTCCCCACGCACGTGATCGGCGCGGATCCCGCCGTCTACAGCATCTTCACGGGAGAGCTCGCCGACGAGGTGCTCGCCGCGAACCCCCTCATCTCCCTATCGGTGGTCGAGGGTGCAGGGCACTCCCTGCACCGCGACCGCCCGGAGGAATCGGTACGGCAGCTTCTGGAGGCACTGGCATGACATTCGATCCCGCAGCATTCCTTCCCGACGCCCTCCTCGAGCGCATCCGCGAGCGCGCGCCGATCCACGACCGCGAGAACACCTTCCCTCAGCAGGACCTGGACGAGCTGCGGGCTGCCGGGTACCTGTCGATCCTGGTGCCACGAGAGCGCGGTGGCGCGGGACTCGAGCTCGCCGAGGCCGCGCTCCTGCAGCAGCGCCTGGCGGGGGCGGCCCCGGCGACAGCCCTGGCCATCAACATGCACCTCGTCTGGACGGGCGTCGCGAAGGTCTTCTCCGACCGCGGGGTCCCCGGCCTCGAGTTCGTGCAGGACGGCGCCGTCGCTGGTGAGGTCTTCGCGTTCGGCATCAGCGAGGGCGGCAACGACCTGGTGCTGTTCGGCAGCGACACGGCGGCTGTGCCGGACGGGGACGGCGGCTACTCCTTCACGGGAACGAAGATCTTCACCTCCCTCGCCCCGGTCTGGACGCGCCTGGGCCTGCACGGTCTCGACACCACCAGCCCCGATGCCCCGAAGCTGGTCTTCGCCTTCGTTGAGCGCACGGATGCCGTCACCACCTCCGACGACTGGGACACCCTCGGCATGCGGGGCACGCAGAGCAGGACCACCCGGCTGAACGGCGCCGTGTCCGACGCCGCCCACGTCGTGCGACGCATCGATCCGGGGCCCAGCCCCGACCCGATCGTGTTCGGGATCTTCTCGGTCTTCGAGATCCTGCTCGCCTCCGTCTACACGGGGATCGCCCGGCGAGCGTTGGAGCTCGCGGTGGCCACGGCGCAGAAGCGGCATTCGAAGAAGACCGGGCTCGCGTACAGCCAGGATCCCGACATCCGCTGGCGCATCGCCGACATGGCCATCGCCTACGACGCGCTGCCCCCGCAGATCGCCGCGCTCGCACGCGATGTGGATGAGCGCATCGATCACGGCGCGCGGTGGTTCCCCCAGCTCTCCGGTGTCAAGCATCGGGCGATCACGATGGCCAAGCACGTCGTCGACGAGGCGATGCTCGTCGCCGGCGGCGGGTCGTACTTCTCGGCCAATGAACTCTCGCGCCTCTACCGCGACGTTCTGGCCGGAGCGTTCCACCCGTCCGACCCCGAGTCCGCGCACTCCACGGCGGCGAGCGCCTGGCTGGGACCGCTCGAGAGCTGAGATTCCTGCCGATTCCGCTGGACGAATAGCCAGATTCCACGAAATCGGTTGCTCAGCGCATCGTGGAGTGCGAGGATCGCACCATGAGTCCGGCGAAGAAGCACCCTTCCCTCGATGCGGTCTCGAAGACGATCGTCGAGCTGCTCCAGGAGGACGGACGACGTTCGTACTCCGAGATCGGCCGCACCGTCGGGATGAGCGAAGCCGCCGTGCGCCAGCGCGTGCAGCGGCTCACCGAGTCCGGCGTGATGCAGATCGTCGCCGTCACCGACCCGATGCAGCTGGGCTTCCACCGCCAGGCCATGATCGGCGTGCGCGTGTCCGGCGACGCCCGCCGCGTCGCCGAGGCCATCGCCGCCATCGACGCCGTCGACTATGTGGTCATCACGGTCGGATCCTTCGATGTCCTCGCCGAGGTGGTCTGCGAGGACGACGACGACCTGCTCGCGCTGATCAACGACGTCATCCGCCCGATCGACGGCGTCCTCTCCACCGAAACCTTCATCTATGCCAAGCTGCAGAAGCAGCTCTACAACTGGGGGACCAGATGAGCACCGCACGCACCATACCTTCCGAGTCCGCGCTGCAGACGATGGCGAAGGACCATCTCTGGATGCACTTCACCCGGCAGTCCACGATGGCCGAGTCTGGCGTGCCCATCATCGTCAAGGGCGAGGGGCACCGCATCTGGGATGCCAAGGGCAAGGAGTACTTCGACGGGCTCGCCGGCCTCTTCGTCGTGAACGCAGGGCACGGTCGACGTCGACTGGCCGAGGCTGCCGCGGCGCAGGCTTCCGAGCTGGCGTTCTTCCCCCTGTGGTCGTACGCGCACCCGGCCGCGATCGAGTTGGCCGATCGTCTCGCCGACGAGGCGCCGGGCGACCTCAACAAGGTCTTCTTCTCCACCGGCGGCGGCGAGGCGGTCGAGACCGCGTTCAAGCTCGCCAAGCACTACTGGAAGCTGCAGGGCAAGCCCGCCAAGCACAAGGTCATCTCGCGGTCGGTGGCCTATCACGGCACGCCGCAGGGAGCCCTGGCGATCACCGGCATCCCCGCGATGAAGTCGATGTTCGAGCCGATCACCCCCGGTGGCTTCCGCGTGCCGAACACCAACTTCTACCGCGCGGCCGAGATGGGCGGACCCGCCGACGACCTCGAAGCGTTCGGACGCTGGGCGGCCGACCGCATCGAGGAGATGATCCTCTTCGAAGGCGCCGACACGGTCGCCGCGGTCTTCCTGGAGCCGGTGCAGAACTCCGGCGGCTGCTTCCCGCCCCCTCCCGGCTACTTCGCCAGGGTGCGCGAGATCTGCGACCGCCACGACGTGCTGCTCGTCTCGGACGAGGTCATCTGCGCCTTCGGGCGTCTCGGTCACACCTTCGCCTGCACCGGTCTCGGCTACGTGCCCGACATGATCACCTGTGCCAAGGGCATGACCAGCGGATACTCCCCGATCGGCGCGACGATCGTCAGCGACCGCATCTACGAGCCCTTCTCGAAGGGCGACCTGTCCTTCCCGCACGGCTACACGTTCGGCGGGCACCCGGTGTCAGCCGCGGTCGCACTGGAGAACCTCGCGATCTTCGACGAGGAGGGACTGAACGCGCACGTGCGGGAGAACTCCCCGCTGTTCCGTGCAGAGCTCGAGAAGCTGCTCGACCTGCCGCTGGTCGGCGACGTGCGCGGCGACGGCTACTTCTTCGGCATCGAGCTCGTGAAGGACAAGGGCACGAAGGAGACCTTCGACGATGCCGAGTCCGAGCGGCTGCTGCGCGGCTTCCTGTCCCCCGCCCTGTTCGAGGCCGGGCTGTACTGTCGCGCCGACGACCGCGGCGACCCCGTGATCCAGCTCGCGCCGCCGCTCACGGTCGGACCGTCCGAGTTCCGGGAGATCGAGCAGATCCTGCGGGATGTGCTGACGCGCGCGCAGTCCGTACTCTGACCGTCCCGGCCACGACGGCGCCACGACGGCGAGGACGCAGGGTCAGGCCACGGGCGTCGCGCTCCGCCTCGCCAGCAGTGCGAGGTGGAGCGCGGCGAGCGTCTCCCCGTCGTCGAGGTCCGCGTCGAGCAGATCGCCGATCAACGTGAGGCGCTGATAGAAGACCGACCGCGAGAGGTGACTGGCGTTCGCCGCCGCTGATCGATTCCCGGGGTGTGCGACGAGCGCCGACAGCACGTCGATCAGGTCTCCTCGGCGCTCCCGGTCGTACGACACGACCGGCGCCAGCATCCGCTCGCTGTGCGCGAGAAGGCGATGGTCGTCGCGCAGCGAGGCGACGAACCGCTCCAGCGGACGGTCGTCGACGCGCCGCACGCGGGGACCGCTGTCCGAACGGTCGCTCGCCGCCAGATCGCGCGCGGCCCGAAGCGAGGCGAGCAGCCCCAGCACGTCATCCGCAGGGGGCCCCACGAAGACCGTGCGGTCGGGGCCGACGAGGCTCGTGACGATCGCATCCGTCAGCGGAGCGGATGCCGGCAGCGACAGCAGTGCGACATCGTCGTCACCCACCCGCGCGGCGACCACCGCGACCCCGGCCCTGGCCGCGCGGTGCGCGAGGTGCACCGCAGATTCCGTGCCGCGTGCCACGATGCCGTGGCAGTGCCGCCCCGCGAGCATGAAGCCGCTGGTCGCGAGACGGGCCTGGACGTCATCCGGACTCGCGAAGCGGGCGCCGAGCAGATCGTCGATGAGGCCGCGCTGCGCGAGCAGCGACCATTCGGAGTCACCGCCGTCCGCAAGGCATCCGAATGCGAGGGCCGTGGCCCCCTGTTCGAGCACGGTGAGCCGGCCGGCAGGATGCGCAGGTCCGGGGAGTGCGAGGAGGGTCCCCCACCGCACGCCGCGCGCCTGTACGGGCACACGGTCGGCCGAGCGCAGCTTCCCCAGCGCCTCCGCGACCGGCATCCGCAGGGTCTCGTGCGCGATCACTTCACGCGCCAGGTTCTCCAGTACGACGGGTGCGCCGAGCGCTCTCGCCGTCTCCGCGACGACGACGTCGGCCGGAGCTCCGCGCAAGCTGAGCGCCGTGAAGAGCTCGTGCAGGTGCTGGCGTTCGCGCAGGGCCATGGTCTGCGCCGCGATCAGCGCGCGGTGCACGGTCTCCGTGACCGTGACGAACTTGATCTCGCTGGTGAGTGCGATCAGTGCGAGCCCGCGCTCCGTGCACACCTCGACGACGGCCTCCGGGATGCGCGCCTGGCCAGAGCCGAGCTCGACCACGATACCCGCGACCCCGGCCTGGTGAAGTCCGACGGCGAAAGCACGCAGTTCCGCCGGAGCGGTCGGCCAGCCGGCCCCGGTGCTGAGCAGGAGCTCGCCGCCGTCGAGCAGACGGGCGACACCGGCACTGTCGGACACGTGCACCCAGCGCACGGCGGCATCGAGCGCCCCACCGCCGACGATCACCTCCGGAGCGCCCGCCTGCAGCACGGTCTCCGCGAGGACGTCGGCGACCGTGAGGAGGGCGTCGCCACGAACCGGACGATCTGTCCGGATGGAGCGGAAGTCCTGACGTTCTGACATCACGACCAGCTCCTCGGCTCTGTGATCATTGAGGAGCACAAGCCTATCGGACACCGGTCAGAGTGTTCGAACGGCGCATTCTTCAGCCCTCGGAGGAACATCGTGGACATCGTCCGTCACGTCATCAACGGAGCGGAGACCGCCGAAGCGGCCCGCACCGGCCAGGTCTTCGACCCCGCCACCGGCCAGGTGTCGAAGCAGGTGGCCTTCGCGTCCACCGTCGAGGTGGACTCCGCGATCGCCGCCGCAGCCGCTGCCCTCCCCGCCTGGCGCGAGACGAGCCTGATCAAGCGCGCCGATGTGTTCTTCCGCCTGCGCCAGCTGCTCAAGGAGCGCACGCCGGAGCTCGCCGCGATCGTGACGAGCGAGCACGGAAAGGTGCTCTCGGATGCAGCGGGCGAGGTGTCGCGCGGCATCGAGAACGTCGAGTTCGCCGCCGGCCTCGTGCACCTGCTCAAGGGCGAGCGCAGCGAGCAGGTGGCCCGCGGCGTCGACGTGCACTCGGTCAAGCAGCCGGTCGGCGTCGTCGCGGCGATCACCCCGTTCAACTTCCCGGTCATGGTGCCGCTGTGGATGGTGGCCTCGGCCATCGCCTGCGGCAACACGGTCGTCCTCAAGCCCAGCGAGAAGGACCCGTCCGCCTCCGTCTGGCTCGCGAAGCTCTTCAGCGAGGCGGGCCTGCCCGACGGAGTGCTCAACGTCGTCAACGGCGACAAGGAGGCCGTGGACGCGATCCTGGACTCCCCGCGCGTCAACGCGGTGAGCTTCGTCGGCTCCACTCCGATCGCCCGCTCGATCTACCAGCGTGCCTCGGCTGCCGGCAAGCGCGTGCAGGCCCTCGGTGGCGCGAAGAACCACATGGTCGTGATGCCCGACGCCGACATCGACGCGGCAGCCGACGCCGCGGTCTCCGCCGCCTACGGATCCGCCGGCGAGCGCTGCATGGCCGTCTCCGTGCTGGTCGCGGTGGGCGACATCGCCGACGACCTCGTCACCGCGATCGCCGACCGCATCGGCGGCCTCACGATCGGCGCGGGCACGGATACCGCGAGCGAGATGGGTCCGCTCATCACCCGCGAGCACCGGGACAAGGTCGCCTCCTACGTGACGGGCGCTCAGGCCGAGGGCGCGAAGGTCGTCGTCGACGGCACGCAGAAGGAGTTCGACTCGGAGGGCTTCTTCCTGGGTGTCAGTCTGATCGATCAGGTCGCCCCCGGCATGAAGGTCTACGACGACGAGATCTTCGGCCCGGTGCTGTCGGTCGTCCGCGTCGACACATACGCCGACGCGGTCGCCCTCGTGAACGCCAACGCCTACGGCAACGGCACCGCGATCTTCACGCGCGACGGCGGCACGGCCCGTCAGTACGAGTTCGACATCGAGGTCGGCATGGTCGGCGTGAACGTTCCGATCCCCGTGCCGATCGGCGCCTACTCGTTCGGCGGGTGGAAGGACTCGCTGTTCGGCGACTCGCACATCTACGGCCCCGAGTCGGTGCACTTCTACACGCGCTCCAAGGTCGTCACCACCCGCTGGCCCGACCACACCCCCTCCCAGATCGACCTCGGTTTCCCGAGCAACCACTGACTTCCCGAGCAACGACTGACTTCCCGAGCAACGACTGAGCGGACACGACGATGACGAACTTCACCGACCGACACGGGGTCGCGCACCCGCTGCCCGCCCCCGAAGCCGAAGCGCAGGCGCGTGCAGACGACCGCGGGCACGTGTTCCACTCCTGGAGCGCACAGGGCCTGATCGACCCGCTGCCCGTCGCCGCGGGCGAGGGATCGACCTTCTGGGATTACCAGGGCAACCCCTACCTCGACTTCTCGAGCCAGCTCGTGAACCTCAACCTCGGGCACCAGCATCCCGATCTGGTCGCCGCGATCCAGCAGCAGGCCGGACGCCTCGCGACGATCCAGCCCTCCATCGCCAACGACGTGCGCGGCGAGCTCGCACGTCTGATCGCGGAGGTCGCGCCCGAGGGGTTGGAGAAGGTGTTCTTCACCAACGGCGGCGCCGAGGCCAACGAGTACGCGGTGCGCATGGCCCGCCAGTTCACGGGACGCCGCAAGGTGCTGTCGATGTACCGCAGCTACCACGGCTCCACCTCGACGGCGATCTCGCTCACCGGCGATCCGCGGCGCTGGGCCAACGACACGGTCGACTCCGGTGCCGTGCGCTTCTTCGGACCGTACCTGTATCGCTCTCCGTTCCATTCCGAGACTCCGGAGCAGGAGGCTGAGCGGGCGCTCGCACACCTCGAGCAGACGATCCAGCTGGAGGGGCCGCAGACCATCGCGGCGATCATCATCGAGACGGTCGTGGGCACCAACGGCGTGCTCGTCCCGCCGCCCGGGTACCTGCAGGGTGTCCGCGAGCTGTGCGACCGATACGGCATCGTGTACATCGCCGACGAGGTCATGGTCGGATTCGGCCGCCTGGGCGAGTGGTTCGGCATCGACGCGTTCGACGCCAGCCCCGACCTGATCACCTTCGCGAAGGGCGTGAACTCCGGCTACGTTCCGCTGGGCGGCGTGGTGATCTCCGACCGCATCGCGAGCGCCTTCGACACGATGCCGTTCGCGGGCGGACTGACCTACTCCGGCCATCCGCTCGCCTGCGCGGCCGGCGTCGCCACGTTCGAGGTGTTCCGTCGCGACGGCATCCTGGAGCGCGTGCGCGACCTCGGCACCCGTATCGTCGAGCCGACGCTGCGCGGCTGGGTCGAGAAGCACCCGAGCGTCGGCGACGTGCGCGGCCTCGGGCTGTTCTGGGCCGTCGAGCTCGTGCGCGACCAGGAGACGCGCGAGCCCCTCGTGCCGTTCAACGCCTCAGGAGCGGATGCCGCGCCGATGGGCGCCTTCGCCGCGGCTGCCAAGAAGGCCGGGGTCTGGCCGTTCACGCACTTCAACCGCATGCACGTCGCTCCGCCGCTGGTGATCAGCGAAGAGGATCTGGTGCGCGGACTCACCGCGCTCGACGAGGCTCTCGCAGTCGCCGACGAGGTCGCCGCGGGCTGACGACACGAGCACCCGGCACGAAACCCCGGCGACGCGATGTCGTCGGGGTTTCGTGTGTTCGGAGTCGTCCCGCGGCTCACTCCGCGGAGTCGTACACCCGCTCCCCCTCGACCCAGGTGCCGCGCACCTCGGTCAGGCCGATCTCGTCGGCCGGATGCTCGAACGGGTCACGGTCGAGCAGGGCGAGGTCGGCCCGCATCCCCACGGCGATCGTGCCGGTGTCGTCGAGGTGGTTCACCCGCGCCGAGCCCGCCGTGTACGCGACGAGAGCCGTGGCGAGGTCGATCGCCTGCTCGGGGAGGAACGGCTCGTAATCGCCCTCCCACTCGGTCGGCGCGGAACGACGGTTCACCGCGACGTGGATCGCCGCCATCGGGTTCGGTGTGCTCACCGACCAGTCGCTTCCTGCGGCGAGCGCGGCCCCCGAACGCAGGAGGTCACCGAACGGGTACTGCCACGCCGACCGCTGTTCCCCGAGGAAGGGGATGGTGAGATCGACCATCTGCGGTTCCAGCGTCGCCCACAGCATCTGCATGTTGGCGGTGACGTCGAGCGCCCGGAACCGCGGGATGTCGTCGGGGTGCACGACCTGGATGTGGGAGATGTGGTGTCTGTTCCCGCGAGGTCCGTTGCGCACGAGCGCGGCCTCGACCGCATCCAGGCACTCCCGCACCGCGCGGTCGCCGATCGCGTGGAAGTGCAGCGTGAATCCGAGGGTATCGAGCCTGGTCGCGGCTTCTTTGAGCAGCTCGGGCTCGACGAAGGAGATCCCGGAGTCCTCGCGCGGATGCCCGTGGCCGTCGCAGTAGGGCTCGAGCATCGCGGCGGTGAAGTTCTCCGCCACGCCGTCCTGCATGATCTTCACGCTGCGTGCCCGGAATCGCCCGACCGTGCTCTCATCACGTCGGCGCACGATGTCGTCGATCTGCTCCAGGCCGCGCGACCGATCCCACCACAGCGAACCCACCACGCGACCGGTGAGCGCACCGGATGCGGCGGCGGTCAGGTACGCGGGCAGCGGGTCGCCCGCGTCTCCGTACTCGGTGCCGACGATCGCGTCCTGCCACGCCGTCACGCCGTAGGAGTGCAGGTGGCGCTGCCCCTGCAGGAGGGCCTCCACCAGACGCTCGGGCACCTCCGTCGGCAGCAGCCTGTTGACCAGGCCCATCGCGCCCTCGTGCAGCGTGCCGCTCGGTGCGCCGGTCGCGTCGCGCTCGATCCGCCCGTCCTCTGGATCGGCCGTCGCGCGGGTGATGCCGGCGAGCGCGAGTGCTCGGGAGTTGACCCAGGCGCCGTGGCCGTCGCGGTTGGGCAGGAATGCCGGGCGGTCGGGCACGACGGAGTCGAGGTCTTCCGCGGTCGGTACACCGCCGGGGAACGCCGACATCTGCCATCCGCCGCCCAGGATCCACTCGTCATCGGGATGCTCCTGCGCATATGCGGCGATGCGGTCGAGGTACTGCTCGCGCGTCGACAGCTCGGCGAGGTCGCAGCGGAGCATGTCCAACCCACCCCACACCGGGTGCACATGCGCGTCTTGGAACCCCGGTACCAGAAGCCCGCCGTCGAGGTCGACGACCTCGGTGTGCGGGCCGACCAGCGCCGAGACGTCGTGTCCCACTGCGCTGATGCGGCCGTTCGTGACGGCGACGGCATGCGCGGTCGATCGCGCAGCGTCCGCGAGGAAGACCCGTCCTCCCCGTGTGCCGGCGGTGAACACCAGATCTGCGAACACCATGCTCACCCTCCCGCCATCGTGCGGGCGATCTCGGTCGCCGAGTCACCCGCACGCTTGAGGACGACCGCCACCAGAGCGAGTGCCAGCAGCGTGAGCACCAGCATGATCGTGGACACCGCGGCGATCTCCGGCCGCAACCCGCTGCGGAGGGCGCTGAGCACGTAGACGGGCCACGGCGTCGTGCCGGAGACCTGCACGAAGGCGGAGACGACGGTGTTGTCGAGGCTCAGCGTGAACGAGAGCAGGAACCCGGCGAGCACCGCAGGCATCGCGAGAGGCAGCGTGATCTTGAAGAAGGTGCGCACCGGGGGCGCATAGAGGTCGGCCGAGGCCTCTTCGAGCCGGGCGTCGAGCCCCACGAGCCGCGCCCGCACGATGTACGACACGATCGCGATAGAGAACAGCGACTGTCCCACCACGAGTCTCATGGTGCCGTCGTTGAAGATGCCGATCCCGGCGTCCTGCCCGAGGAAGACCAACCACGGCAGGAGCGCGACGGCATCCACGATCTCCGGCGTCACCGACACGAGCAGCAGCAGTCCGAGGAACCACCACACCCACTTGCCGGGATTGCGTGCCATCGCGATGCCGGCGAGGGTTCCCAGCGCGGTGGCAAGGAGCGCCGCCAGCAGGCCCGTGCGCACCGAGACGAGCACCGCGTCGCGGATCGCCGGCTTGTTCACGATCGCGAGGAACGAGTCGAAGCCGAAATGGTCCCACGACACCAGCAGCCGGCCGACATTGAAGGAGTAGACGATGATCACGAGGATCGGCAGGAACAGGAACAGGAACACCAGCGCCGCCCAGATCGGCAGCACGAAGCGACCGGCCCCTCGGCGCACGCGCGGTGCGGTCTTCTGCGGTCCATCGGTCACGGCGGTCATGATCCCTCCCCCAGGACGAGGCGGTTGCGTTGCCGGAGCGGCAGGGTCACGAGCCAGAGGAGTCCGGCCGCGACGGCGATCGAGAGCATGATGACGATGATCAGCAGTACCGCCATGGCCGAGCCGAGCGCCCAGTTCTGCGCGGTCTGGAACTGACTCGCCACGACCTGCCCGATCATGTTGCCCTTCGCCCCGCCCAGCACGGTCGCCGTGATGTAGTCGCCCATGAGCGGGATGTACACCAGCAGCACTCCCGCGATGATTCCGGGCCTGGCCAGGGGCACGGTCACCCGCAGGAAGGTCGTGACGCTGTTCGCACCGAGATCCTTGCTCGCCTCGCGCAGCGGCCCCGACACGCGATCGAAGGCCACGAACAGCGGCAGGATCATCAGCGGCAGGTAGTTGTAGACGACGCCGAGGAGCACCGCGCCGCGCGAGTAGAGCAGATCGAGCGGACCGGGGATGACCCCGATGCCCTGCAGCAGCTGCGAGAGCCAGCCCTCGGGGGCGAGGATCACCTGCCAGCCGATGGTGCGCACGAGGAAGTTGGTCCAGAACGGCACCATCACGAGCGCGAGCAGGAGTCCGCGCTTCGAGGGCGGGGCCTTCACCGCGATCCAGTATGCGACCGGACCGCCGATCACCAGACACAGGGCCGTGCCGAGGATGCCGATCCACAGCGTGTTCAGGAACGTGCTGAAGAACGTCGGGGAGAGCGCTTCGAGGTAGCGGTCGAACGAGAGGTGGTCGAGCGCATGCGTGGCGAAGATGCTCGGCTTGTAGCCGAAGCTGAACACCACGACCATGAAGATCGGGGCCACGAAGAAGACGAGCAGCCAGACCCACGCGGGGATCGCGAGACCGAACTTGAGCTTAGGCACCGGCGGCCGCCTTCATCGAGTTCCAGATCGAGACGACACGGTCCTGCGCATCGGTCAGCTTGCCCTCGTGCATCGTGGCCACCTGCTCCTCGTCGAAGAACACCATGTCGAGCCGTTCCAGCCCCGCAGCCTCCGCTTCCTCGCGGATACCGGAGATGCCGGTGTCGTAGCCGATGTAGTCGACCTGTGCGAGCTGCACGTCGGGCTGCAGCACGAAGTCGATGAACGCGTGCGCGGCCTCGGGGTGCGGAGCTCCCGCGGCGATCGCCCAGTTGTCCATCCACAGCTCCGTCGCCGGGCTCCCGAGCACCCACTGCCAGCGGTCAGGGTCGTCCGACTCGAAGATGCCGAGCCGCGCGTCGCCGTTGTACGACTGCAGCAGCGCGTGGGACGCCTGCGGGATCGACGACCCACCGGGGTACGAGTCGAACGCCGAGACGTGCGGAGCGAGATCCTTCACCAGGAACCTCTCGACCGCGTCGAGGTGGTCGGGATCGGTGGTCGTCCAGTCGATGCCGTTCGCCCAGAAGTAGATGCCCAGCAGCGGTGCCGGGTCGTCGAGCACCGAGGTCGAGCCCGATGCCTCGTTCTGCGCGGCATCGATGAAGTCGTTCCAGGTCGTGAGCTCGCGCGAGATCACTCTCTTGTCGTACACGAACCCCGTGGTCCCCCACGCCTTGCACACCGAGTACTCGTTGCCGGGATCCCAAGAGCGCCCACGGAACTCGGGGGCCACGTGCTTCATGTTCGGCAGCAGGTCGAGGTTGAACTTCTGCAGGAGTCCGTTCTCGGCCATGGGCCCGACGAACACCCCGGTCGGCACCACGATGTCGTAGCCGGAGGTGCCGCGGGCGGCGACCAGCTTGGCGATCAGCTCCTCGTTGGAGTTGAAGGCGTCGAGCACGATGCGCGGGCCGCTCTCGGCGGTGAACTGCTCGAGCACCTCCGGGGCGTCGTAGTCACCCCAGCTGTAGATGGAGAGCTTGTCCTCGAGAGGGCCGCCCTCGGCATGCACGGCCGCGGCGTTCTGCCCCGGCGAGCACGCGCTGAGCACGACGGCGCCGCCCGCCATGATCGCGGTGGCGAGGAAGCCCCGTCGGGTCAGCTCGGTGCGGATCACCCGCGCGGCACTCCGGTGTGCGAGCACGCGCACCGGAGGAGCGCCCGTCACAGCCCGCCGTCCTTGGGCAGGGTGATCACGTGCGTCGCGGTGGTGGGGATGCCCTCGGCGGCGAACAGCCGCGCATCCGCGGGATCCCACACACAGCGGACGGCGTCATCGACTCCCACCCGCGGCGCGGTCGGGGCCGGCATGCGCGAGAGGAACGTGGCGTCCTCGCCGACGCGGACAGCGACCTGGAGGGTCTCACCCAGGTGCGAGACACCGAGCACGCGCCCGGGGATGCCCCCGCCTTCGCCCTGTTCCAGACGGACGTACTCCGGCCGGATGGCGGCGACGGCCGGCTGCCCCGCCGCCACATGCTCCCCACCCCAGCGGCCCGCGATCACGCCGATGGCCGTGTCGACCGCCTCCCCACCTGCCCGAACCGTGCCGTGCACGAAGTTCTGCTGGCCGATGAACGACGCCACGTAGGCGGAGGCCGGCTCCGCGTAGATGGCGTCCGGCGCATCGAGCTGCTCGATCCGCCCCGCGCGCATCACGGCGATCCGATCGCTCATCGAGAGCGCCTCGGCCTGATCGTGGGTGACGAATACGAAGGTCGTGCCCAGCCGCGCCTGCAGCAGCTTGAGCTCGAGCTGCATCTCCTCGCGCAGCTGGCGGTCCAGTGCCGCCAACGGCTCGTCGAGCAGGAGCACGCTCGGCCGGTTGATGAGTGCACGCGACAGAGCGATGCGCTGCTGCTGTCCACCGGAGAGCTGTGTGGGCTTGCGGTCGGCGAAGGCGCGCAGCTGCACCATGTCGAGTGCTTCGCTCACCCGTTCCCGCTGCTCGGCCTTGGGCACGCGCCGCTGCTGCAGCCCGTACGCCACGTTCTCGGCGACCGTGAGGTGCGGGAACAGGGCGTACGCCTGGAAGACGGTGTTCACCTCGCGCCGATACGGGGGGAGGTTCAAGACGCTGCGGCCGGAGATGCGGATGTCCCCGGCATCCGGGTATTCGAAGCCCGCGATCATGCGCAGGGTGGTCGTCTTCCCGCAGCCGGACGGGCCGAGTAGGGAGAGGAACTCCCCCTGTTGCACGTCGAGGGTCAGGTCGTCGACGGCGGTGGCGGTGCCATAACGCTTGGTGACGCCGTCGATGTGGACCGCGCCGGCGGCGGTGGGTGCATCGAGTGTCGCCGTCGACATTCGGGTGTTGTCGGGCATGGAGCCTCCCCATTGAGATTCGCTTGTCGCGAGTCTGTCACAGGAAAGGCGTCAGGTATAGCGAAATCGGAAGCCTCTTGATGATTTCGCAACGGTATCCGTTGCCGATTCAGGAAATGGCGACCGATTGGCACCGATCAGAGGAGGAAGCCACGCAGCAGGGCTTCGGACCCGGCGAGATGATCGCGCATCGCCGCCTCGGCAGCATCCGGACGTCCGGCGAGGATCGCGGAGACGATGCTCTCGTGCTGCTCCCCCGAGTGCTGGATGTTGCGCGGCATCAGCGGGAACGTATCGAGCCATGCATTGACGTCGGCCCTGTTCTCGGCCACGAGCGCGACCAGCGACGGGATTCCGGCGGCCTCGGCGATGGCCAGGTGCAGCAGCGTGTCCAGGCGCCGATACTCCTCAGGACCCGCCGGCACCGCCGCCTCGTGTCGCGCCCACAGGTCGGCACGGGTCGAGGCGTCCAAGGAGCGGCTCGCGGCCGCGCGCACGGCCCCGGTCTCGAGCACGCGGCGCAGCCCGAGCACGTCGTCGATCTCGTCCGGCGTCACCGCCCCCGGCACGCTGGGGTGTGGCAGCGGGTCGGCCACGAACGTGCCTCCGTAGCGACCACGCCGCGGCAGCAGGTAGCCGGTGTCGGCCAGCTCGCGGATCGCCTCGCGCACGGTGTCGCGACTCACCCCGAACGACGCCGCCAGCTCGCGCTCCGGAGGCAGGGACTCGCCAGGAGCGACCACACCGAGCCGGATCGTCTGCACGAGTCGGGCCACCGCGTCCTCGAGCGCATTGCCGCGCCGCAGTGGCCGGTAGACGGCCCTTCGCACTTCGACGAGGTCGCCGTCGTGGGAGTGCTCGCTCATGCCTTCACCCTGTCACAGCGAGGTGAGGGTGGCTCACAGCGGGGTGACGTAGGCGTTCGTGATCCCGCCGTCGACGACGAAGGCACTCGCGGTGATGAACGACGCGTCGTCGGACGCGAGGAACGCCACGGCCGCTGCGAGCTCGGCGGGCTCCGCGAAGCGTCCCATCGGCACGTGCACCAGGCGCCGCTGCGCCCGCTCCGGATCCTTCGCGAACAGCTCCTGCAGCAACGGGGTGTTCACGGGTCCAGGGCACAGCGCATTCACCCGCACTCCCTGACGGGCGAACTGCACACCGAGCTCGCGGGACATCGCCAGCACGCCCCCCTTCGACGCGGTGTAACTGATCTGCGAGGTGGCGGATCCGAGGAGCGCGACGAAGGAGGCGGTGTTGATGATCGATCCGCGCCCCGCGGGCACCATGTGACGGAGGGCTGCACGGCTGCACAGGTACACGCTCTTGAGATTCACGTCCTGCACGCGATCCCACGCCGGGAGCTCCGTCGTCTCGATGGAGTCGTCATCGGCCGGCGAGATGCCCGCGTTGTTGAAGGCGATGTCGATCCGCCCGAACTCCGCCGCGACACCGTCGAACAGCGCGTTCACCTTGGCCTCGTCTGCGACGTCGACCGGGCGGAACACGCCGCCCACCTCGGCGGCCGCCGCCTCTCCTGTCGTCGGATCGACGTCGGCGATCACGACGAGGGCCCCCTCCGCTGCGAAGCGCTGGGCGGTGGCGAACCCGATGCCGCTCGCGCCGCCGGTGATGATGGCGACGCGGTCCTTGAGACGCTGGGTCAGATCGATGCTCATGTGGGTTCTCCGTTCCGGATGGGTGAAAGGACGACGCGATCAGTGTTCATCGGTCGCGAAGAAGACGTTCTTGGTCTCGGTGAAGTGCTCGGCGGCGTCGGGGCCGAGTTCGCGCCCCAGGCCCGACGCCTTCATGCCGCCGAACGGCGTGGAGTACCGCACCGAGGAGTGCGAGTTCACGGACAGCACGCCGCTGCGCACACCCCGGGCCACGCGGACACCGCGTCCCAGGCTCTCGGTCCAGACGGAGCCCGCGAGACCGTACGCCGTGTCGTTGGCCAGACGGATGGCATCGGCCTCGTCCTCGAACGGCATCACCGCGACGACGGGCCCGAACACCTCCTGCTGCGCGATGCGGTCGGCGGGGTCGGCGAGCACCACGGTCGGCGCGAACCAGAACCCGTCCCCCTCGGGGGCACTGCCGCGGAAGGCGATGTCTGCACCGTCGAGGAACGACGCCACGGTATCGCGGTGTCCCGCCGAGATGAGCGGCCCCATGTCGGTGTCATCGCGGGCGGGGTCGCCCACACGCCAGGCGGCGACGGCCGGTTCGAGCAGTTCGAGGAACCGGTCGTAGACCGAGCGCTGCACGAGCAGGCGGCTGCGCGCACAGCAGTCCTGGCCGGCGTTGTCGAACACGGATCCGGGAACTCCGGCCGCCGCGCGTTCGAGATCCGCGTCCTCGAAGACGATGTTCGCGCTCTTGCCCCCGAGTTCGAGCGTGACGGGCTTGAGGGCTCGCGCGCAGCCCGCCGCGACTTCGACGCCCACCTCTGTCGAGCCGGTGAAGACGACCTTGCGCACGTCCGGGTGTTCCACGAGACGCTGCCCGACGACCGAGCCCGACCCGGTGACGACCTCGAACAGCCCCTCCGGTAGTCCTGCTTCGCGCGCGAGCTCGCCGAGGCGGATGGCGGTGAGAGGTGTCAGCTCGGCGGGCTTCAGCACCACGGCGTTGCCCGCGGCGAGCGCCGGTGCGAACGCCCACGAGGCGATCGTCATCGGGAAGTTCCACGGAACGATCACGCCGACCACGCCGTAGGGGTCGTGGAACGTGACATCGAGCCCGCCGGCCACCGGGATCTGTCGCCCGGACAGGCGCTCCGGGTCGGCGGAGTAGTAGTTGAGCACCTGGGCGACGTGACCGGCCTCCCAGCGGGCCGAGCCGATCGGATGCCCGGAGTTGAGCACCTCCAGCTGCGCCAGCTCTTCGACGGCGCCGTCCACCGCGCGGGCGAACGACCGGAGGGCATCCGCACGTGCCACCGGGGCCAGGGCCGCCCATCGACGCTGCGCCGCGACGGCACGAGCGATCGCGGCATCCGTCTCTCCGATGCCGGCTCTGGGGACCTCGCGGATCGCGGCGCCGGTGGACGGGTTGATGACTGTGAACGCGCTCATCGGGCGTCCTCCTTCCGCCCGGCGGCGAACGCGCGAGCCTGCGAGACGAGATCTTCGAAGAGACGTCGGTCTTCGGCGTTCTCCTCCGGATGCCACTGAATGCCGACGACGTGACCATCTGCGGTGTCGACGAACGCCTGCACGAGTCCGTCGGCGGAGTGCGCAGCGGCGACCAGCCCCTCCCCGAGCCGATCGATGCCCTGATGGTGATAGCTGTGAACGCGTACGTCGCCGGCACCGAGGACGCCGGCGAGCGCCGTGTCGCCCGAGACCTCGATGTCGTTCTCGGCGAACACGCCTCCGCCCAGGCGGTAGCGCTCGGTGCCGAGCGACTCGGGCAGGTGCTGGTGCAGAGTGCCTCCGCGCGCCACGTTGACGAGCTGCAGCCCGCGGCAGATCGCGAGCACCGGTATGCGGCGCCGCTCGGCCGCTCTGAACAGCGCCAGCTCCCACGCGTCGCGGTCGACCCGGGCCGGATCCGTGAGCGGATGCCGCTCCTCGCCGTAGAGCTCGGGAGCGACGTCGGCCCCTCCGGAGAGGATCAGTCCGTCCAGCCCGGCGATGGCTGCATCCGCCGACTCCGGGTCCTGTGGCGGCAGGAGCAGTGCGATTCCGCCCGATGCCGTCACTCCGGTCAGGTACTGCTCGGGCAGGAACGCGGCCCGCACATCCCACACCCCCTGCTGCGCCCGCTCGAGGTAGGTCGTGACCCCGATCAACGGTGCCGGGTCAGAGCCGCTCGAAACCACGGATCCGCTCCCAGTCGGTGACGGCGGCGTCGTAGGCCTCGACCTCGATGCGCGCCTGGTTCAGGTAGTGCTCCACAACGTCGTCGCCGAACGCTTCGCGCGCGATGGCCGACTCGCTGAACAGCTGTGCCGCTTCGCGCAGCGTGGTGGGAAGGTGTTCGACGCCGGCCTCGTACGCGTTGCCGGTGAAGCGGTCGGGCAGGGGCAGTTCGTTCTCGATGCCGTACAGACCGCCGGCGATGATGGCCGAGATCCCGAGGTAGGGGTTCACGTCGCCGCCCGGCACTCGGTTCTCGACCCTGAGCCCGGCCCCCGCCCCGATCACGCGCAGCGCACAGGTGCGGTTGTCGATGCCCCAGGCCACTCCGGTCGGGGCGAAGCTGCCCTTCGCGAACCGCTTGTACGAGTTGATGTTGGGCGCATAGAGCAGGGTGAACTCCCGGAGCGTGGCGAGGATGCCGGCGATCCAGTGCCCCATGATCGGACTGAATCCGTGCTCGCCGTCTCCGGCCATGACCGGAGTGCCGTCGTCGGCGCGGAGCGAGAGGTGGATATGGCAGCTGTTGCCCTCGCGCTCATTGAACTTCGCCATGAAGGTGAGCGCCTGGCCGTGCTGCTCCGCGATCTCCTTCGCGCCGTTCTTGTAGAGCGCATGCTGGTCAGCGGTCTCGCGCACCTCGGCATAGCGGAAGGCGATCTCCTGCTGCCCCAGGTTGCACTCCCCCTTCACGCCCTCGCAGTAGAGGCCCGCGCCGTCCATGCTGTTGCGGATGTCGCGCAGCAGCGGCTCGAGGCGGGTGGAGGCGAGCAGGTTGTAGTCGACGTTGTAGTCGGTCGACGGCGTCAGTCCCTCGTACTTGCGGGCCCAGGCGTCGCGGTAGGTGTTGTCGAAGACGATGAACTCGAGCTCGGTGCCCGAGAACGCGGTCCAGCCGCGTTCGGCCAGTCGATCGCGCTGACGGTCGAGGATCGCCCGCGGCGACGGGCTCACCGGCTCCCCGTTTCCCCACACCAGGTCCGCGATCACCAGCGCCGTCCCCGCCAGCCAGGGGATCCGGCGCAGCGTCGCGACGTCGGGCCGCAGCACCATGTCGCCGTAGCCGCGATCCCACCCCGACATCGCGTAGCCGTCGACCGTGTTCATGTCCACATCGACCGACAGCAGGTAGTCGCACGCCTCGGCACCGTGATGCACGATGTCCTCCTGGAACAGTCGTGCGGACACCCGCTTGCCGACCAGCCGCCCCTGCGCATCCGCGAAGGCCACGATCACCGTGTCGATCTCGCCGGCGGCGATGCCGGCATCCAGTTGCTCGATGCTCAGGTTTCCCGCCATCGTCTCGCTCCCGTCGTCGTGGTGAAGCGATCGGCCGACCGGCTTCGCCATCAGAGTAGATCACCAGGACGTTTAAAGGTAGACGAAACCACCATTGGCTGTCACAATCATCCGCAAGGTGCACCCGGCGCCTGTGTGTGCTTGCGAACGGAGAGCGGATGTCTGAGCAGAGCAGTGAATCCCGCAAGGTCGCTGGGGCGACCTATACACGCGCCGGGAACGAATACTTCGAGAAACGCACCCTGAAGAGGTCTGCCGGTGTCTGGGGCCTGTGGGGTCTCGCGGTCGCCGCCGTCATCTCCGGAGACTTCTCCGGCTGGAACTTCGGCATCGACTTCGCGGGCTTCGGCGGAATGCTGATCGCCTTCGTGATCCTCGTGCTCATGTACTACGGCATGATCTTCGCGATCGGCGAGATGGCCGCGATGATGCCCCACACCGGGGGCGCCTACTCCTTCGCGCGATCGGCGATTGGACCGTGGGGCGGCTTGGTCACGGGCGCAGCGGAGACGATCGAGTACGTCGCGACCACGGCGGTGATCGTCTACTTCTCGGCGTCGTATGCGAACGGCATCACGAGCGAGCTGCTGGGAATCCAGCTGCCGGGGTGGCTCTGGTACCTCATCCTCTACATCGTGTTCATCGCGCTGAACTCCGCGGGGGCCGCGATCTCGTTCCGATTCGCGATCGTCGTCTCGATCATCTCGATCGGCATCATCCTGGTGTTCTCCCTGATGGCGATCTTCTCCGGCGCCTTCAGCTGGGACGCGCTGTGGGACATCGCCCCCGACCCCGGCCAGACGGAGTTCCTGCCGCACGGCGTGCTGCCGATCCTGTTCGCGCTCCCGTTCGCGATGTGGTTCTTCCTCGGCATCGAAGAGCTGCCCCTGGCCGCCGAGGAGTCGCACAACCCGACCCGCGACATCCCCAAGGCCGGCTTCTGGGCGCGCGGCACCCTCATCGTCACGGGTCTGCTCGTCCTCTTCCTGAACACCGGCGTGATCGGCGCCGAGGCCACCGGTACCGCGGGCGAGCCGCTGCTCGACGGCTTCCGCGCCATCGTGGGCGACCAACTCGCCGCGGTGCTCGCGCTCTTCGCCCTGATCGGGCTGCTCGCCTCCCTGCAGGGCATCATGTTCGCCTACGGCCGCAACATGTACTCGCTCTCCCGCGCAGGCTACTACCCTCGCTTCCTCTCCCTCACCGGCAAGCGGCAGACGCCGTGGGTGGCGCTCGTCGTCGGTGCGGCGATCGGTTTCGTCGCCCTCATCGTGCTCGACGTGCTCGCGGCCGTCGACGCCGAAGGCGCCGGGTCGGTGGCAGGCGCGATCGTGCTGAACATCGCGGTCTGGGGCGCGGTGCTCGCCTACGGACTCCAGCTGGTGTCGTTCATGATCCTCCGCAGGAAGTACCCGGACGTCGCGCGGCCGTACCGGAGCCCGTGGGGGATCCCCGGCGCAGCTGTCGCGCTCGTGATCGCCGCGCTGATCTTCGTCGGGTTCCTGCTGAATCCGACGTTCGGCCCCGCCATCGTGGCGATCGCCATCGTCTACGTCGTGATCCTGCTCGGATTCGGGCTCTTCTTCCGCCACCGTCTGGTGCTGTCGCCCGAAGAGGAGTACGCGATCTCCGGCGGCTCCCACGGCGACCCGCAGGCCGAGGGTTACGACGCCATGGAGGGCGAGGTGTTCGACGACAGCGGCAGGTGACTCACCGCGCAGCGCCTCGACGACTCCGTCGGGGCGCTGTGTCGCGCCGGCCCTGGACCCTACTTGCGGTCGAAGTCGAAGGCCTTGAGCAGCTCGACGACGGCCTTCTCCCGCTCCTCGCCGCCCTCCTCGAACATGTGGGTGACGTGCGTCTGCAGGTGGTTCTCCAGCAGCAGGCGGTTGAGTGACTCCAGGGAGCGCTGGATGGCGCGGGACTGCGTGATGATGTCCATGCAGTAGTCCTCGTTCTCGATCATCCGCGCGACGCCGCGCATCTGTCCTTCGAGGATGCTGGTGCGGTGCAGCGCACGTTTCTTGATGTCTTCGATCACCCCTCGAGGGTACTCCCCCCAGGGGGTATCCGGCTGTCTGTGCGCCGAGACAGCGCACGCTCCGCGCACAGGGCCGCCGGTGCGGTGGCGTGAAAGGATGACGTCATGCCGCGAACACCGATGACGCAGCTCTCGCCCGCCGACCAGGAGCGCCTCCGCGCGCTCCGACGCATGAAGGCCGTCGCCCTCGGCGCCCTGGTGTTCATGGCCGTCGTGTTCGTGTTCGCCTTCGCGTTCCAGCAGCGCATCGAGGGACTCGCCTATGTGCGCGCGGCGGCCGAAGGCGGCATGGTGGGTGCGCTCGCGGACTGGTTCGCGGTGACCGCGCTCTTCCGACGCCCGCTCGGGCTCCCCATCCCGCACACCGCGATCATCCCGAACCGCAAGGACGAGATCGGCCGCTCGCTCGGCGAGTTCGTGGAGACGAACTTCCTCGCCGCCGACGTGGTGCGCACCAAGCTGTCGACCACGAAGATCGCTCTGCGCGCAGGCGACTGGCTGCGCGAGGCCCCGCATGCGGAGCGGGTCGGCGCCGAGGGTGCGACGATCGCCACGGCCGTACTCAACGCACTGAGCGACGACGACGTGCGAGACCTGATCACGGACCTCGCCCGCGAGCATCTGGTCGATCCCGAGTGGGGTCCGCCCGCCGGAGCGTGGCTCGAGAAGATCGTCGAGGCCGATGCCCATCACGGCGCTGTCGACCTCGCCGCCGACAGCATCTCGCGCTGGCTCGACGCGAACGCCGAATCGTTCAGCGGTCTGGTCTCCCGGCGCCTTCCGGGGTGGGTGCCGAAGCTGGCTCACCGCTTCGTGGACGACACGGTGTATCACGAGGCGGTCAAGTTCGTGCACGCCGTGCAGGCCGACCCCCACCACCCGGCACGCCTCGCGGTCGACGGCTATCTAGCACGTCTGGCCGACAGCCTGCAGAACGACCCGGCGACGCGGGCGAAGCTCGAGAACGCCAAGGCGTCGCTGTTCGACAGCCCCCGCGTCGGCGCTCTGGCCGCTGAGGCGTGGAACACCGCGAAGAACGGCTTGCTCGCTGCCCTCGCCGATCCCGAGAGCGGCCTCCGACGCCGCGCCGTGCAGGCCCTGCAGGAGGTCGGGGAGCGCCTCACGACCGACGCCGCGCTGCAGAACCGCGTCGACACGTGGGTATCGGACGCCGCGGTCTTCCTCGTCGACCGTTACCGGCACGACATCGCCTCGATCATCACCGACACCGTCGAACGCTGGGACCCGGCGGAGACGACGGAGAAGATCGAGCTCATGGTCGGCCGCGACCTGCAGTACATCCGTTTGAACGGCACGTTCGTCGGCGCCCTGGCCGGTCTCGTCATCTTCTCCATCGCGCACGCCCTGATCCCCGGAGTCTGACCATGCCCTCGTCCTCCCGACCGCTGAGCCACGATCCCCTCTGGCCCCGAGCCGGGTCCTGGCCTGCCTTCGACGGCACCGCCGACGCCGTGCTCGTCGGGGTGCCGACCTGGCGCACCTCGCTCTCCCCGACCGGTGCGCACGCGACGCCCACGGCGATCCGCGCGGCTCTCCCCCGCTACGGCACCGCGCTGATGGGACCGCCGGTGATCGAGCTCGACGAGGTGCTGCGCATCGCCGACGCCGGCGACATCGCCGATCCTGACGGCTCCGCCGGTGAGGCCAGGGTCATCTCCCGCGTGCGCGAGCTCGCCGCCCCTTCGAAACTCGTGATCGCCCTCGGCGGCGACAACTCGCTCACCTATCCCGTGGCGCTCGGTGCCGAAGCGACGGGACTGATCACGTTCGACGCCCACTTCGACCTGCGCGACGGCATCTCGAACGGCACTCCCGTGCGGCGCCTCGTGGAAGATGTCCCCGCCACGTCGCCGCTGGATACCACGCGCATCGACCCGACCAAGGTCGTGCAGATCGGCATCGCCGACTTCGCGAACTCCGCCGCCTACGCCCGACGCGCAGCCGAGTGGGGCATCCGTGTCATCCCCCTCGACGAGCTCCGCCGCCGCGGAATCGACGATGTCGTCGCGGAGGCCGTGGAGGTCGCCGGTTCCGGAGCCGATGCGCGCATCCACCTCGACATCGACGTCGACGTCTGCGACCGGTCGGTCGCGCCGGGCTGCCCGGCGAGCGTGCCCGGCGGTCTGCAGGCGTGGGAGCTGCGCGCCCTCAGCAGGGCCGTCGCGACGGATCGACGTGTCGCGAGCGCCGACCTGGCCGAAGTCGACGCCACCGCCGACGCCGACGATGCCCGCACCGTCCGCCTGGCGGCTCTGTGCGTGCTGGAGCTGCTCGCCGGACTCGCCGCACGCACATGAGGATCGTGGTGTCGGGGACGCACGCCAGCGGCAAGAGCACGCTGATCTCCGACTTCCGTGCGGTCCGCCCCGAGTACGTCGTACTGCCCGACCCCTTCGAGGACCTCGATCTCGACGATCCCGCGAGCGAGCACAGCTTCGCCGTGCAGCTGCGCGTCACCGCGGCGCGGCTCCGGGAGTCGGCCGCCGCTTCCGCGGTGATCTGCGAGCGGGGGCCACTCGACTTCCTCGCCTACCTGACCGCTCTGGAGGAGCTGGGCCGCAGTGACGGCGCGCTCCTCGCCCGCGCCGCAGAGATCGTGGAGGCGTCGATGGCCGCGATCGACCTCGTCGCGATCGTGCCCCTGGACGGGAGCCGGCCGATCCACGTCACGGGCGACGAGGACCCGGCTCTGCGCGTCGCGATGGACGAAGCGCTGGTGGGACTCGTCGATGACCTCGAGCGCGCAGGCTCCGTCCCGCACGTGGTCACGATCGTCGGCAGCCCCGAGGAGCGGCTCCGGCTACTGCTCGAGGCGAGCCGGGGCTGACCAGCCCCAACCCCCGTGCGGCGAGGGCGCTCACTCACAGACCCGGTCTCGACCTCCAGCACGAGCGGCCGAGGAACCAGAACGGCCGATGGGACATGATCTCTCATGTCCCATCGGCCGTCTTCACGGTGGACCTAAGGGGATTCGAACCCCTGACCTCCTCGATGCGAACGAGGCGCGCTACCAACTGCGCCATAGGCCCGTGAACAGGTTCTACGCTATCACGACGAGAGGGCCGCTCGCGTCGCAGACCGTCATCCTGCGGCTCGACGGGAGAGCAGTTCGCGCACGTGGGCCTCGATCTCGGCGTCGTCGACGAACCCCATCCGCGCGTACGGCGACGACGCGGCCGGCAGGGCCACCGGCGGCTCCGGTGCCATCTGCTCCGCCCGCTCGCGCAGTGCGGCGACTCGCGCGGCCTTGCGGCGCGCCTCCTGGGCGTCCAGCTGAGCCTGCGCGACCTGCGCGCGGGACCCCGCCACGGATGCCATCGGCTCGGGCAGCGGACGCGGCGTCCACGTCGCTCGGCCCTGGTCGTGAAGCTCGGGGGTCACACGCGGAGCAACAGGGGTGGCCACGACGTGGGCGGCGCGCGCGGCACGGTTCGCGACCGCGGCCATGCGCTGCAGAGCGACACCGGCGACGACGACCACCGCACCACCGACCCAGATCAGAGCAGATCCGCCGGCAGCCAGCAGCTGCCACACGCCCAGCCCGGCGACGATGAGCCCGACCAGCAGGCTGCTGGTCGCGAGGATACGCACACGTCTGCGCGCGCGCGCCCGACGGATCACAGGGTCGGCCCTGGTGGCCGCGAGTTCCTGCCGCAGAGCCTCGAGCGCGGCGGCCTCCCGCTCCGACTGCACCCTCTTCGCCAGCTTCTGCTGAGCGAGCGCGGTGCGGGCGTTCAGCTCGACGCGGACCTCCCCCGGCGTCTCGCTCGTCTCGGCGAGCACGCGCAGCGCCTGGTTCAGTCGCACGGCGTTGCGTTCGGCGGCGTTGTACTGGAACCGGCCTCGCCACGACGGCAGCAGATAGAGCATCCACAAGAGCACGGCGACGAGCACGATCACTCCTCCGCTCAGCACCGGCCCGTCCATACCGACAACGCTAAGGGCTGGGAGCGGGCAGCGCCGTGCAGACGGGCGCGTGTCGCGGCGTGTTCGTCCGGATCCGCTGTCCGGACGGGTGTTTCAGGACGATATGCGGTCGGCCGGCGGCACCGTCGCGGCGTCGGGAGGCACCTGGCCGCTGAGCCACCGCGCCAGCACACCCTGCGGCACGTCTTCCGTGGTCAGGGCGAATGCGTAGTGGTCGCGCCAGTCCCCGTCGATGTGGATGTAGCGCCGCCGCAATCCCTCGTACCGGAACCCGAGCTTCTGGACGATGCGCAGGCTCGCGGCGTTCTCCGGACGGATGCAGATCTCCATGCGGTGCAGGCCGTACTCGGTGAAGCACGCATCGGTGGCCATCGCGACCGCGGTCGGGGTGATCCCGCGACCCGCGAACCGCTCGCTCACCCAGTACCCGATCGTGGCAGAGCACAGCGAGCCCCGAGAGACTCCCCATACGTTGAGCTGCCCCGCGATCTCCCCGTCGTACTCCATGACGAAGGGGTAGCCGGAGCCGTCACGGTACTGCTGGAGCAGGCGACGGATGCTGAGCCTCATATCGAAGGACACCGATCCGTACGGGACAGTCGCCTCCCACGGCTGAAGCCATGACCTGTTGGCGAGCAGCTCATGCTGCAGAGGCCGCGCATCCTTCGTTCGGACGAGCCGCAGCTCTATCGGGCCGTGTCGCATCCCCGTCGCCAGATCCATGCCGCACCGACGCCCGCGAAGCCGCCTAGAGGCGTTCCGCGAACTCCTTGAGCCAGGGGCGCAGCTCCGAACCGAGGTCGTCGCGGTCTGCCGCGAGCTGGACGATCGCCTTGATGTAGTCGACGCGGTCGCCCGTGTCGTAGCGGCGACCACCGAAGACGACGCCGACGACGCCGGGGCCGTCAGGGTCGGCCGCCATCACCTGCAGTGCGTCCGTGAGCTGGATCTCGCCCCCCTTGCCCGGCTCGGTGTGCTCGAGGATCTCGAAGACCGAGGCCGGGAGGACGTAGCGTCCGATGACCGCAAGGTTCGAGGGGGCGTCCTCCTGTGCCGGCTTCTCGACGAGACCGGTGACCCGAACCGCATCCGACCCTTCGAGGGGTTCGACCGCAGCGGCGCCGTACATGTGGATGTTCGCGGGATCGACCTCCATCAGCGCGATCACCGCGGCGCCGGTGCGCTCGTGCTCGGCGATCATCTCGGTGAGCAGCGGATCGCGCTCGTCGATCAGGTCGTCACCGAGCAGCACGGCGAAAGAACTGTCGCCGACATGGGTGCGCGCACGCAGCACTGCATGTCCCAGACCCTTCGGCTCCCCCTGACGGACGAAGTGGATGTCGGCGAGGTCGCTCGACTTCATCACGCGCTCGAGGCGACCGGTGTCGCCCTTCTCCATGAGCTTCACCTCGAGCTCGGGGACCGAGTCGAAGTGGTTGGAGATCGCGTTCTTGTTGCGCCCGATGATGACGAGGATGTCGTCGATCCCGGCGTCAGCCGCCTCTTCGACGACGTACTGGATGGCCGGCTTGTCGACGACCGGGAGCATCTCCTTCGGCATCGCCTTCGTGGCGGGCAGGAATCGTGTCCCCAGTCCGGCGGCGGGGATGACTGCTTTGATCTTGTGGTTGCCCATCCTCTCAGCCTAGTGGTGAGCGTCGACGTAGACTCGGAGCCATGTCGAACGACGTCGAACACGCCAAGCGCGCACTCCGCGCCGAGCTCCGCGAACGACGCCAGCTCCTCTCCGACACACAACGCGAGACGGCGGCCACGGCCATCGGCGAACGCCTCGATGCCCTCGTCGACGAACTGGGCGTCCGATCCATCTCCTGCTTCCTCTCCACCACGACGGAGCCGGGCACCCGTGACTTCGTGACCAGGGCCGTGCGCCGCGGCATCCGCGTGCTCCTCCCCGTCACCCGCGCCGACGGACTGCTGGACTGGGCTGTCGCCACGGACGATGACGAGGTCGCCGAGGGCCTCTTCGGCCTGCCGGAGCCCACGGGCGAGGTGCTGGGCCCCATCGCCGTGAACGACGTCGACCTGATGATCGTCCCTGCCGCGGCGGTCGACCGTTCCGGCATGCGCATGGGCTGGGGTCGCGGGTACTTCGACAAGACGATCGGCTCGATGGAGAAGTGCCCTCCCGTCTACGCGGTCATCTATGATTCCGAGGTACTCGACGAACTTCCGCGAGAGGTTCACGACCAGCCGGTGAACGGCGTCGTGACCCCGTCGCAGACCCTCACCCTGTCGCCTCGGCGACGCTGATCCCAAGGACCCCCATGCCCACCTACGCCTATGCCTGCACCGCGTGCGGTCACACCTTCGACGCCGTGCAGAGCTTCGCCGACGACGCTCTCACCGTGTGCCCCGAGTGCGGTGGCGCGCTGCGCAAGCAGTACGGCTCGATCGGTGTGACCTTCAACGGCTCCGGTTTCTATCGCACGGACTCGCGCGCCAAATCCGGTGGATCGAAGGATGGTTCGGCATCATCGAAGACGGAATCGACGACGAGCGCCAAACCGGCGGCTGCGTCGACTCCGGCCTCTTCCTGAGGTATCGATCTGTTGGGGGATCCCATGCTCAAAGGTTTCAAGGACTTCCTGCTCCGGGGCAACGTCATCGATCTGGCCGTCGCGGTCGTCATCGGCACGGCGTTCACCGCGATCGTCACGGCCGTCGTCAACAGCATCATCAACCCGCTCATCGCGCTCTTCCTCAAGGCGGACGCCGCCGGAAAGTTCGGGATCCAGGTTCCGAACATCTACGGCGAGACGGTGACCTTCCCGATCGGCGACCTGATCTCGGCGATCATCAGCTTCCTCGCCGTCGCCGTCGTCGTGTACTTCGTGTTCGTGCTGCCGATGAACACGTTCAAAGCTCATGTCGAGGCCCGCAAGGGCACGCCCGCGGAGGAGCCGGAGGAGGAGCCGGCCGCGGCGACCGAGTCCGAGCTGCTCGTCGAGATCCGCGATCTGCTCAAGGCACAGCGCGGAGCCTGACCGGCTGGAACCACTCGAGACGCACGGTCCCTCTTCGGAGGGACCGTGCGTCTCTCCGTTCCCGGCTGAGGTAGGAGCCGCACAGTCAGTAGTGCGGCGGGACGTCCTGGAGCAGCTGGTCGTCGTTCGGCCCCTTAGCACCCTTCGGCCGGTTCCGCGCCGGCGGCGTCTCCGCTGGCCCCGATTCCGGTTCCGGGTCGCTCCCCGGCACCGGAGTGAGACGCGCACGACGAGATCCGGCGATGCGTTCCACGTGCTGGCGCGGGCCCGCGGGCCCCGGGTGCTCAGTCATTCTGGGTGTCGAGCGTGTCGATCGGCTGCGTATCGTTCTCCGCGCGCGGGGCGGAATCCGAGATGCCGAGCACTGCGGCGATCCGGGTCGCCACGGTCACGGGGTCGCTGTAGAGGTCGAACGCGTGCACGCGCACGTAGTGCCAGCCCAGGCGGCGCAGCACGTGCGGGCGCAGACGCAGGGTCTCGCGCAGGGACTCGCCTCGCGTCTCGGGATCCGACTCGATCACGACGGCCTTGCCGCCGTGCTGCGCGACCAGCGGGAGCAGTCCGCGGTAGTCGACGTCCACCGAGGCGCCGAGGCGCCGCAGTTCGCGGGCAAGCGCCAGGGTCAGCGGGTCGGCGAGATCCTCCAGCCGCGCATCCCGGCTCCGGGCGGCCAGGCCGCCGAGGATCGACATCAAGGTCGCCGCCCCATGCTCCAGGCGCCCATCGTCGAACGAGGAGGGACGGATCGACGAGACGAGGACCATCGAACGGCGCGCTCGCGTCATCCCGACCGTGAGCAGTCGCTCGCCGTCCGGTGTGGAGAGGTCGCCGAAGTCGCTCAGGACGCGGCCGTGCTTGGTGAGGCCGAAGCCGAGCGAGAAGATCACACGATCGCGGCTCTCGGCGACCGACTCCTCGAGCGTCAGCACCGCGAACGGTTCGACCGTGTCTCGGCCGACGAAGTCCGCGACATCGGATCGGCCGGCGAACGCCGAAGTGACGGCGGCGCGCACGCGCTCGGCGTGGCGGGCGCTCGCGGTGACCACCATGAGGGATTCCGACGGGCGGTGCACCGCGTGCTCGACCACGAGGGTCACGACCCTGGCGACCTCGGCATCCGGGCTCTCGACCGCGCCCGAGATCGGATCGGGCGTTCCCGTACCGCCCTCGACGTAGTCGACCGTCAGACTGCCACGACCGAGGTACGAGCCCGCCCAGGGAAGGGAGACGATCTCGCCTCCGTAGAAGGCATCGTTGATGAGCTCCGCGAGGTCCTCGCCACCCGCCCGGTAGCTGCGGGTGAGGGTCAGCACGGGCAGGAGCTCGGACAGCCGCTCGAAGGCCGAGACGTCGTCGAAGGGCACCTCGGGCTCCCACGACTCCTCCGGATCGACCGCGATGCGGAACGGGGTGGGGCGCTGCGTGACCGGATCGCCGAACGCGACGATCTGGCGCGCACGACGGATCGCCGGGGCCGCTTCTGCGAGGTTGATCGCTGCGGCATCGACGAGGATCACGGTGTCGAACTCGACCGAGTCGGGGATCTCGGGCACCAGGTACGGCGAGGAGATCCAGGCCGGCGCGAGCACGTCGACAAGGGTGGGCGCAGCGCTGACCACCTGCGCGGTGCTCGTCGCGGATTGCGTCAGCGCCTGACGCAGGTGCTGCGACTGCTGGGGCTCGTCGACGATCGCGATGCGCCACTGATTGGCCAGCTGCCATGCGAGCAGCGGTCCGGCCATAGCGGCATGCGCCTCATCGACCAGGCGGAAATCGCGCTCGAGCCGATCGACGACCGCGGTGTTCGCTCCGAGGAGGGCGCGGTTGTCCTGCAGGGCGCGCTCGAGGAGGGACTGCCACCAGGCGAACTCGAGCTCCTCCCCCACCTGGGACTCCGAGACGTGGCGGACGGAGAGCTCGGTGAGAAGCGGCTCCAACCCGAGGAGGGCGAGTCGGTCACGCAGCTGGGCGCGCTCGACCAGGTTCTCGAAGACGTCGGATTTGGCAGCGAGGCCGGCGAGGGTGCGAACGAGCCGGGCCACGGGCAGCGATGCCAACGGCTCACGGCGTCCGAGGGCGGTGTCGAGTTCGGCGAGCTCGGCTTCCACACGCTGCCAGGCCGCGTGGACGTCGGCGAGACCGAGCGGGATCTCCGGCGCGACGCCGGCGTCGACGAAGCGCTGCCATTGGGTGCGCTGCGCCTGGATCCGCAGGAGAGCCTCATGCATCTCGGTGACATGCACTCCAGGGCGGACATACTCCTTGGCGAGCCGACGGAGCCTCCGCCTGTTCGCCCCGGACAGGCCGGGAGCGTCGCGGCGCGAACCGTGCGCCTGGATGAGCTCACCCAGAGGACGTTCGAAGACCGTGGGGCTGAATCGGTCGAGCGAATCGCGGATCCCCTGCAGCAGCCGCAGGTACTCGCCGAGCTCGTCGATGGTCGCGAACGGACGCATGTGCGTCTGCGCGATCAGCTCGTATCCGCGCTCGAGCAGGGTGGGCACGCTCTGCGAGTGCAGTCGCCCGGCGAGCTCGTGCGCCGCTCGTGCGGCTTCGGTGCTGGAGAAGGTGACCCCGTACCAGGGCGAGTCGTTCGGGCCGAAGCGGAATTCGCCGAGACGGGCGGCCTGTGCGAGGGCCTCGGCAGCCTCGCTGCGGTCGGCGGCGAGGCGACGAAGCGCATCGGGTCCGAGACGCGCGGTGGTCGACGGTGGAACAGGGAGCGACGCCAAGCGCGTCAGCTGGCGGGTGGCGTCGAGGACCGAGGCGCCCAACCCGGCGATCGGCGCGCTGAGCGCCTGACGGTAGTCGCGCAGGACGGTCCGCAGACGCACGAGGGCATCGTCGACTTCGCCGACCTTCGGCGCCGTGGCCTTCTCGTTGCGCCCGATGGCCCTGACCAGATCGCGCCGCACGTTCGCCGGCGAGACCGCGAGGCTGTCCAGTCCGATGCCGGCGAGACGATGGCGGACGCCGTCGAGGGTCGAGCGACGCGCGGACACGACGAGGACGCGCTTGCCTCCGCGCACGAGTTCGCCGAGCGCGTTGATCACGGTCTGCGTGCCGCCGGTCCCCGGAAGCGTCGCGACGGTCAGGGAGTGCCCCGCGGCGATGCGCGCGAGCACAGCTTCCTGCTCGGCGTCGGCGTCGAGGAGGAGATTGTCGGACGCAGGAGCGCGGTCGTCCGGCCCGATGTGGTGCGGGATCGCCCGTGGGGCGGTCACGCGCTCGCGGTCGCCCACGTGTCCGGCGAGGGCGTTCAGCACCTGATGGTCGAGACTGCCGCCGTCGCGCGACATCACCCCGGACACGTCGGCGAACGTCGAGACGACCAGGCGCGGCTCGACCGAGAAGGTGTCGATCGATCGCGTGATCGCGCGCAGGCTGTCGATCACCGGCTGCGGCTTGAAGATCCCGCCGTCGTAGGCGAGGGCTGCGAGAGCTGTCGCGTCGATCGTGAGACCGAAGTGATCGCGGGCGATCCGCACGAGTTCGGGATTCACCTCGAAGGTGCCCTGCAGCTTCAGCTCGAAGTCGGAGTGGTGGCGGCGGATCGCCAGCGGACGCAACAGCACAGGTGCGGCGAACCCCGCTCCCCCGATGCGCCACCGGGCGACGCCGACGGCGAGGTGCACGGCCTCGATGCCGCGGACGGTGCGCAGCTCGGTGTTCTTTGCTGTGATGCGCTCCGCGGCGAGTCTCGCTGTGCGCAGACCGACCTCATCGCGGAAGAGGTTCGAGAGCAGCGTCGACTTGCCGGTGATGAACTGCGGCAGGCTGCCGGGGTGCGCCTTGGAGATGTCGATACCCGACTCGGGGCTGTCGCGGAAGCTCACCAGTGGCGAGGGGCCGCCGAGATCCGCGGCCTCCGCTCTCAGACGCGTGCGCTCCGACTCCGCTGCGTGCGCGATGTCGATGCCGGCAGTGGACCCGTGCAGGTCGCTGATCGACACAGCAGGATCCACCGCTGTGTCGTCCGCAGACTTTCCTTCACGTCGCCACACAATGACACCCTAGGCGCGCGACATGCCGACGCGGGGTATCCCGGGCGGGTTTCCGCCGAATTTCCGCGATGCGATGCACCGTCCACTTCTCCTGCCCGGCGTCCGCGCCGACGAGGTTCTCCACCCGGAGCGGCAACAGCGGCGTGCGGTGTCCCGTCCAGCGGTCAGGATGGGGGCATGACCTTCCGCTACGACTTCGCGCCGACTCCCTTCGGCGATGCTCTCGCGGTGTTCTCCGACGAGGGCATCGTGCGGTTCGATCTCTCCGAATCCGAAGACCCGCGCGTGCCCTGGCTGCTCGAAGGCGTGTCGCGCCAGCTGAGATCCGTGCCGGAGCCCGACCCCGGTGCCGCCGACGAGCTCGCCCATCTGCTCGCCGACTACTTCGACGGCGAGCAGGTGCGCTTCGACGCGCACATCCGCCTCGACTGGCGACTCGTCGACGGGTTCGCTCTGACCGCTCTGCGGACGATCTGCGACATCGAGTGGGGCGAGACGATGAGCTACGGAGAGGTCGCGGTCCTCGCCGGACACCCCGGCGCCGCGCGCGCCGTCGGCACAGCGTGTCGCATCACACCGTTCTCGATCATCGTCCCGGTGCACCGCGTCGTGCGGTCGGACGGCAGCGCGGGCCAATACGGCGCGCACCCTGAGCGCAAGAAGTTCCTGCTCGACCTCGAGACGAGCTGAGCCGTCGGCAGGCGGTGTCGTGGACCCGGCGAGTAGGCCGCCGGGTCCACGACTTCGGGCTCAGGCTCAGTGCTCCGTGGCCTTCTCCGCGCCGAATCCGGTGAGCGATCGCACCTCCATCTCGGCGGCCAACCGGGGAGACTCCTTGCGGCTGCTGGTGATCGTGCCCAGCCAGCCGAGCAGGAAGCCCAACGGGATCGAGACGATGCCCGGGTTGTTCAGCGGCCACACGGCGATGTCGATCCCCGGGATCATCGATGTCGGGGTTCCCGAGAACACCGGCGAGAGGACGATGAGGACAATCGCCGACCCGAGCCCGCCGTACATGCTCCACACGGCCCCGCGAGTGGTGAATCGGCGCCAGAACAGCGAGTACAGGATGGTGGGCAGATTCGCCGACGCGGCCACGGCGAAAGCCAGCGCCACCAGGAACGCGATGTTCTGCCCCTGCGCGCCGATCCCGCCGACGATCGCCAGGATGCCGATCACGATGACCGTACGTCGGGCGACGCGCACCTCTCCGTTGGGGTCGGCTTCGATCGGCTTGCCCTCCGAGTCCTTGCGCCCCTTCTGGATGACGTTCGCGTAGATGTCGTGCGCGAACGACGCGGCAGCGGTGATCGTGAGTCCCGCGACGACCGCGAGGATCGTCGCGAATGCCACAGCCGAGATGAAGCCGAGCAGCACCGGTCCGCCGAGTTGGAGAGCCAGCAGCGGGGCCGCGGAGTTCACACCCCCCGGGGCCGCGGCTATCACGTCCGCTCCGACCAGGGCGCCGGCACCGTACCCGAGCACGAGCGTGAGCAGGTAGAACCCGCCGATGAGCCAGATGGCCCAGACGACCGAGCGACGGGCCTCCTTGGCGGTCGGAACCGTGTAGAAGCGCATCAGGACGTGCGGCAATCCCGCAGTGCCCAGCACGAGCGCCAGACCGAGAGAGAGGAAGTCCCACGGATTTGCTCCGTACTGCAGACCGGGCGCCAGGATCGCGTCGCCCTTGTCCGAGTTCGCCACCGCGGCCTCGAGCAGCGTGTTCAGACTGAACCCGTTGATCGCGAGCACCCACACGGTCATCCCGAGGGCACCGCCGATGAGGAGGAAGGCCTTGACGATCTGCACCCAGGTCGTTCCCTTCATGCCGCCGATCAGCACGTAGACGATCATGAGGATGCCGACGACCGCGATCACGACCGACTGACCGACCCGACCGTCGATGCCGAGCAGCAGGGACACCAGACCGCCGGCACCCGCCATCTGCGCCAGCAGGTAGAAGAAGCACACGGCGAGCGTCGTGATGGCGGCCGCCATCCGCACAGGCCGCTGCTGCAGGCGGAACGAGAGCACGTCCGCCATGGTGAACTTGCCGGTGTTCCGCATCAGCTCGGCGACCAGGAGCAGGGCCACGAGCCACGCCACGAGGAAGCCGATGGAGTAGAGGAATCCGTCGTACCCGTTGATCGCGATCGCACCGCAGATCCCGAGGAATGATGCGGCGGACAGGTAGTCGCCCGCGATAGCGAACCCGTTCTGCGGACCGGTGAACGAGCGGCCGGCGGCGTAGTAGTCGGCCGCGGTCTTGTTGTTGCGACTCGCTCTGATCACGATGAACAGCGTCACCGCCACGAACGCCAGGAAGATCGAGATGTTGAAGACCGGATTGATCTCGAGGGCAGCGGGTGCTGCCGTGCGCACGCCGCTCATGCCGCGCTCTGCGCTTCCTCGAGTTCCTCGCGGATCTGCGCCGCGAGCGGATCGAGCTTGCGATTCGCGAAGGAGACGTAGGCCATCGTGATCGCGAAGGTGGTAACGAACTGGCCGAGGCCGAAGAGGAGGCCGATCGTGATGTCACCCCACACCCGCTGTCCCATGAAATCCGGAGCGAAGGCGGCCAGAAGGACGTAGACGAAGTACCAGAGAAGGAAGAAGGCCGCCATCGGGAAGATGAACGATCTCTGCGTGCGTTTCAAGGTCAGGAATCTCGGGGATCGTTCGACCGCTGTGTAGTCGATCTCACCGTTCGGATCCGTGTTCGTCTGGTCGCTCATGGGGCCTCCTTGCCACATGTCCGGTGCTCGCACGAGCCACCTCGCGCGAATGGTAGGGTCGACGCTACGAAACGGGGCATTGCGTCGTCACCCCCGAAAGTAGGTAGTCGTGAACTCACCCGTCGCCCGCGAATCCGAGGCGGATCTCGTCGCGAACGCGGTGCGGGAGCTTGCACGGCGCACACGCTTCCCTGTCGCTTTCGGCGGCCTCATCGAAGAAGGCGTGGTGAGCGTCACCAGCATCGTCGGCGCTCGCACGCGTTCGCTGGACGGTCTTCGCGTGCGTCCGGAACGCGGCCTCGGCGGTCGCGCGATGATGGAGCTCCGCCCCCGCATGACGAGTGACTACGGGTCGTCCCAGCAGATCACCCACGACTACGACGTCTTCGTGCTGGGAGAAGGTCTGCGTACGCTCCTCGCTCTTCCCATCGTCGTCCAGGGACGCTCCCGCGGGGTGCTCTACGCCGGCGGGTGGGACGAGGAGCGAGTCGGCGGGGTGACCACCGCCCCCGCCATGCAGGTCGCCCGATCCGTCGCCGATGAACTGCGCATCCGCGACGAGGTGCAACGGCGACTCCAGGAGACCGCCCTCAATGAAGACGTGGTCGCCCCGGCGCAACGCGAGGAACTGCGGCAGAGCTTCGCGGAACTCCGCAGCATCGCGGCCTCCGTCGAGGACGAAGATCTCCGCACCAGGATCGCGCACGTCGAGCGGCGCCTGCTGACCCTCGCCGGAGACGGTGCGGCGCCGGCCACGGGGCCGATCCCCGCGATCCACCTCTCTCCGCGCGAGACCGACGTGCTCGCATGCGCTGCGCTCGGTTCGACCAACGCGGAGATCGCGTCGCAACTCGGTCTGCGAGAAGGCACCATCAAGGCATATCTGGGGACGGCGATGTCCAAATTGGATGCGTCGACACGCCACGCCGCTGTCGCGAGAGCCCGGCGAATCGGGCTTCTTCCCTGATCAAAGGGAATGGAATAATCGCACGGCCTTTGCGAGATGAATGCGATCGAGCATTTCGAGTTGTCGCATTTCTCTCAGGGGAGTAAAGTCGCCCCCATGGCGAGACGAATTGTGCACCAGCTGGTCGACGACATCGATGGCAGCGTTCTGGAGGTCGGAGAAGGCGAGACTGTGCATTTCTCGCTCAACGGCACCGCTTATGAGATCGACCTGAACACCGCGCACGCCGATGAATTGCGCAAGGCGCTGGAGCCCTACGTGGCGGCCGGACGCAAGGCGGGATCGTCCTCGAACGCCTCACGCACGTCGTCCGCACGCAAGCGTCCAGCGCGGAACCCCGAGGTCGCGGCGATCCGCGCATGGGCTAATGACAATGGCCACAAGCTCTCCGAGCGTGGACGCATTCCTGCGCAGGTCGTCGACGCGTACAACGCGGCGCACTGACGTCATTCCAGACGTTCTTCACCCCCTTCGGGGTAATTGTTACGCGCCCTCCTGCAGCCAGGGCTCGTCCCGAAGCGTGATCTCCTCGGTCATATCCGTGAGGAAGCGGATCACGACTTCCCTTTCGGCCGGCGTCAGGCGAGCGGCGGAATAGAACCGCTTCGCCTGCTGCCGACCCACCGTCTCCATCGCCGCATGCCGAGTCTCCGGGGTGATGGATATCTGCAACGCCCTGCGGTCGGTCGGGTGCGGAGCGCGGGCGATATGCCCTCCCTGCTCGAGGCGGTCGAGAAGCTTCGTGGTCGCCGCGGTGGAGACGCCGAGGTGGTGGGCGATGCCCCCCGGAGTGGCCACGAGGTTTCGATTCGCGCACACGATCAGATAGTGCAACGCGCGCATGTCGGTCTCGTTCAGGCGCATGTACCGGCGCGAGGCCTGCGAGAGGGTCTGCTCCGCTTCGCGCAGCCCTGCCAACGACTCCATGACCTGCGCGATCTGCTTCAGCTCCTCGGGCGGCACGCCTGTGCGGTCGATCAGGACACTGCGGGGGTCGCTGGCCTCGACGTCGTAGATCGCGGTGTGGATGAGCCCGTCCGGCGCCTCGCCCGTCGGACTCACCCCTGCTCCCGGCGCGGGGGACGACTCCTGCGCGCCCGCGTTCGGGGTGGTGCCGGGCTCCGAGTCCATGCGATCATGTTACACACCAACAGTTTCATGCTAAGTTGACTACTCACCAAGTTAGCTAAATCGGGAACGCTCGAGGCCAAGGAGATGCCGTGGATGACGTGACCCTCCTCGCCGAAGACGGGACGGCTGTCGGAACGCTCCCCAAGAGCGAAGTCCACACCAGCGACACTCCCCTGCACCTGGCCTTCTCCTGCTACGTCTTCGACCGTGACGGTCGCCTGCTGATCACCCGCCGGGCGCTCACGAAGAAGACGTGGCCGGGTGTCTGGACCAACAGCTTCTGCGGCCACCCGCGACCGGATGAGGCCATGGTCGATGCGGTGCTTCGCCACGGTCGCGGGGAACTCGGCATCCAGGTGTCGGACATCCGCACCGCGCTCCCCGACTACCGGTACCGCGCCGTCGATGCGAGCGGGATCGTCGAGAACGAGATCTGTCCAGTGCACGTCGCCGTCCTCGACGCCGACCCCACGGCGAATCCCGATGAGGTGTCCGAGTGGACGTGGGTCGACGTGGATCCGCTGATCGAGGCCGTGGCGCATGCGCCCTTCGCCTTCAGTCCGTGGTTGGTCGAGCAGCTGCCCCTGTTACGTCAACGCGGCGAGGTGTGACCGATGAGCGCGACGACCACCGAGGAATCGCTGAGCACCCGGATCGAGGAGGCACTTCGCCACCGGTTCTCCGAGAGAAGCACAGCGGCCGAGCGTTACGGGAGCGAGTTCGTCGCACTGTGGCGGGCCGCCGAGGAACACGCTCTCGGGGGAAAGCTGATCCGTCCCCGCCTGCTCCTCGATCTCACGCATGCGCTGGCACCCGCGCCGCTGACGATCGCCGAGACGCAGTCCGCGATCGAGGTGGCCGCCCACGTCGAGCTTCTCCACTACGCCTTCCTCCTCCACGACGACGTGATCGACGGTGACCTCACGCGGCGCAGAAGACCCAATCTGATCGGAGCGCTCGCGGCATCCCGCCCCGCAGGACCGACCGAGACCTCCCTGCACTGGGCGCGCTCGAGCGCGATCCTCCTCGGGGATCTGCTCCTGTCGTCGGCGGTGCTGGGCTTCGCGCGCGCCGAGGTCGCCGCAGAGTCTCGCGAGCGCCTGCTCGGCCTGCTCGAAGAGACGATCTTCGAGACCGTGGCGGGGGAGCACACCGACGTCGCACTCAGCGACGGCATCATCGCTCCCGATCTGCGGACGATCCTCTCCACGAGCGCGTACAAGACCTCGACCTACTCCTTCGTCCTGCCGCTGCGCGCCGCTGCGGTGCTCGCGGGTTCGTCGACCGCTGCCGAGGAGCACCTCACGGCGATCGGATGGAACCTCGGACTCGCCTATCAGCTGCAGGACGACCTGCTGTCGGTGTTCGGCGACCCCGAAGAGCACGGCAAGGACCCCTTCTCCGATCTGAGAGAGGGCAAGGAGACGGCGATCATCGCTTACGCGCGCATGACGAGCGAATGGGACGGGATCGAGCTGCACTTCGGACGGACCGACCTCAGCCCGGCGGACGCCGCGGCTGCTCGCGACCGACTGCGCGCATGCGGCTCCGAGGCCTTCGTCGAGGGTTTGGTGCAGGAGCATCTCGATGCCGCCGATGCCGCGCTTCTCGACGCGGAATCCGCGGGCCTGGTCCCCACCACGGCGGCAGAGGCCATTCGGAGCCTCGCTTCCCGAGTCGGGAGTCGCCGCCGATGAGCACCACCCCATCCGGCCACCGCGATGAGACCGCACTCCGACGTTTCAACCGCACGGCGGAGATCGCCACGACCGATGTCATCCGCACGTACTCGACGTCGTTCGGACTCGCCAGCCGCCTGCTCGGGAAACGCCATCGGCAGCACGTGCGCAACATCTACGCGATGGTCCGCATCGCCGACGAGATCGTCGACGGTGTGGCTGCGGAGGCCGGCCTTGACGTCACGGCACAATCAGCCGCCCTCGATTCGTACATCGCGGAGACCCATCGGTCGATGCGCAGCGGCTACAGCAGCGACCTGATCCTGCATGCGTTCGCTCGCACGGCGCGAGAGTGCGCGATCGGCGAGGACCTGACCCAGCCGTTCTTCGACTCGATGCGTGCGGACATCGACGCGGACTCCGGTTTCGCCGCGTATGACATCGACGCCCATGCGGCCTACGTCTACGGCTCCGCTGAGGTCGTCGGGCTCATGTGTCTGCAGGTGTTCCTCCGAGACGCCGAGCGGACACGGGAGGAACAGGAGATCCTGCGGCACGGGGCACGGCAGCTCGGCGCCGCTTTCCAGAACGTGAACTTCCTGCGCGACCTCGCGGACGACACCGACCGCCTGCACCGCGGTTACCTCGGCGGGAGCGCGCGTCTCACCGACGCTGATCGCGACGCGTGGGTAGAGACCGTGTTCGGGCAGCTGGCCGACGCGCGCGCCGCGATCCCGCTGCTGCCCAAGGACGCGCGCGCCGCGGTTCGCAGTGCCCTGGCGTTGTTCGCCGCGCTCACTCGGCGGGTGTCGACGACTCCCGTCGACGTCCTCTACCGGCGCCGGGTCCGCGTTCCCGATCCGATCAAGGCCGTCCTCGCCGCTCGATCCGTGCTCGTCACAGCGCTGGAGCGCGACCGATGAGCCGGGTGGTCGTCATCGGCGCCGGCGTTGCCGGTCTCGCCACGGCAGGACTGCTCGCACGGGACGGACACGACGTCGTCGTGCTCGAGAAGAACGATCGTGTCGGTGGCCGAGCAGGGACGATCGAACGCGACGGGTTCCGTTTCGACTCCGGCCCATCGTGGTACCTGATGCCGGAGGTCTTCGACCACTTCTTCGAGATGATGGGCACCACGACCGCCGAGCAGCTCGACCTGGTCAGGCTCGATCCGGGCTACCGCGTGTTCCGAGCGCCCGGAGCGGTGGATGCCTCCCCGACACCGGTGACCGTGCCCGCAGGACGGGAAGAGGTCACACGGCTGTTCGAAGCGCTCGAACCCGGCTCAACGGCAGCGCTCGACGCGTACCTCGACTCCGCGCAGGATGCCGGAGCGATGGCCCGGAAGTACTTCCTCTACAACCCGTTCACGCGCATGCGGTCGCTTCTCGCGCCGGAGGTGGTCCGCGCTCTGCCCCGACTGGGCGCCCTGCTCGGAACACGCCTGCAGTCCTACGCCGCGCGGCGCTTCGACCACCCTGTCGTGCGCCAGATCCTGGGCTACCCCGCGGTGTTCCTCGGAACCGATCCCCGAAGCGCTCCCGCGATGTACCACCTCATGAGTGCGCTCGACCTCGATCAGGGCGTCAGCTACCCGCAGGGCGGATTCTGGCGCGTGGTCGAACGGATCGAGGCACTCGCACGCGATGCGGGAGCACGGATCGTGACCGAGGCGCAGGTGACCGGGATCCGCACGCAGGACGGTGCCGACGGCACGCACGTGACCGGCGTCGGCTGGCTCGACGAGTCCGGTGCCTCCCACGTCGAGAGCGCCGACGTGGTGGTCTCAGCAGCCGATCTGCACCATACCGAGACCGCCCTGCTCCCTGCCTCGCTGCAGACCTATCCGGAATCGTGGTGGGCGCGACGTACCAGCGGACCCGGCGGGATCCTCGTGATGCTGGGCGTACGCGGCGCGCTGCCCGAGCTCCCCCACCATTCGCTGTTCTTCACCGACGATTGGGACGCGAACTTCGACGCGATCTTCGGCTCCGCCCCGACGGTGCCGGACCCGGCATCGATCTACGTCTGCCGGCCGAGCGCGACCGACCCCGACGTCGCTCCCGCCGACCATGAGAACCTGTTCGTCCTGATCCCGGTGCCCGCCGACGTCGATCTCGGCAACGGTGGGGCCGACGGACACGGATCCCCTGCGGTCGAGCGCGCGGCCGACGCGGCGATCGATCAGGTGGCGACCTGGGCGGGCATCCCCGACCTGCGGGAGCGGATCGTCGTGCGGCAGACGACAGGGCCCGCGGACTTCCGTGACGACTATCACTCCTGGCGCGGCGGGATGCTGGGCCCGGCCCACATCCTCTCGCAGAGTGCGATGTTCCGCGCCCAGAACGCATCCAAGCGCGTGCAGGGTCTGTTCTACGCCGGCGCCACGACGGCACCGGGCGTGGGGGTTCCGATGTGTCTGATCAGCGCGGAGGTCGTCCTCAAACGCATCAGGGGCGACCACTCGCCGGGGCCGCTCCCCGTTCCCGCACACTCCCCCGTCGGGACGGAGGCGTCCTGATGGGTGCGGTGTATCTGGCGGCCCTCCTGGTGTCGCTGGGCTGCATGCTGCTGCTGGACTGGCGGTTCCGGCTCTTCTTCTGGCGCGACGCGGTCTCCGCTGCCGTCGTGACGGCCCTCGGCCTCGTGTTCTTCCTCGTGTGGGACGTGGCCGGGATCGCGAACGGGATCTTCTTCCGCGGCGACGGAGCGATCGCGACGGGCTTGGTGCTCGCTCCCGAGCTGCCCATCGAGGAACCCGTCTTCCTGCTGTTCCTCGTCGTCTGCACCATGATCATCTACACCGGGACGACGCGTGTGCTCGCCCGACTCCGTGCACGCACAAGGGCACAGAGGGAGCGATGATGACCTACCTCCAGCTCTCCGCCTGGTTCGTCGCCGGTTCCGCAGTTGCCGGCGCGGCGCTCGTGCTCGCGTCCCGCGGTCGCGGACCACGCCCCGCATCCGTGCTCCTGACCGTCCTCGTGCTCTTCCTCCTCACCGCCGCGTTCGACACCGTGATGATCGCGAGCGGGCTGTTCCACTACGCCCAGGATCCGCTGCTCGGAGTGCACGTCGGGCTCGCGCCGATCGAGGACTTCGCCTACCCGCTCGCAGGTGCTCTGCTCCTTCCGGCCGCGTGGACCGCGATGCGCGCCCTTCGGCGGTCCCGCGGGCGGACACCGACAGATGAGGAGGAACGACGTTGAGCGGAGCCACCGCGCCGTCGAACGGCATCGCACGGGACATCGCCCAGATCGTGCTGTCGTCGCGTCCGATCAGTTGGATCAACACGGCTTTCCCGTTCGCGGCCGCCTACCTCCTGAGCACGCGCGACATCGACCTCACCCTCGTGCTCGGCACCCTGTACTTCCTCATCCCCTACAACCTCGCGATGTACGGGATCAACGACGTGTTCGACTACGCCTCCGATCTGGCGAACCCGCGCAAGGGAGGCATCGAGGGAGCACTGCTCGCACCCCGCATCCATCGAGCGACCCTGTGGGCGGCTGCGGCGACGAACATCCCCTTCCTCGTCTACCTCGTGATCGTCGGGAACCCGGCCTCGACGGCCTGGCTTGCGGTGAGCGTCTTCGCGGTCATCGCATACTCCGCGCCGTTCCTCCGATTCAAGGAGCGCCCGTTCCTCGATTCCGTCACCTCCAGCACACATTTCGTCAGTCCCGCGATCGTCGGCCTCGCCCTGGCCGGAGCGTCGGCGACGACGGGAACCGTCGTCACGCTCGGCGCGTTCTTCCTCTGGGGGATGGCCGCCCATGCCTTCGGCGCCGTGCAGGACATCGGCCCCGACCGGGCGGGCGGCATCTCTTCGATCGCCACGGTCATCGGTGCACGGGCGACCGTACGCCTGTCGCTCGCGCTGTGGGTGATCGCAGGCACGGCCATGCTGTGGACTCCGTGGCCCGGCCCGCTCGCTGCCGTCCTCGCGTTGCCCTATGTGGTGAATGCAGCACCGTGGTGGAACGTGACGGACGCGACTTCCGCCTCCACGAACCGCGCCTGGCGACGCTTCATCGCCCTCAACTACTTCGCCGGCTTCCTCGCGACGATGATCCTCATCCTCGCCTGGATCTCCTGACCGCCCGTTCCGAAGCACCCCCGAAAGGACCCCCGATGTCCCGCCCCGACACCGCGCAGACCCCGCCGCCGAGAGAGCGCACTCGACGGCACTCCTGGGTGCGCGTCTTCCTCCCCGTCGCCCTGATCCTCGTGTGGCTGGTGGGCGCGTCGCTGGGCGGACCGCTGTTCGGCAAGGTCGACGAGGTGTCGTCCAACGAGCAGACGACGTATCTCCCGGAATCGGCGGATGCGACGCAGGTACAGAAGCTTCTCGGCGAATTCAGCGACAGCGACTCGATCCCGGCCATCGCCGTGTTCACCGCCGACGACGAGCTGACCTCTGCCGAGCTCGATGCCATCTCCGCCGCCGTCGCGGATGCGCCGACGGTCGAGGGCGTCGGCGGCGACGTCTCTCCCGCGCTCCCCTCCGACGACGGACGCGCGGTGCAGGCGTTCATCCCGATCGACTCCGACGCCGAGCTCGCGGATGTGACGACGGCCCTGGGCGACGAGCTGCGCGCCGCCGTGCCGGAGGGGGTCACCGTCTACATCACGGGACCCGCCGGTTTCAGCGCCGACCTGGTGGCCGGTTTCGCCGGTATCGACGGGCTCCTGCTCGGTGTCGCGCTCCTTGCCGTTCTCGTGATCCTGGTGCTGGTCTACCGGTCGTTCCTGCTTCCTCTCGTCGTGTTGTCCACCAGCCTCTTCGCGCTCTGCGTCGCGCTGTTGGTCGTCTGGTGGCTTGCGAAGTTCGAGGTGCTGCTCCTCAGCGGCCAGACCCAGGGGATCCTGTTCATCCTCGTGATCGGCGCCGCCACCGACTACGCCCTGCTGTTCGTCGCTCGCTTCCGGGAGGAACTGCGCGTCGCTCAGGACAAGGGCACCGCGGTGATGGCGGCGTGGAAGGGCTCGGTGGAGCCGATCGTCGCCTCAGGCGGCACCGTGATCGCCGGCCTGCTGTGCCTGCTGCTCAGCGACCTCAAATCCAACAGCACTCTGGGACCGGTCGCGGCGATCGGCATCGTGTTCGCGATGCTCTCGGCGCTGACGCTGCTCCCGTCGCTGCTGTTGCTCTTCGGTCGCGCCGTGTTCTGGCCGCGGCGCCCACGCTTCGAACCCGAGGTCGTGGCCGCTGAGCACGGCATGCGCACCACGGGCCTGTGGGCGCGGCTCGCCGGCCTCATCAAGCGCCGCCCTCGGGTCATCTGGATCGTGACGACGCTCGTGCTGCTCGCGGGGGCGGCGGGAATCACGCAGCTCGACGCCGACGGCGTACCGCAGTCCGATCTGGTGCTCGGCGCGTCCGAAGCGCGCGACGGCCAGGTGGCCCTGGGTGAGCACTTCCCCGGCGGATCCGGAAGCCCCGTGTACGTCGTCGTGAAGGAGGGTCAGCTGCAGGACGCGGCCGATGTGCTCCTCGCCAACGACGGCGTCGATGGCGTCACGGTCACCGCGGCCGATTCCCCGAGTGGTTCGGCACCCGTGACGGAAGACGGCATCACGGCCGTCGGCCCTCCCGGCACGCCCGCCCCGGAACCGACCACCGTGAAGGGCGATGTCCTGCTTCAGGGCACCCTGACCGATGCGGCGGATTCCGAGGCCGCGGCCTCGACCGTGCGAGAGCTTCGCGAAGACCTCGATGCCATGGATGCGTTGGTCGGCGGTGTCACGGCGACCTCGATCGACACCAACGACGCATCGATCCACGACAGGAACCTCATCATTCCCGTCATCCTCGTCGTGATCATGCTGATCCTGATGCTGCTGCTGCGCTCGATCCTCGCGCCGGTGCTGCTGATCCTCACCACGGTGCTGTCCTTCGGCACGGCGATGGGAGTCTCGGCGCTCGTCTTCAACGGGATCTTCCAGTTCCCGGGCGCCGACCCTGCCGTCCCGCTGTTCGGATTCGTCTTCCTGGTGGCGCTCGGCATCGACTACAACATCTTCCTGATGACCAGAGTCCGTGAGGAGTCGAAGGCGCACGGGACGCGGGAGGGCATCCTGCGAGGGCTCTCGATCACGGGTGGGGTGATCACTTCGGCCGGCCTCGTGCTCGCGGCCACCTTCGCCGCGCTGTCGGTGATCCCGATCCTGTTCCTGGTGCAGCTCGCCTTCATCGTCGCCTTCGGCGTGCTCCTCGACACGTTCGTGGTGCGCTCCCTGCTGGTCCCTGCACTGACCTACGACATCGGCAAGGCGATCTGGTGGCCGTCGAAGCTGTGGCGTCGCGGAGAAGACTGAACCACAGCGGGGACGACGGAGACGCAGCGGCGTGCATCCGGTCGCTTAGACTGGATGCACGCCCTCGTAGCTCAGGGGATAGAGCAGCCCTCTCCTAAAGGGCAGGTCGCAGGTTCGAATCCTGTCGCGGGCACGACATGCAGAAGGGGAGCCGTCCTGGCGACGGCTCCCCTTCTGCATGTCGTGCCGCCCTCGTCACGCCGCCAGCGCGAGATACGGCTCCCACCGCGGGTCGCTGCGTTCCGTCCCGCGCACCGTCCAGGCGGTGCCGTGCGGGGGTCGAGGGGTGAAGCGCAACTGCCAGCGCATCTCCTGAGGCGTACGATCGCTCTTCACGTTGTTGCACCGCAAGCAGCACGCGACGAGGTTCTCCCAGGAATCAGCTCCTCCGCGAGAACGGGGCAGGATGTGGTCGATCGTGGAGGCCGACTTCCCGCAGTAGCCGCACCGGTGATCGTCACGACGGAGCACGCCGCGCCGGGTGACGGGCACGCGTCTGCTGGTGGGGACGCGCACGTAGCGCGCCAGGATGATGACCGCAGGGCGGTCGTAGACGCCGTGCGAGCCCCAGACGGGGTCTTCCTCGACGCGTTCGATCACGGTGGCTTTGTCGTTCATCACGAGCACCAGGGCGCGTTTGAACGACACGATCGCCAGCGGCTCGTATCCGGCATTCAGGACCAGTGTGCGCATTCGTCATCCTCTCGATCCGCCGGGACGGCTTCCCGGCACTCTCGACTCACACGAGGTCGCGCAGGAGGCAGATCGATCGCGAGGACGAAAAAAGGCGCCGTCTAGAGACAGCGCCTTTCGCGCACGGCAGCGCCGTGGCATCCCTGCGGGCTATGCAGAAGGACGTGACGACCGAGGGCATCCATGGTTCGGATGCTCGGTATTCGCTCCATCAGCCTCTCCCACCTGTACGACAACGGGATCAGGCTAACCCATCTCCCTGGGTGCAGGGCGAAACGGGAGGTGAATGGAGCGGAGCGTGTCTGGAAATCAGCCGGCGTTGACCGACAGCCACGACATGGGCTCGACGAGCCCGCCGTTGATCCAGACCTCGAAGTGGAGGTGGTTCGCGGTGGAGCGACCGGTGCTGCCGACGTAGCCGATCAGCTGTCCTGCCGACACCGACTGCCCGACCTGAACCTGACGCGAGCCGTAGAGCATGTGACCATAGGTGGTCTGCAGACGCTGTCCACCGACCACGCTGTCGAGCATGACCGCCACACCGTAGCCGCCGATGCTCTCGGCCGATGCGCGGACCACTCCGGCAGCAGCGGCGTAGATCGGCGTGCCGGCCGGAGCGAGCATGTCTGCACCGTTGTGGCCACCGCCGACCGTGCGGCTGACGTTCCAGGATCCCATGGGGAGCGGATAGCGCACCTCGCCCGAGCCGGGCGACGTGAGCGCGTAGCCCGCGGTGTTGAAGCGCGAGGAGGAGGTGCCGGCCGCGGAGGCGGTCGCGGCAGCAGCGGCTGCACGGGCGGCAGCAGCCTCTTCTGCCTTCTTCTTCTCGATCTCCTCGGGCGTGGTCGCGCTGAACGTGCCGCGCGCGAGCGGAGCAGCAGTCGCCTGCGAGGCGACGACGAGCGACTGCGCATCGACGGCGGCGAGCTGCTGGAGAGTCGTGGGCGCTGCTTCGCTCGGCTTCGACGAGGCGAACGCGGGCAGAGCGATGCCGGCGACCAGCGCACCGACCGCCCCGAAGATGGCGATGGATCGAAGAGGCTTGACGGCCTTTCGAGCACTCATTCGCGCGCCGGTGCGGCGGGCGGGTACTGCTTCTTCAGATGTCTTCTTCGCGGGCGATTCGATGTCTGCGGCCAAAACTTGGTCCTCCTGGGCCCTCACGCTGTTCGGGTCAGCGCTGGCTCGTCGGCACTCTGCTCTCGTGGCACGAATGTAGCTCGGGTACTTTGTGCGTTCTTGCCGTGAAGACGACGAGCCTGGAAGGCGATCTTCAGCGGGTTCATCTCCAGCGGGCTTCTTCGCTGGCGACCTGACCGAGGTTACCGGAAGATAACGATCATGTCACCCTGGGAAACTGGCAATTCTCGGAGAGGGCGACGCCGCTCTCCTTCCACGCCGATCGCACCCGCGAATTCTCGCGGGATCAGGCCGGTTCGCCGACCAGGAAGATGTGCGAGGCCAGCTCGACGGGAAGCTCGAGTCCATCGTCCTTGCCGTCCATCTGGATGAGGACGTAGCCCTCGCTGAAGCGGAAGTCACCGTGCGCTCCGGGAACGACTCCGGCATCGCGCAGCTGCTCGAGCAGCTCAGGGTCGACCTGAGCCGGCTCGGCGAGACGACGCACCGTGCCTTCGACGGGCTCGCCGGCGGCGTTCAGGCGCTGGACGAGTCCGATGACGCCTTCGTCGAAGGTGCGCGCCGGCAGATCGCCGAGCTGATCGAGTCCGGGGATGGGGTTGCCGTACGGCGACTCCGTCGGATGTCCGAGCAGCTCGACGAGGCGACGCTCGACCTGCTCGCTCATGACGTGTTCCCAGCGGCACGCCTCTTCGTGCACGAAGGCCCAGTCGAGTCCGATCACGTCGGAGAGCAGGCGCTCGGCGAGACGGTGCTTGCGCATCACGTCGACCGCCTTGCGCCGACCGGCGTCGGTGAGCTCGAGTGTGCGGTCTTCCGAGACGATCACGAGACCGTCTCGCTCCATGCGCCCGACCGTCTGCGAGACCGTCGGGCCGGAGTGGCCGAGACGCTCGGAGATGCGCGCGCGCAGCGGAACGATGTTCTCCTCCTCGAGTTCGAGGATGGTGCGGAGATACATCTCCGTGGTGTCGATCAGATCGGTCATGTGCGGGCCCTCCGAGGTTCTTAGGCAAGCCTACATTCCCGCGGCGACATCGGACTCGCGAGCAGTCCTGCGGCACGCCGAGCGCCCCCTAGAATCGACGCATGGCGATCGAGATTCCCCGTGACCTCCTGCCCGTCGACGGCCGCTTCGGCTGCGGTCCCTCCAAGGTGCGCCCTGCGCAGCTCGAGGCGCTGCTCTCGTCGGGAGCCTCGATCCTGGGCACATCCCACCGTCAGGCACCCGTGAAGAACCTCGTGGGCAGCGTCCGCGAGCAGCTCGCGGCTCTGTTCCGCCTGCCGGAGGGATACGAGATCGTCCTGGGCAACGGCGGCTCGACCGCTTTCTGGGACGCGGCGGCCTTCGGACTGATCGAGAAGCGCAGCCAGAACCTCGTCTTCGGCGAGTTCGGCGGGAAGTTCGCCGCCGCCGCCGGCGCTCCCTGGCTCGAAGCCCCCGATGTGCGCAAGGCCGAGCCCGGTTCGCTGACCGTTGCAGAGACCGTGGAGGGTGTCGACGTCTACGCCTGGCCGCACAACGAGACCTCGACCGGCGTCGCGGCCCCGATCCGACGCATCGCCGCTGAAGGCGCGCTGACCGTCATCGACGCGACGAGCGCCGCCGGTGGTATCGACTTCGACGCCGCTCAGGCCGACGTCTACTACTTCGCGCCGCAGAAGAACCTGGGCTCCGACGGCGGTCTGTGGTTCGCCGCCGTCTCGCCCGCTGCCGTGGAGCGCATCGAGCGCATCGCCGCCTCGGGTCGTTACATCCCCGAGTTCCTCAGCCTGAAGAACGCGGTCGACAACTCGCGGCTGAACCAGACGCTGAACACCCCGGCGCTCACCACCCTGCACCTGCTCGACAGCCAGCTTCGCTGGATCCTCGACAACGGTGGCCTCACATGGGCGGCGGCGCGCACGTCCGAGTCGTCCGCCGTCCTCTACGACTGGGCCGAAGCCTCGTCCATCGCCACGCCGTTCGTGGCGGACGCGGCGCACCGCTCCCCCGTGGTCGCGACGATCGACTTCGACGACAGCATCGACGCGGCAGCGATCGCGAAGGCACTACGGGCGAACGGCATCGTCGACACGGAGCCGTACCGCAAGCTCGGGCGCAACCAGCTGCGGGTGGCGACCTTCGTCTCGATCGAACCCGACGACGTGCGTCAGCTGACCCGGTCGATCGAATACGTGCTGGAGAACCTGGGCGGCTGAGCGCCCGGGGTCACTCCTCCTCGTCGACCTCGCCGGCGTCCTCATCGAGGGCGTCGGCGTCGTCGTCCTCGGACTCATCCTCTTCCGACGCGACGGACTCGTCGTCGACAGCGCCCTCGTCGAGTTCGTCGATGTCCACACCGTCCACGTCGCCGGCGTGGAGGATGTCCCCCTCATCATCGTCATCATCGTCGTCGAGGTCGTCGTCGAGCCCGCCGTCTTCGTCGTCCTCGAGTCCGCCGTCGTCCGTCACCACGTCGTCGCCGGCAGCCGCGGCCGCTTCAGCGAGCTCGACCTGGTGCGCGCGGTACTCGGCCAGGCGCTCGGCCCACGGAACCCACTCCGGAGCCAGCAGGGCGCCATCGCCGGGAAGGAGCTCGACCTCGAGCACCGTCGGCTCCTCATCCTCGACGCGGGCGACGGTCACCGTCCAGTACCACCCCGGGTAGCCGGCCAGCCGGTTCTCGAAGCGCAACGAGACCGACCCGTCCTCCTCCGCGAGGTATCCGGCGGCGGGGCCGACGGTGGACGCCGGGGTGATCTCGGCCAGCGCGGCGAGCGCGAGATCGTGGGCGTCCAAGAGACGCGCGTCGGCGTCAGGCTTCGAGGTCATCAGCGACCTTACGCAGGACGGCCGCGATCTTGCGGCCCTGACCGGAGGAGGGGTAGCGACCGCGGCGGAGGTCTCCGCCGATGCCGTCGAGGAGCTTCACGAGGTCCTCGACGATGATCGCCATGTCGTCGGCCGGCTTGCGCTTGGCCTTGGAGAGGCTCGGAGGCGCCTCGAGCACGCGCACTGACAGTGCCTGCAGCCCGCGCTTGCCGTCGGCCACGCCGAACTCCACGCGCGCACCGGCCTTCACCGCGGTGCCGGCCGGCATCGCGGAGGCGTGCAGGAAGACATCCTGGCCGTCATCGCTGGCGATGAAGCCGAAACCCTTGTCTTCGTCGTAGAACCTGACCTTGCCGGTGGGCATGGGAGAACCTCGCTGGGATCGTCGTGCAGAACAGTGGGCGCGCTCATGCGCGTGCCCCCAGCCTACCGGTCACGACGCGCGCGAAGCCGAAGGCCGCGGTGCGAGTAGGCTGGAGCGGATGAGCACGAAGAATTCCGAACCGGAGGTTCCCATCCGGCGGCTGGATCGCATCCTGGCGTTCACCGCGCTCGGAATCGCGGCAGCATCGGTGGTCTGTTTCTTCGCGATCATCATCGGGACCGCGCTCGGGATGGATCAGACCGCGTTCGGCGAGGGCCTCTGGCCGATCGTCGCGGCGATCCCCTACTGGGGCCTGCCCGTCGCTTTCCTCATGATCATCGCGCTCCTCACGATGAGCTTCATCCGGAAGGGCCGCGCGTCTTCGCGTTCATGAGGCATCGGCCATGAGCACTCACGCGCGACCGCTGGCGGATTGGCTGGCTGCGGCGAGCGACGATGAGCTCTGCAGACTCCTCGCCGCGCGTGGGGTGCGCTCTGACGCCCCGTGGCAGGACTTCTTCGATGCCGCGGAAGCGCTCCTGGACCCCGCTTCGATCTCCCGCGTCCTCCCGTCGCTGACCGCGATCGAGGCGACCGCGCTCCTCACGGCGGCTTCCGGAGGGGACGCCGGGCCCGAACGAGAGGCGCTGACAGCACTCGCGCTGCTGCGGCCCGATGGGTCGCCGTATCCGCCGGTCACGGCCGCCCTCGCAGGCCGCTCAGCCCCTCCGACGACCCCGGTCCCCACCGTCGCTCCTGCATCTGCATCCGCGGCAGCCCATGCCGCCGAGCGCGCCTTCACGACGGTCGCCGTGCTCGCCGACGTGCTGCTGATCGCGCGGGAGAGTCCCTTCGCCCTCCTGACCGGCGGCGGTGTGAGCGCCGGCGAGAAGCGCCAGCTCGCCGAGGCCGGAGTGCCCGCGGAGATCGTCGACGCTCTCGCGGCGATCGCCCTCCAGGCGGGCCTCGCCGTGTCGACCGACCGGCGGCTGCGGTCGAGCCTCTCCGCCGAGAGCTGGCTGCGCTCGTCCGCGGCGGATCGTTGGACCGTCCTCGCGACGGCGTTCCGCGACGCTCTCCCCCGCGGCGTCCGTTCCCAGACCGGTGGCTGGATCCCCCCTCAGCTGTGGCCTCTCGCCCATCCGTGGGACCCCGCGTGGCCCGATCGTTCTCGGGGTATGCAGGAGGCGGCAGCGCTTCTCGGACTGATCGCGGAGGATGGGACCGAACCGGAGTGGGCGGTGAGCCTGCGAAGCGGAGGTCCCGCGGATGCCGGCGCACTCGTGGCCCTGCTGCCCGCCGAGGTCGATCGCATCTTCCTGCAGAACGATCTGACGGCGATCGCACCCGGCCCGCTGGAGCCCGCGCTCGACGTGCGCTTGCGCACCATCGCCGTCCGCGAGTCCGCCGCGCAGGCATCGTCCTACCGCTTCACCGCCGAATCCGTGGCGCACGCCTTCGTCGTCGGCGAGACGGAGCAGTCGATCCTCGATCTCCTCTCCTCCGTCTCGCTCACGGGCATCCCGCAGCCCCTCAGCTACCTCCTCACCCAGACCGCCCAGCGACACGGCCTGGTCCGCGTCTCGACCGACGACGAGACAGGCCGCACGCGCATCGAGAGCGCCGACAGCCATCTCCTCCAGGCGATGACCGTCGATCAGACGCTGCGCCCACTCGGTCTCACTGCGCACGTCGACTCGTTGACGACCCGCGTCGGTCGCGACACCGTGTACTGGGCGCTCACCGATGCGCGATACCCGGCGACACTCGTCGGCTCCGACGGCGCTCTCCTGGTCAGAGAACGACACCCAGCGCCGCCGGCTCCGGCGTCGACCGACGACTCCTCCGGACTGGCTCCTCTGATCGCGCGCCTGCGCTCACACCAGGGGCCTGACGCCGATGCGGCATGGCTCGATCGCGAACTCGAAGCTGCGGTGCGGGCGAAGTCCGTCCTCAAGGTCACCGTCGGGATGCCGGACGGGTCGACCAGGGACCTGCTCCTGGAGGCGACGGGCCTCGGTGGAGGCAGACTCCGTGGACGAGACCGCGCAGCGGACGTCGAACGCACGCTGCCGGTTTCGAGCATCCTCACAGCGACGATCGTCGCCCCATGAGGCCCTGCGCATCGGGCGACCGCTAAACTGGTCAGCTATGTCTGATGGCCCCTTGATCGTCCAGAGCGATCGCACCGTGCTGCTCGAAGTCGCCCACGCCGATGCCGAGAGCGCCCGCCACGAACTGGCGATCTTCGCCGAGCTGGAACGCGCTCCCGAGCACATCCACACCTACCGCATCACGCGGCTCGGTCTGTGGAACGCCCGCGCCGCAGGGCACACCGCAGAGGACATGCTCGAGACGCTCGATCGCTGGTCCCGCTTCCCGGTCCCGCCGTCCGTCGCGGTCGACCTGCGGGAGACGGTGAACCGCTACGGCCGGCTGGTGATCGAGCGCGACGACGAGGGCACCCTGATCCTGCGCTCCTCCGATCCCGCCGTGCTGGCACAGGTCGCGAACAACAAGCGCATCCAGCCCCTTCTCATCGGGCACCCGACCCCCGAGACCTTCGTCATCGACGCATGGGCACGCGGCCAGATCAAGCAGGAGCTTCTGAAGATCGGCTGGCCGGCGGAAGACCTGGCGGGCTACACCCCGGGAACTCCCCACGAGATCGACCTCGCCGGGGACGGCTGGCACATCCGCCCCTACCAACAGGATGCCGTCGACGCGTTCTCGAAGGACGGCTCGGGCGTGGTCGTGCTCCCCTGCGGCGCCGGCAAGACGATCGTCGGTGCCGGAGCGATGGCAGCGACCAAGACGACGACCCTCATCCTCGTGACGAACACCGTCTCGGCACGGCAGTGGCGCGACGAGCTGCTCAAGCGCACCAGCCTCACCCCCGAGGAGATCGGCGAGTACTCCGGGCAGGCCAAGGAGGTCAAGCCCGTCACGATCGCCACCTATCAGATCCTCACGGCGAAGCGGAAGGGCGAGTACGCGCACCTCGCACTGCTCGACGCCCTCGACTGGGGCCTCATCGTGTACGACGAGGTCCACCTCCTTCCCGCCCCCGTGTTCAAGCTCACCGCCGACCTGCAGGCGCGTCGTCGCATCGGCCTCACCGCCACCCTGGTGCGTGAAGACGGTCGCGAAGGCGATGTGTTCAGCCTGATCGGGCCGAAGCGCTTCGACGCCCCCTGGAAGCAGATCGAGGCGCAGGGCTTCATCTCGCCCGCCGCCTGCTACGAGGTGCGGGTCGACCTGCCGCCGAGCGACCGTCTGGAGTACGCCGCCGCGACCGACGACGAGCGCTATCGCCTCGCGGCCTCCGCGCCGGCGAAGGTCGCAGCCGTGCGCGAGCTCATCGCCAAGCACGAGGGCGAGCGCATCCTCGTGATCGGGCAGTACCTCGACCAGCTCGAATCGCTGTCCGAGGCGTTGAACGCCCCGCAGATCACGGGTGCGACCCCGGTCGATGAGCGCGAAGAGCTGTACCGCGCGTTCCGGGAGGGTGACATCTCGCTGCTCGTGGTCTCCAAGGTCGCGAACTTCTCGATCGACCTGCCAGAGGCATCGGTCGCCATCCAGGTGTCCGGATCGTTCGGATCGCGTCAGGAGGAGGCCCAGCGTCTGGGCCGTCTGCTGCGTCCGAAGCAGTCGGGGCACACCGCGAGTTTCTACACCCTCGTGGCCCGCGACACGATCGACCAGGACTACGCCCAGAACCGTCAGCGCTTCCTCGCCGAGCAGGGGTACAGCTACACGATCATGGACTCCGACGCGATCGCCGCCTGACGCTCCCCTGTCACCCGCGTGCGACGCGTCCGTGGAGCACCGCACCCAGCTGGTGGGTCCCCGACGGCTGATGGGTCCCTGACGGCTGATGGGTCTCTGACGCGCGCACCGGAGTCGTGCGCCACGCTGTCCGCGCGATCCCGAGTCGCGCAGCCCATCGGTCGGCGAGCACGGCGTAGATCACCATCGCGAGTGCCGAGGCGAACAGATCGACAGCCGTTCCCGAGGTCGCGTTGGCATCGACGAGCGTGACGGAGCCGAGCAGGAAGATGAGCACGTTGTTCACGATGTGCAGCGAGATCGCCGCCTCGAGGCCCCCCGTTCGCCAGGTCAGCCATGCGGCGACGATCGCGAACATCCCGACGCTGGCCGCACCCCACACGTCGTACCCATGACCGAGGACGAAGATCGGCACGGGCAGGAGGATGGCGAAGGCAGGATGGCGTAGCCAGCCACCGACCAACTGCATCAGGTACCCGCGGAAGACATACTCTTCGGCGGCAGCCTGCAACGGGATCAGCAGCAGGACCAGCAGCACCATCGTCCACAGCCCGGGGTGGGAGAAGTCGGCGGTCACCGCGTCGCCGCTCAGCGCCGACCAGCCCAACACGACGGCGAAATAGACGAGGAACACCGCCAGGGCCAGCAGCAGGCTCTTCCCGAGCCATGCCATGCGAAGGCGCCCGGTCACGGAGGACAGCAGTCCCACCCCGCGCCCTTCGATGAGGCGTGACGCCAGCAGCAGCGCCGGGATCATCAGGATCAGGGGAAGAACCAGCGCGACGAGCAGCCAGGGCCGATCGAGATCGAAGAACTGCGTGGTGCTGAGGAGCACCTCTGATTCGACGCGCCACCCGGGGATGAACATCGACATGATCGCGAGAGGCACGATCACGATCAGCAGGATCACGACATAGAGAGCGATGCCGACGAGCCCCGTGAGCAGCATGCGCCACCAGCGATACCGTGGCCGCAGGTGTGCCAGCCGATGGTATGCGAGTTCCTCCCCGTCGGGGCGATCGGCCCGTGCGGCGGGAGTTTCGGGGGCGGCGACGTCGTCCTCGTGAGAGCTCATACCTCGATCCTCCCGGGTCCGGCTATGCGACGCATCCGACCGCGGGACGATCCCGTTCCCCGATGCCGATACACGGCTCACGAAGGCCGGCGCGAACGCGCGAGTCGACGCCGTTCCGCACAATAGTCAGCATCCACATGGCCGGAGTCACCATAATGGGGACATGACTGCTCCGCGCATCCTGGTCGTCGACGACGAACCCAACATCCGTGACCTGCTCTCCACGGGTCTCAGCTTCGCCGGATTCCAGGTGAAGACGGTCGCCAACGGCGCCGCGACGATCTCGGCCGTCCTCGAAGAGGAGCCGGACCTGATCATCCTGGACGTCATGCTGCCCGACATGAACGGCTTCAGCGTGACGAAGCGTCTCCGTGGCGCCGGGTTCACCGCGCCGATCCTGTTCCTGACCGCCAAGGACGGCACCGACGACAAGATCGAGGGCCTCAACGCGGGCGGGGACGACTATGTCACGAAGCCCTTCAGCCTCGACGAGATCGTGGCCAGGGCACAGGCTATCCTCCGCCGCACGATGCAGGCCGACGAGGAGTCGATCATCCGCGCCGGCGAGCTGTCCATGGACCAGGACACGCACGACGTCCACGTCGGCAAGGAGCCGATCGAGTTGAGCCCGACCGAGTTCAAGCTGCTCCGCTACCTGATGCTCAACCCGAACCGCGTGCTGTCGAAGGCGCAGATCCTTGACCACGTGTGGGAGTACGACTTCAACGGCGACGCCGGCATCGTGGAGAGCTACATCTCGTACCTGCGCCGCAAGATCGATCCGCACACCGAGGAGTCGCTCATCCAGACCAAGCGCGGCTTCGGATACATGCTGAAGGTCGGCAAGACGGTCTGACGACCACCGCACCATCACCGCCACCGTCTCACGGTGGTGTCGCCGCACCGAGGAGGACCGCATGGCGCACAAGCCCGATGCGGTCACCAGCTGGTGGCGGCGCATCAGTCTTCGCGCGAAGGTCACCGGCGTCACCGTCGCGGTGCTCGCGCTCGGACTGCTCATCGCCGGCATCGGCACCGTGCCGATCCTGCGCAACGCCCTGGTCGCGAACATCGACGCGCAGCTGCCCGCTCTGGTGTCGAGCGATCTGGTCGAGCGCTACTTCGACTCGGTGACGGTCGACGGCGTCACCACGTACAGCCCGCGCGACGAGCAGCCGCGCGACTTCTCCTTCGCGATCTACGATGCGACGGGCGAACTGCGTGCGACCGCTCGCGGCACCTCGGGCCAGGCTCCCCTCTTCCCGTCCGAGTACTCGCTCGCCAAGGCGACGGCCAACACGGATCAGATCCCGCTCGAGATGACCGGAGCCGACGGGGAGCTGTTCCACGCCGCGGTCGCCGTCGTCCCTTCGGAGGGCGGGGTCCTGCGCATCCAGCTGGTGGCCCTCCCCCTCGCGCCCGCCGATCGCATCATCAGTCAGTACTTCGGCATCTACATCACGATCGCCCTGATCACCATCCTGATCGCCGCGCTCCTCACCCGCGGGCTCGTCACGCTCACGTTCCGCCGTCTGGGTCAGGTCGAGGCCACGGCCATGTCGATCGCCGCCGGCGACTTCCGTCAGCGGCTGACCGACCTCGAACCGACGACGGAGGTCGGTCGCCTCAACACCGCCATCAACACGATGCTCGACCGTGTCGACGCCTCACTCGCGCAACGGGACCGCACCGTGCAGCACATGCGGCGATTCATCGGTGATGCGAGCCATGAGCTGCGCACCCCGCTGGTGAGCGTGCGGGGCTACGCGGAGCTCTACCGGATGGGTGCCATCAAGGGCGAGGAGGACACCGCTCGGGCCATGGAGCGCATCGAGAAGGAGGCCATCAGGATGGGCGTCCTGGTGGAGGACCTGCTTGCGCTCGCGCGGCTGGACGAGGAGCGCGAGCCCGAGATCGTGCCGCTCGATCTCCGCCCGATCGCGCGGGATGCAGCGCTCGACCTCCGTGCCGCTGCCCCCGGTCGGACCGTCACGGTGATCGACCGGACGGCCGACAGCAAGACCGTGATCCCCCTGCATGAGATCCCGCCCCTTCAACCTCCCGAGCAGCCGACCCCCCGCGGGCTTTCCCGCGCCACGCTCTCCCGCCTTCGCCGCCGGTCCCGTCAGCAGGAGAAGGCTCCGGTGATCGACTTCACCGAGGTTCCGGACCTCCCTGTGCGCACTCCCCCGATCGTGCTCGGCGAAGAGAACAAGGTGCGCCAGGTGGTGACGAACCTGTTGGGCAACGCGCGTCGGTTCTCCCCTGAGGACGGCCCCATCGAGATCGTCGTCGACTCCGACCGTGCCGCGGGCACAGCGAGCATCGCGATCGTCGACCACGGCGAAGGCATCCCGCCGCAGATCCGGGAGCAGATCTTCGAGCGCTTCTGGCGAGCCGACACCTCACGCGCGCGGGAGACCGGCGGCTCCGGCCTCGGACTCGCGATCGTCGCGTCCATCCTGAAGGCGCTTCACGGCGGTGTCGACGTGTCGGAGACCCCGGGCGGCGGCGCGACGTTCACCGTGACGCTTCCGCTCGCGCCGGCACGAGCAACGCCTGCGCACCTCCTGGAAGACACGCAGCCACTCGATCGCGTCGACCTCCCCTGACGTCACTGCACGGAGGGTCGCGTTCCCCGGGTTGCGCACAGGACGCGGTGCCCGGCCCCCTGGTGCGTCTTCATCCGGCCGAGCCCCGCCTAGCCTCGGAACCCCTACGAGAAGGAGTTCCCATGTCTGTCTTCACCGTCGACACCGAAGCCGTCCACGCCGCTCACGGTGCGACACGCGCCACCATCGAGCGCCTCCAGAGCGAGTCTGCGACCCTGATGTCTCAGCTCCGGCAGCTGCAGTCGACCTGGTCGGGCACCGCGTCCAACGCCTTTCAGAACTGCGCTGAGCAGTGGCAGGGCGCACAGATCCACGTGGAACAGGTCCTCGAATCGATCGGCACCTCGCTCGGCTCCGTCGCCACCCAGTACGCGGACGCCGATCAGTACTCCGCCAGCCTCTTCCGCTGACACGCGCCGTGAACGCAGAACGCCCCCGGCCGAAGCCGGGGGCGTTCTGTCATGAGTGCAGGATCAGAAGTCCATGCCACCCGACGGGTCGCCCATCGGAGCAGGAGTCTTCTCCGGCTTGTCAGCGACGACGGCCTCGGTGGTGAGGAACAGAGCCGCGATCGACGCTGCGTTCTGCAGCGCGGAGCGGGTCACCTTCGCCGGGTCGATGATGCCGGCGGCGAACATGTCGACATACTCGCCCGTGGCTGCGTTGAGGCCCTGGCCCGCGGGGAGCTCGGACACCTTGTTCGCGACGACGCCCGGCTCGAGCCCGGCGTTCATGGCGATCTGCTTCAGCGGAGCCTCGATCGCGACGCGGACGATGTTCGCGCCCGTCGCCTCGTCGCCCGAGAGCGAGAGAGCGTCGAGGGCCTTGGTGCCCGACTGGATGAGCGCGACGCCACCACCGGGGACGATGCCCTCCTCGACGGCTGCCTTCGCGTTGCGGACGGCGTCCTCGATGCGGTGCTTGCGCTCCTTGAGCTCGACCTCGGTCGCGGCACCGGCCTTGATGACCGCCACGCCACCGGCGAGCTTCGCCAGGCGCTCCTGGAGCTTCTCACGGTCGTAGTCGCTGTCGGTGTTCTCGATCTCGCGACGGATCTGCGTGACGCGACCCTCGATCTGGTCGGCCTCGCCCGCACCCTCGACGATCGTGGTCTCGTCCTTGGTGACGATGACCTTGCGCGCACGACCCAGCAGGTCGAGCGTGGCGTTCTCGAGCTTGAGGCCCACCTCTTCGGTGATGACCTGGCCACCCGTGAGGATCGCGATGTCCTGCAGCTGCGCCTTGCGGCGGTCGCCGAAGCCCGGAGCCTTGACGGCGACCGACTTGAAGATGCCCTTGAGCTTGTTCAGCACGAGCGTCGCGAGAGCCTCGCCCTCGACGTCCTCGGCGATGATGACGAGCTCCTTGCCGTCCTGGATCACCTTGTCGACGATCGGCAGCAGGTCCTTGATGTTGGAGACCTTCTGGTTCGCGATGAGGATGTACGGGTCCTCGAAGACCGCTTCCTGGCGCTCCGGGTCCGTGACGAAGTAGGGGTTCAGGTAGCCCTTGTCGAAGCGCATGCCCTCGGTGAGCTCGAGCTCGGTACCGAACGTCTGCGACTCCTCGACGGTGACGACGCCCTCCTTGCCGACCTTGTCGATCGCCTCGGCGATCAGTTCGCCGATGGCGGGGTCAGCGGCGGAGATCGAAGCCGTGGCGGCGATCTGCTCCTTCGAGTCGATCTCCTTGGCGCTGGCGAGCAGCTCCTCGGTGATCGCAGCGACGGCCTTCTCGATGCCGCGCTTGAGCGAGATGGGGTCGGCGCCGGCTGCGACGTTGCGCAGACCCTCGCGGACCAGCGCCTGAGCGAGGACCGTGGCGGTCGTGGTGCCGTCACCCGCGACGTCGTCGGTCTTCTTGGCGACCTCCTTGACGAGCTCCGCACCGATCTTCTCGTACGGGTCGTCCAGCTCGATCTCCTTGGCGATGGAGACGCCGTCGTTCGTGATGGTGGGGGCGCCCCACTTCTTCTCGAGAACGACGTTGCGGCCGCGCGGGCCGAGGGTGACCTTGACCGCGTCGGCGAGGATGTTCAGGCCGCGCTCGAGGCCGCGGCGGGCCTCCTCATCGAAAGCAATGATCTTTGCCATGAGTTTTTTCGTCCCTCCTGGACGTAGACGTTGGGTTTAGCACTCAGAGTGAGAGAGTGCTAACGCCATTCTGGCACTCGACACCTTCGAGTGCAAGCCGCCGGAGGTACGGCACCGGCCGAGGTCAGGGGGTGGGCGTCTCGCCGGCTGAGCTCGATCGATCGAGGCCGATGACCACTGTGAACTGCTTGTTGCCCTCCTCGGTCTGACCCGAGTAGTAGTCGCTCTGCTGCACGGCCGCTCCACCGAGCACGTTCGCCAATCCGATCGCCGCGAGTTCGTCCTCGTCGTTGACGTAGAACACGGTCGTGGTGGCGAAGTCCTGGCTGGAGCTGTCACCGGCGAAGACGTTCTCCGACGCCCACCCGTTGTTGATGAGCAGGTCGCGCATCTGGGTGTCGAGCCCTTCCTCCGGCGTGCCGTTGAGGATCATCACGGAGATGGAGGTGTCCACCACGCCCGTCTCCACCGGGGTGGGAACGGCGCTGGGAGCGGCCTCGGGGAAGAGCGAGATGCGTCCCATGACCACGAGCGATCCGAAGATGCCGGCGATGATGAGCACCAGGGCGGCGACGAAGGACCACAGCAGCACGACCCAGCCGTTCATTCCCGGAGCTTCGGCGCGATGCGCTCCCACCCGTCCGGTGGAACGGGGAACGTCATCGAAGCGATCGCGGGAGGGCTTGGACACCCCTCGATGCTAGCGGCACCTTCCTGGCAATCCGTTCTCCGGCGCGGCACTGCTCGTTCCGAGAGCCTTCCTCGAGTCGCTTCAGCCGACGAAGCCCGGTATCCGAGCCGACCTCTGCCTGGCGCGTGAATCCCTGATCCGGCGCAATCTCCGCACCAGCATGGGGTCGTATTCCAGGGCGGCCTCCGACTCGATCAGGCGTCCGAGGAGCTGGTAGTAGCGGGCGGCGCTCATCCCGAGCTGAGCTCGGATGACCTCTTCCTTGGCCGATCCATGGCGTGGCCAAGCGACCTCCAGGGCGAGGATCGTGCGGTCGCGCTCCGTGAGATCTCCGAGCATGAGTCCAGGTTAGGACGCATCAGACAGCGAAGCCGTTCGCCACTCCCACCAGCCCCCGAGCGGATCTGCGGCCGCGCGCACCCGTCCGTCGAGCGCCACCACGAATCCCGGCCAGTCGTCGCCTTCGACCGGCGGCTCCCAGACATCGAGGGCACCGGGCGGATCGATCGTGACCCACCGGGCGTCCAGAGCGGAGATGCGCGCGACCAGCGCCTCCCTCCGGGCCCTCGGGATATGGACCAGCACACCCGGCGTGGTGACGACCAGGGTCGCCCCGCTCGGCGCCGCCGCGGCGAGCGCATCGATCTCCTTGAGGGCATCGCCGGCGACGATCAGCGGCGGATCCGATGCCGCGATTTCGAGCGCGGCATCGATGCGCTCCTCCCGCCCCTCCTCTCCCGGCCACACGAGCCCACGCAGCCAGCGCCGATCCCGTTCATCCGCCGCATCGAGGGGCGCGAGGTCGACGCCCGCCCGCCAGACCACGTCCGGCATCCGCAGCGGAGGCAGCGCGCCCGAGACCCGGCTCTCCAGCACGACGGTCGAGGGTCCGTCAAGAGGATCGAGGGCGCTCCTGACCGATCCATCCGCCGCGATGAAGCGATACGAGTAGCGGTCCGGGTACAGGCACAACCCCGCCGACGCTCCGACCTCGAGCAGCGCGATCGGTCCGGCTATCTCCGACAGCACGGGCAGTAGCGCCGCGAGGCGGAGGGGCTCATTGGTCTGGAGGCTGCGGTTCGCGCACTCGGCGACCACCGCGTCGGCGTTGCGGAGCACGAAGTCCCTCCACTGCGGGTACCCGACGAGTCCGGAGCCGAGCATGCGCGTCACGGCGAACACGAGGGGCGGCTGCCGACGATTCTCCGGGATCCGCTGGAGGATGCCCTTGAGCTCGTCGTCGTCCGCCACACCGGCGGCCCATTCGGCGTAGAGGGCGCTGCGTCCGGGCGCCTCGTCGCGGGCGAATCGTGCGTAGCGGTCCTGCACGGCATCGGTCATCGTCCCATTCTGACGCTGAGCACCCGAGACCTCGTCTCCCGGGAGAGAATGGAAGCGACTCAGGAGGACACATGTCGTACAGCGTGGACAAGACCGAAGACGAATGGCGCGAGGAACTCGGTGAGGAGCAGTACGCGGTGCTGCGTCAGGCCGCGACCGAACGGGCCTGGACGGGCGAGCTGCTCGACGAGGAACGCGCCGGCCTCTACACCTGTGGTGCCTGCAACGCCGAGCTCTTCAAGAGCGGAACGAAGTTCGACTCCGGGTGCGGTTGGCCGAGCTTCTACGAGTCGATCCGTCCTGACGCGGTCGAGCTCATCGAGGACGACAGCCTCGGGATGGTGCGCACGGAGGTGCGCTGCGCCAACTGCGGGTCGCACCTCGGTCACGTCTTCCCCGACGGATTCGGGACGCCGACCGGCGACCGCTACTGCATGAACTCCATCGCGCTGAACTTCACGCCCGACGCGTCGTGAGCGCTCTCGACGCCGTCCGCGCACGGCAGTCCTGGTCGAAGGTCGAAGACACCGCGCCCACCCGCGACGAACTGCTCACGCTGGTCGCGGCCGCCGGTCGCGTGGCCGATCATTCGTCGCTGCGCCCTTGGCGGTTGATCGAGCTGCGAGGCGCGGATCGGGAGGTGCTCGGCGCGGCGATCGCGAAGGCACAGGGCGACTCCTCTCCCTCGTCGAAGCCGCTGCGCGCCCCGCTGCTCATCGCCGTCGTCGCGAGCTACCAGAAGAGCGAGAAGGTACCCCGGTGGGAGCAGGAGGCCGTCGCCTCCGGGGTCGCCCACACGTTGAGCCTTCTCCTCGACGAGGCAGGGTGGGGCGTCATCTGGCGCACGGGCCACTACACGCGAGCCAAGGCCGTCGCCAAGGCCCACGGGCTCGGGAAGAACGAGGAGCTCCTGGGTTGGCTCTACGTCGGCGGCAAGCCCGAACACAAGAAACCGGGACGACGCAAGACCGTCGACGCCCGCAAGCTCGTCACGCGCATGCCGAAGCCGTCAACCAAGAAGGCGAAGAAGAAGTAGTTCAGCGGCGGCGAGGCCACGGCACCGCGACCACGACAGACGCGACGGCGACCACGACCATCGCGAGCACCTGCCAGAGCGCCGGCCCTGCTGCGGGCGGCCACACCAGGTCGATCACCACCGACGTGGTCAGCTGGCCGAGCACCGACCCCAGGCCCATCAGCAGCACCCCCGTCTGCGCCACGATGAACGTGCCGAGGAGGATGTAGGCGGCGCCGAGGAAGCCTCCGAGGTACAGCCACGGCTCGGCGGGGAGGGCAGCGGGTGCCCCACGGAACGCGATGCTCAGGCCGGACGCCAGCGCGAGGACCACGGTTCCGGCGACGAAGCTCATCAGGGTCGCGGCCAGAGGTGAGCGCGCGCGCTGGGCCAGACGTCCGTTGGTCGCTGCCTGCCACGCGATGCCGACCCCGGCCGCGAACGGCAGGAGCAGCATCCACAGCGGCGCTGACGCCAGCACGTCCCCGGACAGCGAGATGCCGACCGCGGCGAGCGCGAGCGCACCTCCCAGGACACGTCCCGGCGTGACCGCGACGACGCCGGCCGGTCCGAATCCGATGCGATCGAGCACCAGACCGTGCACGGTCTGTCCCGCCACCACGCCGACCGTGAACAGCGAGACGCCGAGGACTCCGGCCGTGAGCCCCTGGGTGGAGACGGTGAGTGCACCGCAGGCGCCTCCGAGGAGCATCCAGAAGGGGATTGTGCGCTGTCGGACGCCGCTCCAGAGACGCGCCACTCCCCGTCGAGCCGAGGGGAGGCAGGCGATCACGATCGCGAGTGCCAGCAGGCCGACGGAGAAGGAGAGGAAGCCGGCGACGATGCCGTCGTCCACGCGCACCCCGAGCACGCCGTTGATCCGCGCCTGGATCGCCGTCATGACCCCGATCGCGACCGCCCCTCCGAGTGCCACCGGGGCGGGGATTCGACGAGGCTCTGGCACCCGTCGACCCTACCCGAGATGCTGCCCGCTCCCTCCCACCCGGATGTCGGCGCCCCGCGCTACGCTGACGGCATGTGCGCGAGCTACGGTCTCGATCCCCGATTCACCGATGCAGAGCTCCTCGCCGCGGCAGACGACGCGGTGCTCGAGGGCCTGCGCGTCTGGGCGCAGGAGAACGCGGGTGAGACCGTCCGTCCTACCGGCAAGAACCTGCGCAACCTCAATCCGCTGATCGTGCAGCCCGACACAGCGCCGACGCTGGAACCCGCATGGTGGGGTTTCCTCGTGAACGGCGAGCCGGCGAAGTTCCCGTCGATCAACACCCGCTCCGAGCGCCCGCAGGAGCGCCCGGGCGGCGCGAAGTCGCGGGGGATCGTCCCGGCAACGAGCTGGTACGAGATGCAGAAGCCGTCCCGGCAGTGGAACGAGTTCATCGTCGACGACGGCACCCTGTTCGGCATGGCCGCCGTGACGCAACGCGGCCGCACCGCAGACGACCAGTGGTACACGTGCTACTCGATCGTCATGCGCCCCGCGCCTGCGCACCTCGTCGATCTCCACGATCGGATGCCGCTGCTCATCCCGGCGTCGCTGAGCCACGACTGGCTGACGGCTCCGGTTTCGCGGGAGATCATCGACGAGGCGATCATCGCGTCCGACGAGATGGCCGCGCGGGTTCAGGCTCGTCCGCGCCGCTGACACACCGATACATCCGCCGTCGGTCGGACGCCTCGGCACCGGATGTGTACCTGAGGGGGACGCGCACTCCCGACCTCGCTCCGTAACGTTGTCCTCATGATCACAGCAGAAGGCCTCACCAAGAGGTTCGGAGACAAGACCGCCGTCGACGACGTGTCGTTCACCGTCCAGCCGGGCAGCGTCACCGGCTTCCTGGGCCCGAACGGTGCGGGGAAGTCGACCACCATGCGGATGATCGTCGGCCTCGACCGTCCCACGTCGGGGCGCGCCGCCGTCGCAGGCCGCGAGTACCGCAAGCTCCGCGCCCCGCTGACGGAGGTGGGAGTGCTTCTGGACGCGAAGGCGGTGCACACCGGCCGCACGGCCCGCAACCACCTCCGCGCGATGGCAGCGACCCACGGCATCCCCTCCTCGCGCGTCGACGAGGTCATCGACCTCGCCGGCATCGGGTCCGTGGCCCGCAAACGTGCGGGAGGGTTCTCGCTCGGCATGGGCCAGCGGCTGGGCATCGCCTCGGCGCTGCTCGGCGATCCGCACACGCTGATCCTCGACGAGCCGGTCAACGGCCTCGACCCCGAAGGTGTTCGCTGGGTGCGTCAGTTCGTCCGTCATGCCGCAGGGGAAGGGCGCACCGTGCTCCTCTCGAGCCACCTGATGAGCGAGATGGCACAGACCGCGGATCACGTCATCGTGATGGGACGTGGGCGCGTGCTCGCCGATGCACCGCTCGCAGATCTCGTCCGGTCATGGACGAGGAACACGGTGCGGGTGCGCACCCCGCGACCGGCCGACCTGGCTGCGGCCGTCGGCGGACCCGACGTGGAGATCGCGAGCTCCGCTCCCGACCTCCTCGACATCGTGGGCCTGCCCGCTGCGCGGATCGGCGACCTCGCCGCCGACCGCGGCATTCCGCTGCACGAGCTCACCCCGACCACCGGTTCGCTGGAAGACGCCTACCTCGCTCTCACCGGCGACTCCGTCGAGTACCGCACCAAGGAGATCTCATGACCACGACACAAGCCCCCGCACCCACGCGGCCGCGCGTCGACACCGGTCGGAAGCTGACGTTCGGGCGTGCACTGCGCGGCGAGTGGATCAAGCTCGCCACACTGCGCTCGACCTGGTGGTCCATCGGGATCGCTGCAGCCCTGACCGTCGCGATCGCCGTGCTCATCGCCCAAGCCCTCGACATGCCGGACTTCGAACCGATCCAGGCCGTCATCATGCCGATCCAGTTCACCATGCTGCTCGCCGGCATCATCGGTGCGATCTCCGTGACCGGTGAGTACTCGACGGGCATGATCCGCTCGACGCTCACGGCGAACCCGGTCCGCGGCTCGGTGCTGGCGGCGAAGTCGACGGTACTGGCCGCATTCATGTTCATCTCGTCGCTGGTGATCTTCGCCGTCGCGGCGCTCGCGGTCACGCTCATCGTCGCGCCGCGCGATCAGGGCATCGAGTGGTCGGACCCGTCCGCATCGCTGCTGCCGATCGTCGTCGCCTCGCTCGCGATGGCCGTCTTCGCGCTGATCGGGGTCTCGTTCGGCTTCATCCTGCGCTCGGGCGCCGGAGCGATCGCAGCGACAGTCGGTGTGCTGTTCGTCCTGCCGATCGTCGCGAGCTTCTTCTCCTTCGCCGGCGACGCCTGGGCATGGGTCACCGAAGCGTCGGCGTACCTCCCGGTGGCAGCCGCACAGTCCGCGATCATGCCCGGTGAGACGGCTGCTCTCGACGCCCCCGTCGCGTTCCTGACGCTAGGCTGCTGGGTCGCCGGTGGCGCCCTGGTCGCGTGGGGCGTGCTGCGCACGCGCGACGCGTAAAGTCGGCCTGTGAGCAGAACGCGAAGCCGCAGCGACTCGATCCGCGAGGACGAGGAGCTGCGGCTTCCGCGTGCCCCGGGTCTCTTCCGGCGGTTCTGGGCTCGTCACCCGCTCTTCGCCGACATCCTGATCGCGCTGATCTGCCTGTTCCTGACGCTCACTCCGGCCGCGCCCTATCCGCGCAGCACGCTGCCCGAGGCCACGTACGTCACTGTCAACATCGCCACCCTGGTCATGGTCGCGATCGGATGTAGCACCCTGCTCTGGCGCCGTCGAGCGCCGCTGGGTCCCTTCATCGCCGCCGTGATCCTGGGAACCGTCGGGCTCTTCACCGGCATGTCGGGTGGCATCGTGCTCCTGCTCGTGGCCTGCTACGGCATCGCGGTCTACAGCTCGGCCCGCCTGGCGTGGATCTGCTACGGGATCGGCGCTGCCTGGTTCCTCGTGCTCACCACGGTGCTCATGCTGAGCGGGGCCACCGTGCTCCAGGTCGGGATCGACACCGCCCTCGGCTACGCGGCGCTCGGCCTCATCGGCACCCTGGTCGGCGTGAACGTGGGTGGCCGCAAACGCTATCTCCTCGCCATCATCGACCGTTCGCGCCAGCTGCTGATCGAGCGCGACCAGCAGGCGCAGCTCGCGGCCGCATCGGAGAGAGCACGCATCGCACGCGAGATGCACGACATCGTCTCCCACTCGCTCACCGTCATCGTCGCGCTGTCCGAGGGAGCGGCGGCCACCCCCGACCGCGAACAGGCTCAGAAGGCCGCGGCGCACGTCGCGGACACCGCCAGAGGCGCACTCACCGAGATGCGCGCGATGCTCGGGGTGCTGCGCGACGACGAGTCGCCGCTGCCCTTGGCCCCTATGCAGCCCGTGCCCGCACGAGACACCGTGGAAGCCGCTCAGCGCGCAGGCTACCCGGCGACGCTCACCGTGGTCGGGCAGACGGAGGTCTCCCCCGCTGTCGCGCACGCGATCGGCAGGATCGTCCAGGAGGGCGTGACCAACGCCATGCGTCACGCCCCGACGGCCGAGAGCATCAGTGTGCGCCTGGAGTACACGAGCGACGCCGTGACGATCGAGATCGTGAACGACGGCGTCTCCGGCGCGATCGGGTCGGACGGGTTCGGCATCCGCGGCCTGTCGGAGCGCGCCGCCCACGTGCACGGCACGGTGCAGTCGGCGCCGGCAGGTGGAGGACGATGGGTCCTGCGGGCGGTCCTGCCCGCATCGGGGGGCGCGTCCGTCGCACGGGCCCAGACGAGAGAGGAAGAGGGATGACGCAGAGGATCAGGGTGCTGCTGGTGGATGACCAGCAGCTCATCCGAGTCGGGTTCCGGATGGTCCTCGAATCGGAGGACGACATCGTCGTGGTCGGCGAGGCAGGAGACGGCAGGGCGGCCATCACACAGAGCGCCGTGCTCGCGCCCGACCTGGTGCTGATGGACATCCGGATGCCGGAACTCGACGGGATCGCCGCCACGGAGGCGATCATCCGGGACCGTCCGCAGACCAAGGTGCTCGTGCTGACGACGTTCGATCTGGACGAGTACGCGTTCGGGGCGATCCGGGCGGGGGCGAGCGGATTCCTGCTGAAGGACGCGCAGCGACACGAGATGATCTCCGCCGTACGCGCCGTGCATCGTGGCGATGCCGCGTTGTCTCCTCGCATCACGAGAACGCTGCTGGAACATGTGACGCCGCAGCTCGGCGCCGCCGCGGCTCCTGCACCCGCCGAGAGCGCCGCTCTCGAGTCGCTCACCGAGCGCGAGCGCGACGTGTTCGTCGCGATGGGCCGCGGCCTCACCAACGCAGAGATCGCTCAGACGCTCTACGTCGGCGAGTCCACGGTGAAGACGCACGTCGGTCGGGTCCTCGCGAAGCTCGGTGCCCGTGACAGGATCCACGCGGTGATCCTGGCGCACCGGCTCGGGCTCGTCGGCGACGAGAGCCCGCCGATCACGCGTTCGTCGGCGTCCACTCCGAGACCCGATTGAGCCGCTGCACCTCTTCGCTCGACAGTTCGAGGCGCGCCCCGGCGAGAAGATCGGGAACCTGCTCCACGCTGCGCGCACTCGCGATCGGGGCGACCACCGTCGGCTGCGCGCGAAGCCAGGCGAGGGAGGTCGCGGCGATGGAGGCATCGTGCGCATCCCCGATCTCCTCGAGGGCGTCGATGATCCGCAGTCCCGCCTCGGTCGCGTACTTCGCCGCTCCCTGCGCGCGCGGCGAATCCTGGCCCACGGTCTCCGTCGACCGGTACTTTCCCGTGAGGAAGCCACCCGCCAAGGAGTAGTAGGGCACGAGTCCGAGTTCGAACTCCTCGGCGACCGGGATGATCGAGTCCTCGACCTCGTTGCGGTGCACGAGGTTGTAATGCGGCTGCACGGCGACGGGGAGCGCCACACCCGTGCGCCGTGCGATCTCGATCCACTCACGGATGCGATCGGCGGAGTAGTTCGACACCGCCACGTGACGCACGAGACCGTCGTCGACGAGCTGTCCGAAGGCTGCGACGGTCTCCTCCAGGGGAACCGACGTGTCATCGAAGTGGGCGTAGTACAGGTCGATCTCATCGACGCCCAGACGCCGCAGCGATGCCTCGGCGGCCCGACGGACGTTCGAGGCGGCCAGACCGCGGAAGTCCGGATGCTGACTCACCTTCGTGGCGACGACCACCCCTGCGGGCTTCCGAGACGCGAGCCACTCGCCGACGATCGTCTCGCTCTCGCCGCCCTCGTTTCCCGGAACCCAGGCGCTGTACGAATCGGCGGTGTCGATGAAGTCGCCGCCGCCGTCCACGAAGGCATCCAGCACGGCGAACGAGGTGTCGCGGTCGGCTGTCCAACCGAACACGTTGCCGCCGAGCGAGAGGGGGAGGACGTCGAGGTCACTTGTTCCGATGCGAGTCATGACGATCACAACAGTCGATCCCATCGCCCGCATTCCCAGATGACGCCGTGTTGCGTCGGGGGTGCCGGTCACGGCGTCGGCGTCTCGTCGTCACCGTAGAGCTGCGACGGACGGGCGACGAGCAGCGGATCCGGCGCGTGAGCGATGAGAGGATCCTTGCCGGGATAGTCGAAGCGGGTGAGGACAGACCGCATCGCTTCCAGTCGCGCTCGTCTCTTGTCGTCCGACCTGATGACGAGCCACGGAAGTGCCGCGGTGTCGGTCTGGCGGAACATCGCCTCTTCCGCTGCCGTGTAGTCATCCCATCGATCGATGCTCGCGACGTCGGTCGGGCTCAGCTTCCACTGCCTGACAGTGTCTTCGGCCCGCCGGGCGAAGCGTCGACGCTGCTCGTGCTCACTGACCGAGAACCACAGCTTGATGAGCCGTATGCCCGAGCCGACGAGCATGCGCTCGAACTGCGGTGCCGTCTGGAGGAACTCCTCGTACTCGGCAGACGAGCAGTACCCCATGACCCGTTCGACCCCCGCGCGGTTGTACCAGGAACGATCCATCAGGACGATCTCGCCACCCGACGGCAGGTGCGCGACGTAGCGCTGGAAGTACCACTGCGTGCGCTCGATGTCGCTGGGTCTGTCGAGGGCGACCACACGCGCACCGCGAGGATTCAGATGCTCCATGAATCGCTTGATCGCGCCTCCTTTCCCCGCGGCGTCGCGGCCTTCGAAGAGGACGAGCGCACGTTCGGATGAGCGCTTGATGTGCGCCTGCAGTTTCAGGAGCTCGATCTGCAGCAGCCGCTTCTCGCGCTCGTACGCGGCGCGCGCAAGCTTCTCCGTGACATCGTGCCGCCCTTCCGGCGTCATCGCTTCCGGCATGAGCGCTCCAGGGATCCCGCCTTCAGGAGGCAAGCGCAGGTGGCCGCGGCGGGGAGTCGGCCACCTGCGCCGTCTTCGACCTGGCGCATCCGCAGGACCGCCAGGAAACTCAACAGTCAGTAACATATCACCTTCTAGTGCGATACTCCGGAATGGTCTCGCCTCCGCGTGCCGCTGAGGGCAGAAGCGGGTGGGAGGTGTCGGCGGATAGGGTTTCCCCCATGGGAACGATCCAGTACGGCAACGGCGATGCGATCCACATCGAGGATCGGGCGCTCGCACATCTGAAGGTGGTCATCGCGACGAAACTGCGGCGCAACGAGAGCTTCACCCTGTCGTGGCGTCACCCTGACAGCGACTCCCCCGGGCGCTCGACGATCTGGCTGCACCCGTCGATTCCGCTCCGTTTCACCTTCGACGAACCGGAGGCGCCGCAGTTGAACCCGAAGTGGATTCAGGACCTCATGCAGTCGGCGAGCTCGACAGGCGGGATCAGCCTGATCGAAGAGGTCGTCGAGGCGCCGCCGATCGACGAAGCGAGCTGAACTCACCCGCGCCGGACACGCAGGGAGACGTCAGTCCGTCTTCCACACGGAGAGCAACTGCCATCCCTCCGGCACCTGACCCTCGAGCGCGGCCATGTCGTCGGCCTCGATCTCGCGAATCCCGTCGCGGCGAAGGAACTTGCCCTCGACAGAGCGCATCGACCCGGCCTTCTCCATCGTCGCCATGGCCGACACCAGGTCCCACCCTTGGGGAGCCTGAGCCGTGAGCTGCGCGCGGACCTCGACGAGGTCTTCGCCCTTGAGGGTCACGCTGTGGGCTTCGACGGGGCGGATCAGTCCTTTGAGCATCAGACCAGCCTAGGACGCCCGCGTTCCGTTCCGGTGCCGGCCGTGCGACCGACGACACCCTCGCGGGAAGCGCTCGGTCACCGGGCGATCCCTGTCGCACTCCTATGCTCGACCTATGCGCACCTCCGTTCGGCTCTTCAGCCTCGCCGCAGCCGCGGCCCTGGCCGTCACCCTCGCCGGATGCTCGGCTCCGAGCGCGGATCCGACCCCGTCTGCGACAGCCTCGACCACTCCGACCGCTCCCCCGAGCCCGACCCCGTCATCGACGCCGAGCTTCGACGCGGCGGACACGTCGACCTGGCTCATCACCGACCAGGGGATCGGCCGCGCAGAGCTCGGTTCGGAGTCGATCGTCGATGCGCTGAGCCCCACGTTCGCCCTGACCGACCCCTGCGAAGACCTGGAGTACTACGAGACGGCGGAGGGCGCACAGGCCAGCTTCGGGATCATCAGTCACCCCGGAGAGAGCGGCGTGAGCGGCATCACCATTCGCGTGCCGGGCGATGTCCCCCTGTCCGGCCCCGTGGCGACCTCACCTCTCACGGAGAGCGGCATCGGCCTGGGATCGACGTTAGACGAGCTCACCACCGCGGAACCGGACGGGGCATTCGACGCGGCGCCGGGGACCTCCGGCTACGTCGTCGGTACGAGTCCTCGGTGGATGGTCTTCGAGGTCTCCGAAGCCGAGCCGTTCGTCCGCGGCATCACCGTCACGGACACGCTTCCCGCAACCGGCTTCTGCAGCTGAACTCCGACCCGGAAGGCGGAGGACACGAGTGACGCGTTCCTAGTCATCTGTCTCGAACGCGAGGGTGTTTCCGTCGGGATCTTCCACCCAAGCGATGCGACCACCGCCGGCACGGGGGCCGATCCCTCGTTCGTCTTGGTCGAAACCGTCGTAGTGGACGAGTTCAGCGCCGGCCGCCGTCAACTCTGTGACGATCGCATCGAGGTCGTCGACGTACCAAGTGGCGACCGTCGAGTGCGTCGACCCCGCCGTCGGGGTCTCGAAGACGTTGAGCATGGTGCCCTGCCCGCACGCGTAGAAACGGGCGCCCCCTTCGATGTCGGCGCTCGGGCCGATGCTTGCGGGGACGAGCCCCAGTATGCCTTCGTAGAAGGCCACGGATCGCTTGATGTCCTTCACGCCGATCGAAGCCCTCACCGGAAAGTCGCCTAGAGTCATGCGCCCATCCTGGTGTCAAGGACGGGCTCGCGTCCACGCCCTGGTCACGATCAGTGCGACGACGAAGGCCCGCATCCCCAGTGTTTCCAAGGGGATGCGGGCCTTCGTGTGCGGAGCCGACTACGGGACTCGAACCCGTAACCCCCGTATTACAAGTACGGTGCGCTACCAATTGCGCCAAGTCGGCGGATGCCATCCATCAGCTTAGCGATGGCATCGACCACACCTCGACCTAGGAGGCAGGCGTGGTGGTCGGAGTCGGCGTGGGGGTCGGCGTCTCGCGAGAGGCGTCGCTGGCCACGCTGAGCACGAACTGCGAGAACTCGGCGGGATCGTCGAACGCACCGACGTATGCCTCGCCGTTCGCGACGATCATGGGCGACGCGTTCAGCTTGAGGTCCTTGGAACCGGACAGTGGTCCTTCGAGCGCGCGGGTGGTCGCTTCCTTCGCCCAGCTGACGAAGTCCCCGTCCTCGATGCACGAGCGCACGGCCTTGGTGTTGTCGGTGCCGACGGCGGCTGCGAGGTTGGCGAGATCCTCATCCGACATGCCGTCGCTGCCCACGTCGGGTTGCTTGTCGAGCAGGTCGTGATTGAACGCGTAGAACTGTGCAGGCGAGTGGCTGGCCACGCAGGCGGCAGCCGCTGCGGACCGCAGCGAGTACTTCGTGCCGTTCGAGCTCGCGGTGAGCAGAGCGACCGGGTGGTAGCTGACCGTGACCGCTCCCTCGCTGATCCAGCCGGCCAGCTGGCGGGCGTTGGCCCGCTCGAACTTGCCCGCGTCCGGCGAGAGGTAGTCGACGTAGACGTGGATGTCGACCTTCTCGGAGGCCGTGGCCTCGGGCGTCGGCTCTACCGGGGCTGCGGCATCGGACGGCTCCTCCGAGGGCGATACCGGCACCTCATCGGACCCCGCCACGGCGGTGATGTCGGTGACGACCACGCCGTCCGACTCCATTCCGGTGGGGGTGAGCTTCGGCTTCGACACCTGTGCTGACACCGCAAGGGTCACCGCAGTGCCGATCGCGCCTACGGCGACGATCGCGACGGCACCGATGATGATCCGTCGCATGAGGCGCGCCCTCGACTGCTGGGCGTGCACTTTCTGAGCCTTCTCCCGCACGACCTCGCGAGAATTGCGAGGTGTGGGGACGTTCGGCGTTTCGTCGCTCGACATCGTTCCTCTTGTGAGTCTGAGGGGGTCCGGGTTGGCCCCGACCGCCGCTCGGCGACGATCGCCGCTGGGCGCGGCCGAGTTCGATGCTAGCCAGTGAGGCTGAGAAATACCCAGGTACCGCTGTTCATGTCATACTGACTTCGACCCAAAGACGGGTCACGGTGGCTCATCCCACCGCTTCATCACTACGGATCGTCCGGCACGTACCTGCCGGTGAAGGAGAAACGACAATGGCATCTGTGACTTTCGACGAGGCCACCCGCCTGTACCCCGGCGGAACCCGTCCCGCTGTCGACAAGCTGAACCTCGAGGTCGGTGACGGCGAGTTCCTCGTCCTCGTCGGTCCTTCCGGTTGCGGTAAGTCGACATCCCTCCGCATGCTCGCCGGCCTGGAAGAGGTCAACGCCGGCCGCATCCTCATCGGTGACCGCGACGTGACCGACGTGCCGCCGAAGGACCGTGACATCGCCATGGTCTTCCAGAACTACGCGCTGTACCCGCACATGACCGTCGCCGAGAACATGGGCTTCGCGCTCAAGATCGCCGGCGTCGGCAAGGAGGAGCGTGCGTCGCGCGTCCTCGAGGCCGCCAAGCTCCTCGACCTCGAGCAGTACCTGACCCGCAAGCCGAAGGCGCTCTCGGGTGGTCAGCGTCAGCGTGTGGCCATGGGCCGCGCGATCGTCCGTCAGCCCCAGGTCTTCCTCATGGACGAGCCGCTGTCGAACCTCGATGCCAAGCTCCGCGTCCAGACCCGTACGCAGATCGCGTCGCTGCAGCGTCGCCTCGGCGTCACCACGGTCTACGTCACGCACGACCAGACCGAGGCGCTCACCATGGGCGACCGTATCGCCGTGCTCAAGGACGGTCTGCTCCAGCAGGTCGGCTCGCCGCGCGACCTGTACGAGAAGCCCGAGAACGTCTTCGTCGCCGGCTTCATCGGCTCGCCCGCGATGAACCTGTTCTCGGCCGACCTGGCCGACGGCGGCGTGCGCTTCGGCACCGAGGTCGTGCCGCTCGACCGCGACACCGTCGGCCGCGCCAACGGCTCGCAGGTCACGGTCGGCGTCCGCCCCGAGGACATCACCGTCGGCCCGGCAGACGGCAAGGGCCTCTCGGTCGTCGTCGACCTGGTCGAGGAGCTCGGCGCAGACGGCTACCTCTACGGTCACACCGACATCAACGGCAAGCGCACCGACCTGGTCGCCCGTGTCGACGGCCGCAGCCACCCGAACGCCGGCGAGACGGTCACGCTGGCTGCCAACGCGGGTCACGTGCACGCGTTCGACAGCGAGTCCGGCGTGCGACTGAACGACAAGCCGGTCGTCTCCGCCTGATCGGATCCACAGACGCGGCGCGGGCTGACCTCGGTCACCTGCGCCGCGTCTCTTTTTCCTCACCGCCCGCCATCAGGGAGCACCATGCAGGACTCGCTGCGGATCACCGCCAGCAAGATCGATCCGGGACTGCTCGCGCTCCCCTGGTCGACCACCCTCGCCAAGTGGCCGTCCGAGCACATCGTGTCGCTCCCGAAGGGGCTCTCCCGCCACCTCGTGCGGTTCGCCGATCTCTCCGGTCGCGTCGTCGCCGTCAAGGAGACCACTGCGGAGATGGCCCAGCGCGAATACGACATGCTCGGCAACCTGGCGCGCCTCGATGTGCCATGCGTCGACAGGGTCGCCGTGATCGCCGGCCGCACCGATGCCCATGGTGACCCCCTCCCCGCCGCCCTGGTCACATCACACCTGCGCTTCTCGATGCCGTATCGCGCGCTGTTCACGCGGGTGCTGCGCCCTGACACCGCGAACCGTCTCGTCGACGCGCTCGCGCTGCTTCTGGTGCGCCTGCACAACGTCGGCTTCTACTGGGGCGACGTCTCGCTGTCGAACACCCTCTTCCGGCGCGATGCCGGTGCGTTCGCGGCCTACCTCGTCGACGCGGAGACCGGGGAGCTCCACGAGGAGGGCCTCACTGACGGCCAGCGCGCGTATGACCTCGACCTCGCCCGCACCAACATCGCCGGCGAGATCATGGACCTCGCGGCCGGTGGACGTCTGGAGCACGGAGTGGATGCCGTGGCGATCGCGGACGGCATCGTGTCGTCGTACCGGTCGCTGTGGGCCGAGCTCACCGCTCAGGAGTCGTTCTCCGCGGCCGAGACGTGGCGCATCACGGAACGGGTCGAGCGCCTCAACGCCCTCGGCTTCGACATCGACGAGATGTCCATGTCCACGACAGCCGACGGCACCGTCGTGGAGATCCAGCCGAAGGTCGTCGACGCAGGGCATCACCAGCGGCGCCTGATCCGCCTCACAGGCCTCGACGTCGAGGAGAACCAGGCCCGTCGCCTGCTCAACGACCTCGACGAGTTCCGCGCCCGCTCGACCAAGCAGTGGGCGGACGAGGAGATGTACGCCCACGAATGGCTCACCCGTGTCTTCGAGCCCGTCGTCCGTGCGATCCCCTATGAGCTGAGGGCCAAGCTCGAGCCTGCCGAGGTCTTCCACCAGGTGCTGGAGCACCGCTGGTACCTGTCCCAGGCGGAGGGACGCTCCATCCCCCTCGCCGAGGTGCTCACCAGCTACATCAACGAGGTGCTGCGCCATCGCCGCGACGAGGCCACGATCATGGGCCCGCCCACCGAGACGATGAGCCTTCCCGTCATCACGGGCGCGACGCCGACCGCCGACGACGATGATGACGTCGACTGGCGCGATCTGGTCTGACCGCTCCGAGGCGTCGGGGCCGCGACTCAGTAGCCGACAGTGAACCGCTCGCGATGGTGGTTGCCCTGCTCGATCTCATCGACCACCGCGACCGCGAAGTCGGCCCCCGAGATGAACGACTTGCCCTCGTCGTCGCGGACGATCACATCGCCGCCGTCACGGTAGTGTCCGGTGCGCTCGCCCTCTGCCCACGGACCGAAAACCTCGGCGGGGTGCACGAAGAACCAGTCCAGACGCGGATCGGTGGCTTCGAGCAGTGCGAGCGAGTCGATGCCGACCTGCGCCTCGTGCTTGTACTCCTCGGGGAAATCCTGATCGAACAGACGCGGCCCACCGGGAGCGACGAGACTGCCCCCAGCACCGCCGATCACGCCCAGGCGCGTCTCCGTCCCGGTGAGTCGATCGGCGAGCCCGCTCAACGCCTCCAGGACCCTGTTCTCCATGTCGCCGCGAGGAGACAGCGCGGACACCACCGCATCCGCTCCGTCGAGCGCCGGGGCCAACGAGTCGAGGTCCAGCGCCGTGCCCTGCAGATACGCAGCGCCGGCGACGGGATCCGTCGGTTCCGAGCGCGACAGGGCGATGACCGCATGACCGCGCGACACCGCCTCGGCAACGATGTGACGGCCGGCGTAGCCGGTTCCTCCGAGGACGACGATGCGAGCCATGCGGTTCTCCCCTAGTCAGACGTATGTGGCGATGGAATCACTTCGCGGCGCGGAGCGACGCGACCTGGTACAGCGCGACGGACGTCGCGATGCCGGCGTTCAGCGACTCGGTGGCCGCGGAGATCGGAATCGAGACGATCTGGTCGCAGGTCTCGGAGACGAGACGGGACAGCCCCTTGCCCTCGGAGCCGACCACGATCACGACGGGGCGATCGGCCAGCTGCAGTTCCGGAAGCGACACGTCGCCGTCACCGTCGAGCCCGAGCACGAAGACACCCTGCTTCTTGAACTCCTTGAGCTGCGTGGTGAGGTTGCTCGCGAGAGCCACCGGGGTGCGGGCGACCGCTCCGGCGCTGGTCTTCCAGGCCGCGGAGTTGACGCTCGCCGAGCGACGCTGAGGAAGGATGACGCCATGGCCACCGAACGCCGCCGTGGAGCGGATGATCGCGCCGAGGTTGCGGGGGTCGGTGATGCCGTCGAGCGCCACGAACAGCGGCACGTGGCCCTGGTCGATGACCTGCTCGAGCAGATCCTGGGGGTGCGCATACTCGTACGGGGGCACCTTGATCGCGACGCCCTGGTGCACGCCGTCGAAGCCGGCCATCCGGTCGAGCTCGGGACGCGTGACCTCGAGCACGGGGATGCCGCGGTGGGTCGCGATCGAGAGCATCTCCTTCACACGGTCGTCCATCTCCACGCGCTGCGCGATGTAGAAGGCCGTCGCCGGGATCTTCGCCCGCAGTGCCTCGAGCACCGAGTTGCGACCCGTGACGATCTCGGTGTCGTCTCCTGCCTTGGCCTTGGACGCGCGGTTCCCGCCGCCAGCCCCGGGACGTCCGCCGCCCGGCCGCCCCTTGCCCCCGGTCGCCGCGGCGTACCGCTCGGCCGCAGCCTTGCGCTTGCCCGCCGGGTGCCAGGCGCGGTCCTCCGCCTTCGGCGTCGGTCCGCGACCCTCGAGCGCCTTGCGCCCGAGTCCGCCGGTGCCCTTGGTCGGGCCCTTCTTGTTTCCCTTGCTCGCGCCGGGGCGCCCTGGCTTAGCCATCGATACTCCAATGAGTTCCGGCCGGAGTGTCCTCCAGCGTGATTCCTGCGGCGGCGATCGCATCTCGGATGCGATCGGCCGCCGCCCAGTCCTTGTCAGCGCGTGCCTGTGCGCGCTGGGTGATCATCGTCTGGACGAGAGCGTCCAGCACAGACTCCGACGCGTGAGTCCTGGCGCCGGATGAGGTGGTGAGACCGAGGACGGAGGTCATCGCCAGCACGGCCCGAAGAGCGTGCAGCGCGGCTTCCGTCTCCCCCGCATCGAGCGCCGAGTTGCCCGCGCGCACCGTCTCGTGCAGCACAGCCAGCGCCTCCGGAACCCCGAGATCATCATCCATCGCGGCCGCGAAGGCCTCGGGAAGACTCTGCGACACGAAGAATCCGATGCCCCCTTCGGCAACGCGTGCCGCACGCTGCTGGAACGTCGCGATGCGACCGAGCGCAGCCTCCGCCTCCGCCCACGACGACTCCGTGAGGTCGAGACTCGACCGATAGTGCGCCGAAGCGAGCGCGTAGCGCACCACCAGCGGGTCGTGCGCGGCGAGGACGTCTGCGGCCAACGTGAAGTTGCCGAGCGACTTCGACATCTTCTGTCCGTCGACGGTCACGAGGCCGTTATGCACCCAATAGCGGGCGAAGCCGTCTCCTGCTGCGGTCGACTGCGCGAGCTCGTTCTCGTGATGGGGGAAACGCAGATCGAGCCCGCCGCCGTGGATGTCGAACTCCGCGCCGAGATAACGCTTCGACATCGCGGAGCATTCGATGTGCCATCCGGGACGGCCGGTCCCCCAGGGCGATGCCCAGGTCGCATCGGACGGCTCCTCGGGCTTGCTCCCCTTCCAGAGCGCGAAGTCCTGCGGATTCCGCTTGCCTCGGGGATCCGCGTCCTCCGCCGCTTCCATCGCGTCCAGCGACTGATGGGTGAGCGAGCCGTAGTCGGACCAGGAGCGCACGTCGAAGTAGACGTCCCCCGATCCGTCCGGCGCAGGGTAGGCGTGGCCGCGCTCGATCAGCAGCGCGATGAGCTCCTGCATCTGCGGAACCGACGCCGTGGCTCGGGGCTCGTAGGTCGGCGGGAGGATCCCCACGCCCGCATAGGCAGCGGTGAACTCGCGCTCCATCCGGTAGGCCAGCGCCCACCACGGCTCGGACTCGGTCGCGTTGGCGAGCACCTTGTCATCGATGTCCGTCACGTTGCGGACGAACGTCACGCGACCGTGGCGGTACTCGAGCCAGCGCCGCAGGAGATCGAAGCTGAGGGCCGCTCTGACGTGCCCGATGTGCGGGCCCGACTGCACGGTGGGTCCGCACACGTACATCGTGATGTTCTCAGGATCGAGAGGCACGAAGTCGCGCAACTGCTGCGCGCGGGTGTCGTAGAGGCGGACTGTCACCGCTCAAGCTTACCGGGAGCGTCGTTCCTGAGCCTGGGCGCGTGCGAATGCGTCATCCATGACGGGCGAACTCAGTCCACGGGGAAGATCTGCCCCGTCTGCACGCCGAGGACGCTCTTCGCGTACGCCATGCCGACCCGGTACGAGGACACCGGGACGAACCCGGGGAACGACGAATGGTAGGAAGGCGCGTCCTCGAGCACTGAGGGGCTGACGGCGTTGATGCGGATCGCACGCGGGAGCTCGGCTGCTGCGCCCAGCACGAACGCCTCGATCGCTCCGTTCGCGAGCGAGGCCGCGGCACCCGTGGCGATCGGCTCGCGGGCCAGGATGCCGGAGGTGAGGGTGAAGGAGCCGCCGTCACGCACGAACCGCGTACCGATGCGGACGATGTCGAGCTGGGACAGCACCTTGCCACGGAGCGCGGATTCGAAGTCGTCACGCCCGAGCTCGGCCAGCGGTGCGAACGGGACGCTGCCGACAGCGGCGATGACCGCATCCACGTGGCCCACATCGTCGAAGAGCCGCTCGATGGATGTCGGGTCCGTCACGTCGACCGACGGATCACCGCTCCGCGAGGCGGCCACGATGTCGTGCCCTTCGAGCGCTCCGACTGCCGCCCGTCCGACATTCCCACTGGCTCCGATGATGAGGATCTTCACTGCGGCTCCTTCTGTGATGGTCTCGTCGACAGGAAACGATCCGCACGGACCGCGCATTCCCCCGCCGAGTCAGAGCGGGAAGACCGTCGCGATCGCGGTGACCGCGATGCCCTCCGCCCGCCCGGCGAATCCCAGCCCGTCAGTCGTGGTGGCTGTCACGGACACCGGAGCGCCGAGGATCCCACTGAGGAGCTCCTGGGCTTCGGACCGTCGAGGGCTGAACTTCGGACGGTTCCCCTGGAACTGGACCGAGACGTTCCCGACCGCGAAGCCGGCTTCCCGGAGCAGCTCGCGCGTGCGGGCCAGGAAGACCTCGGCATGGGCCCCCGCATACTCGGGATGGGCGGTGCCGAAGTGCTCGCCGATGTCGCCGAGGCCCGCCGCTCCCAGGAGCGCATCGACGATGGCATGGGCGACCGCGTCTCCATCCGAATGGCCGGACAGAGGTTGCTCCCCTGGCCACTCCAGACCGGCGAGCCAGAGGTCGCCCTCGCCGCCGAAGGCGTGAACGTCCGTGCCGATGCCCACCCGCGGGATGCCGGCGCCTGCGTTGTGCGAGCCCAGAAGGTGTCTCGCGCGCTCGAGGTCGGCCGGCGTGGTGATCTTGAACGCGCGTTCGGAGCCGTCGATGTGCCGCACGGGGCGGCCTGTCGCCGCGAACAGCGCCGCATCGTCGGTGTACTCGACCCCGCTCTCACGCGCGGCGGCGTAGGCGGCCTCCAGCGCTGCCCGCGGAAAGCCCTGTGGCGTCTGCGCCGCTGCGAGCTCGGAACGGTCGACGGCGGCCGCCACGGCTCCATCGACGACCCTCTTGAGCGTGTCGACGACGGGCAGCGTCGGAATCACGCCGACCTCTGCGGTCACAGCCGCTGCGACGGCATCGATCTGTGAGGGAGGGGTGAGCGCACGTGCGGCGTCATGCACCAGCACCGTCTCGATGTCGCCCCAGAGCGCGCTCAGACCCGCGGCCACCGACTGCTGCCTGGTCGCGCCGCCGGTGACCACGCGCCCCAAGTCGGCGCGCTCCCCCGCCGCTTCGCGCAGCTCGGTCTCGGCGTCGCCCTCCCAGCCTGCGGGGGCGACCACGACGACCTGGGCCGGCGCGGCGGCGAACACCCCGTCGAGGGCATGGTGGAGCACGGAACGGGAGTCGACGCCGACGAAGGCCTTCGGGGCGCTCGCCCCCAGTCGGGTGCCGGAGCCTGCGGCCACGACGATGATCGCTGTGCGTGGAACGGGAAGGATGGTCACGGCTTCACGTTACCGGCCGAGACGACGAAAGGCGGGTGCCGAAGCACCCGCCTTTCGTCGTGGAAGAGCTCAGGAAGCGAGAACCTCGTCGAGCAGTGCGCCCGCCTTGTCCTCGTCGGTCTTCTCGGCGAGCGCCAGCTCCGAGATGAGGATCTGGCGAGCCTTCGCCAGCATCCGCTTCTCACCCGCGGACAGACCGCGGTCCTGGTCACGGCGCCACAGGTCGCGCACGACCTCGCTGACCTTGATCACATCGCCGGAGGCGAGCTTCTCGAGGTTCGCCTTGTACCGGCGCGACCAGTTCGTGGGCTCTTCTGTGAAGGGTGCTCGCAGCACCTCGAAAACATGATCGAGGCCCTCCTTGCCGATCACGTCGCGAACGCCGACCAGGTCGACATTCTCCGCGGGGACCTCGATGATGAGATCTCCCTGGGTGACGTTGAGCTTCAGGTATTTCTTCGCCTCACCCTTGATGATGCGCTCCTTGACCTCGATGATGGTCGCAGCGCCATGGTGGGGATAGACGACGGTCTCGCCAACCTCAAAAAGCATAAAAACGTGTCCTTTCGGCAACCTCAAGGATACCACAGGGGACATGCGCTAAGGTTCGCGCCCCCAGGGCCGCAGGAGCCCTCACGACTTACGCATAGAATGGTTCCGGATATCCCCGCCGGACCTCAGGAGGACCCGTGAAATCGCGCCTTGTTGCGTCTGCAGCCCTCAGCGCCCTCGTTCTGCTCGGTGCGACCGGGTGCACGTTCATCACCCCGCAGTCCACCAAGACCGAGTACGCCGCCTCCGACGGAGTGAACGTCTCCGACGAAGACGGGCCCATCGACGTGCGCAACGCCCTCGTGGTCGCCACGGAGGACGGTTCGGTCGGCAACTTCGTCGCCGCGATCGTGAACCCGACCGACGAGAAGGCCACGCTCACCGTCACCGTCGAGGGTGTCGACCCCTTCGCCATCACGGTCCCGGCGAACGACACCGTGAGCCTCGGCTCTGACGCCGACCCGGTGCGCATCGTGGGCCTCGACACCAAGCCCGGCGCTACCGTCGAGATCCACTTCCAGTCGGGAGATTCCACCGGAGTCAAGACCCAGGTGCCGGTGCTCGACGGCACCCTCCCCTACTACTCGGATCTGGTCCCCAGCGAGAAGGCACCCACATCGTCGCCGACCCCGCTGCCGACCGATACGGCAGCCCCGGCGCCCTCGAACTGACGCCGCACGCAGCGAGAAGAGGCCGGCACCCCTCGGGGTACCGGCCTCTTCTGCGTCTCACCGGCAGCATGCGCCACCGATCGGACGCTCAGCCCTCGAAGCGGTACCCCAGACCACGCACCGTGACGAGCATGACGGGCTCGCTCGGGTTCTCCTCGATGCGCGAGCGGATGCGCTTGATGTGCACGTCCAGCGTCTTGGTGTCGCCGAAGTAGTCGCTCCCCCACACGCGGTCGATGAGCTGCCCCCTGGTCAGGACGCGTCCCGAGTTGCGCATCAGCACCTCGAGCAGCTCGAACTCCTTCAGCGGGATGTTGATCTGCGCACCTGCCACGGAGACGGTGTGTCTGTCGATGTCGAGAGACACACGTCCACCGTCCAGCACACGCTCGTCCAGTTCACCGTCCGCCTGGACCACCCGGCGCAGCACCGCCCGCATCCTGGCGAGCAGCTCCCGGGACGAGTAGGGCTTCGTGATGTAGTCGTCCGCTCCGAGTTCGAGGCCGACGACGATGTCGACCTCGGAGTCCTTGGCGGTGAGCATGATGATCGGCACAGCAGAGGTCGAGCGGATCTGCCGACACACCTCGGTGCCCGGCATCCCCGGCAGCATCAGGTCGAGCAGCACGATGTCGGCTCCGCGCTCCCGGAAGGCCGCGAGTGCGCCGGGGCCGTCCTCCGCGATCTCCACCTCGTACCCCTCGCGTCGGAGCAGGTAGGCGAGCGGGTCGGCGAGGTCGGGCTCGTCTTCGACGAGAAGGATTCGGGTCATGCTCTCTCTCCGTTTCGCACGCGGGCGGACGCGGCGTTCTTGGCCGCCTTGCGCGCGCGCTTCTTCTTGTTCTTCTTGCCCGCGTCGCGATTGTCTGGGGCATCGATCCGAGGAAGCCGGATCGTGAACGTGGACCCGCGACCGGGACGGGACCACAGCCGCACTTCGCCACCGTGACGCTGGGTGGCGTGCTTGACGATGGACAGGCCGAGGCCCGTGCCGCCCGTGCGCCGCGATCGGGCTTCGTCGGCCCGATAGAACCGCTCGAAGATGCGCTCGCGATCTGCTTCCGCGATGCCGATGCCCTGATCCGACACCGCGATCTCGACCACACCGTCTTCCGCCCGTACGCCCACGCCCACTCGGGAGCCGCGCGGCGAGTAGACGATGGCGTTGGCGATCAGGTTGCCGACCGCCTCGATCAGGATCTGCGCATCGCCGCGCACCCAGACACCACGGTCTCCACCCCTGGCGAGTTCCACACCGGCGGAATCGGCCTGCACGACATGGGCCTCGATGGAGGAGGCGATCACCTCGTCGATCGCGACCGGCCCCACCGTGGACAGCCCGTCCTCGGCCTGGAGCCGGGACAGGCTCATGATGCGACCGGTGAGCTGACCGAGACGACCCGCCTCCGCCGAGATGCGCGCGGCGAAGATGCGCACCTGGGAGGGATCGTCGGCCGCCGACTCGATCGCCTCGGCGAGCAGGCTCACCGCACCGACCGGCGTCTTCAGTTCGTGGCTCGTGTTCGCCACGAAGTCGCGACGCATCTGGTCCAGTCGTTCCTGCTCCGTGACATCACGGATGATCAGCAGGACGAGGCGGCTGCCGATCACGCTGGCCCGAGCCGAGACCAGGCGGGGGTCGAGGCTCACCCCGCCGCGCGTGATGCGCATCGACTCGGTGACGGAGCCGCCGGCCTCTCTGACGCCGCGGACGAGCTGCCGGAGCTCCGGGTTGTCGAGAGTCGAGCCGACATCGATCCCGAAGCGCGTCGCGGCCTGCGATGCGGCCAGCACCAGACCGGAGGCGTCGACGATCGCCGCCGCATCGTCCATGCTGTGCAGGACGTCGGTGATGCCGGCGGGGATCGCCAGCGACGTCTCCTCCTGCACTCGAGCCCGCGCTCGGTACGCCCACACCACGAGGAGCGATAGGCCGACGCCGATCACGAGCCCGATGGCGAGCGAAGACAGCGCGAGCTGCGGCAGGGTCATGACTCCAGCGTAGAGTGCGTTCACCGTCCGTCCGGCGGGTTTCCGCGCCCTGGCGGGAACAGGAGAAGTACTATTCACGTGCTGGGCACCGTTCGTTAACCTTCGAAGCAGACAATCGCTTCGGGCCTGTGCGGGAGCACAGACCTGCTCTCGTGCGGACGACCCGCCGCCTCGCGCTGATCCAGCCGAGATCCGAATGAAAGGTTGCGCCCCAACATGCGCGAAGTCTTCCACCAGTCCCTCGAGGACCTGCAGAACCGCCTCGTCGAGATCGCCGACCTCGTCACGGTGTCCATCGACAAGGCCACCAGGGCGTTCGCGACGAGCGACGTGGCTCTGGCCGAAGAGGTCATCGCCGACGACGCGAAGATCGACGAGCTGGCCGTGGCCCTCGACGAGCAGGCCATCGAGATCCTCGCGCGCCAGCAGCCGGTCGCCCGCGACCTCCGCATCGTCGTCACTGCATTACGCGTGAGCGCCTCGCTCGAGCGCATGGGCGACATGTCGGAGCACATCGCCCAGCTCGCCCGCCTCCGCTTCCCCGAGCGCGCCATTCCGAAGGGCCTCAAGGGCACGTTCGTGAAGATGGGCGAGCTCGACGTCGAGGTGGCCCGCACCCTGTCCGAACTGCTGCGCACGCAGGACCTGCGTTTCGCCGACGCCATCCGCAACGCCGATGACGACGTCGATGAGCTGCACGCCACCGTCTTCGAGAAGGTGCTCAGCGACAACTGGAAGGGCGAGGCCACGGCCACCGTCGATGCCACGCTCGCCAGCCGGTACCACGAGCGCTTCGCCGACCACGCGGTGGCCGTCGCGAAGAAGGTCGTCTACCTCGCCACGGGCGACTGGGCGGTCGAGGAACACGACATCCCGCTCGCCGTCGAGCAGCAGGAGCTCGGTCAGCAGGAGTTCGGCCACGCCTGACACCCACTCGCGGATACGACGGAGCCCCCGATGCCATCGCATCGGGGGCTCCGTCGTATCCGCAGAGGGCTTCTACTTCTTGCCCTGCGCCGCGACGGCGGCTGCACCGGCGGCGGCGGCCTCGGGGTCGAGGTAGCGGCCGGGGCTGGTGGGGACGTTGTTCTCGTCCAGCTCGTACACCAGCGGGATGCCGGTCGGGATGTTCAGCTCGGCGATGTCGTCGTCGCTGATGCCCTCGAGGTGCTTGACGAGACCACGCAGCGAGTTGCCGTGCGCCGTCACGAGCACCGTCTTGCCGGCTTCGAGGTCGGGGACAATCGCGCTCTCCCAGTAGGGCAGCAGGCGGTCGATGACGAGCTTGAGCGACTCGGTGCGCGGCACCTCGCCGTCGATGTGCGCGTAACGGACGTCGTTCACCTGGCTGAACTCGCTCTCGTCGTCGAGCACGGGCGGCGGCACGTCGAACGAACGACGCCACAGCTGGAACTGCTCCGGGCCGAACTCTTCCAGCGTCTGTGCCTTGTCCTTGCCCTGCAGCGCGCCATAGTGACGCTCGTTCAGGCGCCAGGAGCGGGTCACCGGGATCCACAGACGGTCGGCGGCATCCAGGGCGATGTTCGCCGTCTGGATGGCACGGCTCAGCAGCGAGGTGTGCAGCACGTCGGGGAGGATGCCGGACTCCGCCAGCAGCTCGCCGCCGCGGCGTGCCTCCTTCTCGCCCTGCGCATTGAGGCGGACGTCCACCCAACCGGTGAACAGGTTCAGTTCGTTCCACTCGCTCCGGCCGTGGCGGAGCAGGATGAGGGTGCGCGTCGCAGTCATGCCGTCAGTTTATCCGTCCGGGGCTGAGGACCCGAGTCGGATGCTGGGAGGATGGAGACATGGCGTCATCTCCCCTCGGTCGGCCGACCCGCGGCACCACGGGGACGAACCGCCTTCGGCGAAACGACCGCTGGATCGCCGCGAGTGAGGCGCTGCGCCGAGCATCCGACCCGTTGGTCGTCGACCTCGGCTACGGCGCCAGCGGGGTCACGGCCTTCGAGCTCGCCACGCGCCTGGTCCGGGTGCGTGACGACGTGGAGGTGCGCGGACTGGAGATCGACCCCGCCCGCGTCGCGACGGCCGATGCGCAGCTCGACGAGGTGCGCGCGGGCCGGACCTCCTTCGCGTCCGACCTTCCGGTGACGTTCGCGCGCGGCGGTTTCGAGGTTCCGCTTCCCGATGGGCGCAGAGCAGCCGTGATCCGCGCGATGAACGTGCTGCGCCAGTACGACGAGCAGGATGTCCCCGGCGCCTGGTCACGGATGGCCGCCCGGCTGGCGCCCGGTGGCCTGCTGTTCGAGGGCACCTGCGACGAGATCGGCCGCGTCTCGAGCTGGATCGACATCGATGCACAGGCGACCCCGCTGCGGTTCACGCTCTCGCTCCGGCTCGCGGACCTCGAGCACCCGAGCATCGTCGCCGAACGCCTGCCCAAGGCACTGATCCACCGCAACGTCACCGGCGAACGCATCCATGCCCTCCTGGTCGACCTCGATCGCGAATGGGACCGCGCCGCGCCGTTGTCGACCTTCGGGGCGACGCAGCGTTTCCTCGCCGCGGTCGGTTCACTGCGTGATCAGGGTTGGCCCGTGATCGGTGGGCGCACGCGCTGGCGTCTGGGCGAGCTCACACTGCCATGGGCGGCCGTCGCTCCGCGCGCGGACTGACTCCGGGCCGGCGACGTCGGCTCAGCCAGCGTCGCGTGCGTCGCGCGGGTCGGGCGCCGCCGGTCGTCGCGACAGCCGTGGGAGGCGCGGGATGTCGGCCACGGAACCGGCATCCGCCGGGACGATCACCTGCTGGGACGCAGCGATGTCGATGCCCTCCGCACGCACGACGAGGTCGCCGACGGGTGCACGCCGGGAGAGGATCGCGAGCGCGATCGGGCCGTCTTCGTGGTGCCGGGCCACGGAGGTCAGGTGGCCGACCTCGTCATCGCCCGCGAAGACCGGCGCACCGGGCTCCGGCAGGACGGCATCGCTGCCATCGAGGTGGAGTGCGGCCAGCCGTCGAGGCGGATGCCCGAGGTTGTGCACCTTGGCGACGGTCTCCTGGCCGCGGTAGCAGCCCTTGTTCAGGTGGACCGCGCTGCGGATCCAGTCGGACTCGTGGGGCAGCGAGCGCTCGTCCACCTCGGTCGTCCACCGAGGACGCCACGCCGCGACCCGCAGCGCCTCGGCCGCAAGAGTTCCTGCGAGGGCTTCCCGATCGAGGGAACCGGCGAGAGCACGAGCGGATTCCTCCGTGACGACGGCCACCCGCCAGGCGAAATCGGCGGCAGGATGCTCTGCGACCTCCGCGTACTGATGACCTCCGACGCTGATGCGCTGCCACGGGTCTGCCCAGACGAGGGCGACGCCGTTCGGGGCGAACGCGGCAGCGGTGATTCTCGCTCCGACGGTCCTGCCGTCGATGTAGCCGACCAGCTCGAGGTCGGAGCGCACCTCGACCGTCGCCTGCGTACGGAACTTCATGCGCGTCAGCCAGGCGGCGAGCGCTTCCGCATCGCCGCTGTCGGCGATCAACCACGCCGATGAGCCGTCGTCGAGGATTCCGGCGGCGTGCTCGACGCGACCCTGCGGGTCGAGGATCAGCAGCTCCGTGCTGTCTCCTGGCGCGAGACGTCCCACCGACTGCGAGGTGATCGAGTCGAGCCAGGTGAGGCGCTCGGGACCCGCCACCTCGATGACCGTGCGATCCCCGAGCGGCGCAAGGGCCGCGCCGTCGGCGAGACGCCGCTGCTCGCGGAAGGCATCACCGAAATGAGTGATGACCTCACCGTCGGAGACCGCACCGTCGACCTGGTGGAAGGCGGACACGTCAGACCTTGGCCAACCGGGCCGATGCATGCGAGCGCAAAGGCGTGCCGAGGGCGGCGATGTCCCACGCCCACAGCAGATGACCGTCGACGAGGCCGTACATGCGGGAAGAAGCGGTGTGGACCTTCGCGCCGGCGCTGCGCACGACGGCGTCGGAGCCGATGTCGATGCGCGGCCCGTTGATCTCGCCGATGTAGAGCTCGAGGGCACCGTCGGCGTGTGCGAGAGAGACCTCGATCGGGAATCCGCCGCTCGGAGCGCGCAACTCCTCCACGTCGTCGACTGTGCGGGTCACGGCCGGCGCGGTGGGAGGCAACAGCGCGGGGCCGGGATCAGCCGCTGCCGCCGGACGCGCGAGTCGCCAGAATCCGGTCTCGGCGAGCAGTGCGGCCGCGGGAGCACCCTCCTCGGTCAGAAGGGTGGCCGTTCCGGAGTAGTTCAGGAAAGGACCGCCGTCATGGCTGAAGCTGACCCGGTGCGTGAACTCTCCCTGCAGACGCTCGTCGCCGACCGGATAGTCGATGACGCCGGTGCCTTCCCAGACGCCGATCAGCCACGCGAAGGGGACGAGATCGGCCGGAAGGTCGACGGGAAGCTCGAGCATCGTCGAGTCAGCGCTGGCCGCGGAAGAGGTTGCGCAGCACCACCGCCGAGACGAAGACGATAGCGAGGCTCGCAAGGCCCAGCAGGCCGATGAAGAAGATTTCGAGCGCCATGAGGTCCATGTGCTCCACCTTACCGCGCCGCGCCGACGTCCGGCGGGGATCAGGCGGGAATCAGGTCGGGATCAGCGCTGCGAGGCCGAACCCGACCGAGATGATCCCCATCAGCAGCAGAGCGCCGATCACGCTGCCGGCCACCCGGAAGATGAAGCCCTGAGTGCGCCCGTACCAGAGCTGCACGGCGAACGACAGGAGCACGACGCCGCCGAAGCCGACGAGGAGCCACGGCACACGCCACTCCTCCGGCACGAAGATGCCGATGACGACGGTCGCGAGGAAGGCCGTGGCCCAGACGACGAGCACACCGACGAACGCGTTGCGCGGTGCGAGTGCGGGATCCGTCATGTCTCCATTGTGACCTATCGCTCCCGGTATCATGGCGGCACGACGTCGATCCGCGTCTGTGAGGAGTGCGTGTGGCCCAGGTCCTGGTTCTGACCAACGCTCCGCTTTCCGAGCAGGTGCTCCCCGCGCTCGAGCTGTTGAGCCACCGCACGCGCCAGATCCCCGCAGAGCCCTCGCAATTGATCAGTGCGCCCGATCATGATGTCGTGATCGTCGACGGCCGTCACGACCTCGTCGGGGCGAAGTCGCTGTGCCGTCTGCTGCGGACGGCAGGACAGGACTCCCCGCTGCTGCTCGTCGTCACGGAGGGCGGGATGAGCGCCCTCTCCGGCGACTGGGGCATCGATGACGTGCTCCTCTCCACCGCGGGTCCGGCGGAGATCGATGCCAGGCTGCGTCTCGTGCTGGCACGACGCGACGAGGTCGCCGAACCCGCACGCGTGCAGGCATCCGGCGTGACCATCGACGAGCAGTCCTACTCGGCGAAGCTGCGCGGCAGACCTCTGGACCTCACCTACAAGGAGTTCCAGCTGCTGCATTTCCTGGCGACCCACCCGGCTCGCGTCTTCACCAGGGAGCAGCTGCTGAGCGAGGTCTGGGGTTACGACTACTTCGGGGGCACCCGCACCGTCGATGTGCACGTGCGACGACTGAGGGCGAAGCTCGGCGATCAGGAGCAGATCATCGGAACGGTGCGCAACGTCGGCTACCGCTTCAACGTCAACGAAGACGAAGGTCTGGCCAGCGCGGGGTGAGGCGACTCCGTTCACACGCGCGTCACTTCTCGGTGCTTAGATGTACCCCATGATCGATCCCGCACTCGCCGACGCCGGGCTGGGTGATGCCGAAGACGACGACTTCGACGCCATCGAGTCCTACGACGCCCAGCTCCCCGACCACCGCTACCTGGATCGCGAGCTGAGCTGGCTCGCCTTCAACCAGCGCGTGCTGGAGCTCGCCGAGGATCCGTCGCTCCCCGAACTGGAGCGGGCCAACTTCCTGGCGATCTTCGCGAGCAACCTCGACGAGTTCTTCATGGTGCGCGTCGCTGGCCTCAAGCGACGCATCATGACCGGCCTCGCCGTGCCCACCAACATCGGCCGCTCCCCCGTCGACGCCCTCGCCGACATCTCGCGCGAGGCACACGCGCTGCAGCTGCGCCACGCCGACGCATGGACGTCGCTGGTGCGACCCGCTCTCGCCGAATCCGGAATCGAGATCGCCGATTGGTCGGAGCTGACCGACGACGAGCGCACGGCGCTCTCCGAGTACTTCTCCGCACAGGTCTTCCCGGTGCTGATGCCCCTCGCCGTGGATCCTGCCCACCCGTTCCCGTACATCTCCGGTCTGTCGCTGAATCTCGCGATCCGCATCCGCAACGCCCGCACGGGGCGCCAGGAGTTCGCGCGTCTCAAGGTGCCGCCCATGCTCCCCCGCTTCGTCGAGGTACCGGGCGGCGGCGAGATCAAGCGCTTCCTGCGGCTCGAAGAGCTCATCGCCAACCATCTCGGCGACCTCTTCCCCGGCATGGAGGTGCTCGACCATCACGCGTTCCGTCTCACCCGCAACGAAGACGTGGAGATCGAGGAGGACGAGAGCGAGAACCTGATCCAGGCGCTCGAAGCCGAGCTGCTGCGTCGTCGGTTCGGGCCTCCGATCCGGCTCGAGATCACCGACGACATGGACGACGTGACCATGGACCTGCTGGTCCGGGAACTCGACATCACCGACCTCGAGGTCTATCGCCTTCCAGGGCCGCTCGATCTGCGCGGACTCTTCGACCTGTCGCGGATCGACCGCCCCGACCTGCGGTACCCGCCGCACCTGCCCACCACCGCCGTCGCCTTCCAGCCCGCGGGATCGAGCACCCGGGCCGACATCTTCAAAGCGATCCGCAAGTCCGACGTGCTCGTCCACCACCCGTACGAGTCCTTCACCACCAGCGTGCAGGCGTTCCTCGAGCAGGCCGCCCGCGACCCGCACGTGCTCGCCATCAAGCAGACGCTGTACCGCACCTCCGGAGACAGCCCCGTCGTGCAGGCGCTCATCGACGCGGCCGAGGCGGGCAAGCAGGTGCTCGCTCTCGTCGAGGTGAAGGCGCGATTCGATGAGGCGAACAACATCGTCTGGGCCCGCAAGCTGGAGAAGGCCGGCGTGCACGTGGTGTACGGCCTGGTCGGACTCAAGACGCACTGCAAGCTCGCCCTCGTGATCCGCGAGGAAGACGGCAAGCTCCAGCACTACTCGCATGTCGGCACCGGCAACTACAACCCGAAGACCAGCCGCATCTACGAGGACTTCGGACTGTTCACCGCGGATGCGCAGGTCGGAAAAGACCTGACGCGTCTGTTCAACGAACTCAGCGGCTACGCGATCGAGAAGAAGTTCAAGCGCCTGCTGGTCGCCCCTCTGCACCTGCGCAAGGGGCTCGTGCGTCAGATCGACGCGGAGCGCAAGAACGCCGAGGCCGGCATCCCCGCGCACATCCGCATCAAGGTGAACTCGATGGTCGACGAGGAGATCATCGACGCTCTATACCGGGCGAGCGCGGCAGGAGTGAAGGTCGACGTCTGGGTGCGCGGCATCTGCAGTCTCCGCACCGACCTCGACGGCATCAGCGACAACATCACGGTTCGCAGCATCCTCGGGCGTTACCTGGAGCACTCGCGTATCTTCGCCTTCGAGAACGGCGGCGACCCGCAGGTCTACATCGGCAGCGCCGACATGATGCACCGCAACCTGGACCGTCGTGTCGAGGCCCTCGTGCGCGTCACCGACCCCGCCCACCTCAAGGAGCTCAGCACGTTCTTCGACCTGGCGATGGACGACGGCACCTCGTCGTGGCACCTCGGCCCTGAGGGAGTCTGGACGCGCCACGCCACGGATGCGGACGGCAAGCCTCTGATCGACCTGCAGGATAAGACCATGGGGTTGATCCAGCGGCGCCGTCGGGCTCGGGCGGTTCGATGAGCGGCCGGCAGCTGCAGCTCCCGGCCGACACGACGACGAGTGCGAAGTGGACGGACAAGGCGGTGTACGCGGCGGGCGCCGTCGTGTGGCGTCTGGTCGACGGCAAGCTGCGCATCCTGCTGATCCACCGCACCAAGTACCGTGACGTCACGCTGCCCAAGGGGAAGGTCGACCCCGGCGAGATGCTCGCCGAGACCGCCGTCCGCGAGGTGCACGAGGAGACCGGCATCCGGGTGTCGCTGGGCGTCTCGGTCGGCGTGAGCCGGTACCTGCTCGCCTCGCAGAAGCAGAAGGTCGTGCACTACTGGGCCGCGGAGGCGACGGACGTGGCCATCCGCGAATCGACCTTCGTGCCGAACCGGGAGATCGCCGCGCTCGAGTGGGTCAGCGTGAAGAAGGCCCGCGCACGCCTGAGCTACCCGGTCGATCTCGAGATCCTGGACTTCTTCGCCAAGCTCGTCGACGACGGTGTGCTGCGCACGTTCCCGGTGATCGCGCTGCGCCATGCGAAGGCCACTGCCCGCTCGGAGTGGGACGGATCCGATGCCTCCCGCCCCCTGACCGACCGCGGACGGAAGCAGGCCAAGTCGATCGTCGGACCGCTTCGTGCCTTCGGCGTGCGCCGGATCGTGTCGAGCGATGCGGTGCGCTGCGTCGAGACGGTCACTCCGCTCGCGCGCGCGCTGGATCGCAAGATCGTGAAGACCGAGAAGATCAGCCAGGACGCCTGGGAGGACGGAGACTCCGATCTGCGTTCCATCGTCGGCCGCCGGATCCGCGCAGGCAAGCCGGCCGTGGTGTGCAGTCACGGCCCCGTGCTGCCGGGCCTGCTCTCGGAGATCGCGCTGGCGACCGGCACCATCCAAGGGTCGTATCTCAGCAGTGCGTCGGACCTCGAACCGGCGGCGTTCTCGGTCGTGCATCTCTCTGCGACCAACCCCGGATCCGGGATCATCGCGATCGAGACGCACGTCCCCAAGGTCTGACGCTTCGACAGGCTCAACGGCCCAGGCCCGGAATCCCGCGGGAGACCCCCAGAGAGTCGCCCGCCGTTCACCTGCCGTTCACCTGCTCGGGAGAGTCTCGTTAACCGTCGCCCATAGCGTCACTGTGTGCCCTGCACCGGGCCCCACCCATTCCAGATCGAAGGATCCACAGTGAAGATCTCCCGAATCGCACGAATCGGCGCCATTGGCGCCGTCGCCGCTCTCGCACTCGCCGGCTGTGCCGCGAACGAAGCAGGCACCGGTTCCACCGACGCTCCCACCTCCGACAGCGCAGCGGTCAGCGGCTCGCTCGTCGGCGCCGGCGCCTCCTCGCAGCAGGTCGCCATCCAGGCCTGGACCGCGGAGTTCCAGAAGACCAACCCCGACGCCCAGGTCGAGTACGACCCGCAGGGCTCCGGTGGTGGACGCGAGTCCTTCCAGCAGGGCGCGGTCAACTTCGCCGGTTCCGACCGTGCGTTCAAGACCGACGAGATCTCGGCCGGCGGCTTCGGCGCCTGCGTCGACGGCTCCGACCTCGTCGAGATCCCGGCCTACGTGTCGCCGATCGCCATCGTCTTCTCCCTCGACGGGGTCGACGAGCTGAACCTCGACCCGACGACCATCGCGTCGATCTTCGCCGGCAAGATCACCAACTGGAACGACCCGGCGATCGCCAAGGACAACCCCGACGCGAAGCTCCCCGACCTCGCGATCACCCCCGTGCACCGCTCCGACAAGTCGGGCACCACGGGCAACTTCACCGACTACCTCGCGCAGACCGCGGGTGACGTGTGGACCGCAGGCAGCGTCGAGGAGTGGCCGGCCGACCTCGCCGGCGAGTCCGCGGAGAAGACCTCGGGCGTCGCCAACGCCGTCAAGGGCGGTCAGGGCCTCATCGGCTACATCGACTCCTCGCAGGCGGCGGACTTCTCGTCGGTCAACGTCAAGGTCGGCGACGAGTTCGTGCCGCACTCGGCCGAGGGCGCCGCAGCGACGCTCGACGCCTCGAAGATCGAGGAAGGCCGCACCGACGGCGACCTCGCCTTCGCGATCGACCGCACCACCACCGCCGAAGGCGCCTACCCGGTTCTCCTCGTCAGCTACCTCATCGGCTGCGCCGAGTACGAGGACGAGAACGTCGCCGCACTGACCAAGGCGTTCTTCACGACCGCGATCAGCGCCGAAGGCCAGGAAGCCGCCGCGACCAACGCCGGCAGCGCCCCGATCTCGGACGACCTGCGCACGCAGGCACAGGCTGCGATCGACCTCATCAAGTGAGCTGGTGACGGTCTCCGGGATGCCCCGCGGCATCCCGGAGACCGTCTGCTCGCGTCAGACACCCGATCTCCACTGAGCAGGAAGCAGCTCCCATGACAGCCACGACCTCGCCGGCGTCGACGCGCATCGTCGCGAAGAAACGCGCCGGTGACCTCTGGTTCTCCGGAACGGCGGTCGCCGCCGGATCCATGATCATGATCACGCTGGCCGCGGTCGCGATCTTCCTCATCGTTCAGTCGATCCCCGCCTTCACCGCGACGGCCGAAGACGCCTCGCTCCTCAAGACCAACTTCTGGGACTACGTCGGCCCACTCCTGTTCGGGACCGTGTGGGCGGCTTTCCTCGCCCTTCTGCTGGCAGTCCCCCTCTCGCTCGGGGTCGCGCTCTTCATCACGCACTACGCCCCGCGCCGCCTCGCCCAAGGGCTCGGCTACGTGGTCGATCTGCTGGCCGCCGTCCCCTCGGTCGTGTTCGGCCTCTGGGGAATCCTGGTCCTCGCTCCGGCGGTTCAGCCCATCTACGTCTGGTTGAACACCAACGCCTCCTGGATCCCCTTCTTCGACGGTGTGGTCTCGCCCACGGGCCGCACGATCCTCACCGCCGCCATGGTGCTCGCGGTCATGGTCGTCCCGATCATCACGGCCATCTGCCGCGAGATCTTCCTGCAGACCCCTCGCCTCCACGAGGAGGCAGCCCTCGCCCTGGGAGCCACCCGCTGGGAGATGGTGCGGATGGCTGTCCTCCCCTTCGGCCGCTCCGGAATCGTGTCCGCCTCGATGCTCGGCCTCGGCCGCGCGCTCGGTGAGACCATGGCCGTCGCGATGGTGCTCTCGGTGAGCAAGGCGGTCACGTTCGAACTGCTCACCTCCACCAACCCCTCCACGATCGCCGCCAACATCGCGCTGACGTTCCCGGAGGCGTACCAGGTCAACATCAACATCCTCATCGCGACCGGTCTGATCCTGTTCGTCGTGACGTTCGCGGTGAACGCTCTCGCACGCTGGTTCGTGAACCGCCGCAAGGAATTCTCGGGAGCGAACTGACATGACCGTTACCGCCCCCGAGTCCGCTCGCACGGCCAGCGCGGCCCCCTCCCAGCTCTCGCTCAGCTCGGGACACCTCCCCCGCTGGGCGCCCTGGGCCCTGCTCGCCGTCTCGCTCCTGATCGGATTCACGCCGTTCGCCCTCGAGGCCGTCGCCAGCGGATCCGACCTCAACATCGCCGGCTCCGTCGTGCTCGGCGCTGTGATCTACCTCGTGCTCATCTACGTGATGTCGCGCATCGTCGAGGGTTCCAGGAAGGCGCTCGACCGTCTGATCACCGGCATCGTCACCTCGGCGTTCGCGATCGCGATGGTCCCGCTGGTCTCGGTGGCGATCACCGTGGTCGCCAACGGCGTCGCCCGCTTCGACGGACTCTTCTTCTCCTCGTCGATGCGTGGTGTGCTCGGCGAGGGAGGCGGCGCCCTGCACGCGGTGATCGGCACGCTGCTCGTCACGCTGGCTGCTGCGATCATCTCGATCCCCATCGGCCTCATGACGGCCGTCTATCTGGTCGAGTACGGCAAGGGCGGACGGATGGCACGCACCATCACGTTCCTCGTCGACGTCATGACGGGTATCCCCTCGATCGTCGCTGGTCTCTTCGCCTACGCGGTGTTCGCGCTGATCTTCGGGCCCGGTGTGCGTATGGGTATCGCGGGCTCGGTCGCCCTGGCCGTGCTCATGATCCCGGTCGTCGTGCGCTCCACCGAGGAGATGCTGCGGCTGGTGCCGAACGAGCTGCGCGAGGCGTCTTACGCGCTCGGCGTGCCGAAGTGGCTCACGATCGTCAAGGTGGTCCTGCCGACGTCGATCGCCGGCATCACGACGGGTGTGATGCTCGCCATCTCCCGCGTGATCGGCGAGACCGCGCCGCTGCTGCTCACGGCCGGATTCACCGACGCCATGAACTACAACCTGTTCAGCGGTCGCATGCAGACCCTCCCGGTGTTCACGTATTCGCAGTACGCGTACCAGGGCATTCCCGCTGAGGCATACGTGGAACGAGCATGGGCCGCCGCCCTGACGCTCATCATCATCGTCATGCTGCTCAACCTGATCGCGCGGCTGGTCGCGAAGATCTTCGCCCCCAAGACCGGCCGCTGAGCCTCGACCCGAAAAGCAAGGAACTGCAGTGTCCAAGAGCATCGAAGTCAACGACCTGAACGTCTACTACGGCGACTTCCTCGCCGTGGAGGGTGTCTCCCTCGACATCCAGCCGCGCAGCGTGACCGCGTTCATCGGCCCCTCCGGCTGCGGCAAGTCCACCTTCCTGCGCACGCTCAACCGCATGCACGAGGTCATCCCCGGTGCCCGCGTCGAGGGAGAGGTGCTGCTCGACGGCAAGGACCTCTACGGCCCCGGCATCGACCCGGTGCTGGTGCGTCGACAGGTCGGCATGGTCTTCCAGCGCCCCAACCCGTTCCCCACGATGTCCATCAAGGAGAACGTCCTCGCCGGCGTGAAGCTCAACAACAGCCGCATGTCGAAGAGCGATCAGGATGCGCTCGTCGAGAAGTCGCTCACGGGTGCGAACCTGTGGAACGAGGTCAAGGACCGCCTCGACAAGCCCGGCTCCGGCCTGTCCGGCGGTCAGCAGCAGCGTCTGTGCATCGCGCGCGCGATCGCCGTGTCGCCGCAGGTGCTGTTGATGGACGAGCCCTGCTCCGCGCTCGACCCCATCTCGACCTACGCCATCGAGGAACTGATCGGCGAGCTCAAGAACGAGTTCACCATCGTGATCGTGACGCACAACATGCAGCAGGCGTCCCGAGTCTCCGACAAGACGGCGTTCTTCAACATCGCCGGTACCGGCAAGCCCGGCAAGCTCATCGAGTACGACGACACCACGAGCATCTTCACCACTCCGTCCGTGCAGGCCACCGAGGACTACGTCTCCGGCCGCTTCGGTTGAGCCCACTGCTCTCCCCTACTGCTGATTCCCCTCCCCTGCCTCCCCTGCGGCTGTTCCTCCGAAACCCAGACCACTCGAGTGGCTGCCGGCGTGTCAGCTGTTGACACGCCGTCGCACCGTCGGATGGTCTGGGTTTCGGCTTACCCGGGTCGAGGTGCACTGTGCCTGCACCGGCCCGGAATGCAGGGAGTTGTCCATAGCTCGTGCGGTTTCGGCCTCGACCGATGGCGTGCTCAGGGCAGTATCGGGCGATGTCCTTCGTGCGCGCCGCTTCTGTGCTGGGTGCGCTCGGGAGGATGGCACGGACATCGGAGCTTCGCAGGAGGGGTGTGAGCCGCGATGAGCTCTCGCGCGCGGTGCACTCCGGTGAAGTACTGCGACCGCGTCAGGGTGTCTATGCGCTGCCCGACACTGCGGAGGCCTGGATCCATGCCGCGTCTCACGGAGGAACGGTCGGATGTGCCCAAGCGGCAGCGGCGCACGGGCTCTGGGTGCTCGAGCTTCCTTCCACGAATCACATCTGGATGGGAGCTGCAGGGACTCCACGATCGCAGTGCGACGCCTGCGTGCTGCACTGGGATGAAGGCCACGTTCGCGTCGGAGAAGCCGCTCCCGTGCCGAATGCGCTCCTTCAGATCGCGGCGTGCTGCGGCGAGGACACGTTCTTCACCGCGCTCGAATCGGCTTTGCGACAATCACTGCTCTCCCCCGCTGGGCTGATCTGGCTTCGACGCCATCTTCCGACGTCGATGCGCTGGCTCGTCGCCTTCGCTCGTGCGGATGCGGACAGCGGGCTCGAATCGCTCATCCGGCTTCGGCTGCACCGGATCGGGATATCGGTCAGGACCCAGGTTCACGTCTCCGGTGTCGGGGAGGTCGACCTCGTCATCGGCGACTTCCTGATCGTCGAGGCCGACGGCCGGGAGAACCATGCCAGGGGGAAGGAGCGGAGCAAGGACCTAAAGCGTGACGCCGCGGCTGCCGCTGCCGGGTATACGACTCTGCGCTTCACGTATGAGCTGATCGTCGACGAGTGGCATCTCGTCGAGGCCGCGATCCGCGGCGCCGTCGCACGCGGAGCCCACCTCGCGCCGGCGGTCTGACTCCACCACCCCGCCCAGCCACCCCGCCCCCAGCCACCCCGCCCCCAGCCACCCCGCCCCCCAGCCACCCCGTCCCCCAGCCATCCCCGTCCTCCTGCCAAAACGGAGACCAGTTGCGAAGGTGATGGCGCGTCGCGCCCAGACACGCCGTGCAGCGGACGGGTGGTCTCCGTTCTGGCGTCGCCGTGCGGGCACGGTGGGGCGGCGTGGTGAGCGCGCGGTAGGTCGGAGAGGTCAGGTGCGGGGAGAGAGAAGGTAGCGGTTCAGGGCGGCCGTGAGGGTGCGGTCGACCGGGAGAGGCGTGCCGTCGACGGAGGTGATGGCCGTGGCGAGGCGCACGCTAGACACGAGCCACGCAGCATCAGCCCGCGTGAGGTCGGTCGCGGGGATGCGGTCGTAGCCGGTCTCGAAGCCCTGAGCGGCGAGATGCTCGTAGACGCTGAGCTGTGTCGTCCCGTGCAGGATGCCACCGGTCGGGGCCGGTGTCAGGAAGCGGTCTCCGAATCGGAGGATCAGCGAGGCGGTCGGGGCCTCGAGCACGAAGCCGTCGCTCGAGAGGAAGATCGCATCGTCCGCTCCCCGTCGATGCGCCTCACGGAGCGCTGCCATGTTCACGGCATACGACAGCGTCTTCGCTCCCAGCAGCAGCCACGGAGCCCGCTCTGCGGCGTCCAGGTCGTACCCGCGGTCGAGAGTGACCACCCGCACCCCGTTCTCCCTCACGGCGGTGAAGTCGGCCGCCGGCGCAGCGGTCACCCACGCGGTCGGAGTGGGCCCGTGCTCGACTCCTCGGCTGAGGATGAGCTTGATGACCGACTCGCCCGCGCCGAGCTGTGACGCTGCATGATCGATCGCCTGTCGCCACTGCGCGAGATTCGGCACCGGGAGGTCGCACAGCCGAGCGGAGTGCGCGAGACGCTCCAGGTGCGGAACCACCTCCTGGGCATGTCCATCGATCACGCCGATGGATTCGAAAACACCGTCACCGCGCTGCGTGCTCAGCTCCCCGACGCTGAGCGCGGGCGCAGCGGCGTCCACCTGCGTGAACGTGTCCGCGAAGTCGGAGCGCTGCACGTCGGCAGCAACGGGATCGATCATGAGTGCGAAGCGCCCGGTCATGATCCGAGCCTAGAGGGCGGGAATACCCATCGCCTCATCGCGTTACAATTGAATGGCCGGGCCGCATAACCCCGGGCTCCAATTTTTGCCGCTGCGAGCGGCCTTCCGCCGAGAGGCGTTCTTGCGGCCCGGTCTTTTCATATCCGGCCGGTCTTTTCGTATCCGGGTTCCTCACGCCGTGAGCATCCTGCGCGCTGAGATCGGCTCAGGCGAGGGCGTCCGTGCGCCACAGCACGGCAGCGGCCGCCAGATCCTGGCCGTAGCTGCTGAGGCGAAGGGCCCGGGTGGTCAACTCACTGGCCCGAGCCGGCTCTGTCGGCTCGTAGTCGTCCGCGGTGTGAGTCGCACCTGACGCCTGCACCCGGCAGAACGCCGCGGCACGGTCGAGCGCGACGGCGAAGTCACCGCGGAACGCCCCGCGCAGGATCGTGTCGATCAGCACGACCAACTCGTCGGGGCTCGCCGGCACAGGCGCCCCGGCGATCACCGCATCCGCAGACGGCAGCTCAACGCGCCCACGGTCGTACAGGAGAGCCGCCGTGTGCGGGTCGCCATGGATCGCGAGCTGCAGGACGTAGAGACGCCACAGCGCGCCGGGCAGCGTGCGCGACGGCGCCTTCGACCAGAGCTCGGCGATCTCGTCGATGCCGTGCTCGGCAGTGAATGCCACCAGGCGTTCCGCACTCGCACCGCTCTCGTCCGCACGGACGCGCGTCAAGAGGGCGGACGCCGTGGCGTGCGCGATACGAGTCTCCTCGGCGGGATCGTGCGCGCCGACGATGTTGTCGAAAGCACTCGTCGGACGACGCACGGGGCGATGGTGCTGCTCGGGCATCCCTTTAGGGTACGCGCGATCGGAGCAGCTCAGGCCGTGGGGATGACGATCACGGGATCGGTCGTGGGCTGGCCGGTGGGTGATCCGCCTGCCTGCTCGACCGTGACTGCGATCGCGTCGCCCGCCTGCATGTCGCCGGCGAGCAGTGCCGTGGCATCACCGCCGTCGACATCGAAGACACCGGCGGAGACCGGCGCATCGCCGCGCACGAACCACAGCTCGTACGTCTTGCCGTCGCCGGCGCTCGGAAGACCATCCGCCACGAGGACGGCCTTGCCCGCAGAGCCGGACCAGTGCGCGGTCGCGGTTCCGCCACCGTCGAGTTCCACCGTCGCCTGCTGAGCGTCTCCTGAGGCCTCGATCTCCTGCAGAGCGACAACGCTCGCCGGCGGGTTCAGCTGCTGGTTGAGAGCGATCGCTCCGACTCCGACTCCGACCAGCAGGGCGAGGCACGCTGCCAGGGCGAAGATGGTCCGCGTCCAACGGCGCGGCTTCTCGCGTTCGGGCTGACCCTCAGGCGCGGACCCGTTCGATGGCTCGAGCCGAGGCGCATCATCCGAGACCTCGCGATCGGTTCGATCCTCCCCGTCTTGAGGGATGGTGGCGATCTGGGCGAGCAGGGCGGAACGGATATGCGCGGGGGGCGTGACGGGCTCCACGGAGTCTGAGAGGAGCGCAGCCGTCGCGATATCCGCATCCACCGTTTCCTCCCCCTCGAGGTGCTCTGCGAGGGCGGCTCGATAGCGACGTTCGTCGTCAGCGGAGAGCGCATGCAGGGCGGCACCTGCCGCGAGCTCCTCGAAGTCCTTCTCGTTCATGCCGTCACCCCCATCGCCGTGCGCAGACGGCTGAGCCCGTCTCGCATCCGTGTCTTGATTGTCCCCAGCGGCGCCCCGACGAGGGCCGCGATCTCGTTCTGACTGTAACCGCCGTAGTAAGCGAGGACGAGTGCTTCCCGCTGCGCTTCCGGAAGCCCCGAAAGCGCCTCGACGACCTTCCCTCCCTCGATCCCCAATTCGACCTGCTCCGCCACACTGTCGTGCGCGATGCCGATGTCCTTGAATCCTGCCCGTACATCCCGGTCGGCACTCGACTGCGATGCTCGCACTCGATCGACGGCCCGGCGATGAGCGATCGTCATGATCCACGCTCGTCCTTGACCTCTGTTCGGAGCGAAGCGCGAAGCGGATTGCCAGATCTCCAGAAAAACCTCTTGCAGCACCTCTTCGCTCTGAGAGCGGTTGACCAGCACGCGGAGGATGAGACCGAACACGCGAGAGGAGAGGGTGTCGTAGAGAGTCGCGAAGGCAGCCTGATCACCGGACGCGACGCGGACGAGGAGGTCGGCGACAGCATCCTGCGTCGCTCCTTCGTCGGGAACGTCGAAACCATCGATGACCATCTCTCACAGCATGCCGCATCAGAGGCTCTATCGCGCGCAGGCGTCACCTGAATGTGACGGATCGGAGCACCGATCAGAAACTTTTCTCAGATTCGTCCCATCCGATCCGGATGGGGCTCCGAACAGCACTCGACGCCACGGAGAGGCCGTGGCTCAGTTCTGAAGGAGCTCGACATGTTCAGCACCAAGAAGAAGGTCACCGCGGCAATCACCCTCGGCCTGGCGAGCGCGTTCCTGCTCTCCGCCTGTTCCATGGGCAGCGGCAGCACCTCGGACTCGTCGTCCGAGCCGAAGGCACCGGAGACGTCGGAGTCGACGCCGATGGAGATGGACCCGGCCGCCAACCTGGTCGGCCCCGGTTGCGCGGCATACGCCGACGCTGTGCCGGACGGCGCGGGCTCGGTCGCCGGTATGGCTGAGGACCCGGTGGCGGTTGCCGCCTCCAACAACCCGCTGCTGACCACGCTGGTCGCTGCGGTCAGCGGAAAGCTCAACCCCGACGTCGACCTGGTCGACACCCTGAACGGCGGCGAGTTCACCGTCTTCGCTCCGGTGGATGACGCTTTCGCGAAGATCGACCCGGCCACCATCGAGGCTCTCAAGACCGACAGCGCGACGCTGAGCTCGATCCTGACGTACCACGTGGTCCCCGGCCAGATCGAGCCGGCCGACATCGACGGCACGCACACCACGGTGCAGGGTGCTGACCTCGAGGTCACGGGCAGCGGCGATGACCTGATGGTCAACGACGCCAAGGTGATCTGCGGTGGAGTCAAGACCGCGAACGCGACCGTGTACCTCATCGACACGGTTCTGATGCCCCCGGCTTCCTGAGCCTGGGACAGCCGGGTGGGAGGACACCCGGCACGCGCCCTTCTCGGGGCAGGGGGAGGAACCCGGGAAGGAAAGGGGCCGTCGGCGGTGCTGTGTCGCCGACGGCCCCTCGTCGTGCGCACTAGACTTGACGCAGGGGCCTCTAGCTCAGTTGGCAGAGCATCGGACTTTTAATCCGCGGGTCGTGGGTTCGAGCCCCACGGGGCCCACCGCACGTCGTCGTATCTGACCGACGACCTTCCTGTACCACCGGCTCTTCGCATCGGCCACCCCCTTTCGCCTCCGCTTGACCTGAGAGATGGTCGAGTCGTCCCCGAACGGCGGACGACACTCCAGGAAAGGATGAACGATGACCCTCAGCGGCAGCCGCGTGGCATTCCTCGCAACGGACGGATTCGAGGACAGCGAACTCACCAGTCCCTGGGAAGCGGTGACGGCAGAAGGCGCGAGCGCGACCATGATCGCCCCGGACGGCGCAGCCATCACCGGCAAGAACGGGCACGAGCAGGCCGTGGATCTGCACGCGTCGGAGACGACAGCTGATCAGTTCGATGCCCTGGTCTTGCCCGGAGGCGTCGTCAATGCGGATCACCTGCGCATGGACAAGGCCTCCATCGAACTGGCGCGGGCTTTCTTCGAGCAGCACAAGCCGGTCGGCGTGATCTGCCACGGCGCCTGGATCCTCATCGAGGCGGGCGTCGTCGATGGGCGGACACTCACCAGCTATCCGAGTCTGACCACCGACCTGCGCAACGCGGGCGCGACGTGGGTCGATGAGGAGGTCGTGGTCGACGAGGGGCTCGTCTCCAGTCGAACCCCCGACGACCTCCCGGCGTTCAACGCGAAGCTGGTCGAGGAGATCGGCGAAGGCAAGCACGCCGGGCAGACCGCCTGACGACAGGGCTAGGCCCGCGCCCGATGCCGACGCACCGCCGCACGGTTGGCGCAGCGCACGGAGCAGAAGCGTTGACGACCGTTGCGCGTCACATCCGCGACGACGTTGGTGCAGGGCGCGGCCTGGCAGCGGCTCAAGCGGTTCATGCCCCGGGTGACCAGGTGCAGCGAGGTGCCGAGGCTGATGATCGCCCTCAATACGAAGGGCAGCGACGGCACGTCGTCCCGATAGTGCAGGTGCCACCCCTCGCCGTCGTGGTTCGTCAACCGGGGGTAGGCGGCCGCGACGGCGAGTTGCGCGTTGAGGAGCGCTGCTCGCGCGTCGGGGTCGGGCTCATCGACGATGGCGAGCCATTCGTCGATGACGTCCCTGACCCGCTCGTAGTCGCCGGGAGCCGCTGGGAAGGTCATCGTCATCCCCTGCGCGAGTGTGCGCTCCTCGATCCCGGCGCGGTCGGCCGGCCAGTCGTTGGCGAGAGAAGCGGCGAGCAGTACCGCGTATTCACCGTAAGGGTTGAGATGCATAAGACCATTACATCACGCTGGATGCATGACCTCGCCGAGCACTCTTCCCATCCCGCGCATCCACCCGTCGACCGCCCCCCACGAACACGCCTGGACGGTGGAGTCCCGGCACCCGACGAGCGAGGGCATCGTGCTCTACGTGCGATGCACGAGCTGCCGCGTACACCGCGTCGACGTGCAGCCGCACCCTCACACGCCGCCGACGGCGCTGAGCGCGGAACTGCCGGGCGTCATGCCGTGAGCTCGATGAGCCTGCGCGTCGTCCTCAGATTTCGAGCCGTCCCCGCGACGCCCAGTGCACGGTCCAGCACCGCCTTCGTGAGCTTGGTGGAGTGCACGCCGCCCTCCCCGTAGTCGATCCACAGATCGTTCCCGATCAGCGCGATGCGCTCCGCCGGGAGCAAGCGGAGCTGCAACGCGTCGATCGCGCCTGCAGCGGGCGCCCCCTCCAGGAACATCGCGTGCACGAACTTCTGATCCCCCTCGGAGAACGGCTGCGCGGACTCGGAGGAGAGCAGCTGCGCGTGCGTGCGGTGGATGACGGGCGTGTCGACCCCGAACTCGTCGTGGATGACCACCCGCACAGCTGCACACGCGACGGCGGGATCGTCCGGTGTCGCGCACACGATGTTGCCGCTCGCGATGTACGTGGAGACATCCGACAGGTCGGTTTCGGCCGCGAGCAATTCGCGGAGGCGCGCCATCGGCACGCTGTTACGGCCGCTGACGTTGACCGCCCGCAGCAGCAGGACGCTGCGCCTCACTCGCGGGCGCTCTCGACCAGCTCCGCCCCCGCATGGACGAGCTCGGCGAGGGCTGCCTCGCTGGGCTCCGCCGCGACGCCGGCGACGAGGTCGGTGAGGATACGGACCCGCACCCCGTGAGCGATGGCATCGAGGGCGCTCGCCCGCACGCAATGATCGGTCGCGAGGCCGACCACGTCGGCGCTCGACGCGCCTGCTTCCGCAAGTATCGCGCCGACCGTCTCCCCCGCCTCCGTCCGCCCCTCGAACATCGAGTAAGCCGGTATCCCCTGCCCCTTGCGGACATGGTGCGTGACGGCATCGGTCACGAACAGAGGGTCGTACTCGGCACCCTCGGTCCCCGCGACACAGTGCACAGGCCAGGAGTCGACATAGTCGGGGTCCTCCGCGAAGTGCCCGCCGTTGTCGCCATCGGCATCGTGCCAATCCCTCGACGCGACGATCACGTCGTAGTCGGCCGCGTGGAGGGCAAGGAACTCGGTGACGGCAGCAGCCACCGCATCACCGCCCGCGACGGCAAGGGCGCCGTGCTCGGTGAAATCGTTCTGCACATCGACGATGAGAAGCGCTCTGCTCATGTTTCGAGAGTACGCGGTGAGGAACGGGAAAGGCCCCGTGATGTTCTTCGCATCACGGGGCCTTCGGAGCCGCTTGTCAGAATCGAACTGACGACCTTTTCATTACGAGTGAAATGCTCTGCCGACTGAGCTAAAGCGGCGTGCGACGCGTGAGCGGCGCGATCACCGATATTACCCTGTCTCGCGCTCACTCGCGAATCGAGGTCTCCTCATTCGCAGCGGAGCCCGTCTTCCGGTACGACATCGTCGAGCAGGAACGCCTCGACCGCGTCGTCCACGCAGGCGTTGCCCTTGTTGTATCCGGTGTGCCCCTCGCCGACACGCGTGATGAGAACACCTTCCTCGAGCTGGTTCGCGAGCGACTCCGACCACTCGTAGGGGGTCGCCGGGTCGTTCGTCGTGCCGATCACCAGGATGGGGCCGGCGCCTTCAGCCTTGATCTCACCTCGCGTGCCCGTGGGCGGGTAGGGCCAGACCGAGCAGGAGTCAGGCCCCGCCCAGTAGGGCGCGATCGTGGGCGCGCCTTCGGCGATCTTCGCGTTCGTCGCGGCTTCAGCCGCCGGGTCATCCTCGACCGGGTAGTCCATGCAGTTGTAGGCGCGGAAGGCCTCGGTGGAGTTGTCGGTGTAGGTGCCGTTCTCGCGTCCGTTGTAGAAGTCGGCGAGGAACAGAGCCGAGGTCGGGTCGCCCTGCAGTGCCTCATCGAGCGCCTGCGTGAGGTAGCCCCAGCTATCCTGCGAGTAGAGCGCGGCGATGATGGCGGTCATCAGGGAGTCCGCACCCAACATGCGGCCGTCTCCGCTCTTCAAAGGGGTGCTGTCGACACTCGCCAGCAGCGCCCCCAGATCGGCCATGGCCTCATCCACGCTGCCGTTGAACGGGCACTCCCCCGAGTCGAGGCAGTCCTGCATGTAGGCGCGCAGCGCGGACTCGAACCCGAGCGCCTGCGTCGCGCCGACCTCGAGCCCGGGGACAGCGGGATCGATCGCGCCGTCGAGCACCAGGCGGCCGGCCTTCTCGGGGTACAGCTTCGCGTAGGTCGCACCGAGGAACGTGCCGTACGAGTAGCCGAGGTAGTTCAGCTGCTTGTCGCCCAGCAGCGCGCGGATCAGATCCATGTCCCTGGCGGCGTTGACCGTGGTGATGTACGGAAGGATCCCCCCGCTGTTGGCATCGCACGCATCGGCGAACTTCTTGTGCGAGTCGAGCAACTCGGCCTCCCACTCGGCCGTGCCTCGTGCTGCCGAGGGAATGCCGTACAGGTAGTCGTCCATCTGCGGTGCGTCGTAGCAGGTGACCGCGGTGGAATCTCCGACGCCGCGCGGGTCGAACCCGATCACGTCGAAGTTCTCGATGAGGTCGGCGCCGACCGCGAAGTCGAGGCTGTTCAGGATCAGGTCGACACCGCTGGCCCCCGGACCGCCCGGGTTCGTGAGCAACGAGCCGACGGGGGTGCCCTCGGCGCGGTGTCGGACGACCGAGAGGGTGATCTCACCCTTCCCCGGGTCTTCCCAATCGAGTGGAGCGGTGACATCGGTGCAGTCGAAGCCGACACCGCACTCCGTCCAGGTCAGTTCCTGCGAGTAGAAGGGCAGCAGGTCCTCGGCGACGCCCTCGGTGTCCGGCGCACTCGTCGTCGACGGCCGTGACGACTGCTCGGGAATCATCGCGTACAGACAGCCCGACAGGGCGACGGAAGCGGCGGCGAGCCCTGCGATGACCGCGGCGGCGCGGCGCAGGCGGGAAGTCGATCGATTGTTCACGGTTTCCTCCCGCTCGTGATCGTCACGAGCAAGCTCTCCAGGGCGAGCAGCGGGGCGACGTTGCGCTCCAGCGACTGCCGCGTCTCGGCAAGGTGGTCAAGTACGACAAGAGTACGGGTCTCGGGCCAGGCGGAAGCGAGGTCGGACAGCTCGGTGCGCAACTCGCTGTTGATGAGACCTTCGCTCTGCCCGAACTGCAGCATCACGACGTCGCGGTACAGCGACTGAAGGTCGGTGAGCACACGGTCGATCCCGTCGCGCAGGCTCCGCGTGGCCCGCTTCTTCTGATCGTCTTCGAGCGCCGAGAGCTGTGTCCGCAGCGCCGGCGGCACCGCCTGGCCCTCGGCGATGCCGATCGTGCGCAGCAGCGAAGCGCGCTCCTGGGCGTCGCGCTCGGCGGTGAGAGCCTTCGCGTCCTCCGTGGCCGCCTGGATGATCCGTCCGGCGACCTCGACCGCATCGCCCACTCCTCTGACGCCGAGTACCGAGCGGAGCGTCTCGTCTCGCCGGCGCCTGGCCGCGTCGTCGGTGGCGAGCCGCTGGGCCATGCCGATGTGGCGCTGCGCATGCCGTGCCGCCTGCTCGGCGACGGCTTCATCCACCCCCGTGCGAAGGCTGATGAGCCTGGCCACGTCGGCGACATCGGGCTCCCGCAACCGCAGCGATCGCACGCGCGATCGGATCGTGGGCAGCAGATCGGCCTCGCTCGGCGCGCACAGGATCCACACCGTCTGCTCCGGAGGCTCTTCGAGCGCTTTCAGGAGCACGTTGGAGGTGCGCTCGACCATACGGTCGGCGTCTTCGACGACGATGACCCGATAGCGGCCGGCGGAGGGGGCGAAGTAAGAGCGCTCGACGAGACCGCGAGCCTCGGCGATCGTGATGATGACCTTGTCGGTGCGCAAGGCGGTGACATCCGGATGGGTGCCTGCGAGCACCTGCCGCATGACGGTCTCGTCGTCCGGCCGATCCGCGATGAGTGCGGCTGCGAAGGCGTACGCCAGAGTCGAACGGCCGGAGCCGGGCGGTCCCGTGATCAGCCAGGCGTGCGAGAGCGCCGACGGATCGGCTGCCGCGGCACGGAGCGTGTCGACGGCAGCGTCCTGCCCCCACACATCCGCCCACGGGAAAGGGGCCGGAACGGTCTGGGGCATGCACTCAGCCTAATCGTGACCACCGACGTCGGAAGCACGGAGAGGTGCCGCCGCGCTGGTCAGTCGAGAAGGGCGCCGATTCTCGCCCTGATCTGCTCCGCGATCGCATCCGGGGCCGCTGCGGCGTCGACGACGAGGAACCTGTCCGGCTCGGCTCTCGCAAGGTCGAGGAAGGCGTCGCGGACGCGTCCGTGGAAGTCCGACTGCTCCGCCTCGAGCCGGTCGAACGGCTTGTCGGCGGAGTCCAGCCGAGCCCGCGCCTCACTGGGGGCGAGGTCGAGCAGGATCGTCAGGTCGGGCAGCGCACCCTCGGCGGCCCAGAGCGAGAGGTCGCGGATCTCCGCCGCATCGAGCACCCGACCCGCGCCCTGATACGCCACGGACGAATCGAGGTAGCGATCCTGCAGCACGATGTCGCCCCGACCGAGCGCCGGGCGTACGACGGTGGCGACATGGTGCGCCCGGTCCGCGGCGTACAGCAGAGCCTCCGCGCGCGGTGCGATGTCGCCGCGATGGTGCAGGACGATGTCGCGGATGAGCTGACCGACCTCCGAGCCGCCGGGCTCACGGGTGCGGACGACCGTACGTCCGGCCCCTTCGAGCCAGTCCGCGAGCAGGTTCGACTGTGTGGTCTTGCCCGAGCCGTCGCCGCCCTCGAGAGTGATCCACACCCCGCGGCCTGAGGTCACGAGTCCGCCTTCTCCGCTGCCTTCGCCGCGGCGTTCGCGGCACGCGTCGCGGCGGCCTTCTTCGCCGCCGCGGAACGCGCAGCGGACGTGGCGGCCGTCGTCTTCTTCGCTGCAGGCTTCTTGGCCGGTGCCTTCTTCGCTGCGGGCTTCTTCGCGGGTGCCTTCTTCGCGGCACCGCGCTTGGGGGCGGGGCCCTTGGCGCGCTTGTCGGCGAGCATCTGCACTGCGATCTCGAAGGTGATGTCCTCGACCTTCTGCCCACGCGGAATCGTGACGTTCGTCTCGCCGTCGGTCACGTACGCACCGAAGCGGCCGTCACGGATCCGGATCGGCTTGCCGCTGACCGGGTCGGCCTCGAACTCGGCGAGCGCGCTGGAGGCCCTGCGTCCGGCGCCGTACTTCGGCTGGGAGTAGATCTCCAGCGCCTGCTCGAGCGTCACGTCGAAGATCTGCGACTCCGACTCGAGCGATCGCGAATCGGTGCCCTTCTTCAGGTACGGTCCGAACCGCCCGTTCTGCGCCGTGATCTCATCGCCGGATTCGGGGTCGACGCCCACGACGCGCGGGAGGCTCAGCAGCTGCAGCGCCGTCTCGAGGTCGATCTCGTCGACGGACATCGAACGGAACAGCGACGCGGTGCGCGGCTTGGGAGCCGCTTCCTTCTTCGCGCCCCGCTTCGGCTTCGGCTTGTCGACGACCTCGCCGGTCGCCTCATCGACAGCGGCATCCTCCGACACGGGATCGTTCTCCTGAACGTACGGCCCGAACCGGCCGTCCTTCACGACGATGATCTTGCCGTTCTCGGGATTCTCCCCGAGAACGCGGTCACCGGCGACGGGAGCGTCGATGAGCTCCTGCGCCTTCTCGGCGGTCAACTCGTCCGGCGCCAGGTCTTCCGGAACGTTGACGATGCGCGGCTTGGCCTCGGGATTCGCCGGGTCGGCCACCTCGAGGTACGGGCCGTACTTGCCGAAGCGCAGCGTGGCGGTGTCGGTGATGCGCGTGGAGTTCAGCGCGCGGGCATCGATCTCGCCGAGGTTGTCGACGACCTGGCGTAGCCCGACGTGGGCGTCAGAGCCGAAGTAGAACGACTTGAGCCACTCGACGCGGTTCTGCTCGCCACGGGCGATCGTGTCGAGGTCGTCTTCGAGCGCAGCCGTGAAGTCGTAGTCGACGAGGTCGGCGAAATGCTCTTCGAGCAGACGCACCACGCTGAACGCGAGCCAGGTCGGCACGAGCGCCTGCCCGCGCTTGACCGCGTATCCACGGTCGAGGATCGTCTCGGGGATCGAGGCGAACGTCGAAGGACGTCCGATGCCCTTCTCCTCGAGGACCTTCACGAGGGAGGCCTCGGTGTAGCGCGGCTTCGGCGTGGTGCGGTGACCCTTGGCCTCGGCATCCGACACGGCGAGCTGGTCGCCGACCGCGACGGCAGGCAACGACTGGTTCTCCGCGGCGTCGGCATCTCCGCGCTTCTCGTCGCGACCCTCCTCGTACGCCTCCAGGAAGCCCTTGAACGTGTAGACGGTTCCGGATGCCGTGAACTCGGCCTTCCTCTCCCCCGCGTCGACGGCGATGGTGACCGTCGTGGTCTCGTACTTGGCGTCGGACATCTGGCTGGCGACGGTGCGCTTCCAGATGAGGTCGTAGAGGCGCTGCTCATCGCGATCCAGCTCGGATGACAGGGAAGCCGGCGTGCGGAAGTTGTCGCCCGAGGGACGGATGGCCTCGTGGGCCTCCTGGGCGTTCTTGCTCTTCGACTTGTAGACGCGCGGCTTCAGCGGCACCGCTGCATCGCCGTAGAGCGAGACCGCCTGGCTCCGTGCCGCCTGCACCGCCTGGGTGCTTAGCGACGTGGAGTCGGTACGCATATAGGTGATGTAGCCCTTCTCGTACAGACGCTGGGCTACACCCATGGCCTGCTTGGCGCCCATCGACAGCTTGCGGCCCGCCTCCTGCTGCATCGTGGAGGTCGTGAACGGCGCGTAGGGGCTGCGCGTTCCCGGCTTGGCCTCGACCTTGGTGACGTTCCCGGTGCCGACGGCGTCCACAGCCTCGGCGAGCGCGGTGGCCGCGGCCTCGTCGAGGATGACGACGGCCTTCTTGAGCTTGCCGTCGTCGTCGAAGTCCGAGCCGCGTGCCAGCTGGCCGCCGTCAACGCGGACGAGTCGGATCTTGAACGAGGTACCCGTCGCCGCGGCTGCCGCATCGACGTCCCAGTACTCGGCAGAGGTGAACGCCATGCGCTCGCGCTCGCGGTCGACGATGAGGCGCGTCGCGGCGGACTGCACACGACCCGCCGAGATGCCGGTCTTGACCTTGTACCAGAGCACGGGCGAGACATCCCACCCGTACAGGCGGTCGAGGATGCGGCGGGTCTCCTGCGCGTCGACGAGGTCGTGGTCGAGTTCGCGGGTGTTGCCGACGGCGGCCTGGATCGCGTCCTTGGTGATCTCGTGGAACACCATGCGCTTGACCGGGACCTTGGGCTTGAGGGTCTCCAGCAGGTGCCAGGCGATCGCCTCGCCTTCGCGGTCCTCATCAGTGGCGAGCAGGAGTTCGTCGGCGCTCTTCAGCGCACGCTTGAGCTCGGCGACCGTCTTGGTCTTCCGATCGGAGACGACGTAGTAGGGGTCGAACCCGTTGTCGATGTCGATGGAGTACTTCCCGTACGCCTGCTTGTCCGCAGCCGGGATGTCCTTCTTGTCAGCGAGGTCGCGGATGTGGCCGACGGAGCTGAGCACCTCGTAGCCGTCGCCGAGGTATCCCTGAATAGACCGCATCTTCGTCGGGGACTCGACGATGACGAGCTTCTTGCCTTCAGCCAAGGGTGCGTCCTTTCTTCGAAGCACACCATACACACCACTGTGTGGGGTCGTTCACAGTGAGCGAGGTCGCGCTGCCGTCGCTATCCCTCGGGTGGCCCGGCACGGGCTCGGGAGACGGCTGCGAGTCCAGCGTACGCCGCCTGCACCTCCACGGTCGCCACGAAGCCCTCGAGGACGCAGCCGGTGAGGGTCGCGCCGGCAGCGAGCGCGACCCTCTCGGCGAGTGCGCAGGGCTGCTCGGATGTGGTCACGGCACCGCTCGCCGCATCGGCAGCGGCGAGCGCCGCAGCATCGGCCGCACCCGCCGCTCGTTGCGCCGTCACGGCCGCACCTCCGACAGCGGCGAGCCCCAGGGAGATGGTGGCCGCGACCGCGAGTATGCCAGCCGCCAGCGCCGAACCGGCCATCAGAGTCCTCCCTCGAGTGCGCAGCTCGAGGCCCGCAGCGGCATGCGGATCAGCGCGCCGACGGAGACATCGACGGAGGTGGTGACGCATACGAGGTCGCCCCGGGGCGAGGACGACATCCCCGCCCCTGGCACGGCAGCATGCACCACCCGCTCTGCCGCACCGTGTCCCTCGCCACGTCCGAGAAGACGAGCCGCGTCCGCGGAGGCGTCCTGCAGCGCGACCTGGCGAGACGCCGCTCCGAGCGCCCCTGCCCCGAGAAGGAGCGCGAGCACGACGGCGGGAAGCGCGAGTGCCAGCTCCGCTGCGGCGGATCCGCGCTCGTCCGCATGTCGCGGCGTCGGCGCCGCATCGCCACCGCCAAGCTCGGTCATCGCGCGTCTCCCTGCCCACATCACGACACCGTGAGCGCGCGCCGCACGAGCTCCGTGAGGATGCCGCGGACTTCATCGGAGCGCATGATCACGACGAGGAGCCCGGCGAAGGCGACCGCGGCCATCGTGGTGATCGCGTATTCGGCTGTGGCCGCCCCGGTGTCGTCGCCGAACAGCATGGCCGCGCGTCGGCGGTCGAGCGCAGGGATGTTCTTCATGGTGTTCCTTCTTTCTCTCTGGGCGATGCGTAGGCATCGGATGGTGCTGATGGACTGTTGGCGGTCACAGGGGCATCGGAGTGGATGCGAGGACGCTGAGCAGGAGAGGCGCGACGCCGAGGAGCAGGAAGGCGGGCAGCGTGCAGATACCGAGCGGGAACAAGAGCCGTGTCGAGAGCTTCGCCGCACGGAGCTGCCCCTGGACCCTCGCGGCATGCCGGTCCTGGGCGGCCGCTGCCCGCAGGAGCTCTGCGGCAGGCACCCCTGCAGCGCGGGACAGCTCGAGCACGGCGGCGACCCGCTCGTCGCCGCCTCCGGAGACGGATGTCTGCGAGACCAGGTGCAGCGCGCGGTCGATGGAGGCGCCACCGGCGAGCGCGATCGCGACCAGTTCTGCCCGCATGCCGGGGGTGCCGGGTTCCGGCGCCGCTCTCCTCAGGAGCAGCGATGTCCACAGCCGCGCCGCCACCACGAGGAGGAGGCCGAGAATCACGCAGGCGGCCCCGAGCACACTCCCGAAGATGACACTGAGGGTGTCGAAGCCGAGCGCGAAACCGAGGAGCAGCCCGGCCATGGGCATCCAGAGCAGCAGACGCGCCGTCCCGGCCGGTTCCGCGAGAGCGATGCGCACATCATCGGCAGCAGCGGCGGCATCCCGCAACGTCTCCGCGATCATGCGGAGAACCTCGGCGAGCGGGGCCCCGACCGTCGTCGCGACCTCCCAGGCCGCGGCGAGATCGACCCAGGCCCCGCCCTCTGCTTCGATGGCGTCGAGGAGCGGGATGCCACGATCGAGCCGATCGACGACGGCGCGTGCTGGCACGTCGTCGGTGGCGGCGAGATGCCGCCACGCGACGAGGGGGACCGCTCCGGCCTGCAGCAGCACAGCCAGCGTCTGCACCGACGTCGCAGCGTCCGCTGAGGTCGCATCCCGCCGCTGCGCCGCGCGAGGAGATCGCCTCACCGCCACGGCTGCACCTCCTCGATGTCGAGCCGATCCGCTGCGATGACGAGCCGGCCCGCCTGGCGGATCCGACGGATGCCGCCGGGGGCACGGTCGAGATGGAGGACGATGGTGAATGCGCTCACGGCCTGTCGCGCGAGTGCCACCGCATCCATGCCGGCGAGGGCGCCCAGTGCTTCGAGGCGGGCGGGAACGTCACGGAGCCCGCTGGCGTGCAGGGTGCCTGCGCCGCCATCGTGTCCGGTGTTGAGTGCGGTGAGCAGCTCGCGGACCTCTTCTCCGCGACACTCGCCGACCACCAGGCGATCCGGCCGCATGCGCAGAGACTCACGGACCAGGCGGCTCAGCGTGATGCCGCCGGCGCCCTCGAGATTCGGCTGCCTCGCCTCGAGAGCGACGTGGTGCGGATGCCTCGGCCGCAGTTCGGCGACGTCTTCGATCGTCACGATGCGCTCCCCTGGCGCGACCTCGGACAGCAGAGCGGAGAGCAGCGTGGTCTTGCCCGTTCCCGTTCCCCCGGTGATGAGGATGTTCGCCCGCTCGGCCACCAGGCCGAGAAGCCAGGCCTCTTGGCGCGCATCGAACGCGCCGAGCGCAGAGAGGGATCGAAGGTCCGCGGCGCGCACCCGGGGGATGCGTATCGAGAGCGCGGTTCCTGTCGTCGACACCGGAGAGAGCACGGCATGCACACGGACGCCCGAGTCGAGGCGGACGTCGACGCAGGGCGCCTGGTCGTCGAGATGGCGTCCGCCGAGCCCGACCAGTGCGACGGCGAGGTCACGAACCTCACGCTCCGAGGCCCTCCAGGCGGCAGCCGGCTCGGCGCCATTCCCCCGGTCGACATAGAGCCCGCCCGCACCGTTCACGAACACATCGGTCACCGCGTCGTCGATGTGAGGAAGAAGCGGTCCGAACACGGGATCCAGACGGAGGGGTGCCGGCGACGTGGTCTCCTCGGATGCGAGCGAGCGCACTCCCCTGGGCTGGATGACGAAGGAATCAGGCATGACGGCGACGTTATGCGCAGTCGCGGAGGGGGAAGTCCAGAGAAATCCGGATCCTCCAGCGCCTGTGGAGAAGCCGGTTCGTCACCGCGTGGTGCAGTGCCTGGCTGTCGGGCAGACCGAGGATGCCCCGAGGACGCAGAGAGCGCTCCCAAAGGAATGGGCGGCATCTCACGGGGGGAATGAGATGCCGCCCACGACGTTCCACGATTGGGGGAATCGGGCACGCCAAGGCCGGAATGAGAATTCGGCTGTCGTCGAGTGTACGCAAGGCGACCGTCCTGACAAAACCGGCAACACTACCGACTTTCGGCAGTATGCGCGGCGAGGCCGCAGGGATAGATTCGCCCTGACCTGGTCGCCCACCCCCACGACCATGCTCGCAAGACCCGTATGCCGCAAAGGAGCGCCTGCCGATGAGCAGCCAGATCGACCATCTTCTCGACGAGACCCGGAAGTTCGCACCGTCGGAGGAGTTCGTCGCCCAAACCATCTCGTCGCCCGAGCTCTACGAGCGGGCGGCCGCCGACCGCGAGGGCTTCTGGGGCGAGCAGTCCCGTGAGCTGGTGCACTGGCACAAGCCGTTCACGCAGGTGCTCGACTGGACCAACCCGCCCTTCGCGAAGTGGTTCGACGACGGCGAGCTGAACGTCGCGTACAACTGCCTCGATCGCCACGTCGAGGCCGGCAACGGCGACCGCGTGGCGCTGCACTGGGAAGGCGAGCCCGGCGACTCGCGCCGCATCACCTACGCCGAGCTGACCGACGAGGTCAAGCGCGTCGCGAACGTACTGGAGGGACTCGGCATCGGTCAGGGCGACCGCGTCGCGATCTACCTGCCCATGATCCCCGAGGCGATCGCCTCCATGCTGGCCGTCGCCCGCCTCGGCGCCATCCACTCCGTGGTGTTCGGAGGATTCAGCGCCGACAGCCTCCGCTCGCGCATCGACGACGCCGGCGCCAAGCTCGTCATCACGGCGGACGGCGGCTACCGGAAGGGCCGCGTCTCCGCCCTCAAGCCCGCCGTCGACCAGGCACTCTCCGACCGCGGAGACGGCGAGCAGCAGACCGTGGAGCACGTCCTGGTCGTCAAGCGCGGCGAGAACGAGGTCGACTGGATCGAAGGCCGCGACATCTGGTGGCATGACGCCGTCCCCGCAGCCTCCGCCGAGCACACGGCACAGGCCTTCCCCGCCGAGAACCCCCTCTTCATCCTCTACACGTCGGGCACCACCGGGAAGCCCAAGGGCATCCTGCACACCTCCGGCGGGTATCTGACCCAGGCGGCGTACTCGCACAAGTACGTCTTCGACCTGCACCCGGAGACCGACGTGTTCTGGTGCACGGCCGACATCGGCTGGATCACCGGGCACAGCTACGTCGCCTACGGACCCCTCGCCAACGGTGCGACCCAGGTGCTCTACGAGGGGACGCCGGACGCCCCGCACCCCGGCCGCTGGTGGGAGCTCATCGAGAAGTACAAGGTGTCGATCTTCTACACCGCGCCGACCGCGATCCGCTCGTTCATGAAGATCGGCCGCAGCGTCCCCGCGAAGTTCGATCTCTCGTCGCTGCGACTGCTCGGCTCGGTGGGAGAGCCCATCAACCCCGAGGCGTGGATGTGGTACCGCGAGGTCATCGGCGCCGGCAAGACGCCGATCGTCGACACCTGGTGGCAGACCGAGACCGGCGCGATCATGGTGTCCGCCCTCCCCGGCGTGACGGAGACCAAACCGGGTTCGGCTCAGGTGCCGCTCCCCGGGATCTCGATCGACGTGGTGGACGAGCAGGGCGTCGAGGTCGGCAACGGCAGCGGCGGGCTGCTCGTGATCACCGAGCCGTGGCCGAGCATGCTCCGCGGCATCTGGGGCGACCCCGAACGGTACCGCGAGACCTACTGGGAGAAGTTCGAGGACCAGGGCTACTACTTCGCGGGCGACGGCGCGCGCCTCGACGACGACGGCGACCTGTGGCTGCTGGGCCGCGTCGACGACGTGATGAACGTCTCCGGCCACCGCCTGTCGACCGCGGAGATCGAGTCCTCCCTGGTCGCGCACGAGGCGACGGCGGAGGCCGCCGTGGTCGGAGCCTCGGACGAGACCACAGGACAGGCCGTGGTGGCCTTCGTCATCATCAAGGAGAGCTACCTCGCCGCGCACGAGCCCGCGGGCCTCGCGCAGCAGCTGCGCCTGTGGGTCGGCGAGCAGATCGGCGCCATCGCCCGTCCGCGCGACGTCTACATCGTCGGCGAGCTGCCGAAAACCCGCTCCGGCAAGATCATGCGTCGCCTTCTCCGCGATGTGGCCGAGGGCCGCGAGGTGGGAGACACGACGACGCTCGCCGACACGGCCGTGATGAGCATCATCTCGGCGCAGGTGAAGTAGGACGAGCAGCAGGCAAGAGAAACGCGCCTCCCCATCTCGGGGAGGCGCGTTTCTCTTGCGGACACGACGGAGGACGCCGCCGGGACGCATTCAGGCGAGGAGGAACGTCACCTCGACCTCGACCGGACTGCCGAGCGGGAGCTCCGCGACGCCGACAGCCGCCCGTGCGTGGCGCCCCGCGTCACCGAAGATCTCACCGAGCACCTCGCTCGCGCCGTTGATGACGGCGGGCTGCCCCGTGAAACCGTCCGCGGATCCGACGAACCCGCCGACGCGGAGCACACCGCCGATGCAGTCGACACCACCCGCGGCATCCGCCGCCGCGGCCAGAGCGTTCAGCGCACACGTGCGGGCGTAGGTCTTCGCATCCTCGGCGGAGACGTCGGCGCCCACCTTGCCCGTGGCCGGCAGCGCACCGTCGACGAACGGCAGCTGGCCCGAGGTGTAGACGAGGCCCCCGTGCACGACCGCAGGGACGTAAGCGGCGACCGGGGCGGCGACCGGAGGCAGCTCGATGCCGAGCTCGGCGAGGCGGGCGGAGACGCTCATGCCTGGCCTCCCTCGAACTGACGGGCGGCCTGTTCTGCGGCGGCGAGGCCGGCATTCGTCGACGCGTCGGACGTGACGGGGCGCTTCAGGTAGGCGACGAGCCCGCCTTCGGGCCCCTGCACGACCTGCACGAGCTCCCAGCCCTGCTTGCCCCAGTTGTTGAGGATGGCTGCCGTGTTGTGGATCAGCAGCGGCGTGGTGAGGTACTCCCACGTGGTCATGGCACTCCTGTCGATCGGGGCGCGGCACCGGAAATCCGGGGCGGGCTCGTCAAAGGCGGTATTCAGGGAACTCCCCTACGATCAAGCGTATGCCCCAAAAGAATCGCACGGTGAGAGGCGTGCTCGGCGGTCTCGTCGGGCTCGTCGGCCTGAGCGCCGTCGCCGGTCTCCTCGTCACGGCCAGCGTCACCCCGGTGCTCGCGATGACCGGCCTCGCAGGCACCCAGGCTCTCACCCTCTTCGATCAGCTCCCCGAGAGCCTCGACCCGAGCACGCCGATGGAGCAGTCGACCATCTACGCGACCGCCCCCGACGGTTCGCAGGTCGAGCTCGCGTCGTTCTACGAGCAGAACCGCGTGCCGGTGACCTACGAGCAGGTCTCCCCCACCCTCTACGACGCGATCCTGTCGAGTGAGGACAAGAACTTCTACAGTCACGGCGGCGTCAACATCGGCGCGACCGTGAAGGCCCTGGTCGACAACGTACGAGGCACCTCCAGCCGTGGTGCCTCGACGATCAGCCAGCAGTACGTGAAGAACGTGCTGATCCAGAAGTGCGAGCAGGACGTCGACACCACGTCTGACACCTACTCGGAAGACCTCCAGCAGTGCTGGCTCGACGCCACCAACGCGACAGGGGCGAAGGGCATCGAGCGCAAGCTGCAGGAGATGCGCTACGCGATCCAGATCGAGAAGGACTTCTCCAAGAACGACATCCTCCTCGGCTACCTGAACATCGCCAACTTCGGTGGAACCGTGTACGGCATCGAGGCGGCCGCGAACTACTACTTCTCCACGACGGCCGCGAACCTCACGGTCGCGCAGTCGGCGACTCTCGCCGGCATCGTGCAGAACCCGAACACCTACCGGATCGACAAGCCGGAAGGCACGATCACGAACTCCGAGGGCGTGGCGCTGAACACGGCCGCGGATGGGTACGCACTCACGAAGGACCGCCGTCACTACGTGCTGGGTCGCATGCTCGCCGACGGCAAGATCACGCAGGCACAGTACGACGAGGCCGACGCATCGGAGATCGCGCCCGCGCTCAACCCCCCGACGCAGGGGTGTGCATCCGCCGGAACCAGCGCGTACTTCTGCCAGTACGTGAAGTCGATCGTCCTGAACGACGAGGCCTTCGGGAAGACGCAGCAGGAGCGCACGGATCTGCTCCGCCGCGGTGGCCTGAAGATCTACACCACGCTGGACTACCGCATCCAGAACCCGGCCGCCGAGAGCATGTCCGAGATCGTTCCCGCCAACGCCGACAACCAGAACTTCGGCGCCGCCGGCGTCTCGGTCGAGGTCGGCACCGGACGAATCCTCTCGATGACGCAGAACACCATGTTCACCGAGACGCCCACCGACGACCAGGCCTACACATCGCTGGTGTTCGCCGGTGACAAGGACCACGGCAACTCTGGGGGCTTCCAGGTCGGATCGACCTACAAGCTGTTCACGCTGATCGACTGGCTCGAGAAGGGCCACTCCGTCAACGAGGTGCTCAACGGAAGCGTCCAGACGAATCTGAGGATCCCCGTGTGCGGCGCCAAGCAGAGCACCGACACGAAGAAGATCGGCAACTTCGGCGGCGGCGGCGGCGGGACGAGCTCGGTGCTGAACTTCACGAGGAACTCCCTCAACAGTGGGTACTTCGCGATGGCGTCGAAGCTCGATGTCTGCGACATCAACAAGGTTGCCGACCGCATGGGTGTGACGCTCGCGAACGGTGGCAAGGTCACCGACGAGAACGTCCCCTTCGATGTGCTGGGACCGAAGAACATCTCTCCTCTCGCCATGGCGAACGCCTATGCGACCGTCGCGAGCGGCGGAAAGTACTGCACGCCTCGCGCGATCGATCGCGTGGTCGGCGCCGACGGTAAAGACCGCGAGTTGCCCGCGTCGTCCTGCACCGACGGCGTGCTGCAGCCCGAGATCGCGGCGACTGCCGCCTTCGCGCTGCAGAGCGTGATGAGCGGCGGTGGCACCGGATCCCGCGCCAACCCGAACGACGGCACTCCCCTCATCGGCAAGACCGGTACGCACGACCGCTGGTCGACCATGATGATCGAGTCCAGCACCAAGGTCACCACCGCGGTCTGGGCGGGTCGCTGGCAGGGTCAGGCCAACATCTACCAGAAGCGGGCCAACGGCTGGAACCTCAACGACATGCGATACCCCCTGGCCAAGGCCGCGCAGGGGGCAGCCAACGCCGCGTACGGCGGAGACGCCTTCCCGAAGCCGGACGGCAAGCTGACCCGACAGCAGCTGACGACGGTTCCGAGCGTCGTGGGCAAGTCCGTCGAGGAGGCGACCGGCATCCTCACCGACGCCGGCTTCCAGGTCTCCGTCGGAGGGGCGGTCGACAGCGATCTCGCCGCCGGTCTGGTCGCCGGTCAGGACCCCACAGGGGAAGCTCCGAACGGCGCGACGGTCACGCTCACGACCAGTAACGGCCAGGGGACGACCGTCCCCGCGAACCTCGTGGGGATGTCGAGAGCTCAGGCGACCGCTGCGCTCGGGGCGGCCGGCTTCACGGACATCGAGTTCGACAACTCGTGCAATCCGCCGACATCCGTCGTGGGCAACTCCGACCCTGCGCCGGGCACTGCGGCCAGCAAGTCCACCGCCGTGCGTGTGACGTGCCAGTAGCGGCACGACGCGGCGCGCACCCGGCCCTCATCGCGCTCGGCGCGGTGGGGGCCGTGGGTGCCGGCGCTGCCATCTGGGGCATCGGCATCGAGCGGTACCTGTTCACCGTGCGCGAGGCCTCAGCAGTGGCCCTTCCGCCCGGCGCAGCACCGCTGCGCATCCTGCACATCTCCGATGCGCACATGGCGCCGTGGCAGCATCGCAAACAGGACTGGCTCGCCTCCCTCGCCGAACTGAAGCCCGACCTCATCGTGAACACCGGGGACAACCTCGGCCATGAGAACGGACTCGACGGCATCCGGCGTGCCTTCGCTCCGTTCGCCGGTATCCCCGGCGTGTTCGTGCATGGCTCGAACGACGTGGCAGCGCCGTCTCCGCGGAACCCCTTCCGCTACTTCCTCGGCCCATCCAAGAAGAACCACAAACCGGAGCTGCTCGACACCGACGCGATGGACCGGTACTTCACGGATGAGTTGGGCTGGACCGACCTGAACAATGCCGCAGCACGGTTGCGCATCGCAGGCACCGACGTCCATCTCTTCGGCGTCGACGACGCCCACCGTGACTGGGACCGGCTGGACGAGCTTCCCGACGCGATCTCGGCACTCGGCGCTCGTGACGCGGCGACGCCCGTCCTCGGCGTCACGCACGCGCCGTATCAGCGGGTGCTCAACGGCTTCACCGATCTCGGCGCCGATGCGATCCTCGGAGGCCACACGCACGGCGGTCAGGTGTGCATTCCCGGGTACGGGGCTCTCGTGGCGAATTGCGACATCCCGCTCAAGCAGGCCAAGGGGCTCAGCACCTGGTCGCACGGCGGACGCACCGTGCCGCTCAACGTCAGCGCGGGGTGCGGACACTCCATCTACGCGCCGGTCCGCTTCGCCTGTCGACCCGAGGCGACGCTTCTCACGCTCACGGCACAGCCTCGGCGCTGAGCGCGCCGGGTGACGCAGTTGCTTCCGCCCGGCGAGGCGAAGACGGCACGGACCGCAGCCTTCGGGGCGAGCGCGATGTACCTCCTGATCCCACTGACGTTCTCGGTGCTCGCTCTGCCCCTCGTCAGTGAGGCCACGCGCCCACCGCTCGGACTGGCGGATTGGCCTCGATCCGCCCTCACTCTGCTCGCGGTGTCCATCATCGGTGTCCTGCTGCCCGCGATGGCTCTCCTCCGTGGAATCCGCTCGCTCGTGCGTCCCCCTGCGCGCGTGCTTCTCGCCGCTCTCGCATTCCTGTTCACGCTGATCTGGGGTGTGATCGTCGCGTGGGCCATCGGTCTGGGCGCCAGCGGAGGGAACAGCGAAAGTGCCGTCGGGATGCTGTCCGTGTGGGTGTTGACGACGTCGAATGTCTGGCCCATCCTGGTCACAGCCGGTTGCATGGCTCTGCCACGCGGGCGTGCGCGCCTCATCACGCTCGCGGCATCCACGGGCGGGGGGCTCCTGCTCCTGATCGTCGCGCTCATCACCGTACGCATCACCGCACAGGTGTGATCCGGCCTCGATTCGGCGCGGGGAGCATTTCCCTGTAGACTCGGAGGGTTGCAAACGGGGTGTGGCGCAGCTTGGTAGCGCGCTTCGTTCGGGACGAAGAGGTCGCAGGTTCAAATCCTGTCACCCCGACCAGTAACACCGGAAGGCCGCCCTCAGGGGCGGCCTTCTCTGTACCGGGACCGTGCACGAAGGGAACGCATGAGCTCTCTGCTCCCGCCGCCGCGCCGTTTCACCCGGGTATGGGCGCTCGCCCTCAGCGTCCCGTTCCTGATCGGCCTCGCCGCCCTCACCCTCACGCCATCGAAGGTCGAGGACTCGATGCCGAATCTGCTCGACGTCATCCTCACGACCACACACCGTCTCGGCTGGGAGTGGCTCGACTTCACGCGGCTCGAGATCATCGCGAACGTGCTGGTCTTCGTGCCGGTCGGCATCCTCGCCTTCCTGCTCCTCCCCCGCCGCGTGTGGTTCCTCGCACTGTTGGTGGGACCGCTGCTGTCCGCGATGATCGAGACCGCTCAGCGCATGGCTCTCCCCCACCGCGCGGCGACCGTGAACGATGTCGTGGCCAACTCCACCGGCGCGATCCTCGGCGTCGCCGTCGCGGTCGTCTTCACCCTGCTGCTCGCCCCGAGATCCTCTCAGCGTCCACCTTCTAAGCTGGAGACATCATGACCACGCCCACGCTCGTCGCCTTCGATCTCGATGACACGCTCGCCCCTTCGAAGGGTCTGATCGACCCGAGGATCGCCGATCTGCTGCGCGCACTCCTGCGCACCGTCGACGTCGCCATCATCTCCGGCGGCAACGAGGCGCAGTTCCGATCGCAGGTCGTCGCCCGACTCGGCGATGCGGATGCCGCTGACCTCGCGCGCCTGCACCTGCTGCCCACCTGCGGCACCCGCTACCTCCGCCACGACGGCACGGACTTCGCACCGGTCTACGCGCACGATCTCAGCGACGCAGACAAGCAGGCGGCTCTCACGGCTCTGCGCGAGGAGGCCGAGCGCCTCGGGCTGTGGGAAGCCGAGCCGTGGGGCGACATCCTGGAAGACCGCGGATCCCAGATCACGTTCTCGGCACTCGGGCAGCGCGCACCGCGCGAGGCGAAGCACGACTGGGACCCGACGGGCGCCAAGCGGAGCGCTCTGAGGGACGCCGTCGCCGCACGTCTGCCCGGCCTCGAGGTCCGCTCCGGTGGATCGACCTCCATCGACATCACCCAGGCAGGCATCGACAAGGCCTTCGGCATGCGGCAGCTCGCCGAACACACCGGCATCGCCCTCACCGACATGCTGTTCTACGGCGACCGGCTCGATGAGGGCGGGAACGACTATCCGGTGCTCGCGATCGGCGTGCCCTCCATCGCCGTGGAGGGTTGGGAAGACACCGCCGACAGACTCGACGCACTCCTGCTGACCCTCTGATCCACATGGTGCCGTGCGGCACGCCACCGCCGCATGGTCCTAGCATGGCGTCATGGATGCCCTGCTGATCGTCATCGTCGTCGCCGCGGTCTCCAGTGCGGCCTGCTGGGTGCTCTCCCTGATCACCCGTGACACCTCCTGGGTCGATCGCGCCTGGTCGATCGTCCCCGTCGCCTATGTGTGGATCTTCGTCGCTGGGGCCTTCGTGAACGGCGAGGGTTCGGCACGCGTCGTCCTGATGGGTGTCCTGGCGACGGCGTGGGGAGCCCGGCTGACCTTCAACTTCGCCCGCAAGGGCGGCTACACCGGGATGGAGGACTACCGCTGGGCGATCCTCCGAGGACGCATGCGTCCCTGGCAGTTCCAGATCTTCAACCTGCTGTTCATCATCTGCTACCAGATGGCGCTGCTCGTGCTCATCACGCTGCCGGCTGCCCTCGCCGCCCGGAATCCGTCTGCGCTCACCGGATGGGATGCGCTGTTCATCGCCGCGTTCCTCGCGTTCCTGGTCGGCGAGACGATCGCCGACCAGCAGCAGTGGGTGTTCCATCAGCGGAAGAAGAAGGCGGGCGGCACCCTCCCTCCCGGCTTCGCCACGACCGGACTGTTCCGGTACAGCAGGCACCCCAACTTCTTCTTCGAGCAGGCGCAGTGGTGGGCCTTCTACGCGATCGGTGCGACGGCAGCGGTCGCGGGTGGCGCCGGAGTCATCGGCGGCGTGCTGAACCCGACGATCATCGGACCCGCGCTCCTCACCGTGCTGTTCATCGGCTCGACGATCTTCACCGAGTCGATCACCGCGTCGAAGTACCCGGCATACGCCGACTACCGCCGCACGACATCGATGCTCGTGCCGTGGCCTCCACGCACGCGATCCGTGGCCACGCAGTCCTGAAGCCGGCGCCCACCGGGTGCTGACGCTCAGGCAGGATCTCAGCTCACGCGGGCCTCCGCGGCGGCACGTGCGACCGGAACCAGCCTGGTCAGCTGGGTCACGTGCGCGGGCTCGAGCTCGGCGAGGGACGCGACACCCAGCAGGCGCATCGTGCGCTCGATCTCGCTGCGCAGGATCGCGATCGTGCGGTCGACGCCCTGACGTCCACCCGCCATCAGACCGTAGAGGTAGGCCCGCCCGATCAGCGTGAAGTCCGCGCCGAGCGCCACCGCGGCGACGATGTCGGCGCCGTTCATGATGCCGGTGTCGATCATGACCGTGAAGTCGTCGCCGACCGCCCGACGCACCTCCGGCAGCAGATGGAAGGGGATCGGCGCGCGGTCGAGCTGACGCCCTCCGTGGTTCGAGAGGACGATGCCGTCGACTCCGGCGTCACGCAGGCGCACCGAGTCCTCGACGTTCTGCACGCCCTTGATGACGATCTTGCCCGGCCAGATGTCGCGGATCACCGCGAGATCGTCGTAGCTGATCGTCGGGTCCATCGCCGCATCCAGCAGCTCCCCCACCGTGCCCCCTGTGGTGCTGAGGGAGGCGAACTCGAGCTTCGGCGTGGTGAGGAAGTCATACCACCACCACGGCCGCGGAATCGCGTTGATGATCGTGCCGAGCGTGAGCTGAGGCGGGATGCTGAAACCGTTGCGCTTGTCACGAAGGCGCGCACCGGCGACCGGAGTGTCGACCGTGAACTGGAGGGTGTCGAAGCCCGCCGCCGCCGCACGACGGGTGAGTTCGTAGGAGATCTCGCGGTCGCGCATGACGTAGAGCTGGAACCAGTTGCGCCCCTGCGGGTTGGCAGCCTTGACACCCTCGATCGAGGTGGTGCCGAGCGTGGAGAGCGTGAACGGGATGCCGGCGGCCGCGGCAGCTCCGGCACCGGCGGTCTCCCCCTCGGTCTGCATCAGGCGCGTGAAGCCGGTGGGCGCGATCCCGAAAGGCAGAGCGGACGGACCGCCGAGGATCTCGACGGTCGTGTCGACCGTGGGAGCCGGACGCAGGATGCCGGGATGGAACTCCACGTCCCGGAAAGCCTGACGGGCCCGGGTGAGGGACAGCTCGCCCTCCGCGGCTCCGTCGGTGTAGTCGAAGGCCGCCTTGGGCGTGCGTCGCTTGGCGATCAGGCGCAGGTCGTCGATGGTGAGGGCCCCCTCCAGCCGTCGCTTGCGGCCGTCGAGCTCCGGCTTCTTGAACTTCATCAGCTCGAGGAGTTCGGCGGGGTTGGGGAACTGGCGCTGCACCATGATGTGCCTCTCAGATCTGGGGGTGAATCTCACGGGTGAGGCCCGTGGACGTGTAGTAGCCGGTGATGTGCGTGTGGATCAGGGACCGCGCGGCATCCACGTCGCCGGCATCGATCGCGGCGACCAGCGCGCGGTGCTCGGCACGGAGCCGGGCCGACATCGCCTCCCAGTCCGGGATGGTGGCGACGCCCGCCTGCACGTAGGACTCGATCGAGGAACGCAGGCCAGCCATCATCGCGGCGATGACCGTGTTGCCGCTGGCCTCGGCGAGCGAGAGGTGCAGCTGAGCGTCGAGGGCGAGGAACTCCGATGGCGAGAGCAGGGGTTCGTCCATCGCGGCGAGCAGTTCCCGCGCGCGGCTCGTGTCACGCTCCGGTGCGCCGGCCATCGCCACCACCACCGCATCCTCGAGCACCAGACGAGTCCGCACGACATCGTCGAGGGGGAACCCCTGCGCCGCGACCTGAAGCCTCAGCAGCGCTGACATGCCTCCCGTGGGCGTCGCGATCACGATGGCCCCCGACTGCGGGCCGGAACCGGTCGCGGTGCGGATGAGCCCCATCACCTCGAGCACGCGGAACGCCTCACGGACGCTCGAGCGCCCGACGCCGAGCTCGGTGGCGAGATCCCGCTCGGACGGCAGTCGGTCACCTGGGCCGAGGCGCGCGTCGAGCAGGTCGCGTTCGATGTGCTCGAGCACGAGGCGCCAAGCGCGTGCCGGCTGGTCCGCCATCGATCCTCCTGTGGTCTGACCACAGAGTATCGCGTGTGGTCAGACCACGCAAACAGGGTCGCCGACACACCCGCTGCGCCGGGCGCGGGTGGAGGGCGGCGGGCTCAGCCCAGGCGTCCGCCGGATTCCTCGAGATAGCAGGTGCCGCACAGCGACTCGTAAGTGGTCAGCTCGGGCGACGCCGACCCGGTCGCGCCCTCGTCGATGGCGACCTGGTCGCCGTCGAACACGAAGCGCCCGCCCACGACGCGGCCATTGAACACGGCCTTCCGTCCGCACCGGCAGATGGTCTTGAGCTCCTCCAGCGAGTGCGCGATCGCGAGCAGGCGCGCGGAACCGGGAAAGGCGTGCGTGAGGAAGTCGTTCCGGATGCCGTAGGCGATCACCGGGATGCCGTCGACGACGGCGATACGGAAGAGATCGTCGACCTGAGTCGGGGTGAGGAACTGCGCCTCGTCGATCAGCAGGCACGCGACGTCGCGCGGGCCTTCGGGAAGCAGCTCGTCGTCGGCCGCATGCTGCATGCGCTCACGATGCTTCGCGAACACCCTTCGTGCATCGTCGTCGGGGGCGATGAGGAAGTCGACCCGGCGTGTGACGCCCAGCCGACTCTCGATCTCGGACGCGCCCTTGGTATCGATCGCCGGCTTCGCGAGCAGCACCCGCTGCCCACGCTCCTCGTAGTTGTAGGCAGCCTGCAGCAGAGCGGTCGACTTGCCCGAGTTCATCGCGCCGTAGCGGAAGTAGAGCTTCGCCACGGGACGATCTCAGACGTTGATGCCGAGGACGGCTGCCGTGGCTTCGGTCGACTTCTCAGCGAGCTCCGGGTTCTCGTTCAGCTTCTCACCGAATGTGGGGATCAGGGCACGCAGCTCCGGCTCCCACCCCGGGTACTCGGCCGGGAAGCACTTCTTGAGCAGGTCGAGCATGATCGGGACGGCGGTGGATGCTCCGGGCGACGCCCCCAGCAGGCCCGCGATGGAACCGTCGGCCGCCGCGACGACCTCGGTGCCGAACTGCAGGATGCCACCCTTCTTCGGGTCCTTCTTCATCACCTGGGCGCGCTGACCGGCATCGATGAGGGTCCAGTCCTCATCCTTGGCCGTGGGCATGAAGGTGCGGAGGCTGTCGACCTTCTTGGCGTGGTTCTTCAGCAGCTCGCTCACGAGATACGTGATGAGGTCGGGGTTCTTCACCGCGACCTGCAGCATCGGCAGCAGATTGTGCGCACGCACCTGGGTGACGATGTCGAGCATCGAGCCGTTCTTCAGGAACTTCGGGCTGAAGGTCGCGAACGGTCCGAACATGAGCGAGGCCTCGCCATCGACGACACGGGTGTCGAGGTGCGGGACCGACATGGGCGGAGCGCCGACCGACGCCTGCGAGTACACCTTCGCCTTGTGCTGAGCGACGATGGTCGGGTTCGTGGTCTTGAGGAACTGCCCGCCGATCGGGAAGACGCCGTAGCCCTTGATCTCGGGGATGCCGGAATTCTGCAGCAGCTTGAGCGCCCAGCCACCCGCACCGACGAACACGAAGCGGGCCCTGACCTCGCTCGGGGTGTGACCGATGCTGTTGCGGTACTTGACCAGCCAGGTTCCGTCCTTCTGCTTCTTCAGGCTGCGCACCTCGTGATTCGTGCGCAACGACACGCCAGCGTCGGTCAGGTGGTCGAAGAGCTGGTGCGTGAGGGAGCCGAAGTCGACATCGGTACCGGCGGGCACACGCGTCGCAGCGAAGGGCTCGCCCTTGCGCCGCTGCTGCATGAGCAGCGGCGCCCACTTGTTGATGACGCGAGAGTCCTCGCTGTACTCGATGCCCGCGAACAGCGGTTGCTTCTTCAGCACCTCGTAGCGGTTCTTGAGGTAGGCGACGTCCTTCTCGCCCCGCACGAACGTCATGTGCGGTGTCGCGTTGATGAAGGTCGACGGCTCGTCGAGCACGCCCCGCTCCACCAGAGACGACCAGAACTGACGGCTCTGCTGGAACTGCTCGTTGATCGACACCGCCTTGGCGGGGTCGAGGGGAGCGTCGCCCTGCTGGGGCATGTAGTTCAGCTCGCACAGGGCGGCGTGGCCCGTGCCGGCGTTGTTCCACGGGTTGGAGCTCTCCTGAGCCACCTCGGAGAGTCGCTCGAAGGCGACGATCTTCCACTCCGGCTGCAGCTCGTGCAGGAGAGTACCCAGGGTGGCGCTCATGATGCCACCGCCGATCAGGACGACATCGACGTTTTCAGTCACCGAGCCAGTCTAGTTCGCGGGCGCGCTGCCGCCGACCATGCGGCGGGTTCCACCAGACCGCTTCCACATGACGGGGATGCAGTCAGGCTATGACCGCCAGGCGCTCGGCCAGGATCTCGGCGATCTGCACCGCGTTCAGCGCGGCACCCTTGCGCAGGTTGTCGTTGCTGAGGAACAGCACGAGCCCCTTGCCCTCGGGGGCGGACTGGTCGGCACGGATGCGACCCACGAAGCTCGGGTCCTGCCCCGCAGCCTGCAGCGGCGTCGGCACCTCGTCGAGCACGACGCCGGGCGCAGCGCTCAAGACCTCGCGTGCACGCTCGGGCGTGATGTCGTCGGCGAACTCGACGTTGATCGACAGCGAGTGCCCGGTGAAGACCGGTACGCGCACGCAGGTGCCGGCGACGCGAAGATCGGGGAGTTCGAGGATCTTGCGGCTCTCGTTGCGGAGCTTCTTCTCCTCGTCCGTCTCGTTGTCGCCATCCTCGACGAGGTTGCCGGCGAACGGGATGACATCGAACGCGATGGGCGCGATGTACTTCTCCGGCTCGGGGAAGTCGACCGCGGATCCGTCGTGCACGAGGCGCAGGGTGTCGCCCTGGGCCAGCACTCCCTCGACCTGACCGAGGAGCTCCTGGGCACCGGCGAGACCGGACCCGGAGACGGCCTGGTAGGTGGAGACGATCAGACGCTCGAGACCGGCCTCCGCGTGCAGCGCCTTCAGCACGGGCATCGCGGCCATCGTGGTGCAGTTCGGGTTCGCGATGATGCCCTTGGGGCGCTCGTCGATCGCGTGCGGGTTGACCTCGCTGACCACGAGCGGCACCTCGGGGTCCATGCGCCAGGCGCTGGAGTTGTCGACGACCACGGCGCCGGCTGCGGCGAATCGGGGTGCGTAGGCACGGCTCGCCGTGGCACCGGCCGAGAACAGGGCGATATCGATCCCCGCAGCGTCCGCGCTCTCGACGTCTTCCACGATGACGGTGGCGCCGCCGAACTCGATCGCCGTGCCGGCAGAGCGCGCGGACGAGAACAGCCGCAGATCGCGGATCGGGAACGACCGCTCGGCGAGAATCTCGCGCATCACGGTGCCCACCTGGCCGGTGGCGCCGACGATGGCGACGGAGAGTCCTGAATCGGAGATGCGGGTCATGATGTTCCTTGGCGTCGTGCGGTACTGCGTACGAGGCTTCGGGCGCGGCGTCGGGGTGCTGAGGCTGCGCCTGGCGCCGGTGTCAGGGTTGCGGTGAGTCTACCGCGACCGGAAGGAGTGCCGGCTCTCCGCTCCCCGCACTCGAGTCGTCGGCAGGAAAACGAGGGGGAACGGCAGAGATCAGCGGCCGGTGCCGGCGTGGACCGTGGCCTCGGCGTCGCCGTCGAGCCCATAGGCGGTGTGCACGGTGCGAGCGGCCTCGGTGAGGTCGGTGTCGCGGAGCACCACGGAGATGCGGATCTCGGAGGTCGAGATCATCTCGATGTTGATTCCTCCGGCGGAGAGCGCCTCGAAGAGCGTCGCGGAGACGCCCGAGTGCGTGCGCATGCCCGCCCCGACGACCGAGAGCTTGCCGATCTGGTCGTCGTGGATCAGGTTCTGGAACCCGACCTCGGTCTGCTCCCCCGCGAGGGCCTTGAGGGCACCGGCGGCATCCGCCTTCGGCACAGTGAAGGAGATGTCGGTGCGTCCGGTCGCCGACACGTTCTGCACGATCATGTCGACGTTGGCGCCCGACTTCGCGACGATCTTGAAGATCTCGGCGGCCTTGCCCGGCACGTCGGGCACGCCCGCGACCGTGATCTTGGCCTGGCTGAAGTCGGTGGCGACGCCGGCGACGATCGGTTCTTCCATGACTGCTCCCTCGGCTTCGCGAGGGTTCTTCATGCCCTCGCCCAGAACGTACGTGCCCTCGGACGACGAGAAGGTCGACCGGGCGTGAATGAGGACCCCGTGGCGGCGTGCGTACTCGACGGCGCGGATGTACAACACCTTGGCCCCGTTGGCTGCGAGCTCGAGCATCTCCTCGCTCGAGACGTGGTCGAGCTTCTGCGCCTTCGGGATCACACGCGGATCGGCGGTGAAGATGCCGTCGACGTCGCTGTAGATCTCGCACACGTCGGCGTCGAGCGCGGCGGCGAGCGCGACGGCGGTGGTGTCGGATCCTCCACGACCGAGGGTCGTGATGTCGCGGGTGTCGCGGTTGAAGCCCTGGAACCCGGCCACGATCACGATCGCCCCTTCGTCGAGGGCTTCACGCAGGCGCACCGGCGTCACGTCGACGATGCGGGCGGCACCGTGCTGCGAGTCGGTGATCATGCCCGCCTGGCTGCCGGTGAAGGAGCGCGCCTCGAAGCCCATCGAGTGGATCGCCATGGCCAGCAGCGCCATCGAGATGCGCTCTCCGCTGGAGAGCAGCATGTCCAGCTCGCGCGGAGCAGGGATCGGTGCGACCTCGTTCGCGAGGTCGAGCAGCTCGTCGGTGGTGTCGCCCATGGCGCTCACGGCGACCACGACGTCGTGTCCTGCGCGACGCGTGTCGACGATGCGCTTGGCGACGCGCTTGATGCTCTCTGCGTCGGCGACGGATGAGCCGCCGTACTTCTGCACGATGAGGGCCACGATCACTCCCTGGGATGATGGGCGGATCCGCCCACGCTCATTCTACGATCGGCGCGTATGCCCCGCCGCGCATGTGACGCCTGCCGGGTGCGCGGCGAGCAGGCGTCAGAGCGAGGGCGGGAGCGCCTGGGGCGAGACCGGACGGAGGCGGCCGCCGGTGGCAGCGAACCAGCATCCGACGATGATCAGCGGGAAGCCGAGCAGCAGACCGGGAGTCAGGGGTTCGGCGAGGACGATGGCACCGAGGATGATCGCGACCACCGGATTCACGTAGGTGAACAGCGGGGCGCGCACCGGTCCGACCTCACGGATGAGCGCGAAGAACGCCAGGAACGCCACCGCCGTGCAGATCACTGCGAGTGCGAGAAGCGCGGCGATCGACGGCAGCGTGGGCACCTCGTGCTGGGTGAGCGCTCCGATCGGCAGATAGAAGATCCCGATCATCAGCAGGGACAGGGTGATGGTGCCGAGCGAGGGGACGTCGTTGAGCTTGCGCGCCACGATGAACGGCGCGATCGCGTACAGCACGGCGACCAGGAGCACCTCACCAGCGGCGAGAAGGCTGACCTCGCCGCCGAAGAGTCCAGGACCGGCGACGACGACCGCCACGCCGACGAAGCCGACCAGCAGTCCGATGCCGCGGGCGGGCCTCAGCACTCCGCGGTCACCGCCGCCCAGGGCGATCAGGGCGGCGAACAGCGGCACCGTCGCCACGAGCAGACCGGTCATGCCCGAGGGCAGCGTCATCTCGGCATGCCCGAGCAGCACGAAAGGCCCTGCCATCTCGACGGCACCGAAGGCGAGCACCCAGGGCCAGTGCTTCAGAGCGGCTCGCAGCGCTCCGCTGCGGATCGCGAAGGGCAGCAGCAGGAGAGCCGCGATGAGAGTGCGCCCCGCCACGATCGCCGGCGGGGAGAACGACTCGACCGCGATGCTGATGAACAGATACGGCACTCCCCACAGCAGCGCCATGGCCCCGAAGAGGAGCCAGCCGCGCCGCGAGAAGCCCGCGTTCGGGCTCACAGGATGCGCCGGCCCTCGAAGGCACGACCGAGGGTGACCTCGTCGGCGTACTCGAGGTCTCCGCCGACGGGCAGCCCGGAAGCGAGGCGGGAGACCGTGATCTGCATCGTCGTGAGCAGACGGCTGAGGTAGCTCGCGGTCGCCTCCCCCTCGAGGTTCGGGTTGGTGGCGAGGATGACCTCCTGCACCGTGCCGTCGGCGAGGCGTGTCATCAGCTGGGCGATGCGCAGATCGTCCGGACCGATGCCGGCGATGGGGCTGATCGCTCCGCCGAGCACGTGGTAGAGCCCGCGGAACTCCCTGGTGCGCTCGATCGCCGCGACGTCTTTCGCGTCTTCGACCACGCAGATCAGCGCCTGGCTGCGGCGCGGATCGCGGCAGATGGCGCAGCGCTCCTGCTCGGCGACGTTGCCGCAGACCTCGCAGAACCGCACGCGGGTACGGATCTCGCCGAGCAGCTCGGCGAGACGCGCGACATCGAACGTCGGCGTCTGCAGGATATGGAATGCGATGCGCTGGGCGGACTTGGGCCCGATACCGGGAAGCCGTCCGAACTCGTCGATCAGCTCTTGGACGATGCCGTCATACATCAGGAGAACCTCGTCGGGGGCTCGTAGGGCTCTTCGCGCACGAACGTCGCGCCGAGCACCTGGCGGATCACGGCCTCACCGTAGCGCTGCACTCCCCCGGCGGAGGGCTGGCGCTCGACGACGACCGGCGGGGCGGCGGCGACAGCGGTGCGCTGCGTCTGCGGCGCGGACCGCGCAGGAGACGCCTGCCGCGGGAGCGGCGACTCTGCGGGCGGCTCGTACGAAGGGTCGTACGGCGGCTCATAGTCGAAGGCCGGAGCCTCGTCATCGCCGGGCAGCGGGGGCTCGTCTCGGTCCACGGCACCGTCGGAGGGGGGCGCGGGAGCCGAAGCGGCAGCCTCGACCTCTTCGGGCTCGTCGTCGACGGCGAGGGGCGCCGTCGGAACCGGAGCCTGGTTCACCGGCCGCTCGGTCGCGGTCGGGATCGGCGCGACAGCCCATTCCGTCACCGCCGAGGCGGAGGCGCTGCGGGACTGCGGACGGGGGGAACCCGCTGACGCAGGCTCCGATGCGGGAGCGGCATCCGCCGGCGTCGACGCCCCTGACGGCGAGGGCTGACGCGGAGCACCTCCCGCCGGCATGGGCGCCGGCAGGTACTTCACGCGCACGCCGAGCTCGTTCTCGATCGCCGACCGCAGGTGATCGGAGGGACCGGAGCCGGGGGTCGTGCCCTTGAACTTCGCCACATCGTGCTGGCTGGTGAACCCGAGGGTCAACACCTCGGTCTCGGTGACGTAGGCAAGCGGCTGCACGGCCGTGGCCAGCAACCAAGACGTGCGGCTGATGCTCTCGAGACGCGTGAGCACCGCCGGCCACGCTGCACGGATCCGCTCGAAGGTGACCGGCCCCTGCGGTGCGGCGACCTCGGGGGCTGCTGCTTCGGGAGCGACGCCGGCGGTCTCGTCTGCGCCTCGCGCGCCTTCTCCCTGCTCGTCTGCCGGGCGCTGATCGGCAGGGGCGGACTCCGCTGCAGCAGCGGCGGGCGCCCCCGAAGGAGCGGCGGACGGAACCGACGCAGTTGGCGCTGGAGCTGGGGCTGCCGGGGGTGCAGACGGTGCTACCGCTGCCGGGGCCGGAGTTGCCGGGGCTGGAGCTGCCGGGGCTGGGGCTGCCGCGGCCGCAGCAGCAGTCGGACGGGCGGAAGCCGTGGCCGCGCGCTCGCCTCCAGCCACGGGCGCCGACGCGGCGGTGTCGGTCGCTCCGGCGAGGACGCGCGCGACCATGAGCTCGAGGTGCAGCCGTGGCGAGGTGGCACCGGACATGTCGTCGAGGGCGGCGCTGACCACATCGGCCGTGCGCGAGAGCCGGGCGGAGCCGAATGCGTCGGCCTGAGCCCGCATGCGCTCCAGGTCGTCTTCCGCGACCCCGCGCAGGACGGCGGAGGCTCCGGGCCCGACCGCCGCGATCACGATGAGGTCGCGCAGACGCTCGAGCAGGTCGTCGACGAAGCGGCGAGGGTCCTGGCCGGTCTGCACCACACGGTCGATCGCGGGGAAGGCGGATGCGGCGTCGCCGGCCGCGAGCGCGTCGACGATCTCGTCGAGCAGCGCAGCGTGCGTGTATCCGAGCAGGGCGACAGCGCGCGCGTAGCCCACCGTGACCGTCTCGGACCCGGCCGGAGCGTCCGACCCGGCGATCAGCTGGTCGAGGAGCGAGAGGGTGTCACGCGGCGAACCGCCACCCGCGCGGACCACGAGCGGGAGCACACCCTGCTCGACGATCACGCCCTCCTCGGCGCACAGCTTGGCGACGTACTCGAGCATCGCGGCAGGCGGCACGAGTCGGAACGGATAGTGGTGGGTGCGCGAGCGGATGGTGCCGAGCACCTTCTCGGGCTCGGTGGTCGCGAAGATGAACTTGACGTGCTCCGGCGGCTCTTCGACGAGCTTCAGCAGCGCGTTGAACCCCTGGGGCGTCACCATGTGCGCCTCGTCGAGGATGAAGATCTTGTAGCGGTCGCGGCTCGGGGCGAAGGTGGCCCGCTCACGCAGGTCGCGCGCGTCGTCGACGCCGTTGTGGCTCGCGGCGTCGATCTCGACCACGTCGAGCGATCCACCGCCGGCGCGCGACAGCTCGACGCAGCTCGGGCACACTCCGCAGGGCACGTCGGTCGGCCCCTCGGCGCAGTTCAGGCACCGCGCCAGGATGCGCGCAGACGTCGTCTTCCCGCACCCGCGAGGACCGGAGAACAGGTAGGCGTGGCCGACACGGTCGCCTCGCAGCGCCGTCATCAGCGGATCGGTCACCTGGGACTGCCCGATCATCTCGCCGAATGCTTCGGGGCGGTAGCGGCGGTAGAGGGCTGTGGTCACCACAACAGCCTACGGCGTGCCACCGACCTTCGGCGGGCCGAGCGGTCAGTCGATCGGTTCGATCACCGGGATCGCCGTGGTGATCACGGGAACGGACGCCGACATGCGCGTCCCGTCCTCGCGTCGGGCGTCGGCGAACTGCCGGAGGGTCGGCCGTCCGGGGATCAGCGGACCCTGATCGGCGAGCGGCACGACGACCTCATCCTCCACCGTCGCGATGTAGGCCGTGTCCCGCACGCTGAAGGGCACGGGCGGCCCGTTGCGCACTTCCACGCGGAGCTCGTCCTTCGTCACCGTCACCCTCAAGGTCGACCCCTGCCACTGCAGCGGGAACGACAGCGACGGCCATCCGGCAGGGAGCCTCGGGTCGAAGCTGAGGTCGCCGGCATAGTCGCGCATACCACCGAAACCGCACACCAGCGCTGTCCACACCCCGCCCGCCGACGCCACGTGCACGCCGTCAGCCGCGTTGTGGTGCAGGTCGTGCAGGTCGACGAACAGCGACTGCTCGAAGTACTTCTGCGCGAGGTCCTGGTACCCCACCTCGGCCGCCAGGATCGACTGCACGACGGCCGACAGCGTCGAGTCGCCGGTGGTCAGCGGGTCGTAGTAGTCGAAGTCGGCCTTCTTCTCCTCCGGCGTGAAGTGATTGCCCTGCAGGAACAGCGCGAGCACGACATCCGCCTGCTTGAGCACCTGGAACCGGTAGATCACCAGAGGGTGGAAGTGCAGCAGGAGCGGACGCTGTTCGGCCGGGGTGTTGGCGAGGTCCCAGACCTCGCGCTCGAGGAACAGCGAGTCCTGCGGGTGGATGCCGAGCCCCTCGCTGTAGGGGATGTACATCGCCTCGGCCGCGCGGTCCCAGGCCTCGGCCTCTCCTGGTCCGAGTCCCGTGCGATCGACGAGCTTCACGTAGTCCTCGGGATAGCTCTCGCGGATCTCGCGCACGACCTTGGCCGCGTAGCGGAGGTTGTAGCGCGCCATGACGTTCGTGTACAGGTTGTCGTTGACGACCGTCGTGTACTCGTCAGGGCCGGTGACGCCGTGGATGTGGAACGTGTCGATCCCGTCGCCCGCCCCGGTCTCCTCGACCAGACGCGAAGCACGCCAGAACCCGAGCGTCGCCCACAGCCGCGCGGTCTCGATCGCGATGTCCGCGCCCTCGCGGCGCAGGAACTCCTCGTCCCCGGTGGCACGCACGTACTTGCCGAGCGCGAAGCTGATGTCGGCGTTGATGTGGTACTGCGCGGTGCCGGCGGCGTAGTAGGCGGAGGCCTCCTCGCCGTTGATCGTGCGCCACGGGAACAGGGCTCCCGCCTCGTTGAGCTGGGCCGCCCTGCGCCGTGCGGCCGGCAGCATCCCCACCCGTGCGCGGAGGGCGTTGTAGGCCCACCGGGGCGACGTGTAGGTGAGGAAGGGGAGCACGTAGATCTCGGTGTCCCAGAAGTAGTGGCCGCTGTATCCCGAACCCGAGACGCCCTTGGCCGGCACTCCGGCGCCGTCGGCGCGCGCCGATGCCTGAGCGAGCTGGAAGAGGCACCAGCGGGTGGCCTGCTGCAGGTCGTCCCTTCCTCCGATCTGCACGTCGCTGCGGTCCCAGAACGCGTCCAGCCACTCCCTCTGACGACGGAACACCGTCTCGACGCCCTCGTCCGCAGCCCGATCGAGCGTGCGCCGGCACCGGTCGACCAGCTCCCTCGGGGGCACGCCACGCGACGTGTGGTAGCTGACGAGCTTGGTCACGGTGATCGGCACACCGGCCTTCGCCTGCACGCGGAAGACGTTCTTCGCGATGTCGGGCTCGACGAGCGTGCGGGCGTTGAACTCGTTCTCGGTCTCCACCACGTGGTCGGCGACCACCGCGACCGTCATCCCCGAATCGGCGACGCGGTAGGAGAGCGCAGAGCGCAGCCCGTCCTGCCAGTGCTCGGCGGGTTCCAGCACGCGATCGGCGATCTTCTCGGCCTTGCGGGGGTCGAACGCCGCGGCCTTGGTGCCGATCGGCGTACCGGCGTAGACACCGGCGCCGTCCTGCCTGTTCAGCAGCTGGCAGCTGATCGTGACCGGCGCATCCGCGTTCTCGACCACCACCTCGAGTCGCAGTACCGCGAGGTGGCGCTCCTCGAAGCTCACGATCCGCTCGTCACGCATCCGCACCCGCTTGCCCGACGGCGTCTCCCACACGACGAAGCGCTCGAGCACGCCGGTGCGCAGGTCGAGGGTGCGACGGTACTCGCGCACGTCGGCGTCGTCGAGCGAGATCGGCTCGTCGTCGACGTACACCCGCATGACCTTGGCATCCGGTGCGTTGACGATCGTCTGCCCGACCTCGGCGAAGCCGTAGGCCTGTTCGGCATGGCGGATCGGCCACGTCTCGTGCAGCCCGTTGATGAAGGTGCCGTGCTCCTGGGCGCCGCGACCCTCGATGTGGTTGCCGCGCAGACCCAGGTAGCCGTTGCCGACCGAGAACAGCGTCTCGCCGACGCCTTCCTCCGAGTAATGCGTGTCGATCAGACGCCACGGGTCGACGGGGAAGCGGTCGCGATCGATCATGCGGACTCCGGGGTCTCGGTGCGGGAGGCGGGAAGGAAGACGGCGAGGTCGTTGACGACGACGGTCGCACCGGCGGCCCGGAGGGCGTCTGCGCCCGTGCCCCGGTCGACGCCGACGACGGTCGCGAAACCGGCTGCGGCGGCGGAAGCGGCGCCGGACGTGGCGTCTTCGACGGCTACGGCGCGGGCCGGGTCGACGCCGAGGGCGGCGGCACCGGCGGCGAACATGTCGGCTGCGGGCTTGGAGGCCAGACCATCGCGCTCGGCGACGACGCCATCGACCACGATGCGGAAGAAGGAGCGGATGCCGGCGGCGCCGAGGACCTCTTCGGCGTTCTTGGAGCTCGAGACCACCCCGAGCGGGATGCCCGCCTCGTGCAGAGCCTCGACGAGGGCGAGCGAGCCGGAATACGCGGCGATGCCCTGACCGCGCAGCGATGCGGCGAACGCGGCGTTCTTGCGGTTGCCGATACCGCACACGGTCTCGGCTGAGGGGTCGTCGTCGACGTCGCCCCATGGCAGCTCGACGTTGCGACTGCGCATCAGGCTCGCCACGCCGTCGTAGCGCTTCTTGCCGTCGACGTAGTCGTAGTAATCGGCATCGTTGTACGGCGGAGTGATGCCCCATCGGGCGAAGACGTCGTCGAAGACGGCCTTCCACGCACGCATGTGCACCTCGGCCGTGGGGGTCAGCACGCCGTCGAGGTCGAACAGCACGCCGTCAGCGTGGAACAGGTCGGGCAGTGCTTCGGGCACAGAGCCTCCAGGAGAAGGGCGATCGTCGGGCCGGCACCTCTCCGTGCCACTGTGCAAGCGTAATGCGGTGACGCGCCACGGGGTAACCCCCGAGAGCGGATCAGAGCAGCTCGGCCGTCTGCCTGGCGATCTGCAGTTCCTCGTCGGTGGGCACCACCAGCACCGTGACGCGAGACGCATCCGTGGAGATGCGCCGGATGCCCCGCTCGCGCGCCTCGTTCCTCGCCCCGTCGATCTCCACACCGGCGAACCCGAGCGTCGCCATGGCCGCAGCGCGCACCGGGGCCGCGTTCTCGCCCACACCGGCCGTGAAGGCGATGACGTCCACTCCCCCGAGCTGTGCGATGTAGGCACCTGCGTACGCACGCAGGCGGTGCACGTAGACATCGAAGGCGAGGATAGCCGCGTCGTCCTCGGCCTCGACACCGGCGAGGATGTCGCGCATGTCACTGCGCCCCGCGAGGCCGGCGAGCCCGCTGCGGGTGTTGAGCAGGGAATCGAGGTCGTCGATCGACAGGCCGGCGCGGCGCGACAGGTGCACGAGCGCCGCCGGGTCGATGTCTCCGGAGCGTGTGCCCATGACCAGGCCTTCGAGCGGCGTGAGGCCCATCGAGGTCTCCACCGACCTGCCGCCGTCGATCGCGGTCACCGACGCGCCGTTGCCGAGGTGGAACACCAGCTGACGGAGCTCGGAGATGTCGCGGCCGAGGAACGCGGCGGCCGACTCGCTCACGTACTGGTGGCTCGTGCCGTGGAAGCCGTAGCGTCGCACCCGATGCTCCGCGGCGAGCGCGGCGTCGATCGCATAGGTGTAGGCGGCGGGCGGGAGCGTCTGGTGGAAGGCGGTGTCGAACACCGCGACGTGCGGCACCTCGTCGAACACCGCCCGCGCGGCACGGATACCGGCGAGGTTCGCGGGGTTGTGCAGCGGCGCGAGCACCGCGAGCTCGTCGATCTGACGTTCCACGTCGGCGTCGATGAGGGTCGGAGCGTAGAAGCTCGCACCACCGTGGACGACGCGATGCCCGACCGCGACGGGGCGGTGGTCGTCGAGCGAGGGGCCGTGAGCGGCGAACTGCTCTCGCATCACCTCGAACGCCTCAGCGTGGTCGGCGATCGGCCGCTCGCTGCGGAAGGTGGCATCGAGCATCGTCGGCACGGCATCGCCGTCGACGACGGGGCGCACGGTGTGGGCGACCGGGCTGGCCTGCTGACCGATGCGCTCGATCAGTCCGCTCGCGAGGAGGTTCTCCTGCTCGATGTCGATCAGGCTGTACCTCAGTGACGAGGATCCGCTGTTGATGACCAGGATGGCGCTCATGCCGGGTCCTCCGACTGCTCTGTCGTCCGCTCTGCTCCCTGCGCCTGGATGGCCGTGATCGCCACCGTGTTGACGATATCGGCGACGAGGGCACCACGGGAGAGATCGTTGATGGGCTTGTTGAGGCCCTGCAGCACCGGTCCGATCGCGACGGCGCCGGCCGAGCGCTGCACGGCCTTGTACGTGTTGTTGCCGGTGTTGAGGTCGGGGAACACGAATACGGTCGCCCTGCCCGCCACGGCAGAGTCGGGGAGCTTGGCCTTGGCCACTGCCGCGTCCGCCGCCGCGTCGTACTGGATCGGGCCCTCGACGGGAAGCTCGGGGGCGCGCTCGCGCACGAGAGCCGTGGCCGCGCGCACCTTGTCGACATCGGCACCGGAGCCGGACTCCCCCGTCGAGTACGAGAGCATAGCCACCCGTGGATCGATGCCGAACTGCCGGGCGGTCGTCGCCGACGAGACCGCGATGTCGGCGAGCTGCTCGCTGGTGGGGTCGGGGATCACTGCGCAGTCGCCGTAGACGAGCACGCGGTCGGCGAGCGCCATCAGGAACACGCTGGAGACCACGTTCACACCCGGCTTGGTCTTGATGATCTCGAACGACGGGCGGATCGTGTGCGCCGTGGTGTGCGCGGCGCCGGACACCATGCCGTCGGCGAGTCCGAGATGCACCATCATGGTGCCGAAGTACGACACGTCGGTCACGGTGTCGGCGGCCTGAGCGATGGTGATCCCCTTGTGCGCCCGCAGCCGTGCGTACTCCGCGGCGAAGCGCTCGACGAGGCCGGGGTCGTTGGGACTGAGCACCTGAGCCGCAGCGATGTCGATCCCCAGCTCGGCCGCCCGACCACGGATGGCCGCCTCGTCGCCGAGGATCGTCAGATCGGCCACCTCTCTCGCCAGCAGCGTCGCCGCGGCGCGGAGGATGCGGTCGTCGTCCCCTTCCGGCAGCACGATGCGACGGCGGTCCGCGCGGGCGCGCTCGATGAGTCCGTACTGGAACATCAGCGGCGTCACCACGTGCGCTTCCGCGAGCCCGAGCTGCTCCGTCAGTTCCGTGATGTCGACGTGGGCCTGGAAGAGGGCGAGCGCACGGTCGTACCGTGTTCGCGAGTCGGCGGAGATGCGTCCTCGAGTGCTCATCACCCGGACCGCCGTGTCGTAGGTGCCCAGATCGGTGGTGATGATCGGCACCGACGACGCGAAGCCGTCGAGCAGCTGCACGATGGGCTCCGGCAGCGGGAACGGTCCGTTCAGGATGATGCCGGCGATGCGCGGGAAGGTGCCGGACGAATCGGCCAGCAGCGCGGCGAGCAGCACCTCGGTACGGTCGGCGGGGATCACCACCACGGCCTCTTCGGTGAGCCGCGGCAGCACATTGACCATCGACATGCCGGCGACGACGATCGTCAGCGCCTCTCGCGTCAGCCGGCCGTCATCGCCTTTGAGCAGGGTGCCGTCGACGGCGGCGAGGATGCCGCGGATCGAGGGCGCGACCAGTGCGCGGTCCTCGGGGATCGCCCACACGGGTGTGCTCTCGGCCGGCAGGGCTGCGTGCACGGCAGCGACGATGTCGTCGAGCGCTGCGGGATCGGCGCGGTTCACGGCGACGGCGAACAGCTCCGCACGCTCCTCCGCGAGCTCGGACAGGGCGAGAGCGGCGATCTGCGCGATCGCCGCGGCCGGACGAGCCGTCGTCGTGCCCAGCTGCTCGGCCTGACGCTGTTGGTCGCGGCCGCTGAGCACGAGCAGCACCGGCGCACCGAGGTTCGCCGCGATCCTGGCGTTGAAGCCGAGCTCGGCGGGACTCGCCACATCGGTGTAGTCGCTGCCGACCACGACCACGGCGTCGCACTGCGCCTCGACGGCCTTGAATCGCGCCACGATCGTCGACAGCGCCGCCTCGGGGTCGGCGCGCACATCGTCGTAGGTGACGCCGATGCAGTCGTCGTAGTCGAGGTTCACCCCGTCGTGGGCGAGCAGGAGCTCCAGGATCTCGTCTCGTTCCGTGACCGACCGGGCGATGGGCCGGAACACGCCGACCCGCGGCGAGACGCGCATCAGGGCATCGAGAGCCCCGAGGGCGATCGTCGACTTGCCGGTATGGCCTTCGGCCGAGGTGATGTAGATGCTCTGCGCCACGGCTTCAGCTTAGGCGCGGCGTCGATGAACGCACCGAGCGTCGCACCGGATCAATTGCCTGGCGTCACTCGCACGGTCCGGACAGGGCGTCGACGACGGCCGTGGCATCAGCGCCGAACCGGGAGTAGTAGTCGCGATCGGTGTTGATCTGCACCCGATGGATCGCGTGCGACGGCTCCATCGTCTGCCAGTCGGGGAGCCGTCCGAGCCGCTCGAAGAACAGCGTCGTCGCCGTCGCGGGATCCATCCTCTGCTCGGCGCTGCCCCACCACTCCTGCTGCTGGAACAGTCCGATGCTGGTGGTGCGCGAACCGTCGGGGTTCGTGAATCCGCGCGTCTCCCAGTCGCCGTAGTCGATGTTGCGCAGGCTGCTCTCGCCCATCGCCGTCATCACACCGAGGATCTGCCCGTCCCGTCCGAAGCCGAGCGCTCCCGCCGTGCGGATGATCGTGGCGGCGTTCTCGAGCTGCTCGCCGCTCCAGCCCTCGATCCCCGCCGCGGGGAACGTCTGCGGATCGTCGATGCAGATCGGTGCGGGATCGCGCGCGAGACCGAGCGGGATCAGGACGAAGAGGCCGACGGCCACGATGAGCGCACCGGCGGAAAGCAGAAGGCGCTGCGCGATCTTCCGGCGCCGGAGGCGATTCGCCGCCTGGCGTCGAGCACCGGGCTTGCGCCGACGCTTCGCGGTTCCTCGCCGCGTCGTCTTCCTCGCCGCCGGCTTGCGCTTCGCCCGCGACGCCGGTGCGGCACTCATACGGGCAGGGCTCCGCGCTCGGCTCTCGGGCGGCGACCGACGAAGGCGGCCACGCCGCCGCCGATGGCGCCGAACAGGTGCCCCTGCCAGGAGATGCCCTCGGCGACACCGAAGACGCCGGCGAACATCGATCCCCCGTACACCCCGATCACGACCACGGCGATCACGGCGTACAGGATGCGGTGCGCGACGCGGCCGGGGGCGAACACCCGCATGACGACATAGCCGAAGTAGCCGAACACCAGCCCCGATGCGCCGACCGTGAGTGTGCCCGGCGCGTTGAACACCCAGGTGCCGATGCCGCCGACGAGCGCGACGACGGCCGTGACGGCCCAGAACCGGCGGGTGCCCTCCACGGCGACGAGGCACCCGAGCACCAGGAACGGCACCGAGTTCGCGATGAGATGCTGCCAGTTCGCGTGCAGGAGTGGCCCGAGCACGATGCCCCCGAGTCCGGAGGCGTCCCAGGAGCGCAACCCGAAGCCGGTGAAGGAGCCGGGGAGGATCGCGTCGGCGAACTGCACGACCCACATGGCGACGAGCAGCAGCACCGGTGAGGCGAATCGGCCGAGCGGGTGCTGCGCCTGAGGCGAGGTGACGGTCACCGGACGATTGTCGCAGGTGCAGCCAGGAGACGACTGAGCGTCGGACGGACCCGCCCGTCGGAAATGAAAGTGACCCTCCGCGCACCCAGCAGAGCCCGGTTACCCTTGCTGCGTTTCCGCCCTGGGGGAATTGGCCTGGATGCCGCCACGCGGAGAGCCGTCAACCATCCTAACCCGACCGGCGCCGCGTTTCGAACCGCGCTCCCCTGCGCGCCTATCCGGTGCACGCATCCTCAGGGGAACCTGCCAGAGCGGCGCATCGTGCGCAGGGTTACGATCGAGTGACGCGCACCGCAGCGCCGCGATGTGAGAGGGAACGCATGCCAGAGAACGCCCCCCTGATGCCGGTGACGATCGACGCCGAACGCTTCGCCGCGCAGACGTCGGCCATCCTCGGTTCGATCGGCCAGGTCATCGACGGGAAACCGGATGCGGTGCGCAGCGCTCTCGTATGCCTGCTCGCCGAAGGGCACCTGCTCATCGAGGACGTTCCCGGCGTGGGGAAGACGATGCTCGCCAGAGCTCTCGCCGCCAGCGTGGACGCGACGGTGCGACGCATCCAGTTCACCCCGGATCTGCTGCCGGGCGACGTCACGGGCGTCTCGGTCTACAACCCGGTCGACCGCGAGTTCGAGTTCAAGCGCGGTGCCGTGTTCGCGCACATCGTGATCGCCGACGAGATCAACCGCTCCTCCCCCAAGACGCAGTCCGCCCTGCTGGAGGCGATGGAGGAGGGCCAGGTCACGGTCGACGGCTCCACCCACCAGCTCCCCCAGCCGTTCCTGGTCGTCGCGACCCAGAACCCCCTGGAGATGGAGGGCACGTACGCCCTCCCCGAAGCGCAGCGCGATCGGTTCATGATGCGCATCTCGATGGGATACCCCGACGCCGCGGCCGAGGCCCTCATGCTGCGCCAGCGGGACGTGGTGAGCCCGCTCGCCGCCGTCTCGCCCGTCGCCGATGCATCCTCGATAGCGCAGCTCATCGCATGGGCACGGTCCGTGCACGTCGCGCCGGCCCTCGAGGAGTACACGGTCGCCCTCGCGCAGGCGACGCGCAACGACCCGAACCTCCACCTCGGCGCCAGCCCCAGGGCCACGCTGCAGCTGGTCAGGGCGGCGAAGGTGTGGGCGGCGCTCGACGGCCGCGACTACGTGATCCCCGATGACATCACTGCCCTGCTCATCCCGGTCCTCGCGCACCGTCTGCTTCCGGCGCGCGGCGCACATCGCACGGGAGCCCAGCCCGTCGAGGCCGCTCTCACCCAGATCGTCGAGCGGGTGCGCGTACCCGTCGCGACCCGTTCCTGACACACCGATCATGCGACGACGACGAGCCCTCACCGGTCGCGGCGCCGGAGCGCTCGTCGCCGCGCTCTGCTGCATGATCGCCGCGAACCTGCTGGGCACCCGCATCCTGCTGTACCTCGGCGTGCTGCTGGCGGCGGTCACGCTCTTCTCCCTCCTCGCCGTCAGGCTGCCCCGACGATCCGGCACCGTCACGCGGCAGATCTCCACCGATCTGCTGACGGTGTCCGAGACGTCCCGCGTGACCGTGCGCTTCTCGCTGCGCGCGATCCGCGTCCCCCGCGGGCTCTGGCACGATGTGCTCCCCGACGCGGTGTCGGGCGACTCCGGCGGCGAGTATCCTCCGGAGAACGGGCAGCTCAGCTACCTGATCACCGGTGTCAGAAGAGGCGTCTGGCCGTTGGGTCCGCTGATGCTGCGCACCGTCGACCCGTTCGGGCTGGCCCAGCGTGAGCAGGCGTTCGGCGAGACCCGGAGCGTCACCGTGGTGCCAGAGGTGTTCACCCTCGCCCCGCTCGCCGTGCGGGTCGGGGCGGCCGGGGGGACAGCGCACACCTCATCGACCAGGCTCGGACAGGGCAGTGACAACCTCTCGCCGCGCGGCTACATCCCGGGGGATTCGATGCGGCGCATCCACTGGCGTGCCACGGCACACCGCGGTCAGCTCATGGTTCGCCAGGAAGAGGAGGAGTCCAGCCCCGACGCGGTGGTCGTGCTGGACCGGAGCGGGCGCCGCTGGGATACCCAGGGGAGCGACGTCGATCCTGCCTTCGAATCCGCCGTCTCGCTGTGCGCTTCCGCGGCCGTGCATCTGGCCTCCGAGGGGTACAGCGTCGACGTGATCGACAGCGCAGGCACGTTGCTCGGCGCCCTCCGCGGGCACGAGGACGACCGCGACAGCCTGCTCGCAGCGCTCGCGATGGTCACGCCTCGCGGGGAGAACCGCGACCTGATGGCACTCATCGGAGGCACGCCTCCCGGACCGCTCGTCTACATCACCGGGCGCCTCGATGAGGAGGACGCCACACTGCTGAGGTCGGCGGGCGCCGCAGCGCCGATGCTGTTCAGCACCGAGCTTCTTCCGGGGGCCACCGAAGCGGCGGCACGTCATGGGTGGACCGTCGCGCCCCTCGGCGAGGACATCTCGGCCGCGTGGGAGGATGCCGTCTCCGCACGGATCGGAGTCGGCGATGTTCCGCGCTGAGCACGCCCCGCCGAGCCCCGCCGCCGTCGAGCGCAGGCCGGCGTTCTGGCACCGCGACCACGACGATCCCCCCGGGGCCGTCGGTCCCGGCGCGCTCGCGGCGACGGCGGCACTCGTGGCCATGTGGCCGTTCACCTCGGTGATCGCACCCGGGGCGTGGTCGTTCACCGTGATCGCGGTCATCGTCGCCGTGGCCGGATCGGGAATGCTCGCGCGGCACCTGCTGCGTCGCCGGGCTGCCTGGGTGCAGGACCTCGCCACGCTCGCTGTGCAGATCGTGGTCGCCGTCGCCGTGGTGACGCTGCTCATCGCCGGCGATACGGCTCTCTTCGGCATCATCCCGACATCGGAGACCGCGACGCTGTTCGGCGTGCTGGGCGCCTCCGCGGTCGAAGCGGTCGTGTTCGGGTCCGCTCCTCTGGACCCGTCCCCCGGCCTCGCGGCCGCGATGGGCGTCGGCTTCGCGGTGGTCGCCATCCTGCTCGACCACCTCGTGGCGCACCGGTCGGCCGTGCTGGCGGTGCTCCTGACCGGAGTCGTCGGCGCGGTGCCGATGATCGTCACGCTCGGCGACACCAACGTCGCCTGGTTCGTGCTGTTCGGCGTGATCGCACTGCTGCTGCTCCGCTACACGGCCAGGAAGCATCCCGAGTCCCCTCGCCGTTCGTCGACGTCTCTGGCTGTGGCGGTGGGGGCTGCCGCGCTTGCGACGACCGTGGCCATCGCCCCACTGCTTCCCGTCACCGCGAGCCTCGCCGGCAACGGAACCGGGGTGACCGTGGACGCCTCGCTGCGCCTCGGAGACGATCTGCGACAGCCGAACCCGGTCGAGGTGCTCACGGTGGCCGCCGAGGGCGAGACCGCGCCCTACCTGCGCCTGACCACCCTCTCCCGCTTCGACGGCCGCGTCTGGCAGCCCGACGACAGCGATCTGCAGGCGCAGGACGACGGGTTCGGGCCCCCGGAATGGGCAGAGGACATCGCGACGGAGGAACAGAACACCTCGATCAGGGTGCTGCGGATGTCGAGCTCCTGGCTACCCGTGCCCTATCCCGCAACCGCCGTGCAGGGCCTCAGCGACGCGTGGCGGATCGCTCCGGACAATCGCACGCTCTACTCCCGGGGCGCGGACGCCGTCGGCAACGACTACACGGTCACCTCCACGCGGCTCATCCCCACCCTCGAACAGATCAGGGCGGTCGATGCCGCGTCGCCGGTGGTCGAACCCGACGCCGAACCGGTCGAGCTGCCGGGCATCATCAGCGAGCTCGCCGACGATGTGACTGCGGCCGCGAGCACGGACTACGACCGGCTCGTCGCGCTGCAGAACTGGTTCCGCTCGCAGTTCACCTATTCACTCGAGACGCCGGTGGAAGAGGGCTTCGACGGGACGGGAGCCGACGCCGTCGCGGAGTTCCTCGACGTCCGCTCCGGATACTGCGTGCATTTCGCCGGGGCGTTCGCTCTGATGGCGGAGAGCCTCGACATGCAGGTGCGCATCGTCGTGGGGTACCTCCCCGGCTCCCTCACCGACGAGAAGCGCGGCAGCGAGTCGGTGTTCTCCGTGACCAGCGACCGGCTGCACTCCTGGCCGGAGGTGCTGTTCCCCGGCATCGGATGGGTGCCCTTCGAGCCCACCGCCTCCCTGGGCGTGCCCACCGCGTTCCGTCCCGGAGCGACGCAGGGCGGCAGCGCCGGAACCCCGTCGACACCCGCTCCGACCACGGCGCCGCAGGCCGAGGAGACGTCCGGTCCGGAGATCGATCGCAACGACGCCGGAGGCGACTCGGCCAGCAGCGACGAGCTGCGTCGCCTCGACCCGACGCCGGTCGTCTTCACTGCGTTCGGCGTCGCCGTGGTGCTCCTGCTTCCTGCGATGATCCGCCTCGTGGAACACCGCATGCGCCTGAGCAGAGCGCGCCGAGGGGACTCCGCGGCTGCATGGGCCGAGTTGCGGGATACGCTGATCGACCTGCAGATCCCCGTCTCGGACGCCGACACCCCCCGAGTGCGCGCAGCCGGCCTGGTGGCACAGCATCAGGTCCCTGCCGAGGCGATGCGGCAGCTCACGGACGCGGTCGAGCGCTCGAACTACGCCCGCGCCGACGAGAGGGCCGACGATCTCTCCGAGCCCCTGAAGGAGGTGCTGACCGGATTGCGTCGGAGCGCCGACCGCAGGACGAGGGTGCAGGCGGTGGTGCTGCCGCGTTCCCTGTACGCTCCGCGAGCCGCCGAGCCGGGCGTGACGACGGCCTGAGCAGTGCCGCGGTGCCGACCGCTCAGGCGGCGTGAGCGGTGCAGCGCACGGCGTCGCAGCCTTCGCAGACCACGAACTGCGATCGACACGACAGATCGGGGCAGTTCGCGGTGCGCTTGGTCGGCGCGCCGCACCCGACGCATTCCCCGATGACGGCTGCGTGGTCGGAGAAGTCGACGGACCCTCGACCATCGAACACGTAGAGCGATCCGTCCCAGAGCCCGTCGTCGCCGAACTTCTCGCCGTATCGGACGATGCCGCCTTCGAGCTGATACACCTCACCGAACCCGCGGGCCGTCATCAGGCTGGAAAGCACCTCGCAGCGGATGCCACCGGTGCAGTACGTGACGACGGGCTTGCCCTTCAAGTCGTCGTAGACGCCGGAGTCGAGGAGCTCGACGAAGTCCCTGGTGGTCTCGGTGTCGGGCACGACGGCCCCGCGGAAGCGCCCGATCTGCGCCTCGAGGGCGTTCCTCCCGTCGAAGAACACCACGTCGTCGCCGCGCTCTTCCACGAGCCCGTGCAGTTCCTCCGGGGTCAGCCGGGTGCCGCCGCCGACCACACCGTCCTCGTCGACGCGAAGCTCCCCCGGTGCGCCGAACGACACGATCTCGTCACGCACCTTGACGCTGAGCTTCGGGAAGTCGAGGCTGCGACCCTCGGCGTCCAGACCGGTCCCCTCGCTCCATTTGATGTCGGCACCGGCGAACGGGCGGTATGAGCGGAACGAACGCAGCCACTTCTTGAGCGCGGTGATGTCGCCGCCGAGCGTGCCGTTGATGCCGTCCTTCGAGATGAGCAGGCGTCCGCGCAGGCCGAGTGCCTCGCCGAGGTCACGCTGCCAGACGCGCACGGCATCCGGGTCGGCCAGAGGGGTGAACGCGTAGAAGAGGACGATCTTTGGTGTTGCCACCTAGGGATTTTACGTCGTCCGCCTGCGCCACCCGTATCCCCCGTCGCGCGGTCATCTCACGTCGCGGGAAAGGAAAGCGGCTCCTCCCGCGATCAGTGCGGCGAGCACCCATCCGGCGGAGACCAGGAGAGCGACAGGCCCGGTCAGCTCCTGATGCGGTGGGATCCCCACCGCGCCCATGTCGAACCGGAAGCCTTCGAGCAATGCGAGAAGCGGCAGATACGCGGCACCGGTGCTCCAGAACATCGCGACGATGACCGCCACCCCCATCGAGAGAGCCGAGACGAAGAGTGCCGCGAGGTGGGCTTGCACGATGAGTCCGATCCCCATGCCCCAGAGGGAGGCGAGCGCGCCGAGCACGAGGGTGGAGAGAAGCACCGACCACTCCACCGGGAGTCCTCCCATGACGATCGTCAGCGCCGAGTGTCCGCCGAGCACGGCCGCGAGCGCGACCACGGCACCGCCCACCGCGCACGTGATCGTCCTGACCAGGAGCATCACCCACCGTCGCTGCATCGTCAGACGTTGCGCGACCACCCCGTCCCGACGGTCGATCGTGTACCGGAACGAGCCGTAGACGGCGGCGAGGATCCCCGCGTAGGTCGCGAGGACGGTGCTGAGCGGGGCTGCGAGCTCCACGTGGGCGTCGACGGAGGCGTTCGCGACCTCGGACGGGATGCTCGCCGCCAGGGTGAGCGACATCGCGAACGCCGCGACCGCGACCCCGAGGAGGACGACATCGCCCGCGAGGCTGCGCGCCTGAGCCCGCAGAGCCCGACCGATCACGCAGCGCTCCGGCGCCCTCGCACCCAGGCGATCGCGAGCAGCCCGAGCGTCCACGCGAGCCCGACGGCGACGGCAGGGGCGAGCTCCAGCAGCCTGCCCTGATACCCGGGCACACCGATGGCGGCGATGGCCATGCCGGGCGAGAACTTCGCGACCTCCGGCGCCGTGCGCAGCAGTGCGGACTCCAGCGCCATCGGGAACACGAGGACGATGATCGCCGTGGCGTAGTAGTTCTGCGTGATCCAGCCGATCGCGCCGCCGATGAGCGCACCGAGAATCGTGCCGACGAGAGCCCCCGCGTAGATGCGCCAGGCTTCCTGGGTGAGGGTCGGAGCCACACCGTCCTGAACGAGGAAGACGAAGACGCCCGCGGTCCACAGCGCGAAGACACCGAGCGACAAGGCGACGGCCACTGCCACGCCTGCCACGAGTTTTCCGCCGAAGGTTCGCGGGAACCCCACTGCCGTGAGCGTCCTGTCCATCGACGCGTAGTAGTACTCCCTGGTCACCGCGTAGGCGCTGACGAACGCGGCGGAGATCACCGACCACGCCAGCGGCTCGAGGAGACGAGAGGTCGCCACGCCGGCGGCGACACCCTCGAGGTCGAAGCGCGACCCGTCGGAGAAGAGCACGAACAGCGGCATGAGCACCGCGACGAGGTAGACGGCGAGAACCGAGGGACCGCTCACGGACCGCAGCATCTCCCCGCGGATGACACCCCTCATGCCGATGCTCCCTCGACGAGATCGAAATACCTGCTCTCGAGCGAGTCGACGTCTCCCGCCACGAGCTCGCTGAGCGGGCCGGCGAAGAGCGCGCGACGCTTGATGACCACGACCTGGTCGACGACCTGTTCGAGTTCCGGGAGCTGATGGCTGGAGACCAGGACCGTCCCTCCCCGCGCGACGAAGTCACGGAGGAAGCGGCGGAGCCAGCGGATGCCGTCGGGATCGAGGCCGTTCGCCGGCTCGTCGAGGATGAGGGTGCGTGGAGAGCCGATCAGCGCGGCCGCCAGCCCGAGTCGCTGCGTCATGCCCGTCGAGAAGGCCTTCACCCGACGACGGGCATCATCCGCGAGCCCGACCTCTTCGAGCACCTCGTCCACGCGTCGGCGGGGCGCTCCGGCTGCGAGTCGGCAGATCTCCAGATGCCGCCGCGCGGTGATGCCCGGTTCGAACCCGAAGCCGTCCATATGCACTCCGACGCGCGACGCCGGATCGCGCAGCGCCGCGAAAGGCTCCCCGTCGATCAGACAGTCGCCGCTCGTGGGCCTGAGCAGACCGACGATGGCCCGCAGGGTCGTCGATTTGCCCGCGCCGTTCGGCCCGAGCAGACCGACGATCGAACCGCGCGGCACGGCGAACGACAGGTCCTCGACCGCCGCCCGATGCCCGAACCTCTTGGTGAGCGCTCGCACCTCGATCGCAGGCTGGTTCGTCTTCATTGCCTCTCCTCCTCTTCTGCCCACAGGGGCGACAGCGGCGCCATCACACCCCGCGTCCAGATCATCTGCCACACGTTGGTCGTTCCGAGGTCGATACGGGCCTGGCCGGTCGACGGGAGTCTCCGCTCCGGCATCTCCACGTCGACGGTCCCGACGACCACGGCGGGAACAGTCAGTCCCTCGGCCCTGACGGGGAACAGGGCGTCCACGGGAACCGTGATCGGTTGCGGCGGCTGGGGGCGGACACTGCCCACCCCCAGCGGTTCGTTCATGAGGATGCCGCGACTGCTCAACAGCACGCGGGCGCCGTCGGGCACCTCGACCGCGGTCCTTTCGCCTCCCTGGACGAGGCTCACCCGACCGTCGTCGGCGACGAACCCGAACGTCGCCGTGGCGGGAACGGGCAGCAGCGTGCCGGTGATCACGACCGCCGCAGCCAGGGCGACACACACTCCGACGAAGCGGACTCGGGAGACACCGGAGCGCAGCACGCGGGAGAGCGCGCGCACCAGCAGGCCGCAGCCCACCAGGACGACGACGGCTTCGAGCGCGACCACGAACAGACCGAGCACCGGTCCCCCGTCGGCGAACGCGTGCACCGTCCTGGTCACCACGAGCACGACCATCACGACCGGGGCGAGCAGGCTCGCGAGACCGAACGGCACGCTCCACCACGTCTGCACGCTCCGGTTCACCGGCGCTCCGCCGAACAGCCGGCGGCTCAGCGCGTTCGCACCGTCGCTGATGGTCCTGCCACGGAGGTTCGGCGTGTCGAGGGCGTTCATCAGGGCGATGTAGCCGTCGAATCGCACGAACGGGATGAGGTTCACGAGCACGATGACGACGCAGGACGTGGCCAGAAGCAGCAGCACGTCTCTGACTGTGGACCGGGGCGCGGCGAGCGCGAGCAGCACCGCGGCCGCCGCCACGACGCCGTGCACCGCCGGACCTGCGAGCGCGACGGCCACGCGGTGTCGTCGGTCGGCGAGACGCCATCCGTCCGTGACGTCGACGAAGAACGCGGGTGTGAGATAGAAGATCATGAACCCGGCTCGTCGGGGACTGCCGCCGAACCTGGTGAGGGTGAGCCCGTGAGCACCCTCGTGGAGCAGGGTGATGAGCGAGAGCAGGACGATCAGCGTCAGCACCGCACCCAGCGGCAACGGCCGGGTGAGGACGTCTCGCAGGTCGCCGGCCTGCAGGATCGCGGCCACCAACCCGGCACAGAAGAGCACGGCCACAGATGCCACAAGCACGCGAGAGGACGGGCGGAAGACTGCGCCGTCGAGACGTGCGAAGAGGGTGGGCGCGCGAAGGGTCGCGAATTGCAGGGTGAACGGCGGCCGGTAGCTGATGCGCCCGGGTGCGCGCTTCGCACCGCCCTCGAGCAGTCCGTTGTCCCGGAACCGTCCGACCAGTCGCAGAAAGCTCTCCGGCGATTCCGACGCGGCGAACCGTCGGTGCAGGGCCTGCACCGTGGTCCCGCCGACCATCGCCGTCAGCAGTTCGATGACCGCGGGCGACACCCTCGACGATGGCACCCCGTCGACGACGGCGATCCACGCCGCGTCCTCGCCCGTGCTCTCGAAGACGACACCGTGGGCCAGCAGCGGGCAGGTGTCGGCTCCCAGCGGCTCCGTCGCCGGGGATGCCCTCCTACGGGAGAGCTTCCGAAGAACCGCCGTCATCCCGTGCCTCCCGGGGAGCGACCTCGCGATGTCGTGAGCAGGAGGATGTCCGTTCCCCCCGGCGAACGGACGGGAGCGACATCGGGCGCGGCGAATCCCGCCTCGACGAGTTCGCTCGACAGGACCTCGTGACCGAGTACGTGCAAGCGGCTGGTGAGCACGGGCACCGATGCACCGGCGTCGATGTCGGACGCTCGAACCCAGTTGACCACGCGGACGGCGCCGCCTTCCTCGATCTGCTGCGAGAAGAGATAGGTGTCCGTTCCGGCGGGTCCGGGGACCGTGATCTCCTCGTCTCTCGCCGACGCCAGGCTCTCCGCGGCGGCGCCACCCGCGACGGTCAGGGCGAAGACCCCGTCCGGGGTGAGGTGCTCATGCACGCGCGCGAACAGCAGCGATCGATCCTCGCGGTCGAGCAGGGTCACGGATGTGGCTCCGAGCACGATGAGCCCGTAGCGGCGTCCGAGGTGGAAATCGCGCATGTCCGCGACGATGCAGTCGAGCCTCGGGTGGTCGGGCATCGCACGGCGGAGGTGCGAGAGCATGTCTCGCGAGGTGTCGATCGCGGTCACCTGCTTGCCGGATCTCAGCAGCGGGATCGTCAGTCGCCCGCTCCCCGCCGCGATGTCGAGCACGGGGTCGGCGGTGACTCTCGCGAGCCCCAGCACCTCGCGGACCTCCACGCGATCAGGGCCGACGAGCCGCTCGTAGAAGTCCGTCCCCGCCCCGGTGTACAGGTCGAGCGGCTGCGCCACGGCATCGGCGGCGTCGAGCAGTGCCGACACGGTGTCGGTGATCAGGTCTGGCATTCGGTTCATGGCCTCTCTGGGATCGGAGGGGAAGTGCGGGCGAGAGGACCCGCCCGCACTCCGGTCAGGTCGCGATGGCTGCCGCCCCGCCGATGATGGCGATGATGTAGCTCGCGTGCTCCCACCATTCGGTGGGCGCGTCGATCTGTTCGAGTTCCGAGAACTCCAGCGACGTCGTCTGCACAGTGCACCTCCTTCGATTGGTCCGTTCGGCAGCTGTCTAGGTCAGAGCGAGAATTCCGATGATGACGCCCACGGCGAATCCCCGCATGTAGTCATCGGTGTCGTTCAGCGCGTCCATGGCTTCGAGCTCTGTGAATTCGAGCGTCGGCATTGCGGCTTGCATGTTTCCTCCTTTCGATGTCGACCACCTCGTCGGGATCGCGTCAGGTGGCAGCGGCCGCGCCGATCCCGATGAGGACCAGAGCACCGATCACGCCCTGATAGAAGCTGTCCCAGCTCGGCGCCTCCATCGCGTCCAGCTCCTGGAACTGGATCGTCTTCTGCGTGTTCTCCTTCATTCACTTCACCTCCTTCGGCTCGAACATCGACGGTCGGTCACCTGCACCGACCGCGTGGCTGCTCCAGCGGGATTCGCGGAGCACGTCGTGGAAGTCGCCTTCGACCAGGCCGGGGAGCATCGGCTGTCGGTTTCCCCATGCGCGCTCCGTGGTGAGTGCGATGTGGCGCATCTCATGGGCCGCGGGGCGTGACGGAAGCGGGATCCGCCATCGCTCGACGAGTGCCTCGATGCCGGTGGTGGGATCGACGGGCAGGTCGATCACGCCGGCGACCTCGGTCCAGAAGCGCTCCAGGCTGCGCGCATCGCCCCATCGTGAGTCCCCGGCGCCGATGCGGCGCCAGACGGCGCCGCAGACCGCCGCCGTGGCGACCATCTTGCGAACGCCCAGTCGGAACGCCACCTCGTTCGCGAGGTACCAGTGCCGCGCGCTGAAGGGATCGCCCCCACGCAGCGCCGATGTGCGCTGCGTGGCGGCGCTGAGACGTGCCAGACGCGATCGTCCCGTAGTCGAGACGGTGTCGTGCGACGCCGCCGCGAGGAGGGCCCTGCCGAGGACGCTGGCGTCTCTGCGCGCTCTGTCCGTTCGCCGAGGACTCGTCGAGGCACCGGCGACACGGAGGAACGCCTCCAGCGCCCCCTCGGTCACCGCCGCGGAGGGGAGGGAACTCAGCTGGCGCGGATCGAGCACGGCATGCCGCGGTCGCAGAGCACGGCCGACGATGAGACGGTAGCCCTGGTCGTTCTCGAGAACGGCCACGCAGTTCGTCTCCGACGAGGTGCCGAGCGTGGTCGGCACGGCCAGGAGGTCGACAGCCGGCGCCGCATCGGGCAGTACGGTGAGGGCCGATCGCGATGCGTGGCCGATGGCGTAGTCGAACATCCGTCGAGACACGAGCACGAGCGCGGCGATCTTGCTCGCATCGAGAACGCTCCCGCCCCCGACGGCCACGACCCTCCGCGGCGGACGGCGGATGATCTGCCGCGCGATCTCCCGCACGGTCGTCACGTCCGCCCGCTGCGCGTCGACGTCGATCCGCTGCGCCGCGCATCCGGCCAGGTGCGACGACGGGACGGCCGCGTCCGCGATCACGAGAGTGTCGTGTCCGGCGGTGAGGCGCGTGATCGTGCGCGATGCGCTCCCGTCTCCGTGCCACAGCGTGGGCACACGCGCCGAGAAGTCCGTGATCATGCCGCTGCACCCCGCGTGTGGGCGAGCCCCGCTCGCACCGCGGTCTCGGTCTCGCGGAGCTCCGCCGCGTCGAATCCGTACGCGGGTATCAGCTCGATGGAGCTCGGGCCCGGCTGCACCAGCACACCGCAGCGGGCGATGGCCGAGACGACCTCCAGCACCTCCGGGCCGGACAGCGCCGTCTCGTCGGGGTGTCGCAGACCCAGACCGAGGAAGCATCCGCTCCCGGTGATCTCGGTCACCACGTCGTCCGCTTTCAGCCGCGCGGCCAGGTCCTGCACCTCGGTCGCGAGCGCCTGGGTGACGGTCTCCACGTCGATGCGCCGCAGTTCCTCGATCACCGCGACGATGGCCGCGGCACACGCCGGGGTTCCGGCCTGCGTCTCACCGTGGACGAACGTCCACCCGCCTCGGATGAATGCCGTGGCGATACGCGGACCGATCAGGAGGGCGGCGGCGCCCATCACGCCGTTCGTCAGCGCTTTCGAGAGGATGAGCACGTCGGGCGGCGCGGCCCACCTGTCGGTGGCGAACATGATCCCGGTGCGCCCGAATCCCGTCGCGACCTCGTCCGCGACGATCAGGAATCCGTACTGTTCGCGCAGCGCGAGAAGGCGCTCGACGAACGCACAGGACAGCGCATATGCGCCGCTGCCGAGCACGGGCTCCACGACGACCGAGGCCACTCTGGTGCCTTCCCGCTGCAACAGCGCGGCCAGCTCCTCGCCGTCGTCGGCGTGGGAGACGTGGCGGACCGCGCGACGGTCGACGCCGTAGACGGACTGCAGCAGGTCGTCCCCGCTGAGGACGTGGCTGCCGTACATGGTGCCGTGATAGCTGCCCTTCAACCCCACGACCAGCGACCGAGCCGCCGAGCCGGTCTGCGCCCAGTACTGCCGTGCGAGCTTCATGGCCGCGTCGTTCGCCGCACCACCCGAGGTGGAGAAGACGACCCGGTCGTACCGGCCAGGACCGGCGAGCTCGATGAGGGCATCCGCCGCGTCTTCGGCGTAGCGATGCGGCGCCCGGAACAGCGACAGGTACGACGCGTCATGCGTGACCCTGGCGACGGCCTCGCCGATGGCCGGGTTCCCGAAACCGAGCGGCACGTTCCAGAGGCCGCTCGTGGCGCACAGGCGCGTGGAGCCGTCGGCGAACGCGATCCGGTGTCCGGTGGCGCCGACGGCGACGCGATCCGGCGCGAAGGTCGTGTCCGCGGGGAGCATCGACGTCCACAGGGCGTGCGGTGCGGTCATCGTGGCGTCTCCTCTGTAAGGCGGCCGGAGACAGGTCTGCCGCCGTGGATCCCCAGCGCGATGACCGCCTCGCGGCACAGCACTCTGGCGTGGTCGTCCGGAATGCCGAGCGCGCGGGCCACGCGTTCCGTCGCGCGGTCGGGTGTGCTCGAGGTCTGGACGAGGGCCACGACGCGGGCCGTCTGCGGTGAGAGCAGCTGACGACGCAGAGTCGTCGTGTCCGCGAGCACGAAGCCTTCCGGGGTGTCGAGGAGGAAGGGGTCCGATGAGCGGGGCTCGGCGTCGGCGAGGTCGTCGTCGACGAGCAGCCAGCCGAAGCCCGAGATCCGCGCCGTCCCGTTCCCGAGCCCGAGCATCTTGATGAGGTCGGTGGCCCGGAGGTAGCGCCCGATCCACTCGTGAGCTCCGAGGTCGCCGGCGATCCGCTCCCTCGGCGCGATGCCGGACAGGGAGGCCGCGCGCGGCAACGGGGTGGCGAGGATCGCAGGCAGGTCGCCGACCTCTCCGAGCACCTCGCCCTGCACGCCCGCTCTGACCGATCCGTCGTCACCGATGCGCAACGCGCTCGGGACATCGAAGCCGTCGGGCGCTGACAGCGTGTGTCGATCGGCCAACAGCACGCGCGGATCGATCAACGCCGTCGGGAACACCCCGGTGTCCCGAGCGAGTTCCGCGTCGTCGATGAAGGCCTGCCAGCTGGAGGCATCGAAGAATCGGACCGCCGTGGGCCCGATGATCTGGATGAACGCCGCGGCGACGTAGTCCTGGAGCTCGACGCCGCGCTCACCGAAGAACACCTCGTCCCCGGGCTCACTCACGGCGCCGTCGTACCTGCCGACGCCGGCGACGCCCTCCCACGACGGGGTGCCCTCGGGCAGCAGGACCAGGTCGTCGCTGCCCGCCACGTGGCGGACGGCATCCGTCTCAGCACCGCGCTCCACGAAGAAGATCCGTGAGTGATGCTCCCGCTCTCCGGTGATCCACTCCCGGAATGCTCGCGCTCCGAGGAGGTGCGGATCCGTCGCGTTCTGCCCGGGCATCAGGAGGCGGCCCGCCGACTCGCGCCGAGATCGATCCCCGCATCGCGCAGCTGGTCGCCGAGTCTGTGTATCAGCGGCGCGATGCCCGTCGGCCGCACGCCGAGTTCGAAGGCCAGCAACCCTGTCGCTGATGACTCGTCTCCGGTGGCCAGCAGGCATTCGGTTGCCCGCGCAGCATCGATTCCGAGTCGGAGATGTATGCGGCGATGCGGATCGACCAGGACATACTCCTCTCCGTCGTCCGTCATGAGCAGAGGAGCGTCGGCCGACACGACGACGGGAAACGCCGCACTCTCGTCCAGGGCTCTGATGAGGTGTCCCCCGAAGCCGGAGATGGTCGGACGGCCACGGCTCCCGCGCCAATCCCGCAGCGCCTCGAGCGCTGCCAGGTAGCGCCCGAACCACGGACGGTCGTCGAGGTCGGCATCGAGCACGCGAGGATCCATGATGCGGGCGAACGGCCTTCCGCGTCCGCCGACTCCGTCGGCGGCGACCCGCACTTCCGCTCTCGCGTCGCCCACCTGGCCGAGTAGCGCTCCGTCCGGGCCGTCGCGATACTCTCCGTCCGCCGTCACGTGCACGCGGACGAGGCCGCCACCGCACGCAGCGCTGGCGAGGAACGACGCGCGGGATTCCAGAGTCGCCATGGGGCTCAGCAGCTGGCCGACGAAGATCCCGTCGTCTCTGGCCGTGTCGGCATCGCTGAGGAAGGCAGCAAGCCCTTCGGCGCTTCCCTGACGGATGACGGTGGGCGAGACGATCGAGAGGAACGGCGCGGCGACGTACTCCTGCAGTTCGACGACGTGATGAGCGTCGAGCACCAGTCGGTCACCCGGCTCGCGGAAACGACCGCCGTACTCCATGACGTTCTCCTGCGCGAAGGAGGTCGAACGCGACGGCGTGAACACGACGTCGTTCCGCCCCGCCTCCCGGAGCACATCGGCCAGATGCGTCGCCGTCTCGAGGAAGAACACCGCCCCATCGCCGAGAGCACGCCGTCCGCTCACGTATTGCTCGAAAGCCGTCACGGTGCGGTGGCTGCGTCTCGTCATCGTCGAACTCGCCTGCATGCTTCCCCCAGAGAAACGTCGTATCGCGATCGAAGACGATACGTCCTCACATGAGGCTATACACGTGACGGGTGACGTGCAATATTTCACATCGATGGACGTTCGCGCGCGGACTCCCGCCCTGTCACGCAGCCCTCCCCGCATCGGATAGGATGGACAGGTTGTTCCTTGGTGACGTGTCCGAGCGGCCGAAGGAGCACGCTTGGAAAGCGTGTGTTGTGCAAGCAACCGCGGGTTCGAATCCCGCCGTCACCGCCGAAAACGAGAAAAGCCTCCGCGCCAGCGGGGGCTTTTCTCGTATTCATCGAGCGCTGGGGATTCGGGGAGGCGCGAGCGCAGCGAGCACCGGAGTCCCGCCGTCACCGCCGAAAACGAGAAAAGCCTCCGCGCCAGCGGAGGCTTTTCTCGTTCGTGTCGGGCGCGGTCCTCCGCTCAGCCGTCGAAGCGCACGCCGTAGATCTGTCCGCCCGGTTCCGCCGGCAGTCGCGTCATGCCGAGGCGTTCGTAGAAGGCGGCTGCGCCCGTGTTGTCCGGGTCGATGCCGAGGTGCAGGCCGCGCACTCCGCGTCGGGTCAGCTCGGCGAACAGCGTCTCGATGAGTAGGCGCCCGAGTCCCTGCCCCTGGGTCTCCGGAAGCAGATCGATGTGCAGGTGGGCGGGGTGGTCGACGACGTTCGGCTCGATGCCGGCCGCGCGGCTGTAGCCGTAGTCGATCATCCTGTCCTCGCGGGTGACGATCTCGGCCGGTCGCGGGTAGCGGGCCTCGAGGGCGGGCCACCACTCCTCTCGGAACCACGTGTAGAAGTCGTCGGTGTCGTCGGTCGCCACGATGTAGCCGATCGTCCGCTCGTCGTCGCTCTCGACCACCCACGCGAGGTCCGGATGACGCTCGGCGTAGGGCACGGCGAACAGGTCGCCCCACAGCGAGTCGTCGGAGAGGACGCCGGTGGCATCCGCTCCGGCATCGGCCGTCTTCACGCAGATCTCGTACAGCGCGGCACGATCGGTGGGGCGGTACGGACGGATGCGAGACAAGACGACTCCTCTGGAGGGAACGGGGCCTCTCAGCCTATCGGCGCCTCGACCGCCGGCTTCCCCTTCTGCTGCACCCACGGAAGCAGCCAGGCGGCGAGCACCAGCACGACGCCGGCACCGACCAGAGCGCCGCCGAGGGTGTCGCTGGCCCAGTGCACCGACAGGAAGGTGCGCGAGAGCGCCATTGCGAGTATCCACGCCGCACCGACGATCGCCACCCAGACCCGCGGGAACAGTACCCAGAGCACGAGGGCGATGGTCGCGGCGTTCGCGGTATGCCCTGAGGGGAAGGAACCGTAGTCGCTCACCACCAGCATGTCGTCCGGCCGAGCGCGGCCGAACAGCTGCTTGAGCACCTGCACACCGGCGGCGCTCGCGGCGAAACACAGTGCGGCGAACAGCGCACTGCGCCACCGACGCGCCAGCACGAGCGCCAAGATCACCAGCAAGGGCACCCCAAAGATCGCGACCCATCCCCCGCCGACCCAGTTCAGGACGAGGGCGAAGTCGACCATCCAGTCGGCCCTCGCTCCCGCGATGGTGTCGTTCCACCAGTTGTCGAAGCCCGGCGTCTGCGGGTAGGCGAACACCACCACGGCGCCGAGAATCGTCGCGAGCGCGAGGAGGCCCACTCCCCACCACAGCAGCATCCGCCTGTTCATCGTCCCATTCTGTCGGACGATGCCTGAACGCTCAGGGAGCGAGCATCCCGACCGTGCGCGGGCGCACCACGAACCAGAGCGACAGGATGCCGATCGCGGCGCAGCCGACCATGACGGAGGCCATGGTGGTCGCGGTGATACCCGCGTCATGCGAGAGCCAGCCCACGACCGGCGAGATGAGCCCGGCGACACCGAAGTTGGTCGCACCGATGATCGATGCGGCGGTCCCTGCGGCCTTCCCATGACGGTCGAGCGCGAGGACCTGCACGTTGGGGAACGTGAATCCGCAGGCCGTCATGAAGACGAACAGCGGGATGACCGTACCCCACAGCCCGAGACCGAGCTGGTCGGTGACGATGATGGCCGTTCCGGCGATGAGCAGCACGGCGGTGGAGTAGGCCATGACCCACTGCGGCCCGAAGCGCGCGGCCAGACGTGACGCGGTCTGGACTCCGACGACGACGCCGAGCGAGTTCACCGCGAACAGCAGACCGTACTGCTGCGCGTCGAGCCCGTGCGTCACCTGGAACAGGAAGGGCGATGCCGACAGGTACGAGAACAGACCGGAGAACGTCATTCCGCCGATCACGAGCACGCCCAGGAACACCCGATCGGACAGCACCGAACGGTACCGCTGCAGCATGGTGGCACCGCCACGGTCCTGACGCCGCGCGACGGGAAGGGTCTCCGGGATGAACAGGATCGTCGACAGCAGCATCACGATGCCGTAGGCCGCGAGCACCCCGAAGATGCCGCGCCACGGCATGAGCGTGAGGAGCCAGGAGCCGATGAGCGGCGCGATGACCGGAGCCACACCGGAGACCAGGGCGAGGCGCGAGAGCATGACGACGAGTCGACGCCCGCCGAAGAGGTCGCGCACGATCGCCATGGCCACGACTCCTCCGGCCGCAGCGCCGATACCCATGAGCACGCGTGCCACGCTGAGCAGCGCGAGATCCGGGGCGAAGGCTGCGCCCACACTGGCCAGCACGTGCAGAGCGGTCACCGCGATGAGCGGCACACGGCGCCCGACCTTGTCGCTGAGCGGACCGACCACCAGTTGACCGAGCGCGAAGCCGATCATCGTTCCGGTCAGGGTCAGCTGGATGGCGGCTGCCGTGGTCTGGAAGTCCTGCTCCAGAACCGGGAAGGCGGGAAGGTAGAGGTCGATCGTGAACGGGCCGAGGGCCGTGAGCGCGCCGAGCAGGATGATGTACAGCGTGCGACGGCCGAGGGAGATGGCATCGCCCGGGTGCAGCATGATCGGCGCGGTCGCGGGGTTCGCGCCGAGGGTGCGGATGGCGCCGGTCGCGGTCGGGATGCGGATGCTTCCCGTCGCGGTGCGTTCCGGCGGCGAGATCTTCGGTGCGTCATCGGCGGAATCCTCCGCCTTCACGACGGGGAGGGAATCAGTGCGGGGAGCGTCGGACACGACGTCCTTCCAGAGTTCAGGGGATGCAATGGTCGAATCGATTCGATCAGGGGAAGCCCCCATGTTACCGCCGCCCGGCCCGCTTCCACACGGACGAGAACGGAGAACGCACCCCCGCGGATCCGCGGAGGTGCGTCTCAGAAGGCGCCTCGATCAGCGCGAGATGCGGTCGAGTCCCTGCTCGAGGTCGGCGATCAGGTCGCCCACGTCTTCGATGCCCACCGAGAGCCGCACGATGTTCTCCGGGACGGCGAGCTCGGTACCTCGTACGGACGCGTGCGTCATGTCCGGCGGGTATCCGATGAGCGACTCGACACCGCCGAGCGACTCTGCGAGCTGGAACACCGAGGTGCTCTCGACGAAGGCGCGCGCCGCGTCGGCGCCGGCCGCGAGACCGAACGACAGCATCCCACCGAAGGCGCTCATCTGCTTCGCCGCGATGTCGTGGCCGGGGTGAGAGGCGAGACCGGGGAAGTACACCTGGGCGAACTCCGGGCGGGCCTGCGCCCACTCGGCGATGGCCTGAGCGTTCTCGGAGTGCTGGCGCATCCGCAGCGCGAGCGTCTTGATGCCGCGGGTCGTCAGCCAGGCATCCAGCGGTGCGGAGACCGCGCCGACCGCGAACTGCTGGAACTTCACCTGCTCGAAGAACCGATCGTCCGCGAACACGACCGCACCGCCGAGCACGTCCGAGTGGCCGCCGAGGTACTTGGTCGTGGAGTGCACGACCAGGTCGGCGCCGAGCGCGAGCGGCTGCTGCAGCGCCGGCGAGGCGAAGGTGTTGTCGACGACGACCGTGAGACCCGCCGCATGCGCGATCTCGGCGATCTGCGCGATGTCGACGATCTTCAGGAGCGGGTTGCTCGGCGTCTCCAGCCAGACGATCTTCGTCTCGGGGCGGATGGCGGCTCGGAGCGCGTCGATGTCTGCGAGCTCGACCGTCGTCGTCTCGATACCCCAGGGCGCCAGCACCCGGGTGAGGAGCCGGTACGTTCCGCCGTAGACGTCGTTGCCGAGCAGGACGTGGTCTCCCGGCTTCAGGATCCCGCGCAGCAGCGCGTCCTCCGCCGCGAGCCCCGAGGCGAAGGACAGCGCGCTCGTACCTCCCTCGAGAGCCGCGAGCTGCGTCTCGAGCGAAGAACGTGTGGGGTTCCCCGCACGGTTGTACTCGTACCCTGAGCGCAGGCCCCCGACGCTGTCCTGCACGTGCGTGGAGGACTGATAGATCGGCGGGATGATCGCGCCCGTGACGGGGTCTGGCGCTTGTCCTGCGTGGATGGCTCGGGTGGCGAAGGCGTGATCGGACATGCTCCTCAGCCTACGTCCGCGCTCGCACGGACGGCCGTCCGGTTACGCCCCGGGTCGGCCGATATCCCGACATCCTCAGCGCGACAGATAGGCGAGCAGATCCTGACGCGTCAGCACCGTGTGCGGCTTGCCGTCTTCGGTCACCAGCAGCGCGTCGGCATCGGCGAGCGCTGCCTTGGCCTGAGCGACGGGAGCGTGGATGCCGACGAGCGGCAGCCTCTCCCCCACGTGCGCCCCCACGGCGTCCGTCGCGTTCGCCTCACCACGGAACAGCAGGTCGAGCAGCCCCTTCTCGTCGACGGTGCCGACCACCTCGCCCATCATCACGGGCGGCTCGGCGCTCAGCACGACCAGCTGCGAGACGTCGTACTCGGTCATCATCCCGATGGCCTCGAGCACGGTGTCGGTGGGATGGGCGTGAACCAGGTCGGGGATGCCCGCGCCCTGTCGCGACGGACGAGCGGCGAGCACGTCGGCGACGGTCTCTCCCTCCTCCAGCTCGCTGAAGCCGTAGGAGCGCATCCATCCGTCGTTGAAGATCTTGCCCAGGTAGCCGCGCCCGCCGTCGGGGAGCAGCACCACCATCACGGCATCCGCGGGCAGATCCCGCGCGACGCGCAGCGCACCGACCACGGCCATGCCGCTCGATCCGCCGACGAGGATGCCCTCCTCGCGGGCAAGCCGCCGCGTCATGGCGAAGGCCTCTGCGTCTCCGACCGCGACGATCTCGTGCGGCACGGTCGGATCGTAGGCACCGGGCCAGATGTCCTCGCCCACGCCCTCCACCAAGTACGGACGACCGGTCCCGCCGCTGTAGACGCTCCCCTCGGGGTCGACTCCGACGATGCGCACCCGTCCGTCAGAGACTTCACGCAGGTAGCGACCCGTGCCCGTGATCGTGCCACCGGTACCGACGCCGGCGACGAAGTGCGTGACCTCGCCGTCGGTGTCGCGCCAGATCTCCGGCCCCGTCGTCTCGTAGTGGCTACGCGGGCCGTTCGGGTTCTCGTACTGGTTGGGCTTGAAGGCACCGGGGATCTCGCGCGCGAGCCGGTCGCTCACGCTGTAGTACGACTCGGGACTGTCGGGGGCCACCGAGGTCGGCGTCACGACGATCTCGGCGCCGTAGGCCCGCAACACGTCGATCTTGTCCTCGCCGACCTTGTCCGGCAGCACGAAGACGCAGCTGTAGCCGCGCTGCTGAGCGACGAGCGCCAACCCCACTCCGGTGTTGCCGCTGGTCGCTTCGACGATCGTGCCCCCGGGCTTCAGGTCGCCCGACGCCTCCGCGGCATCGATGATCCGCGCGGCGATGCGATCCTTCGACGACCCGCCGGGGTTCAGATACTCCAGCTTCACGAGCACTGTGCACGCCACACCCTCGGTGACGCGATTCAGCTTCACGAGGGGCGTGTCGCCGACGAGGTCGACGATCGAGTCTGCGTACTTCATGACTTCAGGGTAGACGCGCGGATGCCGCGACCGGGGCTGTGTTGCACCCGACCGCGGCATCCGTCCTCTCGAAAGGCCCCCGGTGTCTCTCGAAGGTCAGCCCTTCGTCGATCCGGCCAGCAGGCCGCGGACGAAGTAGCGCTGCAGAGCGAAGAACACGATCAGCGGCACGATGATCGACACGAAGGCGCCCGCCGTGAGCAGATACCAGTCGTTTCCTCTGGTTCCGGTGATCTCGGCCAGCAGCTTCGTGATCGGCGCGGCAGCTCCATCGGCGAACACCAGTCCGACGAGCAGGTCGTTCCAGACCCACAGGAACTGGAAGATCGCGACGGATGCGATCGCCGGCATCGTCAGCGGCAGCACCACGCGGAAGAAGATCTGGCCGCGGGACGCACCGTCAACGCGGGCCGCCTCGATGATCTCCCCCGGGATCTCCGACATGAAGTTGTGCAGCAGGTAGATCGCCAGCGGCAGCGCGAACATGGTGTGCGCGATCCACACCTGCGCGTAGCCGTCCGACGCGCCGAGCGGCTGCGTCACCTGGAGGCCGAAGAGATTGATCCCTCGCGAGAACGAACTCAGCAGCGGCACCAGGGCCATCTGGATCGGCACGATCTGCAGGGCGAACACGAAGATGAACAGCGCGTTGCGGCCCTTGAAGTCGATCCACGCGAAGGCGTAGGCCGCCATCGAGGCGATCATCAGCGGTACGAGCGTGGCCGGGATCGTGATCGCGATCGAGTTGACGAACGACTCGAGGATCGTGAGCTGCGTCGTGCCGGACTGCAGCACGTCGACATAGTTCTCGATCGTCACCTGCGGATCGGCGAAGAACGTCCACCATCCGCTCGACTGGATCTGATCGCGCGGCCGGAACGAGGAGATGAACAGCCCGAGCGTCGGGATCGTCCAGAGCACCGCGATCACGATGGAGGCGACGGACGCCCAGGGGCGCGACAGCTTCTTGCGAGCGCGTCCCGCGGAGCCTTCGATGCCGCCTCCGGTCGTGATGGCGCGGGTGCTGACAGCGGTTTCGGACTTCACGGTGTCGGTCATCGGATCTCCCGCTGCTTCTTGATCTGGCGTGCGTTGTAGATGACGATCGGCAGCACCAGGATGAACAGGATCACGGAGAGCGCGGCACTGCGTCCGGCCTCGAACTTCGAGAACTGGGTGTACATCTCGTTCGCGAGCACCGAGGTGCCGTAGTTGCCGGCGGTCATCGTCCTGACGATGTCGAACACCTTCAGCGAGGCGATCGAGATCGTCGTCAGCACCACGATCAGTGCGGGGCGGATGGAGGGGATCGTCACCGAGATGAAGCGCTCCCAGGCATTCGCACCGTCGAGCTCCGCCGCTTCGAGCAGTTCCTGCGGCACGCCCTTGATCGACGCGGACAGCAGCACCATGGCGAAACCGGTCTGCACCCAGATGAGCACCACGATCAGGAACAGCGTGTTCCACGGCTCGTTCAGCAGCCACTGCTGCGGCTCACCGCCGAACCACACCATGATCTGGTTGAGCAGACCGATCTGCTCGAACTGGGGGCCGCGGTACTCGTACATGAACCGCCAGATGATGCCAGCCCCGACGAAGGAGATCGCCATGGGCATGAACACGAGGACCTTATAGATCTTCTCGCCGCGGGTGCGGTCGATGAACACCGCGTAGGCGAGACCGACGATGGTCGACACGGTCGGGACGAGCAGCACCCAGATGATCGTGTTGACGACCGAGGTGATGCCATCGGACTGCGTGAAGATCCACAGGTAGTTGGCGAACCCGACGAAGTCCTTCCCCGACGAGTTCAGGAACGACGAGTACATCGTCTGGATGGACGGCAGGATCAGACCGACCAGCAGCAGCAGGATGGCTGGTGCCATGAAGGCGACGAGCTGGATCAGATAGCCGGCGCCGTCGCGTGATCGATAGTCGAGCCAGAAGAACAGCGCCCCGACCGCGACCGCCACTCCCATCGCCCAGTAGTAGGAGTTGAAGAACCACATCACGGCGAACGGGATGAGCAGGCACATCGCCAGCCGGATGCCGGTGTAGAGCGCTCCCCTGCGTGGAGCGATGTCCACGAGGAACAGGATGAGCGCCACGACCACCGCGAAAGCGATGACGACGGCGACCGCCTGCAGGATCGGCGGGAGCGAGCCGATCCACTGGAAGAAAATAGTCGCGTTCACGGATTCCCCTTCATCACGCGGAGCGTAACGACGACCGCGCATCGGCGTGCGGCGTCGAGAGAAGAGGAGGGCTGCCTCCCAGAGGGCAGCCCTCCTCGTCTATCAGCTGGCGGGCCAGCCCGTCTGGATCTGCGTGAGGACGTCGTCCGTCGGCGTGCCGTTGACCCAGGCCACGATGCCCTTCCAGAACGTGCCGGCGCCGACGGCACCCGGCATCAGGTCGGACGCGTCGAAGCGGAAGGTGGTGTCCGGGTCCTGAAGGATCTTGATGGTCTCCTGCAGGATCGGGTCCTTCGCGTTCGCCGGGTCGAGGCCGTTGTTGGCCGAGGTCACGCCGCCGAGGCTGACGCGGCTGTTCGCCCACTCAGGGCTCGAGAGGTACTCGAGCACCTTCTGGGTGGCCTCGGAGTCGGTGAACGCTCCGACGATCTCACCGGCACCGGTCACGGCCTTGTCGTCGGCGCTCTCACCCGGGAGCATGAACGCCCAGACGTCGCCGTCCTCCGCGACCGTCGTGCCGTCGGGGAAGAAGCCCGAGAGGAACGAGGCCTGGTGCGTCAGCGCGCACTCGCCGGCGGCGAGCTTGGGAGCGACGTCACCGAACGCGGTGGAGTTGATCGAGCGGACGTCACCGAAGCCGGCGTTGACGTTGGCCGGGTTCAGCAGGACCTCGCCGACCGAGTCGAACGCCTGCTTGATCTGCGGGTCGGTGAACTTGACCTCGTTGGTGACCCACTGGTCGTAGACCTCCGGACCGGACTGACGCAGCACGTAGTCCTCGACCCAGTCCGTTCCCGGCCATCCGGTCGCGGTGCCCGACTCGAAGCCGGCGCACCAGGCGGGCGTGCCCGTCGCAGCCTGGATCTTGTCGGTGAGGGCGCTCATCTCATCGAGCGTGGTCGGAACCTCGACGCCCCATTCCTTGAACTTCGCGGGCGAGTACCAGATCCACCCCTTGACGTTGGCCATGAGCGGAGCGCCGTAGAAGGTGCCGTCGACCGTGCCGTAGTTGACCCAGTCCTCGGTCCAGTACTCGTTGGCGTTCTTCTCGACCGCTTCCGGAGCGGGCTTCAGGTAGTCGCGGTCGGCGAAGTCGGCGAACAGGCCCGGCTGCGGGAAGATCGCGATGTCCGGCGGGTTGCCGCCCTGTGCGCGGGTGCCGAGCTGCGTCTCGAAGTCCTGGCTGCCCTCGTACTTGATCGTGATGCCGTTCTCGTCGGCCCAGTCCTTCCAGGACTCCTGGAGGAGCTTCGCCTCATCGTCGACGATCGTGCCGTAGATCGTGACGGTGGCGTCGCCTCCGTCTCCTCCGCCGGTGCTCGGTGCTCCACCGGGAGCCCCGCATCCGGCGAGCGCGATGCCCGCGACCCCCAGCAGGGCGAGCGGCGCGTAACGCCGGGAACGCTGTGACAGAGTCATGTGAATTCTCCTCTTCGAGTACAGGTTCCCGGCTGGTGCGACGCCACCCCGGGGCATCGTTAGGGAACCGATTCCAGGCCAACCTACTGGCGATCAGCATCACCGCACAACACGCTAGGGTCACAAGCTCGCAACCATTCGCGGTGCTCGCATCACACACATGGGAGCGCTCCCTCGCCGAACGCCTGGAACCGGTTCCTTTTTCGCGTGCCGGCGGCTACGCTGTGACGCGGCGCGCACCCTGCGCCGGGTCCACGCAGCCGCGTGATCAGGTCGAGGAGGACCGATGAGCACGATCGCGGACGTCGCGTCACGTGCTGGCGTGTCGAAGGCCACCGCGAGCCGCGCCCTGAGCGGCCGCGGATACGTGTCGACAGCGACCAGGCAGCGCGTCGCGGACGCTGCGCGCGAACTCTCCTACGTCGCCCATTCGTCCGCGACAAGCCTGGCGACGGGGCGCACCCGCACCGTGGGAGTGGTCATGCCCCCGGTGGACCGATGGTTCTTCGCCGAACTGCTCGCCGGAGTGCAGGAGTCGCTCTTCGCTCTGGACTACGACCTGTCGCTGTACGGCGTGCCCGAGGGCTCGAAGACCAGGGAGCGGCTGTTCGAGAGCATCCTCCCCGGGCGCCGCTTCGACGGCATCATCGCGGTCGGCATCCAACCGAGCGCCCGTGAACTCGAGCGACTGCAGCAGGCGGGGCGCCCCCTCGTCAGCGTGGGGCCCTACAGCGAGGGGTCGAGCGCCGTGTCCATCGACGACACCGCCGCCGCGCGTATCGCCACCGAGCACCTCATCGAGCTCGGGCACACCGACATCGCCTTCGTCGGCGGATCGACGGATGCCGCGGAGCTGAGCTTCGGCGATGCACAGCGACTCGACGGCTATCGTGGCGCCCTGCGGGCCGCTGGTCTCTCGGCGCACGCCCGCATCGCCGGCGCGGCCCCGACCATGCCCGGCGGCTATACGGCTGCGGCCGGACTGCTCGGCGACAGACGCCGACGCCCGACCGCGATCGTCGGAGTGTGCGACGAGGCCGCGATCGGCGCGATCATCGCGGCCAGACGTCTGGGGATCGCCGTTCCGACGGAGCTCAGCGTCGTCGGAGTCGACGATCACGAACACGCGGACATGTTCGCGCTGACCACGATCGGCCAGTCGCCGCGCGACCAGGGCCATGAGGCCGTGCGCCTGCTGACGCAGCAGATGGAGGACCCGGACGCTCCGCTCGAGCGCGTCGACGCCGCATCCGCCCTCGTGGTTCGCAGCTCTACTGCTCCCCCGCGCTGAGCTCGCAACATTCCGGGATGCCGGCGGCGGTGCCGTTGCCGGCATCCCTCGGTGCCGTCGGCGCGAGCAGTCTGGGACGCCTGGAACATCGGGAACGCCCCGGGCACGCACGAAGGCCCCGGGCGAACCCGGGGCCTTCGATCAGAAACGCGTGAGCGTCGCGATTACTTGAGGGTAACCGTTGCGCCTGCCTCTTCGAGAGCAGCCTTGGCCTTGTCGGCGGTCTCCTTGTTGGCGCCCTCAAGGACGGCCTTCGGGGCACCGTCGACGACAGCCTTGGCCTCGCCGAGACCCAGCGAGGTGAGCTCGCGGACGGTCTTGATGACCTGGATCTTCTTGTCGCCAGCGGCCTCGAGGATGACGTCGAAGGAGTCCTTCTCTTCCTCAGCCTCAGCAGCGCCTGCGCCACCCGCAGCACCGGCGACGGCGACGGGAGCAGCAGCGGTGACCTCGAACTTCTCCTCGAACGCCTTCACGAACTCGTTGAGCTCGATGAGGGTCAGGCCGGCGAACTGCTCGAGCAGTTCCTCGGTGGAAAGCTTCGCCATGATGTATCTCCTAGATAGATGGGGTTTGTAGACGAGATCGCCGGTCGCTTACGCGGCCTCTGCGGTCTCCAGCTTTTCGCGAAGAGCATCGATGGTGGCCGCAGCCTTGCCCATCGTCGCCTTCATCATGCCCGCAGCCTTCGCCAGCAGAACCTCACGGCTCTCCAGCGCGGCGTACTTGTTGACCTCGTCCGCGGTGAGGGCGTTGCCCTCGAAGATGCCGGACTTGATCACGAGAAGCGGGTTGGCCTTGGCGAAGTCACGCAGAGCCTTGGCGGTGGCGACGAAGTCACCGTGCACGAACGCGACGGCCGACGGACCCTTGAGGTCGTCGTCCAGCGCGGAGATGCCAGCCTTGTTGGCGGCGATCTTGGTCAGCGTGTTCTTCACCACGGCGTACTCAGCGTCCTGACGGATGCTGTTGCGCAGCTCCTTGAGCTGGGCAACCGTCAGACCGCGGTACTCGGTCAGCAGAACGGCAGTCGAGTTCTCGAATGACTTCGTGAGCTCGGCGACCGATGCATCCTTCTGCGCCATGGTCACTCCTTGGTGTGTACGAGGCGCCGCACGGTGGTGAGGCGCCGACCTGGACCACCTGCAAAGAGAAAAGCTCCGGCGCAAGCGCACGGAGCTTTGGAAAGTTCGTGTCCTGCGCGGGCCCCTGCGATGCAGAGCTTCGATCCTGTGCACTCACGCGCACACGATGACCAGCGGTCTTCGGTTCCCGACAACTCTACCCCACCCCCGCCTCTCCCCCCAAATCCCCCCTCCCCCGTCCCTCCCCCGTCCCCCTCCCCTCCCTCCTCACCCCCTCGTCTCCGCCGAGACCCACGTTCCGTATCGAGACCCACCCTCGGATGCGCGTCAGAGCATGGGTCTGGGCGATGAGCGTGGGTCTGGGCGATGAGATGGCGTGAGGACGGGCGCACTCCCACCGAGACCCACGCACCCCTGCGAGACCCACACCTGGATGCGCGTCAGAGCATGGGTCTGGGCGATGAGCGTGGGTCTCGGTGACACACGGGGGCTCGGCGAGCACGAGTGCAGCGTGCGTCAGGGGCGGAGGCCGAACGCACGGAGCCGCGCACCGAGAGCATCCGACGTGACGATGTCCTCGGATCCCCAGCGGACGATCCGCCACCCTGTGACCCCGCGGATCGCATCCTCCCGACGCTTCTCCGCGAGCACCACGGCCTCCGCCGATATCCCTGTGCGCAACGTCGGATCGAGGTACTTTCCTCGCCCGTCGAACTCGCCGAACGTCCGCGCTCCCCGAAAGGCGAAGTCGAGCGAGTACTCCTCGCCGTGCGGTCCGGTGACGCGCGACTGCAGATCGACCTCGGTGAACCCGAGACGGTGAAGGTGCAGACGACTCACGCTCTCTCCGGGCAGCTGAGCGCGGCCATCTGAGAACGCGATCACCTCTCGGGCCTGACGGATGCCACGGTTCGAGAGGGTTTGCGCCCGCCTCCCGAGTTCACTCCGCCACTCTGCGGCAGCCGCATGGTCCTGGTCGTGTCGCCGGACCGCGATGCGCCGTAGCGCCGCGTCAGCGACGGAGATCGCCGCTTCGGGCGTGAGCCGGCATGCCAGATCGAGCACGGTCCTCTCGAGCGAGGTGCATCTGATGCCTTCGACTTCCACGAGGTCGCTATCGCGGAGAGTGAGATCGTGCCTCGCGACACCCCACTTCACTCTGCTGCGACTCGTCGGACCGAGAACAGCGTGAACGTGGGTCGGCGAGGTCCGATAGAGCGGAAGCCCGTGGATGACGGCCGCCGAAGCGAAGCAGAATGTGGCACGGCCACCGGCGGATTCCCGGTGCACGGCGAGCACCTTCAACAGATGACGACTCTCGTCCCAGAGCTGCTCCCACTCCACTGAATCCGCGTACCAGCCGCGACGCACTCGCACGATCGAGCCGTCGTCGACCATGGCCCGGAGCTCGCGCTCCGTCACCCCTCGAGCGAGCACATCACTTCTGGCGAGAAGGAGCCGGCGCGCTTCCTCGATGGTGATGGTCCTGCGCATGCACTCGATCCTCACCCTTCCCGCAGCCCATCCACACTGCGATGACCAGCGCTTGCCGGAAGTGCGGACAACTCGCTTCACATCCACGCTGTGCAGAACAACAGTCGGCGGTGCACCTGCCTACCTGGCAGTCCCCGGACCCATGCCTATCGTCGAGGCCCATGCCCCCGAGCGACTGCGGGCGTGGGTGTCGGCGACAGCCTTGGGTCTCGACGCGGGCGGGGCGGGGCGGGGCGGGGCGGGGCGGGGCGGGGGCGGGGGCGGGGAGGGAGGGGGCGGCGTGTGAGGGCGGGGAGGGTCGGTGGGCGGGGTTAGGGTCGAAGGGTGACCCCGGAACTCTCTGCACGCATCGTCGCGGATTCCCGTGACCGCGTGGCCTGGTTGAGAGCTCGATCCCGGGGCATCACGGCGACCGACGTGGCCGGACTCACCTCCGAGAAGTCGATCGCCAGGGCGGCGGACTCGAAACTCGGTGGCGGACCCCGCTTCGGCGGCAACGCGTACACGGATCACGGCCGCCGACGCGAACCCGAGATCGCGGCCTGGGTGGCGGCCACCCACGGCATCCTCCCCTCGTCCGCGCTGTTCCGCGCCGAAGTCGAGCATCGTCATCTCGCCACACCCGACGGCATCGCGGTCGACGCGGACGGGCGCGTGAAGCTCGCCGAGATCAAGACCACGAACAAGCCTTTCCGCGGCATCCCGCGCACCTACCTCCGTCAGATCTGGTGGCAGCAGCACGTCCTCGGCGCCGAGCGCACGCTGTTCGTGTGGGAGGAGCACGTCGACTTCGCGCCGATCCACGACGAGCCGCGCTGTGTGTGGATCGACCGCGACGACCGCGAGATCGCCAAGCTCGTCGGACTCGCCACCGACCTCATCGATGAGCTCTACCGCCGCACCACAGGCCAGCAGGTTCCGAACCGGATCGTGGACGCCGCCGCCAGCCGCCGAGAGCAGCTTCGAGAGCGCGACGCCTTCCGTGCTCTGGCCCTCGCCGACTGACGAGTTCACCGACTGACGAGTTCGCCGACCGACGAGTTCACCGACCGGCACGACTGACCCGGCACGACTGACTCTCACCCTGCGTCCGCCGTCCTCAGGTGCAGGTGTTGTTGCCACCGAGGCCCAGCAGACCGCCGACCGACAGTGTGCGCGTCGCCGCCGGTGACACCCACGACGTTCCCGCGTAGATGCTCTCGACCTTGACGGTGTTCGTCGACCCCAGCAGGCTTCCGAGCAGCGTGTTCAGAAGCCCGGAGCTGATCGTCGACGAGTAGGTGTACGGGCCGGAGCCGCTCTGCGTGACGTTGCTGTTGTCGACGACGACGTTGTTGATCGACAGCCGCTGCTGCACCGTCAGGTACGGCGAGGTCCAGGTGATCGTGAAGCCGGTGAACGTGCCGAGAAAACTCGTGACCGTGCACGAGGTCACCACCGGAGTCGCCAACGTCGATGCCGTGAACGATCGTGCCGCGTACTCGCTGTCGGTGAAGGCGGCATCGGTCATCTGCACCGACGGAGACGAGGCGACGCCGAGGAGCACCGCGAGGCCGACGACTCCGGCGAGGATCCGTGCACGCTCACGAGACCTCATCTCGCACCCCCTGCCACGAAGCAGCGCGTCGACGGCGGAGCACCAGCACGGCACCGGACCCGATGAGGCCGGCACCGGCTCCGACGATCCACGGCGCCGCGGACGGAAGTCCCGTCGTCGCCAGGGCACCGTCGGACCCCGCGACCACCGTCTCCCCCGCGCCCTGCGCATGCACGCGGACATCGGTGCTGCCGGCGCCCGAACCGCCCGCGGGATCGAGGACGATGGCGAGGCGGAGGTGTGTCGTCTCGGTGTCGGCGACCTGCAGAAGCGGAACCTCGACGCCGTCGCGCGGGATGTCCCACCGTGTGCGCAGGGCCGTCGCGCCCACCGGGCATCCGCTCTCCGTCCATGCCTCCGCGCACGTCGAGATGTCCAGGAGCAGGTGCGCTTCGCCTGTCGCGCTCACCGCGATTCCGATGACTCCCGGATCCGGCGCGTCAGCACTCACCTCGATGTCCCACTGCACCGGCTGCCCCGGCAACAGGCTGCCGGCCGCTGCCCAGTCCGCGACGGAGACCAGACGGAGAACGGATCCCTGGATGACCTGTGTCGTGGGCGCCGCCCAGGCCTCACCCGGCGTCACGATCACGGCGACCGCGAGCAGGACCGCGGCGAGCGCGCGCCTCATGGGCCGTTCCCGTCGGGATCGCGAGCGGCTCGGCGCTGCTCGCGCGGCCAGAAGGCCCATACGACGAGCGTCGTCGCCGCGACGGTCAGGACTCCCAGCACCATCGGATTGCCCATCCCGGCGATGATCGACGCGACCCCCGGAACCGCGAAGACCACCTTCCTGACCGAGGAGACCGTGTACGGGAAGGGATCCTCCGCCGCGTTCGCATCCCCTCGCATCGTGATCACCCGCTCCGGCGCACTCGCACCCGCGACGACGGAGGTGACGCGGTGGGTGACGGGAAGCTCCCCCTCGCGGTCGACCGTGACCACATCACCGACGACCACCTCGCTCGCGGGCACGCGCTGCACCACCGCGACGGAACCGGCGGGGATCGTGGGCGACATGGAGCCGGTGCGGAACATGATGAGCGTGATCTGCGCCGTGAAGGCGAGCACGACGAGCAGGATGCAGACGGCGCCGGCGATCGCCGCCGCCCAGAGCAGCACGTCGCCGATCACGCGCCCCGGTCGTATCCGGGAATGTACCCTCGCCGCGGTCGCGTGGGGTTCGACCGCGGCGAGGGACGTCTTGTCCTCCCTCAGGCTCCGCCGTGTGGGGGTCGTCATGTGCTCGTCCTCTCCCTGGCATCGCTGCTACGACGACGTCCCGAGGAACTGCCAGGTCTGCGTCATCGTCAGGCCCTGCGCCGCGTTCGCAGCGGTGAGCGGGAGCGTGACGGCGAAGCAGTAGTTCACTTGTGCGGAACCGTTCGCGGTGACGACCTGCGTCGCGGATCCGCCAGCGGTGAGTGCCGATCCGTCAGCCACGACCGCGGTCCCGGCCGCGTACGTGGTCGCGTTGCAGGTGGTACCGGCGATCGTTCGCACTCCGTAGGTGAGATAGGCGGCGAGTCCCGTTCCCCCCGGAGTCCCCGCCGACAGCTGCAGGGTTCCTGCAACGGACGGGTTCGCTGTCTTGACGCTGAACAACGCATAGGTGGAGTTGCCCGGCGCCATGGCGGTCGGAGCGAGCTGGAAGTTCAGGGTCGCGGCTGCGCCGGTGGTCGCGTGGCTCGAGAACGTGGCTCCATCGACGGCTCCGACGATGTCGAACCGGCCCGCGGTGAAGTTCGCGGTTCCGTACTCGGAGTCGTTCCAGGCGGCGAGTGTGGCGGCGGCGCCGATGCCGAGCACGAGCCCTCCCGCGAGAACGGCTCGCAGTCGACGCGATCGAAGTCTCCGCCCCTCCCGCACATCTCTGCGGGTGACCATCACGTACTCAGCTCGTCGACGTGGCCGTGAACTTCCAGGTGGCGTTGGTCACCAGGCTCGGCGTCAGCGACGCATCCGCCGTCACTTTGAAGCAGAGTTGCACGGCCGTACCGGGAGCTGTCGTGGGGCTGCCGACGGCGAGCGGCACCTGCGTCGCACCGGTCTGCGCGTCGAGCGTCGCTCCGGTCGCGATCGGCGTTCCGGTGGCACTCGCCGCGTTGCAGGTCGCGCCGGGTGCGAGCTGATAGATCGAATAGGACAGGTGTCCGGTGTTGGAGCTCGCTGCGGGGTCGGCGGTCGTGCCGTCGGCGACGAGATTGGCTGCCGTCGTCGTCCCGCCGGCCAGACGTACCCAGAATCCGGCGTACACCGAGCTCGTCGGAGACATGTTCCCCACCAGCCCGGCGGGGAGCGTGAACGCGAGCGTGGCTGCACTGCCTGCGGAGTTGTGGTCGGCATACGTGGTGCCGTCCGTCGATCCTTGGAGGTTGAAGGCGCCGGCGGTGAACGTGCCGTTCGCGAACTCGGAGTCGTTCCACACCGCGAGCGTCACCGCTGTGCCGATGCCGAGCACGAGCCCTCCCGCCAGTACCGCGAGGACCTTGCGCTGGGTTGCCTTGGTTGCCATGTCGTTTCCCCCTCAGGAACTTCGAGAACCGCGTGAATGCCTCTGTTCCGGTCCCCCTCAACGACCCCGCATCCGCGCGTTTGCGCCATCCTCTCCCTGCCCCATCCGCAGAACAAGGCGATTTCGCGCAGGAGATTCGCTCATCCCGCGCAGAGTGGAGAGACCTCCGGTAATCGTTGATCTATATCAACGACCAGCGTATAGTTGACGCAGTTCAACCATCTCGCGCGCGCCAGAGCGGTCGCAGCATCCCCTCCTTCTCTCTGCGAAAGGTCAGGCATGACCCCGGATTCTCCTGTCAAGATGACGCATCGCCAGGTGCTGGAAGCCCTCACCGGCCTCCTGCTCGGCATGTTCGTCTCGATGATCGCCACCACGGTGGTCTCCACCTCCATGCCGGTCATCGTGCACGACCTCGGCGGCGACCAGGCCGCCTACACATGGGTCATCACCGCGACTCTGCTCACCACCGCCATCTCGACGCCCATCTGGGGCAAGCTCGCGGATCTCTTCAACCGCAAGCTGCTGATCCAGATCGCCATCGTCGTCTTCGTCGGCGCGACGGCTGCCGCCGGCTTCGCGCAGGACACCAACACGCTCATCGCGTTCCGTGCCATCCAGGGCATCGGCGGCGGCGGACTCGCGGCCCTCAGCCAGGTGATCATGGCCGACATCATCAGCCCCCGCGAGCGCGGCCGGTACATGGGCCTGTTCGGCGCCGTGATGGCCGTCGCGACGGTGGGCGGCCCGCTGCTCGGCGGATGGATCACCGATGTCGCGAACTGGCGATGGAACTTCTTCGTCGCCCTGCCTTTCGCGGTCGCCGCCCTCATCATCCTGCAGAAGACGCTCCATATCAGCACCGAACGCACCCGCAAGGTCTCGATCGACTACGTCGGCATCGTGCTGCTCTCCGCGGCCGTCTCACTGATCCTCATCTGGATCACCAACGCGGGATCGACCTTCGACTGGTGGAGCACGGAGACCGTGCTCATGGTCGGCGGAGCGATCGTCTCGGCCATCGCCTTCATCATCGTGGAACTCCGGGTGCGCGAACCGCTGATCCCGCTCACGCTCTTCCGCGGTCGCACCTTCACCCTCTCGGTGCTCGCGTCGATCTCGATCGGCGTCGCGATGTTCGGCACCTCGGTGTACCTCGCGCAGTACATGCAGCTGTCCCGCGGCGCCACGCCGACGGAGGCCGGACTCATGACCCTCCCGATGATGGCAGGGCTCCTGATCGCCTCGATGGTCATCGGTCAGCTCGTCACGCGGTTCGGCAGGTGGAAGGGCTACCTGATCCTGGGCTCCGTGCTGCTGATCGCCGGATCGGTGATGCTGTCGACCCTGCACTACGACACGAACTTCATCCTCGTCTCGATCTACATGTTCGTGATGGGCGCCGGCGTCGGCATGACGATGCAGAACCTCGTGCTCATCGTGCAGAACGTCGCCAAGCCCAGCGAGATGGGCGTCGCGAGCTCCGGTGTGACCTTCTTCCGCAGCCTCGGCGGCACGATCGGCGTCTCGGTGATGGGTGCCGTGCTCGCGAACAGCCTCACCGGTCTGTTCAGCGACGGCAAGGAGCGCATCGGAGCAGCGATCGCTCAACTGGGTGACAAGGGTGCGGAGGTCGCAGCCCAGCTGTCCAGCGGAACACTGCCGGAGGTGCGCCTGCTCCCCGAACCGGTGCGCTCGATCATCGAGGATTTCTACGCGCAGGCGATCTCGCACGCGTTCCTGATCGGCATTCCGCTCGCCGTGATCAGCCTTGTGGCGATCCTGTTCCTGCCGAACCGCCCGCTGACCACGATGACGACGACCGAGCGCGCCCACGCGGATGCCGCGAAGGAGGACGACGGCCGTGCGGCAGAGGCATCCGACGTCGCGATCGCCGACGCGGAGGCACTCTCCGGCGCTCCGACGACCGGCGCGGTGGGCGTCATCCGTCGCGCCGACGACCATGGAGACGCCTCGTCCGATGTCCGACGCTGACGACACCCCCGGCACCGCCCACACCGCGGACGACGCCGACACCCCGGAGGCGCGGGCCGAAGCGGTCCGCGCCCTCGAGGCGGAGTTCGGTGAGCTGATCACGCACTTCCGCCGCGTGATCACCGAGAACGCGAACCGTGTGAGTCCTGGGCTGCTGCCAGGCGCCTACAAGATCTTCACCACGATCGCACGGTGCGAACAGGTGACCGTGTCCGCACTGTCCGAGCGGATGCTCATGGACAAGGGGCAGGTGAGTCGGACGGTGCGTGAGCTGGAGGACCTCGGTCTCATCGAACGCACGGCCGACCCCGCCGACGGACGCTCCTCCCTGCTCGAGCTCACGTCGCTCGGCACGGAGAGGCTGTCCGCAGCCCGACTTCCGCAGGAGGGCATGCTGCTGCGCACGCTCCAGGAGTGGAGCCTCGCGGACATCGGGAACCTCACCCGGCTGCTGCACGCCCTCGGGGCCGGGGTGACGCCGCGGACGAGCGCGGCCGACTGAGCGAAGGAGCCCCGAGCACCCGTCGAGCCTCGTCCGCGACCTCAGCGGCGATCGTGTCGAGCAGCTCCGATCGCAGGTTCCACTGCTGCCAGTAGAGCTGCACCCGAAGCACGGGGCCGCCCAGGGGCACGAGTCCACCCGAATCCTGCAGCACCGGCACCATGCCCCACCCGAGCCCCAGAGCGACCGCCAGCGCGTAGTCGTGTGACGCCGGAACGTAATGACGCGGGACGCCCGCCTGCTCGACCGACATCGCCCTGAGCCATTCATGTTGCAGGGTGTCCCTGCGGTCGAAGTCGACGAACGGCGCTCCGGCCAGCGCCGACGAGGTCGCCCCGTCGGGGAACCAGCGAGCGGCGAACTCCCGCTCGGCCATCGCGCGATACTCGAGCACCCCGAGCGGTGACACGGAGCAGCCGGTGACGGGGGTCTCCTCGCTCGTGACGGCCGCCATCACCGCGCCCGATTCGAGCAGGCGGGCCGTGAAGTTCTGATCGTCGCGATGCAGGTCGAAGTCGATGTCGTGCCGTGCGGAGAGTCGCGCGAGCGGGGCCAGGAACCACGTCGCCATCGAGTCGGCGTTCACCGCGAGAGGCACCGTGATGCGTGGAGAGCCGTCCGGGTCGTCGATGCCCACCCCCGCGAGCGCGTCATGCTCCAGCAGGGAGATCTGTCTGGCCAGACGGACGACGGCCTCCCCCGCCTCGGTCAGGCGTGCGGGCTTGGTGCGCACCACCAGGATGCGGCCGAGCTGCTGCTCGAGGGTCTTCAAACGCTGGCTCACCGCGGACGGCGTGATCTGCAGACGCCTCGAAGCCGCGTCCAGCGTTCCCTCATCGACGATCGCGGCGAGGGTGTTCGCGAGTTGCGGGTCGATACGCACATAAGCCAGGCTAATGGTTCCGTAGGAATCTTCGCTTCTCTTCATGTGTGTCCGTTTCTACGCTGGACACATGCTCACGATTCTCGCCGGCCTCGGACTCGGCCTCTCCCTCATCGTCGCCATCGGCGCGCAGAACGTGTTCGTGCTGCGTCAGGGAATCCGTCGCGAGCACGTCCTGGCCGTCGTGATCATCTGCGCGCTCTCCGATGCAGCGCTGATCGCCGCGGGGGTCGCCGGCCTCGGCTTCGTGATCTCCGCAGCACCCTGGCTCGTCGTGGTCGCCCGATGGGCGGGCGCGCTGTTCCTGCTCACCTACGGAGCACTCGCCGCGCGGAGGGCCTGGCGGGGCGGCGAGGAGCTCGACGTCGACGCGGCGGACTCCGCGTCACTCCGCGCCCCGACCGCGGGAGGCACGACGCCCACGATGACCCGCACGCGGCTGGCACCGGTCATCCTGACCACCCTCGCGCTCACCTGGCTCAATCCGCACGTGTACCTCGACACGGTGCTGATGCTCGGTTCGATCGCGGCCACCCACGGTGATCAGCGCTGGCTCTTCGCCGTCGGGGCGATGGCCGCGAGCCTGCTGTGGTTCACCGCGTTGGGCTTCGGGGCACGCTATCTCGGACGATGGCTGCGCACCCCACGGTCGTGGCGCATCCTCGACGCCGTGATCGCCGTCGTCATGATCTCGATCGCGATCAGTCTCGTCCTCCCCGTGCTGGGAGCGTGACGGATCAGGAGGCGTCGATCTGAGCGAGACGCGCGCGGACGAGAGTCTCCAGCACTTCGGTCGGGATCGGATGCTCTGGCTGGAACCGGATGGTGCCCTTGTCGACGCTGGCTCCGGGGTGGTTCCCGAGCGCGTCGGCGACGGCCGCCACAGCATCGGGACTGAACGGGTAGACGCCGATGTGCTTCTTGGCCCGCATCACGGAGAGCAGCGGCTTGCCGTGGTGCACGAGCGCCGGCATCCCGTAGCCCTTGCCCTGCTCCGCATCCGGCACCTCCGTGCGCGCGACCGCGTAGACACGATCGACAGCGGCCCGATCGACCGGTTCGAGGTCCGCGAGATAGTCGTCGATGGTGCCCACGAGGGCATCCTCTCACCGATCCACCTCAGAGGCGAGGGTCGCGCGGGCTCAGCGCCTCTGCTCAGGCACCGTGGAGTTCAGGCACCGTGGAGTTCAGGCACCGTGGAGTTCAGGCACCGTGGAGTTCAGGCACCGTCGAGAGGACGCATGATGCGGGTGAGGAACCGCTGCGTGCGCTCGTGCGTGGGTGCACTGAAGAGCTGGGCAGGTGGGCCCTGTTCGACGACGACGCCGCCATCCATGAACAGCACGTGATCCGCGGCTTCCCGCGCGAAGCTGAGCTCGTGCGTGACCACGGCCATGGTCCAGTTCTCGTCCGCCAGCTCCTTGATGACGAGCAGCACCTCCCCCACCAGCTCGGGATCCAGCGCGCTCGTCGGCTCGTCGAACAGCAGCAGGTCGGGCTTGAGCGCGAGCGCCCGCACGATCCCGACGCGCTGCTGCTGTCCTCCGGAGAGCTGATGCGGCCGGGCGTCAGACTTGTCGGCCAGACCCACGCGATCGAGGAGGATGAGCGCCTCGGCGACGACCTCGGCTTTCGGTCGACCCTGCACGCGCCACGGACCCTCGATGACGTTCTCGAGGACAGTGAGGTGCGGGAACAGGTTGTGGTGCTGGAACACCATCGCCGACCGGTCGCGCAGGGCGAGCCGCTTCTGCTTCTGCACCCGGGGCGAGGGCTTCACCGCGGGGGCGAAGTCGATCTCGGGCCCGCCATCGACCACGATCGTGCCGGCGTCAGGCGTCTCGAGACCGTTGAGGGCGCGCAGCACCGTGGTCTTGCCGGAACCGCTGGGCCCGATGAGCACGACGACCTCTCCGCGGTGCAGGGTCAGGTCGATCCCCCGGAGCACCTCGTTGTCGCCGAAGCTCTTGCGCAGGCCGCGGGCGGTGAGCAGAGCCTCTGCGGTGTTGTCAGTGCGCGACACGGCTGTCGAGCCTCCTCTCGAGGGCGCTCTGGCCGAACGACAGCACCAGGCAGAGCACCCAGTAGACGAGCGCCGCAGCGAGGTACAGCACCATGAACTCGTACGTCGTCGAGGCGATCTGCTGCGCCACCTTGAACAGCTCGGTGACGAGGATCAGCGACGCGAGCGAGGTGTCCTTGACCAGCGAGATGAAGGTGTTCGACAGCGGCGGGACGGACACGCGCGCGGCCTGCGGCAGGATGATGCGGGTGAGCGTGCGGGTGCGGTTCATGCCCACCGTGTACGCCGCCTCCCACTGCCCCTGCGGGACCGAGAGGATGGCCGCACGCACCACCTCGGCGCCGTAGCCGCCGACGTTGAGCGACAGCGCGATGATCGCGCTCGGCCACGGGTCGATCGTGATCCCGATCGACGGCATGCCGTAGAAGATCACGAAAAGCTGCACCAGCAGCGGCGTCCCGCGGATCACCGAGATGTAGAACCGCGCGATGCCCGAGAGGATCGGGTTCACCGAGATCCTCATCAGCGCGATGCCGATGGCGATGATCAGCCCCAGGGAGAACGACGCCAGCGCGAGCGGCACCGTCGCTGTCAGACCCGCCCAGGCGATCGGCCCGAGCGAGTCGAGGAACAGCTGCCAGGGACTCTCCATCGATTACTGGGAGACGTCTTCGCCGAAGTACTTCTTGCTGATCTCCGCCAGGGTGCCGTCAGCGCGGAGCTCGTCGAGCGCTCCGTCGACGGCCGTGACGAGAGCTTCCTTGTCCTTGGTGAACGCGAACGCCGACTTGCCCGCCTCATCGGTCTCGGCCGCGATCTTCAGTCCGGTCGGGCTGTTGGTGGTCTCGTAGTCGAGGAAGGTGAGCTTGTCGTTGATGGTCGCGTCGACGCGGCCCTGGCGGAGCAACTCGACCGCCTGGGCCCACCCCTCGACACCCTCGACCTTGGCGCCGGACTCGGTGGCGAGGTCGTTCCAGTTGCTGGTGAGGGACTGCGCGGTGGTCTTGCCCTTGAGATCGGCGAAGGACGAGATCGAGTCGTCGTCCTCGGCCACGACGATCACGCCCGGAGAGACGGTGTACGGGGTGCTGAAGAGGTACTTGGCCTCACGCTCGTCGTTGATCGTGACCTGGTTGGCGATCACGTCGAATCGGCCGGCGTCGAGACCCGCGAAGATCGCATCCCACTGGGTCTCCTCGAACTTCACGTCGAGGCCGAGCTTGTCTGCGACGGCCTCGATGATCTCCACGTCGTAGCCGGTCAGGTCGCCCGCTCCGTTGTCGCCGTGGAAGCTGAAGGGACGATACGTGCCCTCCGTGCCGACGGTGAGGACGCCGTCCTTCGCGAGGCCGTACTCCGAGCTCGCGGAGCTCTCACCGGAGCCCGAGGTGCTCGCGGGAGTGCTGGACCCGCTGCAGGCGGTCAGGACCGCGGCGGCGGCGACGAGTGCGGTGACGGCGATGAGACGACGGGACATGAACCCTCCTGGGGTGTGAAGCGCGGTGCGAGTTTACGCGACCGTCACGGGAACTCCCCCACAGTACGTGGCGCATGTCGGTTCCCCGCATCCGATGACGTTGCGTTTCGCGGTTCCGACGGGACGCAGAAACGCCCCCGGGCGGACCCGGGGGCGTTTCAGAGAGTCAGACTCAGATGGCGTTGACGTCCAGCGGGATGCCGGGGCCGAACGTGGTCGACACCGCACCCTTCTGGATGTAACGGCCCTTCGAGCTCGACGGCTTGAGGCGGACGATCTCCTCGAGCGCTGCGCCGATGTTCTCGTCGAGCTGCTCGGCGGTGAAGGAGGCCTTGCCGACGACGAAGTGCACGTTGGCGTGCTTGTCGACGCGGAACTCGATCTTTCCGCCCTTGATCTCCTCGACGGCCTTGGCCGGGTTCGGGGTCACGGTGCCGGTCTTCGGGTTCGGCATCAGACCACGGGGTCCGAGCACCTTTCCGAGACGACCGACCTGGCCCATGAGCTCCGGGGTGGAGACGGCGGCGTCGAAGTTGGTCCAACCGTCAGCGACCTTCTGGATGAGCTCGGCGCCGCCGACCTCATCTGCACCTGCGGCGATCGCTGCCTCGGCTGCGGGGCCGGTGGCGAACACGATGACGCGGGCGGTCTTACCGGTGCCGTGGGGCAGGATGACGGTGCCGCGCACCATCTGGTCCGCCTTGCGGGGGTCGACGGCGAGCTTCAGCGCGACCTCGACGGTCGAGTCGAACTTCGACGAGCCGGTCTCCTTCGCGAGGGCGACGGCCTCGGTCGGGGTGTAGAAACGGTCTGCCTCGATCTTCTCGGCGGCAGCCTTGTAAGCCTTGGACTTGGTAGCCATGATTATTCTCCTCAGCCCTCGACCGTGATGCCCATGGAACGGGCGGTGCCGGCGATGATCTTCGAGGCGGCCTCGATGTCGTTCGCGTTCAGGTCGGCCTGCTTCTGCTCGGCGATCTGACGGACCTGGTCCTTGGTGATCTTCGCGACCTTGACGGTGTGCGGGGTTGCAGAGCCCTTGGGGACGCCTGCGGCCTTCTTGATGAGCTCCGCCGCGGGCGGGGTCTTCAGGACGAAGGTGAAGCTGCGGTCCTCGTAGACGGTGATCTCGACGGGGATGACGTTGCCGCGCTGCGACTCGGTCGCGGCGTTGTACGCCTTGCAGAACTCCATGATGTTGACGCCATGCTGACCGAGCGCGGGGCCGATCGGCGGCGCCGGGTTGGCTGCACCGGCGTTGATCTGAAGCTTGATCAGGCCGGTCACCTTCTTCTTCGGTGCCATTCTCTTTCCTTTCATCGAATCGGATACCGGAGCATCCGCTTCTCCCACGGATCCGGCGTTTCCGGAACGTGGTCGTCTGCGCGCCCTTCGACAAGCTCAGGGACCCATGCGGGCTGTCGCACAAACCACACAAGTCTACCTGATCCGGAGCGCAGCGACGGACGTCTCCGGATCCCCCCTGCCCCGGTCGGATGTACCAACGCAGAACGGCCGCCCCGAATGGGACGGCCGTTCTCGCTGACGGGTGTCAGATCATCTTGGTGACCTGGTCGAACGACAGCTCGACCGGGGTCTCGCGCTCGAAGAGGGAGACGAGCACCGTGAGCTTGCCGCTCTCGGGCTTGATCTCGCTGATCGAACCGGGAAGACCCGCGAACGAGCCCTCCTTGATCGTGATGGTCTCGCCGACCTCGAAGTCGACCTCTGCGGGCAGCGGACGAGCGACGGCGACGCCGCCCTTCGACGCGATGTTCTTGGCGGTCGGCACGTCCTTGACCTCGACGAGCGACTTCAGCATGTTGAAGGCCTCCTCGAAGCGCAGCGGCGTCGGGTTGTGGGCGTTGCCCACGAAGCCGGTCACACCGGGCGTGTGGCGGACGACGGACCAGGTGTCCTCCGTGAGCTCCATGCGCACCAGCACGTAGCCGGGGATGCGCACGCGGGTGACCATCTTGCGCTGGCCGTTCTTGATCTCGACCACGTCTTCCATCGGGACCTCGACCTGGTAGATCTCGTCCTCGACCTCGAGCGTCGACTTGCGCTGCTCGATGTTGGCCTTGACCTTGCGCTCGAAACCGGCGTAGGAGTGGATGACGTACCACTTGCCCGGGAGCATGCGGAGGTCCATGCGGAAGGCCTCGTACGGGTCCTCCTCCGCGTCGTCCTCGGACTCGGCGTCCTCGCCCGCTGGACGGTCATCTTCACCGTTCACGTCGGGGCCGTCGTACGGGGTGACCTCGTCGGCCGCCTCCGCCTCCTGCTCGGCGACCTCTTCGGCCACGGATTCGTTGAGAACCTCGGCGGCGGCCTCGGACTCAGCCGCTTCGTCCAGGTTGAGAGCGTCGTTCACGATGGCGTCCGCCTCCGGGTCGTCGATGTCGATGTCGGTGTCAACCACGTCATCCTCTTCGCCGTCCTCGTCTTCGACGTGGACGGCGACGTGCTCAGCCGAGGTGACCGAGAGCTCTTCCTCAGCGAGGACGTTGCCCTCCTGGGCCTCGTCTTCCTCGCTGGACTGCTCAGCGGCGGTCGCCCAGTCGGCGTCGTCGGAATATCGTTCAGACACTTTGCTTCTTCTCCATAGCTGCGGCGCGAGCCGCGGGGGTCATCAGCCAGGGATTCCGAACACCCAGTGCGTCACGAACGCGAACAGCGTGTCCAAGCCGTAGACGATGCCCATGACGATGATCACGAAGACGAGCACCACCCCGGTGAACTTGAACAGCTCCTTGCGAGTCGGGGTGACGACCTTGCGGAGCTCGGCGATGACCTGGCGGATGAACAGGGCGATGCTCCCGAAGAACCGGGAGAAGGGGTTGCCCTTCTTCTCGCGGGTGGCGCCGGCCGCGACGACCTCGCCGCGCGGTTCGTCCTGATCCATCCTGAATGTACCTTTCGTGTGTCAGCGTTGCGCTGACGCGCAGGGCGGACAGGAATCGAACCTGCAACCTGCGGTTTTGGAGACCGCTGCTCTGCCAATTGAGCTACCGCCCTAGAGACCGGAAGGCCTCGGGGTGCTCTCCCCACCCTGCCACCGCGACTGCGACCCGGAGACCCCAGGCACGGCGAAAGAATGCAGAGAACAACTGCCCCACAAGCATACGGCATCGATGCGGCGGCGCCGAACCGGGATCGCGATGGCGTGTTCTTGTTAGGCTCGGCGAGCGTATGCAGGAGGAGGGAGCGCCGGTGAGCGCTGAAGTGCAGCAGTTCCAGGTGGATCTGCGCGGAGTCGTCGATCTGCTCAGTCGGCACATCTACTCCAGTCCTCGCGTGTACCTGCGGGAGCTGTTGCAGAACGCCCGCGATGCGATCACCGCCCGCCAGGAGGTCGACGGCGGCGGCGGGCGCATCCGGATCACTCCGCTGACCGCGGAGAACGGCGAGTTCGTGCTGCGCGACGACGGGGTGGGGTTGACGTCCGCCGAGGTCGCCGACCTGCTGGCGACCGTCGGACGCAGCTCCAAGCGCGACATCTTCGACCTCCCGCGCAGCGACTATCTCGGCCAATTCGGCATCGGTCTGCTGAGCTGCTTCATGGTCGCCGACACGATCGTCATCCGCTCCCGCAGCGCCCGCGGCGGCGCTTCGGTCGAGTGGACGGGGAGCGCGGACGGCACGTTCCAGGTGACGGAGATCGACGAGGAGCTGCCGATCGGGACCAGCGTGCATCTCGTCCCGCGGTTCGACGCCGACGAGCTGCTGCGTCCCGCAGCCGTGCGCGAGCTGGCCACGACGTTCGGCGAGTTCCTCCCCGTGCGCGTCACGATCGACACCGCGGCCGGCGATGTCGACATCACCAGGGACGCCCCGTTCCTGCACGCCGCACAGCATCCCGAGGCCGCCGTCGACTTCGGCCGCGACCTTCTCGGTGCGAGTCCGCTCGACGTCATCGAGCTCAGCGAGTCGGCGACGGGCACCCGGGGCCTCGCCTACGTGCTGCCGTTCGCCCCGCCGCCCGGCGCACGCCAGGCGACCCGCATGTACCTCGGCCGGATGCTGCTCTCCGAACGCGTCGACGACGTGCTCCCCGACTGGGCCTTCTTCGTGCGGGCCGTGGTCGACTCCACCGGACTCGCCCCGACCGCGAGCAGGGAATCGCTCGTCGAGGACGCCGCCCTCGAGCGCGTGCGCGAGCAGCTGGGCGCCGGGATCCGCCGCTGGGTGCTGGAGCTGGGGCTGCGCGAACCGCATCGTCTCGCCCAGTTCGTCGCCGTGCACGAGGTCGGGCTCAAGTCGCTGGTGCGCCACGACGAAGAGCTCTCCCACTTCATCTCGCGCTGGCTGACCGTCGAGACCACGCACGGCGCCATGCGCATCGGCGACCTCGTCGAGCGATACCCGCACATCAGGTACGCGCAGACAGTGGACGAGTTCCGGCAGGTGGCAGGCATCTCTCCCGCAGACGAGGTGCTCGTCAACGGCGGCTACCTCTACGATTCCGACCTCATCCGGATGCTGCCGGACCTGTACCCCCACGTCACCGTCGAGCAGGTGGACGTCACGGGCGAACTCGACCGGCTCGACCCGCCGCCCCTCGACGACCGCGACTCCGCGGTGGCCCTGGAAGCCCGTGCCGGTGCGGTGCTCGCGGCGTCCGACTGCTCCGTTGTCGTGCGATCCATCGATCGCCCCGACCTCGCCGCCCTCTACGTGGCCGACCCCGAGGTGCTCAGGGCGATCGACCGCGGCCGCACCAAGGGCATCACCGGATCGCTCTGGGGTGGCGTGCTCGACCGCATCGACCAGACCCTGTCCTCCGCCCGGGAGGAGGATCTGCGCGCCCGACTGTGCCTGAACTGGTCGAACAGGGTGGTGCGCGCCCTGGTGAGGGTGCAGGATGAGGCGGTCTTCGCCCGCACCGTGCAGCTGCTCTACATCCAGGCTCTCCTGGCCGGGCATCACCCGCTCGCCGACGCCGACCGGGCGCTGATGACCAGCGCCCTCTCCGACCTCGTCTCGCTCTCGGCCGGTCTGGAGGGAGACACCCTTCCCTTCGGCGACGCCCGCTGACCCTCCCGAAAGGTTCTGTCCATGGCACGTCCGAAGAAGCGCTTCCAGCAGCTGATCGAGGAGATCGATCGCACTCCCTGGGGTCCCGCAGAGCAGGCCCTGGTCTCCGAGGCAGTGGCCCTCGCGGTGGAGATCGGCGACGAGCGGCTCGAGTACGAGGCCAGGATGCGCCAGACGGCCTCGGCGAACATGAACGGTGCGACCGACGTCATGCTGAACTCGTTCGCGTGGTGCCTCGCTCATCACGACGCGGACCCGCAGCGCTTCCCCGCCGACCTCGACAACGGCGGCGCCGATCTGATGTGGCAGTTCAAGTGGATGGCCTCGTCGCTGAGGTCCTCTCCGGCTTTCTCCCAGGAGCAGATCGCCGCCGTCCTCGACGACATGGAGTCTCACTACCGTGCCGCAGGTCTCGGCGTCAGCGGGGTGCTCACGGCTCGTTTCGAAGACGCCTGGGATGCCGGACGCATGGACGAGGCCGAGGCGCTCCGCGTGCAGCTCGAGGCCACGCCGCGCGACGACCACAGCCACTGCGACGCGTGCGGACGCAGCCAGTTCGCCGGATTCTTCGCCGACACCGATCGCGACGCCGAGGCGATCGTGTTGGTCGAGGAGATGATCGAAGGCGGCTTCTCCTGCGGCGAAGAGCCGGAGCACGCCCTGTCCCGCGTGCTGCTCCCCTATCTGCGCGCCGGACGTCTCGAGGAGGCGAAGACAGCCCACCTGCGCAGCTACCGCCTCGCCAAGGACAACCCGGACAACCTGCGCATCGTCGCCAACAACATCGTGTTCGCAGCCGTCACCGGGAACGAGGCGCGTGCTCTCGCCCTGGTCGAGAAGCACATCTCCTGGCTCGCGCACGACGGCCTGAACGTCGACGCGCACTTCGCCGCCCTCGCCGCCCTCGCCGTGGCGCTCGACCGCGTCACGGCAGCCGGGCACGGCGACACCCCGGTGCGCGGAGCCGACTCCCCCGCGCTCGTGCCGTTCTTCGGCGAGCACGACGGCGCCTGGGGCGCGGTCGACCTGGCTGCCGCCTCGTGGGCCGCCGCCGAGCGGATCGGCCGAGGCTTCGACGAACGCGACGGTACCGAGGGCCACGCCCGCAGCCTGCAGCGGATGCGTGGACTCGCGAAGGAGAGCTACGACGTGCCGATCCGGTCCGACGCCTTCATCACCCCTGCTTCCACCACCGCCCCGGTCGACGCAGAGGGCTGGTTCGAGCGCGCCATGCAGCTCGCGCAGTTCGGCGCCGAGCACGAGACGCTCGAAGCCCTGCCCCGCGCCCTCGAAGTCGAAGATCCCGCCAAGCGCGCCCAGCTGCTGTCCATGCGGCTGGGGATCCTGGTCGCACTGGAGCGCGCGGACGAGGCCCTGCAGCTGCTGCCGGAGCGCATCGCCGCACTCCGCGCCGCTGGGCACGAGGCGCAGGCCGACCTCGAGGAGCGCATCGGACTCGCGACATTCGGCCTGAACACGCCGGAGACGACCGCCGCTCTGGAAGAGGAGATCGGCGCATCGGACGAGCTTCCCGCGTGGACGCGCGGTGACCTCGCGATCAGCCGCGCGGCCCTGCACCTGCAGTCCGGCGAGCCGGACGCCGCGCTGGACCACGCGGAGGTGGCCGCCCGGTCATTCGCCGAAGCGGACGACACCCGCCTCACGAACACCACGACGCTGGTGGCCATCTCGGCCGTGCTGAGCAAGGGCGATCTCGAAGCCGGCAGCGCGTTGCTGGACCGCTTCCTCGCCCAGGACGACGTCAGCACGGGGCACCGGGCGCAGGCCCTGCAGACCCGCGCACGCGTGCGCGGTGGCACCAGCTCGTACGCCGAGGGGGCGGTCGACGCCGACGAGTCCTGCCGCCTGCTCGCCGAACTGGGGGCGACCCGTGCGCTCGGCGACGCCCATCTGCTCGCCGGCGCGCTCTGGGAGGACGCCGACGAGCCGGAGAAGGCCGTCTCGCGCTATCGCCTCGCCGCTCGCCTCGGCGGCGACGCGGGAGGCGACACGACCGGACTGGACTTCCGACTCGCCCGCGCCATGCTGCGGGTCGGTGATGCGGAGGAGGCCGCCGAGCTCTTCGGAGATGTGCTGCAGCGCGAGGAGGAGGCCGACGTCCCCGCCGGTTCTCGAGCGATGACCGCTTCGATGCTCGCCCGCGCATTGAGTGCGGCCGGGGAATTCGGCCAGTCGGTGGGCGCCCACGGCTACGCCTCCGAGCTGTTCGGGCAGGCCGAGGAGCACGCCGACCAGGCGATGGCGATGACCGAGCAGGCGAAGATCCTCGCGCGTTTCGACGAGCACGACGATGCGATCGCCCTGCTCGAATCCGCGGCCGAGACCGTCCGACGCGCGCCGGACGCCGTCGGAGCGCTCACCGAGGTGCTGCACAGCCTCGGGCAGGCCTACGGCGGGCGCGGCGACGAGCGGGCGTTCGCTCTCTTCGACGAGGTCGCCGCCCTCGCACAGCAGCACGACGCCGGGTGGCTGCTCGCCGATGTCACCGATTCACGGGCACGCGCTCTGGCTGAGCTCGGACGCATCGACGAGGCCGTGTCGGCCTCGCTCACCGCGGCCGACGGCTTCGCTGCACTGGGAGACCTGGGGGCGGCCGGAAGCTCCGAGCTGTTCGCCGCGCGGGTGCTCGCCGGCAACGACCGCTCAGCCGACGCCGTGCCGGTGTACCGCAGCGCGATCGATCACGCGGCCGGCCACCCGCCGCTGCTGCAGGTCGCAGCCCTCGAACTCGGCAACGTGTTCGAGGCGCTCGGGCGGCACGGCGAGGCCGCCGAGATCCGCGCCCAGCTGGAGAGCTGAGCGTCGGATCCCGGCGTGGCGCCGGCTCAGAAGAGCTGGCGCCAGTTCGCCTTCGCGAGGTCGAGAAGCTCGTCCCCGCGTCCGGACATCACGGTGCGGATCGCATAGAGCGCGAAGCCCTTGACCTGCGCGGCCTCGATCGCCGGCGGCATGGACAACTCCTGCCGCTCTGTGACCACGTCGAGCAGGGCCGGACCGTCGTGAGCCAGCACCTCGCGCACGGCATCAGGGAGGTCTTCGCTGCGCTCCACGCGACGGGCGAAGATGCCCATGGCTTCGGCGATCGCGGCGAAGCTGGGGTTGTCCAGTCCTGTGCCGTAGGTGACGAAGCCGGCGGCCTTCATCTCGAGCTCGACGAAGTTCAGCGACGAGTTGTTGACCACGATCGTCTTCACCGGGAGCTTGTTCTGCGTCAGCGTGAGCAGCTCGCCGAGCATCATCGCCAATCCGCCATCGCCCGCGAGTGCGACGACCTGACGGTCGGGGTGGGCGACCTGCGCACCGATGCCGTGCATCAGCGCGTTCGCCATCGAGCCGTGGGTGAAGGAGCCGATCAGGCGCCGGTTCTCGGTCATCGAGAGATAGCGCGCCGCCCACACGGTCGGTGACCCGACATCGGCGGTGAAGATCGCATCATCGGTCGCGTACTCGTCCAGGAGCCTGGCGAGGTACTGCGGATGGATGGGGCGCTTCCCCTTCGCCGGCACCGCCAGCTCGTCGAGCTTCTTGCGGGTCTTGCGGTAGTGCGCGATCGCGTCGTCGAGGTGACCGCGATCGTCCTTGCGCGCGATCCTCGGCAGCAGTGCCTCGGCCGTGGCCCGGACGTCGCCGACCAGTCCCAGATCGAGCGGATGCCGTTTGCCGAGCTGTGCGCCGCGAATGTCGACCTGGATCGTCTTCGCACCGTCAGGGTAGAACTGCTCGTACGGGAAGTCGCTGCCGAGCACCAGCAGCGCGTCGGCGGCCTCCATCGCGCGGTAGCCGGACGCGAAACCGAGCAGTCCCGTCATCCCGACGTCGAAGGGGTTGTCGTACTCGATGAACTCCTTGCCGCGAAGGGCGTGGACGATGGGAGCACCCAGCTTGTCGGCGAGCGCGATCACCTCGTCGTGGGCGCCTTCGACCCCGGCGCCGGCGAGGATCGTGACGTTCTTCGCCGCGTTCAGCAGCGTCGCCGCCTTCTCGAGCTCTGCGCCGTTGGGGACCACCACGGGGCGGGCGCGCTCGATCACGACGGCGCGGTCGTCGGCGATGTCGGCGAGGGCTACGTCACCGGGGATCACGAGGACGGCGACACCGCGCTCCTCGATCGCTGCGCGCATGGCGATCTCCATCAGGCGCGGCATCTGCTTCGGGTCGGCGACATACTCCACGTACACGCTGCACTCGCGGAAGAGCTCCTGCGGGTGCGTCTCCTGGAAGTACCCGGTGCCGATCTCGGTCGTGGGGATGTGCGCGGCGATCGCGAGCACGGGGACGCGGGAGCGGTTCGCGTCGTACAGGCCGTTGATGAGATGCAGGTTGCCCGGCCCGCAGGAGCCCGCGACCACGGCGAGCTCGCCCGTGGTGGCGGCATCGGCGGCGGCGGCGAAGGCGGCGGACTCCTCGTGCCGCACATGCACCCAGCGGATCGTGCCGTCCTTGCGGAGCGCGTCCGTGAAGCCGTTCAACGAGTCCCCGGGAATGCCGTAGACACGGTCGATCCCGTTGGCGTGCAGAGTCTTGACGATGTTCTCAGCGACGTTTGCCATGCTTCGACCCTACGCCCGGGGGCGGGCGCGAGGCTCGTCCGGACCCGTGACAGATGTCACCCGAAATGGCGACGTCTGGCACTGTCTCCACAACCGCACTCGATCTAGCCTCGGACCATCAGAAGAACCGGAGTGCTGTACCGATCCGGAGCAGTACGGCAAGGAGAGGAACTCCCATGAACGAATTCGCCATCGGGGACACCGTGCAGATCACTGGACCGACGATGACAGGCAATGTCGGGACGGTCGTCTCGATCGACGAGAAGCGGGGGAAGTTCCTCGTGCGGATCACCGATGTGACCCAGAACTACTTCACCCCGACCGACCTGAAGCTCTTCTCGGCCTGACGGTTCTCGGCCTGACGGTTATCGGCCTGACGGTTATCGGCCTGACGGTCAGTCAGTACTCCTGGGGCCCGTCGAGCTCCGGCTCGGCACTGCGACGGAAGGCCCGCCCCGAAACCGACGTCGGGGCGATGCGCACATAGACCCGTTTGAGGGTGGGGATCCATGGGCGGAGGCCGGCCGCATCCGCCCTGTGCACGTCGGCGTCCGACTCCAACGCACTCGCGTGGCCCCGCACGATCACGCTCCAGGCGTCCGTGTCGGTGTGGTCATCGACCTCGAACAGCACATCGGTGTTCACCGTGAGCTCGAACAGCTTGCTGCCGGGTGCGGTGCGGAACAGGATGCCGTCCCCGTCGACCACGAAGTTCACGGGGAAGATGTCGATCGTCTTCCCCACGTGGGTGACGAGCCGGCCGAGCTCCTGCGTGCGGAGCCGCTCCCAGCTCTGTTCGGTGGTCAGCGTCTCGATGGGATCGGTGTGCGCGCTCATGCCGCCATTGTCCCTCACCCGGTGTCCCCGCCGACAGGGCGTCCGTCCCGCAACACGAGGCGGGCATGCGGACGGCCCCTCGCGCTCTGCGAGGGGCCGTCCGTCGCACGCTCAGCCGATGCGGATGAGCTTCTTGTTGACGAACTCGTCTGCGGCGAGGTGTCCCAGCTCACGGGCGGTGCCGCTGCGCTTGACGCCGCCGAAGGGCAGTTCGGGGCTGTCCGCCAGCACGAGGTTGACGTAGACCATGCCCGCCTCGATCTTGTCGGCGACGCGCTCGGCCTGCTCCGCATCCGTCGTGAAGACGTACGAGCCGAGCCCGAACGTGGTGTCGTTCGCGAGCTCGACCGCTGCGTCCTCATCCGCCACGCGGTAGACGACGGCTGCCGGTCCGAAGAGCTCCTCACGGTAGACGTTCATCTCCGGCGTCACGTCGGCCAGCACGGTCGGAGCGAAGAACGCACCGTCGCGGGTGCCACCCGTGAGCAGGGTGGCGCCCTGCTCGACGGCCTGATCGATCTGCTTCTGCAGGTTCTCCGCCGCGGTCTCGGACGACACCGGACCGAGCACCGTGTCGTCGCGCATGGGGTCGGTCGCCTCGACCGCGGCCATCGCCGCCGTGAACTTCTCCACGAACGCGTCGTAGAGACCGTCGACGACGATGAAGCGCTTGGCGCCGTTGCAGGCCTGGCCGTTGTTGTCCAGACGCGCATCGACGCCGGCCTGGACGGTGGCGTCGAGGTCGTCGGTCGACAGCACGATGAAGGGGTCGGAGCCGCCCAGCTCGAGCGCGACCTTCTTGAGGTTGCGGCCCGCGATCTCGGCGACCGCGGCGCCTGCGCGCTCGGAACCGGTGAGCGAGACGCCCTGCACGCGCGGATCGGCGATCATGGTCGCGATCTGCTCGTTCGTGGCGAGCACGTTCTGGTAGGCGCCCTTCGGGAAGCCGGCGTCGTGGTAGATCTTCTCGATCGCGGTCGACGACTCCGGGCACTGCGGTGCGGGCTTGAGCAGGATCGTGTTGCCCACGATGAGGTTGGGCGCGGCGAAGCGCACGATCTGGTACGCCGGGAAGTTCCACGGCATGATGCCGACGAGCGGACCGAGCGAGGAGCGGCGGATGATGGCCGACCCCTCCCCCAGGATCGCGATCGGCTGGTCGGCCATGATCGACTCCGCCTGGTCGGCGTAGTACTCGGCGATGTCCGCGGCGAAGTCGACCTCACCGAGCGCGGCCTCGCGGGGCTTGCCCATCTCGCGCACGAAGATGTCCGCGAGCTCCTCGCGGCGCTCGCGGTGCAGCTCGGCCGCACGGCGGACGAGGGCAGCGCGCTCTGCGACCGTCGACGAACGCGACCACCCGCGGTGGGCTTCGTCGGCCGCGGCCACGGCCTCTTCGATCTGAGCGTCGGTGAAGGTGTCGAAGGACGCCAGCGTCTCTCCGGTGGCGGGGTTGATGACGGCGTAGTCGGTCATGGGTTGTCCTCTCGTGTGCGGGTCCCTTCGACAGGCTCAGGGACCCAGGCCGTTCGGGTGGGGTGGGCCCTTCGACAAGCTCAGGGACCCACCCGGAAGGTCAGGAGACCGGGATCAGCGTGTACTTGGTGGACAGGTACTCGTGGATGCCCTCGAAGCCGCCCTCGCGTCCGACGCCGGACTGCTTGACGCCTCCGAAGGGTGCGGCCGCATTCGAGACCACTCCCACGTTGAGACCCATCATGCCGGTCTCGAGCCCGTCGATCATCCGCTGCCCGCGCTGCAGGTTCTCGGTGAACACGTACGACACGAGCCCGTACTCGGTGTCGTTCGCCAGGCGCACGGCCTCTTCCTCGGTCTCGAAGGTCGCGATCGCGAGCACCGGTCCGAAGATCTCCTCGCGGAGGATCGCGCTTCCGGCGACCACGTCGGTGAGCACGGTGGGCTCGTAGAACGTGCCGGTGCCCTCGACGGCCTTGCCGCCGGCGAGCAGGGTCGCACCGCGTTCGACCGCATCGTCCACGAGCTCGCCGGCCTTGGCCACGGCGTCCTCGTCGATGAGCGGTCCGATCGCCACGCCCTCTTCCGTGCCGCGGCCGATCTTCATGCCGTTGACGCGCTCGGTCACGCGCTTGGCGAATTCCCCGGCGACGTCCTTGTGCACGATGAAGCGGTTCGCGGCCGTGCAGGCCTGGCCGATGTTGCGGAACTTCGCGGCCAGCGCACCGTCCACGGCCTTGTCGAGGTCGGCGTCGTCGAACACCACGAACGGAGCGTTGCCGCCCAGTTCCATCGACACGCGCAGCACGCCTTCGGCCGCCTGGGCGATGAGCTTGCGGCCCACCTCGGTCGACCCGGTGAAGGAGAGCTTGCGCAGGCGCGGGTCGGCGATGATGGGCGCCGACAGCGCACTCGACTTCGACGTCTGCACGACGTTCACGACACCGGCGGGAAGGCCTGCCTGCTCGAGCAGCGAGACGAAGTACATGGTCGTCAGGGGCGTGAGTGCCGGGGGCTTGATCACGACGGTGCAGCCCGCTGCGAGTGCGGGGGCGATCTTGCGGGTGGCCATGGCGAACGGGAAGTTCCACGGCGTCACGAAGAACGACGGTCCGACCGGGCGCTGCGATACGACCATGTGGCCGGTGCCCTCGGGGTTGATGCCGTAGCGACCGCTGATGCGCACGGCCTCCTCGCTGAACCAGCGCAGGAACTCCCCGCCGTAGCCGACCTCGCCGCGTGCTTCGGCGAGAGGCTTGCCCATCTCGAGCGTCATGAGAAGGGCCAGATCCTCCTTGTGCTCCTGAACGAGGTCGAAGGACTTGCGGAGGATCTCGCTGCGCACGCGCGGAGCCGTCGCGGCCCAGGCGTCCTGCGCGGCGACTGCGGCGTCGAGGGCGCGGATGCCGTCGCCGGGCGTCGCGTCGGCGATGGTGCGGATCACGGAACCGGTCGCGGGGTCCTTCACGTCGAAGGTGCCTCCGGTCTCGCCGTCGATCCACTGGCCCCCGATGAAGAGTCCGGTGGGGATGCTGTCCAGGAGCGCCTGTTCGGTCTGAGTGCTCATGATTCTCTTTCTGTGAGGAGGGCTAGGAGCGCTTGCGTCGACTGGGCGGTGCGTCGATGCCCAGGGTCTGTCCGCGGAAGAAGGCGGGCCGTCTGATCGCGTTCCAGATCATGACGACGATGCCGACGACGATGATCAGCATGCCGAGGATGAACACGATGCCGACCCCGCCGATCTGCGAGCCGGAGCCGTAGGCCGGGTCCATCGAGTCGATCAGCGTGGTGAAGAACAGCACCGCGAGGATCGCGCCGCCGACCAGCGGGAACAGGAACGTGAAGAAGAAGTTCCGCGTCGAGTCGAACCACTGCTTGCGGAAGTACCAGACGCAGGCGAATGCGGTGATCCCGTAGTAGAAGCAGATCATCATGCCGAGCGTCAGGATGGTGTCCCACAGCGTGTCCTCGCTGACGATGCGCATCACGGCGTAGAAGGCCGATGCCACGATGGCGGAGGCGATGGTCGCGTACCCCGGGGTGAAGAACCGCGGGCTGACCTTCGCGAACGACTTGGGCAGTGCGCCGTAGTGCCCCATCGCCAGCAGGGTGCGCGCGGGACCCACGAACGTGGACTGCAGCGACGATGCCGAACTGGTCAGCACCGCGAGCGACACGAGGAACGCGAGCGGGCCGAGGATCGGGCCGGAGAGGTGGAAGAACACGTTCTCCTGGATGTCCTCGTTGCCGAGGCCCAACGCTCCGGTGCCGACGCCGGCGAACATGATCATCGCGACCGCCAGCAGCAGGTACAGGGAGACGATCATGAGCACCGTGACGGTGGCGGCACGCCCCGGGGTCTTCTCCGGATCCTTGGTCTCCTCGTTCATGGTCAGGGTGACGTCCCAGCCCCAGAAGATGAAGATCGACAGGGAGAGGCCGGCGGCGACGGCGCTGAACGACGAGATCGCGAACGGGTTGAACCAGCCGAGGTCGAACGGCTGGTAGTCGAAGCCGTTGCCGTTCACCGCCTGCACGATCGCGGCCCCGGCGAAGAACAGCAGCACGAGGATCTGGAAGCTGACGAGCCAGTACTGCAGCTTCTGCGTCGTCTGCATGTCGCGGTACGAGATCCACGTCGCGCCGAGCATGAACAGCAGGCACACGCCGATGTTGATCCAGGTGACGCTCGCGAGGGAGGCGATGTCGGGGTTGCCCGTGATCTGCGAGATCAGCAGGAAGAGGAAGTCCACGGCGATGCCAGCGAGGTTGGACAGCACGAGGATCGTGGCGACGACGAGGCCCCAGCCGGCCATCCAGCCCACCCAGGGACCGAAGGCACGGGCCGCCCAGGTGAACGACGTGCCGGAGTCGGGCATCCGGTTGTTGAGCTCGCGGTAACCGAAGGCGACCAGGAGCATCGGGATGAACCCGACGAGGATGATCGCCGGGATCTGGGACCCGACGGTGGAGGCCACGGGTCCGACGGCCGCCGTGAACGTGTAGGCGGGCGCGATGCACGAGATGCCGATCACGACCGCGCCGATCAGGCCGACCGTTCCGGCGCTCAGGCCCTTGGTGGAGATCCCGGTGGTGACGCCGGATTCGGGCTCCGTCGCCCGGTGGGTGCTGCTCATCAGCGTTCTCCTGCTTCGTTGCGGGTGCGCGGGACGACGATCATGGGGACGGGCAGAACGTGCAGCATCTTCGCCGCCGTGGAGCCCAGGAACAGTCGGCGCGGCTGTGCCAGCCGGCTCGATCCGACCAGGATGACCTCACCGGGAAGCCAGGAGAGGTTCGCGACCGCATCCTCGACAGTGTCGCCTGGGGCCTTCTCGACCGCGGCGGTGCGCCCGTCCGGAAGGAGCTCGGTCGCCATCGCGAGAACCTCTTGACCGTGCGTGTCCCCTACGGTGCGGATGGCTCCCGTGTCGAGTCCGGGTGGCACGTCGAACGGCACGAGGGAGACGAGTCGCAGATCGACACCGCTGTCTCCGGCGAGCGACACCGCTTCGTCGAGCAGCGCGTCCGCGCCCGGCCGTGAGCCGACCGCGACCGTGACACGCGGGATGACGTGGTCGTCCTGCTGAGCGGTGCCGGCAGGCGCCAGGGCGACCGGGATGGTCGACGAGTGCAGCAGTTCGGAGGCCACGCTGCCGAGACGGTGGCGCCCGAAGATGCCGCCGCCCGCCGCGCCGATCACGATCAGACGTGCGCCGAACTCCTCACCGGCGGCGATGAGCCCCTCGGCGAAGGACTCGGAGAAGCGGACGTGTCCGCTGCGGATCAGCTCCTGCGGCAACCGGACGACGGCGTCGCCGAGCCACTTCTTGGCCTGCGAGCGGATGTGCTCCTCGTAGGCGCGCTCCGGCGGCACCGCGGCGCTGCGCGTGCCCTCGTTGGGCAGCACGATCACCAGGTGCAGGGTCGCTCCCAGGCTGCGGGCGATGCGCGCACCCAGCGCTGCGGCATCCGCTCCCGCGTCCGTCGCCGTGTATCCGACGACGACCGACCCGGTCATCAGCTGCTGCTCTCGACAGCGCCGGCCTCACGACTCGCATCGACGATGTTGGAGGCGACCAGGTGTCCCATCCGGATCGCACCGTCCACGTGCTGATACCCGGCGCCTGCCATGTCGCTGCACGCGAAGTGGATCGGTCCGACCGCGCTACGCAGGTCCGCGCCGTAGCGGTGCAGGCCGCCCATGTCGAAGCTGGCGGCATAGGCGCCGCGCGTCCACTCCTCGCTGCCCCAGTCGCTCTCGTAGTAGACGACCGGGTTCTTGGCCTCGGGGCCGTAGTAGTGCGACAGCGACTCGAGGATGCGCTCCTTGCGCTCCTCGGCCGAGAGCTCGAAGACACCGTCGGCGTTGGCGTCGGAGACGAAGCCGACCAGGGTGCCACGCTCATCGCCGTGGTTGGTGTTGTCGTAGGCCTCGTGCGACAGCTCGTACGGGCTGAAAGCGGTGCCGCTGAGACCCTGCTCGCGCCAGAACGGCCGGTCGTACACGGCGTGCACCTTGATGACGAAGCCCATCGAGAGGTGCTGGTGCAGCTGGTGCTGGCGGCGCGGAAGCGGCGGGTCGAACGAGATGCGGCTGTAGAGAACCGGTGCGTGCGCGAGGATCGCGTGGCGGGCGCGCACGGTGAGCTCGTCGGTGACGGCGACCACACCGGCATCCGACCACTCGAGGCGGCGGACGGGCTGGTTCAACAGCACGTCGTCGCCCAGACGCTCGGCGAGGCGCAGCGGCACCTGCTGGAGACCGCCCACGACGCGCTTGTCGAGGATGAAGTCGGCGTCGACCAGGTTCGAGTAGGAACCGGCGGACGCGGCCATCAGGAGCGACTGCAGGAGCGAGAACGAGTGCGTGGGCTTCGTGAGCATCGCCGAACCCGTGGCGAAGGCCAGGTTGCGCACGGCCTCGTCGTCGTCGGTCTGCGAACGCAGCCAGGCATCCCAGGTGATGGAGTCCCACTCCTCGGCCTTGGGGTGCGCCCACGGCTGATCGGGGTCGATCTCCGCGACCAGCGCGTCGAGGATGCCGGTGATGCGGGCGATCACGGCCTCGGTCTCCGGCGAGACGGGGAACATCTCCCCCGTGAAGCGGTGGGTCTTCCCGTCGGGTCCGACGTAGACGCTGTCACCCTCGCGGTAACGGCTGTAGGTCTCGAGGCCCAGCTCCTCGATCGTGTCCTTGAGCGCGTCCTGGTCGGGCGAGACCCACTGGCCGCCGATCTCGAGCATGGCACCGTCGATGACGTCGGTCCACAGGCGGCCGCCCACGCGGTCGCGGGCCTCCAGCACGGCGACCGACAGGCCGGCCTTGCGCAGGTCGTTCGCGGCCGTGAGCCCTGCGGCTCCGGCACCGATGATGAGTACGTCGCGGGTGATCTCAGACATCTGCAACTCCTTCGTTGGGGGAAGTAGTGCCGGTCGCGACCCGAAATCCCCCGATTGGGGTCGCGACCGGACAGGGGGTCAGGCCGCGCGGGAGCGCGGCCTGCATGTTATTCGGCGGCTGCAGCCAGGGCTGCGGCCACGATGTCGAGTCCTTCGTTCAGCAGGTCGTCGCCGATCGAGAGCGGAGGAAGGAAGCGGATGACGTTGCCGTAGGTGCCGCAGGTGAGGACGATGACGCCCTGCGCGATGCACGCCTTCGCGACGGCCGCCGTGAGAGCGGCGTTCGGCGCCTTGGTCTCGGGATCCACGAACTCGGCGGCGATCATGGCGCCGTGGCCGCGGATGTCTCCGACGCGCGGGTCGTTCTGCTGGATCGCGGTGAGACGGTCGATGAGGATGGTGCCGATCTCGCGTGCCCGCTCGATGACGCCGTCGTTCTCGAACACGTCGATCGAGGCGAGGGCCGCGGCACAGGCGATCGGGTTGCCGCCGTAGGTGCCGCCGAGACCGCCGGAGTGCGAGGCGTCCATGATCTCGGAACGACCGGTGACGGCGGCGAGCGGGAGGCCGCCGGCGATGCCCTTGGCCGTGGTGATCAGGTCGGGCTCGATGCCGAAGATCTCGCTCGCGAACATGTGACCGGTGCGGGCGAAGCCGGTCTGCACCTCGTCGGCGATGAAGACGACGCCGTTCGCGCGGCACCAGTCGACGATCGCGGGGAGGAAGCCGTCGGCCGGGACGATGAAGCCACCCTCGCCCTGGATGGGCTCGATGATGACCGCGGCCAGGTTGTCGGCACCGATCTGCTTCTCGAGCTGGAGGATCACGCGGGCCGCGGCCTCGCGCCCGTCGAGTCCGTCGCGGAAGGGGTACGACATCGGCGCGCGGTACACCTCGGGGGCGAACGGGCCGAAGCCGCTCTTGTAGGGCATCGACTTGGCGGTGAGCGCCATGGTCAGGTTCGTGCGGCCGTGGTAGCCGTGGTCGAATGCGACGACGGCCTGGCGACCGGTGTGCTTGCGGGCGATCTTGATCGCGTTCTCGACCGCTTCGGCGCCCGAGTTGAACAGGGCGCTCTTCTTGGCGAAGTCGCCGGGGGTGACGCGGTTGAGTGCTTCGGCCACGCCCACGTAGGACTCGTACGGCGAGATCATGAAGCAGGTGTGCGTGAACTGCGCGGCCTGAGCGGCGACGGCCGCAGCGACCTTGGGGTGCGCGTTGCCCACCGTGGTCACGGCGATGCCGGAACCGAGGTCGATGAGCGAGTTGCCATCGGCGTCGACGACCACTCCGCCGCCCGCGGCGACGGCCGCGATCGGAACCGTGTGTCCGACACCCGCGGCGACGGCGTCCGCCTTGCGCGCGAGGATCTCGGCCGAACGGGGGCCGGGGAGGTCCGTGACCAGGCGACGCTCCTGCGGGAGGTCGGGTCCACCGAGAGGGACTGCGGGGGCTGCGGTGTCGAGGAGTGCCATGTTCGCGAGCGTACGGCGGTGACCGAGACTGCTGCATTCACCGGTCTGTACAATCTGTAGCGTCAGTTCGCCTGCGTGTATAAGTTCCGGAGAATGTCATGGCCGTCACCGCTCAGCCGACCTTGCGTGCGCTGCTGCAGCGTCGTGACCTCGGGCTCTCGCTGGTGCCTCGCGAAGCCGACATCCCGGAAGGCGCTCTCGACCGCCCCCTGCGCTGGGTGCACAGCTCCGACCTCGCCGACCCGACCCCGTTCCTCTCGGAAGACCTGGCACTGCTGACCACGGGGACGCAGTTCGACGAGGCCGTGAGCATCGACACGTATGTCGGGCGACTCGCAGACCGCGGCGTGATCGGCCTGGGGTTCGGTACCGAGGTGCATCGCTCAGGGATCCCCGACGAGCTCGTCGAGGCCTGCGCTGTGCACGGGATGCCCCTGTTCGCCGTACCGTACCGCACCCCGTTCATCGCCGTCGCACGTGCACACTCCGAGGCCATCGCGGCTCAGGCCTATGCACGACGGTCATGGGCACTCGACACGCAGCGCGCTCTGGCCCTCGCCGCCCTCCGTCCGCACGGCCTCGACGCGACGATCGCGGAGCTCGGGCGTCGGCTCGACGTCTGGTCTGGCATGTTCGACGCCGCCGGAGCCCTCACGTTCGCTCACCCGCGTGACGCCATCGAGGCGCGTGTGCTCCACGAACTCGGCTCCCGCGTGGTCGAGATCCTCACGCGGGGGCTCGAGGCCGGGCAGTCGCTCAGCATCGAGGGTCACTCGTTCATGCTGTTCACGGTGGGCCGCGGCGGACACCTGCGCGGCGTCATCGCCCTGGCCATCGAGACGCTCGACCCCGAAGCACGTTCGGTCGTGACATCGGTCATCGCCATGGCGGGACTCGCGATGGAGCAGAGCGAGCAGCTGGCGCGCAGCCGACGCCGCCTGCACACCCAGCTCCTCGGCTCGCTCCTCGCCGACGACCCCTCTCTCGCCAGACGGGTGCTGGGAAGCCTGCCACCCGCGCCCGTGCTGGTCGCGGTCGCGGCCGACGCCCCTGCGGGACCCCTGGCCGACTGGTGGGAGCGACACCGGTCCGAACACGGCACCTCCTTCTTCCTGGCCGAGTCCGAGGACGGCGTCACGATGTGCGTGTCGGTCGCCGACGAAGGGCTGCTCGATGAGGTCGCCGCGCGGTTCGGCATCCGCATCGGCGTCTCCGATTCGGAGGGCTACGATTCGTTCGCCCGTGCCCATGCGCAGGCACTCACCGCGCTGCGCCAGCAGGGCACGCACGGGGTCGCCCGCTACGCCGACACCGTGGGGTCGAGCATCCTCACCGCTCTCGCGACGGACGAGGCCCGCCTGGTCGCCGAGTCGCGCCTCGCACCGGTGCGCGAGCACGACGCCCGCACCGGAGCCGATCTCGAACGCTCGCTGCGCACGTGGCTGGAGCACGACGCGAAGGCGGAATCCGCCGCGAACGCTCTCGGGGTGCACCGACACACCCTGCGCTCCCGCATCGCCCACGCGGGCGCGCTGCTCGACATCGACCTGTCGACCTTCCCGGCTCGCGCCGAGCTCTGGACGATCCTGCAGACCGCTCGGGATTGATGCCGGGTCAGTCGGCGGATCCCTCGCCGAGGTTCGCGGAGACGACCTCGAGGGCGTGGGCGCGCGCCTGGACCGCGTCCACGCCACGCTCGGTCGCGACCGCGGCGGCGAACACCTCGGCGAACACGAGGTAGGCCACGCGGGAGGTGTGCTCGAGCTCGTCGCGGAAGCTCACCCCGGTCGGCGCGATCACGAGCGACAGCGACGCCGCCTCGGTCAAGGCCGACGAGGCGAACGACGTCAGGGCGATCACGGTCGCACCGCCCCGCGCGGCCGCCGTCGCGACGCGCAGACTCGCCTCGTTCGCACCGGAACCGCTCACCACGAGGCAGACGTCTTCGGCCGTGAGGTGGCGGGCCGCGATCTGCTGGGCGATGGCGTCGGCGATGAATTCCGCCGACCGCCCGGCGGCAGTCAGCCGCATGGCGAGGTCGTTGGCGATCGGCGACGACAGTCCGTTGGCGAGCACGAGCAGACGACGGGCGGATGCCGAGAGGCGCACGGCCTCGGCGACAGCATCCGGGTCGAGCAGGCTGGCGAGCGCCGGCAGGGAGCCCGCCAGACGATCGATCTCCCCCCGCATGCGTCCGAGCACGCCGGGACCGTGGTCGACGGCCGCCTCCCCGGGCGTGCTGCCGAGTTCGGCGGCGAGCGCGACCCGCAGCTGCGGATAACCGCGATAGCCGATGCCCTGGCAGGTGCGGACCACGGTGGCGCGGCCGACGCCGGCCCGATCGGCGAGCTCCTGCGCCGTCCACTCCACGACCTCGTCGGCCGATTCGACGATCAGCTCGGCGACGCGGCGCTCGGCCGGCTGCAGGGTGTTGAGCACGGCCGCGATGCGTGCGGTGGGCGGGGCGCTAGGCGAGAACACGGGCTCGGGCTCCCTCCATGATGCGGCGACGGATCGCACCGGACGCCGCATCGATCAGCATCGTCACCACGACCACCACGATGAGCAGGACACCCACCGTCGACCACTCACGGTACTGGGTGTAGGAGGTGAGCATGTCGCCGATTCCGCCGACGCCGATGAGCCCCAGCACCGCGGAGGAGCGCACGTTGATCTCGAAGCGGTACAGCCAGAACGACCAGAACGCCGGTTCGGCCTGCGGCCACACACCCCAGCGCAGCACCTGCAGCATGCCGCCACCGGCCGCGCGCGCCGCCTCGATCGGACCTCGGGGCACGGCCTCGACCGCCTCATACCCCCATTTGCCGAGCGTGCCGACGCCGTTGATGGCGAGGGCGAGCGCGCCGGTGAACGGGGTGAGGCCGGTGACCGAGAGGATCACGATCGCGATGATGATCTCCGGGACCGCCCTGATCAGCGAGAAGAGTCCGCGCAGGAGCGCCCGCAGCCACGCGGGCCCGAATCCGCGCGCGGCGACCAGGCTCAGCGGGGTGGCGAGCAGGATGCCGAGGATCGTGCCGACCCAGGCCATCTCGATGCTCCGCCACGTCTGCCACAGCGCCTCCGGCAGCTTCTCCCAGTTCGGATCGGCGAACATCAGGAACGTGTACCGGATGATCTCGGACGGCAGATCGGAGAGGCGGGACCAGTCGATGTCGATCGACCAGAACGCCAGGACCACGATGCCGGTGACGAGCGCCCATCCGGCGATCAGCCAGGGCCGGCGAGGCTTGGCGGGGATGACGGTGAGCGCCGCACTCATACGAGCCTCCGTCGGATGGCGTCCGAGACGAGGTCGATCACGATGACGACGATGAGGATCTCCAGGATGATGAGCGAGAGCTGGTCGTAGCGGTAGAACGTGCGCACCGCGTCGATCAGCAGCCCCATCCCTCCTGCGCCGACGAGACCGAGCACGGTCGAGGCGCGCACGTTCAGCTCGAACACGTACAGGGTCTGATTCGCGAAGGCGGGCCAGGCGTCGGGCAGCGCGAGCGTGCGGTTGATCTTCGCCTGCGTCGCCCCCACCGCGCGTCCGGCCTCGAGGGGACCGCGGTCGTTGGTGTCGATGGCCTCCGAGACGAGTTTGACGATGATGCCGACGTTGAACAGCAGCAGCGCCAGGATTCCGGGGAGCGCACCGACCCCGACCATCGCGACCAGGATCGCCGCATACAGCAGGTCGGGCACGCTGCGGATGACGTTGAGGATGCCGCGCACGATGACGCGCGCCGTGGTGTTCGGGTTGGTGGCACGCGCGGCCCAGAAGCTGAGCGGCAGCGACACGGCGGCTCCGATGGCGGTCGCGATCACCGCCATCTGCAGGGTCTCGATGAGGGGCGCGACGGTGCGGGGGAAGAAGCTCCAGTCGGGCAGGAGCAGCTTCACGATCTTGTCGGCGCCGTTCTGCCAGTTGCGCGCGATGGCCGAGAAGTCGACGCCGATGCCGATCACCGGCAGGCACATCACCACTGTGACGGTCACGACGGCGGCCAGGATCACAGGCCCCTTCCACGCTCCTCGCGGGCGGGCGGGAATGTCGAGGACGGTCGCGTTCTGGGCGCCGCTCATGCGTCCAGCCGGTCGTCGGGCGTGAGCGAGCGGCCGTAGATGCTCTCGAAATCGGCGTCCGTCGCACTGGTGGCGGGCCCGTCGTAGACGATCTCCCCGGCGCGCATGCCGATCATCCGCGCCCCGTACTCGCGGGCGAGGTCGAGGAGGTGCAGGTTGACGAGCACCGTGATCCCGAGATCCCGGTTGATGCGGCGCAGGTCGTTCATCACCCCGTGCGCGGTGGGCGGATCGAGGCTCGCGACCGGCTCGTCGGCGAGGACGATGCGCGGCTCCTGGGCGAGGGCACGGGCGATCGCGACCCGCTGCTGCTGGCCGCCCGAGAGCTCGGAAGCGCGGGAGTGCAGCTTTGGCAGGATGCCGACACGATCGAGCGCGTGATACGCAAGCTGCTTGTCCGCCTCGCGGTAGACGCCCAGGAGCGTGCGCCAGAGCGGCGTGTGGGCGAGGCGCCCGACGAGCACGTTCTGCAGCACGCTCGCGCGGCCCGCGAGGTTGAAGCCCTGGAAGACCATGCCGATGTCGCCGCGGAGGCGGCGGAGGGTGCGCGACGAGGCGCCGCTCACCCGGTGCTCCCCCACGTCGAGGGCGCCGCTCGTCACCGGCACGAGGCCGTTGATCGTGCGGATGAGGGTGGACTTGCCCGAGCCGGAGAGCCCGACGACGGCGACCATCTCGCCGGCCTCGATGTCGAGCGACACCCGGTTCAGACCGACCGTCCCGTTGGGATAGCGCACCGTGACCTCGTCGAGGCGGATGGACCACGGCGTGGACGCCGCAACCGAAGCTGCGGCGTCCACGTGCTGGATCTGATCGGACAATTTACTGGAGCCCCAGAGCCTGTGCGGCACGGGCCACGACGTCGAGCGAGTCGGGGTCGGCCGGCGCGAGCTTGGTGATCGAGTAGATGCTGGTGAGGATCTCGGAACCCTCCGGAGTGTTCGAGAAGTCCTCGAGCGCCTTCGTGATGCGATCCTGCAGCTCGGGTGACAGGTCGGACGAGAGGGCGACGCCGTCGTTCGGGATCTCCTCGGTCATCGCGAACACAACGACCTTCTGGCCGACGTCGGGGGTGTCCTTCGCGACGATCGTGCGGGCGTCCCAGAAGCTGAATCCCACTTCGGCGTCGCCGTTGTAGACCGCAAGCACCGAGGCGTCGTTCGCGGTGACAGGGATCTGCTGGATGTCGGTGTCCGTGTCGAGACCTGCCTCCTGCAGCGCGACGATCGGGTAGATGTAGCCGGCGGGCGAACCGGGGCCGAGCACGGCGACCTTCGCGCCCTTCACCTTGTCGATGCTGTCGAGGCCGGCCGGGCCCTTCATGGCGTCGGCGCCGTTGCAGAACAGCATCCCGTCACGCTCGACCGGCTCGTCGTCGCAGTACTTGTCGGGGTTGTTCGTCATGAACTGCGCGGGGTAGGTGATGTTGCCGTTGCGCTCGGTCTGCAGCACGACCTTCGCGTCGTACATGTCGTTCGCCTGCCACAGCTGCAGCGACGGCAGGAAGCCGATCTGCGCCTGGCCTGCGCCCATCGCCTCGACGGCGGCCTGGTAGTCCTTCGACACGACGCCTGTGACCTCGATGCCGAGCTCCTCGGTGAGGTAGTCGGTGAGGGGCGCGGCGGTGTCGACGAGTCCGTCCTGGTCCTGCGAGGGCACGAGGGCGAGCACGATCGAGTCGGGGTCGGCAGCGGGGGCTGCGGAATCCTCGGGCGCGGCGGTGCTGCTGGAGCAGCCGGCGAGCACCACGGTCAGCAGGGCGCCGACCGCGACGACGCCCGCTGCGGAGGAGCGGAGGAGAGAGGTACGCATGTTCATCCTTCGATGGGGGTGGGTGTGTGAGGGAGGGGTATGAGCGGGGAGGGAGAGGTCTCAGCCGCGCAGCCAGGCCTCGAGCTGGGGAACCAGCGTCGAGAACTCGGCGGCGCGGAAGGTCGGGGTGGCGTCAGGGTCGGAGAATCCGCCGATCAGCGCGGTCGCATGGCCGCGGGCGTGCGCGGGGGCGAGGTCGTTGTGCCAGATGTCGCCGATGCTCAGCACCCGGGCGTCCGCGGGGAGCTCGGCGAGCACGGCCTCGAGCCCCCGGGGCTTGCCGGCACCGGTGACGATCCGGTCGAACAGTCCGCGAAGCCCGAGGGTCTCCAGCGCGTCGACGATGCGGATGGCCGGAGCGTTCGTGACGAGGATCAGCTCGGCGTCGACCGAGGAGAGGAACTCGGCGAGCCCGTCCGGTGCGGTGATCGGGGCATCGGCAGTGCCGAGCTGCGCACGACTGGCGAGATAGGCGTTGCTCAGGAGACGGGCATCCGCTCCCCTGGCTTCGGCGACCCGGCGCACCGCGTCGTAGCCGTCGAGCGCATCCCCGTCGGCTGCGGCGAGGACCGCGCGGACGTCGTCGAGGAAGGTGTCATCGTCACCGAGGCCGGCAGCGACCTGCTGGGCGTAGGCGAGAACCGGACCGTCGCCGAGGGCGATCGTGCCGTCGAAATCGAAGAGGAGGATGGAGTTCACGGAGTTCTTTCTGTGGGGACGCTCCGTCCATGATGAGGAACGATTGTGGACAGAAAGTCCCGAACGCGTGAACGCCGTGTGAACAATCCGTCCACTCCACTCGCGTATGGTGAGCGCCGTGTCCGAACTCGAACAGCTCACGCATGCGGCGCACCTCGCCGCCGACGGATCCGACGCCGGTGCACGCTCCGCCCTCCATGCGCTCCCCTGGCTGGCATCCGCGATCCACGACGACCGCGCGGCCGGCCGCTTCGCCGTGTGGGGGCGGTCGTCGGTGATCGACGAGAACACGGGTGCGGCGGTCATCCCCCGCGCGCTGTTCGAGGAACTGCACGGGCACGCGGACATCGCCGCAGACTGGCCGCTCGGCAACGCGGGAGTGCTGCACTGCTACGGCTACCTGCTGTCGCTGGAGCCCACGCCCTACGGCCTCAAGCGCGAACGCTGGACCGAGGGCGCGCTGGCTCGGGCATGCCACCTGCCTCCGGACGCGCTCCGCCCCTGGGGCGAGGGGCCGACGCTGCTCGCGCGAGCGACCGCCGCCGCATCCGCACTCCTCGCCACCCCCGCTGCCGGCGCGACCCAGGTGATCGACGCCCGCGAGGCCAGGCTGGCCCTCGGTGCAGTGCAGGGCCCGACCGCTCTCGCCTACGCCGTCGCGCCGACCGCAGGCACCACCCCTCTGCTGGTCACGATGTTCCCGGTCGCCGATGCGACCATCCCCCTCACGGAGTTCCTCGCGGATCCGCGCCTGCGCTGGAACGCGGTCTAGCCTCCCCGGCTCCGACGCCTCCGGTCGCGCTTCGTACCGCCCGCGCGGCTTCTGAACGGCAGCAACTGCGACCGGAGCAGGGGGGTCAGGAGCGGACCCGAGCGCGATCAGCCAGCAGCGCTCGGCAGCGGATGACGTCTTCGGCGGTCTGCGCGATCAGCGCGTCGACGCCGTCGAAGCGCAGGGTCGGGCGCAGGAGTGCAACGAGGGTCACGAACAAGCGCCGGCCGTACAGGTCGAGATCCGCATCGTGGAGGTGCACCTCGACACGTCGCGCACGGTCGCCGTCGAACGTCGGATTCGCACCGACGCTCACGCTCGCCGCCCAGAGCGGCTGATCGTCGTCGATCCGCGCCCAGGCCGCGTAGATCCCGTCCTCAGGGAGGTCTCCCTCGTCCATTTCCAGGTTCGCCGTCGGGAAGCCGAGCTCACGCCCCCGACCGTCACCCGGGACGACCATTCCGACGATCGCCCCGAGCGGCGGAGCGCTCACGCGCTCTCGGGCGCGGCGATGGACCGGTAGCGGCTCTGGTGGAAGACCAGGGGCTCGACATCGTCGAAGAGCGTGACGTCGGCGATCTCGTACAGGGCGATCTCGTGATCCCCGCCGTCGAACGTGCTGTGCAGGCGGCAGGTGAGCCAGAGCGCCGCATCCGCGATCAGCACGGCTCCCCCGTCGGTGCGCTGCCACTCGTGTCCGCCGAACCGGTCGCCCTCACGCGCCGAGAGCGAGCGGCTGAGTGGCTCATGGTGCGCGGCGAGCACGCTCATGCCGAGCTCGGGCACCGTGCGCAGCACCGGCCAGGTCTTCGACGTGCGGGCTGCGCTGATCGCGACGAGTGCAGGTTCGAGCGAGATCGAGGTGAAGGAGTTGACCGCCATCCCGACGGCTCGATCGTCGATGTGCGCGGCGAGGGCCACGACACCGGTCGGATACACCGAGAAGGCCCGGCGGAGGGCGAGGTCGCGCGGCAGGGCGTCGGTCACGGCAGTCGTCATTTCGGCTTCCTTTCGTTAGTCAACTTTGACTAGTATTGATAATAGGCAACTTTGATCATGCAAACAACAGGAATCTGCGAGGCCAGCCGTTAGCATGAGGGTCATGTCGACCACCCGCCTCGTCGTCCTCGGCGCCGTGAAGCAGTTCCAGCCCGTGCACGGATACTTCCTCCGCCGAGAGCTCATGACGTGGCATGTCGACGAATGGGCGCACATCCAGCCCGGATCGATCTACAACGCCCTGCGTGCCCTCGAGGTCGACGGGTACATTGCCGAGAGCGGCACCGAGGCCGAGGGCAAGCGCCCCGCCCGCACGACGTACCGCATCACTCCGGCCGGCGAGGTGGAGCTGCAGCGGATGCTGCGCGAGAACCTCTGGAACGTCGCGGCGTTCGACACCCAGGCCATCATGACCGTGGCCTCGTTCATGTTCGTGCTGAGTCGGCAGGAGGTGATCGCCGGCCTCGAGCACCGCCTCATCAAGAGCGACGCGATCATCACGCAGAACGGCTTCGATGTGCAGGACACCCTGCGCTCCGAGACCACCCCGAAGTACGTGCGGGAGATCTTCGACCTCTCCACCGCGCGTCTCACTGCGGAGAAGCAGTGGCTGCTCGACCTGCTGGATCGTCTGCGCGCCGGCGAGTACACCTTCGCCGGCGAGACGGCCGAGGGTGCAGCGCCGACCGAAGCCGCACCCTCGAGCTGACTCAGCGTGACGAGACGAGTGCTGTGATCGACGCGGGCGAGAGCTCCGACGTCGTCGCCCCTCGATGCTGCGCCACCACGGCTCCGGCGGCGCAGGCCCGGACCAGAGCATCCTCGATCCTCTCCCCCTGACAGAGCGCGGCGGCCAGCGCACCGCAGAAGGCATCGCCGGCACCTGTCGTGTCCACCGGATCGATCCGGAACGCATCGATGTGCACGGGCTGCTCGTCCGTGCGGTGCAGGGTCACTCCCCCGGCACCCTGCGTGAGCACGATGGTCCGCGCTCCGGCCGCATGCAACCGGTCGATGCCGCCGAGCTCGGCGCACTCGGTCTCGTTCACGACCAGCACATCGACGTCGGCGAGCATCCCGATCGTCGCCGCGTGTGCGGGCGCGGCGTTCAGGATCGTCAGCGCTCCCGCTGCGCGGCCGGCCCGCAGCGCCGCCGCCACGCTCGCGAGAGGAACCTCCAGCTGAGCGAGGACGACCGCGGCGCCCTCGACCCCGGCGACCGCGTCATCGGCGCCGAGCTCACCGTTCGCGCCGGCCGCCACGATGATGCTGTTGTCCCCGTCGTCGAAGGCCAGCACATGGGCGACACCGGTCGGGGCGACGGCGCTTCGGCGCAGGGCCGCCTCTACTCCGGCATCCGCCAGCGTCCGCTGCAGCACGTCGCCGGCCTCGTCCGTTCCGACGACCCCGCAGAACCGCGTGGACGCCCCGCTGCGGGCGGAGGCGACGGCCTGGTTCAGGCCCTTGCCGCCCGAGAAGCGGCCACCGGCACGGCCAAGGAGCGTCTCACCGACGAGCGGAGGGCGCGAGACCTCGACCACGAGATCGAGGTTCGCGCTCCCCACCACGGCGACGCCGGCGAGGGTGTCAGACACGCGACATCGTCCGCCGGTACTGCGAGCCCGTGTGCGACTCGGCGAGCGCCGGCGTGGGCGTGCCGATCAGGCGCTCGCGCAGCGACTGCGGCTCGGACGAGGGCTCCGCGATCGCGCCGCGCTCCTTGAGGATCGGCAGCACGTGCTCGATGAAGTCGACGGTCGAGGCCGGCGGGATGACGGGGGCGAACAGGAACCCGTCGAGGTCGGCGCCGTCGGCGAGCTCGATCATCCGGTCAGCGACTTGCTCCGGGGTGCCGACGATGGGGCGGGCTCCGACGCCGTGCGCGTGCCAATCCCCCAGCACATCGCCGACGGTCTTGTCCGCGAAGCGGGCGACCTGCGTCTGCGAGAGTTCGGTGCTGAGCTCCGACATCGGCGTGTTCGGCGCGTACGCCGAGAGGTCGAGGCCGGTGAACCATGCGTAGGAGGCGACCGTGACATCGGGGTTCTGCGCGTCGGCGACCTCGGCGTACTTGCGCCGGGCCTCCTCCTCGGTGCTGCCGACGACCGCGGCGAACGCCGACATGATCTTGACCTCGTCGGCCCCGCGACCGTTCTTGACGGCCTCCTCGCGGATCGCACTCGAGTGCGCACTGAGCTGTTCGACCGAACCGCTGCCAACGAAGATCGCCTCGCCGTGCTTGCCGCCGAACTCGCGACCGGCGGGCGATGCCCCGGCCTGGAACAGCACCGGCGTCCCCTGCGGCGAGCGCGAGGTGTTGCCGTAGCCGTGCGAGCGGAAATAGGGACCGTCGTGCGCGATGCGGTGCACCTTGGACGGGTCGGCGAAGCGACCGGCCTTGTCGCGCTCCAGGGCGCCTTCCTCCCAGGCCTGCTCCCACAGCTTGTAGACGACCTGCATGAAGTCGTCGGCCATGAGGTAGCGCTCGTCGTGGCCGACCATCGGCACACCGAAGCCCTGCACCGCGGTGTCGGCCGTGCCCGTGGTGACCACGTTCCAGCCGATGCGTCCGCCCGAGAGGATGTCGAGCGTCGCCATGCGGCGGGCGAAGGAATAGGGCGGCTCGAGCAGCGTGGATCCGGTGGCGACGAGCCCCAGTCGCGTGGTCTCGGGGATGAGTGCGGCAAGGATGATCGCCGGGTCGAGCCGGGGCAGATCGAGGCCTTCGACGGAGCAGATGTCGGGGCGTTCACCCGCGACGTCGGCCCAGCCCCAGGCATCCGCGAGGAAAAGGAAGTCGAACCCGGCGTCCTCGACCATGCGCGCAGTGTCGCGCCAGTACTCGAGCTTGTCGAACAGGTAGCGCCCGTTGTCGGGGTGCCGCCAGGTCGCGGTACCGGAGTCGTTCGCCTGCGCGTTCTCGAAGAGGCCGAGACGCAGCGGTTTGACGGTGTTCTGATCGGTCATGTGCGGGTGCCTTCCTTGTGGGTGGTTCGGGTGGATCTGGGCTGTTCTCCGGGCACGCCGGAGGAACCCCGGGACGGGTGGGGGATCCCGTCCCGGGAGGCGGGCGCCGCGTCAGCCCTTGGCCGTGACCTCGCCGTCGCTCCACCAGAGCACGCGCTTGCGCACCAGGGCGAGGACGATGATGAGGAGCACGCCGAGCAGGCACAGCAGGGCGATGCTGGCCCAGGTGACGGGGAGGTTCGCCTGGGCGGCCGAGGTGGTGACGAGCGAGCCGAGGCCGGCCTGCTGCCCCGCCGCGACGAACTCGGCGACCGCGGCGCCGACCACGGCGAGCGGCAGGGCGATGCGGAGGCCGGCGAACACGTACGGCATGCTGCCGGGGAAGCGCAGTTCGCGGAAGATCTCCCACCGCGAGGCATGCAGCGTCTTGAACACGTCCATGGCCTTCTGGTCGACGTCGCGGAGCCCTGCGAGGGAGTTCACGAGCATCGGGAAGAACACCACGAGGCCGGTCACGATGAACTTCGGCACCATGCCGAAGCCGAACGCCACGACCAGCGCCGGGGCGATCGCGACGATGGGGGTCACCATCACGATGATCACGAGCGGCATGACCGCCCGCTCGATGATCTGGAACTCCGCCATCACCACAGCCAGGAGGAACCCGGCGAGGATGCCGGCGGAGGCACCGACCACGACCTCGAGCAGCGTGACGAGGAAGTTCGACCAGTACATGCCGGCGTCGTCGACGAGGCTGGTACCGATCGCCTCCAGCGTCGGGAGAACATACGGATTGGTCCAGGCCACCAGCTGCCACAGCAGCGCGGCGATCACGAAGGTGATCAGAGTGGGGCCCCACGATCCCCACCGCAGCCAGGAGGGAGCGCCGCGGCGGGGCTGGCCCTTCAGACGGGCGGTCGCGATCGTCGCGGTGGTGTCTCTCATCGTCAGCTCAGACATGGGCCTTCTCCGTCTGCGCGCGCAGCGCACCGCGCACGACTGCTTCCAGTTCGCGGAACTCGTCCGTCGCGTAGGCCTCCTCGGTACGCGGTCGCGGCAGGTTCACGTCGATCACCTGGGCGATGCGTCCGGGGTGCGCGGCCATGACCACGATGCGGTCGGAGAGCATGATCGCCTCCGGCACGGAGTGCGTGACGAACATCACGGCCTTGCGGTTCGACTGCCAGAAGTCCAGCAGAGCGATCCGCTGCAGGTCCCGGTTCATCTCGTCGAGGGCGGAGAACGGCTCGTCCATCAGCATGATCGCCGGGTCGAACACGAACGCCCTGGCGATCGCGGCGCGCTGCTGCATACCCCCGGAGAGCTGCCCCGGGTACTTCTTCAGCGCATGGCCGAGGCCGAAGGTCGACAGCAGCTCGGCCGGGTCGCGGAGCGCACGGTCGCCGTTGGCCCCGCGGTTGATCCGCACGGGGAGCTCGACGTTCTCGCGCACCGTCTTCCACGGCAGCAGCGCCGGAGACTGCGGCACGAGTCCGATCTTCTTGTCACGCGAGGCCGCCCTGACGCTCTCGCCGTCGATCGTGACGGTGCCGGAGTCGGCGTCGAGGAGCCCGGCGACCACCTTGAGCAGCGTGGACTTCCCGCAACCGCTGGGCCCGATCACCGAGACGAACTCGCCCATCCCGATCGTGAGACTCACGTCATCGAGCACGGTGACCTTCGCGCCGTCGACGCCGAAGGACTTCGAGACGTTCCTGACCTCGACGCCGGCGCCGTGTGCGACCGTCATCACTTCTCCTTCCAGATCAGGGTGTCACCGTCGTAGAGGTCGGCGACCAGGTCGGCGTCCATCATGTCGGCGATCGCGGGCAGCTCCTTGACGTCGCCGTACTTCTTCACGAGGGCGTACTCGGGCTCCCACATGGACTCGTTCTGCACGCCAGGGTTGCCGCCGGCACTCTCGCGCACCCAGGCGGACTCCACCTCCCACGTGCGGGCGAGCTGCTCGCGCGGGAACGCGGCTCCCTGCCCGTTGTCCTCGGCCAGCTTCGCCAGCTTGTCGATGCACGCATCGGATTCGTCGAGGCAGTACTGGAGCGCCTTGAGGCTCGCGCGCATGAAGTCGGCGGCGACCTCGCGGTGCTCATCGAGGAACCGGGAATTGACCTCCATCACGTTGTACGTGCCCTCGACGCCGAGGTCGGAGGGGAGGAACTCGCTGAACGGCAGTCCCTGTGCCTTGAGCGACTGGGGCTGGTTCGAGGCGTAGCCGACGATCGCGTCGACCTGCTCGCGCACCACGACGGTCGGGTCGTAGTTGGTCATCTTCACCATCTCGACCTTCGAGACGTCGACCCCGGCTTCGTCGAGCATGGCCGAGGCGATCGGTGTCAGGTTGATGAAGTACCCGAGCGATCCGCCCTCGAGGTCCTTGAGGCTCTCGAGCTTCTCGTTGCCGAAGATGGAAAACGGCGGGGTGGTGCCGTAGGTGGCGACCGCCGTGAGGTTCTTGCTGTTGGCGGCCGCCAGCATCACATCGGACGCGGAGCCAAGCGCGGTGAACTGCGCCTGCCCGGAAGCCACGAGCTGCTGCCCGTTCGCCCCTGAGGCGTTGATCTCGACATCGAGGCACAGATCGTCGAAGTAGCCCAGCTCCTCGGCGAGGAACACATCGAGCTGACCGGCGCTGGCGGAGTAGCCGTAACCGGAGATGTAGGTGATGGTGCCGGCATCCTGATTCCGCTTGCAGGCGTCGCTGTCGTTCGCACTCGTGGGGGCGGTATCGCCGCCTGGCGTCTGCGCGGAGCATGCTCCGAGCGTCAGCGTGGCGGCGAGAACGCACGTCAGGGTGGCAGTGATGCGGAATCGGGTTTCCGCAGGGGAAGTAGCCATGAGGGTCCCTTCTCGGCCGTTCGTCGTTGATGGCTCGATGAAAGTAACATAGTCAATCTTGACTAAGCAAGATCAAACTAAGTTTTGACGAACGGCATGACGGGCGCACCATGCCTCCGCCCATGAGGACAGCGGAGACCGGAGGTCAGACCGAGGTCGAGCGGAGGGGCCAGGCCGGCCACCAGCCGCCATCGAGTCCGCTCAACAGCGACGTCACGCGCTCCCGCTCGTCCGCGGTCAGCTCCGGGGCCGGACCCGCGGCGGTCTCCCGACGCTCCCCGTCGGGGGACCGCACCTCCGTGTACAGCCAGGCGCGTCGCCCGACGGGGTACTTCTCCCGGAACCCGCCTGAGGCGACGGACAGCACGATCCGCTCCATCTCGTCCGCCGCGCTTTCGGCAGTCTCGTCGCAGGCGTCGCACACGCACAACGGGACGATCGCATGGAAGAGTGCCCCGGCTTCGACGCGGACGACGGGAGGCATCGGAGCGATGCTGATCGCCGCTCCGACCGCGGGGTCGAGCACGATGCATTCGGCACCTCCCTCATCGCGCTCACGCCGCACCTCGACTTCGTACCCGGCACGAAGGTGTTCGACGAGGGCTTCGACCACGAGAAGCAACGGTTCGAAGCGCTCCGGGTGCGATTCCCGGGAGTAGGCCTCCTCCGGCGGGGCACCCTCGGACCAGCGGCGTCCGTAGCGGATGACCTCGCCCCGGTCGTCGCGGAAGAGCAGGAGCGGGAGAGCGGGACGGACGTAGGCGCTCGCAGGGAGCACGGCGGTGCGCTCGGGCGCCTCGGCGGACAGCGCCCTCACCTCCTGGTCGTCGAGGTCGTCCTGATCCCACGACTCGATCATCCGCAGGAAGGCTTCGCGCTGGTCGGCCTGCCGCACCATCCCCTGCACGAGCGCCTCGACCGGGATGGAGAGGGTGTTCGTCCCTATCTCGGGCTCGGCCGCCATCCGCCATGTCGCTGCCGGATGCACCATGGCGATGACGTTGCCCACGAAACGCGCCGCCGCAGCGGCCAGGTCGGCGCTGTCGAGGATCGCATGATGCGCGGCCACGAAATCCCACGTCGCCGCGAGGTCGTCGGCCAGGAGATTCGGGTCCGCGCCCTGACTCCGGGCGAACCCGGCGAACAGCTCGAAGCCGTCGACGAACCGCACCGATCTCCGCGCATCCGACGGCGACGGCATCCACATGATCGCGGCGGACCCTGCCTCGGGCATCGGGCCGAACGGACCGGGGAAGACGTCGCTGCTCATCGACTGAGCGTATCGACCGGGGTCTCACCGCGGTGCGTGGGCCTCCAGGAACTCGTACACGTCGGTGGTGTCGACGCCCGGGAAGGCTCCTGTGGGCAGAGTCGCCAGCAGTGTGCGAGGAGTCTTCACATTGGGCCAGGAGTTCTCGCGCCAGCGGTCCTCCAGGTCCGCGGGAGCCCGACGACAGCACACCTCGACCGAGTGCTTCGACACGCCGCGGTGCGAGGTGTCGCGACCCACGAACCACTTCGTGTCGTCGAAGCGCACGCCCACGCTCACCGAGTGCAGCCCTTCGCTCGACGACTCCACCCGCGCGGTGCACCAGTAAGTGCCGTTGCCGGTATCGGTGTACTGGTAGTAGGGGTTGAAGCGGTCGTCCTCGTCGAACACCACGCGCGAGGTCCACCGGCGGCAGCACATCTGCCCCTCGATGGCCCCGAGCCGGTCGGTCGGGAAGTTCACGTCGTCGTTCTCGTACGCCTTGGTGATGGTGCCCGACTCGTGCACTTTGAGGAAGTGCACCGGGATGTCGAGGTGCCGGGTCGCGAGGTTCGTGAAGCGGTGCGCCGCCGTCTCGTACGACACCGAGTATCCGTCGCGCAGGTCTTCTATCGAGATCGCCCTCCGCTGCTTGGCGTCCTTCAAGGCGGGGACGACGTGCGCCTCCGGGATGAGCAGGGCGCCGGTGAGGTAGTTCGTCTCGACGCGCTGACGCAGGAACTCGGCGTAGCTGCGTGGTTCGGAGTGCCCGAGGATGCGACTCGACAGTGCCTGCAGCACCGCGGTGCGGGCATCGCCCTTCGCCGGCACACTGCTGGAGAGGTAGAGCCTGCCGTTGGCGAGGTCGGCGACGCTGCGAGTGGTCTGCGGCAGGTCGGGGGCGTAGTGCAGGGTGAAGCCCAGGTAGGCGGCGATCTCGGATGCGGTGCGCTGCGTCAGCGGGCCGCCGGGGTGACCGACCGCGGCGAGGATCTCGGCGGCCTTCGTCTCGAGGTCGGCGAAGTGGTTGTCCTGCCGCCGCATCAGGTGCCGCAGCTCGACGTTCGCCCGGCGAGCTTCTTCGGGCGTCGCGGCCCGCTCGTCCTTGAGCCTGTCGATCTCGCCGTGCAGAGCGAGCAGCGCCTTCAGCGCATCCGTGGGCAGACTCTTCGCGATGCGGAACGGCTCGATGCCCAGGGCCTGGAACGTCTGGCCCTTCATCGCCCGCTCCAGGGCGATCTCGACCGCGCTGCGTTCGTCGAGCGGCTCGCCTTCCAGCAGCGCGTCGATCGTGACCCCGAGAGCCCGGGCGATCGCCTGCAGCTGCGTGAGCTTGGGTTCGCGCTTGCCGGTCTCGATCATCGACATCTGGCTCGGCGCCCGATCGACGGCGGAGGCGAGGTCGTCGAGGGTCATCCCCTTCGCCGTACGGAGCTGGCGGATGCGGCGGCCGATCGTGAGGGCGTCGGTCTCTTCTGCAGCGTCGATGGTGCTCATGCGGGCGATTCTGTCACAGAAACAGAATTTCGACCGATCTTCTCTTTGAAATCGGTCAGCTGGGGTGCGGAACTTCACTCACAGTGGAACCACGCCACTCCGGCACCGCAGCCGGATCCACCGAGGAGACACCATGACGAACACCGCCAACACCCCGACGCCCCGCCCCGCCGGTCTGCGAGCCGGCGACCAGGTTCAGACGGCAGCCGAGCTCCAGGAGATCTGGGATACCGATCCCCGGTGGGACGGTGTCGAGCGCACCTACACGGCCGAGGATGTGATCCGCATCCGTGGATCGGTTCGCGAAGAGGCCACGCTCGCTCACCGCGGGGCCGACAACCTCTGGAACCTCTTGCACACCGAGGACTACGTCCGGGCGCTCGGCGCCTACACCGGAGGCCAGGCCGTGCAGCAGGTGCGGGCCGGTCTCAAGGCCATCTACCTCTCCGGCTGGCAGGTCGCCGCCGACGGCAACCTCGCCGGTCAGACCTACCCCGACCAGTCACTGTACCCCGCGAACTCGGTGCCGGCGGTCGTGCGTCGCATCAACAACGCGCTCATCCGCCAGGATCAGCTGGAGCACGCCGAGGGTGAGACCACGCAGGATTGGCTGGCGCCGATCGTCGCCGACGCCGAGGCCGGCTTCGGCGGACCGCTGAACGCTTACGAACTCGCGCAGTCGCTCATCCAGTCCGGTGCCGCCGGCATCCACTGGGAGGATCAGCTGGCGAGCGAGAAGAAATGCGGCCACCTCGGTGGCAAGGTGCTCGTGCCCACCCAGCAGCACATCCGCACCCTGAACGCGGCCCGTCTCGCCGCTGACGTCGCCGGCGTCCCGACCGTCATCATCGCCCGCACCGATGCCCTCGCCGCCGACCTGCTCACCAGCGACGTCGACGAGCGCGACCAGCAGTTCACCACCGGCGAGCGCACCACCGAGGGGTTCTACCGGATCCGCCCCGGTCTGGAGTCTGTCATCAGCCGCGGCCTCGCCTTCGCCCCCTACGCCGACCTGTTGTGGGTCGAGACGGGAGAGCCCGACATCGAGCTCGCCCGCTCGTTCGCCGCGGCGATCCATGCACAGTTCCCCGGCAAGCTCCTGGCTTACAACTGCTCGCCGAGCTTCAACTGGAAGAAGCACCTGTCGGACGCCGAGATCGCGACGTTCCAGCAGGAGCTGGCTGACCTGGGCTACAAGTTCCAGTTCATCACGCTGGCCGGATTCCACGCCCTGAACTACTCGATGTTCGACCTCGCCCGCGGCTACGCGGATCGCGCCATGAGCGCCTACGTCGAGCTGCAGGAGGCCGAGTTCGCCGCAGAGGCGGACGGCTACACCGCCACCAAGCACCAGCGCGAGGCGGGCACCGGCTACTTCGACGTCATCTCCACCGCGCTCAACCCCGACAGCGCAACCCTCGCCCTCGCCGGCTCCACCGAAGCCGCGCAGTTCCACTGATCCCCACTTCGTTCCCGTCTCGCCGACACCCATCCCCGCCGTCGAGACCCACCGCCGCGATCGTCTGCAGCGTTGGGTCTCGGCGACCACCGTGGGTCTCGGCGGATGAGGACACCGACGTACAAGGACTCATCATGACCACTCCCACGACCACCACGGCACCGATCCAGACGACCCAGCAGGGTCCGGCGATCGAGGTCACCGGCCCCATCCGCGACCGCTACGAGGAGATCCTCACGCCTGAGGCGATCGCCTTCCTCACCGAGCTGCACCATCGGTTCGCGTCCCGCCGTCACGACCGGCTCGCCGACCGGATGCGCCGACGCTTCGAGATCGGCAACGGGCACGACCCGAAGTTCCGCGACGACACGGCCCACATCCGCGAGGACCGGGACTGGCGGGTCGCCGGTGCCGGGCCCGGCCTCGAGGACCGCCGCGTGGAGATCACCGGACCCACCGACCCGAAGATGACCATCAACGCGCTCAACTCCGGCGCCCGCGTCTGGCTCGCCGACCAGGAGGACGCCACGAGCCCCACCTGGAAGAACGTCATCGAGGGTCAGCTCTCCCTCAAGGACGCGATCCGAGGAGAACTCTCCTTCACCGCCCCCGCCTCCGAATCCGGACCCGGCAAGGAGTACCGCGTCACCGCGGAGCGCACGCCCACGATCGTGATGCGCCCCCGCGGCTGGCACCTGCCCGAGAAGCACGTCGCCTTCATCGACCGGGCCGGCCGTCGCACCTCGGCATCCGGGTCGCTGGTCGACTTCGGTCTCTACCTCCTGCACAACGCACAGGCGCTGATCGAGGCCGGGCGAGGCCCGTACTTCTACATCGCGAAGCTGGAGTCGAGCGAGGAGGCGAAGCTGTGGGACGACGTCTTCTCGTTCAGCGAGGAGTACATCGGCATCCCGCACGGCACCATCCGCGCCACCGTGCTGATCGAGACGCTGCCCGCCGCGTTCGAGATGGACGAGATCCTGTACGAGCTGCGCGACCACTGCGCGGGCCTGAACGCCGGGCGCTGGGACTACATCTTCTCGATCATCAAGAACTACCGTGGCCGTGGGGCGCGCTTCGTGCTCCCCGACCGCAGCGAGGTCACGATGACGGTGCCGTTCATGCGGGCCTACACCGACCTGCTCGTGCAGACGTGCCACAAGCGCGGAGCCTTCGCGATCGGCGGCATGAGTGCGTTCATCCCGAACCGCCGCGACCCCGAGGTGACGGCGCGTGCGGTCGAGAAGGTGTCTGCCGACAAGAAGCGCGAGGCCGGAGACGGCTTCGACGGCACGTGGGTGGCGCACCCCGACCTGATTCCCACGGCGCAGGCTGAGTTCGACGCCGTGCTGGGCGACCGCCCGAACCAGGTCGACCGCCAGCGCGACGACGTGCACGTGGAGGCGCGCGACCTGCTCGACCTGCACATCGGCCGCCCGATCACCGCCCAGGGTGTGCGGGACAACGTGTCGGTCGCCATCCGCTATTTGGAGGCCTGGCTGCGCGGGCTCGGCGCTGTGGCGATCGACAACCTCATGGAGGATGCCGCGACCGCGGAGATCAGCCGCTCACAGGTGTGGCAGTGGATCCACCAGGACCGCACCACGCAGGACGGCACCCCCATCACGGCGGAGTACATCGAGGGGCTGATCGACCAGGTGCTCGCACAGGCGACCCGCAGCCACGGCGACCGCTACGACGACGCAGCGGAGATCTTCCGCGAGGTCGCCCTGCAGGAGGAGTTTCCGACCTTCCTCACGCTGGGCGCCTACAGCCGATACCTGATCGACGAGGACTGAGCAGCAGACGAAAGAGTCCCGGGCGGCAGCTGCGGCCCGGGACTCTCCCGCGTCCGGAGCCGGGGCGGGCACGCGGGCGTAGCCTGGAGGCATGACCGACGTCTGGGCGGACATCGCCACCGAGTTCCTGCACTTCTATCCGCGTGGGCGGCGGCTGCTCGCGGTGGCCGGGGCGGATGCCGAGCGCTCACGACAGGCAGCCGACGAACTCGCCACCGCTCTGACGGCGGCGGGGCAGCAGGTCGTGCGCGAACACTCCGCAGAGGGCGACGAGACCGAGCTCCGCAGCGTGGTCACCGCGTTCCGGGAAGGGCCGAAGAGCGACGACATCCTGCTCGTCTCCGGCCCAGCCGCCCTGATCGGCGAGCGCACCAGGGGGATGTGGAACTACGCCCTGTGGCAGTTGGCGGGCGACGAACCGCCGCACACCGTGGCCGGCTCGATCGTCGACGTCTCCGACCCGGCACATCCCAAGCGACGGTTCGCGGACTACTGCGCCCTGCCCGCCTCCTACGGCGCCTGACGAGAACGCTCCGGCGCCTCAGCGGAAGGACGCGGCCACCGAGTTGCGGTGATAGTCGAACACGATGCTCGTGCGGGTGGAGGCGACGCTGCTCTGCGCCGAGAGGTGCTCCAGCACGAACTCGCGCATCTCGGATGAGTCCGCGACGGCGATGTGCAAGAGGAAGTCGTCGTCTCCACCCAGGAAGAACACCTGGATGACCTGGGGCAGCACCCGCACGCGATCCGCGAACTCGACGATGCTCTCCCTCCGTCCGCTCGGCCGCAGGGTCACGCCGATCACGGCCTGCAGCCCGGCACCCAGCATCCGCTCGTCCACACTCGCGTGGAACCCCGTGATCACACCGCGGTCCACCAGGGCGCGCAGGCGGGTGTGCGCCGTCGAAGGGGCGACGCCGAGTCGTCCGGCGAGTTCGGCGTTGGTCATGCGGCCGTCCGCCGTGAGCAGCTGCACGATCTTCGCGTCGACCGCATCGAGCGCCGGCGCCCGAACGGTATTCGGCTCCGGGGCCTCCGATGTCGTCTCCATACGAAGCATTATTCAGGATCCGCGTGCAGAGCGAATCATCTTCACGGATTCTGTTGTTCCGTCGATGTTTCTGCGATCCTAAGTGCCGCACCGCATCGAACCCTGGAGGATCAATGAAGATCGGCGTCCCCACCGAGGTCAAGAACAACGAGAACCGCGTCGCCCTCACCCCCGCCGGCGCCGACCGCCTGGTGCGCGAGGGCCACCAGGTGCTCGTGCAGTCCGGCGCAGGGCTCGGCTCGCGCATCACCGACGACGACTACCGCGCGGCCGGCGCCGACATCGTGGCGACCGCAGCCGACGCGTGGGGCGAGGCCGATCTGGTCATCAAGGTGAAGGAGCCGATCACTCAGGAGTACGGCTTCCTGCGCGATGACCTCACCCTCTTCACCTACCTTCACCTCGCCGCCGACCGCGCTCTGACGACCGCCCTCGTCGACGCGGGAACCACGGCCGTGGCCTATGAGACCGTGCAGCTTCCCGACCGCAGCCTGCCCCTGCTCGTGCCGATGAGCGAGATCGCCGGACGCCTGTCGGTCACCATGGGCTCGTATTCGCTGCTGCGGTCTCAGGGCGGACGAGGGATGCTCCTCGGTGGCATCGCCGGCACGCCGCGTGCCAAGACCGTCGTCATCGGTGGCGGCGTCGCGGGCGAGCACGCCGCGGCGAACGCACTCGGACTCGGCTCGAAGGTCACCGTGATCGACGTCTCCCTGCCGCGCCTGCGTGAGCTCGAGCACCGCTACGGCGGCGCTCTCGAGACCCGCGCATCGAGCCGCTACGACATCGCCGAGGAGTTGAAGAGCGCCGACCTCGTGATCGGGTCCGTGCTGATCCCGGGTGCCGCCGCTCCCAAGCTGGTGACCGACGACATGGTCGCCGCGATGAAGCCGGGCTCGGTGCTCGTCGACATCGCGATCGACCAGGGCGGATGCTTCGAGGGGTCGCGCCCGACCACCCACGACGACCCCACGTTCGCCGTGCACGACTCGATCTACTACTGCGTCGCGAACATGCCGGGCGCGGTGCCGGAGACGGCGACCCGTGCGCTGACCAACGCGACCCTCCCCTACGTCTCGGCGATCGCAGGCAAGGGCTGGGAGCGTGCGGCGGCTGAGGACGCGGCGCTCGCGAAGGGGCTGAACGTGCAGGGCGGACGCATCACGCTCCCGGCCGTCGCGCAGGCCCACGGACTCACGACCGACTGACCTTCCGAACCCGAAAGAACTCCGGATCTTGGCGGCATCCCACACCTCTCCTGCCGCACCGACCCGAGTACGCTCGTAATCGTGACCGAACGCGCTCCTCTCTCTCGCAAGCTGTCCGCCATCGCCGAGTCCGCGACCCTCAAGGTCGACGCCAAGGCCAAGGCCCTCAAGGCCGAAGGCAAGGACGTCATCTCATACGCTGCCGGCGAGCCCGACTTCGCGACGCCGCAGTTCATCGTCGATGCGGCGGCCGAAGCTCTGGCCGACCCGGCCAGCTACCGGTACACGCCCGCTCCCGGCCTCCCGGCGTTGCGCGAGGCGATCGCGGCGAAGACCCTCCGCGACTCGGGCCTCGAGGTGTCTCCGAGCCAGGTCATCGTCACCAACGGCGGCAAGCAGTCGGTCTACCAGGCGTTCCAGGCGGTCGTGAACCCGGGCGACGAGGTGCTGCTGCCCGCGCCGTACTGGACCACCTACCCCGAGGCCATCCGTCTCGCCGACGGAACTCCGGTCGAGGTCTTCGCCGGCGCCGAACAGGACTACAAGGTCACCGTCGAGCAGCTCGAGGCCGCACGTACCGCCCGCACCACCGCACTCGTGTTCGTCTCGCCGTCGAACCCCACGGGCTCCGTCTACACCGCCGAGGAGACGAAGGCCATCGGCGAGTGGGCGCTCGAGCACGGCATCTGGATCATCAGCGACGAGATCTACCAGAACCTCACATACGAGGGTGTCAAGGCCACCTCGATCGTCGAAGCCGTCCCCGAGGTCGCCGGTCAGACGATCCTGGTCAACGGCGTCGCGAAGACCTACGCCATGACCGGCTGGCGCGTGGGCTGGATGGTCGGTCCGGCCGACGCCATCAAGGTCGCGGGCAACCTGCAGTCGCACCTCACCAGCAACGTGAACAACGTCGCTCAGAAGGCTGCGATCGCCGCCCTCACCGGTCCGCAGGACGAGGCCGAGCAGATGCGACAGGCCTTCGACCGCCGCCGCCAGGTCATCGTCTCCGAGCTGTCGAAGATCGACGGCCTCGTGGTGCCGAACCCGCTGGGCGCGTTCTACGTGTACCCCGACGTGCAGGGTCTGCTCGGTCGCACCTGGGGCGGTGTGACGCCGACCACCTCGCTCGAGCTCGCCGACCTCATCCTCGACCAGGCCGAGGTGGCCGTCGTGCCCGGTGAGGCCTTCGGCCCCTCCGGTTACATCCGCATGTCGTACGCACTGGGCGACGACCAGCTGCTCGAGGGCGTCCAGCGCCTGCAGCGTCTGTTCGCCTGAGTCGCGCCACGCCCCCGGCACCCCCGTCGAGACCCATTGCACTCGCCGAGACCCACTCCTGCAGTCGCTTGCGGGAGTGGGTCTCGGCGTCGACGATGGGTCTCGACGCGGGTGAGGGGTGAGGGGTGAGGGGCGAGGGGTGAGGGGGATACTGGAGGTGTGGGGATGGAGGGGGACGAAGTGGAGGGTGAGGGGATGCCTGTGAGTCTGCGGGTGGCCTTCGCCATCCTGATCACCGTGACCGTGTTGATCTTCTTCGCCTCGCTCTTGGTCGCCCCCTTCCTCTGGTACTGGGGAGGAGAGTGGCGAGCGTTGCTCAGTGTGCTCCCCTTCGTACCGGTGGTCGTCTACGCGACCATCACCGTGCTCGTCACAAGAGGAAAGTCGTGGGCCCGATACGCGACCGTGCTGTTCCCGCTCCCCTTCGCGCTCTACGTCCCTGCGGCAACGGGCACGACCTGGGAGTTCCCGGTCGGCCTCGCGGCCCTCGTCCTCACCACCACGGCGGTCGTGTTGATCTTCCTGCCGTCGTCTCGTCCCTACTTCGGCAGGGACACACCTCAGTCCTCGGGGTGGAAGCCGATCAGCCAGCGGACGCCGTAGCGGTCGACGAGCGTGCCGTCGAAGTCTCCCCACGGACGCTTCTGCAGCGCGTCGATGACTCGTCCGTCTGCCGCCAGCTTGTCGTACCAGTCGGTGAGGGTCAGGGCATCCGCTGTGCCGAGGAGCGAGAGGAACATGCCGCTCATCTGCACCGCGTCGTCATCCGCACCCGCATCCGCCCCGGCGACCTCGACCGGCCCGCTCAGCTGTCCGTGCGCGACCGCGTCGCCCGGACCGTCGTGGCGTCCTGCCGTGGCATAGTCGAGCAGCTGGAGCTCACCGCCGAACACCGATCGATAGTGACCGAGCGCCTCTGCGGCGTTGCCGGGGAACAACAGGTACGGGATCAGTCCGCTCATGCCGCGAGTGTAGCCGCGACCGACGACGTGCCCTACCCCTCGACGCTCTAGAGCTCGACGCCGACGAGAACGGGCTCCGGCTGCAGCACGAGACCGAACTCGGCGTGCACCCTGCTCTGGATGAACCGCGCGAGCTCGGCGACCTCACCAGCGGTCGCGCCACCTCGGTTGGTCAGAGCGAGCGCGTGCTTCGTCGACACGGATGCGCGGGAGTGCGGCAGCTTGAACCCCTTGCGGATGCCTGCCTGCTCGATGAGCCACGCCGCGCTCACCTTGACGTCGGAGACGGCGGCCGGCTTCGACAGCGGCACCTGCCCGTCGTAGGACGCGAGCGGGATGACCGTCACGGCATCGAGGTCGGGGGCGACCGGCCAGCGCGGGCATTCCGGCGGCAGCGCTGCGGCCACGGTCGCCGTCACGATCGCGTTCTGGAAGAACGAGCCGACACCGTGGGTGTCCGGGTCGTCCGCATCGAGCAGCATGCCCTTCGATGCCCGAGTCGCCAGGATGCGCTCCCGCACCCAGCCCAGCGGAACCGGGGTGTCGTCCGTGAGGCCGAGCGCCCGACGCAGCTGCTCGCCGCGCACCAGGCGCTCACCGGCGACCAGCAGGTCGACCGTCACCGAGAGGATCACGGCACGGCGCAGCGGCACGCTGCCGTGGTGATGCTTGAGCACCGAGGTGCGGAAGCCCAGCCCGAGTTCCGCGGCGGGAACGGTCGAGACCTCGCCGGTCGCTTCGTCGATCAGCTCGACCTCGACCAGCGTCTCCTGGATCTCCTGGCCGTAAGCGCCGATGTTCTGCACGGGGGCCGCGCCGACGGTACCGGGGATCCCGCTCATCGCCTCGAGACCCGCGTAGCCGTGCGCGACGGCGTACGCGACGAAGTCGTCCCAGCCGTGTCCGGCCTGCGCACGCAGACGGATGCGACCCGCGTGGGGGGACGGCAGCTCGTCGATGCCCTCGGTGCGCACGCGGATGACCGTGCCCTCGAACGGCTCGTCGCCCACGAAGAGATTGGATCCGCCACCGAGGACGAACCACTCGTCGCCCCGCGCCCAGGTCTCGCGCAGAGCGTCGACCAGTCCGGAAGTCGTCGTCGCCTCGAACATCCGCTCCGGCGCCGCGCCCGTGCGCAGTGTGGTCAGCTCCGCGAGCCGGACCGCCTCGATCTCCCGCATCAGACCGTCCTCATCAGACGGCGACGCGCAACTGCGCCTTGACGAGCACGGTGGTGTCGCCGAACGTGACCTTGAGGTCGATGCGGGCGACCTCCTCGTCGACAGCGCCGACGGTGGCCACGACGGTGACATCGGCGCCCTCGACCGGGTCGACCACGACGGGCTTGGTGAAGCGCACCCCGTAATCGAGGATGCGCGTCTCCGGTGAGAGTGCGGCGACGACCACCGACGAGGCGATGCCCATCGTGAGCATGCCGTGCGCGAGCACGCCGGGGAGCCCGACAGAGGCCGCCACGTCGTCGCGGTAGTGGATGGGGTTGAAGTCCCCGGATGCTCCCGCGTAGCGGACGAGCGATTCGCGGGTGAGGTGCACGGTGCGCTCGGCGACCACGTCTCCGACGGTGTAGCCCATCAGGCGGCCCCCTCTTCCTCGGCGCTCGGCTCGGCTCCGACGAGCAGCACGCTGGTGGCGGTCACGACGTGGGCTCCCGCCGGGTCGGTGATCTCGGCCTCGCTGGTGATCATCGCGTTCCCGCCCATCATGCGGATGCCGGTGACCCGCAGCTGGGCGGTGAGCTCATCTCCTGCGACGATCGGGCGCGTGTAGGTGAAGCGCTGCTCTGCGTGGATGGTGCGCTCGAGCGCGATGCCGGAGTCCTCCTGACCCAGCAGCTGCTGAAGCGTGAGGTCTTGGATGACCATCGCGAACGTCGGCGGCGCCACGACGTCGGAGAAGCCGGCTGCGCGGGCCGCCTCGACGTCGGTGTGCTGCGGGGCGTCGGCGAAGACGGCACGAGCGAACTCGCGCACCTTCTCCCGGCCGACGAGGTACGGGGCCGTCGGCGGGAACTCCCGGCCGACCAGATCTTGGTTCACTGCCACCCCTCGATCCTACCGAGGCCGCGCCGTGCGTCAGGCCCGCAGCCGGCGCTCGGGCACGCTTCAGGCGGCCCGCGCCGACATCGCCGATCCGAGCAGGACCATCCGCATGCTGCGCTCCGCGGCGTCTCGCAGCAGCGCCTCGCCCTGCTCCACCGCCTGCTCGAGGGGCATCGGCACGGTGAGGATCGAGGCGATCGCGTCGATGCCGATGTCGTGCACGGTCGGAGCACCGACGCCCAGAGACCCGGCGATTCCGAGCACGGGGACGCCGGCGACGCGGGCGCGCATGGCGATCTCGGCCGGCACCTTTCCGCGCGGAGTCTGGAAGTCGATGGCGCCTTCCGCCGTGATGACCAGGTCGGCCATGGCCATCAATCCGTCGATCGGCTCCGGCAGCAGGTCGCTGTCCAGCAGCACCTCGAAGCGCGGAGCGAGGCGGGCGCCGAGCACTGCGGCCAGCCCGGCCCCGAGACCGCCCGATGCGCCAGTGCCTCCGCCGGTGCGCACATCCATCGCGGCACCGAACGGGCTCTGCTCCTCGAGGAGAGCAGCCCAGATGTCGAGCGCCTCGGCCAACTGCTCCACCTGCTCCGGTGTCGCCCCCTTCTGCGGTCCGAACACCCTGGCGACGCCGCGCGGACCGCACAGCACGTTGTGGATGTTACACGCGAGCACGATCTCGACTTCGCCGATGCGCGGATGGAGGCCTGACAGATCGAGGTGCACCGCGTCCCGGAGGTGCCGACCGCCCGCAGCCACAGGCGCGCCATCGCGATCGAGAATGCGGGCCCCGAGGGCTTCGAGTGCGCCCGCGCCCCCATCGCTCGTCCCCGAGTCGCCGCAGCCGACCACGATCCGCTCGGCACCCGAGTCCAACGCGGCCGCGATCAGCTCGCCGACACCGTGGGTCGTGGTCGCACCGGGGTCGCGGCGGTCGCGCGGCACGAGTCGCAGCCCCGCGGCGGATGCCATCTCCACCACGGCGGTTCCCGAGCCGCGCCCTCCGAGCCGCGCCCACTGCGCGTCGACCGCGTCGCCGACGGGCCCCGTCACCCGGGCGGCGATGAGTTCGCCGCCCGTCGCCGCGGCGAGCGCGGCTGCCGTGCCCTCCCCGCCGTCCGGCACCGGATACTCGTCCACCTGCACGCCGGGGATGACCCGACGCACACCGGCGGCGATCGCCTGCGCGACGGCCTCGGCGCTCAGGCTCTCCTTGAATCCGCTGGGTGCGACCAGGATGCGCTGCGGGATGTGGATGGACACGATTCCTCCTTCTGCGCCCGAACGGGCGACGAGCGCCCGGTGTGCGGGCACGACGAGCACCGGTGCACCGGCGGCGCACGCGGAGTGAAGCGGGTGGGTGAACGGGACGCTGCGGGTCAGAGCAACAGAGGCAGCCCCATCGACGGCCATACCCAGAGGGCGAACACCGCGACGAGCACGAACATCGCGGGAGCCAGTACCACCGAGAGTCGACGCAGATCCAGCGGACTGAAACCACCGCTGACGATGTCGGGGTCAGCGAACATCGCGACGGGTTTCGCCGAACTGGGAAGCGTGTGGCAGAAGCCGGCAGCCGCTGTCGAGGCGAAGGCTGCAGCCATCGGTGAGACGCCGAGGGCGGGAGCGAGCGCGACCACGACGGGGATGATCGCCGCGGAACGGGCCGACCGCGAGGGGATCAGCAGATGCGCCGCCGTCGAGATCGCGATGACGACGAGCACGAAGGCCACGGCCCCTGCAGCGCCGAGTCCACGCAGCGGTGCGAGCGCGGACGAGCTCAGCCACGCGGCAGCGCCCGTGGTGGTGAGCGCGGACGCCAGCGCGAGGGTGGCCGCGAGGAACAGCAGCAGCGACCACGGCACGCGCTTGATCGCGGCGGGGAACGTCAGGCAGCCGATCCCCGGCGTCACGGCGGCGACGGCCCCGAGGAGCGCGACCAGGGCGGGCGACAGATGGTGCAGCGGCTCGGTGGCCCAGAGCAGGATCACCGCCCCCAGCAGCAGGGCGGCTCGTCGCTCCAGGGTGCTGAGCGGCCCGGTCACGGCCGTCGACGCGGAGCGGCCGATCTCCGCAGTGCTCAGTCGAAGACGTGTGGTGCGGTCTTCGCTCCGGGTGAAGCGCCAGAGGATGATCTCGCACGCCAGGTGCGACGACACCACGGCGAGCGGCAGTCCGAGCCAGAGCCAGCTCGAGAACGTGAAGCCCTCCTCCCCTGCGGCGCGCAGCAGCTGGTCCGTGACGATGTGTGCTCCGGCCCCGAGCAGCGAGCCGACAGCCGACAGCAGCACCACGGTCGGCATCAGGAGCGCCAGCGCACGGATCACCCTGTCGCGTCCGGGAAGCGCGGTGGCGACCGCGGTATGCACGGGGACGGCGAGCGCCGCCCGCCCTGACGTCGCCGGCACGGCGAAAGCGGTGAGCGTGAGCGCGACCGTCATGAGGTGGAACAGGCTCCGTGGACCCCGCGCGAATCGCAGCAGGTGGGCGGCGCCACGCAGTGCCAGCCCCGAGGTGGCCACCGCGGAGGCGATCACGAACGCCCCGATGAGCAGCCAGATCGTCTCGTCGCCGAGCGAGGCGAAGAAGTCGCGTGCCGGCAGTACCCCGGTGACGATGAGGGCGATCGCGGCGAGGAAGGCGACGAGTGTGTCGTCCAGACGCGTCGAGGTCCATGCCCATACGGCGAGCAGGAAGACCGCGAGCGTCACCGCGATCGGCAGGGTGGGCGCGCCGCTCCCCGGCGATCGGGTCAGCGCGGCCAGGAGCATCGCGCCCCCGGCCGTCAGCACGAGCCCGAGCGCGACCGCTCGGAGCGCACCCGCGCGCCCGAGCCGCCGGCGCACGGATCGGCGTTCGACGGGCAGCGGTCGGCGCTCGGGCGGCATGGTCGCGAAGCGTGCCCGCTCGACCACCGCCTCCCCCACGGGTGACGTGTTCTCGGAACGAGTGTTCATCGGAACCGGTATCCCGCCCCGCGCACGGTCTCGATGCGGTCGACGCCGATCTTGCCGCGCAGCGCCCGCACGTACACGTCGACCACATTGGAGGCCGGATCGAAGTCCATCCCCCAGACGTGACCGATCAGCTGGTCGCGCGACAGCACCTGACCGGCGTTCTGCAGGAACACCTCGAGCAGCGCGAACTCACGCGAGGTGAGTTCGCGCATGTCTCCGTCGACCGTGACGGTACGGGCCCGCACATCGACCCGCACATCGCCGTGAGTGAGCACCGGACCGGCAGTCCGCCCCTCGCCGTCGCCGATCCGCAACCGCACACGTGCGATGAGTTCAGCGAACTGGAACGGCTTGGTGACGTAGTCGTTGGCCCCGCTCTCCAGGCCGCGCACGGTGTCGATGACAGAATCGCGGGCGGTGAGGATGATCACCGGCGTCGCGACGCCCTCGCCACGAAGGTTGGCGAGCACGTCGAATCCGTCCATGCCCCCGAGCCCGATGTCCAGCAGCACCAGGTCGAACGTACCGCTGCGCGCCATCAGCAGGGCGGTGTGTCCGTCAGCGGCCTCGGCTGTCTCGTAGCCGGCTGCGCGCAGACCCCGCCGCACGAACGAGGTGATGTGCGGGTCGTCTTCGGCGATCAGGATGCTGCGCATCTCACTCGCTCCTCTCTGATGCGGACTGTGGCCGCACGGTGGTCGGGGCGGGGAGGTCGATGCCGAAAGTGGCCCCTTCCCCGAAGACGCTGTCGACCCAGGCTGAGCCGTCGTGCCCGTCGGTGATCGCCCGCACGATCGCGAGTCCGAGGCCCGAACCGCGGCGTGCGCCGGAGCTGTCTCCGCGGGCGAAACGCTCGAAGATGCGCTCGGCGTCAGCCGCTGCGACCCCGGGGCCGCTGTCGCGCACCCACAGCCGCAGTCGGCGTTCGCCGCGCTCGCCGTCGAAGCGCGAGCCGATCAGGATGCGGTCACCCTGCTCCGTGACCTGCACCGCGTTCGCCGCGAGTTGCAGCACGGCCTGGGTGACCCGCTGCGGGTCGAGAGGCGCTGTGCCTTCCGCCACTTCCATGAGCTGCCAGCGGCGATCACCGAGGTTCTGCGCCTTGGCCTCGATGTCGAGGGTGAGGGCGGCGACGTCGCAGTCGGCGACGCGCACGAAGTCGGGCTGCTCGGCACGGGCGAGGACGAGCAGGTCGGTGACGATGCGGCTCATCCGGTCGAGCTCGTCGCTCACGAGTCGCAGGGTCGCCGCCCGCTCCTCCGGCTCCTCGCTCAAGAGCTCCAGCTGCCCGCGGACGATCGTGATCGGCGTGCGCAGCTCGTGCCCGGCGTCGTCGACGAACCGCTGCTGCGTGGCGTGCACGGCTTCGAGGCGGTCGAGCATCTGGTTGAAGGTGGTTGCCACGGCGGCGATGTCATCTGTCCCGTCGACCGGCACCCGCGCGGAGAGATCGTGCTCGCCGATGTCGCGGGCGACGCGGTAGACCTCACGCACGGGGGCGAGGATCTGGCCGGCCACGAGCCAGGCGACGCCTGAGCTGAGCACGATGCCGATCAATGCGACCCACGCGATCGTGGTGAACCCGGCATCGACCTGGGATCGCGCTTCCTGCGTGTACTGCACGATCAGGACGGCACCGGCGCGGTCGCCTGCGGTGAATTCCAGCCTCCCCCAGCGCAGGGGCCCCGCGTCCGGCGCCTCCATCGCACCGGAGGACGCCGACTGGCCGAGCAGACCGGTCACGAGCGCTTCTCCCCCTGGCACGGCGGAGAGCGCGGCAGGATCCGTCGCCTCCACCCGTCCGTTCGCGACGGCGATCACCTCGCCGCCGACCGACGCGACGACGACCTCGTTCTCGTGCACGGACTGCCGGGCGACGTACTCGCTGACCAGTTCCTCCGGGGTGGTGTGGCCGCTGACCGCGGCGTCCTCCGCGAAACGGGCGAACTCCGCGGCCTCCTGCTCGATCTCCGCATTGGCGGACTGCTCGACACCCGCGAGGAAGATGCTCCGACCGATCATGCCGACCGCGAGCAGCGTGATCGCGGTGCTGAGGATGATCCACAGGGTGATCCGCCAGCGCGCGGGCAGGGTGCGGCGGCGCAGCGTGCGCAGCGGCGCACCGGTCGATGCGGAGACGTGGGGGATCGCTCGCGCATTCCGCGGCGCCGCGGAGCCGGCGCCCTCGAGGTCGAGGGGCAGCGTGGGCGCATCAGTCATCGTCGCCGCCGTCGTCGTCATCGTCGTCACCTGCGGGCGGCGCTGGTGGCGCGGGAGCAGGGGCCGGAGCAGGGGGTGGGGCAGGTGCGGGAGCCGGTACGACCGGAGCTGGTGCGGGTGCCGGTTCCTCGCTCGGCGCCGGCGGTGCCAGCTGCACCGTGACGGGCTCGGAGGGGATCTGCGGTGACGGCGGCATCTGCGCCAGCACGACGCTTCCGACCGCGAAGGCGACCGGGATCGCGATCAGCGCGCCGGTGGCGAGAAGGCGTCGTGGGGTGGTCATGTCCCCAATGATGCCCGTCGATGATGATGCGCAGATGAGCCGTGGATGAAGATCCTTTCATCCACGCGGGGCTCAGGCGCGCTTACGACCCTTGATCGCCTTGATGGCCATCTGCACCGCGATCACGACCAGATATGCCGCGAACAGCATGTTGCCCAGGGTGGGGTCGACGATGGTGGCCAGCCACGCGCCGAGAGCTGTCGTCGTGCAGGCGGAGACGCCGATGAGCAGCGCCGCGAGCAGATCGACGTTGCGGTTGCGGAAGTTCCCCACGGTGCCCGAGATCGCCGTCGGGATCATCATGAGCAGCGAGGTGCCCTTGGCGACCAGGTCGCTCGTGCCGAAGGCCAGCATCAGCACGGGGACGACGATCACTCCGCCGCCGACGCCGATCAGCCCGGCGAGGATACCGGTGCCGACGCCGACTCCGACGAGGGCGAGGCCGCTCAGCCAGGAGAGTTCGAACACGGCATCGCGCGACGGGATCACGAGGAAGAGGCTGACGATCACGACGACGAGGAAGCCGACGAAGCCCCAGCGCAGGGCGGTCTGCGAGATGCGCGGCAGCAGTCGTGTGCCGATCTGCGCCCCCACCACGGCACCTGCGGCGAGGATGATCGCAGGGATCCAGGCCACCGATCCGGTCGTCGCGTACGAGATCACTCCCACGCCGGCGGTCGGCACGATCGCAGCGAGCGAGGTGCCGGCTGCAAGGCGCTGATCGAAGTGCAGCAGGAGCACCAGCAGCGGGACGATGACCGTGCCGCCTCCCACGCCGAAGAGACCGGAGAGGAGGCCTGCGAGAAGGCCGATCCCGATGAACGCCGTGTAGGCACGAGGCCCTCGTGCGGGAGCCTGGGCATCATTCACCGGATCAGCCTACTCGCGGCCTCCTGTCCGCTCGAATCCGCTCCCGGATCAGACCTCGGAGTCGGCCTTGATCGGCACGGCGATCGACTCGGTCAGGGCCTGCTCGTACCGGCGCTGACGGCGTCGCAGCCACAGGCCCCCGACGATCAGCAGTGCGAGCACCCCGTAGGCGATGGCGGCGAACGGCTGCATGACCAGCGTGCTCAGGTCGCCCTGGCTCAGCTGCAGTGCCTTGCGCAGCTGCTCCTCCGCCATCGGTCCGAGGATCATCCCGACCACGAGCGGCGCGACGGGGTATCCGTATCTGCGCATGAAGTAACCGAGGATGCCGACGATCAGCAGGATCACGATGTCCGACGGTGAGCTGTGCAGCGCATACGCACCGAACACCGCGAACAGCAGGATGCCCGCGTACAGGTACGGCCGCGGGATCTGCAGCAGCTTCACCCACATGCCCACGAGCGGAAGGTTGAGCACGATCAGGATGACATTGCCGATGTAGAGGCTCGCGATGAGCGCCCACACCAGATTCGACTGGCTCTCGAACAGCAGCGGCCCCGGCTGGATGCCGTAGGACTGGAACGCGGTGAGGATGATCGCCGCGGTCGCCGTGGTCGGCAGGCCCAGGGTGAGCAGAGGCACCAGCACACCGGCCGCGGCGGCGTTGTTGGCCGACTCGGGCCCGGCGACCCCCTCGATCGCGCCGCGCCCGAACTCGTCCTTGTGCTTCGACAGCTTCCGCTCCGTCGCGTAGGACAGGAACGTGGCCACGTCCGCGCCACCGGCGGGGATCGTCCCGATCGGGAACCCGATCGCGGTGCCCCGCAGCCAGGGCCTCCAGGACCTGCGCCAATCGGACTTCGTCATCCAGGACCGCCACCCACGGGTGACCGGGATCACGTCGATGCCGCCGTGTCGCAGTCGGGCCGCGATGTAGAACGTCTCACCGACCGCGAACAGCCCGACCGCGACCAACACGATGTCGACGCCGTCGGAGAGCGCGGGCAGGCCCAGCGTGTAGCGCTGCTGACCGGAGAGCCAGTCGGTGCCGACGAGCCCGAGGAACAGGCCGACGCCGAGCGAGAGCATGCCGCGCGAGATCGAGCTGCCGATCAGCGCACCGACCGTGATGAACGCGATCACGATGAGGGCGACGTAGTCGGCGGGTCCGAGGTTCACCGCGAACTGCGCGAGCAGCGGAGCGAGGAGGGTCAGCCCGAGGGTCGCCAGCGTGCCGGCGATGAACGATCCGATGGCGGCGGTGGCGAGGGCGGCGGCACCGCGTCCCATCCTGGCCATCTTGTTGCCCTCGATGGCCGTGACGATCGAGGCCGACTCCCCCGGGGTGTTCAGGAGGATGCTCGTGGTCGAGCCGCCGTACATGCCGCCGTAGTAGATGCCCGCGAAGGTGATCAACGCGGCGGCGGGGTCGAGCGTGTAGGTGAGGGGCAGCAGCAGCGCCACCGTCATGGCGGGGCCGATACCGGGGAGCACGCCGACCGCGGTGCCCACGAAGACTCCGAGGAAGGCGAACGCGAGGTATTCGGGCTGCAGCGCGGTCGCGAAGCCCTCCAGGAGCAGAGTCCAGCTGTCCATCAGAACATCCTTCCGAGCCAGCCGAGGGCCGGTCCCCACGGCAGCGACAGACCGAGCAGACCGCCGAAGACGACCTGGATCACGAGCGCCACGACGATGCCGACGAGGAACGCCATCCACCACCGCTTGGCGGCGAGCGACCACGCCACCCCGCCGAACAGCAGGGCTGCAGCGGGTGCCCAGCCGAGGGGTTCGATCAGGAGCAGGTGCGCGACGACGAGGCCGGCCAGCTTGGCGAGGGTGACCCAGTCGGTGGGCAGACTCTCATCGATGTCTTCCGCCTCCTCGGCACCGCCGCGCTCCCCGCGCAGCACGCCGACGAGCACAGCGACCGCGGAGGCGAGCAGGATCACGGAGACGAAGATCGGGAAGACCGTGGGGCCGGCCTTCATGCCGACGGGGACATGGATCAGGAAGATGCCGACGACGGCGAAGACACCGAGCGCGACCATGATTCCGGCGAACACGAGTTCGCCGACGGGGACGGAGGGAGAGCGGCGTGCGGGCCGACCGCCGTGGTCGACCCGCACCCCCTGCTCCCCTGTCCCCGACGATGCGGGGACCGTCATGTCACTGCACCAGACCGATGTTCTTCAGCGTCGCGGTGACCTCTTCGATGTTCCCCGTGAGGAACTCGTCGAACTCCTCGCCCACCAGGAACGCGTCGGTCCAGCCCTTGGTCTCGAGCTGCTCCGTCCAGGCTTCGGACTCGTGCAGTTCGGTGATCACCCGCACGAGCTCGTCCTTCTCGCCGTCGGAGATGCCGCCGGGAGCGATCACCCCGCGCCAGTTGGTGAGCACCACGTCGTAGCCCTCTTCTGTGATGGTCGGTACATCGGGAAGCTGCGACACCGGCTCGTCGCTGGACACCGCCAGGGCCTTGAGCGCGCCGCTCTCGACGTGCTGGGCGAACTCGCCCACCCCCGAGATGCCCGCAGCGACCTTGCCGCCGATGAGGAGCGGAACGGCCTCCCCGCCGCCGGAGTTCGGAGTGTAGTTGAGCTTCTCCGCGATCTCGGCGCCATCGAGCCCGGCCTCCTCGAGCATGAGTCCGGCGAGGATGTGGTCGGCGCCGCCCGCGGAGCCGCCCGTGATCGTGACGGACTGGCCGTTGTCGACGATGTCGTCCACGAGGTCTTCCAGGGTGTCGTACTTCGAGTCGGCCGGCACCACCACGACGAGCGGCTCGTCGGTGAGCCGGGCGATCGGGGTGGTGTCCTCGATCCGCACCGCCGAGGCGTTGGTCTCGACCGCGCCGACCATGACCAGCCCCATCACCATCAGCGTGTTCGGGTCCTTCTCGTTCGCGAGCTGCGCGAGGCCGACGGTGCCGCCCGCACCGCCGACGTTGGTCACGGGAGCGGAGGTCACGAGGTCGTCCTGGGTGAGCACCTGCGAGAGGGCACGTCCGGTCTGATCCCATCCACCACCGGGGTCCGCCGGCACGACGATCGACACGTCGGTGATCGCGGCGACCTCCGCTTCCCCTCCCGCGTCGTCGGTCGCTGCGCTGCCTCCGGCGCACGAGGTGAGTGTGAGTGCGGCCACCGCGGCCAGGGCGGTCCACGTTCCGATGCGTGCGTTCTTCATGTGCGCTCCTCCTTGAGCGTTCGTGATGCTGTGGATCCACCATGGAGGTCGGAGTACCGGTGCTCCAGCTTCGGAAACCATTGGTCGGAGTTTCGGAACTATTGGTCGCGAGCGGCTCCCGACCCCGCTCGCGCCCCACTCGTGGAGAGGCCAGAATGAGCACGTGGCCTCGAAGATGACGCTCCGCGTGCAGTTGCTCGTGCTGCAAGCGCTGATCGTGTTCCTGGTGACCCTGGCGACCGGCATCGTGGCTGGAGCGTTCCAGGAACAGGCGCTCCGCGAGGCCTACAAGGATCGGATGCAGGCCGTCGCGCAATCGGTCGCCGCCCTCCCCACGGTGCACGCGGCCTTCGACGACGTCGAGCCGTCCGCCGTGATCCAGCCGATCGCCGAGGTCATCCGCGAGGCATCCGATCTCGCCTACGTCGTCGTCGCCAACGAAGAGGGCATCCGCTATTCCCACCCGAACCCCGACCGCATCGGCGAGAAGGTCTCCACCGACCCGTCGATCCCGCTCTCGGGCGAGATCTACGTCGGCACGCAGACCGGCACGCTGGGCACCTCCTGGCGGGTCAAGGTGCCCATCCGCGACGACGAGGGCGACGTGATCGGCACCGCGTCCGTCGGCATCCTCGAGTCGGAGCTCAGCGAGGAGTTCTCGTCCAACCTGGTGTGGTTGATCTCCGCCATGCTGGCCGCCGCGGTGCTCGGAGTGTTCGGATCCGCGTGGGTGACCTCGATCATCCGTCGGCGCATCTACCGTCTCGAGCCGCATCAGATCGCCGCCCTCGTCAAGAACCAGGAGACGACGTTGCACGGTCTCAGCGAAGGGGTCATCACGGTGGACGACGGCGGACGGATCACGCTCGTGAACGACGCCGCCGCCCGCTTCCTGGGCCGAGACGCGGCTGACCTCGACGGTGAGCCCGCCGCCGACGCGCTCGGCGAGGAGCTCACGACCGTGCTCCGAGAGGGCGAGTCGGCCGGACGGCCGGTGATCGTGGGGTCGCACGTGCTCGTCGCCCGGAGCACCGGAAGCGATGCGGGCACCGGTGGCATCGGCGCGACGCTCCTGCTGCGCGATCACACCGAGCTGCACGACGTGGTCCGCCGCGTGGAGGCGGCGGATGCCATCATCGCCTTCCGACAGCGGCTCGGCCTGCCCAAGGGCCTCAGCGCGGAGACGCTCGACCGGGTCTCCGCCGCCCTCGTCGCCCGCCCCGATGCGTCGGCGACCGAGATCGGCGAAGACCTCGACATCTCGCGCGTCAGTGCCCGCCGCTACCTCGAGCACCTCGCCGCGTCCGGCAGTGCGACGCGCTCCCTCGACTACTCGACCAAGGGCCGCCCGAGCACCCGGTATCGCGCCGCCGTCTGACTCTCGGACGTACGCCATTCCCCTGGGACGCAGTGCCATTGTGTGCGACACTGGATCGCATCCGACGACGTCGTCAGCCTGCCCGGATCGAAGGAGATCTCATGGTTCGCAGTACCTATCCCGATGTGGAGATCCCCGAGGTCTCCATCCACCAGTTCCTCTTCGGCGACCTCACCGACGCCGAACTCGACACCGTCGCGCTCGTCGACGGCGTGAGCGGCGCGACCACGACCTATCGTCAACTCGTCGGGCAGATCGATCTGTTCGCCGGCGCTCTCGCGGCGCGTGGGGTGGGAGTCGGCACGACGGTCGGGGTGCTCTGCCCCAACGTCCCCGCTTTCGCGACCGTGTTCCACGGCATCCTCCGCGCGGGGGCGACGGCCACCACGATCAACTCCCTCTACACGGCGGAGGAGATCGCGAATCAGCTCACAGATGCCGGCGCGACCTGGGTCGTGACGGTCTCCCCGCTCCTCCCCGGAGCTCAGGCCGCTGCCGAGAAGCTCGGCTTCGACGCCGATCATGTGATCGTGCTCGACGGCGCGGACGGACACCCATCGCTCGCTGCACTCCTCGGCGAAGGGCACCCGGCACCGGCTGTGTCCTTCGACCCGTCCACCCACCTCGCCGTGCTCCCCTACTCCTCGGGAACGACCGGACGCCCGAAGGGCGTGATGCTCACGCACCGCAACCTGGTCGCGAACGTGTCGCAGTGCGGCCCGGTGCTCGGCGTCGATGCGAGCGACCGGGTGCTCGCCGTCCTGCCCTTCTTCCACATCTACGGCATGACGGTGCTGCTGAACTTCGCGCTGCGACAGCGCGCCGGACTCGTCACGATGCCGAAGTTCGACCTTCCCGAGTTCCTGCGCATCATCGCCGAGCACCGCACCACGTGGGTGTTCGTCGCTCCCCCGATCGCGGTCGCCCTTGCGAAGCACCCGATCATCGACCAGTACGACCTCTCCTCCGTGAAGGTCGTCTTCTCCGGCGCCGCCCCTCTCGACGGAGCACTGGCCTCGGCGGTGGCCAACCGGCTGGGCTGTATCGTCACCCAGGGCTACGGCATGACCGAGACCAGTCCCGCGGTGAACCTCACCTCCGAGACACGCACCGACATCGACCGCTCGAGCATCGGTCCCCTCGTTCCGAACACGGAAGCACGCCTCGTCGACCCCGAGTCGGGCGAGGACGTCACGGTGCCCGACTCGGGAACGAGCGAGCCCGGTGAGCTGTGGGTGCGCGGCCCCCAGGTGATGGTCGGGTACCTCAATCGCCCGGATGCCACGGCGGAGATGCTCGACGCCGATGGTTGGTTGCACACCGGCGATGTCGCGACTGTCACGCACGACGGCATCTACCGGATCGTCGACCGGCTCAAGGAGCTCATCAAGTACAAGGGCTATCAGGTGGCACCCGCCGTGCTGGAAGCCGTGCTGCTCGAGCACCCCGCCATCGCCGATGCGGCCGTCATCGGTGCCTTCGATGAAGACGGGCAGGAGGTGCCGAAGGCGTTCGTCGTCCGTCAGCCGAGCGCCGACCTCGATGCGGAGTCGGTCATGGCGCACGTGGCCGCACACGTGGCACCGCACGAGAAAGTCCGGCAGGTGGAGTTCATCGATGTGATCCCCAAATCGAGCTCGGGGAAGATCCTGCGCAAGGATCTGCGCGCGCGCTGACGACGTCGCCCGGAACACGAAGAAGCCCGCCACCCCGAAAGGGCGGCGGGCTTCTTCATGAGCGAGTGCTTACTCGGACTTCTTCTCGACAGCGTCCTCGGCAGCAGCCTCAGCGGCTTCGCCTTCGGCCTGCGACTCGGCGCCGGCCTCGACGGTCTCGTCGGCGGGAGCCTCCTCAGCGGGAGCCTCCTCGACGGCCTCAGCCGGCTTCTCGGCCTTCTCGGCCTTCGGAGCAGCAGCCTTCTTGGTCGACTTCGCCTTCGGGGTGACGGGCTCGAGGACGAGCTCGATCACGGCCATCGGAGCGTTGTCGCCCTTGCGGTTGCCGACCTTCGTGATGCGGGTGTAGCCACCCTCACGGTCCGCGACGAGCGGCGCGATCTCGGAGAACAGGACGTGCACGACTTCCTTGTCACCGATGACCGAGAGCACGCGACGACGCGCGTGCAGGTCGCCACGCTTGGCGAACGTGATCAGTCGCTCGGCGAGCGGACGAAGGCGCTTGGCCTTGGTCTCGGTCGTCTTGATCGACTTGTGGGTGTAGAGCGCCGCCGCGAGGTTGGCAAGCATCAGGCGCTCGTGGGCGGGGCCGCCTCCGAGGCGGGGACCCTTAGTGGGCTTGGGCATAATCGTCTAACTCCTGGTCAGAAAGGTCGGGTATCAGAAGGACTCGTCTTCGCTGCCGCCGTAGAAGTGGGCGCCGTCGAAACCGGGCACCGAATCCTTGAGCGACAGACCGAGCGAGATGAGCTTGTCGCGCACCTCGTCGACCGACTTCTGGCCGAAATTGCGGATGTTCATGAGCTGCGTCTCCGACAGGGCGACGAGCTCGGAAACGGTGTTGATGCCCTCACGCTTCAGGCAGTTGTACGAGCGGACCGACAGGTCGAGGTCCTCGATCGGCATCGACAGCTCGCTGGAGTTCACTGCCTCCACCGGCGCCGGGCCGATCTCGATGCCCTCGGCCTCGACGTTCAGCTCGCGGGCGAGACCGAACAGCTCGGTGAGCGTCTTCGCAGCCGAAGCGACGGCGTCGCGGGGGCTGATCGCCGACTTGGTCTCGACATCCAGGACGAGCTTGTCGAAGTCGGTGCGCTCCCCGGCACGGGTCGCGTCGACGCGGTAGCTGACCTTGAGGACCGGCGAGTAGATCGAGTCGATCGGGATCTGACCGGCCTCGGCGTACTCGTTGCGGTTCTGCGTCGCCGAGACGTAGCCACGGCCACGCTCGATGGTGAGCTCGAGCTCGAACTTCGCGGTGTCGTTCAACGTCGCGATGACGAGCTCGGGGTTCTGCACCTCGACACCGGCCGGAGCCGAGATGTCAGCGGCGGTGACTTCGCCCGCACCGGTCTTGCGCAGGTACGCGGTGATGGGCTCATCGCGCTCCGACGAGACGACGAGCTGCTTGATGTTGAGGATGATCTCGGTGACATCCTCCTTCACGCCGGGGATGGTGCTGAACTCGTGCAGCACGCCGTCGATGCGAACGCTGGTGACAGCAGCACCGGGGATCGACGACAGCAGGCTGCGGCGCAGCGCGTTGCCGATCGTGTAACCGAAGCCGGGCTCCAGAGGCTCGATGATGAACCGGCTACGGTTCTCGACGATCTTTTCCTCGGTCAGTGTGGGACGCTGTGCAATAAGCACTCTGTGTTCCTTTCGATCACATGCCCGCTATATGACATGTGGTGGGGTGAGGTTTTGAGTTGTGGAAGTCGATGCCCGCACGCGGGCGTCGAGCCGCTCAGACCGCGAAGGGACCGAGCGGCTCGACACGCGAATCAGACGCGGCGACGCTTCGGCGGACGGCAGCCGTTGTGTGCCTGCGGGGTGACGTCCTGGATCGAGCCGACCTCGAGGCCTGCGGCCTGGAGCGAGCGGATCGCGGTCTCGCGGCCGGAGCCCGGACCCTTCACGAGGACGTCGACCTTCTTGACGCCGTGCTCCGCAGCCTGACGGGCAGCGGACTCGGCAGCCATGCCGGCGGCGTACGGGGTCGACTTGCGGGAGCCCTTGAAGCCCACGCCACCCGACGATGCCCAGGCGATGACGGCGCCGGACGGGTCGGTGATCGAGACGATCGTGTTGTTGAACGTCGACTTGATGTGGGCCTGGCCCAGCGCGATGTTCTTCTTTTCCTTGCGGCGCGGCTTGCGCGCGGCGGCCTTGGGTGCAGCCATGAAAGTGTTCTCCTAGTCCCTGGGGCCGCGCTTAGCGGGCCTTCTTCTTGCCTGCGACGGTGCGCTTCGGGCCCTTGCGGGTACGGGCGTTGGTCTTGGTGCGCTGACCACGGACCGGGAGACCACGACGGTGGCGGATGCCCTCGTAGGAGCCGATCTCGACCTTGCGGCGGATGTCTGCTGCAACCTCGCGGCGCAGGTCACCCTCCACCTTGTAGTTGCCTTCGATGTGGTCGCGGAGGGCGATCAGCTGGTCGTCGCTGAGGTCCTTCACGCGGATGCTCTCGTCGATGTCCGTCGCCTTGAGGATCTCGACCGAGCGGGTACGGCCGACGCCGTAGATGTAGGTAAGGGCGATCACCACGCGCTTGTCGCGCGGGATGTCAACGCCGGCAAGACGTGCCATGCGGTTCTCCTGGGTGTTGTGGAGGTGTGGAACAGGATCGGTGCCCGGGCCTCCGCCCCGAGGTGTCCCCCGCATGCGCGGGTTCTGATCCTGCCGTTGTGTATTCAGTTGTGAGATGTGCGTGAGCGATACCGCACAGCGCGGGCCCGTCGATCAGACCGGCGGGCCCGCCAGGGACTCAGCCCTGGCGCTGCTTGTGACGCGGGTTGCTCTTGCAGATCACCATGACGCGGCCGTGACGGCGGATCACCTTGCAGTGATCGCAGATGGGCTTGACGCTGGGGTTGACCTTCATGATGTTTCCTGTTCGCTGTCTTCGTACCGCCCCCGGCAGGGGCAGGCCGTTACTTCTCGACCGATCAGCGGTAGCGGTAGACGATACGGCCGCGGGTGAGGTCGTAGGGGCTGAGCTCCACGACCACGCGGTCCTCGGGGATGATGCGGATGTAGTTCTGCCGCATCTTGCCGGAGATCGTTGCAAGGACCTTGTGTCCGTTGCTGAGCTCAACGCGGAACATCGCGTTGGGCAGAGCCTCGGAGATCACGCCCTCGATCTCGATGACACCGTCTTTCTTAGCCATAGCCTCGCTGACGCTTCTGCAGATCGGTCGATCTGCGGTGGGTGATGGGATTGCGGTACTGCGCCGACGGACACGCCGAATCAAGGCACAAAGCACCAAAGATCTATGTTAGACGCTCCGGAGCCATCGGGCAACTCGACCGCGTGCGGCGGACGAGCAGCGGGCTCAGCTGATCAGGTCGGTGAACTTCTTGAGGTCGGCCTGGTCCTGCAGGTTGAGGCGCGTTCCGTTGATCTCGACCGTCGGCGTTCCCGCGATCTCGTGCGACTTCGCCTGGGCTGCTCCGAACTTGCGGTACGTCTCATCGGTGATGCACGACACGGCGTCGTCTGCGCCGACCTGCGTCGCGAAGCCCGCGAGCTGGTCGTTGGTGAGACCCGAGGTGTTCTCCGCAGGCTGGTTCTCGAACAGTGTCTTGGCGAAGTCGAGGTACAGCTCCGGGTTCGACTCCGCGACGCACACCGCGGCACCGGCCGAGCGCGACGAGTACTCGGTCCCCTGCGAGAACCGGTCGAGGATCGCGATGGGGTGGTACTCGAGGGTGATACGACCGTCGGCGGCCGCAGCCTCCAGCTGTCCACCGAACTGGTCCTCGAAGGTCTTGCAGACCGGGCACTGGAAGTCGACGAACACCGCGATCGTGTCTTCGCCGTCCCCGAACGAGATCGCCCCGGTCTCGGAGTTGAACGTGTCGTTGGCCTTGGGCGTCGCACCGGGCGCGGTGGCCTGGTTGTTGAGGAACACCACGAGACCGCCGATCGCCACCAGCACCACGACGACGGCGATCGAGACGCCGATCGCGAACCAGTTGGTGTTGCTCTTCGCCGCTGCCATTACTTTCCGATCTCTCGAGGCTCTACCCCGAACGGGGCGAGTCCGGCTCTTCCTCCATCGGGCGCGGTGAGCACCCAGATACCCCCATCATGCAGGGCGACGCTATGTTCCCAATGGGAGCCGTCCGTACCGTCCACCGTCGTGACGGTCCAGTCGTCCTCCTCGATGAAGGTGGCATCTCCGCCGGCGGTGACCATGGGCTCGATCGCGAGCACCAGACCGGGCTTCAGGTCTTCGCCACGGTCGGGCGTGCGGTAGTTGAAGACGCTGGGGGCCTCGTGCATCTTGCGACCGATGCCGTGACCCACGTACTCGCGCAGGATGCCGTAGGGCTCGCCCGAGACCGCTGAGGGCCCCTGAGCCTCGATGTAGTCCTGGATGGCCGCACCGATCTCGTCGATGGACGAGACCGAGGCCATGGCGGCGATCCCGGCCCACATCGACCCCTCGGTGACGCGGGAGAGCTCTTCGCGCTGGGCGACGAGCTCCGGGCGCTCCGGGTCGGGCACGACGACCGTGATGGCGCTGTCGCCGTTCCACCCGCGGAACTGCGCACCGCAGTCGACCGACACGATGTCTCCCGGCTGGAGCACCCGCTCCCCCGGGATCCCGTGCACGACCTGCTCGTTCACCGAGATGCAGGTCGTGTGGTGGTAGCCGCGCACCAGCTGGAAATTCGACTCGGCGCCGCGGGCGAGGATGGTGCGGTTCGCCACGGTGTCGAGTTCGAGGGTGGTGACCCCGGCCTTGATCAGCGGGCGGACGGCGTCCAGTGCCGCTGCCGTGATCAGCCCGGGCTCCACCATGGCCCGCAACTGAGCCGGGGTCTTGTAGATCGACCGGCGGAACATCTCAGGAGGTGGAGACCGCGGGACGCAGGCCGCGCGCGGCCAGAGCCTGTGCGATGCGCTCGGTGATCTCGTCGAGCGAGCCGACGCCGTCGATGCGGTCGACGATGCCCTTGGCGCCGTAGACCTCAAGGATCGGGGCGGTCTCGTTCTCGTAGATGTCGAGACGGTGACCGATGGCCTCGGGGGTGTCGTCGGAGCGTCCCTGCTCGGTCGCACGGAGCGTCAGACGCTCCAGGCTCTCCTCGCGGGGCACGTCGAGGAGGATGACGGCGTCGAGCGCCTCGCCCCGTTCGGAGAGGAACGACTCGAGGTGGTCGACCTGTGCGGTGTTGCGCGGGTAGCCGTCGAGGAGGAAACCCTGCGCGGCGTCCTCCTGCGACAGACGGTCGCGCACGATCTCGCTGGTCAGCTCATCCGGAACGAGGTCACCCTTGTCGAGGATCGCCGTGACCTGCTGGCCGAGCGGCGTTCCCTCCTTGATGTTCGCGCGGAAGATGTCGCCGGTCGACACGACCGGGATGCCGTAGGACTCGGCGATCCGCACGCCCTGCGTGCCTTTGCCCGAGCCCTGCGGGCCGACGATGAGAAGACGTGCGGAAGCTGTCATCGGAGGAGCCCTTCGTAGTGTCGCTGCTGCAGCTGCGCATCGATCTGCTTGACCGTCTCGAGACCCACACCGACGATGATGAGGATCGAGGCGCCGCCGAACGGGAAGTTCTGGTTGGCGCCGACGGTGGCCAGGGCGATGAGCGGGATGAGCGCGATCAGACCGAGGTAGAGGGAGCCGGGGAGCGTGATGCGGGTGAGCACGTAGTCGAGGTACTCGGCCGTCGGACGCCCCGCACGGATGCCGGGGATGAACCCGCCGTACTTCTTCATGTTGTCGGCGACCTCGACCGGGTTGAAGGTGATCGCCACGTAGAAGTAGGTGAACCCGATGATCAGCAGGAAGTAGGCCGCCATGTACACGGGGCTGTTGCCGGTCGTGAAGTTCGTCGTGATCCAGGTCACCCAGGCCGCCGGAGTAGATCCGTCCTGCGGGGTGTTGAACTGCGCGATGAGGGCCGGGATGTACAGCAGCGACGAGGCGAAGATCACGGGGATCACACCCGCCATGTTCACCTTGATCGGGATGTAGGTGTTCGTGCCGCCGTAGGTGCGTCGACCGACCATGCGCTTGGCGTACTGCACGGGGATCCGTCGCTGGGATTGCTCGACGAACACGACGAGCCCCATCACGATGATCCCGACCAGCAGCACGAGCAGGAAGACCTCGAAGCCCTTGGTCTGCCAGATCAGACCCATGGCGCCGGGGAACGTCGCGGCGATCGAGGTGAAGATGAGCAGCGACATGCCGTTGCCGATGCCGCGCTCGGTGACGAGCTCTGCGAACCACATGATCAGACCGGTACCGGCCGTCATCGCCATGATGATGAGCAGCTGCGCCCACCACACGTCGTTCGTCAGAAGCTGCTGGCAGGCCGCGAGGTCGGTGGTTCCGAAGAGCTGGCCGCTGCGCGCCACTGTGACGAGGGTCGTCGACTGCAGCAGCGCGAGGGCGATCGTGAGGTAACGCGTGTACTGCGTCAGACGGGCCTGACCGGCCTGTCCTTCCTTGTGCAGCGCCTCGAAGTGCGGGATGACCACGCGCAGGAGCTGCGTGATGATCGTCGCGGTGATGTACGGCATGACACCGAGCGCGAAGATCGACAGCTGCAGCAGTGCACCACCGGAGAACAGGTTGACCAGCCCGAGCAGCCCATCGGTGCCGGCGTTGGCGGCGAGACACTCCTCGACGTTCGGGAAGTCCACGAACGGAGCCGGGACGTTGGAGCCGAGTCGGTAGATCGCGACGATGGCGAGAGTGAAACCGATCTTCCGCCGCAGGTCTGGGGTGCGGAAGATCCGCGCGATGGCGCTAAACAAGGACGTTCCTCCTGAAAAGGTTGCCGATTCCCGAAGGACGGCTGAAAGACCAGGGTAACGCAAACCGGGCTTCCCGGAATTCGCCACCGATACCAGGCCCGCCGGATGCGGCCCCAGAGCAAGGTCTCGGAGTGTGAAACCACAAGAGGGGCCGGAGAATCTCCGGCCCCTCTTGCTGTGCGGTTACTTGACGGATCCGCCAGCCGCGACGATCTTCTGCTCGGCAGAACCCGAGACCTTGTCGACCGAAACGGTGAGCTTCACGGCGATGTCGCCGTTTCCGAGAACCTTGACCTTCTCGTTCTTGCGAACGGCACCCTTGGCGACCAGGTCGCCGACGGTGACGTCGCCACCCTTCGGGTACAGCTCCGCGAGCTTCTCCAGGTTCACGACCTGGTACTCCACGCGGAACGGGTTCTTGAACCCGCGCAGCTTCGGGGTGCGCATGTGCAGCGGCATCTGCCCACCCTCGAAGCCGACGCGAACGGTGTTGCGCGCCTTGGTGCCCTTGGTTCCACGACCAGCGGTCTTACCCTTGGAACCCTCACCACGGCCGACGCGAGTCTTGGCGGTGTTGGATCCGGGGACCGGACGCAGGTGGTGCACCTTCAGCACGCCGGGGCGGGATGCCGGAGCATCCTTCGCCGGCGTCGCCTTCTTGGCGGCAGGCTTCTTGGCAGCGCCCTCAGCCTTGGCATCGGCGGCAGCGGTCTTGGCCGGAGCCTTCTTCGCAGCCGGCTTCTTCTCGGCGGCAGCCTTGGGAGCCGCAGCCTTCTTCGGGGCCTTCTCAGCCTCGACGGCCTCGTTCTTCTCGGCCATTAGTCGATCTCCTCAACCTTGACGAGGTGGGCGACGGTCTTGACGTAACCGCGCGTCTGCGCGTCGTCGGGGCGGACGGTGGTGTCACCGATCCGCTTCAGACCGAGGCTGCGCAGCGTGTCGCGCTGGTTCTGCTTCTCGCTCACCTTGGACTTGATCTGCGTGACCTTCAGTCGCGCGGCCATCAGGCACCTACCTTCTGTGCGGCGATGGCGTCTGCCTCGGCGCGCACGAGACGCGCAGGGGCAACCTGGTCGAACTCGAGGCCACGACGTGCGGCGACCGCACGAGGCTCCTCGAGCTGCTTCAGGGCGGTGACCGTCGCGTGCACGATGTTGATCGTGTTCGACGAGCCGAGCGACTTCGACAGCACGTCGTGGATACCGGCGCACTCGAGCACGGCGCGGACCGGACCACCGGCGATGACACCGGTACCGGCGGCAGCCGGACGGAGCAGGACCACACCGGCGGCCGCCTCACCCTGCACGGGGTGCGGGATGGTGCTGCCGACGCGCGGAACGCGGAAGAAGTTGCGCTTGGCCTCTTCGACACCCTTCGAGATCGCCAGAGGGACCTCGCGGGCCTTGCCGTAGCCGACACCGACCAGACCGTTGCCGTCACCGACGACCACGAGGGCGGTGAAGCTGAAGCGACGACCACCCTTCACGACCTTCGAGACGCGGTTGATGGTGACGACGCGCTCCAGGAACTGGTTGTCGCCGCGGTCACGGGAGTTGCGGTCACGACCGCCACCCTGGTTGCGGTCGCCACGGCCGCCGCGGCGGCCGTCACGCGAGTCGCGAGCCGGCTCGGCCTGCGTGGTGCCGGCAGCCGTCTCGGAAGTGGCAGCAGCCGCTTCGGTCACTTCGTTCTCCTTGTTGTCACTCACAGTGCCAGACCCCCCTCGCGGGCGCCGTCGGCGATGGCGGCGACACGACCGGCGTAGCGGTTGCCGCCACGGTCGAACACTGCCTCGGAAACGCCGGCAGCCTTCGCACGCTCGGCGAGGAGCTCGCCGACCTTGCGGGCCTTGGCGGTCTTGTCACCCTCGAGCGAGCGCAGGTCGGTCTCGAGCGTCGAAGCCGACGCAACGGTGTGACCCTTGCTGTCGTCGACCAGCTGCACGAAGACGTGGCGGGCCGAGCGGTTGACGACGAGACGCGGACGCGCCTCGGTGCCGACGACCTTCTTGCGAAGGCGGGCGTGACGACGCGCGCGGGCGTCAGACTTTGACTTGAGAGCCATGGTTACTTACCACTCTTTCCGGCCTTGCGACGCACGTTCTCGCCGGCGTAGCGCACACCCTTGCCCTTGTACGGCTCGGGCTTGCGGATCTTGCGGATGTTGGCAGCTGCCTCGCCGACAGCCTGCTTGTCGATCCCGCTGACGGTGAGCTTCGTGGTGCCCTCGACCGTGAGCGTGATGCCGGCGGGCGGGTCGATCAGGACCGGGTGCGAGAAGCCGAGGGCGAACTCGACCGAGCTGCCCTTCTGCTGCACGCGGTAACCGGTACCGACGACCTCGAGACCCTTGGTGTAGCCCTGGGTCACGCCGATGATGTTGTTGTTGATGAGCGTGCGGGTCAGGCCGTGAAGCGACCGCGACTCGCGCTCGTCGTCGGGACGGGAGACCAGAACCTGGTTCTCCTCGACCGCGACCTCGATGGGGCTGGCCACCGTGAGGGTGAGCTCACCCTTGGGGCCCTTCACCGCGACCTCACGGCCGTTGACCGAAACGGTCACGCCCGCAGGAACGTCGATGGGAAGTCGTCCAATACGCGACATTTCGAATTACCACACGTAGGCGAGAACTTCTCCGCCCACGCCCTTCTGCTCTGCCTGACGGTCGGTGAGAAGACCGGAGGAGGTGGACAGGATCGCCACGCCAAGGCCGCCGAGGACCGTGGGGAGCTCGGTCGACTTCGCGTACACGCGGAGACCGGGCTTCGAGACGCGCTTGATGCCAGCGATGGAGCGCTCACGGTTGGGACCGTACTTCAGCGTCAGCGTGAGGTTCTGTCCGACGCGGGCGTCAGAGGTCTCCCAGCCGGCGATGTAGCCCTCCTGCTGGAGGATCTGAGCGATGTGCGTCTTGAGCTTGCTCGACGGCAGGGTCACGGAATCGTGGTGCGCCGAGTTCGCGTTGCGCAGACGGGTCAGCAGATCTGCGACCGGGTCTGTCATTGTCATTGTTGTTTTCCTTTGTTCATGAGGTTCCGGCTGCCGTTACACGACAGACGGCCTGCGATGACACGCAATTTTCAATTGTACGTGCACATCGACGGGCTCAGTGACACGAGACCACTGAGCCCGTCGAGGGTGTTACGCCTGTGCGTCTTCCGAGCGGAACGGGAAGCCGAGGTGGCGGAGCAGTGCCCGGCCCTCGTCATCCGTCTTCGCGGTGGTGACGACGGTGATGTCGAAACCGCGAACCCGGTCGATCTTGTCCTGATCGATCTCGTGGAACACGCTCTGCTCCTGGAGACCGAAGGTGTAGTTGCCGTTGCCGTCGAACTGCTTGCCCGAGAGACCGCGGAAGTCGCGGATACGGGGCAGTGCGAGCGAGACGAGGCGATCCACGAACTCCCACGCGCGGTCACCACGGAGGGTGACGTGCGCGCCGATGGCCTGTCCCTCGCGCAGCTTGAACTGCGCGATGGACTTGCGAGCCTTCGTGACGATCGGCTTCTGGCCGGTGATCTTGGTGAGATCGTCGACCGCGCCATCGATCACCTTGCTGTCGCGAGCTGCCTCGCCGACACCGGTGTTCACGACGACCTTGACCAGTCCGGGGATCTGCATGACGTTCGCGTAGCCGAACTCTTCCTGCAGAGCCTTCTTGATCTCGGTGTTGTACTTCTGCTTCAGGCGCGGCTGGATCTTGCCAGCCGGCGCGGCAGTGTCGGTGCTCATCAGAGGTCCTTACCGCTCTTCTTCGCGTAGCGCACACGGACGGTGCGCTTCACGCCGTCCTTCGTCTGCTCCTCGACCCGGTGGCCGACCTTGGTCGGCTTCTTGGTCGAGGGGTCGACGAGTGCGACGTTCGAGATGTGGATGGAGGCTTCGACGGTCTCGATGCCTCCGGTCTTGGTGCCACGCTGCGTCTGGCCGACGCGCGTGTGCTTGGTGACGTAGTTCACGCCTTCGACGATCACGCGGTTCTTGTCGGCGAGGACATCCAGGACCTTGCCCTGCTTGCCACGGTCGCCGCCACGCTCCTGCGTGGCACCGGTGATGACCTGAACCAGGTCACCCTTCTTGATCTTCGCCATGATTAGATGACCTCCGGCGCCAGCGAGACGATCTTCATGAACTTCTTGTCGCGAAGCTCACGACCGACCGGCCCGAAGATACGGGTGCCGCGGGGCTCCCCGTCGTTCTTCAGGATCACTGCGGCGTTCTCGTCGAACTTGATGTAGGAGCCGTCCGGACGACGGACCTCCTTCTTGGTGCGGACGATGACCGCCTTGACGACGTCGCCCTTCTTGACGTTTCCACCGGGGATCGCGTCCTTGACGGTCGCGACGATGGTGTCGCCGAGGCCCGCGTAACGGCGCTTCGAGCCACCGAGAACGCGGATGGTGAGCAGCTCCTTGGCGCCGGTGTTGTCGGCGACCTTGAGTCGGGATTCCTGCTGGATCACTTGGCCTTCTCCAGAATCTCCACCAGACGCCAGCGCTTCGTGGCGCTCAGCGGGCGGGTCTCGTTGATCAGGACCAGGTCGCCGATGCCGGCGGAGTTCGCCTCATCGTGCGCCTTGACCTTCGAGGTGCGGCGGATGACCTTGCCGTAAAGCGGGTGCTTCACGCGGTCCTCGACCTCGACCACGATGGTCTTGTCCATCTTGTCGCTGACGACGTAGCCGCGGCGTGCCTTGCGGTAACCGCGGGCAGCGGCGTCGCGGACGTCGTGCTCGGACGACTCGTGTCCTGCGGCCTGCGTCTCCACAGTCGCTTCCTTCTTGGTGGCCATCACTCAGCCTCTTCCTTCACGGCGTCGTCGGCGGAGTCCGCCTTCTTCGCCTTCGACTTGGTCGCCTTCTTCGCCGGAGCCTCGACCGGAGCGGGCGTCGCACGGATGCCCAGCTCGCGTTCGCGGATCACGGTGTAGAGGCGCGCGATGTCGCGCTTGACGGCGCGGATGCGGCCGTGGCTCTCCAGCTGGCCGGTGGCCGACTGGAAACGGAGGTTGAACAGCTCCTCCTTGGCCTTGCGCAGCTCCTCGACGAGGCGCTGGTCTTCGAATGTGTCGAGCTCTGCCGGGGCGAGCTCCTTGGTGCCGATCGCCATTACGCGTCGCCCTCCTCGCGCTTGATGATGCGTGCCTTGAGCGGCAGCTTGTGAATTGCACGGGTCAGAGCTTCGCGAGCGAGCTCCTCGTCGACACCCGCGACCTCGAAGAGGACACGGCCCGGCTTGACGTTGGCGACCCACCACTCGGGGGAACCCTTACCGGAACCCATGCGGGTTTCGGCCGGCTTCTTCGTGAGCGGACGGTCGGGGTAGATGTTGATCCACACCTTTCCACCACGCTTGATGTGACGGGTCATCGCGATACGAGCGGACTCGATCTGACGGTTCGTCACGTAAGCGGGCGTGAGGGCCTGGATACCGTACTCGCCGAAGGAGACCTTCGTGCCGCCGGTGGCCTGACCCGAGCGACCCGGGTGGTGCTGCTTGCGGAACTTGACCTTACGGGGGATGAGCATTATGCCGACGCTCCTTCTGCGACAGGTGCCTCGTTGCGCGGGGCACGGCGGCGGTCGCCACCACGGTCGTCACGACGAGCCTTGGGTGCGTTGGCCTGCTCGCGAGCGAGCTCCTTCGCGGTCAGGTCGCCCTTGTAGATCCAGACCTTCACGCCGATGCGGCCGAAGGTGGTCTTCGCCTCGTAGAAGCCGTAGTCGATGTTCGCGCGCAGCGTGTGCAGCGGCACACGACCCTCACGGTAGAACTCCGAACGGCTCATCTCGGCGCCGCCGAGGCGGCCGGAGACCTGGATACGGATGCCCTTGGCGCCGGCGCGCTGAGCGCCCTGCAGACCCTTGCGCATCGCACGACGGAACGCCACACGAGCAGAGAGCTGCTCGGCGATGCCCTGTGCGACGAGCTGTGCATCGGCCTCGGGGTTCTTGACCTCGAGGATGTTCAGCTGGATCTGCTTGCCCGAGAGCTTCTCGAGGTCGCCGCGGATGCGCTCGGCCTCGGCTCCACGACGACCGATCACGATGCCCGGACGGGCGGTGTGGATGTCGACGCGGACGCGGTCACGGGTGCGCTCGATCTCGATGTTCGAGACACCGGCGCGGTCGAGCTGCGTCTTGAGCAGGTTACGGATCTTGATGTCTTCGGCGACGTAGTCGGCGTAGCGCTGACCCGGCTTCGTCGAGTCAGAGAACCAACGCGAGACGTGGTCCGTCGTGATGCCGAGACGGAAGCCGTACGGGTTTACCTTCTGTCCCATTACTTGCTCGCCTTCTTGTTGCTGTCGCCCGCGGCGGCCGGAGCCACCTCAGGCGTCGAGAGCACGACCGTGATGTGGCTCGTGCGCTTCTTGATCTGGAAAGCGCGACCCTGTGCACGGGGCTGGAAACGCTTGAGCGTGGTGCCCTCGTCGACGTACGCGTTGGCCACGTACAGGTCCTTCTCGTCGAGGAACTCGCCGTCGCGATCTGCCTTCACCTGCGCGTTGGCCATGGCCGACGCGACGAGCTTGTAGATCGGCTCACTGGCGGACTGCTGAGCGAACTTCAGGATCGCCAGAGCCTCCTGGGCCTGCTTGCCCTTGATGAGCGCGACGACACGACGAGCCTTCTGAGGGGTCACGCGAATGTGCTTCACGCGTGCGATCGATTCGACCATTAGCGGCGCCGCCCCTTCTTGTCGTCCTTCTCGTGGCCGCGGAAGGTGCGGGTGGGCGCGAACTCGCCCAACTTGTGACCGACCATGGTCTCGGACACGAACACAGGGATGTGCTTGCGTCCGTCGTGGACCGCGATCGTGTGACCCAGCATGGCCGGGATGATCATGGACCGACGGGACCAGGTCTTGATGACGTTCTTGGTGCCGGCTTCGTTCTGCACGACCACCTTGCGAAGCAGGTGATCGTCGACGAAGGGGCCCTTCTTAAGACTGCGAGGCATCTTCTCTTACTCCTACTTACGCTTCTTGCCGGCGTTACGACGACGCACGATGTACTTGTCGCTTTCCTTGTTGGCGTGACGGGTACGACCCTCAGCCTGGCCCCACGGGGAGACGGGGTGACGACCACCAGAGGTCTTACCCTCACCACCACCGTGCGGGTGATCCACCGGGTTCATCGCGACACCACGCACGGTCGGGCGGACGCCCTTCCAGCGCATGCGGCCGGCCTTGCCCCAGTTGATGTTCGACTGCTCGGCGTTGCCGACCTCGCCGATGGTCGCGCGGCAGCGCGCATCGACGTTGCGGATCTCGCCCGAGGGCAGACGCAGCTGGGCGTAGGGGCCGTCCTTGGCGACGAGACGGACGGACGCGCCGGCCGAACGTGCCATCTTCGCGCCGCCGCCGGGGCGGAGCTCGATCGCGTGGATCACGGTACCTGTGGGGATGTTCTTCAGCGGGAGGTTGTTACCCGGCTTGATGTCAGCCCCGGCACCCGACTCGACGATGTCGCCCTGCTTCAGCTTCGCCGGAGCGAGGATGTAGCGCTTCTCACCGTCGAAGTAGTGCAGCAGCGCGATGCGCGCGGTGCGGTTGGGGTCGTACTCGATGTGAGCGACCTTGGCGTTGACGCCGTCCTTGTCGTTACGACGGAAGTCGATGACGCGGTACTGGCGCTTGTGGCCACCACCGATGTGACGGGTCGTGATGCGGCCCTGGTTGTTGCGACCACCGGTCTTCGAGAGCGGGCGCAGCAGCGACTTCTCCGGCGTCGATCGAGTGATCTCGGCGAAGTCAGCCACCGACGAGCCGCGACGGCCCGGGGTCGTGGGCTTGTACTTGCGAATAGCCATTATTGTCCTTATCCCCCGGATCAGCCGATTGCCGTGAAGATGTCGATGGTGCCCGACTTCAGGGTGACGATGGCGCGCTTGGTGTCCTTGCGCTTGCCGGTGCCGAAGCGGGTGCGACGAGCCTTGCCGACGCGGTTGAGGGTGTTGACCCCTGCGACCTTGACGCCGAAGATCTTCTCGATGGCGAGCTTGATCTCGGTCTTCGAAGCGCGCGGGTCGACGAGGAAGGTGTACTTGCCTTCATCGATGAGACCGTAGCTCTTCTCGGACACGACCGGCTTCAGGATGATGTCGCGCGGGTCCTTGTTCAGGGCCGTCTGGAGAACAGATGCCTGCTCGCTCATGCGGAGACCTCCTGGTTGGCGCCGGACTTGGAGGCGATGAAGCCCTCGAGCGCGGCCTGGGTGAAGACGATGTCGTCGGAGACGAGCACGTCGTATGCGTTGAGCTGGTCGAACGTCAGCACGTGCAGGTTCGACAGGTTGCGGATGCTCTTCAGCGTCACGTCGTCGTTGCGCTCGATCACGACGAGCACGTTCTTCGACGAGACGACGTTGGTGAGGAAGTTCACCGCGGTCTTGGTCGAAGGCGTGCCGTCGATCCCGAAGGACTCGATGGCGTGGATGCGGTCACCGCGGAAGCGGTCGCTGAGCGCGCCCAGCAGGGCGGCGGCGATCATCTTCTTGGGGGTGCGCTGCGAGTAGTCGCGCGGCTTGGGGCCGTGCACGATGCCACCACCGGTCATGTGCGGCGCGCGGATGGAACCCTGACGGGCGTTACCCGTGCCCTTCTGCTTGAAGGGCTTGCGGCCGGCACCGGAGACCTCGCCACGACGCTTGGTCGAGTGCGTGCCCTGGCGAGCCGCCGCGAGCTGCGCGACGACGACCTGGTGGATGAGCGGGATGTTCGTCTTGGCGTCGAACAGCGCGGCGGGAAGCTCGATCGAGCCTGCCTTCTTGCCGTCTGCCTTGAGGACGTCGAGCGCGAGAGTGGAGTCAGCCATGATCAGGCACCCTTCACTGCGTTGCGGACATAGACGATGCGGCCACGAGCACCGGGGACGGCGCCCTTGACGAGCATGAGTCCCTTCTCGATGTCGATGGAGTGCACCGTGAGGTTGAGGACGGTCACGCGCTCGCCACCCATACGGCCGGCCATGCGCATGCCCTTGAAGACGCGGCTCGGGGTCGACGATGCGCCGATGGAGCCGGGCTTGCGGTGGTTGCGGTGCGAACCGTGCGAAGCCGAGACGCCCTTGAAGTTGTGACGCTTCATGACACCGGCGAAGCCCTTGCCCTTGCTCGTGCCGACGACGTCGACGAGCTGGCCGGCCTCGAAGGTGCCGTCGACCGTGAGCTCCTGGCCCAGGTTGTAGTCGCCGGCGTCCGCGGTGCGGATCTCGGTGACGTGACGACGCGGCGTGACGCCTGCTGCCTCGAAGTGGGCGGAGAGCGGCTTGTTCACCTTGCGGGGGTCGATCTGGCCGTACGCGATCTGCACGGCGTTGTAGCCGTCCTTCTCGGGCGTGCGGACCTGGGTGACCACGTTGGGTGCCAGCTCGATGACGGTGACGGGAACGAGCTTGCCGCTCTCGTTCCACACCTGGGTCATGCCGAGCTTCGTGCCCAGCATGCCCTTGGAAACCTTGGAGTTGATGTCAGCCATGTCGAACCTCAGAGCTTGATCTCGATGTTGACATCGGCCGGCAGGTCGAGACGCATCAGCGAGTCGACGGCCTTGGGCGTCGGGTCGACGATGTCGATCAGACGCTTGTGGGTGCGCATCTCGAAGTGCTCGCGGCTGTCCTTGTACTTGTGCGGCGACCGGATGACGCACACGACGTTCTTCTCGGTCGGAAGGGGCACGGGGCCGACGACGGTTGCGCCCGCACGGGTCACGGTGTCGACGATCTTGCGTGCGGACGTGTCGATGACCTCGTGGTCATACGACTTCAGGCGAATGCGGATCTTCTGTCCCGCCATTGTCTGCTCTCTCTCTTTAAGCGTCTTACCGTCCGGGACCGGGTGGCCCTGGGGCATTGGACGCACGTCGGCGCTGTTCGCGCCTCGGCACGAGAACGGCTCTTGCGAGTCGATCTGCTGCACCACTGTTCTTCTGTCAGCCGGACGCCGTGAAGCGACCGGATGCCGACCTCCCGCCGCGCACGGCAGAACCCTTCATATTGAGGGGTGTCGGGGTGTGTTCTGCTACCCGCGGCCTAGAACCCTGCACCGTCCCGGAGGAGGCGCCGTCTATGCACTGCCCTGGCAGTGATCCCTCGCGCGCACAGCGGCGACGGAATATCGAACCTGTCTATTCTGCCACGGCTGATTTCACTTGCGCAAACCCGGGCGTGTCGCGCTGGCCCGGCAGTCCCGGTGAGGCGTCGGAGACGGCTCAGATCACAGGAGATAGCGGGGCGAGGCATCCCCATGCCTCGCCCCGCTTGGGGAGGGCGTTCAGTGCGAGGGGGCACACCGAACGCGAGCAGCCCGGCGTGAAGGGACGCCGAACTCCTCGACCGAGGGCGCGGCGGAAGACCCGCCGCGCAGGCAGGGAGACGCTCAGGCGCCGTGATGGCGCGCGTCGCACGATGATCCCCAAGATCGCTTATCCCCAGTTTCGTACGCGGAAGTCCGCGTGCTTCGGGAAACCGAACCCCTTCGGCTTCCCCGACCGCAAGATCCCCAGGCGGTCTCGATGATCCTACTGGATACAGCTGCGGATGCGCCACATCCGACGACATTCCGAAGCCGGAGGCGCCGGACAGGCACAGAAGAGCGGCGACCCACCGGAGTGGATCGCCGCTCAGAGGCTGTGCTGCGTGCTACTCGTTGCCGACGGCCTTGTCGGCGCTGTCGCGGATCTCGTCGATCTTGTCTGCGGCGCCGGGAGCGATCTTCTTGGCGAAGTCGGCCACGCCGTCGAGCACCTTGTCGCTGATGTCCTCGGCCTGCTCGCTCTTGACCGCCTCGGCGATCTTGTCCTTGTTCTGCTCGTACAGGTCCTTGCCCTTGTTGACGGCGTCCTCGATACCCATGATTCCCCTTAGGAGGCGGTGTGCGATGTGCGTCTAGTCTGCACGAACCGCCGCGCTATCACCAGGGGGATCAGCTGCGGCAGAGCAGCATCCCGTGGCGTCGGTCACTGGCAGGTGACGGCGTCCTGCGTGAGGACCGTCGGAGTGACGACCGGGGTGCTGTCGAGCTCGATCTTCGTGGGGGCGTCGGAGTCGGCGACGAACTCGTAGGTGAGCGTCCTGCTCTCCTGCGGCGCCAGCGTCAACCGCATCGTTCCGACGGTGAACTCCTGGTCCTTGCGCACCTCCGACTGCGCGAGCTCGGCGTCTGCCCTCTGCCCGACCGGCGAGTATCCCGGAGGGGCGAAGGCGAGGGTCTCCACCTGCATCGATCCCTTCGGCGTCTCGATCCCGACGCCGGTGACGTACTCGGGAAGCCCTCGCACCGAAGCGGGATCGACGGTGTTGGCAAGCGTCACCGTCACGAACACGTGACGGCGTCCGTCGGCGGCGCAGACCGGCTGACTCACGTCGATCGACTGGGTCATGTACCGCTGCATCTTCCCGGGCGTCCAGTCGATGAAGTAGACGCCGAACGCCTCCGTACCTTCCGCCGCCCTCGGCCCGCGACGATCGAGGTCCGTGCCGGCGATGAGCTGCTGCTCCGACTCGCGGGCGCTCCAGATCGCGATCCGGCCCTCCTTCGCTGCGAGCCCGAGCACAGAGGACAGCTTGGCGAAATCGACCTGACCGCCCATCAGCTTCTGCAGTGTCAGCCCAGCGAAGACCTGGTTGATCATGTCGACCTCTGCGGGCTCGTACGTCTTGTAGAGGTCGCCGAGCAGCATCGCCACCGCGTTGGAGTTCGAGATCTCCGGACCGCCGGGGATAGCGACCGGCCCGGTCGCGACCAGGAGGTAGCTCAGGGCGACGGTATCGAGGGAGACGACCGCGTCGACCTCGACGCCCTTGGCCTCTCGCCACATGTCGCGTGCGATCTCGAACGTCCTGTCGAAACGGGGCGAGCGGGTGAGCGCCTGAACGTAGCTGCCGAACAGCGAGCCGTACAGGTCGGTCTCCTCCTGCGTCACTCCCCCGACCGGTGGACGGAAGTTCGGGAAGTCGCGACCGGAAGCCGACGACTGGTTCACGATCGAGATGGCGCCGTTGTCGATGTGCACCTGGGCCATGGAGCCGATCGTGCCGCCACCGGACATCACCTCTCCATTGTTCTGGAAGATGACCAGCACGTCGCGGGGTCCCCCCTCTCCCAGCATCTCGGGGAGGGCTTCGACAAGCGGCATGACGCCGGCGAGTGTGCTCGCAGCCGGCTTCAGAACCTTCTCGATGCGTTCCACACCGGATGCCACGGGCCCGAGGAGCGCGTCATGATCGACGCCCGCCAGCATCGATGAGGCATCGCGCACGGCCTGGTCGGCCGACCGCGCGATGTCCCCGATGCCGTGGATCGCCTGGAGGTCGAGCCCGCCGTCGGAAGGACGAAGTGCTGCGATGTCGATCCCCGAAGCGGGAAGGAGCGCCTTGGTGGCCAGCTCGTCGACGGCCGCGGTCGCCATGCGGACGCCATGGAGGTTGGGGCCGATCACCGGCACCCACTCCAGCGATTCCCAGAGGAATCCGCTGGTCTGCTCGTGCGCGGAAGCGGCGGTCTTCGTCAGCTCCTCCGCCGCGGCCTGCGCGCCCGCAGTGTCACCGGAGGCGATCAGCCCGGGGATGCTCTGGGCCAGCGGCACCGAAGCCTCGAGCTTGTCCTTGGCGTCGAGCGCCTTCGGAATGAGGATCGCCGCGATCACGGCGACGGCGATGAGCAGTGCGAGCACGACGCCCACCACCCACAGGATGATCCGGGTGCGGCGACTCTTTCGACGCTGCTGCTCGTTCTGGGCTCGACGCGCGCGTCTGGAGTCTCGGGTCACCGCAATATACTACCGAGGTGGACCTGAGCAGCGTCGCAGACCGCGACGCACGCCCATGGCGGGGGTTCGCCCACACCATGGAGGAGTGCACGTGAAAGCTGTCATCGTCGGTCAGGGATATGTCGGGCTTCCGGTAGCCATGCGCGCCGTGCAGGTGGGCATGACCGTCGTCGGACTCGATGTCGACAGCGTGCGGATCGCCGCTCTGCACGCCGGTGAGTCGTACGTCGATGACATCTCGTCGGAGCAGCTGAAGGAGGCGATCGCTTCCGGTCGCTATCTCGCGTCCTCCGACTACGACGACACCGAGGGCTTCGACGTCGCGGTGATCACGGTCCCCACCCCGCTCCGCGAGGGCCTCCCCGACATCTCCTACATCGAGTCGGCGGGAGCATCGTTGGCGACCCGACTCACCCGCGGGGCGACGGTCGTGCTCGAGTCCACGACCTACCCGGGCACGACAGAGGAGATCCTCGTCCCCCTCCTCGAGGCCGGGTCCGGGCTCCGGGCAGGACAGGACTTCGCCGTCGGATACAGCCCGGAGCGGATCGACCCAGGCAACCCCACGTGGGGCTTCGTCAACACACCGAAGGTCGTCTCCGGCATCGACGAGCAGTCACTCGGCAAGGTGAAGGCCTTCTACGACCTCCTCGTGGACCGAACGGTGAGCGTGACCACGCCCAAGGAGGCCGAGCTCACCAAGCTTCTCGAGAACACGTTCCGCCACGTCAACATCGCCCTGGTGAACGAACTCGCCGTGTTCGCGCACGAGCTGGGCGTCGACATCTGGGAATCGATCGATGCCGCGGCGACCAAGCCGTTCGGGTACATGAAGTTCACCCCGGGCCCCGGTGTCGGCGGCCACTGCCTTCCCGTGGATCCGAGCTACCTCTCGTGGCAGGTGCGGCGCAAGCTCGGACGTAGCTTCCGCTTCGTCGAACTCGCCAACGATGTCAACGACCACATGCCGGACTACGTCGCCCAGCGTTCCATGGAACTGCTCAACGAAGACCGGCGCTCGCTGAACGGGTCGACGATCCTGCTGGTCGGACTCGCGTACAAACGCGACACCGCCGACATCCGCGAGTCCCCCTCCCTGCGCCTCATCGAGCTGCTCACCTCCTTCGGTGCGTCCATCCGCGGCGCGGACCGCCACGTCGAGTCGCACCGGTGGCCGACCGCCGTCGAGCGCGTGGAGCTCTCCGCTGCGGAAGTCGAGGCCGCTGATCTGGTCATCCTGGTGACCGATCACTCCGACTTCGACCTGACGCTGCTGCACGAGTCCCCGACGCCGGTGCTCGACACCAAGGGCCGGCTCTCGGGACCCAGGGTCGTTCGTTTGTGAGCTCGCTGCGCCTGATCCTCACGTCCTCGGCTGCCGCGGTCGCGACACTCTCCGTTCAGGTCCTCGGCCTCATCACCCTCGCCCCCACGGACTTCGGGCTCTTCTCGATCGTCTATCTCGCCGGCGCCTTCGCGCTGTCGCTCGCACTCTCCCTCATCTGCGAGGCGGCGACCCGTTCACGCCAGGACGTCCCCACCTCCTGGCCGGACTTCAGCGGTGCGTCGACGGAGTTCGCCCTGATCTTCGCCGCCGTCTCCGCACTCGTCGTCTCCCTGACGAACTCGCCCCTGACGCCGTACTGGTGGCTGATCGCGCTCGCCATCGGCGGCAGCGCCTACCGCTCGACCGCACGGTTCTACGCGGTCGAGAACGGCGACACACGCGGGTCGGTCCTCGGTGACGCCATCGCCGCCATCGTCGCCGTCGTCCTCAGCGTCGTGACCCTCACCCTCCACAGCGGCGAGCTCTCCTGGGTCCTCGGCACCTGGGCGGCGTCGAGCGTCGTCGCCGCCGTGTTCTCGAGGTGGCCGGCTCTGAGTCGACCTGGCGTGCTCGTGCGCTGGACCCGTCAGCGCTGGACCGCCATCGCTCCCCTCGTGCGCGACTCCCTGATCATGGATGCCTCGTCGATCGGTACCCCCTACGCGCTGGCCCCGATCTTAGGAGTGGGCCCGTTCGGTGTCTACCGGGCCGTGTCGAACGTCGCCGCACCGGTGCGCCTGCTGCTGAATCCGATCCGGCCGCGCATCGCCCGACTGCGGATGTCTGCGGCGACCGTCGGCGCGGTCGTGGCCGGCGGTATCGTGCTCGGCGGTCTCGCCGCCGGGGTGCTGCTGCTGCTCGGCGAGACGTCCTGGCCGCTCGGCACTCTCCGGGACCTCATTCCGTTCGCCGCACCGACCGCGATCTTCGTCATGGCGAACATGGTGGGGCACACCTTCTACATCGTGTCCAGGCTGCGGGCCTCACGACGCGGCCTGCTCGCGGCGCGGCTCGTCCAGACCGCGCTGGGCGTCGTCGGGCCGCTGGCGGGTGCTCTGCTGGGCGGGCTGAGCGGAGCGATATGGGCATACGCCCTCTCCACCCTGCTGTCGTCGCTCTTCTGGCTGCTCGTCGCCCGCCGCGCGGGTCAGCTGCCGGTCACCGCCTGACGCCAGACCGACTCCCACGCCGAGAAGCTGTAGTGATCCCGGACTGTGCGGTGACCTGCGGCTCCCCGCTCAGCACGTCGCGTCGCGCTCTCCGAGAAGAAGCCGGTGAGAGCGTCCGCCCAGTCGTCCGCGCTCTCGGGCGCGATGCCGTCTCCTCTGCGGAGGATCTCGGCGTTCACCCCGACCGGGTCGCCCATCATCGGAATCCCGGCCGCGCCGTACTGCAGCAGCTTGTAGCCGCACTTGCCTCGCGACCAGGCGGAATCCGGTGTCGGCATCAGCCCGAGATCGGCGTCGGCGAGCACGGCACCGAAGGTCTGCGGCGACCACGCCACCCGGTCGACGATCGCGTCCAGCGGTCCGAGCTCCGCGTCCCCCGCGCTGACGACGGTGAGCCGCATGCCCGTCCGCTCATGCGCGTACAGCAGCGCAGACTCGATGTCGCGCAGATAGCGCTCCGTGGCGGGCGAGCCGATCCATATCGCGCGCGGCGTCTCCCCGATGTCGAAGCTCGTCTTGCGCGAGTAGTCTGCCGGATCCACGCAGCTCGGGATCACGGTCACGCGAGGGTTGATCCGACTCGCCGCCTCGGCGAGTGCGGCGTTTCCCGCGATGACGACATCGGCCGCGCCGACCGCCGCTCGCCAGATCGCCGCCTTCGGGAACGGGCCCCGGCGGTCGAGGTGGAGGGCGTCGTCGAAATCATAGATCCCGACGCGCTCGCCACTCAGCAGACGTCTCTCCACACCACCGCGGCTCAGCGGACTCGCCTGCCGCGACACCAGCACTCGCGCGTCGCGCGGAGGCCTGCGACGCAGCTCCGCCTCGGCCGCGAGCAGCCGCCGAGGAGACTTCAGGAGAGACCGTCCGGAGTTGGTCGCCCCGTCGAGATACGAGTGCGTGACCGCGGGCACCTCCAGCCTGTCGAGCCAGTCGAAGACGCGGACCCGTGCGCTTCCCGCACTGCGCCCGTAACTGGTGTACGTGTGCAGCGCCGTCATGATGCCGCCCGCCGGCGAGAGCCGATCACCCCGAGCACCACGATGATCGCGGCTGTGACGAGGTACAGCGTGTTGTTGGTCTTCTGCGTGAACGTGACCAGGAACAGCGTCGACACCAGCAGGGCCGAAAGCCACCAGCGCGCCGGGGATGCTCGCCGCGTGGAGTAGAGGTAGGCCACGAGCGCACCGATCGCCGCCGCGCCGAGGGCGACGCCGACGACCCGCCAGTCCCGATAGAACGGCTCCAGCCATGTATACACGTTCGTCAGAGTCCCCACGTTGACGAACGGCGCTACTGGGTTCCAGGTGCGCAGTCCGGGGATCAGACTCAGGACGGGTTCGAAGAAGGCGGTTCCGAATGTCTGCGGGTTGAAATCGCCGTAGACGATGCGAGGCCCGCCCACCGGGGGCCACGCGCCGTTGGTGGAATCCACCAGAGACAGGAACGCGGGCACGCCCGCGGTCAGATAGATGAACGGGCTGGACAGCCCGGAGGCGCTCAGCAATGGCGAGACGTTGCTGCCGACATCACCCGTCTTGCCCAGCGCACCCGCGAGCACCTGGAAGGCGAGTAGCGCACCGGCGCCGATGGCTGCGATCGACATCATCATCACCCAGGGGCGGAGGTACCACGCCCGCACGCGGCCGCCGCGCCAGGAGCGCGCGTAGAGGAGGAGAAGGGCAGCGATCGCGAGCAGAACCCCCGCGAAGAGGTTCGTCCGCTGCAGCAGGGCGAGCATCGAGGCGGCGAGCAGGACCGCAGCCGGCACGCGCCACCACCACGCGAGTCCGTTCCGGACCGACCCCGGGACGATGAGGATCGCGAGCAGAAGAGGTCCGACGTACATCAGCAGACGTGCCCACAGGGGCACCCCGGCGAGGTACGACTCGGCAGCCCCACGGATCGTTCCGGGATGGAACCAGAAGGTCTCCCACCCGAAGCGCTGGAGGATGGTCCAGATGTACACCCCGAAACCCAGCGCGTAGGCGCCGGCGAGGATCAGCAGGACTCGTCGGCTGACGAGCGCATGGTCCCGCGGTGCCAGGTCGGCGCTGCGTGCCTTGCGGGCTGCGAGCGCGATACCTCCCCACGCCCCGACGGAGAAGAACGCGATACCGACCAGCAGCACGCCCCACGCGGCGATCGATGCACCGTGATAGGCGATGAGCCCCGACCCGACGAGGACCAGCGTCACCGCCCACACCGCGTTGTGCACGACCACGGGAAGGAACGCTCGTCGCGCGATGAACCAGGTCAGGACGGTCAGTCCGATGAGCACGGCGACGACGACGAGCGCGCCGACACCGTTGGAGACGTCCGTCATCGCCGACCTCGCTCCATCTCACTCCGCAGGAAGTCGGACACCGAGGCATGGACCGCGTCACGTCGGAAATGCTCGACCACGAAGTCGCGGGCGTTCGCGCCCAGGTCCGCCGCGAGATGCGGATCCTCGATCACCCGCTGCAGAGCGTCGGCGAGCTGACCCGCGTCCCCCGCCGTCACCATGAGTCCGGTGCGCTCGGGGATCACGGAATCCACCGCTCCGGTCGCATCCGTGGTGACGACGGCGATCCCCGTCGCCCCCGCCTCCAGCACGACGTTGGGGAAGCCCTCGCGCAGGGTCGGGAGGCAGAGGGATCGCATCAGGGGATAGTACATCGATGTGTCCGGCACGGCCCCGAGCACGATCGGGGCCCGCCGCAGTCGAGAGAAGGAACCCAGTTCCGCACCGTCGACGCCGCCCACGATCAGCAGCTGGTATGCCGCCCCGCGATCGTCCAGGAGGCGGCAGGCCTCGGCGAGGACCTCGAGGCCCTTGTCGTGGTTGAGTCTGCCGACGAAGCCGATGACGGGGAGACCGGGCAGGAGGCCATCGACCTGCGCCGCCGTGTTGCCGGGGGCGAAGCGATCCACATCCACACCGTTGGAGCTGCCTCTGCCGCGCACGGTGATGCGTGCGGCCGGCGCGAGCCGCAGGGACACGACGCGCTGTCGGAGACTCGGACTCACCGCCAGCGTGGTGGTCGCGAGGCGGATCGTCAGACGCTCCATGATCGTCAGCACCCGCCGAGTCATCCCCGCTGCGGTCTCCAGTCGGAGCCCGCGCAGGTGATACACGCGAGTGCGAACGCCGAGCAGTCGGGCGGCGGTGATGCCGAGCAGGCCTGCTTTCGGAGTGCCGACGAAGACGACGTCGGGCCGGAGGCGGCGGATCAGCCGCATCCAGTCCCGCAGCCCTCGGACGTCCCCGACGATGTCGATCTCTCTGGCCATAGGGAGCGGATGCACCGAGACGCCGGGAGACGTTGCGAGCGCCTCGAGTCTCTCGCCGGGCGAGCTCGCGACGTGCACCTCCCATCCGTCAGCGACCAGCCGCTGCGGCAGCCCGGACAGCAGGCCGATGGAGACGTCCGCCGTGACGCCGATCAGTATGCGAGCGGTCGCGGCCGGGGTCACGAGTCCTTGCTCCGGAACCACGCGACGGTCTTCGCGATTCCTTCCTCGAGCGGGACGGGCTGCACGTCGGGGAACAGCTCCCGCAGACGAACGCCGTCGGACTGGGAGGCACGTACATCGCCAGGACGCGGATCGACGTGCTCGACGCTCACCGTGCGGCCGGTCTGATCTTCGATGACGGTCACCAGCTCGCGCAGCGTGGTGTTGGTTCCGAACGCGAGATTCACGGGATGTCCCGACGTCACGCGGTCTCGGACGGCGACCATGAGCGCATGCGTCACCGTGTCGACGCTCGTGAAGTCCCGCGACTGCAGGCCGTCGCCGTGGATGGTGAGCGCCCGTCCGGCGAGGGCCGCGTCGACGAACCTCGGGATCACGGCGGCGTACACATGATCGGCCGGCTGGTAGGGACCGTAGACGTTGAAGAAGCGGAACGCCAAGGTCGGAAGACCGTAGGAGTACTGGTAGGCCAGCACGTAGGCCTCTCCCCCGAGCTTGGTCGCCGCGTACGGGCTCATCGGCCGCGTCCAGTCGAACTCCGACTTCGGCAGAGCGGGGTTGGCGCCGTACACGGAGCTCGAGGATGCCATCACCACGTAGGCGTTCTCGCGCCGGGCCGCTTCGAGCACGGTCAGCGTCCCCGTCAGGTTGGCGACGTGAGAGGCGACGGGGTCGTCGATGGACCGCGGGACGCTGCCGAGCGCGCCCAGGTGGACGACCGCGTCCGCGCCGACCGTGGCGGCGGCAACCGCTTCGGCATCGGCGACGGACCCGCGGTGCAGCGTGATCCGCGTTCCGGCGAGGTTGGATTCGCGTCCCGTGCTGAAGTCGTCCAGCACGTGGACATCGACATCGGGCGCCTCGTCGTTGAACCGTCGCACGAGGTTCGAACCGATGAACCCGGCACCGCCGGTGATGACTACCTTCACGAGCTGTGACTCTTTTCTGTTGTTCTGTGGATACGAGCGGGCACTCCCACCAGTGTCACCCGTGCAGGGGCGTCCTTGGTCACGCACGCAGCCGCACCGACCGTGACGTCCGCACCGATGCTCAATCCCTGCAGCACCACCGATTTCGCGCCGATGAGCACGCGCTCTCCGATGCGCACGTCCCCCGACACCACCGATCCCGGATTCAAGGACACCGTATCCGCGAGGACGCTGTCATGGCCGACGATGGCTCCCGGATTCAAGTGAGCGTGTCGTCCGACCCGGACATTCGTCGACACCAGCACACCGGCGCACACGACCGCGCCGACGCCGATCGTCGTCAGGGACCCGATCGACGCGCCGGGGTGCACCAGCGTCTCCGCCCGGTCGCTTCCCACCCGCGCGGCGATGTGCGCGCGATGTTCGGGCGACCCCACCGCGATGACGAATGACGACGCCGGGTGCGCGGCGAGTGCCGCATCGATGGTGCCGAGATGGCGATGGCCCCGATCGGCCAGACGCTCCAGAGCGAGAGGGCTGGGGGCGTCGTCGGCGAAACCGAGCACGTCGAAGCGGGGCGACACCGCGTTCAGGGCTTCGACGACGTCCAGCGTCTCGCGCGCGAAGCCTCCGGCGCCGAGGATGATCAGCTCACGCATCGGCATCCTTCAGACCTCGGAACTCCGGCATCGTCGCGTGCCCGTCGGCGCTGACCCCGTCACGGCGCACCACGACGGCGACCGTGCGCCACAGGATCCAGAGGTCGAGCCTCATCGATCGTGTGTCGACGTACTTCACGTCGAGCTGCAACCGCTCATCCCAGTCGACGGTGTTCCGACCGCTCACCTGCGCCAACCCGGTGACCCCTGGTCGCACCTCATGCCGACGAGCCTGCACTGGCGTGTACCGGTCGAGGTAGGAGACGAGGAGAGGGCGTGGACCCACCAGGCTCATATCGCCGAGCAGCACGTTCCAGAAGGTCGGCAGCTCGTCGAGGCTGGTGCCGCGCAGCAGACGCCCGAACGCGGTCAGCCGCGCCGCGTCGTCGGCGGTGCCGACCGCAGGATCGGCGGGGCGCATGGTGCGGAACTTGTAGAGGGTGAAGACCTTCCCCTCGCGTCCCGGCCGCGGCTGCCGGAAGATCACCGGGCGACCGAGGTTCACCAGCACCAGCGCAGCCACGATGATCTGCAGGGGAAGGGAGAGGATCAGGACCACGGCGGCGACACCGAGGTCGAGCGTGCGTTTGGCCGCATCGAAGAAGACTCTGCTCATGCGCGCTCAGCCAGGAAACCGCGGATCAGGGTCTGCACACGCTCCATCTGCTCCTCGGACAGCGCCGACCCCGACGGCAGCGTGATGCCCACGCGGAAGAAGCGCTCCGAGACCCCGTTCACCGCGGCCGGGGCCTCGGCGAAGACGGGCTGCAGGTGCATCGGCTTCCACAGCGGTCGGGATTCGACGTCATGAGAACCGAGGTGCGCGGAGAGCTCGGAGGCACTCCAGCCGGTGACGTCCTCGTCGACGAGCACGGCGGTGAGCCACGCGTTGTCCTCGGCATCGTGGTCTCCGCCGAACACCGAGACGCCGTCGACGTCCGCGAACAGCGCGCGGTACTCGTCGCGCCAGCGGTGACGTCGGCGGATCATGTCGTCGAGGCGGGACAGCTGTGCGCGACCGAGCGCGGCGAGGAGGTTGCTGAGCCGGTAGTTGTAGCCGATGTCGGTGTGCTCGTAGTGCGCGACCGGCTGTCGCGCCTGCGTCGCGAGATAGCGGACGCGATCTGCGATCTCCGCGTCATCGGTCACCAGCATGCCGCCGCCGGAGGTCGTCATGATCTTGTTGCCGTTGAAGGAGAAGACCGACGCGCGCCCGAAGCTGCCTGCGGGTCGGCCGCCGCGGCGGGCTCCGAGCGACTCGGCGGCATCGGCGAGCACCGGGATCCCGTACGCGTCGGCGATCTGCTCGATCGCCTCGAGATCGGCGACCTTGCCGAGCAGGTCGACGGGGACGATCGCCTTCGGCGGTGTGCCCTTCGCCTCGAGTTCCGTGATGACCTCGCGGAGCAGGCCCACATCCATGTTGCCCGTCACCGGGTCCGCGTCGATGAAGTACGGCGTCGCGCCCGTGTAGGCGATCGCATTGGCGGTGGCAGCGAACGTGAAGCTCGACGTGACGACGATGTCGCCGGCACCGACCCCGAGCGCGAGAAGTCCGAGGTGGAGCCCTGCCGTCCCCGAGCTCAGCGCGACCGCGTGGCGCACTCCGACCCTGTCGCACATCTCGCGCTCGAAGGCGTCCACGTCCGGACCGAGCGGAGCGACCCATCCCGACCGCAGGGCGGCGACGATCGCCTTCTCCTCGAGCTCTCCGACATCGGGAGACGACATGTAGATCCGGTCGTTCATCGCGGGAGGTCTCCTTCTCGACCATGGGCGGACACGGCAGCCTCTGCGGGAACGAGCCGGCGCATCCAGCCGCCGAGGTCGAGCGCCTCCGGGCTGATGCTCCCGATCGATGTGTGCTGGATCTGGGGGTGGAAGGGTCGTTCGACGACCTCGTCTTCACCGACCAGTTCCTCGTGCAGCTTCTCGCCTGGGCGCAGACCTGTGTAGACGATCTCGATGTACTCGCCGGACATCGCGATCATGCGTTGCGCGATGTCGAGGATCTTCACCGGCTCACCCATGTCGAGGATGAGCACTTCGCCCGGCCGGCCGATGCTTCCGGCCTGGATCACCAGTTGGCACGCTTCGGAGATCGTCATGAAGTATCGAGTGACCTCCGGGTGGGTCACGGTCACGGGCCCGCCTGCCTCGATCAGGGTCCGGAACATGGGGAGCATGGAGCCCCTGCTGCCGATCACGTTGCCGAAGCGCACGGAGAGGTACCGCCGATGCGAGCTCTTCGCGGCCCACACCGTGAGCTTCTCCGCCACGCGCTTGGAGTGTCCGAGAACGCTCGAGGGGTTCGCCGCCTTGTCGGTGGAGATGTTCACGAACGTCTCGACATCGACATCGAGGGCGGCTTCGAGCACGTTCCGGGTGCCGAGCACGTTCGTCTTCCAGGCCTCTTCGGGATACTGCTCGAGCATGGGCAGATGTTTCAGCGCCGCAGCGTGGAAGACGACTTCGGGGCGATGACGACGGAAGATCTCGCGGAGCGATTCGACATCGCGGATGTCGGCGAGGACGACATCCTCGGTGTCGAGAAGGCCGTGGCCGGAAATGCTGAGCTGACTTCCCTGCAGGCCGCTCTCGTCGCGGTCGAGCATGACGAGCACGTCCGGACCGAACTGCGAGAGCTGGCGGCAGAGCTCGCCGCCGATCGACCCGCCGGCCCCGGTGACGAGCACACGCTTCCCCGTCACGTATCCCGCGATCGACTTGACATCGGTGTCGACGGGTTGACGGCCGATGAGGTCTTCGATGCTGACATCCCTCAGGTCCCGGATGCGGCTCGCGCCCTGCAGGACCTTGTCGAGTTCGGGGAGCACGAGCACGTTGAGACCGGCAGCGTTGCCCGCGTCGGTGACGCGACGCAGCAGTGCGGCGTCGGCGCGTCCTACCGCGATGATGAGCTCCGTCGCGCCGCTCAGCTCGACGGCAGCCCTCAGCTGAGCGAGCGTCCCGAGGACGGGAACCCCCTTGACCCGCAGGTTCCGCTTCTTGAGGTCATCGTCGATCAGACCGACGGGACTGAAGACCGGCTCCTTCGTCTCGTTGAGCATTCGGCTGATCAGCTGCTGGCCCACCCACCCGGCGCCGAACACCAGCACCTTGCGCGATCCTCCCGGAACGTCATCGCTCTTCCGGCTGAAGACGAGCGGCACGTAGCGGAAGACCAGCATCAGGACCAACGCGATCGCCGTCACGGAGAGGGCGGTTCGAAGGGCCTCCGCCGGCTGACGCATCCAGACGAGCAGCACGACCCCCATGAGGACACCCACGAGGAGCGCGGCGAGCCCCAGTGCGCGGACTTCCTCGATGGAGCCGTACAGGTAGCGCCCGCGATACAAGTGAAGGACGAACCCGGCAGCGAACTGCGCGGCGATGAGGCCCGCGATCACGATCAACGCGAACGGCCACACCGTCAGCGGGACGAGGAAGTCATAGCGCAGCAGCACCACCAGCAACGCGGCGATGGCCCACGCCACCGCGTCCGGGATCAGCCGATTGACCGTACGGATACCCGTACCTTCTCCGATGCTCATTCGTTCCCTCCGTGTCGGTCAGCCGTCGCTCCGACCGTCGTGCGGCCCCCCATCACGAAGCGGAGACCGGCGTATGCGACGGCCAGCGCCAGGCCGATGAGTGCCCCCACCGGGAGCACGGTCACCGCGAGCGGCTGGACGGGCGCCACCGGCGTCACCGCTTCGAACGTCTCCGCGCTGACGCCGGATCCGGCCTGCTCCGCCGCGGACTCGGCGATCGCGGTCGCCATGGCCGCCGCCGTCCGAGGGTCCGTGTGCGAGACGGTCACCGCGGTGATCGAAGTCTCCGGACGCCACGTTGCGGAGACGCGGTCGGCGAGTTCGCTCCGCGATACGCCGAAGTCCTCGGCGATCGGGGCGAGGACGCTCTCCGAACGGGCGCGGACGGCAGCATTCGAAGCCACTGTGCGAGGGACGAAGGTCTCCCGGGTGTCGCCCGCGCTGAACACGATCTCCGCTTCCGCCTCATAGGTCGGAGGCGTGAAGACGAGCACCGCCGTCGAAGCGAGCACGCTCAGCAGGAAGACGGCCGTCATGCCCACCCATGCGCGTCTGAACGCGCCGAACCACTCCTCCGGCGACATGCTTCTCCTCTTCGAACCACATGGGCACGGAACGACTCTGTAATCCAGCATCCCAATACATCGGAGTCGGACGGTCAAAACACGCCAACAATCCCGATGTACGACGCTGCCGCTCCTGCGCGGTCTAGTCATTCTATTGGATGAAATGTCGCACCCCATGCCGACATCGCCCGAGCCCGACGCCGTCGTGAGCGCCCGCTGCACGACAAAGGGGCCGGACCCGAAGGTCCGACCCCTTTGCGAGGAAGCAGGTGCTTACTTGATGATCTTCGTGACCGTACCGGCGCCGACGGTGCGTCCACCCTCACGGATGGCGAAGCCGAGGCCCTCCTCCATGGCGATCGGCTGGATCAGCTCGACCGTCATGTCGGTGGTGTCGCCGGGCATGACCATCTCGGTGCCCTCGGGCAGCGAGATGACGCCGGTGACGTCGGTGGTGCGGAAGTAGAACTGCGGGCGGTAGTTCGTGTAGAACGGGTTGTGACGCCCACCCTCGTCCTTGGACAGGATGTAAGCGGTGCCCTCGAAGTCGGTGTGCGGCGTGACCGAACCCGGCTTCACGATGACCTGGCCGCGCTCGACGTCCTCACGCTTGGTGCCGCGGAGCAGCAGACCACAGTTCTCGCCGGCCCAGGCCTCGTCGAGCTGCTTGTGGAACATCTCGATACCCGTGACCGTGGTCTTGACGGTCGGACGGAGTCCGACGATCTCGACCTCGGAGTTGATGGCCAGCGTGCCACGCTCGGCGCGACCCGTGACGACGGTGCCACGACCGGTGATCGTGAAGACGTCCTCGACGGGCATCAGGAACGGCTTGTCACGGTCACGCTCCGGGTCCGGAACGCTGTCGTCGACAGCCTGCATCAGGTCCAGGATCGCCTGGGTCCACTTCTCGTCGCCCTCGAGGGCCTTGAGAGCCGAGACGCGGACGACAGGAGCGTCCTCGTCGAAGCCCTGGCCTGCGAGCAGCTCGCGGACCTCGAGCTCGACGAGCTCCAGGATCTCCTCGTCGTCGACCATGTCGGACTTGTTCAGCGCGACCAGCAGGTACGGAACGCCGACCTGCTTGGCGAGCAGCACGTGCTCACGCGTCTGAGCCATCGGGCCGTCGGTGGCGGCGACCACGAGGATCGCGCCGTCCATCTGAGCCGCACCGGTGATCATGTTCTTGACGTAGTCGGCGTGGCCGGGAGCGTCAACGTGCGCGTAGTGGCGCTTGGGGGTCTCGTACTCGATGTGCGAGATGTTGATGGTGATTCCACGCTGGCGCTCTTCCGGCGCCGAGTCGATGGAAGCGAAGTCACGCTGCACGTTGGTGTCGGACGGGAACTTGTCAGCAAGCACCTTCGAGATCGCTGCGGAGAGCGTGGTCTTGCCGTGGTCGACGTGACCGATCGTTCCGATGTTGACGTGCGGCTTGGTCCGCTCGAACTTGGCCTTAGCCACTGGGTCCTCCTCAGGACGTCGTTGTAGAGGTGACCGGGCACTGGTTTGCGACCGGTTCTCTACGGGTTAGGTTCTCAGTTTAGTAGAGAGGGAATGTGAAGTTGTAGGTGACCTGGGAACCCCGGGTGCTTCGACAGGCTCAGCGACCCAGGGCTCCCAGAAGAGCGATTACTCGCCCTTGGTCTTCTGGACGATCTCGTCGGCCACAGCGCGGGGCACCTCAGCGTAGCTGTGGAACTCCATCGAGTAGACGGCACGGCCCGAGGTCTTCGAGCGCAGGTCGCCGATGTAGCCGAACATCTCGGACAGCGGGACCTGAGCGCGGACGACCTTGACGCCGGCAGCGTCTTCCATCGACTGGATCTGGCCACGACGCGAGTTCAGGTCGCCGATGACGTCGCCCATGTACTCCTCAGGAGTACGGACCTCGACGGCCATCAGCGGCTCGAGCAACACGGGGTTGGCACGACGCGCGGCCTCCTTGAAGCCCATGGAGCCCGCGATCTTGAACGCCATCTCCGAGGAGTCGACGTCGTGGGCCGCACCGTCGACGATGGTCGCCTTGACGCCGACCATCGGGTAGCCCGCGAGCACACCGACGTTCATCGCGTCCTGGAAACCGGCGTCGATCGAGCCGATGTACTCACGAGGGATGCGACCACCGGTGACGGCGTTCACGAACTCGTAGGTCTTCTCGGAGTCGAGGTCGAGCGGCTCGATGGTGAACTGGATCTTGGCGAACTGTCCAGAACCACCGGTCTGCTTCTTGTGCGTGTAGTCGTGCTTCTCGACGGTCTTGCGGATCGTCTCGCGGTACGCCACCTGCGGCTTGCCGACGTTGGCCTCGACGTTGAACTCGCGCTTCATGCGGTCGACGAGGATGTCGAGGTGCAGCTCGCCCATGCCCTTGATGGTCGTCTGACCGGTCTCGGGGTTGAGCTCCGTGCGGAAGGTCGGGTCCTCTTCAGCGAGCTTCTGGATGGCGACACCCAGCTTCTCCTGGTCGGCCTTGGTCTTCGGCTCGATCGCGACCTCGATGACGGGCTCCGGGAACGTCATCGACTCGAGGACGACGGGCGCCGTCGGGTCGGTGAGGGTGTCACCCGTGGTGGTGTCCTTGAGGCCGATGACCGCGTAGATGTTGCCGGCGGTGACCGAGGGGACCGGGATCTCCTTGTTGGCGTGCATCTGGAAGATCTTCCCGATGCGCTCCTTCTTGTTCTTGGTCGAGTTGACGACGGCCGAACCGGAGTCGAGGTGGCCCGAGTAGACGCGCACGTAGGTGAGGCGACCGAAGAACGGGTGCACGGCGACCTTGAACGCGAGAGCTGCGAACGGGTCATTGGCGTCGGGGTGACGCTCGATGATCGTGTCGTAGTCCTTCGGGTCGTGCGCCTCGATCGAGCCCACGTCGAGCGGGTTCGGGAGGTAGTCGACGACCGCGTCGAGCATCGGCTGGACGCCGCGGTTCTTGAACGCGGAGCCGCAGAGCACCGGGTAGATCTCGCTCGCCACGGTCAGCTTGCGGATGGCGCCCTTGATCTCGGCGACCGTGAGCTCCTCGCCACCGAAGAACTTCTCCAGCAGCGCGTCGTCGGTCTCGGCGACGGTCTCGAGGAGCTGCTGACGGTACTCCGCCGCCTTCTCCTTGAGGTCTTCCGGGATCTCCTGGATCTCGTAGGAGGCGCCCATGGTGACGTCACCCTTGGAGTCTCCGGCCCAGACCAGTGCACGCATCTCGATCAGGTCGACCACGCCGATGAAGTCGCTCTCCGCGCCGATCGGCAGCTGGATCACGAGCGGCTTGGCGCCGAGGCGGTTGATGATGGTGTCGACCGTGAAGTAGAAGTCGGCGCCGAGCTTGTCCATCTTGTTGACGAAGCAGATGCGCGGGACGTTGTACTTGTCGGCCTGACGCCAGACGGTCTCGGACTGGGGCTCGACGCCCTCCTTGCCGTCGAACACGGCGACCGCACCGTCGAGCACGCGGAGCGAACGCTCCACCTCGACCGTGAAGTCCACGTGGCCGGGGGTGTCGATGATGTTGATCTGGTTCTTGTTCCAGTAGCAGGTCACGGCGGCAGACGTGATCGTGATGCCGCGCTCCTTCTCCTGCTCCATCCAGTCGGTGGTCGAGGCGCCGTCGTGCGTCTCGCCGAGCTTGTGGTTGACGCCCGTGTAGAACAGGATGCGCTCGGTCGTCGTGGTCTTGCCGGCATCGATGTGCGCCATGATGCCGATGTTGCGGACCTTGCTCAGGTCCGTGAGCACGTCTTGTGCCACAGGAGTGTCCTTATCTTTTGGAGCAGGTGTACTGCGAAGAGGGGGTGCCGGCCCCTCGGCGGGTGGCCGAGGGGCCGGCGGAGCTGTTTACCAGCGGTAGTGAGCGAACGCGCGGTTCGACTCGGCCATCTTGTGCGTGTCCTCGCGGCGCTTGACCGCGGCACCCAGGCCGTTCGACGCGTCGAGGATCTCGTTCTGCAGACGCTCGGTCATCGTCTTCTCACGACGGCCCTTCGCGTAGCTCACGAGCCAGCGCAGTGCGAGCGTGTTGGCGCGGTGAGGCTTGACCTCGACCGGCACCTGGTAGGTCGAGCCACCGACGCGGCGGCTGCGGACCTCGAGGGTCGGGCGCACGTTGTCGAGCGCCTTCTTCAGGGTGGCGACGGCGTCCTGACCGTTCTTCGCCTCGACACCGCGGAGGGCGCCGTAGACGATCGACTCGGCCAGCGACTTCTTGCCGTCGACGAGGATCTTGTTCACCAGCGAGGTGACGATCGGTGCGCCGTATACCGGGTCGTTGACGACGGGGCGCTTGGGGGCTGGTCCCTTACGAGGCATCTAACTCAACCCTTCTTCGCGCCGTAGCGGGAACGAGCCTGCTTACGGTTCTTGACTGCCTGGGTGTCCAGGGCGCCGCGGACGATCTTGTAACGCACACCGGGGAGGTCCTTGACACGACCGCCACGCACGAGCACGAGCGAGTGCTCCTGCAGGTTGTGGCCCTCACCGGGGATGTACGCGGTGACCTCGGTGCCGTTGCGGAGCTTCACACGAGCGACCTTGCGCATCGCGGAGTTCGGCTTCTTCGGCGTGGTGGTGTAGACGCGGGTGCAGACCCCGGCCTGCTGCGGGTTCGACTTGAGCGCCGGCGCCTTGGTCTTGGTGACCTTGGGCGAGCGACCCTTGCGAACCAACTGCTGAATGGTTGGCACGTTCTCTCCTCATAGTGCTGCACGGTGACAGCGTGATGGGTTTCACATCATGACCCACCGGCACGCCGGAACCGACGAGCTTTTGGTGTGATGGGTATGCCGTGGGGGCAGACCGACAGGTGCCGGCGCCCAGTGCGCACGCGGAGGCGTGCACACACCTGATCAAGTGTAATGCCGCGTAACGTAGCGGTCAAATGGGCGTGCCTGCGCTCGCACCTCAGGGCAGGTCGGGGTCGAACGGCGAGTCGAGCGATTCGGTCAGCTCGGCCAGCAGAGCCTCGATCTGCGGCTCGACGTGCTGCGAGACCGCGGCCTGGATCGAGATCCGGTGCCGCAGCAGGATGCCGCAGATCTCGCGGCCCACCAGGTTGGCGTACTCGTCGGCGAGTGCCACCTCCTGCCGGAGCGCGATCTTGGCCTCCTCCGTGAGCGGAGGCAGCGCGGGGAGCTCCGCGGCAGAGTCGTCCGCGAGCCCGGCGATGGTGAACAGGAACGGGGCGCCAGGAACCGGATCGGGATCGAGCGGGAGGCCGTCGAACTCGGGGTCGAGATCCTCCGCCGGGCGATAGCTGCGGGCACGGTTGCGCGCGGCCTGCTGGTCGAGTTCGCGCTGCAGCATCGGCAGGTTCCTCGCCGTGTACTCCGCGACGGCATGATCGACGATGGTCTTGATCCTGGTCGACAGCCCGTGCTGCACCCCGTGCGGCACGTTCGCCCCGATGCCGGCCGCCGAGAGGATCGGAGAGCCGAGACACCGACGACACGGCGCGACGCGACCGCGGTGGGTCGCCGGCTCCCAGCGCGGCACCCAGCGCAACCAGGCTTCGACGGCCTGGTCGACCTGCGTCTCCAACGAGCGCTCCACTCCACCAGCGTACGGCGCGTCGCCCCTCGCCGTCGCGATTTCCCCAGCCCGGCGGGGCGAAGACGGACGAGCGCCCGAAGGTCACTCCTCCTCTTCGCGCTCCCAGGGCCAGCGTGGATGCTCCGCACGGGTGCGCCGCAGGGCGATACCGCCCCACCCGGCGATCAGCGCAGCCAGCACGATGACAGCGCTCGCACCGCCTCGCACCAGGTCTCCGGCGACCGCAGTCGCGAGCACGAGATCTCCGTCGCCGATGAGTACGGCGAACCAGACCACGACGAGGTGGGCGAGTCCCGCCGTCAGGGCGATCGCGACCGTCGCCACATAGGAGGGCTGCGACCGACGCAGCGTCGACCACAGGACGAGGGCGAAGGAGACGACGGCGGCGATCATCCCGGCCACTCCCGGCACCTGGCCCAGGTTCGGGACCGCGATGATGTCGGTGTCCGTGGCGACGCTCACCGCTCCGAGCCCGAAGACGGCGAGCGCGAAGAAGCCGATGGTGGCGAGGACCACCGCCAGGATGGCCGAAACCCCCGCGGACTCGGGTCCGCGGGGGTTCGGCGTGGTGGAGTTCGTGATTACCTCGCCAGCGTCGGGCCGGCTTCGAGCGTGCGCTCGTACTCGCGCTGCGCCTCGGCGTTCAGCTCGGTCTTGCGGGCGCCACTGCGTGCGACCCACGCGCCGAACCAGATCGTGAGCTCGCGGGCGAACACGAATGCCGCGATCGCGAGCGGAGCGAGCAGTTGCTCGCCGACGAGATCGAGCCCCTGGCTCGAGCTGAGCTTCCAGAACGGGGCTTCGAAGAGCTGCCCGAGGATGTGGCCGCCGTACGCGATGACGCCGACGATGAGACCGAAGACGACCCAGAGTCCCCAGCGACCGCGGTTGATGATCGCGCCGAGCAGCCAGAACCCGAGGAAGAACACGACGACGGGCGTCCAGAACCCCCAGGTGGACAGCGGGGCGACAGCACTCTGACCGATGTTCTCTCCGGTCACGTCACCGGCGATCGCGCCGAGACCGAGCCATGCACCGAGGTACAGGACCGCGAAGACGAGGGTGGCGAGAAGCCCGATGGCCCCTGCCGTGCCGCGGTTGCCCCGGTCACGGGGAGGCTCGGGAGCCTGGACGAAGATCGGCTGCGGCTGCGCTGCGGCCGCGACCACCAGCGGCTCCGAGGGGACGACACGCGTCTCGGCCTCATCGCCGTACTGGGCGTAGGCGGCTCCCGCCATGCCGGACTGCTCGTGACCGAAGGGCACGGGCTCGCCCACGACGGGCTCCGGGTAGAAGGAGGTGGTCTCGGCGTCGGCCTGAGCCCTGATCTCTTCGGCGCGGTCGTACGATGCAGCGGAGGAAGCGGGGGTCACCGCGGGGGGCGGCGAAGCGAAGGTTCCGGGGTGTTCGCGCTCGGCCGCTTCGAAAGCGGCGAGGTCGGGATCCACGGGTGCGGCGGCCGGCGTGACGTCGCCACCGTCTGCCACGGTCTCGCCGGAGCCGGGAACATCCGCACCTGCGGCCGCGGCGGCATCCAGACCCGCGTTCGCGCTGCCGACGACGTCGTCAACGTCAGCCGGCTTCTCGGGCTGGGGAACGTCGGGGTCACTCATGGGGTGCGCCTCTCATCGGAATCGTGCATTGCGAGGGTACCTCCGCGCGAACGGACGCTCGCGGAGGCGTGCCGACGTGTCGGCATTCATGCGGATACGTCGTCCCAGGTCAGGGAAGAGCGGTGCGAAGCGCATCCCCGGCGAACTGGGCGAGCACGGGGACCATCGGAAGCGACAGCCACACGAGGGCGCCGATGACGCCGACGCACACGATGCCGGCGAACCAGCTCATCCCGAGGTTGCGACCCCCCACCCGTGCCATGACTCCACGCTAGGCCCGAAGCACCGATCCCCCGAGGAGCAACGCCGATATCCGGTGCGCGGCACCCGCTTCATCCTGCGGCGCGCCCCCGGAGTCGCCACAGCAGCCACAGCCCGGAGAGCGGGACGAGGAGGAATCCGAGGAGGATGAGGACGTGCCACTCCCCCACGCCGGGCACGAGCGGGTTGACGGCGGGGACCTCCGCGGGCGTCCCGGTCCCCGAGGAGCTCCCACCCGACTCCGTCGAGGAGAAGGCCGTCAGCGTGGAGACCGTGAGGAACGAGATGCCGGTGACGACGAAGGGTACGACGATCGCGACCACCTTTTCCCACGTCCTCCAGAGCGAGCTCGCGCTCACGAGCGCGGCGCCGACGAACCAGCCGAGTACGGGCACGACGATCCCTCCGAAGCTCAACGTCAGCGCCGCAGCGATCGCGAACCCTCTCGTCGAGGTCGCCGGCGGACGCGGCACCGGGGGCGCGGCGACCGCGGGCGCGCCGATGATCGTCGGCCCGGACGGGACTTCCGCCTGAGCCCCATCGGCGATCGCGACAGGATCGCCGAGATCCGCGATGCGTGCCGCCGTCGCTTCGGCATCGAGCCCCTGCAGCTCCTCGAGGATGCCGGCACGGATATCGCTCGCGACACCGTGCGGCAGGTTGCGCATGGCCTCGTCGAGCCGCGCGAGGTACTCGGTGCGGAGGTCGTCTGCGGTGAGCTCTGTCATGGTCGTCCCTCTCCGACGATGCCCGTGACGACACGGGCGAATGGTGTCCACTGGGCGCGGAAACGGTCCAACTGATCGATCCCGCTGCCGGTGAGCCGGTAGTACTTGCGCACCGGACCACTGTCGGAGGGCTGATCGAACGTGGTGACCCACCCGTTGTCCTTCAGCCTCCCGAGCAGCGGGTACAGCGTGCCGATGCTGGCGATCAGGCCCGCGCCGGTGAGCGCCTCCGCCAGCTGCCAGCCGTACATCGGCTCGCGCGCGAGCAGCCCGAGCACGCAGTACTCGACCACTCCCTTGCGCATCTGAGCGCCAACATCAGCTGTCATGCAAGACAAGGTAGCATGCGAGACAAGAGAGCGTGCGGAGTCCGACCGTGCGGGCACCCGTGCCCACCGGATCACGACGCCGGCGGGCAGACCAGCGGCTCAGCCCTTCGTCGCTCCGGCCGTCAGACCGCCCACGATGTACTTCTGCAGGAACAGGAACAGGATCATCACCGGGATCGCGGCCATCACGGCCCCCGCCGAGAACGCCGACCAGTCCGCATACCGCGGGTTCGCGACGAGCTTCGTCAGACCGACCACGAGCGTCTGCTGATCGACGTCGACGAGCATGACGCTCGCGATGACGTACTCGTTGACGGTGCCGATGAACGAGAGCAGTCCGACCACCGCGAGGATCGGCGCGACCAGACGAAGGATGATCGTGAAGAAGATGCGTGCATGACCGGCACCGTCGATGCGGGCAGCCTCGTCGATCTCCTTGGGGATCGTGTTGAAGAAGCCGTACATCAGGTAGGTGTTCACACCGAGCGCTCCACCGAGGTACACCAGGATCAGACCCGTATGGGTGTTCAGACCGATGGCCGGGAACCAGTCCCCCAGGGTCGACATGAGGAGGAAGATCGCGACCACGGCGAGCAGCTGCGGGAACATCTGCACGACCACGATCGTCACGAGGCCCACGCGGCGCCCGGCGAACCTCATGCGCGAGAAGGCGTAGGCGGCGCACGCTCCGATGAAGACCGTGACCGCGCCGGTGACGACGGCGATCAGGAGCGTATTGAGGAACCACGTGCCGTACGGGTTCTGCGGGTCGCTGAGGATGCGCACGTAGCTGTCGATCCCGATCGCGGAGAACAGCTGGTTCGAGCCCGTCAGCGTCCCCTTCGGGTTCAGCGAGGCCGAGACGACGTACAGCAGCGGGAACAGCGCGAACGCGCTCACGACGATCGCCACGAGGTGACGCCATCCGGTGTCGGCGAACCAGGCGCCGACGCTGCGGCGGCGCGGAGCGAGGGTCTGCGCCTGCTCGGCGGACCGGGTTGTGGCGGGACGCTCGGTGATGGGGCTGTCGGTGCTCATGTCAGTTCAGCTCCTCGAGGGCCTTGGTCTTGCGGAAGCTGATGATGGAGATCGTCGCGACCACGATGAAGATCAGGATCGTGAAGGCCGACGCCAGACCGTAGTCGCGGGTCTGACCCGTGAAGGCCACCTTGTAGACCATCGAGATCAGGATGTCGGTGTGGCCCACGGGGATGGACACATCGCTGAAGCGCGGCCCGCCCTTGGTGAGCATGTAGATCAGGTTGAAGTTGTTGAAGTTGAACGCGAACGACGAGATCAGCAGCGGCGCCACGGTCACGAGCAGCAGCGGCAGCTTGATGCGGCGGAAGACCTGCCACGGGTTCGCGCCGTCCATCACGGCGGCTTCGTTGACGTCCTCCGGGATGCCCTGCAGCGCCCCCATGCAGACCAGGAACATGTACGGGAACCCGAGCCACAGGTTCACCAGCAGCACCGACACCTTGGCGAGCGTGGGATCGGTCAGCCACGGGATCGCGGCCCCGCCGAAGATCACCTGGTTGATGAAGCCGAAGCTCTCGTTCATCATGCCCGCCCAGACCAGCGCGGACAGGAACGCGGGGAACGCGTACGGGAGGATCAGGATGATGCGGTAGCCGTTGCGGAAGCGCATACGGGTGTTGTTGAACACCAGCGCGAGCAGCAGACCGAGGAAGAACGTGGTCGCGACCGAGATCAGGGCGAACGCGAAGGTCCAGAGCGTCACCGAGATGAGCGGACCGCGGATGGAGGAGTCGGTGACAGCGCGCACGAAGTTGTCGAAACCGACCGTCGTCTGCCATCCGGGGAGGAGCTGCTCTCCGCCTTCGGCTGTGAACGCACCGTCACCCGTGTCGGAGTAGACGATCCCTGTGGTGGTGTCGGTGATCGTGTCTGCAGCCTCGTCGTACTCGAGCGTCGAGACGTAGAGGTAGCCCTTCTGCCCGTCGGGAGCGCGCAGGCTGCCCTCGTTGGGGTCGTCGCTGAACGGGACGGAGAGCTGCTCCAGCTCCTCCGACAGCGTGAACACGGTGGCGAGGGGAAGCGTGGTCCACCCGTCGACCGCGACGGCCTTGTCACCTTCGAACTGCGCTTCGACCTCTGCGAGCGGCTGCTCCGCCGTGCCGAGGAGTGCATCGCCGGTGTCCGGGTCTGTCGCCAGCAGGCCGTAGGTGCCGAACTGCTCGACCACGGTGACGGGGTACGTCGGCGAGTCCTCGACCCGTTCCTGCGCCGATGCGAGGAGCGAGGAGATCGCCTGGTCCTTGGTTCCGTTGTGGCCGGTGCCGTAGTTCGTGAAGCCGATGTACCCGGTGTAGAGCAGCGTGAAGACCTGGAACACGATCAGGAAGATGATGCCGGGCGTCAGGTACTTCGCCGCGATGCGCTTGCGGGAGAAGTAGATGTAGTTGACCAGGACCGCGACGACGACCACGATGCCGAGGATCAACCACTCCTGGTGCGCGAACAGCACGAACGCGGCGTACAGGGCGATCGCATCGACGACCGCCAGCAGGAGGATCTTCAGCAGCATCCAGCCGATCGGCCCTGATGCAGCCTCGGCGATCTTGGCGGCCTGGCGCTGGCGCTTGGTCGGAGGAGCTGTGCGCTCTTCGGTGTCAGTCATGTCGTCCTCGTCATGATCCTGCCGGGGCGGGCGAAGGCGCCCACCCCGGCAGAGTCAGTGTCCTGGCTGTTACTTGATCGCGGCGGTCACGTCGTCGACGAGCTTCTGCCACGTCGTCGCCGGGTCCTCGCCGTTGATGATCGCGGCCTCGGCCACGCCCCAGTACTGCCAGACCGCACCCATGGCCGGGATGGCGGGCATCGGCACGGCGTCGGCACCGACGGCCTGGAAGCCGGCGATGATCGGGTCGGCGGCCGCGGTGTCGGCCGCAGCGGTGAGCGCGGGAAGCACGTTGCCGGCCTTGAACAGCTCGAGCTGCACGTCTTCGGTGCCGATGTAGTTCACGAGGAAGTCGTTCGCGGCGACCTTGTTCTTCGACTCGGAGCTCACGAAGAAGCCCTTCACTCCGGCGAACGGCGATGCGGTCTCACCGGTCGGGCTCGGGATCGGGTCGATCGCGACGTTGATGCCGGCGTCGGTGGCCGCACCCACGTTCCACGGACCGGTCAGCCAGAAGGCGGCGGTGCCGTCGAGGAACTGCTGCTTGGCGATCTCACCGTCGACATCGGTGTTGAGCACGCCGGCAGCGCCCTGCGCGCCCAGCCAGTCGGCGAAGGCGAAGCCGCCCTCGCTGCCGAGCTGGAGGTCGGTGGAGTCGTAGCTGCCGGTGTCGTCGGTGCCGAACACCGGGGCGCCGAACGCGGTCTGGAACGGGTACAGGTGGTACGGGTTGCCCTCGGTCCCCTGCTCGACGACGAACTTCCCCTTGGAGATCATGTCGTCGAAGCTGGTCGCGGGAGCCGGAACCAGGTCGGCGTTGCGGAGCACGGCGATGTTCTCCACGGCGTACGGGAGCATGTAGACGGTGCCGTCGTACGTCGCCGCCTGCAGCGCGACGGGGAGGTAGTCCTCGGAGCTGTCGCCCAGCTCGATCGGAGCGACCACGCCGTTCGTGGAGAGCTCGCCCAGCCAGTCGTGCGCGCCCATGACGATGTCGGGGCCCTTGCCGGTCGGGACCTGCTGGATGAAGTCGTCCTTCATGTCGTCGACCGACTTGCCCGTGAGCTGGACCTTGACGCCGGTCTTCTCCTCGTAGGCATCTGCGGCGCCCTGAAGCGCGTCGACCCGCTCGGCGTCGACCCAGACGACCAGCGCACTGCTGTCGTCGGAGCCGGAGGTGTCGTCGTTGCTGGTCCCCGTGGAGCAGCCGGCAAGCGTCAGAGTCGAAACGATGGCGATCGCGCCCGCGGCGACGATGCCCCTCTTGTTCACCTTCATTGGTGTGTGCCTCTCTCAGTGCTGATCACCTGCAAGGACTGCAAGCGCTTACAGTATGCATCGAAATCAGGGGTGTTCGCAATGAGAGAGGCCGTCGATATCAACCCGTGATGCACCGAAATCCGCTTCACTCGGATGGAAACGCTTCCACGGGTCCGACGAAACCCGCTCCGTAGACTGTGGTCATGGCTGGTGGCACACTTCGCATCCGCAGGATCACGGCAGCGCTCGCGTTGGCGCTCACGGCGATGGCGCTGAGCGGGTGCACCGTGTTCGCCCCGAGCTATGGCGTCCTGGATCGAGAAGCAGAGCCGGAAGACGCCGTCCCGGACGCGGTGGCGGAGCAGGACTCCGGAGACGTCGCCGACCTTTCGTCGGCCCGCCTGGTGGGTGAACACTCCGGCAGCTCGATCTGGCTGCTGCGCGGCGTCGAACACGGAGCGGTATGCGTGCTCGCCTTCCCCGAGGATGGCGAGTGGGGCATGGCGTGCGGCGGAGAAGGCGCCCCCGTGGAGATGAGTGGTCCCGCCGGGCACTTCGTGACCGTCCCCGACGACTACCCCACGCCGGACGGAGCCACCCGGGTCTCCGACAACGTCTACGCGCTGAGCCCCTGAGTAGGATGAAACCATGGCTGACAGCTCATTTGACATCGTCTCGAAGGTCGACCACCAGGAAGCGGAGAACGCTCTGAACCAGGCCCGCAAGGAGATCGAGCAGCGCTACGACTTCAAGGGCACCGGTGCGTCGATCGCCTGGAGCGGCGAGAGCATCCTCATCATCGCGAACACCGAGGAGCGCGCCAAGGCCGTGCTCGACGTGTTCCAGTCCAAGCTCATCAAGCGCGGCATCTCGCTGAAGAGCCTCGAGTCCGGCGACCCGTTCGCCAGCGGCAAGGAGTTCCGCATCGTCTCGACGCTCAAGGACGGCATCTCCTCCGAGAACGCGAAGAAGATCAACAAGATCATCCGGGACGAGGGCCCCAAGGGCGTGAAGAGCCAGATCCAGGGCGACGAGCTGCGCGTGCAGTCCAAGAGCCGCGACGACCTGCAGTCGGTCATCGCGCTGTTGAAGGGCGCCGACCTCGATCTCGACCTGCAGTTCATCAACTACCGGTAAGCGTCGCGCTCGACGACGGAGGGGCCGGATGCGATCGCTTCCGGCCCCTCCGTCGTGATTTCTGGACTGCGTGCCAGATTGTTGAATTGCATACCAATATATGGGTTTCCGTACCCAAGACTGGGAAGCGGTCGACTCGACCGACGACGCGAACGCCGCGTGACGCACTGCCGTCGTAGGGCTGCGCGATTTCGGTATTGCGAGCTTGCCCTCGTGGGGACGAGGCCGCGGCAGTTCCATGCGCTCGCGTCTTCGGTGGCCGGCGGATGCTGAGCATCCGCCGGTCACGGAAACCGCGAGCGGGCGACCACACGTAAGAAGAGCCCACCGGGGCCCGCGCTGCGCGCCCCCACGCGGACCGCGGACTCCGGTGGGGGATATTGGCATCCGAAGCGACTTCATGATGTAGTTGCCCTCCCGGGCGAATCATGGGGCGCTCGGGATCAGAAGGGCAACTGGGGGCGGATCCATGGGGAGTACCGGATCGACGAACATCGGCGAGAGCAAGCAGCTCCTGGCCGAAGAAGTCTTCCACCACATCGGCGGACAGATCATCGACGGCACGTTGGCCGCGGGTGAGCGCATCCGTGACGTCGACGTGGCGGAGGAGCTGCACGTGTCACGGACACCGGTGCGGGAGGCGCTCCAGCGACTGGAACGCCTCGGGATGGTGACGATGTATCCGAGCCGGTACACGGAGGTGACGGCGGTGACCCCGGAGACCGTGGCGCAGTCGCTCGAGTTCGCCGGCTACCAGGCGGGCATCGCCGCGAGACTGGCCGTACCGAGGATCACGATGGCCCAGCGCGAGCACGTCGTCGCCCTGGTCGAGGGCTTGCACGCATCACTCGAGGACGGCACCGAGACGTCGAACGCGCGCTGGGCGGTGTTCTCCTACCTCGGCGATCACAGCGGCAACTCGCAGCATCGCACGCTGATCGACGACGCGAGCATGGTGCTGTTCCGCAACCTCCGCGATTGGGTGGTGCCTCCGTCGGATCGCGCACGCATGGGTCAGGTGTACTCCGACTTCGGCGATGCCGTTCGAAGTGCGGACGGCGACACCGCAGAGCGCCTCGTCCGGGCGATGTACTACCTGTGAGAGCTCACTGCACCGCTCGCCATGCGGTGACCCACCGGTCCAGCCGCCGATAGGCGTCCTCCCGTGCCTCGTGCCGGGAGAGGAACACGTCGTGCAGGGCACCGTCGATGCGCTCCACGGTGACGCTGGGTCCGAGACGGAGTGCCGCACGGGCGATGTCGTCGACGACCAGCACGGAATCGGCTGAGGTGAGGTCCTCCGACCATCGCGTCGGGGGCACGAATCTCGCGGAGAGCAGCACGCACACCGGCGCCGTGATGGACAGGCCCGATGCCACGGCCTTGTGCCCCGACAGGATGGCGTGCAGCCACCCCGCGTACACGGCCATGGTCTGCGCCGGGCGCCAGACCGGGTTCACCTCCATCGGGTCGTCAGGGTCGGCCACCTCCTGCTGTGCTCGCGTGTAGAAGCCGAGGTCGACCTGCGGTGCCACCTCCATCGGACGGATCCTCGCCTGGAGTTCGACCATCGGGGCGATCGCCGCTCTCGCCGGGGCGAACTGGAACTCCAGCCAGGGACTGTTGAGGATCACCGCGTCGGCCGCTCCCGGATGCCGAGACGCCCACAGGCTCAGTGTCAGACCGCCGGTGGAGTGTCCGAGCAGGATCAGGCGCCGGTCGGATTCGACGCCTCCTTCCCCACGCCCCATGGCGTCCAGTGCCGCAGCGATGTCCTCGTCGTAGATCGCGAGATCGGCGATGTATCCCGGCGTCTGCCCGTCGCGGAGGCTGCGGCCGTACTTGCGCAGATCGAGCGCGAAGAAACGGGCGCCCCGCGTGGTCCAGAAGCGGGCGAGACGCTTCTGGAAGAAGTAGTCGGACCAGCCGTGCACGTACAGCACATCGACTCCGTCGAGGAGCGGACGGTGTCCGCGCACCCTTTCCCAGAGGCCCGGCTCTGTCGGCAGCGCGCGCACCAGCGTGGCCACGACCGGACCCTGATCGTCGACACCGAGGTCGAGAGTGCGCTGCTGGAACTCGTCACCGAGCACATCGGGAATCCAGTCGGCCATGCATTCCTCCCCCGTTCACGCCAGGCTAGCGGAGCGTGCCGAAGGGACGGGGAGGCCAGACCGAGGCGGCGTTACTCGCCGCGGGAGACGCGGACCATCTCGTCGCGCGGGACCACCTTGACGCGGGCCCGCTCCTCAGGCGCGCCGAGAGCGATCTCGTGCTCGTCGAGGCGGTGCCATCCGTCCAGGTCGGTCCAGCGCACACCGCGCTCCTGCAGGAGGTCGACGATGGCCTCCTCGGAGGGGTCCTCCGGGTGCCACCAGGAGCCCTGGTCGTTGATGATGTGGCGCACGGTCTCCATCGCATCGGACTTGGTGTGCCCGATCAGACCCACCGGCCCGCGCTTGATCCACCCCGTGGCGTAGATGCCGGGGACGCGCTCGTTCGAGTCCTTCGCGAGCACCTGGCCCTCACGGTTGGGGATCACGCCGTGCTTCTTGTCGAACGGGACGCCGGGAAGGGGCGAGCCGAAGTAGCCGATGGCGCGGTACAGGGCCTGCAAGGGCACCTCGCGCAGCTCACCGGTGCCGATCGCCCCGCCCTGGCCGTCGGGCTGGGTGCGCTCGTAGACGAGCGCCGCGACGCGACCGTTCTCGTCCTTGCGGACCTCGACCGGCTTCGCCCAGAAGTGCAGGTGCAGGCGTCGCGAGGCCGTGCCGCCGGCGTTGTTCACCGAATCGCGCTTGCGCCACGACTGCAGGATGCGGTCGATGACCATGACCTGCTTGTTGCTGGCGACGGCATCCTTCGCCGCATCGTCGTAGTCGAAGTCCTCGTCGTAGACGACCATGTCGACGTCCCGCAGTTCGCCGAGCTCGCGCAGCTCGAGCGGCGTGAACTTCACCTGCGCCGGCCCACGACGGCCGAACACGTGCACGTCGGTGATCTCGCTGGCCTTGAGGCCCTCGTAGACGTTCGACGGCACCTCGGTGACCAGCAGATCCTCCGCGTGCTTGGCCAGCATGCGTGCGACATCGAGCGCCACGTTGCCATTGCCCAGCACACCGACGGATGCCGCATCCAGCGGCCATTCGCGCGGAACGTCAGGGTGTCCGTCGAACCAGCTGACGTAGTCGGCCGCTCCGTAGGAGGCGACAGCGTCGATGCCGGGGATGTCCAGAGACGTGTCGCGGATGGCACCCGTGGCGAAGATCACCGCGTTGTAGTGCTTCTTCAGGTCTTCGAGGGTGATGTCCTCGCCGAAGCGCACGTTGCCGAACAGGCGGATGTCACCGCGGTCGAGAACGTCGCGCAGGGCCGTGATGATCCCCTTGATGCGAGGGTGGTCGGGGGCCACACCGTAGCGCACCAGACCGTAGGGCGCGGGAAGCTGCTCGAACAGATCGATCGAGACGTCGAACTTGCGCTCCGCCTTCAGCAGGATGTCCGCGGCGTAGATGCCGGCGGGGCCTGCACCGACGATGGCCAGTCTGAGCTTGGTCATGGGAGGTCCTTTCGTATGCCGTCGCAACAGGCGCGCGACCCGACGGGCCGCCCGCGCGGATTCAGCTGGAGCGTTCGGCGAGGGTCTCTGCGAAGCGGGTCAGTGCCTCGCGCACGGTCCCCCGCGGCAGGCGCGTGAGGGCATCGATCGCATCCTGTGTCCAGGCGTGCGCGAGCTCGAGGGTCTTCTGCGTGACCGCGTGATCGCGCAGCTCATCCAGCGGGCCGTCGAGGATCGCGGAGTCCGCGCCGTCGGCGATCAGGGCCACACCGTCGTCGATGCGCGCCGCGAGATCGACCGCACCCGCGTCGTCCTCCGCTTTCAACAGGAGGTAGGGCATGGTCGGAACGCCGGCGCGCAGGTCGGTGCCCGGCACCTTGCCGGTCTCCTCGGGCTTCGCCGAGAGGTCGATCACATCGTCGAGCAGCTGGAAAGCCACGCCGATCTTCTCGCCGTACACGCGCAGCGGCTCCTCGTACTCCGACGGAGCGTTCGAGAAGATCACACCGCCCTGCGTGGCCGCGGCGATCAGCGAACCCGTCTTGTCGGCGAGCACCTGGATGTAGAACTCGATCGGGTCGTCGCCCTCCTGCGGGCCCAGGGTCTCGTGCATCTGACCGAGGACGAGCCGCTCGAAGGTGTCGGCCTGAAGACGGATCGCGCGCTCACCGAGTCGGGACATCAACTGGCTGGCACGGGAGAACAGGATGTCGCCCGTGAGGATCGCGATGTTGTTGCCCCACACGGCGTGGGCAGCCGGTACCCCGCGACGGCGATCGGCTCCGTCCATCACATCGTCGTGATAGAGCGATCCGAGATGCGTGATCTCGAGCGCCTTCGCGACGTCGATGACCTGGGTGGTGTTGCCGTCGCCGAGCTGGGCGGCGAGGAGGGTGAGCACGGGGCGGATGCGCTTGCCACCTGCCTCGTACAGATAGCGACTCGCGGCATCGGCCAGAGGGTCGGCGACACGGACGTCGTCGGCCAGACCGGTCTCGACGAGTTCCAGCCCGTCCTCGATGGCGCGGGCGACGCGGCGGGCGGCGGGGCCGATGAAGACGCGATCGCTGAAGCCGAGACGGCTCGCCAGTCGCGAACCCGGGGCGATGGGGCTCGAAGTCACGTTCTCAGCCTACCTTCGTCCGATGTCACGGTTTCGCCCGGACGGTTCACTCCGGCTTGCGCGCTCTGTGCAGGGCCACGATGCCGAACGAGAGATTGCGGTACGCGACCTCGCTCCAGCCCGCCTCACGGATCCACGCGGAGAGCCGCTTCTGATCGGGCCACTCCCTGATCGACTCGTTCAGATAGTCGTAGGCATCGCCGTTGGTGCCGGCCACGCGGGCGACACGGGGCAGCACCTGCGCGTTGTAGAACCTGTATGCGCTGCGGAAGAGCTTCCCCGGCGGCGTCGAGAACTCGTTGATCACGAGCCGGCCCCCGGGCTTCGTGACCCGATACAGCTCGCGAAGCGCCTTCTTCGGATCGTTCACGTTGCGCAGCGCGTAAGACATGGTGACCGCGTCGAACGAGGAGTCGGGGAACGGCAGATCGGTGGCATCGGCCTGCACGAACGACAGGTTGCGCATCGCGCCGTGCCGCCGCTCCCCCTCGGCGAGCATCCCCGGGGAGAAGTCGGCTGCGACCACCTCGGCGCCGCTGCGCGCGAGGGAGGCCGACGACGACGCCGTTCCGGCACCGAGGTCGAGGATGCGCTCACCCGGCTTCGGAGCCACGGCTCGCGTGGTGGCTGCCCGCCAGAGCACGTCGTTGCCGAACGTCATGGCGGTGTTCGTGCGGTCGTAGCCCGCGGCGACCTGGTCGAACATGCCGCTGACGCGGGCGGGGTCCTTGCCGAGATCGGCGCGGTTCTTCTCGTTCGAGGTCACGAGTCCAGTCTAGGCGGGAGGCCCAGCGCTTCGAGGCGGTCGAGCCAGGGGTCGACGGTGGCGTCGTCGAACGGGGCGACCTGCGCACGCACCCGCGTCTCGAGGTCGAGGGCCAGGGATTCGAGATGGGCCATGACGTCCGCGGGATACCCGTAGCGCACACTGTGCTCGGCCCACTCGTCGCGGTCGTCGACCCAGGTGCCGCGCTCGCCCGCGACCCGCACCACGTCGAGGTCCATGTCGATCCCGGTCACGAGGAGCGGATCGTCGGACCAGTGGATGTCCCACCCCAGGTCGATGTAGATGCGCATGCCCCTGCGGTGACGGCGGTTGACGGTCACGGCATGGTCGCCGTCGGCCGGAACCAGGGTGACGTTCGGACCCCCGGCGTGGAACTCCGCGCCCGGTCGCACGCTGTGCCACCCCACGGGCTGTCCGAGCCAATCGCCCCACCGGTCGGCACCGAGATACACGCACTCGTGCCGCCAGTGCGGCGAGCCGTCCCACTTGCGCCACTGGAAGACCATCTCGGTGCCGGGTGCGGGGCGTGCATCGCTCATCCGCTCACCCTACGGCCACGCGGATCCCTGTCGTCTGAGCGGCATAGGCTGGATGCGTGCATACCCCCCACCTGGTCGTGGAGACCCGAGAGATCGACCCGGTCGAAGACCTCCTGGCGTACGCCGACCCCGCCCGTCCTCTGGCCTGGTTGCGGCGCGGAGACGGGATCGTCGCCGTCGGCCAGACCCTCAGCGAGATCCGGCCTCCCGCACATGCGGAAGCGTCACGCGTCACGTCGCTCGCGAGCGCCTGGCGGGACATGGCCGCGCATGCCGAGGTGTCCGACCCGATGGAGCTTCCCGGCACCGGGCTCGTCGCCTTCGGAACCATCGCATTCGATGAGGATTCGACAGCCGACAGCGTGCTGGTGATCCCGACGCAGGTGATCGGACGACACGGCGACCGCTTCTGGCGCACCACGATCCGCTTCGCCGGCGCCGCGCAGGCAGGTGCGCCGGAGCATCAGGTCGACCTGGTCACGCAGCCCTATGGACCGCACTGGGCCGGCACGGTGGGTCCGGGGGCCCAGACGCCTCAGGGCTACCAGGACTCGGTGCGCCGCGCCCTCACCCGCATCGCCGACGGCGAGGTGAGCAAGGTCGTGCTCGCACGCGACCTCACCGGCAGCATCCCCGCCGGATCGGACCTGCGGCGTCTGGTGCGCGCCCTGTCGACCGGCTACCCCGACACCTGGGCCTTCGCCGTCGACGGCTTGATCGGCGCGAGCCCGGAGACGCTCGTGACCGTGCACGGGGGCACGGTGACCGCGCGGGTGCTGGCGGGCACGATCGGCCGCGGAGCCGATGCGGATGCCGATACCGCCGCGTCCGCTCATCTCGCGTCGAGCGTGAAGGATCTCGACGAGCACCAGTACGCCGTGCAGAGCGTGCTCGCCTCGCTGCGCGCCCACACCAGGGCTCTGGCGGCGAGCGAGCAGCCCTTCCTGCTGAAGCTCCCCAACCTGTTCCATCTGGCCACCGATGTCGAAGGCGAGCTCGCGTCCGGCGAGACGGCACTCGACCTCGTCCGCGCGCTGCACCCGACTGCGGCTGTGGCCGGCACCCCGACACCCGCGGCGATCGCGGCGATCCGCGAGCTCGAGCCCTTCGATCGCGGGCGCTACGCGGGCCCCGTCGGCTGGGTGGACGCCGCAGGCAACGGCGAGTGGGCGATCGCGCTCCGCTGCGCCCAGTTCACCGAACGGGCGGGAGAGATCGGCGTGACCGCATACGCGGGCGCCGGTATCGTCGCCGGCTCCGATCCCGAGAGCGAACTGCTCGAGACGCGCGTGAAGTTCCGTCCGCTGGTCGACGCGCTGGCCTGACCGCGGCGCACGCTCAACTGGCGGCGAGGCGCTTCTTCTCGGCCTCGACGTCGAAGTCGGCACTCGGCCACTGCGGATCGATGTCCTCCAGTGCCGCGAGCAGCAGCTCCTGCACCGCGAGTCGCGCGTACCATTTCGCATTCGCCGGGATCACGAACCACGGGGCCGCGTCGGTCGACGTGCGGTCGAAGACGGTCTGATACGCGTCCATGTACTGCGGCCAGAGCATCCGCTCGTCCACATCACCCGGGTTGTACTTCCAGTACTTGTCCGGACGTTCGAGGCGCTCCATCAGCCGCGCCTTCTGCTCTTCGGGCGAGATGTGCAGCATGACCTTCACGATCCGGGTGCCCGATGCCGCGACGCGCGCCTCGAACTCGTTGATGGCGTCGTAGCGGCGCTCGATCTCCGCGGGCGGGGCGAGTTCGCGCACGCGCCCGATCAGCACATCCTCGTAGTGCGAGCGATCGAACACCCCGATGAACCCCGGCTCCGGCAGACGCTTCTCGACACGCCAGAGGAAGTCGTGCGCGCGCTCCTCGGCCGTCGGCGCCTTGAATGCGGCGAGCGCGACGCCCTGCGGATCGACACCGCCGACAACGTGCCGCACGATGCCGCCCTTGCCCGCGGAGTCCATCGCCTGCAGCACCAGGAGAACGGCGTCCTTCGCCACGCCGACGCGGCTCTCGGCGAACAGCCGTTCCTGCAGCACGTTGAGGTCCGCCAGGCCTGCCGCGAGGTCGGAGACCCCGTGCGACTTGCCGTGGTCGTAGCCGGGCTTGGCATCGGGGTCGACATCGGCGAGACGGAATCCCGCGCCGACTCGCAGCTTCTGCGTCCAGGTGTGCGCGTTCATACGCACATCCTGCCAGTCAACGCGCCAGCGGCACCTCGATGATCTGACGGCCGCCGCGCGGCGAGGTCAGCGCCTGATCGAGTGCCGTGCGGGTGGTGACGCGCTGGTACTCCCAGCCGTAGGCGAGGGCGAGGTGTTCGAGGCGGACGGTGTGCGGCGTGTAGAAGGCCCGGTCGAGGTCGCCCGGCCGCGCGGAGGATGCGACCTCGAGGGCATCGAAGATCGTGCCGCCGCCGTCGTTCCCGACGATGACCTGCAGCCGAGGCTCCGTCTCGTCCGGCGGCAGCAGCAGAGCGCCGACATCGTGCAGGAAGGCCAGATCGCCCAGCAGCACACGGGTGATCCCTGGTGCTCCGGCCGCCTGACTGGAGATCGCGACACCTGTCGCGGTGGCTATCGTGCCGTCGATGCCGGCGAGACCGCGGTTGGCGTGGACGGGGACCTTCTTGCCGCCGAGCACCTGATCGGCGACGCGCACCAGGCGCGAGGATCCGAACACCAGGCGATCGTGCGGCCAGGTGGCGCGCCACACGGCATCGACGAGGAGCTCGCGATCGAGCGGGCGGCGGACCGCGTCGAGCTCGGCTTTCACCGCTTCTCTGCGCGCAGCGAAGTCGGCGGATGCCAGCGCCTCCGGGTCGGGGGCGTGCTCGCTCAGGTCCACGACCTCAGCGGCGGACGCGCGCATCCACTCACCGAGCCAGTCGCGATCGGCGGCCCCCGGGGTGACCGCGACCGCGTCGACTCCGCGCGTGCGATGGTTGAGGTTCAACTCCTCGCCGCCGTGGCGCACGGCGACGATCTCGACGTCCTGTCGCGCGAGCAGCGCGGCGACCTCGCGGCTGAGAGTGGGATGGCCCAGCACCACGACCCGCTCGATGCGTCCGCCGAGGTCTTCGCGAACCAGCAGGCGACGGTAGCCGTGCACGACCTGACGTCCGAACCGCGCACCGCTCACGATCTCGGCGATCAGCGGCCACCCACCGGCATGCGCGATCTCTTCGGCATCGGGGCCGGCATCGGCGCCGGCGATCACGACGGTGCGCCGGCTGCGGTCGAGTTCGAACGGCTCCTCCTTCAGCCCCGAGGGAACTTCGCCCCGGACGGGTTCGATGGAGGGAAGGTCCCCCGAGAGGGGCTCTCTCGTGGGAAGGTTCAGGTGCACGGGCCCGGCGACGCCACGGAGGCCGCTCTCGACCTCGCGTGCCCCCATCGACGCGGCGACCGCCCGTTCGGCGAGTCCGGCCCAGTCGCCCTCGCCCGGCACGGGAGCATCGAGCGCGTCACGCACCCACGGACGGAAGAGGCCTTCCTGTAGCGTCGCCTGGTTGGCGCCGACGCCGCGCAGCTCCGGGGGGCGGTCGGCGGTGAGCAGGAGCATCGGGACCCCGGAGTGGAACGCCTCCATGACCGCGGGAAGCAGGTTGCCGACGGCCGTCCCCGAGGTGCACACCACCGCTGCGGGCATGCGTGTCTCCCTGGCGATGCCGAGGGCGGTGAACCCCGCGACCCGCTCGTCGATGCGGACGTGCACGCGGAGGTGTCCGTCATCGGCGGCACGCACAGCGGCGAGCGCGAGTGCCTGCGACCGCGAGCCCGGCGACACCACGATGTCGCGCACACCGTGGCCGACGAGCTCGGCGATCAGGGTCGCCGCGGCGTCCATCGCCGGCGACGACGTCACGGGCGCTGGTCCGTGGCAGGAGGCTCGTCGGTCTCGTCGTCGAGGCGTGCCAGCTCTTCCTCGAGGCGGCGGATACGCGCATCCTGCTCGGACTTGCTGATGCTACGGAGGAAAGCAGGGTCGTCATCCGGTGCGACGACAGGACGGACACCGGGATCGTTGGCCCGACGGCGGCCGATCACGAACCAGAGGATGCCGCCGATCACGGGAAGGAGCACGACGATCGCGATCCAGAGCGGTTTGGACACACCCCGGTGCCGCGTCGCCGGCTGCACTGCACAGTCGACGATGCTGAACACCCAGAACACGGCGGCGAGGAAGCCGCCGACGATCAGTAGTCTCGCCACCCCTCCAGTCTAGGCGTGTCGCGACCGCTCCGGCCCCGGGGAGGACAGAGGCGGCGTTGCTAGACTGCGCGGGAAATGTTGCCCCCATCGCTTGATCCGTCGCCGCGAGCGGGGGCCGAACGGCTGCTGATCGCCCGTGTGATCATCGCCGTCGGCCTCGCGCTCCTGCTCGTCGTCGGCGCCTGGTCGACGTCTCGGGGTTCCGCCGACGTGCACGCGACACTGTGTCTCGCCTCCGGTGTCTCGGAGTCGGCCGCGGCTGCCCCGACCTCAGCCGATGTCGAGAGCGCAGCGACGGTCGATGTGCTGTCCTCCGGCGTGGGCATCTGCCTGCTCGCGGTGCTGGGGTCCGTCGCCTTGATCCTGCTGTTCCGCCGGCTCACGGGCCATTCGACACGGACGCTCGACGTCCACTCTCCGCACGCGGCGACTCCGAGCCGGGCGGGCTCTGGCATCCTCGTCTCCGCCCTCACCCTCACGCAGCTCTCCATCTCCCGCACCTGATCCACGACGAGCGTCCGCGCCGCCCGCCGGCGGCACCTTCCCTCGTCGTACCCGTGTGTCTGGAGACCCCATGAAGAACTCTGTCAAAGCGACCCTGGTCGCCATCGCCGTCGCCATCGTCCTGCTGATCGCCGGGATCGTGTTCGCGATCAGCCAGCAGCAACCCGCCGCACCCTCGGCAGAAGGAGAACCGCAGCAGACCGTCCGCACCGACTCGCATGTGCTCGACGACGGGGGCGACGGCGCCGTGACCGTCGTCGAGTTCCTCGACTTCGAATGCGAGGCGTGCGGTGCGTTCTACCCCGTGGTGGAAGATCTCCGCGAGAAGTACGACGGAGAGATCACCTACGTCGTGCGCTACTTCCCGCTTCCCGGTCACATCAACTCCACGCAGGCCGCGTTGGCCGCCGAGGCGGCCGCTCGTCAGGACCGCTTCGAGGACATGTACCACCGCCTGTTCGAGACCCAGGCGCAGTGGGGCGAGCAGCCAGAGGAGACCCCTGAGGTGTTCCGAGGCTTCGCCGAGGAGCTCGGCCTCGACATGGCCGCCTACGACGCCGCGATCGCCGATCCGGCCACCGCGGAGCGGGTGCAGTCCGACAAGACGGACGGTGAGAAGCTCGGGGTCAACAGCACGCCGACCTTCTTCGTCGCCGGGGAGAAAGTCGTGCTGCAGGAGTGGGACGACCTCGAGCAGGCCATCGAGAAGGCCGTGAACGGCTGAGACGACGGGCGGGAACGCGCGGTTTCCGTGTCGAAGCCGCGCGTTCCCGCCACACCGATATTCTGGCCGCACACCCAGGAGAGGCCAGAATGACCATCGACATCTCAACCGCTTTGCAGACGACCCACAACGCCCGCGAACTCACGGGACTCCCGACCTCCGACGGCGGGACGCTCGCCTCCGGCCTCCTCTTCCGGTCGGACGCGCTGGCTGCATTGACGGATGAGGGGATGCAGGCCCTGACCGATCTGCGTATCGGCACGGTCATCGACCTGCGCACGGACGGCGAGCGCTCCCGTGCCGCCGACCGACTGCCCGACGACGGCAGCGTGACACTGATCGAACTTCCCATGCAGGGCGGGGCGATGGACGAGATGGTCAAGAAGTTCCTCCCCGCGGCCGGGAGCGCTGGTCTCTCCGTGACCCAGGTCACCGAGGTGCTGAAGCAAGTGCCGACGCTGGAGGAGCTCTACACCTCGATCCTGGAGTCCAGTGCCCCGCAGTTCGCCACCATCGCCAGGACGGTGCTCGCCGCCGCGCGCACCGAGCGGCCGGGAGTGCTGTTCCACTGCACTGCGGGTAAGGACCGCACCGGCCTCGCTGCCGCGATCCTGCTGCTCGTCGCGGAGGTTCCCCGTGAGGAGATCGTCGCCGACTACACCCTCACGGAGAAGAACCTCGCGCGCGGATTCGCCGAGGCCCTCACCGCGCTGATCACCTCTCTCGGAGTCCCCCTCACCCCGGCGCTGAAGACCCTCGCCACCGAGTCGCCGGCGTCGGCGATCGAGACGGCGATGGAGTGGATCACCGCGAATCACGGAGACGTGTCGGGCTATCTGCGCAGCGGTGGGATGACGGCCGAGGAGATCGCCGACCTCCGACGGGTTCTCCGCGGCGAGTAGGAGCGGCCTCCGCGGCGGAGCCACCTCCCTCGCTACGCTGAGCGCATGACCGAGGAGCACTCCCCCTCTCCGCATCCCGTGATCGCCGTCGTCCGGCGCATCCCCGCGACGCTGACGATGGTGCTGCTGATCCTCGTCGTCGGGGTGGTCTCGCGCGGACTCTGGACACCGTTCGAGGAGACCGCGCTCTTCCAGAGCGTCGCCTACGGTCTTCCCAACCTGGCCGACGGCAAGTGGTGGACTCCGCTCACCGGCACGTTCTTCGTCAACGAGCCGTGGGTGTATCTGTTCACCATCGCGGGCTTCTGGGGCATGGCCTACCTGGAGTTCCGTCGCGGGTCGCGCATCGCGCTCGCCTACTACTGGATCGGGCAGCTGTTCGCGATCTTCGCCACCGCGCTGCTGCTGTTCCTGCTGTCGCAGTTCCCCTGGGCCTGGGCGACGGAGCAGGCCCAGGCACTCGACGTGGGGGCATCCGGCGGCACCATGGCCTGCATCGCCGCCGCGGTCGGGCTGTTCCGTCCGCCGTGGCGAGTGCGCGGCTGGCTCATCCTGCTCGGCTTCGTCTTCATCGCGATGCTGTTCTGGGGCAAGGTCGCCGACCTCGAACACCTCCTCGCGGTGCTGCTGATCCTCGTGGTCGACCGGTCGCTGCGGGTGCGGCACACCACGGTCCGCGAGCAGCGGCTGATCGCCGTGGTCGCGATGCTCGTCCTCGGCGCCGTGGAGATCATCACGACGTTCGTGGCGACCGACGGCCCCTTCGGCCAGACCGATCCCGCGTCCGGCGGATTCATCGACCTGGCGATCGACCTCGTCGTGATCCTCGTGTTGGTGAACGGCCTCCGGCGCGGGCGCCGCTGGACCTGGGTGCTCGCGCTGCTGCTGGGGATCTTCAACGTCCTCACTGCCACTCTCGTGCTGATCCTGATCACGGTGTACAGCCAGGCTCAGGTCGATTTCCGTTGGGATGGAGACACCGAGCTCGCTCTGGCGAACGGGTTCCTCTGGCTGATCATGCTCGTGTACCTGATCTGGGTACGCCGCGCTTTCCGCGCCAAGCGGCGAGCCAAGCTCGGCATGCAACCCGCCCCCACCGTCGAGGACATGAAGCAGCAGCTGCGCACGCACGGAGGCGGCACGCTGTCGTGGATGACGACGTGGGAGGGCAACAGCTACGCCAGAGTCATCGGCGGCATCGTGGCCTACCAGCGGCGCAACGGCGTCGCCCTCGCCCTCGCCGACCCGATCGGACCGGCACAGACGCGCGCCGAGGCCGTGACCGACTTCATCCACGCCGCCGAGCTGGCCGGTCTCGTGCCGTGCTTCTTCAGCGCCGACGAAGCCACGCGCGCCGCCGTGCCCTCGACATGGCGGAGCATCGTGGTGGCGGACGACACGATCGTCGACCTCCCTGGCCTGGAGTTCACCGGCAAGCGCTGGAACTCCGTCCGCACCTCGCTCAACAAGGCGGGCCGCGAGGAGATGACGTTCCGGATGACGCACCTGAAGGCCGAACCGTGGGGTGTGCAGCAGCAGTTGCGCGCGATCTCGGAGGCCTGGGTGGGAGACAAGGATCTGCCGGAGATGCGTTTCACGCTCGGCACGCTCGACGAGGCGGAAGACCCGGAGGTGCGACTCGCGCTGGCCCTCGCACCGAACGGCGACGTCGACGGGTTCCTGTCGTGGCTGCCGGTCTACGGCGAAGGCGGCGTCGTGCGCGGCTGGACCCTCGACCTCATGCGGCGTCGCGAGGGCGGCTTCGGGCCGGTGATGGAGTACCTCATCGGATCCTCCGCCCGCCAGTTCGCCGACGAGGGCGCACAGATCATGTCGCTCTCAGGGGCACCGCTCGCCCACGACTATCCACCGGATGCCGGGATGATCGCAGCGCTCAGCGACCGGCTCGCCGAGGCCCTGGAACCGGTGTACGGCTTCGGGTCGCTGCACCGTTTCAAGCAGAAGTTCCACCCGCGGTACGAGACCATGTACCTGCTGTTCCGTGACGAGAGCGACCTCACCCGCATCGGCGGAGCGCTCACCCGGGCCTTCCTCCCGGACGCGACCCTGCGGCAGTTCGCCGGCGCAGGGCTCGAGCTCGTGCGCGGCGGAAAGGACTGACGCCGGCGGGATCCGCACCGGGGAATCCGCATGAGTACGATCGGTGTCGTGCTCGATGAACACCGCCTCCGCTCCATGGCCGACGACCTGGGAAAGGTGCCAGGGGTGCGAGCCGTCGCGTTGGGCGGCAGCCGCGCGCGAGGGACGCACCGCCCCGACTCCGACATCGATCTGGGGCTGTATGTGGAGGCGGACGTCGACCTGACCGCCCTCGCGGAGGCAGCGAGCGGATGGACCGGCGAAGACGTCGAGATCGCCGGCCGCGGCGGATGGGGACCCTGGGTCGACAGCGGGGCCTGGCTGATCGTCGACGGCGCACCGGTCGACCTCATCCTCCGCGACGTGACCCGCGTCGAGGGCCAGTGCGCCCGCGCCGCCCGTGGCGAGTTCGCCTTCCACTCCCAGCCGGGACATCCGCTCGGCTTCCTCGACGTCGCCTATGCGGGTGAGGTGGCGACCGGCGTGCCGCTCTGCGACCCGGACGGGATCCTCGTCGCGCTGGCTCAAAGCGTGACTCCGTACCCCGACGCCCTTCGCGCGGCGTTCATCGAGAATCTCTGGCAGGTCGACTTCCTGCTGAACGCAGCCACGAAGGGCGCGAAGACGGGCGATGCCGCCTACGTGGCGCTGTGCGGAACCACAGCGGCCATGCTGATCGCCCATGCCTGGCACGCGGCCGCCGGCCAGTGGGTGACGAACGAGAAGGGACTGGTGCCGAACGTGGCACGGCTCCCGATCGACACGGCGGGGTTCAGCGCGGCAGCCGCCGCGGTGCTCGGAAGCATCGGAACCGCGCCGGAAGAGTTGCTGGCGTCGATCGCACAGCTGAGGGGGCTGCCGCGCCCGACAACCCCCTCGGACTGAACCTCAGCCGGCCGTCTCCACGAGTGCCGCGGGAGCGTCGCCCGTCGTCTCGCCGGCCGGGCGCTTCGCGGTGTTCGCGATGTGCGCGCGGCTGACGACGATCACCGCCACGATCATGAGCGCGACCCCGAGCCAGTACGGGGCCGCGTGGCTGACCAGTGCGTAGAGCGCACCGGCGATGAGCGGGGCTGCCGTGCCCATCGCCGCGTTCAACGACTGGGTGGCTCCGCCGAGCCAGCCCTGCTCGTCGTCGCCGACGGCGTTGGACATCGCCCCGTCCATCGCGGCCTGGGACGCCCCCTGGCCGGCGGCCAGCATGAGGGCGCCGACGATGAACACCCACGGCTGCGCGAAGACGGACGCCACGACGGCGAGGGCCGCGAGACCGATCATCTGCGCGACGATGCCGCTCACGATCACTCCGCGCTCGCCGATGCGCGGAAGCAGGATGCCCAGCAGCACGCCCTGGATGAGGATGTCGATGATGCCGACGGCCGCGGTCAGGAGTCCGATCTGGGTCGGCCCCCACTGGATGGAATCCAGGGCGAGCACGCTGAAGTTGTTCACGAAGAACCCGAACGGCAGCGCGAGCAGGCCGAAGCCGATCATCAGTCCGCGCAGCTCCTTGCGTCCGAACGCCTCCTTGAAGACAGCGAAGGGCTGCACGTCGCGCAGCTTGATCGCGGCGATCCTGTTGCCCGGCTTCAGGCTCTCCGGGAGGAGGAAGATGCTGAGGATCGCGATCGTGAGGGCTACGGCGGCGGTGAGGAACACCGGGAGCTGGATGCTGATCGCGGCGAGCAGTCCTCCGATGGCCGGACCGATCATGGTGCCGATCCCCGAGAGCGCACCGAGGAGGCCGAAGCGCTTGGCCCGCTGGTCCGGCGGGGTGATGTCGGCCAGGTAGGCGAAGAGGGCGGGTAGATCGCCCGCGGTGAGGCCCTGGATGACGCGGGCGAGCACGAGCACCCAGAGCGCTCCGCCGAATCCGAACAGCGCCATCGAGAAGGCGGCACCGAATGCCGCGACGATGATCACGGGTCGACGTCCGAAGCGGTCTGAGAGACGTCCGAGGAAGGGCGCGACCAGGAAGGCGCAGAGGCCGTTGATCGCTTCGAGCACGCCGACCCAGATGGCCAGGTCGCTCTCGTGCGAGACGTACTGGAGCACGACGAAGGGCAGGACCGGGAGGACGACCGTCATTCCGATGACGGTGAGCATCGTGAGCACGATGAGCATGATCCACGCGCGGTTCTGGTCCCGTCGCGTGAGAGAGGTGGGTGAAGTCATACCGAAAGTGTAGTCATACCAGTTTTGGTGTCAAGCCAGTTTTATAGTGGGTTCACGATAGACTCTCGAACATGACCAATCCCGCACCTCTCGGTCGCCGCGAACGGAAGAAGGCCGCGACCCGCAAGGCGATCTCCGACGTCGCGACGGCCATGTTCCTGGAACGCGGCTTCGATGAGGTGAGCATCCGCGAGGTCGCCGATGCCGCAGATGTCTCCCCCACGACCGTGTTCGCGCACTTCCCTCAAAAGGAGGCGCTGGTGTTCGACGAAGACGACGAGCAGCGCGATCGCCTGGTCGCCGCCGTCCGCGAGCGCCCGTCGGGGAGCACGATCAACCGCGCGATCCATGACTTCTACGCCTCAGAGCTCCGCGCGAACGTCGACGAGCACGGAGACGAGATCACTCGCACCTTCATGCGCTTCCTGAACGAGACACCGGCGCTGCGCGACTACGCGGCGAAGATGTGGCTCCGACACGAAGACGCCCTCTCCGACGCGATCGCCGACGAACTGGGACTCGATACACCCACCCCGGAGATCCGGGTCTACTCGCGGTTCATCCTGCAGATGCAGCTGCTCGTGAACGAGAACGACGACCCCTTCGGGACGCTCGAAGCGGGATTCGTGATCCTCGAGAACGGCTGGGCGCCGGTCGAAGCCGGCCTCAGCGGATCCGCCAGCTAGAGAGCCCTCATCGAACGGTCGTCACCGTGCAACCGGAGGGCGTGAACTCGATTCCCAGAGGCACATCCTGCTGGTGGACGGGCTCCCCCAACACCCACTTGGTGCGGAGTCCGGCGAGGCTCCCGCTGCTCTCACCCTCGGTGTCGAGCACCACGAGCAGAACGCCGGTGGGCCTCTTCGCGCTGAGCATCGAGGAATCCGCCGCCGCCCGCTCGATGATGCGCGTCAACGCCGCGTCATCCAGGGCAGCGAACTCGGGCATCGACGCGGCGACCCCTGCGGCCTCGACAGTCCATCCCGAAGGGCCCAACGATGATGCGTCCACGAGCGCCCCGTCAACTATCCTCTGCACGTCGACCGCCACGTACAACCTGGGGTCCTGCGGATCGCCGCCAAGATGACACGCCGCCGGCGACGACACGACCACGGGGAAGGGCGAGACCTGGAACACCCAGCGGAACATCAACGCACCGAGGATCAGCACCCCGACGACGCCCAGGATCGCCAGCCCCGTCACCCAGCCACGGAGGAGACCCACGGCGCGACGGTACTGGGACTCCGGAACCCACCCGACCTGGTCGACCATGGCGTCGAGCATAGGGACTTCAGGTGCGCCCGAGGATCACGATCGGGCATCGCCCTCGTTCACTGTCGGTTCAGTCGTCGCGCGGGCGCCGACGCAGGCTCTTGACATCCGTGCGCCGCTGCTTCGCCTTCAGCCGGCGCTCCTTCGATCCCCGACTCGGCTTCGTCGCTCGACGCGGCGGAGCGGGCGGACGCAGCGCCTCCTCCACGAGAGCGACGAGTCGATCGCGCGCCGCATCCCTGTTCCGCAGCTGTGCGCGGTGTTCTGAGGCGGCGATCGTCAGCACGCCGTCGACCAGACGACCGCTCAACCGGTCGAGCAGTCGCTCGCGTTGATGCGGTGAGAGCACCGGCGAACGCGCCGCATCCCACACCAGCTCCACACGGGAATCGGCCGTGTTCACGCCCTGACCGCCCGGACCGGACGACCGCGAGAAGCGCCACGACAGCTCGGCCTCGGGGATCGTGAGACCCGACGAGACCCGCAGACCGGGGCGATGAGCGGAGGGCATACCTCCATCATCGGGCCTCGCGTCGCACTCGCACCGCACCGCACCGCACCGCACCGCACCGGACCCCGTTAGCATGGCGAGGACGGCAGGCCGGATTTCGAGCCCGCGGCGCAGCCCGTCACGCGGAGCACGAATGAACTCATACCGGCAGGACGACTGGGCGGCGAGCCCCTGGTATCCGTCGACCGTGAACGAGCCGTACCTGATGGGCACTGGTGTGGTCACCGCCGAAGACACGGGAACCCGTCCGCTCTCTCCCCCGCACAGCCACGCCGACCCGATGCTGGCCTGGTGCTATCGCGGCACGGTGTGGGTGCACCTGCAGGATGCGCGGTGGCGACTCGCTCCCGGTCAGGGCGTATGGATCCCGGCCAACACCCCGCACACCGCTCATCACGAGGCGGACTCGACGGGCTGCTACACCTACATCCCCGACTCCGCGCTGATCACCCCGATCGACGGCATCACCCGGGTGCTCGTGCCGCGCGCCGTGCAGGAGATGCTGCTGCACCTCGGCATCAACGACATGCCCACCGACCTGCGCGTGCGCATCCAGTCCGTCCTGATCGAGATGCTCCAACAGCCGCTTCCGGAGGCCGCGAGCGAGTGGGGCGAGGTGCCGATGCCCGCCGACGAACGCGTGGCAGCTCTCGTGCAGACCGTGCTCGCCGACCCCGGCGACCCCCGCAGTGCGATCGAGCTGTTCCTCGCCCACGGCCTCCACGAGCGCACGGTGCTGCGCATCTTCCAGAACGACGTCGGCATGAGCTTCGGGCGCTGGCGCACCGGAGTGCGGATGACTCTCGGAGCCCGACTGGTCGTGGACGGCACCCCCATCGGCGCCGCCGCGCACCGCTGCGGCTACGCCACGACGAGCGCCTTCTCCGCCGCATTCAAGGACCGCTTCGGCCTGACCCCGCGACAGCACGTGGCACGGGTGCATTCCGACGCCGCCCACCAGCTGTACTGGCGCTGACGGCACGGCATTCCCGGTCGCCCGACGGTCGATCCGACCGGCGTTTGTCGGTTCCGCGATACAAGTCGTCGCTCCCGCAACACTGAGCGCCGCATCCGCGTTCTAGCATCGTTCTGTTAGGGCATGCTTACCTAACTTCTCGCCGCGTCGATGCGGCAACACCCTCCCCCCTTCCCGAAGGAGAACCATGTCGCACGCTTCTGCGCGCCCGAAGATCCGCCGAGGCTCCGCCCTCGTCGCCGCGGCCGTCGCCGCCGCCCTCACGCTGGCCGGGTGCTCGACCGCGCACGGTGAAGCTGCCGATTCGGCGCCCACCGCAACCGACGGCGTGGTGATCGAGCACGGCCACGGTAAGACCGTGATCCCCGAGAAGCCGCAGCGCATCGTCACCCTCGGCTGGATGACGGCCGACATCGTCGCCGCCCTCGGCACCAACCCCGTGGGCATGGAAGAGGTGTGGGGCGCGGGCGAGAGCGGCTACCAGCCCTGGTTCGAGGACTACGTCACCGAAGAGTACGGCGAGACGCCCGAGATCATCCCCTTCCTCGAAGACGGCCCCAACTACGAGGCCATCAAGGAGCTCAAGCCCGACCTGATCCTGAGCCTGTACTCGGGCATCTCCGACATCGAGTACGAGCGCCTGACCGAGATCGCCCCGACCGTCCCCTACATCGAAGGTCCGTGGAACCCCGGCACGTGGGAGGACATGACCCGCACGGTCGGCAAGGCCCTGTCGGAAGAGGACAAGGCCGACGAGCTGATCGCCGAGACCGAGGAGCAGATCACCACTCTCGCCGGCGAGCATCCCGAGTTCCAGGACAAGACCTTCGTCTGGGGTCTGACCCTGAACGAGGGCGGCACCGACCTCGGCGTCTACCTCGAGTACGACCCGCGGGTGCGCATCACCGAGGCCCTCGGATTCACGTCCACCTCGGCGATGGACAGCTTCCTCAAGACCGCCGAGGGCGACAACTGGTACACCGGCGTCAGCCTCGAGAAGCTCTACGACGTCCAGGCCGACCTGTTCGCCGCGTGGGGCGGCAGCGCCGACGAGGGGAAGTACACCGTCGAGAACAAGGTCGTCTCCCGCTGGAACCCGATCGCGAACGGTTCGTACGTGATCTACGCCGACGACGCCGAGGCCTCCGCCATCAGCGCACCCACCGTGCTCTCGCTGAAGTACATCCTGCCGAAGTACGTCGACGACCTCGCGGGCGCACTGCAGGGCGAGCCGACCATCACCGGCAAGTGACGCACGGGATGTCCCTGACGACAGACGACGTCACGGACGTCTCGAACACGGGTGCGGGGAGTCGCGAAGGCGGCTCCCCGCACCGCAACGGGACGCTCGTTCTGGGACTCGTCATCGCCGCGGGCGTGCTGGCGATCGCCGCCATCGCCTCGCTCGCCGTCGGCGCCCGCGCGATCGACCCCGTCACCGTCCTGCAGTCGCTCTTCACCTACGACGACGAGAACCCGCTGCACCTGATGGTCATGGAGCTGCGCGTGCCCCGCACCCTGCTCGGCATCGTCGTGGGCGCGGCTCTCGCCGTGTGCGGCGGACTGATCCAGGCATTCACCCGCAACCCTCTCGCCGACCCCGGCATCCTCGGGGTCAATGCCGGTGCGTCGTTCGCCGTCACGTTCGCCGTCGGCGTGCTCGGGTTCACCACCCCCGGCGCCTACGTGCCCTTCGCCCTCGGCGGCGCCTTCGTGCTCACCCTACTCGTGTACATCCTCGGTTCCTTCGGCGCCTCGGGCGCGACCCCGATGAAGCTCACCCTCGCCGGGGTGGCCCTGGGCGCCGCCTTCACCGGGTTCACCACCGCCATCGTGCTGCGCGACACCAGCACGCTTCAGGTCATGCGGTTCTGGGGTGTCGGCTCGATCGGTGGACGCACGATCGACCAGCTCACCTGGGCCGTGCCGCTGATCGTCGCCGGGCTGCTGATCGGTCTGTTGTGCGCGCGCTCCCTGAACGCCCTGGCACTCGGGGACGACCTGGCGCAGGCACTCGGCGCGCGCGTGCGGGTGACCCGCATCCTCGTCATCATCGCCGTCACCCTGCTGGCGGGAACCAGCGTCGCCGCCGCCGGACCCATCGCGTTCGTCGGACTCATGATCCCCCACATCGTGCGCTGGTTCACCGGACCCGATCAACGATGGGTGCTCGCGTACTCGATGATCATCGGCCCCGCCTTCCTGCTCCTCGCCGATGTCCTGGGCCGCATCGTGCTCCCGAACGGGGAGATGCGCGTCGGGATCGTCACCGCCCTCCTCGGAGCCCCGATCCTGATCGTGCTCGTGCGCCGCAAGCGGGTGAGCGGGCTGTGAGCATCGATCAGAAGCCGGTCACCGCGTCGGGGACGCCAGCGCGGCCGACCGACGTCGCGCCCGTCGACCACGGTCGGCGCCTGTTCCGGATCGAGACCGCGCGCGTCGCGACCCTCATCCCGGTGCGCTCCGTGGTCGTGTGCCTCATCCTCCTCGTCGTGATCGTCGGAGCCGGCCTCTTCTCCATGACGCTCGGCGCCTACGAGGTCGACTTCGCGGCCGTCATCCGGGCGATCTTCGATCCCTCCTCCGACCCCGACATCCGCCAGGTGGTCGTCGAATGGCGCCTGCCCCGGGTGCTGTTCGCCGTGCTGTGCGGCGCTGCCCTGGCCCTCGCCGGTGGCATCTTCCAGTCCCTCACGCGCAACCCGCTCGGCTCCCCGGACATCATCGGCTTCGGCATCGGGGCCCAGTTCGGTGTGACGCTCGTGATGGTCGTGCTCGAACTGAACACCTACATGTTCAAGGCGGTCGGCGCACTCATCGGCGGCCTGTTCACCGCACTTCTCGTCTACGTGCTGGCGAACAAGAACACGATGTCGTCGTTCCGGCTCATCATCGTCGGCATCGGCGTCTCGGCAGGACTCGGCTCCCTCACCTCGTGGATCCTGATCTCGGTCAGTGTCGAGAAGGCGATGATGGCAGCGACCTGGGGGGCAGGTTCGATCGCCTCGCTCGGGTTCGACCAGCTGATCCCGGCGACTCTCGTGTTCGCGATCGTCATGCTGCTGTCCCTCCCGCTCGCCCGCACGCTCCCGGTGCTCGAGATGGGCGACGACGCAGCGACCGCCCTCGGCATCAGTCCCGGACGCACCCGCCTCGCGGCGATGGTGTTCGGCGTTGCCCTGGTCGCGCTCGTCACCGCCGCCGCCGGACCCATATCGTTCATCGCTCTCGCCGCCCCGCAGATCTCGCAGCGCCTCACCCGCTCGAACACCCCGATGGGCACCGTGCCCGTGATGCTGACCGGGGCCGCGCTCGTCGTGGTGTCGGATGCCGTCGCCCAACTCGTCGCCGTGCCGGTCGGCGTCGTGACGGTCTCGGTCGGCGGCATCTATCTCGCCTGGCTGCTGGCCGCCCAGTACGCGCGCCGCACCTGAAAGGAACACCCATGACCGCTTCGCTGCTGGCTCGCGACATCACGCTGGGCTACGGAGACACCCCCATCATCTCCGAGCTGACCCTCGAGGTACCGGACGACTCGTTCACGATCATCATCGGACCGAACGCGTGCGGCAAGTCCACCCTGCTGCGCGGATTCGCCCGGCTGCTGCGCCCGAGCACCGGGGCCGTCCTGCTCGACGGCGACGAGCTGCGCTCGCTCAAGCCGAAGGAAGCCGCTCGCAAGCTGGGCCTTCTCCCCCAGTCGTCCATCGCGCCAGACGGCATCACGGTCGCCGATCTCGTCGGTCGCGGACGCTTCCCGCATCAGAGCGCCATGCGCACGTGGAGCAGCGCCGACGAGCGTGCGGTGTCCGAGGCCATGGCCGCCACCGGGGTCACGGATCTCTCACGGCGCCTGGTGGACGAGCTCTCCGGCGGGCAGCGGCAGCGCGTCTGGGTGGCGATGGCCCTCGCCCAGCAGACCAAGCACCTGCTGCTCGACGAACCGACGACCTTCCTCGACATCGCGCACCAGATCGACCTGATGGAGCTGTTCGCCGACCTGCACCGCGAGGGCACGACGCTCGTCGCCGTGCTGCACGACCTCAACCACGCCGCCCGCTACGCCACGCACCTCGTGGCGATGCGCGACGGGGCCATCGTGGCGCAGGGAGACCCGCGCGAGATCATCACCGCCGAGCTCGTGCACGCCGTGTACGACCTGCCCTGCAAGGTGATCACCGACCCCGTCTCAGGCACCCCGCTCGTGCTGCCGCTCGGACGGCGGACACCGTGACGTCCCCCAAGACATCCCCCACGACATCCACTCCGCGGAAGCTGTTCGGGATCGCGCTGAGATCGGGGGGTCGCGGGATCGCCCTCACCGGAGCGACGGCGCTGCTCATCGTGCACGCGCTCGCCGAGGCGACGATCCCCGTCATCATCGGAGCGACGATAGACCGCGCCGTACTTCCCGCAGACCCCGCCGCGCTCGCCCTCTGGCTCGGCGTGCTCGTCGGAACGTTCCTCGTGCTGACCGTGAGCTATCAGTCGGCCTCCCGGCTCATGGTCTCGGTCTACGGGTACGGCGAGCAGGCGCTCCGTCACCTCGCGCTGTCGCGGATGCTGCGACCCCGGCTCTCCCGTCGCACGGTGACCCCCGGCGAGGCGCTCACCTTCGTCACATCCGACACCTATCGCGTCGCCGGCGTCGCCTGGTCAGTGGCGCAGCAATGCTCCACGATCGCCGCGATCATCGGAGCCGGACTCGCGATGCTGGTGATCTCGCCCGTCGCGACACTCGTCGTGTTCGGCTCGACCATCGCGATGATGTTCGTGATGCAGGTCGTCTCCCGTCCGCTCGAGCGTCGCGGGTTCGCTGAGCAGCACGCGGCGACCGAGGCCGGCGCCGTGGCCGCCGACTTCATGAGCGGATTCCGCGTGCTCGTGGGTATCGGTGCCCGGGATGAGGCCGTGCGGCGTTACGTCGCCGCGAGCGACACCTCCCGACGCGCGGCGACGGCAGCCGGCCGATCCCTCGCCTCCTACGAAGCGGTGAGCGGCACATTGGCCGCGATCGCGACGACCGCGTTGGCGGGCATGTCGGCCTGGTTCGCCGCCGAGGGCCGCATCAGCATCGGTGAACTGGTGACCGTGCTCGGCCTCGCCCAGTTCATCAGCGGCTACCTCGCGTATGCGGGGTCGTTCCCCTCGAACTGGATCCACAAACTCGCCTCCGCCAAGCGCCTCGCCGAGATGATCGACGCCGACGATCTGCTGGATCCGCCGCCCGCATCGGCCGCATCGGCAGGTCCGGCGGGACAGGTGGTGCTGGCTTTCCACACGGACTCGGGTTCGCCGCGCGTCGAGGTGCGCGAGCGGGAGCTCCTCGGTGTCCGCCCTGCCGACAGCGACACGGCCAGGGCCCTCTCCCGGATGCTCGGCCTGCGGACCCGTGTCGACCGAGGCCGTGCCCACCTCGCGGTCGACGGAGAACTCCGAGACCTGGCCGACCTCGACCCGGTGGAATACCGGCATCGGGTCGTCGCCCCTCCGCATGGGCAGACGATCGTGAGCGGCTCTCTCCGCGAGGCCGTGCGTGGGCACGGGCGGGACGAGCCCACGCACCCGCCCTTCATCGAGATGGCAGCCCTCCACGACACAGTGGTGCAGGTCGGCGGCTGGGAAGCGCAGGTCGGGGAAGCCGGGAGACGTCTCTCGGGCGGACAACGGCAGCGCATCGGCATCGCCCGCGCCCTGCACGCACAGGCCGACGTGCTCGTGCTCGACGAACCGACCTCCGCCGTCGACGCCCTCACCGAGGCGCACATCGCCCGCGCCCTGGCAGAACACACCGGGACCGTGATCGTGATCACCACCTCGCCGATTCTGCTCGGCGCCTGCGACCGAGTCGTCGACGTTCCCTCCGGCGGATCGGAGGTGCAGTATGGGTGACCCGGTCTCGACCTCCCCTCTGCTGCCGATCGCCTCCGGCGCTCGGGTACGGGCCGTCATCGGTGCGCTTCTGCGCCGGCATCCCGGCCGCACGGCAGCCGTCGCCGCGCTCTTCCTCGCGGCCTCCGCCCTCGGAATCGTGATGCCCGCCTGCCTGGGCCGCATCGTCGATGCCGTCTCGTCAGACGCAGGCTTCGCGAGCATCGCCGGCTGGGTCGTCGGAGCGGGACTGGGCGCCATCGGTGCGGCCGTGGTGATGCTGTGGGCCGTGCGGGTGCTCACCGGCCTGGTGCAGGACATGCTCGCGGCACTGCGCGAGGACGTGTTCGCCTCGGCGATGAGTCTTCCGGTGAGCACGGTCGACGACGGCGAGAGCGCCGACCTGCTCTCCCGCGTGACCGGCGATGTCGATGCGGTGGCCGAGGCCGGAGGGAACGTGGCCCCGACCCTGCTGTCCGCCGCATTCGCGATCGCCGTGTCGGTGGTCGCACTGACCGCGCTCGATCCCCGGCTCGCCCTCGCCGGACTCGCCTCCGCACCGTTCTACGTGCTCGGCACCCGGGCGTTCCTCCGCAGGTCGCGCGTCGTGTTCCGCGAAGTGCGGGTGCGCGAAGCCGCGCGCAGTCAGGCCGTACTCGATGCGGTCGAGGGTATCGAGACACTCACCGCGTTCAACGAGCAGGAGCCGGCGCTGGAGCGGGTGCGAGAGCGCGCAGAGGCCTCGATCCGGAAGCAGATCGAGGGCGTGCGAGTGACCAACCGGCTGTTCCGCTGGATCAACGGTGGCGAGCTCGTCGGCCTCGCCGCGATCCTCGGCACCGGGTTCCTGCTGCAGTCGGCCGGCGCGGTCACGGTGGGCGCCGTCACCACCGCAGCGCTGCTTTTCCACCGTCTGTTCGGTCCCGTGGGGCAGTTGATCTTCGGACTCGACGACATCCAACGCGCGACCATCGGCCTGGCGCGACTCGTCGGCGTGATCGACCTCGCGCCGTCGACTATCGCCTCGGATCGGCGAGCGGACGCGGCAGCACGGGCATCGGAGGAATCAGCGTCATCAGCGGGGATCGAGGTGCGCGACGTGACGTTCCGCTATCCGACCACCGGCCGGGGGATCCACGACGTGAACCTGCGGGTCGAGCCGGGCACCACGGCGGCGCTGGTGGGCACTTCGGGGTCGGGCAAGAGCACACTCGCGCGCGTGGTCGCCGGCCACCACCCACCGACCTCTGGCAGCGTGCACCTCGCCTCCCGCACGTCGGCCCCGTACTACCTGTCGCAGGAGCTGCATCACTTCCGGGGCACGATCGCCGACAATCTGAGGCTCATCGCTCCGGAGGCGAGCGACGACGAGATGATCGCGGCGCTGCAGGCTGTCGGAGCGCAGTGGGCCGTCGATGCCATGGTCCGCGAGAACGTGGAGCCTTCCGAGGAGGCTGTCGTGCCCTTGGACGAGGGACGCATCCAGCAGCTCGCCGTCGCACGGGCCTTCCTCGCCGACCCGGACATCGTGATCCTCGACGAGGCCACCGCCGACGTCGGGCTCCACCATCGAGAAGCCGTGGAAGAGGCGATCGCCGTGCTGCGCGAAGGACGCACCGCTCTGCTCATCGCGCACCGGCTGCAGCAGGCCGTCACCGCCGAGCAGATCGTCGTGTTCGCCGATGGCAGGGCTACGCAGCGCGGCACGCATGAGGAGCTCCTCGCCACCGACGGGCTCTATCGCGACTCCTGGCTGGCGCAGACTCGCGCCTCAGTCGCGACACCGAACCCGACCGATCCCTCCCCCACCACAGACACCACCCCCGCCGAAGAGACCACCCCCACCACAGAGACGGAGACTCCGTGAGCATCCACCGCGGCATCGTCAGCAGCACCACCACCCTCACGCCGACCCTGGTCCGCGTCACGCTCGGCGGCGAGGGCGTCGCCGAGTTCCTCAGCACCGGCATCGGCGACGAGTACGTGCGGGTCTTCTTCCCACACGGCGACGACCCGATGGATGTCTCGCTGCCGGTGCCCGCGGGCGACTGGTGGGAGACACCGGAGGGAGCGCCAGAGGCACCGATGCGCACCTACACGATCAGCGGAGTGCGCCCGGACGCCGGTGAGCTCGACATCGACTTCGTGATCCACGAGGCGGGTGTCGCCGGTCCCTGGGCCGCCCGCGCGCAGCCGGGTCACGTGCTCGGGCTGAACTCCCCGACCGGTCTGTACTCGCCGCCGGAGGGCATCACGTGGCAGGTGCTCGTCGCCGACCTCACCGGGCTTCCGGCGGTCGCGCGCATCATCGCCGAAGCACCTCGGGGCGTGCGCACGCGGGTCGTGCTCGAAGTGCCGAGCGAGTCGGACCGCATAGGTCTGGAGGCGGGGGCGGATGTCGAGGTCACCTGGGTGGTGGGCGGCAACGGTCACGGGCCCAGCGCACTCGGCCCGCTCGTGCGGGGCATCGTCGACGACCGGCTCCCCCTCGATGAGGGCTACGTGTGGGTGGCCGGCGAGACCGTGGCGCTGCGAGACGTACGCAAGTACCTGCGCAAAGAGCTCGGCCTGCCCGCGACCCGCTTCAAGGTCGTCGGCTACTGGACGCCGGTCGCCGCCTGGGAGGAGAAGTTCGCCGCGTTGCCCGAGTCGGTGCAGAAGGAGTTGGACGCGATCTGGGCCGATGCCGAGGACGATGAGCCCGAGGACGTGCAGGTGCGCTTCGAGGAGCGGCTAGACCAGCTCGGGTTGTGACGACGGCATCTCAGCGGGCGGGAGGCTGCGCCGAACCTTCTGGAGTGGACGCGACGGCGGGAGTCGAACCCGCAACGCCATCAGGTATGAGCTGAGGCCCGGGACCGCCCGGATCGCCGCGATGGGAATGACGTTACCCGGCCGTTATCTGACCCGCCAGGACCGTTGCCTGGGATAACCCTATGAGTCTGTGGATGACGTCGCTGCGTCACTCGGCGTCATCCGGCTCGGGGGCGTCGAGGGCACGCAGCAGGCGCCCGACGGCCTCGCGCAGCTCACTCCGATGCGGATCAGACAACGCTACGGCGTACTCGACGCCCTCGGGGATCCAGAGCAGTCCGTACATGGCCTCGCGCCAGTCCGAGCCGCCGACGGGCCAGCGTGTGCGGTCCTCGCCCACAGGCGTCGCGCCCTGCCACCACGGCCCGAAGTGCTCCTGCATCTCGGCGAGCGGCAGCTCCATCACCGCAGCCGCCTCGACCTTCTGCGGCGACCACGACGAGGCGATCAGCACACGCTCTTCGATCTCCTCCTCGGTGATCTCCCGGCGCGTGAACAGCACCCGCGTGTGCTCGACCGCGGCGATGCGGTCGACGCGGAAGGTGCGCCAGTCGTTGCGGTCGAGGTCCCAGCACAGCAGGAACCACTTGCGACCGGCCGGGGCCAGGGCGTGCGGCTCGACCCGGCGCACGCTCTCCTGCCCCTCGCCGTCGACGTACCTCAAACGCAATCGCTCGGTGTCGCGGGTGGCGAGGGCGATCTCCCCGAGCACCTCCGGCGAGACCACCGGTCCCTCTCCGATGCGCGGCGCCTGCACCGACGCGGCGAGCGCGTTCACCCGCTGCCGCAGCGCCGAGGGCAGCACCTGCTCGAGCTTCGCCAGCGCTGTGAGTGTGACCTCCGGTCCGCCGACGAGCTGCTGGGTCGCGGCCACGCGCAGCCCGATCGCCATCGTCACGGCCTCGTCGTCGTTGAGCAGCAACGGTGGCACGGCATTTCCGGCCTCCAGTCGATAGCCACCGGCCACACCGGGGGTCGACTCCACTCGATAGCCGAGCTCGCGCAGCCGGTCGACGTCGCGGCGCACGGTGCGTTCGGTCACTCCGAGCCGGGTGGCGAGCTCGGTTCCCGGCCAGTGCCGGTGCGTCTGCAGCAGGTTCAGCAGGGCGAGGGCACGGGAGGTGGTGTCGGTCATGCGCCTCAGATTGCCAGATGATGCGGACAGGATCTGTCCGCATCGGTTTCTACTCTCTCCCCATGAACGAATCCCTCATCGAGACCGAAGGCCTGACCAAGGTCTTCACCGTCAAGAAGACGCCGGTGCATGCCGTGACCGACGTCTCCTTCACCGCCGCGCGCGGAGAGCTCGTCGCCTTCCTCGGGCCGAACGGCGCGGGCAAGTCGACGACGCTACGGATGCTCACGACCCTGATCCCGCCCACCTCGGGGCGAGCGAAGGTCGTCGGGCACGACATTCGCACCGACGCGGCAGGGGTCCGTGCCCGCATCGGCTACGTCGGACAGCTCACCAGCGGAAGCTTCTCGCAGCGGGTGCGCGACGAGCTGCTGAGCCAGGGCGCGTTCTACGGGTTGTCGCGGCGGGACAGTGTGCGCCGGGCGGACGAACTCATCGAGTCGCTCGATCTCGCGTCCTTCGCGACCCGCAGTGTGCAGCAGTTGAGCGGCGGGCAGAAGCGCCGACTCGACATCGCGCTCGGGCTCATGCACGCGCCGCCACTCATCTTCCTCGATGAGCCTTCGACCGGACTCGACCCGCAGAGCAGAGCGAACCTCTGGGAGCACATCCTCGACCTCCGCACCCAGCACGGCACCACGGTCTTCCTCACCACGCACTACCTGGAAGAAGCCGATCGTTACGCCGAGCGGGTGATGGTCATGGACAAGGGACGCATCATCGCCGACGACAACGCCGCCTCCCTCAAGGCGACCCTCGCCGGCGACGTGCTGACCTTCGGCTTCGCGGATGCTGCCGAAGCGGTGAGCGCCCGCGCCGTGGTCGCCCGTCTCACCTCCGCCGAGGTCGCCGTCGACGATGCCTCGATCTCGGTCGCGGTGCAGGACGGCGACCGGTTGCTGCCGGTGATCGTGCGCGAACTCGACGCCGCCGGGATCGTCGCGCGTAGGGCCACCGGCGTGCCACCCACGCTCGACGACGTGTTCCTCGCCCTCACCGGGCGCACGCTACGCGAAGCAGGCGAAGGAGCGGATGCCGCGGGCGAAGCACCCGAATCCTCCGCCCCCGCCGACACCCGCACAGCTTCAGAGAACAGCACGACAGGAGTCCTCTCATGATCACCAACGACACGCTCGTGCGCCCGAATCTCGCGCGCGACACGCGGAATGTGCTGACGCGCGAGCTCAAGCCCGTGCTCCGCGATCCGTTCACGCTGATCTTCAGCCTGCTGCAACCGCTCATCTTCCTCGGGCTGTTCGCGCCCCTGCTGATCGGCGACTCGGGACAGCCTGCCGGAGAGACGCTGGCCTGGTTCGTGCCGGGGGTACTCGTGATGATCGTGCTGTTCGGCACCGGGTCTACCGGGTCTAACCTGCAGTACGAGATGATGACCGGCTCGCACGAGCGCACCCTCGTCGCCCCGCTCGCCCGTTCTTCCCTGCTGGTCGGACGCGCCCTCAAGGAGATCGCGCCGATCGTCGTGCAGGCCTTGGTGATCGTGCTGATCGCCTGGCCGTTCGGCTTCGCGGCCGACATCCCGGGCCTCCTCGTCGGCCTGGCGCTGCTGGCCGTTTTCGGGGTGGGCCTCGGCTCGCTGTCCTACTCGCTCGCTCTGGCGACGAAAGACCGGGAGTGGCTGTTCTGGGGTGTGCAGCAGTCGCTGATCTTCCCGCTGCTGATCCTCTCCGGCATGCTGCTGCCGTTGGACGCTGCCCCCGACTGGATGCGGGTCGTCGCCTCGGTCAACCCGGTGAACTGGGTGGTGCAGGCCGAGCGGGCACTGTTCGCCGGAGACCTGGGAGACGCGACCGTGCTGTGGGGCTGGGTATCGGCGCTCGCGGTCGCGGTGGTCGGGCTGATCGTCGGAGTGCGCGCGATCCGTCGCAGCAGCTGAGCGGGGCCCGGCGGTGCGTCGCTGCGTGCGAAAACCCAGACGCGGCAGCGCACCGTCGGCGTGTCCGCCCTCGACGCGCCGCCCTCGACGCGCCGCGCACGGCGCGATGCGTCTGGCTTCCGGCACCCGCCCCGTGACTCAGCTGTTCGTCATCACGAGCTTGCCGCGGCTCCCCCCGGCGGCAAGATCGGCGAGTGCTTCCGGCACACGCTCGAACGGGTACGTCTTCGCGACGACGGGCCGGATCACCCCACTGTCGACGAGAGCCGAGATCTCGCGGAGCTGATCGCCATCCGCCCGCATGAAGAGGAACTCGTAGCGGACCCCGAGCTTCTTCGCCTGGCGACGGATCTTCCGGCTCAGCCCTGCCACGGCCAGTCGCACGAAGGCGTTCAGCCCCCGCGCGCGGGCGAATGCGGGGTCGGGCGGTCCCGAGATGCCGACGACCAGTCCGCCCGGCTTCAGCACCCGCAGCGACTTCTCGAGATTCTCGCCGCCGAGGCTGTCCAACACGAAGTCGTAGCCGGACAGCTCCTCGGCGAAGTCCTGCCGACGGTAGTCGACCACGATGTCGGCGCCGAGCTCACGGACGAAGTCGGCGTTCACCGCACTGGCCGTCGTGGCGACCGTGGCTCCGAGGTGGGCGGCGAGCTGGACGGCGATGGATCCGACACCGCCGGCACCCGCGTGGATGAGCACTTTCTGTCCTGCCCGGACTTTGCCGCGCTCGACCAGGGCCTGCCAGGCCGTGAGAGCCACCAACGGGAGGGACCCGGCCTCCGCCATCGTGAGCCCGGCCGGCATGAGGGCGAGATCCTTCTCGGCGACGGCGATCCGCTCGGCGAACGTCCCGATACGTGCCCCGTCTGCGGTCGCGTACACACGGTCGCCGGGTCGGAATCCGTCGACGAGTGCGCCGACACGGATCACCGTCCCCGCCAGGTCGTTGCCGAGCACGAGCGGCAGCTCATAGGGCAGGATCTGTGCGAACTCGCCCCGCCGGATCTTCTCGTCGAGCTGGTTGAGACCGGCAGCCTCCACACGAACCAGGACGTCTCGGTCACCCACGACCGGTTCGACGACATCCCGCTCTTCGAGTGGCCGCTTGTACTTCGGGACGACGAATGCGCGCATGATGTTCGACTCCTCCGACGATCTCGCGGCGACTCAGGCGCTCGCCTGCAGCTGGGGGTAGACGGCTTCCAGCGGAGCACTGAGCGCCGCCTTGAGCTGCACCGAGGTCTGATCGGCAAGCACCTCGTACTCCCCGCGTTCCGTCGCGTCGAACACGGTGGCCACGAGGTCGGCGGGATCGGTCTTCGGGTCCGAGACGTGCTCGGCCATCGAGGTGTCGACATAGCCGACGTGCACGCCCACGACGTGCACTCCAGCCGGAGCGAGTTCCAGGCGGAGCGAGTTCGTCGCCGACCACAGCGCCGCCTTCGTCGCGCTGTAGATACCGGCCACCGCGAACCAGGAGAGAGCGGAGTGGATATCGATGATCGCGGCACCGGGCCGCCCGGTGAGCAGCGGGGCGTAGGCGCGCGCAAGGAAGAGTGGGCCGAGGAAGTTGGTTTCCACGTTCCGGCGGATGTCGTCGTCGGAGTGTGTGAGGATTCCCGCGGTGGGTGCCGAGGCACCGGCGTTGTTGATGAGCACCGTCACATCCGGCGCGGCCTCGACCGCGTGACGGATGGACTCGGCATCCGTCACGTCGAGCGCGAGCGGGACGACGCGCTCGTCATCCCAGCTGCGTGGCACGCGGGCGCTGGCATACACCTTGGCGGCTCCGCGGGCGAGCGCCTGATGGACGAACTGCGTGCCGATGCCTCCGTTCGCTCCGGTGACGAGGACGACGGCTCCGTGGAGTGAAGGCATGGAATGCTCTCTTCTTTGCGACAATAGGCGATATCTGAGTGTGCACGTTAGCGACTTAACTCATAACTGAGCGTAGTCAGTTTCTATTCCTGAAAGAAGAGCATGACCACCTCCGCATCGAACGTCCTCGGGCGTCGCGAGCGCAACAAGCAGCAGAAGCTCGAGCGGATCACGGCGGCAGCGGCCGAGCTGTTCGCCGAGCACGGCATCGACGACGTCACCACCCAGCAGATCGCCGAGCGGGCCGACGTCGGCACCGGCACACTGTTCCTCTATGCGAAGACCAAGGGCGAGCTGCTGCTCCTCGTGCAGAACGCGCACTACGCGGTCGCCCTCGAGAAGGGCGTGGCGGCCGCCGAGGCGACTCCCGATATCGCCGAGGCGATCCTCGCTCTCCTGCGACCGATCATCGAGTGCAATCGCGTCCAGGTCGAGAACGGACGCACCTATCTTCGCGAGATGCTGTTCGCCGACACGTCGGATCCGCACCACGCCGAAGCACTCCGCATCGTCGGGGAGACAGAGACCGCCGTGGCCCGGATTCTTCAGCGCGATGAGAAGACAGGCGTCGAACGGGCCACCGCCCTCGCCCGGATCGTCTCCTCGATCATGTTCCTCACCCTCACGCCGAGCACGAACGTTGAACTGAGCGTCGACGAGCTCGTCGAGGAGGTCGGTGCCCAGCTCGGCAACCTCCTCGGAGGCTGACCGAGCGAACGCCCCGAAGACTCAGCGCCGGAGGGAGTCGTCGAACGGGTTCGGCTCGAGCGTGTAGTCGGTCGAGGCGTCCGACCAGGTCCCGCCATCCGCGGGTGTCCTGCGCCGTCGAAGCACACCGAGCGCTCGCGTCGCCGGGGCGCCCACCGCGAGCGCCACCGAGCCCCGCACCGTGCGATCTTCGACCCCGAGCACGCTCGCCCGGTGCCAGGCCTCGTGCAGGGAACCGCCTCGGGCCGCAGGCACCCGCCGTGAGGGCAGGGCCCCGGAGCGTCGCAGCGCCACGAGCTGCTCGACCCGCTCCCACCACGTCGACTCGCCGTCGGGATGGAAGTAGTTGTCGCGCAGCCAGTCGGGGTGCGGGTGCCGGAAGCGCCCCGCCACGACCTCGCTGCGACCGCCGAGCAGCCCACTTCCCACGAACACCGTGTTCAGCAGACTCTTGCTCACACCGAACGCATCCAGGGCGATCACGGGCACACCGAGAGCCGTGGCCTCGATCGCGGCGGTGGAGCTCACCGTGACGAGGCCCGCGGCCGTATCGAGCGCCGTGCTCATCGAGTCGTAGGAGAAGACGAGGTTCTCCGGAAGGCGCGATGGCAGCAACCCCGCGTACGGCTCGCGCTCGAGGTGCGTCTCGGATTCCCCCGGCCGCGACCGCAGCTTCACCACCACCCGGCGGCCCGGCTCGGCCTCGGCCGCGCGCACGAGCATGGCCGCGATCTCGGCGCGCTGGTCTTTCGCGAGGGGGACGAGGGCCTGCGCGGCGAAGACGATGTCCGTGGCCGGCGGCTTGACCGGAGCGGTCCGCGGGGGGCGTTCGGCGACCGCGATACCGCCGCTCAGCGCCCCGAAACCGCTGCCCCACGCCGCCACCGCATCGACGGCGAGTCGTTCCGAGCGCAGCATCCGCTGCCTCCGCCGGGCGAACGGAAGGGTCGCGAGCGCCACCGGCGTCCGCACCCCGATCCGGCGCCCGAGCTCCTCGAAGGCCCGCACCTCGCGGTGGGAGTGCACCACCAGCAGGTCGGTGTGGCGGCGATAGTCGAGCGCCCCGCGCTGGGCGGGGATCGCCATACCGGGCAGCCCCGAGACCGTGACCGGCCGATGCTCCAACGTGTCGATCACGCGCCCCATCAGCCGCACGAACGGTCCACGCCCCGCGAGCAGGACCACGTCCGGGCGCTGTTCGGCCAGCCAGCCCTCCGTCTGCGCGAACCCGATGCGGGTGACGTCATCCGGCCCGAGCGTCGTGCCGGCGAGAGCCGTGCGCTGCTGCTCGGCGCTGGCCGTGAGCGGTGTGCGCACGAGCAGCAGGTGAGGGCGCACACCGGGCACGGAACCGAGAAGGGAGGCGGCCCACTTCACGAACGAGTCGGCGTCCGCGATGGCGACGACGCGGATGCCGCTGGTTACCGTCATGCCGGAACGCGGCGCAGCTTCGCCATCGGCGCCCGCTCGCTGTCGAACACCCGCTTGACCCCGTCGCCGGTCGCGCGCTCGATCACCCGGATGTCGCGCACGAGGTGCTCCAGCCCCGTCGGCTCGAGCGATGCCGCGTGGTCGGACCCCCACATCGTGCGGTCGAGCGTGATGTGCCGCTCGACCGCGACGGCTCCTATGGCCACTGCAGCGAGCGAGATCTGCAGCCCGCGCTCGTGGCCCGAGTAGCCGACGGGCACGCCGGGGTAGCGGTCGCGCAGCGTGGCGATGACCCGCAGGTTCGCCTCCTCGGGCTCCAGCGGGTAGGTCGAGGTCGCGTGCATGAGCACCACGCGGTCGGTGCCGAGGGTCTCCAGCGCACGGTCGATCTGCTCGATAGTCGACATGCCGGTGGAGAGGATCACGGGCTTGCCGGTCCCCCGCAGCGCGATCAGCAGCTCGGTGTCGGTGAGACTGGCCGACGCGACCTTGTGCGCCACGACGTTGAGATCCTCCAGGAACTCGACGCTGGGCACGTCCCAGGGAGAGGCGAACCAGTCCAGACCGCGCATGGTCGCGTAGTCGCCGATCTCGATGTACTCCTCACGACCGAACTCGACCCGCCGGCGGTAGTCGAGGTAGCTCATCACACCCCAGGGCGTCTCGCGGGGGACGTCGCGCATGTGCTCAGGAGTCGAGATCTCCGGAGTCCGCTTCTGGAACTTCACCGCGTCGGCGCCGGCCCGAGCCGCGACGTCGATGAGCTTCTTCGCGATGTCGACGTCGCCGTTGTGATTGAGGCCGATCTCCGCGATGACGTAGGCCGGACGACCGCCGCCGATCACTCGCGAGCCGATGCTGACAGTCATGATTCCTCCGGTGTTCGAGCGTTGGTGCAACCCCTCCCTCCTGACTACGGGCCGAGGATGAACACCGGGAGACCGCCGGGTTACCGGCATAGGTCAGCTCGACAACACCCGTTCGATCAGCTCGCGCACGGCGCCCTCTCCGCCCCGGCGGCGCAGGACGACACGAGCCTCTTCGATCACCAGCGGGTGCGCGTTCGCGACCGCGACCGGCCACCCCACGATCCGCAAGGCCGGCAGGTCGTTGACGTCGTTGCCGAGATACGCGATGTCGGCGAGCGGCACCCCGTTCTCGCGCGACCAGGCGCGCAGTGCGCTCTCCTTGTCGTCGATGCCGTGCAGCACGGGCACCCTGAGCTTGTCTGCACGAGCACGCACCACCGGGTTGACCTCGGTCGACAGGATCAGCAGCGGCACACCGGCCCGACGCAGGAGCGCGACACCCATGCCGTCTTCCCGACTGACCCGCACGCGCTCCCCGCCGTCGGCATCGATGATGGCGGTGTCGTCCGTGTGCACGCCGTCGAAGTCGGTGACCACCGCGCGCACCCGGATGGGCTCAGGCACGTCGTGCAGAGCGGCGAGCGCACGGGCGACACGGAGCTGCTCTGCATCGTCGATCTCGATCGCGGTCCACTCCGGCACGGGGGCGATGCGGATCCTGCCGAAGAAGCGATGTCTGCTCGCCCGGAAGCCGGAAGCCCGGAACACGTAGAACGCCCCGGTCTCGAGGTGGTGGGGCTCGCGATCCTGCCTTCGCGGGCGGTGTGCGGCCTCGTGGTTGATCGCCGCAGCCTCACCGTGTTCGTCCTCCCGCCACAGGAACCCGTACGTCTCATGCGCCGCGAAGACACTGTCGGCACGGTCGGCGCGAACCTCCTCCACGGCGGCGGCGAGCGCATCACTGGGGATGAACGGCGACGTCGCCTGCAGGAACGCCACGACATCGACGCTGTCGCCGCTCGCTTCGAGCGCGTCGAGGGCATGCAGAATCGCGCTCTCCGAGGTCGCGGTGTCTCCCGCGAGCTCCGCGGGGCGGCGGACCACTCTGGCACCCGCGGCAGTCGCCAGCGCGGCGATCTCGTCATCGTCGGTCGAGACCACGACCAGGTCGATGCCCGCGGCACGGGCGGCCGCGCGCACGGCGCGCTCGACCAGCGGCACGCCGCCGACGCGCTGCAGATTCTTGCGCGGCACCTGCTTCGATCCGCCGCGTGCCGGGATGATCGCCACCGTGAGGAGCCTCTGCTCGTCCATCGTCCCTGTCCTCCTCGTCGCCATCGCCATCGCCATCGCCGTCATCGTCCGCGCGCCGCCCGCCAGACGCGCCCCGCACGCCGCCGCGCACCGAGGGCGTGCAGTCGCCACTCCTCGATCCTGCCCACCCCTCCGGCGGGTCGCAGTGCACGACGCACGGCGTTCTCGACCGGCGCGCCGGGTAGCCGTAGCTCGGCGAGCCTTCGTGGCGAGAAGTACCGATCGCGCTCGGCCGGGTCGAGATCGTGCAGCAGCTCCTCGGCCCGCCCACGCAGATGTCCGGCGATCTTCGGCTGCATGGCATAACCGACCGCGTCGATCAGCAGCTGGAGCCGGGCGGGGTCGGCGTAGGGCGAGCCCTCGCGCGTCATGGCGTCCACCAGAGTCACGGGAATCCGGTTGCTGTTCTCGAACGGCTTCAGTGCCGCGAGCACCGCGTCATTGCCGGCCGACCCGATCGCGCGCCCGAAGAGCGTGTGCACGGTCGGCAGCGCAGTGGAGAACCCGGCGACGACGGCCAGGGCATCGATCCGTTCGGCGAGCAGCTCCGCCGCGAGCGGACCGCGATACTCGACGAAGTCGATGCCCTGCTCGCTCGCTCGCGCCCCGACGGCCGCCGTCACGAGAGGCGGCGCGCCCGGATGCGGCTTGAACACGATGCGCCGTGGTCGCCACTGCGCCGCACGGTCGATCAGACGCTTCTGCAGGTCGATCTCCTCGGCCACCGAGACCAGACCGAGCGCCGACAGGTACTGGCCGAGCACGAGCACCGTCGACGGGGAAGCCTCAGGGAGGGAAGACTCCCCTGTGTCCGTCTCCCGCAGGACCGCGGCGAACGACGCCGGCGGCACCGGCACGATCCGCGCACCCGGCGATCCCACGAGCGGCCTGACGCCCGGCACGACATCGGCATGGACGACCCGCTCGATGCGTGCGGCGACGGGATAGGGCACCCGCACCCGCATGGGCGCATAGGTCATCAGCCCGTCCCCGATGATCGTGATCCGCGCCCGGGGGAACAGTGCCATCAACGTCCTGGCGGGTGCCACCTGAGGGCTCTGCACGAACAGTTCCAGATCGCGAGGGTCCACACCCCACGCGCGCGCGAACAGGCGCTCGAGCATCGGGAGATCAGCGGCCTTCGGCTCCCAGGATCGCGGATGCCGCGGCATGAGCATCTCATCCAGCGGCTCCGTGCGGTCGAACCGCGCCCGCAGCGACCCGAGCGCCGCATCATCCGCGATCCCGGTGACGGTCTCGGGCACCGTCGAGGAGATGAAGGGCACAAGGATGCGCTCGCCACGGACCTCGTCGTCGATCAGTCCGGCATCCATCGCGGCCACCGCGGTCGCGAGTCCATAGGCGCTGTGCAGCGCGAAGACCTGCGTCATCCGGCACGACCCGCCTGACGGAGGACGCGTGCGAGGACCCGGCGGCGCGGTCCATCGAGGTGGCTCAGCACGACGGCCAACTCATCGGCCGGGAGTCGACGGAGCGTGCGGAGGATCCCCGCGCGCACTGCGCCGCGCAGCTGAGGGCTCATGCGGCGGGCGCGCACGAGGTGGTGGGAGCTGAGGGCGAGCACCGTCCAGACGGCCTTGGGGAGAAACCGCTCCGCCTCGCGATCCCGTTCGACGAGCGAGATGACCTCGTCCATCGCCCTGGCGAAGTCGAGCTGTCTCCGATCTCGGGTCTGGGTGAGCGATGTGGCCACGCCCCGCCGGTAGAGCAGCGCAGGCGCATCGACCACCGCGAACGACTCGGCCTGCAGATGCAGTCGCCAGATCCACGGTCGGTCCTCTGCGGTGAACAGCCCTTCGGTGAACGCCGCCAGGCCACGGTCGATGAGCCGGCGGTGGAAGAGCCCCGCCCAGGCGTACGGGTAGTCGACCATCGTCGATTCGTGCTCCGGCAGGATGGCGTCTCGCGGAGGAACGACCCGGTCGCGCCACGGATACGGCGCCCGGACGAGGGCGCGCGTCCCACCCCTCACCGTGACGTGGTCGGTGCGTACGAAGTCGCAATCGAGCTCTCGCAGCCGCGACGCGAGCACCTCGAGCCGACGCGGCTGCATCCAGTCATCGCCGTCGAGGAAGCAGAAGGCCTCCCCCTCGACGTGCGGCAGTCCCTGGTTGCGGGCCGTCGCCAACCCGCGCGCGGACTCGTTGCGCAGCACCTCGGCGCGGGGGAACCGCTCCGCGTACCGCCGCATGAGAGCACCCGTGTCGTCGCGCGAGCCGTCGTCGATCGCGACCAGCTTCACGGCTCCGAGATCATCGAACTGCCGAGTGAGCGTCTCGAGCGTCGTCCCGATGTACGCGCCGGCGTCCTTCGCGGGCAGGATGACGGTGACGAGGGGCGTGCGCACAGGACTCCAGAACGGGGACGGTGTGCGGGAATGGTCGCAGGCGGTCCTTGCCGGGCGGCGACGCGGAGGTGAACGACGGGTGTCCGTGCACTCAGGAGGCACTCGGGAGAAAGGCACTCGGGAGAAAGGCACTGAGGTGTGGTCCCGTACCCGAACGGAACCACACCTCCCAGTGCATCGCACTGCCGAACGAGACACGTTCGGGACGCGGTATCGCAGATGCGACACCGCGTGCCACGCGGCCGACTGACCCCCATCAGATGGCCGCGAGACGCTCATGGTCGTCGCGCCACCCCTGATGAGAGGAGAGCGCGACCGGACAGTAACATAATACATGTCAGAACCGCGGCTGCACTCCGTCGCGCGACAACCGTGGTCCGGTTCGCCCCCACCGGCCGTATCGACGACGATGGGGAGATGCTGTGGCCCTTCGGATCGACCTGGCGCCCCGTGCGACAGCGGCGGCGCGACACCGTCGACCTGCGCTGGCTCAGCGCGAGGACCTGGACCCGGCGCTGGTATCCGCAGGGCGTCGACGTCGGCGAATGGCGCGGCCGACGCACCCTTGCCGTGAGCTGGTTCCGCCAGGAGCTGTCAGGAGAGCATCTCGCCTCCCGCGTGACGCTCGTCGACCTCGAGCGCTCGCGTCACCTCGACGTCCTGCTCACGACCGCCGACGACGACGGCGAACTGCACCCGGCGCGGATCCACGCCGGGGGACTCGCGTGGTTCGGGGATCGACTGTTCGCCGCCGCGACGGGCCAGGGCATCTGGGAGTTCGATCTGTCGGACATCCGTACCGTGCGCGGCGCTCTCGCCCAGCGGCTCGCCGGGTCGAACCGCCGCGGCGGACGCAGCACCGCTCTCGTCGCCGTGCGAACCAGGGTGCATCCCATCGCCCTGCGCTGCTCGTACCTCGGGCGGGTGTTCGACGACGACGGCTCCCCGCTCGCACGGGTGCTCATCGGCGAGCATCGCCCGGACGAGAGCGGAAGGATCGGCGAGTTCGCGATCCCCGTCGACCTCGCCGGCGAGTTCACCGAGGTGGACCGCTTCACCCCCGGCATCGCACGGATGCAGGGCGCCGTCCGCTGGGGCCGGCATCACTTCGTGTCGCAGTCCGACCGCATGCACCCCGGCACACTCTGGAGCGGCCGACGCGGGGCTCTCGCTCCGGACGCCGTCCCTCTCCCCGTCGGGTGCGAGGACCTGGCTCTCGACCTCGAGGCCGGACTGCTCTGGTCGCTCGGAGAGCACCCCTGGCGACGGGTGGTGCGTGGCATCCCCTTCGCCAGGCTCGGGATCGGCGACGAGGGCTCCCGACGGCGAACGTAGACTGGAGGGGTGAAGAAGCCCGCGCCTTTCCTCGTCTACACCGTGCTGCGGCTGCTGGCGTTCCTCGTGCCGCTCGCCATCCTCTGGTTCTTCTTCCCGATCTTCCGGGAGTTCTGGTGGCTCGCAGCGATCTTCGCCGCGCTCATCGGCATGAGCATCTCGATGCTGTTCCTCCGCACGCCGCTCACCGACGCGTCTGCCCGCCTGCAGGAGCGCCGCGAGAGCCGTTCATCCGGCGGTCAGGACGACGCGGACGCCGAGGACCAGGCGCTCGACGACTCGAACGATCCCGTCGACGGCGACGCCAAGCCCTGAGGCTCCCGCGAGCCGGATCAGCCCACGGCCGGATCAGCCCACGGCCGGATCAGCCCACGAAGGCCCAGAACAGGGCCCCGGCGTAGAGCAGCGACGTCAATGAGGTGAGCGCGAGAGCGGTCACCAGCTCTTTCGGCTGCCGGTACGACCAGACGATGGCGATGGCCGGCAGACCGGCGAGCAGCGCCAGCAGGGAGATCCACGCGATCGGGAACCCCAGTGCCAGGAATGCGGCGATGCCGAACGGCGCGAGCACGAAGAGCGTGAAGAGCACCTGGGTGGCCCTGCGCCCGATCAGCACCGTGAGGGTGCGCTTGCCCACCTCGCGGTCCTGGTCGATGTCGCGCAGATTGTTGGCGAGCAGCACGGCGCAGGCGAACAGACCTGTCGCGATCGCGCCGAGCCAGGCCTGCTGCGGCAGGGCGAAGATCTGCACCCAGGTGGTGCCGAGCGTGGCGACGAGTCCGAAGAAGACGAAGACGAACACCTCGCCGAAGCCGTAGTACCCGTACGGCCGCTTGCCGCCGGTGTAGAACCACGCGGCGAGGATGCAGGCGGCGCCGACGGCCAGCATCCACCACTGCCCCGTGCGGATCACGATCCCCAGACCCACGAGAGCGGCCAGGGCGAAGAACACCAGGCCGATGATCAGCACGGTGCGCGGCTTCACCCGCCCCGAGGCCGTCAGGCGCGCAGGTCCGACCCTGTGCGCATCGGTGCCGCGGACGCCATCGCTGTAGTCGTTCGTGAAGTTCACACCGATCTGCAGCAGCACCGCGACCGCGAGGCAGGCGAGCGCGATGACCCAGTGGAACTCGGGCCCGGTGCTGCGCGCGGCGCCCGTGCCGATGACGACGGGTGCGATCGCGAGCGGCAGGGTGCGCAGGCGCGCAGCGCCGATCCAGTCCCCCGCCGTCACCGGCCCGGCTTCGACCACCGGACGCTTCGCCGGGTTGCCACTCGTGTGCACCGGCGTGCGCTTCGCGGACGGGTTCTTCTTCTTGCGCTGGGAGGATGCTGCCACGCAGGGAATCCTACTGGCCGACCCGATGCCGGACCTCAGCGGGACGGCGCATCAGGGGTTCGGGTTGGTGTCCTTGCCGTCGAGCCACAGGGTGTCGGACCGGTCGCCGTGGGCGCCGCCCTTGCCCACGTGCTTGTCGCTGATCTGCGGCCCCTTGGTGATCACGTGCACGAGGGCCATCGCGTGGCCCTGTCCCAGTTGGTAGTCCTCCTTGAGCCACGCGACGATCGGCGTCGCCTTGGTCGTCTGGTCGAACCCCTTCTCGGCGGCGAGTTCGATGAACTGCCGCGGGGTGAGGCCGGTCTTGGTCTCGATGTTGTCGAGGTATGCCTGGAAGGACATGGTGCTCCTGTGGTCAGTCCTCGTCGAGGAACGTCTGGATGATGGTGGCGGAGGCGTGGATGCCGATGATCTTGAGCACCCCGTCACCGACGTTGGTGAAGCGGTGTGGCACATAGGCGGGTCCGGTCGCGGTATCGCCTGCTCCGGCGACGAAGGTCTCCTCGCCCACCGTGATCGAGGCGATGCCCTCGATCACGACCCAGGTCTCAGGATAGGGATGCCAGTGCAGACCCGGCCCCTCCCCCGGCTGGTTCTCGACGAAGAAGTAGGACACGGCGGCGCCGTATTCGACCCCGACGAACCTCCGGCTGCGCCCCGTGCCGATGCGGATGTCGTCGGCCGCGACGACGCCGGAGAGAGACGGTGTGCTGTTCATGGCTCCAGTCTCGACAGACCCTTCGCCTGCTCCTAGAGTTTCGATGTGGATCGAAACTCCAGCCCGATCGAGGGCGTCGAGCACCCGGATCATCGTGTCGAGTTCCACCTGAGCCCCGGCGACGTCGAGGCGGTGCGGTTCGGCATCTCCCCCGGGCACGAGCTCGCGCACGCGGTGAGGGTGTTGCGGCGTCCGGCCGCCCATCCGCTGCAATGGGGGTGGCTGCGCGCCGTTCGCGAACAGCTCCCGCGCCGCGACTTCGCACTGCTCTCCACCGTGATCGGCGACGACGGCTACCTGCCCGACTTCCTCACGACCACGCCCCGATGGGATCTGACCCCCGAGGCCGAGCTCGACGAACTGCGCGCGGCACCTCTCGATCCGATGCGCGTCGACTTCGGGAAGATGGTGCAGCGTTCGACCGGCGCCCGCCGACAGGCCCTACGCGAGATGCAGGACCATCCCGAGCGCGCCCGTGACATGATCGCCGACGGGTGGGCCGCCGTATGGGAGGCGGCACTCGCCCCGGTGTGGCCGCAGCTCGAGCGCTTGCTCCGTGCCGACATCGCTGTGCGCGCCCGCACCATCACGACAGCAGGTATCGCAGGCATGGCCGGAGACCTGCACCGCCAGGTGACCTAGGGCGCGGGCGCCGTGCGCGTCTCCCTGCGTCGCCACAGCGAGCAGGTCGACTGCCGCGGAGGCGGACTGGTGCTGGTGCCCTCGGTCATGTCGTCGTGGGGCTGCATGGTGCTCACCGAACCTCCGGCGCAACCCACGCTGTTCTATCCGGCCCGCGGCGTCACCGCAGGCTGGGCCCGAGACGCCGCCGACATCGAGGATGCTCTCGGCGCCCTGCTGGGACCGGCGCGGGCGGCGATCCTGCTCCAGGCCGGCGCCGCCCGCACGACGACGCAAGTCGCGCACGATGCGGGCCTCGCGATATCGACGGCGTCGCATCACCTCTCGGTTCTTCGAGATGCCGGCCTGGTCACCAGCGAACGCGACGGCGCCAGGATGCACCACCTGCGCACCCCGCTGGGCGAGGCCCTGGTGGGTGCCGCGCTCTGACACCCGCCGTACGGGCTACTCCGCGGAGCCCACCGGGATGATCGGCCGGTGCTCGTAGTACGTCTGCAGCACCACCGTCGTGCGGGTGCTGACGTTCGCCGCCAGGCGCACGTCGCGCACGAGCTCTTCGAGTGCGCGCGGCGACGGCACCCGCACGAACAGCATGTAGCTCGCGTCACCGGCGATGGAGTGACAGGCCTCGATGGCATCGAGGTGCTCGAGCAGTTCCGGGGCGTTGTCCGGCTGGGCGGGGTCGAGCGGCGTGATCTCGATGAACGCCGAGAGCGGTGTGCCCACCTGTTCGGGGTCGAGGATCGCGCGGTAGCCGGAGATGACACCCCGCGTCTCCAGCCTGCGCAGGCGCGACTGCACGGCCGACACCGACAGCCCCACGGCGTCGGAGAGCTGCGAGAGCGTGGCACGGCCGTCGCGGGAGATGGCGGTCAGGATCGCGCGGTCGACAGAGTCATCCATAGCTGTAAGATTATCGTCAGGATTCCGTATATGCCGGAATCTTTCCGCCAAACTCTCCGATCGGAGGTCCCGATGTCCCTTCTTTCCGCCAACAGTTCCGCTGTCCAGGCCATCGTCGGCGAACCCGAGGTCGTCGAGGACGCATCGATCGCCGAGCAGTCCGCCGCGTGGGCTCAGCTCAAGGACGCCGCGATCGCGATCCGCGAGATGCAGATCAAAGACGGCTCGATCCCGGATGCCGCGCACCACGCCGCCGCCCGTGAACTCGTCGGTGCGATCACCGCAGCGATCCGCGCCCTCGCCCCCGCCTTCCCGCACGACGCCGAATACCTCGCCGCCTCCATGGTCGACTTCGAGCGCTGGGTCTCGGAAGACTTCGGTGTGCCGGACTTCCTCGACTCGCTCGTGGCCTTCCAGCCGCAGCAGCACCGCGTCGACGGCATCCGCCACCTCGTCGTCTTCCCGATGTACACGCAGAACGGCTCGAGCGACCGCCTGGTCGAGGCGCTGATCGTCGAGACGATCTGGCCGGAGTTCATCGCGGCACTCGAAGCCGGCGACTACGGCAACAAGCTGTTCGTCTCGCTGCGTCTGGTCGATTTCACCCCCGGCTACGACACGAACTCGGCCGTGCTGTTCCCCGAGACCGTCGCGATGCGCGAGATCCCGACCTTCACGTGGGGCGCGATCTTCCAGGACCGCGAGGCGGCCCGCTACCGTCGTGTCACCCGTGCCGCTGCCGAGATCACCAACCTCGACCTGCCGGAGCGCGCGGCCGCGATGCTCGACGACCAGCAGATGACCGAGAAGACCTTCGTCATGTGGGACATCATCCACGACCGCACCCACATGCGCGGCGATCTGCCCTTCGACCCGTTCATGATCAAGCAGCGGATGCCGTTCTTCCTCTACTCGCTGGAGGAGATGCGCTGCGACATGACGGCGTTCCGCGAGTCGGTGAAGATCGAGCGTGCTCTCGCTGCCCGCATCGAAGCCGGCGAAGAGCTCACCGAGATCGAGCAGGAGACGCACGACTACGCGCACCTCGTGCAGTACGCGGTGATCTTCGATCGCATCTTCCGCTTCTCGATCACGGGCACTCGCACGCGCAACTACGACGCGGTCGGCGGACAGCTCCTGTTCGCGTGGCTGCACCAGCGTGGCGTGCTGCACTGGACCGACACCGCTCTCGCGTTCGATTGGGACGCCGTGCCGGATGCCGTGGTGGCTCTGGGAGATGCGATCGACGACCTGTACTGGCACTCGATCGACCGTCCGAAGGTCGCGCACTGGCTCGCCGCATACGAGCTCGTCCGCGGCACGCTCACCCCGCACCCGGCGTCTCAGTGGGCCCGCGGCTTGTCCGACGAGATCCTCGCCGGCGCGCCGAAGGGCTACACCGACGCCGTGATGGACGACGAGTTCCCGCTGTCGATGTTCTTCGAGACCCTCGACAAGAAGATGAAGCCGGTCATCGAGTCGACCGTCGGCATCCGCGGCACGGACGACTGATGACAACGCGCGCACCGCGCGCGTTCCGAGTGTGACGCTGGGGCGCACCGCGCTGCGGCCGGAACCTCTCGTGCGGGATCTCCCGCAGGTTCCGGCCGCAGAAGCCCCTCCGATCCGGGAGAGTGGACGACATGGCTGAACACGTGGCACACGAGGCCGAGCGCACCGAATCGACGGCTTCCGGACGCATCGTCCTGCTCGCCGGGGCCACCAGTGCGGCCGGCCTCGCCGTGACGCGGGCGCTGGTCGCCGCGAACGCACGGGTTTTCGCGACCGGCCGCTCGGAGGAGCGCCTGCGGGAGATCGCAGATGCCGGCGCTCAGGTCGAGGTCGCCGATGCGACCTCTCTCGACGAGATGACCACCCTGGCCTCGCGGCTCGGCCCCGTGGATGCAGTGGTTCCGCTGGTCGGAGGGTGGAGAGGAGGCGGGGGCCTGGCCGGACAGTCCGATGAGGACTTCGCCGCGCTGCTCCCCGCGCTCGACGCCGTGCGAGCCACGAGCCGGGCGTTCGACGATGTGGTGCGCGCCTCAGACGCCGGACGCTTCGCGATCGTCTCATCCACCGCCGTCGCGCGCCCCCTCGCCGGCGGGGCGAACTACGCCGCGGTCAAGGCTGCGAGCGAGGCCTGGGCGCGAGCGGTGGCCCAGGGCTACGCCAAGGCCGCACGCGAAGCCGACGAGCCCCTGCGCACGGCGTCCGTGGTGTTCCGCGCCAAGGCACTCGATCCCGATGCGCTGGCCGCCCGGATCGTCGCGCTGTGGGACGAGGACGCGACCGCGCTCAACGACCGGGTGCTGGACCTGGGCTGATCCCCGGCCTGGCACGACACCGAGGCTCCCTCGATGCCGTCTCGATGCCCCCTGTCCGCTCCTGCGCGGCGGTCAGCGTCAGCGGGAATCCGGAGGCATCCCCGGAACCACGGGTGGAGCATCCGCCCGCTCCGGTTCCGGCGCGTCGATCTCCTGCTCGGGAGCCTCGGCGTAGAGCTCGGTGAGTTTGCGATAGGAGCGCGTGAAGAAGGCCAGCGTGGCGGCGACGACCATGATCAGTCCGGCGAACAGGCAGATCAGCGCGATGCCTCGCGCCTCGCCTTCTCCGAGCAGCCACCCCCACTGCTGCTGCCCCTGGGCGGTCCTCATGTAGGGGATGATCAGGAATTCGGCGATCGGGGCGATCAGGAAGGCCGTGAGTGGAGCCGCCGCCGCTTCCATCGCTGCGGCCACCCCGAACACACGCCCCTGACGCTGGAACGGCACGACCTTCTGGATCACGGTCTGCTCCGCGGCCTCGACCGGAGGCACCAGTGCCATGTACACCCACATGCCGACCACGTAGAGCGGCCACCACTCTCGCAGCATGAACACAGACCCGAGCAGTCCCATCGCGATGACCACGAGCAGCATCGTGCGCATGGGCTTGGGGCCGAGGCCGAACTTGGCCACCAGCCCGCCGCCGACGAGGAAGCCGGTCGAGGCGAAGGCCAAAGCGAACCCCCAGGTCTGGGCATCGAAGAGCGTGAGCCCGTAGGGGTCCATGAGCGCCATGTAGACGCCGCCGATGAGGTTGTTGAACGTGGAGAAGATGATCAGGGCGAACAGCCCGGGCGCCAGTCGGATGGCCTGCACGCTTCCCCGGAAGTCGAGGGCGCTGGAGGCGTTCGGGTCGGGCTCCGGAGCGCCCTCAGGGATGCGGATGAACAGCAGGTGCGCGAAGGTGAGCGCCATGGCGGCGATGGCGATCGCCAGGGTCCATCCCATGCCGAGGAAGCCGATCGACAATCCCGAGAACACACTGGTGACCAGGAAGGCGATGCCCTGCACCGTGCCGACCAGACCGTTCGCGTTCGCGCGCTTCTCCTCGGGGATGAGCAGGGTCACGGTCGTGGACAGCGCGATGTTGCGCAGCTGCTCGATCACGCCGCCGAACAGGATGATGCCGGAGAACAGCCAGAACCACGGCCCTCCCAGATCGAGCAGCGCCGCCTCGGGCTGCCAGAGGTAGAGCACCCCGGCGACGAGGAAGGAGACCGCGGAGATGATGCTCGAGATCACCATGACGGTGTGCTTGCGGTTGCGGTCGACGATCGTGCCGAACGCCATCGCGAAGAACGCGACGAACAGCATGTAGGCGCCGCCGATGATGCCCGTGGCCAGCACCGACTGCGTCTCGATGTAGACCCAGAACGTCAGCGCGAACCACAGGAAGCTCGTCGTCACGTTCGCGATGAGCGTGTTGACGAGGACGTTGGCGAAGGCTCGCTTCGCTACGGTGCGCTCCATGGATTCGAGGGTAGAGCGGGGCGGGGACATCCGGTAGGGCGATTAGGCTTGAGCGGTGAGCATCCAGCATGACCCCGCGATCCGGGGCTTCGCCAGTGACAACTACTCCGGTATCCACCCCGACGTCCTCGCGGCCATCGCCGCGGCGAACGGAGGCCACCAGAGCGCCTACGGCGAGGACGCGTACACCGCGCGCCTGCAGGAGGTCTTCCAGGAGCACTTCGGCGAGGGCGTGCAGGCGTTCCCGGTGTTCAACGGCACCGGCGCGAACGTCACCGGCCTGCAGTCCATGCTGCCGCGTTGGGGGGCGGTGATCGCCGCTTCGACCGCCCACATCAACGTCGACGAGGCCGCGGCCCCGGAGAAGATCGGCGGCTTCAAGCTGCTGACCGTCCCCACCGACGACGGCAAGCTCACGCCCGAGCTGATCGACCGCGAAGCCTGGGGCTGGGGCGACGAGCACCGCGCACAGCCGCTGGTCGTCTCGATCACCCAGACCACCGAGCTCGGCACGCTGTACACGGCCGAGGAGATCCGCACGATCGCCGACCACGCGCACGAGCGCGGCATGAAGCTGCACCTCGACGGTGCGCGCCTCTCGAACGCGGCAGCGGCCCTCGACCTGCCGCTGCGTGCGTTCACCCGCGACGCCGGCGTCGATGTGCTGACCTTCGGCGGCACCAAGAACGGCGCCATGCTCGGCGAGGCCATCGTCGTGCTGAACCCCGACGCCGCCGACGGCCTGAAGTACTCGCGCAAGTTCAACATGCAGCTGTCGTCGAAGATGCGGTTCGTGTCGGCGCAGCTGATCGCTCTGCTCGAGACCGACCTGTGGCTGCGCAACGCGAAGCACGCGAACGCCATGGCGGCGCGTCTGCGTTCGGAGATCGAGGCGGGCATCGCCGACGGCTCCATCCGCGGCGTCGACTTCACCCAGCCGACGCAGTCCAACGGCGTCTTCGCCACGCTCCCGGACGGCGTCGCCGACCGGCTGCGCGACTCGTTCCGCTTCTACGACTGGGACGCGGCGCGCAAGGAGGTGCGCTGGATGTGCGGTTTCGACACCGAAGAAGCCGACGTCGACGCCTTCGTCGCCGAGCTCTCGCGCCTCACCACAGCCGGAGCCTGAGCACCGGAGGTATCAGCGCAGCAGACCGAGACTCGCGAGAGCCTGGCGGATGAGAGTGCCTCGACCGTTCTCCATCTCGGCGGCGACCGCGTCGGACCCGGCGGCCTCCGGCGAGAACCAGGTGACCTCGAGCGCATCCTGCCGTGGCTCGCACGTGCCGGTCACCGGCACGACGAAGGCCAGCGACACCGCATGCTGCCTGTCGTCGTGGAAGGCACTCACGCCGGGGATCGGGAAGTACTCGGCCACGGTGAATGGCAGCGGCTGGGGCGGAAGCAGCGGGAAGGCCATCGGGCCCAGGTCGTTCTCGACGTGGCGGAAGAGGGCGTCGCGGATCGTCTCGCCGAAGCGGACGCGCCCGGAAACGATCGTGCGGGTCATCTCCCCCATCGGGGTGGAGCGCAGCAGGATGCCGATCTCGATCACCTGGCCGGAGCCGTCGGTGCGCACCGGGATCGCCTCCACATAGAGCATCGGCAGCCGACGCCGAGCCTCTTCGAGCTCGAACTCGCTCAACCAGCCGGGGTTCGCATCGGGCGCGGGGCGATTCGAATCCGGGAACTCGCCGAGACCGTCGTCGTCGGGTTCCGGATCAGGATCAGGTGTGCGGACCGCCATGTGTCCTTTCTACCAGCCGTCCCTCAGAACCGACACCGCGCCCGGCCGCGCACCTCGAGTGGACGGCCGACGCGCGACGGCTGAGCAGACGATGAGGGTGGCCCCTGGCAGGATGACGGTGTGAGCGAGAACCTGACGATCGACGACTCCGCGACCCGATGGTCGTCCACCGACCGTGCAGGGGCGCCTCTGCTGGTCCTCCTGCACGGTTACGGGGCGGACGAACACGACCTCTTCGGACTCATCCCCTACCTTCCCGAGGGCATCGCCGTGGCCTCCGTCGCCGCTCCGCTCGCCCCTCCGTGGCCCATGCCGGGGCGCTCCTGGTACCCGATCGAAGGACTCGACGGACGCAGCTCGGAGGCGGTCACCGCCGCAGCCGACGCCTTCCTGCGCTGGCTCGACTCCGCAGCCGCCGATGCCCCCTCGGTGGCGCTGCTCGGCTTCTCTCAGGGCGCGGCGGTGGCGCTGCAGGCCCTCCGTCTGGCTCCGGAACGCTTCGGCGCGGTGGCGGCGCTGAGCGGATACGCCGCACCGGGAGACCTTCCGAACGACGAGGCACTGGCCGAGCTGCGCCCACCGGTGTTCTGGGGTCGGGGCACGCACGACGACGTCATCCCGCCCGCGCTGGTCGACCACACGGCCCAATGGCTGCCGACGCACTCCGAGCTGTCCGGTCGGGTGTACACCGGACTCACGCACAGCATCTCGGAGGAGGAACTGACCGACGTGCACCGCTTCCTCACCAAGTGGGTCGAGGGGATCGCCGCGAGCTGATCAGCGCTCCGGCTCCTCCTCGGACGCACCGAAGTCGTCACCAGGGCGCCCGTCGGTCTCGTCGCCCCCGTCGCGCTCGTCCTCGCGCTCGCGGGAACCGGATCCGCCGCCCGAGGTGATGGCGACGGAGAGGGCGACGCCGATCGCCACTCCGATTCCGATTCCGAGGGCCCAGTTCTGCAGGGCGGCGCCCAGCGACGCCCCGATCGCCACTCCGAGCGCGAGCCCGACGCCCAGGCCCATACGCGAACGCGACTCCTGCGGACTCGGATCGTGATCTGCCATGCCTCCACGCTACGCACCGGTGGAGGCGACGGCATCCCCCGCGCGACGGACAATCCGACACGCCCGGGGTTGCGCGATCGCGACACGCCCGGGTATCGTCGGGGAGTCCTGTCCGCCGTGTCTGGAAGTCCTTTGATCTGATCCGTCGCCTCCGCGCTCATCTTTCCGCGCGCTGACCCGACGATCGCCGACTCCACGGCAGACCCACTCCGCCCTATCCCGTGACGCGTGTCACGGGACGGCAGGGGCTCGGTGTCAGTGCACCCTCGCACTCGACAGGAGACACTCATGTCAACCCCCACAACTCTTCACGCCTCGGTCGTCCTCGACCGGCTCACCTTCACCTGGCCCGACGGCTCGATCGCGCTCGACGGCATCTCCGGGTCCTTCGGCTCGGGACGCACCGGGCTTGTCGGACGAAACGGCGCCGGCAAGTCCACGCTGCTGCGACTGATCGCCGGCGAGCTCGACTCCACCTCGGGCGTCGTCACCGCATCCGGCGAGGTCGCGTACCTTCCGCAGCAGTTGACACTCGATGTCGACCGCCGCGTCAGCGACCTCCTCGGGGTGTCCGAAGCGCTCGATGCCGTGCGGGCGATCGGCACGGGCGACGTCGACCCGGCCCACTTCGATGCGGTCGGGGACGACTGGGACATCGAAGCGCGCGCGGAGGCGTCGCTGGCCGAGGCCGGACTGGCCCCGGACTTCCTCGACCGCACGGTCGGCGAGCTCTCGGGAGGGGAGGCGGTGCTCGTCGCGATCGCCGGCATCCGTCTGCGCCGCGCGCCCATCACGGTCCTCGACGAGCCGACCAACAACCTCGACCGCGACGCCAGAGCGAAGCTCGCGGCGATGGTGCGCGCCTGGAAGGGCACGCTCATCGTCGTGAGCCACGACCTGTCTCTGCTCGAGCTGATGGACGACACCGCCGAGCTCTACGCCCAGACGCTGAGCGTGTTCGGCGGCCCGTACTCCGAGTGGCGGGCGTGGCTGGACGCCGAGCAGGATGCGGCGAAGCAAGCCGAGGTCACCGCCGCCCAGGTGCTCCGCAAGGAGAGACGTCAGCGTATCGAAGCCGAAGTGAAGCTCGCCCACCGCGCACGCACCGCGAAGAAGGCGGAGATCGAGAAGCGCGTCCCGAAGATCGTGGCCCACGGGCGCAAGATGGCCGCTGAGGTCTCGGCGGGCCGACTGCGCACCGAGGTCGGAGCGAAGGAGGATGCGGCGCGGTCGCTCCTCGATGAAGCGGGGCGCCGTGTGCGCTCTGATGCATCGATGAAGATCGAACTGCCCGACCCGCAGGTGTCCCGCAGCCGCCGCATCGCGACGGTCGGTGATGACGAACGAGCCTGGGTGATCCAGGGTCCGGAGCGGGTCGCACTGATCGGCCGGAACGGGGCGGGCAAGACCACGCTGCTGGAGCGGTTGGTCGCCGGCGGCTCGGCTCCGGATGAGCATCCGCTGCACGCCGAGGCCCACACCGACCTGATCGGCTACCTGCCGCAGCGGGTCGACGGACTCGACGAGCAGCGCTCGGTGTTCGAGAACATCGCCGCCGCAGCACCCCACGTGCCGGAGAAGGAGCTGCGCAACCGGCTCGCCCGGTTCCTCATCCGAGGAGCCACGGCCGAGCGCCCTGTGGCGTCCCTCTCCGGCGGTGAGCGGTTCCGCGTCGCGCTGGCGACGCTGCTGCTCGCCGACCCCGCACCGCACCTCGTGGTGCTCGACGAGCCGACGAACAACCTCGACCTCGACACGGTCGACCAGCTCGTCGAAGCCCTCCGCGCCTACCGAGGCGCCGTGCTCGTCGTGAGCCACGACGACGCATTCCTGCGTCGCCTCGACCTCGATCTGACACTCGAGATCGACGGCGAAGGCGCACTGCAGGAGGTGATGCTCGAGCCCTGACGCGGACGTGCGACGTCGGGGAGAGAGCTCCCTGACGTCGCACCCCGTCAGACCAGACCGATCTCGTACGCGAGGATGACGGCCTGCACGCGGTCACGCAGATCGAGTTTCAGCAGCACCCTGCCGACATGGGTCTTCACGGTCGACTCGGACACGAAGAGGCTCTCACCGATCTCGGTGTTGTTGTACCCCTTGGCGATGGCGAGGAACACGTCGCGCTCCCGCTCGGTCAGCACGTCCAGGCGCGCATCGCCACGCTCCGCCTGTCGGGGCAGGCGTGTGGCGAACAGATCGAGCATCGACCGGGTGACACGCGGCGAGACCAGAGCATCACCGGCGGCGATCGCCCTGATCGCCGCCGTCAGCTGCGCGGGCGGAGTGTTCTTCAACAGGAAACCACTCGCTCCCGCACGAAGGCTCCCGAACGCGTACTCGTCGAGGTCGAAGGTCGTGAGCACCAGCACCCTGCTCGACGGAGTGCCCCTGACGATGCGCCTGGTCGCCTCGATGCCGTCCATCTCCGGCATCCGGATGTCCATCAGGATCACGTCGGGGCGCAGATCCGCGGCCATGTGCACAGCCTCGGCTCCTGATGCTGCCTCGCCGACGACCTTCATGTCGTCTTCGGCGTCGAGCACCATCCTCATCCCTCGCCGGATCAACTCGTGATCGTCGACGATGAGCACCCGGATCGGGGTCGGTTCCTCGGTCATCGCTGGTCCTCCTGTTCGGGGATCTCCACCCGCACGCGCCATCCGCCATCGGGCAGAGGTCCGGTCTGCACTGTTCCGCCGGCCAGCCGCGCCCGCTCACGCACGCCGACGAGCCCGCGACCGGACCCCACCGAGGCGGCGGGTGGTCCCGGCTGCCCGTCGTCGGTGACCTCGATCACGAGAACGTCGTCGCGGAAGTCGAGCAGCACCCGCACCTCACGCGGATCCTTCGCGTAGCGCAGCGCGTTCGTGAGCGCCTCCTGCACGATGCGGTGGATCGTGTTCTGCAGAGCGGGCGACGAAGGCGCACTCCCCTCCGTGCGCACCGACACGGGGAGCCCCGCCGTGCGGAAGGTCTCGACGAGAGGCACGAGCTCGGCAAGTCCAGGATTCGGCCGCAACGAACCGTCTTCTTCGCTCTCCGCCGTGTCGTCGCCCAGAGCACCGAGCAGCTGCCGCATCTCGACGAGCGACTGCCGCCCGATCTCGCCGATCTCCTGCACGGCGTCCCTCGACCGCTGCGGGTCCTTCTCGGCCAGGGCATCCGCACCGTCTGCGAGCGACACCATCACCGACACGCTGTGCGCCACGACATCGTGGATCTCGCGCGTGATCCTGGCGCGCTCGGCCAGAGTCGCGATCCGTGCCTGCTGATCGCGTTCACGGGCGAGCTGATTGGCGCGATCGAGGATCGCTCCGATATACCGCCGCCGGTCACCCACGTTGACTCCGAGGAGGGCAGCGATCAGCATCACGGCGAGGAACAGCACGCTCGTGGGCACCGAGACGAAGAGACGTTCCGGAGCGGGTTCGCGCAGCCAGTCCAGGGCAGGGAGGACGAGGACCCCTCCCACCACGGTGATGCCGAACGCGATCCAGCCGCTGCGATTCGACCGGTAGACGAACAGCGCGTAGACCGCGAGGCCGACCCCGAACGTCTCGACGACGGTGTCGGTGACGAGCGCGACGACCGCACCCGCCCCGAACACCAGGTACGTGAGCCAGGGTCGATGGGAGCGCAACATCAGGGAGGCGGAGGTCACCACGCTCACGAACAGCGGGATCATGTACGGCCACGCGGGCGACCATGCGCCGGAGGACAGCGGAGTGACCAGGGACCAGAACGCACTCACGACCAGGTAGCCGGCGGCGAGGAGTCCGTCGAAGAGCCAGGGGTGCGTCTTCCAGAACCGCCCCAGCGCACCGGGAGGCCGAGGCAGACCCATCGCTCTGGCCTCTCCGGCGGCGACGGGTGCTGGCTCTCGCATGGGTCGACTCTACGCACCGCATCGTGGACTCCGTCAGCGAGAGACGACGAGGAGCGATCCGGTCGCGGTGCGACGCTCCCCCACCAGAGCGCCGGTCTTCTCCTTCGAGACCCGGACCCACGTCTGCCTGCGCGCCGCACCTGCACGCTGGGCGAACGCGGTGTCCATCCCGAGGATCGCGAGCCAGCCCATGCCGATCGTGGTCGCGACGAGCTCGAGGATGCTGCCGATATCGGTGCGGAACTGCAGCAGCGAGAGGAGGCCACCGGCCGCCGCGATCACCGCGGTCGAGATACCCGCCACCAAGGAGAGGATCCGCAGTGTGCGCCTCCCCTCGACGAACGACACCTGGAGCATCGCGAACGCGGCCAGCGCGAAGGCGAGGACGGCGACGGTCGTGTGCACGAGGTCCTGCCAGGTGAAGGCCGGGCCGACGGGAAGCGGGCATCCCGTCGTGCATGTGACCTGGGAGGCCACCAGGAACAGCGCGGACGCCATCGCCACCGAGAAGGACGGCGTCCAGATGCTCAGCCAGGGCACCGTCGACCGCAGTCCGCGTGCCGCCCACGCGACCGAGAGACCACCCACGACGAGGAGCAGCAGGGCGAGCTCGAACCATCCGGCCGTCGGCTCTCCGTCGGCTCCGAGGCCGCTCACGTACAGGACCCGGTCGATGCTCAGACGGGCGACCCAGATGATGCTCAGAGCGGCGGCGACGAGCACGCTTCCGACGATCGAGGCGATGACACGGAGAGCGCTGGCGGCGGGGTGGGGAAGGGTGTTCTCGACGGGCATAGGGCGACGGTAAAAGCGCAGGCCACCCCGTCGCGTCGGCCCGAAGTGCCCACTGTCAGGGGTCGTCGTACCTCAGTACGAGACACCCTGCTCGTCAGCTTCGCCGGCGTGGGCCTCTGCCGCCTCCTCGGCGAGCGTGAGCAGGTGTCACGCCCGCCGACTCCGCATCGCCCGAGTGTGCGCGAGCGCGGGGTCTGCGGCGAGCGCCGTGTACTCCGCCGAGTCCCGCGGAACCAGAGCGACCCGACCCTCCGCGTCGTGGTGGACGCCCCATCCGTAGCGCTTTCCCAGCGGCGAGGAGCGCAGGCAGGGCTGTCCCTTCGAGAAGAACGACGCCCGTGCGGCAGTGTCGTCCACGGCGATGCCGTTGCGCAGCGCATACGTCTCGAAGATCACGTCGTCGGAGGTGCGCGCGTAGGGCTGCTCGGCGATCAGACGGTAATGCATCGCCGCGATCGAGGGCTTCTCGGCGACCGGCGGCTCGGTCGCGTGCGCGATCGGGCAGTCGTCGGCGACCTCGATGAACGTGTCGACGTAGTTCGTGGTGTGCGCCATTCCCCCAGCATCCTCCCTCCCGCCGACATCGTCACGCCCCGATGTCTGCGGCCTCGACGATGATGGAGGGATGAGCGACGTGCTCGACCGCTTCACTCCCGCCACGCAGGACTGGTTCCGGGGGGCGTTCCCCGCGCCCACTCCCGCGCAGGCGGGTGCCTGGAACGCGATCTCCGCCGGCAAGCACGCCCTCGTGGTCGCCCCGACCGGATCGGGCAAGACGCTGTCCGCGTTCCTGTGGGCGATCGACAGCGTGTTCCGCGAGCGCATGGGCGAGACCACGCCGTCGGCGAAGGGCGAGCCCCGAACGCGCATCCTCTACATCTCCCCCCTGAAGGCGCTCGGCGTCGACGTCGAGCGCAATCTCCGCTCCCCGCTGATCGGCATCGGCCAGTCGGCCAGACGGCTCGGGGTGACGGCCCCTGCGGTCACCGTCGGGGTGCGCTCCGGCGACACGACATCGAGCGACCGGCGAAAGCTGGTGTCCGATCCGCCCGACATCCTCATCACGACCCCCGAGTCGCTGTATCTCATGCTCACGAGCCGCGCGGGCGAGACGCTGCGTGGCGTGCACACCGTGATCATCGACGAGGTGCATGCCGTCGCCGCCACCAAGCGCGGAGCGCACCTCGCCGTCAGCCTCGAACGGCTCGACGCCCTGCGCCGCGCGAACGGCGTCGAGACGCCGGCTCAGCGCATCGGCCTCTCCGCCACGGTGCGGCCGATCGACGAGGTGGCCCGGTTCCTCGGCGGCTCTGCCCCGGTCGAGATCGTGGCACCTCCCGCCTCCAAGACCTTCGAGCTCGGTGTGGTCGTCCCGATGGACGACATGACGAATCCGCCTCCACCGCCCGGAGTTCCGGGAGACGCCGACGGAGCCGAATACTCCGAGGTCACCGGTTCGGTATGGCCGCACGTCGAGGAAGCGATCGTCGACCGCATCCTGCAGAACAACTCGACGATCGTGTTCGCCAATTCCCGTCGGCTGGCCGAGCGCCTCACCGGGCGACTGAACGAGATCTACTCCGAGCGGATCGGCGTACCCCTCCCCGATACGACCGTGCCCGCCGCGATGATGGCCCAGGCCGGAGCCACCGCGGGGGCCGATCCCGTGCTCGCGAAGGCGCACCACGGATCGGTGTCGAAAGAGCAACGGGCACAGGTCGAAGAGGAGCTCAAGTCGGGAGTGCTGCGCTGCGTCGTGGCGACGAGCAGTCTCGAGCTCGGCATCGACATGGGTGCCGTCGACCTCGTGATCCAGGTCGAGGCTCCGCCGTCTGCGGCCTCGGGTCTGCAGCGGGTCGGCCGCGCCGGGCACCAGGTGGGCGAGATCAGCCGGGCGGCCCTCTTCCCGAAGCACCGCGGCGACGTGCTGCACACCGCGATCGTGACCGAGCGCATGCTGGCGGGCAAGATCGAGGCGATCCAGGTGCCGCGCAACCCGCTCGACATCCTCGCCCAGCAGACCGTCGCGGCGAGCGCGCTGGGAGCCATCGGCGTCGAGGAGTGGTTCGAGACCGTTCGCCGATCGGCGCCGTTCCAGGCGCTTCCGCGTTCGGCGTACGAGGCGACGCTCGATCTGCTGGCGGGCCGCTTCCCCTCGGACGAGTTCGCCGAACTGCGGCCACGCCTCGTGTGGGATCGTGACGCCGGCACGCTGACGGGAAGGCCGGGGGCACAACGCATCGCGGTGACCAGCGGCGGCACGATCCCCGACCGCGGCCTGTTCGGCGTGTTCGTCGCGGGCGAGACGACCGGCGCCAGGGTCGGCGAGCTCGACGAGGAGATGGTCTACGAGTCGCGGGTGGGCGATGTGTTCACGCTCGGCACGACGAGCTGGCGGATCGCCGAGATCACGCACGACCGCGTGAACGTGATCCCCGCTTACGGGCAGCCGGGCAAGGTGCCGTTCTGGCACGGCGACGGCATCGGTCGGCCGTTCGAACTGGGCGAGGCGCTGGGGGCTTTCTCGCGCGAGGTCTCGGCGGCGACGCCCGAGAAGGCGGCACAGCGGCTCATCGATGCGGGGCTCGACGAGCAGGCACGGGCGAACCTCATGGCCCATCTGACCGAACAGCGCGAGGCGACGGGCACGCTCCCCACCGACCGCACCCTCACCGTCGAGCGCGGCCGCGACGAGGTCGGCGATTGGCGGGTGATCCTGCACTCGCCCTACGGGATGAAGGTGCACGCGCCCTGGGCTCTGGCGATCAACGCCCGGGTGCGCGAACGTCTCGGCGTGGAAGGATCGGCGGTCGCGAGCGACGACGGCATCATCGTGCGCATTCCCGATGCCGAGGCGGAACCGCCCGGGGCCGAATTGTTCGTGTTCGACCCCGAGGAGCTGGAACTCCTGGTCACCCAGGAGGTCGGCGGCTCCGCGCTGTTCGCCTCCCGCTTCCGCGAATGCGCGGCCAGGGCGCTGCTCATGCCCCGCATGAACCCGAACAAGCGCACACCGCTGTGGCAGCAGCGGCAGCGGTCGGCCCAACTGCTCGAGGTCGCCAGGCGCCATCCGACGTTCCCGGTGATCCTGGAGACCCTGCGCGAGGTGCTGCAGGATGTCTACGATCTGCCGTCGCTGCGCAAGCTCGCGACATCGATCGCCGACCGACGCATCCGCCTGGTCGAGACCGAGCCGGGCCAGCCGTCGCCATACGCCCGCGACCTGCTGTTCGGCTACGTGGGCGCGTTCATGTACGAAGGAGACTCTCCGCTCGCCGAACGGAGGGCGGCCGCGCTCTCGGTCGACCCCGCTCTGCTCGGGGAGCTGCTGGGCACGGTCGAACTGCGGGAACTGCTCGACCCCGACGTGATCGCGCAGTTCGAACGCGAGGCCCAGCGTCTCGATCCCGACCGCCGCGCACGAGGCCTCGAGGGCGTCGCGGACCTGCTCCGGATGCTCGGCCCGCTCGACGCCGAAGAGGTCACTGCGCGCATCGACCCCGAATCGACAGCAGGTGCCTCGGCAGCCGCTCTGCTGGACGACCTCGTCACCGCGCGACGGGCGATCCCCGTCACGATCGCCGGAGCGACCAGGGTGGCAGCGATCGAGGATGCCGGTCGGCTGCGCGATGCGCTCGGCGCAGCGCTGCCCACGGGAATCCCGGTGGCGTTCCTCGAACCGGTCGCAGATCCGCTCGGCGACCTCGTGGCTCGCCATGCCCGCACGCACGGGCCGTTCACGACAGATGCCGTCGCCTCCCGATTCGGGCTCGGTGCCGCCGTCGCGCGGCATACGCTGCAGCGGCTCGAGACGGCAGGACGGCTCACGAGCGGGTACTTCCTGCCCGAGGCGGCAGGCAGCGGCGACGCGGTCGAGTGGTGCGACTCCGAGGTGCTGCGTCGGCTCCGGATGCGCTCGCTGGCGGCCATCCGCGGTTCGGTCGAGCCGGTCTCTCCCGAGGCGTACGCACGGTTCCTCCCGGATTGGCAGCACATCGGTCGTCCGCTCGAAGGCGTCGACGGCGTGCTGAACGTGATCGAGCAGTTCGCCGGTGTACCGATCCCCGCGAGTGCGTGGGAGTCGCTGATCCTGCCCTCCCGCGTGCGCGACTACTCCCCGGCGATGCTCGACGAACTGACGGCATCGGGGGAGGTCATCTGGTCCGGACACGGCACCCTCCCGGGACGGGACGGCTGGGTGTCGCTGCATCCGGCCGACATCGCGCCCTTCACCCTCCCGGAGCGCGACACCGAGATCGCGTCCGACTCCCTGGAGTCGCGCATCCTCATCGCGCTCGACGTCGGGGGTGCCTACTTCGCCGGACAGCTGAAAGACATGGCGGCGGCCGAGAACGAGCAGTCGGTGCTCGAAGCGCTGTGGTCTCTGACCTGGGCGGGCTACGTCACCAACGACACCTTCGCCCCCATCCGCTCGCTCCTCACCGGCGGCTCGCAGGCGCACAAGGTCAAACGCCGTGCGCCCCGCGCCCGCACCTACCGCGGGGTGTCCTTCACCGGGACCGCGGCACCCCGCCCGCCCTCGATCGGCGGCCGCTGGTCGCTGCTGCCGGCGCTCGAGACCGATCCTGCCCGCCGGGCGACCGTCACCGCAGGGCTCCTGCTCGACCGCTACGGCGTCGTCACGCGCGGCGCCGTGCAGGCTGAGGGTGTTCCCGGCGGCTTCGCCCAGGCCTATCGGGTGCTCGCGGGCTTCGAAGAGGCGGGGCATTGCCGCCGGGGCTACGTGATCGAGAAGCTCGGAGCTGCGCAGTTCGCCGCGTCCGGCACCGTCGACCGGTTGCGCACCTATGCGGGCCTCGCGGATCCGCCGCCGCGCAAGGCCGTGACCCTCGCGTCGACCGATCCGGCGAACCCGTACGGCGCCGCCCTCGGCTGGCCCAAGCTCGACGGGGTCTCGCATCGTCCAGGGCGCAAAGCGGGCGGTCTGGTCGTGCTCGTCGACGGTGCACTGGTGCTGTCCCTCGAACGCGGCGGACGCACCGTGCTGTCGTTCAGCGACGACGCCGAGGTGCTGCGCGCCGCGGCCTCCGACCTCGCGGCCACCGCGCGCGCCCGTCGCCTCGACACGCTCACCGTCGAGAAGATCAACGGCGAGGGCGTCTACGGCACTGAACTCGCCCTCGCACTGCAGGAGTCCGGCTTCGTGGCGACCCCTCGCGGATACACGCTCCGCAAGGTCGTCTGAGCACTACGCCTACGCTGGAAGCCATGATCCGCGAGTTCGCCACCAGTATCCGCACACTGCTGCGCGGCTTCGGGCTGTGGCGCACCCGGCCGGGACTCATGCTGCTCGGACTGGTCCCCGCGATCATCGCATTGCTCCTGCTCGCTGCCGCGCTCGTACCGCTGATCATCGGTCTGCCGTCGGTCTCCACGTGGCTGACGCCGTTCGCCGAGGGGTGGCTGGAACCGTGGCGCGGCCTGCTGCGGTCTGCGGTGAGCTTCGTGATCGTCGCGGCCGCGCTCGCCCTGGCCAGCGTGGTCTTCAGCGCCCTCACCCTGACCATCGGCGATCCGTTCTACCAGCGCATCTGGCATGCGGTCGAGGCCGACCTCGGCGACGCTCCCCCAGCCGACGGTGGCAGCTTCTGGACCACTCTCGGCGAGGGACTCCGCCTGGTTCTGCTCGGCATCCTGATCGCGATCGTCGTGCTCCTCATCGGTCTGATCCCTGCCGTCGGTGGGTTCTTCGGCCCCATCGCCGGAGTCGTCCTGACCGGTCGACTGCTGGCCCGAGAGCTCACGGGTCGAGCCTTCGATGCCCGCGATCTCAGCCCCGCCCAGCGCGCTGCCCTGTTCTCGGGCAGCCGGGCGCGGGTTCTCGGCTTCGGAGTGGCGACACAACTCTGCTTCCTGATCCCTGGCGGGGCCGTCGCGATCATGCCGGCCGCCGTGGCCGGAAGCACGATGCTCGCGCGAGACATGCTCGCGCGAGCCGGATTCGCCACGTCCCCCACCACGCTGCCCACCACACCGCCCGTCGCGCCGCCCACCGCGTCGCCGCGCACCCCGCCGCCGCCCACTCCCATCGGCGCCCCCTGATGCCCGAGGGCGACACCGTCTTCCGCACGGCACGACGACTCGACGAAGCTCTGGCCGGCGCGGAGGTCACCCGATTCGACCTGCGCGTGCCCCGATTCGCCACGCTCGACCTGACCGGCCAGCCGGTGCATGCCGTGATCCCCCGCGGCAAGCATCTGCTCATGCGCATCGGCGACAGCACCCTGCATTCGCATCTGCGTATGGACGGCGCGTGGTTCACCTATCGCCCCGGCGAGAAGTGGCGGCACCCGGCGTTCAAGGTGCGTGCGATCGTCGGTACGCCGCGGGGCGAAGCCGTGGGCGTCGACATCGCCGAGATCGAGGTCGTCCCCACCCGTGACGAGGATCAGCTCGTCGGTTACCTCGGACCTGATCCGCTCGCCGACGACTGGGATGCGGCAGAGGCAGTCCGACGTCTCGAGGCCGACGCCCGCAGCATCCACGTCGCCCTCCTCGATCAGCGCAACGTCGCGGGATTCGGCAACGAGTACGCCGCAGAACTCCTGTTCCTCCGAGGAATCCTGCCGACCAGACCGACGCCGGAGGTCGATGTCGCCGCTCTCCTCGACCTCGGTGTGCGCACGATCCGCGCCAACCGGGACCGCCGTCACCGCACCTTCACCGGCGTCGATCGGCCCGGCCAGGGCACCTGGGTGTACGGCCGCGCCGGACGTCCGTGCCGACGCTGCGGCACCTTGATCCGGCGGGGCGAGCAGGGCGCCGATCCGACCCGCGAACGCATCACCTTCTGGTGCCCCTCCTGTCAGCACTGACCACATCCATCCGCGGGAATGAATCCGCCCCTGTCGTGGTTGTTGATATATCCGGAGAACTCCGGAGCACGGGAGGAATCGTGGGCAAGAACTACGTCGACATCGAGAACGACCAGGGCGCGACGCTGCGGTATCGCAAGCACGCGAACGGCCGGGGTCTCGTCGCGCATGGCGCGAAGGTGCACCCGAAGGCACACATCGAGGCGGGTGCCTATATCGAACCGGGGGCGCGCGTCGGTGCCGGCGCGACCATCGCCCGCGGTGCCTGGATCGACGAAGACGCCGTGATCGGCGAAGGCGCGTTCGTGGACGCGCACGCGCACGTCGGCCATGGCGCGGCGATCGGCGATCACGCCTACGTGGGCGTCCGCACCGACATCGGTGCCGGAGCGCGCATCGTCCGCGGTGCCAGGATCGGCGACGACGAGACGGTCGCGGCCGGACTCACCATCGCGACGGATCAGAAAGGTCTGTGGCTCGCGGCCTGAGCGACCTCACCCGAGCGGTGCTCTCACAACAGCCGCCGCTCGGAGGCCCATGCCGTGAGTTCGTGTCGTGAGGAGAGCTGAAGCTTGCGCAGCACCGACGACACATGCGTCTCGACCGTCTTGATCGAGATGAACAGCTCCGACGCGACCTCTTTGTACGCGTAGCCCCGAGCGATCAGGCGCATGACCTCCTGCTCGCGTGCCGAGAGCCGGTCGAGTTCGTCGGTCGCTGTCGCGGTCTCACCGGCGACCGCCCCGAAGGCGTCGAGCACGAAGCCGGCAAGCCTCGGCGAGAAGACCGCATCACCCTCGGCCACGGCCCGCACCGCGCTGCTGACCTCGACGCCGGATGAGCCCTTCGTGATGTAACCCCGCGCGCCGGCGCGGATCACCCGCACCACGTCGGCCGCGGCGTCGGACACGCTCAACGCGAGGAAGCGGGCATCGGTCGGAGACGACCCGCGGATCACCGCCTCACCTCCGGCCGCGTCCTCGCCGTCGCCGCCCGGGAGATGCACGTCGAGGAGCACGACATCCGGTCGCGTCTCGCCGATCACCGAGATCGCCGACGGCACGTCTGCCGCTTCGCCCACCACATCGACGCTCGCATCGAGGTCTGCGCGCAGGCCGGAGCGGAAGATCGAGTGATCGTCGACGATCACGACACGGATGATCTCAGCCATGGTGCTCCTCCCGAGCCGTCGCACGCGGTACCGGCCGCTCCTGGTTGGACGGTGTCATGATGCGCAGATGCACCTCTGTGCCGCTCTCGTCGCTGCGAACCCCTCCGCTGCCACCCGCACGGCGCATCCGTCCGATGATCGACTCGCGCACGCCCAACCGATCGCTGGGCACCTCATCGAGCTGGAATCCCGGGCCCCGATCGCGGATGAACACATCGACGCCTGACACGCTTCCCTCGATGTACACCGAGATCTCGCCTCCTGCGTGGCGGGCCGCGTTCAGGATCGCCTCCCTGGCGGCGGCGGCGAGCTCTCCGCTCGCCCGCTCTGTCGACAGGCCGGCGGAGACCACGTCGATGCGCACCGGGTAGTCGAGCTCCAACGCTCCGGCATAGTCGCGCAGGTCGGTCGGAAGATCACTGTCGGCCGGAGCATCGCCGTCGTACAACCAGGCACGCAGCTCGCGCTCCTGCGCCCTGGCGAGGCGCGCAGCTTCGCTGGAAGCTCCCGCCCTGTTCTGGATCAGCGCCAGTGTCTGCAGCACCGAGTCGTGCAGGTGGGCGGCCATCTGGCTGCGCTGCTCCTCGCGGATGCGGCGCACCCGCTCACCGGACAGCTCGCGCCATCGGGGTATCAACGACGAGGACACCACGGCCGCCAGCCCGACCAGCGGGAGCAGCACCAGCGCCACGCCCGACCGGGCCACCGGCCAGGACAGCAGGATCGTGAACAGCAGGGTCAGCAGGACGATCGAGAGGATCCGGATGCTCAGCGTGTGCCGTGGCCCCCGTGCGGTGTCGGTGCTGTCGATCAGCGTCGCCCAGAGCCCGGCGCCGGTCGCGAAGACCACCGTTCCGCCGACGACGACCGCCGCGACATCGGGAGGGATCGACCCGGTCAGCCAGTCGCTGCCGCCACGCCACACCAGCACGACGAGGACCCCCACGGCCGCGGGAGCCAGCAGCAGCCACGCCACGGGCATCCGTCTGGTCGGTGCGTCCTCACTCTCCGCCCACGGCGTGAACATCCAGCACCAGGCGTAGAGCAGCACCCCTGCACCGCCGCACAGCGCGAGGGCGATGAACAGAGCGCGCACCATCCACGGCCGTGCGCCCAGGTGGCGTGCGAGTCCGGCACTGACGCCGGCGACCAGGCAGTCGCGATCGCGGGTCAACGACGGGCGCGGTGGAGCGGCGACGCGCGGAGGTCGCGCGGGAGCGTGCGCCGAAGAGGACATGTCGCCATCCAATCATCCGCGCCGATGCTCCGGGGGCTCCCCCGGCGAGAATCAGGGGTCGCTCAGGGGTTCCCCCCATGGCACAGCGCCCCGCGCCACCGCCAGGATCGAAGCATGACGATTCCGACTGCGCCTCCGCCCCCTGCCGATCCAGACGCTCCGGCCGTCGGCGGTCCCGGCACGGGCACCCCGCGCGGCGCCGACCGCTTCCTGCTCTGGGTCGCCGGTCTCGGCGTCGCCCGCTCCGAGGGCTGGCTGGGTGGCGTCGCCGCCGGTATCGCCGCACGCCTGCGGATCGACCCGCTCATCGTGCGAGGGGTGCTGGTGGTGGCCGCGCTCTTCGGACTGCCGGTGATCTTCCTGTACGCCGCCGCGTGGGCGCTGCTGCCCGACATCGATGGACGGGTGCACCTGCGCGACCTGCTGCGTCGCGACTACCAGCCCGTGCAGTGGGGCATCCTGGCGATGGCCGTCATCGGGCTGTTCCCGACCGCTCCGCTCGCTGGCCGCCTGTTCGGGCTCGGTTACGGCGACTGGTCGGCCCTCTCCCTCCTCAGCTGGATCGTCGGGCTCGTGCTCGTCGCCGGCCTGCTCTTCCTGATCGTGCGTGCTGCCAGCCGCACCCCGGGCGCTTCCGCGTCTGATCTGCCGACGGCTTCCGCAGATCAGACGGCCCCGGCCGCGTCCGCCCCCCTCGCCGGTTCGGGTACCGCCGAGGGGGCGGACGCCACTATCTCCGCCGCCGCGGAATCCGACGCCGGCATCGCAGCAGAGCCGATGTCACCGGATCCCGCACTCGGCGCGATCCCGGCACCGCCGGCACCGCCGGCCCCTCTGCCGCCCGGTTCGCAGGATCCCGCAGCCCTCGAAGCCTGGCGCGCCCAGCATGCCGCGTGGAAGGAACAGGATCAGGCGTGGCGGCGCCAGCAGCAGGACGTCGAGCGCGCCGCCCGCGACCAGCTGCGCCGTGAGCGCCAGGCCGAGGCCGCCGTGTTCGCCGCCGAAGCCGCCGAACGCCGTCGCATCCGCCGGGAGTCGAACCCGCGCGCCGGATTCGCGTTCGTGGCGACGATGGTGGGGCTCGCGATCATCACCGGTGCTGCCGTGGGACTGGCGACCGGCGCAGCCCAGCTCGGCGGAGCTCTCGGCCTCCTCGCCGCAGCCCTGATGCTCGCGCTCGGGATGATCGTCGCCGGGGCGTTCCGTCGGCGCAGCGGTTTCCTGGCCTTCGTGACGGTCATCACCCTCGTCGGCGGACTCGTGGCCGGGGCGTTCTCCACGCTGCAGGATCTGACCTTCGGATGGGCCTCGATCACCAACAGCCGCGAGCAGCACATCCGTCAGCCGTTCGGCGACCTCTCCGTCACCCTCTATCAGCACGACGGCGCGCCGCGACCGATCGTGATCGAGAAGTCCTCCGGGGGGACGTACATCTATGTCGATCCCGGCGTCGAGCTGCAGCTCCGAGCGACGGTGGACACGGCATCCGTGACCTGGACCCGCGTGGAGGGCGACTCGGGAACGATCGTCGACTCCGGCACATGGCTCGGCACGCGTGACGGAGACGAGCGCGCAGGAGAGGAGGCGGTGATCGTGCAGAGCATCTCGGCCGACACCGCCTCCCCGACGACCATCCAACCGATCACCCTCGATCAGAACAGCGGTGACATCTCCATCACCGTCGCCGAGCCCGCGAAGGAAGACCAGTGATGAGCGTTCCGTCGATCACCGAGACCACCGCCGTGCCCCGCACCCGCTGGGCGGCCATCATCTGGGGGCTCCTGTTCGCCGCGATCTCGGCGACAGCCCTCTGGATGCTGGCAGACGCCGACCGCCGCGATGCAGCCGCCGACGCCCTGCTGGCCCTCACCCCGACGGCCGCCGTCACGGTCGCGCTCCTGACCGTCGGCGTGCTGCTGCTGGTCGGCGGAGCCGCCGGACTCGTCCGTCGCGCGCAGCGGAAGCTCTCCACCACGAGCCCTGCTGCACCCGCGGAGGTGCCGGGCACTCCCGCCGAGTAGCCTTGACCGCATGGCGAACCAGGGAAGACGCCCCGCGAAGGGCACAGGCCGCGGAACACCGGTACGCCGAAACAAGGCAGCACCCGCGGAGCGGTATCCCCCGCAGAAGCCGAAGAAGCCCACCTCCAAGGTCGTCTTCGATGCCCCGCAGCCCGAACCGGAAGCGCCGCGCACCTTCCGCCTCGGCGCTGTGCCCGGCGCGACCCCCGGCAAGTGGATCGACGCCTGGAAGCAGCGGATGCCGCGTGTGCCGCTCGAGCTCGTGACGATCGACCCGGCCGCCCAGCGCCATGCACTCGACCGCGTCGATGCGGCGCTCCTTCGTCTGCCCCTCACCGACGAGTCGCTGCACATCATCCCCCTGTACGACGAGGTCCCGGTCGTCGTCGCAGCGGTCGATTCGCATCTGATGGCCGCGGAGCAGCTCACCGCGGCCGACCTCGAAGGCGAGGTCGTGATCGCGCTGACCGACGATGTCCTGGGTTCTCCCGTGTTCCCGGGGACTGTCCCGGCGACCTTCGATCCCCTTCCCACCGACGAGGCGATCGCGACGGCGGCATCCGGCGTCGGCATCGTCGTCGTCCCGATGTCTCTCGCGCGTCTGCACCATCGCAAGGACGCCGATCACCGCGTCCTCGCGCACGGACCGACCTCGACCGTCGCGCTGGTGTGGCCGCGAGAGCGCACCACGGCCGACGTCGAGACGTTCGTGGGCATCGTCCGCGGTCGCACGGCGAACTCCTCGCGGTGACCGCGTCTGCTGGGCCACGCGCGCTCGTTAGAATCTCCTGATGGCCTCGCTTCTCTACGTCTGCGTGCGACCCGAGACCGGGGCGGCGGATGCCGAGCATGCCTCCTTCCGTCGGGCGCTGGGCGTCGACGTGGTCGACCGGCTCGATCTGCTGCACGGGGCGTTGCCGATGGAACGCCTGCGGGGATATCGCGGCATCGTCGTCGGCGGCTCGCCGTTCAACGTCTCCGATGCGGTGAAGTCCGCCGAGCAGCTTCGCGTCGAGGCCGACCTCCGCACGCTGGCCGACGCGGCGATGGCCGCCGAGGTCGCGGTGTTCTTCACCTGCTTCAGCATCGGTGTCGTCACCCGCATGCTCGGCGGCGAGGTGGTGACCGACACTCCGGAGCCCGCGAGCGCCACGGTCATCGAGACCACGCAGGCGGGCGCGGCCGATCCAGTGTTCGGACCCAGCGGCTCCGCTCTGACGGTCTTCACGGCCCATAAGGAGAGCGCGGCGGCGACCCCGCCCGGCGCCGTGCTGCTGGCCACGAACGAGGCCTGCCCCGTGCAGGCGTACCGCGTGGGCACGCATCTCTACGCCGCTCAGTTCCACCCAGAGCCCACGCCTCGCGATTTCGCCGACCGGATGACGTTCTACCGCACCACCGGCTACTTCGACCCCGACGAGTTCGACGCCGTGCAGCAGCAGGTTCTCGCAGCCTCGGTCACCGAGGGTGCGGCCCTGCTGCGACGCTTCGCCGAGACCTTCGCCTGAATCAGCTCGACGCCGAGTCGCGGAGCAGCGGTACGCGCTCGCGCAGGTATGCCTCCAACGGCATGAATCCTCCCGCGGTGCTCCAGCGCACGGAGGGCACGCCGTCGACCTGAGCGAGCGGACCGGATGAACCTCCGGCGTCCACGGCGTCGACGTCGACGACACTCCATCCCACATGCACGACATCGCCCTCGTCGAAGCCGCCGCGCAGCGCCTCGGCCCTGCGCTCCGCCCGCTCCCTGGCCGACTCGGCCGTGTAGCCGCGACGCCCCGGGTCCGCCGCGCGCAGGACCTCGGCCGTCGCCAGCGCATGTGTCTCGGTCAGCAGCAGCACACCCAGGTGCCACGCCTCACCGACCCTGACGATGCGACGCCCGCGCCAGCGCGAATCGCGCTGTTCGCCGAGCCCTTCCTTCGGAGCGCCCTTCAGGTCGTGCACGGCCTGTGTCAGCAGCGCGGATGCGGTGGTCACAGCTCTCCCTGTCGTGTCTTGTCGGCCAGTCGCGGGCCCACGACCTCCGCGCGGTCGCCACGGAGCGTCATCCCGATCAGGGGATACAGCAGCACGGACAGCATTCCGGCTCCGACGAGCGCCGCAGCCGTGCCGGTGTCGAGCATCTTCTGATCCACACCGATGGCGGTGACAGCCACGATGATCGGCAGGCCCGTCGCGGCGAGCAGTCCGAGGGCCGCGCGGTCGCGCACGCTCATCCCCGCCGGCGCCGAGAGCTGCGCCGCGGATCCGCGGATCACGAGCAGAGCGATCAGGAAGACGGGCACCAGCCCCAGCGCCGTCGGCGAAGACAGCAATGCCTGCAGATCGAACGTGACCCCGGTGTAGAGGAAGAAGATCGGCACGAGGAAACCGAAGGCGATCGCCTCGATCTTGCTCTCGACCTCTTCCGCGTCCTTCTTCGGTGCACGCGCCATGATGATGCGCCAGACCGCCCCGGCCACGAAAGCCCCGAGCAGCATGTCGAGATCGAGCATGACGCTCAGCCCGACGAGAGCGGCGATGAGCAGGATCACGAAGCGCACGCCGAACTGATCCGAGGTGTGCAGTGTCGCCCGCACGATGCCGTGCAGCCGCCCGTGCGGGACGCGGTGCGCCAGCAGCACCGCGAGCCCGGCGAGCACCACGAAGGTCAGCAGCACGGCCGTGGCGATCGGCGTGGTCCGCGTGCTGAGGAAGATCGAGATCGCGATCAACGGGAGGAACTCGCCCACCGCGCCGATCGCGCTGATGGCACGGCCGAAGGGGGTGTCGAGCTCGCGGGCATCGCGCAGGATCGGCATCAGGGTGCCCAGCGCCGTGGAACTGAGCGCGATGCCGACCACCACCATCCCCTCTCCCGGCGCGAAGAAGAAGCCCAGGCCTATGCCCAGGAGCACGCTGAGCAGCCAGCCCAGAGAGGCGCGCGCGAGCGGCTTGCCCGCCACCATCTTGAAGTCGATCTCGGTTCCGGCGACGAAGAACAGCAGCGCGAGGCCGAAATCGCTGAGCTTCTCCAGCAGCGGTCCCGGTTCGACCCAGCCGAAGACAGCGGGACCGACGAGGATGCCGAGCACGAGCTCGAACACCACGATGGGCACCCGGACCACCGGTCGCACGCCGCGTGCGAGAAGCGGCGCCGCCACGGCGAGCAGCGGGATCAGCACGAGGCCGAGGTCACTCGCATTCATGCTCTCAGGGTAGGTGAGAGCGGTGCAGTGCGCAGGCAGTGCAGCGGGTGATCTTTCGCGATTCGCCCGCTCGGCGCATCCACGGCAGAATCGATGCACACCCTCGAGGAGCCCCCATGTCTCAGCCCGATACCGCCCGCCTGCTCATCGCCTGCGACGACCAGCCCGGCATCGTCGCCGCCGTCGCCGGCGTGCTCGCTCATCACGGCGCGAACATCATCTCGCTCGATCAGCACTCGACCGACTCCGAGGGCGGACGCTTCTTCCAGCGCACGGTCATCCACCTCGACGGTCTGGCAGCGGCGCGCCCGGCACTCGAAGCCGACATCGCGGCCGTCGCCGAGCGCTTCGGCATGGAGTGGTCGCTGCACGACGTGGCCCGCCGCAAGCGCGTCGCGATCTTCGTCTCGAAGTACGATCACTGCCTCATGGAGCTGCTGTGGCGTACGCAGCGCGGACAGCTCGACATCGACATCACCATGGTCGTGTCCAACCACCCCGACCTGGCCGAGGCCGTCCGCTCGTTCGGTGTGCCGTTCGTGCACATCCCCTCCGGCGACAAGGCCGCCATGGAGGATCGTCAGCTCGAACTGCTGCGCGGGAACGTCGACCTCGTCGTGCTCGCCCGCTACATGCAGATCCTCTCCGACGACTTCATCACGCGCCTCGAAGCTCCGGTCATCAACATCCACCACTCGTTCCTGCCAGCGTTCATCGGAGCGAACCCGTACGCTCGCGCCAAGGACCGTGGCGTCAAGCTGATCGGCGCGACCGCGCACTACGCGACGGCCGATCTCGACGAGGGACCGATCATCGAACAGGACGTCACGCGCGTCACCCACTCCGAGTCGGCCGCCGAGCTGCAGAGTCGCGGTGCCGACGTCGAGCGCCTCGTGCTCGCCCGCGCCGTGCAGTGGCACGCCGAGGATCGCGTGATCGTGCACGGCAAATCCACCGTGATCCTCTAGCCCGGTCGAACCCGGGAGGACGCGGGTCCAGTCGCGGTCGCTCAGGATATCGACCGCGAGCCCGTGGGAGGCCGCTGCCAGGCGTCGGTCATTCGTCCACAGCGCGGAGCAGCCCGCGATCCGGGCCGCAGCGAGGGTCACGGCGTCGCCGGGAGCCCTGCCATCAGCTCGGCGAAGACCTCGGCAGCCGTGCCATGACGCACCAGCGGCGCGGCCTGCCCCATCCACAGCGACTGCAGCGCGCCCAGGTTCTGCTCCCCCGCCGCGGTGCGGAAGCGCCCTGTCAGCCAGTTCTGCATCGGGAACGGCGCGATCGTGCCGCTCGCCTCGATCGCGCGCACCACACGGTTGCGGGCGCCGCGAGCCAGGCGCCCGCTCATCGCACGTGTGAGCACGGTCTCGTCGGCGGCGGTGGATCGGATCGCGTCGCGGTGCGCTTCGTTCGCGGCCGACTCCGCGGTGGCGAGGAACGCCGTCCCCACCTGCACTCCCGCCGCGCCCAGGGCGAACGCCGCCGCCACCCCGCGACGATCGGCGACACCTCCTGCCGCGATCACGGGCACCCCGACCGCGTCGACCATCTGAGGCACCAGCGCGAACGTCCCGACCAGCGACTCCTCCGCTGAACGCAGGAATGCGACCCGATGACCCGCGGCCTCGGCGCCGCTCGCGACCACGGCGTCCACGCCCGCTGCGTCGAGCGCGACGGCCTCAGCCACCGTGGTCGCCGTGCCGACGATGAGGATGCCGCGGCGATGCGCCTCCTCGATCAGGTCGTCCGACGGCACGCCGAACACCACGCTGAGCACGGCGGGCTCGATCTCCCAGACGGCCTGGAGCTGTTCGTCCAGGGTCGGGGCGTACCGCTCCGGCCGCGCGGGGACGTCCACGCCCACGGCTTCGTAGAACGGCTGCAGGGCCTGCGCGAACACGGTGTGCTGCGGGTTCGGCTCGACCTCGTCTCCCATCGGAAGCCAGACGTTCACCGCATAGGGCCGGTCGGTCAGGGCACGCAGCTCGGCCCCGGTCGCACGGATGCGATCGCCGTCGTAACCGTAGAGTCCGAACGACCCCAGTCCACCCGCGTTGCTGACCGCGGCGGTGAGCGCGGTCGAGGAGAGCCCGCCGAACGGGCCGAGAACGATCGGATGCTCGATCCCGAGCAGGGTGCGAAGGTCACTCATGCTTCGACGTTACGCCCGCGGGCGACCCCGAGGCCGCGGTGATACCCTCGTCGCAGGAAGGGGTGCGCACATGAGCGAGTGGTTCGGGCAGATGCTGAGCTTCGTCGCGACCGCGATCGGCCTCGTGTCGATGCCCGACGCAACGGCCCTCGGCCTCGCGATCGCGCTGCTCGCCGTGACCGCCCTCACGCTCGCCATCGTGCTGAGCGTGCACCCCGAGGCCACAGCCGACGCCCCGCATCCGCTGCGGGCCATAGACGTCGGCACCCTCCTCACGCAGAGTGACCCCGATGCCGCCGGGCATCCGCGCCCTCGGGCGCCGGGAATCGCGACCGCCGCGTAGTCCGTTCGCACGACGGGACAGCGCGGCCTTCGCCGACCCTTCCCGACGCCACGAACGGACACTCTCTTGGACATCTTCGCTTTCCCTCCTCTCGCCGCCCTCCTCGACGCCGCCTACGGCGCCATGACCGGGCTCTCCGACCTCCTCACCCCTCTCGCCGGCGCCGCGGCCGCAGCACTCGCCGTGGTGCTCGTCACCCTGCTGGTGCGGGCGCTGCTCATCCCGGTGGGCATATCCCAGGCCAAGGCCGAACAGACCAGGGCGCGTCTCGCCCCGAAGCTGCGTGAGCTGCAGCGCCGCCACAAGAAGAACCCCGAGCGCCTGCAGAAGGAGACGTTGGCGCTCTACAAGGCCGAGAACACGTCGCCGTTCGCGGGGATGCTCCCGGTGCTGGCGCAGGCCCCCGTCGTCGGCATCCTGTACACGCTGTTCCTCCGTCCCGAGATCGCCGGTCATCCGAACGAACTGCTCGCGCACGACCTGTTCGGCGCCCCGCTGGGGACGAGCCTGGTCTCCGCGCTCTTCGGCGGCACGGCGACGCCCGCCACGTTCCTGGTGTTCGGAGTGCTGCTGGCGGTCATGGTCGCGGTCGCCGAGGTCACCCGCCGCGTGTTCCGTCCCACTCCGGTCGAGGGTGACGACTCCCCGTTGAACTCGCCCACGATGCTGCGCGTCGTCTCGGCGACGCACTACCTCACAGCGGTATTCGCCGCATTCGTGCCCCTCGCCGCTGCGCTCTACCTCACCGTCACGGTGGTGTGGACGCTCGTCCAGCGCGTCATCCTGCGTCGGCGCTTCCCGCTGCCGACTCCGACGGTCAATCGGGCAGCGGTATCGGCGCGGTGAAGGGACCGGAGGGGCCGCCGTCGCGACGGTCCCTCCGCACGCCGAGCGTGGTGCCGACGCTCGCGGCGATCACGAGAGCGATGGCGAGCATGCGCAACGGCGTCGCATCCTGACCGAGGATGAGCCAGCCGGCGAGGGTGGCGAACGCCGGCTCCAGGCTCAGCAGCACCCCGAAGACGCGCTGCGGAAGCCGCCGCAGCGCCGCGAGCTCGAAGCTGTACGGGATGACCGACGACAGCACCGCGGTGATCGCCGCGAGCAGCAGGAGCTGCGGGTCCATCGCCACGGTCGACACAGCGGGAACGCCGACCGGGATCAGCAGCACGGCCGCGACCACGAGGCCCATCGCCAGGCCGCTGCTGCCGGGGATGAGGGCGCCGACGCGGGCGCTCATCCGGATGTACATGGCCCAGAATCCGGCGGCGATGAGGATGAACACGACCCCGAGCGGATCGAGCGGCTCGGCCCCGATCAGCCCGTCGATGCCGAGGACGACCATGCCCAGCAGGGCGATGCCGACCCAGGCGAAATCTCTGAGCTTCCGGGTGAGCACGGCGGCGAGGACGAGCGGTCCGAGGAACTCGATCGCGACGGCGGGCCCCAGCGGGATGCGATCGATCGCGGCGTAGAAGAAGCCGTTCATCGCCGCCAGCGAGACACCGAAGAGCACGGCGGCAAGCCACTGCGCGCGGGTCCACTTCCCCGGTCGCGGCCGCACGATGACGACGAGCAGCACCGCGGCGATCGCCACGCGCAGCGAGGTCACCCCCCACGGTCCGAGCACCGGGAAGAGCTGGGCCGCGACAGCAGCGCCGAAGGGAAGCGAGAGGCAGGAGCCGATGACGAGCACGACCCCCACGAGGGGACCGGACGCGGCCGGCTTCTGCACCAGACAAGCTTAGGCGGCGACTGTCGAGACCCACCGTGCTGTCGAGACCCACCGTGCTGTCGAGACCCACCGTCCCTGTCGAGACCCACCGTCGAATGCGCGACGGCGCGTGGGTGTCGACGAAGACGATGGGTCTCGACGGGTGCCGTACGGGTCAGAGGTGCTTGCCGCCCGTGACCGCGATGACCGATCCCGAGGTGTAGGAGGACTCGTCCGACGCCAGATACACATATGCCCCGGCGAGTTCCGCGGGTTGCCCTGCCCGCCCGAGCGGGGTGTCGGCACCGAAGGTCGCCAGGCGCTCGGCGTCCCAGCCCGTCGCGGGGATCAGCGGGGTCCAGATCGGGCCGGGGGCCACGGCGTTCACTCGGATGCCCTTGGGCCCTGCCTCCTCGGCGAGCGCCTTCACGAACGCCACCTGTGCCGCCTTGGTCATGGCGTAGTCGATCAGACCCGGCGAAGGGTTGTAGGCCTGCACCGACGCGGTCACGATGATGCTCGCACCGGGTTCGAGGTCGGGATAGGCCGCACGTGCCGAGAACAGCATTCCGGCCAGGTTCGTGTCGAAGACCCGGCGCATCCGCTCCGTCTCCAGCGACGCGAAACCGTCGATGTCGTGCTGGTAGCCGGCGTTGAGCACGAGCACGTCGAGTCCACCCAGCTCGCTCCGGGTCTTCGCGACGATGTCGGTCGCGAACCCCTCGTCGCGTAGATCGCCCGCGAATCCCACTCCGATCCGGCCGGCCTCGCGGACCAGGGCGAGGGTGTCCTCCGCGTCGTCCTGTTCCTCGGGCATGTGCGCGATGGCGACGTCCGCGCCCTCTCGGGCGAAGGCGATCGCGACGGCGCGGCCGATGCCCGAGTCCCCGCCCGTGATCAGAGCACGGCGTCCTCCCAGGCGACCGTGGCCTGCGTACGTCTGCTCGCCGTGGTCGGGCTCCGGCCGGGTCCGCTCCGTCAGCCCCGGCTGATCCTGGTGCTGCGAGGGGAAGCCCTCCTCGCGATGCGCGTGCCGGGGGTCGGTGGTGTCGTCTGTCATGGCGATCCTCCTCATCTCGTGGAACGTGTCGTCTCGTGGAACGTGTCGTCGTACGAGCGACTCTCCCCGAGGGCCGCCCTCCCGTCAGGGGGGTTGACAGGTCCGCCCTGTGCGAGGGGTCGAGAGGATCAGACGGGCGGGGTCACCGGTACTTCCTCGGTGCCCGGCTCGGTTCCCGATTCCGCGGGCTCGGGAACGAGGTAGAGCCCGCTCGGAGCGTTCGCCGTGAAGGCGAGGGCCTCGATCCAGGCGCGGTTGATGGACGGCTGCCTGCTGCCGAAGTACTTGAAGACCAGCGCGCTGCCGGGCTGGATCCAGACGGTGGTGCGCCCACCGCCCACGCTGGTGTCTTCTCGCCAGCTGAACGGGAAGGGCTCACCGCGACGCAGCTTGGCGGTGATGACGAGCTGCAGATGCGTGAGCGCCCGGTCCTCGATCTCGGTCTTCACGCTGCCTTCATAGACGAACTTTCCCATGCACTGCTCCTCGCTCGTGGCGGTGGGGACGACGGTTGCGACCCATTGTTCCTCAAACAGCCGACGGCCACACAGTCCCTCGGCGGGTGGATCCGATGCCGGGTCGCCACAGCGAAGTCAACCCCCTCGGCGAGATCTGGAGGGACGCATAGCCTCATTCCACTCGACCCCGAGGAGGGCACTGCCATGAACGACCGACACATCGATGACCGCCCGGACGAGGGCAACACCCCGGGCACGACGCACGCGTCGTGGGGCGCGGGAAACCCCCGTCTGCGCATCACCAGGGACGACGAGCGCACCGAGTTCGCGCTCGAAGACGATGTCGTCCGCGTCGGCTCGGCCGAGGGCAACGAACTGCGCCTCGCCGACACCGACCCGGTGCACGCCACGATCACGCACGACGACCGCGACGAGTACGTGCTGACCCTGCACGGCGAGGGCGAGACGAACGCGAGCCTCGGCGTGGACGCGACGCACGTGGATGAGAACTCCGAGACCCTGCGCACGGGCGCGCACTTCACGGCGGGTCCGTGGACCCTGGTATTCGCCCGCGACGAGTTCGCCGATCACGGACGCCCCTACGGCGGCCGCGCGGGCGGAGAGTACTCGGACCAGCCGCTGCAGCCCCCTCGTCCGGACTACGACGAGAGCGAAGAGCGATGACGCTCGAGAACGGACGCTCCGCACGGTGACCGCTCTCGACGCTCTCGACTCGGACACGCAGAGCCACATCGCACGGTTGAGCGAACTCGCCGCGGAGCGGGAGCTCCGCATCGGAGTGGCCGAGTCGCTGACCTCGGGCATGCTCGCGGAGACGATCGGTGCCGGCGACGGTGCCTCCGGCTGGTTCGCCGGGGGCATCGTGGCCTACTTCACCGACGTCAAGGAGCGCGTGCTGGGACTGACGCCGGGAACGGATCCGTGCTCTGCCGCCTGCGCGGAGCAGCTCGCCGCCGGTGCACGGACCCTGTTCGATGTCGACCTTGCGGTCTCGACCACCGGTGTGGGCGGCCCGGAACCCCAGGGCGGGCACGCGGCGGGAACCGTCTATCTGGGCTGGGCCACGGCCGATGGCGACGTGGGCCACCGTCGACTGGCACTTGTCGGCGACCCGGAAGAGGTGCTCGCGTCGACCGTCGGTGCGGCCGTCGGCCTGCTGGCGTTCCACGCCGAGGGGCTGCGACCGCTGGGTCCGCGGCGCGGTCAGGAGAACGACGGCGAAGACCGTCGTCCGCGCTGACCACGGCATCGCCACGAGTCGCGCATCGTCACAGGCCGCAGCACCCCCGCCGGCGCGTTGGCCGCAGCTTCACTGGCCGGGCAGGAGTCCGATCCGCAGCGGCGCCTGTGGGGTGGTCGCCTCGCGCAGCGCCGCATCGATCTCGGAGAGCGGCCGCACCGCGCCAACGGCATCGGCGAAGGGATAGGCCCTCCCCCGGCCCGCGAGGAACGCCACCGCTTCAGCCAGCTCTGCTCCCGTGTAGTTGTGGATGCCCGCGACGGTGACGAGCCGGCGCACGATGCTCTCGGCGTCGAACGGAACCGGGTCAGCGGGGAACACGCTCCCGACCAGCACGACCGTCCCCCCGACCGCCACGCCGGCGAGTGCTTCCTGCACGGCATGCCCCGACGCCTCGATCACGACATCAGGATCCCGGTCGAGACGCGTCGCTCCGAACCGTGCGGCCAGACGCTGCCTGTCGACGTTCGGGTCCCGCACCTCCACGGTCGCCCCCTGTTCGGCGGCGATGGCTGCGGCGGACAGCCCCACGAGACCCGCGCCGTGGATCCGCACGGAGGCCCCGTCGAGGTCGTGGTCCTTCGCCGCTCGAGCGACCGCCGCCCACGCGGTGGCCGTGGCGCACGAGGCGGGCGCGAGCACCGCGGCGGGGAGCGCCTCGGGCACCCTGACGATGGCCGTCCCCTCCCTCAGCTGCACGTGACTCGCGAACGCTCCGGTGAGGTCGCCGTGCGCGCCGACGCGGTCGTGCCCGTACTTCCCCAGATCACGGCATTTCTGCGGCAGCCCCCGCAGGCAGCGATCGCAGCTCGCGCAGGATACGGTCACCGACCACACCACCCGATCGCCGATCCGCAGCGGAGTGCCGTCCACGGTGCGCGCGCCGGCGTCGCCGATGGCGATCACCCGTCCGACGCTCTCGTGTCCGAGCACCAGGGGCGTCGGAGCGGATCGTCGTCCCCGCACCGTGTGCACGTCGGATCCGCAGATCGTCGACATCTCGACCGCCACGAGCGCGTCCCCGTCCGCGAGAGCCACTCCCGGTACCGCGATCGTCTCGTGCGGGTGGCCTTCGCCGACCCAGACCATCGCGGTGGCCGCCGGACGCAGCGCGACGTCTCGGCGGTGGCCGGGCGGACGGATCAGCAGCGTTCCCATGGCGCGATCCCTCAGGAGGTGGCGACGAGCGGCAGCAGCTCGCGCTGGACGAGCACATCCCTCAACGCGCTCACATCGCTCAGCACGGCATCGGCTCCGGCGGCGCTCAGCGCCGGACGATCGTGGGCGCCGGTGAGCACGCCCGCGACGAATCCGGCGCCGGCTCGACGACCCGACTCGACATCGCTGACGGTGTCGCCGACGACCGCGATCGACTGGACGGATGACGCCTGCGTGCGCAGCAGGGCCGCCAGCACGAGGTCGGGTGCCGGGCGTCCGCGTCCGGCGTCGATCGGCGACAGCGCGAAGTCGACGAGGTCTCGCCAGCCGAGTCCGTCGATCAGGGCGTCTCGGGTCACCGGGGCGAAGCCGGTGGTGAGCACGACCTTCAGCCCGGCGTCCTTCAATCCCTGGATCGCATCGGCGGCACCGGGGATCTCGGAGACGCCCTGCTCGGCGACGATCTCGGCGTACGCGCCCTCGAACGCGGCAGTGGCACGTGCCGCGGCCTCTGCGTCGCCGCCGGAGAGGTGCGTGAAGACGTCGATCTTCGACTGCCCCATGGTCACGCGCACGTAGTCGAGCGCCTCGTCCCACGGCATCCGGCCGGCGACGCCGGTGCGCTCGGCGGCGCGCTGGAAGGCCTGCTCCACGACGCCGTCGTCGAGCACCGTGGTCCCCGCCATGTCGAGGACGGCGAGTTCGAGAGGAGTGGTCATGATGTTCCTTCCATTGCTGCCGTCCACCCGAAGGCGGCGGCGAGGTTCTCTTCGGCGAGTCCGAGGCCCGTGGTCATCCCGATGCCGGTCGTCGCGGCGAGCACCAGCACACCGTCGTCGCCCCGGTCGATCAGGAACTCCTGCGGGCCCTTCGCGTACACGCCCTGCCAGCGCTCGATCACCCGCGGTGCGGGTGCGTCGAACAGCGCCTCGGCCTCGTCGAGGAACGCGGTGAATGCGGCCTCGGGCTGGAACGGCGCCGGGGAGAGCGCCGTGGCGTGCGAGTCCCCGATGATGAGCGTGCCGTCGGGGAGCTGCGTGTACATCTGGTTGAGGTCGATCGCTGCGAGATCGGGCCGCTCGGTGTGCAGACGCTCGCGCACCGCACGGGCCTCCGGTCCGTCCGCGAAGCGGCCGTAGCGCACGAGCGACCAGCCGGTGAGCAGGGGGGCCGCGAGCGGACGCGGGAACGACACGGCCGCCCGCATCATGTCGAGCGCGCACCGCACGACCCCGTGCCTTTCGGCGACCTCCGGGAGCAGCTGGTCGATGTCGTGATTCACGGCGACGACGACGCTCCCGCAGGCGATCGGCCCCCGAGTCGTGTCCACCCGCCCGGCCCCCACAGCGGGGACCGCGGTGCGGAAGCGGAATTCGACGCCGAGGGCGACCAGGTGGCGCACGATCGCGTCCGCCGCGGTGCGCGGATCCGTCTGCAGGTCGGTCTCGATGTGCGCGCCGCCGACGAGTCCCTCGGCGCGGAGCGGGGCCGACCGCAGGAGTTCCGAGGCTTCGAGCATGCGGATGCCTCCCTCACGGGATGCCGCCTCCAGCACGGCGAGCTCGTCGTCGTGTCTGGCGGCGACCAGCGTGCCCGACTCTCGCAGCCAGAATCCCGCATCCCGCGAGAGGCGCAGCCACAGGTCGCGCGAGAGATCGGCGTAGCGCCGCGCCTCGCCACCCTGCGCGCCGATGCAGAGGTGTCCGAAGTTGCGGATCGTCGCACCGACCGGCCCATCCGTGCGGTCGACGACGATCGCCCGCAGCCCACGCCGGACCGCCGCGTACGCCGCACCGAGGCCGACGATGCCGGAGCCGACGACGACCACATCCGCCGTGTCGAGAGCGCGATTCATCGGAACACCTTCCGCATCCACATGGCGAGACCTTCGACCACGAGCACCGTGGCGAGGATCATCAGCACGATGGCCGTCACGGTCTCGTAGCGGGACCCCTGGCTGGCGTTGAGCAGGTAGTAGCCGACCCCGCCACCGCCGACGATGCCGAGGATCGTCGCCGCACGGATGTTCGTGTCGAGCATGTAGAAGCTGTGCCCGATGAGCGCCTGCATGCCCTGCGGCACGGTCGCCGAGGTGTAGGTCTGCAGACGTGTCGCGCCGACGGCGCGCAGTGCGCGCTCCGGTCCGCGATCCACCTCCTCGAACGAGTCGGCGATGAGCTTGCCGAGCAGTCCGATGCCGCCGATCGCGAGGGCGATGACACCCGCCTGCGCACCGAGTCCGGTGATGACGACGAGCACGATCGCGAGGATCAGCTCCGGGATGCCGCGGATGCCCACGAGCAGGAGCCGTGCGGTCCCCCGCGCTCCCGAGCTCGGAGCGACGTTGCGGGCCGCGAGCGAGCCGAGCAGCAGCGACGGGAGCAGGGTGAGCACGGTCGCGGCCAGGGCGATCGCGACCGTCTCCCGCATCGCCTGGAACATGGCGCTCGCGTCGTAGTTGCCGAACGAGGGCGGCCAGAAGCGCGCCGCGACCTCGGGCAGCTTGGCCCAGAATGTGATGAGGTCCATCCAGTTGATCTGGCTGACCAGCACGCTTCCGATCACCACGAGCACGGCGACGACGCCGGCGATGGTGTGCCGGATGCGCTGCGCGGTCCAGGGGCGACGCACGGCGGTCTCCGGGCTGGCCGCCCAGGCGGGAGACTCGACCTGGGTGGATGCGGCGTGCGCACCGAGGCGCGGATGCAGGATCCGGTCGATCCACGAGCGGGTGTGCTTCTGCTCGCCGAGCATCGCTCCGCGGACCATGCTCGAGACGATCTCCATCGCGACGCACAGGATGAAGATCACCAGTGCGATGCCGAGGCCCTTGCCGTAGTTGAGCGACTTGAACGCGTAGGACATCTCGAGGCCGAGGCCGGCGACGCCGACGTAGCCGAGCACCACACTGCCGCGCAGGTTGATGTCGTTGCGGTGCAGCACGGTGGCCACCCAGCTCGGCAGCACCTGCGGCAGGATGCCCGACGTGAACTCTTGCATCTTCGACCCACCCGCTGCGCGGATGGCGAGGCGGGGTCCTTCGTCGATCTGCTCGATCGCATCGGCGAACATCTTCGAGATCATGCCGATCGAGTGGATGCCGATGGCGAGGATGCCGGGAAGCGTGCCGAGAGAGAACATCAGCACGAACGCCATCGCGAGGACGACGTCGGGCAGGGCGCGGGTGAGGACGCCGATGAAGCGCGCGGCCGCGCGCCAACCGTTGCCTGGAGTGGTGTTGGACGCGGCGAGATAGGCGATCGGCACCGACAGCACGGCAGCGAGGAGCGTGCCGACGAGCACCAGGCCAACGGTGAGGGCGATCAGCCAGGCGAGGTCGCCGGGCGCCGGGAACGTGAGTCCCCCGACACGGGCCATGAAGTTCTCGGCGTTGCCCCAGCTCTGCACCATCGCCGGGATCGAGATGTCGACGTCGCGGACGGCGAGGATGCCGAGCACCACGAGCGCGACCAGGGTGAGCGATGCCGCGATCCGCTCGGGCGAGATCGGGCGCTTCGGAGCGCGCTCGGCGACCGTCTGCCCGCCGCCCCGAGGCACCGGCCCACCGCCGCGGGTGGCTGCATCCGTCGCGGAGTCGAGGGCCGTCATGATGCGGCCACCTGCGCAGCCGCCTCCACGAGCTCCTCGGCCACGGCGCGGATCTCGGCGGTCGTGGTGGCGACACGGCCGTAGATCTCCATGACCTCGGCCTTGGTGAGGTCACCGGTCGGGGTGTCCAGCACCACTTCGCCGTGACGCAGCCCGACGATGCGGTCGGCCCACGAGATCGCGAGGTCGACCTGGTGCAGGCTGCACACGACCGTGAGTCCTTCGTCGGCGGCGATCTCGCGGATCAGCGCCATGACCTGTTCGCTCGACTCGGGGTCGAGAGAGGCGACCGGCTCGTCGGCGAGCAGGATCGCGGGCTTCTGCATGAGAGCGCGAGCGATGGCCACGCGCTGCTGCTGTCCGCCCGAGAGGGTGTCGCTGCGCTGGTAGGCGCGGTCGAGCAGGCCGACGCGGTCGAGGTGTTCGAGGGCGGTGAGCTTCGAGGCCCGCGAGTAGCCCCAGAGACCGAGACGCGGCCCGCGCACACCCGACAGAGAGCCGGTGAGCACGTTCTCGAGCACGGTGAGAGAGGGAACCAGCTCGAACTGCTGGAAGATGAAGCCCACGCGGCTGCGGAGGTCGCGCAGTGCCCTCCCCTTCAGCGACGGGACCTGGGCGCCCAGCACCTCAACGGAGCCCGCGGTGGGGATCTCGAGGCCGTCGAGGTGGCGTAGCAGGGTCGACTTCCCCGAGCCGGAGAGGCCCAGGAGCACGACGATCTCTCCGCGGGACACCTCGAGCGAGGCATCCTTCAGCGCGGTGGTCGTCCCGAAGGTCTTCGTCACGCCGTCGAGGCGGATGAGGGCGTCGGATGCCGAGGCGGTCATGTCGTAGCTCCTGTGTTGTCGTGAGTCGTGCGGTGGTGCCCTCCGTCTCGTCCGGGTGAGGCAGACGAGACGGAGGGCGCCGGGTGAGGCGAAAGGTCAGGCCGGGCTCAGCCCTGGCACTGCTCCGCTTCGGTCTCCTTGCAGATGTCTCGGATCAGGTCGTAGTACGCGTCGTCGACCGGCTTCGTGGCGTAGAAGACGCTGCGGAACGCGTCGGTGTCCGCACCGTCGATGCCGGCGGCGATGATGTCGTCGATCGTGATCTCGGAGAGACCGTCGATGAGCTTCTTCGAGACGTCGTCGGGCAGCGTGGACGAGTAGACCAGCGGCGCGCCGGGGACCATTGTCTCGTCGATGACCTTCACCTTGTCCGACTTCTCGACCTCGGAGTCCTCGGCGAAGCCCGCCTCGCACTCGACGCCTTCGCCGACCTTGGTGACGCTCACATCGTGCTTGCCCGCGAAGACCGGCGTGATGTCGGTCTTGGGGTCGATGCCGGCCTTCAGCAGGTTGTAGGACGGGAACAGGTAGCCCGAGGTGGAGGACGGGTCGACGAAGCAGACCTTCTTGCCCTTGAAGTCATCGATGCTCTTGATGTCGCTGCCGGCGGGGACGATCGCCTGCGAGAAGTAGCCGGGCTCCTGGCCCTCTTCCGTGACGATCGAGGAGATCGGGGTGAGCTTGGCGCCGTTGTTCGTGGCGGTGACGTACGTGAAGCCGGAGAACGACGCGACGTCGACCTTGCCGGCGACGGCGGCTTCGATCAGCGCGGCGTAGTCGGTCGACTCGTGGTACTCGACCGTCTTGCCGGTGATCTCGGCGATGTAGTCCATGAGCGGCTGGTAGTTCGTCTCGGTGTCGACGGAGTCGGGCACGACGCCGAAGACGAGGGTGTTCTCATCGACCGCGAAGCCGCTGGCCGAGGACGACTCGTCGGCGCCGGGAGTGCCGGAGGCGTCCGCCGAGCCGGAACAGGCGGCGAGGCCGAGGGCGAGGAGCGCGACGCCGGCGAGGGCGGGGAGAGCGCGAAGCTTCATGAGGACCTTTCAGGGTGTGAGGGGTGATCCACGGAAGACTCTGGCAGGTGATGAGCGCAGATATGTACCTAACTCGGAAGAGTTCAGGCCGCGTTTACCGGGGATTCGCCTGAGTGAACACTCCTGGAACGAGGCAACGCCGTTCGGACTGACCAAGTAATGTACCTATGTGGCTGAAGCTGTGTACACCCAGATCGCCGACGACCTGCGCGCCCAGATCGCCGCGGGTGCCCTGCGCCCCGGGGATGACGTACCCACCGAAGCGGAGCTCGCGGAGAGATGGCACACGTCGCGGGGGCCGATCCGCAACGCCCTGGCCGCGCTCCGTGGCGAAGGCCTGATCGAGACCAGTCGCGGTCGGCCGGCGCGAGTCGTCGCCAGGAAGGCGAGCCAGGCGGTCGACATATCGGTGCCGTTCACCCGCTGGGCCCGCGAGCTGGGCGTCACGCCGGGGGCCGAGACGCAGGAGCTGAGCCTGAGACGCGCCGGAGAGCTCGGAGCGGCACTCGGCGTCGACGCCGGGGACACGATCGTGAGCGTGGTCAGGCTGCGCCTGCTCGACGGGCGCCCCACCATGCTGGAGCGGCTCAACTACACCGAGGTCGCGGGCCGGAGGCTGTTCGAGGTGGATCTGGACGAGGTGTCGATCACGGAGTACCTCTCGTCGGTCGGGCACCCCATCGTCACCCTCCAGCACGTGATCGACGCCGTGGCCGCTGACGACCAGGACGCGGAGTTGCTGCGCGTGCCGCGCGGGACGCCCATCCTGCGTCTCACCCGCACCTCGCGTGACGCGGAGGGGCGGATCTTCGAGGCCTCGGAGGACCGGTACCTGAGCGAGGTCGTGCGGTTCACCGTCGCCGCATCGGGGATCTCCACCGATGGCCACTACATGCGCGCAGTGGGCGGGTAGTCGCGCTGAAGGCCGGAAAGACAGCCGTTAACGCAGAAGGCGATCGCGAGCGCGCAAAGTGTTTCAGAAGCCAGAAAGACCGCGCTCGCGATCGCAGCGCTGGGGACGCTTTATCTGGGGAACCCTCAGAATATGGCGGACTGCAACTCGTTCCACAGTGTCGAACGTCGAGACCTCGCTAGACCTTCGTCTAGGTTCTCGCGGAGCGTGGAGAGGGTGCTCACACACTCTAGGGCATCAGACGACCGGAAGTCGGGCCGACACGACCCAGAACCCGTCGACTTCGCCGGCGCTGAACTCGCCACTCGCTCCCATCACGCGCTCCGCCATCCGGCCGAGTCCTGTTCGACTCGACGAGAGTTCACGGCGCGGGGTCGTGGGGAGGGGGCTGCGCAGCGTGAGGTGCGCGACATCGTCGTCCACGGCGAGGTCGATCAGCACCTCGCCGGGGCCTGCGTATTTGAGGATGTTGGTGGCGGACTCGCGCACGATGCGCGCGAGGACGATCTCGACGGCACGCGGGATACGCTCGTCGCTGGGATCGCCCACGCGGGCCACGGAGTGGCCCGCCGCTTCGAACTCGCTCTGCGCCTCGTCGACGGCATCGGCGAGGTCGCCCGTCTGCACGCTCGACGACTGCGGACCGTCGTCGGCGAGCTCGATCACGAAACGGAGATCGGTCATGGCCTTGCGAGCGGCGACGCGGATCGCCTCTCGAGAGTCGGTGCTCATCTCGGGGTCTTCGAGCATCTGCACGTGCAGCGACACCACCGTGAGGTGGTGCGCGATGCTGTCGTGCAGCTCACCAGCGATCCAACGTCGCTCGGCGAGCACTGCCTGTCGTTCTTGTTCAGCCCGCTCTTCGAGTTCGCGCTCGAGGCGACTGCCACGGGCGAAGGCCAACCGAAGGGCGAACCCGACAGCTCCGGCCACCGTGGCGAAGATGAGGAAGAGACCGACGTTCACACCCGAGTCAGCAACGCCGTTGGCGACGAGAGCCGCAGCGATGAGGAACGTACCGGTGTACGACAGGATCAGGGATGTCCATCCCAGCCTCATGACGAGCCCAGCCGCGACAGCGGCGGCAGTCAGAACCTGGGACTCCGTTCCCACGAGAAATGATGCCGCGAACACGACGCCGAGGGCGCATGTCGCGATGAGTGGGTTCCAGAGATAGAGAGCGAACGCTGCCGTACATGCGACGCTCACCAAAAGGGCTACCGGGTTGACCCCCGGTGTGGTGAAGAAACCTATGACGTCCGTGGCGATGGTGATGGAGACGATGACCAGGACGACGATCCGCTCTATCGCGCTGAGCTTCTCGCCTCGACCCAACCGGAACGAATCAGTAGATCGCCGGGGTGACTGGTCGAAGGCCATGGTTCACTATCTCCTATTCGCCAGGTACGCTAGCGGACGAGACCAAAAAACTTGCCAACCTGCTGCCAGAAAGTCATTACGTTCACCTCCATTATGTAGTCGTTCGTCGATGTCTGTATTCATCTTCTCGGCGACAGGAGCGGCGCACATCTGTCTCAGGTCTAGACCTTTTTGGCCAAAGGTCTACATGACGTCCATCAGGTGCCCGCGCCGTTAGGCTTCCCCCTATGCAGGAAATCCGTGTCGTGATCGTCGATGACGATCCCCTCGTCCGTTCGGCGTTGTCGCACTTCGTTTCGCGCGACCCGGAGATCAGCGTGATCGCGCAGGCAGAGGACGGTCTCGAGGCGATCTCCACTGTCGAGCGCGAACAGCCCGACGTCGTGATGATGGACGTGCAGATGCCTGAGATGGACGGCATCGAGGCGACGGGTGTCATCGCCGAGCGATGGCCGCACGTGCGCGTGCTCGCTGTCACCACGCTCGACGGCAGCGACACGGTGCTCCCCATGCTGAGCGCCGGCGCTTCCGGCTATCTGCTCAAGGACTCCAGCGCGGAGGACATCGTCACCGGTGTGCGCGAGGTGCACAGCGGGGCCAGCTCGCTGTCGCCGCGGATCGCTTCGATGCTGATCAAGCACGTCCGCGATTCGACCCCGGTCGCCGCCGACGCTGCCGCGCTCGAACCGCTCACGGAGCGCGAGGTCGAGGTGCTGAACTGCCTCGCGCAGGGAATGTCGAACGCAGAGATCGCGAAGGCGCTCATCGTCTCCGAGGGCACGGTGAAGGCACACCTCGGGCGCATGATGTCGAAGTGGCACCTGCGCGACCGCGTGCAGATCCTCGTGACGGCCGCACACGCCGGACTCGTCAGCTTCCGCTGATCACCCACCGCGTTTCAGCGCTATCACGCAGCTGCGGTCTCGCGCTGCCGCGGAACACGCCAGTGACGCTCGGGATCCCACCATGCCGGGCCGCGGACCTGCGGGGTACCTCCCGCCATCCGGATCTCCCACCCCGATCGGTTCAGCGAACGGTGATGCCACCAGCACAGGGGCACGCCGTTGTCCGTATCGGTCGGTCCTCCCCTGGCGTGCTCGACGACGTGGTGGATCTCGCACCATGACGCCGGCACATGGCACCCGGGGATCAGGCACTCTCCATCCCGAGCGATGATCGCGCGGCGCTGGTGGACCGTGAACACCCGATCGATGACGGTCGTGCCGACGATCCGGCCGTCGTCGAACAGCACCCGCTGAATGGCGCCCGTACACGCGGCCTGGATCGCGACCCCGATCGGCACCGGCGCCTGCGAGCCGACCGCGGTCGCCCACCCGGTGCCCGCGACGACGTCGTTCGCGTCGGCGTGCACCACGAGCGTCGGGGATGCTCCGGCCAGTCGGGGCATGTCTTCGTGACGCGCGGCGATCGCCAGTGCCGCCGCCACGGCGTCGTGCCGCTTCTGCGCAGCGGTGCGCTGTTCGATCACGTTGCGCGGGTCGGAGTTCCACGGATCGGCGTCGGCGACGTCTGCACCGGACTCGGCTCCATCGCCCGATCGCTCGCTCTCCGACCGGAAGGACACGCCCGGCTCTGGCGGGCCATCGGTCTTCGGATTGTTCTGAGCGTCGATGATGAGCTGCAGCTGAGCGGCCACGTCGGGAAGGAGGTTGCCCCGGAGCGGATGCACCCCGTTGCGCAGGCGCCCGATGGTGAGGAATCTCCGATTCCGCGCCTTCGCGTCCGTCGGTTCGGCACCATCCGGATCGAGCAGCTGCGCGAGCAGCATCGCGTACTGCCGGAGGTCGTCAGGGGTGGCGGGCGGCCCTCCACCTTCGGTGCCCCCGTCCGCCTCGGGGAGTCCGCGTGCCAGGTCGGCCAGCGCAGCATCGGCCGCCACCCGTTCCTCCGCCCCGATCCGATCGCCCGCCTGCAGGACCGGCCCGGACGCCGCGAGCACACCGGCCACCCCGATCACGCCGTCGAGCATCGCCTCGCGGATCGCGGGGAAGCGCGCCGGGAGCCGCTCCCCCGTCGTCAGCGCCACCTCGCGCCGAACCGCCTCGGCCGCCTTCACCACCCGAGACGCTCCGGGTGCATCCACCCGCAGCACCCGCTGCAGGAGCTCGTTCATCGATCGGCATCCGGTCGCCTCGGCGAAGCGGGGCTCGGCGGAGGCGGTCGTCTCCACGACGATGGCCTCCACGCGACGAAGCGCCTCGCCAGCGCCGCGGAGCACATCCAGTCGCGCGGCATCGTCGAGTCCGGCGAGCTGTGCGGCGGACAGCACGGCGTCGAGGTCGGCGACGACCCGATCCAGAGCTTCCGCGAGGGGGTTCATACGTCCATCCCACACCCCACCACCGACATTGCAGGGTCGGAACAGTCCTGTTCAGAGGCACTTTCCTGGCATTCCGGAATACGCTCCACACCACCCGTCGATCCCGCGGTCGAGGGCTCACACGGCGAGGAGGACGATCCCCGTCACCACGACGAGGGATGCCGCGATCCGCCAGCCCCCGCGCGACTCCCGCAGCACGAACACCCCGAACAGACTCACCAGCACCACGCTGACCTCGCGGAGGGGCGCCACCAGCGCCACCGGGGCGATCTGGATCGCGGTCAGCACCAGGATGTACGACAGCGGTGACAGGGCGCCGAACGCGAGGATGCGGCGCCACTGCGTGCGCCAGAGCGCCCAGACCGCGTCCCAGCGCCGACGCACCGCGATCGAGTAGAACGGCACCTGTAACAGCGTCGTGCCCACCATGAAGGCGACCGGCGAGAGGTTCCACGTGCGCACCGCGTGCGCATCCCAGATCGTGTAGACGGCGATCGCGACGCCGGTGAGCACGCCGAATACGATGCCGGGATCCATCCGCCGGGTGCCGGATCCTCTGCCCCGGTCGACGAGTCCGATGGCGACGACGCCTGCGATCACGGCCGCCACCCCGATCAGCGCGAGCACCGACGGGCGCTCGCCCAGCAGCAGCACGGCCACGATCACCGAGAGGAAGGGCCCGGTGCCGCGGGCCGTCGCGTACACCGTGGAGAGGTTGCCCTCGCGATAGCCGCGCTGGAGCACCGCCATGTAGCCGACGTGGAGCACCGACGAGACGACGACACCGAGGGCGAACGACCACAGATCGTCGGTGCCGAGGCCTCCCGTGAACGGCACCGCGCCGATCCAGACCACGGTGCTGGCGACGGCGCCCCACCACAGGAACGGCGCGCCCGCTCTGCTGATGCCGTGCGCGATGATGTTCCACGCCGCGTGGGCGATGGCCGCACCGAAGACGAGGACGAAGGCGAGAGGAGACAAAACAGACCCTTCCGTCCGGCGCACGGCGCGACGAACAGGGTCCTCCGGGCTTTTGTCCTGTCAGATGACGGCTCTCCTGCGGAGGAGAGCCGTGGCGCCGCTCGGACCAGACGGGCGCGAACCCCGGAACCCTAGGCGCTATCGGGACCACCCTAACCCGCCGGGATGAACGGCCGGGAAACAGCGCGGGCGCGGGCCGCCGTCGTGGAGGACGCACGGAGACCCCGACTACGCTCGAAGGACCGCGCTCTCCAGGAAGGTCACGACATGCCCGTCACCCCCGCCGCTCTCGCCCACGCCGAGGACCTCGCCGATTTCGTCGCCGCCTCCCCGTCGAGCTACCACGCGGCGGCGGAGGTCGCCCGACGGCTCGACGCTGCGGGCTTCCACAGGCTGCACGAGGAGGACGCCTGGCCGACGACCGGTGGACGCTTCGTCGTCGTGCGCGACGGGGCGGCGATCGCCTGGGTCGTCCCCGAGGATGCTGCGGCGACGACGCCCGTGCAGATCTTCGGCGCGCACACCGACTCCCCGGGCTTCAAGCTCAAGCCGCAGCCGACGACCGGCTCGCGGGGCTGGCTGCAGGCCGCCGTCGAGGTGTACGGCGGACCGCTGCTGAACTCCTGGCTCGACCGCGAGCTGCGCCTCGCCGGGCGACTGGCACTGGCCGACGGCCGTGTCGTACTGGCGGACACCGGAGCTCTGCTGCGTCTGCCGCAGCTGGCGATCCACCTCGACCGCGGTGTGAACAACGGCCTCGCCCTCGACAAGCAGACCGAGACCCAGCCGGTGTGGGGACTCGGCGACCCGACCGAGGCCGACATCCTCGCCGAGCTCGCCTCCTCCGCCGGCGTCTCGGCCTCCGACATCCGCGGCTACGACGTGGTGATCGCCGACTCCGCCCGCGGAGCGGTGTTCGGCAAGGACAGCGCGTTCTTCGCGTCGGGACGCCTCGACGACCTCGCCTCGGTGCACGCCGGCGTGGTGGCCCTCGAAGCGCACACCCCTACTGCCGGAGCACCCATCGCGGTGCTCGCCGCCTTCGACCACGAGGAACTGGGTTCGGAGTCGCGCTCCGGCGCGGCGGGCCCCTTCCTCGAGGACGTGCTCGAACGCGTGTACGCCGGCCTCGGTGCCGACGGATCCGCACGCCGCCAGGCCTACGCGTCGTCGTGGTGCCTGTCGAGCGATGTCGGACACTCGGTGCACCCGAACTACGCCGCCAAGCACGACCCCGTGGTGCAGCCGGTGCTCGGATCGGGACCGATCCTGAAGATCAACGCCAACCAGCGCTACGCCACGGATGCGGTCGGCACGGCATCGTGGCGTTCCTGGTGCGAGCGCGCCGGGGTCACGACGCAGGAGTTCGTATCCAACAACAGCGTGCCGTGCGGTTCGACCATCGGCCCGATCACGGCGACCAGGCTCGGCATCCGTACGGTCGACGTGGGCATCCCCATCCTGTCCATGCACTCCGCGCGAGAGCTCGCAGGGGTCTCGGACCTGCACGATCTGACCCGCACAGCGCAGTCCTTCTTCGCCGGCTAGGCCCCCGCCGGCTGCACACCGCGGCGGGGCCGCCGCCGAAACCGCCTGCGACCGCCTCGGCAGTGCCAGGATGTGAGCATGACGGACATCAAGCCGGCCCTCATCGAGCGTGCGGGCATCGAGATCATCCCCGAATCCGAGCGGACAGCGAAGCCGCGAGACCTGTTCTGGCCGTGGTTCGCCGCGAACGTGTCGGTGTTCGGCATGTCGTACGGGTCGTTCGTCCTCGGCTTCGGCATCTCGTTCTGGCAGGCGACGATCGTCTCGGTCATCGGCATCGTCGTGTCGTTCCTGCTCTGCGGGCTCATCGCGATCGCCGGCAAGCGCGGCTCCGCGCCGACGATGGTGCTCTCGCGGGCGGCCTTCGGCGTGCAGGGTCAGAAGGTGCCGGGCATCGTCTCGTGGCTCACCTCGATCGGCTGGGAGACGTTCCTCGCGATCATGGCCGTGCTCGCCACCGCCACCGTGATCACCCAGCTCGGAGGTGATGGAGACAGCATCGCGCTCAAGATCGTCGCCACCGTGATCGTCGCAGCGCTGATCGTCACGGCGTCCGTGCTCGGCTATCACACGATCATGAAGCTGCAGTCGGTGCTCACGTGGATCACCGGTGTCGTGACCGTGCTCTACATCGTGCTCGCCGCTCCGCAGGTGGACCTCGCGGTCGTGCTGGCCCGACCCGACGGCGGCGTCGGCCAGGTGATCGGCGCGCTCGTCATGGTGATGACCGGGTTCGGTCTCGGCTGGATCAACATCGCCGCCGACTGGTCGCGCTATCAGAAGCGCACCGCATCGGACGGGGCGATCGTCGCCTGGAACACGATCGGCGGATCGGTGGCACCGGTGATCCTCGTGGTGTTCGGCCTGCTGCTGGGCGGCTCCGACGAAGACCTCATGAACGCGATCGCCGCCGACCCCATCGGCGCGCTCGCCTCGATACTGCCGGTGTGGGTGCTCGTACCGTTCCTGCTCACTGCGGTACTCGCCCTCGTCTCGGGCGCGGTGCTGGGCATCTACTCCTCCGGGCTCACGCTGCTCAGCCTCGGCATCCGGATCCCCCGCCCGTCCGCCGCAGCGATCGACGGGGTCATCCTCACGGTCGGCACGATCTTCGTGGTGTTCTTCGCGACCGACTTCCTCGGACCGTTCCAGAGCTTCCTGATCACGCTCGGCGTGCCCCTCGCCTCGTGGGCCGGCATCCTCATCGCCGACATCCTGCGCCGCCGGAAGGACTACGACGAAGAGGCACTGTTCGACCAGCGCGGACGCTACGGCGCGTGGGACTGGACCTCGATCGGCACGATGGTCGTCACCAGCGTGATCGGCTGGGGCCTGGTCGTGAACAACTTCGCCGAGGACGCAGCCTGGAACAACTGGCAGGGCTACCTGCTGTTCCTCATCGGCGGCCGCGACGGCGAGTGGGCCTATGCGAACCTCGGAGTGTTCTTCGCGCTGGTGCTCTCGTTCCTCGTGACGTACTTCGCGAGGGCGGCGAAGATCCGGCAGCAGGAGGCCGCGTGAATGCGTCCGCGACCACCGACACCTGGCTCGTGGTGATCGATCCGCAGACCATCTTCGCCGCGCCGGATTCCGCCTGGGGGTCGCCGTTCTTCCCCGAGGTGATGCCCCGCATCCGCGCCCTGGCCGACGCGTTCGGCGATCGCGTGCTCGTGACCCGCTGGATGCCGACCGCCGACCGGACGACGTCGTGGGGTGCGTACTTCGACGCCTGGCCCTTCGCGGACCAACCGCCGAGCGATCCCCTGTTCGCCCTCGTCCCCGACGCCGAGGCGCTCTCGCCGCACCCGAGCATCGACCTGCCGACGTTCGGCAAGTGGGGTCCGGAGCTCGAGGGGACCATCGGACGCGGCGGGCACGTCGTGCTCGCTGGCGTCTCGACCGACTGCTGCGTGATCTCGACCGCGCTGGCCGCCGCCGACGCGGGCGCACACGTGACGATAGCGGCCGACGCCTGTGCCGGTTCGACCGCAGAGAATCACGCCGCCGCCCTGCGGGTGATGAGTCTCTACCCGCCGCAGATCACGATGAGTGACACCGCGACGGTGCTCGCGGCTCACTGACCCGCGCCGACCTGACCGCGGCGCCTCAGGCGGAAGCGCGGACCGCTGCGGCGATGTCGGAGGGGGAACCGTGCCAGGGCGCTCCGTGCCCCGGCAGCACCCACGCCGCCGACACGTCGGCGAGACGGTCGAGCGAGGCCAGTGCCTCCGCGGGCTCGTCGGTGAACGGTGCGGGTTGGGCGCCGGTGCGACCGGTGAGCACGTGACGGGTCGTCAGAGCATCGCCGACGAACACCGCGTCGACGGCGGGGACGTGCACCGCGATGCTCCCCGGCGAATGGCCGGGCATCCCGAGCACGACCGGCGCGCCCGGAAGGTCGATCACATCGCCGTCTGTCACCTCGGTCACGACCGACACGTGTGGCGTGCGCAGCGCGTTCTTGCGGAGCCCGTACGTGAGGAACCCGAGCGTCGGTCCGATCTTGGCCGGCCCCATGGGGGTCTTGGGCTTCTCGCCGGTGCGCACCCGATGGCTGTCGGCCTCGTGGATGAACACCGGTGCCCCGACCTCCTTCCGCAGCCGTTCGGCGAACCCGATGTGGTCGCCGTCGCCGTGCGTCAACACGAGACCGCGGATATCGGACAGAGGGCGCCCGATCGTCGAGAGCTCGCGCTGCAGATCGTGCCAGTGCCCGGGGAGACCGGCGTCGATCAGGGTGATCCCCTCCGGCAGGTCGATGAGGTAGGAGGCGACGATGTCGTTGCCCAGTCGGTGCAGGTGCGGTGCGAGCTTCATGGCTGATCCTCTCGGGATGATTGCGATGGCTACGATACGTAGCTATCATGGCTAATGTCAATAGCCATGGCTGTCCACAGCCGTCACAGGAGGATCGATGCCGACGCCCGAACGCACATCCACCGAGGAGATCGTCGCCGCCGGGCGGGAGATCCTCGAGGTCGCCGGTCCCTCCGGGCTCACGATGCAGGCCGTCGCAGAACGGGTGGGGGTCCGCGCCCCCTCGCTGTACAAGCGCGTGCGAGACCGTGACGCACTGCATTCCGCCGTCGCCGCAGCCTCGATCGACGCGCTCACCGCACGTCTCGAAGCCGCGGGCGACGACATCGGTGCGCTCGCGCACGCCTATCGCGACTTCGCGCACCGGCATCCGGAGGGCTTCCGCCTCATGTTCACGATCGCGGCCCCGCACGATGCCCTCGAACGGTCAGCCGCGCCCCTGATCCGCACCGCGTCCGCCCTGGTCGGGCAGGAAGACGCCCTCGACGCCGCGCGCTTCTTCACGGCGTGGGCCACGGGTTTCCTGCAGATGGAGCTGTCCGGGGCGTTCCGCCTCGGCGGCGACGTCGATCGTGCCTTCGAGTACGGCCTGCACCGTCTGCTGGCCGGAATCACCGCCTGACCTGCCCACGCTGCAGGTCGAGTCCGCCTCGCCTACCTCATGGTGTCGAGGATGCCGACGAGGTCTTCGAACGTGGTGAGCGGATTCAGGATCGCGAAGCGCGTGTTCGGACGACCGGCGTGGGAGCTGGGCACCACGAAGGCACGCTGCGAGTCGAGCAGAGCGGCCGACCAGCGGTCGTAGTCGGCGCGCTCCCATCCTTCGCGCTCGAACACCACGATCGACAGCTGCGGGTCGCGCACCAGCTTCAGTTCGGGGCGTCGGGCGATCTCGTCGGCGATCCGCCGGGTCAGAGCGAGACCGGCGCTCACGGCCTCGCGGTATGCCGTCACGCCGTACGTCGCGACCGAGAACCACATCGGCAGACCGCGCGGTCGACGAGTGAGCTGGATCGAATAGTCCGAGGGACTGAACTCGTCGACGTCGGTCAGGATGTCGAGGTACTCGGCGTGCTGCGTGTGCGCCCGACGTCCGCTGTCGGGGTCGCGGTAGATCAGGGCACAGCAGTCGAACGGAGCGAACAGCCACTTGTGCGGGTCGACGATGACCGAGTCGGCGCGCTCCACACCCGCGAACAGGTGCCGAGCCTCCGGGGCCAGCATGGCCGTGAGGCCGTAGGCGCCGTCGATGTGCAGCCAGAAGTCGAACTCGTCCTTGAGTGCGGCGATGCCGGCGATGTCGTCGACGATGCCGAAGTTCGTCGATCCCCCGGTCGCGACCACCGCGCAGATCTCGTCCCCGTGCTCGGCCAGCGCCTCGCGGACGCCCTCGGCACGCAGCACGCCGTCCTCTCCCGCCGGCACCAGCAGCACGTCGGCATCCATCACGCGCGCGGCCGACTTGTTCGAGGAGTGCGCCTCGACGCTGCAGAGGATCTTCCACCGGCTCGGCAGTTCCCTCCCCGCCGCGACCAGACGGGCTTTCGCCGCCTCACGGGCGGCCACCAGCGCCGAGAGGTTCCCGATCGTGCCGCCCTGCACGAAGACGCCACCGGCCGTGTCGGGGAGCCCGAACTCGCCGGCCAACCACGACAGCACCTCGTTCTCGGCGTGCACGGCCCCGGCCCCTTCGAGCCAGCTGCCGCCGTAGAGCCCGGAGGCCGACACGACGAGGTCGAAGGCGATGGCGGCCATGGTCGGCGCCGTCGGGATGAACGACAGGTACAGCGGATGACTCGTCGTCAGGCAGGCCGGGGCGAGCACATGCTCGAACACGCTGAGCGCCCGCGCCGCCCCCAACCCCGCGTCCGTGATGGTCGGCCCGACGAGGCGGTTCAGCTCGGCCTCGGACTGCGGCTTGTCGAGCGGCACATCGGCGGCGAGCATGCGGCGACGCGAGTAGTCGAGCACGGCATCGACGATCGCGGTCGATTCGGGCGAGGCCGCGTGCATGCGCACAGCATCCATGGGCGTTCCTTTACGTGTCAGCAGGTCAGGAGTCAGCAGGTCGGGAGTCAGCAGGTCGGGAGTCGGAGGATCGAGCACCGACGAGGGCATCGGGGGCGGCACTGTCCAGCACGGCGGACAGTGCGCGCCTGGCGAGGTCGGCACGGTCGCGCGGCGCCCACTTCACCAGCGAGTGCGCGTTCATGCCGTCGACCATCGCGAGCAGCAGCCATGCGGCCGTGTCGGCGCGACCCGCTTCGATCGCCCCGTCGGCGGCTGCGCGGGCGAAGATCCCCTCGAGCGCGCTCTGCCATCCGTCCATCTCCTGCCGTACACGGGCGGCGAGCGCCTCGTTGCGGGCACCGAGCGCCCACGCCTGCACCCAGATGAGGGTGACGTCGTCGCGGTCGGCGTCGAGAAGGGTCTCGATCAGGCGCAGCAGACCACCGCGCAGCTCAGCGGCGTCGCGGAACGGGCGGTCGTCGAAGGCGGAGATCACCTCTTCGCGCTCGGCCGCCACGATCGATCCGAAGACGTCGGCGACGAAGGCGTCCATCCCCGGTCGGTAGTGCGCGACGAGGGCGGGGGTGACACCCACTCTGGCGGCGATCGCACGGACGGTCAGGCTCTCCAGACCGCTTTCGCGGGCAAGGCCGAGCGCCCCCTCGAGGATCGAGTGATCGCGCTCCTGCGGCGACATCCGCCGAGCGGTCGCACCTGTTGACGTCGTCTTCATCAGGGGTTACCGTAACACCTGTTGATCGCATGTTCAATAGTCGGACCGGCCGCACGAGGAGACCACGATGAGCTGGCGCATGCCCACCGAGACCGCACGTCACGAGCGCACGTGGATGGCGTTCCCCGCGGAGGGAGAGACTCTCGGCGACACCGCAGCGGCGCGCGAAGAGGGCTATGCCACCTGGACCGCTGTCGCTCATGCCGTCGCCGAGTTCGAGCCCGTCTCGATGCTGGTCGACCCGAGCGAGCTCGCCAGGGCGCGGCGCATGCTCAGCAGCGGCATCGACATCGTGGAATCACCCGTCGACGAGTTCTGGATGCGCGATTCAGGGCCCACGTTCGTGGTCGACGACGAGCGTCCTGGTGTCCTCGGAGCGGTCGACTGGATCTTCAACGGGTGGGGCGCCCCGGAATGGGCGGAGTGGCGGAAGGCCGCACAGCACGCACGCATCGTGGCCGGCGCCGTCGGTGCCGAGCTGGTGAGCTCCGCCCTGGTGAACGAGGGGGGCGGCATCCACGTCGACGGAGAGGGCACTGTGCTCCTCACCGAGACCGTGCAGCTCGACCCCCGCCGCAATCCTTACGCCGACAAGCAGCGGGTGGAGGCCGAGATGTCCCGCACGCTCGGCGCCACGAAAGCGATCTGGCTCCCCCGGGGGCTCACGCGCGACTATGACGACTTCGGCACCAACGGCCATGTCGACATCGTCGCCACCATCGCCTGCCCCGGGCGACTGCTGCTGCACGACCAGCAGAACCCCGACCACCCCGACCACGCCGTCACCCGCGAGCTGCGTGCCCTGCTCTCGGAGCAGACGGATGCCGCCGGGCGCCGCTTCGAGGTGATCGGGCTGCCGGCTCCGTCGATGCTGAGCGACGACGAGGGTCCCGTCGACTGGAGCTACGTCAACCACCTCGTCACGAACGACGGCGTAGTGGCGTGCGGCTTCGGCGAGGACAAGGCCGATGCCGCAGCACGCGAGATCCTCGCCGACGCCTACCCCGGCCGCCGGGTCGTCACGGTGGATGCACGTCCGCTGTTCGACCGCGGCGGTGGCATCCACTGCATCACCCAGCAGCAGCCGGCGCTCGACGGACTCCGCTGATGGTCGACGTGGTCGAGGCGTCCATCGCCGACCTGCGCCGCGCCCTCGAGACAGGGGATACGACGGCCGTCGCGCTGGTCGACGCGTATCTCGCACGCATCGCCGCGTACGACGCCCCCGCCACCGAGACCGCCCTGAACGCGGTCATCGTCGCGAACGCGGATGCACGGGACGAGGCCGCGGCCTCTGACGCACGCCGCGCCAGGGGCGAGGCTCGCGGTCCCCTCGACGGCATCCCGTACACCGCGAAGGACAGCTACCTCGTACGCGGGCTCACGGCCGCCGCAGGGAGTCCGGCATTCGCACAGCTCGTCGCTCAGCGCGACGCCTTCACGATCGAACGACTGCGCGCGGGGGGAGCGATCTGCCTCGGGCTGACGAACATGCCCCCGATGGCGAACGGCGGCATGCAGCGCGGTGTCTACGGCCGAGCCGAGAGCCCCTACAACGCCGCCTTCCTCACGGCCCCCTTCGCCTCGGGGTCGTCGAACGGATCAGGCACGGCGACGGCGGCGAGCTTCGCGGCCTTCGGACTCGGCGAGGAGACCTGGTCGAGCGGACGCGGGCCGGCCACCAACAATGCGCTGTGCGCCTACACGCCCTCACGCGGGGTGATCTCGACCCGCGGCAATTGGCCTCTCGTGCCGACGATGGACGTCGTGGTGCCGCACACCCGCACCATGGCGGACCTCCTCGAGGTGCTCGACGTGATCGTGGCCGACGATGCGGAGGTCCGTGGCGACTTCTGGCGCGCGCAGCCGTGGGTGCAGCTGCCCGCCGCATCCTCCCTCCGGCCGGAGTCGTATCCGGCGCTCGCGACGGAATCCGCCCTCCCCCTCGTCGGCGCCCGCATCGGCATCCCCCGGATGTACATCAACGCCGACCCGGATGCCGGCAGTGCCGAGAATCCCGGAGTCGGCGGCCCGACGGGCCGGCGCATCGAGACACGGGCGAGCATCATCGAATGCTGGGAGGCGGCGCGCCACGATCTCACCGCCGCGGGAGCGACCGTGGTCGAGGTGGACTTCCCCGTCGTCTCGAATTACGAGGGCGACCGACCGGGCGCACACACCATCGCCACCCGCGGCCTCGTGTCACCCGAATACCTGCACCGCGAGATCGTCGACCTCTCGGCATGGGCGTGGGAGGACTTCCTCCGGGCGAACGGCGATCCGGCCCTGCACTCGCTCACCGAGATCGACGGGGCGACGATCTTCCCGCATCCGGACGGCGCACTCCCCGACCGCTACACGGGCTTCGACGACGACATCGCCGAGTACCCCGGTTGGGTGCGCGACAACCCCGGCGTCGGGATCGCGGACATGCCCGAGCTCGAAAGCGGTCTGCGCGGCCTGGAGGAGACGCGTCGCCGCGACCTCGAAGTCTGGATGGACGTGCTGCGGCTCGATGTCGTCGTCTTCCCCGCGGTCGCGGATGCGGGTCCGGCTGACATGGACGTGAACCCGGAATCGGCCGACCTCGGGTGGCGCAACGGCGTGTGGATCGCGAACGGCAACCTCGCGATACGCCACCTCGGCATCCCGACGGTCACGGTGCCGATGGGGCTGATGGGCGACATCGGCATGCCGATCGGGCTGACGTTCGCGGGACGGGCCTACGACGACACGAGGCTGCTGCGCTTCGCCGCGGCATTCGAGGCTCTCGGCCGACCGGGAACACGGCGCACGCCGCCGCCCCGCACTCCCGCGCTCTGAATCCCGGAGGCATGACATAACACTCCTGTGACGCTCGCCACGAAAGTGATATGTTCGGCAGATGCACACCGAGAACGAACGCGCCCTCGAATCCGGCATCGTCACCGACCTGTCTGGGCGCATGACGTACGGCTCGTACCTGGCACTCGACCAGCTGCTCACCGCGCAGCACCCGGTGAGCGAACCCGAACACCACGACGAGATGCTGTTCATCATCCAGCACCAGACCACGGAGCTGTGGCTCAAGCAGCTGCTGCACGAGCTGTCGTCCGCGCGTCAGCTGCTGGCCAGGGACGACCTGCGCGAAGCTCTGAAGCGCATCGCCCGCGTGAAACGCATCCAGGACGTGATGACGCAGCAGTGGTCGGTGCTCGCGACGCTGACGCCCACCGAGTACGCGCAGTTCCGTGGGGCGCTCGGCAACTCCTCCGGATTCCAGTCCGTGCAGTACCGCGCCGTGGAGTTCGCCCTCGGCAACAAGAACGCGAAGATGCTGAGTGTGTTCGCCGACCACCCGGCCAACCTCGCGCTGCTCACCGCCGAGTGGGAGAAGCCGACGCTGTACGACGAGTTCCTGCGCTTCGCCGCCCGCCGCGGACTGCCGGTCCCGACGGAGATCCTCGAGCGTGACGTGCGGGAGCCCTATCGGGAGACACCGGCACTGGTGCCGGCGATCCGCGAGATCTACCAGGACCCGAGCCGTTACTGGGATCTGTACGAGGCCTGCGAAGACCTGGTCGACCTCGAGGACAACTTCCAGTTCTGGCGGTTCCGACACCTCAAGACCGTCGCTCGCACGATCGGCATGAAGGTCGGCACCGGCGGCTCCAGCGGCGTCGGCTTCCTTCAGCGCGCCCTGGATCTCACGTTCTTCCCCGAGCTCTACACCGTGCGCACGGAGATCGGCAGCTGATGCACGCTGCGACGTTCTTCGACGGGAGCGCGTGGCGCGAGGGCGTCGTCGAGCTCGTCGACGGACGTGTGCGCCTGCGCGGCGAGCGCCCCACCCCCGGACTCCCCCGCATCGGAGGTGTCATCACGGGCGGATTCACCGACCACCACGTGCACCTGCAGCTGGTGGACCACACTCTGCTGGCAGGGTCTCGCCTCGGCCGTGTGGTCGACCTCGGCGGAAACCCCGAGGTGCTGCGTCAGCTCACGCCCACCGCCCGCCACCACGTCGAGATCGACTTCGCCGGGGCGTTCCTGACCGCTCCTGGTGGCTACCCCTCCGACCGGGACTGGGCGCCGGAGGGATCGGTCCGCGAGATCACGGACGCGGACTCTGCCGCAGCCACGGTCTCCGGGATGGCGGATGCGGGTGCCACCTGCATCAAGGTCACCAGCAACAGCGGCGCAGGGCCGGTCTTCACCGACGAGCTGTTCCGCGCGATCGTCCGGGTCGCGGCCGACCACGACCTCCCCGTCGTCGCGCACGCCGAAGGTGCGGGTGAAGCGCAGCGGGTGGTCGCTCTCGGCGCAGCCGGGCTCGCCCACGCCCCGTTCACGGAGCGCCTCGACGATGACGAGATCGTGCGTCAGGCGGCCTCCGCCTCGTGGATCTCGACGCTCGCGATCCACGACGACCCCGAGCGTACGACCGCGATCGACAACGTGCGCCGGTTCCACGCCGCGGGCGGCACCGTGCTCTACGGCACCGACCTGGGCAACGGACCGATGCCTGTCGACCTGAACCCGCACGAGGTCGGTGCCCTTCGCGAGGCCGGAGTCGACGACGCGGCCCTCCTGCGAGCGCTCGCCCCCGTGGATCCGCTCGACTCCGGATCGGTGCTCCTGCTCCTCCCCGTCAGCAGCTCCTCGTCGTTCGACCCCCTCGACGCCCGCCCCCTCACCCCCGCCGACCTGAAGGTGTGACATGACCACGACTCCCGACGCCTCCCTGCTCGAGCACGCTCGCGCCCTCGATGGGAACGACCCGCTGCGCGCTCACCTCGACGCCTTCTCCGAGGCACCGGGCGTCGACGCGTATCTCGACGGCAACTCGCTCGGGCGCCCGCTGCGCGACATGCCGGAGAAGCTCGCGACCTTCGTGCGCGACGACTGGGGCACGCGGTTGATCCGGTCCTGGGACGAGCAGTGGATGGCGCTGCCGATGGAGCTGGGGGACCGCATCGGACACGTCGCGCTGGGCGCCGCGGCCGGCCAGACCGTGGTGGCCGACTCGACGAGCGTGCTGATCTACAAGCTCATGCGTGCCGCCGCTGCCGCCGACCCCGCGCGCACCGAGCTCGTGATCGAGGCGGGCAACTTCCCCACCGACCGCTTCCTCGCCGAAGGCGTCGCGGCGGAGACCGGGATGACGCTGCGCTGGATCGAGCCCGACCCCGTGCACGGGGTGTCGGTCACCGATGTCGAGGCCGTCCTCTCCGAGCGCACCGCCCTGGTGTCGCTGAGCCACGTCGACTACCGCTCCGGGGCTCTGGCCGACATGCCGGGCATCACCGCGGCTGCGCACGGCGTCGGCGCCCTGATGATGTGGGACCTGTGCCACTCGGCCGGCGTGATCCCGATGCAGCTCGACGAGTGGGGTGTCGACATGGCCGTGGGCTGCACCTACAAGTACCTGAACGGCGGGCCGGGCTCGCCCGCCTTCGCCTACCTGCGCCGCGGTCTCCAGGGCGTGCTGCGTCAGCCGATCCAGGGATGGTGGAGTGCGGCGGACATCTTCGCGATGGGACCGGAGTACGTGCCTTCCGGCGACATCCGCCAGCTGCTCAGCGGCACCCCTCCCGTCATCTCGATGCTGGCCATGCAGGGAATGCTCGACCTCATCGAGCAGTCCACGATCGCGGGCGTGCGGGCCAAGTCGCAGTCGTTGACCGATCTCGCGGTCCGCGCCTACGACGAGGTGCTCGCTCCTCTCGGCGTCCGCCTGCTCAGCCCTCGCGACGCCGAGCAGCGGGGTGGCCACGTGACGATCGGTCACCCGGACTTCCGCGAGGTCACGCGGCGGCTGTGGTCCGACGGCATCATCCCCGACTTCCGGTTCCCGGACGGCATCCGCCTGGGTCTCTCCCCCCTGAGCACCTCGCACGTCGAGGCCGTCACCGGTGTGCTCGCCGTACGCGATGCGCTGGAGTCCGGTGACCTCTGACATCGCTCCCACCCCCGTGCTCGACGACATCGACGCACGCCCCGGCAGCATCGCCTCGTTGCTGCGGACCTTCATCGGCGTCTTCCTCCGTCCGCTCGGCGGGTGGATCTCCGCTGCCGACCTGGTCGCGTTCGCCGGTGACCTCGGCATCGACGCTGCCGCGGCGCGCACGGGTATCGCACGCCTGAAGCAGAAGGGGCTGCTGCTCGGCGCACGGGAGGGGCAGATCGGCTACCGGCTCAACCCGGCGGCGATCCCGATGCTGGAGCGCGGCGACAGGCGCATCTTCGAGATGCAGGAGATGACCGACGCCGACCCCTGGTGCCTGGTGTCGTTCTCGATCCCGGAGAGCGCCAGGAGCGTGCGCCACCAGCTGCGGCGAAGACTGCAGTGGATCGGAGCGGGCATCGTGTCCCCCGCCCTGTGGATCTGCCCCGGCCACCTTCAGGCCGAGGTGGAGCAGATCCTCGACGACCTCGACGCGCGTCGGTGGGCGACGCTGTTCCCCGCATCGGCTCCGCTGCCCGCCGGCACCCTGGTCGACGCGGCAGCGCAGTGGTGGGATCTGGAGGCGCTGCGCGAGGAGCACCTCGCCTTCCAGAACTCCCTCACGACGCTGCCCCGCGAGCCGTTCGCCGCGTACGTGCAGCTGATCGACCGCTGGCGGGTGCTGCCATACACCGACCCGGGGCTTCCCCCGTCGATGCTGCCGCCCGGCTGGCCCGGTCGTCGCAGCTTCGACGAGTTCGCGCGTCGGTCGGCGGAGCTGGCGGCACCCGCCTGGGCGCACGTGCGATCGAGGGTGTCCTAGCCCGTTCAGCCCGCCACTGCGGCGAGGAAGCCTGCCACGTGCTCCTGCAGCCGGAGGATGCGCAGGTCGCGGGCGAACTCCCGGTCGAACCCCTGATAGGCCAGCGGCGGCAGGATCCGCACGTTGCGGTTGCAGCCGAACTCGGCACAGGTGAGCACGCCGACGGTGTCGCCCTTGCGCCCGGCGGGTCCCGCCTTCCGGGCCACGTACAGCTGCACATCATTGCGGAGCGTCACGTCTTCGCACCAGGAGCACTGCGCCCTGGCGATCACACGCTGCTCAGCGCGCTGCAGGAAGACGCCGACGGGTGCGTCGTCGATCCAGGTGACGACGTAGGCACGGCGGGGCATCTTCGGGTCGGCCCAGCCGAGGAAGTCGAGACGGTCGAAGTCGATCTCGGCGAAACCGGGCGGCAGGGTCAGGTCGGACACCTCTTTGCGGGAGGCGTTGAGGAAGGAGGCGCGGATTGCGCGCTCGTCGATGGGACGCATGAGGGTGAGTGCTTTCAGAGAGGTCGCCGCGAAGGCGAATCGACAGGAGGAAGGCCCGGCAGTGACCACCGGGTACGACACGGCACCGGGGACGGGGATTCCGCCTCCGGTGGGTCCTCAGCCTCTGTCTGCGGCGCGGAAGGCGCCTGCAGCTCCGCTCTGCGCCGCGAGGGCGCTCATCGACGACAGCACCCGGCGAGCTTACACCCGTTTGTTTCCGTCCGTGTCGGCTCCTCTGGGCGTCGCAGGACGACCGACCTAGTCTTTCCGGAACGACGAACGAGAAGGAGTCCCCCGTGTCCACGCCGCTGAACCGCCTTTCGCCCCTCCCGGTGCGCGAGCGTGCAGCGTGCATGTGCAGTCACGGCGGCCGGTGCTCGTCCTTCGCCCCCGGCCACGCCCTGCACCTCATCCAGGCGCGGATCGCCTCGGCGACGCCGTCCGAATGGATCGATGCGCTCGTCGAGCAGGCCGACGCCGTCTCCGGCGACCTCGTCGTGCGCACGCTCGACGGCGAAACGCACACGCTGTGGAACGGGGCAGGTGCGGCACTCGAAGCTGCCGCGGGAACCCCGGTCGCGTTGCACCAGCGCTATGGAGTGCTGGCCGTCGGCGGCACGCAGTTCAACGTCGCGACCGTCTGATCACTCGCACCCACCTGCGACGGCGTCACCGCCGGACCGGCTCGTCTCAGGCGCTCGCCATCAGCATGTCCTTCATGGCGGAGCAGGCGTCCATGCACGCCTCGCACGCCTGAGCACACATCCGGCACACCTCGCTGTCGTCCGCGTGCCGAGCGCAGGCATCCATGCACGCCTTGCACATCGCGATGCAGGCGTTCAGCATCGCCATCATCGAGGCAGGGGTCATCCCCTGCATCCGCATCATCGACCGCATCATGGTGTTGCACATGTCGGCGCAGTTCATGCAGGCCGGTGCGCAGTCCATCAGCTGCGTCGAGCACACCGTGCAGGCCTGCTCGCAGGCGGCGCACGCATCCATGCACGCCTGCATGACCGCCATGTCCATCATCTGCATGTCGGGCATCGACTCCATGTTCTTCGACATGGCGCCCATCATCATCGAGTCCATCGCACACCGCTTCCTGGTCGAGTCCGCGGGCAGGACCACCCGCCTGGCGCCAGGCTAGTCCTTCGACGCCCGTGCGTCGATGGCGTCGGAACATTGTCATGTGCGCGGCGGATTGTCAATCCCGTGGCCGCTTCCCTCGGGACATGAGAGCCTCGGAGTCAATCGATCCGACGAGGAGAGGAGCACCACATGAGTGCTGCAGACGACATCAAGAACGCCGCCGAGAAGGCCGCCGGAAAGGTCAAGGAAGGCGTCGGAAAGCTCACCGACAACGAGAAGCTCGAAGCGGAGGGCAAGGCCGACCAGGTCAAGGCCTCCGCGAAGCAGGCCGGGGAGAACGTGAAGGACGCCGCCCAGAAGACGGGCGAGAACGTCCGGGACGCGTTCGAGAAGTAACAGGCCCCGGACACCGAAGAGGTGAGGTCCGCCGATGGGCGGGCCTCACCTCGATGGGGTCAGACCTACTGCGTTGTCAGACCTTGCGGCTGCCGCTGATCGCTCGGATCAACCAGGCGATCACCGCGATCGCGAGGAGGACGAGTCCGACCCACAGGAGGAACTGGAGCGACTGCACCAGTCCTCCGGTGATCGCGAGGATCACGGCGACGACGATGACGATGATCAGGAGGATGTTCATCGGTCTTTCCCTTCTTTCGGCAGGCGCGGACGCCCGACTGTGGTGCCTTCACGCTATCCGCGGAGGGACTTCTGTCAGAGGGGGTTGACTTCGGCCCCCCGAGTGCGCGAAGGAGAAGATTTCATGCCAGGACGACGCAACAACTCGCTGAAGGATCCCGAGCTGTATGAGGAGCTCAGGGACGACGGCGCCTCGAAGGAGAAGGCGGCGCGCATCTCGAACGCCGCGGCGAAGGAAGGTCGCAGCGCGGTCGGCCGACGCGGCGGGGAGCACGGCGACTACGAGGACTGGACGGTCAAGGAGCTGCGCGCGCGGGCGAAGGAGCTCGGTCTGACCGGTTACAGCGGCAAGCGGAAGTCCGAGCTGATCTCCGCGCTCAGGAATCACTGAGGACGGGGATGCCCCGCTTCGGCATCGAGGAGGAGTTCCTCTTCCTCGATGAGCACTCGCTGGCGCCCGTGAGTCTCGCCGCCGGCACACGCGAGCGCATCACCCGCCTCAGCACGGGAGGCGAGGTCACGCAGGAGTACCTGACCTCGCAGATCGAGTGCCTCACCGAACCGGTATCGACGGCTGAGGCCGCCACGGAGCAGCTGTCGCACCTGCGCGGACTCATCGGGTGGCACGCCGGCGACCAGCACGCCATCGCCGCCGGCACCGGCACACCGTTCGCCACGACGCGCTCCTCAGCGGTGTCGCCCTCACCGCACTACGACAAGGTCGCCGCGCACCTCGGGCACCTCACGCGCGACCACGAGGTCAACGGTCTCCATGTGCACGTCGAGGTCACCGACGACGAGGAGAGGGTGCGCGCGCTCGACCGCGTGCGCGGGTGGCTCCCCGTGCTGCTGGCCCTCACCGGCAACAGCCCGTTCGTGCACGGCCGCGACTCCGGCTTCGCCAGCTGGCGCAGCATCCTGATCCGTCGGCTGCCCTCGTCGTGCACGCCCCCGCACTTCCGCGACTACGACGCCTACCGTGCGGATGTGCAGCGACTCATCGACGTGGGTGCCATCGCCGATGCGGCCTCGCTGTCGTGGTCGGCGCGGTTGTCGGAGCGGTATCCGACGGTCGAGCTCAGGGTCTTCGACGCGCAGCTCTCCGCCCAGGACGCGGTGTTCGCAGCGCTCCTCTCCCGCGCGATCGTGCTCACCGACGATCTGCCGCACGCGGACATCGGCGTGGACGGCATCGACGCCTCGATGTGGACGGCCGCGCGGCACGGCATGGCCGCCCGTCTGCTCGATCCGGCGACCGGGAAGGCGGAGGACGCGTGGCTGCTTGCCGACCGGCTGCTGGCAGCGATCGCTCCCGCGCTCCGCGAGCTCGACGACGAGGACAGGGTCCGCGACGGGATCGCCCGGCTGCGTGCGTCCGGCACGGGCGCTGATCGCCAACGCCGGGCCGCCGCGGATGGCGGGCCGTCGAAGCTCGCCGAGCTCCTGCGCGCAGGGACGCCGCCACCGCTCCCGGCGGATCCCCCTGGACTCACGGTCTCCACGCCCACACCATGAGGCGCCCGGCCCCGACGTCGGCCACCGGGAGTAGTGTCGGCCTGTGGCCACCTTCGCCCCGCTCCAAAGACTCGTCATCTCGATCGCGGTGCTCGCGTCGTTCGTGACCTTCCTCGACGGCACGGTCGTGAACGTCGCACTCCCGGCGATCAGTCGCGAGCTCGGCGGCGGCATCACCACCCAGCAGTGGGTCGTCGACGCCTACCTGATCACGTTGAGCGCCCTGATCCTGCTGGCCGGATCGGTGTCCGACGCCTATGGCCGGGTGCTCGTCATGCGCATCGGACTCATCGCCTTCGGGATCGCCTCGATCGCCGTGGCGGCGGCTGTCGATCCGCTCATGCTGATCGTCGCCCGCGCCGCGCAGGGCGCCGCCGGTGCCCTGCTCGTACCGAGCTCGCTCGCCCTCATCACGGCCACCATGCGGGCCGACGTGCAATCGCGCGCCATCGGCGTCTGGACGGCCTTCACCACGGGGGCGCAGCTGGTCGGTCCGCTGCTCGGGGGACTGTTCGTCGACTACCTCTCGTGGCGCTTCGTGTTCCTCATCAACGTCATCCCGATCGGGATCACCCTGCTGCTCCTCGCCCGGTTGCATCTGCCGGAGCACCCCCGCGGCGTCAAGGTCGACTGGTGGAGCGGGGTCCTGTGCGCGATCGGGCTCGGGGCCGTCGTCTTCGCACTCATCGAGCAGCCCAACATGGGGTGGCAGTCGCCCGCGATCTGGATCCCCGCGATCGCCGGCGCCGCATTGTTCGGACTGTTCCTGTGGCGGCAGCAGCACTCCGCCTCGCCGCTCATGCCGCTCTGGCTGTTCCGGGTGCGCGACTTCGGGTGGGGCAACCTCGCGACGCTCTTCGTCTACGCAGCACTGTCGCTCAACGGCTTCGTGGTCGGGGTCTACCTGCAGCAGGGCGCAGGACTCAGCGCCACCGCCGCGGGCCTGGCGAGTCTGCCGATGACGATCCTGATGATCCTGATCAGCTCGCGTGCTGGTCAGTGGGCCGGCAGGTGGGGACCCCGCATCTTCATGACGGTCGGCCCGTTGCTGATGGCCGTCGGCGCTCTGATGCTGCTCCTCGTGTCCGCAGACTTCGACTACTGGTGGCAGGTTCTGCCGGCGATGATCGTGATGGGTCTCGGCCTCTCGCTCACGGTCGCACCGCTCACGGCCGCGATCCTCGGTGCCATCGACGAGAACCATTCAGGCATCGCCTCGGCCGTCAACAACGCGGTATCTCGTGTGGCCGGGCTGCTCGTCGTCGCGATGCTGTCGACCATCGTCGGCGGCACTCTCGACCTCGACGGGTTCCACAGCGCCGCCTGGGTCACGGCCACCCTGCTCGTGATCGGCGGCGTGGTGTCGTGGATCGGCATCCGCCGCAATCCGAACGAGGCGCTCCCCGCCGACACCGCATCCACGGGACCGCTCCCGCATTGACCGTGTCCCCGGCCGCGCGCAGACTGGACGCATCGTTCAGCATCCGGAGGTCACCGTGAGCACAGCACAGCCCCTTCCCCCTGTCGTCGACGCCGAGACCTGGCGCCGTGAGCTCGACGAGTTGCGCGTGCGCGAGAAGGCCGCGACCAGGGAGCTCGACGCGATCGCCGCGCAACGACGACGCCTGCCCATGGTCGAGCTGCCCGACTACACGCTGGTCGGCGCCGAGGGCCCGGTACGCCTGGCCGATATCTTCGACGGACGATCCCAGCTGATCGTCTACAACCACATGTGGTCGGACGGCAGCGAATGGCAGTGTCCCGGCTGCACCGGCTTCACCTCGCAGTTCACGCGGCTCGACGTGCTCGAGCGCTACTACGACGCGCGCTTCGTGATCGTGACGAACGGTCCGATCGAGGAAGCCCTGGCCTACCGCGAACGCGTGGGCAACCGCATGCAGTGGTACTCGAGCGCCGACAGCACGTTCGGGGCCGATGTGGACGCCCCGCCGAACGCGGGGTTCGGCGTGAACGTGTTCCTGCGCCACGGCGACACCGTGTACCGCACCTGGCACACCGACGGCCGCGGCACGGAGCGGCTGAGCTACCTGCAGGGTCTTGTCGATCTGCTCCCCTACGGTCGACAGGAGCAATGGCAGGACGTTCCGGAGGGATGGCCCCAGCATCCGACCTATGCGCAGGGCATGGGGTCGAAGGAGATCGCGGAGCTGTACGGAGCGGCACGCTGAATCGGCTGCTCCGGAGTGCCTGGCCAGCGGCCGGCGTCGCCCTCCTCCTCGCTCTCGGCGGGTGCGCGGCGCCCGCGGACCCGCCGTCCTCCGTCGCCCTTCCTCCCTCCGGCGCCACGCCGGACTATCAGCTCGGCGGGGCCTACGATCCGCCCTCCGGCGTCGGCGTGGTCGGGCGCGACCGCACCGCGGAGCCCGCGGCCGGTGTGTACTCGGTCTGCTACGTCAACGGATTCCAGACACAACCGGGAGAACTCGACACCTGGCCCGATGATCTGCTGCTGCAGCGCGACGGACATGTCGTCTTCGACCCGGACTGGCCCGACGAGGCGCTGCTCGACACGTCGACCGCGCAGCGCCGGGAGCAGATCGCCGACACCGTGATCCCCTGGATCGAGCACTGCGCGGATGACGGGTTCGATGCCGTCGAGTTCGACAACCTCGACTCGTACTCGCGGTCGAAGGGAGCCCTCTCGCTCGATGACAACCTCGCGCTGGCCGCACTCCTCGTCGAGGCGGCGCACGATGTGGGGCTGGCAGCGGGACAGAAGAACGCCGCCGAGGATGCCCCCGCGCTGCAGGAGCACGCCGGCTTCGACTTCGCGGTGACCGAGGAGTGCGCGGCGTACGAGGAGTGCGCGGCGTACACCGATGTCTACGGCGAGCGCGTGATCGACATCGAGTACACCGATGAGCTTCCGCGGCCCTTCGCCGAGATGTGTACGGACGACGCCTCGCCGGCATCGATGGTGCTGCGGGACCGCGACCTCGTCACCCCCGACGACGACGGCTACGCATTCGAGTCCTGCCGGTAGCCGGCTCCGTGCATCCGCGCGGGCTTCCATGCCTGCCCCGCTTGCCCGGTCGATGCGCGCTCGTCAAGTCCCTGGCCCGATCTCATCCGAGCCCGCAGGATACGAGGGTCCGCATCGATCAGGAGCACGACACATGACCTCTTCCGCCACGGCGACCGCACCGTCACCCGCACCGGGACTCCCCTTCCCCGACCGCGGCCCGGTGAGCCGCGCCGTCATCTCGCATCTCACCGGAGTCGATCGTCACGCCGACCACGCCGCTCTCGCCGAAGAAGCCGCAGCGGCCTGCGCTGACGTCTCCCGTGACGACGACATCCAGCTCGCCCTCTTCGTGCTCTACGCATCCGCCTACGGATCACTGTCGGCACTCGATCCCGAGCTCGAGTGGGACCCGGCGCTCCTCGCGACCCGCCGCACGCTCGAGTCGGCGCTCGAGCGGGAACTGCGCGCGAGAATCCCGATGCCGGAGCTGCCGGAGCCGACCGTGGACGCCGTCGGGCGGGCGCTCTTCGCACTCGCCGAAGCGGACACCGGCCCGAGCCTCTCTCGTTACTTCGTGAAGAAGGCCACGAAGTCCCAGGCGCGGGAGATGCTCATCCAGCGCTCGGCGTACACGCTCCGCGAGGCGGACCCGCACTCCTGGGCGATTCCCCGACTCGACGGACGGGCCAAGGCGGCTCTGGTCGAGATCCAGTCCGACGAGTACGGCGGCGGCCGACCGCACCGCGTGCACGCCGCCCTCTTCGCGCGCGCCATGCGCGCAGCCGGCCTGGATGACACCTACGGCGCGTACGTCGACGATCTCCCCGCCGTCACCCTCGCGTCGCTCAACATGATGTCGATGTTCGGACTCAACCGTCGGCTCGTCGGATCGATCGTCGGTCATCTGGCCGCCTACGAGATGACCTCGTCCATCCCCTGCCGCCTGTATGCCGACGGTCTGCGCCGCCTGGACTTCCCCACCGACGTCACGGCGTACTTCGACGAGCACGTCGAGGCCGACGCCGTGCATGAGCAGATCGCCGCCCGAGACCTCGCAGGCAGCCTCGCCGAGGACCACCCGGAGCTGCTGCCAGACATCATGTTCGGTGCAGCCGCCTGCTTGACGGTGGACGGATGGGGAGGCGCACACATCCTGGAGGCCTGGTCGGCGGATTCCTCGTCGCTGCGCACGAGGGCGTCATCATGAGCGCGGACCACGAACCGGCGACGATCACTCCGTACCCGGACGGTCCGCTGCTCGTCCGCGGTGCCGTCGAGCTGCACGCCGCCGACGGCACGCCGATCCCCTCCCACCGCCGCACCGTCGCGCTGTGCCGCTGCGGACTGTCGGCCCTCAAGCCCTTCTGCGACGGCACACACAAGCCCGCAGGCTTCCGCACCGAGGACTGAAGGGGCCGCGCACTCAGGGCGTCAGCAGAGGATCGACGCCCACCGCGAGGAACAGTGCGGCGAGGTAGACGATCGACGCGCGGAAGACGAGCATCGGGCGCAGCTCGCCACCCCGCCGAGCCCGTGACCGCATCAGCGACGCGGACACCACGAACCCCGCGCCCGCCCCCAGAGCCACCGTCCAGTACAGCAGGCTCACCTCCGCGACGAAGGGCAGGATGAGCGAGCACACGACCGTCACCACCGCGAAGCCGATCACCCTGATGGCGACGAACGACGGCGGGCGCGTGGCACCGAGCATGGGGACGCCGGCCCGGCGGTAGTCGTCTCGGTAACGGATCGAGAGCGGCCAATAGTGCGCAGGCGTCCAGAAGAACACCACCAGGAACAGGATCACCGCCGGCCATTCGAGAGCGCCGCGCACCGCGGTCCAGCCGACGAGCACGGGCATGCACCCAGCGACCCCGCCCCAGACGATGTTCTGCTCGGTGCGACGCTTCAGCAGCAGGGTGTAGAAGACCACGTACAGCACGAGGCCGGCGGTGGACAACGCGGCGGGCAGGGGGCCGACGAAGGTGAGCATCCACCCCACCGAGGAGATTCCGAGCACGGTCGCGAAGATCAGACCGGCGCGCGCGGACACGACGCCCGTGACCAGGGGGCGCCGGGCCGTGCGCTCCATGACCGCATCGCTCTCGCGCTCGAAGTACATGTTGAACGCCCCGGCGGAACCGGCACTCAGTGCCCCGCCCACGAGCACCGCGCCCAGGAGAGCGATGTCGGGCCGTCCGTCGGCGGCGAACACCATGACGGGGATCGTGGTGACGAGGAGGAGTTCCAGGATGCGGGGTTTGGTCAGTTCGAGGTAGGCGCGAACGGTCCGCAGCACGTGTCGTCAGCCTTCCGGCCAGTAGTGACTGTCGGGCAGCGCGCGGGCACCGAAGATCGCCTGTCCGACGCGCACGCACGTGGCGCCCTCCTCGACGGCGATCTCGTAGTCCCCGGACATCCCCATCGACAGCTCGCCCGCCCCGATGAGGTCGGGCGCGTCTTGTCTGGCCTGGTCCCGCAGCGTGCGCAGCAGCGAGAAGCACTCGCGCACCCTGGCGTCGTCCGGGGTGAGGATGGCGAGGGTCATCAGTCCCCGCACGCGGAGCGTCCCATAGGAGGGCAGTGCCTCCAGGAACGCGGGAAGCTCCTCCGGTGGCATCCCGAACTTGGAATCCTCGGCCGAGGTGTTCACCTGCACGAAGACGTCGAGGCTGCGGCCGGCGGCCTGCAGACGTCGGTCGAGCGCCTCGGCCACCCGCAACCGATCGAGAGCCTGGAACTCGGTGGCGAACGCGGCCACATCTCTGGCCTTGTTGGTCTGCAGGTGCCCGATGATCGACCACGACACATCGAGGTCGGCGGTCTCCCCGTTCTTGCGCACTGCCTCCTGCACCTTGTTCTCGCCCAGCAGCCGCATGCCCGAGCGGATCGCGACGCGGACGCGCTCGGTCGGGACCGTCTTGCTCACCGGGAGCAGGGTCACCTCACGCGGATCGCGCCCCGCCCGCCGCGCTGCCTCGGCGATGCGCGATTCGACGCTCGCGAGGTTATGCCGGAAGTCGTCGACGGTGACCGCCGTGGGGTAGCGCTCGTCGGCGCCGATCGGTGCATCCAACTTTGACATAGGTCAAACACTAACATAGTCTTAGGCCGTTTCGTCGGCGATGTCCGCCGCTCACCGCTGCTCACCAAAGGAGCCCCCATGTCTGCGCCCCGCGTGCTTCCCGATCACTCCTCCGCCCCGTTGCTGCTGACCGATGTGCCGGGACCGCGCAGTCGAGCCCTCCACGAGCGACGCAGGCAGACCGTCGCCCGGGGAGTCGGCAGCGTGCTGCCGGTGTACATCGCGCACGCGGACGGCCCCTGGGTCACCGACGTGGACGGCAATCGCCTCCTCGACCTCGGCAGCGGCATCGGCGTCACCACGATCGGACACGGGAATCCCGCCGCCGTCGCGGCCGCCGCCGCGCAGCTCGAGCAGGTGACGCACACGCTCTTCACCGTCACGCCCTACGAGGGGTACGTCAGGCTGGCCGAGCGCCTCTCCGAGAAGACCCCCGGCGATCACGAGAAGCGCTCGGTGTTCGTGAACTCGGGCGCGGAGGCCGTCGAGAACGCGGTCAAGATCGCTCGACGGCACACCGGCAGGCGCGCGGTCGCCGCCCTCGACCATGCCTTCCACGGACGCACCAACCTCACGCTCGCCATGAACCACAAGGCCGCGTACGGCACCGGATTCGGCCCCTTCTCGTCCGACATCCACCGCGTGCCCAACTCCTACCCGTACCGGGACGGCCTCTCCGGGGAGCAGGCGGCGGAGCGCACGATCGCCCACCTCGAGCAGCGCATCGGCACCTCCGACCTGGCCGCCGTCATCGCAGAGCCGATCCAGGGCGAGGGCGGGTTCGTGGTCCCCGCCGACGGCTATCTGCCCGCACTGCAGGACTGGTGCACGCGCAACGGTGTGGTGTTCATCGCGGACGAGATCCAGACCGGGCTCGGACGCACGGGGACGTGGTTCGCGAGCGAGCACTTCGACGTCGTCCCCGACCTCGTCCTCACGGCCAAGGGCATCGCGGCAGGACTCCCGCTCGCTGGCGTCACCGGGCGCGCCGACATCATGGACGCCCCCGACCCCGGCGGCCTGGGCGGAACCTTCGGCGGCAACCCCGTCTCCATCGCCGCGGCCCTGGCCGTGTTCGATGAGCTCGAGCACGGCCCCTTCTTCGCGGAAGCCCTGCGCATCGGAGGCAGCCTCCGGCAGCACCTCACCAAGCTCGGCTCGCGCCACCCCTTGATCGGGGATGTGCGCGGGATCGGCGCCATGTACGCCTTCGAACTCACCGATCCCGCCACCTCGCACCCCGCCGCGGGAGCCGCCTCCGCGATCGCGGCCTACGCGGCCCAGCACGGCATCCTGCTGCTGACGGCCGGCAGCGACGCGAACGTCATCCGATTCCTGCCTACTCTCACGACCACCGACGATCAGATCGAGGTCGCGGTGGACGTGATCGACCGAGCACTGGCGACACTCGCCTGACGACTCAGCCGGGTGCACCGGTCGCGTCGATGACGAGTGCGCCCTCCCGCCAGCGCACGCGGTGGAGGTCGGGCACGACCAGGTCGGGGTCGCCTCCCGACGACGCCGCTCCGACCCCGACGACGAACCCGGCACCCGCCGCGCGCGCCGAGCGGATCCCCGGCACGGAGTCCTCGAACACGATGCAGTCCTCAGCGCGGCGCGCCAGCAGGTAGGCGCCGAGAAGATAGGGGTCGGGTTCCGGCTTCCCCCGGGGAACGTCTTCCGCCGCGACCAACGCCGGTGGAAGCGCGATACCGGAGCTGCGCAGCCGCGCCAGAGCCACGGCGCGGTTGCTGCTCGTCACCACCGCCCAGCGGTCGCGCGGAAGCGCACCCACCAGCCGCGACGCTCCTCCGACCTCCCGGGTGTGCACGGCCGCCTCGACCTCCAGCGCGACCAGTTCCGCCGTGGCCTCTTCCGCGGCCTCCCGCCCCACCAGGCCGGCCACGACCTCGCTCGGCCGCATGCCGTGCGGCGCATCGCGCAGGAAGTCGAAGGAGGGAGCATGCCGGCGGGCCCAGGCATCCCAGGCGGGCGCTGCGCCCAGGACCGAGTCCACGAGGACGCCATCGCAGTCGAACAGCAGTCCGGCCGGTCCGAACTCCCAGGAATCCCCGCTGCGCACGTGTGATAATTTTGGCATAGGCCAAAGCTAGCACCGGCACGGGGGGACCGCGCCGCGGAGGGGACACCAATGCCTAAGAGAATCGCCATCAACGGACTGGGCCGAATCGGCCGCAATCAGCTCCGACTTCTGCTCGCGCGTCGATCGGAGCTCGACCTCGTCGCCGTGAACGACCCGCGGGGGCCACGCGCCATCGCGGATCTCCTCCTGCGCAGCGACGGCAGCAGTGGGCCGTCGACGCGCGGCGTGCGGTACGACGACGACCACCTCTTCCTCAACGGACACGCGGTCCGCATGCTCTCCGAGCGCGATCCGTTGCGGCTGCCCTGGCGTGAGCTCGGAGTCGACATCGTCATCGAGGCGACGGCGTCCGTTGCCGGGGCCGACGACGCACGCACGCACCTGACGGCCGGCGCGAAGAAGGTGATCACGACGGTTCCGACTCCGGACGACGACGGCACCATCATGCTCGGCGTCAACGAGCACACCTACGACCCGGCCCGACACCACGTCATCTCCAGCGCGTCCTGCACGACCAACTGCCTGGCCCCGGTCGCCAAGGTCTTCCACGAGGCGTTCGGCATCGACTCCGGACTGATGACGACCATCCGTGCCGAGTCATCCGACCTCCAGGTGCAGGACGCCCCCCACGCGGACCCGCGGTCCGTGATGGGGAAGGAGGCGAAGGGCGGAAAGATCACGCCGCGCAGTGGAGGAGCCGCGTCCGCGATCGGTCGCGTCCTGCCCGAGCTCGACGACGGCCGACTCGACAGCTACACCCTGCAGGTGCCGGCCATCAGCGGTTCGATCACGCATCTCACGGTCACGGCGTCCCGACCGGTCACCGCCGATGAGGTCAGGACCGCCTACGAGACGGCCGCGGAGGGCCCGCTCAAGGGGATCCTGCGCTGCGCCGACGATGAGATCGCGGTCGCCGGCACCGTGATCGATCCGCATTCCTCGATCCTCGACGCCGGTCTGATCCGCGTGATCGGCTCGCAGGTGAAGATCTCCGCCTGGTACGACGACGAGTGGGGATACTCGCACCGTCTCACCGAGCTGACCGAGTACGTCGCAGAAAGGCTGTCCGCATGACGATTCCCGAGCCGCGCGAGCGCACGGCGCTCGCGTTCCGCCACGTGCACTTCGAAGACCTCGGCATCCTCGGGCCTCTCCTGCGCGAACGCGGCTTTCGTGTGGAGTACGTCGACCTCGGCACCGAGGCCATCGACATCGAACGCGTGGACGACGCCGATCTCATGATCGTGCTGGGCGGCCCGATCGGCGTGCACGACGCCGATGGGTATCCGCTCCTGCACGCCTCGAAGGAGGCCGTCGCCCATCGGCTCCGCTCCGGCAGGCCGCTGCTGGGGGTATGCCTCGGAGCACAGCTGATCGCCGACGCGCTGGGGGCGCAGGTGCACGCGACCGGTCAGGTCGAGATCGGCTACGCACCGCTCGATCTGACCGAGGACGGCCTCGATTCACCGCTGCGCGCACTCGACGGCATGCCCGTGCTGCACTGGCACGGAGACGCGTTCACGATCCCGGCCGGATCTCGCCGGCTGGCGTCCACCCCCGGGTTCCCGAACCAGGCGTTCAGCACGGGCACCGTGCTCGCCCTGCAGTTCCACCTCGAGGCCGACCACCGCGCGATCGGGAGCTGGCTGATCGGCCACGCGCACGAGCTGCATCACAACGGCATCGACCCGCGCATCATCCGCGAGGACGCCAGAGCCTACGGACCGGAACTCGAGAGGGCAGCCCGTTCCGCCATCGCGACATGGTTGGATTCCGTCGAACTGCCCGCTCCCACCGCCTGACCGCGACGACGACGAAGGGGCCGGGTCCCTGCGGACCCGGCCCCTTCTTCTGCGACAGCGCTCAGCTCGCGCGACGAAGAGCCACGCTCGGGAAGTCGATCGGGACGTCGAGAGCGATGTTCACGTAGTTCGTGAACAGGTTCAGCGCGACCTGGGCGATCGTCTCGACGATCTGCTCGTCGGTCCACCCCTGCGCGCGCACCGCGTCGACATCCGCCGACGACACCTGACCGCGCTCCTCCACCAGCTTGAGCGCGAACGCGAGCAGCGCCGCCGTGCGCGGGTCGTCGGACTCGCCGCTCTGCGCGGCGGTGAGGGCCTCACGGCTGAGGCCCGCCTTCTTGCCGAGGGCGGTGTGCGCGGCGAGGCAGTACTGGCAGGAGTTCCGGTCGGCGACGGCCACGGCGATCTGCTCGCCGATGGCCGGACCGAGCGAGCCGCCGCCGAAGGCGCCGAACGCCCCCCACATGCTGGTGAGAGCCGCGGGAGAGTTGGCGACGGCGCGGAACATCGCGGGCACGGCCCCGAAGGCGCCGGCGATCTGATCAAGCTGTTCCTTGACGTTTCCGGTGGCGTTGTCGCGGTCGATGAGAGGGACGTTGGGCACGGGATGCTCCTTCGATTGTCGAGTCGGCCCGGATCCGAGCCGACTCCAGTCTTTCGACAATGACCGGACGATGCGCACCATAACGTCTTGCTTTCATGACATATCGTCCCGGATACTGGGAGCGTGTCCGATATCGATCGCCTCTCTCCCCTCCTCGAGCGGTTCCGCGTGCGCACGCGGCTGTTCCACAACGGGCCGCTGTGCGGCACGACGGTGTTCCCGGCGAGCGGTGGACACGGTTTCCTGCACGTGCTGCGACGAGGCGAGATGGAGGTGACGCATCGTCGGGCCGACGGCAGCAGCGAGCGCGCGCTCATCTCACGGCCGAGCCTGCTGTTCTTCCCGCGGCCGGTCGACCACTCGTTCCTGAACGCGCCGACCGAGGAGTCCGACTTCGCCTGCGCGACTCTCGATTTCGACGACGGCGCGACCCACCCGCTGGTCCGCACACTGCCATCGTCGATCGTGCTGCCCCTCGATGAGGTCGAGACTCTCGGCCCCGCACTCGACCTGATGTTCTCTGAGGTCGACAATGTGCGGTGCGGACGCCCGCTGGTGGCGGACCGCATGTTCGAGGTCGTGCTCATCCAGCTGCTTCGATGGATGCTCGATCACGCAGAGCAGCTCGACCTCGCACCGGGGCTCATCCCCGGCCTCGCCGACGAGCGGCTCGCCCCCGCGCTCGTCGCCATGCACGAGGAACCGGGGGAAGCGTGGAGCCTGGAGTCCCTCGCCCGCACGGCGAACATGTCGCGCAGCGCGTTCGCCGCGCGATTCAAGGAGGTGCTCGGACGCTCGCCCGGCGACTACCTCACCGAGTGGCGGCTCACGATCGCACAGGAGCAGCTGCGTGGCGGCATGTCGGTGAGCGCGGTCGCGGCGCAGCTCGGCTACGCGAGCTCCTCCGCCTTTTCTCGGGTCTTCGCCCAGCGCATCGGACACTCGCCGAGGACGTGGCTGACGCTGGCCGCCTGAGGGTGTGCGTTCCGGCGCCGGGCCGTTGAGAGGTGGAGGCAGGAATCGAACCTGCGTGCACGGTCTTGCGGACCGCGACCTGGCCACTCGGTCACTCCACCGGGTCGGACGAGCTCAGCGCTGAGGCGGTGAGTACCCGTCCAGGAAGGCACCGAGACGTCGGAGTGCATCGGTGAGCACATCGGCCTCCGGGAGGAAGGCGATGCGGAGGTGATCGGGAGTCTGCAGATTGAAGGCCCGCCCATGCACGAGGAGGATCCGCTCGGCGTCGAGGAAGTCCAGCACCAGCCGCTCGTCGTCGACGATGCCGTGCACCTCCGGGTCGAGGCGGGGGAACAGGTACAGTCCCCCGCCCGCCACCTGCACGTCCAACCCGGCAATCCCGCCGAGTGCGTCGAGTGCGGCATCCCGCTGCCGCGTGAGCCGTCCGTCCTGCGCGACCAGCTCGTCGAGCGAGGCATCATGGGTCAGCGCCGCGGTGATCGCGTGCTGCGCCGGAACGGAGGCGCACATGCGCATCGAGGCGAGCAGACGCACCCCGGAGAGGAAGGGATCGTCGGAGTGGAATCCGGTCGCGGTCATCCACGCGGCGCGATACCCCGCGACCCGGTGCGTCTTCGAGAGTCCCGCGAAGGTGACGCAGGGCACGTCAGGAGCGACCTGTGCAGTTGAGACGTGCTCGAACCCCGGGTAGACGACGCGGTCGTAGATCTCGTCGGAGAGCAGCAGCAGGCCATGCCGCCGCGCGAGCTCGGCGATCTGCTCGAGAACCTGTCGCCCGTACACCGCGCCGGTCGGGTTGTTCGGGTTGATCACGACGATGGCCGCAGTCCGAGGACCGATCGACGCCTCCATCGCCGCGAGGTCCGGCGCCCACCCCTCGGCTTCGATGCACGGGTAGTGCACCGCCCGCCCACCGGCCAGCACCGTCGATGCCGTCCACAGCGGGTAGTCGGGACTCGGGATCAGCACCTCGTCGCCGGGCTCGAGCAACGCCTGCAGCGTGAGGCCAACGAGTTCCGAGACACCGTTGCCGACGGTGATGTCATCGATGGCAAGCGCGGGGAAGCCCGGGCGGAGGGCATAGTGCGCGCTGATCGCCTCGCGCGTCTCCGGAAGCCCCGCGGACTCGGAGTAGCCGTGCGCATGGGGCAGGGCTGAGCGGAGCGCCTCGACGATGGCCGGAGGAGCATCGAACCCGAACGGTGCCGGGTTGCCGATGTTGAGACGGAGGATGGACTCCCCGCGCTTCTCCAGCTCGGCCGCCCGGTCGGCGACCGGGCCACGCAGGTCGTACAGCACACCTTCCAGGCGCGAAGAGCGGCCGATGCGCGATTCGGCGCCCCGAGGCCGGCCGGCCATCATGCGTCCGCTCCGGACGAGTGCGACCCGCCGGCCACAGCCACGAGATCGTCCACGAGTCGCTGAGCCTCGGCATCATCGAGGGCGTGCACGGTCAGACGGAGATACGTGGAGCCCTGCGCGCTCTCGGTGTCCAGGGCGAACTCGGAGCCGGGCCGCACGAGCCACCCGCGCGACGCGAGACGTCGACCGACCTTGGTCGCATCGTCGCGGACATCGACCCACACGTTGAGGCCACTGTCCGCCTGCGCCTGGACTCCGCGCGCATCGAGCTTCGACACGAAGGCCTCGTTCCGTCCGGCATAGTGCTCGCCCGCTGCGACGATCGACCGCTGCACCTCGTCATCGCGCAGCATCGCTGCCGCAAGCCGCTGCATCACATGACTCACCCACATCGTTCCGGGGCTGAGCCGCAACGCGAGACGTCGCGCGGTCACCGGATCGGATGCCGTGACCGCCAGGCGCATGTCCGGCCCCAGGAACTTCGACACCGAACGCACCAGCGCCCATCGCTGCTGCGTCGGCGCGATGATGCTGGCGTAGGGCGTGGGGTCGAGCAGCGAGAAGTGGTCGTCTTCGATGACCAGGACATGAGGATGGTCGGCGAGGACTTCGCGCAGCGCGAGAGCCCTGGTCGCGCTGGTGCCGACGCCCGTGGGGTTGTGCGCGCGAGGGGTGCAGACGATCGCGCGCGCACCGCTCTCGAGTGCAGCCCTCAGGCCCGCGACGGTCATGCCCTCGCGATCGACCGGGATGGCGACCGGCACATATCCGGCGAGCCGCGCCGTATGGATGCTGGAGAGGAAGCACGGATCCTCGAGGCCGACCCGGTCGCCCTGCACGAGCGTCTGCGCGAGGAGACGCTCGACGGCGTCCACCGCTCCTGCGGTGATCGACAGCCGGAACGGACGCGGGTGATCGGCGGCGATCCAGTCGGTCGCCCATTCGGCCAGGTCGGGGTCTATCACCGATTCGCCGTAGAGCACGTGCCCCGGGGTGACCGTGGCGAACGCGGCCGCGAGGTCGGGAAGACGCGCGGCATCGGGGTTGCCGCTGCCGATGTCGCGCAGCACCGAGCCCGGGGTGAACCCCTCGTCATGATTCTCCGCCGGCCCGAGCACGGTGGTCCCGGTGCGACCGCCCGTGGCGGCGATGCGCGCGGTGACCAGCGATCGATAGGCGGCCAGCACCGTGTTCCGGTTCACGCCGAGGCGGGCCGCGAGGGAACGCACGGGCGGCAGCTGATCGCCCGGAGCATAGGCCCCGCGCTCGACGAGGTCGCGCACGCTCTCGGAGATCTCCGCAGCGGTCGAGCCCACGATCGCCTCCGAGACTTCTTCACGATCGGGTGCCTGAGCCATGCTTCGACCGTAGGGGATCGTTTGACCTATGTCAAAACTCGACCCGTTGTTTTCGAGATCGAACGGGTGCGCGTCGGAGGCCCGGTGCACGATGGGACCATGAGCGACGGCTACGACGCGGAGTTCCTCGGGACGCCCCTCCCCCTCCCGCGCCCTGCGCACGACGTGCGCACACTCCCTTACCCCCGGTTCACGGTGCTGCTCGACCCTGAGCGGCGCCTGGCAGCGGTCACGGCCGTGAACATCGACGGCGCCACGTTGCAGAGCCTCCCCCGCACCGGCGACTGGCGGCTGGACGAACGCCTGCGGCCCGACGAGCAGACCGGGCCCGAGGTGTACGCCCGCAACGATCTCGACCGCGGACACCTCGTGCGCCGACGCGATCCGGGCTGGGGACCGCCCGCCCCCGCCCGCGCGGCCAGCGAAGCGACCTTCTTCTACCCGAACGCGGCTCCGCAGGCGGCCGGGTTCAACCAGTCCAAGGAGCTCTGGCTCGGCCTGGAGGATCACGTGCTCGCCTATGCGGAGAGCACCGACCAGCGGGTGTCGGTGTTCACCGCGCCGGTGCTCGAGGACAGCGACCCTCCCTACCGCGGCATCCGAGTGCCGCTCCGGTTCTGGAAGGTGGCGGCCTGGCGAGGACCGGATGGGCTCGCCGCAGCCGGCTTCGTCCTCGATCAGTCCGACCTGGTCGACACCCGCGAGGAGCAGAAAGCCGTCCCGCTGCTCGGCGGCTTCCGCACGTTCCAGGTGCCGATCATCGACATCGCCGCCCTCACCGGCGTCGACCTCGGCGCACTGACCGAGGCCGACGTGCTCGCGCGACCGGGCGCCCGTGAGACGGGATGGCTGCCCCTCGACACGGCGAAGGACATCGTGCTCTGAGGCGAGCGCGCCGCCTCAGACTCCGGCGCGGACCGACTCCAGCGACGGGTAGTCGGTGTACCCCTCGGCCGTGCGACCGTAGAACAGCTCGGGGCGCGGAGGGTTGAGCTCGGCCCCCTGGGTCCAGCGCTCCACCAGGTCGGGGTTGGCGATCACGGGACGGCCGGCGGCGACGGCATCCGCCCACCCGTCGTCCACGAGGCTCTCGGCGGCATCCCTGGTCGTGTCGATCCCGAAGCCGGTGTTGACGATCAGCGGCGCACCGGCCGTGCGGCGGATGTGCTGCACGAGCTCGCCGGCGGGGTCTACGTGGAGCACGTCGACGAACGCGAGACCGAGAGGTGCGAGCCCTTCGGCGACCGCGGTGTAGGTCGCGTGGACGTCTGCGGCGTCCTCTTCCAGCACACCCTGGATGTTGTGCTGCGGCGAAAGGCGGATGCCGGTGCGATCGGCTCCGATCGCCGCAGCGACGGCCTCCGTGACCTCGATCGCGAAGCGTGCCCGGTTCGCGGGTGATCCGCCGTAGCCGTCGTCACGCGTGTTCGACACCGGAGACAGGAACTCGTGCACGAGGTACCCGTTCGCACCGTGCACCTCGACGCCGTCGAAGCCCGCGGCGATCGCGTCGCGCGCCGCCTGGGCGAACTGCTCGACGACGACGGGGATCTCCTCGAGGGTGAGCGCATGCGCGACCGGGAGATCGGCCTTGCCCTGCGGCGTGCGCGTCTGTCCGGGGGCGGCGAGCGCGCTCGGGGCCACGACGCGCGCCTCGCCCGAGATCGCGGGGTGCCCCACGCGTCCCCCGTGCATGAGCTGCATGACGATGGTTCCGCCCTCGTCGTGCACGGCGTCGGCGATCTGCTTCCATCCGTCGATCTGCGCCGGGGTGACGATGCCGGGCTGACCAGGGTACGACTTGCCCTCCGCAGCCGGCCAGGTGCCTTCGGAGATGATCAGGCCCTGCCCCGCACGCTGGCGGTAGTACTCCGCCATGGTCTCGGTCGGCACACCCTCGTCGTCTGCGCGGGTGCGCGTGAGGGGCGCCATCACGACGCGGTTGGACAGCTGCAGGGCGCCGAAGAGGGCGGGTTCGTAGAGAGTCACAGTGGGAGACAAGGCACGGGCGGAGCGCTGTATTCCCTGCGGCATCTCACCTCGCCGGCCGTCTCACCTCGCCGACGGTGCCTCTCCGCCCCCGAGCCCGGCGAGCAGGTCGGCGAAGTGGTCGAGGTCGGCCGCGGTCCAGTTGCGCAGCCGCTCTCCGATGCGTCCTTCATACTGCGAGCGGGCGAGGGCCACGCGCTCCTGGGCGAGATCGGTCGCGACGAGGACGCGAGCCCTGCGGTCGTCCGGGTCCGGCACGCTCTCGACGAGTCCCAGCTGTTCGAGCTGGCGCACCTGACGACTCACCGCGGACTTGTCGGTCTGCAGGCGCTCGATGATCGCACCAGCCGAGGTCGCCTTGCCCGTCGCGATGGAGGTGAGGACCTGATATCCCAGGGGCTGCAGATCGGGGTGGACGGTCGCCGCCGCCTCGCGCCAGCCGATGCGGATCCGCGCGAACAGACGGCCCAGCTCCTGCTCGACCCTGGTGACGGCCTGATCGAGATCTTCGTCGCCGAGCCGATCCGTCGTCGAGGCGGATGCAGGGCGATCGGCAGGGGCGTCGGGAGAGGCGCTCATGCTCGCCAGTGTACGGCGAAGCCCCGCTGTCGATCGTGACAGCGGGGCCTCGGCTCAGACTTCGCCTCAGACTTCGGCGAGCAACCGGAAGGCCTTGGACGCCGCCCGGATCTCCTCGGGAGTCAACTCGTCGATCACGGCCTGAAGGCGGGTGCCGTACTCGCGGCGGACCTCGGCCAGCGCGGTGCATGCCACGGGGGTCGCGCTCAGCACCCGGAGGCGCCCATCCCGCTCATCAGGGCGGGACTCGAGCAGCCCGAGCTCCTCCAGCATCCGCACCTGCCGGCTGATGACCGACTTGTCCATCTCGAACCGCTCCGCGATCTCGTGCGCATTCGCGGTTCCCGCCCGGTCGATGAAGGTGAGCAGCTTGTAGCCGGCCACCTGCAACTCCGGGTGGACCCGGGCCGCAGACTCCCTCCACAGCGACCGGGTCCTCGCGAAGATGAGGTTCAGATGCGCCTGGAGGTCACCGAGCGCACTGTCGACGTCCGCCGACTCCACCGCTCCGGGGGCGAGCATCTCAGCGCTCCTGGTCCCGATCTTCGCGCTCGAGCACGCGTACCGACCCGGTGGTGGGGGACGCCGACTCCGCGCCGTCGATCCGGATGGATCCGGTGGCGAGTGACGCGCCGACCTCGGCCTCGGAGACCTCGATCACCGATTCCTCGGCCTGCTCGAGCATCTGCTCCGCGGCGTTCTTCGTCGACAGCGGCTTGTTCTTGATGAACGCGATCGCGATGATGGCGATCACGGCGAGCGGAATCGCGATGATGAACGCATCCGCGATGCCGTGCCCGTATGCACCCTCGACCATCGCGCGGATGGTGTCGGGCAGCTGGCCGACCTTCGGCACGTCTCCGGAGGCGAGGTGCTTGAGCGCCTCGATCTCGGCAGGTGTCGTCGGCACGAAACCGTCGAGCGCATCGGTGATGTAGTTCGCGACGCTCGTGGACAGCAGCGACCCCATCACGGTGACGCCGATCGTGCCGGCGATCGTGCGGAAGAAGTTCACGTTCGACGACGCAGCGCCCAGCTGCTGCGGCGCAGTGTCGTTCTGCACGATCAGCGTGAGGTTCTGCATGACCATGCCGAGTCCGGCACCGAGCACGAACATGTAGACGGCGACGAGCGGGAACGGCGTGTCGTAGCGCAGGGTGGCCATCAGGCTGACGCCGATGGTGGCGAGGACCGAGCCCGTGAGCATCCAGCCCTTCCACTTGCCGAAACGGCTGACGAGCTGTCCGATGATGATCGACGCACCCATCTGGCCGATGATCATCGGGATGGTCATGAGGCCGGACTCGGTGGGCGTGGCACCGCGGGCGAGCTGGAAGTACTGCGCGAGGAACACCGAGGTGGCGAACATCGAGACGCCGATCGCGATCGAGGCGATGACCGACAGGGTGAAGGTGCGGTTGCGGAACAGCGACATCGGCACGATCGGTTCCTTGACGAAGAACTCGACCGTGATGAACGCCGCGATCGCGACCGCCGCGGTGACGATGAGCATGATGCTCGTCGAGGAGTCCCAGTCGAACTGGTTGCCGCCCATGGAGACCCAGATGAGCAGGGTCGAGACGCCGACCGCAAGCAGCACGATGCCGAAGTAGTCGATCGACACCTTGGTGTCACGCTGCGGCTTCGGCAGGTGCAGCGTGAACTGCAGCAGCACGAGGGCGAGGATCGCGAACGGCACGCCGACGAAGAAGTTGGAGCGCCAGCCCCACACGTCGGTGAGGAGTCCGCCGAGCAGCGGGCCGCCGATCGTGCCGAGGGCCATGATGCCGCCGACGACGCCCATGTACTTGCCGCGCTCGCGCGGGGAGATGATGAGCGCGACGGCGATCATCACGAGCGACATGAGGCCGCCCACGCCGATGCCCTGGATGACGCGAACGGCGATGAGCATGTTCGTGTCGGTCGAGAAGCCGGCGATCACGGTTCCGACCGTGAAGAGGATGAGGGAGATCTGGACGAGCACCTTGCGGTCCACAAGGTCGGCCAGCTTGCCCCAGATCGGGGTCGAGACGGCGGTGGCGAGAAGACTCGCGGTGATGACCCAGGTGTACTGGGACTGGGTGCCGCCGAGGTCGGCGATGATGACGGGCATCGAGGTCGACACGACCGTGCCGGAGAGCACGGCGACGAACATGCCGACGACGAGGCCGGAGATCGCGGTGAAGACCTCGCGAGCCGAGCGTGTCTCGGAAGCGGGGATGGGGGTCTGTGTCACGGGGTAACGCTCCTGCGTAGAAAGTTGATCGAGGTCAACCATACGCCTTTAGTTGCCAAAGTGCAACTAAAGGCGTATGCGACGCTGCGGCGAGCGCACCTCCCCCGCGAACACGCCGGGGAGTACCTTGTGAGCGTGTCGACGGATTCGAGGAGTGGGCGGGCGCTCGGTGCCCCGGCAGACCTCGACGCGGCCATCGGCGACGTCGATTGGACGGTGCCACCTGCGGGCTCGCAGCGGTCGACGTTCTCCGCACCGAGCGGAGACTTGTCGGTGATCTCCCTCGGCGACCCCGCGAATCCGCGCGTGGTGCTGGTGCCGGGAGCGACGGGATCGAAGGAGGACTTCGCCCTGATGCTCCCCCTGCTGGCGGAGGCGGGGTACTTCGTGCAGTCGTTCGACCTGGCGGGGCAGTACGAGTCGCACGCCGCCGGTGCGAATGCGAGGTACACCTATGAGCTGTTCACGGGCGATCTGATCGCCTTCCTCGAGGCAGGGACTCGAGCGCACCTGCTGGGGTACTCCTTCGCCGGCACGATCGCCCAAGTCGTCGCCGTCCGCCGTCCTGACCTCGTCCGATCCCTCACCCTGCTCACCACTCCCCCCGGTTCCGGCAACGTGTTCGCGAGCATGAAGTGGCTGGGGCCGCTGGCACCCATCGCGAGTCCTCGGCGCGGCGCTGGACTCATGATCTGGGGGATCGTGACGAACAAGAACCGCGTCCCTCCGCGGCGACTCGAGTTCGTGCGCTCACGGTTCGCCCTGACGAGCCGTCGGAGTGTCGACGAGATCGTGGGACTCATGATGGTCGCGCCCGACTTGCGCGACCGCGTGCGGGCGCTGCCCGTGCCCAAGCTCGTCGTCGCGGGCTCGCACGACCTGTGGCCCCTGGCCGCGCATGAACGGTACGCGCACGACATCGACGCGGAGTTCCGCGCGTATGCGACGGGGCACAGCCCGAGCGAGACGACACCGCATCAGCTCACCGCCGACCTGCTCGATCTGTACTCCCGCGCGCGCGACTGACTCGCCGCACGCGTCACCGCCCGCTTCACCGGCCGACGGACGATCCACCCGATCGGTCGACCTCGCGACGCGCCTGCCGTCGAAGGCGCAACGACTCCGGCGACAGATGCAGGCGCACGGTGGGCACGACGTAGCTCAACCGCCGCCGGAGCGACGCCCAATCCTGGAACGGTCGGGCCGACACCTCGACGACGAGGTCACGGTCCCGCAGCACCGTCATCTCCGGCCGCACGTGGAACGACAGATCGAAATCATCGTGGATGTTGGTCTCCTCGCGGTGCACCTCGGCGCTCAGCGTGCGCCAGACCGCGGCGCGCATCGCCATGTTCGACCCGTAAAGCGGCGCATGCCCGAGGACGGGCGCCATGGTCGCGTACATGCCGCCGATGTATAGGTGCTCCCCCATCCAGTGCACGAGCCGCGTCGATCCGTAGAAGCGCGGGTCGCCGGTGAGGAAGTCGACGTCCGGGCGCTCACGGAAAGTCCGCTCGATACGCTCCAGCCAGTCAGGGTGGGGGCGGGAGTCGGCGTCGAGCCTCGCGATGATGTCGCCCGTGGCTGCGTCATAACCGGCCGCCGATGCTCGGGGTATCCCCGGGATCGGCTCGCTCACCACCCGCGCGCCGAACCTCTCGGCCACGTCGACCGTGTCATCGCTGCTGCCGTTGTCGACGATGACGATCTCGTCGGCGTGCCGGGTCTGCCGCGCGAGAGCGGCGAGGCACACCTCGAGCAGCCGGGCGTCGTCGCGCACGGGGATGACCACCGAGACGGAGCGCGGGAACACGGACACCATCGTTCTCCTCCCCCTGGACCGGCGGTTTCCAGACACAGTCTCCTCTGTGGACGGCCGAGCGCGGCAATTGAGCGAGGATGGTCGGATGATCCGTGTCGTCCTGTTCGACCTCGATGGCGTGATCCGGCACTTCGACGCCAGGAACACGGCGATGATCGAGCGCCGCTACGATCTCGCCCCCGGAGACATCGAGCGCATCGCCTTCGCCCGCCCGCTGATCGACGAGGTCACGACCGGCCGCATCACGAGAGCCGAGTGGGTGCGCCGTATCGGCGCGCGGGTCGGGACGGCTGCTGCCGAAGAGTGGAGCGCGCAGCCCGCGGCGATCGACGACGGCGTCCTGGAGCTGATCGACGACGTCCGGGAGACAGGAGTCCGCACCGCCGTACTCACCAACGGCACGGACACGATCCCGGCCGAACTCGCGGCAGCCGGACTCACATCCCGGTTCGACGCGATCTTCAACTCGGCCGAGATCGGACACGCGAAGCCGGACACCCGCGCGTTCCGTCACGTGCTCGAAGACCTCGGCGTCGACGCCACCGAGGTCTTCTTCACCGACGATTCGGCCTCCAAGCTCGTCGGAGCGCAGAAGCTCTCGATGCACACCCATCACTACGACGGAGTCGACGACCTGCGCGCTCGACTCGTCCAAGCGGGCGTGAACGTCGCAGCCGGCTGAGCCGCCCCCGCGCCTCACTCGACGGCGTCATCCGCTCGCTCGCGCCTCGTCGTGCCGCCGTGCTCCGGGATCAGACCGAAGTCGGTCAGAAGCTCTCCCATCTGCGTGTTGTCGAGTCGGTCGAGCAGCTTGCCCTTGACGAAGTTCGGACCGGGGATGTGCACCGCTTCGCCATCGCGCAATCGTGCGGTCGCCTTCAGCAGATAGCGGATGTCGTACGTCGAGTTGAACACCTCCGGCACCCCGCGCTCGATGTCGAGCAGTTCGTAGGTCGCCTCCATCGCGGTTCGCACCGAGTACTCGGTGGTGAAGATCGTGTCACGGGTGGTCTCGGCGAACTGCCCGAGGAACGCGAAGTTCACGCTGCCCTCCGGCACGACCTCCGGGCGATCTCCGGCCTTGCGCGGCAAGAAGAACGAGGTGACATACGGCATCATCACCGGCACCGTCTTCGCCCCCGACGCCGCCAGTTCCGGGATGTCTTCGACAGGAACCCCCAGGTGGTACAGCCACTCCTGTGCGATCTCCTCACCCGTGCAGTCCTGCATCGGCTTCTTGACGAAGTCGCCCGGCGTCTCGACGAACAGCGCGTACACCCACACCACGATCTCGTTCGGCTTCTGCGACTTGAAATGCGGCTGCCGGTTGACCGTCCAGCTCAGCAGCCAGGAGGAGTCCTTCGCCGTGACGATGCCGCCCGTGACGACCTTGCCGGAGAACGGGTCCCGCTGGGCGATCCGCTCGATGTAGGCGGGGATGCGCTCGTCGATCGTGGTGACGGTCGCCGACTCCCACTTGGTCTTGGGGATGTCGTTGCAGAACACCTCGGGGTGCCCGAAGTCGGGCGACTTCGCGGCGACCTTCTTCCAGAAGTCCCACGCCGGAGCCGGACCGTCCTTGAGCTTCGCGGGCGTGTGCTGGTCGCCGTTGTCGGAGTTCTCGGTGAGCGAGCCGATCGTCATCAGACACAGGTCGTCGGGGCCGAGGTCGACCCCGCCCGCCTCTCCGTCGGCGATCCAGTCGATGCGCGTGGCCTGCTTGCGGTCGTCCGTGATGTCGAAGCGCACGTCGGTGACCGTGTGGTGGAAGCGGAACTTCACACCGTGATCGTCGAGGAACTTCTGCATCGGCAGCACGAGCGACTCGTACTGGTTGTACTTGGTGAACTTGAGCGCGGACAGATCCGGCAGCCCGCCGATGTGATGCATGAACCGGTGCAGATACAGCTTCATCTCCAGCGCGGAGTGCCACTCCTCGAACGCGAACATAGTGCGCCAGTACAGCCAGAAGTTGCTCGCGAGGAAGTCCTCGCCGAACACCTCGTCGATGCGCTTGCCCTCCATCTGCTCGCGCGTGGCGAGAATCACATCGATGATGTCCTTCTGCGCCTTCTCCGACAGCGTGAACAGCTTGTTCGTGTGGGCATCCTGCCCCTGCTTCTCGGTCACCCGACAGAGCGAGAAGTTCGGGTCATCCTTGTTCAGCCAGTAGAACTCGTCGAGCACGCTGGCGTCCTCGATCTCGAGAGACGGTACCGAGCGGAAAAGGTCCCAGAGGCACTCCATGTGGTCCTCGAGCTCGCGCCCGCCACGGATCACGAAGCCCTTCTCCGGATACTTGATGCCGTCGAGCGCTCCACCGGGAAGACCGAGTTCCTCGAGGATCGTGATCCGCTCCCCGGCGATCCGGCCGTCGCGGATCATGAAGATCGCCGCAGCCATCGCGGCGAGCCCTCCCCCGACCAGCCATACGGTCTTGTCGTCAGCACCCTCGGGCTTGCGTGGCCGCGCGAACGCCTCGTAGTTGCCGTTGCTTCGATACATGCCGATCTTCCTTCCCACCCACCGGTCGATTCGCGACCAGTAGACAGGAGCGCCGCGACGAAGGGAAGAGGAAGCCCGTCATCTCACCCGCTGAAGGCGAGGCTGGGAGAATCGACGCATGACGGAATCCTTCGAGACGCTGATCGAAGCCGGACGCACCGCAGACGTCACAGGGTGGGACTTCGCGTGGCTGGACGGACGGGCGACCGAAGAACGGCCGCCCTGGGGGTACGCCCGGCTGCTGTCCGACCGCCTCGCCGGAGCGTCGGCCTCGCTCGACATCCAGACCGGCGGCGGTGAGGTGCTCGCCGAAGCCGCCTCGTTCCCGCCTGTCGCCGCGGCGACAGAGTCGTGGCCTCCCAATGTGGACCGGGCGACGCGGCTGCTCCACCCTCGTGGCGTGGTGGTCGTCGCCGACCCCGATGAGCCACCGCTCCCCTTCGCAAGTGAGGCCTTCGACCTGGTGACCAGCCGGCACCCCGCGACGATCTGGTGGTCGGAGATCGCCCGGGTGCTGACACACGGCGGCACGTACTTCGCCCAGCACGTGGGTCCGGCGAGCGCGTTCGAGCTGATCGAGTTCTTCCTGGGGCCGCAGCCCGACGCGCGGCGGGGTCGTCATCCCGACGACGAGGTCTCCGCCGCAGAGGCCGCCGGTCTCCAGGTCGTCGATGTGCGCACCGCTCGCCTGCGCATCGAGATCCATGACGTCGCCGCCGTCGTCTACCTGCTGCGCAAAGTGATCTGGTGGGTGCCGGGCTTCACCGTCGACGACAATCTCGACCGGCTCCGCGATCTGCACGACCTCATCCAGGAGGGTGGACCGTTCGTCGCGCACTCGACCCGTCACCTCATCGAGGCCCGCCGCCCTTAGCGGACTTGCGCTCCGCTGCCGGCGCCGCGTCAGTACACGGTCCCCATCGCCGCGCGCACCTCGTCGAGGGTGACGTCCGCGATCGCACGGGCGTGCTCGTTGCCGCGCTGCAGAACGGAGCGCACGAGGTCCCCATCCGCCGCGAGTTCTCGCCGTCGAGCCCGCAGAGGCGCCAGGAAGTCGTTCACCGCCGTCGCGGTCAGCGCCTTCAGCTCGCCGCTGCCACCGTCTCCGACGGCAGCGGCCAGCTCCTCGGGCACGGCGCCCAGGCACAGAGCGGCCGTCGACAGCAGCGCCGAGACGCCGGGCCGGTGCTCCGGGTCGAACGTGATCCGCCGATCCTGATCCGTCCGCGTGCGTCGGATCACGGCGACCGTCTCATCCGCGGTCATCGACAGGGCGATCGCGTTGCCGTAGCTCTTCGACATCTTCCGACCGTCCAGCCCTGGAACCTCTGGGGTCGCGGTGATCAGCGCATCCGGAACGGGGAAGATCGCCCCGTAGCGTTCGTTGAACCTCCGGGCGATCACCCGCGTCATCTCCACGTGCGGCAGGTTGTCCTTCCCCACCGGCACCAGGTTCCCCTTGCAGAAGAGGATGTCGGCGGCCTGATGCACCGGGTAGGTCAGCAGCAACCCGCTCAGGGCGCGACCCGACGCCTCGAGCTCGGACTTGACCGTGGGGTTCCGGTGCAGTTCGGCTTCGGTGACGAGGCTGAGGAACGGCAACAGCAGCTGGTTCAGCGCAGGGATCGACGAGTGCGTGAAGATCGTCGTCCGCTCTGGATCGATCCCCGCGGCGAGGTAGTCGAGCACGGCGCCGTGCACGTTGTCGCGCACGTGCGCCGTCGTATCCCGATCGGTGATGACCTGGTAGTCGGCGAGCACGAGGAACGTCTCGACCCCGGCATCCTGCAGCCGTACCCGCTCCCGGATCGTGCCGAAGTAGTGCCCGAGGTGCAGCGCCCCGGTGGGACGCTCCCCCGTGAGCACACGGAACCTCTCCGGATGCCGGGCCACGACGTCGGCGACCTCCGTCGAACGGTGTGCGGTCGCGGTGAACGAATCCATCTGTCTCTCCCTGAATCGGGAGCCGCACGGAGTTCACGGGTGCTGTTCACGAACTGCCGTGCAGCCCATGAACATACGTCAACCGGCTGCTATCGCAGCCACCACCATGCAGAGCGGTTGATCGTCATGGAACAGATGCTATCGCGCACCGCGACCACGAGTTCACGGAGCGAGCCCCCGGTGACCGCTCAGGGCGTGAGCCGGTGCAGGTCGCGCGGGAACAGCGTCACCTCCCGGATGTTCGACGCCTCGATGAGCCGCGACACCCAGCGCTCCAGCCCGATCGCGAAGCCGCCGTGCGGGGGCATGCCGTGCGCGAACGCGGAGAGGTAGGAGGCGTAGGCATCGGGCGACTCACCGCGCGCCTCGATGGCGGCGACGTAGTCGGAGTGCCGGTGCAGTCGCTGTCCGCCGGTGACGAGTTCGAGCCCACGGAAGATCAGGTCGAAGCTGTTGCTCCAGCGCGGGTCGTCGGTCTGGGGGTGCGTGTAGAACGGGCGTTTGCGCATCGGGTACCCCTCGACGGCCAGCACGTCGCTGCCGTACCGCTCCCGCGCCCACTCCCCCAGCGCGCGCTCGTGCGCCGGCGCGAGGTCGGGCTCGTCTTCCGGGGCGCCGACCCATCGAAGCGCGTCCTGGAAGTGGATCACCGGGATCTCGTCGGGGATCGCGGGGAGCGCGATGTCGAGACGCTCGACGGCGTCGCCGCTCTCGGTGCGGATGCCGTCGATCATGCCCGCCAGCACCCGATGCAGCAGCGCGAGCACGTCGCGGTGGTCGTCGATGAAGCCCAACTCGGCGTCGAGCGACACGTACTCGGCGAGGTGCCTCACCGTGTCGTGCGGCTCCGCGCGGAACACCGGGCCTGTCTCGTAGACGCGCTCGAAGACGCCGACGAGTTGCTGCTTGAAGAACTGCGGGCTCTGCGCGAGGTACGCGGTCGAGCCGAAGTAGTCGACCGGGAACACGTTCGCCCCCGACTCCGTCACGGAGTCGACGAGCTTCGGCGTCTGGATCTCGGTGAATCCCTCGGCGTCGAGCGTGCGACGGAATCCGCGCAGGCTCGCCGCAGCCAGCTCCCACTTCGCTCGCTGCGCAGGGTGGCGCCAGGTGACGGCGGCATGGTCGAGCACGGTCGGCAGCGCCGCGTCGAGCGTGGGACGCCAGAGCTCGACGACCGGCGTGCGCGCAGGTTCGGAGAGCAGGGTGATCTCCGGCGCCGTCACCTCGATCCCGCCGGGGGCATGGGCGTTCGCGGTGGCCGTGCCTTCGATGCGCACGACCGTCTCCTCACCGGGCAGACCATCCACCGGCAGCTGTTCGGGTCGGAACACGATCTGCGCGAGCCCCGTGCGGTCGCGCAGGATCAGGAACGACACGGTGGCGAGTTCCCTGCGCCGATGAACGTGACCCAGGAGCGTGATCCGGGCACCATCGGGCATGGTGGAGAGTTCCGTGGCGAGCGTGCGGGCGGGGTCGGATGGCGACATGATTCCTCCAGGTGGCGAAAGCCCTGGAGGTGCGGGCGGGGGCTAGATCGCGGTGCCACCACACCTTCGCCGATCGCTCATCGGCCTCTCGTCGATACGCCGGACGCGCGGGAGCCGCTCGCCCCGAGAGGCCGAGGGTCGTCACTCCTCGCAGCTGCCGCCGCCAGCGTAGCATCGGGCTCCGGCTCGCTCACATCGCTCCCGCCTCGCGTCTCGCTCACCAGCACGGCCGCGACACCCGCCGCGCAGAGTCCGAATCCGAGGAGGGTGACGCCGGTGAGCGGCTCGCCGAGGAGGAGCGCCCCCGCTGCCGCGGTGGTCGGTGCGACGAGGAACAGCAGCGCGTTGAGCGCTGTGATGCCCACCCGGCGGAGCAGCCACCAGTACAGCCCGTACGCGGCGAGCGTCGGAGAGGCGGCCGCGAACCCTGCTGCCAGCCAGAACGATACCGACGCCGGAGGAACGAGAGCCCCGGACACCGCGGTGATCGGCACGAGCGCCACGGTCGTCACCGTCACGTGGATGGCCAGGGTCAGGAGGGTTCCGGTGCGCGGAGCCGAGCGCCGTTGTAGGAAGGTGCCGACGATCAGGCACGCCATCGCGAGAGCGGGCCAGACGTAAGCGGCGGGGTGCGCCTCTGAATCGTCGAGCTGCGACCGCACCACCAGCAGGACACCGCCGGCTCCGACCACGAGCCCGAGCCACTGCGCACCGCGCACACGCAACCCGAGCAGCGGCCCGACGAGGACCGCGACGATGAGCGGCTGCACCGCATCGATCAGCGCGGTCGTTCCGGTCGCGACCCCCGCGGCGATCGCCGCGTAGACCGACACGCAGTACCCGAACTGCGCGAACAGGCCGATGAGCACCTGCCGCCCGAGATCCGCCCGGCTCACGCCTCGCGCTGCCCCTGTGGCGGCGACGGCCACGAGCAGGACCACGGCCAGCGGCACGAATCGCCAGACGAGCAGTGTCAGGGGAGAGACGGCGTCGGCGGCGATCGCGGGCACGAGGAATCCGGAGCTCCAGGTCACCACGAACGCCGCGGCCGCCAGAACCGTCACCATGCCATGAAGTAGACCGATCTGTTTACTCATCTGTGCGACTATACAGGTCGGTTTACTCAACGGCTATAGTGGAGGCATGGCTGTCCCGGTACCCGAACTCGCCCCGCTCACGCCGGGCGCCACACGCGTGCTCGACGCGGCGTCCCGGCTCTTCTACGAGCGCGGCATCCACGCCGTCGGCGTCGACACGATCGCCGAGGCGGCCGGGGTCACGAAGAAGACGCTCTACGACCGGTTCGGGTCGAAGGAGGCCCTGGTCGTCTCCTACCTGCAGCACCGCGACGCCCTCTGGCGCGCCCACGTCGCACGACACCTGGAATCCGTCTCCGGACCCGGGGTCGAGCGGGTGCTCGCCGTGTTCGACGCCGCGATCACCTGGTCCGACGAGTACAGCCCGAAAGGGTGCAGCGCCATCAACGCGCGGGCGGAGATCGGCGACGGCCACGACGGTCACCCGGTCTTCCCCGAGGTGTCGCGCCAGAAGGCGTGGCTGCTCGACCTCTTCCTCGAGCTGTGCCGCGAGGCCGGGGTCACCGAACCCGAGCTGATGTCGAAGGCGATGATGCTGCTCTACGAGGGCGCGATCGTCACGGTCGGCATGGAGACGTTCAGCGAGCCGTTCGTCGTCGCACGGCGACTCGCGCGCTCGACCCTGGAGGAGGATCGAGGCTGACCCGCCCCCCTCAGCTGTTCGAGGGGCGAGGAACCCTGCGACGCAGGAGCGGCACGACGGCGGACGCCACCACGACGATCGCGGCGGCGAGCGCAGCCGTGCCGAAACCGCCCGTCGCGACGACGGCGATCGTTCCGAGCACAGCGATGCCGAGACCTCCGCCGAGGGCGAATCCGACCTCCTGGATCGCTCCGACCTGTCCGGCGTCGTCTTCGACGGTGACGTCGAACAGCGCCGTCGCGGCGAGCGTCGCACCGATGCCGAACCCCAGACCGACGAGCACCAGCGGAGCCGCCACGACCTCGGGATCGGTGAACAGCCACAGCATCCCGACCGCCTGCAGCAGGAGCGCACCCACGGTCAGGGTCTCGGTCCGCAGCCAGCGGAGCGCGATCGGGGCGATCACCCCGCCGATGGCGATCGCGGCGGCCTGCGGCAGGACCGCGAGGCCGGCCTCCGCCGCGGTCCAGCCCCTCGTGTCCTGCAGATGCAGGCTGACGAGCAGGACGGACGCCGAGGACACCCCGCTGGCGACGAGGATGCGGGTGATCGCGGGGCTGAAGCCGGGGATCGCGAACAGGCGCATGTCGATGAGCGGTTCGGGCAGTCGGCGCTGGCGCAGGATGAAGTACACGAGGCTGCCGGCAGCGACCACCGCGGCGATCACCGCCGGCACGGGGGCGGCGAGCGCCTCATGCAGTGCGAAGGCGAGTGCGCCGAGGGCCACGACCGACGTGACGATGCTCGGGAGATCCCACGACGGCGTCCGCGAGCTGCGGGAGTCGGGCACCAGCCACACGGCCAGCACTCCGGCGAGCGCCGCCAGCGGGACGCTCCCCAGCAGCAGCCAGCGCCACCCTGGACCCTCCGCCAGGAGTCCGCCGAGAACGGGACCGAGCGCGCTGCCCACTCCGAAGGTCGCGGTCCACAGCCCATAGGCGAGCACCCGCTCCCTGGCGTGATACTTGGCCCCGATCGTGGCGACCACCCCGGCGACGACGAACGCCTCGGCCACACCGAGGAGCGCCCGGATCACGATGAGCAGCAGACCGCTCTGCGCGAATCCGCCCACCGCGTTGAGCACGGCGAATCCGCCGAGACCGATCAGCACGATCCGCTTGCGCCCGAAGGCGTCGCCGATCCGCGCAGCGAGGATGAGGGTGGCGGCGAGGGAGAGTGCATAGACGTCGGCCAGCCAGAGCCCCTCGGTGTCGCTGAGTGCCAGCTCGCCGCGGATGGCCGGGAGCGCCGTGGAGACGCTGCTGATGGCGAGGGCGCCGATGAGTATTCCGAGGAGCAGGGGCACCATCGCGAACCAGAGACGGAGGGTCGAACGCGACGGGGACTGAGTGGGGGTGGAAGTCACGTGCTCAGTCTGTAAAGTACAGACAGAAGCTGCAAGTACTGTCATTTCTGTCACGTACTGACACTTCGGATACCGAGAAGGACGACAGAGGAGCGTGCGATGCGGGAGAAGACCGAGCGGATCGTGCGTGAGTGGTCGGAGTCATGCGATGCGGAAGTGTCCATCGCCGTGCTCGGCGGCGCCTGGAAACCGAGCATCCTCACGCTGCTGGGCGAGCACGAGGTGCTGCGGTTCGGGGAACTCGGCCGCCTGTTGGAGAACCCGACAGCCCGCGTGCTCACCCGACAGCTGCGCGAGCTGGAGGAAGACGGCCTCATCACCCGCACCGTCTACCGGCAGGTGCCGCCGAAGGTCGAGTACCGCCTCAGCGAGCTGGGCACGAGCGCGACGCCCCTGCTCGTCGAGTTGACGCGGTGGGGCACGCAGTACGCCGAGCAGCAGCGCGCTGCGACGACCGTCTCCTGAGCCCGCGGTGTGAGTTCGCGGGGGCCGGTCACTCGCTGTCGAGGAAAACCCCGACGTGATCGGCCTCGTACACGAACTGCAGCGCCGTCCCGTCGGGGAAGCGCTCGGTCAGCTCCTTGGGCATGTTGGTGTCGAACGGCACCTCGACGGTCGCGGGGAACGCGCCGACGGCGCACCCCGTGTACATGGGCCCGTCGTAGGTCCAGCCGTTGGACGAGTCGAAGTCGTCCTTGTCCGGCACCTGATCCGCTCTGGCCACCGTGAGGCAGTCCGAGCCGACCGAACCGTTGTAGTAACCGCCTGAGCTCTCCACGATGACCAACCCGTAGAAGTCGAACACCGCGGAGCTCGGACCCACCCCCATCCATCCGGCCGGGATCGCCACGTCGGAGGTCGCGTCGAGCGTGGCGATCTGCGGAGCGCCGGCGGAGGAGGCGACGGGGGTCACCTTCACCAGGGCGAACGTGACGGCAGCCGACATCGCTGCGGCCGCGACGATCGCGACCACCCACAGGATCCTCGTCGTGCGCACCGAGAACCACGCCGCCAGCCGCTCGGCGGGTTCCGCCGTCGGCGGGGCCGCATCGGCGTCGTCGGCCGAGGTGTCGAAGACGCCGAGCGCATCGCCTTCCGCGTCCTCGGGCTGTCGCCTCGACCGTCTGGTGCGGCTCACCGGTTCCGCAGCGCGCGTCGGCTCCGAGTCGATGGTCTCCATCGCCGGTGCGGGCGGGACGACGTCCTCGGCCCTGGGCCTCGGCTGTCTCCGTGCCTCCAGCTGCTGGAGCCGTCGGAGTGCGGCGGGATCGTCCTCGATGTCCGCCGTCGGACCATAGGCGCGGGCCCGGAGGGCGCGAAGCTCTTCATCAGCCGCAGTGCTCATCTCCGGCATCGTCTCACACGGCGGAGCTCAGCCGCAGAACGCCGAGGCCGAGTCCTTGAGCTGTTCGATCGCTTCGACCGTCTCCGGAGCCTGCAGGTCTGTCATGCCGCCGATCTGCGTGACGCCGGAGCGGATCAGATCGCCCAGCTGTCCGTCGACGTTCGCCGCGATCCCCTCGAGCGAGGCGACGAGGTCGTCGCGTGCGGCGTCGGCCTGCTCGGCCGAGACCGCGCCCTGATCGAGCAGCGCCTGGTACTGCCCGTAGGCATCGTCGATCGTGGTGCAGGTCGCCTGCACGTCGATCCCGACGGCGTCGCCCGCCATCTGCGTGACCTGCGAGCAGCCGGCGAGCGCCCCGGCACCGAGTCCGGCAGCGAGGACGAGAGGAAGGACCACGATTCGGCGCATGGCACGAGGGTAGCCGCTCGACCTGACGAGCCCCTGCGACCCGCCTCGGCGCCTCTGCTCGGAGCCTATGCACGGGCGCCGCCGTCTATCATCGCAAGCGCGCGGTGTCCGGGAGGTGGGGTGGGATGAAGATCATGCTCGTGGACGACGACGCGGAGATCCGTCTCGGTTTCACCACCGCGCTGCGACGTCGCGGTCACACCGTCGAGACCGCCGAGGACGTCGCCTCCGCACGCCTGCTCGCGGAACGCACGACCCCCGACGTCGCGATCATCGACGTCATGCTCCCCGACGGCGACGGGTTCTCGCTGTGCCGGGAGATCCGGGCGCGCTGGGGCTTCCCCACCGTGATGCTGACCGCCCGTGACGAGGATGCCGACGTCGTCGTCGGTCTCGACGCGGGAGCGGACGATTACATCGCCAAGCCGGTCAGCGTGGCCGTGCTCGAGGCACGTCTTCGGACGGTTCTGCGTCGCAGCTCCCGGCTCACCGCGGAGCCGCTGCGGGTCGGATCCCTCGAGCTGCACGAGGACTCGGCGGAAGCCCTGGCGGGGGGCGAGGCCCTGCCGCTGAGCGCGACCGAGTTCCGCCTGCTGCATGAGCTGGCGCTGAACGACGGGCACACCCTCAGCCGTTCGCGCCTGATCGACGCCGTCTGGGCGCAGTCACCGCCCGACACCTCCCGCGTCGTCGACACCGCCATCCAGCGGCTGCGTGCGAAGCTGACCGCTGCGCACGTCGCGACTCCGCAGCTGGAGACCGTGCGCGGGATCGGATACCGGCTGCGATGACGGCCCGTCGCCGGCTCACGCTCCGCACCGCCATCGCCCTCGCCCTCATCGGCAGCACGGTCGCCGTCTCCGTCCTCGTCACCGGCGTCGTCGTCTTCACCGCGGGCAGGATCGTCTACGAGTCCAGGCAGCAGGGTCTGCTCGACGAGTTCTCGACGACGGCGGATGCCCTGTTCACGTCCATCTCCACGGTGTCTCCCGAAGACACGTGGAGCTACTACGCCGAGATCCTCCCCGGCGAGACGGTCATCATCGACCTCGGCAGTGGCCGCAGCGCGGGCGAACTCCGACCGGATCAGGTGCCGGACGCCCTGCGCATCGACGACAGCCGCCGCTCCGGCGAGGTGACCTCGCTGATGACCACGCTCGACGACCGAGAGGTGTTCTTCGTCTCCGTCGTCCGCGACGACCTCCCCCAGGACCCGAGCGGCCGCCTCGCCGTGGTCACCGCGTACTCGATGCAGCCGCAGCAGGAGCAGGTGCGGGAGCTGGTCGTCTCCGGGGTGCTCCTCAGCGCGGGCGTCGTGGTCCTCGTCGTCCTGCTCGAGCGCCTGCTGGGCGGTGCGCTGACGCGTCCGCTCCGCCGCCTCGTCGACACGGCGCGGGCTGTGGGCTCCGGCGAGGGCCCTCCGGCGTGGAAGCCGTCGTTCGACGACGTCGACCGTGTGGCCGACGCACTCCGCCTCTCTTCGGAACGCCTGGGCGACACCATCGGGCGGCTTCGACAGCGCGAGGCGGAGTCGAGGCAGCTCGTGAGCGACGTCGCCCACGAGCTGCGCACCCCCCTCACCTCGATGATGGCGGTCGACGAGATGCTCGACGACGACGACGAGCAGACGACGGCCGAGGAGCGAGCGGTCGCCACAGCGGTCGTGCGCACGGGGACGCGCCGACTGCACACCCTGATCGAGCACCTGCTCGAGCTCTCACGCCTCGACGCCGGAGTCGCACGCGTGCACCGCACGACCGTGGTGCTGCACGACCTGCTCGCCGATGTGGTCGACACGACGGGAGTCGACGTCGACGAGCTGTCGGTCGCGCCGAGCCTGCGACTGCGTACCGATGCGGCACGACTGCACACCGTGGTGGCCAATCTGCTCACGAACGCCTCCCGCCACGGGCGCCCGCCGGTCGTCATCCGCGTGCGGGAGGACGGTGACGTGCTGCACATCGACGTCGGCGACCACGGGCCCGGCATCGCCGGCGCCGACAGCGAGCGGGTGTTCGACCGGTTCGTCACGACGGATCGGTCGCGCTCGGACGGCGCCGGGACCGGACTCGGACTCGCGATCGCTCGTGACAACGCCCGCCTCCTCGGCGGTGATCTCGCGCTGCTGTCCGGATCCCCGGGCGCGACCTTCCGGGTGACCGTTCCTCGGCTGTGACACTCGTGTGACATTCGTGCTCGACACTGGCTGCTCGCCGATGCCGAGAGGTCTTCCCCATGAGTCTTCCCCCGCTTCCTGCTCCGAGCCGACGGCGCCGGAGGCGCCTCCGGCGCTTCCTCACCCTGGCCGCCGTCGCGGTCCTGGTCATCGGCGGGGGCACGGTGGCCGTCGCGGCGCTCCGGCTGTCCCAGAACGTCACCACGGTCGAACTGCACCCCGCCCGTACGGATGAGCCTCCCTTCGTGGCGGATTTCGACGGCGCATTCGATGTGCTGCTCGTCGGCTCGGACGGCCGCGCGGGGCAGGGAGCCCAGTACGGAGAGGGCGGAGACGTCGAAGGCAGCCGGAACGACGTCACCCTGCTGCTGCACGTGAACGACGCTCACGACGCGGCGACCGTGATCTCGTTCCCCCGCGACCTGCTCGTCGACATGCCCTCCTGCAGCGATCCCGACACCGGGAAGACGTGGGCTGCGGGGCACCGGGTGCAGTTCAACGAGTCGCTCTCCCGCGGCGGGCTGGGCTGCGTCGCCTCGACGGTCACGGCCCTCACCGGTATCGATCTCGCCTACGCGGCGGAGATCAGCTTCACGGGGGTGATCGATGCCTCGAACGCCGTCGGCGGCGTGCCGATCTGCTTCGCCGGCCCCGTCCACGATCGCCACTCCGGACTGGAGATCCCCGAGGCCGGGACCTACGATCTCAGCGGCGAGCAGGCCCTGGCGCTTCTGCGTTCGCGCTACGGCATCGGGGACGGGAGCGATCTGGCTCGCATCTCGACCCAGCAGGTGTTCCTCTCCTCGCTCGTGCGGACGCTCCGTGACCAGTCGACCCTGACCGACCCGGTGAAGCTGTACGGCATCGCCGACGCGGCGACCAGGAATATGACGCTGTCGACCCCGCTCGCCGACCTCGGCACGCTCGCCTCGATGGCGAAGGTCTTCAGCGACCTGCCGCTCGAGAACATCGCGTTCGTGTCGTACCCGCACCTTCCCGCGGGTGACCGCGTCGTCCCCGACGAGCAGTCGGCCGCCGCGCTGATGGAGCGGGTGATCTCCGGTGAGACGGTGAGCATCAGCTCCGACCACACCGGCCGTGGCAGCGAGCTCTCCCCGCCGTCCACCCCGCCGTCCGCCGACTCCAAGGACGCGGAGACGACGCCACCGGAGACGACACAGCCCGATACGACACAGCCCGATACGACACCGCCCGATACGACGCGGCCCGATGCGAACACCCTGCCGTCGAACGTCGACGGGCAGAGCGCGGCCCAGGACACCTGCGTGCGTCCGAACGCCGGATAGCGGCGCCGCGACAGGTCAGTGGTCGCGTGCGGGCGGATCGAGCGGAACGCGGGAGTTCAGGATGAGCAGCGCGACGCCCCCGACGGCGGAGATCGCGGCGGGGATCCAGAACAACTGGGGAAGGCCGAGCCACAGCGAGCCGATGCTTCCCACGAAGCCTCCGACGGCGGCGTTGATCGCATAGGAGCTCATGAAGACGCTCGTGGCCATGCCGACGCGGGTGGGGACGAGGCGTTGGGCCACGGTGATGCCCAGCACTCCGAAGGTGGCGATCACTCCTGCCATCAGCACCTGCCCCACGATGAGCGGGACGATGTGCGGCGTGATCTGGCCCGCCGCGGCATAGGAGATGTGCGCGGCGACCGCCATCAGCGCACCGGCCGTGAGCACGCGGGCGAGGCCGAAGCGTGTCGCGAGTCGTGCGGCGAACGGCATGAGGAGGAGCTCGACGAGGGGCTGGAAGCCGATGATCGCCCCCCGCACGCCGGCGTCGACGCGCAGCTCGCCGTCCATGTACAGCGGCAGGTAGGCGAGCTTCACGGTCTCACCGCACATGATGAGCACGTAGATCGCGGTGAAGACCAGGAGCGGCAACATGGAGCGCGGGTGCGGAACGGGCGGCTCGGTGGGCGAGGAGACGGCCTGGCCTGGCTCACGGATCGGCGTGGACAGCGCCCGCCGTGCCGCGGCCGAGTCGGACTTCACACCGATGAGGGGCACGAGCGAGAGCAGCACGCAGAGGCCGGTCACGAGCAGCAGGGGACGCAGACCGATGACAGCGCCAAGGACGGCGCCGATGACCGGCCCGACGATCCACCCGAACGCCATGGCCATCCGCATCACGGCGACGACCTCGTTGTCGGCGGGCGTCGGCCTGCGGTTGAGCTCGTCCCGCACCGCGGCCTGCAACTGCGCCGCCCCCGCTCCGGCTGTGCTCAGCAGCAGCATGTTGATGGCGAACGGCATCCACGCCTGCATGGCGACCGCCATCAGGACCCATCCGAGGAACCCCGCGATGGCGGAGAGCCGGAAGACCAGCAGTCGCGAGCCGGCGCGGTCGGACAGTGAGCCCACGAGGTATCCGGCGATCGGCGCGGTGAGGTTGGTCAGGAAGTAGAGGCCGGCCTGAGCCGTGGACAGATGCAGCTCGCCCACGAGGAACAGCGTGATCTGCGGGACGGTGACGGAGATCCCGATACCGGAGATGACCAGGCTGATGAAGACTCCGCGCAGGAGCCGGGAGCGGAGGATGTAGCGCGACGCGGACAGCGGTCTGCTCGACGATTCCGCGGTCTCCGAAAGCCGAGATGCCACGCAGAACCATCCTCGTGTGCCGTGCGAAAGGGGGGAACGGCCATGCTATCGAGGACGGAGCGCGTGGAGACTCGAGCCGGCGGTGCCGGCTCGAGTCTCCACTGCCGCTGTCCGGACTGCTGCTGTCCGGACGCCCGCTATCCGGCTGCGGCCGTGAGCGTGAACGGGACGGTCGCGGCGTTTCCCGCGACGTCGTACACGACCAGGGTGTTCGCCCCGGCGACGGCTCCGAAGGCTCCGGGCTTCACGAAGTTGAGGTCGGACCAGACGTTGTCCGTCAGATCCTTCGCCACCCCGTTGAGGGTCAGTCGATCCACCTTGCCTGCGTCGTGGAGCTTGTACGACACCAGACTGTGGGCGCCGTCGGCCCCGACGGTGAACTGTCCGCCGTCCTTGACCGTGACCGTGGGGGCGGTGACATCGAGCGTGAAGTTCACGGTGGTCGTGTTGCCGGCCACGTCGTGCACAACGAGCGTGTTGGACCCTTCCACTGCGCCGAACGCCCCTGGCACGACGCCGTTCAGGTCGGACCAGACATCGTTCGTCAGATCCTTCTCGACGCCGTTGAGCGTCAGCCGATCGATCTTGCCGGCATCCTGGAGCTTGAACGACACCTTGCTGTAGACGCCGTCACGTCCGACCGTGAAGTCGGGCCCGCTCTTGACGGTCGCGATGGGTGCGGTGGTGTCCTCGGCAGCGGCCGTGACCGAGAGGTCGCGAAGACGCCCGAAGTTGTCGAACGAGCCGAAGCCCACCCGCCCCTCGCTGAAGGTCTTGTCGTTCGCGGTCATCAGCGGGGTGTCGAGCCCGTCGACGTAGACGGCGATGTCGCCGCTGTCGGCACAACGGAGCACGCGCACGTCGTGCCACTCCTCGTCGGTGACCGCCGGCGGTGCACCGACAGCGCCGTCCCACTGGTCGTCGATCCGCTCCCGGTCGGCCTTGTCCACCTTGAAGATGCCGTTGTGCGGGTAGATCGAGTTGTCCTGCGAGAGGTGCGCGTAGTAGTACTCCGTGTCCGACTTCCACCCGAAGACGATGATGACGTCGCGGTTGTTGACCGATGCCTTCTCGTCCAGCCGCACCTGCCCGGTGAGGTCGAACGAGCCGAGCTCTTCACCCTGCGTGAGCACGGCGTACTCGAACGGTCGGCGGATCCCGTCGTTCGGGTTGGTTCCCGCCTCGGTGAGCACGACCTCGTCACCGGGGAAACTCCACTTGGCCGGAGTCCGCGGCGCCCAGTCGTCCTTCGCCATCACATCGGTGTGGGTCTCCCCGTCCGGAGTGCACGCGGGCGGGGCCGGCGGCACGACGGGCGGCACCGCGTACAGCGCGTACTGCGCGGCGACCTGTTCCGGCGTCGGCACCGTGTCGAGCAGCATGATGTCATCCATCCGTCCGTTGAACGGGTTGGCCTCCTTCGTGTTCTGCGGGAAGCTCCCGCCGATCTTGATGCCGGCCGGCGCGGTGTCTGACGTGGACCCCTCTCCCCACGGATTCGCCGCGGTGTACTTCCCCGCGAGTTCCTCGCCGTTCATGAACAGCTTCATCTCACCCGCGGCGAAGTCGAAGGTCGCGGCGAGATGCACCCACTGCCCCTTCTTGAGGATCTCGTTCCAGGGCAGGTCAGCCGCGAACGTCCAGGAGCCGGCACCGTCGACGCGGCGCCCGAGTGCCACGAGCTTGAGTTCGCCGTCGACGGTGATGACCTCGAGCAGCGCCCGCACGGCATGTCCGTCGGAGGTGCCGGTGAGCACGCCCGCGAGGCCGATGGCGTTGTACACGTCGTCGGGATTCGCGGTCCCCGAGTTCAGGGCCGGGTGGTCACCGGTCGGCTTGAACCAGCCCATGACGGACGCCTTGTCGGTATCGGCGAATCGGTCGAGCGACTCCACACCCTTCGCGTCGTAGATGCCCGCCTTCCAGTCGTCGTTCGAGGCGGTGCGCGGACTCATCTGCTGCGTCTGCAGCGCCTCGCCCGCACCCGGGTAGGCGCGATCCGCGACCCGCATCTCCACCCCGCCGTTGATCAGCGAGATGGGGGTGCCGGAGCGTCCCTGGTCGAGCTCGACCGTCGGCTTCGTGGCATCCGGGTGATCGAAGTCGTGATGCGTGACGAGGTTCGGCGCGAGCGCCGGGAGGACGAACGGGTTGGCCGGCTCATCGACCGAGCGTGCACCCGTCACCTTCCAGATCTTCCCGTTCGCCTTCGACACCAGGTAGAGCTCGCCGTCGGCATCGGAGCCGAACCGCAGGTCGACACGCTTGTCGCCCACCAGCTCCTGGAACGTGGTCTCGACGCCGTCGGCGAAGACCCGCAGCTCCTCGATCGTGGCGAGGTCGGCGATGTCGCCGTCACCTCGCACCATCTCCTCCGCATCGGTGGACAGCACCCAGCCGCGCACCAGATCGGTGAAGAGGTAGCGCCCCTGCAGCTCGGGGATCTCGCCGCGGTAGACGAACCCGCCGTTCACGGCCACTCCCGCATCGCCGGTCTGACCGGGGTCGCGGTTGTGGTCGTAGGCGGCCACCGGGTAGGTGTAGCCGTTCTCGGCATCGTCCTCCGGCAGCGGGAAGATCTGTCGGTTCTCCGCCAGGAAGGAGCCTTCGCGCACCGACCAGCCGAAGTTGTCTCCCGGTTCGACGGCATAGATCGACTCGACCTGCCATTCGCCGATGTGCGCGAGGTACATGGTGTGGTCGCCCTCGGTGTCCCAGCTGATGCGGTGCGGGTCGCGCATGCCGACGGCGTAGATCTCGGGAAGAGCACCGGACTCGTCGACGAACGGGTTGTCCCCCGGCACGCCGTACTCGCCGTTCTCGCTGTCGTCGCCTGTCGGATTCACGCGCAGGATCTTCCCCTGCGGCGTCGCCAGGTCCTGCGGGTTGCCGTTGCCCACACCGTTGCCGCCGTCGCCGACGAGGATGTACAGGTTGCCGTAGTCGGCGTCGCCCGCGGAAACGGTCGGGTTGAACGCGATCTGCTGCACGGTGTGCACGCGTCCGGCGAAGGGGATCCGCATGACCTCGCGGTGCGTTCCCGAGAAGGTCTCAGCGGAGGGATCGCTCGCCTTCCATTCGGTGATCACGCTGTGGAATGCCGTGGTGCCGAAGGCCGGGAAGTCGGGGGTGTCTTCGGTCAGCGCCGTGCCGCCCTCGGTGTGAACGGTGTAGAACAGCCCGTTCTCGGCGAAGTCGGGGTGGAACTCGGCGGATCCGAGACCCGTTCCGAGCCCCGCGCTGTTGTGGAAGTTGTCGATGAACTCGTTGCGGACGTTGAGGTACGGCACGTACTCGCCCGATTCCTTGTCGACCAGGTAGAGGATGTCGTTGTTGTCGGGGACCATCAGCCGACCGGAGTCGTCCGGCACCTCATCGAGGTGCGTGATGCGGTTGTGGCGCACCAGGCGCTGGTCCTGCGTGGCCGGCGTCGTCTGCGACTTCGGCAGCTGCGCGAGCTCGGTCACCTCGATGCCGAGGTCGGCGAGTGCGGGGTCGGGAAGCGGGTTGAGCAGTGGCTCGCTCGCCGTGTCGCCGGGCGCGCAGTCGCCGGGGTTGCCCGTCGCGATCGCGAGGTTCTCCCCGGTGTTGTCGACCGCGACGTCGTCGAGGAGCAGGCGCCCCGTGCTCGTGGCGCCGTTCTTCCAGAAGAACCGGTCGAGCGCGCCGTTCACGGCCTGCCGGAAGCCGAACTGCTGCTCTGTCCCCTCCGGGAGGCGGGTCTGCTCCTCGTACGCGCCACCCTGGCTGTACACGGTGACCTTGTCGGTCGCGTTGTCGGCGACGATCCACACGCACTGCCAGGCGTCCTTCGACCACACGCCGGCGGGCTTGAAGGCGCCGCCGTCGCGCACGCGCAGCACGTCGTCGTTCTGGTTGTTCACATAGGCCCGGCTGTGCGCGTAGTCGTTCGGGGCATCCACGTCGGTGAGTCCGAACGAGGTGTCGACGCTGCCGGTGCGCAGGAACCGGAAGAACAGCGTGCCGGTGTCTCCCTCCGCGATGGCGGGGATGGCGCGGTACGACTGCTGCCCTCCCCCGACGGACTCGACGACCTGATTGTTGCCGTTCAACGGGTCGGCGATCACGCGAGGGGCGCCCGACGCCGCCCATCCGTCCTGGCCGTTCAGCGCCACGCGCTCGTACGTCTCGAAGTCGATCAGCTCGGTGAAAGGCTCCGCTGCGGCCGCGGGCGTCGCGGTCAGCAGGGCTCCGACGACGGCCGCTGCAGCGACCAGCGCACCTGTTCGTCGCACCCCGAAGGATCGAGGGGGTGGTGCCGCCGACCGGGTGCTCGAGCTTGCGGGTCGCATGATTCGTTCGTGCATCAGAAACCTCTCAACGTCGTCGTCGTGCGGTGTCGTGCCGATGGTTCGTGCCCCTTCCCCGGGGCGGCACTGCAGCGGGGAAGACGTGAAGCGGTACTGCAGCTCAGGGCGGAAGCGCTCTCGCAAGCGCTTCCGCCGAATGGACGAGAAAGGCGGAAGGAGGCAGCGACTGCCTCCTTCCGCCGAGGATCAGCCCGCGTCGGCGACCGAAGGTTTGCCGCCGAGATACAGTGCGGCCAGGGTCGGGTCGGCGAGTAGCTCGGATGCGGGGCCCGAGATGTGCACCCGGCCGAGGTCGAGGACGCACCCGATGTCGGCGGTCTCGAGGGCCCGCCGCGCATTCTGCTCCACGAGCAGCACGGCGGTCCCTGCGTCGCGCATCCGCACGATCTGCTCGAACACCTTCTCGGTCGTCTTCGGGTCGAGCCCCATCGACGGCTCATCGAGCAGAACCACCTTGGGGCTGACCATGAGCGACCGCGCGAACTCCACCTGCTTCTGCTGACCGCCGGACAGGAGGCCCGCTAGCTGCTTCCACCGCTCCCCCACGATGGGGAAGAGGTTCTGCACGAACTCGACGCGCTCCTGGATGACCTTCTGGTCCTTCAGGGTGAAGGCACCCAGCATCACATTCTCGCCGACCGTCATCTCGCGGAAGACGCTGTGCCCCTGCAAGACGTGCGCGAGTCCGTGACGCAGCATCGACTGCGGTCCCTCGCCCGTGATGTCCCGGCCGTCGACGGTGATGTGTCCGGATCGGGGCTTGAGCATGCCGCTGGCCACCTTGAGCACGGTCGACTTGCCGGCGCCGTTCGGGCCGACCAGGCACACCACCGATCCCGGTGGCACTTCGACCGTGAGACCCCTGAGCACGAGGGCGGCACGTCCGTAGCCCGCCTCGATGTCACGCAGCTCGAGCAGGTTCTTCGTTTCAGACTCCAAGGTAGGCCTCCAGGACTCGCGGGTCTTGCTGGATGATCTCCGGCGTTCCCTCGGCGATCTGGCGACCGCGGTCGAACACCACGACGTGATCGCACAGGCTCATGACCATCTCCATGTTGTGCTCCACGATGATGAACGTCTTGCCCTCGTCGTTGAGCTCGCGCACCAGGGTGGCGATGCGTCCGATGAGGGCGGGGTTCACACCACCTGCCGGCTCGTCGAGCATGATCGTGTCGGGTTCGCCCATGAGCACGCCGGCCAGTTCGAGCAGCTTCTGCTGGCCGTAGCTGAGGTTGCGCGCCTCGGCGTGCTCGAGGTGGTCGATGCCGACGCGCCGCAGCCAACCGCGCGCCCGCTCCAGCTCATCGGGGTCGTGGGCCGAGCGCAGCTGCTGACGGATGCTCGTGCTGCGCACGGCCACGAGCAGGTTCTCCATCACCGTCATGCGGGGGAACACCCGGCACAGCTGGAAGCTGCGTCCGATGCCCGCGCGTGCGATGCGGTCGGGTGACTTGCGCGTGATCGCCTGTCCTCGATAGCGCACTTCTCCGGAGTCCGGCTTGATCATGCCGGTCACGCAGTTGAAGAAGGTGGTCTTCCCGGAGCCGTTCGGCCCGATCAGTCCGTTGACCTTGCCCTCCTGGAACGTGACCGTGGCGCCGTCGACCGCCGTGACGCCGCCGAACGACTTCGTCATCGCGACGGTGCTGAGGCTCTCGAGCGTGGCTGTGGGCTGAGCGGCTGTGTGCTGAGCCATGGGGGCATTCATGACGACGTCTCCTTCGTCGAGGCATCCGCTGTTCGCGTCCTGTTCTGCTCCAGCAGCTCGCCGGCGGTCACCTCACGGATCGAGGCGGCGCTCGACGACCGGGTGAAGAGGCCCTTCACCGCCGGGATGATGCCGTCCGGCATGAAGAGCACGACGATGCCGAGCAGGATGCCCGTCGCGATCAGGTGGAACTGCGTGTCGCCGAACTCGAGCTTGAAGTACTCCAGCGCGATGCCGACGACGACCGCTCCGAGCAGGGGACCGAAGAGGTTCCGCACCCCGCCGAGCAGCGCCATCAGCACCATGTACGAGCCGATCAGGATCGAGAACTGGAAGATCGGATCCAGGTCGCCGAACCAGAGGGCGTAGAGTCCGCCGCCGAGCGAGACGAACAGGGCCGACAGCACGTAGGCGATCAGCTTGTACCTCGTCGTCGGCACGCCCAGCGCCTGGGCTTTGTCCTCGTCTTCGCGGATGGACTTCAGCGCCGTGCCGAACTTCGACCGGTCGATGATCCACCACGCCACGAGGGCAACCGCGAGGAGGCCCGCGAACAGATAGTAGAAGATGCGGTGGTGCTCCGGCCGCAGCACGTCGAACGGACGCGGGACGTTCAGTCCCTCCGATCCGCCGGTCACATCCCGCCAGCTCTGGAACACCAGGAGCATGATCAGCACGAAGGCGATCGAGACGATCACGAACGAGGCTCCGCGCACGCGGAGGGCCGCGATGCCGATCGGGATCGCGATGACCGCCACGAGGACCGCGGCCAGGATCCAGGCCAGGAATCCCGGGAGGTCGAGGTACTTGATCAGCAGCCCGGTGCCATAGGCTCCGAGCCCGAAGTAGGCGGCGTGGCCGAGGGAGATGTACCCCGTGAAGCCGCCCATGAAGTTCCACCCGGTCGACAGCACGGCGTAGTTGAGGATCACCACGCCCGCCGACAGGATGTAGGGGTTCGGGGCGATGGTGGGGAACGAGAGGACGAGCGCCGCCCCCACGATCAGGAGGACGATGTTCACCCACTTCGTGGAGGTCCTGCGGACCGGGGCGGGTGGAGCGATCACGACCGTCTCGGTGGCGATCGGCTCTCGGCTAGAAACGCTGGGCAAGACGACCTCCGAAGAAACCTTGCGGACGGAACATGAGCGTGGCGAACAGGGCGACGTAGAAGATCGTCTGCGCCCACGTCGGCCCCAGCGGGAGCTGGAGCAGGCTCTGCGCGACCCCGAGCACGAGGGCGGCGATGGCGGCACCGGGGATGCTGCCGAGGCCGCCGACGACGATGATCGCCATGAGCGGGCCGATCCAGTGCCAGTGCAGCGAGGGGTAGATCGTGGCGTCGAGCGAGAGCGCGGTGCCCCCGATCGCCGCCGTCGCGAGTCCGAGCCCGAATCCGTAGCCGGCGACGCGGTCGGTGTTGATGCCGACCAGCCGTGCAGCCTCGGGGTGCTGGATCGTCGCCCGCAGCGCCTGGCCGAACTTGGTGTACTTGAGCAGCACGAACAGGAGGGCGAGGGCCACGGCCGCGAGACCGAAGGCGATGAGCTTGACCACCGGAACCTGCGCGCCGAAGACCTCGAGGCTCGCGCTCGCGTACGGCAGCGGGATGCGGCGTTGGGTGCCGGAGAAGAAGAACCCGAGCGCTCCCTCGATGATGAGCGCCACCGCGAAGGTGAGCAGCACCGACATCATGGTCAGCGTCAGGGGCTTGAGCCTCGACACCAGCAGACGCTGCATCACGACGCCGGTCACGAAGAACAGCGGCACGGTGACCACGAGCGACACCAGCGGATCGATGCCCGTCTCCCGGTTGAACCACCAGGCGAGGTAGGCGGCCAGGATGAGGAAGGCCGAGTGCGCGATCATGACGACGCGCATGATCCCGAAGTACAGCGTGAGCCCGGCCGCCAGGAGGGCGTAGAGCCCTCCCAGCAGGATGCCGAGGATCAGGCTTTGCAGCAGCAGTGCTCCACTCACGCGCAGATCACCACGTCGGCTTCGGGTACAGGAAGTCGGCTTCCTTGACGTCCTCGGGGAGGACGATCAGGATCTCGCCGTCGATCCACTGCTGGATGAGGTGGGCGCCGGTGGGCTTGCCCGTCTCGTCCCAGCTGAGGGGACCGACGACCGTCTCGACCTCGTTGTCGCGCAACCAGTCGATGAGCTTCTGCTGGCAGTCGCCCTGCTCGGCGCAGCCCACGGCCTCCACCGCCGCCGCGACGACCTGACCGGTCGTATAGGCGTTCGCCTCATCCTCGGATGGCGGGTTACCGTGCATCTCGGTGTACTTCTCGACGAACTCGACGTTGCTCGGGAACTGCGACTTCGGCGAGTAGCCGGTCGGCGCCAGGATCCCCTCGGTCGCGCCGCCGATCGCCGAAGCGAACTCCGGGTTGGTGGGAGCGGTGGAGAACGCGGCGAGCTCGGGCTGATAGTTCAGCTGCTGCAGCGCGATGATCAGGTTGACCGCGTCCTGGTACTGCGTCCCGCCGATCACGATGTCGGCGTTCGACTGCGCGATCTTCGCGGCGATCGTGGAGAAGTCGGTGGTGTTGGGCGGATAGACCTCGTTCACGAGGATCTCGACGCCCGCATCCTCGAGCTTGTCGCGCAGACCATAGGCGGTGCCCTGCGCGAAGGGGTCGTCCATCGCCGCGACGGCCGCGGTCTCGGGACGCTGGTCCTCGGGAAGGGCCAGCAGGTACTCGGCGAGGTTGTTGTAGTGGTCGTTCGCGATCGCGGGGGCGGCGTAGAAGAGGTTGTCGAAGCCCTGCTCGAAGACCTCCTCTGCGGCACCGGCCGGCTCGACGAACAACATGCCGTACTCCTGCGCGACGCGGGCGGAGGGGACGACGAGACGAGTCGAGAACGGGCCGAACACGAGGTCGACGCCGTCCTGCGCTATCAGCGACTCGTAGTCGGAGACGACCCGGTCGGCGTTGGACTGGTCGTCGAGGATCTTCAGCTCGACCTGCCGCCCGAGCAGTCCGCCGTTCTCGTTGACGATGTCGCGCCAGGCTTCGTACCCGCGCTCGACGCCCTTCCCCGGCTCCGAGAAGTCTCCGGTGAGGGGAAGCGAGATGCCGATGACGATGGGATCGTCGGCGCCACCTCCCCCACCCTGGTCGCCGGTTCCGGAACAGGCCGTAACCGTGAGCGCGGCGATCGAGAGCGTTCCGATCGCCGCAGCGATCCGTCGACCGTGTCTGGGTGCAGTCATCCGAGTCTCCTACGTCATCGTAGCGAAAGCGCTTTCGTAAGCGCTTCCGCCACTATAGTGGGACGGAAGAACGAAGAGCAACCTACAGCGCAATCAGCGTCGATCTTGCTCCTCAGGGGGAGGCTTCGTGAAGCGTGAGGGCGCGCCACGACTCATCGACGTGGCCGAGGCTGCCGGGGTCTCCCTGGCGAGTGCCTCCCGAGCGATGACCGGCGGCTCGGGCATCTCCCCCGAGGTGGCGGCACACGTGCGCGTGATCGCGAAGCAGCTCGGCTATGAGCCGAACATGCACGCACGGGGCCTGGCCGGCGGGCTCGTGCCGACCATCGGACTCGTGGTGCACGAGATCGGCGACCCGTACTTCTCCGACATCGCCAGCGGCGTCATCCGCAGTGCGACCCTCGAGAACCGCTCGGTGCAGATCGCGCAGGCCGACCGCACACCCGACAGCGAGCTCGCCCAGGTGAAGTCGCTGCTGCGTCAGCGCGTCGGCTCGATCATCATCGCGGGTTCCGGGTACGCCGACTCCGATCGCGAGCAGGGCATGTCCGAAGCGCTCCTCGACTTCACCCTCGCCGGCGGACGCGCCGCGGTCATCGGTCGACACCACCTCCCCGTCGACGCCGTGCTGCCGGACAACCACGGCGCCGGCGTCTCCGTCGGGCGTCACCTGGCCGGGCTGGGGCACCGCAGGATCGGCGTCGTCGCCGGCCCCCTCGACCTCAACACGGTCGCCGACCGCATCGCCGGTCTGCGCGAGGGCACCGACGGCACCGGCGTGGAGCTCACCGTCATCTCGCGCGCGTTCACCCGCGAAGGCGGCATCGAGGGCGCAAGGGAGCTGCTCGATCGCGACGTCACGGCCATCGTCGGGCTCAACGACGCCATGGCCATCGGCATCCTCAGCGAGCTGCGACAGCACGGCATCCGCGTGCCAGAGGAGATGTCCGTCGTCGGGTTCGACGACATCGCCGTGGCCGCCGATGTGGCCCCGGCGCTCACGACTGCGCGGATCCCCATGTTCGACATGGGCCAGCACGCGGTGTCCCTCATCCTCCGACCCGCGAGCGATGAGGCGCGCACGATCGAGACCACGCACGAGCTGATCGTGCGGGGCTCCTCCGGCCCACCGCGCACTGCTCCCATCGCGATATGACAGCCCCAGTCCGACTTCTGGCTGTCATATCGCGACGGGAGCAGTCCTCAGGAGGCGCCCGCGGTCGATGACTCCAGCTTCGACATCACCTGATTGATCGTGAAGGACGCCGACTTCTGACGGGCGGGGAACTCGGCGAGGGACTGCAGCATCCGGCCCACGTAGGCCTGCGCCGGCACGAACAGGAAGACGTGGTCGAGCACCCAGTCCCAGTAGGTGTTCGAGGTGATGTCCGCGCGCTCATACGGGTCGGTGCGCAGGTTGAACAACTTCGGGAATCTCAGCTCGATGTACGGTTCCTGCCAGACCTGCAGCGTTCCCGCGGCGCGCTGCTCGAGGAACACGAGCTTCCAGTTCTCGAAGCGCAGGGCCGTGAGATCGCCGTCGTCGGAGACGTAGAAGAAGTGCCGACGCGGACTGTGCTCGACGGCGCCGGTGATGTAGTCGAGCTGGTCATGACCATCGAGGTGCACTGTGAACTGCTCGCCGTGCAGCTCGGTCCCCGCTGCCAGCCTCTCCGCGATGTCACCGTCACCCACGGCCGCCAGCAGCGTCACGAACCAGTCGTTGTGGCTCACGATGCCGTTGAGAGTCGTCCCCGCCGGGATGCGTCCGGGCCAGCGGACCATCGCCGGCACTCGATACGCGCCCTCCCAGTTGGAGTTCTTCTCGTTGCGGAACGGCGTCATGCCCGCGTCCGGCCAGCTGTTCATGTGGGGTCCGTTGTCGGTGGAGTACATCACGATGGTGTTCTCGGCGAGGCCGAGCTCGTCGAGAAGGTCGAGCAGACTGCCGACGACGTCGTCGTGATCGAGCATCGTGTCGTGGTAGTTCGACTGCCAGCGGCCGGCACGCCCCTTGCTCTCCTCCTTGGTGTGGGTGCGGAAGTGCATATGCGTGGAGTTGAACCAGACGAAGAAGGGAGTGTCGTCCTCTGCCTGGGTACGGATGAAGTCGGCCGCCGCGTCGCGGAACTCCTCGTCGACCGTCTCCATCCGCTTCTTCGTCAGGGGGCCGGTGTCCTCGATGCGCTGGGTGCCGTCGCCGTTCGCCCAGGAATGGATGACGCCGCGCGGACGGAACCGCTCGCTGAAGCCCGGGAACTCCTCGTCGGTCGGGTAGTCCGGGTGCTCCGGCTCCTCCTCGGCGTTGAGGTGATACAGGTTGCCGAAGAACTCGTCGAAGCCGTGCGCCGTCGGCAGGTGCTCGTCGCGGTCACCGAGGTGGTTCTTGCCGAACTGTCCCGTCGCGTAGCCGTGGTGCTTGAGTGCGTCGGCGATCGTGGGGTCTTCGGGCTGCAGTCCCAGCTTCGCCCCCGGCATCCCGACCTTGGTGAGTCCGGTGCGGTACGGGTTCTGCCCCGTGATGAAGGCCGCGCGCCCGGCGGTGCAGCTCTGCTCGCCGTAGTAGTCGGTGAACTTCACGCCCTCGTCGGCGATCCGGTCGATGTTGGGGGTCCGATAGCCCATCAGACCATCGGAGTAGGTGCTCAGGTTGCTGATGCCGATGTCATCGCCCCAGATGATGAGGATGTTGGGCTTCTCAGCCATGGGAGACTCCTTGCTTCAACCGGTGAGGCGAGGGCGATCACCCTCGGTCGAAGCCAAACAGTTCCCCTCACGGAAACCCAGCGGGTCTCACTCGGAGCGGGTGAGCCGGAACCCGATGTGCGACATGCCCGTGTCCTCGGCCTGCGGCGAGCGCGCCGCCGGCCGGAAGCGCAGGCAGTAGTCGGGCGAGCAGAGGTGCGATCCGCCTTTGAGAACGCGGCGCGGGATGTCGGGGAATCCCTCCTGCGCGCTCGCGGCGGCCAGGAGGTTCGTGCGCTTGCCGGCATCGACGGGGGTGTCCGAAAGGCGGAGGTGGCGCGGGGTGTAGAAGTCGGTCGTCCACTCCCAGACGTTCGCGATCATGTCGTAGAGGCCGTAGCCGTTCGGAGGGTACGAGCCGACCGGGGCCGTGCCGCCCACCCCCTGGTTGTCGTAGGGGAAGCGTCCGAGCCACGAGTTCGCCTGCGCGACGCCGCCCGGGTAGGCCTCGTCACCCCATGCGAAACGTGCACCCTCGAGACCGCCGCGGGCCGCGTACTCGTGCTCGGCCTCGGTGGGCAGTCGCATCCCCACCCAGTCGGCGTACGCGACCGCATCCTCGAACGCGACGTGCACGACCGGATGCTGCAGCCGGTCGTCGATCGACGAGTCAGGGCCGAACGGCCGACGCCAGTACGCTCCCGGCTGCCAGCGCCACCAGTTGCGCCAGTCCCCGAGGTTCGTCGGGCCCGACGTCGGCGTGAACACCATGGCCCCGGGCACGAGGTCGGCCGGATCCGCACCGGCGAAGGCCGCGGGATCGAGTGGACGCTCCGCGACCGTGACGTACCCGGTCGCATCGACGAACTCGGCGTACTGGGCGTTGGTCACCTGGTAACGATCGATGAAGAACGAGGCGACCTCGCGCTCGTGCACCGGGCGCTCATCGGGGTAGAAGTCCTCGGATCCCATCAGGAACGTACCGCCGGGGATGTGGACCATGTCGCGGGAGTTCGTCACGAGACCGAGCGTAGTGTCCGGTTCGCCCGCGGTCCGGGTGATCTGGGAAGATCATCCGCATGATCACCGTTCATCTGCGCTACGAGATCGATCCGGACAAGCTGGACGAGTTCACCGACTACGGCCGCACCTGGATCCGTCTCGTCGAGAAGCACGGCGGCACCCACCACGGCTACTTCCTGCCGAGCGAGGGCGACAGCGACGAGGCCTTCGCCCTGTTCACCTTCCCCTCCCTCGCGGAGTACGAGGTGTATCGGACGGCATCCAAGACCGATCCGGAGTGCATCGAGGCCTTCGACTTCGCGCGCAGGACGCAGTGCATCCGTCGATACGAGCGCCGCTTCCTCAGCCCGGTCTTCGACGGAGCGTAGGCGTGGACGCACCGGCCGTCGACGTCTCCGCGCTCACGGACGTCGCCACCCTGACCACCCCACGGCTGCGACTGGAACCGCTCGGCATCGCGCACATCGACGGCGTGTGGGAGGGGCTGTTCGACGAGGAGAGCATGCGGCTCACCGGCACGCGCCAGACGTTCACCCGCGAGGCGGTCGTGCGGCATCTCGAATCGATCGGCGGCAGGGACGACCGCGCGGACTGGGCGATCATCGACCTCGAGACCGGCGGGTACGTCGGCGAGGTCGTGCTCAACGAACTGGAGGTGGACGATGCGGCGATGAACTTCCGCATCGCCCTGAACCCCGGTCGCCTCGGACGCGGCTTCGGCACCGAGGCCACGCACGCCGTTCTCGACCACGCGTTCGACCGCATCCGGCTGCACCGCGTGAGTCTCGATGTCTTCTCGTTCAATCCCCGCGCCCAGCGCTCCTACGAGAAGGCCGGGTTCCGGTACGAAGGGCGGCAACGCCACACGCTGTTCTGGGACGGCGAGTGGGTCGACTCCATCCTCATGTCGGCGCTGAGCACGGACGAGCGCCCCGCACGCTGATCGGGAGGAGACGGAAGGTCGTCCGCCCAGGCGGGACCTCTGATCGGCGCTACCGCCGACCCGGCCCGTCGTCCCCGTCCTCCCTCTCGAGGTCGAGGTGCCGACGCAGGGCGGAGGTGATGTCGTCGAGGTTCGCGAGCTGCTCCGGGGACAGCGCGTCGACGAACACGTCGCGGATGGCGCGGAGGTGCGGCACGTTCGCGGACCGGAACGCGGCGGCGCCCTCGTCGGTGAGGTGCACCTCGACCCCGTGCACCCCATCGGCACGTGGGGCCCGTCGCACGAGGCCCCTCTTCTCCATCCGCCCGAGGTGGTGCGAGAGGCGGCTGCGCTCCCAGTCGATGAGGGCAGCAAGCTCCGACGACCGCGCCGTGTGTCCTGGCGCTTCGCTCAGGGCGAGGAGCACCTGGTAATCGCCGGTGGAGAGCGCCGACGACGTCTGCAGTCGGGCGGCGAGTCGTTCCCGCAGCGTCGCTGACGTCTCGACGAAGCCTCGCCAGACGCGCAGCTGCTCGGGTGTCGGCGTACGGCGATGACGTTCGTCGGTCATGCGACCTCCTGGGAATTGATGTGTCAATCCTACGGTTGCAGGCTATTGACACGTCAATCCGGAGTGGCCGGTGACGCGAGAAAGGTCGTGGCGGACATGAAGGAACTCGAGTTCGGACTGAACTCCTTCGGCGAGGTGGCGACGGACGCAGGCCGGGTCATGTCCGACGGCGAGACGGTACGGCTGCTCATCGGCGAGGCGCAGCTGGCGGAGTCCGTCGGCCTCGACGTGTTCAGCATCGGCGAGCACTACCGCGAGGGGCAGGTGGATTCCGCGACCCCCGTACTGCTGGCTGCCGCGGCGCAGGCGACGTCGACGATCGGGCTCGGCACGTCGGTGACCGTGCTGTCGACGCAGGATCCGGTGCGGCTGTACCAGGAGTTCGCCACGGTGGACGGCATCTCGAACGGCCGAGCGCAGCTCATCCTGGGGCGCGCATCGGCGATCGAGTCGTTCCCCCTCTTCGGCTACGACATCGCGGAGTACGAGCAGATCTTCGAGGAGAAGCTCGACCTGTTCCTGCGCCTGATGCGGGAGGACAGCGTCACCTGGAACGGCACCTACCGCAGTCCCCTGGAGAACGTGCGACTGCACCCTCGGATGCCGGAGGGCGGCATCCCCGCGTGGATCGGCATCGGCGGCAGCCCCGACTCCGTCATCCGTGCCGCCGAGCACGGGCTGCCCCTCATGATGGCGATCATCGGCGGTCGTCCTGAGCGGTTCGCCGGGCACGCACGCCTGTACCTGCGCGCACTGGAGCAGTTCGGTCGGCCCGAGCTCCCGATCGGGCAGCACTCGATCGGCCTGATCGCCGACACCGACGACGAGGCCAAGAACGTGCACTGGAAGTTCTGGGAGCCGGTCGTGACGCAGATGAGCAAGGAGCGCGGCTTCTATGCACCCACCCTCGAGCGCTACCGGGAGGAGGTCGACACCGGCGCCCTCTACGTCGGCTCCCCCGAGTCGGTCGCGCACAAGGTCGCGGCGGCCGTTCGCAGCAACCACCTGTCGCGGTTCGACCTGAAGTACGACATCATGCACCTGCCGAAGGATGTGCGGGAGCGCAGCATCCGTCTCTTCGGGGAGGTGGTCGCGCCGCGCGTGCGCGAACTGCTCGCGGAGGACCCGGGAGAGGGCGCGTTCGCCGACCCCGGTCTCGCCCGCATCACGAAGGACGACAAGGCCGTCCACGCCTGAAGGAGAGCGTCATGAACGACACGATCGAGACCATCGGGATCCTCGGCGCCGGCAAGGTCGGCACCACGATCGCACGCCTGGCGCTGGCTGCGGGCTACCGCGTGCTCATCGCCGGCTCCGGCGCTCCGGAGCGCATCGCCCTGACCGTCGACGTGTTCGCCCCCGGTGCGGTCGCGACGACAGCCGAGGAGGCGGCAGCCGGAGCGGACGCCGTGATCCTCGCTCTCCCGCTCGGCAAGTACCGCACCCTTCCGGTCGAGCAGCTGCGCGGCACGCTCGTGCTCGATGCCATGAACTATTGGTGGGAGACCGACGGCATCCGCGACGATCTGAGCGATCCGCGCACCTCGACCAGCGAGCTGGTGCAGGAGCACCTCTCGGGCGCACGCGTCGTGAAGGCACTGAACCACATGGGCTACCACGACCTGGAAGACGAGGCCCGACCGGCAGGAGCGCCGGGACGGAAGGCGATCGCCATCGCCGGGGACGACGCCTCGGACACCGCCGTCGGCGCGGCGCTCATCGACAGGCTCGGCTTCGATCCGGTGGTGATGGACACCCTGGCATCGGGAGCCGCATTGCAGCCGGGCACACGCGCCTTCGGCGCCGACGTCACGGCGGCGGAGCTGCGCGGGCTGATCCCGCAGCAGGTGGCGGCGCGGTGATCAGCCCGCGGCGATCCACGGGCGGGTGAAGTCGAGCACCGCGCCGCCGTCGGTGTCGGCGAGCGAGACGCCGACGAATCGCGTCGCCCCCTCCGAGCTCTGCCAACGGAACCGGTACTCGTCCGCCAGCGCTGCGGCGGCGATGGCGGACCCTGCCGATTCCGCTGTCTGCGCGTTCGCGAAGGCGCCGGCGGTCCGTGCGATGTACGCATCCAACAGCGCGCCGTAAGGTCCACCGCCTTCCGGACGCACGGCGTTCTCGACGAAGGCACTCGCGACTGCGGCCGGCTCGATCACGCTGACCCCCACGCCGAAGCGCTCGGCGACCACCGCCAGCGATTGCATGAATCCCTCCACGGCGAACTTCGCCCCGCAGTACGCATCGGCGAACGGCTGCCCGACGGCCCCGCCCACGCTCGTCACGGTGAGGATGCGACCGGTGCCGCGCTCGCGCATGCCGGGCAGCACGAGTTTGGCGAGGTTGACCGGTGCCAGGTAGTTCACGTCCAACTGCGCCTGGATCTGAGCCATCGTCAGCTGCTCCGCGGTGGCGACGCTCCCCTGCCCCGCGTTGTTCACCAGCACGCGGATACCGCCGAGCTCGGCCTCGACCTCGGCCACCAGACGTGCCGCCGCCCCGTGGTCGACCACGTCGAGGGCGCGCACGTCGAGCTCCACGCCGGCCACGGCCGCCGCCTCCCGCAGCGCTGCGGCCTTCCCCGTGTCGCGCATCGTGGCGACGACGTGCAGCCCGTGCCGTGCCAGCTCGACGGCGGCGTGCAGCCCCATGCCCGATGAAGTGCCGGTGATCAGTGCGATGTCGTTCATGGGGTGACTCTAGACCTGTCGCCGCTGACCGGGCGAGAGCCCACGGCTAGGATCCCAGGAGCGCGACGACGCGGCCCGTCAGCGGCCGATCACGACGCGCACCACAGACCATGGAGGCACCGATGCCCAGCTCCCCCCGCCTGCGCGCGAGCGCGCTCCTCCTCGCCGGAGTCCTGGCGTGCGCCGGGTGTTCCGCCGCGATCCCGAGCGCGCCGACGGCCGTCGGCGACGGCTTCCCCGGCACCTGCCTGCCGGCGGAGGTCTCGTGGCCCTCCGACTTCCTCGAATCCCTCCCCGGGGAGTCCGAGGCGATCGGCGGGCGCATCGTCGGCCTTCGCCTTGAGTGGGTCGACGGGGATTTCGTCTGGCGCCTGCGCAGCGCCGACACCCGGCACGACATGTTCGGCGAGCCGGTCGACGATCCGAGCTTCGGCAAGGAGTCCCTGGTCGATGTCCGCACGCTGGAGGTCATCGCCACGGGCGAGACCGAGCTCACCGCAGCGGAGCAGCAGATGGACGGCAGCAGCGCCTACAGCGCGGCCCAGCTCTCGGGTGAGACCTATCCGAGTCCGCTCATCGTCGAGATGGCGCGCGTCATGAAGGACGGCGCACCGTCGTGGCAGCTGACGATGTGCGATACCGCGACCAACGAGATGACCGGCACCACTCTCGACTGATGTGCGCGACGCCGTTTCTTCAGCTAACTTGCACGTTGGTGTGCACGTAATGTGTAAACTCGTCCTGTGAAACAGAGCTGGCGGGTCTACAAGCGCGACGTCAAGAGACTCTCCCGCGTGCCCAAGGCGTGGATCATCATCATCGGCGTGCTCATCACGCCGGCCCTGTACGCGTGGTTCAACATCAACGCGTTCTGGGACCCCTACGCCAACACGGCGAACATCCGCGTGGCGGTGGTCGATCTCGATGAGGGCGCCACCTCCGATCTCACCGGCCACATCGACATCGGCGAGCAGGTCACGACACAGCTCGAGGACAACGACCAGCTCGGGTGGACGTTCATGGGCGAGGACGAAGCCCAGGAGGCCGTGAAGAGCGGCGACGTCTACGCCGCCATCGTCATCCCGGCATCGTTCAGCGAAGACCTGATCAGCATCACCAGCGACGACTTCACGCAGCCGGCGCTGAAGTACTACGTCAACGAGAAGGCCGGGGCGATCGCCCCGAAGATCACGGATGTCGGCGCCTCCGAGCTCGACAAGCAGGTCACGAGCGCCTTCAAGGAACAGGTCGCCCTGGCGGCGACGAACGCCCTCAAAGACGTCGGCGACTCCACCGAGCTCCGCCTGTTGAACGCGAGGGACAACACCCTCGACGCCTTCGACCAGGCAGCGCAGACACTCGCCTCGGCTCGAGAGAACCTCGCCGAGACGCAGGACGGTCTCGCCTCCTCCCGCAACACGCTCTCGTCCGCACGGAGCACCCTCGGCGACGTCGACACGACCCTCGGTGACGTACAGAGATCGCTCGCCCAGACGCAGTCGATCATCGCCGAGACGCAGAAGGAGGTGATCACCTTCACCGACAGCGCCACCACCGCGTTCCTGCAGGGGACGACCCTGCTCGCCGACGCCTCCTCGAAGGCGAACGTCTCCATCACGCGCCTCACCCAGAGCCTCGAGCAGGCAGGCGTGCGCATCGATGCCGGTATCGACGACGTCTCCACCGTGCTGAAGGCGAACGAGGCGGCAGCCGCCCGGTTGCAGGCGCTCCTCGACGACACCGACCTCAGCGAGGACACGAAGCAGCGCCTGACCGAGGTGATCGCCTCCCTGCAGGAGCGCAACGCCACCGACCAGCAGCTGCTCGCCGACCTGAAGACCCTCAAGGCCGGCGCCGCCGACACCGTCGGCTCGATCCAGGCGACGGCCGATGCCGTGGACCGCGCGATGCAGGACACCAGGGACGCGTCGTCCTCGATGCGCGACATCCTCACCGGCACCGTCCCCGCGCTGAACAGCGCCATGGCGCAGCTGTCGGCGAGCGTCGGCTCGTTCTCCGCCGCACTGGATGCGCAGAAGGGTGTGCTCGCCCAGGCGGACCAGCTGCTCGGCGGACTGGACTCACAGCTCGTCGCGACCTCCGCGGCACTCACGAGCTTCGACGGCGACCTCGCCGGCATCGAACAGGGCCTGCAGACCTCGCGCACCGACGTGGTCGCGCTGAACGCCGCATCCGAATGGGGTCTGCTCGGCACCCTCACCGACCTGGAGCCCGAGCAGATCGCCCAGTTCATCTCCTCCCCGGTCGAGGTGGACGAGCACCTGGTGTTCCCCGTCGACACCTACGGCTCGGCGATGGCAGCACTGTTCACGAACCTGTCACTGTGGATCGGCGCTTTCGTGCTCATGGTCATCTTCCGCGTCGAGGTCGACACCGAGGGCGTTGAGGGCGTCACGGTGCGAGAGGCCTACTTCGGCCGCTTCTTCCTCTTCGCGACGCTCGCCGTCGGCCAAGCGCTGATCGTGTGCACCGGGAACCTCATCATCGGGGTGCAGACGGTCAGCGCACTCGCCTTCGTCGGCACGGGTGTGCTCATCGCCCTCGCCTACGTGAGCATCGTCTACGCCCTGTGCGTGGCGTTCGGGCACGTCGGCCGCGGACTGTGCATCCTCCTCGTGATCATGCAGATCCCCGGCGCCTCCGGCCTGTACCCGATCGAGCTGATGCCAGGCTTCTTCCGCGCGATCTATCCGCTCCTGCCGTTCTCCTACGGCATCGACGCGATGCGCGAGACCATCGGCGGTTTCTACGACGGTCACTACTGGCGCTTCCTCGGTGCCCTCGCCGTGTTCGTGGTGCTCGCCTTCCTCATCGGACTCGTCCTGCGCCGCCGTCTCGCGAACTTCACCCTGCTCTTCAACCGACAGGTGCTCGCCACCGACCTGCTCATCGGCGAGAAGGTGCAGGTCGTCGGGAACGGATACCGGCTCACCGACGTGATCCGCGCCCTCTCGAACCGCAGCGACTACCGCGACGATCTGGCACGGCGCGCCGAACCGTTCACGCGCCGGTACCCGATGCTGTTGAAGGGCACGGTGCTCACCGGGGTGGCGGGCCTCGTCGTGCTCGGTGTCCTCACCTGGGCTCTCCCCGGATCCAAAGCCCTGCTGCTGGGCCTGTGGACCCTGTGGATCCTCCTCGTCATCGGATTCCTCGTCGCCATCGAATACATCAAGCACAGCTTCGAGAACGGTGCCGAGGTCGCGGCGCTCGACGATACCGAGCTGCGCCGCCTCGCGCTCGCCGGACCCGCAGTCCGGGACGCGGCCCTGCCCGTGGGGACCGCTGCCCACGACGTGGCCACGACCGCTCCGCTCACCAGGACCGCGCCCGCTGCCGATACCGAGACAGCTGCCGACACCGCGCCCGCTGCCGACACCGAGACGGCTTCGGGTGCCGAGGCACACGCGCTGCTCACCGAGTGGTTCGAGCCGGAAGGAGAAACGGAGTCGGTCGAGGAGCCCGAGGGCCCGGCCCCCGAGCCCGACAGCTCCGCAGCCGCCACCGCTGAGGGCCGACCCGCAGAGCGCCGACCCGTCGAACCCGACACCGCGCCCGAACTCACAACTGAAGACGACACGGCCGAAGAACACACCGCCGAAGCAGACACCGCCGAACAAGACACCGCCGAGCGAGCCGAAGGGGAGGACCGCGCGTGAAGAACATCCTGGATCTGACGCGCCGCGACGTGCGTCACGCCACCCAGAACGTGATGGCCTGCATCGTTCTGTTCGGCCTCGTCGTCATCCCCTCGCTGTTCACGTGGTTCAACGTCATCGCCAGCTGGGACCCGTTCGCCAACACCAAGGATCTGAAGATCGCTGTCGCGAGCACGGATGCCGGGTACGAGAGCGATCTCGTGCCGATCCGCGTGAACGTCGGCGAACAGGTGCTCTCCCAGCTGCGCGGGAACGACCAGCTCGACTGGGTCATCACCGACGAGCACGATGCGATCGACGGGACGAAGTCGGGCGAGTACTACGCCGCGATCGTGCTGCCGGAGACCTTCAGTGCCGACATGCTGACGTTCTACGCCGACGGCGGCGACCGCACGCACATCGCGCTCTACACGAACGAGAAGAAGAACGCCCTGGCCCCCAAGATCACGGGGCAGGGTGCGGAAGGCGTGTCGTCCGCGATCAGCGACACGTTCGCCCAGACCCTCGGCGATGTGGCGCTCGGCCTCGTCTCATCGATGTCGGACTATCTCACGGATGACGACACGCAGGCGGCGCTGAACCGCATCGAGGCGCGACTCGGCAGCGTCGGGGACCAACTGCGGTCCGGGGCGACGACCGCCGACACGTTCACCGCTCTGCTCGAGGCGAGTCGTCCTCTGTTGGAAAGCGCCTCTGGCCTGGTCGGTTCGACCGGCGATGCGTTCAAGGACACCTCTGGCGCCCTCGGCAGCGGTGTGGATGCGGCGGGCGCTCTCAAGTCGACCCTGCAGACGGCCGCGCAGTCGCTGGCGGACGCCCTCGCGGCGACGTCGAGCAGCTACGACGCCGTCGGTCAGCGCATCGACGAGCTGTACGCCGGCGCGGACTCGCTCAGCGGAAGCCAGGTGCAGGCGATCACCACGCTCGCCGAGCGCGTGCAGCAGCAGATCGACCAGTACCAGGCCGTGAAGAACACCTTGGAGACCCAGGTCGGACCGAACCTGCCGGATTCCGCGCAGTCCGACTTCGACGCGGTGATCAGCCGACTCGACGAGGCCATCGCGCGCCAGCAGGCCCTGCAGCAGCGGCTCCAGGACACGGCGACGCAGATCGCGGCCGGCAACGACGCGGCGCAGGGCTCCCACCAGGAGATCAGCGCCGCGATCGCCGACGCCAAGAACGCGATCGCCGACGCGCGAACCGCGTACGACGACGGGCTCAAGACGAAGCTGAACGCCCTCTCGTCGACGCTCGCGCAGATCGGCTCCGACGTCTCGGCGATCCGCTCCGACCTGTCCGGCATCACGTCGGGTCTGTCCGGGGCGTCCGACTCCGTACTGTCCACCCTGTCCCGTGCCCAGGAGGCCACGACCGGGCTGTCGGCGGCGCTGAACTCCCTGGCCGACAGGTTCGACGGCGTGCAGCAGTCGATCGGAAAAGCCGCCGACACCGGTGACCTCAGTGCCCTGATCGGCGCGGACCCCGGTGTGCTGGCGACCTCGATCGCCGAGCCCGTGCGTCTCGACCGCACCGCGGTGTTCCCCGTGGCAGGCTTCGGCGCAGCCATGGCTCCGCTGTACATGATCCTCGCCCTGTGGGTGGGCGCTCTTCTGATGACCGTGACGATCCGCACGGACGTGAACGCCGAGACGCTGCCCGACCGGCCGGAGCTCACCCCCACGCAGAAGTACCTCGGCCGCTACGGCGTCTTCGGTCTGGTGGGCCTCGCGCAGAGCACGCTCCTGACGCTCGGACTGATCCTGTTCGTGCAGATCGAACCGGCGCATCCGCTGCTGCTGATCCTGGCGGGGTGGGCGATCTCGACCGTGTTCACGCTGATCGTCTACACCGCGGTCGTGGCGTTCGGCAACGCGGGCAAGGCATTGTCGGTGCTGCTCCTGGTGATCCAGATCTCGGGCTCGGGCGGCGCCTACCCGCTGCAGTTGCTGCCGGACTGGTTCCAGAGCATCAGTCCCTTCCTTCCCGCGACCTACGCGGTGAACATGGTTCGCTCGGCGATCGCCGGCGTCTATCAGGGCGACTTCTGGTGGTCGCTCGGTGCTCTCGCGCTGTTCATCGTCCCCGCTCTCCTCCTCGGTCTCGTGCTGCGGCGACCGCTCGTGAACTACAACCGCAAACTGGTCGATGCCCTCGCCTCGACCAAGGTGATGTCGTGAGCACCGCGACTCCGCGAGACGGGCAGGAGACCGCCGCTCCGGCTCCGCGCCGGCGTCGCGATGCCCTGGCCAACCGAGAGTCCCTGCTGCGGGCGGCGCAATCGGTGCTCGCGACCAATCCCACAGCCTCCCTCGATGCGATCGCGCAGGCCGCGGGTCTCACACGCCGAGCCGTCTACGGCCACTTCGCCGACCGCGACAGCCTGCTGCGCGAGGTGATCGCGGTGGGGGCGCAGCGCTTCAACGCGATCGCCGAGACCACGGACGAGTCCGATCCGCGCGTGACCCTGGCGCGGATGGCGACTCGGCTCTGGCGGGAGGCTTCGGCCGTGCGCGCTTCGGCGAACATCGCACTCGACGACGCGCATCTGGCCGACACGGTCCGCGCCCTGGCTCCGCTGCGACGACGCATCCGCGACCTGACCGCAGTGGGGGTGGGATCGGGAGCTTTCCGCGGCGACATGCCCCCTGAACTGCTCGCCTTCCTGATCGAGGAGACGGCCAGGGCCACGCTGCGCGAGCTGCGGCTGACCACGACCGACGCCGACGCGACCGTCGTGCGCGTGGTGCTCAGCATCGTGGGGCTCTCCTGGACCGAGCAGGCCGAGCTCATCGACGCGCATCCCGAGATCTTCGCCCGGGGCTGAGCGCCTGCTGACACGTGCTCAGTCGCGCGCCCGTACCCGGAACCACAGGGTGAGCTCGTTCAGTGCCCTGAGCGTGGTGTCGACGTCTGCACCGGCGTCCAGGTCGGCGAACGAGTCCCGGAAGCCCGAAGGGCGGCTCTCGCCGACGTGCAGGGCGCGATACCCCATGGTCCAGTCCGGAAAGCGGCGCTCGGTGATCGACTGCGTCAGGAGCACGCGCAGGTCGCGGTGCCGGGAATCACGGCGAATGGTGTCGACGAGGCCGGCGATCGTGTCCGCCTGCCCCTCCAGCACCTGGATGAAGCGACCGTCTCTGTGAAGGAGCATGCCGGTGATGCCGCGCCCGTCGTTGAGGCGACGACACACGGCGAGCAGCTGCTCGAGCGCGGTCTCCCTGAACGGCTGTGACGCCGTGCTGGTGTAGACGAGCGACACCAGACCGGTGGCCGAAGCCGAGCTCACAGCGTGGCCCCCTGCTCGCCGTCGAGGATCTCGGACGATGCCGCGTCTGTCGGCTGCTCGACCGCGGCGGTCGCTGCCCGCAGCGTCGGGAAGTCGCCGAGCGACCGTGATCGGGCATCGAACGCGCGATACCCGCCGTCCGGCTGCCTGTCGATGTATCCGAGGAAGTCGCCGCGACGGCTCCCGACATGGAAGCCCTCCTCGACGCACGCCCAGAGGACGTCGGGATCGGGCAGGGCGGAGTTCGGCACCTCAGCAGACTAGGCGCCCGGTATCCGTTACGCGCTCCCCTTTACAGCGGTCGCGTCGGTGCGCTACGCACGTGCCCCGTGGTCGATGTCGAAGTCGATCGACGCGATCCCGATCTCATCATCCTCATCCTCATCCCCGGTGGCGCGCTGGGGGAAGAGGGGGTGGCGTCGGATCTCCGCTGCCTCGTCGGAGAAGTCCGGATCGTCGCCGTCGGAGGTCTGCGGCCCGACCAGGAGGTCGTTGCCGACGCCGACGATCAGATCGGCGGAATCCTTCTTCCCATCGATGACGATCGGGAGCCGGAGCGCCGCCGACTCGCCTTCGCTCGCGATGGCGGCGGCGAGCGCGACGAGCGCGTCGGCGACGTCATCGGTCGTGACCACCTGTTGGCCTGCATAGGACACGAGTTTCATATCCACGACGGTGCCACGATCGGCGCAGCACACCCAAGGGGGTTGCATCGTGGCCCTCTCGAACGCTAACCATGCCCACCGCGTCGCTACCAGCGCGTCGGGGTTTCCGTCAAGGGAGGGTGCCCGATGGCAGTGTTGCCGCGGCTCCCGCGTATCGTGGCCGAAGCGAAGAGTCGCGCTTCAGCGCTCTACGCCGGTCGAACCGGCGGCGTGCTCGGATTCTCTCTCGGGTCCGGGCGGCGGCTCGGGGGCCGGTGCGCATACGCACCCGCTCACTCGATCTCGCCGGTCCTCCGCGTTCGGGTCGCGGAGGACCGGACAGTCTTCCCCGCGATCGGCGGCACCGGCGAGAGAATGGACCATATGTCCGCGAACTCCCGCCGGCCGCTGCTCTCCTCCGTACGTCGCCTGTTGCACACCGATCCTTCGACGGTCGCGCACACCGAGGCCATGCCCGTCATCGACGAGCGCACGGTCCCCCGCGTGCTCGACCTCGCGACGCGCATCGGGGAGTCGATGTTCGCCGTCGGCGCCTCCGCGCACGAGGTCACGCTCGCGATCACGCGGGTGTGCGACGCCTACGGGATGCGCGGCGTGCAGGTCGACGTCACGTACAACTCCATCACGGTGTCGTTCCACCTGAGCGGCGAGGTCTGGCCCGAGACCCTGGTGCGGGTGGTGCGGGTGACCGCGCCCGACCACGCGAAGCTGCAGCGTGTGCAGGCCCTGGTCGCCGACATCGACGGCGGCCTCGACCTCGAATCCGCCCGCACCACGTTCCGCGCCATCCGGCGCGTGCCGTTCCGCTACCAGCAGCCGGTCGTGATCGTCGCGCGCGCTCTGCTCGCGGTCGGGGTCAGCATCATGCTCGGTGCCGCACCGATCATCGTCGGACTCACATTCGTCGCCGCGCTGTGCGCAGCCCTGACCCAGGCCGGGCTCGCGCGACTCCGCGTCCCCCTGTTCTTCAGCCAGATCGCGGGAGGCCTGGTGACGACGATCGTGGCCGTGGTGGTCTCGGCGCTCGGCACCGCGGGGATCGAGCCGTTCGTCGGCATCCGCCCATCGATCATCGTGGCCTCGGGCATCGTGCTGATGCTCGCCGGTCTCACGGTGGTCGGCGCGGCACAGGATGCGATCGACGGCTTCGCCCTCACCGCAGGCGGGCGCATCCTGGATCTGACCATGCAGACCCTCGGCGTGGTGATCGGCATCCTCGTCGGCCTCGAGCTCGGCGGCGTCCTGGGCTTCACGATGGACCTCCCGGACGACCCCGCACCGTTCGGGCCGCCCGTGAACCAGTTCGCCGGTGCGATCATCATCGCGGTCGCCGTCGCGGTGTTCAACGGCGCCGGCATCCGGATCATCCTGGTCAGCGCGCTCCTGAGTGCCGTGACCCTCGCGGGCTACACGGGATCGGTGGCGCTGAACCTGCACCCCGCGGCGGCGAGCGCGGTGGGCGCGCTGCTGGCGAGCTTCCTCGGGATGCTGATCGCGCGAAACCTGCATGTCCCCTCGGTCGCGGTGACCACGGCGGCGATCGTACCGCTCGTTCCAGGAGTGGCCGTGTTCCAGGGCCTGCTCGAGATGGTCCACGCGGCGGGATCGTCGACGGGGATGCTGCTCGCCGGCGGTTCCCTCATCGATGCGGCCGTGATCGGGATCGGCCTGGCCTCCGGTGCCTCGCTCGGCCTCTACCTCGGAACCCCCGTCCGCGCCACCCTCGCCAGCGTCGCGAAGACCCGAGCCCGCACCCGCCGCTGACCCCCGCTCCCTTTCCCCCTCCCCCGTTCTGCGCCGAGCGCACGCCCGCCGAGCTGCAACCGGGATTGTCCGCTCGCGGGCGCCCCCCTGTCAACGGGCAGACGGACCGCACGGAAGTCAGGCGACACTGGTCGACCAGCCCACTGATCGATCGGAGAACCGCATGTCAGATCCCCAGCACCACTCAGACGACACCCCCGAGGTCGAAGCCCAGGGCATCGACCCGGACATGCCATCGACCGACGACGATATCGATGACGACGGCGACGGCGACGAGGACGGCATCGACGTCGAAGACCTGCCCTGAGAACGTCGACGCGCGTCGAGAACCCGCAGCGACCAAGGAGGCTCCCGTGAGCACGAACGACCGGAACGACATCAGCACCGAGCCCTCTCCCGGGCCGGAGGACAACGACAACCTCGGGGCCGAGGACGGCAAGGGAACCCCGCCGACCGTGCCGCCGACGGACAAGGACGCCGGCACGGACGACAGCACCGACGCCGAGAACCCCGGCAAAGACTGACGGCCTTCAGCAGGTGAGAGGAGCGCCTTCGCGGACTTCCGCGGGGGCGCTCAGCCTTGTCCCGGCTTGCCCAGCATCTCTCCGGGCGCGAGGGAAGGACACGTCGCCGAAGCGCTGAGGGCCGCGACCTCCGCCCGGATCGCGACGCCCGAGTCCATCTTCGCGACGGTGTAGACGACGCCCTGCTGCGATTCGTCGGCGGGGATGTAGCCGATGAGCACGCCGTCGAGGTTCGGATCCTCGGGCCACGCCATGCCCGATGCCGTGCTGACGAGATCCGCTGTCGGGTTCTCTCGCAACCAGTTCGCAGCCCCTGCAACCGTCGAGTCGGCCACGGTCCAGTAGCCCTCGAGCTGGGCGACCGGCTGGCACGGCCACCCCTGGTAGGAGCCGAACGAGACCGGCTTCTCGGTCACGCGCACAGCCCCCGGCGGCACGACGGCCGCATCCAGCCAGGCCTGTGCCTGCTCCTCGGCTGCTGCGTCGACTCCCGCGGGCGGTGCGCTCTGTGTGGCGGTGGGTTCGGACGTGGGCGCGGCGGAGCCGTCGCCCACCGCGGAGGCGCACCCCGTCAACAGAAGGACGGCGGACAGACCGAGGGCCAGGGCGGAGCGACGTCGCATGACCCCACTATAGGGAAGCGGGACGAGCGGACGTGTTCAGCCGAGCTGATCGAGGACGAGCTCACCGCGCGCGTTGAGGTGCTCCATCATGCGCTCGATCCGCTTGGTGTCGATCTCGGGCATGGACGAGCCGTCGAACGCGAGGATCAGCGGGATCGCGGGGTGCATCCAGATGGTGAGACGACCGGCGGGGTTCTTCTCCTCGGGCAGCCACGTCATCATGAAACTCTCGTGTCGACGCAGCTTGGTGCCGATCACGATCTTCAGGTGCGCCAACGTCGCGTCGTCGACCTTGATCGGAGGACGAGAGCTGTTGTACTCGAGAGTTCCCATCCTCTGAGATTACTCCGGAGCAGGACATTTCGCGGGTTCCGGCGCCCGACGCGAGAGCAGAGCCCTCAGTGTCCGTGGGCGAGCTGCTGGATGAGGATGGCCAGCCCGCCGAGGGCGACCAGGATCCCCAGCGCGATCACCTGCTTCCACCAAGGCGCTCGGGTGCGACGGACGGCGATGTACCCGATCAACCCGAGGATGGCGACGTAGACGATCGAAGCGATCGTGAGAGCGGTGCCCAGCTCGATCCAGTCCACCACCGCGAGGAGGAGGACAAGGAGCGGGATGGCCGCCGAGGCGATCGCCGTGCTCGTGAGGCGGAGCATCCGCCCGAACTCCCGCCGGTCAGGGAAGGTCGCGTGCACGGCCAGGTGGGCAAGGAGCTCTGCCACGAACCCGGCCACCGCGATCGCGACGATGCCGACGAGAAGGGTGATGCTCGCCCGCGCGGCGCTGGTGTGCTCGACGTTCGAGTTCTGGACGAGCACGATGGCGAGGCCGGTGAAGGTGGCGTAGATCCGCTCCTTGATCGCGGCGGTGACGACGTCGGCCGACTCTCCGCCCGATCGAGGATGCTCGTCTTCGGGTGGCTGCATGGCCCGCAGATTATCAGCACCCCTGCGCCCGCGCGCGGTCAACCCCCTGACGCCGATCGGCACCGAGGACTACCGTCGCCAGTCCCGACGAGAGGAGAGAAGCATGAGCGATCCGAAGAACACCCAGGGCACCCCCGGCTCCGATGAGGAGGCCGACACCGCATCGGGAGGCGCTCCGGACACCGAAGAGGTGCTCGAGGACGAGACCACCGACGAAGACGGGAAACCGCTCGAGAACCCGTCCGGCGGCTGAACCCCCGGCAGATGACGAACGCATCCGTTCGCGGCCGAATCGACCGTGGGCGGATGCGTCGTTCTGGGTCAGGCCCGCTCGAGCACCCGGTTCGGCTCGCGGGGCCCGGCGTCCACCGGCTCTGGCACGAGATACAGACCGCTCGGCGAGTTCGCGGTGAAAGCAAGCGCTTCGATCCACTCGCGATTGATCGAGGGCTGACGACTCCCGCTGTACTTGAAGACGAGCGCGCTGCCGCCATGCACCCAGACGGTCGTGCGTCCGCCGCCGATGCTGACGTCTTCCTTCCAGCTGAAACCGAACGGCTCGCCTCGACGGAGTTTCGCGGTCATGACGAGCTGGATGTGCGTCAGCGCACGATCCTCGATCTCGGTCTTGACGTCGCCTTCATAGATGAACCTGCCCATGAGGCGCTCCTCTGTTTCGCCACGGGAACCCGTGCCAGAGGCGCGACCGAGATGATCGCTGAGTGGTCTTCTCCAGCATCGCACACATGGGGGACATCCGGACCGTCGAGCGTCGCGGAACGACTCACGACACGACCCACGAGTCATCCGTCCGAGGTACGCCGATACCTCGCGCGAGGGATGCCGCGAGGGCGTCACAGCCGCGAGGCTGGGGGCATGAACGTACGACCGCTTCTCGCCGCCTCCGCCCTGATCGTCGTGGGCGCACTCTCCCTCAGCGGATGCTCTGCCTTCGACAGCATCGTCCACAAGCAGTCCACCTCCACCTTCGACGATGCGGCCGCTTTCGCGAAGGGGGCGGGGGTCGACGCGGACTGGATTCCCGCAGACTCCTCGCAGATCACCGTGCGCACCTCGACGGTCGAGAAGGCCGAGGACGCGGTCATCCTCCTCACCAGCGCTTCCGACCTGGCCGATGCCTGCACCGAGGTCGAGCGGCAGTCGGCACCGTCCTGGACGCTCGACGGCGCCCCCGATCCGTACAAGGCGAAGACCGTCTTCGTCTGCGGCGGCTGGAGCGTGATGGCCACGGACGGCGGCTGGTACGGCTGGACGCCGAACTCCGACGGCGAGCGCGCCGCCGCGGGCTGATCGGGTCGGGTGGGCCGATCGGGTCGGGCAGCACTAGTTCTTCGCGTCGCGCTTCTCCTGCTCCTTGTCCGCCTTCTCCTGTTCCTTGTCTGCGTTCTTCTGCTCCTGGTCGGCCTTCTTCTGGGCTTCCTCCTGCGCCTTGCGCTCGTCCTTGGCCGCCTGCTCCGCCGCCTTGCGCTCGTCCTTCGTCTGATCGACGACCTGATCGACGTGTGTCGGCTGCGTGTTCTCAGCCGGGACGACGGGGACGACGGTCCCGGAGGTGTCCTGCTGCGCGTCAGCCTGATCCGGTGTCGGATCCGGCGAGGGCGAGCTTCCCGGCGTCTGCTCGGTGACGACGGAATCGACATCGCCGGTCTCCAGGTCGCTGGTGTCTCCGAACCCTTGACCTGCCGCCCACACCCCCACGAGCACGGAGGCGGCGACGACCGCGGCAGCGGCGGTGCCGATCACTCCCCACCGTCGCGTCGGGCGACGCGTGGGCAACACACGGTCCGAAGGCTTCGAGGAGAGGAGCAGTGTCGGTGCGGTGCTGGCAGCGGAAGCGGCGCTCATGGCCGGGACCGGAGGGGCGATCACGGGCACGGGAGGGCGAGGCGGGATGGCCGGCGCAGACGCGAGCATGGACGCCGCGGCGAACACGGCAGCAGCACTGGGCCGGTCCTCGGGCGCGATCGCCACCATCCGGGTCAGCAGATCCGCCCACTGCGGACCCACGGATCTCGGCACCTCAGGGACCTCGATGAGACGCGCCATCGCCGCACCGATCCCCTCCGCCTGGCCGAACGCCCGCTTCCCGGTGAGCGCCTCCAGCAGCACGAGTCCCAGGGAGTAGATGTCGGCCGCCGGAGCAGGAGGCGCGCCCCGGAGTTGCTCGGGGGCGAGGTATGCAGCAGTGCCGATCACGACACCGGGCGACGTCAGCCGGGCATCGTCGACGAGCACGGAGATACCGAAGTCGGCGAGCTTCGCGCCCGAACGGCTCCCCGGAAGCGAGGTGGGCGAGAGCAGCACGTTCGACGGCTTCACATCGCGGTGCACCACGCCGGCACCGTGCACCACATGCAGCGCTTCGGCGAGATCCGCGGCGATCATGGCCACGTCGGTCGGCGGCACGGGGCCCTGGGCGATGCGGGCGGAGAGGGTCGGGCCGTCGACGAACTCCATCACCAGGTACTCGGCTTTGCCCGGCACCAGTTGGGCGTCGTAGAGCGTGACCATCGCGGGGTGGTTGAGCGAGGCCAGCAGCGTCATCTCGCTGCGCGCGCGTTCGGACGGAACGCCCTCGCTCCCCCCGTTCAGCAGCTTGATCGCCACTGTCCGGCCGAGCAGGACATCGTCGGCGCGGTACACGCGGGCCATTCCGCCCTGTCCGACGCACTCCCGCAGCTGATAGCGCCCGCCCAGCAGCTCTTGCGTGGGCGCAGAGTCGGTGGGCGCAGAGTCTTCGGTCATCGGCGAGTCCTCCTGCCACCCGTCGGGTCAAGGGCGGCATTCGATGACTTTAGGATGATCCGTCCTCGACGTATCGGGCCTTGACAGGAGCGGGAACCGTCCGGACGGATCCGGCGCCACGGTCGTGGGGTTCTCGGCAGTGACTTTTGTCCAGACTGTGCCGTTAAACGCGGAAGCGCATTGCATTCCGGCTCCATCAGGCGCATCCTGATCGTGCTCCGGTCGTAGCGCGAGATCGTGGGGGGCCGCGCTCGCAGGCATCGGGTGCAGACGGGGCGTTCGCCGGATCCCTCCCCCTCGGCGAGCGCCTCGCCTCCGCGCCCCGGTCAGATCACTCGGCCTCCTGCCCTCACGCACCCCCGAGGTGACGGGCGAAGAACCGGGCGGCGTCCTCCCCGGCAAACGCCGGCACTCCGGTGTGGCCGCCCATGTTGGCGTACAGCGTCTTCTCCGTCGAGCCGAATGCATCGAACAGGTCGAGTGCCATCTGGCGGTCGTTGCCCTCGTCGTCCCACTGGAGCAGCACGTGCAGCGGGATCGTCACCCGTCGGGCCTCTGCCATCGTCGAGCGTGGAACGTAGCTGCCGGCGAAGAGTCCGGCCGCCACGATGCGTGCATCTATCGCGGCGAGGCGGGTGCCGATCGCGATCACCCCTCCGGAGAACGCGACCCGGTCGCCGATCTCCGGAAGCTCGAGGGACTCGTCGAGCGTCGCCTGCCATTCGGGAACAGCCCGGTCGACCAGAGGGAGGATCAGCCGGTCCACGACATCCGCGGAAGGCTTCTCTCCCGCGGTGATCGCTCGAACGAGATCGGCCCTGGCGAGCTCGGCGCCGGGCAGTGGAGCGCGTTCGCCTGCCCCCGGCAGCTCGATAGTCGCGGCGGCGAAGCCCTGCGCGCTGGCGTTGCGGGCACGCGCGACCAGTCTCGGATACATGCGCCGCATGCCGATGCCGCCGGGCTGGCCCATGAGGATGAGCGGGACGGGAGCGGTCGGCGTTGCGGCGGGCGGCGTCCACAGGATGCCGGAGACGTCGCCGAGTGTGAACGTGCGCTCGGTGACGCGGTCGTCGAGGATTCGTCGTGAAGTGAAATGCATGGTCGTACCTCTCGGGAGTGCGGCGAAGAAGCGGCGCTCCCGGACGACCTATCGCCCGACCGTGTCTCCCTGGAGGAGCACCGACGTGAGTTCGTTCACGGGTACCACCTCCTCAGGTTGCTGCACGGAAGCTCGAGGCTATCAGAGCGCGGAGCCGAGCTCCTCACGAAGGAGAGCAGTACCTGCGCTGAGCGCCCGCAGCTTGCCGCGGGCGACGTCACGCGACAACGGCGCCAACCCGCAGTTCGTGCTCGGCACGAGCTTGTCCGCGTCGACGAAGCGGAGGGCGTTGCGGAGGGTATCGGCGACTTCCTCCGGAGTCTCGATGGTAGGGCTCGCCACATCGATGGCTCCGAGCATGACCTTCTTGCCCCGGATGAGCTCGATGAGGTCCAGGGGCACGTGCGAGTGGTGACTCTCCAGCGAGACGGTGTCGATGCTCGACTGCTGCAGAAGCGGGAACGACTTCTCGTACTGCCGCCACTCCGATCCGAGAGTCGCTTTCCAGTCGGTGTTCGCCTTGATCCCGTACCCGTAGCAGATGTGCACCACGGTCTCCGCGCGCAGACCCTCGGCTGCGCGTTCGAGCACGGCCACGCCCCAGTCCTGCACGTCGTCGAAGAACACGTTGAAGGCCGGCTCGTCGAACTGGATGATGTCCACCCCGGCCGCCTCGAGCTCCTTCGCCTCCTGATTCAAGATCGTCGCGAACTCCCACGCCAGCTTCTCGCGACTCTTGTAGTGACGGTCGTAGAGCGTGTCGATCATCGTCATCGGACCGGGCAGAGCCCACTTGATGGGCTGGTCGGTCTGCTGGCGGAGGAACTTCGCGTCCTCGACGAACACGGGCTTCTCGCGGCTCACGGCACCGACCACGGTGGGCACGCTGGCGTCGTACCGGTCGCGGATCCGCACGGTCTCCCGCTGGTCGAAGTCGACACCGGAGAGGTGCTCGATGAACGTCGTGACGAAGTGCTGTCGCGACTGCTCCCCGTCGCTGATGATGTCGATGCCGGCCTGACGCTGCTCGTGCACAGTGAGGCGAAGCGCGTCCTGCACGCCCTCCACCAGGGCATCGCCCTCCAGCTTCCACGGGGACCAGAGCGTCTCGGGCTCGGCCAGCCAGGAAGGCTTCGGCAGGCTGCCGACGATGGAGGTGGGAAGGATCTCGGGCATGATCGGGGCTCGTCCGTTCGTCATCCGACGGACACCAGCGAGTCTGCGGAACGGCCGACGGCCCACCTCTCGAGGAGCTCGCCGTGCGGGGTCATCAGATGCGCGTCGGCGTACCGCCCCTGCTCGGCCGCGAGCCGGCTGCGCTCCTCCCGGTCGTAGGCGATCTTGGTCACCGAGTAGTCCTGCTGCTCCAGGGTCGGCCGGTAGATGCTCGCGGCCTCGGAGTTCGCGTTGTAGATCTCCGGTCGATAGATCTTCTGGAAGGTCTCCATCGTGCTGATCGTGCCGATGAGCTGGAGGTTCGTGTAGTCGCTGAGCAGATCCCCGCGGAAGTAGAACGCCAGCGGGGCGACGCTGCCTCGCGGCATGAAGTAGCGGACCGAGAGGCCCATCTTGCCGAAGTACTCGTCGGTCAGCGAGCCGTCCTTCTGCTCGTACTCGACACCGAGGATCGGGTGGTGGTTCTCGGTGCGACGGTACGTCTTGCTCGTCGAGACGCTGATGCAGATGACGGGCGACAGCGTGAACCGCTCCCGGTACGCCTCGGAGTCGAGGAAGTGCTGGAAGAGCTTGCCGTGCAGGTCGCCGAAGTCGTCGGGAACGGTGAAGCCTCCCGCGGCCGCGGTGGCCGCCGGCAACCGCACGCTGAAGTCGAAGTCGCGGATGTACGACGAGAAATTGTTGCCCACGATGCCCTGAGTGCGCGTGCCCGTCGACCGATCGACGATGGTCACCTCCAGCACCTCGAGAAGAGGGAACTCCCGATCCTCCCCCTCCGTGGCGAATTGGATCGCGACCGAGACGATCTCGAGTTCGAGCGTGTAGCGATCGCGGCTCGGGTTGTCCCAGTGCGCCAGATCGTTGAACCGCCGGTCGATCATCGTCAGGGCGTTGCGGAGGTTCTGCTGACGGTGCTCGCCGCGCGCCAGATTGGCGAAGTTCGTGGTGATGCGCGAGTCGTCGGACGGCGAGTAGTCCTCGTCGAAACGGGTCATCGTGATGCGGAACGTGAATTCGGATGCCATGAGCGGCCAATCGGTGGAAGATCGGCCGGGCTCGGCCTCGATCGGGGGTTTCTCCATGATGACGACTGCAAGGGCCCATCGGGTAATGCGCGTCGACTATGCCGTGGCATAGGTTGAATCTATGGCCAAGCGTTCGAACGGCATCACCCTCCAGCAGCTCACCTATTACATCGAAGTCGCCGCGGAGGGATCGATCAGTGCCGCCGCCGACCTGCTCTATGTCGCCCAGCCCACCCTGTCCGCGGCGATGAAGGATCTCGAAGGCAGAGTGGGGCGCGAACTCCTGATCCGCTCCGCCCGGGGCGTGACGCTCACCACCGATGGTGTCGAGTTCCTCGGGTACGCCCGGCAGGTCGTCGAGCAGGTGGCGCTGCTGGAGCAGCGCTACCTCGGTCGTCCGCCGTCCCGGCGACTCCTCGGCGTCTCGACCCAGCACTATTCGTTCGCTGTCGACGCCCTCGTGCGGATGGTGAAGGCGACCGCGGCGACCGAGTACGAGTTCTCCCTGCGCGAGACGCGCACCTGGGACATCATCGAAGACGTTCGCACCCTCCGCAGCGAGCTGGGGATCCTCTATCGAAACGACTTCAACCGCAACGTGATCGACAAGCTGCTCCGCGACTCCGGGCTCGCCTTCCACCCGCTCTTCGTCGCAGACCCGCACATCTTCATCTCCCGCAAGAACCCCCTCGCCGCGCGGAAGCGCGTGACGCTCGCCGATCTCGCCGACGTGCCGAGGCTCACGTTCGACCAGGGCGCGAACAACTCCTTCTACTTCGCCGAGGAGATCCTCTCCACCCTCTCGAGTCCGCAGGACATCCGCGTCTCCGACCGCGCGACCATCTTCAACCTGATGATCGGCCTCGACGGCTACACCATCTCGACCGGCATCATCAGCGACGACCTCGACCCCGAGATCGTCGCCATCCCGCTCGACGTCGATGAGAACATCGAGATCGGCTGGATCGGCCACTCGGCGATCCCGCTCACCGAGCAGGCACAGCGCTACCTCGCCGAGCTGCGCGCTGTGGTCTCGGGTTTCGGGGTGGAGCTGCTCGGCTGAGCATCGCGTGCTGCAGGGTGAAGGCGGCGCTGGTCACTAACACCTCTTCGCGCTGCTCGTATTGGGTGGCGCCGTCGGCACCGCGGCATCCTGTGCCCCCCTCCCCCATCCACGACAGAGATGGGTGGCTCAGGTCGCCCGAGGATGACCCTTTGCTGCGCCCGTCGTGCCCACTATTTACAAACCACCATGCAGCTATGCTTTGGTAGAGGGAGTGCAATTAGCCGTCGTCCGATGGACCGCCCTCGCCACAAGGGGAGCATCATGCCATGCGTCAAGTGGATGCCGTAGTTGTCGGCGCGGGCCCCAACGGACTCGCGGCCGCGCTGACTCTAGCCCGCGAGGGCCTCTCCGTTGAGCTCTTCGACCAGGACGAGCATCTGGGCGGGGGATGCAGAACCGAGACGTGGGGGGATGGTTATCTCTCCGATTGGGGAGCGGCCGTTCACCCGATGGCGCTCGCTTCGCCATTCTTCCGCTCCGTTGGACTCACGGAACTCGTGGAGTTCGCGATTCCCGAGATCTCCTTCGCTCACCCCCTCGCCGACCGCGCCGCGATCGCCTGGCGCTCGCTGGAGCAGACTGCAGATGATCTGGGACGAGACGGCCGCTCGTGGCGAGCGCTGATGGCCGGCCTTGTCGACGACCACCTGCAGATCGCTGACGCGGTCCTTTCTCCCCCACCGACCCTTGCTCTTCACCCCCTTGTGGGGATGCGTCTTGCAAAGGCGGCAGTCTCGGCATACCGGGGTGCGGGCTTGAGGACTCCGGGCGGACAAGCTCTGCTTGCGGGCGTGGTCGGCCACTCGGTCGGTCGCCAGCCCCAACTCGGCACATCGGCCGTCGGGGTCGTCCTGGCAGCTCTGGCGCATTCGGTAGGTTGGCCGATTCCGCTGGGCGGATCCGCCGCCATCACCCGCGCCCTATCGAACGAACTGGAACGGCTCGGGGTGGCAATTCATCGCTCGGTCAAGGTCTGCTCCATGCAAGAGCTCCCGCGAGCACGCGCATATCTCTTCGACACATCGGCACGCGATCTCCTCACGATCGCACAGAACCAGGTCAACAGTCGCTATGTCAAAGCGCTCCGCCGCGTTCGCCCTGGAGACGCGGTGAGCAAGGTGGATCTGATCTTGTCCGGACCCATCCCCTGGAGCGACCCAAGACTTTCAGACGCGGGCACGGTGCATCTAGGTGGAACAGCGGCCGATATCCGAGAGGCGGAACAGCTGGTCGCCGCAGGCAGGCACTCCGCCAGTCCCGCCATCGTGCTATCGCAGCCATCGCGATTCGACCCCACGCGTGCACCGGGCGGCCTCCACAGCGTGTGGGCATACTCGCATGTCCCCGCAGGGTCGCCTGAACCCCAAACCGACGTCGTGGTCAGTTCGATCGAGAAGCATGCCCCGGGCGTGCGCGACCTGCTGGTGACCTCACGTGCCACGACTGCTCGAGACATCGCCGATCGCAACCCGACCATGGTCGCCGGGGATTTCGCCTCGGGAGCCATCACAACCCGTCAGATCCTTGCGAGACCGAACATGAGCCCGACACCGTGGCGAGCAGCACGGCACATCTATCTCTGCTCCGCCGCTACAGCACCGGGCCCTGGCGTGCACGGCATGAGCGGATTCGGTGCTGCCCGAACTGCACTGCGTGACCACTTCGCTTAGCGCACCTCTCACGACCCACAGGAATCAGCGGTGCATTCGCCAACAGAAATGCATTAAACATACCGCCGTGGCTTCTTGCGGTAACGTGAGCCTCGGATCGAGAGTCTATGACCGGCCCTGCTGCCAACGCAGATCGACGCGAGGTGAAACGGTGACAAACAAGGCGGGGATAAGCAAAGACGTCCGTCAGATTTCCGGCCAGGACATGGAGCAGATCCTCGGCCCGGCGACATCGCGATACTTCGGCTCGGGATTCCGCACCGTGCAACACACGGCCACGGTGGTGTCCACGACATCCGAAGGCCCAATGCAGTACATCGAGGCTCGCGGATCCGCCACGTATCCACCGCGTTGGTCGCTCGATGCCTCCGGGCGGGTGCGGGCTGTCCACCTCAGCGGGCTTGACGCGGTTGCTCTCACCAGCCGTGCGCTCTCTGCCAGCGGGATGGACGGTCTTCTGCAAGGAGCACGACTATCCCGTGTTCGAGTTCGTGCACCCGCTGCGACCACGACGACCACTCGCGGACTGACGGTGTCGCTTGTGGTCGATCCCATAGCGCCGGCATCCGATCGAACCTGGCACGTCCAGGCCCGCGTAGGCGGTTTTCGTGTCTCGGTGGAGCTCGAAGAGCAAGACACGTCCTCCGGCGCACTTTCCCGCGAGTTGGGTCCACTCGATTCCGTCGCCAGCTCGATCAGCAGCGTCGTCGAGAGCCTCGAACTCCCCCTGGGCCCACTCGCGGTCAACCATGTCGTCACGCCAGCCACACCGCTGAGCAGCATCGAGGAACTCGCCTTGCTCGGGCAGCTGAGCCAGGTACTGGTGTATGCATCCAAAGGTGTCGACCGGAGTGTCGTGCCGAACCTGTGGCTGCGTTGGCTGGACCTCTCGCGTGCCCCACACCCCAGTACGCCGAGGTTTCAATCCCGAACGACCCTCACTCGCGATCGGACCATCCGTTCGGGCGATGTCACTATCCATGATCTCCGCCTTCGAGCGGAGCTGGGCTACGGAGCGCGAGCAGAGGCCGGGTTCGGCTATCAAGCGTGACTCCCGGCATACTTGAGAGTTAGCAAAACGCTGACGAGCCTGTCGTCTCACGTGAGGTGGTCCGTAACCATGCCCCAGCCGGGTTCACGCATGCCGAAGCAAGATCGCGCCATCGCAACCCGCGAAGCGCTGTTGCTGGGAGCGGCGCGCGTCTTCGCACGCCTCCACTTCGAGTCGGCGCGCGTTGCGGACATTCTGGCGGAGTCCTCAGTCACCCAAGGGGCTTTCTACTTCCATTTTCCCGATGGCAAGAGAGAGATCGCTGAAGCACTCATCCGGCGCCAGGACGAACAGTTCGTCGCACTCCGAGATCACCTTGCGACGTCTGACATCGATGGGATCGCTGGCATCCTCGCTCTCTCACGCACGCTCGGCGAAGCACTCCGCTCTGACCCGATCGCACAGGCGGGGATCCGGCTTGTCACGCAGGCAAGCACTGTTTTTCCGGATGTCGCACGTCTCCCGGATCCGACGTGGCTAGACGCGATCAGCAGCTTCCTCCACCGCGCGAACGGCGAAGGCGCACTCCGCAAAGACGTGAACATAGCCACCGCTTCGCAGGCCATCGTCTACATGTTCACCGGCGCCCAGGTGAGCTCGTTCGTCAACGACTCCTGGACCCAGCTGCCGGACGCGCTCGCCTCCGTCGAATCCTTCGTCCTGCGTTCGCTTGTCACCGACGAGTACTTGGCCGGCTTCAACGCACGCTGAGCTCCCTCAGACTCCCGGCGTGCAGTCGTATCGCCGGTTCCGGTGCATGATCGAGGCACCGATCTCCGAGCACTTGATACGCCGTGTGCGTGCCGATGAGCGTCTGATCGACGATCGCCTGCCGGACAGCGATTGCCGAGTGGGACGAAATCGTGGTTCCTGAGACATAGGTGAGCTCGCCGGATGCGACTTGTTCGTGCGAACCCATCACCTGCACAAGAACTCGACTCGGCTGCCTTTGCCGCGGGCCATCCGCCTGCGATTGACGTTCCGGATCGAAGCGCGCATTCGTCCAGGTCAAGCGCTGAGCAGCCGCAGACGTACGTGCCTGAGCAATACGAAGCGCAAGACCGACGGTGACCGTCAGCGCACTATTCGGAACAACGGCGGCAGAGGTGATCTCACTCAAACCCGTGGCCTGTTGGAGGGCTATCACCTCGCCCGAACCGATCACAACGGCCGATTTCCCATGTCGGGGAGCAGGTGTCGCAACCACACGATGTGCAAAAGTCAAGGCGGTCCGTTCACCTGCCCGCACCACAATCGGACGCGAGGCCAAGATCTCGCGCTCACTCGCGTGAACACCTCGCGACTTCACGTTCCCGTTGCTCGGCGTCCGGTAGACGGTCACGGACGACGGACTTTCGCACAAGGACGCGACTTGCGCTACCAGCCGTTCCGTCAGCCACGTGCCGACACCCGCCCCGCAGACGATCGCCATGCCCTGCGAAGCAGCCTCCTCACTCCGGTCCCACGCAGCGACATGCGTCGCTGCGTCGTTCGCAAGGTCCACGTAATGCACACCCGCACGGAGGCATGCGTCCATGAGCGGGACAGCCGTGCTGCTGTACGGACCAGCGGTGTTGATCACGCCTGCAACCCCAGTCAACAAGGTCTCGGGTCGGAGGACCACCGAGCCGGAACGCCAGGGCACCCTGATCCGCTGTGCCGCATATCGTGTGGCGGCCTCTGATCTCCCCCCGAGAATCACACTCAGGCCGAGCCTGGTGGCGAGCTCGGAGATCTCACGTCCGAGAGCGCCCGGGCCGTAGACGAGCCAGGGCAAGTCGCTACTGTCTGGACCCATGTACTCGAGAGTAACGTCAAGTACGCGAACGCTTCGAGATGGTATCCATCTCCATGTCAGAGGTCTGAGAATACGGGTCCGTCACCTCGGCAAGGAGACCCGAAAACGGACACCCCGCATACTCTCAACGTTCGTGATTGCCGTTATTCAGGCCGTCGAAGCACAAGCACGTACAGCCCGTCGCGGATTGCATCATGCGGCGTACGATCCCAATCGCCCCAACAGTGCTCGAGCTCGAGACCGGCGTTCCCGGCCCATTGTGCGACCTGCTCCGCAGACACCGGGAGCACTTCCTCAGAAAAGTAGACGTCAGGCTTTCCGGGGGCAGTCCAGGAATGCTCGGCGACGAGCTTCCCGTCTTCGCCACGCCTGTACGTCGAATTCAGGAGAGTGCCGTCCTCGTCGAGGGCTTGAGCGATCTTGATGGGCTCCGAACCGAGGTGGTCTGCAAGCGCACGCGGATTGAAAGACTCGACGACGAGCCGCCCACCAGGCTCCACGTGCGCACTCATCTTCTGCAACGCTCTCTCCTGTTCATCATGATCGGTGATGCATGCGAAAGTCCCGAGAACGCAATAGACGAGCGCCTGTGGTCCAATCTCCAGCCGAGTAAGCATATCCCCGGCGACGACGGTCGGCCCGCCGGTACGGCTCCGCTTCTGCACGAGCCTGTCCCTCATGTGAGGGGATGGCTCGACGGCGGTCACCGCAAAAGAATCCGACATTGGTATAGCAATTCTTCCCGTACCGGCACCGTATTCAAGAATCGCTGCGCCTGGCGCTGCCGCAAAAGCTGTCAGCGTCTGGACGACTCCATGAACAACCGCCGCATCAGGGGGAAAGATCGTATCGTAAACGCTTGCGTATGCTTCGTCATACACGGTTGCCAACCTCACACTTCGATGGAGTCACGAGTTGCCGGGATGAGTCGAGAAGAGAAGATGACACTGGGACGAACAGTGTCATCATGCCCTCCGCTTGCCAATATCGCGAACTGATATCCAGAGCATCTCCTCGTCATCTCATGCGAAGAACAATAATGCGACACGTGGTCTTCGATCACGCGATATGCATGCAACTCGTGCACCGACTCTCCGTCGACGTACGGGAAGACGCGCATAAGCGCCGACATCACGTCGAACAGCCCCTTCTCAATACGATGATTCGGCGCCCAAAATATGTGGAATGCACGGCGCGGCGCGACAGGATGAGCGTCAAACCATTCAGTGAGTTCGCCATCTTCCGCAACGCCTCGAACATAAAGGTGATAGTCGGAGCGTGCGGGCGTAGGCGCAAAGAAGCGCCAGGTAGGTATGAGAGAGAACGTATCCCGCGCTCGCACCTTCTGGAACGAATCAGACGGAAACTGCCCCAGCATGGTAGCCGCCAGATGATAGCAAAGCCCCGCGAGCGCGAGCGTCGGCCACCAACGCGTAAGACTCTTAGGCGCCATTGCGCGACTCCATCCAGTCGATGACGATTTCCGCGCATCGTTGCGCGTGTGTCTGGTTGGAGAGAAGAGACTCGTGCGTGACGTCGTCGACTACCTCATGACGATCGGAGGCAAGCTCAGAGTGCAGCTTTCGGAGAACCGCGTCAGCCTCAACTGTTCGCCCTGCCGAGATTACGAGGGTCGGGCGCTCTGAGGCGGGCACATGCTGTCGGCTGGAGAACTGATCGACGACCTCTTTCCACTCGCGGGCGCCTGCATTCCAGAGGTGCGCGTCGCTGTACTTCGACATCGCATCCCGCGCCACGTCGGCAGGCAAAGATGCCATAGCTTCCGGGCGCGTCATGAAGGAGCCGAAGCCGAGGTTGAGGATCAGTTGAAACAACTTGATCTGCTCCGTGAAGCGCGTACGACTGCCGGACTGCACCTGCGAATCCACGAATTGGTTGGGGTGCGTCGGATCCAGAAGCACGACATCGGTCGCGTCGGTCTGCAAGCCGGCTCTGCGTGCGATCTCGCCGCCGAGGCTGTGCCCGACGAGACATATCCGCCTACCCGGCCAGCGGGCCGCCACATGAGCGACTACGTCTGCAAGGTCTTCCGCTTTCGAATCCAGAGAGGCCGACGCCGCGTCGCGAACAGACGAGCTGACGTAGTCGGCGCGCGTCGTGCGAAGTACCGTCCATCCTCGGCTGGCGAGGGCAGCTGCCACCCAATGGAACTGCTCGCTCATGGCGAGCAGACCGCCTTCGAGAATCGCTACCGGCGCGTTGTCGTTCCCGACGGAGATCTCGACGGGGATATGGGCTCCGCGGCGGGTCGCAACCTGATCGAGTTCCGCATACAGTCGACGCACATACCGAGCACGACGCCGCCCTTGGATGGCGGACCGCACCCAGGCCCCGGCGAGCATGACCCCCGATAGCACGGTGACTCGCCTGACGACTGAAATCGGAACATCACGGTCGATCACGCGGTGCAGCGCGGGGTGGAGAGAAGCGAAAGCGAAGATGAACCGCCACAGCCCCATCGCCGGGCCGTTTCCCACATGAAACAGCAGTCCGATCGCAGCCATACCCTTGGCCGCCAGGTGCGGCAGGAAGAGAACGACGGGGAAGATCGCTTCCCACACGACTACTCCCCACGTGAGGGCCTTCGCGATTAGTGGATGATCGCGAAGAAAGCACCAAAAGCCCTTGTGACCATACGACTTGGTCCGGAGGATGTCGCGCACAGCCGTGCCGTCTCTCCACGGCTCGCCGAGAACCTTGGCCCAGCCCGCGACTCCGTACGACATGGTTACTTGAGCGGCTTGGAAAACAAGCGCGTACTGCTTGACGTCGTCCCCACCGAACCTCGCGACGGCGTTTGAGGCCTGGGCGATGACAGTCGCCTGATCCGCGCCGTCCGACCCGAATCGCTGCAAGGGCGCGTACGCGGCCCCGATTCCTGCGGACACAACGCCCGCGATTCCCCGTGTGCGGCCGAGTCGTCCGGGAAGGAGCATCAATGCGAGGCTCGCGGCTGCACGCAAGGTGTATGCGACGACCCGCACCTTCCGCCGCGCAAGCACGCGCAGGACGCCTGCCTCGCGCGTTGAAGCCTCAGGCGAATCGGGCTTGAGCTGTTCCACCTCACCTAGATCTCGATGATTTCGGGCAGAGTTGTACAAGTACTCCGCCGAAGACGACAGAGAAGTGACCGCACTGAGCCGTTCACTCAGGACGAGCGACGACAACCTGCGCGCACTCGATCTGCCGCCGTCCGCGGGCCCTCGAGCACGCGATGATCTTCCTACCTTCAGCACAAGACTCTTTCTGTTCTGTTGCGTCAGTTCCCCGAGCGTCGTCGGCACTGCCGACTTCTACGCCCGGGGAACTGTCAGCGGGATCAGCCTGCAGCCTGCTGCCCACGCTCGTAGGCATCGAGGAGGATCGTGATTGCCCCATATGCGCCGAGCACAGCTCCGGCCGCTGCGGGGAAACCGAGAATCGGATCGTCACTGAGATCCGGTGCGATACGGCTGCGGTCGCCGGGGTCTGAGACACGCGACAGCGTCGAGTCATGAATGGTCATGGGAGAACGGATTCCTTTCCTCACTGCGGTGGTCACTGAACTCAACCTCCTTGTCGGCCGAGGTCATAGGCTGCGGCCACCAATGTCGCCCCGAACCAGAAGGCCACGCCCGGGGTGCACGTGGTGGGATCGGCCGTCTCGACACGGATCGTCGAACGGTCGCGCATCGGCGCACGCGCCGAGTGAGAAGTTTCCATCAGCAACTGTGCAAAATCGCCGCTCATCGTTCAGCCCTTCTGCGCAGCGATTGCGCGTGTGATGAGGTCGCATGCGACAAGACCGGCAGCAAAGAACACCGGTGTGGCCATCTTCGGCACCGCGTGGTCTGTGCGGATCTTCGACCACCGCCCCGGCGGCGCGATCGTAACCAGAACGTCGCTGGTCACCCTTTCTGCATTCATCAGTGTCTCCTGTTGACGCGCGCGGGGAACGTTGTCTCGTCACCGGCCGTCGCCCCATGCTGGGTTGGATCTACACATCGACAACTCGTCGTCCGGCACTTGCAGGCTAACGAAAAATACAAACCGTGGCAACGGTTTTAGAGAATCGTTTTACAAACCTGAAATCTGGTGGAGGGTTTCCATGTGTCGTCGCAACTGCCGCTCGCCGTCCTCTGTGACCGCAAGCCATACGCGCGCAGAGCCGAGCCCCCTCCGCCGGACAGACCGGACGAAACCCGCCTCCTCCAGCGCAGCGACCGCCTGCGATAGCGTCGAGTCGCTGACGCCCAGCACTTCCCGTGCAGTGCCGAAATCCGTTTCGTCAACGGATCGCAGGAGCGAGAGCAACGAGAACCTCACCGGGGAGTGCACTCGTGGGTCGAGATGGAGTCGCGGGTGGCTCGTCATCGCAGACGGCGGAAGTAGTAGGCGGCGAGCACCACAAGAGGCGACACCGAGAGAACAGCCCCGATCACCGTGACGATGAGGCCCGACGCGAACAATGTGGACAACGCGCCGATGAGCGTTCGGAGAACGATGACTCCGACCACTGCCGCCACCAGGAAGACCTTCGCGTTGCGCGGGGCGACCGACGTGCCGAGCGTCGCCAGCGTGAGCGCGACGAGTATCGCGAACGGAATTCCGACAGCGAGCGGTGCCGCAAGGAGCTCCAGGTCGAGAACTATGTACCCGGCCGCCATCGTCACGGCCGCGGCGAGAGCCAGCCACGGGAACCAACGCTGCCGACGCTTGAGTGTCGCTTCATTCCAGCTCGTCATGCCGCTACTTTAGCATCTATAAACTATTTACGAGACCTAAACTTAATTGATTTTTCAGCGCAAGCCTCAGGCTCCCGAAGAGGTTTCAGAGTCGTAACAAACCGCCATGTTCGGCTTCTTACGGTACGCCCCGAAAACGCAACCCCTCTCTCGAGCGTCGCCCCGTACTGCCGCGCCGCCACTCTCTGCTCGATAACCATCCGGGGGCGGTGCCACGCAGGGAGATCAGAGCCATCGTTCATGGCGACGGAGCGTACGGTGACAGCGGACAAGTCAGAGGGGCACACGCTCCCCTCTGGCGTCCACTTCTCAGAAGTCTCCGGCCGGATCAACATCTACGCTGGCGCCCTCTTCCAGGTGCGCACATCAGAGCGTGCGCGGGCGTTCACTCCGGACGATGTCTCGGTATTCCGCAACGAGCTCAAGAAGCACTCGCTTCGGATCGTGCGTGAATGGATCCACGAGGACGGCACCGCATTCGTCGTCGTCGACGGCTGCAGCCCGTCAGCGGCGTCCCGCACGCCGGTTGGCCATCATGGTCGCGGCGATACCATTAGGGACGACAAGCGTGCCGATACTCAGGGGCAGCACCCGGACACTGCCGCCCGTCGCGGATGGGCCCCACCACGATCAGGGGCGAGGGGGACGCCATCTGTTCGTCCAGACGACGCCTCAATCCATCTTCGCGGAGAGTTTTGAGGTCAAGATCCGATCAGCCGTGCGTCGGAGTATTGACACTGACGGAGTCTGGCAGCGTGCCGGGCAAAATCGGGTGCAGTGGGTATCCCCGCGAAAGTGTCGTGGGCGCGGCACGCTGGGGATCGCGGGACACGGGCACCACGGATGCATCACCCCTCCGTCCGAACACGGAAAAACCCCCGATTTCTCGGGGGTTTCCATGGCGGTGACGGTGGGATTTGAACCCACGGTAGGGGGTTACCCTACACAACTTTTCGAGAGTTGCACCTTCGGCCGCTCGGACACGTCACCGCGGAATAGCTTACGCGACCCGGGGCCCGCACGCGAATCGAGAGCCGCGCGTCACCAGGCGGTGGAGACCTCGGAGTGCGTGCGCAGGATGCCCTCGGTCGAACCGGCGGGCGCTCGGCCGATGCCGCACTCGGTCGCGACGCCGAAGACGGGGGCGAAGGGGGCGGCGGCCGCGATGCGCCGTGCGGCACCTTCCGCGCCGTCCTCGCGGTGCACGAGCCCGAGGTAGAGCTCGTCGATCGGGGCGAGGTCTGCGAGCGGGGCGAAATACGGCTCGTCGTCGTGGTCGATCGGCACCGGCAGGTGCAGCCAGGTGAGCGGACGGGCGGATGCGGCGACGACGGCGTTCGCATACCGGACGAGATTGGCGGCATTCCGCGGCTCGAAGAAGTGCTTCTCCCCTGCGTCGCCGTAACAGAGGTGCACACCCACCTCGACGTCGACCGGCACCGCTTCGACGAGTGCGGACAGGCGCGAGACGAGACCGTCGAACGGGTCGCCGGGCCACCACGCCTCCATGACGGCCCCGTAACCGGCCGCGCGCTCGATGATGCCCATCTCGCTGGCTACGTCCCACTGCACCGCGAGGTCTTCGTGCGGGATGGCGGCCAGGATGTCGTCGAGGTCGCGCAGGATCGCGGCGGTGTAGACGGGTTCGATCGCCGCCCGGTCGTCGCCGTGGAAGAACGACGAGATCACGGCGAGGGGCGTCGGCAGCGACACCTGGAACCGCACACCGGCAGGAACCGCGCCCTCGGCACGCAGACCGGTGAATACGGCGTACGACTCGATCGCGGCGGCGGCATATCCGAGGGGAGGCAGCTCGATGCTCGAGGCATCCACTCCTTCACCGATGCGCAGACCGCGGGCGTCGATGCCGGCGGGGAACGGGATGGGCTCGTCGCCGATGCGCTCGATGCCGTCGGCCTTGGCGATCACGTCGGGCTGGAACATGATCCAGTGGAACCGCTTGCCGACCTCACCGTCCGGGATGCGGCGGAGTCGAGTGCCGAGCGTCTCCGCGGCGGTGCGGATCGTGGTCTCGGCGTCGTCGTAGTTCACGCTGCCCACGAGGAGGGCACCCTGCGGCTGAGTCATGCCCCCAGAATATCGGCGGGTCGGCGGCGTTTTCCCCAGCGGCGGATCCGCCAGGACGGGGGCGATCGAGTTAGGATGGCCTTACAACCCGCCGCCTGTGGGGGCAGCGATGACGGGAAGGTTCCATCATGGGCTTCATCACGTCCGAGGCACTGGCCGACACCGGCTACGTCGTGCTCGACGACCACACCTCCGCCACCGATCCCGCTGAATGGCTGGGCCTCGAGTACGTCGGTTGGCGCTCCTCCGGCATCACGCGCTTCGCCCCGCTCACCAGCTATGCCGGCGACGTCGACTGCAACGGCTTCTGGAACCACACCCCGCCGCGCACCGACAAGGACGGCGTCTGGGTCGACTCGCAGGTCGCGATCGCCCCGACGCTGCAGCGCCGGGCCCAGGAACCGGGCGCGGGCATCGGCCGGTGCCGCGTGATCGAGCTGCAGCCCAACGAGTACGCCGACGCGATCTACAACCTGCACCAGGACGACAACAACCGCCTCAACGAAGAGGGCACCGGCTGGGTCGTGCGCGGGTTCTTCAACCTCTCCGACGACACCGAGTCGATGCTGATCCTGCGCTCCGACCGCTTCGACCCCGCGACCGAGATCCGCCTGCCGCTGCGCGCCGGCTCCCGCATCATCGTCGACACGCAGCGCTTCTGGCACGCGGTCTGGCACCGCGGCACGGCACCGCGGTACGCCCTCATCACCTCGTGGACCAGCGGCCCCGAGCTCGACGCGTACATCGCCGCCAATCACGGCGACCCGCACCCGAAGACCGTCGACCTCGATCCCCGGTTCGTCGACGCCGCCCAGATCGAGCTGCATCGCCGCATCGAAGAGCGCCGTCGCGCGTTCGAAGCACAGGGCATCGTGATGGAACCGCCCGTGGACATGAACGTCTGAGACGTCGGCCGGCGGGTCTCCCCGCACGGAGCCAACGGTGTCAGACCGTGCGGCCGTCGTGGATCCGCACCACGCGGTCGACCGTCCCCGCTGGCGGCGCCACGTGCGAGATCAGCAGCACCGACTGCTCCCCCGCGGCCAGCAGCAGATCGCGCAGCAGGGCATCCGATGCCTCAGGATCGACGCCCGCCGTCGGCTCGTCGAGCACCAGCACGGGGAAGCCGCGCAGCAGCGCCCTGGCGAGCGAGATCCGCTGCGCCTGACCGCCGGACACCAGCGCGCCGCGGTCACCCACCCTCGCATCGAGGCCCCCGCGCTCCCGCACCCAGTCACGGAGCCCGACCCGGTCGAGCATCGCCAGCAGTTCCTCGTCCGAGGCGGAGTCGCGCGCAAAGAGCAGATTCTGGCGGATGTCCTCGTCGAACAGCCGAGGACTCTGCTCGCACAGTCCGATCACGCGTCGCAGCGCCGGGCCCGAGAGCTCTGCGGCGTCGCGACCACCCACCAGATACTCGCCCTCCACGCGCAGGAAGCCGACCAGGGTCGCCGCGAGCGAGCTCTTGCCCGCCCCACTCGGTCCCGCGACCAGCACGCGCTCACCGGCGCGGAGGTCGAGGTCGACTCCCTTCAGCGCGGGCGTGCCGCCGGGCCAGGTCGCCCTGACGCCGCGCAGATGCAGCTCGGGAGTGCGCGCGAACTCCACGTCATCCCCCTCGTCGGAACGCAACTCCTCCGGCATCCGCTCCGGGAGCACGTCGACGATGCGCCCGGCGCTCGCGCGTACGCTCCGCCAGGACGCCGCAGCGATCGGCACCGCTCCGAACACCTCGAAGACCACCATCGGCACGAGCACCGCCACGGCCAGCCACGGACCGTCGATCGAGCCGTCCGCAAGGCCCGGAGCCGCCACGGCGAGCGCCCAGACCGATGCCGCCCCGGCCACGGCGGACACGACACCCGCCGCGACGGCCTGAGCGAGGGAGGCACGGTCGACCACGCGTCGCAGAGCCGCATCGGCGGCGGTGATCCGCGCCCGCGCCTGTTGCTCCGCCCCGTAGGCGATGAGCACGTCGAGGCTCCCGAGGTAGTCGACGAGAGCTGCGGAGAGCTCTGCCCGACGCTCCGAGACCCGTGCTTCGGCGTGCGAGCCGAACGCCCAACCGAGTCCGATCGCTGCAGCCGCGGCGGCCAGGAGGCAGACCGCGAGAGCGAGGGCGGCCGGGGGCGAGACGAACGCGAGGAAGCCCACCGCTCCGACCGCGACGAGCGCCGCCACACCGAGCGGCTGCACCACTCGCAGCGGCAGGTTCTGCAGGTTCTCGACGTCGTCCACGAGAGCTGCGAGCACCTGCCCGCGGTCCGTCGAGCCGAGTCCCGCCGGCGACAGAGGGATCAGCCGGCGCACCATGTCGGCACGAGTCGAGGCGAGCTGACGCAGCGCGGCATCGTGTCCGCTCAGGCGCTCCAGATAGCGGGTGACCGCGCGCGAGACGGCGAAGAAGCGCACACCGACGACGGCGATCGACAGCGGCACCAGCGAATCGACGATCGAGGCGCTCACGATCAGCCACCCGCTGACCGCGAGCAGACTCACGGCGGCGGCGGCCGAGAGCAGACCCCAGATCAGTCCCGGTACGAAGCGGCCGAGTGGCGGCTGCGCGAGTCGCAGGATGGCGCCGACCCGGTGACCGCGGGAATGCGCGGCATCGGTTGTGCGGGGTGCAGTCATGCGTTCACCCCCAGCGCCACGATCTGATCCGCGATCTCGCGCGCGGTCCGACGGTGGGAGACGAGGAGGATCGTCGCCCCGGCATCCGCCTTCTCGCGCAACGATCGCCACAGCCGGTCCTCGGTCTCGGGGTCGAGCGCACTCGACGGCTCATCGAGTGCGAGCACCCGTCCGGACGCCGTTGCCTGGCGATACAGGGCGCGGGCGACGGCCACCCGCTGCGCCTGCCCGCCCGACAGTCCCGCCCCCTGCACGCCGAGCTCCAGCGCGGGGTCGATCCCCTCGGCGCAGGCGTCGTCGAGCGCAGCGCGCACCCGACCTGCGTCCGGCACAGGATCACCGAGGGTGACGTTCGCCGCCACGGTCCCGCGCGTCAGTCCAGGTGCCTGTCCGGCCCAGGCGAGCCACACCGACGGCGCGATCCCCCGCACGTCCGCGCCGCCGTAGAACGCCGTCCCCTCGAACTCGACCGCGCCTCGGAGTGCCGCCAGCAGCGACGACTTCCCCGACCCGCTCGGCCCCTCGATGACGGTGATGGTCCCCGGCCCGGCTGCGAACGACACGGGCGGCAGGTCGCGAACCCGCAGACCCTCGACCACGAGGTTTCCGCCGTTCGCCGGTTCCACGGTGGTGTCCACATGCATGACCGATTCACGGATGCCGGGGGTTTCGGCGGCGATTCCTCCGACATCCGTCGAAAGCTCCTGCATCCGCGCGCGCTCCCCCGCCGCATCGAGCACCTCGAACACGTCCTCCGTCGCCGCGACCCCCTCGGCCGCCGCGTGGAACTGCACCCCCACCTGCCGGATGGGCAAGAACGCCTCGGGAGCGAGCAGCAGCACGAACAGCCCCACCTCGAGGGTCAGATCGCCCGACAGCAGCCGGAAGCCGACCGACACCGCGATCAGGGCCACCGCGATCGAGGCCAGCAGCTCCATCGCGAAGCCGGACAGGAACGAGAACCGCAGCACCTTCATGGTCTCGCGGCGGTACTCGTCGGCGGTGACCTCGATGCGGTCGGCCGCACGCCGGTCGCGTCCGAACAGTCGCAGCGTCGACAGCCCCTGCACCGTGTCGGCGAAGCGTGCCGCGAGGCGCTGCAGCGTCTGCCACTGCCGGGTCTGCACGGTGCGGGTCGCCATGCCGATCAGGATGAGGAACAACGGGATCAGCGGCAGCGTGATCACTGCGGTGAGTCCGCTCGGCCAGTCCTGCCACCACATGACCGCGACGAGCACCGGCGTCGCGATCACGGTCAGCACGAGCTGCGGGATGTACCGGGCGAAGTAGGCGTCGAGAGCTTCGAGCCCGTGACCGGCCGTGACCGCGAGCGCCGTCTGATTGCGCTGCGCGAGCCACCCTGGCCCGAGCCTCCCGACCGCAGCCACGAGCGCCGTGCGCAGCTGCATCCCCGTCTTGGCGGCGGCCCGTGTGCCCGCGGCATCCGAGGCCGCGATGAGCAGGCCGCGCAGCAGAGCCGTGAGCAGCAGCCAGAGCAGCGACGAGGTGACGTCACGCCCCGCGAGCGCCCCCGTGATCGCGTCGGTCAGCAGCCACGCGAAGGCGATCGTGACCGCCGTCTGGACGACGCCGATCAACGCGGATGCCGCGAGGAAACCCCTCGCGGCACCCGCGTATCGCAGCAGTCTCGGATCGACGGGTTTCACGCGTGCGCCGGAGCCCCCTCGATGGATTTCCGGGTGACGCGCTTGCGGAACACCCAGTAGGTCCACGCCTGGTACGCGAGCACGAGCGGCATCGCGATCAGGGCCGTCCAGCTCATGATCTGCAGCGTGTACGGGGTGCTCGAGGCGTTGGCGATCGTGAGGCTGTAGGCCGGGTCGATCGTCGACGGCATCACGTACGGGAACAGGGCGGAGAACAGCATGACCACGGCGAACATGACCGTGAGCATGCCGGCGAAGAACGCCCACCCGTCGCGACGGACGAGCGAGAAGCCGACCGCCGCGATCAGGCTGACCGCCGCGAGCGCACCGGCTGCGATGACCAGCCAGAGCAGCGGAGCCTCGCGGCCCATCGCGATCGCGACCGTCCAGATCACCGTCGCGGCTGCGACGAGGATCGTCGGGATGGCGGCCTTCTTCGCGAGCTTCTGCGCATCCTCATGCACCTGACCATCGGTCTTGAGTGCCACGAACAGCACCCCGTGCAGGAAGAAGAGCAGCAGCGTGGTGACGCCCACCAGCAGTGCGTAGGGGTTCAGCAGGGAGAAGAAGCCGCCGACGAAGATGTGGTTCTCGTCGATCGCGACGCCCTGCACGATGTTGCCGAACGCCACACCCCACAGCAGCGCGGGAACGACCGAGCCGATCACGATCATCCGGTCGAAGCCGGCCTTCCACTTCGCGCTGTCGCGCTGGTGCCGGTACTCGAACGAGACACCGCGCAGGATCAGCGCGAGCAGGATCAGCAGCAGCGGCAGGTAGAAGCCGCTGAACAGCGTGGCGTACCACTCGGGGAACGACGCGAACAGCACGGCGCCGGCCACGATGACCCAGGTCTCGTTGAGATCCCAGACCGGGCCGATCGTGTTGATGACCTGTCGGCGCGAGACGTCGTTCTTGCCGAGGAACGGCAGGGACATGCCGACTCCGAAATCGAAGCCGTCCAGGACGAAGTAGCCGACGAAGAAGAAGGCGACGATGAAGAACCAGAGTGTTGCGAGATCCATGATGCTCCTCCCTCTCAGTAGACGACCGACGGCAGCTGGGCCGTCTCGTCATGCGGCTTCTCTTCGGTGTCGGGCCCCTTCTGGGCGGCCCGGATGATGAGGCGGATCTCCACGACGGCGAGCGCCGCATAGATCGCGGTGAACGCGATGAGCGATATCAGCACCTCGAGCCCGCTGACGCCCGGCGAGACACCGTCCTGCGTCGTCATCAGCCCGAACACGATCCAGGGCTGTCTGCCCATCTCGGTGAAGACCCAGCCCATGATGTTGGCGGCCAGCGCGAGCGGGAACGACCAGATGGCGACCTTCCACATCCACGGTGCGACCGGCTTCTTGGCGCCCTTGCGGGTGACCCACAGGCCAGCGACGGCGACGAGCGCCGCGGCGATGCCCAGGCCGATCATCCAGCGGAAGGCCCAGTACGTGATCCACAGCACCGGGGCGAAGTCGGTCAGACCGGTGGCGGCGTAGGTCTGCGCGTACTCGGCGTTCAGATCGTTGATGCCGTGCACACACGCGTCGAGGGTGTGTGTCGACAGCAGCGACAGCAGATACGGCACGCGGATGGAGAACAGCTCGGAGCTGCCGTCCGGGGTGCCGAGCGTGAAGATGCTGAACGAGGCATCGGGACCGCAGACCGTGTTGAACGTGGCCTCGGCCGCCGCCATCTTCATGGGCTGCGCAGCGTACATCGCGAGGCCCAGCTGGTCGCCCGTGAGCACGACGCCCGCGGTCGAGACGATCATGGCCCACAGCCCGAACTTGAGCGAGATGCGCATGGTGTCGAAGTGCTGGCCGCGCGAGAGGTGCCAGGCCGAGACCGAGATCACGACACCGGCGGCGAACATGAACGCACCGAAGATCGTGTGCGGGAACGCGGCGAGCGCGACGGGGTTGGTCAGCAGCGCCCAGAAGTCGGTCAGCTCGGCGCGGTTGGTCGCCTCGTTGAACGTGTACCCGACGGGGTTCTGCATGAAGGCGTTGGCGGCGATGATGAAGTACGCCGACAGGATGCTGCCGATCGAGACGCACCAGATCGTGGCGAGGTGCAGCTTCTGCGGGAGCTTGTCCCAGCCGAAGATCCAGAGGCCGATGAAGGTCGCCTCGAAGAAGAAGGCCAGCAGGCCCTCGAAGGCGAGCGGGGCGCCGAACACGTCACCGACGAAGCGGGAGTAGTCGGACCAGTTCATGCCGAACTGGAACTCCTGCACGATGCCGGTGACGACGCCCATGGCGAAGTTGATCAGGAAGATCTTCCCGAAGAAGCGGGTCAGGTGCAGGTACTGCACCTTGCCGGTGCGCACCCACGCGGTCTGGAAGATCGCCGCGACCAGCGCCATGCCGATCGTGAGCGGCACGAAGAGGTAGTGGTAGACGGTCGTCAGGCCGAATTGCCATCGGGCCAGAGCGAGCGGATCAAGCCATTCCATGCACGACTCCTGTTCTGTGGTGCCGCTGCTTCGTGCTGTGACGCAGCGTTCCCTCGACCAGCGGCGCGGTGGTGTCGCGCAGCTGCACGGTGCAGTCCGACGGGAGGACAGCGTCGCGCACGCACTCGGCTTCGAGTGGTCCGCCTGCCTCGTTCAGGACGCCTTGCATGAGTTCCAGGTGCACGCGGCACAGCATCGGGCGGTCTTCCGACCGTCCGGCGGCGTGCGGGCACGGGCTGAGGTCGACCGTGAGACTGCGGTCGTCGAGCACGGGCTCGAAGCCGCTCTCCTCCAGGTGCTCGACGAGCGCATCGAGCTGATAGGTGGCTTCGCGACCGAGTCCGGACGCCGCGTCGGGGAGCATGCTCCGCATCAGGTCGCCACGGCGGGCGGCCGCCTTCGCCTTGTCTCGGGCAACGGGACTGGAGGCCCCTGGCGCTCCGGTCGCCGCGCTGTACAGCGTGCGCGGTCGGCCCCGCGTCGTGCGGTGCTCGATCGTCGGGATCACGTAGCCGCCCTCGATCAGGCGCTGCAGGTGCTCGCGGATCGTGTTGGGGTGCAGCCCTGTGGCTTCGCACAGCTGGGTGATGGAGAGCTCGCCCCGGGTCTGCGAACTTCCCGCTTCGAAGAGCAAGTGCAGGATCTGCACCCGGGAGTAGCTCGAGATCGGCCCGCAGACGGGCCCGCCGTTGGCCATGAACCCAGTATCCCGCGACACTGCGAGTTTGCCGAGAGGATGGGCCGTGAATAAACACCTGGCCGATAGGGATGTCTGATGCCGGCGATAGCCTGGGGGCATGGCCACCCGGAAACCCGCTCCTCCTGCGTACGTGTGCACGGAATGCGGGTGGACCACCGCCAAGTGGGTCGGACGCTGCGGCGAGTGCCAGCAGTGGGGAACGGTGCAGGAGCAGGCAGCGCAGACCGGCATCCTCCGTCGGGTGGGGCCGGTCGCGCCGACGGCCGACCGTGCCGCCCGGCCCATCACGCAGATCACGACGCAGGATGCACCTCGTCGCTCGAGCGGCGTCGGCGAGTTCGACCGTGTCCTCGGCGGCGGCATCGTGCCGGGGGCGGCGATCCTGCTCAGCGGTGAACCCGGCGTCGGCAAGTCCACGCTTCTGCTGGAGGTGGCAGCGCAGGCGGCTCGCGGCGGACGCCGTGTGCTCTACGCGAGCGCCGAGGAATCCCCCGGTCAGGTGCGCCTGCGTGCCGAGCGCACTGGCGCGCTGCACGACGAGCTGTATCTCGCGAGCGAGACCGATCTGGCGACCATCCTCGGCCACATCGACGAGGTCAAGCCGCAGCTCGTGATCGTCGACTCGGTGCAGACCGTCTCGTCGTCCCTGATCGACGGCGCCGCCGGGCAGCCCAGCCAGGTGCGAGAGGTGGCTGCCACACTGATCCGCATCGCCAAGGATCGCGACCTGCCGATCATCATCGTCGGCCACGTGACAAAAGACGGTCAGGTCGCCGGGCCCCGTGTGCTCGAGCACCTCGTCGACGTGGTGTGTCACTTCGAGGGCGACCGTCAGACCTCGCTGCGCTTCGTCCGCGCGCTCAAGAACCGCTTCGGTCCGACCGACGAGGTGGGCTGCTTCGAGATGACCGGCGACGGCATCGCCGAGGTGCCAGACCCCTCAGGGCTCTTCCTCTCGCAGGGGGCGACCGAGCCAGGCACGTGCGTGGCGATCTCGCTCGAGGGTCGACGCGCCCTTCCCGTCGAGGTGCAGGCGCTCACGGTGCCGAGCAACGCGCCGAACCCGCGCCGCATCGTGCACGGCGTCGACTCCTCGCGGGTCGCCATGGTGCTGGCCATCCTCGAGAAGAGAGCCGGCATCGCGACCGGCAGCCTCGACGTCTACGTGTCCACGGTCGGCGGTGTGCGCTTCACCGAACCCGCGGCCGACCTCGCGATCGCCATCGCCGTGGCGGGTTCCATCCAGCAGATCTCGGTTCCGCGCACGGTCGCGGCGGTGGGCGAGCTGAGCCTCGCCGGGGAGATCAGGCCGGTCACGCAGGCGGCCCAGCGACGCTCCGAGGCCGCGCGCCTCGGCTATGAGCAGGTGGTCGACGATCGTTCGAAGACGCTCCGAGCCGCGCTGAGCGATGTGCGCGCGCGCAACACCTCACGCCGATCCGACCGCGACATCCCCCCGTTCTGACCGCCCGCGCTTCCGCGTCGCGGTTTTGACGTCGAAGGTCAGGCATGGAGGGTCTGACGCCGTGTGTCTGACGTCGCGTGTCAGGCGTCGAGCGCCTTGAGCAGCTCAGCGGGATCGGCCTGCATCGGGTGCGGCCCGGCGATATCGAGGAACACCGTCGTGATCGGGTGCGCCGCGAGGAACTTCCGCAGCCAGTCCGCGCTGTAGATGCCCACTCCTGGAGGCAGGTTGGCAGGCTTGTTCTTCGCGTCGCTGAAGAGCAGCAGGGCGAGGTCACCGGTGTTCGGGTCGCGATACGTCCACACCTCGCCGCTGTCGAGAGGGTTGTCCCGCGCGCCGGGCTTGATGAGCGGGACGATCGTGGTGCCGTGCCGGAGGGCGAGCGCGACCGCAGCGACATCCTGCTTCTCCAGAGCCTGCGCCAGAGCGTCCGAACGGAAATCCTCGGGTGCCGGCTTGTTCTTTCCGGACTTCGCCTTCTTCGCTGCCATGCATCCAGCTTATGCAGAGCGCCGGGCGCAGAGTGCCGATCCGACAGCGGAGACGATTGGGGCCCTCTCGAGTCCCACATTGGGGACTGGGGTACTCGAGAGGGCCCTCGGACTCTCGTGCGGCGATGTCGAAGCGCTGGGGACGCTGTAGTTCGACGCCACTGGGGATGGCTTGTTGCCGCAGATGCGGAGAGTCGCTTCTATGGTATCCCAAAGAGTGGGGGATGTCAGCATCGTGCGGCGAAGGCAGGCGACATCGCTCCATTTCGTGCGATACCCGTCGAGCGACGACGGATTTCGAAGGCGCCGACTGAGATCGCTTCGAACTCAGCGGGACGGAGCTGCGCAGCGATCGGTCGTCGGTGCGACGTCGTTCAGTAGAGCAGGATCTGCGCGCTCGAGGGGCTCGTGAAACCGCCGATGGATACCTCGACGTGGTACGAGGCTCCGCCCCCAGGCGCTCGCTGTCGATTCTCCTGGGCACAGGTCTCGACACTCGACCGGGTGCGATCCCAGGTGACGGGGTCCTTGCTCGTGACCGTGGTACCCGCCGTGAGCGTGGCGATCATGCTGCTCGGGTTCTCCTGGCAGTCGGTCGAACGCCACCATTCGTCCGAGCCGCTGGAGATCGTGAACGCCTGGGTGGCGGAACCGACGTCGAGCGTGCAGTCCTTCGTGCCTTTGTTGGTCAGCGAGATCGAGAGCTTCGGCAGAACGCCGGGCGCATAGCTCTCGGCGTCGGTCACGGCGGCGACCTCGATGTCCGCCGCCTCGCAGGCGACGATCGCCGGCGTCTGCTCGGAGGAGGGATCGGGAGAGGGCGACTGCCCCTCGGTCGTCGCGCCCGCGGACGGTGACGGCGACGTGGAGGGGGTGGACGTCGGCGTCGATGACGTGTCGGCCGAGGCCCACGGGCGGGCGATCAGCAACCAGGCGCCGATGCCGATCGCGGCGACGGCCAGGATGAGACCGAGGATGACGACCAGTCGCCGACGACGGTAGACGGCGGCAGAGCGACGGGGCATGACTCCAGGCTAAGCGATCCGCCGCGCTCAGCCTGGGAGGCCCCACGGCACACGCGGACGAACGTGCGTGGTCAGAGCACCTTGAGCATGCGCGTGTTGCCGAGCGTGTTCGGCTTGACGTGGGCGAGGTCGAGGAACTCCTCCACACCCGCGTCACCGCTGCGCAACAGCTGCGAGTACACGTCCGAGTCGACCACCTGCTCGCCGATCGGGGTGTAACCGCGCCGCCCGAAGAAGTCGACCTCGAACGTGAGGCAGAACAGGCGGGTCAGGCCGAGCGTCTTGGCGTTCTCCTCCAGACGGTCGACGATTGCGCGCCCGACACCGTGGTGCAGCCAGTCGTCGCGCACGAGCAGAGTGCGCACCTCGCCGAGGTCTTCCCAGAACACGTGCAGCGCACCGCATCCGATCAGCACGCCATCAGCCTCTGCGACGACGAACTCCTGCACCGCGCCGTACAGCACCGCCAGGTCTTTGCCGAGCAGGATGCGCTGTTCGACGAGCGGCTGCAGCAGGTCACGGATGCCGACGATGTCGGCGCTGCGCGCCGGACGGACGATGTACTCGCTCACACCACAAGCCTAGAACCCACCCCTGGGCATGTCCCTCAGCCGGGGTCGGTATGCCAAAACCCAGACCATCCGATGCCCTCGAGGCGTGTCCGGCCTGGACGCGCCGAGGCGCCGCGGCATGGTCTGGGTTTTCGCACGAGGCGGGGACACACGAGGCGGGGACACAAGAGGCGGGGACGCAAGAAGGGGCGGATGCCGCAGCATCCGCCCCTTCTCGTGGTTCCGGGAGGTCACTCCCCGCTGGCGACCGCCAGGTCGGGGGTGCCGGAGATCGCGCCGCCGCCGGTGTTCACACCGACCGCGACGGGACCGCCATCGCGCGGGCCGTGCTCGAACAGGAACTGCCCGTCCTTCGCGTCGACCTTCACGTGGTCTCCGGAGTTGAGCTCACCATGCAGGATCTTCTCCGACAGACGGTCCTCGACCTCGTGCTGCATCGCGCGACGCAGCGGTCGGGCGCCCAGGGCCGGGTCGAAGCCGATCTCGATCAGACGCTCCTTGGCGGCCTGCGACAGCTCGATCGTCATGTCGCGGTCCAGCAGACGCTCACCGAGGCGCTTGGTGAACAGATCGACGATCTGCACCAGCTCTTCCTTCGACAGCTGCGGGAACACGATGATGTCGTCGACACGGTTGAGGAACTCGGGCTTGAAGTGCCGCTTGAGCTCTTCGTTCACCTTGCCCTTCATCCGGTCGTAGCTGGTCGAGTCGTTGCCCTCGATCTGGAAGCCGACGGGTCCGCCGGCGATGTCGCGCGCACCGAGGTTGGTGGTCATGATGATGACCGTGTTCTTGAAGTCCACGATCCGACCCTGACCGTCGGTGAGACGACCCTCTTCCAGGATCTGAAGCAGCGAGTTGAAGATGTCCGGGTGCGCCTTCTCGATCTCGTCGAAGAGGACCACGCTGAACGGCTTGCGCCGCACCTTCTCGGTGAGCTGGCCACCCTCTTCGAATCCGACGAATCCGGGAGGGGCACCGAACAGACGCGACACGGTGTGCTTCTCACCGAACTCGCTCATGTCGAGGGAGATCAGCGCAGCTTCGTCGTCGAACAGGAACTCGGCGAGAGCCTTGGCCAGCTCGGTCTTTCCGACACCCGTGGGGCCGGCGAAGATGAACGAGCCGGAGGGACGCTTCGGGTCCTTGAGGCCGGCACGCTGACGACGGATGGTCTTGGAGAGGGCGGCGATGGCCTCCTCCTGACCGATGACGCGCTGGTGCAGCGCCTTCTCCATGAAGACGAGTCGGCTGGACTCCTCCTCGGTCAGCTTGAACACGGGGATGCCCGTCGCCTGGGCGAGCACCTCGGCGATCAGGCCCTCGTCGACGACCGCCTGGGTCGCGACGTCGCCCGCACGCCACTGCTTCTCGAGGCGCAGACGCTCCGCGAGGAGGCTCTTCTCCTCGTCGCGCAGGGAGGCGGCCTTCTCGAAGTCCTGCTCCTCGGAGGCGACTTCCTTCTGCTCGCGCACGGCGGCGATCTTCTCGTCGAACTCACGCAGCTCGGGCGGGCTGGACAGGATCGACAGACGCAGACGTGCGCCGGCCTCGTCGATCAGGTCGATGGCCTTGTCCGGGAGGAAGCGGTCCGAGACGTAGCGGTCGGCGAGGTTCGCCGCGGCCACGATCGCGCCGTCGGTGATCTGCACCTTGTGGTGCGCCTCGTAGCGGTCGCGCAGACCCTTGAGGATGTTGATCGCGTGCGGCAGCGTCGGCTCGTTCACCTGCACCGGCTGGAAGCGGCGCTCGAGCGCGGCGTCCTTCTCGAAGTGCTTGCGGTACTCGTCGAGCGTGGTGGCACCGATCGTCTGCAGCTCGCCGCGGGCGAGGAGAGGCTTCAGGATGCTGGCCGCGTCGATCGCACCCTCGGCGGCGCCCGCACCCACGAGGGTGTGGATCTCGTCGATGAAGACGATGATGTCGCCGCGCGTGCGGATCTCCTTGGTGACCTTCTTCAGACGCTCCTCGAAGTCACCGCGGTAGCGGGAACCGGCGATGAGCGAGCCGAGGTCGAGCGAGTAGAGCTGCTTGTCCTTCAGCGTCTCGGGCACATCGCCCTTGACGATCGCCTGGGCCAGCCCCTCGACGACGGCGGTCTTGCCGACGCCCGGCTCGCCGATCAGGACGGGGTTGTTCTTGGAACGGCGGGAGAGGATCTGCATGACCCGCTCCGCCTCCTTCTCGCGCCCGATCACCGGGTCGAGCTTGTTGTCGCGTGCGGCCTGGGTGAGGTTGCGACCGAACTGGTCGAGCACGGCCGAGCCGCCCTGAGCGCCCGCCTGCGAGTCGTTGGTCTGCGCACCGACGGACGCCGGCTCGCGACCGGGAGCGCCGGAGAGCAGCTGGATGACCTGCTGGCGCACCTTGTTGAGGTCGGCGCCGAGCTTGACGAGCACCTGGGCGGCGACGCCCTCGCCCTCGCGGATGAGGCCGAGCAGGATGTGCTCGGTGCCGATGTAGTTGTGGCCGAGCTGGAGGGCCTCGCGGAGGCTGAGCTCGAGAACCTTCTTGGCGCGCGGGGTGAACGGGATGTGGCCGGTCGGCTGCTGCTGACCCTGGCCGATGATGTCCTGCACCTGCTCGCGCACGGCGTCGAGGGAGATGCCGAGCGACTCGAGCGCCTTGGCAGCGACACCTTCACCCTCGTGGATGAGACCGAGCAGGATGTGCTCGGTTCCGATGTAGTTGTGGTTGAGCATCTTCGCCTCTTCTTGGGCGAGGACGACCACTCGACGGGCTCGGTCCGTGAATCTCTCGAACATGCTGTGACTCCTTATTCGCACGGGGCGAAGCGCTGACACCTATGGCGTTCTCTGCGCCTGTACATCGAGAGTAACCACCGCGAACGGCACGTATGCCCGTGTTCGCCGTGGGCATACCGGAGGTTGACGGGGTTATCGACTGTCGTTATGTTAACGAAAGTCGATAACAACGGGTCCGAACCGGGCCACGGAGAAGGAGGCGCCATGACCGATGTACCGACCGCGACCAGAGCGGCGAGCCTGGTGGAGAAGACCGTGCTGGGTGTCATAGCCGGAGCCGCGGGAGCCATCGCGGTCGTCGATCTGATCGGCGCAGGCGTCCGCACCGCCGTCCTGATGACGGGCGAGTCCGTCACCATCCCGTCGATGCCGCTGAGCACGGCCGAGGCGCCCGCAGTGCTCGCGGCGTCCTCGAACATCTCCGATGCACAGTACGACACCGTCACGCTCACCGCCTCCGGCCTCAGCCTGTCTCCCCGCCTCCTGCTCGCCATCGCCGATGCGCTCGCGGTCCTGGGCCCGATCGTGCTGTGCCTCGCGGTCGCCTGGCTGTGCATCCGGCTCTTGATCGGTCGCCCCTTCGGCAGCGCGGCGACCTGGGGCATCGCCGTCGCCGCGCTCGCCGTCATGGCGGGCGGCCTGATGAGCCAGGCGGTGCGCGCGAATGCGTTCAGCGAGATCACCTCCGAGCTGAACCTCGTCTCCGGTGGCGTTCCGGCGTTCGAGATGTCGATCGACCTCGCCCCGTTCGGGTGGGGCTTCGCGCTCGTGGTCGTCGCCGGCGCGTTCGAGATCGGCCAGCGGCTGCAGCGCGACACGGAAGGACTCGTCTGATGAAGACCACCGCAGGCACCACCGCGGGCACCACCGCACCCACCCGCTCCGAGACGGCGGACGCGATCGCCGTGATCCTCTACGCCGCCGCGGGTCTGGTCGCAGTGGCGTTCGCCACGATCCTTCGCGTCGCCGGCACCTTCCGCGACTCCGGGATCGCGTGGTCGATCCCGATCGACGAGCAGCCGATCTCGGCGACCACCGACTCCGGCGCGATCTCCGTCGAGGGGATAGCGCAGGATGCGATGGTCTTCGCCACCGGTGTGAACGCGGTGTCGGTCGGGGCGATCATCGCCGCCATCACCCTGTGGGCGCTCGCGGCCCTGCTGGTGATCGGGTCGGTCACGCTGGTCGCCTGGAACTTCCTGCGCGGACGTTTCTTCGTGCGCGGCAACGCCCGCGCGTTCGATGTGATCGGCTGGACCCTAGTCGTGGCGCCGATCCTGATCGTCATGTTCGAGACCATGGGCCGCAACGGCGTCACCTCAGCACTCGGCCTCGGTGAGGGAGAGCCTGCGCATCCGATCGAGTTCTGGAGCGTCGCCCCGATCTTCGCGACCGGCGTGACCGTGGGCCTGATCGCCGTCGCGTTCCGCCGCGGCATCCGCCTGCAGAACGAGAAGCTCGCGCTCGAGAAGGAAACGGAGGGACTGGTGTGACCCCGGCAGAGAGCGACGACGAGTTCACCGGCATCCACTGCCGACTCGATGAGCTGCTCGCCGATCGCGGGATGACCCTCACCGAGCTGAGCGCCGCGGTCGGGGTGAGCATCGTGAACCTGTCGGTCCTGAAGAACGACCGCGCCCGCGCCATCCGCTACTCCACCCTTCGCGCGATCTGCGAAGCGCTCGACTGCGAAGTGGGCGAGCTGCTGGTGCTCGCTCCCCGCTGAGCCCCCTCCCCCGCTGAACTCACTCCCCCGCTGAGCTCGGGAGCGTCATCCTTCGTCATATCCACCCAGGGAATTCTCAGGGAGTCATAGCGTTGGGCCTCATGGCGCGCACTCGGCGCGCCGCGATCCTGGAGTCCCCACCCCATGAGCACCACCGCACGCGCCCAGAAGGCGCCAGACACCCGCGGACCGGTCCGGAAGCTGCTGACGTCGTTCGGCTTCCAGATCCTCGCCGCCCTCGTCCTCGGCGTCGCCGCCGGTCTGATCGGCCGCCAGCTCGGCGCCACCGCCGAGAACCCGAACGGCCTGTCGGCGACCCTCGACACGATCGGCAGCTCGTACGTGACGCTGCTGCGCGCCGCCGTCGTCCCGCTGATCTTCACGGCCATCGTCGCCAGCATCTCGAACCTGCGCCGCGTGCAGAACGCTGCACGCCTGGCAGGGCAGACGATCCTGTGGTTCGCGATCACCGCGTTCGTCGCCGTGATCATCGGCATCGTCCTCGGCCTCGTGATCCAGCCGGGCAACCGCGCCGGTGAGGGCCTCGAGACCGGCGACCCGTACACGGTCGGCACCTGGTGGAACTTCCTGCTGGGTCTCATCCCGCAGAACTTCCTCGGGCTCACGGTCAGCACCAACCCCGGTGCCGTCGAAGGCACCTTCAGCTCCAGCGTCGGCTTCAACATCCTGCAGGTCATCGTGGTCGCGGCCGTCGTCGGCATCGCCGCGCTCAAGGCCGGCAAGAAGGCAGAGCCGTTCCTCGTGTTCACCGAGTCGCTGCTCAAGGTCATCCAGCGCGTGCTGTGGTGGATCATCCGCATCGCCCCGCTCGGCACGTTCGGCCTCATCGGCTCTGCAGTGATCAAGTACGGCTGGGAGAAGCTGGCCTCACTCGGCTGGTTCGCCGCCGCGGTGTACATCGGCCTCGCGCTCGTGCTGTTCGTCGTCTACCCCGTCCTGGTCAAGACGCACGGCCTGTCGATCAAGCAGTACTTCTCCGGCGTGTGGCCCGCGGTGCAGCTGGCCTTCGTCAGCCGTTCCTCGATCGGCACGCTGCCCCTCACCGAGCGCGTGACCGAGCGCAACCTCGGAGTGCCCCGCTCCTACGCCTCGTTCGCCGTGCCGCTGGGCGCGACCACGAAGATGGACGGCTGCGCCGCGATCTACCCGGCCATCGCCGCGATCTTCGTGGCACAGTTCTTCGGCATCGAGCTGAACTTCGTGCAGTACCTGCTGATCGTGATCGTCTCGGTCGTCGGTTCCGCCGCCACCGCCGGAACCACCGGCGCGGTCGTGATGCTCACGCTGACGCTGTCGACGCTCGGCCTGCCGCTCGAGGGCGTCGGGCTGCTGCTCGCGATCGACCCGATCCTCGACATGGGCCGCACCGCGGTCAACGTCGCGGGTCAGGCGCTGATCCCGACCATCGTCGCCAAGCGCGAGGGCATCCTGAACGAGGAGCTCTACAACGCTCCGCGCGAGGGCCTCCCCTTCGCCGATGACTCCGGCGACGACGACGCTCCCGAGGCGGACGCGTCCGCCGACAAGGAGCCGGTCAGCGCACGCTGACCCCCTCCCCCTCTCTCCCTCTCTCCCCCTCTCTCCCTCTCCCCCTCCTCCCTCCCCGTCTCTCCTCCGCCGAGACCCACGCGCGTCGTCGAGACCCACAGTCGCAGACGTCTCAGACGATGGGTCGGGGCGACGACGATGGGTCTCGGCGGAGGTGAGGAGGGGGGATGGGGAGCGGGAGGGGAGGGGAGGAGGGGGGGAGCGGGAGGGATCGTCAGGCGCGGCTCTGTTGACGGGTGGCACCGCGCGTGTCGAGCGCGAGCTCCTCGGCATCCATCGCGGCGATGAGCTCCCGCATCACCTCTTCGTCGAGATTGCCGGCGTCGCGCTCGGCGAGGAGGATGTCGCGGCGCACCTGCAACCACCCTCTGGACAGCGCGACGAGGTCGTCATAGGAGGGCCGGGTCACGGCGTCCTCGACCTTCTGCGCCTCGTCGGTGTCCTTCTCCACCCGGGTCATACGCTTCGTGAACGCGTCGAACACGCTCAGATCGACCTCGCCGTACTTCGCCTCCCACTCCACGCGCTTCTCGGCGAGATAGGCCTTGCCGGCCTCGCGGCTCTTCTCCCGCACTTCCGCAAGAGCCGCCTCGTCCTCCGCCTCATCCGCGTCGCGCTCGATGCCGAGACCACGGATCAGCATGGGCAGCGTGAGCCCCTGCAGCAGCAGGGTGCCCACCGTGACGATGAACGCGACGACGACGATCGCGTGCGACGCCTCGGTGTCGAGGGTCGCGAGGTCGGCCGCCGCCACCGCGATCGCCAGCGTCACCACCCCGCGCATGCCCGCCCAGGAGATGACGGCGCTGTCCTTCCACGTGAGGGTGAGTCCCGCCATCTGCTCCCGGACGATGTGGCTGCGCAGTTCGTCCGCCGTGTAGTTCCCCCAGCGACGCGACCTGCGGTGACGTTTCTCGAACTCCCCGGATTCCACACCGCGATCCCAGCGCTCGAGACGCTTGCGGTCCTGGAAGTTCGACCACGCACTGGTCGGGTAGATGTAGAGGGGCCGCACGATGATCACCACGAGCAGCACCGCGCCGGAGAGCAGCAGGATCTGTCCGACGGACTCGCTGCCGAGGTCGCTGAGCACGCGAGGGAACTGCAGCCCGATGTAGGCGAACACGAAGCTCTCCAGCAACAGGTCGGCCGAGAGCCACAGCGGCTTCTCCTGTTGGCGCGTCGTGTAGTCGGTGCGCGGCGAGTTGTAACCGACGTAGAGCCCCATCGCCACGACGGCGAGGACTCCCGATCCGAGCAGATGCTCGGCGATCGCGTACGCACCGAACGGAGCGAGCAGTCCGAAGGTGCCGATGACGACCGGATCGCTGATGCGCATGCGCAGCTGGTGCAGGACGATCCCGAAGACGAGTCCGACGGCGACACCGACGCCGACAGCCAGCAGGAACTGCAAGACACCGCCCCACACCGAGACCGTCGCCCCGGCGAGGATCGCCGCGAACACCCGGTACAGGGTGAGCGAGGTCGCGTCGTTGATGAGACTCTCGCCCGACAACACGGTCATGATGCGTCGAGGCAGTCCGAGCCGACGACCGATCGCCGCGGCGGACACCGCGTCGGGAGGAGCGACGATCGCGCCCAGCAGCAGTGCGCCGGGAAGCGTGAGCGAGGGCAGGATCCACCAGGCGACGAACCCGACAGCGAGGGCCGTGAGCAGCACGAGCCAGATCCCGAGACGGCGGATCTGCGGCAGGCTGCGCTTGAACCCGACGAAGGAGACATCGAGGGCGGCCGAGTACAGCAGCGGCGGCAGCACGAGACTCAGGAGCACATGCCCGTCGATGTCGAGATCGGGCACGAACGGGAGGAACGACGCGGCGAGCGCGACCACCGTCACGAGCAGAGGTGCAGGCCATCCACGCCACCGCGCGAAGGCGGCGACGGCGACCGAGCCGACGAGGACGTAGAAGATGCCTGCTTCCATGCCTCAACGGTAGTGGTCGGGCTCGATGGACGGTCGGCCGCGTCGCACCATCGATCAGTCGGCGGAGCGGCGGCCTCTCCCGCGCTGAGCATCGAGAGCTTCGCGGAGCTGCTCGTTGCGCACCTGCAGGTCGTCGTTCGCATCCTGCAGGTCGAGCATCCGAGCGATCCCGGCGATGTTCACGCCGTCTTCGCGCAGTGAGGCCGCTCGCCGCAGCCGTTCGATGTCGTCATCGCTGTAGCGGCGGGTCCCGCCTTCGCTGCGGGCGGGGGTGAGCAAGCCCTTGCTCTCGAACAGGCGGAGCGTCGCCTCGGGGAGCTCGACCAGCTGCGCTGCGACGGCTATGCCGTAGAGCGGCGTCCGGCTGTCACGATGCGGCATGCGGTCACCCCCTGAGGTCGGCGGGATTCGGAGTTGCAAATCTAACACGAGTTGTCGTATAAAAAATCTATAGCAATGGTGCAGATCTCCTGCACCACCGATTCGCCCTCAGGGCAGCACGAAAGGAGAACCTCATGGCACTGACCTTCGACCCCTTCAGCCAGCTCGATCGCTTCGCCGCGAGCGTGCTGGACTCCGTTCGCGCTCCCCGGCCGATGCCGGTGGACCTCTTCCGCGACGGAGACCGGTATGTGCTCCACGCCGACCTTCCCGGGGCCGACCCCGGCTCGATCGACGTCGATCTCGACGGCGGTCAGCTCACGATCCGCGCACAGCGCACCCCCGACACCCGTGACGGTGTGCGCTGGCTCGCCCGTGAACGCGGATCCGGCTCCTTCCTGCGGCAGTTCTCGCTCGGCGAGGGTGTCGACCTCGACGGCATCAGCGCCTCGTACGAGAGCGGTGTGCTGTCCGTCATCATCCCGGTGAGCGAGCGTGCCAAGCCGCGCAAGATCACGGTGGAGTCCACTGATCAACGCGAGGCGATCAACGCCTGACGAACGGTGGGGGCGGCGTGACTGTCGCCCCCACCCCGTTGGGCCCTGAACACCGCCGGGCGAACCGGGCAAGACGGGGAATGACGGCGCCTGCGGACGCGTTGCAACCGAGGATGCCCGATACAGCTCTCTCCGTCCTCGACCTCGTCCCGGTTCGCACCGGCCAGACCAGCGCAGAGGCCGTCGCCGCCTCGCTCGCTCTCGCGGAGGTCGCCGACCGCCTCGGCTATCGCCGCTACTGGTTCGCCGAGCACCACAACATGCCGTCGGTCGCGTCGACCACTCCCCCGGTGCTGATCGCGGCCGCAGCCACCCGCACCTCGCGCGTGCGGCTCGGTTCGGGCGGCGTGATGCTGCCCAACCACGCGCCGCTCATCGTCGCGGAGCAGTTCGCGGCACTCGAGGCGATCGCGCCCGGCCGCATCGACCTCGGCCTCGGGCGCGCTCCGGGAAGCGACCCGGTCATCACCCAGCTGCTCCGCGGTTCGGGAACGACGAGCGACGTGGAGCAGTTCCCGCGCCATGTGCAGGACATCGCCGCACTCCTCTCCGGCGAGGGAGCCGCCCTGCGCTTCACCTCTGGCGGGGAGTACACGGTGCGCGCCACTCCGGCCGCCACCGGAACCCCCGAGGTCTGGCTGCTCGGATCGAGCGACTACTCGGCCCAGCTCGCCGCATCCCACGGGCTGCCCTACGTCTTCGCCAACCACTTCTCGGGGCAGGGTCTCGAACGCGCGCTCGATCTCTACCGCACCGGGTACCGCCCCAGCGAAGAGCACCCTGAGCCGCGCACGTTCCTCACCGTGAACGCGGTGGCGGCGCCGACCCAGGACGAGGCGGAGGCTCGCGCGCTGCCGCAGCTGCGGATGATGGCGCGCCTGCGGCTCAATCAACCCCTCGCCGCTCTCGAGACCGTCGAGCAAGCGATGTCCGCCGTCACCGACCCGGCGACCGACGAGGTCGTGCAGGCCGCCCGCTCTCGCTGGTTCGTCGGCACGGGTGAGAGCGTCGCGGCCGAGGTGCGTGCCTTCGCCGAGCGCCACGGCGTCGACGAGGTCATGCTCTCACCGGTCGCCGGTGCCTACGACGCCGAGCCGAAGGACGCCACGACCGGACGAGCGCAGACTCTGGAGCTCATCGCCGCTGCGCTCTGAGCCGACAGTGATGGCCGCTTGTCAAGCCCTGGCCTTCCCCCGCGGGCAGGCGTAGCCTCGGCGGCAGAGAGAGGGGTTCGACGATGAGCACCACGAAGACACTCGCACTCTGGGTGGCCTACGGACGCAACGGCGTTGTGGGCAGCATCCGCCACGACGAGGACGGCTACACGGTCACGATGGTCGGGGCCGACGCGACGACGGGCACCTACCCGAGCCTCGCCTCGGCGAAGGGTGCGCTGCATTCGCACATGACGCCGGGGAGCGACTGGCCGCGCTTCCAGGAGCACTGAGCGGCTCGACGGCCTGACGGACCGGGAGAGTCAGGACTCCGGTTCGCCGGAGAGGATCCCGCGGAGCCAATCACGCGCCTCGACGAACACGTCGTCCGAGTAGCGGTCAGGGTACTGCACGATCTGACGGTCCGCCCGCGGGTACGACCCGAGGAACACGACGCGGGGACTGAACCGGCGGATGCCGAGCAGCGCATCGGCCATGCGCTCGTGCTCGATGTGGCCGTCGGCGTCGATCACGAACCGGTAGCGACCCAGCTCATCGCCGATGGGCCGCGACTCGATGAGCGACAGGTTGATGCCGCGGGTGGAGAACTGCTCGAGCATCTCCAGGAGCGATCCGGGGTGGTCGTGCGGAAGCTCGACGATCAGGGACGTCTTGTCCGCGCCGGTCGGTTCCGGCGAACGGGTGGTGCGGGTGACCAGCACGAAACGGGTCACCGCCTGCGCGTTGTCGCCGATGCCTTCCGCCAACACATCGACGTCGTAGTGGTTCACGATGCCGGGAGCCGCGATGGCGGCCTGAGCGGGCAGCGTTCCGTCGAGGACGCCGATCGCGGAGGCGACGTTGCTCGAGGCCGGCACGTGCGAGTGCGACGGCAGGTGCGCGCCGAGCCAGCCGTGGCACTGCGCGTAGGCGACGGGATGCGCCGCGATGACCTCGACCTGGTCGAGCGTCGTGCCGCGCGGGGCGACCAGCACGAAGTTCACCCGCACCAGGTACTCGCCGATGATGCGCAGACCGGGGAGGGTCGCCAGAGCGTCCTGCGTGGTGGACACCCCTCCCTCGATCGAGTTCTCGATCGCGATCATCGCGGCGTCGCTGCGCCCCTCGAGCACGTCGGCGAGGGCCTCGCCCACATTGTGCACGGGGCGCCAGTCCTGCCCGCGGGCCTCGGCCACCTGATCGAGCGCCGCCTCCGTGAAGGTGCCGGCGGGGCCGAGATAGCTGTAGGTGCGGCGTTCAGTCACGGGTTTCACCTTATCCCTCGGTGACGGCGCCGCTCCCCCGCGTGACTTCCCCTCCCGTCGCAATATTCCACCTTCGTCGGCGGTTCTGGCTGTCATATCGCGACGAGAACGGCGAGGCGGGAGAGGAAGAGGGCCTCTTCCGGATGCGATCACGCCGAACAGGGGGCAGACTGAGAGGATGACGAGCCGTGCCGGCCTCCCCGCGGAGGAAAGTGACCTGATCGACGTCGACGAACTGATCGCCGCCTACTACGACCGCACGCCGAACCCGGAGGTGGCCGCAGAGCGCGTCGTGTTCGGCACCAGCGGCCATCGCGGATCGTCGCTGTCGAACAGCTTCAACGAGAACCACATCCTCGCCACGACGCAGGCGATCGTCGACTACCGCGACGCGCAGGGGATCACCGGTCCGCTGTTCCTCGGACGCGACACGCACGCGCTGTCGCTCCCCGCCGAGCGCAGCGCGATCGAGGTGCTGCTCGCGAACGGCATCGACGTGCGCGTCGACTCCCGCGACTCGTGGGTGCCGACTCCGGCCCTCAGCCACGCGATCCTCACCTACAACCGCGGCAAGGCGGCAGACGACCCCGGTCGCGCCGACGGCATCGTCGTCACCCCCTCGCACAACCCTCCGCGCGACGGCGGCTTCAAGTACAACCCTCCGCACGGCGGGCCCGCCGACACCGACGCGACAAGCTGGATCGCCGACCGGGCGAACACCCTGATCGCCGCGGGGCTCGAGGGCGTGAAGCTGGAGCGCTTCGCCGACATCGACTGGGATTCCCTCACCGGCTACGACTTCCGTGACGCCTACGTGCGCGATCTGCCGTCGATCATCGACATCGATGCGATCCGCAGCGCCGGCGTCAGCATCGGCGCCGACCCGCTGGGCGGAGCCTCCGTCGAGTACTGGTCGCTGATCACCGAGATGCACGACCTCGACCTCACCGTCGTGAACCCCGAGGTCGACCCGACATGGCGCTTCATGACGCTCGACTGGGACGAGAAGATCCGGATGGATCCGTCGTCTCCTTCGGCGATGGCATCCCTGGTCGCGAAGAAGGGCTCCTACGACGTCCTCACCGGGAACGACGCCGACGCCGACCGGCACGGGATCGTGACCCCGGACGCCGGACTGATGAACCCGAACCACTACCTCGCGGTCGCCATCGACTACCTGTTCTCGCACCGTGAGGGGTGGCCCCGCGACGCCGCGATCGGCAAGACGCTGGTCTCGTCCATGATCATCGACCGCGTCGCCGAGTCGCTCGGACGGCGCCTGCTGGAGGTTCCGGTCGGATTCAAGTGGTTCGTCCCCGGGCTGCTCGACGGCTCGGTCGCGTTCGGCGGGGAGGAGTCGGCCGGTGCCTCGTTCCTCCGCAAGGACGGCTCGGTCTGGTCCACGGACAAGGACGGCATCCTGCTGTGCCTGCTGGCCGCCGAGATCATCGCCGTCACCGGGAAGACCCCCTCGGAGCGGTACCACGAGCTGGAGACCGCCTTCGGCGCATCGGCGTATCAGCGCGTCGACGCTCCGGCGACCCCGGAGCAGAAGGCGACCCTCGGCAAGCTCGCTCCCGAGGCGGTGACGGCGACCGCGCTCGCCGGCGAGGACATCACGGCGAAGCTGTCGCACGCCCCTGGCAACGGTGCGGCGATCGGCGGCCTCAAGGTGCAGACCGAGCACGCCTGGTTCGCCGCTCGCCCTTCGGGCACCGAAGACGTCTACAAGCTCTATGCGGAGAGCCTGCGCGGTCCTGAGCACCTCGCCGAGGTGCAGGCCGAAGCACGCGCCGTGGTCTCCGCCGCGCTCGGCGACTGACGGCTGCGGACCGTCGGTCTCGCGCCGGCGGTCAGGACGGTTCGCCGGCAGATGCGGTGCGAGCTGAGGCGGTGCGAGCTGCGGCGGTGCGAGCCAGAACGGCGCCGGCGGCGCGCAACCAGCGGACGGGTTCGGCCAGCGCCGCCTCCGACGAACCGGCCAGCGCGGTGAGAGACGCGACATCGGCGAACGACGAGGTGTCGGCGTCTGCGGTGACCCGCCCTGCCGCCAGCATCGCCACGGCTCCGGCCTCGGCCGCGAGGTTCGCGAGGAATGACGGCACCTTGCCGTCTCCGGACTGGCCGTCGTACGACCCCTCCCCCGTGATGATCGCGTCGGCATCGGAGAGCGCATCGGCGAGACCGATGAGCTCGGCCACCTCCGCGGCACCGGGAGCGAGCTCGCCACCCCACGCGACGAGGGCTGCTCCGGTTCCGCCGGCCGCGCCGTAGCCTGGCCCTGCGGGATCGATGGCGAGCAGTTCGGCGAGCCGGCCGAGGCCGTCGTCGACGATGGCGATGTCGTCGACCGATCGCAGCCCCTTCTGGGGGCCGAACACCGCGGCCGCACCGCGCGGGCCGGTGAGCGGATTCGTGACGTCGGTGAGCACCCGCACGTCGGGTGCGGCGCGCAGCCCGGTGAGATCGACGGACGCGATGTCTGCGAGGCCACGCGCGCCGCGAGCGACCGGAACGCCGGTGGCATCGAGGAACCGCGCGCCGAGGGCCGAGAGCATCCCGGTGCCTCCATCGGTGGACGCGCTGGAGCCGATGCCGACGACGAGGCGTGAGACACCATGATCGATGGCTGCGGCCAGGGCCTGACCGAGGCCGGTCGTATCCGCATCCCAGGGACGCAGCTCCTGCAGCAGCTCGATGCCCGAGGTCGAGGCGAGGTCGATCACACCTGTGCCGTCGGGGGCGTCGACCGTCGGCGGCAGCAGCAGCCAGAAGGTGTCGACCCGCACCCCGGCAGGCCCGTCGACCGCGAGGGGCATCCGCACCGCGCCTGGCACCGCCGCTTCGAAGGCCGCAACGGTCCCCTCACCACCGTCTGCCATCGGTCGATGCACGAACTCAGCCTCGGGTTCGACCGATGCCCAGCCCTCCGCGAGCGCGACGGCCGCCTCCACCGCGGCGACCGTGCCCTTGAAGCTGTCGGGGGCCAGCACGACCCTGGTCACGAGCCGACCATCGGAGTGCTGGCACGCACGATGACCTCGAGCGGCAACGGGGCCTGCACCCACTCGACGTCGACCGTCGCGCGGAAGGCCTGGTACCCGACGTCGCTCAACGGCACGCGCACCGTCGTCAGTGCCGGGGAGACATCGCTGCTCGCGGGGACATCGTCGAAACCGCAGACCGCGATGTCGGTGCCGATCTCGCGCCCCGCGTCACGGATCGCGGACATCGCCCCGAGCGCCACCACGTCGCTGATCGCGAACACGAGGGTGCCGGCCTCCACTCCGCGGTCGAGGGCCGCCCTCATCCCGGCAGCCCCGGACTCCCGGCGGAAGTCGCCACGATGCACGCTCTCGACGACGCCACCCGCCTGCTCGAAACCCGCGCGGAAGCCGACGAGACGATCATCCGATGTGCGCACCCCGTCCGCCGCGCCGAGAACGATGGCACGGCGGTATCCGCGATCTGCCATCAGACGACCCAACGCCTCCGCACCGGAGCGGTTGTCGATCTCGATGTGACGCTCTCCCTCGCCGTCTGGTCCGAACGCCACGACGCGGCCGCCCTGCCTCACGAACTCCGCGAGCTCGTGCGCGGTCTCGGCCTCTGTGGCCTCCTGTGTGCGAGAGGCGGCCAGGATCAGGCCTCGGGGCCGCTGCCCGCGCAGAGCGCGCACGATCCGCGCCTCCCGCGCCTGGTCCCTCTCGGTGATCGCGATCGTCACGACCAGCCCCTCCTCGTCCGCTCCCCTGGCGACGCCTGACGCGATCTGTCCGAAATAGGGGTCGGCGATGTCGGCGACGAGCAGGGCGATGACCGGCGACGTGCCCTTCGCGATCGACTGGGCCGAGACGTTGGCGGTGTACCCCAGCTTCCCGGCCGCGGACTCCACCCGTTCCCGGAACGACTCGGCGACCTTCCGCTTGGAGCCGTTCAGCACGCGCGATGCGGTCGCGAGCGAGACCCCCGCCTCGCGTGCGACGTCGTGCAGGGTGGGGGCGGGCCCTCGCACATGACGCGGAGACCGCGCTGGCCGCTCCGCGGACGTTGCGGGCTTGGTCATGACCCAGATCCTACTTGCCACGGTCCCGCCTCAGCATCACCGCGAGGGACGACGCGGCGCCGGCGACCGGACATCCTCACCTCAGGTACGGGGAGACGGCTTCGGCGAACGTCTCGGCAGTCCGCCGTACGACGTGATCCGGAGCGTCCGCCCAGATGTCGACGTTGAAGATCTCGACCTCGATGTCACGGTCGTATCCGGTCGCGATCACGGCGCGCGTGAGCGAGGCGAAGTCGATCACCCCGTCGCCGGTGTAGTGCCGTGAGAGCAGCACATCGTCCGCGAGGGGCGTCTTCCAGTCGCACACCTGGTACGTGGCGATGCGTCCCTCCCGGCCGGCGCGCGCGATCTGCTCGAGCACCTGCGGATCCCACCAGATGTGGAACGTGTCGACGGCCGCGCCCACCACATCGGGCTCGAAGTCGCCCGCGATGTCGAGCGCCTGACCGAGCGTCGAGACGACGGCGCGATCGGAGGCGTACATCGGGTGCAGCGGCTCGATCGCGAGCGTCACACCCGCCGCCTTCGCCTCGGGGGCCAGCACGCCGATGGCATCGCGCACGCGCTCGCGCGCTCCGATCAGGTCGCGCGATCCCGCGGGCAGCCCCCCGGCGACGAGCACCAGCACAGCGGTGGATCCCGCGGCTCCCGCGGCCGCGAGCGTCGCCGTCTCCTCGATCGCACGGCGGTTGTCGTCGAGCGCCGCGCGCCTCTCCGGGCCGTCCGGCAGCGTGAAGAATCCGCCTCGGCAGTGCGTCGAGAACCGGAGCCCCGAGTCTCGGAGCATCCGCGCCGCGACGTCGAGCCCGACGTCGTTCACGGGCTCACGCCAGAGTCCGATCGACCGTACGCCGGCGGCGGCCGTGACCCGCAGCGCCGTCGCGAGGTCGGCGTGCTTGATGGTCGCCTGATTGATCGACAGTCGCGGATCCGGAGTCTGCGCTTCGCGGGTCATGCGTCCACTCCGTTCACACGCAACATGCTGTGCCACCGCTCGCGGGCGAGGTCGGGCTGTTCGAGCGCGAGCGAGTCGTTCGCGAGCTCGACGATGCGGCTCAGATGCGGCAGGTTGCGCGCGGAATGCAGCCCGCCGACCATCTGGAACGCGGGCTGGTGCCCGTTCAACCAGGAGAGGAACGCCACACCCGTCTTGTAGTAGAAGGTGGGCGCCGCGAACACCTGCCTGCTCAGTGCCTCGGTCGGACCGAGGACCCGCCGGTACTCCGCAGCGTCACCCGCATCCAACGCCTGGATCGCCGCGGACGCGACAGGGGTGATCGCGGCGAAGGCTCCCAGCAGCGCGTCGGAGTGGGCACGGTCCGCAGCGCCGCCGATCAGGTCCACGTAGTTGAAGTCATCGCCGGTGAACATCCTGACCCCCTCGGGGAGGCGCGAGCGCACCGCGATCTCGGAGTCGGCGTTCAGCAGGCTCATCTTGACACCCGCGACCTTGCCAGGGCTCTCGGCGATGATCTGCAGCAGCACCTCGGACGCCGTCTGCCAATCCTCCGCACCGAAGTAGCCGGCGAGCTCGGGGTCGAAAGCCGTACCCAGCCAGTGCAGCACCACGGGGGTCGTCGCGCGCGAGAGCACCTCCCGATACACGCGACGGTAATCGGCGGCGTCGGCGGCGACACGGGCGAGGTGGCGCGAGGCCATCAGCACGGGTCCGGCGCCCTCCTCCTCGGTGAAGTGCAGCTGCTCGGTGTAGGCCGTGATCACCTGTTCGAGGGGGATGTGCGTCTCGGCGATGTGGTCGGTGTTGACGCCGACGACGACCGAACCGCCCTCCTCGCGCGCGACCTGAGCGCTGCGGGCGATCAGCTCACGGGTGGCTGCGGCATCGAGACCCATGTTCCGTTGCGCCGTGTCCATCGCGTCGGCGACGCCGAGACCCCAGGAGTACACGTTGCGGCGGAAGGCGAGGGTGGAATCCCAGTCGATGTCGGCGGGCTGTCCCGGGGTGTTGTCGGCATGCACCTTCGGCACGACGTGTGCAGCGGCGTAGGCGACACGACTCTGCAGCGGCGTCGTCGGGCGGGCGTATGCGCCCGAGTCATTGAGGGCGGCGGCGAACGTCTCACCGCTGGGGCGGAGGAGGCGCAGAGTGCTCATGCGCGCCTCAGCCCAGGGTCAGCGGCGACAGGGCGATCTTGCGACCCTCGGCGCTGGAGGTCAGTCCCGCCTCGGCGAACTGCACACCCCGTGCACCGGCGAGCAAGTCGAACGGGTATTCGGTGCCCTCGACGTAGGAGACCAGATACTCCTGCCACTGCTGGCGGAAACCGTTGAGGAAGACGTCGTTGGTCGGCACGTCCTGCCAGTCGGCGTCGTAGTCGCGCGTGTCCTCGAGGTCGGGGTTCCACACGGGCTTCGGGGTGGCGTTGCGCGGCTGGATCTTCGCGCCGAACAGTCCGACCACGGCGGATCCGTGGGTGCCGTCGACCTGGAACTCGACGAGCTCGTCGCGGTTCACGCGCACGGTCCAGGAGGAGTTGATCTCGGCGATCACGCCGCCCTCGATCTCGAAGATCCCGTACGCAGCGTCCTCCGCAGTGGCGGTGTAGTGCTCGCCCTTCTCGTCCCAGCGGTCGGCGATGTGCACGGCGGCCTGCGCGTACACGCTCTTGACCTCTCCGAAGAGGTTCTCCAGCACGTAGTTCCAGTGCGGGAACATGTCGGTGATGATGCCGCCGCCGTCCTCGGTGCGGTAGTTCCAGCTCGGACGCTGCGCGGGCTGCCAGTCGCCCTCGAACACCCAGTACCCGAACTCGCCGCGGACGGAGAGGATGCGGCCGAAGAATCCGGAGTCGATCAGGCGCTTGAGCTTCTGCAGACCGGGGAGATACAGCTTGTCGTGCACGACGCCGGTCTTGACGCCCGCCTCGTCCGCCAGGCGCGCGAGCTCGAGTGCCTCCTCGAGCGACTCCGCAGTGGGCTTCTCCGTGTAGATCGCCTTCCCTGCGGCGATGGCCTTGCGGATCGCGGAGGCGCGGGCCTTGGTCACGAGGAAGTCGGCGTAGATCTCCCACTGCGGGTCGGCGAGCGCCGCGTCGAGATCGGTCGTGTAGTCGTCGATGCCGTGCTTCGCCGCCAGCTCGGCCAGCTTGGCCTCGTTGCGTCCGACCAGGATCGGCTTCACCGTGATGCGGGAGCCGTCGGCGAGTTCGATGCCGCCCTCCTCGCGGATCGCGAGGATCGAGCGCACCAGATGCTGCCGGTAGCCCATGCGCCCGGAGACGCCGTTCATGATGATCCCGATCTCGCGGGTGTTCGCCTGTGCCATGGTGTTCCGTTTCTGTCGCAGGAGGCCGTCGGTGCGCTTCCCCGGTGGTCGGACCTGCTGGTCGGCCACCAGATGGGAAAACGCTTTCCGGCATCATGGCACGACATCGAGGCGAACTGCAACAGGCGCATCAGGAGGGTGTGACGGTCAGCGCGATGTCGTGCTGGCGCGCTCGACGAGCTCGGTTCCGACGACCGAGGCGGCGCGAGCCTTCGACACCCCTTCGATGGCGTCGATCAACGACGAGACCGCGCACTGGGCGAGGGCCGTGAAGTCCTGCCGGATGGTGGTCAGTGGAGGGCGGTAGTTCGCCGCATCCGGCACGTCGTCGAAGCCGATCACGCTGACATCCTCCGGCACCCGGCGCCCCGCGTCGGAGAGCGCGCGCAGCAAGCCCAGCGCCATCTGGTCGTTGGCGGAGAAGACCGCGGTGGCCGCCGTCAGTGCAGCTGCCGCCCGGTGGCCCGAATCGGCGCTCCAGTCACCCCGGACGACGGGCGGAGCATCGATGCCGGCAGCGGCGAGGGTCTCGCGCCAGCCCCGTTCCCGCTCCATGGCGGCGAAGGAGTCGGCGGGACCGGCGAGGTGATGGACCGTGGAGTGCCCGAGCTCCAGGAGCCGTTCCGTGGCCGCCGCTGCGCCACCGGCATGATCGCTGTGCACCGAGGCGAAGCCGGCCTCGGTCGGGGCGTCGACGACCACGAGCCTGAGCCCGCTCGGGCGCTCGGTGTCGGAGACCAGGGCCGACGCCTCGTTCAGGACGATCGCGCCGTCCACCTCTTGCTCGGCGAGCCGGTCGAACGCCTCACCGATGCCCCGGGCGGCAGTCACCAGCGTGAGGGCGTATCCGCGCTCCGCCGCCGCCTCCGCCGTCGCCTGGAGCATGCGGGAGTTGCCGACCGTCGAGAGCGTGGTGACGACGAGTCCGATGGTCTGCGAACGCCCGGTGCGCAGGGCGCGGGCCGCGCGGTGCGGGCGGTATCCGAGCTCGACCATCGCGGTCTCGACACGCGCTCTGGTATCGGGGTCCACGCGGGGGCTGCCGTTGACGACACGGGAGACCGTCTGACCCGAGACACCGGCACGCTCGGCGACCATGGCCATCGACACCCGGCGGGAGGACGAACGCCCGCGGTCGGAACCGGGCACGTCGACGCCTTCTCCGCCACTCCCGCGTGCTCGCACCCGCCGCCTCCGTCCCGCGCACGGTGGATGCGCGACTCGCTCGTGTTGACGTTATCACGGGGCTGCGCCTACCATGTTTACGTGAACACGCCCGAGCTTCCGGAGACGCGCACCGAGACCCTCGGCGCCGGCGTCGTCAAACGCGCCACCACCCTCGCCGACGGCCGCGATCTGATCTACTACGACGACCCGGGGACGACACTCGGACCGGAGCGCTCCGTGGATGCCCGCACCCTCGACCCTCGACCCGACACCGCGACCATGCGCCTCGACGTGCTCACCGGCGACTGGATCACGGTGGCCGCGAACCGGCAGAACCGCGTGATGATGCCGGGTTCGGATGCCGACCCCCTGGCCCCGCAGACGCCGAGCAATCCGTCGGAGGTGCCGTCCCGCTACGACGTCGCGGTGTTCGAGAACCGCTCCCCCGCATTCGGTCCTGCTCTCGCCGAGGCGGTGGGCACCGCACCGCAGGCTGCGAATGCTCCCCGCGGTCTCGACGACCTCGTCACCCTGGGCCTCGGTCGCACGCGCACCTCGGTCGGACGCTGCGAGGTCGTCTGCTTCAGCCCCGAGCACGCAGGCTCCTTCGGCACGCAGTCGGTCACCCGCGCGCGCACCGTGATCGAGGCGTGGGCCGACCGCACGGCCGCGCTCTCCCGGCTGCCCGGCATCGAGCAGATCTTCCCGTTCGAGAACCGCGGCGAGGCGATCGGCGTGACGCTGCCCCACCCGCACGGCCAGATCTACGCCTACCCGTACGTGACCCCGCGCACCGCTCGCGTGCTGGAGTCGATCGACCGCACGGCGCCCGACCTCTTCCAGCGCATCCTGGATTCCGAGCAGGCGTCCGAGCGCGTCGTGTTCCGGGGCGAGCACTGGACGGCGTTCGTGCCGTTCGCCGCGCGCTGGCCGCTCGAGGTGCACCTGATGCCGCACCGTCACGTGGCGGATTTCGCCGAGACCTCGGCGGCCGAGCGGGACGAACTCGCACCCCTGTACCTGCGTCTGCTGCGCGGCGTCGACGCCCTCTACGACTCCCCCACCCCGTACATCGCCGCCTGGCATCAGGCACCGGTGCACGTGGGCCGCGACACCGTGCGCCTGCACCTGCAGCTGACGAGCCCGCGCCGTGCCGCCGACAAGCTGAAGTTCCTCGCCGGCTCGGAGGCCGCGATGTGGGCGTGGGCGGCAGAGGTGCCGCCGGAGGTCGGAGCCGCGCGACTCCGCGAGGCCATCGAGCGCACAGCAGACGACCAGACCGATCCGGGAGCCTCCGCATGACCGCCGCACACGACGACGCCGCACACGACGACGCCGCACACGATGACGCCGGATCCCTGTTCGCGCGCCTCACCGGCCGCGAGCCGGACGGATTCTGGTCGGCACCCGGACGCGTGAACCTCATCGGCGAGCACACCGACTACAACGACGGGTTCGTGCTGCCGTTCGCCATCCCGCAGCGCACGGTGGCCGCCGTCGGCCTGCGCGACGACGACCGGGTCCGAGTCGCCTCCACCTTCGCCGAGGAGCCGGTCGAGGTCGACCTGGACGATCTGGATCGGCTCTTCCCCACCCCCGCGGGCGCCCACCCTGCCGTCCCCGAATGGGCCGCGTACCCCCTCGGAGTCGCCTGGGCGATGCGACAGGCCGCGACGGAGAGCGGGCCCTTCGGAGGATTCGACCTCACCATCGCGTCCGACGTGCCCGTCGGGGCGGGACTCTCCTCGTCCGCCGCGATCGAGGGCGCGACGGCTTCCGCGCTGAACGACCTGTGGAACACCGGCTTCGACGGCACGCACCTCGCCCGCATCGGGCGCCGTGCCGAGAACGAAGCGGTGGGCGCGCCGACCGGCATCATGGACCAGATGGCGTCGATGCTCGGTCGGCCCGACACCGCGATCTTCCTCGACTGCCGCTCGTTGGACGCCGAACTCGTCCCACTCGCCGTCGCCGAGACGGGCCTCGCGATCCTCGTGATCGACACGCGCGTGAAGCACGCCCACTCCACCGGCGGCTATCGCGAGAGGCGCGCTTCCTGCGAGCTCGGCGCCTCGCTCCTGGGTGTGCCGGCACTGCGCGACGTCACGGTGGACGACCTGCCGCGGGCGCAGGGTCTGATGGACGACGTGACCTTCCGCCGCGTGCGCCACATCGTGACCGAGAACCAGCGGGTGCTCGACACGGTGCGGGTGCTGCGCGAGCAGGGCGTGCGAGCGATCGGCGACTTCCTGGTCGCCTCGCACGCATCGATGCGGGACGACTTCGAGATCTCGACCCCCGAGCTCGACACGGCCGTCGACACCGCCCTGGCCGCCGGCGCCCTGGGGGCGCGGATGACGGGCGGCGGTTTCGGCGGTGCGGCGATCGCTCTGGTCGAAGCGTCCGATGTCGCCTCGGTTTCGGAGGCCGTGAGGGATTCCTTCGCGGCGCACGGGTTCGTGGAACCCCTGCTGTTCGCGGTCCTCCCCTCAGCCGGTCCTCGGCGCGACGCATGACAGAATGATCCATCGGGCCGCGACGAATCCGCGGCAGGAGAGGAAGCAATGTCCTGGATCGTGACCGGCGGGGCCGGCTACATCGGCTCCCACGTCGTGCGTGCGCTTGCGAACGCGGGGCTCACGCCTGTCGTGCTCGACGACCTCTCCAGCGGTGTCCCGTCTTTCGTGCCCGAAGGCGTGGAGTTCGTGCAGGGCAGCATCCTCGACCGCGAGCTCGTCGAGAGCACGCTGCGCGAGCATGACGCCGAAGGGGTGATCCACGTCGCCGGCTTCAAGTACGCCGGCGTCTCGGTGCAGCGCCCCCTGCACACCTATGCGCAGAACGTCGACGGCACACGCGTGATCCTCGAGGCCATGGAGTCCGCCGGTGTCGCGAACATCGTTTTCTCCTCGTCCGCCGCGGTGTACGGCACCCCAGACGTCGCCCTCGTCGTCGAGGACACCGCCAAGAAGCCTGCCAGCCCCTACGGGGAATCCAAGCTCATCGGCGAGTGGCTGCTGCGCGACCAGGCGATCGCGACGGCGGACTCGGAGCGCCCGCTGCGGCACACCTCGCTGCGGTACTTCAACGTGGTGGGATCCGCCGATCCGACGGTCTACGACGTCAGCCCGCACAACCTGTTCCCCATCGTGTTCGAGGCGCTGATCGCGGGGAAGACCCCGCGCATCAACGGCGACGACTACGACACGGAAGACGGGACGAACGTACGCGACTACGTGCACGTCGGCGACATCGCGGCCGCCCACGTCGCGGCGGCCCAGCGCCTCACGTCCGGCCAGCCCCTCGAAGCGGCATACAACCTCGGCTCCGGCGACGGCCTCAGCGTGAAGCAGATCATGGATGCCGTCGCCCGCGTGACCGGAATCGACTTCACGCCCGAAGTCGGCCCCCGGCGCCCCGGAGACCCCGACCGCATCGTGGCGACGGGCGAGCTCGCCGCACGCGACCTCGACTGGACCATGCGGTACTCGGTGGAGGAGATGGTGCGCACGGGCTGGGAGGCCCGACAGGCAGCTCGCCCCTGACGATCAGACGTCGCGGGCGCGGATCGGGTATGCCCAGAAGCACAGCCAGGCGACGGCCGTGAACCCGAGCGGGATCACCGCGAGCATCAGCCGGATGCCTCCGTCGACACTGTCCGGCTGTGCGTCGCCGAGAGTGGCATCGAACCCGGCAGCGTTCAGCACCACTGCGGCGACGATCGCCTGCAGCACGACCGAGCCACGGACCACGAATCCGTTCACCCCGAAGTAGGCGCCTTCTCGACGGTGCCCGGTGCGGGTCGCGTCATCGTCGATGATCTGCGCGAGCATGACCTCGAGCAGCTGCAGCAGACCCCCGACACCCACACCGACGGCCACGCCGACCAGCGCAGCGCCGAGCACGGTCGAGGGGGCGAGATAGCCGAGAACGGCCGTCCCGAACACCGCGACGCTCCACAGCATGGCCGTGCGCGGCGAGGTGCGGCGGACGACCGCGCTCCACAACACGATCGAGGGGATCGCTGTCACGAAGATCGCCCCGAGCAGCAGACTGCCCTCTCCCTCCGGCGCGTGCAGCGAGTAGCGTACGTAGAAGGGGACGGCGGCGAGGATCACGGCGATCGACGTCTGCACGAACAGCGAGCCGAGGACGTACGGGACGAAGGCACGGTTACGGAAGGTGTAGGTCAGCTGATCACGCCAGCGCATGGCCTCCGCCGGGTTGTCGGGCGATGACGACTCCGCTGATGTCTGCGGCGTCCGGCGCTCGATCATGCCTCCGAGGAACGACCACACGAGCAGCACGAGACAGACGGCCCCGAGCACCATGGCCATTCCCGGCCAGCCGATGGCGCCGTACAGGGCGGGAGCGCCGGCCGTGCCGAGCACCATGCCGAGGATCGCGAAGATCTGTCGCGGCACGTTGCCGCGGGCCCGCTCCTCGGTGGTGCGGAAGATCTCAGGGAACAGCGCCGAGATGTTCAGCACGACCACCACGAAGGCCACGTCGTAGACGGCCACGACGACGAGGAACCAGACGATGAGGCCGGTGACCGGGAGCTCCGGCGGCATCCAGACCAGCGCGAAGGCGACGACGAGTGGCACGATGCCCAGGCCGATCCACGGGATGCGCCGACCCCAGGGCGTGCGCAGCCGGTCGGAGATCGTGCCGACGACGGGGTTCAGCACGGCGTTCAGCACCCCGTGGGCGATCATGGCGATCGCCACGCCCGTCGCCGGGACCGCGAGGTGCGAGACGTAGAAGTAGACGACGAAGGCCGAGAAGGTCTGCGCCATCAGTTGCGTCGGGAAGCCGGATGCGCCGAAGGCGATCGTCTGCACTCTGGTGGGCGCCGCATCCAGTCGTCGGTCCCGTACGCGTTCGCGCAGAGAGGTCACCGGGCGCTGCCCCTCTGGAGGTCTCGCAGGTCGCGCCAGCCGATGCGCACGAGCGCCTCATCCTCGATGGCCTGCAGCACGACCGGGTCGCTCAGCAGACGCAGCTCATAGCCGCGCTTCCTCGCGCTGAAGTCGACGGCCGCGCGGAGCTCGTCGTCGTCGACCATCGGATGCAGGTAGATCTCGGTGACTCCGGCCGGCACCGCCCGCAGCAGCGCGATGAAACCGGCTCGCACCTCCTCATACGTCTCCTCGTCGGGTGCGCCTTCGCGCAGGAGTTCGAACGGATGCGACCAGAGGCGATCGATGATCTCGACGCCGGACGCGTCGGCGGCCGCTGCGGCGCGATCGAGCTGAGCCTGCAGGGCGGGGTTCTCGCCCACGCCGTCCATGCTGCGGGGCAGCCGGAAGGGCAGGCCGTGCCGTGCGGCGAGTTCGAAGACCGGCTGCAGGAAGTCCCGTCCCGTCACGAGCCCGTAGACCGACCCCATGTGGTTGTCGAGGTGCGTCACATCCACGCCGGCATCGAGCGCGGTCTGCAGTTGAGCGGAGAGTTCGGCGGCGACATCCTCGTCTGAGGCGTTCTGCTCGACGGAGAGCACATCGGTCGGGAAGAAACCCGCAGCGTCGACGAGGCTCGTGTCCGAGCCGGTGAGCGGACGCCACCGGTAGCGCGCCCATTCGCTCGTGAGCACGAGATGCACACCGACGTCGAGATCCGGACGGGAGGCGGCGAAGGCGAGCGCTTCGGGCGACCAGGAGCACGGGACCATCACGGTGCTCGAGTCGATGCGCGAGGACGTGAGCAGGTCGACGATGGCGGTGTTCGCGGCATGGCACATGCCGAAGTCATCCGCATTGAGGATGATGGCCCGCGTGCCGGGCGCGAGTCCGAGGCGGTCGGCGAGTTCGGAGGGTGCGGTCATCGGATGATCCTGTCGGTGGTCGAGCGGCGTTGCTCGGAGGCGTGGCGTGGTGCCGGTGAGTGGGCTTCGGCGGTCGAGTCAGGGTGGTCGTTCAGCGGCCACCCTTGGGTGCGGGCGTGAGGATGCGGCTGAAGAGGTCGCTGCGGAGCGCTGCCGCGGCTTGGTCGACCGCACCGATGAGCGGAGCCTCGGTGCCGAACGACGAGACCAGGAACCGGAGCGGAAGCTGCGCCTCGTACTCGGCGGCGATGCGCTCGATCGCGGCGACGAGGGCCGGGTGTGCGGCCTTGCCGCTGAGGATGAACGCCTCGGGGTCGAGCACCAGCCCCACGGTGCCCGCGACGAGGACGATGCGGCGGGCGAGCTCTGACACGATCTGGACAGCCGCCTCGTCTCCGCGCTCGGCTGCTTCCAGATGGTCGTCGAGCGACGCATCGGGGTCTCGTCCGACGCCGAGAGCCAGGTCTCCGACCACCGCGTCGCCGGCGAGGGGCGCACCGATCGGGATGGGCGTCTGCGGCAAGTACATGACTTCGCCTGCGACGCCGGAGAACCCGCGGTGGAGTTCCCCGTCGATGACGATGCCTGCACCGAGCCCGTCGTCGAGCAGCAGCAGCGCGAAGCTCGCGAGCGTGCCGCCTTCACCGCCCGTGAGCTCGGCGAGGGCTGCGAGGTTGACGTCGTTCTCGACGCGGACGGGGCAGTCCAGGGCCGTGGAAAGAGCCGAGCGGAAGAGGCCGCCGTCGGGGCCGAAGTCGTCTCGGATGCCTCCGTCCGCCGTGACGATGCCGGGGACTCCGACCACCGCCAGGTGCACGGCCGCTTTCGCCGCATTCACCGAGCGCCGGCAGCGTTCCACGAGCCCGACGATGTGGGCCACGCGGTCATCCGTTTCGGCGAAGGGCCCGTGTTCCTCCGCCTGCACAGTGCCGGTCGCGTCGACCAGCACGACGTGGGCGGCGTGATGATCGACGTGCACCGCCGCGGCGAAACCGAGCCGGGGGTGCAGGGCGACGCGTCCTGCAGCAGGACCCCTCGTGTCACGGTCGATGCCCGCGGGGGCGACGGCACCGGCATTCTCGAGCATCCGCAGCACCTGGGTCACCGCCGTCCGTGAGAGTCCGGTGGTCGACATCAGGTCCGAACGGGTCTGCGGACCGCTGCGCGCGAGAGCTTCGAGGATCGCGCGGCCGTTGAGCGTGCGGAGCAGGCCCTGCGGTCCCGCGAGTGGTCTGGACATAGGGGTTGCGGGGTCGCCTCTCTTCGTCGCGTCGTGCACCACTGGCTGTGCCGGGCGCAGTGCCCGCAAGCATGCCACATCGTGTCGCACCAGTCGACACCCCGGACCGATTCCGTCGGACCGCATGCGCGCAGAACCAGGCACCGGCGCCGGCAGAGGCACAGGCACAGGCACAGGCACAGGCACAGGCACAGGCACATCTCCTCCTCCACCACCTCCACCTCCACCTCCACCTCCACCTCCACCTCCACTGCCACCATCACCAAAGGTTCCGCTGCCACCGGGTTTCATGTCCGCAGCAGCTCCTTGCGTCGAACCGTCGGTCCGGAACGAGCAGCGCTGGTCGGTCGTGGTGTTCGCCATCGCCGGCTCGGATCCCACCAGGCAGGGCCGCGGACGGAAGGGGTGCCATGTCGCATCCGGATCTCCCATCCACTGGTGGGGAGGGTTCGGTGGTGGTGCCAGCACAGCGCGACGCCGTTGTCGGTATGAGTCGCTCCACCGCGGGCGTGCTCGTCCACGTGATGGATCTCGCACCAGGCCGCGGGCACATGGCAGCCGGGGATGAGGCATTCACGGTCGCGGAGAGTGATCGCCCGACGTTGATGGGCGTTGAAGATGCGGTCGGAGGCGTGGATTCCGATGATGCGCCCAGCCGGGTCGAACAGGACCCGCTGCACGCCGCCCCCGCACGCGGTGTGCGCGGCGACTCCGGTGGACACGGGGGTGTCGATCCCTTCGATGCGAGCCCATCCGGAACCGGTGGCGTAGTCCTCGGCGGTGACGGTGACGACCAGCGTCGGTGCGGCACCTCCCAGGCGGGGCGTGTCATCGTGACGTGCAGCGATGGAGAGCACGGCGGCGAGCGTGTCGTGCTGCTTCTGCGCGCGCGTCCGGGGGTCGATCGTCCGCACCGGGTCCTCGGATGGCAGGAAGCCATCATCCGCCCCCTCGACCTCCGGCGAAGAGGTGCGCGCCGTGTCGGAGGGCCGGAAAGCGACACCAGGTTGCGGCGGGCCGTCGACCTTCGGGTTCAGGTACGCGTCGAAGAGGCGTCGCAGCTGTCCTGCGACCTCGGGGAGCAGCCCACCCCGGATCGGGATCACCCCGTCCTTGGCCCGACCGAGGACGATCCCCCGCGCCCGCATGGCGATCTCGTCCGCAGGCTCGGCACCATCCGGATCGAGATACTGCATCATCACCTGCGCCAGCACCCGCAGGTCTTCCGGAGTCGCCGGAGGAGCGGTGTCGTCGTCGACCCCCGACTCCGCACCGCCGTGGTCATCCGCGCGCTGCTCGGCAACCGGAAGCCCGCGCGCATACGCCGCCAACTCCGCATCGGCCCGCAACCTGTCCGCCGTCCCCACCCTGGCGCCGGCCCGTTCGATCGGACCGATCGCCGCGAGAACCCCGTCGACCCCCACCGTCCCGTCGAGGAGGGACGCGCGCAATGCCGGCCACCGTGACGGCAGCCAGCCGCCCGACGTCAGATCGACCTCCCGCCGCACCGCCCTCGCGGCCTTCACGACCCGGGTGGCACCCGTCGCATCCACCCGCAGCACCCGCTGCAGAAGCTCGCCGACCGTTCGGCACCCGAAGAGGCCGCAGAACGCGAGGTCGCCCGAACCCGCTGGGCGTGACTCCACCGATGCGACAACCTCCACCACCACGGCCTCCACGCGCCGCTGCGCTTCGCCCGCCATTCGCAGCAGCTCCATCTTCGATGCGTCACTCAAACCCACCACCGCCTCGGAACGCAGCACCGCATCCAGGTCGGCGACGACTTGGATGAGCGCATCCACAGGAGTGTTCATACCCGAAGTCAACTCGGGGCCACCGACATTCATCCCGGGATAAGCCCAGTTCAGAGCAGTATTCCAGAACACAGATAGAGGCCTCCAACACTCCACGAAGCCGGTGGACTGGGAGTACTCCACAGCTGCCGCGCACCGAGAAGCCAGGGCACCCCGAGCACTCCGCACCGGATGCAGAATCGACACACCCCCTGGCGTCACGCTCTCCGCGGATATCGATGGACGACAGAGCACGGCGAAGGCCACATCGATGCCGACGTGTCCGATCTCGATTTGACGCTCGCGAGTTCACGAATTAAATTACAGATCGGTAACGGTGGCATCCGGGGGGATCGACCGCCGCGTACATCTGCCTCCCGGAAGGATCCCGTCACGAATTCCCTGCCCCCCGAGCGCGCTCACGAAGCCTCGGAAGCTCCGACAGAAGTCCCCGATCCGACTCGACCGCTTCTCCGTCGTCATCGTCGACGCCAGGCGACCGCAGACGCGCACTCCCCCCTTCCGTCGAACGCCGCCGACACGCTCCCCCTCGCCGACGCGACCTCTTCGTCCGCCGAAGCCCTCGTGCCCGAAGCCCGCCTCGCACCCGAAGCCCGCCCCGCACCCGAAGCAGACCCCGCACCCGCAGCCGACCTCGCGCTCGACGCAGACGTCGCGCCTGTCGCCCCGTCACTCAGGTCCTCGCGCGCACGCCGCAGAGCCGCGGCAGCTCACACAGCGACCGCAGCCGCGGACTCGACCCAGGACGAGACAGCCCTCCACTCGCAGGCGACGCAGACTCAGGCACGGTCTCAGACGAAGCCGACCCCAGCGACGGCACCGCGCGCAACGCAGCCCCAGACGACGGCACCCCAGACCGCGGCACCCCAGACCGCGGCACCCCAGACAACGCAGTCCCAGGCAACACAGCCCCAGACCACGGACCCCCAGCCCCAGGCAACACAGGGCCCCCGTTCCTGGGATCCTCGCCTGCGCCCCCGACACATGGCTCCTCGCGCGGCGTCGACTCCTCAGACCCGGGTCCGCCGCGAGAAGCGCACGTGGGCGAAGTCCAAGGCGCTCGGCGCCACCCTGGCGATCGGGGTCCTGATCACCGGAGCCGCGCTTCCTGCATTGAACCCCACCAGCGGCCCCGCGGCTGCTGCCAGCGCCCCCGTCTCGACTCTTGCCGACGGAATGTCCCAGTCCTACACATCGAAGAACGAGATCCGGGCGGAGATCGCCCCGCGCGGCAACTTCTCGGCGACGACGCCCGAGGAGATCAAGGAGACGCGCTCCCGTGCCGCGGCCGCCGCGATCGCCGCAGGCATGCCGCTGGGAAGCGCGCTGGACATCCCCCTCGCCGGACGCATCGTGATGCCGATGGCCGACGGAACATATTCCTTCACCGACGGGTTCGGCGCCTCACGACCGGGTCGATCGCACCTCGGACAGGACTTCGCCGCGCCGGTCGGCACTCCGATCAACGCCGCCATGAAGGGCTGCGTCTCCCGATCGACGGAGAGCTACCAGGGCTACGGCGTGACGATCCAGATCGAGAGCATCGTCGACGGACAGGCCGTGAGCACCGTCTACTCGCATATGACCTACGGAAGCCGGGCTGTCGAGGTCGGCGACTGCGTCGACGAAGGCCAGTACATCGGAGACGTCGGATCGACCGGCTACGTCTTCGGGTCGTGCCTGCACTTCGAGGTCCACATCAACACCGTCGCCGTGGATCCCCTGCCCTGGCTCAAGAAGAACGTGAGCTGACCCGCAGCGTCCACCCCCCTCCGGCCACGGCGATCCCCCTAGGCTGGATGGATGACTCCGCTGGTGATCCGCGACGCCCGCGCCGAAGATGCCGACAGCATCGCCGGCGTGCACGTCCGCTCCTGGCAGGCGGCCTACCGTGGACTCATCGATCAGTCCGTCCTCGACGGACTGTCCGTCGAGGAGCGAGCCGAGAGTTGGCGGCGCATCATCGCGGAGCCGCTGCCCACGGGCCTCGGCACCCTCGTCGCCGTGCGGGGCGACCGCCTGGTCGGCTGGGCATCGCTGGGCTCCGGCCGCGACCCCGACGGGCTCGCCGACGGCGAGGTCTACGGCATCTACGCAGACCCCGCCGCCTGGTCGACGGGTGCGGGCCACGCCCTGCTCGAGGCGGCGGAGCAGCGGATCGCCGAGGCCGGGTACGCACGCGCGTACCTGTGGGTGCTCGATGGGAACGATCGCGCGGATGCGTTCTACGCACGCCACGGCTGGGACGAGGACGGCGCGGTCAAGATCGAGGAGCGCCCCCAGCTCACCCTGCGTGAGCACCGTCGCGTGAAGCAGCTCGCCCCCTGAGCGCCCGGGGCCCCTCGCCGGCCCCTTCAGTCGAGCGCACTCATCACGTGCTTGATGCGCGTGTAGTCGTCGAAGCCGTACTGCGAGAGGTCCTTGCCGTAGCCGGAGTGCTTGAATCCGCCGTGGGGCATGTCCGACACGAACGGGATGTGCGTGTTGATCCATACGCACCCGAAGTCGAGGTCGCGCGAGAAGCGCATCGCTCGAGCATGATCGGTCGTCCACACCGAGGCGGCGAGCGCATAGGGCACGTCGTTGGCCATCCCCAGGGCCTCGGCGTCCTCGGTGAACGACTGCACCGTGAGAACGGGTCCGAAGATCTCACCCTGCACGACCTCGTCGTCCTGATGCACACCGGAGATGATGGTGGGCTCCCAGAAGTAGCCGCGATCTCCCTGGCGGCGTCCACCGGTCTCGATCGTCGCGTGCGCGGGGAGGCGGTCGATGAAGCCCTGCACCTGTGCGAGCTGGGCCGCGCTGCTCAGCGGCCCGTAGAGCACACCCTCCTCGCGCGGCCCCCCGGTGCGGGCGTGCGTCTGCGCCCTCGCGACCAGCGCGGCGACCAGTTCATCGTGGAGTGAGGCGTGCACCAGCACCCTGGTGGCGGCGGTGCAGTCCTGTCCGCCGTTGAAGAAGGCGCCGGTGGTGATGCCCTCGACGGCCTTCTCGATCGAGGCGTCGGCGAACACGATCGCCGGAGCCTTGCCGCCGAGTTCGAGATGCACCCGCTTGACGTCGTTCGCCGCCGAGCGTGCGACGGCCATGCCCGCCCGCACCGAACCCGTGATCGCGACCATCTGCGGCGTGGGGTGGTCCACCAGGGCGACACCGGTGTCGCGGTCGCCGAGCACCACGTTGAGGGTGCCCACCGGCGTGTGCAGCGCGACGATCTCGGCGAGAAGCAGCGTCGTGAGCGGTGTCGACTCGGCGGGCTTCAGCACGACCGTGTTGCCGGCGGCGAGCGCGGGCGCGGTCTTCCACACCGCCATGTTCAGCGGGTAGTTCCACGGGGTCACCTGGCCGATCACACCGACCGGCTCGCGACGCACGAACGAGGTGTGTCCGGCGAGGTACTCCCCCGCGGCCCTGCCCTCGAGGCTGCGGGCGGCACCCGCGAAGAAGCGCAGCTGGTCGATCGACTGCATGATCTCGTCCGAGACCAGGCTCGCGCGCGGCTTGCCGGTGTCCTGCGACTCGAGGTCGGCGAACTCGTCTGCGCGCGACTCCATCTCGTCGGCGATGCGGAAGAGCGCCAGCTGCCGCTCCCCTGGCGTGGTGTCGCGCCAGATCGGGAAGGCCGCAGCCGCAGCTGCGTAGGCGGCATCGACGTCGGTGACGTCCGACACCGGGAGCTCGCCGTACGCGTCTTCCGTGACAGGATCCAGAAGCGGCATCCGACCGGCGCCGTGTGCGGGCACGTACTGTCCGCCGATGAAGTTCTGCAACGGCGCTGAATCCTTCAGAAGATGAGTCGACATGGGGTCATGGTATCGACATCCCTGCGGAATCTGAAGATACCTCCCGTAGACTCGACTGAATCAGTTGCGGGATCACACATCGACTGACAATATCGACACATGAGCACGAAGCCGTCCCAGCCTGCCCTTGATGACATCTCGAAGCGCATCGTCGAACTGCTGCAGGAGGACGGCCGCCGCCCCTACGCCGAGATCGCGCGGGAGGTCGGGCTGAGCGAAGCCGCCGCTCGTCAGCGTGTGCAGCGGATGACCGAGGCGGGCATCATCCAGATCGTGGCGGTCACCGATCCGATGCAGCTCGGCTTCCACCGCATGTCGATGATCGGCATCCGAGTCTCCGGCAACCCGCGCGAGATCGCGCAGGAGCTCACAACGATCCCTGAGCTGGCCTACGTGGTCGTGACGCTCGGCACCTTCGACATCCTCGTCGAGGCGGTGTGCGAGAACGACGAGCACCTCATCGAACTCATCGCCACCCGCATCCGCACGATCCCCGGCATCACGCACACCGAGAGCCTGCTCTACGCCGGCCTGTACAAGGACCTCTACAACTGGGGCACGCGCTGACGCGAGCCTCCGAGGAACGGAGAGAACGATGGGCACCACCGTCTTCGAACGCCAGCGACCTTCAGCGAGCGTCATCGACGCCTCGCTCCGGGACACCGCCCTGCGGGTGTTCTGGCTCGACGACGTCGAGCGGCCGACGCACCCGCCGTTGAACGGCACTGTCCGTGCCAACCTCGCCATCGTCGGCGGAGGGTACGCCGGACTGTGGACCGCGGTGCGCGCCAAGGAACGCGACCCCGAACGTCGTGTCGTCCTGCTCGAAGCCTCGCGCATCGTCTGGGCCGCCTCCGGGCGCAACGGCGGATTCTGCGAGTCGAGCCTCACCCACGGCCATGAGAACGGCGTCAACCGATGGCCGGAGGAGATCGATCGGCTCGAGGAGCTGGGCCACGCGAACCTCGATGGGATCGGTGAGACGGTCGAGCGGTACGGCATGGATGCGGAGTTCGAGCGCACGGGTCAGCTGGCGGTCGCCGTCGAGCCGCACCAGGTGGACTGGTATCGCGAAGAGCCCGGCTTCCTCGACCGCGAAGCCGTGCAGGCCGAGGTGCACTCGGAGACCTTCCTCGCCGGAGACTGGGATCGCGACGGCTGCGCCATGGTGCACCCCGCCAAGCTCGGCGTCGAGCTGGCACGCGTGGCCGCCGACCTCGGCGTCGAGATCCACGAGCACAGCATCGTCCGCGCGATCGAGGGCGACGGGTCCGGTCCGATCACCCTGGTCACTCCGGACGGCCGTGTGGTCGCGGACGCCGTCGCCCTCGGCACCAACGTCTTCCCCTCGCTCCTCAAGCGCAACCGGCTGATGACCGTTCCGGTGTACGACTACGTGCTGATGACCGAGCCGCTCTCGACCGCGCAGCTGGCATCCATCGGATGGTCGAATCGTCAGGGTCTGGCCGACAGCGCCAACCAGTTCCACTACTACCGGCTCACCGGGGACAACCGCATCCTGTTCGGCGGCTACGACGCGATCTACCACTTCGGCGGCAAGGTGCGTGCGGAGTACGAGGACCGCATCGAGAGCCACCGCAAGCTCGCCTCCCACTTCTTCACGACCTTCCCACAGTTGGAGGGTCTCCGATTCACGCACCGCTGGGCGGGAGCCATCGACTCGTCGAGCCGCTTCTGCGCGTTCTTCGGCACTGCCCGCAAGGGACGCGTGGCGTACGCGACCGGCTTCACGGGCCTGGGGGTCGGCGCGGCGCGTTTCGCCGCCGACGTCATGCTCGACAAGCTGTCCGGGGAGCAGACGGAGCGCACGGAGCTTCGGATGGTACGTGAGAAGCCCATCCCGTTCCCGCCGGAGCCCGCGGCGTCGATCGGCGTCAATCTCGTGCGCGCCGCCATGAACCAGGCCGACCACAACCAGGGCAGGCGCAACCTGTTCCTCAAGGCGCTCGACGCCGTCGGCATGGGCTTCGACTCGTGAACGGTCTCGCCGCGGGGAGTGCGGTGGAGGTCGGGTCCCTGCCCCTCGCGCATGAGCCGCTGCCCTCCGACGACGTGCTCTCCGGCACGCCGACGACCGCGATCCGCGAGCTGGCGACGCTGGGCGGCATCGAGATCGGCGTCTGGGAGATGACGCCAGGCACCGCGACCGACACCGAGGCCGATGAGGTGTTCGTGGTGCTGTCGGGTCACGCCACGATCGCATTCGCCTCGTCCGGGCTGCCCGATCTGGAGGTCGGACCCGGCTCCGTCGTGCGTCTCGCCGAGGGAATGCGCACGACCTGGACCGTCACCGAGACCCTCCGCAAGATCTACGTCGCCTGAGTCCGCACCGCGGGCGCTCTCGAATCAGGTCGCGCGCAGCAGCGGACGCACGGACGCGTAGGCATCGGCGACGTCGCGCGTCGGCACGTCGTAGACCCGGGCGATGCCCACGGCACCCCGATGGCGCGGCCACCCGGGGTCACCTCCGGTGATGAACGCGACGGCCGCTCCGTGCACCTCGTCAGCCAGCTCCTGCGGAGGGTTCGGTCCGGCGAGTGGCTCCATGGCGGGGCCGTCGAGGCAGTCGAAGAAGAACGGCACGTCGAGGCAGTGCTCGGCGAAGCCGAAGTGCCCTGACGGCCAGGAGAACCGGTACAGCCAGGTGGGTGCCGAGCCGCGGTCGGCGAGCACGTTCAGCAGCGCCGTCCGGAACATCCGGTCGGTCAGCAGACGCCCGCCCAGGCGCGCTTTGCCGAGGCCGGCGATGTCGGCGTTCGCGTCGAGGTATTCCCTCCGTACGGCTTTCGGCAGTCCCAGCTTGTTCAGCAGGATCGACCTCGGCACCCAGCGCAGCTTCTTCTCGGCCCCGGAGAGGACCATCGTGAACTCGTCGTCCGTCGCCCCGAGGACGAGCGGCTTGTCCGCGCCGACGCCGGCCCGCAAAGCCTCGCGCGTGGAGCGCGGCAGCAGATCACCGTCGACCGTCGGCCCGAGCGGGAGCCCCTCGTCGATCACGCTGCCCAGGGACGAGGGACCGAGCTCCGTGGCCTTCTTCTGCAGTTCGAGGATGCGTTCTTCGCGCAGCGACGAGAACCCAGCCACGGTCGGCTCGACCCCCGCCGCCGCGGCGAGCGCACGCCCGAAGGCCTCCGACCGGGTGGCACTCACATCGGCGAGCGCGCCCGAGATCGCGTAGACGCCGTGGAACAGGTGTTGCGCCTGCTCCATGCCGAGCAGGGTGAGCACCGCACCGCCGCCCGCGGACTGTCCGGCGATCGAGACGCGTGACGGATCCCCGCCGAACTCCGCGATGTTCTGCTGCACCCATTCGAGGGCGAGCAGCCAGTCGCGCACACCACGGTTCGAGGGCGCATCCTCGATCCAGCCGAAGCCGTCGAAGCCCAGCCGATAGGAGAGCGAGACCGTGACGACGTCGTCGCGGTTGAAGTTGCGGCCGTCGTACCAGGGGCTGGCAGGCGAGCCCGCGAAGTAGCCGCCGCCGTGGATCCACACGAGCACAGCGAGCCCGGCCCCCTGCCCCGCGCGGCTCGGGTTCGGGGTGAACACGTTCACGTTGAGCGTGGCGTCACCCTCGATGCTCGGCTCGGGGATGAGCGTGACGCCGGGGTCTCCGCGCTGCGCGGTCGCCGCGAACTCGAGCGCATCGCGCACGCCCTCCCACGGTGCCTTCGGCACGGGCGCCTGGAAGCGCAGCGCACCGATGGGTGCTTCGGCGAACGGGATTCCGAGGAAAGCCGCCGATCGGGCATTGCCCCGCCCTCCCGTGGTCGGACGCCAGCGGCCACGCACTCGTCCCGCGGCCGTGGCCACCTCGACGAAGTCGGCGGTCGTCTCGGAATCGGTATCGGTCATGACAGTATTCTCCCGGTCGTTCCCGGTCATCAGCGCACTCCCTTAATCGGCGCGGTCGCCACGGCGGCGAGGATCACGAACACGATCGCGAAGACGAACAGCATCGCGTAGCCTCCGAGCGCCGTGATGATGACACCGCCGATCGCGGGGCTCAGGGCCTGCGGCACGTTGGTCGCCACGTTCAGGATGCCGAGGTCCTTCCCCGCGGAGACGCCCTCGTTCGGCAGCACCTCGGTCATCAGCGCGGCGTCCACCGACATGTACAACCCGAACCCGACGCCGTTGATGATGCTCATCAGGATCATGCCGGTCATGTTCGGCTGCAGGAGCGGCATCGCCAGCCCTGCCACCATCACGACGGACGCAGCGTAGATGAAGACCTTGCGGCGCCCGACCCTGTCGCTCCACCACCCGGAGAGCCCGATGGCGACCAGGGTCGGGATGAAGGCCACGAGGGTGAGCGTGACGACGGCGCCCTGGGCCTCCGCCAGGGGCAGCCCGATGTAGTCGGTGAGCATGTAGAGCTGGTACGAGCTGACGACGAAGTAGCCGAGGATCAGCAGGAACCGCGCCCCGAACGCCCAGGCGAAGTCGGGGTGGCGGCGCGGGTCGATCCAGAAGCCCCGGAAGAAGGCGCCCCATCGGAACGGGGCCACCGCGGCGTGCTTCGACGACCAGTCGCGGTTCACCACGGCGAACAGCAGCGCCGCCACGATCACGGCACCGCCGAACGCCGCGTAGCCGATGCCGATCTGCGCGGCGAACGCCCCGGCGAGCATGATGCCCACCGTCATGCCGACCTGCGTGCCGATACCGATCATCGCGCTCGCGCCGCCGCGCTTCGACCGCGGGAACCTGTCGGCGGTGATGGCCGTCAGCGGAGCCTGGAAGAAGTTCAGCGCCACCTGGATGATGACCCAGAACACCGTGATCCAGAGGATGTCGGTCAACGAGCCCATGCCGAACAGGAAGATGCCGCCGATGATCGCGCCGAGCACCATCCACGGCACCCGGCGTCCGAACCGCGAGCGCGTGCGATCGCTCAACGCCCCGACGATCGGCTGCGCGAACAGCGTGAAGACGAAGGAGATCGTGGTCACGACGGCGAGGTTGCCGACCTTGTTCGCCTCGTCGATCATCAGCACCTGGCTGGGCAGCAGGATCGCGATGAGTCCGCCGTAGGTGGCGAACAGGGTCAGCGAGGCGATCAGCAAGCTGGGCAGCAGCCGCCGATTCGCGGGCGGACTCGCCGCCGGTGCCCCCGCGGCGGGCGGAACGGCGCGGATGGTGCCGGTCGGGGCGATTTCAGCGGCGGGGTCGAGCGGGGACACGGACATGTCGGCTCCTCGTTGAGCGTGATCGGGTCGGTGAGCGTGATCAGGTCAATACCAAACAGTGTTTGGTATTCGTCGGACATGCTGACAGATCGTCGACTGTCCGCGCAAGCGTTTCACGAACGTTGTTTGGTTTTTGTGATCCGAGCGTGACGGTTACCCTGGAGCGATGGCTACACGGGGGGCATACGCGAAGGGCGTCGCCAAGCGCGAGGAGATCCTCGAGGCCGCACTCGCCGTCGTGGCCGAGCACGGCTACCGCAAGGCGTCGGTCCGGGAGATCGCGGACGCCGCCGGACTCAGCCCGGCGGGCCTGCTGCACTACTTCGGCAGCAAGGAGGAGCTGTTCGTCGCGATCCTCCGCGCCAGAGACGACCGCGACGAGCAGCAGTACGCCGGCGAAGACGCCTCGGCCGCGTTCCTCGCGGTCATCCGTCACAACGCATCCGTCCCCGGTCTCGTGCAGCTCTACGCGCAGTTGGCCGCCGAAGCCGGGGATCCTGCCCACCCCGCCCACGCCTACTTCCGCGAGCGCACCGAGCGCATCGAGACCTTCACCCGCGCTCAGCTCATCATCGACCAAGAACAGGGGCGGATCCGCGCCGACCTCGACCCGGCATGGGTCGTCCGCACCCTGCATGCCTTGGCCGATGGGCTGCAGGCTGCGTGGATGCTCGATCCCTCGCTCGACATGGCCGCAGAGATCGAGCGGTTCCTCGTGCTGCTCCGCCCCTCCTGACGGAACGGTCGCGGCCACTCCGGCCGAGTGTGGTTCAGCGAAGCGACGTCACCTCGGCGTGCGGCATCCGCGTCTTCATGATCCTGACGGCCTCGGGGTTGTCGTCGACCAGCACGGCGTCGCGTCCGAGGGCCGAGGCCACCGCTCCCGTCGTCCCACTGCCCGCGAAGAGGTCGAGCACACGGTCGCCAGGACGACTCGACGCCGTGACGATGCGCCGCAGGATCCCCTCGGGCTTCTGCGTGGGATAGCCGGTCTTCTCCCGACCGGTGGTGGGCACGATCGTGTGCCACCACACGTCGGTCGGCAGTTTGCCGCGCGCCGCCTTCTCGGCGGTGACGAGCCCAGGCGCCATGTACGGCTCGCGGTCGACCTCGTCGGAGTTGAACACGTACCCTCGAGGGTTCTTCACGTACACCAGGATCGTGTCGTGCTTGGTGGGCCAGCGGCTGCGCGACTTGGCGCCGTAGTCATACGCCCAGATCAGCTCGTTGAGGAAGCAGTCCCGCCCGAACACCGCGTCGAGCATGACCTTCGCGTAGTGCGCCTCCCTGTAGTCGAGGTGCAGGTACAGCGTGCCGTCGTCGGCGAGCAACCGCCAGGCCTCTTCGAGCCGTGGCATCAGGAACGAGCCGTAGTCGTCGAAGCGGTCGTCATAGGCGCGCAGCATCCCGCGCACCCGCTCGTAGGCGTGGCCGTGGAAGCCGTGCCGCACCTCGGTGTCAGCGGCCGGCGCGGTCTCTCCCGGCTCCGGTGAAGAACTCCGCAGATCCGTGCCGGTCACTCCCCCGAGGTCGTGGATCCCCGGGACCGGTTCCGTGGCCGGCACCGATTCTTGAGGAGTTGCCCACGTCCGCCGTGCGGTCACCACCTGACGCTCCTGCGTGCGGCCGGTGTTGAACGGCGGGTCCAGGTACACGAGCGTGAACGAACCGGAAGGCAGGGTCGCGGCGACGGCGAGGTTGTCGCCCTCGACGATCATCACCGCACCCGGTACGAGCGGCTGCGGCACGACCGGCTCTGGCACGACTGGGTGGGGCACGACCGGCTGCGGCACGGACACGGTGTCTGACACGACGTCAGGGGTGTCCGCCGCAGGGGGGAGGTGAGTGTCCGGCGCCGTCACGGCACCCGATGCAGCCAGGCCTCGGTGGCGAACTTCGATTCGACGAGCGCCTCGGCGGCGGCGTACTCGTCGGCCGAGATCGACCCGGTCTCGGCGTCGGTCAGCGAGCGGAAGGTGTCCTTGAACCGTTCGATGATCTCCGCGCGCTCGAGGCCGGTCTGGCTGCGCAGCGGGTCGACGCGCTTGGCGGCAGAGGCGGTTCCCTTGTCGCTGAGCTTCTCCCGTCCGATGCGCAGCACCTCGGTCATCACCTGACCGTCGATGTCGTACGACAGGGTCGCATGGTGGAGCACTCCGCCGTTCGCCAACCGCTTCTGGGCGGCGCCGCCGATCTTGCCGGTCGGGCTCGCGATGTCGTTGAGCGGCTGGTAGACGGCATCGATGCCGAGCGAACGCAGCGCCTGCAGCACCCAGTCGTCGAGGAAGGCGTAGGAGTCGGCGAAGGTCATCCCCGCCACGAGTGATGCCGGCACATACAGCGAGTAGGTGATGATCTGCCCCGCGGCCATGAGCATCGCCCCACCGCCCGAGATACGACGGACGACGTCGAATCCGTGCTTCGCAGCTCCCTCGGGGTCGACCTCGTTGCGGTACGACTGGAACGATCCGATCACCACGGCCGACTGGTCCCACTCCCAGATGCGCAGGGTGGGACGGCGACGCCCCTCGCCGACGCGAGAGGTGAGCACCTCGTCGAGCGCGAGGTTCATGCGCGGCGACGCAGCCTTCTCGTGCACGATCTCCCAGTCGAAGTCGCGCCACCCAGGGGCAGTCACGAGTGCGCGACGCACCGCGGTTCCGACGGCCTCCGGTGTGAACCCGAGCAGCTGGGCCCCGTCGGGCAGCGCGGCGCGGACGGCTGCGGCGATCGCCGTCGCGTCCGATTCCACGGGCAGTCCGTCGACGGCGGCGTTGATGTCGTCCAGCGCCGAGTCGGGCTCGAGGAAGAAGTCGCCGGCGAGCCGGAAGCGGGAGATCCGGTCGTCCTCGATCTCGAGGTCGACGACGACCAGCTTTCCACCTGGGACCTTGTATTCACCGTGCACGGTTCCAGCTTAAGGCGCGCAGCCCCTGTTACGGCGGGTCAGCCTCCGAGCACGACGACGCGCTCACCCGCGCGGATCGGGGTCGAGTATCGATTCCCGGCGGGCGGCAGCGGGCACACGAACTGGTCGGAGAATGCGCACGGCGGCAGATAGGCGCGGTTGAAGTCGATCACGGCAGTGCCGTCCACGGCCGGTTCGTCGACCGGAAGGAACCGGAAGCGGTAGGTCTCGAGGCCGTTCGTCCCGTCTGCGAACACCGCGCTCAGCCCGCCCTGAGCACCTCGGGTCACGGTGAGCGTCTGCGGCGCACCCGCCAGCTCGAAGCGCAGCCGACCGGCGACGGGCGTCTCCCGCGCATCGCCGTCGACCGACGTGATCACGATCTGCTCGTCGGGTGTCTCCTCGAAGACAGCCGGCAGACGCCAGCGCTCGTCGGGGGCATAGGCATCGATCGCGGTGAACCACTCGCGCTGCGGACGAGCCGGATTCAGCACACGCAGCGCTATCGTGCCGTGGCGCTCGAACACGCGCAGCTCGCGGCGCCCGAGCCGGATGCTCTGCGTGCCCCGCAGCGTGACGGTGGATCCCGCCTGGCCCAGCTCGCTGCCGCGGATGCCGCCGTCGCCGGTGAGCGCCCAGAGCCCGGGGATGCCGTCCACGGCCGCGGCCTCCGTGATGAGCCAGTTCGTCGACTCGAGTGCCGACGGGCCGTACTCCGATCCCGCGTACCGCTCCCTGGACGCGTGCCAGTCCTGCCAGTCCTTCACGAAGCTCATCGGAGCGCTCCCTCCCGTGCGGGGTGCCGCCGAGCGGGCACTCCTCGCTCATGCGCGGAATATTGCCCCGAATCTACGGTGACCCCGCGGCGCGCGAGACGCCCGTGTCACACGCCTTCACCGCGCGTAACGTCGCGTTACATCCGCACCACGCGGGAACATCTCGCCCCAGACCCACGCTCCCCGCCGAGACCCACCCCGGCGAGCGGTCGCCACAGTGGGTGTGGACGAGGAGCATGGGTCTCGGCGGTGGAGCCGGGAGCTCAGCGTGCGGGGATGTGCGTGTCGAGCCAGGCGAGCACGTCGGCGCGCACCTCGTCCTGCTGCAGCTCCGCGAAGATCTCGTGGCGCGCGTCGGGGTAGACGAGCGTGGTGACGTCGGTGAGACCTGAACGGTTGCGGTACTCGTCGGCGAGCTTGTGCACGCTGCGCGGTCCGCCCACCGGGTCGTCCCGCCCGACCAGCAGGAGCATCGGGATGTCGTGCCCCAGGTCCTTGGCAGGGCGGCCGTACAGCTTCGCCGCCTCGATCGGGCCGAACAGCTTGAGCAGCGGCACATCGGTGGTCAGCGGATCCTCGTCGAACGCGGTCCACACGGCGGGGTCTCTGCTGAGCCACTCCAGCCCGGTCGCGCCCTCACCTGCCCAGCGCGCATTCAGCGGAGCGGCGTTCAGTGAGCCCGGCATGCGCAGGGCAGAGCCGGACAGGATCACGGCGTCCCACGCGTCCGGGTGCTCGTTGACGAGCATCTGTGCGAGGAACGATCCCCACGAGTGCCCGAGCAGCACGAGCGGCAGATCGGGGTTCTCCTCGCGGATGATGCCCGTCAGCTGCCAGACGGCTTCCACGGCCGCACGCAGCCCGCCCTTGCCCAGACGGCCGAGCTTCTCCGGGCCGCCGTGCTGGCGGATGCCGGTGCGGCCATGACCGCGGTGGTCGTCGGCGTAGACGTGGAATCCGGCAGCCGTGAGCGCGGTGATCAGCGCACCGTACCGCCCTGCATGCTCTCCGACGCCGTGCAGCAGCTGCACCACGCCGCGCGGGGTCCCCTCGGCGGGATGGACGTCGTAGACGATGTCGACACCATAGGCATCGGTGAACTCGCGGGTATCCATCACGCTGCGAGCCTACCCATCACCGGAAGAGGCGGCTACCGTGCAAGGGCGTCGCGGATCGCGAAGGCGGTGTCGCGATCGGTCACCTCGTAGCCGCCGACCCCGTCGGAGGCCGACCCCATCCGCACCCCGCCGTCTTCGTTCACGGCACGCTTCGCGGAGAAATGGATCGCGTCCACGCCCGCGGCTGCGAGCAGCGGAGCGCTCGCCACATCGACGCCGCTGCCCGCCATGATCTCTATCTCGCCCTCTGCGGCCGCGACGAGCGCACGCAACGTGTCGATGCCGTCGATCGCGGCCGACGCTCCCCCCGAGGTGAGCACCCGACGCAGGCCCAGCTCGCGGGCGCTCCGCAGCGTCGCGACCGGATCGGCCGTCACGTCGATCGCGCGGTGCAGCGTCGCGGGTGCGCCGGCTGCGGCATCTCGGAGGCGCGCCATGGCGAACAGGTCGAGTCGCCCCTCGGCGTCGAGGGCGCCGATGACCACGCCCGCAGCACCGGCGGCGATCGCGCGGCGCACATCGAGCTCGGCCACGGCGAGTTCGTCGTCGTCGTAGTGGAAGCCGCCCGCGCGCGGGCGGATCAGCACGTGCACCTCGGGGCCATCGACCCCTGCCGTCTCGACGGCGAGCTCGATCGTCGCGGGCGACGGGGTGAGTCCACCGAGGGCGAGAGCCGTCGCGAGCTCGACGCGTGCCGCGCCGACCTCCTTGGCGATGCGCACTCCGGCGGGGTCCTGCACGGCGATTTCCAAGGCGAGCGTTCGGGTCACCCCTCCATTGTGCCCGCTGCCGCGACGGCATCCGGAAAATTAGATAGGCTATCTAAGTAATGTCTGCGTCTGATGAATCCCTCCGCCTCACCGCCACAGACCTTCGCATGGCCACGTTCCGGCTGGCCCGCCGCCTCCGCTGCGCCCGCGCCGCCGACTCGATGAGCGACGCGCAGCTGGCGGTGCTCGCCGACCTGCGCATGAACGGCCGACGCACGGTCTCGACCCTCGCCGAACGCGAACGCGTGACCGCGCCGTCGATGACGAGCACGATCAACGGCCTCGAGGAGCAGGGCTTCGTCGTGCGCACCCCCGACGAGGACGACCGGCGACGCGTGCAGGTCGACATCACCCCGGCCGGTGCCGAGATCGTGGTCGAGACCATCCGCCGGCGCGACGAGCTGCTGGCCGACATGCTGCGCGAGGTCGACTACACCGAGGCCGAGCTGACCACACTGCGCGAAGCGAGCGCCCTGATGCGGCGGGTGGTGGAGAGATGAGCGCCATGTTCCGCTCGTTCGCGAACATCAACTACCGGATCTGGTTCGCGGGCGCCCTGATCTCCAACGTCGGCGGATGGATGCAGGCCACCGCGCAGGACTGGGTGGTGCTCACCGAGCTCACCGACAACGACGCCACGGCGATGGGCGTCACCATGGCCCTGCAGTTCGGGCCTCCCCTCGTGCTCGTGAGCATGACAGGGTGGGTGGCCGACCGCTTCGACCGCCGGCACATCCTCTTCGCGACACAGTCGGCATTGCTGGCCCTGGCCATCGCGGTCGGTGTGCTGCTGCTCAACGACCTCATGACGCTGCCGATGATGTTCGGGTTCGCCCTCGGATTCGGCATCGTGAACGCCTTCGACGCCCCGGCCAGGCAGGCGTTCGTCTCGGACATGGTCTCCACCGGCGACACCTCGAACGCGGTGGCCCTCAACTCGGCGTCGTTCAACCTCGCCCGCATGGTGGGGCCGGCCGTCGGAGGCCTGCTGATCGTGGCGATCGGCTCGGGCTGGGTGTTCATCGTGAACGCCGCGACCTTCCTGGCGATGCTCCTCGCGCTCCTGTTGATGCGGCGCAGCCTGCTCGCCCCTCGGCTGAAGAACCGCAGCCGCGGTGGCCTGGCAGCCGGCTTCCGGTACGTATGGGGACGCAGCGACCTGAAGGTCGTCTTCGTCACGGTCTTCCTGATCGGCGCCTTCGGCATGAACTTCCCGATCTTCGCCTCGACCATGGCACTCGAGTTCGGTGCGGGAGCCGACGGATACGGTGTGCTCAGCTCGGTGCTGGCCATCGGGTCGCTGATCGGCGCCCTGCTGGCCGCACGTCGCGACCGGGCCCGGGTACGGGTGGTGATCCTGGCTGCCGGCGGGTTCAGGATCGCCGCCTTCGTGTCGTCCGTGATGCCCAGCTACGCGTCGTACGCCGTGACCCTGACGTTCACCGGCTTCATGATCGTGACGCTGCTCACCACCGCCAACGGCTACGTGCAGATCACCACCGATCCCGCCCTGCGCGGCCGTGTGCTCGCGCTCTACATGGCGGTGATCATGGGCTCGACCCCGGTGGGCGCTCCGATCGCGGGGTGGGTCGCCGACACGTTCGGGCCGCGCGCTGCGATCATGCTCGGCGGCACGGCCGGATTCGTCGCCTGTGCGATCGGCGTGATCTGGGTGGCGACGTCCGGGCGCCTGCGACGCGACGAGAACCGCCGCTTCCTGCTCACACTCGACGAGACCCGCCCGCTCAGCGTGATCGAGGTCGACCCGATCGAGTTCAGCGACGAGGCCGCCGTGACCACGCCGATCCGCACCGCCAAGCGGCGCGACCCCGACGACTGAGCATCCTCGGCCTGTTTGTCAATGCCCTCTGCGGAGGGCCGCACCCGACGTAGCGTCGTCGCATGGACGAGAACACGGAACGCACCCCCCACCCGCAGGACCCGGCAGAGGGCGCACCCGGAGTCGGAGCACCGGACGAGGACTCCGGCCAGGGCGACGGCACCGGCGGAGCCATCCAGGGTGATGCCTCGCGCGGCGAGTCCACCGGAGGAGCCATCCAGGGCGACGCCGGCCAGGGCCATCGTGCGGCCCTCGGCGGCGACGAGAACACCGAGGACCAGCTCGACGCCGACAACGCCGCCGAAGAGGACACCCTCAAGACGCTCGACCCGGATTCCCCACCGGCCTGAGCGGCACGAGGACAGCGCCACCGCCAGCCGTCTCATCCCCAGTCGACGGCCGTGACAGCGGTGGCGCTGTCCGTGTCGGCGGGTCGGTCAGGCGCCCAGCACGAGCTTGAGCTGCTCCACCGCCCAGTCGAGCTCGGTCGCACGGATCACCAGCGGCGGCGCGATGCGCACCGTCTGTCCATGCGTGTCCTTCACGAGCACGCCGCGTTCGAGCAGCTTCTCGGCGATCTCCCGCCCTGTGCCGTTCGCGGGGTCGATGTCGACCCCGGCCCAGAGTCCCGCGATGCGCACGGCCGTGACGCCGTGGCCGATCAGCGGCTGCAGCGCCTGCTCCAGATGGGCTCCCAGCGCACGGGCGCGCTCCTGGAACTCCCCCGTCTGCAACATCTCGACGACGCGCAGGCCCACGGCTGCGGCGAGCGGGTTGCCGCCGAACGTCGAGCCGTGCTCGCCGGGACGGATCACACCGAGCACATCGGAGTCGCCGACCACGGCCGAGACCGGGAGGATGCCGCCGCCCAAAGCCTTACCGAGCAGGTACAGGTCGGGCACGACGCCCTCGCGGTCACATGCGAAAGTCTCCCCCACGCGACCGAGACCGGCCTGGATCTCGTCGGCGATGAACAGCACGTTCTTCTCATCGCAGATCTCGCGGATGCGGCGCAGGTATCCCTCCGGCGGGATCACGACCCCTGCCTCGCCCTGGATCGGCTCCACGAGCACGGCGGCAGTGTCGTCGGTGATGGCTGCGGCGATGGCGTCCGCGTCGCCGTACGGCACGACGTCGAAGCCGGGCGTGTAGGGCCCGAAGTCGTCGCGCGCCTGCTCGTCGTCGCTGAAGCTGACGATCGTGGTCGTGCGCCCGTGGAAGTTCCCGGCTGCGACGATGATGCGTGCCCTGCCCTCGGCGATGCCCTTGACGCGGTAGCCCCACGCGCGGGCGACCTTGATGCCGGTCTCGACGGCTTCGGCACCGGTGTTCATCGGCAGCACGAGGTCTTTGCCGGCGAGCTCCGCCAGCGCCGCGGCGAACGGTTCGAGGCGGTCGCTCTGGAACGCACGGCTGACGAGCGTGACCCGCCCGAGCTGCTCGGTGAGCGCGGCGACGAGTGCCGGGTGCCGGTGTCCGAAGTTCACGGCGGAATACGCGGCGAGCAGATCGAGGTAGCGCTTGCCCTCGACATCCGTCACCCACGCGCCCTCTGCGCGGGCGATGTTCACGGGCAGCGGGTGGTAGTTGTGTGCGACGTGCGGCTCGGTGTTCACATCGGCGCCTGCCTCCAGCGCGGTCACTTCGCGCCCCGAAGCTCGAGCGTGCAGCACTTGATGCCGCCGCCGCCGAGCAGCAGCTCGGAAAGGTCGATCATGATCGGGTTGTAACCGCGCTCGCGCAGCTGCTTCTCGAAGCCCTTCGCGCGCGGGGAGATGATCACGTTGTAGCCGTCGCTCGCCGAGTTCAGGCCGAACACCGAGCCGTCCTCGTCCGACACCAGGATCGCGTCGGGGAAGCGCTTCTCGAGCTCGGCGCGGCTCGCGTCGTCGAAGGCACCGGGGAGGTACGCGATGTTCGCGTGCTCGGGGCCGCCGTTCTCGAGACCCTGCACCGGATCGAGCACGGCGATCGCGGTGTCGAGGTGGTAGAAGCGCGGGTCGACCAGGTTGAGCGACACGACCTCGCGGCCGAAGACCTCGCCGACCTCGCGGTGGCTGTCGCCGGTCGAGCGGAAGCCGGTGCCGGCGAGGATCACGTCACCGACGAGCAGGAAGTCGCCCTCGCCCTCGTTGACCTCCTTCGGCATCACGGTGTCGTAGCCCGCGCCGCGGAACCAGTCGGCGAAGGCGGGAGCCTCGCCCTGGCGCTCGACGAAGCGGAACTCGGGCACATAGGCGCGGCCGTCGATGAGGAACCCGCCGTTGGCCGTGTAGACCATGTCGGGGTATCCGGCGAGCGGCTCGATGAGCTCGACGTCGTGGCCCAGCTCGACGTACAGGTCGTGGAGCTTCTGCCACTGCGCGACCGCCTTCGCGGTGTCGGTGGGCTTCGACGGCTCCATCCACGGATTGATGGAGTAGTTGACGGTGAAGTGCTCCGGCTTGCACATCAGGTAGTGGCGGTGGTGCGCGGTGCGGGCGGGGGCGGTGGAGACGGCGGCTTCAGGCGTCGACATGGGAGCTCTCCTCGGAGGACGGGCGCGGCGGACGCTGTCCAGGGGCCCGGCGGTCCTTCGACCCTTCGCTCGATCGAGCGGGCGTCGGGGAAGATGCGACTCGGGCACGCCGGGGTCCATTCTGTCACCCGCCCCCTGTGCACCGCCAGAGCGCGGTGGGGGGGGTGCTCCGCCACACCGCTGTCGGTGCGGCACCAGAACACCGCCGATGAGCGCTCAGACCGCGGTGCCGGCGACCACGAGCTTGCCCACCGTGTGGCCGGCTTCCAGTCGGGAGAGAGCCGCCGATGCCTCGGCGAAGGGATACTCGCGCTCGATGACGGGGACGATCCGCCCCTCGGCCACGAGGTCGAGCAGCTTCGCCAGCACCTCGGGGCGTGGCGTCGCGGCGAGCGGTCGGATGCTCCGCGAGCCGATCGACAGGAACACCGCGCGCAGCATCCGTGGGACGGGGCCGAGCACATGGCCGCCGTCGCCGGTGACCAGCACGACTGTGCCGCCGGGAACGACGAGACGCTTCAGCTCGCGCAGCGGCATCCCTCCCGCGATGTCGATGATCGCGTCGAATCGGCCGTCCGCGAGCGTGCTCAACGGCGACTCCCTGTGGTCGAACGTGCGCACCGCGCCGAGCTGCTCGATCAGCGGCGCGTTGCGGTCGCGACAGGTCGCCCATACCTCGGCTCCGCGGAGAGTCGCGAGCTGCACGGCGAACGTGCCGACGCCTCCGGATGCACCGATGATCAGCACGCGCGGCGCCCCACCCGCCGCGTGGCCACCGTCTGCGAGTCCGACCCCGGCGAGGTCGAGGGCCTGCCAGGCGGTACCACCGGCGACCGGCAGGCAGGCAGCGGTGTCTGCCGCGATGTCGGTGGGGATCGGCACCAGCCGAGCGGCGGGAACCCGGACATACTCGCCGAGCCCTCCCCCGCCGACGAGCTCACCGACCACCTCTTCGCCGACCTCAGCACCGACGACATCGGCCCCGAGCGCCACCACGGTGCCAGCGACCTCCATGCCGCGCACCGGGTGCTTCGGACGTGTCAGCCCGAACACCGGCCGCACGAGCAGCGGATCGCCGAGCAGAAGACGCACGTCGCCCGCGTTCAGGGCCGTGGCGCGCACGCGCAGCAGCACCTCGCCGCGTCGAGGAACCGGCATCGAGGTGTGTTCGAGGGCGACGCCGTCGGCGGGCCCGTACGTCTTCCTGGTCCACGCCTTCATCGACCGGCTCATGATGCTGCTCCTGACGTGTCGGGATACTCGAAGATGTCGTCGAGGCCCACGCCGAACGCACGGGCGATCTGGAAGGCGAGTTCGAGCGTCGGCGAGTACCTCTGCTGTTCGATGGCGATGAGCGTCTGGCGCGTCACGCCGACCGTGCGCGCGAGCTCGGCCTGAGTGAGTCCCGCCCTCTCGCGATGAGCGCGGATGGTGTTGGAGACGAGAGTGGGCTTGACCATCAGACGAGGCCTCGCCGGTAGGCGATCACCCTGGCGACACCGCCGACGAGCGCGGCTACCGCGAAGCCCGCGAACATGGTGTTCGCGATCCAGAAGACGTCGGCCCCGACAGCGCACAGCGCGATCACCCCGAGGCCGGCGATCACGATGAAGGCCTGCTCCACCCGCCCACCCATGCGGCTGATGTCGCGGTCGCGGATGTCGGAGCGGCCGACCCCGTCGGGATCGCTCATCCCGGCGATGATGCCCCACACCACGCTGAGCAGGATCGTCGCGACGATGCCCCCGCCGATCACCCACAGCATCAGCGGGAACCAATCCACATCGGTGAGCGGCCCTCCTCCAGCCTGCTGGAGGACCAGCACGACGTACACGACCATCACGATGGGGCTCACGATGAGTCCCGCCCACGCATTGCGCTCTTCGTAGACCACGACGCCTCCGATGTAAAAGATTCTTGACATGTTCAGCGTACGGCCGCTCGCCAGACGTGTCAAGAATTCTTTACATACGGCTCAGATCACGTCGCTGCTCCACGCGTCGAGGTTGCCGTAACGGTGCGCGGTGATCGAGATCGACTGCTCGTGCACGAACGGCAGCAGCTCGATGCGGGCGGCCGCCGTCACCTCGCCGTCGTACACCGCGAGGTCGGGATCGCCAGCGGAAGCCGCGGCCAGCTCCGCGCGGAGAGCGGCGACACCCTCACGACCGCCGACCAGTCGCACTCGATCGCTCGCCGGCAGTGTGACGCCTTCGAGGTCGGCGTCCTGACGGAGCAGACGCTGCAACCACTCGTCGTCGCTCTCGAGGAACACCGGGGCGTCGAGGTTTCCGAGCGCTCGGCGCACCTCGGCGGGCAATCCGGAAGGGGTCGAGATGACGAACCTGGCGCCGGAGCGCACCCCGGCGATCACCACGCGCAGCAGGTCGTGCAGCGCGGCGTCGTCGGTCGCGCGCACTTCGACGGGCACGGGGCGATATCGGAACAGGTTGCGCTCGACTCCCAGACGCGACACGTCGCGCACCTGGCCGAACTCCCGATCCCAGGCCAGCGCATCCGAGAGAGCCGAGCGCCGCAGCCACTCGAACGACTCATACACGAGCGAGGACTGCGCCGCCTCGATCACCGCGGTGATGCGCGAATCGAGCCCGCGCAGGTGCAGGGTGCTGGAGGCCGGCCCTGCCGACTGCGAGCGCCACGATCCCAGGCCGATGAGATAGTTGGGCCCACCCGCCTTCGCGCCGGGGCCGACCGAGGAGCGCTTCCAGCCGCCGAAGGGCTGACGCTGCACGATCGCGCCGGTGATGCCGCGATTCACGTAGAGATTGCCCGCCTGCACCCGGTCGAGCCAGTACGACAGCTCCTCCGGATCCTGGGTGTGCAGCCCTGCGGTGAGTCCGTAAGCGACGGCGTTCTGCATCTCGACGGCGCGCGCGACGGTCGGGGCGTGCATCACCCCGAGCACGGGGCCGAAGAACTCCTCGGTGTGGAAACGCGATCCCGGTTGCACCCCGACGCGTACGCCGGGACGCCACAGCCGTCCGCTGCCGTCGTCCGCCGCGGCGAGAGACGGCTCGATCAGCCACTGCTCGTCGCCCTCGAGCTCACTCAGCGCCCAGGCGAGCTTGCCCTGCGGCTGCTCGATCACCGGCCCCACCTCGGCCAGCGGATCGGTAGGAGGACCGACGTGCAGCGAGCGCACGGCGTCGGCCAACTGGCGGGCGAACCGGGCCGAGCGTCCGACCGGCCCCACGAGGATCGCGAGCGACGCCGCCGAGCACTTCTGCCCGGCATGTCCGAAGGCGCTCTTGACGAGGTCGGCGACCGCGAGGTCGAGATCGGCCGAAGGGGTGATGATGATCGCGTTCTTGCCGCTGGTCTCCGCGAGCAGGGGCAGATCCGGGCGCCAGGAGCGGAACAGCGCCGCCGTGTCCCACGCGCCGGTGAGGATCACCCGGTCGACCGCCTCGTGCGTGATCAGCTCGCGGCCGAGCGCACCCTCTTCGACGTCGACGAGCGCCAACAGGTCGCGGGGGATCCCTGCCTCCCACAGGGTCTCGGCGATCACCGCCGCACAGCGACGGGCCTGTGGTGCGGGCTTGAAGACCACACCGGAACCTGCGGCGAGCGCGGCGAGCACTCCTCCGGCGGGAATGGCGACGGGGAAGTTCCAGGGCGGCGTGACGACCGTGACGGATGCCGGGACGAACACGGCGCCGGCGATCGCGTCGAGCTCCCTGGCCTTGGCTGCGTAGTACCGCGCGAAGTCGACGGCCTCACTCACCTCGATGTCGGCTTCTGCGAAGACCTTGCCGGTCTCGGAGGCCGCGACCTCGATGAGGTCTCCGCGACGGGCCTCGAGTGCAGCCGCGGCACGCAACAGCACCTCGGCACGCTCGGCGGCAGGTCGCCCGCCCCAGGCCGGGGCCGCGCGACGCACACCGTGCACGACCCGCTCGAGCTCGTCCGCATCGGACACCTGCGCCGCCGCGATCGTGGCAGACCCCAGGTCGGAGGTCGCGATGCGCTCGCGCACCTCGCGCGCCCATTCGCGGTTGGCGGGAAGCGCGGGGTCGCTGTCGACGGTGTTCGCGAAGCCCGGGGCTCCGCCGGTGTCCTGCTCCAGCTCGCGGGCGGAGTAGACCGCGGTCTCCAGGAACGCCTCCCGGCCGCTGTCGTCCGAGCCGCGGGAGATGCCGAGCACCGCCTTGGTCAGGTCGGTCTCCGGCACCGGGGCGACGGGTACAGGGCGCAGCGACTCGTGCACGGGGGCGAGACGGTCCTGCGTGCGACGGGGTCCGATGCGCAGCGTCGGGTCGCCCGCCCTGTCGAGCGCATCGAGGAAGCGATCCTGCTCGCGGACGAACAGCGACTCGTCCTCGCCGAGCCGGAAGGCGGCGGAGAGGAAGTTGTCCGGCGAGGCGTTCTCCTCGAGCCGGCGCACCAGGTAGCTGATGGCCACGTCGAACTCCGCTGGCTCCACCACCGGCACGTAGAGCAGCACCGGTCCGACCTCGCGCGAGACGGCTCGCACCTGCCCCTGGGCCATGCCCAGCAGCATCTCGAACTCCACGGCCTCCCGCACGCCCCGCTCGCCCGCCAGCAGCCAGGCGTAGGCGATGCCGAAGAGGTTGTGCCCCGCGACGCCGATCTTCACCGCAGCCGTGTGCTCCGGCTGCAGCGCCCAGTCGAGGCAGCGCAGGTAGTTCGCGTCGGTGTCGAGCTTGGTGTCGTAGGTCGCAGGCGTCCACCCGTGCATCCGCGCCTCGACGTGCTCCATCGCGAGGTTCGCCCCCTTCACGAGACGCACCTTGATGCGGGCGCCGCCGTGCGCCACGCGGTCCTGCGCCCACGCGGTGAGCTCCTGCAGGGCGGGCAGCGCGTCCGGCAGGTACGCCTGCAGCACGATCCCGGCTTCGAGCCCGGCCAGTCGGGGGTCCTCGAGGATGCGCGTGAAGACGGCGATCGTGAGGTCGAGGTCGCGGTACTCCTCCATGTCCAGGTTGATGAAGGTGCCGTCGGCCGCCGCCGCGAGATACAGCGGAAGGAGCCGCTCTACCACCTCGTCGACGACCTCGTCGAAAGCCCACATCGACAGGTGGCTGATGATCGCCGAGACCTTCACCGAGACGTAGTCCACGTCCGGACGGCGGACGAGCGCGTGGATGCCGTCGACCCGTCGTCGGGCCTCCGCCTCCCCGAGCACGGCCTCGCCGAGCAGGTTGAGGTTGAGCCGGGAGCCGTCGGCGCGGATCCGCTCGATCGCGGCGCCGAGCTTGGCAGGGCGCGCATCGACGACCAGGTGCCCCACCATGTCCCGGAGCACCCGACGGGCGATCGGCACCACGGGCGTCGGGAGGATCTGCGCGACCCCGCCACCGAGACGTACCACCGAGCGCAGGTACCAGGGCAGGAACTCCGGCACGATCGGGGCGATGCGGTGCAGCTGCGAGGCCGCGGCGGTCAGGCTCTCCGGACGCATGACGCCGTCGACGAACCCCAGGGTGAACGGGAGTCCGTTCACGTCCTGCAGCACTCCGGCGAGCCGAGCGGCCGCCGGGTCTGGTTCTGTCGCCGCGGCCTCGATCGTCCACCGCCGAGCCAGCTCGACGGCACGGTCTGCGAGGGATGCGGATGCCACGGCATCCGGCGGGAGGTCTGCCATGGATTTCAGCCTAGGTCTGGACGCCCCGGATTCCGCGCCGCGCCGCCGCTTTCCGCCATCCGCGTCCGCTTCGCATGCGGCCGTTCTCGCCGCCCGGTGCGGCCCCGGAGCGGAGGAGCGCGGCCGGGCGGGGTGCGAATCATGCCGCACCGCCGAACGGCGCGGTCCTAAGCTGTTGCCGTGACCACGACCCCGCCCGACAGGACCTCCGCATCGCGCGGTGAGGCGGAGGTCACCGCCTCGAACGCGGGAGCCCGCGCGAAGGTGCTGGGGTGGGCGCGGCGCAGCATCGACCTCATCCCGACCTCGTGGTTGATCACCGGCGCGGGGGCGGCGCTGTTGGCGACCACCGCCCTGTTCGGCGGCCTCGAGGCCGCCGCGGTCGACCCGATCCCCGATCTCACGATCGGCGAGACGTTCTCCGGCTCCGAATTCGAGATGACCGTGGTGGGCGTCGAGCTGCGCGACGAGCGCGGAATGGCGGCGATCTATCCCGACGAGGAGAAGGGGGAGCGCCTGCTCGTCGTGACCGTGGACGTGGTGAACACCTTCTCGCAGCCGCGTGCTTCCGGATCACCCGCGAAGGTGTCTCCTCTCCTGGACGGCATCCGCATCGAAGGGCTCGATGCCAAGGGGGTGGTGTCGCGCGCCGACGACGGAAAGCTCGCGCCCACGCTCCAGCCCGACGTTCCGGCCCGTGTGCTGATCACCTGGGCCGTGGGACCGGACGACTTCCGCGACGGCGACGAGGTCTCGCTCACCCTCCCCGACTCCGACCACTACGTCGGGCAGAGCCTGATCCGCGGCGACTACTGGAACGATCCCCGCGTCGGCGCGACGCTGACGACCACGATCGAGGAGGTGAGCGCCGGATGAAGAAGCACGTGCTCGTCTGGCTGCTCACCACGGCGCTGCTCGCGTGCGCGTGGGTCCTCGTCAAGGTCACGCTCCCCGACGACGCTCCGGATGCCCCCTTCCCCGCGGTCGCGCAGATCGGCGAGGAGGCCGTCACACGCAACCTCGTCGCGACCGTGACCGATGTCCATCTCACGAATCGGGTCACCGATGCCGAGGGCTGGTCCGCCGAGGGCACCTGGCTCGTGATCGACCTCGACGCCGCGAGCGGGGTCACGCAGCGGTTGAGCACCCTCAGGCTCGCCGAGCTCACGATCGGCGAGCGCACGTTCAGCGCCACGGATCGCGGAACCACCTTCCTCGCTCAGCGTCTGGTCACCGCGGTTCCCCGCAGCGGCAGTCTGGCGTTCGAGCTCCCCGACGACGTCGTGGGTGACAGGGCCACCCTGCGCCTGGGCGTGCCGGGATCGGGCGGCTTCGAGGTGCTGCGCGACGGCGTGATCGACCTGCCGATCGACCTGGCGACTCTCCCCGTCGAGGCCGAGGTGCTCCTGGTCGAGAACGGGTGGGCGCGATGACGATCCCTCCTCCGCTCTTTCCTCCCGCCCCTCAGGAAGACCCCGCAGCCGCAGCTGTTCCGACGAAGCGCGATTCCTGGTGGCGGCGCAACACCGTCGCCCTGATCGCACTCGCCCTCCTCGTGCCCGCGACGGCGGCCGCCGTGGGTTGGCAGGAGTGGTACCAGTACTTCGGGTTCGGTGCCCGCGCGGTCGCCCCGGTGGTCGTGCCGGAAGACGAGACGACGGACCTCGCCGGCGCAGCCTGGGGCCCGATCCGCGGCGGGGAGATCGACGACGTCTCCGGCCTCGACGTACCGGAGAAGACGCGGCTGATCGCGGTCGCGGTGCCCGTGGACCCGGAGGCCGAGGGCGTCGGGTGCGAGGCTCCCGTGCTCGTGGAGCAGTCGACGGGGCGGGAGTGGAGTCCGGTGCGCGCCGAGATCGGACTCGACTGGAGCGCCGACGAGCCCGAGACGTGCCTCAGCGAGCAGGCGAGCCCTTACGAGTTGATCGTGCCGTTCGTGGTTCCTGCCGACGTGGAGGGCCCGTTTTGGGTCGACATCCGGCCCTATCGCGCCGGCGGCTCGTTCGTGAGGTTCGAGTTCGAACCCTGACCGCCGACGGCGTCACGAGGCGGCGCCGAGACCACAGCGGCTGCCACCGCATCGACCGACGAGGGCAGCAGTCCGGCCGCATCCGCGACGGCACGCATCTCCGCTTCCGCCTCCGTGGAGGCCGAGGCGTCCGGCCGCGCCTGCTGGCGACGTCGCAGCCGTCCGAGCGTGGCGTCGTAGGCGCCGCTGATCACGGCGATGCGGAGGGGTTCGATGAGCAGGAGCGGCACGAGGGAGACGAGCGGGGCCGCGACCGCCCAGAACACGTAGTCCTGCGGTCCGATCAGCCGGGTGACACCGAAGCCGAGGACCGATTCGAGCGCCTTCACCGCCACGTAGAGCAGCGCGTAGGAGGCGACCAGCAGGGGACCCGCTCGCCACATCAGCAGCAGGGCGCGACCGATCGGCCGGAAGCGCGCTCCCAGCTCGTCGCCGAGGTCGCGCAGCCGTCGCACCAGGGGGTTGGGGATCGCCTCCGTGTGCTGACGGAACCGCGAGACGAGTTCACTCTCGACGCGCAGCTTCTCGGCGACGATCGCCTGTCCGAAGACGACTCCGGCGATCGTGAGCCAGGCCAGCGGCGCCAGCAGCACGGGGCCCGCCTCGGAGAGGACCCAGCCGATCCCCTCCCACAGCCAGCGCAGGGGAGCCACGGCGTCGAGGATGCCCTCCCGCACCGTCTCGAGGTACGCCATCGCCGCGCGACTGTCGACCCAGGCCTTGATCGCGTCGAAGATGTCGCCGAGCACCATCACCGAGAAGAAGACCCAGACGACCTCGAAGTACACCGCCACCGGCGACAACCAGGCCGCGAGCTTCGGCGACCACTTCGACCACGCCCATCGACCGGCGAACGCGAGCACGATGATCGCGATGGTCCACACGTTGATCGGCAGGTTGAGCACGGTGTCGTCCGAGCTCACGGGCGGCTCGCCGTTCACGCTCGCCGTCCACACGATGCCGTTGCGCACCTCGAGAGCGCGGAGCGAGTAAGCCCGCACGTCCTCGCCGAGCAGCCCCTGCGCCCAGTACACCGCGAAGAACGGCAGGATGCCGGCGAGAAGGGCCGAGAGGAAAGTACGCCGACGCTCCACCGGCGACTCCGGCAGCGGTGCCACCTCCTGCAGGTTGCGCAGACCGTCGCGCAGCACGAGGAACATCGCCACCAGGCTCACCAGCCGGGCGAGGATCGCGATCGGCAGCACCAGGAAGCCCAACGTCGCCGACGAGGCTCCGATGAAGCCGGCGATCTCTGTGACCCCGTAGTGCACCAGGACGCCCGCGAGGTACCACGCCATCAGCGCAGGCCAGTGCCGCCACAGCACTCGCCCGGTCGTCGTCAGGATCGCCAGCACACGCCTAAGCTACCGCGCCGGTGCGGACGGAGAGAACGTTCCTCTGCCGCTCAACCCCCTAGGGGTTTTCGAACTCAGCCCCAGACGCTCAGCCCCAGACGCTCGGGGCCTTCGCCCGCACGGAAGGAAGCGCCGAGGCCGCTGCCCAGTCGTGCACCCAGGCGTCGATCTCCGGAACACCCTCCGGCTTGCCCACGGCCGCGAAAAGCTCCTCGTTGCTGACGGTCCCTCCGGTGCGTCGCAGCATCCTGGCCCGCACGATCGCCCGTGCGTAGACCTCGCCGTCCACGACGGCGCGGTGCTCCATGAAGAGCGCCTTGTCGTCGTGCCCGATGAAACGCGACTGCACCTCGAACCGCTGCCAGAGCTGCAGCGACTTGCGGAACGTGATCGTCTCGCTGGAGACGACCGCATACCAGCCCCGGTCCTTCATCGCATCGAACAGTCCGGTGCGGATGAGCAGGTCCCAGCGCCCGAGGTCGAACAACGACAGGTAGCGGCCGTTGTTCATATGGCGCAGGATGTCGATGTCGGTGGGCAGCGTGGTCAGGGTGATGCTGCCGACGGCGGTGGGGTCGAGGGCCTTCCCCCGTCGCACGCGGCGGCGAGCACCGAGGATCACCAGGAGGGTCCGCCAGATCACGTTCACGAGCATCGATCGTAGCCAGGAGTGCACGATCGGCGAACATCGTTGTGCGAAACCTCCATGACCGCGGGAAGGGTGTCATCGGACATCCCCTCGATTTCCCCTTCGCGGACGCCGCGCGTAGAGTCACGACCATGAGCGCCGAAGCCCAGCCTGAAGTCATCGTCCGTCCGGTCCGTGATGTGGATGCGGAAGCCCTCGGTCGCGTGCATGCGCAGTGCTGGCACGAGACCTACGACCACCTGATCAGCAAGGCGGCGCTGGAGAAGGTCTCGCCCCGCCGCATGGCCGAACTGTGGACGCACTGGGCCTCGCAGGGCCCCGAGTTCAAGATGAACGCCGCGCTGGTCGACGGGGAGATCGTGGGCTTCGTCGGCTCCGGCCCCGCCCGCGACAAGGACGCTCCGGCGTTCCGCGAGCTCTACTTCATCTACCTGCTCGACGCCTATCACTCCACCGGCATCGGCCAGAAGCTGTTCGACGCCGCCGTGGAGAAGGACGAGCCGCTGTACCTGTGGGTCGCCGAGGACAACCCTCGCGCGCACCGGTTCTACACCCGCAACGGATTCCACCTCGACGGCGCATCGCACACCGAGCCGTTCCTGGGCGAGACGCTGACCGAAGTGCGCTTCGTCCGCCCCTGACCCTCCGAGCACGTGCAGAGCGGGCCGTCTCCCCCGGGAGGCGGCCCGCTCTGTCGTCACCGCGGGATCAGGGGCGTCAGAGCCGTTCGACGATGGTCACGTTCGCGACCCCGCCGCCCTCGCACATGGCCTGCAGACCGTAGCGTCCGCCCGTGCGTTCGAGCTCGTTGAGCATCGTGGTCATCAGCCTGGTCCCGGTCGCGCCGATGGGGTGACCGAGCGCGATGGCTCCGCCGTTGACGTTCACCCTCTCGTGCGGAGCATCGAGCTCGCGCATCCAGGCGAGCACCACGGGAGCGAAGGCCTCGTTCACCTCGAACAGGTCGATGTCGGAGACCCGCATCTCCGCGCGCTCCAGCGCGAGCTTCGTGGCGGGGATCGGAGCGGTGAGCATGAGGATCGGACTGTCGCCGCGCACCGTCATCTGATGGATGCGGGCACGGGGCGAGAGCCCGTGGTCACGTACGGCCTGCCCGCTGGCGATGAGCACGGCGCTGGACGCATCGCTGATCTGCGACGACACGGCGGCGGTGATCCGTCCACCCTCCCGCAGCGGCGCGAGCCCCGCCATCCGCTCCAGCGTGGTGTCGCGGCGCACACCCTCGTCGTGGTCGAGACCGTTCAGCGGAGCGATCTCACGGATGAAGCGACCCTCGTCCTGCGCCAGGGCGGCTCGACGATGGCTCTCCAGGGCGAACCGCTCCATCTCCTCGCGGGAGATGTCCCACTTCTCAGCGATCAGCTCGGCACCGGCGAACTGCGAGATCTCCTGATCGCCGTAGCGGTCGGTCCACGCGGGCGACTGCGCGTACGGCGTGGTGAAGCCGTAGGACTCCCCCACGGTGGCCGCGGCGGTCAACGGCACCTGCGACATGTTCTGCAGTCCGCCCGCGATCACGAGGTCGCTCGTGCCGCTCATCACGGCCTGCGCCGCGAAGTGCACGGCCTGCTGGCTCGACCCGCACTGCCGGTCGATGGTCACCCCGGGAACGTGCTCGGGGAATCCGGCGGCGAGCAGGGCCGTCCTGGCCACGTTGCCGGATTGGCCGCCGATCGCGTCGATGACGCCCAGGATCACGTCGTCCACCGCACCGGGGTCGATCCCCGTCCGGTCGACGAGCGCCCGAAGGCTGTGGGCGCCGAGGTCCACAGGGTGGACCTCGGCGAGCGATCCGCCGCGCCTGCCGACCGGCGAACGGACCGCGTCGACGATGTATGCCTCAGCCATGATCGCGCCTCTCCTCCAGTCCCTCGGGACTCTCTAGGCCGGGAACACCAGCCGGAACCGCTCGCAGACCACCGGCATGTCCGGTTCGTAGCCGCGCGGGTTCTCGGAGTGGGTGCGCCAGTAGCGTTCGTGCACCTCGCGCCAGTGCGTCAGCGTGCGGTCGCCCTCCCCCTCGGCGAAGGCATGGGCCTCGTCGACCTCGTCGAACGGCGTGATGTCGATCGTCGTGGTCTCGATCACAGCCCGCGGGGCGCCGGTGCCGTCCAGGATGATGCTGAGCTCGCCCACAGCGGGGAGAGGGTCGCCGGTCGCGTCGTAATCCCAGAGGGACGACGCGGTGCCGACCTTGATGCCGTCGAGCACGAGTGCCAGCAACTCGTCGGCGTGCTCGGGCGTCGCCCCGAACCCCCAGGCGTCCGGCCGCGTCTCCGGGAGGTGAGGCAGGGCGGTCCGCACGGTGCGCCAGTATTCGGCGATGACCTCGTCGCTCATCTGCTCACCGACCCGAGACCTTGCCGAACACCTTGGCGATGGGGGCGAGCACGAGCGGACGCGCAGCCGCCCATCCGATTGCGATCACCACGAGCGACAGGATGAACACCCAGAATCCGGTCCACGTCACCGCGTCCTGCGACGCGAACATGTGGTTCAGGTTGCGCAGGAACCCGGTCAACATGACGAGCGCCACGTGCGCGATGATGAACGCCACGAAGTACAGCATGATCGGGAAGTGCAGCGCCCGCGCCCACTCGACCGGGTACGCCTTCGACAGCTTCTCGGCCTTCTTCGGCCACAGCCCCGACATGCGGAAGCCGGTGATCGCGGCGAGCGGCGCCGCGATGAACACGGTGGCGAAGTAGGCGAGCTGCTGCAGGCTGTTGTAGTTGTTCCAGCCGTTCTCGTGCGGCCAATCGAACGAGATGTACTGCAGGGCCGCCGAGAGGGCGTTCGGGAACACCTCCCAGCTGGTCGGGACGATGCGCACCCAGTGCCCCGTGACGAACAGCAGCACGACGAAGATCACGCCGTTGACGAGCCACAGGATGTCGAGCGACTGGTGGAACCACAGGTTGAGGCTGATCTTGCCCTTCGCGTTGTTGCGAGGGGTCCAGAAGACCGTCGGGCGCTTCTCGGTGCGCACCTGCAACCCCGAGCGGATGATCAGCACCATCAGGAACATGTTGAAGAAGTGCTGCCACCCGATCCACGGGGCGAATCCCGGCTCGACGGCGATCCCGGGCTCGTACTCGCCGGGGAAGGCCGCCAGGAAGTCCTGCATGAACGGGAAGCTCAGGAGCGTGCGCACGAACGCGATGGCGGCTCCGGCGAGCACCCCGAGCGCAGCGGCTCCGAACAGCACGCCGATCACCTGGGTCCACGTCGGGCGCGGGCGGCCGGTCGTCGGGGCCGACGTCTGTGGGAGGCGTCGGGGCGCTCGTCCGTTCCACACGGTCTGCGTCCACGGGAGCGGAGTCGAGACGTCGGCGAGCACGGACGACGGTCCGGTCGCAACGGCAGGAGTCGCGGCAGCCGCGACGGGAACGACTGCGGCCGGCACGACGGACTCGGGCGCGACGGGCTCGGGCGCGACGGGCTCGGCTGGGGCGGCAGCAGAGAGGGGAACAGTGTCGGCGGGCGGCCACGGGTCTCCGCCGGCGACACGAGGCAAGCCGCGTCGGACACCGGTGCCGTCGGCCGTGGCCACCGCGACGGGGGCGGAGGTCTCTGCCGCAGAGATGTCCGCTGTGGCGGTCGACGCCGCGGGCGCTGGCACGGATGCTGACGCAGCCGGCACGGGGTCCGACACCGCCGACCCCGGAGAGGGAGCGGGTACTGCCGCAGCGGGTTCGGGCACCTCGGCGGGAGAAGTGGGAGCGGTCGGCGACGTCGACGGCGGCCAAGGCTCCCCGCCCGGCACACGCGGCAGACCGCGACGGATCCGCGCTGCCCCACCGGCCGTTGCCGGAGCGGCCGCTGCAACAGCAGCCGTCACGGTCGCCGGCGATGCCGGGCCGCCGGGGCCGGTGGCCCGGACAGGCACGTCGACGTCCGAAGACACCGCGACCTCCGGAATTGTCGCGGGCTCGTCGGGCGCCGCGCTCGTCACCGCGTCCGCCGCCCGATCATCCACCGTGGCATCCTCCGCCACCGCATCAGCGGGAGGCCAGGGATCTCCTCCAGGCACGCGCGGCAGACCGCGTCGCAGCATCCGCGTCGCCATGGCTACTTCTTCCGTGCCTCGAGTGCCGCGATCACCTGTGGGACCACGGTGAACACATCGCCGACGATGCCGAAGTCCGCGACGTCGAAGATCGGCGCATCCGCGTCCTTGTTGATGGCGATGATGTTCTTCGATGTCTGCATGCCCGCGCGGTGCTGGATCGCTCCGGATATGCCGAGTGCGACATACAGCTGCGGCGACACCGAGACGCCGGTCTGTCCGACCTGATGGGACTGCGGGATGTAGCCCGCGTCGACGGCCGCGCGCGAGGCACCGACGGCCGCGCCGAGCGCGTCGGCGAGCTCTTCGACGAGCACGAACTTCTCCTTCGACGCGAGACCTCGGCCACCGGAGACCACCTTCGTGGCTCCCCGCAGCTCGGGACGGGAGGAGGCGACCTCCACCGCCTCGACCGGGCCCGCCGTGGCCGCGACGGCCCCGGACGGAGTGACATCGAGCACCTCGACCGAGTGCGATGCGACGGCTTCGGCGCGCGCGTCGACAGCTCCCTGACGCACCGTGATCACCGGAGTCCCGAACGTGGGAGCCGAATCGACCAGGTACGCCCCGCCGTAGACCGAGTGGTGGGCCACGACGCCTTCGTCATCGCGCGAGACCCCGACGGCATCGACCGACAGCGCACTCTTCGTGCGCACCGCGAAGCGCCCGGCGACGTCGCGGCCGGAGATCGAGTTCGAGATGAGGACGGCATCGGGTCGCACCTGGGCTGCGGCTGCCTGCAGTGCGTCGACGATCGGCACCGTGAGCGCAGCCGGGTCCCCGTCGGCGGTCAGCACCACGGATGCCCCCGCCGCCGCTGCCTGATCCACGGCCGCAGGACCGCCGCCGACGATCAGGGCCACCGGCGAACCGATCGTGGAGGCGGCGCCGATGAGGGCGGCCGTGCTGGTCGCGACGTAACCGGAGGGGTCGATGTCGACGAGGACGAGGATCGGGTTCTCGGAAGAGGTCATCTCACACCAGCCTGTTCTGCACGAGGTAGTCGACGAGCTTGTCGGCGGCGTCGCCCTCGTCGATGATCTTCACTCCGGCCGCGCGCGGGGGCTTCTCCGCCACCGCGGTCATGATGGTGCGCGGGGCGACGGACGGATCGGCCGAGACGTCGAGGTCGGCGAGGGAGAGCACCTCGAGCGGCTTCTTCTTCGCCGCCATGATGCCCTTGAAGTTCGGGAAGCGTGCGTCGGGGAGCGCCTCGGTGATGGAGATCACGGCGGGCAGCGGCGCCGAGACCGGCTGGCTCCCGGCGTCGGCGCCTCGCACTCCGGAGATGCCGTCGGGGGCGATCTCGACCGAGGTGAGAGCGGTGGCCTGGGCGAATCCGAGGTGCTCGGCCAGCATCGCGGGGATCACTCCACCGGAGCCGTCCGTCGACAGGTTGCCGGTGATGACGAGGTCGGGAGCGCCGCGGCGGATGGCCGCGGCCAGCACCTCGGCGGTGAGTCCGAGATCGGCGCCGGTGAGCTGCTCATCGGCGATGTGCACGGCGGATCCGGCACCGATCGCGAGAGCCCTGCGCACGGACGCGGTCGAGCTCTCCGGAGCCATCGAGACCGCGACCACCTCGGTGCCGTCGTTCTTGTCGGCGTAGCTGAGCGCGACCTCGAGGGCCCGCTCAGTGATCTCGTCGAGCACGACGTCGCCCGCCGCGCGATCGGCGAGTCCGGTCTCGAGATTCAGCTTGCGATCGCCATAGGTGTCCGGCACCTCTTTGACCAGGACGAAGATCTTCATCGATTGCTCCTCACGACTCCTGCAATTCTAGACCGCGATACTGAGTACCAACCGACTTGCGACTGAGACTCAGCGCTGACCGGGGCTGAGATGTGCCGAGATCGAGTGCGTCGCGCGCCGTCGCCGCGCCCCGCACTCCCGCCACTACCGTAGAGAGATGGCCAGACCCCGTCCGCTCCCCATCGATCCGCTCGCCGAGGCGAAGCGGCAGTGGCTCGCGCACGGATGGACGGAGGCCGCCGACGGCATGGCCCTGGTCACCTCGGTCATGCGGGCCCAGCAGCTGCTGCTCGCACGCGTCGACGCGGCGCTCAAGCCGTTCGCCCTGAGCTTCGCCCGCTACGAGGTGCTGCGACTGCTCGCGTTCAGCCGCGCGGGCAGCCTTCCGCTGTCCAGCGTGGTCGCCCGCCTCCAGGTGCATCCGACCACGGTCACGAGCACGGCTGAGCGTCTGGTCCGCGATGGTCTGATCGCGCGTGAGCCGCACCCGCACGACGGACGCGCCGCACTCCTCGTGCTGACCGAATCCGGTCGGGAACTCGTGGAGCGCGCCACCCGGGCTCTCAACGCCGACGTCTTCGCCGAGCCCGGCCTGAGCCGCGACGACGCGGCGGAGCTCGTGGCGATCGTGGCCCGGCTGCGCAAGGACGCCGGTGACTTCGCCGACCCGCGTCCGCAGCCCGAAGCGCTCTGACGTGCCGCGGTTCGCGCTCGAGACGGTCATCGGCGCGACGCCCGCCGAGGTGTTCGCCGCCTCGCTCGACCCCGAACTGCACGTGAAGAGCATGGCCCGATTCGGCGAGACGATGGTCGAGGCGCCGGCGGGCGGCGTCTTCACCGAGGGGACGACGGCGACCTGGCGAGCACGCCACTTCGGCATCCCGTTCCGACTGCGCTCGCTGGTGTTCGACGTCGATCCGCCGCACGGGTTCTCGGATCGGCAGATCGCCGGGCCGTTCGCCGCGTTTTTGCACGAGCACCGCTTCGAGGAGCATCCGGACGGCACGCTCATGCGCGACACCGTGACGTTCCGGTCACCGTTCGGTCCGCTCGGTCGGCTGGTCGACGCGTTGGTCCTCGGCAGGTACATGCGCCGCCTGATCTCCGAGCGCAACGCCATTCTCGCCGCCGAGTTCGGGGAGCCCGGGCGTACTCTTTCGGCATGAGCGAACTGCGCCTGCACACCGTCCTCACCGGCCGCGGCCCCGCGGCGGCCATCCTGCTCACCGACGATCAGGTCGCGTCCCTGGGTGCGGGCAAGGCGTTCCCCGTGGCCGTGACGATCGGTGGGCGCACCGCGCGTTTGCGCTTGGCACGCATGGGCAGCGAGAACATGATCGGCTTCAGCAAGGCCGTCCGCGCCGACCTGGGGCTCGACATCGGCCAGGAGATCGACGCCGTGATCAGAGTGGATGCGGCCGAGCGCACGGTCGACGTTCCGCCCGAGCTCGCCGCCGCGTTGGACGCCGACCCCGCACTGCGCTCCGCCTTCGACGCCCTGTCGTACTCGGTGCGCAAGGAGCACGCGCGAAGTGTGGCCGAGGCGAAGCAGGAGGCGACGCGCGAACGCCGGATCACGAAGATCGTCGACGCACTCCGCAGCTGACGGCGTGACGAACTCCGCAGAAGTACTCATCGGGCACCACGCAGAGCGCCGCTTCCGGCATGGCGTCCTCAGTTCTGCGGAGTCGTTCACGAGCGGTCAGCGGTTCTGGAAGTCCGGTGACCGCTTCTCCCGGAAGGCCGACATGCCCTCCTTCTGATCCGCGGTGTCGAACAGCGCGGCGAACGCCTGCTTCTCGTGCGCGAGCCCTTCGGCGAGGGTCGTCTCCATCGCCGCGTCCAGCGCGGCCTTGGCGGCGAACACGGACGGGAGCGACTTCGAGGCGATGGTGTCGGCGAGTTTCGTCGCCTCGGTCAGGAGCTCCGCGGTCGGCACGACACGGGACACGAGGCCGGAGCGCTCGGCCTCCTCCGCCCCCATGAACCGGCCGGAGAGCACGAGCTCGGCTGCTTTGTAGTAGCCGACTGCACGGATCAGACGCTGCGTGCCACCCATGCCGGGGATCACGCCGAGATTGATCTCGGGCTGCCCGAACTTGGCGTTGTCGGCCGCGAGGATGATGTCGCACATCATGGCCAACTCGCACCCGCCGCCCAGCGCGAACCCGGAGACGGCCGCGATCACGGGGGTGCGCACCGCGGCGAACTCATGCCACACACCGAAGTGATCGGTCTCGAGCATCTGCGCCGCCGACATGCCCTCCATCTCCTTGATGTCGGCACCCGCGGCGAACGCCTTCTCCGACCCGGTGACCACGATCGCGCCGACGCCCTCGTCCGCATCGAAAGCGAGCGCGGCGGCGGTCACCTCCTCGGCGATTCTGCTGTTCAAAGCATTCAGCGCTTCCGGCCGGTTCAGGGTGATCCACCCCACCCGTCCGCGCTGCTCGACCAGGATCGTCTCGTACTCGGTCATGTCGCCCTCTCCGTCGTGGTTGCGTTCCACCTTCACCCCTGCGTTCGAATCGCGCAAATGGTGGCTCCCAGGTGCCCGATGGAACCATTCGCGCGATTCGAACGGCCGTCATCACACGCGGTCGTCGCGGATGTCGGTGATGATGCCGGAGAAGTCGCGGCTCGCCCCGTCTCCGGCAGCGAACGCGGCGTAGATCTCCTGGGCGAGTCGGCCCATCCGCGCATCCGTCGACGTCTGCTCGATCGCCTGCAGCGCGAGACCGAGGTCCTTCGCCATCAATGCACCGGCGAATCCGGGCTGGTAGTCGCGGTTCGCCGGGCTCGTGGGCACCGGTCCGGGCACGGGGCAGTTCGTCGTGATCGACCAGCACTGCCCTGACGCCTGGGACACGACGTCGAAGAGCGCCTGGTGCTCGAGCCCGAGGCGCTCCCCCAGCACGAATGCCTCCGCGACGGCGATCTGCGAGACCGCGAGCACCATGTTGTTGCAGACCTTGGCCGCCTGTCCGAGCCCAGATCCGCCGCAGTGCACGATGCGCTTTCCCATCACCTCGAGGAGCGGAAGTGCCGCGGCGAAGTCCTCGTCCGACCCGCCCACCATGAACGCGAGAGTGCCGTTCTCCGCGCCGACCACTCCCCCGGACACCGGGGCATCGACGTTGCGGTGTCCGGCGGCGAGAGCGAGCGCGTGCGCGGCACGGGCCTCGTCGACCGCGATGGTGGACGACTCGATGAACAGCGTGCCGGGTCGCGCAGCCGCGAGCAGCTCGGTGCGATACGCCTCGATCACGTGCTTCCCGGCGGGGAACATCGTGATGACGACATCCGCCTCCGCCACGGCCTCCGCCCCGCTCGCCGCCACCGCGATGCCGGCCGCCCGCGCTGCCTCGATCGCCGCCGGAACCAGGTCGAAGCCGTGCACCTCATGACCGGCGGCGACGAGGTTCTTCGCCATCGGCAGTCCCATGTGCCCGAGTCCGAGGAAGGCCACGGCCGCTTTCGACGACGACCCGGTCATGATGCGCTCCGCATCTGATCTCCGCCACGCTGCACGGACGCCGAGCCCGCCGGTCGCAGCATCTCGCGTCCGACGATCAGACGCATGATCTCGTTCGTTCCTTCCAGGATCTGGTGCACCCGCAGGTCGCGGACCACCTTCTCGATCCCGTAGTCCTGCAGGTAGCCGTAGCCGCCGTGCAGCTGCAGGGCGCGATTGGCGACGTCGAATCCGGCATCGGTCGCGAACCGCTTGGCCATGGCGCAACGCATCGTCGCGTCCGGCGCGTGCTCGTCGACCGCCTGCGCGCCATCGCGCACCATGAGGCGTGCGGCGTGCAGGTCGGTGCGCATGTCGGCGATCGCGAACAGGATCGACTGCTTCTCGGCGAGCGGTTCGCCGAACGCCATCCGCTCGTGGACGTACTGCACAGCCTTGTCGAGCGCCCATTGCGCCCCGCCCAGCGAGCACGCGGCGATGTTGAGCCGACCGCCGTTGAGCGCGGACATCGCGATCGCGAACCCGCGTCCCTCGTCGCCGAGCATGGCGGATGCCGGGACTCGGACGCCGTCGAGGATCACCTGTCGGGTGGGCTGCGCATGCCACCCCATCTTCTTCTCCGGTGCGCCGAAGCTGAGGGATTCGGAGTCTCCCGGCACGAGGAACGCGCTGATACCGCGTGCTCCCGGTTCTCCCGTGCGCGCCATCACGACGTAGACGGCGGCCTCGCCCGCACCGGAGATGAACTGCTTCACTCCCGTGAGCACGTAATCGTCGCCGTCGCGGACCGCACTCGTCGCGACGTTGGCCGCATCAGACCCCACCCCCGGCTCTGTGAGGCAGTAGCCGCCGAACTCCGACATCGCGGTGAGCTGCGGCAGCCACGTCGCGCGCTGGCTGTCATCACCGTAGGTGTCGATCATCCACACGACCATGTTGTGGATGGAGATGTACGCCGCGACCGCCGGGTCACCCTTCGCGAGCTCCTCGAAGATCGCGACGGTGTCGAGCCGACTGAGTCCACTGCCCCCGAACTCCTCGTCGACGTAGATACCGCCGAGCCCGAGCTCTCCTGCACGGTTCAGCGACTCCCGGGGGAACAGGTGCTTCTCGTCGCGTTCCGCGGCGTAGGGGGCGAGCTCGGTCTCGGCGAACTCGCGGACGGCGCCGATGATCGCCTCGCGCTCCTCGGCGGTGGTGGTGACGGTGGTCATGGTCATCGCTTTTCCTTAGAAGTTGGGTCCCTGAGCTTGTCGAAGGGTCAGTGCATCGTGGGGATGACGAAGCTGGCGCCGTCGCGGATGCCTGCCGCGGGCCAGCGACTCGTCACCGTCTTGGTCTTCGTGTAGAAGCGGAAGGCATCGGTGCCGTGCTGGTTGAGGTCGCCGAAGCCGCTGCGCTTCCACCCGCCGAACGTGTAATAGGCGATCGGCACGGGGATCGGCACGTTCACCCCGACCATCCCGACCTCGACGCGGGCGGCGAAGTCACGAGCCGCGTCGCCGTCGCGCGTGAAGATGGCGACCCCGTTGCCGTACTCGTGCTCCGAGGCCATGCGCAGCGCCTCCTCGTAGTCGGCGGCGCGGGCGATCACGAGCACAGGGCCGAAGATCTCCGCGCGGTAGATCGCCATGTCGGTGGTGACGTGGTCGAACAGGGTCGGTCCGAGATAGAACCCCTCTTCGTGCCCTTCGACCGTGAAGCCGCGACCGTCGGCGAGCAGCGTCGCACCCTCGTCGATCCCCTGCTGGATGTAGCCTTCCACCCGTTCGACGGCCGCCCGCGTGACCAGAGGTCCGTAGTCGACGTCCGCGGCGAGGGAAGGCCCCACCCGCAGCTGGGCGACACGTTCGGTGAGCTTCGCGGCGAGGGCGTCTGCGGTCTCCTGCCCCACCGGTACGGCGACCGAGATGGCCATGCAGCGTTCGCCCGCCGAGCCGTAGCCGGAGCCGATCAGCGCGTCGACGGCCTGGTCGAGGTCGGCATCCGGCATCACGATCATGTGGTTCTTGGCACCGCCGAAGCACTGTGCGCGCTTGCCGTGGGCTGCGGCCGTCGCGTAGATGTACTCCGCGATGGGCGTGGACCCGACGAAGCCGACCGCGCGGATGCGGTCGTCGGTGAGCAGCGTGTCGACCGCCTCCTTGTCGCCGTGCACCACGTTGAGGACGCCGGCGGGCAGGCCCGCCTCGAGGAAGAGTTCGGCGATGCGCACCGGCACGGAAGGGTCACGCTCGCTGGGCTTGAGCACGACCGCATTGCCGGCGGCGAGCGCGGGGCCGGCCTTCCACAGCGGGATCATGGCGGGGAAGTTGAAGGGCGTGATCGCGGCGACGACCCCGAGCGGCTGCCGCATCGAGTACACGTCGATGCCGGTTCCGGCGCCGGTGGAGTACTCGCCCTTGAGGAGGTGCGGAGCACCGGCGGCGAACTCGATGACTTCGAGCCCCCGCTGGATGTCGCCCTTCGCGTCGTCGACCGTCTTGCCGTGCTCGCTCGCGAGGAGTTCGGCCAGAGACGTCATCTCACGTTGCACCAGGTCGAGGAAGCGCAGCAGCACGCGGGCGCGCTTCTGCGGGTTGGTCGCTGCCCACGCCACCTGCGCCTCTTCGGCGTTCGCGATCACGCGGCGCACCTCGTCGGCCGATGCGAGCGGAACCCTGGCCTGCACAGCGCCCGTGCTCGGATCGAACACGTCGGCGAAGCGACCCGAATCGGGAGTGAGAAGCGATCCGCCCACGAAGTGCGGGATAGTACGAGTCATTGTGTGACATCCCTCCGTGCCGCCGTTGGCACATTGGGGAGTTTACTCGGAGGACCGGACATTTACTAGGACATCCTTGTATCTTCCGGATCGACCTCGCCCTCGGCAGTGTTGGGTGTTCGCATCGCGTTCACCGTCCGGCCATCTCGCCCGGGTAGAACTGCAGGTGCGCGGACAGAGACTCAGACCGGATCGGGTGTCACGTCTACCGCGCGCACGGTGAGCGCTCTTGCTCCCGTCGCGGCTCCCACGCCGCGAGACCCCCGCCGAATCGGGTCGGCGGGGGTCTCTCTGTGCACGGGCGGATCCGGCCGGGAACCTCCCGCAACCGAATTAGAATCGACCAAGCGCCGTCACCCTGGCGCATCCGCTCCGGCGCCCCGACCCCTGGCGCCCGTTCCCGAGGACCGCACCATGTCCGAACCCCTCACCGTGTCCATCCGCCGCGAAGTCGACCCCGAGCGCATCGTCGAGGCGACCGCCTGGGTGCAGACGGGGGTGAACCTCGCGACGAAGTATCCGGGCTTCCTCGGCTCAGGCTGGGTGCGCGCCGGCGAAGACTCGCAGGTCTGGCACATGCTCTACCGCTTCGCGAGCGAGGATTCGCTCACCGCGTGGGAGCAGTCGGCCGAGCGGGCATGGTGGCTGTCGATGGGCGAAGGTTTCGTGCGCAGCGAGCGCTCCAAGCGCCGCACCGGGATCGAGGGCTGGTTCGACGAGCCGACCACCGGGACGATCACGCTTCCGTCCTCCGACGGCACCACCGAGACGGTCACTGTCGCACCCGCCCCGCCGCGCTGGAAGCAGGCGACCTCGATCTGGCTGGGCTTCTTCCCCGTCAACCTCGCCTTCACCTACGCGATGAGCCCGGTTCCGGGATGGAACGAACTGCCGATCTGGTTGCGGGTGCTCGTCACCACGCTCGTGCTCACGCCGATCATGGCGTACTGGGTTCTCCCGTTCGTCACCCGGTCGCTGCGGAGCTGGCTCGCCCGCTGACCGCGCGCTCGGCGTCGTGCTCCTGAGCGACCGCGAGCATCGGTTTTCCACGCCCGCCGCTCCCGCGCCACGCGGGCACCGGCCGGTACGGTGAGCCCATGCGATCGACACCCCGCGCCCTCCGCATCGCTCTCGCCACCGTCGCGGCGCTCAACCTCCTGTCGGCTCTGATCGGAATGGTCGGGTTGACGGTCGGCGGCGGGATGGGACTGCCGCCCGAATGGCTCGACGGCAGCATCTTCGACTCCTACGTCTGGCCGGGGATCATCCTGGGCGTCGTCGTCGGCGGCGTGCAGGCGCTGGCTCTCGTCGCGCAGTTCGGCCGATTCGGCGTCGCGTGGGCGATGCACGCGGCGGCCGGGCTGACGATGATGATCTGGATCTTCGTCGAGATCGCCATGATGCTCGTCTGGTCGCCGCTGCACGGCATCTTCTTCGCGACCGGCCTGATCCAGACCGTGCTGGCGGTGCTCGCGCTGGGCGCCTGGCCCCGACCCTTCTTCGCGCGGGACAGCCGGACGCACTGATGGCTGTCCCCGCGACGAAGGACGACCTGCTCACGGCGATCCGGACGGAGTACGCGCGCTTGTGCGCCGACCTGGATCGGGTGCCGACGGACTCCGCCCGCGAACTCGTGCTGCCCGGTCATGTCAAGGACACCATGATGAGTCCGGCGGACCTTCTCGCTTATCTGATCGGCTGGAACGAGCAGGTGCTCACCTGGCACGAGCGTCGCGCCGCCGGGCTCCCCGACGAGCTGCCGGCGGCAGGTTTCGGCTGGAACGACCTCGGGGCTTTGGCTCAGCACTTCTCCCGCGACCACGAGAACGCGTCCTGGGTGGAGCTGCGTGCACGCCTCGACGACGCAGAGCAGCGGATCGAAGCCCTCGTCCTGAGTCGCTCGGACCAGGAGCTCTACGGCGCCCCGTGGTACCGCACCTGGACGATGGGGCGCATGATCTCGCTCAACACCTCATCCCCCTACCGGAACGCGCGTGGTCGCATCCGCCGCTGGCTCCGGGCCCGCTGAGCGCCGGCTCAGGTCCCCTTCCCCGGCGAGACCCCCTCGTCGGGCGAATCCACGAGCGAGAGCGGATCCGCAATGTCCTCCAGCGACTTGCCGGCGGCGCTGACCCCGAAGACTCCGCAGACGATGCCGCCGAACATCATGATCGACGCGCCGAGCACATAGCCCCAGAAGAGCGGACCGCGGTCGCCGCTCTCGGCGCTCTGCCCGATCAAGGCACCGTAGAGCACCGGAGCGATCGCGCCGACCAGCTGACCGATCGAGAAGATGTACGAGATGACCTGGCTGCGCAGCTCCAGCGGGAAGATCTCGCTGACCGTCAGATAGGCGGCGGATGCTCCGGCCGACGCGAAGAAGAACGACGCGCACCAGAACGCCGTGTGCGTCGCGGCGTTCAGCACCCCGGCGTTGAACAGGAAGGCGCTGACCAGCAGGATCAGACCGGCGAGCATGTAGGTGCCGAACAGCATGCGACGGCGACCCCAGGTGTCGAAGAAGTGCCCGAGGATGAGCGCCCCGGCGAGGTTCCCGACGGCGAACACGATGAAGTACTGCGACGCCGAAGCGGGCGGGGTGTCGTAGAAGTTCTCCAGCACCAGCGCGTACGTGAAGAAGATGGCGTTGTAGAGGAAGGACTGCGTCACCATCATCGTGATGCCCACCAGCGTGCGCCGCGGGTACTTCTTGAACAGCACCTTCGCGATCACGAGGAACGGCACGCGGCCGTACTCCTTGACCGTGATGGCCTTGCTCTCGTCGACGGGTGGGATCGTCTTGCCCTCCTTGCGGATGCGCTCCTCGATCTCGTCGACATTGCGCTCCGCCGCCTCTTCGCGTCCGTGCGTCATCTGCCAGCGCGGGCTCTCCGGGATGTGCCGGCGCATGTAGATGAGCAGCAGTCCGAGGAGGGGTCCGAGGAAGAAGCTGAGCCGCCACCCGATGTCCTCGGGAAGGATGTCGGTGTTCAGGAAGAACACGTTGGCCACGGCACCGAGCGCCGCACCACCCCAGTAGGTGCCGTTGATCGCGATGTCGACACGTCCGCGGTAGCGCGCCGGGATGATCTCGTCGATCGCCGAGTTGATGGCCGCGTACTCGCCGCCGATACCGGCGCCGGCCACGAAGCGCCAGATGTAGAAGAACCACGGCGCGAAGGCGAGCCCTGCGACCGCGGAGCCCACGAGGTACACGGCAAGGGAGACGAGGAAGAGCTTCTTGCGTCCCAGGCGATCGGTGAGGCGTCCGAAGAAGAGGGCACCGAAGACCTGACCGAGCAGGTAGCACGTGCCGGCGAGCCCCACCTCGGCCGGGCCCATGCCGAGGGTCGCGGCGTATCCGTTCGCGGCGACGATCTGCACCTCGAGGCCGTCGAGGATCCACGAGAACCCGAGCCCGACGACGATCAACCAGTGGAATCGCGACCACGGCAGCCGGTCCATACGTGCGGGGACGAGTGACCTGACCTCCTTGACGGCGGCATCGGATGCGGACATGGACCCTCCTTCGTGCGCGGGGCGGAAGCACCCCGGCATCTGTCTTACTCCGAGGAGGAATTCGGTGCACCGCCTTGACCGCGGGGATCCCACCGCGCTAAGCACGACGAAAAGACCCCGATGCGGTCGACGCATCAGGGCCTTTCGTCGATCGGGTCAGGCGGAGATGTGCCGCTCGTCCGGTCCGTCGTAGAAGGACAGCGGACGGATCAGCGCGTTCGATCCCGCCTGTTCGATCACGTGCGCGGTCCACCCCGTCACCCGGGCCGCGACGAACAGCGGCGTGAAGGTGAGGGTGTCGAAGCCGATCAGGTTGTACGCGGGACCAGAGGGGTAGTCGAGGTTCGGGTAGATGCCCTTGCGGGCGACGAACTCCGACTCGAGCGCGTCGTACAGAGCCGCGACCTCCGGGCGGTCGTAGTGCTCCACCAGGGTGTCGAGCGCGGCCTTCATGGTCGGCACGCGGGAGTCGCCCCTCTTGTAGACGCGGTGCCCGAAGCCCATGATCTTGCGCTTCTCCGCGAGGGCCTTGTCGAGCCAGGACTCCACCGCGTCCGCCGACCCGATCTCGTCGAAGATGTGCAGCACGGCCTCGTTGGCCCCTCCGTGCAGCGGACCCTTGAGTGCACCGATGGCACCGACGACGGCCGAGTAGATGTCACTCAGCGTCGAGGTGATCACCCGCGCGGTGAAGGTCGAAGCGTTGAAGGAGTGCTCGGCGTAGAGGATCATCGACCGGTTGAAGGCGTCGACCACGACGTCGTCCGCCTCCTCCCCGAAGGTCATCCAGAGGAAGTTCGCCGAGTAGTCGAGGTCGTCGCGCGGGGCGATGAGCTCCTGGCCACGACGACGACGCTGACCGTACGCGACGATGGCCGGCAGCGCGGCGAACAGCCGGATGCTGCGCTCGAGGTTCTGCTCCGGGCTGCCGCCCGCATCGAGCACCGAACCCCCGGCGCCGGGATCGGACGCGCCGATCAGGCTGACCGCGGTGCGCACCTCGTCCATCGGATGCGCCTCGAGCGGCACCAGGTCGATCGCCGCCTTCACGTTGTCGGCGAGCGCGCGGTGCTTCCGCTCCTCCAGCCGGAACGCGGCGAGTTCTTCGGGGGTCGGCAGCTCGCCGTTCCACAGCAGATACGCCACCGCCTCGAAGGGCTGGGTGTCCGCCAGCTCCTGCACCGGGTAGCCGCGGTACAGCAGGCTGTTCGTCTCGGGGTTGACCTTCGAGATCGCGGTCGTGTCGACGACGACGCCCGCAAGGCCCTTCTTGATGTCCGGCTCGGTCATGGTCACTCCTTCGTGATGGTGAAGTTGAAGACGCCCGAGTCGAAGTGGTTGTACGACTCGTAGTCGATCAGATCGTAGAGATCGGCGCGGTGCTGCATCTCGCCGAGCTTCGAGGTCAGGTGCCCCTCGTCGTTCAGAGTATCCAGTGCGCGGCCGGCAGCCCCCATCGAGATGCGCAACAGCGACACCGGCCAGATGACCAGGTTCACTCCGGCGTCGCGGAGGCTGTCGACGGAGAACAGCTCGCTCTTGCCGAACTCGGTCATGTTCGCCAGGATCGGCACGTCGAGCGCCTCGGCCATCGCCTCGAACTCGCCCAGGGTGCGCATCGCCTCGGGGAACACGGCGTCGGCGCCGGCATCCACCAGCGCCTTCGCGCGGTCGATCGCGGCGTCCAACCCCTCGACGGCCCGGATGTCGGTGCGCGCCATGATGAGGAAGTTCTCGTCGCGGCGGGCGTCGGCCGCCGCACGGATCCGCTTGATCGCGGTGTTCTCGTCGACCACGGCCTTGCCGTCGAGGTGACCGCAGCGCTTCGGGTTGATCTGGTCCTCGATGTGGGTGCCGGCGAGACCCGCGTCTTCGAGCTCCTGGATCGTGCGGGCGACGTTCATCGGTTCCCCGAAGCCGGTGTCGGCGTCGACGATCGCGGGGAGGTCGGTCATGCGGGCGATCTGCTTGGCGCGGCCGGCGACCTCGGTGAGCGTGGTGAGGCCGATGTCGGGGAGCCCCAGGTCGGCGGAGAGCACGGCGCCGGAGATGTAGACGCCGTCGAAGCCCTTCTGCTCGATCAGTCGGGCGCTCAGCGGATTGAACGCGCCGGGGAAGCGCAGCAGCTCCCCGGAGGCCAGTCGCTCCCGGAAGAGGCGCCTCTTCTCGGCAGGTGTGACGGGGGAGTACAGCATCAGAACAGACCCTTCGGGGCGTCGGCGGCTTCGAGCAGTCCGGGCTTCGCGACGATCGACAATTCGCCGACCTCGGCAGCGGTCAGTTCGGGCAGGCGCTGGACGAGGGCGAGGAAACGCTCGATCTCGGCGGGCTCGAGCACGGGCTCCGCCAGCAGACGGAACTTCGCGATGTAGTTCTCGCGGGCGAACGGGCGCGCTCCGAGGGGGTGCGCATCGGCCACGGCGATCTCGTCCACCACGACCTCACCGTCGGTGAGGCGGATCTCGACGCGACCGCCGAACGCCTTCTCGGCCGGGTCCTCGGAGTGGTAGCGGCGCGTCCACTCGGCATCCTCGGCCGTGGTGATCTTGTGCCACAGCGCGACCGTGTCGGCGCGACCAGCGCGCTCGGGGGCATAGGAGCCGACGTGGTGCCAGCCGCCGTCCTGCAGGGCCACCGCGAAGATGTACGGCACCGAGTGGTCGAGGGTCTCGCGCGACGCGGTGGGGTCGTACTTCTGCGGGTCGTTCGCGCCCGAGCCGATCACGTTGTGCGTGTGGTGGCTGGTGTGGATGACGATGGACTCGATGTTCGCAGGGTCGCGCAGCGCGGGGTTCTGCAGGCCGAGCTTGCGGGCGAGGTCGATCAGCGCCTGCGCCTGGTACTCGGCGGAGTGCTCCTTCGTGTACGAGTCCAGGATCGCGCGCTTGGGCTCGCCGGCGGCGGGCAGCGGCACGTCGTACGAGGCGTCCTTGCCGTCGAGCATCCACGCGATCACGCCGTCTTCACCTTCGTAGATCGGCGCGGGGCTGGTCTGACCGCGCATCGCCCGGTCGACCGCCTCGACGGCCATCTTCCCGGCGAAGGCCGGGGCGTGCGCCTTCCAGGTGGAGATCTCACCCTTGCGGCTCTGGCGGGTGGCAGTCGTGGTGTGCAGCGCTTGGCCGACCGCCTGGTAGATCGTCTCGACGTCGAGACCGAGGAGAGTGCCGATACCGGCGGCCGCGGACGGGCCGAGGTGGGCGACGTGGTCGATCTTGTGCTTGTGCAGGCAGATCGCGCGCACCAGGTCCATCTGGATCTCGTAGCCGGTGGCGATGCCGCGCACCAGAGCCTGGCCGTCCTTGCCGGTGTGCTGAGCGACCGCGAGGATCGGCGGGATGTTGTCGCCGGGGTGCGAGTACTCGGCTGCGAGGAACGTGTCGTGGTAGTCGAGTTCACGCACGGCGACGCCGTTCGCCCAGGCCGCCCACTCGGGGCTGGTGCGGTGGTCGAGCTCGGCGCCGAAGAGGTTCGCGCCGACGCCGCCGGTCGAGACGGGGTGGCTGAACGCCTGCGCACGAGCCGCGTTGATCGGCGCACGGGTGAGGGAAGCGGCGGCCACCGACGCGTTGTCGATGATGCGGTTGATGATCATGTCGACGACGGGCTGCTCGACCTCGACCCGGTCGGCGGCGACCTCGGCGATCTTCCAGGCGAGCTGGTCTTCCCTGGCGAGGTTCTCGTCGCTGCGGTGCACACGGACGTGGTGGCTGACGGTCATTTCTTATCCTTCACTGTTACGGGAATCGAGGGAGTCGAGGATGCCGGCGAGCGCGTTGTGCAGGTGCACGTGCGTGGCATGGGCGGCGAGGTCGCCGTCGCGGGCGGCGAGTGCTTCCGCGATGGTGCGGTGCTCGGCGGCGGAGGCGGCGAGTCGGGCCGGCTTGTCCCTGGCCATCCGCCGCACTCTCACGAGGTGGGTGCGCACGGTGCGCAGCGCGGAGGCGATGTAGTCGTTGGCGACGGCCGCGTCGAGGGCCGCGTCGAAGCGGGCGATGAGCGCGTAATAGGCGTCTCGGCCCTCGACGGCGTCGAGGTCGACATGCGCGAACTCGTCGGCGAGGGCTGCGAAGAGCTGCGCGTCGCCCCGGGCGGCGGCGAGGCGTGCCGAGGATTCCTCGAGCGCCCGACGGATCTCGAAGAGGGAGCGGATGTCGTCGGCGTCGAGGTCTGCCACGACGGTGACGCGCGGAGACTGCTGCACCACGAGCCCGTCGGCGATCAGGCGACGGAGCGCCTCGCGCATCGGTGTACGGCTCACTCCCAGGCGCTCGGCCTGCTCGACCTCGCCGAGCACGAAGCCGGCCGGCAGGGCACCGGACTGGATGCCGTCGAGCAGCGCCGCATACGCGCGGTCACCCGCGGAGGTGCGTTCAGCGACGAGACTCATCCCCTCAGTGTATACATAAACCCGCCCTGCGCTCCTCCTCTCACCCCCTGCGCCGACTGTACGTATACAAAACCCCGCTCCGGTCGGGAGGGGCGGGTTCGCCGAGCTTCACCACGACCACGCCGATCAACACCAGCACACCGCCGAAGGCCTGCAGCAGGTCGGGGAGCTGGCCGAGCAGCAGCCAGCCGAACAGCAGCGCGGCCACGACCTCCGCGAGTGCGACGAAGGAAGCGAGCCGCGACCCCAGCATGCGCGTCGAGGCGATGCCCAGCAGATAGGCGAGAGCGGTCGCCACCACCCCCATCGCGAGCACCGGGACGAACCAGGGAACACTGCCGAACCGGTAGGAGATGTCGTCGGTCGTCCATGCGATCGGCAGCACGCCGATCGCGCCGGCCGCAGTGAGCCCGAGCGCTCCGAGCAGGAGCCCGCTGCCGGCCAGGGCGAGGGGCGGCAAACCCGTGTCGGCCTTGGCGGACAGCACGAAGTAGGCGGCAGCGCCCACCATGGCGCCGAGGGCCCACAGGATTCCGGGCACGTTGACGTCGGCACCCGTGAGGACGTCGAGCATGAGCACGAGCCCGACGAAAGCGATCGCCGCACCGAGCAGGCTCTTGCGGCTCGGCCGCTCCCCTCTCCGCAGCCAGAGCCACAGCAGTACCGCGACCGGGGCGGTGTACTCGATGAGCAGCGCCAGCCCGACGTCCATCACCGCGACCGCCTGGAAGTAGAAGAGCTGGGTCGCGGCGACCGCGAGCAGCCCGTAGGCGAGGATCATGCCCGCATTGCGCCGCAGCAGCGTCCACCGTCCTCGCAGCGACAGGATCGTGGGGACGAGCAGCACGAGGGCGGCGACCCAGATGCGCGCGGTGACGGCGGCACCGGGACTCCACCCTGCGTCGATGAGCCCCCGCGCCCATCCGCCCGACATGCCGAAGGCGAAGGCCGCGGCGAGGGCGAGCGGCAGCCCGAGACGCACACCCCTGGCGGAGTGCACAACCGCGTCATTGCTCACCGTACTCATGATCGATGACGCTACTCCCGCGCGTTGTAACATGTCAATATGATCTTCACCGATGACACGGAAGAGGCGTTGCGCTCCGCGGTCTGGCTCGCGAACTCGGCGGAGCAGCCGGACACGCTCACCGACATCGACGACGAGGGCACCTTCCTCCACGAATTCCCCTACACCGGCCGCCTGGACCGCGATGAGGCCGAGGTCGCCTCGCTTCGCGGACTGCGTCCCCGGCTCCGTTCGATGCTGCTGGCGCCGCGCGACGAGATGGCCGCGCACGTCAACGACGCCCTCGCGGAGTCCCGCCTCACCCCCGCGCTGCGCCGTCATGACGGCGTGGACTGGCATCTGCACGCGGTGGCGGACGAGCAGCCCCTTGCCGAACGCATCCTGATCGAGACCGCGATGGCCCTGATCGACGTCATCCGTGCCGACGAGGGCTCGCGCCTCACCGTCTGCGAGGACGACACCTGCCGGGCCATCGCGCTCGACCTCTCCCGCAACCGCTCGAAGCGCTATTGCTCCACCACGTGCGCGAACCGCAACGCCGTCGCCGCCTACCGCGCGCGCCGCGCCGACTCCTGAGCCGACGCAGAATCCTGAGCCGACGCCAACCCCTGAGCCTGAGCCGGCGCAGGAGCCTCCTCCGACATACCCGCGCCGACACCCGCCATGCGCGGGCGGGAGTGCTTCCGCCAGGCCAGCGGTGAACGACCGAAGCGCCGGCGGAAGGCTCGCGAGAACGCCGCCTCCGATTCGAACCCGACCGCATGCGCGACGGCACCGACCGCCATCGCCGTGGTCTCGAGGAGCTTCGAGGCGGCAAGCATCCGACGCTCCGCCACGTAGGCGGCAGGCGACTGACCGACGACGGCGGTGAACCGGTGGGCGAAGGCGGACCGCGACTGGTGCGTCAGGGCTGCGAGGTCGTCGACCGTCCACGGATGCTCGGGACTACGGTGGATCGCCGCCAAGGCCGGCGCGAGGGTCTGGTCGAGTGCGGTGGCCAGCCACCCCGGCTCGACCTTGTCGGAGGCCGACCACTCCCGCAGGGCATGGATGAAGACCAGGTCCAGGATGCGCGAGATCATGATGCACGCGCCGGGTCGGCGCTGTCCGAGCTCATCGAGCAGCAGTCGCAGGCTCAGCGCCAGCCACTCGTTTCCCGGCCGGGCCGACGATATGTGCACCACCGGGGGAAGAGCAGCCATCGACGGGCCGCCGAGCTCGCTCTGCGCGCGGAACTCGCCGGTGACCCAGCCCGGCGCCGCCTCCGCGCCGGTGCCGCGGTCGGACTCGACCAGCTCGCGGGCGGGGACCGTCGAATCGGCGGTGGCGATGCTGTGCGCGAGCCCCTGACGGACCAGCACGAAATCACGGGGCTCGAGCACGATCGGCATCGCCTGACCGTCGACCCGGACGATCAGCCGCGAGTCGACGGCGAAGTGCACTCGAGTGACGCCCGAGGGGATGTCCACGTGGAAAGGAGCGGGCGGCGCGTAGAGCATCGCGTCCCGCCCGTCCAGGCGAGCGTGCAGGAGTGCTTCCGAGAGCGCATCCACGGCATGATCGGTAGTCGATGCAGGATCGGCATGTTTTCGCAGGTCATCAGTCATGGTTTTTGCCCCAGAGTCCAACCTACTCTCTTCTTGGTTCCAGACCAGGAACCAATCGAAGGTCACGCGCGCACTGCACGAGCGACCGCGAAAGACAGGAGACGAACATGTCCGACAAGCCCGCCATCGTCCTGGTCCACGGCTTCTGGGGAGGGGCAGCTCACTGGGGTCCCCTGATCCTCGAACTCCGTCGCCGCGGCTACGACGATCTGCACGCGGTCGAGAACCCGCTCACCTCCCTCGCCGACGACGCAGAGCGCACGCAGAAGATGGTCCGTCAGATCGACGGTCCCGTCCTCCTCGTCGGGCACTCCTAAGGCGGCGCCGTCATCACGGAGGCCGGCGACCTGCCCAACGTGGTGGGCCTCGTCTACGTGGCGGCGTTCGCCCCCGACGCCGGCGAGAGCGCAGGGCAGATCACTCAGGAGAACCCACCGGCCGCGGTCGACGCCATCGCCCCCGACTCGGACGGCTATCTGTGGATCGCACAGGACCGCTTCCACGAGAGCTTCGCCCAGGACCTCTCCGCCGACGACGCGCTGGTCATGGCCGTCACCCAGAAGGCCCCCCTGGGGTCGACGTTCGGTGACACCGTGACGGCGCCCGCATGGAAGGCGAAGCCCACCTGGTACCAGGTCTCGACCGCCGACCGGATGATCAATCCCGACAACGAACGACGCATGGCGACGCGCATGAACCCGCGTCAGATCATCGAGCTCGACGCGAGCCACGCCTCCCTTGCGTCGCAGCCGGCCGCGATCGCCGACCTCATCGATGCCGCGGTCGCGGGGTCCAGCCTGAGCTGACGCGACGGCGGGGCGCCTCACTTTCGAATCGCGCGAATAGTTGCATCTGACGCTCGGATCCAATCATTCGCGCGATTCGAAGGGCCGGGAGATCTGGACGCAACCTGTCATAACAGGTAGGGTGAACCTGTCATTACAGGTTGCGCAGCGTCGCAGCACCCGTTACGAGGAGCACCGATGCCCGAGTTCCACGCCCCGCCGATCTCCCCCCTGGCGATCGCCTTCGACGCCGAGAAGCTCACGCTCTCGCCCGAAGGGCCGACTCTCACCCGGCGGATGTCCGACCTCGAAGGGCTCTTCCTCGACGCAGAGGCCTGGGCAACGGCATCAGCCGGCGAGAACCCCGTGGTCTACACCGTGGTCAGCTCCCCCGTGCCCGAGGTCGACCGCGAGCTGCCCCAGTCGATCACCACGATCATGCCCGGGGACACGAGCGGAGAGCTCTGGATGACCAAGGGCCACCAGCACCCGAACCATCAGGGCGAGATCTACCTGGCGCTGAAAGGTCGCGGCGGACTGCTCATGTTCGACGGCGAGCGCACCGAATGGCTCGACATGCTCCCTGGCACGATCGGCTACATCCCGCCTGGGTGGGCGCACCGCTCGGTGAACACCGGCGACGAGCCGTACTCCTTCCTCGCGGTGTACCCGGGTGGAGCGGGCCACGACTACGGCTGGGTGCTGGAGCACGGGATGGGTTCGCGGGCTTACCGGTCGCCCGAGGGCGTCGAGCTGCGTCCGTACGCGGGATAGGCGCCGCCATGATCATCGCGCACGACCTGGGCACGACGGGGAACAAGGCCTCCCTGCACCACGACGACGGCCGGATCGTCGCCTCGGTCACCGTCGCCTACCCCGCGCACTTCGCCGCGGGCGGCGTCGCCGAGCAGAACCCGGACGACTGGTGGAACGCGGTCGTCGCCGCCACACGTGACCTGATCGCCCGCACCAGCACGCCCACGAGCGACATCGTCGGACTCGTGGTGAGCGGACAGATGATGGGCGCCGTCCTCCTCGATGCCGAGGGCGAGCCCGCGCGACCGGCGATCATCTGGGCCGACACGAGAGCCGGAGCCCAGCAGCGCGAGCTCGAGGACGCGATCGGCGCCGAACGCGCGTACGGGATCCTGGGGCACCGTCTGAACCCCACCTACTCGGTCGAGAAGATCATGTGGGTGCGCGACAACGAGCCCGACGTCTGGGCGCGCGTGCGCCGGGTCTGTGTCGCGAAGGACTTCATCGTGCTGCGCCTCACCGGGCGTCTGGCGACGGACCGTTCCGACGCGTCAGGCACCAACGCCTACGACCAGGCGGCCGGCACCTGGTCGGACGAGGTGCTGCGGGCCGCACGCCTCGACCGCGCGCTGTTCCCCGAGATCCTCGAGTCGACGCAGATCGCGGGAGCGCTGACGGATGCCGCTGCGACCTCGCTCGGGCTGCACACGGGCGTGCGTGTGGTGATGGGCGGCGGCGACGGCCCCCTGGCCGCGGTCGGATCGGGCGTGGTCGCTCCGGAGGACGGCGCCTACGTGTGCCTCGGCACCTCGTCGTGGATCTCGTTCGCAGCGGACGCTCCGCTGCACGATCCGGGAATGCGCACCTTCACGTTCGACAACGTCGTCCCCGGCTCGTTCGTGCCCACGGCGACCATGCAGGCCGGCGGTGCCTCCGTGCAGTGGATCGCCGAGGCCCTCTCCCCCGACCCCGCCCACCCGGAGACCGGACGGCTGACGGCCGAGGCCTCCGCCGATGTCGACACCGACGACCTCTACTTCCTCCCGTACCTGCTCGGTGAGCGCTCCCCGCTGTGGGCCCCGGACGCCCGTGGCGCATTCGTCGGTCTCTCGCGACACCACGGTCGGGCCCACCTCGTTCGCGCCGTGCTGGAGGGCACCGCGTTCAACCTGCTCAGCTGCATCCAGGCATTCCGCGCGTCGGGCGCCGTGATCGACCGCATCGATGCGGTCGGCGGCGGAGCGCAGAGCGACGTGTACCTGTCGGTGCTCGCCGACGTCTGGGGAGTTCCCGTTCGTCGCCGCACGATCGTCGAGGAGGCGAACAGCCTCGGAGCCGCCGTGACGGCCGCGGTCGGGCTCGGGATCACCGACTTCTCGGCAGCACGTGCCCTCAGCGAGGTCACCGCCGAGTTCGCCCCGGATGCCGGCCGCCATGCCGTGTACGCCGAACGGCACGCGCGGTTCACGGATGCCTACGCGGCCCTCGCGCCGTGGTTCGCCGGACGGCCGCGCTGATGGCTGTGATCCTCGTCACCAGCCGATCCTTCTCGGACGGCGACCTCGATCTGGTGGAGCGGGCAGCGCAGTCCGGACACCGCGTCCTCCGCGGGCCCGCGCACCACGACATGGACGAGCTGCGGTCGCTGCTGCACGGCGCCGATGCCTGGATCGCAGGAACCGGCGCCATCACCGATGCGCACCTCGCCGCGGCCCCGAAGCTCAAGATCGTCGCCCGTTACGGAGTGGGCACCGAGTCGGTCGACCTCGCTGCCGCGCGTGCTCGCGGCATCCCCGTGACGAACACCCCCGGCGCGAACGCCGACGCCGTGGCCGATCACGCGGTCAGTCTGATGCTGGCCGCGCTGCGGTTCGTGCCGGACGGCGACCGCCGGGTGCGCGCGGGCGACTGGGGGGTTCGGCGCGGACGGGAGCTCGGCGCCGCCACGGTCGGCATCGTCGGCTTCGGCCGGATCGGCCAGGGCGTCGCTGCGCGTCTGAGCGGCTTCGGTCCGCGCGTGCTCGCGGCCGACCCGTTCGTGCCCGACGACGTGGTGCGCGCCCGCGGGGCGGAACCCGCCTCGGTCGACGACCTGTTCCGCGCGGCCGACGTGATCACTCTGCACGCCCCGGGCGGCCAGCGACTCGTCGATGCGGAGCGCCTCGCCGGCATGCGGCCAGGCACGGTGCTGGTCAACACCGCCCGAGGGGACCTGGTCGACGAGGCCGCAGTGGCCAGGGCACTGCACGACGGCGTGCTCGCCGGTTACGCGGCCGACACGCTCGACGGGGACACCGCAGCGCACGCGAGTCCCCTGCTCGCGCCGGAGCTCGCCGACCGGGTCATCGTGACCCCGCACCTCGGCGCGCAGACCACCCAGGCGGTCGACAACATGGGCTCCCTCTCGCTCGCCGACGTGATCGCCGTCCTCTCCGGCGGCGAGCCCGCGCATCCCGTCCCGATCCCCGCCTCCGAGGAGACCCGATGACCACCGCCTCCGACGCCGTGACCTCCGCATCCGGCACCGCCTCCGCCGACTACATGGGCTTCGTCGGGGTGACCACCGCCTCGTCGTCGATCATGAAGGTGTTCCCGCTCTGGGCCGACATCCTCGACCTGCCGACGCGCACCCTGGTCGGTCACGACCTGCCGATGGATGCCGACCCGGCGCAGTATCGCGCGATGGTCGAGCAGATCCGCGACGATCCGCACCACCGCGGGGCCCTGGTGACCACGCACAAGATGAACGTGTTCGCCGCCGCCTCCGACCTGTTCGACGAACTCGACCCGTTCGCGGTGTCGTGCTCCGAGATCTCCAGCATCTCCAAGCGGGGGCGGACGCTGTCGGGGAGGGCCAAGGACCCGATCACGGTCGACCTCGCGCTGAACGACTTCCTGCCCACGGACCACTTCACCCGCACGGGGGCTGCGGTCGTGATCCTGGGGGCCGGAGGCTCGGGCACCGCGCTCAGCTGGGCTCTCGCCGAACGCCCCGACGCCCCGTCGAGGATCACAGTGACCGCCCGCACGCAGGACAAGCTCGACCACCTGCGCGAGGTGCACCGCCAGCACGGCACCCGTGAGGGGTTGATCGAATACGTCGTCACCACGACGCCGGAAGAAGCCGATGCCCTCGTCGCGGCTGCGCCGGCCGGCTCGGTGATCGCCAATGCGACGGGACTCGGGAAGGACCGCCCCGGCTCCCCCCTGACCGACGCGGTGGTGTTCCCCGATGGCGCGTACGCGTGGGAGTTCAACTACCGCGGCTCGCTCGAGTTCCTCCATCAGGCCGAAGCGCAGGCCACGTTTCGCGACCTGCACGTGGTCGACGGCTGGCGCTACTTCATCCACGGCTGGTCGCAGGTCGTCGCCGACGTGTTCGAGCTCGATCTCACACCCGAGACCGTCGAGCGACTCGCCGAGGCCGCGGAGTCGGTGCGCTGATGTCCGCCGTCGTCCGCACGGTGCTCGGGGACATCGCCCCGGCGCTGCTCGGGCGCGTGGACTACCACGAGCACCTGTTCCAGGTGTCGCCGCTGCTGCCGGGAGACGAGCTCGACGACGAGAAGGCCTCGGGCGAAGAGGCGGCGCTGCTGCAGGCGAGCGGATTCGAGGCGATGGTGGATGCCACCCCCTTCGGTGTCGGCCGCGACGCCTCCGCCCTGGCGCGGATCAGTGCGTCGACCGGACTGCACATCGTCGCGACGACCGGCCGACACCGTGAAGCCCACTACGGCGCAGACCATCCGATACAGGTGTGGACCGCCGACCGTCTGGCCGCCCTCTTCATCGCCGACATCACACGCGGCATGCCCGCCGACGACGCGGAGCTCTTCGAGGCCCCAGAGGTGTCCATCGCCGCAGCGCCCGACGGCGCACCCGTGCGCGCCGGGATGCTCAAGGGCGGCGCCGACTACTGGCGCATCAGCCCGTTCGAGCGCACCACGCTGGTCGCGGTGGCCGAGGCGCACCGCGCGACGGGGGCGCCGGTCATGGTGCACCTGGAATTCGGCACGGCGGCTCACGAGGTGCTCGATCTGCTCGCGGCCGAGGGGGTGTCCGCCGACCGCGTCGTGCTCGCACACGCCGACCGCGACCCCGATCCCGGCCTGCACGTCTCCCTCGCGGAACGCGGAGCCCACCTCGGCTACGACGGCTTCGCACGACCCCGCACCCGCTCCGATGCCGAGCTGCTCGCCCTGACGGTCGCTGTCGTGGAGCGCGGCGCCGGGGACCGGATCGTGCTCGGTGGCGACGTGGCTCGTCGCACGCGGTACGTCGCCTACGGCGGCATGCCAGGACTCGCCTACCTCGGCGAGCGCTACCTCCCACGCCTGCGCGACGCGATCGGCGACGAAGCCGTGCACCGGATGCTCGCGACCACACCGGCCCGACTGCTGACGCTCTCCACCTGAACCCGAGCATGGGCCGGAACAAGAGCATGCACATGGGCATCCACATCCGCATCCGACAGCCCCGAGGAGACACCGTGTCAGAGCCGACCGTCCTGCATGCCACCTTCACTGCACGACCAGGCACCGGGGACATGGTGGCCACCCTGCTGCGTGCGTTCGCCGATGTCGTGCGCGCCGAGGAGGGCAACCTCGTCTTCGACGCGTCCCGGCTCGTCGACGATCCCGACCGCTTCTTCGTGTACGAGGTCTACCGCGATGAGGCGGCCTTCCACGCCCATCTCTCCGCCCCCGCCGGTGTCCCCTTCAACACCGCGCTGCAGGAGCTCATCGTCGAACCCTCGTCGCAGCTCACCTTCCTCCGTCGGATCTGACGATCCGTCGCCGTCAGCGATCGAGCCGAGGATCCCGCAAGGACGCCATCGCCTCGACGAGGCTTTCGTGGATGTACTCGAGCTCGGGTGACGTGAAGCTCGACCAGTCCGCCTCGGCGGCATCGCGGTCGTCCGCGCCCGCGTCTTCCGCCGATCCGTTCCACGTGGATGCGTCCGTTCCGTCCGCGTCCCACGTCTGCTCCTGCGGAACGTGGGCGTATACCCACCAGAGATTTCCCGAGGGATCGGCGAAGCGCGAGAACGTGTCTCCGAAGAAGTCCGTCGGCCGGGTCACGATACGGGCGCCGAGTCCGACGGCTCGTGCGAGCGTTCCCTCGACGTCGTCGACGTACACCTGTATGAATCCGGGGGTGAAGGGCCAGTCCGGCTTACGGTCGGCGACCGTGATGACGGAGTCGCCGATGCGCAGCTCGGAATGCAGGATGAGTCCGTCGGTGTCGACGGTGCGGGCCTCGGGGACATCGGTCGCCCTGAAGACCTCGATCACGAAGTCGATGATGCGGGCGGCGTCATCGGTCATGAGGAAGGGGTTGATGGTGTTCGATCCAGCCGGGCGGGCGGGTGTGCTGCTCATGGTGTGAGTCCTTTCGTCGCGATCACTCTGACAGTCACCGCGGACAGATCCTGACCTCGATTCCCGGACTCGATCGTGGAATTCCATCCCCCGCCCGCGTCCGGACACGAAGAAGCCCCCCACCCGAAGGTGAGGGGCTTCTTCAGCGTTGCGGTGTCACTCGTAGAGCACGGCCGCGATCTTCTCATCGTCGATGTTGCTCTTGTCGTACCAGTACGAACCGGTGTCGTAGAACTTCTCGACGGAGTCGCCGTTGGCGGCGTCGTAGGCGGCCTGCACGACCTGCGCGCCGATGCCGATCGGGTCCTGCGTGATGGCGCCGGCCATGGTGCCGTCCTTGATGGCGTTGATCTGCGCTGCGCCGGAGTCGAAGCCGACGATCGTGATCTTGCCCTTCTCGAGGCCCAGCTCGTTCACGGCGTTCACGACACCGATGGCGGAGCCTTCGTTGGTGCCGTAGATGCCCTTGAGGTCGGGGTGGGCCGCGATCAGGGTCTTGGCGATGTCGGCCGACTTGAGGTGGTCGCCGTCACCGTACTGGATGTCGACGATCTCGATGTCGGGGTAGTCCGCCTCGATCTTGTCGACGAAGCCGTCGCGGCGCTCGACACCGGTCGAGTTGATCTGCGAGTGACCGACGATGGCGACCTGGCCCTCGCCGCCGATCAGGTCGGCCATGTGCTCGGCAGCGAGCGCACCGGCGACCTTGCTGTCGGTGGCCGACAGGCTGAGCCCGACGTCGCCGTTGCAGGGGGCGTCGAAGTAGACGACGGGGATGTCCTTCGCCTTGGCCTGCTCGAGCGGGGCGACGCACGCCTCGGGGTCGAGGGCGGCGTAGGCGATGGCGTCCGGGTTCTTGTCGATCGCGGCGGTCAGCATCTCGAGCTGCTGCGCGATCTCGGTCTCGGCGGCAGGACCCTCGAACGTGATCTTCACGCCGAGCTCCTTCGCCTTGTCCTCCGCTCCCTTCTTGACGGCCTGCCAGAACTGGTGCTGGAAGCCCTTCGAGACCATGGCGATGTACATCTCGCCGTCGCTGCTGCCGCCGCTGCTCGAGCCCTCTTCGATCACGTCGCCGCCTCCGCCGGCACAGCCGGCGAACACCAGTGCGGATGCGGCCACCAGGGCCACGAGTGCGGTCTTCTTCCCGAATTTCATGAAAACTCCATTGTTTGGGTACGACTCGGTTTGTTCTGTGTGGATGCCGGACGAGCCGGCGCTGTGGACATTCCAGGTGCCTGTGCGGATGTCTCCGCGGGGTGTCGGCCGGGGCCGGAGGACGACGACGGGCACGGGTTTTCGCCGCCGTCCAGGTCTCAGGTGCGCTGTCGGTTGCGCAGCGAGTCGAGGAACACCGCGAGCAGCACGACCACGCCGACGACGATGTTCTGCCACTCGGGCTGGATCGACATGATGCGCAACCCGTTCACGAGCACGCTCATGATGAGGGCGCCGATCACGGTGCCGAGGATGGATCCACGTCCTCCCAGCAGCGAGGTGCCGCCGATGATGACCGCGGCGATCGCCTGCAGCTCGTATCCGGTGCCGATCTGCGGCTGGGCTGAATCGAGCCGCGAGGCGATGACGATGCCGGCGACCCCGGTGAAAGCTCCGGCGAACATGTAGATGAGGATCGTCCAACGACGCGTGTTGACGCCCGAGAGGCGCGTGGCCTCCTCGTTCGAGCCGATCGCGAACGTGTACCGGCCGAGAAGCGTCTTCGACAGCACCAGGTACGCGATGACCGCGAGCACCGCTGTCACGAGCACGGCGTTCGGGATGCCGGGGATGATCACGCCGAGGGCGATCTTCTTGAAGTCGGGGGCCGACGTCGAGAAGTAGATCGGTGCGACACCCGAGATCACGAGGGCGAGGCCGCCCGCGATCATCATCATCGCGAGGGTGGCGATGAACGGCGGGAGGCGGAGGAACGTGATGTTCACACCGTTCACGAGCCCCATCAGCACACCGGTCAGGACGCCGCCGATCACGCCGACCCACACCGGCAGCCCCATGTTGGTCACGAACACACCCGTCATCACGGCGCACAGCGCCATGCCGGTGCCGATCGACAGGTCGATGCCGCCGGTGATGATGACGAAGGTGGTGCCGAGGGCGAGGATGCCGATGACCGCCGTCGACAGCAGCACCGTGGCGATGTTGCTGAAGGTGAAGAAGTTCGGGCTGGCGATCGAGAAGAAGATGATCAGCACGATGAGCGTGCCGAACGCCAGCGACTGCTGGAACTGACGCTTCAGGAACGCGCCGACGTCCCTCTTGTCCGTGTTCTCGTTCACGGCGGTCTGGATGATCGTCGTCGTCGACGATCCGGGCTGCTGCGGAGCGCTCATCAGTCTTCCTCCCCGTGGGCTGCGAGTTGCATGATCTTCTCCTGGCTTGCTTCCTCGTTGCGGAGCGTCCCGGTGATGCGGCCGTTGGCGAACACCGCGATGCGGTTCGCCACGCGGAGGATCTCCGGGAGCTCGGATGAGATGACGATGATGGATTTGCCTGCATCAGCGAGCTGCTGCATGAGGCGGTAGATCTCCTCCTTCGCTCCGACGTCGATGCCTCGCGTCGGTTCGTCGAAGATGAGGATGTCGCAGTCGCGCATCAGCCACCGGGCGATGACGACCTTCTGCTGGTTGCCTCCGGAGAGGAGCTTGACCACCTGGTTGACCGAGGGGGTCTTCACCCGCAGCTGCTGCACGTACTCCTTGGTGCGGTTCTTGGCCTTGCTGTCGCCCATCCAGCCGATCGCGTTGGCGTAGGAGCCGAGCGAGGCCAGCACGGTGTTGAACGTCACGTCCTGCTCGAGCATCAGCCCGAGGAGCTTGCGGTCCTCCGAGAGGTAGCCGACGCCGTGCTGCACCGCGTCGGCGGGCTGGGCGATCTTCACGGTGCGACCGTCGATCGCGATGGTGCCGCCGTCGCGATGGTCGGCGCCGATCACCGCCCTCGCGGTCTCGGTGCGTCCCGCACCCATCAGCCCGGCGAACCCGAGGATCTCGCCCTTGTGCAGCTGGAAGGACACGTCCTTGAGAAGGTTCCTGGTCGACAGCCCCTGCACATCGAGGACGATCGGGTCGTTGGCGTGCTCGCGGGCCTGAGGACGGGTTCCCTCGTCGATCACACGTCCGACCATCATCTCGATGATCGTCGGGATGGTGATCTCGGACCGGTCGAGTGATCCGATGTATGTGCCATCACGCAGGACGGTCACCCGATCGGCCAGGCGACGCAGCTCGTCCATGCGGTGCGAGATGTAGACGATCCCGGTGCCACGCGCCTTGAGCTGCTCGATCAGCACGAACAGCGTCTCGACCTCGGTGTCGGTGAGGGCCGAGGTGGGCTCGTCCATGATGAGCACCTTGGCGTTGAACGACAGGGCCTTGGCGATCTCGACCATCTGCTGCTCGGCCACCGTGAGCTCGCCGACAAGTTGCCGCGGGTTCAGGTGGATGTCGAGGCGCTGCAGCAGGTCTGCGGTCTGGGCGTTGAGCTTGCGCTCCGACAGGAACGGGCCCGTCGTCGGCTCCCGCCCCACGTAGATGTTCTGCGCCACGGTCAGATCGGGCATCAGGTTGAGCTCCTGATGGATGATCGTGATGCCGAGCTCCTGCGCCTGAAGAGGGCTCGTGAGCTCGACCTCCTGACCCTCGAACGTGATCGTCCCCTCGTCCTTGGTGTAGATCCCGGAGAGGATCTTCATCAGGGTCGACTTTCCCGCGCCGTTCTCACCCACGAGCACGAGCACCTCGCCGGCGTGCACCTCGAGGTGCACGTCCTTCAGCGCCTGCACGCCGGGGAATCCTTTGCTGATCCCCTCGACCCGGAGGATGGGTCCACTCATGCGCTCACCTGCTTCCTTGAAGGTTCTGCTTCGATGTCGACGGATCATTCCGCCGCAAACATCGGATCAATTCTGCGTCCTACGCTACGGGCAGCGCAAGTTGTATCTAAATGTATCTAACGTCGACGAGGTTGGGAAGACCTGTAATGACATCTTGATCTTTCCCGCCCTTCGCCGACTCAGTGCAGGCGGATCGACTCGACCGCGACGAGCTTGTCGCGGATGTAGGCGTTCGCGTGGGCACCCAGCTCGACGTTGTCGTTCCAGAGGTTCCGCCAGATGCCGAGCATGCGGCTGAGGTCAGGGGCGACGACCGCCGACGAGAACGACTCGAACACGATCGGGCCGTCGTACCCGATGCGCCCGAGCGCCTTGAAGAACGCGTCGAAGTCGACGGTGCCGGTTCCCAGATAGCCGCGGTGGCTCTCGCCGATGTGCACGTAGCGCAGGGCGGGTGCGGCATCGAGGACCGGCGCGAACATATCCGACTCCTCGATGTTCATGTGGTACGTGTCGATGTGGATCCCGAGATTCGGCCGGTCGACCTCGGCGACGTACGCGAGAGCCTGCCGCGCCGTGTTGAGCACGTTCGTCTCGTAGCGGTTCACAACCTCGAGCGAGACCGACACTCCGCGCTCGGAGGCATGGTCGGCCACCCGCGCGATCACGTCCCGGCTGCTCGCGAGCCCTTCGGTGGTCACCGGCTCCATGTACTTCTTCATCGCGCTGTAGATCACGCCGCAGAAGTGCTTCCCTCCGAGATCCGCGAGCACGTCGACGGCCTTGATGAGCAGGGCTTCACCGGCCGCGACGATCACGGGGTCGGAGCTCGTGACGTCGGTCGCCTCGGACAGGCCGAGCGACGCACTGACGTCGAGGCCGTATTCCTCGAGAGCATCCTTCGCGACCGCGGCGTCGAAGGAGAACGGATCCATCAGCGGGAACTCGATGAGGTCGAAGCCCGCCTCCTTGGTCTTCTGCACCGCCAGACGGATGCCCTCGGCATCGAAATTCCCCGTCCAGACCAGACCGTGACAGCCGATGTTCATGTGACCTCTCACAGCGGGTGTCCGGCACCGTCGCCGCCCCGGACTTGGCACGTGCCAAGTCCGGTGTGCGAGTCACGCTACGTCGGGGGCGGCAGCGGTGTCAAGAACTTTCTTGGCACGTTGCAACTCCTCCGATATCCTGAGGCCGCCACCGCGGTCAGGAGCCCCGATCGCCGCGGCGACGACGAAGACGACGAAGACGAAGAAGATGAAGGAGCCCCATGCCAGCGAGCGTCAAGGACGTCGCCGCCCTCGCGGGAGTCTCCTCCTCCACCGTGTCGAACTACCTCAATCACCCGCACGTGCTCGGAGCCGCGAGCCGCGAGCGGGTACGGGCCGCGATCGAAGAGCTCGACTTCGTGCCCAACGAATCCGCTCGGCAGCTGCGGGCCGGCTCCAGCAAGGCGCTGGCGCTCATCCTCCTCGATGCCTGGCTGCCCTACTTCCACGACCTCTCGCGCGGCGTCGAGGACGTGGCGCGCGAGGGCGGCTGGTCGCTCTTCTTCAGCAACAGCGACCGCGACGAGACACAGGAGCGACGCAACCTCGACATGTTCGAGGCGCACCGTGTGCAGGGCATCGTCATCTATCCGCTCGGCGACGTCGTACCGCGCCTCGAGGCGCTCGCCGATCGCGGCATCCGCTCGGTCGTGGTGGGACCGATCCCCGACTCATCGAAGGTCGCATCCGTGCTGTTCGACGATCGTGCCGGCGGCCGCCTCGCGGGGAAGCACCTCGTCGATCTCGGGCGACGACGCATCCTGTTCCTCGGCAACCCGGCGGTGAGCCAGTCGAACGATCGTCTGGCCGGGCTCCGCGAAGCCGTCGCCGACACGGACGCGACGGTGTCGACGGTCGAAGTGCCGCACTTGGCGACCGAGGACGGCCTGGAGGCCGGCATGCGGATCATCGCCCTGCCCCCCGCCGAGCGGCCCGACGCGGTGTTCGCCGCGAACGACATGGTGGCGCTCGGCGTGCTCACGCAGCTCCTGCGCCACGGCGTCCGCGTGCCGGAGGAGATCGCACTCATCGGGTTCGACGACGTCGCCCAGGCGCACCAGGGTGTCGTCCCCCTCACCAGCGTGCGGCAGCCCGGCTACGAGATCGGCCGCGCCGCCGGGATCGCCCTGCTGGCACAGCTCGCCGACCCCTCGGCACCCCCGCCCGCGACGACGCCGTTCCCCGCCGAGCTCATCGTGCGGGAGTCGACCGTCGGTCGCTGAGACGGTCGTTCTCTGGCTGCCGCGAGGCCTTGCTCCTTCGTCAGGCCGAGGGGTGGCCGACCACACCCTTGCGCAGCAGCGCGTTGCCGTATTTGCGCGTCTCACCCGTGCGCACCATCAGATACGCGGTCTTCGCGACCTCGTAGTAGGCGAACCGCTCGACGAAGGCCGTCGTGTCCGCGGCTGTGCCCGCCGCCGCCATGAGCTCGCGCTGCACGTCGAGCACCTCGCCGTCGGCCGAGGTCATCAGATCGAGGCCGGGGGCGTCGTCCAGCGGCAGCACGGTGCGGATGGCAGCCACCACCTCAGGCGTCGTGGTGCCGGGCAGGTCGATCACACGTGCGCCCAGACCCCACGCGGGGAAGTGCGCGTCGGCGACGACCACGGCATCGGAGTGCCCCATGCGGTCGAGGTGCAGCAGCAGCTCTCCCGTCAGCAGGGGATGGATTCCTTCGAGCACGAGTGCTCCTCTCGTCGAGCCGTCGGGTGGTTCAGGAGACGCCTGAGCCGGCCGGGATGAGCCCCTCCGCTGCGAGGTTGTCCCACAGCGCGGCCGGGATGTCGAGGGCGGCATACTCCGCATTCTGCTGCAGCTGCGGCGGACGACTGCCACCCACCACGACCGAGCGTACGACCTCGGACTGCAACGGGAACTGGATCGCCGCGGCCGGCAGGGGCACATCGTGGTCGGCGCACACCGCGGCGATGCGCACCAGGCGGTCCCACAGCTCGTCGGGGAGCTGCCCGTACTCGTAGCGGCCATCCCTCCGCGGCTCGTTCGAGGCCAGCAGTCCGGAGTTGAACACCGACGCCGCGACGATCCCGGTCCCGGTCTCCCGGCACGCGGGCAGCACGTCGACCGCTGCGGGCTGCTCCAACAGCGTGTAGCGGCCGGCCACCATCACGAGGTCGAGGTCGGCGGAACGCACGGATGCCGCGAGGGCTTCCGACACCATCGAGCCGATGCCGATCGCGGTCACCTCGCCGTCCGCGCGCAGCTGCTCCAGGGCCGGAAGGGCCTCGGCGAGCGCGAGGTCGAGGTCGTGCCGCTCCGGGTCGTGCAGGTAGAGGAGGTCGATGCGCTCGATGCCGAGCCGCTCGCGGGACTCGTCCAGGCTCCTCCGGATGCCGTCCGCCGAGAAGTCCCACACGCGCTGGAGGTCGTCAGGCACGTGGAAGTCGTTCGCGGTGTCGAGGCCGCCGGCGTGGTCGGGGTTCGGGCGCAGCAGCCGGCCGACCTTGGTCGAGAGCACGTACTCGTCGCGCGGCTTGGTCTGCAGGAAGGCGCCGAGGCGACGCTCGGAGAGCCCGAGGCCGTAGTGCGGAGCCGTGTCGTAGAAGCGGATGCCGTTCTCCCACGCCGCGTCCAACACGGCCCACGCGTCGTCGTCGGACAGCTCACGGAAGAGGTTGCCGACGTTGGCGGCACCATAGCCGAGAGTCGGGACGGTCAGGCGGTCAGGCACGATCACACCGTCAGACGCCGACATGCGCGCCCGTCCAGGTGTACGCGGCGATGCTGTCGGCCTTCATCTCCATGCCCGTGCCCGGCGTGGTGGGAGCCATGTAAGAGCCGCCCTGGATGTCGGTCGGCACCACGAAGTGCTCGTGCAGGTGGTCGACGAACTCGATCATCCGGCCCTCGCGCGTGCCGGTGACGGCGACGAAATCGAACATCGACAGGTGCTGCACGGCCTCGCACAGGCCGACGCCGCCGGCATGCGGGCAGACCGGCACCCCGAACTTGGCGGCGAGCAGCAGGTTGGCGATGTTCTCGTTCACCCCGGCGACGCGCACGGCGTCGATCTGCATGACCGAGATCGCCTCGGCCTGCAGCAGCTGCTTGAAGATGACGCGGTTCTGCGCGTGCTCACCGGTGGCGACGCGGATCGGGGCGATGCCTCTGGCGATCTCGGCGTGGCCGAGCACGTCGTCGGGGCTCGTGGGCTCCTCGATCCACGCGGGGTGGAACTCGGCGAGCGCGTTCACCCACTCGATCGCCTCGGACACCTCCCAGCGCTGGTTCGCGTCGATCGCGATCGGGAAGTCCGGGCCGCACACCTCGCGCGCCTTGCGGAAGCGGCGGATGTCGTCCTGCAAGTCGGCGCCGACCTTGAGCTTGATCTGGGTGAAACCGTCGGCCATGGCCTCGCGGGCGAGGCGTTCGAGCTTCTCATCGGAGTAGCCGAGCCAGCCGGGGCTGGTCGTGTAGCCCGGGTAGCCGGTGGCGAGCAGCTGCTGCTCCCGCTCGGCCCTACCGGGCTCTGCGGCCCGCAGGATCCCGAGGGCGTCCTCGCGGGTGAGGGCGTTGGTGAGGTAGCGGAAGTCGACGAGGTCGACGAGCTCCTCCGGCGTCATGCGGGCGAGGAGCTGCCAGAGCGGGAGGCCCGCACGCTTGGCCTTGATGTCCCACAGCGCGTTGATGACCGCGCCGATGGCCATGTGCATGACGCCCTTCTCGGGGCCGAGCCAGCGCAGCTGCGAGTCGCCGATGATGTCACGGAACGTGCCGCCCATGTCGTCGAGCAGAGGCTCGATCTCGCGTCCGACCAGGTGGCCGGCGAGCGCGTCGATCGCGGCGACCTGCACGTCGTTGCCGCGGCCGATCGTGAAGACGAAGGCGTGCCCCTCGATGTCGTCGTCCGCGTCGGTGCGCACGATGACGTACGCGGCCGAGTAGTCGGGGTCGGGGTTCATCGCATCCGACCCGTCCAGGCTCAGAGACGTGGGGAAGCGGATGTCGGTGGTGTCGAGGGCGACGATACGGCTCACGGGATTCCTCTCCATGCACGGGTGATTTCTCCGTGCGGATCTCTTGGAGTGTAAACATCCGATGTCTATACTGTCAACGAGACCGGCCGCCTCGTCGCGGCCTCCCGACCGATCAGGAGAAACATGAAGTTCGCGCGGCTCGGCACCCCCGGGAATGAGATCCCCGTCCTCGTGGAGGGCGACCGATACCTCGACCTCCGCCCCGTAACATCCGATGTGGACGGAGCCTTCCTCGAGAGCGACTTCGGCTCCCGCGTCACCGCCGCCCGCGATGCCGGAGAACTCCCCGAGCTCGCGGATGCCTCCTCCCTGCGCGTCGGCGCCCCGATCGCACGGCCGAGCGCCGTGATCTGCATCGGCATGAACTACGCCGCCCACGCGGCCGAGTCGGGATCGGAGCCGCCCACCATCCCGATCCTCTTCCTCAAGACGCCGAACACGGTCGTCGGCCCTGACGACACGGTGACGATCCCCCGCGGTAGCGAGAAGACCGACTGGGAGGTCGAGCTCGGCATCGTGATCGGCACCCGCACCGCGTACCTCGACTCGCCGGAGGAGTCGATGGCGCACGTGGCCGGCTTCGTCGCCGCGAACGACGTGTCCGAGCGCGACTTCCAGATGGCGGTCTCCGGGGGGCAGTGGTCGAAGGGCAAGATCGCCGCCGGCTTCAATCCGACCGGACCCTGGCTGGTCACCCCCGACGAGGTCGACCACCAGGCGCTCGGCCTGCGCAGCTTCGTGAACGGCGAGCCGCGGCAGGACTCGAACACGAGCGACATGATCTTCACGGTCGAGCAGATCGTGCACCACCTGTCGCAGTACGTGACGCTCGAGCCCGGAGACCTGATCCTCACCGGCACCCCGCAGGGCGTCGCACTGTCGGGCAAGTACCCCTACCTGGCCGCGGGCGACGTGGTCGAGATCGAGATCGACGGCCTCGGTCGTCAGCGACAGGAGTTCGTGGCATGGGAGGCCCGGAAGTGAGCGCATTGAACGGACTGGATGGATTGAACGGGCTGGTGGCGATCGTCACCGGCGGAGCATCCGGAATCGGCGCGGCGATCGCACAGCGCCTGCACGCCGACGGAGCGACGATCGCGGTGCTCGATCGCGACACCGCCACGGCCGACCCCGCCTTCGCCGCCTTCACGGCCGACGTCTCCGACCGCGCGAGCGTCGACGCCGCTGTGGCTGCCGTCGGCGAGAAGTTCGGACGCATCGACATCGTCGTGAACAACGCCGGTATCGGCGCGCAGGGCGACATCGCCGCGAACGACGACGACGAGTGGGCCCGAGTGCTCTCGGTCAACGTGACCGGCATCGCCCGCGTCACGTCTGCCGCCCTGCCCTGGCTGCGGAAGTCGCCGGCGGCCGCGGTCTGCAACACGGCTTCCATCGCCTCGACCACCGGCCTGCCGCAGCGCGCGCTCTACAGTGCGTCGAAGGGTGCGGTCTCCGCCCTCACCCGTGCGATGGCCGCCGATCACCTGCGCGAAGGCATCCGCGTGAACGCCGTCAACCCGGGAACGGCAGACACCCCATGGGTGGGGCGACTTCTCGACTCGGCCACCGATCCCGCCGCGGAGCGCGCCGCCCTCGAAGCGCGCCAGCCCCACGGACGCCTGGTCAGCCCCGACGAGGTCGCTGCGGCGGTCGCCTACCTCGTGGGCCCGTCAGCCGGCTCGACCACCGGAACCTTCATCGAGGTCGACGGCGGCATGGCCCAGCTGCGCCTGCGCGCGGAGTAGCCCCTCGCTTTCGAATCGCGCAACCGGCTCCATCCGCACCCTGGACATCCGAAGCATGGTCCGGACCGGTTGCGCGATTCGAAAACCTCAGGCCGAGGCGTCGATCCGGTAGAACCGCTCGGCGTTGCGCCAGAACAGGGCGTCGACATCGTGGCCGCGCGCCTCCGCCCACGCGATGACGACATCGGCCCCGCGCGATCGTGCCGTGGGCTGGTAGGCCACCTTCTCGCGCTCGGGTGCGTCGGGCGCAGCGGACTCGGCCGGACCGATCGCCGAGACGGGCCAATCGCTCCCCCACATCAGGCGCTCGACGCCGAAGGCATCGGCGGCCACGTCGAGGAACGGCACCAGCTGCTCCGCCGCCCAGTCTCCCCCTGCCTCCGCCTGCAGACCGGAGAGCTTGCAGAACGCGTTCGCGTGGCCCGCCACCTCCGTCAGGTCGCGCACCCATTCGGCCGACGGTGCGAGCGGATCGGCAGCCGTGCCGACCGCCGGCTTGCCGAGGTGGTCGAGCACGATCCGCAGCTCGGGGATCGCTGCCGCGAGACGCGCCACCTCGGGCAGCTGCTCGGCACGGACGCAGGCGTCGAAGGCCAGGTCGCGCCGAGCCACCTCCCGCGCTCCGGTCACGAATGCGGCGGAGAGGGCCAACCCGTCAGGGCCGTCCTGCAGGAGGTGACGCACGCCGACGACGAGAGGCTCCGCCGCGAGACTCTCCAGGTGCACCACCGTGTCGGTACCCCGATCCAGACGGATGCCGGCCACGATCCCGATCACGCCCGCCGCGGGGGCGAGCTCCTCGACCCAGCGCACCTCGTCGAGGAAGTCGTCTTCGACGGTCTCCGCCTGCACGAAGATCGACCGTTCGGTCTCCGCACGCGCCACACGGGCACGCTCCAGCTCCGCCCCGGCGAAACGTCCTGAGAGCGGCCCGTCGAGCCACGTGTAGGTCAGGGCCTCCGGATCCCAGAGGTGCAGATGTGAATCGAGAACACGCATGGCTCCCATCCTGCCGGAGACATCCGATCAATCGCTAGGATGACGCCATGGCAGTCACCGACGAGGCGATCGAGAAGATCAAGGCGATGATCGTGGCGGGCGAACTCGCCCCGGGCGATCGGCTTCCCCCGGAGAAGGAGCTGTCCGAACGGCTCGGCCTCTCCCGCAACTCCATGCGCGAGGCGGTCAAGGCGCTCGAGGTCATCCGGGTGCTGGACGTGCGACGAGGCGACGGCACCTATGTCACGAGCCTGGAACCCCACCTGCTGCTGGAGGCGATCTCGTTCGTCGTCGACATGCACGACGACGATTCGATGCTCGAGATCTTCGCGGTCCGTCGGATGCTGGAGTCGCAGGCGACGGGGTTGGCGGCCACGCTCGGCACCGAGGAGCAGATCTCCGAGCTGCGTGACGAAGTCGACGCGGTCGATGCGGCCGTCACGATCGAGGCGCTCGTCGACCACGACATCCGCTTCCACCGTGAGATCGTCGCGATGTCGGGCAACGCGTATCTCGCGAGCCTGATCGAGCACCTGAGCAGCCAGACCGTGCGTGCGCGGGTCTGGCGCGGTCTCACGGAGGCCGGCGCGGTCGAGCGCACCCTGTCGGAGCACCGAGCCATCGCCGACGCGATCGCCCAGCACGACTCCGCCCTCGCGACCTCGCTCGCCACCGCGCACATCGCGGGTGTCGAGCGCTGGCTGCGTCAGGCCGCGGCGAGCTGATCCGCTCCGGGGCGTCGCTCAGGCGCCGAGGCGCACCATCGCGGCGCCGAACTCGGTGGCGGAGCTGTCGCTCACCTCGTGGAAGAGCACCTCGTCCAGCACGTGGGGCGCTGCGGTGAAGTACGGCACTCCGGCCAGGCGCAGCCCCGTGATGTCGTCGGCCGAACGCAGCGAGGCGGCGAGCACGTTCGAGTCGCTGCCCGCACATACCTCCTGCATCCGTGCGATGGTGTGGTCGCCGTCGAGGCCGGCGTCGCGCATCCGACCGAGGTAGGGCGCGATGTACTGGGCGCCGATCGAGGCGCACGCGAGCGCCTGCGCGACCGAGTACACCGCGGTGACGAGCACGGTCGCGCCGTCGCGCACGAGGTTCGATGCCGCGGCGAAACCCGCAGTGGTCGCTGGCACCTTCACCGCTACCCGTTCGCCCAGCGCGCGGATGCCCTCGGCATTGCGCAGGAAGGAGTCCGTGTCGCCTCCCCACGTCTGGAAGAAGATCTCACGCGCGCCTTCCGCCTCCCACCGGGCGTAGAGCTCGGGGATGTCGGCTGCGGTGCGACCGCCGCGCTCGAGGATCGTCGGGTTCGTGGTGACGCCGTGCACCACCCCGGCGGCGAGCAGGCGGGAGACGCGGTCGACGTCGGCGCTGTCGACGTACAGGCGTGGCGCGATCGGGTTCATCGGGGTCTCCTCGCGGACAACCTGTCGTTACAGGTGCGGATTCGGCTAATGTAATGACAGCCACCGCGGTCTGTCAAAGCGTCGGCTACGCCTGCCGTCGAAGGAGATCAGGAGCGAGATGACCCCCGCACACCCCCAGGATCGCACCGGCGTCGTGATCGTCGGAAGCGTCACGGCCGATGTCACCACCTTCTCCGGACGCCTCCCCGCCAGGGGCGAGACCATCCTGGGCGACGAGTTCACCCTCATGCTGGGAGGCAAAGGTGCCAACCAGGCCGTCGCCGCCGGGCGCTCGGGTGCACGGACGAGCTTCGTCGGCTGCGTGGGCGACGACCTCTTCCACGATCTCGTCGTCGACGGGCTCACGGCCGCCGGGGTCGACCTGGCGCACCTGCGCACGGTTCCCGGCCCGACCGGTGTGGCGCACATCCGCGTCGACTCCTCGGCGCAGAACGACATCGTGATGGTGCCGCTGGCCAATGCGGCCTTGAGTGCCGCACAGATCGACGAGGCACTCGCGGCTCTCGCTCCCACCACGTCGGTGCTGCTCACGCAGCTCGAGACCCCCTCCGCACTCACCGCGCACATCACCGCGCGGGGGCGCGAACACGGGATGACGGTCATCCTCGATCCCGCCCCTGCCGCCGAGCTCGACGCCGAGATCTGGCGGAGCATCGACATCGTCACCCCCAACGAGACCGAGGCGACGCTGATCAGCGGCATCGAGGTCACGGACGCGGACTCGGCCGAGCGCGCCGGCCGCTGGTTCCTCGCACAGGGGGTGGGCGCCGCGGTCATCACACTCGCGGGCCAGGGGTCATGCGTCGTGACGGCGGAGGGCGCCGCCGTGATCCCGCCGTTCCCCGTCGACGCCGTGGACACGACAGCAGCGGGAGACGCCTACGCGGGCTATCTCGGTGCAGCTCTCGCCAGCGGGAGCAGCCTGGAGGACGCCGTGCGGCTGGCAACGGCGGCGGGCGCGCTCACGGTCACCAAGCAGGGCGCATCGCCGAGCCTTCCCCACCGCGCGGAGGTCGAGACATTCCTGGCCGAGCGCACCACCACATCCGTCGCGAGCTGAACTCCGCGATCCGCGCATCCGGAGAACCGAGGAGACCCATGCGAAAGACCGCCACCACGATCAACCCCGCGCTCTCCCGCGTGATCAGCGAGACCGGGCACACCGACCTGATCGTCGTCACCGATGCGGGCCTGCCCATCCCGCCAGGCTCTGAGCGCATCGACCTGGCGTATCGACCCGGGGCTCCGGCCTTCCTCGACGTGCTCGACACCGTGCTCGCCGAGCTGGTGGTCGAGGGCGCCACCGTCTCGGCCGAGGTGGCGGAGCAGAGTCCCGAAGTGCTCGAGGCGTTGCGGGAGCGGTTCGCCGGTGAGGGCTTCGAGATCGAGCTCATCCCGCACGTCGATTTCAAGAAGCTCAGCCAGGGCGCCCGCGCGTTCGTGCGCTCCGGGGAGTTCACCCCCTACGCGAACGTGATCCTGCACGCGGGGGTGGCGTACTGATGGCCATCGTCGACGACGCGATCGATCGGCATTCCGCCGCGCCCATGTACGACCAGCTGCGCCAGCTGATCATCGACGGCATCGCCCGCGACGGCCTGCAGCCCGGCGATCCGCTCCCCGGCGAGCACCGGCTGTGCGAGCGCTACGGCATCTCCCGCACCGTGGTGCGTCAAGCGCTCGCCCAGCTCGAACACGAGGGGCTCGTCGAGCGCGTGAAGGGCAAGGGCACCTTCGTCTCCCGGCCCCGCACCAGCGAGAGCCTGGTGCACACCCTCGTGGGCCTGTACGACGACGTCGAGCGCCGTGGTGGCCACGTGCACAGCGACGTGCTGCGCCACGAGCGGACGACGGCGGATGAAGAGATCGCGCTCGCCCTGGAGGTGCCCGTCGGCTCTGCCGTCGTCGTGCTGGAGCGTCTGCGCCACGTCGACGGCGAGCCGTGGTCGCTCTCGACGACCTGGATGCCCGAAGCCGTGGGCTCGGTGACGCTCGGCGCCGACCTGACCGAGGCGTCGCTGTACCGGCTGCTCGCCGACAACGACATCGTTGCGACGCACGGCGTGCGCTCGGCGGAGGCGACCGTGGCCACGCACGAGCAGGCGCAGCATCTCGGCGTCAGCGCTGGTTCGGCCCTGCTGCGTTTGCGCAGCATCAGCCGCAGCGCCGACGGCACGCCCATCGAGTACTTCATCGCGTATCACCGCGGCGACCGGTCGCGCTTCGAGTTCCAGCTGCAGCAGGAGCAGTCGCAGGCCTCGCTGCTGCACGTGGACGGCGAGGGCGGGGCCTCGCGCGCCGGAACGGTCGGCTGACCGCCCGGTAGTCTCGAGGGCATGAGCGACTGGACCAGCACCGCGATCGCCCTGCTGGAAGCCGATGCCAACCGCAGCGCCGACACGCACCTGCACCTGTTCCCGCTGCCGCCCGAATGGGGCATCGACCTGTACCTCAAGGACGAGTCGGTGCACCCGACGGGGTCCCTCAAACACCGCCTCGCGCGGTCACTCATCCTCTACGGGCTGGTGAACGGACGCATCCGCGAAGACACCACGCTCGTGGAATCGTCGAGTGGGTCGACCGCGGTCTCCGAGGCGTACTTCGCCCGGATGCTGGGCCTGAAGTTCATCACCGTCGTGCCGCGTTCGACGGTGCAGGAGAAGATCGACCTCATCGAGTTCTACGGCGGCACCTGCCACTTCGTCGACCGCGCGGAGGACATGTCGCCCGAGGCGCAGCGCCTCGCATCGGATTGCACCGGCCACTACCTCGACCAGTTCACGTTCGCGGAGCGCGCGACCGACTGGCGCGGCAACAACAACATCGCCGAGAGCGTGTTCAGCCAGCTCTCCCAGGAGCGCCACCCCATCCCCACCTGGATCGTCACGGGTGCGGGCACGGGAGGCACCAGCGCCACATTCGGCCGCTACGTGAAGTACCGGATGCACGACACCAAGGTCGCGGTCGTCGACCCGGAGGGTTCAGCCTTCTACGACGGATGGGCCGGCACGGTGGATCCGCCGGCCGGACGCCCGAGCCGCATCGAGGGCATCGGCCGCCCGCGCGTCGAGGCGTCGTTCGTGCCCACCGTGATCGACGAGATGATCCAGGTCCCCGATGCGGGGTCGATCGCCGCGATCCGCCTGCTTCGTGAACGCACCCTGCACTGGGCCGGCGGGTCGACGGGCACGAACCTCTACGGCGCGTTCCAGCTCATCGCCCGGATGCGAGCTGCGGGCGAGACCGGCAGCGTCGTGACCCTGATCTGCGACAGCGGCGTCCGCTACGCCGGCACCTACTACTCCGACGAGTGGGTCGCACGGCAGGGCTGGGACCTCGCCCCGCACCGCGCCCTGCTGGAGCGGTTCCTGGAGACCGGGGTCTGGGTGGAGTGAGGGCAGCGGGCTACGCTGGCCGCATGACTACTCTGATCCTCACCGTCGCGGGTGCAGACCGTCCTGGCCTCGTTGCCGCCGTCGCCGATGTCGTGGATGCGCACGGCGGCAACTGGGAGAACAGCTCGCTGGCCGAGCTCGCCGGCACGTTCGCGGGCGTGATCGAGGTCTCGGTCGCCGACGACAAGGAGGCCGAGCTGACGTCGGCGCTCCGCGGCCTCCAGGGTCAAGGGCTGCTCGCCCTCGCCGTGCTCACCGGCAGCCCGGACGCAGCCGCCGCCGACGATCGGCTGCTCGAGATCCAGGTGCTCGGCAACGACCGACCCGGCATCGTGCGCGAGGTCTCCGGCGTGCTGAACGCTCACGCCCTGAGCATCGAGGAGCTCGCCACCGAGACGCGCGATGCCGCGATGGCGGGCGGGCGCCTGTTCGAGGCGTCGGTCACCGCGAAGGTGCCGGCCGACGTCGACCTCGACGCCCTGCGCGCCGACCTCGAGCGCATCGCCGCCGAGATCCAGGTCGACATCACCCTCGGCTGAGGTCTCCCGCCCCCTCCCCGCCGAGACCCACGGTCCGCGCCGAGACCCACGGTGAAAGCCGCCGCTGGGCGTGGGTCTGGGCGACAACGATGGGTTTCGACGCTGGGTGTCGGGGACGTCAGAGTCCGGAGTACTTGCGCACCCAGTACTCCGTGTACGCGACGTGCGCGGAGGCCGCGGCACTCGCAGCCACCGGATCCGCCGCGGCCAGGCCGCGCAGGATGGCGCGGTGCCCGGCATCGGAGTGGATCTTGAGCTCCGCGGCATCCTCGGGGTCGGAGATGCGATACGCCCGGGAGCGCGAGCGCAGCACGTCGATGAGGCTGGTCAGCGCCTCGTTGCCCGCGACCGCGGAGATCGCCATGTGGAATTCGTGATCGAGTCGTGACTGCGCCTCGAAGTCGGTGGTCGCCTCGATCTCGTCGAGCACGCGGTCCAGCGACTCCACCGTCTCGTCGTCGATGCGCGCCGCGGCCAGTGCAGCGGCGTGGGGTTCCAGCACTCGGCGCAGCTCCGTCAGTTCGAGCACGCCCGCCATCGGCAGCAGTCCGACGGTGAGCGAGAGGCTGCCGATCAGGTCGGCGGCGCGCAGCTCGCTGACGTAGCTGCCCGATCCGTGTCGCGTCTCGAGCACCCCGAGGGCGGCGAGGGTACGGATCGCCTCGCGCAGGGATCCGCGGGAGACACCGAGGGTCTCGCAGAGCTCTCCCTCGCTGGGAAGCCGGTCGCCCGGCCGCAGCGCGCCGTCCGCGATCAAGGCCCGCAGCCCGTGCAGCGCCGTGTCGAGTGCGCTCATCGTCGTCCTCCAGACACTCCGCCGTTCTTCGTGAAGTCTGTCGGAAGGCGGTGTTTCCGCAAACTCGTATGACAAGTATGTTTCATCAGCGGAGTTTTGTAGCGGAATCGGCAGCCCTGTGGCAAAGTTGTGCAACAACTCGCCCGAACTCACCGATGAGGACCGATGCCCGCACCGCTGTTCCCCGCACCGCTCACGCTGACCTCCGGCATGCCAGCGCGCGACGCCTGGCCCCTCGACCCGTCCGTGATCCACCTGAACCACGGGTCCTTCGGCGCGGTCCCGTCCGTCGTCGTCGCGCAGCAGGACGCTCTGCGCCGCCGCGCGGACCTCAGCCCCGTCGAGTGGTTCCCGCGCATCGCGGAGCGCGTGCAAGAGGCCCGCGAGCGCACCGCCCCGTTCGTCGGTGCCCGCGCCGAGGACAGCGCCTTCGTGCCCAACGCCTCCGCCGCCGCGACCGTGGTCTTCAATGCCCTGCGACTCGACGCCGGCGACGAGATCCTCGTGACCGATCAGGGGTACGGCGCGATCACGATGGGCGCCGAACGCCTCGCCCGGCGCTTCGGCGCGACGGTCCGCGCCGTCGCGGTGCCGCTGCTCGCCTCCGATGACGAGATCGTGCAGCTCTTCGCCGACGAGCTCAGGTCGAGTACCCGACTGATCGTCGTCGACCAGATCACCTCGCCGACCGCCCGCCTCCTGCCCACCCGACGTATCGCCGACGCCGCAGCCGAACACGGCGTGCGCACCCTCGTCGACGGCGCTCACGCCCCCGGCCTGGTCCCCGACGCGGCCGCTGTCGCCGGCGGGGACTGGTGGTTCGGCAACATGCACAAGTGGCCGTGCGCACCGCGGGGCTCGGCTCTTCTGGTCACGACGGCGCCCGACCGCGACGAGCTCTGGCCGCTGATCGACTCCTGGGCCGCGCGCGAGCCGTACCCCTCCCGCTTCGACACGCAGGGCACGATCGACGCCACCACGTACCTGGCCACCCCGACCGCCATCGACTTCATCGAGAGCGAGTTCGGGTGGGCAGCGGCTCGCACGGCGATGGCGGAGATCGCCGACGCCGGCGCCGAACTGATCGCCGAGGCTCTGCGCCCGTACAGTGACGAGGACCCCCTCACTCCCCTCCCCTCCCCTGTGCCGTCGATGCGCCTCGTGCGCCTCCCGCTCGGCCTGGGCGCGACGAGAGAGGAGGCCGACGCGCTCCGGATGGATCTGCTCGACGAGGTCGGTGTCGAGACGGCTTTCACGAGCTTCCGCGGCGTCGGCTACTTCCGGCTGTCCGCACACCTCTACAACGAGGCATCCGACTACGAGGCCTTCGTCGAACGCTGCATCCCGCAGATCCTCCGTCGCGCCGGCATCCGCCAGGCCGACTCCCTCGTCCTTCCCTGAGCACGACCGTCCGTCCACCCGACCGCAACACCCACCCCCACCCCCATCGAGAGGCACATCGTGAAGAACAAGATCTTGACGACCGCAGCGGGATTCGGCACCGTCGCCGTCCTCGCACTCACCGGCTGCTCCGCAGGCTCCGGCCCCTCCGACGACGGCTCCGTCCAGCTGCAGATGGTCGAGAGCCTGACCAACCCCGCCCGTACGGAGCTGCTGCGCGGGCTGCTCGACGACTTCGAGAAGGCCAACCCGAAGATCACCGTCACCCTCGTCTCCCCGCCCACCGAGCAGGCCGACCAGAAGATCCAGCAGATGCTGCAGTCCGGCAAGGGTGTCGACGTGCTCGAGGTGCGCGACATCACCGTCGGGCCGTTCGCGAACAACGGCTGGCTGTACGACCTCGGGCCCGACCTGAAGAAGTGGGACGGCTGGGACGCGCTGACCGAGAACGCGCAGTCCGCCTCGGTCGCGGAGGACGGGAAGAGCTACTTCGTCCCCTACGGCTTCTACGGGCTGTCGCTGTTCTACCGCACCGACCTCGTGAAGGATGCCGGCTTCGACGGCCCGCCGCACAGCTGGAAGGACCTGCTGGAGCAGGCGTCGGCGATCCAGGACCCGTCGAACAACATCTACGGGTACGCCTTCCGCGGCGGCCAGAACGCGAACAGCAACGTCGTCGCGGCGATCGAGGCCTACACGATCGACGGCCTCGACACGGAGGACGCGTTCCTCATGAAGGACGGCTCGACGATCTTCGCGGCTCCCGAGGCACAGGATGCCGTCGACGACTACTTCGACCTGTTCAAGGAGGCGTCGCCGCCGTCCGCCGTGTCGTGGGGCTACCCCGAGATGGTCGCCGGGTTCACGAACGGCACAACGGCCTTCCTCCTGCAGGACCCGGAGGTCATCGCGACGGTGCAGGACTCATCGCTGACCGAGGACCAGTGGGACACCGCCCCGCTGCTCGTCGGCCCGTCCGGCAAGGCCGCGCAGCCCCTCGCCGTCGCCGGCTGGGGCGTCGCGGAGAACAGCGAGAACAAGGAGGCGGCGGTCAAGCTGGTCGAGTTCCTGTCGTCCGCCGAGCCCGCGACCGAGTTCGCGCAGGCCAACAGCCTGGTGCCCATCATCGCCTCCGCCGCCGATGACGACTTCTACTCGTCCGGCCCGTGGACCAGCTACGTCACCATGACCGAGGACCCGGAGACCTACGTCAACGTGCGCCAGCCGCGCGGGGTCAGCTGGTGGACCGAGTGGATCCAGAAGTCCGACCAGGACGTGCAGAACGTGCTGCTCGGCAACATGTCCACGAAGGATCTCCTCGCCTCGTGGGATGCGTTCTGGACCGAGAAGTACGCCGCGGAGAAGGGTTGATCCGTGGCCCGCACCGCTCATGAGGGAGGCTCCGTCGGCACTGCTCCGCAGCAGCCGGCCGGCGGGGCCTCCCCGGCATCGCGTCGCCGCCCCTTCCGGGGTCGCACGGCGCTCACGCTGCTGGCGTTCCTCGCGCCGGCGATCGTCTTCGTCTGCTGGTTCACCTACTGGCCGATGCTGCAGGGCGCACGCATGGCCTTCCACGACTGGAACCTGTGGGACCTGACGTCGACGCCGTTCGTGGGTTTCGACAACTTCCTCGCCGTGTTCCGGGATCCCGCCTTCCCGACCGTCGCCTGGAACTCGGTGCTCTGGGTGGTCGGCTCGCTCGTGCCGCAGCTCGTGATCGGCTTCCTCATCGCGCTCGCGCTGCGCAAGCGTTTCCGCTTCCGCGGGCTCTACCAGGCGCTGGTGTTCTTCCCGTGGGCGGTGTCGGGTTTCCTGATCGGCATGCTGTTCCGCTGGATGTTCAACGCCGAGTTCGGCGTCGTCAACGACCTGCTCATGAAAGCGGGCCTGATCGACGCCCCGCTGCCGTGGCTGGCAGACCCGAAGCTCGCGATGTTCGCCGTGATCGTCGCGAACATCTGGTACGGCGTGACCTTCTTCGCGATCATGATCCTCGCAGCTCTGCAGTCGGTGCCGGACGAGATGCTGGAGGCGGCGAGCCTCGACGGCGCCGGCAAGGTGCGGCAGCTGTTCTCCATCATCATCCCGTACATCTCGATGACGCTGCTGCTGACGATCCTGCTGCGCGTGATCTGGATCTTCAACTTCCCCGACATCATCTACGCGATGACGAACGGCGGCCCGGCCAACCAGACCCACATCATCACGACCTGGATGATCAACTACACGCAGCAGGGCAACTACGGCATCGCGAGCGCCATCGGGCTCATCGTCGTGGCATTCCTCATGGTCTTCTGCGCGTTCTACCTGATGGCGATGCGGAGAGTGCAGCGATGACCATCACCTCATCCGTCCGGACCGGATCCTCGGTCACGGAGACCCGTCGCATCACGGTCCCCGACCCGAAGGCCGCACCGCGCCCGAAGCCCCGTGTCACGGCGGGCGGTGTGGTGCGTGTCGTCGGCCTGGGGCTGTGGCTGTTGATCACCCTGTTCCCGCTGTACTGGATCACGCTCACCGCGTTCAAGTCGCCGGGGACCATCAACCGCTTCCCGATCGAGTACTGGCCGAGCGAACCCTCGCTGGACAACTTCACGAGCCTGTTCGAGAAGAGCTCGTTCGGGACGTTCCTGGCGAACTCGGCCATCGTGGCGGTTTCAGCCGGGGCGGTGGCGACGCTCATCGCGCTGCTCAGCGCCTACGTGCTGGCGCGGTTCGAGTTCCGCGGCAAGGGGGCGGTGCTCATCGCGTTCCTGTTGACGCAGATGATCCCGGCGTTCATCGCCCTCGGACCGCTGTACTCGATGATGACCGACCTCGGCCTCGTCGACACCAAGCCGGGGCTCATCCTCGTCTACATCGCGATCTGCATCCCGTTCTCCACGGTCATGCTGCGGGGCTTCTTCGAGAACGTCCCCGACGCGCTCGAAGAAGCGGCGATGATCGACGGCTGCTCGCGCCTTGGCGCCCTGTTCCGGGTGCTCGTGCCGGTGATGACCCCCGGCATCATCGCGGCGTTCATCTTCAACTTCGTGAACTGCTGGAACGAGTTGTTCCTGTCGGTCGTGCTGATGAACACCGACGCGAACCGCACCGTGCCATCGGCGCTGAACGGCTTCATCTCCACGTTCAACATCGACTGGGGCTCCATGAGCGCCGCGGCTGTGCTGACGATCCTCCCGACGATGGTGATGTTCGCCCTCGCCAGCCGCTGGATCGTCCAGGGCCTGACCGCCGGCGCGGTGAAGGAGTAACCCAGCGGCCGAGACCCACGCCCAACGCCGAGACCCACCCCCGCACACGTCAGCGGGAGTGGGTCTCGGCGTTTCCGATGGGTCTCGGCGTCTGGATCAGGAAGTCAGACGAGCCGGGACTTCGGTGAGACCGAGTAGGTGTTCTCGGCGTCGCGGTTGACCGTGTCGCCGAGAGCCTCGTCGATCGCGGTCATCGTGTCGGCGTCGAGCTTCACACCGGAGGCCTTGACGGTCTCGGCGAGCTGCTCCGGACGGGAAGCGCCGACGAGGGCCGCCGCCACGTTCGGGTTCTGCAGCACCCACGCGATCGCGAGTTGCGGCATCGACAGCCCCGCCTGCTCCGCGATCGGCTTGAGGCGCTGCACTGCGGTGAGGATGTCGTCCTGCAGGAAGCTCTTGATGAAGTCGGCGCCGCTGTGCGGGTCGGTCGCCCGAGAGCCCTCCGGAACCGGCTGACCCGGCAGGTACTTTCCGCTCAGCACACCCTGCGCCATCGGCGACCAGACGATCTGCGAGATGCCGAGCTCCTCAGACGCCGGGACGACCTTGCCCTCGATGACCCGCCACAGCATCGAGTACTGCGGCTGATTGGAGATGAGCTGGATGCCGAACTGCTTCGCCAGCGCGTGCCCTTCACGCAGCTGCTCCGCGGTCCACTCCGAGACGCCGATGTAGAGCGCCTTGCCCTGACGGACCACGTCGGCGAAGGCCTGGAACGTCTCCTCGAGCGGGGTCTCGTAGTCGAAGCGGTGCGCCTGGTAGAGGTCGACGTAGTCGGTGCCGAGACGCGTCAGCGAACCGTTGATCGACTCGAAGATGTGCTTGCGACTCAGGCCCGTGTCGTTCGGACCCTTGGGCCCGGTCGGGAAGTAGACCTTGGTGAAGATCTCCAGCCCTTCGCGACGCTGACCCTCCAGGGCCTTGCCGAGCACGACCTCGGCCGCCGTGTTCGCGTAGGTGTCCGCAGTGTCGAAGGTGGTGATGCCGGCGTCCAGGGCGGCGTGCACGGTCTTGACCGCGGCGTCGTCCTCGACCTGCGATGCGTGCGTGACCCAGTTGCCGTAGGTGATCTCCGATACCTTGAGACCACTGTTGCCGAGATAGCGATAGTTGACCATGGACCAACGCTACTGGCTGCCCGCGCCGGCGGGGCCGGATGGAGGCGGACGGCCTCAGTCGGGCGCTGCGGCACCGCTTCGGCGCGCGGAGACCACGGCCCCCACAGCGACGAGCACGATCCCCGAGAGCACACTCACGACATAGAGCGGCACAGCCCAGGGCGAGTAGTCGCCGCCGCTGATGCCGAAGGCGTCGGCGAGCCCCATGCCGGCACCGAACGAGGCCGCGAAGTAGCCGATCGCACCGAGCATCAGCAAGGCCAGGAATCCCATCACGGGGACGAGCGGGTGCGCGCCCGTGCGGACCGCGACGACCGCGAGCACCACGGCGAGTGCGACGCCGATGCCGAGGACGAGAAGAGCCTGACCCGGCATCAGGCTCTCCCCGGCTTCCGACATCGCGAAACGAATCTCGTCGAGCGTTCGACCAGGGGCTGCGGCGAGCGGGTTGAGCACGAGGATCTGCACGGCGGCGAACGCGGCGTAGGCGAGGACGGCGAGCACACCGACGATCGAGATCCACAGAGTCCGGCGCTGCATCCGTGTCATGCGGGTCATGCGGGTCATCCTAGGAACGCATCCCGAGAGTCTCCCGATACTCGCGCCACGCCCCACCGAGACGGCGGGTGCCCTCCTCCAGCACATCGTCGGGCGCGGTGAACGGGATGCGGATATGGTCGTCCGGCGAGACCGACACGGCGAACGCGGCGCTTCCGGCGATCGAGGCGCTGATCACAGGAGCGCACTGGGCACGCACACCGTCCACCGTGGCGCTGATCCGCTCCATCGCCGTCGCCGTCCGCGACGACCCGGCGCTCCGAACCACCCGGATCCGCGACATCGAACCAGAGCAGGCACCACCGATGTCGGAGCGGATTCCTCAGCTCCTCTGAGCACCAGCCGACCGGCTCCCTGCCGCGTGGCTCAGCTCAGCCGATCGTCGGACGAACCAGCTGCTCCTGCTCCTCGAGCGTCTGCGCCTGCGCGCGCTTCTCCGCCCGTTCCCGCTCCTGCGCCTCGGCCGCCTCCCGACGTTCCGCGCGCGTCTGCGGCTCGCCGGAACCGGACTCCGCCTGTATCTCCTGGGATTGATCCGTCACGATCTGCGCACGGTCGCGGAACCCCTCAGCCGTCACCTTGTCGAGGGCGACCTGCTTGCGGATCGCGGCGGCCTTCTCGTAGAGACTCGGGTCGCCATAGCTCGTGAGCACCTTGACCAGCACCGGCAGCAGCTCGATCATGAAGAACAGGGCCGCGATCAGGATGTGCGCCCACAGGATCGTGGGCTCCTTCTCGCTGAGTCGGTTCAGTCCGCTGATCTGGCTGAGCAGGCCGACCGCTCCCGCGTTGCCCTGCGCCACGGCATCGGCGCGCGCGTTGTACGCGGCGAGCGCCTGATCGTAGGAGTCACGAGCCGTCGGCAGCTGCGACTTCGCCTGCTCACGGTTCTGCGCCTCGGACGAGGTGGTGTTCTCCTTGGCCGCGGTGCCGGCGGCGGCGAGCTCCTCGTTCGCGGTGCGCAGCTGTGCGGCGAGCGCGTCGTAGGTCTGCTGTGCTTCGGCGAGCTGGGCCTTGGCGGCATCGGAGCTGGCACCCTGGCCGTTGACGCCGGTGCAGCCGGGAACAGTGCCGGCGCCTTCACCGGTCAGCTCGCACTGATACAGCACCCGAGCCTGATCGATCACGGCCTGCTGGGCGGTCATCTTCGCGGTGACGTCATCGACCGTGGCCTGAGCCGCCGACTCGGTGGCCGACGAGGAGTCGGTTCCTGCGACGATGCCCGTGGCCGCCTGGTTCTCGAGCTCGGCGACCTTGGCGGAGGCCGCGTCGAGCGCGATCTTCTCCGGACCGGACTCGAGAGCCTCCTGGTCGGACTGCGACTGAGTGATGTTGGTGGAGGCGACCTCGCGGGCGATGTCGTTGTGGAAGATCTGCAGCACGAGCGGCTCTGCCACGACGAAGCCGATGATCGCAGCCATGATCACACGCGGGATCGCGAGCCCGATGAGGCGCCAGACGTTCCTCGTCGAGCTCATGGTCGAGGTGAGGAAGCGGTCGAGGTTGAAGATGATGAGCGCCCAGACCAGCGCCAGCGGCACGGCCAGCCAGACGGCCGCCTGCACACCGGTGGTCAGGGCGAAGAGCATCGAGATCGCGGACACCAGAGCGGTGCCTGCGAGCACGAAGAACATCTGCACGAAGCGGGGCGTCTCACCGGGGACACGGTCGAGGATCTCGCCCTCCGCACCGCCGAGGATCGCGAGGGTGCGAGCGCGCGAGCCGGGAGCGCGGGGTTCGCGCTTCTTGCGGGGCCGGCGGACACGGGGCGCACGTGCGGGCTTGACCGGGGCGGATGCGTCCGGGGCGGGCTCTGCGGTCTCTTCTGCGGTGACGGCGTCGGCGATCGGGGTCGCCTCGGACGAGGACGCGTCTCGGGCGGCGTCTTCGGGTCCGGTGGGCTCGAACTCGCGCAGGAAGTCGAGGTCATCCGTGACGGCGTCGGGTTCGCTGTCGAGGATGATCCGACCCTGCGAGTCGTAACGACCCGGTCGATGGGCGGAATAGGGCATTCGAACAATCTACGAAAGATCGCCTGTGGAAAACGTGGAAGAGTCCTTTGCGGCCTCTCAGGTTGGCTGCTCCCGTCGCGATATTCCAGCCATCTGCGGCCATTCGGGTGTCATATCGCGACCGGAGCGGCGTCAGAGCAGCCGGTCGAGCGCGGCAGCGTAGGTCGCGAGCGCCGCGTCGAGGGTGAAGTGGCCGGCGGCGGCGAGGGTGCCCAGCCCGTGGATCAGCCCCCACAGCGCCACCGCATCGGTCGGACGATCGAGGCCGGCGGCGACGGCTGCCTGGGCGAGCACGGCTTCGAGTCCGTCGATCAGCGGGGCCATCGTGGCCGTGGGCGAGCCGGGGATGCAGACCGTGGGGTCGTACACCGCGTCGAACGCATGCGGATGCTCGACGGCGAAGCGGATGTATGCGCCGCCGCCGGCGGTGAGCGCGGCCTCGGGCGTCGACGCGGACTCGGTCGCCGTACGCACCTGTTCGAGGAGGTCGGCCATGCTGCGTTCGGCGATCGCCTTGAGCAGTCCGAGCCGGTCGGAGAAGTGGTGGTACGGGGCGTTGTGGCTCACGTTCGCGGCCCGTGCGACCTCGCGCAGGCTGATCTCGGCCGCGGGCATGCGCTCCAGCAGCTGCATCGCCGCGTCCTCGAGCGCACGGGCGAGATCGCCGTGGTGATAGCCGTCCTTCGAACTTGACATGAGCAACATCCTCTCCTATCTTGACAGTGTCCACCAGCTTGACACTGTCCAGATAGGAATCAGCCATGCCCGCTCTCGTGATCGACGGCCACCCCGACGCCCGCTCCCTGACCGCGTCGCTCGCGCAGCGCTATGCGGCGGGGCACGGTGACGCACGCGTACTCGCCCTGCGGGACCTCGACTTCGACCCGAGCCTGCGCTTCGGCTACCGCGAGCGCATGACGCTGGAGCCCGACCTCGTCGACGCGAAGCGTGCGTTGCAGGAGGCCGATACCGTGGTCATCGCGACGCCGCTGTGGTGGGGCTCCGTCCCGGCGCTGCTCAAGGGCTTCTTCGACAGGGCCCTGCTACCGCAGCAGGAGTACCGCTACAACAAGCTCGGGCTCCCCGACGGGCTGCTGCCGGCGCGGCACGGCCGGCTGCTGCTGCTCGCGGACACGCCCTGGTTCTTCGCACCGTTCACGGGACTGCCCGCGCAGACCCACGTCGCCCGCGGAACGATGCGCTTCTGCGGGATCCGCTCGGTGCGCACCCATCGCATGCTCGGCGTCAAGGATGCGACGCCCGCGACCATCACCCGGTGGCTCGACCGCGCCGAACGACTCGGCGCCGCTGACGGACGCCGCGACGGCATCCCTCAGGCCGACTCGACGCCTCGGGCCGACTCGACGCCTCAGGCCGACTCGACGCCTCAGGCCAGTGCGGCGGAAGCCGCCTCGTCCTCGGTCGTGGCGACGAGCTGACCGCACGCCCCGTCGATCTCCTTGCCGCGGGTGTCGCGGAGGGTCGTCGGGATGCCGGCGTCGTTGAGCCTGCGCACGAACTCGTCCGTCACATCCTTGTCCGACGACGTCCAGATGGAGCCGGGGGTCGGGTTGAGCGGGATCGGGTTCACGTGCACCCACCCGCGTCCGCGCTGGTTGAGCTTGTCCGCCAGCAGGTCGGCGCGCCAGGCGTGGTCGTTCATGTCCTTGATCAGCGCGTACTCGATCGAGACGCGACGACCCGTCTTGGCGTAGTAGTCGTAGGCCGCGTCGAGGGCCTCGCCGACCTTCCACCGCGAGTTCACCGGGATGAGCTCGTCGCGCAGATGGTCGTCCGGGGCGTGCAGCGAGAGGGCGAAAGTGACCGGGATGCCCTCATCGGCGAGCTTCTTGATCGCGGGTACCAGGCCGACGGTCGAGACCGTGATGCCGCGAGCGCTCATGCCGAGGCCGTCGGGCTGCGGGGCGACCATCGTGCGCACGGCGTCCATCACGCGCTTGTAGTTGGCGAGCGGCTCACCCATGCCCATGAAGACGATGTTCGAGACACGCTCCATGCTGTGGTCGTCGGCCTTCTTGCCGCCCAGGCCACCCTCGGCGATCAGCCGGTTGGCCCGCACGATCTGCTCGATGATCTCGGCGGTCGACATGTTGCGGGTCAGTCCCGCCTGTCCGGTCGCGCAGAACGGGCAGTTCATGCCGCAGCCTGCCTGGCTCGACACGCACAGCGTGATGCGGCCGGGGTAGCGCATGAGCACCGATTCGACCAGGGCCCCGTCGTGCAGGCGCCACAGGAACTTGATCGTGTCACCGCGGTCGGTCTCGAGGCGTCGCACCTCGGTGAGCAGCGGCGGCAGCATCCCGGCGACGAGCTGCTCCCTGGTGTCCGCGGGGAGGTCGGTCATCTGCTCGGGGTCCGACGTGTAGTGCCGGAAGTAATGCGTCGCGAGCTGCTTCGCACGGAAGCCGGGCAGGCCGAGCTCCTTCACCCTGTCGATGCGCTCGGCCGGGGTGAGGTCGGCGAGGTGCACGGGGGGCTTCCCGCGCTTGGGGCTCGCGAACTGCAGGAGCGGGCGCCCTTCGGCATCCTTCTGCTGCGTCCAGCCCTCGGTCGCAGGGCGCACCTGCGGCTTCTTGGTCTCGCGGACGGCCCCCGAACGCGACGACGCGGGTGCTGCGGGGCGCGTCTCGCGCGTGCGGGGAGTCTCGGTCATACCTTCCAGGGTACGCGGTGGCGGATGGGAAGACCCCGGGCGCGAGCGGCTGCCTCCCTAGACTGAGGCCATGGATGCCGTGCTGTGGATCATCGCGATCGTCGTCGGCCTGATCGTGGTCGTCGCCGTCCTCGCCGTGGCCGTCCGGGGGATGCGCCCGAAACTCCCGGATCCCCCGGGGTTCTCCACCGCCCCGCACACCGCCCCTTCCGCCTCCGCCGCTGCGACTCCAGGGCTGACCCCGGAGGTCGTCGCCGAGGTCGACCGCCTCGTGGTGGCGGGTCAGAAGATCCACGCCATCAAGCTCTACCGCGATCACTCCGGCGTCTCGCTCAAAGACGCGAAGGACCGTATCGAGCACTGGTCGGTCAGCACGACGGCTCCGCACCCCGCAGCCGTCTCTCACACGACCGCGCCGCATTCGTCGATCACCGCGACCCCGTCGTCGGTCCGCGCCTCGCTGCCGCCGTCGGTGGCCTCCACGATCGACGCGCAGGTCGCGGGCGGCTCGGCCATCGCGGCGATCAAGACCCTCCGCGAGCACACGGGGCTCGGACTCAAGGAGTCCAAGAACGTGATCGACGCCTGGCCGCACACCCACACGTCCTGATCGAGTTGTCATTACAGGCTGCGCCCAGGAGAATGGACGAGCCCGCCCGATGAAGGAGCCCCATGCCCGACCGTCTCGACCGCGCCCGCACGACCGGCATCCTCGCCGTCCTCCGCGCCCCCTCCCCTGAACTGGCCCTCGAGGCCTCGGAGGCGATCATCCGCGGCGGGGTCACGGGCATCGAGGTGACCTTCTCCACTCCCGACGCCCCCGCCGTCATCCGCGAGCTCATCACCCGCCACGGCGACGCCGCCTACGTCGGGGCCGGCACCGTCACCACGGCCGCGCAGGCCGAGCAGGCTGCAGACGCGGGAGCCGAGTTCCTCGTGAGCCCCGGCACCCTGCCGCACCTCACGCGCAGCATGCTCGACACGGGCCGGGTCGTGATGACCGGCGCCATGACCCCGACCGAGGTCATGGGCGCACTCGAGCTCGGCGTCGACGTCGTGAAGATCTTCCCCGCATCGCTCGGTGGCCCGTCGTACCTCGGCGCCCTGCGCGGACCGTTCCCCGACGCCCCGCTGATGCCCACCGGTGGCGTGAACCCCGACAACCTCGCCGCCTGGTTCGCCGCCGGAGCGGTCGCGGTCGGTGCGGGCGGAGACCTCGCGAACGGCGCGTCGATCAAGAACGCCGACTGGACCGATATCGAGCAGCGCGCCGCACGATTCGCCGCGGCCCTCACCGCCACGCGCGAGTGACACCACGCGATCGAGCACCGCACACTCCCCATCGTTTGGTATACCGGATGCATGGGTGCGCGACGGATGCTGTCGATCGGCGCCGTCGCGATCGCGCTCTTGACCGCGACCGGCTGCACGTCGGCCATGCCTCCGTCGGCACCTGATCCGCGCTCATCGACCCAGGAGCCCGCCATGACCGACGCCACTCGCGATCTGCTCGCGGCCGCAGCGTCCGGAGACGCCTCCGCCGTCAGGAAGGCGATCGACGACGGGGCGGACCTCGAGGCACGGGGACCTGGGGGCATGACCGCACTGATCGCCGCGACGAAGGCCGATCACGTCGACGCGGCGCGCGTTCTGATCGACGCGGGTGCGGACGTCAACGCCAAGGACGACATCCAGGACTCCGCCTACCTGTACGCCGGTGCGCGGGGACACGACGAGATCCTCCTGCTGACGCTCGACAACGGCGCCGACCTCGCAAGCACGAACCGCTTCGGCGGAACGGCACTGATCCCCGCCGCCGAACGCGGACTCCTCTCGACCATCGCCATCCTGCTGGAGGCCGGTGTCGACCCGAACCACATCAACGACCTGAACTGGACGGCGCTGCACGAGGCGATCGTTCTCGGCGACGGTTCCTCCACCTACGTCGACGTGGTGCGCGCGCTCATGGACGGCGGAGCGGACACGAGCATCCCCGACGGGGACGGCGTGCTCCCGGTCGATCTCGCCACAGCACGGGGCTACGACGCGATCGTCGCCGAGCTCGAACGGTGATCGCCCTCGACCCGTGGGCCTGGGCCGCGCTCGCGGTGGCCGCGGTGACGATCGGCATCTCGAAGACGGCACTGCCCGGCGGGAGCATCCTGGCCATCGCCCTGTTCGCCGCCGTGCTGCCGGCACGCACCTCGACGGCGGCGACCCTCCTGCTCCTGATGGTCGGCGACCTGTTCGCCCTCACCGCCTACCGTCGCCACGCGCACTGGCCGACGCTGCTGCGGCTCGCTCCCGCGGTGATCGCCGGGCTGCTGGTCGGCTTCGCGTTCCTCGCCCTCGCCGGCGACGGGGTGGTCCGTCGGGCGATCGGCGTGATCCTGCTGCTGATGATCGCCGTGACCCTGTGGCGTCGGTGGCGGCAGAGCAGAGCGGACGCTGTGGCTCCCCCGTCCAGCGGCATCATCCTCGCGGGCGCCTACGGAACCCTCGGCGGCTTCACCACCATGGTCGCCAACGCCGGAGGCCCGGTCATGTCGATGTACTTCCTGGCCACCCGCACCCCCGTGCAGGTGTTCCTCGGCACGTCCGCCTGGTTCTTCGCCATCATCAACGTGATCAAGGTCCCCTTCCTCGCGGGCCTCGGGCTGTTCGAGACACCCGTGTTGCTGATGGATGCCGTGCTCGCCCCGCTCGTCGTCGTCGGCGCGCTCCTCGGACTGCGAGTCGCCCGCCGCATGAATCAGCGCGTGTTCGACCGCATCGTGATCGCCCTCACCATCCTCGGCGCGGTCTACCTGCTGTTCTGACCACACCCACACCACGCGCCCTCACCCCCCCTCCCGCCAAAACGGAGACGAACCAAAACGGAGACGAACCAGTTCAGTGCGGCGTGGCGTCGCCCGACACGCGGCCCTGACGTCGGATGGTCTCTGTTTCGGCCTCCGACTTCGGCCTCCGACTTCGGGCAGCTGGGGCAGCTGGTGCAGCAGGGAAGCTCAGTCGAGGAAGATGTCCGGGAACAGGGCGGTGTCGGGGGTGCCGGGGATCGCCGCATAGCGGGAGAAGTCGGTCACACCGTCGGCTTCGAGCACGTCCTCCACGATGAGGGTCTGCCCCGTGTACGACACGGCGGGCTTGAGCAGCACGGCATAGGCGGCGTCCGCGTAGATGTCGGGCGTGCGGCTCGCGGCCATGACCTTGTCGCCGCCGAGCAGGTTCTGCACCGCGGCAGTGGCGATCGTGGTGCGCGGCCAGAGCGTGTTGGCGGCGATCCCGTCGCGGGCGAACTCGGCGGCGAGGCCGAGCGTCGCCATGGTCATGCCGAACTTCGCGAGGGTGTAGCCGGTGTGCGCGCCCAGCCACTTCGGTGACGGATTGAGGGGCGGCGACAGCGAGAGGATGTGCGGGTTCTCGGCATCCTTCAGGATCGGCACCGCCGCGCGGGAGAGCATGAACGTCCCGCGCACGTTGACGTCCTGCATCAGGTCGTACTTCTTGGCGCTCAGGTCGAGCGAGCGGGAGAGATCGATGACGCTGGCGTTGTTGATCACGATGTCGATGCCGCCGAACTCACCCTGCGTCTTCAGGACCGCTTCGGTGATGTCGTCGTCGTCGCGCACATCGCCGACGATCGGGAGAGCCTGGCCGCCCGCCGCACGGATCTGCTCGGCGGCGGTGTGGATCGTGCCCTCGAGCTTCGGATGCGGGGTGTCGGTCTTCGCGAGCATGGCGATGTTCGCACCGTCGGCGGCGGCTCGCAGCGCGATCGCGAGGCCGATGCCGCGGCTGCCGCCCGACATCAGGATGGTCTTGCCTGCAAGGGACATGTGTTCTCCTGGGTTCTCGATCGCGAAGGGGAGGGACAGGCGCGGGGTCAGCGCGGCGCCATGCGGATGGCGCCGTCGAGGCGGATGGTCTCGCCGTTGAGGTAGCCGTTCTCGACGATCTGCTGCACGAGGGCGGCGTACTCGTCGGGGCGGCCGAGACGGGACGGGAAGGGCACCTGCTGACCCAGGGAGTCCTGGGCCGCCTGCGGGAGGCCCATCAGCATCGGCGTCTCCATGATGCCGGGGGCGATCGTGCAGACCCGGATGCCGTAGCGGGCGAGCTCGCGCGCCACCGGAAGGGTCATCGCGTGCACGCCGCCCTTGGACGCGGAGTACGCGGGCTGGCCGATCTGCCCGTCGAACGCGGCGACGCTCGCGGTGTTCACGATGACACCGCGTTCCTCGTCGTGCAGCTCGTTCTTCGCGATGACGGCGGAGGCCTGGGAGATGACGTTGAACGTGCCGACGAGGTTGATCCGGATCACGCGCTCGAAGTCGGCGAGCACGGCCGGGTTGCCCTCACGGTCGAGCACCTTGGCGGGTGGGGCGATCCCGGCGCAGTTCACGACGACGCGCAGCGGTGCCGCCGACTGCGCGGCCGCGACGGCCGCCTGCACCTCCTCGGCGTTCGTGACGTCTGCCGCGACGAAGAGACCGCCGAGCTCGTCCGCGACCTCGGCGCCCTTCGATGAGGCGAGGTCGATGATCGTGACGTGCGCGCCCGCTGCGACCAGTCGTCGCGCCGTGGCGAGCCCCAGCCCGGAGGCTCCGCCGGTGATGAGTGCACCCTGTCCACTGATCTGCATCTGATGTTCTCCTTCGAACGCCGTCGTGCGACATGCCGTGATGGAACGCAGTATCAGCCTACGTGGTTCCTGGTATCACCACGACTCTGAGCAACTGCGTCGCGACCGAGCCTAGTTCCCGTCTCCCGCTCGAAGGAACGCGATAGGTCGTGGGAGTAGGATCCGGAGAATGCGCCGCCCGCCCGGGATCCACCGATCCACGGCGACTGTCGACCAGCCGGTGATAATGCGCCTCATTACCACCGTGAGCCTGGCGCTCCTGCTCCTCTTCGCCTTCGCGGTGACCGCACACGGCGATGCCGGGGAGAACGGCGCGGCCCCCTCGCTCGCCGCCGCGGCCATCGATGCGTTCGACGACACCGCCGCGATCGGCGACACCGCCGCGTTCGACGACACCGCCGCGATCGGCGCCGACGCCGAAACGGACGAGGCCCAGGTCCAGGCCGCATTCCCGGTCGCCGTCACGAGCACCCTCGTCGGTGCCGCACTCTGCATTCTCGGGGTGCTGTGCGGCCTCGCCGCGATGCTCCTGCTTTCTCGCGTCCTCGGGCGCCCCGGACAGTTCTCGACCCTCCGGGAGACACCGCGCGCGCTGCGCTCAGATCCGGCTTCTCCCCTGCACCCCTGCGGGACCGCGGTCTCCCTGATCCGGCTGGGTCTCTCCCGAACCTGATCGTCGAAGGGCCGTCACCAGAACGGCGTCTTCCGCCGGTGTCGCGCGGCTCCAAGGCTTCCTGCCTCGAGGGGCCACGCCCCGACATCCGGATCGCGCCCGCTCCCACGCCCGCTCCCGCTCCGAATCCCGCGACCCCCTCGTGACGACATCCGAGGCCACGCCCGCGCTCACCCCTTCGAAGGAGACCCCATGAAACGCACATCGAACGACGGCGAACCGCTCGCTCCGGACAGGCGAGGACGGTGAGCCGGCCGGTCGGCACGGCCTCTCGGCCGGTCCGCACGGCGATCGCTGCAGCCGCTCTCAGCGCCCTGATCGTGTTCATCGGTGCGGAGTCGGCAGCGGCCGGGGAGCAGCGCAGTGTCGTCGGCGCCCAAAGCCGCACAACGACCACCGCTCCGACTCCCACCCCGACCTCCACTCCCACTCCCACTCCCACCACCGGCACCACGCATGAACAGCAGAACGGCGAACAGCCGGTGGAGCGCACCGATCTCGGCTTCCTCGGCGTCGCCTTCCTCTTCGGGATCGGTTTCCTCCTCGCTGCGGGAGCGCTCGGCATTCTCGTCTCAGGGCGCGCGCGGCGTCGGCGCGACCGCGCGGACGCCGCTGCGAGGGAAGAGGGTTCCGATGTCGCGTGAGAACAGTCCCCGGTACGGGATCGCCTTCGTCGTCGCCGGCATCGTCGTGCTCATCGACCAGGCGAGCAAGGCCGCCGCGATCGCAGGACTCAGCCGGACGGAGCGGATACCCCTGCTGGGTGATGCGCTGGGCCTGCAGCTCGCCTTCAACCCCGGCGCGATCCTGTCGCTCGGGTCAGGGGCGACGTGGGTGCTGACCGTGGTGGGCGTGGCTGCGGTGGCCGCGCTGTTCGTCGCCGCGACGCGCGCGCGCACGAGGAGACGGGCGTGGGGGTTGGGCTTCATCCTCGGAGGTGCCATCGGGAATGTGCTCGACCGTCTGCTCGCACCCCCCGGATTCGGTCGCGGTCACGTCACCGACTTCCTCGCCTACGGGAACTGGTTCATCGGGAACCTCGCCGATGTCGCGCTCGCGATCGGGGGTGTCGTCCTCGTCGTCGGGCTCTTGCTCGACCAGCGTGCGGCAGCGCGGACGACGCAGACCATCGACCGGACGGACGGCTCGCGGGAGGACGCGGCCGGATGAACGACTGGATGCCCGATGCCCCGCCGACCTTCGCAGACTTCCTCACACCGGTCGTCTTCAGTCCTGCCGCTGGGCCGTTCCCCCTCCTACCCCTGGTCGCGGTAGTGCTGGCGGTCGCCTATCTGGCCGGGGCGCTCCGGTTGTGGCGGCAGCACCGTCGGTGGCCCGTCTGGCGAACCGTCGTATTCCTCCTGGGGTGCATCGCGCTCGCCGCCACCACGGGCCTCGGGGTCGAGGTGTACGGCTATGCCCTGATGTCGGTGTTCATGTTCCAGCAGCTCACGCTCATGATCGCGATCCCTCCGCTGCTGGTCCTCGGCTCACCGGGCACGCTCCTCCTGCGGGTGACACCGCACCGCGGGCTGGGCGCCGTCGTGCTGCGTATCGCGCACGGAGGGCTCCGCAGCGGGATCGCCCGGTGGATCCTGAGCCCGTGGATCGCGCTGCCGATGTACCTGATCGCGTTCTACGGGCTGTACCTGGCCGGTCTCGCCGATCGTGTGCTCGCAGCGCCCGGAGGCCACCTCGCTCTGGAGGTCGGGTTCCTCGTTATCGGGATCCTCTTCACCATCCCGGTACTGAGCTCCGATCCCCTCCCGGTGCGGCTCGGGCACGGCGGTCGCGCCCTGGACGTCTTCGCCGAAGCGGCCCTGCACGCGTTCTTCGGCGTCTTCCTGATGATGGCGACCACCATGCTCGTCGACCACTTCGTCGCACCGACTCTGGCACTCGGGATGAATCCGCTCGAAGACCAGCAGCTGGCCGGCGGGCTGGCATGGTCGTACGGCGAAGCCCCGACCCTGCTGATGCTCGTCTACGTGATGCACCGGTGGTTCCGCGACGACACGGCACGCGCCGCCGCGGCCGATCGCTATGCCGATGCGCACGGCACCACTGAGCTCGACGCCTACAACGCCTATCTGGAGGGCCTCCGTGACGACCGCCGCTGAGCCGGCGGTGCCTGTCGGGCAGGATGGACGGATGAGCATTCCCTCCGCTTCCCTCGACGTGCCGATGAAGGTTCGCGAGCTCGCGCGCGGTGCCGCGCTCGAGCCGGTCTGGCTCAACGGGATCGGCGGGCTGACCTTCCGCACCGACGACGGGCGGTACATCAAGTGGGGCCCACTCGACGACGAGGCGAACATGCGCGACGAAGCCGAGCGCATGAGGTGGGCACGAACGTGGATCCCCGTACCGGAGGTGATCGAGCAGGGCCAGGACGACACGCACGAGTGGCTCGTCACGGTCGCGATCGATGCCCGCAGCGCCGTCGACCCCCGCTGGGCCGACCAGCCGGAAACCGCGGTGCGAGCGGTCGGGGTCGGCCTGCGGATGCTGCACGATGCCCTGCCGGTGGCCGAGTGCCCCTGGGAGTGGAGCACGCAGTGGCGGATCGCCAACGCCGCCGATCGCGGCACGGTCGTGCCAGAGGATCTGCTCCAGGAACCGTCGATCGACCGGTTGGTGGTGTGCCACGGCGACGCCTGCATGCCGAACACGCTTCTCGACGCGGAAGGCCGGCCGGCCGCCTTCGTGGATCTCGCCGCTCTCGGTGTCGCCGACCGCTGGGCCGATATCGCCGTGGCCTCGATGAGCACGATGTGGAACTTCGGCGAAGGCTGGGAGGACACACTGATCGAGGCCTACGGCGTCGACCCCGATCACGAGCGCCTCGAGTACTACCGTCGACTCTGGAACGAGACGTGAGCGTCGCATCCGCCGGTCGGCCGCGTGTGCTCGGTCCGGTCGTCGACGACATGACCCGGTGCGTGCACTATCGGGGCCCGACCGACATCATCGCGATCCGCTTCGCTTGCTGCGGCGAGTACTACCCGTGCCACCGCTGCCACGAGGAGACCGTGAAGCATGCGGCGCAGCAATGGGCGGCCCATGAGCGCGACAGACGGGCGATCCTCTGCGGTGCGTGCGGGCATGAGCTCACGATCGCCGAGTACTTCGCGGCGACGGCATGTCCACGGTGTTCGGCGCTGTTCAACGAGCGGTGCGCACTGCACCGTGAGCACTACTTCCAGCTCGACCGGAGCTAGCTCCAGACGAAACGGAACGTCCCGACGAGCACGGCGGCGGCGAGCGCAAGTGCCATGATCGCGATTCCGCCGATCACCGCCACCGCATCACGCGGGTGCAACCGGGAGGGACGCGACCAGGTGCGCGGAATGCCGGAGCCGAAGCCCCTGGCCTCCATCGCGAGCGCCAGCTTCGAGCCGCGCCGCACCGCGAACACGAGCAGCACGAACGCCATCGAGAAGAACCGTCGCAGCACACCCCGGTCGCCCACACCGCGCGCGCGACGGGCCAGGCTCATGGTGCGCCAGTCATCGAGGAAGAGCCCCAGCATGCGCGTTCCCGCGAGGATGCCGAGCACGAAGCGGCTCGGGAGCTTGGCCACCTGCGCCAACGCGTCGGCGAGCTCGGTCGGGTCGGTGCCGCCGAACAGCAGGATCGTGGGGAGTCCGAGCGCGATCACTCGCAGACTCACCGCGATCGCGAGCGTGATGGAGTCGTCGCTGATCGTCGCGAAGCCGAACGTCCAGTAGATGCGCCCTGCCGGTTCCGCATACAGCAGCATGCTCACACCGGCGATCGGGGCGAAGATCGCGATCGGCAGCAGGCGCTTCAGCACCGTCGACAGACGCAGCCCCGTCAACGGCAGGCAGAGCAGCTGCAGGACGATCGCTGCCAGCGCGCTCGTGATGTCGATGGAGGCGAACAGCGGCACGGACAGCAGCAGGGCGAGCAGCAGCTTCGTCACCGGGTTCACACCGTCGAGCCAGACCGGGCGCACGGTCTCGGTCGCCGTCACGACGACGACCCCAACTCGATGCGATGACCGCCCAGGTGTCGGATCACCGCGTCGTCGTGTGTGACCGCGATGATCGACCGGCCACGCGCGATCTCCTCCTGCAGCAGGGCGACGAGCGAGATCCACCCGCGGCGATCCTGTCCGAACGTCGGCTCGTCGAGCACGATGACCTCCGGCGCCCCGGCCAGCACAGTGGCGACCGACAGCCGCCGCTTCTGCCCTCCGGAGAGCGTGAACGGGTTGGCGAGGGCGAGCGGGGCGAGGCCCAGGCGTTCGAGAAGACCGTCAACGACCGCATCCGTCTTCGCCTGATCCCAGCCGAGCGCCCGTGGCCCGACCGCGAGCTCGTCGCGAAGGGTCTGGGCCAGGAACTGGTGCTCCGGCTCCTGGAACACCATCCCGATGCGGGTGAGCAGCTCGCGCGAGGTCCAGCGGATGGGGCGCGTGCCCTTGCGCCCCGCCAGCTCCGGTGCCGACCGCACCTCTCCCGCCTGCTCCGGGATGAGCCCGGCGAGCGTGAGGGCGAGCGTCGACTTGCCGGCGCCGTTCGGCCCGGTGATCACCGTCGCGTTCGCCCGCGGCACGCGCAGGTCGAGCCCGCGCTGCACCGGCGCTCCGTGCTCCCGTCCGATCGTCAGGGCGGATGCGATGAGCGCGTCCGGTGCCGACACCTGCTCCAGCACGGGCAGGTCGATCCCCCGGTCGGGCACCCACACCCCGGCGTCCGCCAGCACATCGCCGTATGCCGCGAACACCTGGGCCGGTTCCCCGTCGGCGAGCAGTCCGCCGTCGGCCGCGAGCACGATCACCCGCGTCATCAGATCGACCCAGATCGGTGTGCGGTGCTCGACGACGATCAGCGTCGCACCGGTGGAGGCGACGGCATGTTCGACGCTCGCCCGCACCTCGCGCACACCCTCGGGGTCGAGGTTCGCCGTCGGCTCGTCGAGCAGCAGCAGCCCTGGGCGCATCGCGAGCACACCGGCGAGCAGCAGTCGCTGCTTCTGTCCGCCCGACAGGGCCTTCGTGGGGCGTTGCAGCGGCACATCGAGCCCGACGGCATCCAGCGCCTCCGCGACGCGACCGGGGATCTCGGATGCGGGCACACCGAGGTTCTCGCACCCAAACGCCACGTCGTCGCCGACCTTCGACAGCACGATCCCCGCATCGGGGTCCTGCAGGACGAGGCCCACCTGACCGTGCCGGGATTCGGGGGCGGCACCGTCGATGTGCAGCGACCCGGTTCGCACCCCTTCGTCGTCGCCGCCGAGGACCCCGGCCAGGCCCGCGAGCAGCGTCGACTTCCCGGCACCGGAGGCGCCGAGCAGCAGCACCCGCTCACCCGGTTCGATCGAGAACGAGACGTCCTCGACGGCGGGGAGCTTCCGACCGGCGTACCGCCAGCCCCAGCCCGCAGCCTGCACGCGGGCCGGGGCGGCGATGGTCACGGTCAGACCTCGCGCACGTGCTCTCGCCCGACGGCGAAGCGGTTCAGTGCACCGGTGACGGCCAAGGCGCGCACCAGCAGCCAACCGACGACACCCGCCAGGATCGCCCCGGAGACGACAACGCTGACCAGGTAGATCGTGTTGAACTCGACGGACTTCAGGATGTTGGGTGAGCTGCCGTAGAACAGCTCGAACACCCAGGCAGCCACCGCTGCACCGACACCGGCGAGCGCGGCGACCGCGATCCCGAAGCGCCGGTAGAAGAACAGGGCGAAGATGATCTCCGCGCCGAGTCCCTGCACGATGCCGGACAGCACGGTCGAGACGCCCCACACGTTTCCGATCAGCATCGACACGATCGCTGCGACGAGCTCGACGACCAGCGCCGCACCGGGCTTGCGGATGACGAGGCCGCCGACGACGCCGCCCAGCAGCCAGATGCCGACGGCGATACCGCCCAGTCCCGGCGTCAGAGCATCGGCCGCACCGAACCAGGCGTAGCCGATCGTGTTCCATCCCCAGAACACGAGGCCGATCGCGACGCCGAGGACGGCGGCAACGACGATGTCGACGACGCGCCAGCGCCAGATCGATGTGCGGTGCGGATCCTGTGCGGCGGCGGATGCCTGCTGCGTGGATGCGGACGTGGGCGTACTCATCTGAACTCCTCCCTGCGCTGGCATGACCCAGATCAGGTTCGACGGTCGAAGCGCGATTCGCTCCCTCTCAGCCCGGCTCGCCGGACTCCCGTGGTTGTGCTGACGATCCTACCGTCGGCGACACCCCCGTGGCGACAGGGCCCGGCGCCGCGGAACACGCGCGGGATTGGGTACCGTAAACGAGTGACCGCATCAGATCCCGCCGACGAGGCGACGGGCGTCGTCGGCGACGACGGCCCTGCCCCCGCCGACACCGCCGACACCGCGACAGGCGGATCGGTGCTGACGGCCGAGCAGACGTCGCCTGGAGCGGATGCTCCGGGGACGGTCGTAGACCCGGAGCCCGTCGTTCCACCGGAGGCCGTGAGCGCCCCGGAACCGGCCACCCCCGCGCTGACGAAGCCGCCGTTCATCCCTCGCGACCGCACGGTCCCGGATCCTTCCGGCGAACTCACCGCGTCGGAGACAGCCGCGCCCCAGTGGGCCGACGACACCACGACGGCCACCGCTCTCACCTGGGTGGACGCCGCGACCGTCGCCGAGCACACCGCCACGGCCACTCTCGACGACACCTCGGAGGCCGAGCGATCGAGCGGTCTGCTGCGCGGTGCGCGTCTTCGCCCCGCCATCGCCCGCCCGGGTGTCCTGGTCCCGCTGGCCACGCTCGCCGGTCTCGTCGCCGTCTACGCCGGCACCACACTGCTCTGGCCCCTCCACGAGGTGCCGCCGACGGTGCAGTCGGTCGAGTTCGCGACGACTCCCGCCGCTGCCGCCGCCGTGACCTGGCCGACCGAGGGTGCGGGTGCCGTCGGCATCGCGGGCATGACGACGGCGGCTTCGGTGCCCGACGCCGTGAGCATCGCGAGCATCACCAAGGTCGTCAGCAGTCTGATGGTGCTCGACCGCATGCCGCTCGCTGTCGGGGAGCAAGGACCCGAGTTCTCGTTCACCCGCGCCGACAGCGTGAAGTACTGGGACTACCGGCGCAGTGACCAATCCGCCCTCGACGTGCCCATCGGCGGAGTCCTCACGGAGTACCAGCTGTTGCAGGGGACGCTCATGGGTTCCGCGAACAACTACATCGATCGGCTCGCGACCGAGATCTGGGGCTCCGAGCGCGAGTTCGCGAGGGCTGCAGAGGTGTGGTTGCGCGAACGTGGCCTGACCGGAATCACCGTGGTGACCCCCTCCGGCTTCGACGAGCGCAACGTGGCCACGCCCGAGGCCCTGGTGGCGCTCGGCGAGCGTGCGATGCAGAACCCGGTCTTCGCCGAGATCGTCGGCACCAAGTCCGTCGACCTCCCGGGTGCGGGCACCGTCGTGAACACGAACGGCATGCTCGACGATCCCGGTGTCGTCGGCATCAAGACCGGCACCCTGGTCGGCTGGAACCTTCTCACCGCGAAGGACCTCGTGATCGGTGACACCACGGTGCACCTGTTCGCCGCGGCGCTGAATCAAGCCGGAGACGACGAGCGACTCGCTCTCACGCGTTCCCTGTTCGCCGAGGCGGAATCCGCACTGGAGGCGCAGGCGCCGGCCGTCGCGAAGGACACCGTGGTCGGCAGCGTCACGACTCCGTGGGGCGAGCAGGTCGACGTCATCACCGAATCCGACGCCGATGTGGTGCTCTGGAACAGCGCGACCGCGACCGCCGCGACCGCCTTCGACCTCGGCGAAGAACGCGAACAGGGTGACACGGTGGGCACGCTGACCACGGCAGGACCGGTCAACACCACGACGACTCCGCTGGTGCTGGCCGCGGATGTCGAGGGGCCGAGTCCCTGGTGGCGTCTGACCCACCCGCTCGAGCTGCTCGGGATCAGAGCCGACCAGCCCTGACGCACTCCCCGGCGATCGCCTACGACGACGCCCCACCCCGCGTGAGCGGCGGTGGGGCGTCGTGCGTTGATGCCGTAGGTCAGGAGCGGTGATCGGAGCCGTCAGCGCCGTCTTCCAGCAGGGCCTGCGCCGCGGCCGTCTCGACTGCCGGCACCTGTGCGCCGACGGACGCGCCGGCCACAGCGGCTGCAGCCTCCGCGCCCGCAGCATCGGTGTCGCCCGCTTCGCCGGTGACGACGACCGGCGTCGTTCCCGTGAGAGCGTCTTCGGCGTCGATGTCGGTCGCGGCCTGCTCGAACTGCGACTGGTACAGACGCCAATAGGCGCCCTGCGCGGCGATGAGCTCGTCGTGCGTACCCTTCTCCACGATGTCGCCGTGCTCCATCACCAGGATGAGGTCGGCATCGCGGATGGTCGACAGCCGGTGCGCGATCACGAACGACGTGCGCCCCTCTCGGAGCGCGGCCATCGCGTGCTGCAGCAGCAGTTCGGTGCGGGTGTCGACCGCCGACGTGGCCTCATCGAGGATGAGGATCGACGGCTGTGCGACGAACGCCCGCGCGATGGTGATGAGCTGACGCTCACCGGCCGACACGTTCGCTGCATCCTCGTCGAGCACCGTGTCATATCCCTCGGGGAGGGCGTGCACGAAGCGGTCGACGTAGGTGGCCCTGGCTGCGGCGAGGACCTCTTCATCGGTCGCGGTCGAGCGACCGTAGCGGATGTTCTCGCGGATGCTGCCGGCGAACAGCCACGGGTCCTGGAGCACCATGCCGGTGCGCGATCGCAGCTCGTCGCGGGTCACCTCGGCGATGTCCTGCCCGTCGAGCATGATCCGTCCACCGCTGAGCTCGTAGAAGCGCATGATCAGGTTGACCAGCGTCGTCTTGCCCGCACCGGTCGGACCGACGATCGCGACGGTCTGACCCGGCTCCACCCGGAACGACAGATCACGGATGAGCGGACGATCCGGCGTGTACGAGAACGCGACGTTCTCGAACTCGATGACGCCCTTGCCCTCCACGAGCTCGGGAGCATCGGCGTCGTCGGCCTCCTGCTCCTCGGCGTCGAGCAGTTCGAACACACGCTCGGCGGAGGCGGTGCCGGACTGCACGACAGCGGCCATTCCGCCCAGCTCGGACAGCGGCTGCGTGAACTGCTGCGAGTACTGGATGAACGCCTGCACGTCGCCGAGGCGGAGCTGACCGTTGGCGACCATCAGACCACCGAGCACCGCGATGCCCACGTAGCTGAGGTTCCCGACGAACATCATCGCCGGCATGATGATGCCGGAGAGGAACTGCGCCTTGAAGCTCGCCTGGAACAGCTCTTCGTTCTCGTCCTGGAACTTGTCCAGTGCGTCCTTCTCGCGACCGAAGACCTTCACCAGCGCGTGGCCAGAGAACGCCTCCTCGACACGGGCGTTGAGCCGCCCGACCTTGCGCCACTGCGTGCCGAAGGCCTTCTGCGACCGCGGTCCGATGATGCCGAAGATCACGCCCATGAGAGGCAGCGTGATGAGGGCCACGAGGGCGAGCTGCCATGAGATCGAGAACATCATCACGAGCACGCCGATCACGGTGAGCACCGAGGTGAGTGCGCCCGAGAGCGACTGCTGCATCGTCTGCGTGATGTTGTCGATGTCGTTCGTGACGCGCGAGATCAGCTCGCCGCGCTGCACCTTGTCGAAGTACGCCAGGGGCAGGCGGTTGATCTTCGCCTCGACCGATTCGCGCAGTCGCCACATGGTGCGCACCATGATCACGTTGATGACGTAGCCCTGGATCCAGGTGAGGAAGGCGGCGGCCACGTAGATGCCGAGCACGGCGGCGATGACGAGCCGCAGCGCGTCGAAGTCGATGCCCTGGCCGACCGTGAAGTCTCCCAGCGCGCCGACCTGGTTCGCGAAGTCGTCCTGTCCGCCTGCCCGCAGCGCGTCGACCACCACGTCCTGCGACGTGCCGGCGGGGAAGCCGGGGAAGCCGTCGGTGGGCTGACCGAGTTGGATGGAGATGAAGCCCTTGTAGACGAGGTTGGTCGCCTCGGCGAGCACCTTGGGCGCTGCGACCGTCAGGACCACGCCGATCGCGCCGAGGATCGACACGAAGACGAACCAGATGGCCGAGGGCTTCAGCAGCCCGATCATGCGCGCGAAGCTGGGGCCGAAGTTGTCGGCCTTGCCCGGTGCGACGCTGTCCCAGTCGCCGGAGTTCTGACGCGCCTGCTCGGCGAGCTCGGCCTCGTACTTCTCCTCGGCGGTCAGCTCGACCTCGGCGACGGACGAAGCTGCCTTGCCGCGGCCCCGCTTGGCCTTGCGCTGGTCGTCGTTCTGCGCGCTCATGCGTCCACCCCCAGCTGCGATTCGACGATCTCTCGGTAGGTGTCGCTCGTCTCGAGCAGCTCCTCATGCGTGCCGACGCCCACCATGGTGCCGCCGTCGAGCACGACGATGCGGTCGGCATCCGTGATGGTGGAGATGCGCTGGGCGACCACGATCTTCGTGACGTGCGGGAGTTCCCGCCACAGCGCTTGGCGGAGCCGCGCGTCTGTCGTCAGGTCGAGAGCGGAGAACGAGTCGTCGAAGACGAGGATCTTCGGCTGGTGCACGATCGCGCGGGCGATCGCGAGCCGCTGACGCTGACCGCCGGAGACGTTCGTGCCGCCCTGGGCGATGCGGGAATCGAGACCGTCCGGCATCTCCTCCACGAAGTCACGACCCTGTGCGATGTCGAGCGCGTGCCACAGCTCTTCGTCGGTGGCCTCCTCACGGCCGTAGCGCAGGTTCGACGCCACGGTGCCGGTGAAGAGGAACGGACGCTGCGGCACCAGGCCGATGCTGTCCCAGAGCGACTCGACGTCGGCCTCGCGCACGTCGGTGCCTCCGACGTGCACGGATCCGCCCGAGACGTCGAAGAGCCGAGGGATGAGGGAGATCAGCGTCGTCTTGCCCGAACCGGTGGAGCCGACGATCGCGACGGTCTCGCCCGGCTGGGCGGCGAAGCTGATGCCCGTGAGCACCGGCGAGTCCGCCCCGGGGTAGGTGAACTCGACGTCGTCGAGCGCCACGGATCCGGGGACCGGGAACTCGGTGACTCCGTTCTCCGGACGCACGAGGGTGGACTCGGAGTCGAGCACCTCGCCGATGCGCTCGGCCGAGACCGCCGCGCGCGGGATCATCATCGCCATGAAGCTCGCCATGATGACGCCGCCCATGATCTGACCGATGTACTGCATGAAGGCGAACAGCGTGCCGACCTGCACCGTGCCGTTGTTCACCTCGATGCCGCCGAACCAGATGACCGAGACGACCGTGACGTTGAGGATGAGCATGAACAGCGGGAACAGCAGCACGAAGAGCGAGCCGACCTTGCGGCCCACGACCATGATGTCGGTGTTCGCCCCGCGGAAGCGCTCCTCCTCGATGCGCTCGCGCACGAACGCCCGCACCACGCGGACGCCCGTGAGCTGCTCGCGCATGATGCGGTTGACGTTGTCGAGCTTGCCCTGGTAGCTGCGGAACAGCGGCACCATGCGGCCGATGACGAGGGCAGCCAGGATGAGCAGCAGCGGCACCGAGACGGCGATCAGCCAGCTGAGTCCGACGTTGGTCTGGACCGCGAAGAAGATGCCGCCGATTGCGAGCAGCGGTGCCGTGACGAGCATGGTCGCGCCCATCATGGCCAGCATCTGCACCTGCTGCACATCGTTCGTGTTGCGGGTGATGAGCGAACCGGCACCGAACTGCGACACCTCACGCTCGGAGAAGCCGCTGACCTTGCCGAAGACGTCGGCGCGGATGTCGCGCCCGGCACCCATCGCTGCACGCGCGGCGAAGTAGGTCGCGGTGACCGAGGCGATGATCTGCCCCAGCGAGACCGCGAGCATGAACAGACCGGTGCTCCAGATGTACCCGGTGTCGCCCCGGGCGACGCCCTTGTCGATGATGTCGGCGTTCAGGCGCGGGAGGTAGAGGGTGGCTGCCACGCTCGCGAGCTGGAACACCAGCACGGCGAGCAGCAGCCATCGGTATCGGGAGAGATAACGGAGGAGGATTTTTCCCAGCACAGGCGGACTTTCTAGGAAGGATGAAACGGCGGATTTCTCGGCAGACGGATGCCGACCGACAATCGGCCACAAGACAGAGTGCCACGATCCGCGGACATTCGTATCCCCCTCATGGTGGACCTTCGCTCACAGCGAACCACTTCCCCGTCCGATCTGCGGTTTCTGCACGCGGACGAACAAGTGCGAACGACAGCCGTCCAGAACTTTGTACTCAACCACCGGTACAACTTGTGATAAACATGTGACACAAAGAGAGGAGCATTCATGCTCGCTATCACCGCATCTCCGCTCGTCACCACCGACTGGATGGCGACAGACCCATCACTGCCCGCCCCTGGGCTCGCACTCACCCTCCTCTCGATGCCCTGGGTGTCCCTGATCCTCGCCGCGCTCATCGCGATCGGCATCTCGGTCTCTCCCCGCTGGAGAGCACGCGCGGCGAACCGCGCACGGCTCGCGACGACCACCTCCGACAGGGTGTCGGCGCGATACTCGCCAGAGCACCGCGCTCTGGGCGTCGTCGCCCTCACGATGATCGCGGTCGTCATCACCGAGAGCCTCGTCTCCGGCTACGCGGTGAATCTCAACGGCGTCGTCTCCTGGTGGCGGTACGCCCTGCCCGTGTTCATCGCCGGCGTCGGGGTGGCGGTCCTGATCGCCCTCATCGCGACGAGAGGCACCTCCTCCCCGGAGCGTCCGGTGGTCTCCGCCCGGCGCACCTGGCTGACGTTCACCTCGCCCTTCGCATCGGCGTGCACTGCGGCATCGATCCTCGCGCTCACGGCCACCACGTTTCTCGCCGGGCTCGCCTCCTCGAACATCGACGGCGGTCCGTACGTGTTCCTCGAGATCGACGTCCCCAACGCGACGATCGATCCGATCCGACCCTGGTTCTACGGGTGGGCGTACGGCGTCCCCGTCCTCGTCTGCACCGCCGCACTCGTCGCCGTGGTCGTCGCCGCGATGCATGCCAGCGCGGCTCGCCCGTTCCTGCGGGCCGAGACCGTCCTCGCCGAGCAGCACGAACGCCGCGACATCGCGACGGGCATCACCCGGGTCGCGACATCCGGTGCGCTTCTCGCACTGGCGGGGGCGTGGCGCTTCATCGCGGAAGCTGGTTCCGGAACGACGCTCACTATCCAGGGCGACGACGGAAACGCGTCCTACGAAGCCTTCTGGCGATACGGAGAGGTCGCGGCCGTCGGCGGGTGGCTGGCCCCGGCGATCGAGATCGCGGCATTCGTCCTACTGCTCCTGGTGAGCGCGCAGCTGTGCCCACCGGGGCACGACGCGGAACCGGCGGACGCCGCCGAGCTCTCGATCGACCGGGAGACCGCGCAGTGACCCCGACCCCTCGACTGTCGATGGCGGACGACGGCAATCCGGCGCTCGACATCTACCGACAGCTCCGCGGCCTCATCGTCTCGGGGCAGCTCGGCGCCGGCGAGCGGCTGCCGACCGTGCGGCAGACGGCGAGCGACCTGGGAGTCGCGCCGGGAACCGCGGCACGGGCGTACAAGATGCTCGAAGGCGAGGGGCTCGTCGTCTCTCGCACGGCGGCGGGCACACGGGTCGCCGAGACAGCCGGTGTCCTTCCCGCTTCGGTGATCCGACGCATCCGCGAGCTGGTCGATGAAGCTGTCGCCGTGGAAGCGGATCCGGATGATGTGATCGACGTGCTCCGCACTGTCTGGCAGTCGCGCACGGTCACCTCGGACCCCGCATCCGCCCCGACAGCTGTGGATGCGTAGCCGACGATCACTCGACCCGCCCTGACCCCGAGGGCTCAGAACAACGTGGGCTGCGGGACGTAGTCGCGCGCGGGGGCGCCGGCGTCGGGCGCGAGCTCGGCGAGCGTGGGCGGGTTCCACTTCGGATCGCGGTCCTTGTCGACGATCTGCGCCCTGATGCCCTCGACGAGGTCGGGATGCTCGTTCACGAACCACATCACGCGACGGTACTCGCCCTCCAGCGCCGCGCGGAGCCCCGGCAGGTCGCGCGCCTCGCGGACGGCGTCGAGCGTCACAGTGAGCCCGGTGGGCGCGAGGTCTTCGAGCAGGTCAGCGGTCGCCGCCGCCTCCGTCGTCCCCTGAGCCTTCAATCGTTCGACGATCTCGCTCACGGTGGGGGCGGAGAAGGCCTCATCGATCCACGCGCGCGCGTCCGGGAGCTGCGAGGGCTCCGGGGTCTCGTCGAACAGCAGCACGATCTCACTGGGACCGGTCGGGTCGGCACGGAAGGCGAGGGCCTCGCGCAATGCGTCCAGACGGTCGGATGGCACGAAGTGATCCGCGAAGCCGAGGTAGACGGCATCAGCGCCGCTCATGGTGGATCCGGTGAGACCGAAGTACTCGCCCAGACGCCCAGGAGCGCGGCCGAGCAGCCAGGTTCCCCCGACGTCGGGAGTGAATCCGATACGGGTCTCCGGCATAGCGAGCTTCGAGCGTTCCGTGACGATGCGGATCGCGGCGTGGCCGGCCAGCCCGATGCCACCACCCATCGTGATGCCGTCGGCCAATGCCACCACGGGCTTGGGATACTCGGCGATCATGGCGTTCAAGGCGTACTCCGCACGGAAGAACTCCGCCGTCTGGTCAGCCTGACCCGCGACGATCTGCCCGTGCAGAGCGCGCACGTCGCCTCCCGCGCACATGCCGCGCTCGCCTGCCCCGTCGAGCAGCACGATCTGCACGTCGGTGTCGTCACGCCAGGCGTTCAGGACCGCGGTGAGGCTCTCGATCATGTCGACGTCGAGCGCGTTGATCGCCTCCGGACGGTTGAGGGTGAGTCGTCCGAGCGCGCCTTCGGTGCGGACGAGGATGCGGTCTGCAGCGTGGGATTCGGTCACGCTCGCCAGGCTACCCCTTCCGGGGAAGGCGGTATTCCGCGCGAAATGCGGGATCCGACAGGCTTTTCCGGCAGGATAGGGAGGAACTGTTCAAATGCGACGAGAGGTCACGGATGCCTGAAGGACAGGTGCTCGAGTTCACGCACGTGACGAAGCGCTTCAATGAGGTGACCGCCGTCTCGGACTTCTCCGCGCGCGTGGAGCCCGGTGCCGTGACCGCCTTCCTCGGCCCGAACGGTGCCGGCAAGACCACCACGCTGCGGATCCTCCTCGGCCAGGTGCGCGCCACCTCGGGCACGGCGACCATCGGCGGCACGGCGTACGCCGAACTGCGGCAGCCGTTGCGCACCATCGGATCCGTGCTCGAGGAGACGGTCTACCGCCCTCGACGCACCGCCGAGCGTCAGCTGACCATCGCCGCCAAGGCGAACGGCATCCCCCTGGCCCGCGTCGGCGAAGTGCTCTCCCTGGTCGGCCTCGAGGGTGAAGGCAGCTCCCGCATCGGGGGCTTCTCCCTCGGCATGCGTCAGCGGCTCAGCGTCGCCCACGCCCTGCTGGGCGATCCCGGCGCGCTCGTGTTCGACGAACCGGCCAACGGACTCGACCCCGAGGGAATCCGCTGGATGCGACTCCTGATGCGTCGCCTCGCGGACGAAGGGCGCACGGTCCTCGTGTCGTCGCACGTCCTCAGCGAAGTCGAGCAGGTCGCCGACAACGTGCTCGTGCTCTCGAAGGGCACGCTCGTGCTCTCCAGCGGGATCGAGACTCTCGCCGACCCCAAGGGCGGATCCGTCATCGTGGACGCCGCGGACCGCAGCGCGCTGACGACCGCGCTGCAGGAGGCCGGCTTCGACATCGAGGTGCTGCGTTCGGGCCTCACGGTGCGCGGCGGAGACGCCGGCACGGTGGGAGCGGTCGCCGCCGACGCGGGCATCGCCCTGAGCACCCTCGTCCAGCGAGGGCCGACACTCGAAGACGTCTTCATCGACCTGATGCGAGGTGGCCGGTTCGCCCCGAGCATCTCGGCGACGCCACCGCAGCTCGCTGCGACGGCCCCCGAAGACACCGCAGCGGAGGTCACCGCGGCGGAGACCGCCGTGGCCGGGCCGGCTCCGGCCGACTCCGTGGTCGCGATCCCGGTGGCAGCCGCTGCCGCCTGGGCGGCTGAGGCCGCAGCCGCCCCTGCGGGCGAGGCCCCTGTCGACGACCTCGCCGCATCCGTGGACACGGGCGACCGCTCCGAGCACACGTCGGACGAATCGGACGTGCCTTCGTCCGACGCCTCGGCTTCGACGGACGAAGCTCCTGCCGCCGAACACGACGCGGAGCATGCGCAGGCCGAGCAGGCACCCTCCGAGGAGTCTCCGGAACGATCGTTCGATGAGATCCTGTTCGGCTCCGCCGCACCGGCCGAGGCAGCAGGCGATCAGGCAGCGGATCCAGCGAACGGAAACGAGCACCACAGCGGTGTCGAGGTCTTCGCCGATCTTCACGACGCACCCGAATCGACGGACACCGACGAGTCCGACGACCAGCTCGGCGCAGGCGCCACGGACGACGACGCTCTCGTGTCCACCTCTGACGAATCCGAATCCGAATCCGACTCCGAATCCGAATCCGAATCCGAATCCGACTCCGACTCCGACTCCTCCGACGATGTCGCTGCTGTCACCGCCGACGACGAGGATCCGCGCTCCGCGGCGGTGAGCTCCATGCTCGCGGCGGCTGCGCGCGCCTACTACGAGGACGAACCCAGGGATTACCCGCTGAGCGCCGAGAACCAGACGGCCGAGGAGCAGCACGGCGAGGGCGGCGTCTCCGACGAGGGCGGCGTCTCCGACGAGGGCGCGCACTGGACCGTCGCATCCACCGGTGTCATCGACACGGTGCCGCTGGCCGCATCGACGGATTCCGGAGAGGCGGGCGACACCGCCGCATCCGAAGCCGAGGAGCCGGGCGCTGAGGAGTCCCCCACGGTGGAGGCCCCCACGGAGGAGTCCTCGAACGAGGAGTCGCCCACCGAGGAGTCCCTGCCCGACGGGTTCGGCGCTGACGAACACGGCACCGAGCAGTCCGGAACCGCCGACGCCGGTGCCGGCGAGCAGAGCGAGCCTGACGACGAACACCGTCACGACGAACACCGTCACGACGAGCACGGTCACGACGAACACGGTCGCAACTGAGCGACTCGGCTGACGACGAACGCCCTCCGGCCTCTCGGCCCGGAGGGCGTTCCGCATTCAGAGGCGGGTCTACCGTGGATTCTTAAGCCTGAGCCGCCTCGCGTCAGGCAGGCCGAGGACGGATGACCGGACGACGGCGTCCCTTCGAGACCGGCACAGGCGCGGTCGCCACGATCTCCTCGACGTTGGCGGGCTCATCCGACACGTCGAGTCGGAGAGCCTGCGTGAGCGCGAGCCCGTGGCTCGTGGTGAGGATCAGACGGCGGTACTGCTCGTCGCCCTCGAGATCGATCACGACGCTCGGACGACGGCGACGGATCAGCACGAAGTCGAGGCTACCCGCGGCCTTCCAGCTGCCGGCAGCGAGGACGCCGGGGATGTGCGTGCCGGGGTTCGGTACGCCGCGGAGCCAGGTCCAGGCATCTTCGGTCAGCTGCACCTTGGCGATGGTGTCGCGCGCGATCCGGAGGTTGTCACGGTGGAAGGTGGCGGCACGTTCGATCGGCGAGAGCACGACCTCCAGTTGCGTCTGGTCCAGCAGCAACGTCACCATGTCCCCCAGTCTGCCAGCGTGGCCCTGCCAGTTGTCTGGAAGTTGCTCACAGGAACGCAACGATCCCTTGTCGATCAGCACCAGTCATCCACATCCCCTTCCTCTATTCGAACATATGTACTATACTCGACTCATGCCTCCCTCCACGAACGACATCGATCAGCGCGAGACGCTGCTCGACGCGTGGGTGGAGAAGCGCCGACGCATCGCGATCCTCGAGGCAGAAGCGTCTGCGCTGCTCGCCGATCGTCTGCGGCTGCAGGAAGAAGATGTCCACGAGCAGCCGCAGCACCGCGAGGCGATCCACCGCTCGATGATCGCCGAGTACTCGGCGGCCGGTCGCGTGTCGAAGGGCAGCATCGAGTACGCCTTCACAGACGCCCTCTTCCTCGAAGCCGAGCACCCGGTCGTCAGAGACGCGTTCCGACGCGGCGCGATCAGTGCGGCACACGTTCGGGAGATCGTGCGCGAGGGCGCCATCGTGCGGCAGGCCGTTCGCGATGGTCGGGCCGCCACCGAGGCGCTCACCCTGTACGACACTGCCGCACTCGTCGTCGCGGAGCAGGATTCTCCCGCACGCACCCGCGCGATGGTGCGCCGCGTCGCGTCGTCCCTCGCCTGCGAGACCGTGGTCGAGCGCCATCGGCGGGCCTACGGGGAGCGGTCAGTCACGCTCCGGTCGCTCGACGACGGCCTCGCGCTGCTGCAGGTCGTGCTGCCGGAGCATCTCGCCCACGCGATCCTCGACCGACTGACCCGGCTCGCACAGCACGTCATCGCCACACGAGGCGACCATCCCTCTTCGGGCGATGACACACCGGCGCTGTCCTCGGACGACCTCGACTCGGGCGCCGATCGGGTCTTTCTGCAGGACCTGCGAGCCGACGACTCCCATCGCGAAGACCCTGTGCTCAACAGCCACCCGTACGACAGCGAGCCACCCTGCGGACCGGACACCGGCGACGCACGCGTCGACGCCCACGTCATCTTCGGCGACGGAGACACCTTCACGACGGATCCGTCACTCGGTGCCCCATCCGCCCCGACCGATGAGCGAGGCATCGATGCGGTCCGCACCGACCTGCTCAGCGACCTGCTCCTGACCACGGATCCCTCTGCTGCGGCGGGCACAGCTCTGGAGGGCATCCACGCCCGCATCCAGGTCACGATCGCTGCCGAGACGCTGGCCGGAATCGACGAACGGCCTGCCGAGCTCGACGGCATCGGTGCACTGCACCCCGACATCGCCCGCGACCTCGCCGGACGCAACGGCGGCTGGTCCCGCCTCTTCCTCGACCCCGCCGGCATCGTGACGGCCACAGCCGCCTACGCCCCGACGGCGGCGATGCGGCGGCACCTCCAGGCCAGAGACCAGCACTGTCGATTTCCCGGGTGCCGCACACCCGTCCACCGGTGTCAGATCGACCACAATCACGACCATGCGAAGGGCGGAGCGACGTCGATCGACAACCTGAGCCACTTCTGCGTCGGGCACCACGCGCTGAAGCATCCCGACATCGCCGAGAAGCACCGATGGCGAGCGAGACAGACCCCCGGCGGCGACATCGAGTGGACCAGCCCGCTCGGCCGGTGCTACACCGACGCATCACCGCGCCGCGTCATGTTCGTCTGACCGCGGTCCCGAACGAGCCCTCACGGACGCGCGGTCACGAACGCGCGGTCCTGGGACGCGCCCTCACGAACGCACAGTCACCAACGCGCGGTTATGGACGAGCAGCTGCGGCCGCAGCGGCCGCGGCAGGAAGAGCGGCTTCGATCTGCTGCAGCTCGTCCTCACCGTGGGCCGCGGTCAGGAACCACGCCTCGAAGACGCTCGGGGGAAGCGCCACCCCCTGCTCACGCAGCGAGTGGAAGAACGGCGCGTAGCGGAACGACTCCTGAGCCTGAGCTTCGGCGTAGTCCCTCGGCGCCGACGCCCGGAACGAGGCGTTGAACAGGTTGCCCGCGGTGGCCACCGCGTGCGTCACGCCGGCGTCGGTGAGGGCCGCGTCGAGGGCGGTAGAGACTCGAAGAGATGCGACGTCCACCGTCGCATAGACCTCCGGTGTCGCGAGCCGCAGCGTCGCGAGACCCGCTGCGACCGAGAGCGGATTCCCCGAGAGAGTGCCCGCCTGGTAGACCGGCCCGAGGGGAGCGAGCAGATCCATGACATCGGCTCGACCACCGAGCGCGGCCAGGGGCATGCCTCCACCGACGACCTTGCCGAACGTGAAGATGTCCGGCAGGTAGTCCTCGCCCGCAGCGGCCTGCAGACCCCAGAACCCTGCCGGGTGCACCCGGAATCCGGTGAGCACCTCATCGAGGATCATCAACGCTCCGTGGGCGTGGGCGGTCTCCGCGACCAGACGGTTGAAACCGGGCAGCGGGGCCACGACGCCCATGTTCGCGGCCGAGGCTTCGACGATGACCGCGGCGATGCGCTGGCCGTGCTCGGCGAACACCGCAGCCAGCGCCTCGGGATCGTTGTACCCGATCACGAGCGTCTGCGCCGCGATCGGTGCCGGGACACCTGCCGACCCCGGAAGCGCGAGCGTCGCGATGCCGGAACCTGCTTCGGCGAGAAGGCCATCCGAATGCCCGTGATAGTGACCGGCGAACTTCACCAACAGGTCGCGACCCGTGGCGCCCCGCGCAAGGCGAATGGCCGTCATGGTCGCCTCAGTACCCGTGGAGACCAGACGCACGCGCTCGACAGGACGGATCTCGCCGAACCGCACACGGTCGGCGATCAACGCGGCGAGCTCGACCTCGCCCTCCGTCGGAGCGCCGAACGACAGGCCACGAGCTGCGGCCTCCTGCACCGCGGCGACGATCTCCGGGTGCGCGTGCCCCAGCAGCGCAGGACCCCACGACGCGACGAGGTCGACATACTCGCGGCCGGCGGCATCCGTGACCTTCGCCCCCTTCGCAGAAGCGAGGAACCGCGGCGTCCCGCCCACCGAACCGTATGCACGCACCGGGGAGTTGACCCCACCGGGGATGACCGCGCGGGCAGCGGAGAACAGGTCGTCGTTACGGTCGTTCATGAAAGGAGTGCTCCTCGGTGAATCAGTCGCGCAGCCAGCCGGCCGCTTCGGTGGCCCAGTAGGTGAGCACCGCATCCGCACCGGCGCGGCGGATGGAGAGAAGGGACTCGAGAACGGCTGCTCGACGATCGATCCAGCCGTTCGCACCGGCGGCCTCGATCATCGCGTACTCGCCGGAGACCTGATATGCCCACACCGGAATGCTCACGGTGTCGCGCACCTCGCGGAGCACGTCGAGGAAGGCCATCGCCGGCTTCACCATGACGATGTCCGCACCCTCGGCCTCGTCCACCACTGCCTCGCGCACACCCTCGCGACGGTTTCCGGGATCGAGCTGGTACGTGCGGCGGTCGCCCTTCAGCTGAGAGTCCACTGCCTCCCGGAAGGGCCCGTAGAACGCGCTCGCGTACTTCGCCGCATAGGCCAGCAGGAGCGTGTCCGTGAAGCCCTCGCTGTCGAGCGCCTTGCGGATCACGGCGACCTGGCCGTCCATCATGCCGGACAGCCCGAGCAGCTGCGACCCCGCGCGCGCCTGGGAGAGAGCCATCGCGGTGTACCGTTCGAGCGTCGCATCGTTGTCGACGGAGCCGTCGGCCGCGAGCACGCCGCAGTGTCCGTGGTCGGTGAACTCATCGAGACACAGATCGGTCTGCACGACGAGCGCGTCGCCGACCTCTGCCGCCAGCGCGTCGGTTGCGACGTTGAGGATCCCATGCGGATCATCGGCACCCGAGCCGAGGGCGTCGCGCACCTCGGGGACACCGAACAGCATCACGCCGCCGACCCCCGCCTCCGCAGCCTCGACCGCGGCCGCACGCAGCGAATCGAGAGAATGCTGAGCGACACCGGGCATCGACCCGATCTGCACGGGCTCTGTGATGCCCTCGCGCACGAACAGCGGGAGGACGAGCTGCCCCGGCAGCAGCGAGGTCTCGCGCACCAGATCGCGTACTGCACGAGACTGCCGCAGTCGTCTCAGTCGCACGTCGGGGAAGCTCACGGCGCGAACTCGTCGGCCGCGTGCGGAAGGGTGAAGTGCGAGACGGCCTCGATCAGGGCGTCGATCGTCTGACGGTCGGCCACCACCGAAACGGGGAGCCCGGCGCGCTGCGCGTCTTTCGCGGTGCGGGGTCCGATAGCTGCGAGCAGGGTGTCGTCGGGGATCTCCGGGAACTGCTCGCGCACCTGCTCGGCGACCGAACCGCTCGTGATGAGGATCGCGTTGATCCGACCGTTCTCCACATCGCGGCGGATCCGCTCCGTGACCGGGACGCCGACCGTGCGATACGCCACGACACCGTGCACATCATGGCCCGCTTCGGAGAGCAGCCGGCTGAGCACGGGCTTCGCGATCTCGCTGCGCAGCGCGAGGATGCGGCGCGGCTCCTTCTCGAGGGCGATGAGCTGCTGTGCCATCCCCTCTGCGGAGTTGTCCTGCTCCGGGACCAGCGTGACCTCGTAGCCGACCGCCTGCAGAGCCGCCGCGGTCGTCTCGCCGACAGCGGCGATCTTGGTCGAACGCGGCACGACCGCCCTGTGGGCGAAGAGCACGTCGACGGTGGTGGCGCTCGTGACCGTCAGCCAGTCGAACTCCCCGGCGGCCAGCTGCGCCAACGCCGAGTCGAGCGTCGCCTGGTCGGTCGTCGGCGCGAAGTTGATGAGCGGGGCGACGACGGGGACCGCGCCCAGCGCGCGCAGGCTCGCGGCGACGCTGTCGCCCCACGGCCCGCCACGGGGCACGAGGATGCGCCAGCCGTCCAGCGGTCGGTCCTGCTTGATTTCGGAAGTGGTCATGAGGATTGCTCTCGGGATACGAGGCCGGCCGCCCCTTGATCGAGCAGCCGACGGGCAACAGTGAACCCGAGCTCGCGCGCTGCGTGCATCGGGTCTGCACCATCGGCAGCATCCGCTCCATTGCCACTGCCGTTCCGACGAATATACTCCCCGTTCAGGTCTTCCGTGACGTCGAGGCCGATCCGGCGACCCCCGTCAGCGGCGTACACGACGGTCCTGACGCGGATCGAGGAGCCGTCGACGACGGCGTGAGCGGCCATCGGTGCCTGGCACCCGGCATCCAGGCCCTGCAGGATCGCGCGCTCGACGGTGATGGCCAGACGCGTGTCGGTGTCGTCGAGACCGGCGAGGGCCGTGAGCAGCTCCTGCGGGGCGTCCGCCCGGGTCTCGACCGCGAGCGAGCCCTGTCCCGGCGCGGTGGGCCATTCTGCGAGACCGAGCTCTTCGCGTCGGAGCGGCGACTTCGCGTCGAGCCTCGAGAGACCGGCTGCCGCGAGGATCACCGCGTCCAGCTCACCGGAGACGACTCTGGCGAGCCGGGAATCGACGTTCCCGCGGATGTCGACGACCTCGGCGCCGGGTGCTCGCCGGTGGACCTGGGCGATGCGTCGCGGTGAGCCGGTGCCGACGGTGCTTCCCGAGCGGAGTTCGTGCAACGCGGTGCCGTCACGGGTCAGGACCACGTCACGCGGGTCTTCGCGCTTCGGGGTCGCCGCGATCACGAGCCCTTCAGGGATGGCGGTGGGGAGATCCTTCAGCGAATGCACCAGGAAGTCGCACTCCCCCGCGAACAACGCCTCGCGAAGACGCGTCGCGAAGATGCCCTGCCCGCCGATCTCGGAGAGCGACGCGCGGTTGGTGTCGCCTTCGCTGGTGATCGGGACGAGTTCGACCCGGCGCCCCGACAGCTTCTCGAGAGCCGCGGCGACATGACCCGACTGCGCCTGCGCGAGCGCGCTTCGACGGGTACCGAGACGGATGGGAGTGCTCATGCGCTTACTGGAGGACGTCCGCGATCTCGTCGAACCGGAGCCTGCGCCCCGTGTAGAAGGGCACCTCCTCCTTCACGTACAGGCGGGCGTCGGTGTACCGCAGATCGCGCATCATGTCGACGAGGTCGGTGAGCTCATCGGCCTCGAGCGGAAGCAGCCACTCGTAGTCGCCGAGCGCGAACGAGGCGACGGTGTTGGCGAGCACGCCCTTGAATGCCGCGCCCTTGCGTCCGTGGTCGGCGAGCATCGTGCGACGCTCCTCCTCCGGGGCGAGGTACCACTCCGGCGTGCGCACGAACGGGTAGAGGCAGAGCCAGTCCTTGGGGCCGATGCCGCGGAGGAAGCCCGGCACATGCGAACGGTTGAACTCGGCGTCGCGATGCACGCCCATCACGTTCCACACCGGGAGGAGGGAGCGCAGCAGCTCGGTGCGACGCAGGCGGCGCAGCGCCTTCTGCAGCTCCTCCGCCGTGTCACCGTGCAGCCACACCATGAGGTCGGCGTCGGCCTTGAGCCCGGAGACGTCGTAGAAGCCGCGGACGGTCACGCCCGAATCCTCGATGTAGGAGACGATCGTCTCGAGCTCGGTCGAGTCGTTCTCCGTCACGGGGACGTCGGGGTTTCGTCGCCAGACGGCCCAGAGGGTGAAGCCGGACGGGTTCTCATCGCGCTCTTCGGACATCATGCTCCCCAGTCTGCCTCGTTTACGCAGGAGCCGCTAATCACCCGGACGGGTGCCTCACGACATCCTGGAATGCTGCGCACCAGTGCGAGATGCGTGTCAGTGCGAGATGCGTGTCAGCGCGAGATGAAGCGTGCGATCGCCCAGACCGCGCCGCCGACCGCCGCCGCGATGCCGACGGTGGCGGCGACCGCCCCGATCGGGTTGCGGTCGGCGAACACGCGCGCCCTGGCCACCGCACGCGTCGACGCCTTCTCGACCCGGCGCGGGATGTTCCCCTTGATCTCGATCGCGGCGAGGGCGGCCTTCAGCTCCGCACGAGCCGAGGCGACCGGGTCGGCGATCCCGCCGGGGACGGCGGTGCGCGGCAGCGACTCAGAATTCGTCATCGCCGGCCTCCTTCACGATTCGGATGTCTTCGGCTACGGCCTGAGCCGGATTCTGGCGCGCGAGCACCTTGCGGAACTTGAGGACGCCCAGCAGAGCGAACAGCAGCACCGCGAGGATCAGGATGCCGAACACCGCGATCGCGGACAGCCATACGGGCCACCATGACGACAGACCCGCGATCGCGAAGACCAGGATCACCGGCACGGCCCAGAACAGGAAGAACAGCGCGACGAGGAACCACACGGAACCGATGCCGGCGTCCTTCGAGGTGCGCGAGATCCACGCCTTCGCCGCGTCGATCTCGGCCTTGACCAGATTCGTGACGAGTTCCGGCAGATCCCCGAGGAGAGTCAGCAGACTGTCGTCGGCACGATCACGGTATCCGCGGGGCATGTCAGGCGCCGGACTTCTTGGTGGCCGACTTCGCGGCGGGCTTCTTGGCAGCCGGCTTCTTCGCGGCGGGCTTGGAAGAGGCGGACGTCGAGGTCTTGCTGGACGAAGCCGTGGCCTTCGCCGCCTCGACCGCTTCCTCCGTCGCCTCGGCCAGGTCTTCTGCGGCCTCACGACCGGTGGCGATCGCGGAGTCGAGGCGCTGACCCGGCGTGCCGTTGCCGCTGACGGACTTCGCGACCTTCACGACGCCGGTCCAGAGCGCACCGGGGACGGCTGCGGCTTTGTCGCCGACGAAGCCCTTGACCTTGGTGACCTGCTCCTGCACGGGATCGAGGTGCCACACCTTGAGCCACTGCGTCTTGATCTGCTCGTAGCGCTCACGTCCGGCACGGGTGCCGAGGACGTAGCCCACGCCGAGTCCGACGACGAGTCCGATCTTCCCCTTCATGGGGTCTCCTCACCTTGTTCCGGTAGTCCGGCCAGATTCGCCCGGTTGGGATCGGTCGCAGGCTCTCGCACCCCGCGGCCAGGTACCCAGCGTAACCCCGTATGCCGATTTCGGCATCTATGGGTCAGAGGGTTGACACGGAGCGCTCTCTCCGTCATGGCGCTCAGTCCGTCGAAGCGCTCAGTCCCACAGAAGGAAGCGCCGGAGGCGGTCGGCCTCATCCCTGGCGTCGGGGATCACCTGGGCGAGCCCTGTCCCCGCAAGCCAGGCGCCGACCACGGCCATGCCGGGCACCGCCTCGATCGCCGCGCGCGCGGCCGTGCGCCGTTCGCCGGATCCGATGATCGATGCGGGCTGCGATTGGACGAACCGACCGCGATGCGAGGCGATCACGGCTTCGGGAGCGATGGCGACTCCGAGCAGGGCGGCCGCCTCGCTCCGCGCCAGCGCAGCCGCCGCGTCGTCGGTCAGCCGAGCGGTGGCGGCCGGCTCGCCCTGAGCTCCGAACGACACGCGGACGATCTCCCGGGAACCCGCCGCAGTCCCCACCCAGCCCCACTTCGCGGTCGAGTGCGTCAGGGCCTTGGCCGTGTGGCTCCCCGGAACGGTGAGCACACCTGTTCCCCGTGGGGCGGACGCGATCTCGGGGGCGTCGAGGAGAAGCGTGACGATCTCGATCTCCGGCGAGGCCGCGGCCTGCGTCTTCTGGAGGTCCGGTATCACCGCGGCGAGGAGTCCTCGCGCCGTCGACTCGGGCGTCGCGATGATGACGGCGTCCGCGTCGAGCTCCTCGATCACCGGTGGCGCGGATTCCGCCGCGACGTCCTCATCGGCCGGTGCACCCTCGAGCGCCGGTTCACCGCCGTGCTCCGCATCCGCCGCGGACTCGGTCTCGACAGACCACGTCGCACCCGTCCTGCGGAGACTGCGCACCCGAACGCCCGTGCGCACGTCGGCGTCGAGGCGCTTCAGGTCGGCGGCGAGCGCATCGATGAGGGTGCTCATCCCCCCGGAGAGGCCCTCGACGGCAGCTCCAGGAGTCTTCGCCACGACTGGGGCGGTACCGTCGGCCTCCGGCGCTGTCGCCGCAGCTTTCGCCGCGGCTTCGTCGCGGAGGGTCTGCACCGCGCCGGAGAGCGAGCCGACCCTGGTCAGGGCGGCATTGAGCCCCGGGGCCGCGACGTCGATGTCGACGTCGTCCGGAGACGCGGAGTAGACGCCCGTCGTCACGGGGGCGACGAGTCGATCCCGCACCTTCGCCCCCATGCGCGACGCGACGAGCTTCCCGAGGCTCAGCTGGTGCCCGATCGTGAGGGGCGGACGCACCCGATCGAGGTATGCGCGCCAGACACCCGACCACCCGATGATGCGACGGACGTCGGGCTGGAACGGATTCGAAGGGATGCCGAGGATGCCGCCCGCCGGAAGCGGCGCAGCTCCGACACCGGGGATGCCGGCCAGCCAGGCGCCACCGGCCTGCGGCACCACGATGCGATCGGCGAGATCGAGCTCCTCGACGAGGGCGCGGACGAGGCCGCCCCTGGTGGCGTAGCTCTCCGCCCCGGCATCGACCGTGACACCGTCGAGGTCGACCCTGCGGATCGCGCCCCCGAGCACCGCTTCGGCCTCGAGGACGGTGACGCGCATCCCGACCTTGGCGCATTCGCGCGCGGCGACGAGCCCTCCGATGCCCCCACCGACGACCACCACGTGCTTCTCGGCCGCGCGGGCGGCCAGGTCGAAGGGCTCGGCGGACGAGGACTCAGGGCTCATGCCGTCAATTCTCGCACCGCCCCGTTCTCCCGCCCGGACGCTTCACCGTCACGGATCTACGGATCAGGCGCACGATTCCGCAGGGGGCGGTGACGGTCAGATCGTGTGCGCCAGCTCGACGATGCGGGTGAGCTGATCCGGGTCGGTCTCCGGCGGCACGCCGTGGCCGAGGTTCAGGATGTGCCCGCGCGCCGCGCGACCCCGCTCGACGACGTCACGCACATGGGCCTCCAGGACCGACCACGGTGCGGAGAGCAGCGCGGGGTCGATGTTGCCCTGCACCGTGACATCCGGCCCCAGGATCGCAGCGGCCTCGTCGAGGGGCAGCCGCCAGTCGACACCCACGCCGTCGGCCACACCGTCGAGGCGCATGTCGGCGAGGAAGGGACCTGTCCCGACCCCGAAGTGGATCGTCGGCAGGCCGATGCCGGACAGGGCGGCGTGCGAGTGCGGGGCAACGAAGGCGCGGTAGTCCGCCGTGCTGAGGGAACCGGCCCAGCTGTCGAAGAGCTGGACGACGGATGCCCCGGCGTCGCGCTGGGTCTCGAGGAAGCGACGGGAGACACGCGCCAACCAGCCCGCGAGGCGGTTCCACGACTCCGGGTCGGAATGCATCATGGCCCTGGCCCGCAGGTGCTCCTTGGAGGGCCCACCCTCGACGAGGTAGGCGGCGAGGGTGAACGGGGCGCCCGCGAATCCGATCAGCGGGGTGTCGCCGAGCTCGGCCGTGACGAGCCGCACGGCCTCGGCGATGGCCGTGCCGTCCAGATCGTCCGGATCGATCGCGGTGACGCGCTCGACGTCGGCCGCCGTGCGCACCGGGTTCGCGAACACCGGACCGCGACCCGGCTCGATCTCCACCTCGACCCCGGCGAGCCGCAGCGGGATGACGATGTCGCTGAAGAAGACGGCCGCGTCCACACCGTGACGGCGCACCGGCTGCAGGGTGATCTCCGCGGCGAGGTCGGGAGTCAGGCAGGCGTCGAGCATCCGGGTGCCCACACGCAGCTCACGGTACTCCGGGAGGGAGCGGCCGGCCTGCCGCATGAACCACACGGGGGCGTGTGCGGGACGGTCGCCGGCGAGGGCGCGCAGGAGCGGGGCATCGGAGAGGGCCATACTCCCATCCTCCCATCCACCCCTTATGGAGCCGCCGAGTTCGAGCTGCCGACCCTTCGCCCGCAGACGCTCCGGTACAATCGATCTGTGCTGCTGTGTGTCACGGCGAGTCACAAGACCGCCTCCTTCGAATTGCTCGAACGCCTGAGCCGCACCCCCGACGACGTCGCTCCCACCATCGTGGGCATGACGCCGTGTGTGCAGGGTGCGGTCGTGCTGGCGACGTGCAACCGCTTCGAGGCGTACGTGGAAATGGACGAACCGGTCACCGCCGCAGGCGCCATCGGCGTCGAAGCCGTGATCGAAGCGGTCGAGTCCGCCACCGGCATCCCCGCCGCCGACCTCGACGGCGCCTACACCGTCCACGCCGGACGCCGCGTCGCCGAGCACCTGTTCTCCGTGGCATCCGGGCTCGAGTCCGTCGTCTCCGGAGAGGGCGAGATCGCCGGTCAGGTGCGCCGCGCCCTCAAGTCCGCTCGCAAGGACGGCACCACCTCGCCCGAGCTCGAGCGCCTCTTCCAGCGCGCCAGCCAGGCTCAGCGCAAGGTCAAGAACGTGACCGCCCTCGGCCGCGCCGGTCGTTCGCTGGTGCGCCTCGCGCTCGAACTCGCCGACAGCCGCATCGCCGACTGGTCTGCGGAGCGTGTGCTGCTGGTCGGAACCGGCGCCTACGCGGCCGTTACCCTCGCGACGCTCCGCGAGCGCGGCGCCGTGAACATCTCGGTGTACTCGCCCTCCGGCCGTGCCGAGGTCTTCGCCGCGAAGCACGGCATCCGGCCGATCACCGCCGACGAGTACGCCCGCACCGCGGCACGGTCGAGCCTTCTCATCACCTGCACCACCGCCACGGAACCGGTCCTCGGCCCTGAGCACCTGCAGCTGCCGACCGGCCCCGCCGCGGCGGGCTGCCCCGTCGGCACGCACAGTCAGCTCGTGGTCGACCTCGGCATGCCCCGCAACGTCGACCCCGCCGTCGCGTCGCTCGAGGGCGTCGCACTGCTCGACCTCGAGACCATCCGACTGCACGCGCCCCTCGAAGAGCTGCAGGCGACGGATGCCGCTCGCAGCGTCGTCCGCGAGGCCGCCGAGACCTTCCACGTGGTGGGCGCGCGCCAGAGCGTGACCCCGTCGGTCGTGGCCTTCCGCTCGCACATCTTCGAGCTGCTCGAGCGGGAGATCGCCCGGGCCCGCGCACGCGGCGACGAGGACGGCAAGGTCGAGCAGGCCCTGCGACACCTCTCCGGCGTGCTGCTGCACACCCCGACCGTGCGTGCGCACGAACTCGCTGCCGCGGGCCGCGCCGACGAGTTCACCGCCGCGCTGGCCGCCCTGTACGGCATCGCGCCGGAGGCCGACTCCGTGGACGACGCCGCCAGCGCCTGACACGCTCAGCCCACGCGGTGGCAGACTGGAGGCATGGCCCTTCACATCACCGGAGACACCGCCGCCGACGAGCTGCTGACCGACAACCCGCTGGCTCTGCTGGTGGGGATGCTGCTCGACCAGCAGGTGCCGATGGAGACCGCGTTCGCCGGTCCGCTCAAGATCGAGCAGCGCACCGGAGCGGCTGATGCCGCCACCATTGCCGGCATGGCGCCGGACGAGTTCCTCGAGGCCTTCAAGCAGACCCCCGCCGTACACCGGTTCCCCGGGTCGATGGCGACGCGCGTTCAGACGCTGTGCCAGACCCTGGTCGACGACTGGGGCGGCGACGCGTCCGCGCTGTGGACCCAGGGCGACCCGTCGGGACCCGAGGTGCTCAAGCGGCTCAAGGCACTCCCCGGGTTCGGAGAGCAGAAGGCCAAGATCTTCCTCGCCCTCCTCGGCAAGCAGTACGGCTTCACCGGCGAGGGCTGGCGCGAGGCATCAGCCCCCTACGGCGAGGACGGGTCGTACCGCAGCGTGGCCGACATCGTCTCGCCCGACTCCCTCGCCAAGGTGCGCGAGCACAAGAAGGCCATGAAGGCGGCGGCGAAGGCCACGAAGTGAAGCCGACGGGGGATGACGTAGCCGGGCTCATCGCCCGATCCTCCCCCGCAGTGCGCCGCAGGGACGCCGAGACGCTGACCGCGCTCATGCAGGAGATCACCGGTCGCGAGCCGCAGACCTGGGGCACCATCATCGGATTCGGCTCCTGCCACTACCGCTACCCCACCGGCACGGAGGGCGACAGCGGGCTGCTCGGCTTCGCCCCGCGCAAGGCCGCGACGACGATCTACCTGTTCGACGGAGTGGACGCGCACGCCGAAGCTCTGGCGGAACTCGGCCCCCACACGACCGGTGTCGGCTGCCTGTACATCAAAGACCTGGAGCAGGTCGATCTGGACGTCCTGCGCGGCATCCTGGAGCGCTCGCTGGCCTGGGTCGAGGCCGGCGGCAGCGAGGGCGTGCGCCTCACGGTCACGGGCTGAGTCCGGGCGAAGAGTCGCGCCACGAGCATGCTCGCGAGGTTCGAGGTTCGAGGTCGCGAGGTTCGAGACCCATGCTGCGCGCCGAGACCCATCCGCAACAGCGTTTGCGCGGATGGGTCTCGGCGAGGAGCGTGGGTCTGGCCCGACGTGACAGGAGTCAGTGCTGCGGGGCGAAGAACGCGCGGATGTCGCCGGCCAGCAGGTCGGGGCGCTCCAGGGCGGCGAAGTGCCCTCCCTCCTCGAAGCGGCTCCAGTGCACGATGTTCGAGTTGTCGCGCTCGGCGAAGACCCGGATCGTCTGGAAGTCGTCAGCGAACACCGCGACCCCGGTGCGCGCGGCGTTGATCTGCGGCTCTGCACCCTCGGCAGCGGCATCCGCCCTGGCGTTCTCGAGGTAGCTGCGGCTCATGCCCGATGCCGCGTTCGCGAACCAGTTCACGCTGACTTCGAGCAGGATCTTCTCCAGCGGCACCAAGGACGTACCGTTGCCGAACGAGTTGAACAGCTCGCTGTAGGCCAGCAGCCCCACCGGGGAATCGCTGATCCCGACCGAGACTGTCTGCGGACGCGACGAGTTCATCGTGTTGTACCCGCCCACCGACTGGAACCACTGCATGTGCTCCAGGCCGGCGTAGTCCGCAGGCTCGAGCTTCTCGAACTCCGCGGGGTCACCCGAGGGGAACGAGAACAGCTGCAGCACGTGCAGTCCGAGGAAGCCCTCGGGCTCCCGCAGTCCGAGTTCCCGAGCGACCATGGCGCCGTTGTCGGAACCGTGGATGCCGTAGCTCTCGTAACCGAGACCGCGCATGAGACGGTCGTACGCCTCCGCGACCCGCGCCGTCGTCCACCCCGCCGACGCCAGAGGCTGCGAGAACCCGTAGCCCGGTGCATCCGGGATCACGAGGTCGAACGCGTCCTCGGCACGGCCGCCGTGCGCCACGGGATCGACCAGCCGATCGATCAGGTCGAGGTAGTCGATCGAGGAGCCGGGGTAGGTGTGGGCGAGCAGCAGTGGGGTCGCACCTTCGTGAGCCGAACGCACGTGGAGGAAATGGATGGTCTGGCCGTCGATCTCGGTGGTGAAGTGCGGGACGGCGTTGATCCGCTCCTGAGCGGCTGCCCAGTCGAAGTCGCGCCAGGCGGCGACGGCTTCACGCAGGTAGGAGTTGGGGGTGCCCGCATCCCAGTCGTCCGTCGGCGAGGGCTGCGGAAGGCGGGTGCGGGCGAGGCGATCCTGAAGATCGGCGACCTCGGCAGGGGAGACCGAGACGGTGAAGGGGCGGAAGCTGAGCGTCGTGTTGTCCATAGCTCGAAGATAGGAGCGCATTAGGTTGGATTCGTTCCTAATGGATGCACGACTTTTCGAGGAGCTCCGATGGCCGATCCGACCGCTCGACTGCTCGCGCTGCTGGCCCTGTTGCAGACCGGCCCCGGGCGTTCCGGCACCGACCTCGCCGTCCGACTCGGTGTCTCCTCGCGCACCGTGCGGCACGACATCGAGAGACTGCGCGAGCTCGGGTATCCCGTCGATGCCACGCGCGGATCCGTCGGCGGATATCGTCTCGGGGCGGGCGGCACCCTCCCTCCGCTCCTCCTCGACGATGAGGAGGCCGTGGCGGTCACGGTCGGACTCCGCGCCGCCGCCGGCATCGCGGGGGTCGAAGAGTCGGGGGCGAGAGCGCTCGCCAAGCTGGAGCAGGTGCTGCCGTCGCACCTGCGCCCCACCGTCGACGCGCTCCGCTCCAGCGTCGACCGCGCCCCGGAGAACAACGACACCGACGCGCCCGACCCCGAAGTCGACGCCGCGTCGCTGCAGGCCATCGCGCGCGCCATCCGCGACCAGGAGTGGCTGCGCTTCGACTACGAGGGGGCTCCCCGGCTGGTCGAGCCGTATCGGCTGCTCACCTGGGTGCGGCGCTGGTACCTCGTGGCACGCGACCCCGACGCCGACGAGTGGGGAACGTACCGGGTCGACTGGATGGACCTGCGGATGCCGACGCACCGCCGCTTCGACTCGCGACCGCTCCCGGGTGGCGACTACACGGCCTTCGCGATGCGGACCATCGCGGTGAGCGGGTGGATCGTGCACGCCCGACTGCGCATCGACGCGCCGGCGGAGGCCGTGCTCGACCGCATCCACGCCGCGGTCGGGGTGGTCGAACCCGTCGACGACGAGCACTGCATCCTCGTCACCGGTGCCGACAGCCTCGACACCATCGCCGCCTACATCGGGATGCTGATGATGGATTTCACGGTCGAGAGTCCGCCCGAGCTGCTCCCCCGCCTGCAGCTCCTCTCCGAGCGCTACGCGCGCGCCGTGCGGGGATCATGACGGGGATCGAAACCCACCCTCCCCTTCGAGACCCACTCCTACGTGCTCCGATCACGATGGGTCTCGGCGGTGGGGATGGGTCTCGGCGGTGGGCGAGAGGGAGCGAGAGGGAGAGAGAGCTGAGAGCGCTCAGGCGCCGCGCAGACGCTCCGCGAGGTAGGCGTGCAGCTCGTCGATCGAGACTCGCTCCTGCGCCATGGTGTCGCGGTCGCGCACGGTGACCGCACGGTCGTCGAGAGAGTCGAAGTCGACCGTGACGCAGAACGGGGTGCCGATCTCGTCCTGGCGACGGTAGCGGCGGCCGATGGCACCCGCGTCGTCGAAGTCGACGGCCCACGAGCTGCGGAGCGTGTCGGCGACCTCGCGGGCGAGCGGCGACAGCTTCTCATTGCGCGACAGCGGCAGCACCGCGGCCTTGACCGGAGCGAGGCGCGGGTCGAGCTTGAGCACCGTGCGCACGTCGGTGCCGCCCTTGGCGTTGGGCACCTGCTCCTCAACATAGGCGTCGACGAGGAACGCCATCATCGCGCGGGTGAGGCCGAACGACGGCTCGATCACGTACGGGGTGTAGCGCTCGCCCGTGGCCTGGTCGAAGTACGTCAGGCTCTGGCCGGATGCCTCGCTGTGGCTGGAGAGGTCGTAGTCGGTGCGGTTGGCGACGCCCATGAGCTCGCCCCACTCCTTGCCCGCGAAGCCGAACTTGTACTCGACGTCGATCGTGCCGGCCGAGTAGTGCGCGCGGTCGTCTTCCGGCACGTCGAACTGACGCATGTTCTCCGGATCGATGCCGAGGTCGATGAACCAGTTCCAGCAGGCCTCGACCCAGTGCTCGAACCACTCCTGGGCCTCAGCCGGCGGCGTGAAGAACTCGATCTCCATCTGCTCGAACTCGCGCGTGCGGAAGATGAAGTTGCCGGGGGTGATCTCGTTGCGGAAGGCCTTGCCGACCTGGCCGATGCCGAACGGAGGCTTCTTGCGGCTCGCGGTGAGCACGTTCGAGAAGTTCACGAAGATGCCCTGCGCGGTCTCGGGGCGCAGGTAGTAGAGGCCGGACTCGTCGTCGACCACGCCGAGATACGTCTTCACCAGACCGGAGAAGGCCTTCGGCTCGGTGTACTGCCCCTTGGTGCCGCAGTTCGGGCAGGGGATGTCGGCCAGACCGTTCTCGGCCTTGCGGCCCTTGCGCGCCTCGAAGTCCTCGATGAGGTTGTCGGCACGGAAGCGCTTGTGGCACTGCAGGCACTCGACCAGCGGGTCGGTGAAGGTCGCGACATGGCCCGACGCCTCCCACACGCGCTTGGGGAGGATGATGCTGGAGTCCAGGCCCACCATGTCGCCGCGACCCCGCACGAAGGTCTGCCACCACTGGCGGCGGATGTTCTCCTTGAGCTCCGTGCCCAGGGGGCCGTAGTCCCAGGCCGACCGGGAACCGCCGTAGATCTCACCCGCTTGGAACACGAACCCGCGGTGGCGGGCGAGGGCGATGACCTTGTCGAGGCGGGACTGTTCGGCCATGGTGGCTCCAATGGTCGGATGCGGGAGGAGAACCCGCGAACACGGGCATCCCATTCTATCCGTCGTTCCCGCGCGCTCCCTGGCCTCCGCGGCTGCGCCGGAGTAGCGTCCTGGGGATGAGCACTGCAGCGCGAACACCGCGGACCCGCGACGACGACACCCGCTTCTTCGGGCAGCCGTGGGCACTGGTGCACATCTTCGGCGTCGAGATGTGGGAGCGCTTCAGCTTCTACGGCATGCAGGGCATCCTGCTCATCTACCTGTACTTCGAGGTGACCGAGGGCGGCCTCGGCATCCCCAAGGCGGTCGCCGGCGGCATCGTTGGCGCCTATGGAGGATCGGTCTACCTGTCGACGATCCTGGGAGCCTGGCTCGCGGATCGCCTCTTCGGCGCCGAGCGGGTGCTGTTCGTCAGCGCGATGGTCATCGTCGCGGGACACCTCGCCCTCGCGCTGCTCCCCGGCGCGGTCGGTGTGGGCGTCGGTCTCGTGCTCGTGGCCGTCGGATCCGGTGGACTCAAGGCGAATGCGTCGTCCGTCGTCGGCACTCTCTACAGCGAAGACGATCCTCGACGCGACGCGGGCTTCTCGCTCTTCTATCTCGGGATCAACCTCGGCGCGTTCCTGGGCCCGATCCTCACCGGCATCCTGCAGTCGTCGCTGGGCTTCCACTACGGCTTCGGCCTCGCGGCCATCGGCATGACGCTGGGACTCATCCAGTACTCGTTCGGCCGCAAGTCGCTCCCCGCCTCAGCGCGTGAGGTGCCGAATCCGCTCCCGAAGTCCCGGTACCTCCTGGTCGGAGTCATCGCCGGAGCCGCGGTGGTGGTCATCGCCGTCCTGGTGCTGACCGGGGTGATCCGCCCGGACAACCTGGCCGCCCTGGTTATCGGCGTCACGATCATCGCCGCCGTCGCCTACTTCTCGGTGATCCTCGGCAGCCGTCGGATCGACGCCACCGAACGCTCGCGCGTGTGGGCCTTCCTGCCGCTCTTCATCACCAGCGTCGCGTTCTGGTCGCTGTACCAGCAGCAGTTCACGGTGCTGACGATTTACTCCGACCAGCGCCTGGACCGGAACCTGTTCGGCTGGGAGATGCCCGTGTCGTGGGTGCAGTCGATCAACCCGGTCTTCATCATCATCCTGTCGGGCGTCTTCGCGGCGATCTGGACCCGTCTGGGGAAGCGTCAGCCCTCGACGCCGGTCAAGTTCGCCCTGGCGGCGATCATCATGGGGTCGGCGTTCCTGCTCTTCCTGCCGTTCGCCGGTGGCGGGGAGAACTCCACACCGCTGCTCGCGATCGTCGGGATCCTCTTCGTGTTCACCGTGGCGGAGCTGCTCATCTCCCCCGTCGGCCTGTCGGCGGCCACCAAGCTCGCACCGACCGTCTTCCGCACCCAGATGGTCGCGCTGTTCTTCCTGTCGATCGCGCTCGGCACGGCGATCTCAGGCGAGCTCGTGCGGTTCTACAACCCCGACGACGAGGTGCCGTTCTTCTCGATCCTCGGCGGCATCGCGATCGTCGTCGGCATCGGACTGCTGCTCAGCGTGAAGCCCGTGCTGAAGCTGATGCGCGGGGTGCGCTGAGCACTCCGCGCATCCCGCATCACGCCGTGAAGAGGTAGCCGCGTTCGGTGTCGTACCCGGCGATCCGGAGGCCGCTGCCGAGCAGGCCCTCCATCTGCGCACGCAGGCGCAGGCGCCACTCGTGGGCGGCCGCAGGATCGGAGACGCGCAGCGCCTCGATGTCGGCCGGGATCTCGAGGGTCTCCACGACCGCGTCGTCGGCCGGGGGCTTGGCGATGTCGGCGAGTGCCCATTCGACGTCGAGTCGGTCGCTCTCGTCGCCCGCGTCACCGCCGCCGAAGATGCCGTAGCGGTTGACCGAGTATCCGGTGGCACGGGCACCCAGCACCGTGAAGAAGAAGTGCGCATTGCGCGCCACCAGCGGATCGAACACCCACGTGATGCGGCCGACGTCGCGGGAGAACGCCCACTGTCGCTGATGCTCCTTGAGCTCGCGGCCCCAGCCCCGCCCGCGGTACTCGGGCAGCAGGGCGGTGATGTGGGAGTGCATCGCACGTCGGGCCGGCTCGCCGAAGAAGGCGATGGACGCGCCGACCATGCGCTCGTCTTCGCCCTCGCCGTCGAAGAAGCCGACGACGTAGTTGCCCGACTGCTGCAGGGCGCGCAGGGTTCCGGCATCCACCACGCGCTGCGGACCCCTGATGGAGTCGAGCAGGCCCTGGGCGTCGAGGATGAGTTCAACGGTGTCGAGATCACGGATGGTTCGCACGCACCCAGTCTGCCCCTCCTCGGCCCGTTCGAGGAATCCGGCACGAGGATTCGGCGATAGCCTGAGCCGATGGGCGCGAGCGATGACAGAGCGAGGAAGCGTCTCTCCCGCACTCCTCCCCGTTGGGCGATCGTAGCAGTCCTCGCCTTCGCGGGGCTGTGCTCGTCGTTCATGTTCACGCTGGTCGTGCCGTTGCAGGCCGAGCTGCCGCAGCTGCTGAACGCCTCCCGTGAGGACACCACCTGGGTCGTGACGATCACGCTGCTCGTCGCCGCGGTCGCCACTCCGATCTCCGGCCGGCTCGGCGACATGTACGGCAAGCGTCGAGTCGTGATCGCCCTGCTCGCGATCCTGATCCTGGGGTCTGTGATCGCCGCCGTCTCCGGCTCGATCGTCGGCGTGATCATCGGCCGCGCGCTGCAGGGTGCGGTGACCGGCGTCGTCCCGCTCGGCATCGCGATCATGCGCGATGTGCTCCCTCCTGAACGGCTGGGCACCGCGGTCGCCCTCATGAGCGCCACGATGGGCGTCGGCGGCGCGATCGGGATGCCCGTGGCTGCACTCCTCGCCCAGAACGCCGACTGGCACATGCTCTTCTGGCTCGCCGCGGCGCTCGGTGTCGTCGGCCTCGCCCTGGTGCTGGCGGTGATCCCCGAAGATGTGCTGCGCTCTCCCGGGCGGCTCGACGTGATCGGAGCCATCGGACTCGCGATCGGCCTCACGGGCATCCTGCTCTTCGTCTCGCGGGGTGCGCAATGGGGATGGACGTCTCCCCTGACGCTCACCTGCATCATCGGCGGACTCGTGGTGCTGCTGGTGTGGGGCTGGTATCAGCTGCGCACGAAGGATCCGCTGCTCGACCTGCGTGTCGCCGCCCGCCCCGCGGTGCTGTTCACGAACATCGCCGCGATCGGGATGGGTTTCGCGCTCTTCGCCTCGAACGTCACGTTCCCACAGCTGCTCGAGATGCCGACGATCGGCGGTGCGGGGTTCGGCCTCGACATGCTCGCCGCCTCCCTCGTGATCATGCCGGCCGGTCTCGTGATGATGGTCATCTCGCCCCTCTCCGGCTGGCTCGAGCGCACCGTCGGACCGCGTCCGCTGTTCACAGTCGGTGCCGGCGCGATCGTGCTCGCCTATGTCTTCGTGCTGCTGTGGTCTTCCGAGGTGTGGCACATCTTCGTGGCCAACATCTTCATCGGAGTGGGCATCGGGTTCACGTTCGCGGCCATGCCGATGATCATCATGCGCTCGGTCCCGGCGAACGAGACCGGAGCCTCCAACGGACTGAACGCCCTGTTCCGATCGGTCGGCACATCCAGCGCCTCGGCGGTGATGGGCGGTGTCCTCGCCGCGATGAGCGTCGACGTCGGCGGAGTCGCCGTCCCGACACGCGCTGCCTTCGAGGTGTGCTTCTGGCTCGCCATCGCCGCCGGCATCATCGCGGTGGTGCTGTCGCTGTTCATCCCGAAGCAGCGGAGCTCCGAGCAGCGCCCCTCGCTGCCGGGCTGAGACGCGTCGGCGTCAGCCGGCGATCGTGCGGGGGTCGGGGTCGTCGGCGCGCGGCGGGCGGAGGCGGTCCGGGATCGGCCATGCCAGGACGAACTGCGCAGCAGCCGGACGCGTCATGTCGCCGAAGTCGTCGATCTTCACGACGATTCGACCGGGCGAACCGTCTTCGTCGGGGGTCACCTCGAGGATGCGCACCCGGAGCGGACGGTCGGTCTCGCCGTCCGACAGCGCCTCGCCCTCGAGCATCCAGGGGTCGGCGAGCCAGGCGATGCCGTGCTCCTCGAGTGCCGCTTCGGCGTCGAGCCATTCGGTGGGAACCGACGCGGGGCGTCCGAGCACGTCGACCGCCACCCAGCCCTCACCCTCGGGATGGATCCACCCGAGCAGCTCGCCGTCGTCGCGGCGATGCGGGGTCCAGTCAGATCGAGGCATCCCCCGATGCTAGCGGTGCGGGTGAGCTCGCCCGCGTCGACGTCAGTGCGTGTACTCCATGAGTTCGACGCCGAGCACGCGGAAGGCGTCGTGCGCGCGCAGACGGTGGGTGATCGAGAGGTCGTCGAAGCACACGATGAGCGAGTACGCGACACCGGCTCGGGGCCCGGCCAGCACACCCGCCTCGGCCCGCACTCCGCGATCCCTCCCGGTCTTGTTCACGAACAGCAGGCCGTGCGCATCGTGATCGTGTGCGAAAGGGTCGAGGCCGGTGGAGGCCGCGACCAGACTCAGATCCTGGTTGAGGCTGAGCCACTCGGACACCTGTGCACTGACGGCGACATCGACCACCTGCGAGTTCACGAGGGCGGAGAACAGCCCGGCGAGCTCGCGCGCCGACCCCACGGCCACCTGCGGGGCGTCGTCGGGGCCGCGGCGGTCGCGGAAGCGATCGAGCAGAGCCGTGCGGCGCAGTCCGAGGGACTCGATGCGCTCACGCACGCGATCATGCCCCACCCGCTGCAGCAGGGCGTTCACCGCGATCGGATCGCCCGCGGTCGCCGCCATCACCGCGAGGTCTTCCAGGGGCAGCGCCGGCGCGTGCAGATGCCGCCACAACCCCGAGGTCTCCACGGCGTCGACACTCTCGCGCTCGACGATCTCGAACGGATCGAGAGCACCGCTCTGGAAGCCCGCAGCGACCTCGATCAGAAGCGGCACCACGCCGAGACCGGCGATCGGCATCGTCACGTGGTCGTCGCCGGCCAGCACATGCACATGGTTGTCGAGGTCGACCACGTGCACCGAGACCTGCGCTCCGGAATCGACCAGCCCCTCCAGCGCACGGAGCGTGGCCGTGAACGAGCGTCGTCCCGCTGCCGCGCGGCGCGGAAGCCGGCGGCTGGTGCGCTGCGAACGGCGCCCAGCACCCGAGGCCTCCTGGGCACCGTCGAGAGACTCGGGGGCCGAGGAGTTGCGGAAGCCTTCACCAGGCTCGAGAGCGCCCACGCTGATCCTTAGGGGGGTGGATGTGCGGGATACCGCGGGAAGGCGATCCCCGGCGGCAGGGCTATCGTAACCCCACCGCCGGGGGATGATTCACAGAGTGCGACGATCTGTCACCAGATGGTCACACGCGACGGCGCAGGCAACCACAGCGCGTCGGACTCGGTCACGCCGAACGCCTCGTAGAAGGCGTCGATGTTGCGCACGATCTGGTTGCAGCGGAACTCGTTGGGCGAGTGCGGGTCGATCGTGAGCAGGCGCAGCGTCTCGGCGTCACGGCTCTTCTGCTGCCACACCTGCGCCCATGACAGCAGCAGGCGCTGCACCCCCGTGTACCCGTCGATGACCGGGGCCTCCTGGCCGTCCAGCGACAGCTCGTATGCTTTCAACGCGATGCCGAGACCGCCGAGGTCGCCGATGTTCTCGCCGATGGTGAGCGCGCCGTTCACGTGGTGCTCGGCATCGAGGCCCTCCGGGACGAGCGCGTCGTACTGCGCGATGAGCGCCTTGGTGCGCTCCTCGAACGCCGAGCGGTCGGCATCGGTCCACCAGTCCTGCAGGCGTCCATCGCCGTCGTAGCGGCTGCCCTGGTCGTCGAAGCCGTGCCCGATCTCGTGACCGATGACCGCGCCGATGCCGCCGTAGTTCGCCGCGGCGTCACGCCCTGCGTCGAAGAACGGGTACTGCAGGATGGCCGCGGGGAAGACGATCTCGTTCATCGACGGGTTGTAGTACGCGTTGACCATCTGCGGCGGCATGTGCCACTCGTCGCGATCGATGGGCTTGCCCACCTTGTCGACGTTGCGGTCGTGCTCGAAGATCGACGCCCGGCGCACGTTGCCGAACAGGTCTCCCCTGTCGATCTCGAGGCTGGAGTAGTCGCGCCACACCTCGGGATGCCCGATCTTCGGGGTGAACGAGTCGAGCTTGGCGAGCGCGCGCTCGCGGGTCTCGGCCGTCATCCACTCGAGGTCGGTGATGCTCCGCCGATACGCCTCGATCAGGTTCGCGACCAGCTCGTCCATGGCGGCCTTCGCCGTCGGCGGGTAGTGCCGCTCGACGTAGACCTTGCCGATGGCCTCGCCGAGCGCCCCCTCGGTGAGCGAGACGCCACGCTTCCAGCGCTCCCGGATCGTCGGCACTCCGGTGAGCTCGGTGCCGTAGAACGAGAAGTTCTCCTGCACGAGGTCGTCGGTCAGGTACGGGGCGGCGGCGTGCACGGCCTTCGCCCGCAGCCAGGCCTTCCAGTCGTCCAGCCGCTCGGGGGTCAGCAGCGAACCGAGCCCCTCGAAGAAGCTGGGCTGCGCGACGACGACCTCGTCGAAAGCGGTGGGGTTCGACGGCGAGACCGCCTCGCGCCACGGAGCCAGGTCGACGCCCGCGAGTGCCTGCAGCTCGTCCCAGGTCTTGAGGTTGTACGTCGCCACGGCGTCACGGCTGCGCACGTTGTCCCAATGGTGGCCCGCCAACTCGGTCTCGAGAGCGATCGCGCGGTCGGCGTTCGCCGCGGCATCGCCCACGCCGGCCAGGGTCAGCAGACGCTCGAGGTGCGCGCGGTACGCGGTCCTCGTGTCGGCGAAGGTGTCGAGCCGGAAGTAGCTCTCGTCGGGAAGCGACAGACCCGCCTGCACGAGCACGGGGAGGTAGCGCTCGGGGTTGCCGGGGTCGCCGTCGACGTAGAGACCGATGATCGAGGCGCGGCCGTCGCGGTCGTAGGCGCCCACCGTGCGCAGGAACGTCGGAACGTCGGCGATCGCATCGATCTCGGCGAGCGTCTCGGCGAGCGGGGCGACACCGGCGGCATCGATGCGCTCGGTGTCCATGAAGCTCGCGAACAGGTCGCCGATCTTGCGGGCGAGCGTGCCTTCCGCGGCGTCCTGCGACTCCTCGATGATGGCGCGCACATCCTTCTCCGCCTGCTCGGCGAGAAGGTGGAACGAGCCCCAGCGCGCCTTGTCGCCCGGGATCTCGGTACGGGCGAGCCAGGCGCCGTTCACGTGGCGATACAGGTCGTCCTGGGGGCGGATGTCGGAGCTGAACTCATCAAGGGCGAGGCCCACGGGAAGAACGTCAGTCATGCGCTCCAGCCTATGACCCGCCTCCCCCGAACGGCAGGAGCACGTTCATGCGGAATCCCTCGTCGGTGCGCTCGGCGAACACCTCGCCGCCGTGGGCACGGGCGAGGCCGCGGGCGATCGACAGTCCGAGCCCCGCTCCGGAAGCGACACCGCCCTGATCGCCGGCCGAGGTGCGGGCGGCGTCCTCGCGCCAGCCCACGTCGAACATGCGGTCGAGGTCTTCCACCGCCACTCCGGCTCCGTGATCGAGGATGCCGAGCACGAGTCTGTTCCGGTCCGCCTCGGTGGCGGAGATGACGATCTCCGTGCCGCGTGGCGCGTGCCGGATCGCGTTCGTCAGCAGATTGACGATGATGCGCCCGAGCTGATGCGGATCGGCCCAGAGCACGTGCCCACCCACCCCGCGCTCGACGATGCGCACGTCGTGTGCGGCAGCCGCGACCGCGACGTCGGCGACCGCGTCGGAGACCACATCGAGCAGCTCGACCTGCTGCGTCTGCAGCTGCACGGCGCCGGATGTCAGCTTCGACAGCTCGAACAGCTCGTCGACCATGCGGCTCATCGTCTCCACCTGCGCCCGCACCTGCCCGGCGAAGCGCTCCGGTGCGTCGGCAGCCCCGTCCTCGATCGACTCGGCGAGCGCGCGCACCGCCGTCAGGGGAGTGCGGAGGTCGTGAGAGATCCAGGCGAAGAAGCGCCGCCGGGCCGAATCGAGACGCTCCAGCTCGGCGTTGGCGGCATCCACCTTCGCCGAGACCTCGGCCAGCTGCATCGACAGGCCGTCCAGTTCGCGGGATCCGCCGGCTCCCGCGACGATCACTCCGCCGCGGCCCATCTCCTCGAGCGATGCCGAGAAACGGTCGAACGACGCCCTCATCGCTCTCGCCGCGACCCAGGCGGTCGCCAGCCCCAGGACGAGGGACACCCCGATCACGGCGAGCAGCACCGTGAGGTCGTGTGTGGAGATGTACATCTCCACCGCGATCGCGACGACCGAAGCCGCCATCGTGACGACCCCTGCGCTGGCGACCAGCATGAGCTGCGCACGGACCGACCGGCGCCGGAGCTTTCGCAACAGGGCGAGGGTGAGCGCCGCGACGACCACGGCCGCCAGCAGGCACGTCAGCACGATCAGCAGCACATCGGGTGCGGCGAGCACGATCATGATCGGTCCCCGTCGGTCGAGAACCGGTAGCCGACGCCCCACTCCGTGCGCAGGTGGACGGGGTCGCGCGGATCCTGTTCGATCTTCTCCCGGAGCCGGCGCACATGCACCGTGACGGTCGATGCCTCGCCGAAGCTCCACCCCCACGCCTCGCGCAGGATCTCCTCCCGCCCGAGTGCTCGCCCCTCGTTGCGCGCGAGGAAGAGCAGCAGATCGTACTCCCGGCCGGTGAGGGCGATCTCCTCGCCACGCACCCAGACACGGCGACGCAGCGGATCGATCGCGAACACTCCGGCGCGCACCTCGCCCGCCGCGGCCTGGACGGCCTGCGCGCGGCGGACCAGGGCGCCGACGCGCATCGACAGCTCCCGCAGCGAGAAGGGCTTGGCAAGGTAGTCGTCGACGCCGAACTCGAACCCTTCGATGCGGTCGTCCACCTGCCCGAGAGCGGTCAGCATCATGATCGGCACATCGGAGAACGAGCGCAGGTCGCGGCAGAGCTCGTCCCCGCTGATCCCCGGCAGCATGCGGTCGACGATCACCACGTCCGGCGTCCTCTCGCGCAGGGCTGTGCGCGCCGAGACACCGTCTCCGAAACTCGACACCTCGTAGCCGTTGGCCCGCAGGTACGCGCCGACGGCCGCTCTGACGGTGGGGTCGTCCTCGACGACCACCACCTCGGTCGTCTGCTGCCCGGGTGCCTCCTGCCCCCTGGGGGTCTCCTGCTGCATGGGGTCGACACTAGTCGCGGGCTCAGCGCCGTCGGGCGGTTCCTTACGGTTCTGAAAGGTCTCCCCCATCGCCCTCCGCGCGTTCGTAGCGTTCTTCGAAGTGCGATCCGCCGCGGCCTCCGTCGCTCCGGACACACAGTCGCACACACCGTGAACAGGAGAACCTCATGCGCAAGACCGCCTTCGCCGCCACCGCGGCCGTCACCCTCGCTCTCGCCCTCGCGGCGTGCAGCTCCCCCGCCGCCACCGAGGACACCAAGCCCTCGTCGTCGGCGTCGCAGAGCGCGGATCCCGGCACGTCGACGACCGAGATGAAGATGTCCGAGAAGACCGGCACTTTCATGGGTCTGAACGAGAAGAAGGTTTCGGGCACCGTGACCGTGTCCGACGACGAGATCGCCCTGTCCGGGTTCTCGTCCGACGAGGGACCCGACCTGCACGTGTACCTCACGAACGGCACCGACGAGGCCGCGGTCTCCGCCGGCATGCTCGTCGATGCGGTCTCGTTCGACACCGCGACGCAGACCTTCGCCCTCGACGGCATCGACACGTCCGAGTACTCCTACGTCGTGATCCACTGCGACAAGGCGAAGGCCGTGTTCGGGGCAGCCGAGCTCTCATGAGCGGAGCGCGGCCGGCACGCGCCCTGGTCCTCTCGCTGCTCGGCGGCGGGGCCAGGGTGGCGGTCGGGGTGCTCTGGCTGATCGAGGGCATCCTCAAGTACCGCGCGGGGTTCGGGGCGGCCGACATCGAGCTGGTGGCACAGAGCACGGAGGGGAACCCTCGGGTGCCGTGGTTCTTCGCCCCGCTCGGGTCGTTCATGGGGGCGGCGCCCGAGCTGTTCGGCGTGGTGATGCCCGCCCTCGAGGTCGCCCTCGGCGTGCTGCTGGTCGCGGGCCTGCTGACCAGGATCACCGCCTTCCTGTCGATCGGAACACTGATGCTCTACTGGAGCGCCGATCAGCTGATCGCCCAGTATCCGGCGATGGTCATGCTCTCCGCCGTCGTGCTCCTCGTCCCGGCCGCTGCACGGCTCGGAGTGGATGGATGGCTTCGTGCGCGTCGCGCACAAGGCACCGAGACGGCTTCAGGCCTGTGGGAGGGCTGAAGCGACGGGAGGGCTGAACCTGCCGAGAGGGGACCGGATCGCGTCGCGGAGGGGCGGGCGTCCGGGTCAGTCGCGTCGTCGCGCGCGGAAGCGTCGGCGACGCGGCTGCTCGGCAGGGGCGGGGGCCGGGCGTGCGGCACGGCGCTCGGCCCAGGCGGCCACCTCGTGATCCACGTCACGGAGGGGTGTCACGACCGGCGGACCGCCCTGAAGCTGGCGACGCGCCTCCCGCACGCGACGGTTGAAGTCCTCCAGCACGTCGCGCACATCGGACTCGCGCCCGAGCAGGTCGAGCTGGTCGTCCAACTCCCTGTCCTCGGTGCGCAGCAGGATCGCGGGCGGCCCGAGGCCGGTCAGGTTCTCGGTCTGGATCTTGCGGCGGATCCACCAGTCGGGATCGTGGTGGGTCCCGAGCCCTTCGAGAGGCTTGCCCGCGCCGGGGAGATCGTCGAACTCTCCGCGACGGATCGCCACCTGGATCGCCGTCTCGATGAACGCCGCAGGATCGACGGCAGCGGCGAAACCCGGTGCGGCCCCCGACTCCTCGCTCGCGTCGCCGTCCGCGCTCCCGTCGGCGTCCGCACGCTCGCTCCTGCGTGCGAGGTACCGCGCCGCCGCGTCTCTGGGGTCCGTCATGATGCACCTCCGTGACATCCGGGTCTCCTTCACCCTACGTCCATGGCAGCGGGCGAGGTCGGCGCCAGGTCATAGGCTCGGAGGATGACCGCGCGCGCCTCCCTCAACCGAGAGATCCTGAGGCTGGCTATCCCCGCTCTCGGCGCGCTGATCGCGGAGCCCGCGTTCCTGATCGTGGATGCCGCGCTCGTCGGGCACCTCGGGACCACACCGCTCGCCGGGCTCGGCATCGCAGGAGCCGTGCTCCAGACGATCGTGGGACTCATGGTCTTCCTCGCCTACTCCACGACGCCGGCCGTCGCCCGGCGCTTCGGAGCGGGGCAGCCGGGAGAGGCCGTCTCGGTGGGAGTCAACGGCATGTGGCTGGCCCTCGGGCTCGGCGCCGTGCTCGCGGTCATCGGAGCGGTCTCCTCGCCGTGGCTGGTCTCGCTGTTCGGTGCCAGCGAAGCCGTGGCCGCCCAGGCGAACGAGTACCTCGTGATCTCGATGTGGGGTCTTCCCGCCATGCTCATCGTGTTCGCCGCGACCGGACTCCTGCGCGGAATGCAGGACACCATGACGCCGCTGTGGATCGCGGGCCTCGGGTTCGGCGCGAACGCCCTGCTCAACTGGCTCTTCATCTACGGACTCGGCTGGGGCATCGCGGGCTCCGCCGCCGGCACCGTGACCGCGCAATGGGGGATGGTCGCCGCCTACGTGCTGGTCGTCCGTCGTCTCGCCACCCGGCACAGCGCCTCGCTGCGCGCACAGGGCGCGGGTCTTCGCAGCACCGCGACATCGGGCGGCTGGCTGTTCCTGCGCACCGTGAGCCTGCGCGTCGCACTGCTCGCGACCGTGGGCGTCGCCACCGGAATCGGCACGGACGAGCTGGCCGGATGGCAGATCGTCTTCACGATCTTCTCGGCCGCCGCGTTCGCGCTCGACGCCCTCGCGATCGCAGCGCAAGCGCTCATCGGCAAGGAACTCGGAGCCGGAGACGAGCAGCAGGTGCACCGTGTGCTGGCCCGCACCGTCGCTTGGGGCGCATGGTTCGGCGTGATCGTCGGCGCGCTGATCGCCGCGCTGTCGGGGGTGCTCGGCATCGTCTTCACCGGATCAGCGGAGATCGCCTCCCTCGTGCAACCGGCGCTGCTCGTGCTCGCCGTCGCCCAGCCGATCGCCGGTGTGGTCTTCGTGCTCGACGGGGTGCTCATGGGCGCGAACGACGCCCGATACCTCGCGATCGCCGGCGGCCTGAACCTCGTGCCGTTCCTCCCCGCGCTGTGGATCGTCACGGCGACGGGGGTCGACGGCACCGCGGGACTCGTGTGGCTCGCGGTCGCCTTCTTCGGCGTGTACCTGCTCGCGCGACTCGGGACTCTGGGTTGGCGGGTGCGCTCGGGGCGCTGGCTCTCCGCCACAGCCTGACACTGCACCGAACCCGGCGATCACGACTTCTCCACAACGCCCGGAATCCGCGGAATACTACGTCTCCGACCCCTGGCGCCCTCGACGAGGATCGAGGGACACTGAAGGGATGTTGGGGATGACGGAGCCACAGGTATGGACTCTGATCGGCGTCTTCGCCGCGGGGATGTTCGGCACGATCACACTGATCTCGACGATGTTCCTGCGCACGATGCAGAACGGGTTCGATGGCGTGCGCACGGAGATGCGGAACGAGTTCGCGAGCGTGCGCACCGAGTTCCGGAGCGAGTTCGCGAGCGTGCGCACCGAGACGGGCAGCGAGTTCGCCGGCGTGCGCACGGAGATCCGGGCGGTGCATGAGCGCATGGATCATCTCGATCGCGACGTGAGCGCGATCTATCGCCACATCTTCGGCATCGACCGCGGCTGACCGATCACACGAGCCGGGTTCAGGCCGCGTGTCTCCGGCACCACTCGTACATGATCACGGCGGCCGCGGCGCTGGCGTTGATCGAGCGCGTGGATCCGTACTGGGTGATCTCGATGTGGGCGGACGCAGCGGCGAGCGCCTCGGCCGAGAGGCCGGGACCCTCCTGCCCGAACAGCAGCACGCAGCGCTGCGGCAGATCGGCCTTGTCGACGGGTACCGCTCCCTCGACGTTGTCGACCGCGATGATCGGGACTCCTTCGGCCGCAGCCCAGGCGGCGAACGTCTCGACGTCTTCGTGGTGCACGACGTGCTGGTAGCGGTCGGTGACCATCGCACCGCGCTTGTTCCAGCGGCGGCGACCGATGATGTGCACGGTGTCGGCGAGGAACGCATTGGCGCTGCGCACGATCGACCCGATGTTCATGTCGTGCTGCCAGTTCTCGATCGCGACGTGGAACGGATGCCGCCGGGTGTCGAGGTCGGCGACGATCGCCTCCATCCGCCAGTAGCGGTAGCGGTCGATCACGTTGCGGGTGTCCCCCGCCGCCAGGAGCTCAGGGTCGTACTGCTCGCCCTCCGGCCAGGCCGTCTCGCCTCCGGGCCACGGGCCCACGCCGTACCCGGGTTGGGCGATCGATCCTGTGCTCGCGTCATCCATCCCGCCAGGCTAGCGCCGCCACACGTCCGGGGATATTTAGGTCCACCGAAAAATACGCTACGGTTTCGGTGTGCCTAAAAATGCTTCCGCTCCGATGACGAACCCGACCGTTCCCCCGGCCAGGGCTCCGCGCAGTCTGTGGCTGCTCGGGCCGGCCCTCGTCGCGGGCGTCGCTTACCTGGACCCCGGCAACGTCGCCAGCAACATGACCGCGGGGGCGCAGTACGGCTACCTGCTGGTGTGGGTCGTGGTCGCGGGCAACGTGATGGCCTGGCTGATCCAGTACCTGTCGGCCAAGCTCGGGGTCGTCACCGGGCAGAGCCTCCCGGAGCTGCTGGGCTCACGGCTCACGCGCCCCTGGGCCCGCCGTGCATACTGGCTGCAGGCGGAGCTGGTCGCGATGGCGACCGACCTGGCCGAGGTCATCGGAGGCGCGGTCGCCCTCAACCTGCTGTTCGACGTGCCGCTGCTGCTCGGCGGCCTCATCACCGGCGCGGTCTCGATGATCCTGCTCACGGTGCAGAGCCGTCGCGGTGCCCGTCCGTTCGAGTTCGTCATCATCGCGCTCATGGCGATCATCACGATCGGCTTCGTCGCAGGCGTGTTCGTCGCGCCCCCCGACCCGGCGGGCGTCATCGGCGGCATGGTGCCCCGGTTCGAAGACACCGGCTCGGTCCTGCTCGCCGCCTCCATCCTCGGCGCGACGATCATGCCGCATGCGATCTACGCACACTCCTCCCTGGCCCGCGACCGCTTCGGCGCCGCGACCGACCACATCGGCGACGAGGCCGTGCGCACCGAGGCGTCGCGCATCCGCCGCCTGCTCACGGCCACCCGCTGGGACGTGTCGATCGCCATGGTGGTCGCCGGCTCCGTGAACCTGTGCATCCTGTTGCTCGCCGCCGCGAACCTCCAGGGAGTCGAGGGCACCGACTCCCTGGAGGGCGCGCACGCCGCGCTCGCTGCCGGACTCGGGCCGGTCGTGGCGACCTTCTTCGCCGTGGGTCTGCTCGCCTCAGGGCTGGCGTCGACCTCGGTGGGCGCCTACGCCGGGGCGGAGATCATGCACGGCCTGCTGCATGTGCGCATCCCCCTGCTCGCCCGTCGACTGGTCACGTTGATCCCGGCGCTCGTGATCCTCGGCATCGGCTTCGACCCGACGCTCGCGCTGGTCCTCAGCCAGGTGGTGCTGTCGTTCGGGATCCCGTTCGCACTGATCCCCCTGGTCGCCCTGACCGCGCAGCGACGCACCCTCGGCTCCTGGGTGAACAGCCGCTGGACGACGGCGGCAGGTGTGATCGCCTCCGTGCTCCTGATCGCGCTCAACGGCGCCCTGCTCTGGCTGGTGCTGACGGGCGCCTGAGCCCGGATAGGCTCGACACATGTCTGCCGAGAACGCCCGCCGCAACGTCCGCATCCTCACCTGGACCGGCTTCGCGACGGGCGTGATCGGCGCCGTGCTGATCGCTTTCCCGAAGGTCATCGACCTCGCGAGCCCGTGGGTGCAGCTCGCCCTCGGAATCGCCACGCTCGTGCTGGCGTTCCGGGCACGCAAGATCGGCATGGCCGACATCGAGGAGTTCGACGGCCGCCTGTCTCTGGCCGCCGCGCTCCTCGGGTTCCTCGTCGTTTTCTTCGCGGGTCAGGCCGCGTTCGGCATCCTGGTCGCCGTCGCGAACTGACCCGCGCTGACGGCACTACGCCGTGACGAATCCCGTCACCAGGTAGAGCACGAACGACAATCCGGCCGCGATCCCCGCGTAGGGCAGGATCGCGAGCATCAGATTGATCGGCTTGATGCCGATCGACCGCGACGCGAGGATGATGCCGTCGCCGTACAGGCACGTGGTGCTGCCGAGCGCCGCACCGGAGAACACGGCGGCACCCGCGAGGATCGGATCCGCTCCGAGCGCGATCGCGAGAGGGAGGACGACCGGGGTGATGACGGCGGCCAGGTCCCAGAACGATCCCGTCGCGTAGGCGTAGACGCCGCACACCGCGAACACGATCGCCGGCAGCAGGGCCGGAGTGAGCACGGGCTCGGTGACCTGGATCACGAACTCCGCCAGCTGCAGGGTGATGTTCATCTCCTGCACCATGAACGCGAGCACGGTGAGCACCATCACGAACAGCATGCTCTCGATGCCCTCGAGCGCGGCGTCCAGCACCCCGCGGATGCGGAGTCGGCGCTGCACGAGCACGATCACGATCGTCACCGCGAGAGACGCGGCGGTGCCGGCGACCACGTTGGCGTTCGTCGCGATCGTCACTCCGACGAGCACGGCCATGGCGATCAGGAATCCCCACGGCTGCGGCTTTCTCCCGGTCTCGTTCGACGTCGCGAGGGCTGTCGCCACGCGCTGCGCGGTCGAGCCGTCCGGGTCGTCCGCCTTCAGCTCGGCGAGGAGAGCCGCCCCCTCGGCCCTGCGCTCCTCGTCGGTCGTGCCGACCGGGAAGACGTCGCCATCGCGCTCGGCACGGATCGCATCGCGCTTGATCGCGCCGAACCTCGGCAGCCAGCCGACGCTCATCAGGAGGGCGACGGCCAGGGCTGCCCAGCCGAAGAAGACGAACGGGATCGCCTGCAGGTACGCCCCGAAGCCGGTGCCGCCGACGGTCACCCCCTGCGCCTCGAAGAGCCCGGAGAAGAACAGAGCCCACGTCGAGACGGGGATGAGGACGGCGATCGGCGCGGCCGTCATCTTCATGATCGCGCCGAGCTGGGTGCGCGGAACCCGGTAGCGGTCGGTGACCCGCTTCATCGATGTGCCGGTGGTGAGCACGTTGAGGTAGTCGTCGACGAACAGCACGATCGAGAGCAGGAAGGTCAGCACCAGCGACTTGCGCCGGGAGGTGACGAACCGCTCGGCCCAGTCGGCGAAATCGGTGACGATGCCCGACTTCTCGAACAGCATCATCAGCATGCCGAACAGCGCGACGATCAGCAGCAGCCACTGCGCCGTCTCGTTGGAGAGGGCTGTGCCGGTGTACTCGACCCAGACGTCGAAGCCGCCCCAGCCGCCGAGGATCAGCGCCCCGGCGACGGTGCCGCAGAAGAGGGCGAACAGGGTGCGTCTGGTGGCGACCGCGACGATCAGGATCACCACGATGGGCAGGAGCGCGAGAGCGCCGAATTCGGGCATGGGGGTCACCTCAGTGTGAAGGAGTGTGGAGGATGCGGGCGCGAGGGGGCGGCGAGCCGGGGTCAGGGCTCGACGCCGCCGACGACCGTCCCCTGTACGGGAAGGTCGGGGAGGTCGTCCGGGGAGACGTGCAGCGGGTTCTCCGCCCACACGGCGTAGTCGGCCTTGAACCCGGGGGCGATGCGGCCGAGGTCGGCATCTCCCTGAGCCAGGGCGGCGCCCACGGTGTAGCCGTGCAGCGCCTGGTACGGGGTGAGCACCTGGTCGGGCTCGAACACGGGCGCATCAGGGTCACCGGGCCGTCGGCGCAGCATCGACCATGCGAGGCCGATACGAGCATCGTTCTGCGCGATGGGCCAGTCCGACCCGAGGGCGAGAGGGGCTCCCGCATCCCAGTAGTCGCGCACCCGCCACGCGCGCGCGGCACGCTCGGGTCCGAGCCGGTGCGACCAGTCGTCCGAGCCGTCCGCCTTGCGCCACTGCATGTGCAGGGGCTGCATCGAGGCGGTGATCCCGGCGGCGGCGATGCGAGCGACATCGCGGTCGGTCGTCGTCTCGAGGTGCTCGATACGATGCGGGGCGCCGGAAGCGCTGCGTACGCCGGCCGCGAGGTACGCGTCGACGACCTCGCCCACCGCCCGGTCGCCGATCGCGTGCGTCGCGACCTGGAACCCGGCCTCGGTGTATCGGCGCACGGTGCGGCCGTACGCGGCCACGTCCTTCCAGAACGGCTCCAGTCCCTCGCCGGCGGAATCGGGCGCGTGCAGCCAGGCGGTCCCCGTCTCGACCACGCCGTCGGCGTAGAGCTTGACCGATCCGCCCCGCCAGCGCTCGCCGCGTCGGTCCCGCATCCGCAGGTTCTCGATCGTCCGTTCCTCGTCGAAGCCGGGCTCGTGGTCGATCGCCGAGACGATGCGGATGGGAAGACCCGGACCCTGCTCCAGAGCATCGAGCAGATCGAGCGTGGCGAAGCCGCCGTCCATGATCGTGCCGCCGGTGAGTCCGGAGTCGCGCAGTCCGCGCAGCAGGTCGTGCCCGATGGCAAGGGTCTGCTCACGGGTCCGGGCGGGCGCGCTCAGACGTACCGGCTCGTAGGCGCCGAGTTCGCGCAGCTCCCCTGTGGGGTGGCCGTCGGCATCGACGACCACGCACGACGAATCCTCGAACGCGCGTGCGCCGGTGATGCCCGCCCGGGCCAGGCCGGCGCGGCTGGCGAGAGCGGTGTGCCCGTCGAACACGATGAGCAGCGCCGGGAGTCCGCGCACCGCGTCCTCGATCGCGGCGGCGGTCATCGGCAGGTCGTGGAACACGTCGTAGTCGAGATTCCAGCCGCGCACCCACGGGTCCGCATCTTCGGCGAGCGCGCGGTCGGCCTCGACGCGAAGGGCGGCGAGCAGCGCCGCCCCGGTGGTCAGACCCCCGAGGTCGATGCCCGCCGTCAGCTCGATCCCCTGGATCGGATGCAGGTGCGCGTCGATGAGGCCAGGCGTGACGGCCGCTCCACCGAGATCGCGTACGCGGGTGCGAGGTCCGCGCAGCTCTCGGACCAGCGCATCGTCCCCGACCGCGAGGAAGCGCCCTTCGCGCACGGCGAAGGCTGTGGCGAACGGGCGGCGCGGGTCCATCGTCACCACGCGTGCGCCGGTGACAATGGTGTCGGCGTCGAAACCGGTCATGACTGTGCCTTCGTCCGTTGAAGAGTTCAGTATTGAAAGAGTTTCAATAAAATATCAGACACCTGAGCAGAATCGAGCACGATGACGAAATCTCCGCGCAGCGTCGGGCGGCCGTCGACCCAGGTGCTCACCGAGGAGCGCATCCTCAAGGCCGCGTTCCGGCTGAGCGCCCAGCGCACGCCGCGACAGTTCACCATGACCGCACTCGCGGAATCGCTCGGTGTGCGCACCTCCGCGCTCTATCACCACTTCGCCAACCGGGACGCCGTGATCCGGGCCATGCGCGGGCAGGTCAGCCGTGCGCTCGTCTCCCCCGTCCTCCACGAGCTGCCCGTCGAGGACGCACTGCTCACCTGGGCGCACAGCTACCGCGACGCCGCGATCGCGGCACCGGAGGCCATGGTGATGCTCGCGACATCGCCGATCGACGCCGACGAAGGCTCGTTCGCCGACTACGACCAGATCGCACGCCTGCTCGCGCACGACGGGTGGCCCACCGAGACCATCGTGGACGCCATCGTGGCACTGGAGTCGTTCATCATCGGCTCCGCGCTGGACGCCCTCGCCCCCGCCGACAACATGGCACCGGGAGAGCTCGCCCCGCATTTCCCGACCTTCGCCGAGGCCGAGGCCGCCAGGGCCCGGCTCAGCACCGACCCCGCCCGCCGCACGTTCGAGATCGGGGTGCGGGCGCTCATCCACGGACTCACCGCATGGGCGCGCGAGAGCACCACGTAGGCTGGGCGGGTGGCATCCCCTGCAGCTGACGACTATCTGAAGACCGTCTACGCGCATACCGAGTGGCAGGACGCACCGATCACCCCCTCGGTGCTGGCCGCGAAGCTCGGTATCGCGCCATCGTCGGTCACCGAGATGGTGAAGAAGCTCGCCGCCGCCGGACTCGTCTCGCACGTGCCCTACGGAGCGGTGCGATTGACCGAGGCAGGGACGAAGCGCGCGCTGGCCATGGTGCGCCGGCACCGCCTGGTCGAGACCTGGCTGGTGCAGGAGTTCGACTACGGCTGGGACGAGGTGCACGACGAGGCCGAGGTGCTCGAGCACACCATCAGCGACCGGCTGCTGGAGGGCATCGATGCGCGCCTGGGACGCCCCCGCTTCGACCCGCACGGCGACGCGATCCCGGACGCCGAGGGCCGCATCGAACGCGCTCCGTTCGTGCTGCTCGCCGATGCCCCTGTCGGACACGTCGGCCGCGTGCTGCGGGTGAGCGACCAGGACCCCGAGGTGCTCCGCGCCGTCGAAGCTGCCGGGATCGCCGTGGGCGTCGAGGTCGAGGTGACCGACGGCGGCTTCTCCGTCGGTGGCGCGGAGGCCGAGGTCGCGCACGCCGCCGACGCGATCTGGCTCACGGCCTGACGCCGGAAAGGTGCGGCCCCTAGGCTGTGCACATGGCAAAACGTGACGACATCGAATGCTGGCTCACCGACATGGACGGCGTGCTCGTCCATGAGAACGACGCCATCCCCGGAGCATCCGAACTGCTCGCCGGATGGGAGAGCGCCGGCATCCCGTACCTGGTGCTCACCAACAACTCGATCTTCACCGCACGCGACCTGTCCGCACGCCTGCGCATCAGTGGTCTGCATGTGCCGGAGGAGCGCATCTGGACCTCGGCGCTCGCGACAGCCGACTTCCTGAAGCAGCAGCTCCCCGGCGGCTCGGCCTTCGTGATCGGCGAGGCCGGCATCCTCACCGCCCTGCACGACGCCGGCTTCATCATGACCGAGACGAACCCGGACTTCGTGGTGGTCGGCGAGACGCGCAACTACTCCTTCGAGGCGATCACGAAGGCGATCCGGCTCATCATCGGCGGCGCACGCTTCATCGTGACGAACCCCGACGCCACGGGCCCGAGCACCGACGGTCCACTGCCGGCCACCGGAGCCATCGCCGCCCTCATCACGAAGGCCACGGGCAAGGAGCCCTACGTCGTCGGCAAGCCGAACCCCATGATGTTCCGCTCGGCGCTGAACAAGATCGGCGCGCACTCGAAGCGAACGGGCATGATCGGCGACCGCATGGACACCGACGTCGTCGCCGGCATCGAGGCGGGCCTGCACACCGTGCTGGTGCTCACCGGGATCAGCGACCAGGCCGAGATCGAGAAGTACCCGTTCCGCCCCGACGAGATCGTGCAGTCGGTGGCCGACCTGCTGCCGCGGATCACCGAGACGATCACGACGGTGAAGCCGGGCAAGACGAAGAAGTAGCCCGTGGGCGCGCTGGACGAGGGGGAACGGTTCCGGGCCGCTGATGCGGCGGCGTGGCGCGCCTGGCTCGAGGAGAATCACGAGCGTACGGCGGGGGTCTGGCTGCTGAGCGTGCGCGGGGCGTCGGACGGCGTCGGCTACGAGGATGCCGTCCGTCAGGCGCTCTGCTTCGGATGGATCGACGGCCCCGTGCGCGTGTTCGGCGACGGGACGGACGACCGCGCCAACGGGCAGTGGTTCTCGCCGCGGCGTCCCGGCAGCGGGTGGGCGGCCACCAACAAGGCGCGCATCGCCGAACTGGAAGCGGCAGGAATGCTCGCACCCGCCGGCATCCGAGCGCTGGAGACGGCGAAGGCCAACGGCTCGTGGACCGTGCTCGACGGACCGGAGGCGGGTATCGAGCCGGACGAACTCACCACCGCGCTCGATGCTCTGCCCATCGCGCGCGCGAACTGGGACGCATTCCCGAAGTCGGTGAAGAAGTTCGGACTCACCCACATCGCGATGGCCAAGAGACCGGAGACCCGGGCGGCGCGCATCGCAAAGATCGTGGCGGACGCTGCGGAAGGGAGACGCCCATGAACCAGAGCGACCTGCTGTTCCTCGTGATGTTCGTGATCCTGCTGTCGACACTGACGGTCTTCATCGTGCAGTTCGTCCGCTCCCGTCGGCGCGGCCCCGGCGACGACGACCGCGCCGGCTGGTGGGAAGGCCCCTGGGACGACGACGACCGCAAGCGCTGAACCTGCGGTCGTCGACGACGGCGGTGGTCGACGACCGAGCGCGATCAGGACGCCAGAGACGCCCCGGGAATCGCGGCGAGGAGCTCTCGCGTGTACGGGTGCTGCGGGGCGTCGAAGATGCGCTCGGGGGTGCCGCTCTCGACCACGACACCGCGCTGCATGACGTGCACCTCGTCGGAGATCATGCGCACCACCGCGAGGTCGTGGCTGATGAAGAGGTAGCTGAGCCCGAGCCGCTTCTGCAGGTCGGCGAGCAGGTCGAGGATCTGCGCCTGCACCAGCACGTCGAGGGCCGACACCGCCTCGTCCAGCACCACCAGCTCGGGTTCGAGCGCGAGTGCCCGGGCGATCGCCACGCGCTGACGCTGCCCTCCGGAGAGCTCATGCGGCAGTCGTTCGGCCATGGCCGCGGGCAGGGCCACCTGCTCGAGCAGCTCGAGCACGCGCGAGTGCCGGGTGGCCGCGGTGCCGATGCGGTGCACGCGCAGGGGCTCGGCGATCGACTGCTCGACCGTGTAACGCGGGTCGAGCGAGGCGTAGGGGTTCTGGAACACGGGCTGCACGCGACGGCGCAGGGCGAACAGCTCTTTGCGCCGGAGCGTGGTCAGGTCGAGCCCGTCGAACAGGATCGACCCCGACGTGGCATCCTCGAGGCCGAGCACCATGTTCGCCGTGGTCGACTTGCCGGATCCCGACTCGCCCACGATCGAGACCGTCGTGCCGCGGCGGATCTCGAAGCTGACCCCGTCGACGGCGGTGAACGTCTCGGGCTCCCCCGGCTTGGGCGCGCGCAGGGCGAACTCCTTGCGGAGGTCGCGGATCTCGACGAACGGCGTACCCGTTGAGGTCTCGCGCTGCGGCAGGGCGTCACGGTGCGAGGCGAGGCTCGGAGCCGCGGCGAGCAGCTGCTTGGTGTACTCGTGCTGCGGGGCGCCGAGCACCTGGGCGGAGGTGCCCTCCTCGACCACACGACCGCGGAACATCACCACGATGCGGTCGGCGCGCTCGGCGGCGAGGGCGAGATCGTGCGTGATCAGGAAGACCGCAGTGCCGAGTTCGTCGGTGAGCGAATCGAGCTGGTCGAGGATGCGGCGCTGCACGGTCACGTCGAGCGCGGAGGTGGGCTCGTCGGCGATCAGCAGGCGCGGCTTGCAGGCCAGGCCCATCGCGATCAGGACACGCTGACGCATGCCGCCGGAGAACTCGTGCGGATACTGGTGCGCGCGCTGCGCGGCATCGGCGATCCCCACCATCTCCAGCAGCTCGACGACCCGTGCCTTGGTGGCGTCGCCGCGCGTGTACCCGTGCACCTCGAGCGCTTCGCCGATCTGCTCGCCCACGCGCATGAGCGGGTTGAGGTTCGACATCGGATCCTGCGGCACGAGCCCGATCCCGGCGCCCCTCAGCGAGATCATCGTGTTCTCGGGCAGATCGGTCAGCTCACGACCGTCGAAGCGGATGCTGCCGGCCGTGATCACGCCGTTCTCCGGCAGCAGACGGTTGACCGCGGCCGCAGTGGTCGACTTGCCCGACCCCGACTCCCCCACGACCGCGACGGTCTCACCTGCGGCGATGTCGATGGTGACGTCGCTGACCGCGGTGACCAGCTCGGAACCGGTCCGGAAGGCGACGGCGAGGCCGCTGATGCTCAGCACGGGCTCGGTGGTGCTCATGGGGTACTCGTTCCTTCAGTGTCGAAAGCGTTGTCAGAAGCGTTGTTGCCGGGGTCGGTGCCGCCGGGCAGGAGCGCGGGGAGCGCTGCGCGCCACAGCGTCTCGGTCGGCACGGGTTCGGAGGCGAAGAGTCGGTTGGTCAGCAGCACCGCGGACGTACCGGTCCCCGGCACGATCCCGAGCGCGCATCCGGTGAAGCCGGGATGCCAGAGCATCCGGGTGGGCCGACCGGCGACGGCCACCGTGTCGCTGCGCCACCCCAGTGCCTGGCCGGTGTCGGGGCCGTCTCGGAACAGCTCGGCCACGGCATCCGGCTCCCAGAGCTCCGGGTGTCGTTCGGGTGCGGCGAGCGCGGCACCGAGGGTCAACAGGTCGTCGGCGGTGCTGAAGAACCCCGCATGCCCGGACACGCCACCGAGGGCGTGGAAGCAGTTCCCGTCGTTCACGACACCGCTGATCTCGTCGGTGCGCCAGGCGAAGTCGGTGTCCGCGGTGAGCACGGGGTACGGCACTCCGGTCGCGACCATCCGGCGCTCGGCGGCATCGCCGACAGCGGAGGAGGCGACGGGCTGACCGACGGGACCGTAGCCGGTACGGGCGAGACCGAGCGGCGCGGTGACGAGTTCCCGCACTGCGGCGTCCAGGGGCTGTCCGGCGATCGCGGCGATGATTCGACCGAGCAGCATGAACCCCAGGTCGGAGTAGTGTCGACCTTCGTCGAGGGCGTATCGGAGCGGGATCGCGTCGATCGCCCTCGCCGGATCCCCGGCATGCTCGCGGTCGAGGTACAGCGGCTGCCACTCCCAGAGACCGGCACGGTGCTGCAGCAGGTGGCGGACGGTCGTCCCGGGCGCGCAGGCGGTGCCGGGGACGAAGCGGTCGACCGGGTCGTCGAAGCCCAGCTCGCCGCCGCTCACCAGCCGGAGGACCGCGGTGGTGGTCGCGGCGACCTTCGACACCGAGGCGATGTCGAAGGCGGTGCCGGTGGTCATGGCGGTCCCGGCGAGGTCGGCCAGACCGCCGGCGGCGACATCCCGCCCGGCGTCCGTGATGACACCCGCGACGACGCCGCGCGGGGCGGAGGGTGCGGCCAGGACCACGGAGACCGCTGCGTCGGCGCTCATGCACTCACCCCTGCTCCCGCGGAGAGGTCGAGGAGGATCTCCGACTCTTCGGCGACGAGACCCGTGATGCCGATGCCGTTCCCCCTGCCGAGTTCGATGCCGAGGTCGAGCTCATCCCGGGTCAGCGCGACTCCGCCGGTCACCGGCGAGCTCTGCAGCCAGAACGCCGCGTCCAGATCGTGCACGACATCCGGGGCGACGGCGGCCGCGAGATGGGCGGCGGCGCTCACTCCGACGTGCGACTCCATCATGCAGCCGATCACGAGGCCGAGCCCGGCCGCACGCGCAGCCTCAGCGGCAGCGAGCGCCTCGGCGAGACCGCCGGTCTTGGCGAGCTTGATGTTCACGAGGTCGGCGGCACCGCGGTCGGAGATCCGACGCACATCGCGCGCCGTACGCACCGACTCGTCGGCCATGATCGGGGTGTCCACCGCGTCGGTCACGGCGGCGAGCGCGTCCAGGTCGTGCGCGGCGACCGGCTGCTCGACCAGCTCGACCCCGAGCCCCGCGTCCTCTCCGGCACGGATGATGCGGATCGCCGTCTCGGCGTCCCAGGCCTGGTTCGCGTCGACGCGCAGCGTGATCTCGGGCCCGACCGCGGCGCGGACGGCACGGAGTCCGGCGACGGTGTCGTGCGCGGCGGAGGCCTTGATCTTGAGGCAGCCGAAGCCGGCGATGACGTGCTCCTCGGAAAGCAGCGCCAACGCCGACGGCTCCCCCGCGGACAGGGTCATGTCGGTGCGGATGCGCGACGGTCTTGAGGAGTTGTGCACGGCAGCGGGGCTGCGAGAGAGGTCGGCGACGAGCGACGATCCCCGCTGCCGGGCGGCGAGGTCGGCGACGGCGCACTCGATCGCGCTGCGGGCGGCGGCATTGCCCCAGACGCACCGTGCGATGTCGGCTGCGATCCCTGCGTCATCGGCGCGACGGCCGAGGACGACCTCGGAGAGCGGCCCCGCCACGGCAGCGGCCACGCTCGGCGGGCTCTCCCCCGTGACACGCCAGCTCGTGGCGGCCTCCCCGTATCCGTGGCGACCGTCGGCATCCGTGACCTCGACGAGCACGACGTCGAGGTGGTCGGTGCGGCGCACGGCCGTGACGAAGGGGCGCACCAGGGGCGACGAGACCCGGAGCACGCGGAGGCCCACCACGGCGTTCGATCCCGCACTCATGCCCACTCCTTGCGCATACGCTGCTCCGGCTCGCCGAACTCCGGCTGCGTGCGGGTGGCCCCGTCTGCGTGCCAGCCCTTCGACTCGTAGAACCCGATCGAGGGGGCATTGGCCGCGAACACCCAGAGCGTCGCCGCCTCGGCCCCCGCCGCCCTCAGGTCGTCGGACGCGCGTGCCAGCAGTGCGCCGCCGATCCCGCCGCCGTGGGCTCGGGGCGAGACGTACAGCGAGTGCACGGCCCCGTCCACACGGTCGTCGTCTGCGGTGGTGTCATCACCGGTGGTGGCGTCACCGGTGGGGGCGGCGTAGCGGGTGATCCCGACGATCTCGCCCTCGCGTTCGGCCAGCAGCACGACGCCCCGCGGGTCGGCGAGCACCCGACGCCACAGCGCTTCCGCCCGCTCGTCGGTCATCGCGTAGATCGCCGCATCCGAGAGCACGCCGCGATAGCTCTCCCGCCAACAGGCGAGGAACACGCCGAGCACCCCGGACAGGTCATCCGGGGTGGCGGGGCGCACCTGGAGACTCACGATGCCGGGGCCTCCGTGAGCACGAGGGAGTCGATGGCGGCGACGGGCTCCGGCATCTGCAGCGGGCCGACGCCCGGCGTGATGGTGCCGAGGATCCGGGGCTCGCGCGCTCCCGTGCCGCCGGGGACGATCGCGGGCACGCCGTGCATCGTGGACCAGCCGATCAGCGCCAGGAGGATCGCCTCCTTGCTGTCGGCCGCAGCCCCCAGCTCGTCCGCCAGCACGACCTCGGTCCCGGGGAGCGCGGCGCGCAGCCCCTCGAGGATCAGCGGGTTGCGGCAGCCGCCACCTGACACGGCGAGGAATCCGATCCCGGCGGCTTCCACGTCGCGCGCGACGGTGCGCACGGTCAGCTCGGTGAGCGTGCGCACGACATCGGCGACCGCGATCTCGCGGCCCTGCGCTGCCAGGTGCTCGTGCACGTAGCCGAGGTGGAAGTGCTCCTTGCCGGTGCTCTTCGGCGGCGTGAGCGCGTAGTACGGGTCGTCGAGCAGCGCGGCCAGGAGCGCCTCATCGACCTGTCCGGTGCGGGCGATCGCGGCGTCGTCGTCGTAGCCGAGCGGATTGAGGCCGTGCTCCACGATGACCGCGTCGACCAGCGCGTTCGCCGGTCCGATGTCATAGGCGACCAGGCCGTCGGGCCGCACCACGGTCATGTTCGAGATGCCACCCAGGTTCAGCGCCGCCGAGACGCCGGCGCGGCCGCGCAGCAGCAGCTCGTCCAGGAACGACACCAGCGGAGCTCCGTGTCCGCCCGCGGTGATGTCGCGGATGCGGATGTCGGACACCACGGGCACGCCGACCTTCTCGGCGATCCAGGCGGGCTGACCGATCTGCAGGGTGCCGAGCGCGTGGGCGCCGTCGACCCAGTGGTACACGGTCTGACCGTGCGAACAGACCGCATCGACGCCGCCGACCTCTGCGGCGATGTCGGCGGCGACCTCGGCGAACGCCTGGCCGATGAGCGTGTCGAGCTCGGCGACCTCGGCAAGGGTGGTCTGCGCCGGCGGCAGTGCCGCGATCAGCCGTGCCCGCAGCTCGGGCGCGTAGGGCACGCTCGTCGCCGCGAGCACTCTCCCGCGCAGATCCACGCCGTGGTCGGTGAACCCTCCGCTGGTCGTGAAGTCGACGACGGCGGCATCGATCCCGTCGTGCGAGGTGCCGGAGATCAGTCCGAGGACGCGCATCAGTTCTCCTCCAGTGCGGTGCGCAGCCGACCATCGGCCGCGTCCAGTCGTGCGGTGGCCGCGGCGAGGTCCTCACCGCGGCGGATCATGATCGACGCGAGCTTCACGTCGTAGGCCGCGGCCTCGAGGGCGGCGACGGCGGCGGGGCGGTCGACGTCCGCGATGGTCTGCACCATCCGGATCGCCCTCTCGCGCAGCTTGTGGTTGGTGGCCTTCACATCCACCATCAGGTTGCCGTAGGCCTTGCCGTTCCGGACCATCGAGATGGTCGAGAACATGTTGAGCACGAGCTTCTGCGCGGTACCCGACTTGAGACGGGTGGAGCCGGAGAGCACCTCCGGACCGACCTCGACCTCGATGCCGTGTTCGGCGGCGGCACTCAGCGCGGTGTCGACGTTGCACGAAAGGCCGATGCTGAGTGCTCCGCGCTCGCGTGCCCGGCGCACTGCCGCGATCACGTACGGCGTGCGTCCGCTGGAGGCGATGCCGATCACGGTGTCGAGCGGACCGATCCCCGCCGCGTCGATGGCCGCAGCTCCCGCCTCCGCGTCGTCTTCCGCACCCTCGACCGGGTTCACGATCGCACCCGGACCGCCGGCCATGATCGCGAACACGAGCTCAGGCGGGGTGCTGAACGTGGGTGGGCACTCGGAGGCATCGAGCACGCCGATGCGTCCGGGAGTTCCTGCGCCGACGTAGACCAGGCGTCCGCCCTGCGCCATGCGGGCGGCCGTCGCCTCGATCGCCGGCACGATCTGCGGCAGAGCGCGTTGCACCGCGGCCGGCACCGTGGCATCCGCCTCGTTCATGGTCTGCGCGAGCTCGGCGACGCTCATCCGGTCGAGCTCCGCGTAACGGGGGTCGCTGGCCTCGGTGGCCAGTGCGCCGAGATCCTCCATGGTCATCGCTTTCCTCTGTTCCGAGGGTCGAGGCTGTCGCGCAGGCCGTCGCCGAGCAGGTTCAGACCGACCACGAGGAGCACGACGATCACGCCCGGCGCGATCATCGTCCACGGGGCGATCGTGACGAGCGTCCGCGCCTCGAAGATCATCGACCCGAGCGAGGGCGCCGGCGGCGGCGTGCCGAGTCCGAGGAAGCTCAGCGAGGCCTCGGTCAGCACAGCCCACGAGAGGGAGAGGGTGACCTGCACGATGATGATCGAGGTGATGTTCGGCAGCACGTGTCGGAACATGGTGGCCATGCGGCTCTGCCCCGTGCTCTTGGCCGCCTTGACGTACTCCACCTCGCGCAGCGACAGCACGGGTCCGCGCGTGACGCGGATGAAGATCGGCACGTAGACGATCGCGATGGCCACGGCGATGGTGAACCAGTTGCGGTCGAAGACGGACGCCAGCGACAGGGCGAGCAGCAGTGGCGGGAAGGCGAACAGCACGTTGGTGATCGCGGTGATCGCGCCGTCGGAGAAGCCGCGGTAGAACCCGGCGATGAGTCCGCAGACCGTGCCGACGACGGTCGCGAACGCCACGGCGACCACGGAGATGAGCGCCGAGTTGGCGACGCCGGCTGCGACGCGCGAGAACACGTCACGGCCGAACTGGTCGGTGCCGAACCAATGCACGGCGGACGGCGGCTGCAGACGGGACGGCGGATCCTGCGCGAGCGGATCGAACGGCAGCAGGCCGAACGCCGAGACGAGGCTCAGCACCGCGAGCAGCACGACGATGATGAGGCCGGCGAGACCGCTCCGGCTGCGCAGCAGGAGACGCACGCGCTCCATGGTGCGCCCGCCGCCGGGCGCGATGGTCGGAGTCTGAGAGATGTCGGTCATGCGGCACGCACCCGAGGATCGATGACCCGGTAGAGCAGGTCGGTGAGCAGGTTGACGATGACGAAGGCGAGGGCGATCACGAGCACGGTGCTCTGCACGAGCGCGTACTCCTTCTGCTGGATGCCCAGCAGCACCTGGCGTCCGATACCGGGGAGCGAGAAGATCTGCTCCACCACGACCGCACCTCCGAGGAGGTAGCCGAACTGCAGACCCGTCATCGTGACGATCGGCACCAGGGCATTGCCGAGCACATGGCGCACCTGCAGTCGACGCGGGGGCACGCCCTTCGCCCTGGCGGTGCGGATGAAGTCGTTGGAGCGGATCTCGAGCACCGCGGTGCGGGTCGTGCGCATGATCGGCGCGGCGATGCCGAAGCCGAGCACGATCGAGGGCAGCAGCATCTGCTGCAGGTTCAGCAGCGGGTCCTCGAAGAGCGTCGCGTACGCCTGCCCGTTGGGGTTGAATCCGAACGACTGGGCGAGGATGGCGAGCAACGCGGTGCCGAGCAGGAACGCGGGGATCGAGAGACCGGCGAGACCCACCACCTGTCCGACGCCGTCGCGGAACGAGTCGGGCTTCGAGGCGGAGAGCATGCCGAGCGGGATGCCGATGGCCAGCGCGATCACGATCGAGATGATCGCGAGCTCGAACGTCACGGGCAGGGCTGCAGCCGTGAGGTCGAGGACGCTCGTCTGTGCCCGGGAGGAGAATCCGAGGTTGCCCGTGAAGATGTTGCCGAGCCAGGAGAAGAACTGCACGATGAGCGGCTGGTCGAGGCCGTAGTACGCCTCGAGGGCGGCGCGCTGCGAGGGCGTGAGCGCGGCTGCCTCGGTGCCGAGGCCGGAGCTGATCTGGTCGCCGGGGATGGCGCGCAGCATCAGGAAGACGAAGATGGCGACGCCGAGGAGCGTGCCGAGGGCTGCGAGGATGCGTCGCAGCACGCTGTTGCGGAGGAGCTGTCTGAACATGCGCGTGTGTGGGTGCCTGTCGTCGGGGAAGGAGGGGGCGCGGGGCGGCCGCGCCCCCTCGATCCGCTACTTGATGGAGGTGGTCCGCAGGTACTGCAGCGAGCCGTTCACCATCGGGACGAAGCCGTCGACGGTCGACGCGGTCGCCGTGTAGGTGTAGCTCGTGAACAGCCAGATCCACGCCGCGTTGTCCTCGAGGTTCTCGGAGACCTGCGCGTAGATGTCCTTGCGCTTGTCGGGGTCGGCCGTCTGGCGTCCCTCCGCGAACAGCGCGTCGAGCTCGGGCGAGGAGTAGCCGGCGACCTTGTTCAGGTTTCCGGTGCTGGTGAAGTAGCGGCCGTACATGCCGTCGGGGTCGGGACGACCGCCGTTGAGGGCGACCGCGGCATCGAAGTCGGCCGCGATCCAGCGGTCGACGAACGCACCGGACTCGAGCACCTCGAGGTCGAGGGTGATGTCGGCGTCGGCCAACTGCGCCTTCAGGTTCTGCGCCTCGTTCACCGAGGTGGCGTACTCGCCCTGGGAGACGATCGTCTTGATGGTGACGCCGTCCTCCTTGCCCGCCTTCTTCAGGTACTCGGCGGCCTTGTCGAGGTCGCGCTCCGGGCAGGGGCGTGCATCGGGGTCGGACTTGTATGCGGGAGAGGTGATGGGGCCGGTGACCTCGCCCTCGCCGAGGGCCGCGGTGTCGAGCACCTCCTGGCGGTCGATCGCGCACTGGATGGCGAGGCGCACGTTCACGTCGGCGAGGTCGCCGCGCTGCGCGTTCAGCTGCAGGGCGTGGTAGCTCAGCTGCGGGGTCGTGGCGACCTCGACGTTGGCGCCCTCGGCGGTCTGTGCGACGAGCGGGTCGTCGAACACGGCCAGCTGCACATTGCCGGACTGCATCGCCGAGACGATCGACGACTCGTCGGGGATCACGCGGAACTCGACGGTGTCGAGCAGTGCGGCGTCACCCCAGTAGTCCTCGTTCTTGGCGAGCGTGAGCGACTGGCTCGCCTTGCGGTCATCCAGGATGAAGGGCCCGGTGCCGTTGGGCGTGGTGTTCAGACCCTCCTCGGTGTCGTCCGAGGACAGCATCGCCATGTTGATCACGGCGAGGTTGGCGGGCAGGGCGGCGTCCGGAGCGCTGAGCGTGAGGGTGACGGTGTTCTCGTCCGTGGCCTCGACCGCGGCGACGGAGGCGAGAGAGCTGCGCGCGACGGCAGCCGTGGCCTCGGCCGCGATCGCATCGAGCGAGTACTTCACGTCTTCCGAACCGAACGTGCTGCCGTCGGCGAACGTGACGCCCTCGCGCAGGTGGAAGGTCAGGGTGAGGCCGTCTTCGGAGACGTCCCACGACTCGGCCAGGCCGGGAACCACGTTCAGGTCCTCGTCGAACTCGGTCAGCGTGCCGTAGAGGTTCTGCAGCACGTTGACGGCCTGGAACTGGGTGGCTTTCCAGGGGAACAGGGTGTCGGGGTCGCTGGTGACGCCGATGACGAGGTCGCCTCCGGCAGCGCCTTCTGAGGGCTTCGGGTCGGATGCGGGTGCGGAGCACCCGGTGATGACGAGGGCGAAGGCGAGGCCCGTCGCCGTGAGAGCGCCGAGTGACGCCCAGCGTGCTGTGCTCATTGCTGGATCCTCCTGAGTGTGACGGCCGCCGTGGCGTCGGGTCAGGCGCTGTTGCCTGCCGCCCCGTGAACGTCGTCGGTCTTGGTTGGTACCAAAAGTACACGAACGTCACTACAGATGTAACAGAAGTTCCTCTACTGTTATGAACAGTGATCGGAGACCCCATGCCTCATGAAGCCGCCCGCGACGAAGCCGGCGCACACCCCGTGCTCGTCCGCATGCGGGCGATCCGCCCCGAGTTGCGTCCGAGCGAGCAGCGCATCGCCGATCTCTTCCTCTCCGACCCCGCGGGAACCGCGGGCCTCTCGGTCGCCGAGCTCGCCCAGCGCTGCGACACGTCCACCACCTCGGTCGTCCGGTTCTGCAAGCGCCTCGGCTACGAGCACGTGCGGGAACTCCGCAATCACGTGCTGCGCGACGTCGAGCGCGAGACCTTCGACACGGCCGCGCTGCCCGCCGTCTCCGGAGACATCGATCGCAACGACACCCTGACCGACATCGTCGCGAAGGTCTCTCTCGCCGAGACCCTCTCCCTCGCCGACACCGCCAAGGTGCTCGACACCGAATCGCTGCGCGCATCCGTCGACGCCATCACCTCGTCGACCAGGGTCGACATCTTCGGTGTCGGCGCCAGCTCCATCGTGGGGCTCGACCTGCAGCGCAAGCTCACCCGCATCGGGCGCACCGCTCTGGAGTGGTCTGACCCGCATGCCGCCTGGACCTCGGCGGCGACGCTCGGGCCGGGCAACGTCGCGATCGCGGTCTCCCACACCGGTGCCACGACCGACACCATCGAGTTCCTGCTGCTGGCCCGTCAGGCGGGAGCGACCACCATCGCGATCACCAACCACGCCGGCGCTCCGCTGGCCGATCAGGCCGACATCGTGCTCACGACCGCCGCGCGCGAGACCGGCTTCCGCTCCGGAGCTCTCGGCAGCAGGATCGCCCAGCTGATGGTGGTCGACTGCATCTTCATCGGTGTCGCCCAGTCGAACTACGATCGCTCGATGGAGGCGCTGCGCGACACCTTCGCCGCCGTGCACCGCGTGCGGACGACCGGGGCGTGATCGACGACGCCCGACGCGCACGGGCCGGGCTGTTCACCGCCTTCGCGGGACTCGGCGTCACGGCCGCCTTCCTGCCGGCGATCCTGCCTTCCGCCGAACGGGCGATGGCGGCCGACCTCAGCGTCGCGGTGCCCGCACTGTTCGCCGGGCTCCTCGTCGGAGTGCTGGTGTCCGGGCCGTTGCTGATGCACCGGCCGCCGCGCAGCGCTCTGATGTTCGGCAGCGCGCTCCAGGCCGCTGCCATCGTCGTGGTGGCTCTGGCCGGCACGCCGGTGATGTTCATCACCGCAGCCGCCGTCGCCGGGTTCGGCTTCGGGCTGGTGGAGGCCTCGGGATCCGTGGCGGCGAAGTCCGCGGCGGTCGGCAGCGCGACGGGTCTGCTCAGCGCCCTCCTCGGCACGGTCGCCGTGAGCGCGGCCGTCACGCCACTGCTTGTCGCCGCCGGATCCGACATCCGGCCGGTGCTCGGAGTGCTGGCACTCGTACCCCTCCTGACCGTCGTGATGCTCGCAGGGCCGGCGACCGCCTTCACGCGCTCCGAGAAGCCGACCCATCGCGATGCGCGTGGCCTGCTCGCGCTGCTCCCGTTCGCGGTGGCGCTGCCGCTCTACGTCGGCGTGGAGACCGTGCTCTCGGGGTGGTCGGCCGTGATCCCGGCACGGACGCTCGCGCTCGACCCCGGTGTGGCGGCCCTGGGGACCTCGGCGTTCTGGGCGCTCATGGCGATCGGGCGCTTCGGTGCCGCCACCCTGCGCCGACTCGCGGTGTCGCCGGTGGTGATCCTGGTCGCCGCGACGAGCACCGCTGCGGTGCTGATGGCCGTCACCGGGATGCTGGTGGAGTCCGCCGCCGGGGGCGCGCTCATCGCGCTGGCTGTGGTGGTCGTGCTGCTGGCCCCCAGCTACGGGCTCATCCTCGGCCTCGCGCTCGACCGCCTCGATCCCGCTCGCAGCGCCGCCGCGACCGGTGCTCTCGTCGCATGCGGCGCCGTCGGCGGCACGTTCGTGCCGACGGCGATCCTCCTGATCGGACGCGACCCCGCGTCGAGCGCGACGTTCTTCGTGTCGGCGGTGCTGTGCGCGCTGGTGCCGGTGCTGATGCTCGTCGCCGGCCGGGCGCCGCGGAAGACGCCTGCGGCGCACTGACCTCTTCTCCACATCGCGCAACCTCCGCGACATCGTCACAGATGCTGGAATACCGGCGCGCACACCGGGATGAGCGGCGTAACGTCGTCGATGTACCCGGCCGAGCAAGGAGAGCACGCGTGTCCACGGAGACCCTCGCGACCATCATGAGCGCCGTCGGCGTCGTGGTGACGCTCGGCACGAGCATGTTCGTCGGCGCCGCCTGGATGGTCCGCCGCATCGACGCCGTCGACGAGAAGCTCAGCACCCGCATCGACGCCGTCGCCGCCGACGTCACCGATCTCAAGATCTCCGTGGCCCGCCTCGAAGGGCCACCCCGGCACCTGCTCACCGCGGGACGAGGATGAGACAGTGAGCACGGAGACCGTCACCATCGTCCTCAGCGCGATCGGCGTCGTGCTCACCCTCGGTACGAGCCTGTTCGCCGCGGGCGCCTGGATGGTCCGCCGCATCGACGACCGTATCGACGCCGTCGAGGAGAAGCTCAGCACCCGCATCGACGCCGTTGCCGCCGACGTCACCGATCTCAAGATCTCCGTGGCCCGCCTCGAAGGGCCACCCCGGCACCTGCTCAGCGCCCACCGCTGAGCTGAGCTGAGCTGAGCTGCGCAGTCGGAGGGAGCTACAGCAGCACGAGGGCGGCGGCTACCGCAGCACGAGCGCGGCGGCGCCGATGAGCGGCCCCTCGTCGCCCAGCCCAGAGCGCACGACTCGGGCGCGCCGCGAGTATTCGTGCGCCGCGCTGGCAGTGAGCGCTGTCTGCACGAGGTCGATGTAGTCCTCGGACACCCGCGAGAATCCGCCGCCGATCGCGACGACGTCGAGGTCGACGAGGGTCGCGGCATCCGCCAACGCACCGCCTACTTCGCGGGCGGAGCGCTCGATCGCCGCACGAGCGACAGTGTCTCCGGCGGCTGCGTCACGGGCCAGATCCTCCCCGGTGGCACCGCTCCAGCCCTGCGTCTGCGCCCAGGCGGCGCTCGCCGGCCCGGAGGCGATCTCCTCCAGGGTCAGACCACCCTCGCGACGCACCTGACCCAGGTGGCCGGCGTTGCCGGTGGCCCCGGGGATATAGGCGCCGTTCGCGACGAACCCGCCGCCGACGCCGGTCGAGACGACGATCGACAGCGAGGCACCGGCGCCCTGCGTGGCCCCGAGCCAGGATTCGGCGAGGGCGAGCGCACCGCCGTCGTGACCGAGCAGAGTGCGCACGTCGCGCCCCAGCACCGTGGACGCCGCCGCGCGCACCGAGTCCTCGAGACGGAACCCGCGTGCCAGGGGCATGTTCACGGGCATGATCGCCCCGACCGTGCGGTCGATCGGTCCGGCGCTGCCGACGCCGGCCCCGACGAGTTCGGCGTCCGCGGGTAGAGCCGCCAGCGCGTGCTCGACGATCGCGACCACCGACGCATCGAGTGAATCGAGAGTGGCTTCGCGACCCGTCGCCTGTCGACTCCGGCTTCCCTCGACGAGCCGGCCGTCTTCGCCGACGAGCGCGGCTTCCATCTTCGTTCCGCCGACGTCGACGGCCAGGGCGTAGCGCGTCACTGCGGGTCGAGTCCGAGGTCGTCGAGGTCGAAGGCGGCGCGCCACTCGAGACCCTCGGCTTCGATCGCGGCCTGCGCCCCGGTCTTGCGGTCGACGATCACGGCAACGGCAACGATCTCTGCACCTTCCTTGCGCAGGGCCTCGACGGCCTTGAGCGCCGACTGCCCCGTGGTCGAGGTGTCTTCGAGCACGACGACACGCTTGCCCTTGACGTCGGCGCCTTCGATCTGGCGGCCGCGCCCATGGTCCTTGGGCTCCTTGCGCACGACGAACGCGTCGAGCGGGGTGCCGGTTGCGACCGAAGCGTGCAGCACCGAGTTCGCGATCGGATCGGCACCGAGCGTGAGGCCACCGACGGCCACGACGTCGAGGTCGCCGATCAGGTCGAGCATGATGCGACCGATCGCGGGAGCGGCGCGGTGGTCCAGCGTGAGCTTTCGCATGTCGACGTAGTACGTCGCCTTCTTGCCGCTGGAAAGGGTGAAGTCGCCGTGGAACACCGCCTCGTCCTTGATGAGGTCGAGGAGCGTCTGGCGGTCTGCGTCGAGTGCGGTCACGGCATCCAGTGTAGGAGCCTGGGGCGCACTGCGCGGATGCATGAGGTTTGACCGTATGCATGAACGTCCGGCCATGCGGCTCATGCATCCGTTCGGTGGCCATGCAGGTGGTGGCCATGCAGGTGGTGGCCATGCAGGTGGCCGCCACACAGGTCGCGGGCGACGGACCCAGCGCGGGCTCGGGTGTCGGATGACGCAACTAGGCTTGACGCATGCGCTTGGCCACCTGGAACGTCAACTCCATCCGCACCCGTGTCACCCGCACCGTCGAGTTCGCCGTCCGAGAGGACATCGACGTGCTGGCGATGCAGGAGATCAAGTGTAAGCCGGAACAGTTCCCCTACGGACCGTTCGAGGAGGCCGGGTACCACGTCGAGGTGCACGGGCTGAACCAGTGGAACGGCGTGGCGATCGCGAGCCGCCTCCCGGTCACCGACGTGCGCACCTCGTTCGACGGCATGCCGGGCTTCGCGAAGGGGCATGAGGGGCCGGATGCGCCGCTCGAAGCACGTGCGCTCGGCGTGATGGTCGACGGCGTGCGGGTGTGGAGCCTGTACGTGCCGAACGGCCGCTCGCTGGAAGACCCGCACTACCTCTACAAGCTGCACTGGCTCGAGCAGCTCAAGAACTCGACGGCGGCCGAGCTGTCGGCGAACCCCGATCTGCCCCTCGCGCTGGTGGGCGACTTCAACATCATCCCGTTCGACGTCGACAACGGCGACCCCGACATCGTGGTCGGCCGTTCGACCCACGTGTCCCCGCAGGAGCGCGACGCGTTCTTCGCGTTCCAGGATGCCGGGGTCACCGACGTGGTGCGCCCGCTGATCCCGGAGGGCTTCACCTACTGGGACTACCAGCGCCTGAAGTTCCCGCGCAACGAGGGTGTGCGCATCGACTTCGTACTCGGTTCGCGCACCCTGGCCGAGGCCGTGCAGGGCGCGTCCATCCACCGCGACGAGCGCAAGGGCGAGCAGCCCAGCGACCATGTCCCAGTGGTCGTCGACCTCGACAGCCGTCGTCTCGGGACGGGCGGCGCCGATGACGACGACGACATGCCGATGATCTTCTCCTGAGGGCCGATCACGTGCGCGTGCGGCTGATCGCCACCGATCTCGACGGCACCCTGCTCGATTCGTCGTCGGCCGTCACTCCGCGCACCCGCGCCGCGCTCGACGCCGCCCGAGCCCGCGGGATCCACGTGGTCCCGGTCACCGCGCGCCAGCCGATCGGCCTGCGTGCCATCGCTGCGGACGCGGGGTTCGACGGGTGGGCGCTGTGCAGCAACGGCGCCTATGCCGTGCGCCTCGACGACGGGCGGATGCTGTTCGCCGAGGAGCTGCCGCCCCAGACGATCCGCGCGCTCGCCGAAGCTCTGCGCGCGAGCATCCCCGGCCTGCTGTTCGCGAGTGTGCGCGATGCCGGAGAGACGTTCGTGGCCCAGGACGGCTACGCCGCGATCGCCGCCCTCTCCGACCACAAGCGCGACCCCGCCGCGATGGGAGGCGTTCCCCTGGAGCAGGTGCTGTCCGCGCCGAGCCTGAAGTTCGTGATCCGCCACCCCGAGCTCGCCCCCGCCGCCCTGTTCGACACCCTGCGCTCGCTCGGACTCACCGGCTTCGAGGCGACGCTGTCGGGCGCCCCGTTCGTCGAGGTCATGGCGGAGGGCGTCACCAAGGCCACCGGCCTCGCGCGACTCTGCGAGCATCTCGACATCGACCGCGCTGACGTGGTGGCCTTCGGCGATGCGCTCAACGATGTCGAGATGCTCCGCTGGGCAGGGCACGGCGTCGCGATGGCAGGCGCCGAACCCCTGGTGCAGGATGCGGCCGACGACACGACCGCCTCGAACGACGAGGACGGTGTGGCGCGGGTGATCGAGCGCCTGCTCGGCTGAGCCGCTATTGCACGTCGAGCGAATACCTGACAATCGGATTCATCGAGTGAATCGATATTGCGGGGCGGCAGACGACGCCCATAGTTTGCGGTTGTGAAGCTCCCCCGCGCCGCGCGCACCCGCTATCCCGCATCCATTCCCGCCAGAGACCGCCGCAGCAGAGGCCTGGCTCTCCTCGGCGGCGTGTGCGCTGCCGCGATCGTCTTCGGCGGCGGGTCGCTCTCCGCGAGTGCGGCACCCCCGGCAGTGGGGCCGGGAGTGGGGAAGGCCCTGTCCGCCACGTCGTTCCGAGCTGCCCAACAGGCTGCGGTCACGGCGGCGATCTCCACCGCGCAGGCGACCGGCGAGCCCGTCCCCGTGGACGGGATGATCACCCCCACCCAGCAGCACGTGGCGATGCCCGATGGGACGATGCGCTACGAGACGTCGACAGTGCCCGTCAGAGTGGAGCAGGATTCCACGTGGGTCCCGGTGGACACGACACTCGCTCGCACGGATGGGTGGTGGGAACCGATCGCGTCGGCCGCACCCGTCCGCTTCTCCGCCGGCGGGAACAACGAACTCGCACAGGTGCAGACCGCCTCCGGAGAGTGGGTCACCGAGACCTGGCCCTACGGCACCCTCCCCGCCCCGACTGTCGACCGCGACACGGCCACCTACGCGAACGTGCTGCCCGACGTTGACCTGAAGATGGTGGCCACCAAGACCGGGCAGGCATCGGTCTACGTAGTCAAGACGGAGAAAGCCGCGCGGTCGGCGGCGCTCGACGATCTTCATGTCGTGATCCAGGACGCCGCGTTGACCACCAAGAAGAACGGCTCCGTCGAAGCAGAGGCGGCCGACGGTTCGCAGATCGTCGCGGGGCAGCCCCTCTGGTGGGATTCCTCCTCGGGAGGCGACTTCCGCGAGCCCGGAGCGACCGAGCCGGTGCTGCCGGTCACGCACGACGTCGGTGAGGATCGCGTGATGCTCGACGTCGGAGCTTCCGTCGCTACTCATGAGAAGGACTCGGGCCAGGACGTGACCTACCCGATCTTCATCGACCCCGACTGGTCGGCCGGCGCTCAGGCATCCTGGTACACGGACGCCGCCTATCCCGACCAGCTGTACCTCAACGCGAGCACGTCGGATGTGCTCCGCATGGGCCGGTACCAGAACTTCCGAGGCAACATCTTCTACCAGTTCATCATCAGCCCGCTCGCCGGCAAGGACATCCTCGGGGCCCAGCTCGGCGCGACGCAGATCAGATGGGCCTCCTGCCCGAACAGCCCCGTCCAGGTGCGTGCTTTCGGCCCACAGGCCGGAGGGTTCACGTGGAACCAGCAGAACCACTCGCTGTGGGGACCGGTTCTGGACACTCAGAACCCGGGATCGTGCAGCAGCGGACCAGAGGCCGTCGGCTGGAACGTCACGGCAGGCGTTCAGGCCTACGTCGGACAGACCTGGTTCCAGCTCGGGCTCGCGCCCCAGAACGAGACGGTCGTCTCGCGACGCCACTTCAGCCGCGCCGCGACCTTGACCGTGTCTTACAACACACGCCCCAACGCCCCGACCGACCCGGTCTTCACGTCGCCGAGCCGACAGTGCGGAACCGCCGCGGCCCCCACCCCGATCGGGCAGAGCGACGTCACCGTTCGCGTGCACCAGACCGACCCCGACCCCGGCAATGTCGACACCAACTTCCACCTCATGAAGGCTTCCAACCTGAACGCTGCCGTTCAGGACAAGCCCGGAGGGCTCGGTGCGCAGGGGTACAAGTCGGTCACGTTCACCACACTGACCGATGGTGAGACATACGCGTGGCGCGCCTGGGGCAGCGATCACCGCAGCAACGGCGTCGCCCCGACAGCCTGGTGCTACTTCACCGTCGACAAGACGAAGCCGGCCACTCCCACCGTCACCGCGCCGACCAACGCCTCCTACACCGTCGGGACGGGCCTCAACCTGGCCGTGACCGGGGCGGCCGACGTCGCCGGATACGTCTATTGGGTGACTCCCACCCAGCTCGTCGCGCCCGCCCCGCCCGTACCCGCCGACGGGACGGTCTCCATCGCGGCCGCGCTCCCCGACTGCGCCACCGCGATCACCCGAAACGTGCGCTGGGCATGCAAAGCCCCGTCCGGAGCGACCACTCTGACCGTCGCGCCGACGGACGCACTGTCCACCGTCTGGGTGTCGGCCTACGACAAGGCAGGTAATCAGTCCGCCGCGGTCGGCCGGCCGCTCTACCCTGGCGGCAACACCGGAACCCCCGCTGCTGCGGCGAACCTCGACGCGGGACACGCGTGGCAGGTCACGCAGATGTCCACCCCGCTGCCGAACACGATCCCGGACTCCAACCCGTGGATCGGCGCTGATGGCATCGACCTGCTGATACCCGAGACCAGCTCCACCACCTCGACGGATCTGCCCGACCCGCCCATCGAGACCCCGGTGCTGTCGACCGCCGGGGGAAGCGCCATGGAGGTGAGCACGATGTATCCCGCCGTGAACGCGATGAACAGCTTCACGTTCAGCGTGTGGGTGAAGACCCGGTATCTGCCTGCCACAGGTTCCCAGAAGATCGCGATGCAGGGAGGAGGCTCGAGCGGCTCCGTCCAGCTTCAGGTCACCAGTGCAGGCACCTACGCGTTCTGCCTCGGCGACTACCCCGTCAACTCCGCCAGCACGACACCGACGAGCAACTGCGCCACCGGCGGAGCCGCGACGCCCGGATCGTGGCAGATGCTCACCGGCATCTGGGATGCGACGAACAAGCAGCTCCGACTCCTCGTCGGCAACTCGATCACGCCGGTCGCCGTCAACTCACACATCAACGGAGCCGGCGACCGCTCAGCCAGCGGACCCCTCGTCTTCGGCCCCGCCCCCATGACAGGACGATTCGAAGGTCTCATCGCCAACCCCGTCATGGTCCCCGGCGTCATCAATCACGTCCAGCTCGCCCGGCTCAACGCCTTCGAGCTGCCGTTCACCGACTGAGCACGAGAGCGCTTCTCGGAGGGAAACGCTCTCGCGCTCTCAGTTCTCTCACCTATGATTCAGCACGCGTCTTCTCACCTAGGAATCAGCACGCGCGGCCCACGGGGTGCCTTGCTTTCCCGTTGACGCCACGACGACCGAATGGCCTGAAGTCAGGCTCACACGAACAGTCAGATTAGGAAGACGCCACAAACGGCACCAAGCACCCGGAGCGGCCGCGCGTTGGCTCGCATGCCGAGCAGGGGCCTGGCACAGCGCTGCCTGAACGATATCGATCGCAGCCACCGCTACCGCAGAAGTGCGCCGACGAGAGTAAAAATGCCGAAGCCGATGAAGAGTATCCCCACGATGAGCATCCTCCGCGGTGTCCTCTCGGGCGACGTTAGATCATCCGCCAGCGGCTCTCCGTACATCCTCTCCATGCCGTGATGGAAGATCTGTGAAACAGGACCGCGAAAGAGCATCAGGGCAAGCCCGATCACGATCAGTATCGGCCCAATCACTGACTCAGCAGACACGTGCAGTTTCGTCTCGCTCAGATACAACCCCGTGGTTGCCCCTCTCGCTCAAGGCAGGGGGAAACTCAGTCCAGCTGAACACCCACCACCACCTCCGAACCTTATACCGCCCGAACTCGTGGTGTTCATACGAAACCCGTCAGGCTTATCCTGCTGAGTCGTGAAACCTAGACCAACGGAGGCAGTCGGGCCGATCCCACCAGTGGCTCCGCACTCACCCACGATGTAGGGCCCGATTTGCCCCGCAGACTCTTCCATAGTGGTCTGAACTCCGAAGCTGGCCTCTACCCGAAGGCCTGCTGAAACGTTAATCGCATGGCTCCCTCGGATCCCTCGTTGGTACCCGACGCAAAGGATCACACAAACAGTTCCGGCGACGCCCACCTCGGGTGTGGGCGGCTTCCAATCGGGATTGATGGCAATGTAAGGGCCACCTCGGGGAGCCCATGGCGACGGAGGAACGATGGCTCGCGTTCTCTTCTCGAGCATCGTCTTCGGCGAGGTCGCCAGTTTGGGCTTTTTGAACGTCCACGGCTGGCCGAACATCTCATTCAGTTTTGAACCAGGTTTGAATCCGGCGTCGTATTTCCAAGCGCTCGGGCTCGAAGAAGCCATCTCAAAGGCGAACTTCATCCCGCTCGGGTCCATGTACGTGGTGGGGTTGTTGCCCGAGTACGTGTAACCGGTGTTCTGCTGCGGCAGGTTCGTGTCGATCACAGGGTCCACGGACAGAAACTTCCCTAGCACGGGGTCGTAGGTGCGCGCACCGACCGTGGTCAGGCCCGTCGACGCGGTCACGGGCTTGTTCATGTACCCGGTCCCACTGCCCCACACTCCGGACGATCCGATCGGGGCACCGTACGGATCACGGAGCATGCGCGTGGTCGTACCCGTCGCGTTCGCCACCGTCTGCACGTCCACCGTCCCCTCCAGGTTCGAGAACAACCACGTCAGCGTTGTGCCGGCGGTTACGGTCTTCGCGGACTTCTCCGCGATCGGCTTGCCCTCGGCACCACTGTACGTCCGTACGCCCGCCATTACCGTCGATCCCGTCGCCTGCTTCAGCACGGTGTCACCTACGAACAGCGTTGAACCTTCCGTCGTGTTGGTGCGCAGCAGGATGCTGCCGTCGACGTTGTAGACCGTGTCCTGCGTCGTGGACCCGGCCACGACCTTCGACACCTTGCCCGCGTCGTTGAACGTGATCGTCTGGCCGGGGCGCCCGGTCATGTTGCCGGCCGCGTCGTACGAGTACGAACCCGGCCCCACTCCGGCCGGGCCTGTCACAGCGTTGACCGCGTGCGGACGGTCGCCGCCCGCTGCCGCGTAGGTGTAGGTCGCGGTCGTGGCCGTCCCCATCGAGGAACGCTTCACGAGCCCCGTGCGGTTTCCGGTGGCGTTGTCGTACGTGTACTCGTGCCAATACGGCTCGAGCCCACCCATCCCGCTCGCCGACGGCGTGGCCCCGCACTCCGTCGATGCGTTCGGAGTCCAGGCCCGCGTCAGCTGCCGCAACGAATCGTAGGAATAGCAGGCCTTCTGCGTCCCCTCCGTCGGCAGCACGGAGCTCATCGTCGCCGAGGTCACATTGCCGACCGCGTCGCGGGTATACGCCCGATCGGCCACATAGTGCCCCAGATCGCCGAACACCGCGTTGTCCTTGATCGACAGCACCGCCCCCGTCGCGGCGTCGTAGCCGTAGGTCGAGTATGCGGTGCTCGTGGAGCCGTTGACCCGGTTGAACTGCGACAGTTGCCCGATCGGAGAGTACACGGTGTTCGCGAGGATGATCGAGGTGCCACGGACTCCGCTCAGCTTGCCCCAGGAGTCGTAGCTGTAGCGGATCGTCTCCGCCGGAAGGCCGCCCATGGCGGGCATCTGCTTCGCCAGCAACGACGAGTCCGCGTTGTAGTAGAGCGTCGTCTTGTAGCTCGTGCCCGCGAACGCGGGTGCACCTGCCGGGATCGACAGCGTCGAATCGAGCGGATTGCCCGCCGCGTCGTACGAGCCGACCGTGGTCTTGTACGCAAGCCCCGGGGTGCCCGGAGTCGACCCCGTGTAGGCGGTCGACGTCGTGACGAGACCCTTCTTGACCGTGTCGTACGTCCACGATGAGAGCATCGACCCCGAAGATGTACCGGCGTACGAGGCCGTCTTGCGGTTGAGCTCGTCGTAGGTCGTCGTCACGGTCTTGCCACGGGCATCCGTCGTCGAGGTCATGTTCCCGGCGAGGTCGTATGTCGCAGTCGATACGCCCGAGTCGGCGTCGTCCTGGCCGATACGGTTGCCGAGCAGGTCGAACGTCCAGGTCCAATCGTTGCCAGCCGGATCGGTCATCTTCGTCATCCGATCGCCACCGTCGTAGGCGAACGTCGTCGCTTGTCCGGTGCCGGTGATGCCGGCCGCGAGGTACTGGATGAGCTTGGTCTTCTGCCCGAGGGAGTTCGTGAACGTGCTCGTCGAGGTGCCCCCGACCGGCGGAACCGTGTCGACCCGATCTGCACCGGGGTAGGCGTTGACCGTCTGCGAGTGCACGGACCCCGTGGTGTTGAGGGTCGACGTCAGCGCGCGCCCGACGGCGTCGTACGCCGTGATGACCTGCGAGGGGATGTTGTTCTCCGTCACCGGCGTGAAGAACGCTGTTCCCGGAGTGATGGATGCCGTCCAGTAGTCGTTGTCGACGAAGTGCACCCGACCCTGGTTGTCGTAGTTCGTGGTCTTCACGACCGTGCCGCCTCCGACGGCGAGGCTCTGCGTCTGGGTCTCTCGCCCGAGACCGTCGAAGAGCTGGTACTTCGACACGATGCCACCACCGGTCAGGGTGTCGGTCTTGATCGCGTTCGGAGCGGTCTGCGACAACGTGTACGAGAACGACATCGATGGCGCCGCAGGGTTCGCGGCCTGCGGCTGCAGCGGCAGCCAGACCTTCGTCGAACGCCCGAGACCGTCGATCGCGATCGTCGTGGTCGACCCGTTGGGGTCGACGATCTTCGTCTTCGCGCCGGTCGTCGGCTCGAGCGTCGTCACAGTCTGCCAGGAGAACGGCGCCGCGTTCGTCTCGGTCGTGGACAGCAGCGGTAGGGCCGTCGCCGGAGTGTAGGCCGTCGACGTCGAACGCCCCAGCGGATCCGTCTTCGTGAGCAGGCGTCCGAGGGAGTCATAGGTCGACGACTCCTTCGTGACCCAATGCGGCTGACCGTTGTCGTACTTGTCCACCACCTGCACGGACGTCGGCAGCCCCTTCGTTGCGGCCGCACCCCAGGCCAGGCCGTCGTAGCTGGTCTTCACGTCGCTGACCAGGTCGCGCGGGAACTGCGCGCCGGCCACGCCGTCGCACGCGACGTTGACCGTGCGCACCTCGCTCGGGAGACCGATGATCCAGGCGGAGGTGTTCGCGGCGGCGTATGTCGTCGTGACGCACTTGCCCGTGGCATCCGACGGGATCGTCGACACCGTCAATGGATAGCCGTAGGTTCCGTCGAACGTCGTACGGGTCTCGAGCGTGCGGTTACCACCGGTCGACAGTGGCTCGGTGACGACTGTCCTCTGCACGCCACCCATCCGCGCCTGCCGCGCGCCGTCGTTGGAGGTGACGTTCGAGGCCCACGGCGTGCTGACCTGCGTCGACACCAGAGCTCCGCCGACACCGTTGAACGTCTGCTGCTGATACGGCTGTCCGGCGAACCAGCGGTCGTCCGGGATGCTGGTGCCGGTGACGTTCACCGTCTTCGTGCCTCCGCCGGCAGCCGCCCTGTCTCCGTTCATGCCCTGGTAGTACGTGTACTTCGACACCTTCTGGGCCGCGGGTACGGCCGGGTCGCCCTCACGCACCTCCACGGTGTTCACCCCCGCGAACACGTTCCACGTGCGCGAGTTCGCCACTGTCAGGGGCGAATCGTTGTACCGCCACTTCGGCGTGCCGTAGAAGTACTGCGTCTGCTGCACTTGGCTCAGCGGGCCCCCCGTCACACCGTTGACGAGGATCGAGGAGACCGGGTACTTGTGGAACAGGTCCTGCCGTCCGCCGAGCGGGATGGTCGACTGCGGCACCCACCACTCCGGGAAGCACCAGTTCGTGTTGTTCGGCAGGTCGCCGAGGATTCCTGCAGCCTGAGCCGGCGTGCACTGCTGGCCCTGGTAATTCACGCTGATCACGCCGCCGAGACTCGTCTTGATCGAGCTCAACCGCCACTTGTCGAGCGGGGCCAGACCATCGACGACCCACACCCGGTTCTGCATCGTGACGCCGGAGAACACCGTCGCCGGCTCCACGATCGCCGCTTGCCCTGCCGCTGTGCCCGTCCGCTGAACCTGCGTGAGCCAGAGCGCGGCCGATGTCCCGTCGCCGGGATCAGGGTACGAGTGCCCGAGCGCCCAGGAGTCGACGGTCGAGTACTCGCCCGAGACCTTCGCCTGCGACTCCACCTTCACGAGGCTCGCGTTCGTGAAGAACGAGGGTGCGATCTGCGAAGCACTGCACGAGGTTCCGGTGCACAGCTGATCGAACGGCACGTCGGGATACTTGGCCGGATTCGCCGGCATCACCGCGCTGTCGAGGGCCGCAGCCGTGCACGATGACCCGGTGGCGTCGTTGCATCGGCCCTTCCCGTCGTAGCTGAAGAGAACGCGGTACCCCGCGGCCTTCGATGCGAAGAGGTCCGTGGCCCGCAGCCCGTACTCGATGCGCGTGAGGGCACCGCCACGCTGGTACGCGGTCGCTCCCGAACCGCCCTTGGCATACTTGTTCGTCTCCGCCGTGTAGTACATCGTCTGCGCATTGCCGTGCACGTCGACGACGTAGTCCAGGTTCCACCGCCACGCCTGCGAGCAGGAAGACGCCGCGAACGTCGAGGCATGACACGGCTCCCCCGCATCGTTGCCGAACACCGGCACCGTCCAGGTCGAGTTCGTCGTCGCCTTGCCCGCGGACCACCCGGGGAGCTGATTGAGACCGAAGTAGTACTGGGTGCCGTCGGTCGTTGTCATCCGCCAGCACTCGTTGTTCACCGTTCCGTTCGCCGCACAGCCCTGCGCGGCACCGACAAGGCGCTCGAAGCGGGTGCCGTCATCGTTCTGCAGCTTCCAGACACCGCTGGCCGTGTCCTTGATGAGCGCGCCCGACCGCCCGGCCATCGATACCGTGGCGTTGTCGGTTCTCCAGCACAGGTCGCCGGATGTCGTGACCGCACCACTGGCACCGTCATCCTTCGCGCACGGGATATAGCTGCGCTCGATGAACCCGGCGGCGGTGAGGTCCCATCCCTCACCCACCACCGACGGCTGGTTGTTCGTCGATGCTGTGAGCCCATCCACCGACTGCGAGTTGTATGACAGGCCCACCGACGGCGTCGGCCCCGCACCGGGAGCGGGGACGGCCATGTCGTAGTTCCACGTGAACGCGCCGGTCTGCTCTGCGACGTCCCACGTCGACGACGACTTCAACGGTGTGGCCGCATACGAGCCCGTGCCGTTCGCGCTGCTCGCGCCCGACACCGCCGCGAGCATCATCGGCTCTTTCGAGACCTTCGGTGTGAGCACCAGCCCCTCGTCCGTCGCCGCGGTCGCCACGGGGACGGCCTTCTCCGACACGTCCTCCGGCTTCGTCGACGCGGGCACCTGCACCCACTCCAGGCGACTCGCGAAGTCGCCGCCATAGGCACCGGCGAGCAGCTGCTGAGGCATCCGCACCGCGACCGGCTCCCCTTCTTCCTCCGCGTCCTGCTGCGCCAGAGAGACGACGATGCCGTCGAGCCCCTTCTTGGCCGCCGCCTTCTCGTCGAGGATCTCCACGACCACGGACGGGCTCTGAGACGCCGCGTCGCCTTCCTCCCCCTCCGCGTTCTCGGCATCGTTCTCGGCATCGTTCTCTGCTGCGTTCTCCTTCTCGGCCGCCCCGATGCCGGACGCGGGTGCGATAGCAAGCCCCGTATCGCCGAGCGGCTTCCACTCCCCGGCCACAGTCGCCGGCGCAGCCCCCTCCGCGCCTTCCGCCGCGTCGGTCGTGACGCCCTCCAGATCCGACTGCTCGAGAACCACGTCGGTGCTCTCCAGCGACGGCATCTCCATGACCTCGGGGGTGGCCGAGTTCACCGACGAGAGCGGGTCGGCGCCCGCATCCGCCTCGCTGACCGTCGAACCCGGTACCGGATCGCCGAAGACCGGGGTCTCGACGGTCGGTGTCGGCGACTCGGCGAAGGCTGCTCCCGGAGCCGCGACCAGCACTCCACACGCGAGCACCGAGGTGGTGAGAACAGTAAGAATCGTGCGGGTGCTCCGACGCGCCATGGTCAGTCTCCGGTACTCAGTCGGTGAAGGGGAGTTCGAAGGCGGCCATTCGCGCCAGCTGCGCATGGTCGACGACACCGGGGACCATGACGGGGTTCGTGATGAGCCCGATGAACCGGAGGCTGTCGGGGCCCGGGGCGAACATCAAGCTTCCGTTCGCCGAGCGATCACCGCTGCCGTTGACGTGGCTGTTGACGGCGACCGGCGTGATGGAGTTGCCGATGTGGAGGCGGAGCTGCTGGTTCGCGGCATCCCAGATCCCGGTGACCATCTGCCAAGTGCTGGGCAGGACCGTTCCCCCGGTGACGCAGTTGTTGTCGCGGGCGGTGTTGCTCATGTTCACGTACTGCTCGCCGAGGCAGAAGGCGTACTTGCCGGTGCTGGTGATCTGCAACTGCATCGTCCCGATGCCCTGGCCCCGCTGGATGGCGATGATCTGGGACGTCGGCGCCACGTGTGCCGGCTTGACCCAGAGGCTGAAGGAGAAGCTCTTGGACGCGTCGACGGGAGCCGCCAGGGCGGTGATCTCGTATCCTGCGGTCGCCACGTTCGTGGAGAGCACGGGCGAGGCGACCGGGAAGTCGGGGAGGTCCGTCGTGGTCGTCGACGCAGTCGCGGGGATCATGAGGTCGATGGCGTTCGCACCGATCCATGGGTTGGAGTCCGGAATCGCCTCCGGAAGCGGCGATGACATCGTCGTGAGCTGCCAGGCGTGTCCCGCGTCGAGGTTCGCGGCGGTGGCCGGGGTCCCGGTGTTCCCGCCGGGATAGAGCGGATGCCCTGTGGGAGCAGACTGATTGCCCGCCTTGTCGTAGGCGGAGACCCACACCGTCGACAGCGAGTCGACAGGCGCGACGGTGACGGTCGTCGCCCCGCTGCCGGTCTTGCAGGCCCACCGGACGCTGTTGGTCACTGTGGTCGCGCAGTTCGGAAGGGCCGCAGCCACGGAGACCGTGCCGTCAGCCGGCACCGGAGGTGCAGGGGCGACCAGCTGCGTGGGGGTCACCCAGTAGACGTATCCCGCGACATCCGCTGCCCCGGTCACCGACAACGGGACTCCAGTCCCGACGGCATAGGAAGCACCCGTCGGGGCCTCCACCACCGGCACAGCCGGCTTCGTCGTATCCACCGTGAAGTAGCACCACTCGCTGTAGCCGGTGCCATGATGCGTCGTGTCCTGACCTCTCCCGCGCCACGCGTACGTCTCGCCATCGACCAGGCCGGTGAACGTCACTGTCTTCGTCCCTCCGGCGGCGAGGCCGGACCCCAGTGTCTGCACGAGGACACCGAGATTGCCGGCCTTGGCCAGGTAGAAGTTGGTACCGACGCTTCCTCCGTCGGGATCCGTCTGATTCACCGCGACCGCGACGTCCGTCTGACCGACCGCGGCCGGAGCCGCAGCGGTGCCACACGCACGCGAAGGGGAGGTGAACGACGGGGCGGTGGGCGTGTTCGGCAGGGTGTTGTAAGAGACGATGAGCGTTGCCGCGCGGCTGTAGTGACGACGCGACGGCAGGTTCGCATTCGTGTAAGTGAAGGCGAACTGAATGGCAGACGCCCCCACTTTGGCCTGCACGCCCGATGTCACGTTCCAGCCCACCGCCATCGGCGCCGAGCCCAGGCCGGGGCCGTACCACGGAGCCTGCAGCGGGGCACTCCACCCACCCGTTCCTGCCGCGTTCCACGCCTGTTCCTGCGCCCAGGTGAACCCGGTCGGCTTGATCCCATAGGTGTGGACCTGGATCGCACCCGCCCCGCTGGACGCGACCGCGAGCTGAGTGGTGTTCAGTCGGGCGCTCGTCACGACCTTGCCCGCCAGAGCGCCGATGGGGAACTGGAAGAACATGTCCGAGCGATACTGCTGGTAGATGCCGACGCGCAGCACATCGGAAGCCCCCGCCGACAGGTACGACTGGTTCGGATAGGCCGCGTCCGTGTACCAGGAGGCTGTGATCCCCGACGACCAGTCAGGGTCGACGAAGATCGGATACACGACATCCCCGTCGCGCTTCTCGTGCTTCGTCACCGAATCGCCCACGTCGAGCAGCACTCGGTCCGCCCCCACGTCGTGCGTCACGGGCAACGGCGGTGCTTCGCCGCCCGGCTCGCGATAGGTGCCCCCCTCGGAGGAGTCCCACCACAGCGGCTGACCGGCGACGATGCTCGACTCATCCCCTGTCTCCGCGGTGACGGTGCCCGTCGAGTCCGCGCTCAGCTCTGCGTTCTCGACGACGACGTGAAGACCGTCGAGCTTCGCGGACTGCGCTGCCTCCTCGGTCTTGACGACGTAGATCGACGCCTGCCCGGTCTTCGTCGCGACCATCTTCAGGTCGACACCGGGCAGCACCTCAGAATAGGTCGCGGTGTCCCCTTCGACCGCCGGGGTCGGCAGGATCCCGTAGGGCCAGATCTCGGTGATCCACTCGCCCGATTCAGCCTGCACCTGAGCGAGCCGGTCGGTGCCGCCTGACGAGAAGCGCACGGGAGCCGCGGAGGCGATCGGCTCGAACCACTCGCCGGTCGATGCGAGTGTCGTGTCGACGGGTACCCAGTCACCGCCCCGCTCGACCCGCACCGGCACGCTCGATGCCTCGTACCGCATCGTCCCATCCGGCATCGCCAGCGTCTGCTCTGTGGGGGTGATCATCCCCACGACCGGTACCGGTTCCCCGGTAGCGCGAGCCGCAGATGCCGCAGACGAGACCGCACGCTCCCGGATATCGCGGAACGACTGCACCGACAGCTCTCTTGCTGCACCTGCCGTCGGCGCGGCCGATGCCGACAACGCTCCCCCGCTCAGGACGATGGCGAGGACGCAGACAGACCCGAGGCCGGAACGCGCGAGCCTGCGCGAACCCGAAGGAAGGAGATTCACAGACGAAAGCTATGGTTCAGCTGGGAGCGTGCGCAATATCCATCTCCTCGATCAATCCCTTTGTAAGGTATTCGCCGCTCGGGCAATGGAGGCTTCGGGGAGGCGGTCGAGTCCGAGCTCCCGTTCCAGCTTCACCCGCGCCCTGCTCAATGTCGTGAAGACCACCGACTGCGAGCAACGCAGCAGCTCGGCGATCTCCCCCGCGGCCAATCGGTCCCAGTAGAAGAGGACGACCATCCTCTTCTCCCGTGGGGTCAAGGCGGTCTCGATCGCATGACGCACCGCGATGGCATCGAGGACGTCGGACTGGCGTCGGCCCCCGACGCCGTGACGCAGGGCATCCATCGCCCTGACCTCGGATCGTCTCCTGCGCTCACGATCTTTGAGCTTGTTGTCCGCGGCGCGCAGCAGCCAGATCAAGCCGAGTGGCTTGCGCTCATCCAGCTTCGACCACGCGAGCGTGAACACGTCGGAGACGAGATCCGATACCTCATCCGGGTCGTCGACCACGCACTCGATGTGGTGTCGAACACGAGCCCAATTCTGTTCGAAGACCCGTTGGAAGGCTGCGACGCGCTCCGCCTGCCGCGACTGCTTTCCAACCCCCACGTTCGGATCGTATTGCACCAGGGGCGCGCTTCATGTCAATCGAACGTGCCGACCTCCGGCACCCGATCGGTCCGTGCGTAGCGCAGCAGTGTCACCCCGGCGTCGTCGGTGATCGGCGGCTCGAGCAGACGCAGCACGCTCGGCAACGCGTTGTCGTCGAACACCTTCTTGCCCGCTCCGAGCAGCAGTGGGTAGACCCAGAGGTTCAGCTCGTCGAAGAGCCCGTCGGCGAGCAGCGTGTGCACGAAATCGATGCTGCCGATCACATGCACCTCGCGATGGGCCGTCCGCATCGCCGCGATCTCCGCGGCGAGGTCGACACCGACGCGCGTGCTGCCCTCCCAGTCGAGCGCGAGATCCGCATCCCGGGTCGCGACGTACTTCGGCACGCGGTTGAAGAGCGTGCCGATGTCGCCGGATTCGCCCTCGGTGTGATGCGGCCAGTACGAGGCGAAGATGTCGTACGTGTGCCGCCCGAGCAGCAGCGCATCGAGACCGCGCATGCCCTTCTCGATCTCGGGTCCGACGCCGGAGGAGGGGTATCCGGCCTGCCACCCGCTGAACCGGAATCCGCCCGACGTGTCCTCATCGGTGCCGCCGGGACCCTGGGCGACTCCGTCGAGAGAGGTGAAGAGGTCGATCAGGATGCGACCGGGTGTCTGTTGTTCATCGGGCGCCTGTTGTTCATCGGCATATTGGTTGTTCATGTCGTGCTCCCCACTGTCAGTCGTGCGATGTGGAAGGTGTCGGCGAACGAGTCCAACAGCGATGCATCGCCACGGACGACCGCGACGACGTCCTGCGCCAACGCCTCGGCCGGGGTGATGTCGCCGCCGATGAGGCGGCGGATGCCGGGACCGGCGACGATCACCGCATCCGGTTCTCCTTCGGGGGTGCGCCCGCCGACGGGAGGCGCCGGAGGAGCGAGCTGCGCGACGCGGAGCTCGCCGTCGCGCACCGATGCACGGAGGGCGACATCGCCGACGTGCAGTTCGTACTCCGCGTCCAGCGCGCTCTCGGTGACGAACGCCGTGCGCAGCGCCATCGTGAGGGAATCGGCCGTGACGACGTCGCCCTCGTCCGGGTCTCCCATCGCCTGGAAGCCCCAGCGTCCGAGGGCGAGCATGATCGGCTCGAAGGAGCGCCCGTAGGGGGTGAGCTCGTACACGAGTCCGCAGTTCAACAGCGGCACACGTCGCACGACCCCACCCTCCTGCAGCTCTTTCAGTCGCGTGGACAGGATGTTGGTGGGGATGCGCGGCAGGCCCTGCTTGAGGTCGGTGTACCGACGCGGTCCGACGAGCAGATCACGGACGATGAGCAGCGCCCACCGCTCCCCGATCAGCTCGACGGCCGTCGTCACACCGCAGTACTGGCCGTAGCTGCGCGCCGCCATGTCAGGCCGACGTGGCGGTGTCGGCCACGTGATCCGGGCCGTTCTCGATGGCTTCGGGCGTCATGTAGAGGAAGCCGAGCGAGTTGCCGTCGGGGTCGTCGAGGTCACGCGAGTACATGAAGCCGTAGTCCTGTACGGGCTTCGGCTCGGCGCCACCGGCCGCCAGACCCTTCGCGAGGATCGCATCGACCTCCTCGCGGGAGTCCTGGCTGAACGCCACCGAGACCTGGACGACTTCGTTCGGGTCGGCGATGGGCTTGTCGGTGAAGGTCGAGAAGAACTCGCGCTTGAGGATCATGAAGTAGATGTCCTCGCTCCACACGACGCACGCCGCATTCTCGTCGGTGAACTGGGGGCTGATCTCGCAGCCGAGCGCGGTGTAGAAGGCCTTCGCGCGCTCGAGGTCGGTGGTGGGCAGGTTGACGAACACCTTGGTCATGATGGCTCCTCCGGAGGTGTGAGCTCATCGGTCGGTGAGCTCGTTGAGGACAAGCTTGTTAAAAGCAATCACGCTTGTCAATAGCAAGCTCGGAACGATCCCCCACACGAGGGATGCGGCGCCGCCACGGCCCGCCCTACGGTGGAGGGATGTCCGCCGCCCCGTTCATCCGCACGCCGACCGAGCGCGAACGGCGCAGCGATCTCGTGCTCGCCACCGTGCTGTTCGTCGGTGCCGTGCTGAGCGCAGCGCTCTCCTCGATCGCGGAGATGTACGGCGACGAACAGGCGCCGCTGTGGACCGCCCTCGTGTACGCGGTGGTCGTCACCGCTCCCCTGGCCGTGCGCCGGCGCTGGCCAGGCACCGTCGCCGTCATCGTGGTGGCCGCCTACTTCACCGCCGTGACGATCCGCATCCCCGAGATCTACGTCGGCAACATCGCCATGTTCATCGCGATCTACACGGTCGGCGCCTGGATGAACAACCGCCGGCGTGCGCTCATCGTGCGCGTCGGGATCATCGTCAGCATGTTCGTGTGGCTGCTGATCACCATGTACCGCGACGCGATCCGCGAGGCGGACAAGGCGGATGTGATCGCCGGAGCCATGTCGCCCTACGTGGCCTTCATGCTCATCCAACTGCTGCTGAACGTGCTCTACTTCGGCGGCGCCTACTACTTCGGTGAGCGCTCGTGGGCAGCGGCGGCACAGCTGGCCGTGCTCGAGCAGCGGACGGCCGAGCTCGAGCGCGAACGCGAGGTCACCGCGGCCCAGGCCGTCGCGCTCGACCGGGTGCGCATCGCCAGAGAGCTGCACGATGTCGTCGCCCATCACGTGTCCGTCATGGGCGTGCAGGCCGGGGCCGCGCGCCTGGTGCTGGAGCGGGATCCGGTGGAGGCCTCTCGCATCCTCACGGGCATCGAGGGGTCGGCGCGCGACGCCATCCACGAGCTGCGCCAACTGCTGGAGACTCTGCGGACCCCGGGAGGAGAGCCGACCGACGGCGCCTCGACCCTGGCTCTCGACGACATCGCAGAACTCGCCGAGGCCTCGACCGAGGCGGGACTGCCGACCGCGTACACGGTGATCGGCGAGCCCGCGCCCGTTCCCTCGGTCGTCGCCGTGAATCTGTACCGCATCGCGCAGGAATCGCTGACGAACGCCCGCCGTCACGCCGGACCCGACGCGACCGCCGACGTCCGCGTGCGCTACGACGACGACGGCGTCGAGGTCGAGATCGTGAACACGGGACGACCGGTGGCGCAGCTGCGGCCAGGACTCGGCCAACTGGGCATGCGCGAGCGCGCCACGGCCTCTGGTGGCACGCTCGAGGTGACCCCCCGGCCGTTCGGGGGCCTGCGCGTGCGCGCCCGCGTACCCTTCGCCGCGGCGACCGGGACGGGTGCGAGCCGATGAACGATCCGATCCGCGTGCTGCTCGTCGACGACCACGCCCTGCTGCGCGCCGGCTTCCGCACGATTCTCGACACGCAGCCCGACATCGCGGTGGTCGGCGAGGCGTCGACCGGTGCGGAGGCGGTGGCGCAGGCATCCGCCCTCCGTCCCGACGTCATCATGATGGACGTGCAGATGCCCGACATGGACGGGATCGAAGCGACCGGACGCATCGTCGCCGACCCCGCGGTCCACGCGGCCATCGCAATCGTCACGACCTTCGACCGCGACGACTACCTGTACCGGGCACTGGAGGCCGGAGCCGGCGGCTTCCTGCTCAAGAACGCCGGTCCCGAAGATCTGATCGCGGCCGTCCGGGCGCTCGCCGCCGGCGACGGGATGCTCGCCCCCGAGGTGACGCGCCGTGTGCTGGCACGCTTCGCCGCGACGCCCCCGCCGGTGTCCGCCCCCAGCTCCGTTCCTCCCTCGGGCGGCGCCATCCCGGTCGTGCTCGCCGAGCCTCTCACCGAGCGCGAGGCCGAGGTGCTGACGCTGCTCGCCGACGCTCGGAGCAACGCCGAGATCGCGCAGGCGCTCTTCATCGGAGAAGCCACCGTCAAGACGCACGTCTCACGCATCCTGCAGAAGCTGGGCGCCCGCGATCGCGTGCAGGCGGTCGTGCTCGCCCATCGCATGGGGCTCGCCTAGCCACGGCCGTCGCACCGTCTCGGTCCCCCACGACACCGCCGTCGAAGCAATCCGCCCGTTCTCCGTTATGAACGCGCGGATTCCCCATCTCTTCCGACGTTGGAGACCACCGACGCCCGAGGGATGAGAATGAACGCGCCAGCACTGCCGGAGATGAGATCCACTGTCGAGCATCCGCACGGGAAGGCCCCGGCGTCGTCACACCAGGCCCTCTTCCGCGTCGGCGGTCAGGACTGTTCCCGGGTGCTGACGCCCCGCGTGCGGCGACTCGCATGAGCGCTTCGGAGCCGAGACCCGGCGCCATCTTCATCACCGGCACGTCGACCGGACTCGGCCGCGCGGCCGTCACGCTGTTCTCAGGACGGGGTTGGCGGGTGATCGCGACGATGAGAGACCCCGAGAAGGAGCAGGAACTCGGCGCCCTGCCCGGGGTGATCCTCAAACGGCTCGACGTCGACGATGCCGAAGCTATCGTGCGCGTGGTCGCGGAGACCCTCGCCGAACATCCGGTCGATGTGCTCTTCAACAACGCGGGATACGGCCTCGCCGGACCGTTCGAGGCGAGCAGCGACGAGCAGATCGTGAAGAACCTCACGACGAACCTGCTCGGCCCGATGCGCGTCACCAAGGAGTTCATTCCGGCATTCCGAGAGCAGGGCTCGGGAGTGATCCTCACCACGACCTCGATCGGCGGTCTCGTCACGATGCCGTTCAACTCGGTCTATCACGCGGCGAAGTTCGGCGTGGAGGGCTGGAGCGAGAGCCTGTCCTACGAGCTCAAGCCGTTCGGCATCCGCGTCAAGACACTCGCCCCCGGAGGGATCCGCACCGACTTCGGTGGTCGGAGCCTCGATCAGTCGAGCCACGCCGTGTACGCTGATGCGCTCGTCGCCGCGACTCGGCGATTCCGCGACCCGGCTCGCGACGCCACGCGCTCCTCTGCCGAAGAGATCGCCGAGATCGCCTACGGCGCGGTCACGGATGGCACCGATCAGATCACGTACGTCGCCGGGGTCGACGCCCACGAGTACCACCGACTGCGAGAACACCTGGGACAGACGGGTTTCGTCGCGGAGTCGACGCGGCTGTTCTTCGGCGACTGACCGGGCGACGGTGCACCACCCGCGGTAGCCTCGAAGCCATGCCCGACGCCGCACCCCTGTCCCGCCCGATCCTGGCGGGAGTGGTGACGGCACTCGTCGGGTTCACGAGTTCGTTCGCGGTGGTGCTGACCGGACTCGACGCCGTCGGGGCGGACGCGGCGCAGGCGGCCAGCGGGCTGCTCGCGGTCAGCCTCATGATGGGTCTCGCATGCGTCGTGCTCGCATGGCGGTATCGGATGCCGATCACCGTCGCCTGGTCCACGCCGGGGGCCGCCCTCCTCGTGGCCACGGGCACGGTCGAAGGCGGCTGGCCTGCCGCGGTCGGTGCGTTCCTGGTCACCGCCGCGCTCATCCTGCTCACGGCGCTGTGGCCCGCACTCGGCGCCCTGATCGCTCGCATCCCTCCGTCCATCGCGCAGGCGATGCTGGCCGGAGTGCTGCTGCCCCTGTGCCTCGCCCCGATCACCGGTCTGGTGGCGAATCCCTGGGGTGTGGTGCCCGTCGTCCTCACCTGGCTGGTGTTCGCGCGGCTCGCCCCGCGCTGGGCCGTGCCGCTCGCGTTCGCCGCTGCGGCCGTGGTGGTCGCGGTGTCCCTGATCGGCGATGGCGCTTCGTTCGATCCGCGTCTGCTGCTGCCGCGCCTCGAATTCACCGCTCCCACGTTCACGGTGGGCGCCCTCGTGGGCCTCGCGCTGCCGTTGTTCATCGTGACGATGGCGTCTCAGAACGTCCCTGGCGTCGCGATCATGCGCAGCTTCGGATACGAGGTGCCGTGGCACCCGGCCATGCTCGTCACCGGGGTCGGCACGGCGCTCGGTGCGACGGCGGGCGGGCACGCCATCAACCTCGCCGCGATCAGCGCCGCGCTCGCCGCCTCGCCGGACGCCGACCCCGACCCGAAACGGCGGTGGGTCGCCGGGGTCTCGACCGGAGTGTCCTACCTCGTGCTCGCCGTGTTCTCGGCGGCCTTCGCCGCGCTCGTGGTGCTGGCACCTGCCGCCGTCATCCCGGCGGTCGCGGGCCTCGCGCTGTTCGCCGCGTTCGGATCGTCCGTGCAGCAGGCCATCGACGACCCGGGTGAGCGCATCCCCGCCGTGGTGACGTTCCTCGTGGCCGCGTCAGGGATCGCCGTGCTCGGGGTCAGCGCCGCGTTCTGGGCCCTCGTCGCCGGCCTCCTCGTGCGCACGGTGCTGCACACCGCGCGCAACTGACCTCCTCCTCCCCCGCTCGGGTGATCCTGCGGAGTCCGCCATGCGGGGGATGTCCGAGACACGTGTGCTCCGTAGCGTGAGGGTATGACCACAGGAATGCTCGAACTCTCCGGCATCACCAAGAGCTACGGCTCTCGGCGCGTGCTCGATGACGTGTCCTTCACGGTCGCCCCCGGGCGGCTCACGGGCTTCGTCGGCGGCAACGGCGCCGGCAAGACCACCACCATGCGGATCGTGCTGGGGCTGCTGTCGTCGGACGGCGGACGCGTCGATCTGGACGGTGCTCCCTTGACGACCGCCGACCGGCGCCGCTTCGGCTACATGCCCGAGGAGCGCGGCCTCTACCCGAAGATGAAGGTGCTCGAGCAGATCGTCTACCTCGCACGCCTGCACGGCTTCGGCAAGCAGGAGGCGATGGAGCGGGCGACCTCGCTGCTCACGGAACTCGGGCTCGGTGAGCGGCTGAACGACACCATCGAATCTCTGTCGCTCGGCAACCAGCAGCGCGCGCAGATCGCCGCCTCGCTCGTGCACGACCCCGAGGTGCTCATCCTCGACGAGCCGTTCTCCGGCCTGGATCCCCTCGCCGTCGACGTGGTCGCGGGTGTCCTGCAGTCCAGCGCGGCCAAGGGGGCATCGATCCTGTTCTCCTCCCACCAGCTCGACGTGGTGGAACGGCTGTGCGACGACCTGGTCATCCTCGCCGGTGGCACGATCCGCGCGGCGGGCTCACGCGACGCACTCCGCGCCGAGCACGCGCGCGACCGGTACGAGCTGGTCTCGGCCGGAGACGCCGGGTGGCTGCGCACCGAGCCCGGTGTCACGGTGGTCGACTTCGAGGGCGGCTACGCCCTGTTCGACGCGGACGGCCCGGAGACGGCCCAGCGCGTGCTGCAGTCCGCCGTACAGCGTGGCGATGTCGCCAGCTTCGCCCCCAAGCATCCGTCCCTCGCCCAGATCTTCAAGGAGGTCATCCAGTGAGCACCCCCTCCCCCGTTCGCAGCTCGAACGGCATCTGGCTCGTCGCCGAGCGCGAGATCGGATCGAAGCTGCGCAGCAAGGCCTTCCTGATCTCCACCGGCATCCTGCTGGTCCTCGCCCTCGCCGGCATCCTGTTCGGCGGGTTCGCGAGCAAGAACACCGAGACCACGCCGATCGCCGTGACCGCGGAGACCGCCTCCGCCGTCTCGGCCATCCCGAACGTCGAGGTCACCACGGTCGCCGACCGGGCCGCAGCCGAACAGCTCGTGCGCGATGACAAGGTCGATGCCGCGGTGATCGAAGGCGACGGACCGTCGGGATACACGATCATCGCGATGCAGGATCCCCCGGGCGAGATCGTCTCAGCCCTGTCGATCGCTCCCGAGATCGTCAGCCTCGAGCCCGCGACCACGAACCCGCTGCTGCGGTACTTCATCGCGATCGCGTTCGGCCTCGTCTTCATGATGGCTGCGGCGACGTTCGGCGGCACGATCGCACAGAGCGTCGTGGAGGAGAAGCAGACCCGCGTGGTCGAGGTCCTCCTCTCGGCGATCCCGGCCCGAACGCTCCTCGCCGGCAAGGTGATCGGCAACACCGTGCTCGCGATGGGGCAGATCCTCGCCCTGGCGGCGGTCGCCACCATCGGCCTGATCGTCACCGGTCAACGGGAGGTGCTCACGACGCTGGGGGCGCCCATCATCTGGTTCGCGATCTTCTTCCTGTTCGGCTTCATCCTGCTGGCGGCGATGTTCGCGGCCGCGGCGTCGATGGTCTCTCGCCAGGAGGACATCGGGTCCACCACGACACCGATCACGATGCTCATCATGGCGCCGTACATCCTGGTCATCGTCTTCAACGACAACCCGCTGGTGCTGACGATCATGTCGTACGTGCCGTTCTCCGCCCCGGTCGGCATGCCGATGCGCCTGTTCGTGGGAGAGGCGCAGTGGTGGGAGCCGCTGCTGAGCCTCGTGATCCTGCTCGCCAGCTGCGTGGCCGCGATCGTCATCGGCGCGAAGATCTACGAGAACTCGCTCCTGCGCATGGGCTCCCGCGTCAAGCTCCGCGAGGCGCTGCGGGGTTAGCCCCCTCCCTTGCCGCCGAGACCCATCCCGCACGCCGAAACCCACCGTCGCAGACGTCAGCGACGGTGGGTTTCGTTGTGGCCGATGGGTCTCGGTGTGCGGGTCAGGTCAGATCACGCCGTCGGCCAGGGTGGTGGGGTTGCCGAAGCGGTGGTTCGTGATCGATACGGCCTGCTCGTGCAGGAACGGAAGCATCTCGACCCGTCCCGCCCCGGTCACGGCGTGCGACCAGACCGCCACATCCGGGCTTCCGCCGAGCGCCTCGTGGAGGGCCGCGGCGTCGCCGCCGACCAGACGCACGCGGTGCCACGAGTTCGCGGCCTTGGCGTAGCGCTTGGTCCACGCCGCGTCCGATTCGTGCTTGACGGTCACGCCGTGCGCGCGCAGGGCCTTCTCGACGCGAGAGGGCAGAGCGGGAGCCGACACCGTGAACGGGCTGCCGCTGCGCAGGGCGGCCGCGAGCACACGGAGGCCATCCACCAGAGGAGCGTCGTCGGCGATGCGCACGTCGACGGCGACGGGACGGTAGCGGAACAGGTTGCGCTCGACCCCGAGGCCGGACTTGTCGCTCACGGCGCCGAACTCGTCGATCCAGGCATGCTCGTCGGATGCGGCAGCACGCTGCAGCCACTCGGCCTCGGTCGCGTCCACCTCGGAGGACGCCGCCTCCAGCAGTGCCCGCACGACGGGGACGACGGCCGCACCCGGCGCCGCGGCCGGAAGCTCCGCAGGAGCCCACTCGCCGAGACCGAAGAGGTAGTTCGGGCCACCGGCCTTGGCTCCGGCGCCGACCGCCGAGCGCTTCCAGCCGCCGAACGGCTGACGCTGCACGATCGCCCCGGTGATGCCGCGGTTCACGTAGAGGTTGCCGGCCTCGACACGGTCGAGCCAGGTGGCGACCTCGTCGGAGTCGAGCGAGTGGATGCCGGCCGTGAGGCCGTAGTCGACCGCGTTCTGCAGGCGCAGGGCCTCGTCCAGATCCTTGGCGTGCATGATGCCGAGCACCGGCCCGAAGAACTCGGTCAGGTGGAAGTACGATCCCTCGCGCACACCGGTCTTCACCCCGGGCGTCCACTGCTTGCCCTCGTCGTCGAGCTTGCGCGGCTCGACCAGCCAGCGCTCGCCCTTCTCGAGCTTCGTGAGCGCGGTGAGCAGCTTGCCGTTCGCGGGCTCGATGATCGGACCCATCTGCGTGGCCGGGTCGTCGGGCAGGCCGACGCGCATCGAGGTCACCGCATCCACCAGCTGACGCTCGAACCGCTTCGAGTCGGCGACGGATCCGACGAGGATCGCGAGCGACGCGGCGGAGCACTTCTGCCCTGCGTGGCCGAACGCACTGCGGGCCACATCGGCGGCCGCGAGATCGAGGTCGGCTGAGGGGGTCACGATGATCGCGTTCTTGCCGCTGGTCTCGGCGAGCAGCGGCAGGTCGGAGCGGAACGAGCGGAACAGCTGCGCCGTCTCGTACGCCCCGGTGAGGATCACACGGTCCACCGCGGGGCCGGCGACGAGGCGCGTGCCCAGGTCGCGGGAAGCCAGATCGACGAGCGCGAGCAGGTCGCGCGGCACACCGGCGGCCCACAGTGCCTCCACCATCACCGCACCGCAGCGCTGGGTGAGCTTGGCCGGCTTGATGATCACGGCAGAGCCCGAGGCCAGGCCCGCGAGCACACCGCCGGCGGGGATCGCGACCGGGAAGTTCCAGGGAGGAGTGACCACGGTGACCTTCGACGGCACGAATTCGGCACCGGAGACGGTTTCGAGGTCCTTCGCGCGCTCGGCGTAGTAATGCGCGAAGTCGATGGCCTCGCTGATCTCGGGGTCGGCTTCGGCAATGGTCTTGCCCGCCTCGTGGGCCATGATCTCGATCAGCTGACCACGGCGCGCGGCGAGTTCGTCGCCGGCGCGGTGCAGCACGGCGGCACGGTCGGCGGCCGGCAGCGCCGCCCACTTCTCGGCGGCCGCTGTCGCTGCGGAGAAGATGCCGTCGAGTTCGGCGTCCGTCTCGACCTTGGCCAGCGCGATGCTGTCCAGACCCAGCGTCGAGCCGACCGAACGGCTCAGGATCTCGCGACCCCACGCGCGGTTCGCGGCGATCGCCGGATCGGTGTCGGCCTGGTTCTCGAAGCCGGTCGTCGTGCCGGCGGGCACCGCAGCGGTGCGATCCTGCACGCGGTGGGCCGCGGGGACGTACTGCGGCTCATCGGTCGCGAGCGCGGCCAGCGAGCGCTCGAACCGCTCGCGCTCCCTGGTGAGGAGCGTGGGGTTGGAGGCCAGTTCGAACACCGCCGACATGAAGTTCTCCGGGCTGGCGTTCTCCTCGAGGCGGCGCACCAGGTACGCGATCGCCACGTCGAACTCCGCCGGGTTCACGACCGGCGTGTAGAGCAGCAGACGGCCGACGTCCTTGCGGACGGCTTCGGCCTGACCGGTCGCCATGCCCAGCAGCATCTCGTACTCGACGAGGGGGTCGGCGCCGGTCGGGTCGGCCACCCCGCGCGCCTGGGCGAGCAGCCAGGTGTAGGCGATGTCGAAGAGGTTGTGACCGGCGATCCCGATGCGCACGGCGTCCAGGCGCTCGGGCGTCATGGCCCAGTCGAGCACCCGCTTGTAGTTGGTGTCCGAGTCCTGCTTGGTGCCGTAGGTGGCGAGCGGCCAGCCATGGATCGCGGCGTCGACCTCCTCCATCGCGAGGTTCGCGCCCTTGACGACGCGCACCTTGATCGGCGCTCCCCCCTTGGCGCGGCGGGCGGCTGCCCACTCCTGCAGGTGCTGCATCGCGCCGAGCGCGTCGGGGAGGTACGCCTGCAGCACGATGCCGGCTTCGAGGTTCTCCAAGCCCGGCTGGTCGAGGATGCTCGTGAAGGCCGCGATCGTCAGGTCGAGGTCGCGGTACTCCTCCATGTCGAGGTTGATGAACTTGGCCTTGCCCTTGGCCTCGGCACGCGCGGCGAGCTCGTAGAGCGGGGTGAGCTTGTCCACGACGTCCGCCACGGCCTCGTCGAACGACCACATCGACAGCTGGCTCACGACGCTGGAGACCTTGATCGACACGTAGTCGACGTCGTCGCGGGCCAGGAAGTCACGGGTGCCCTGCAGCCGGTGTCCGGCTTCCCGCTCTCCGAGCACGGCCTCGCCGAGCAGGTTGAGGTTCAGGCGGTTGCCGCTCTTGCGCAGCTTCGCGATGGCGGGGCCGAGCTTGGACGGAGTGGCGTCGAGCACGAGGTGCCCGACCATGGCGCGCAGCACGCGGCGCGAGATCGGCACGACAACGCCGGGGAGCTTCGGCGCCCAGAAGCCGCCGGTCTTGATCGCGGCACGCAGGTATCCGGGCAGCAGCGACGGGGTGATGTCGCTCAGCTCGGCGAGCTTGCGGCCGGCGACGCGCAGGTCTTCCGGGCGCATGACGCCGTCGACGAAGCCGACCGTGAACGCGAGTCCGTTCGGGTCCTTGAGCACCTCGGAGAGGCGCTGGGCGGCCGGCTCGACGGGGTGGGTCTCGCTCTCGGCGAGCCAGCGCTGCACCAGGGCGGCGACGTCTTCGGTGCGGGGGGTGGTGGTGTCGGCGGCGACAGGCATCGGTGGGACCTTCCAAGAGAGCGCACACCGGGATTTCGTGTGCGGCTGGATCATTGTCCTGCCGCTCGGTAGGCTCCGTCTATCAACCGATTTGCGTGGATTCTGTTCAGTTCCACTGAACGATAGGCGCCGAACGAAGGATCCGCCGTGCTCGACGTGAACAGACTGCGGATGCTGGTGGAGCTGTCGCGTCGCGGGACACTGTCGGCCGTCGCCGACGCCCTGTCCTACAGCAAGGCATCGGTGTCGCAGCAGCTCAGTGCGCTGGAGCGCGACGTGGGCGTGCCGCTGCTGCGCCGGGTCGGGCGCGGGGTGCAGTTCACGCCGCAGGGGAACGTGCTCGTCGCCGAGGCCATCGGCATCCTCGACCAGCTCGAGCACGCCCAGGTCGCCGTCGCCGAATCCCTGACCGAGGTCACGGGCACCGTGCGCATCGCGGTCTTCCAGTCCACGGCACACTCGCTCCTGCCCCGCGGGCTCGAAGCCCTCAAGGAACGTCATCCTGCCCTGCGCGTGGAGGTCACCGAGTCCGACCCGGAGACCGGACTCGTCGGAGTGTCCAGCCGCGACTTCGACCTCATCCTCGCCGAGCAGTACCCGGGCCGCACACGCCCGATCCACGCCGACCTCGACCGGGTGGCGCTCGCACACGACGCGATCGCCCTCGCGCGGCGGCCAGGGACCCCCGCGCACGCCGACGCCGTCGCCGCGCTGTGGTCGACCCGCGACGAACCCTGGGTGCTGGAACCTGCCGGCACCGCGTCGCGCGCCTGGGCGGAGCAGCTGTGCCGCACCGCCGGGTTCGAGCCCGATGTGCGCTTCGAGATCGCCGACCTCACCGCCCACGTGCGGCTGATCCATGCCGGACTCGCGGTGGGGCTGCTGCCGGAGCTCGTGTGGGCGGGCGACACCCCGACGGTCGACCTGGCACCGCTGCCGCAGGAACCTCGGCGCGAGATCTTCTCCTCCGCGAGGCGTGTGTCTGCGGACGCTCCCTCGATCCGCGCGGTGCGCAGCGCACTCGCCGACGCGGCCTCGCACGACCTCGCCGCCTAGCCTCGGGGTCTGCGCCGCCTTCGGCATCCGCGCCGCCTTCGTGAACCGCGGAGTAAAATGTCACAGGTTACCTCGACATGTCCTCTTCCACGCGCACCCGCTCCGGCCGGAATCCTCCCGCACGGATCCCGCTGAGCACTCTGGCGATCGCGCTGGGCCTCGCCGGCGTCGCGTCGACCTGGTCGGCGGCCACCGCCGTCGCCCCGGTGCCCGCTTCCGTCGCCCCTGCCTTCTGGGGCCTGTCGGCGATGGCGACGATCGGACTGCTCGCCGCGCACACCGCGAGAGGCGTGCGCAGCGGCACACCTCTGCGCGCGCAGCTCCGCGACCCCGTGCAGGCACCGTTCGCCGTGATCCTCCCTCTGGTAGGGATGCTCATCGGCATCCGGCTGCTTCCCTCGCTCCCCGTCGCGGGCTCGACGATCGTGATCGCCTCGATGGCCAGCACCGCGGTGTGGGCGGGCTGGCTGGTGAGCACCTGGATGGCCGGCCGGATCGAGCTCGCCGCGATCCACGGCGGGTACATCCTGCCGCCGGTCGCCGGCGGATTCATCACCGCGACCGCCGCGGAGGCACTCGGGCTGCCGGGGCTCGGATGGGCGGCGTTCGGCGTCGGATGCCTCTTCTGGGTCGTGATGACGACGCTCGTGCTCGTGCGCCTGGTCGCCGGCCCCCCGCTGCCGGATGCGCTCACCCCCAGCCTGGCGGTGCTGATGGCCCCGCCGGCCGTCGGCGGACTCGCGCTCTTCGCCCTGACCGACGGCATCGCATCGCCGCTCTCGTCCGCGTTCGCCGGTCTCATGACGCTCCTCGTCGCCGCGCAGGTCGCCACCATCCCGCGTTACCGTCGGCTCCCGTTCACGCTCGGCTTCTGGTCGTTCACCTTCCCGGTCGCGGCCGTCGCGACCTACACGATCGCCTGGCTCGACGTCGCCGAGGTGTCGTCCGCCGGCCCCGTGGCCGTGGCGCTCGCGATCGCCGTCACGCTGTTCGTCACCGCGATCGGCATCCGGTCGCTGCGGGATCCGGCCATCGAGGGCATCCGGACGATCCGGGAATATGCATGCACATACATCTGTTGGCTCCCGTGTACCCGGACGAAGGAGTCCGATCCACTCCTTCCGAAAGGCACTTCTGTGAGCACCCCCGTGATCGACCGCACCGCCCCGACCGAGCACCCCGTCCTCGACGTCCTCGCCGGCCGCTGGAGCCCCCGCGCCTTCGACGCGCAGAACTCGATCGACGAGGCCAAGCTCGCGACCGCCCTCGAGGCCGCCCGCTGGAGCCCGTCCGCCAACAACATCCAGCCCTGGCGCTTCATCGTCGCCCGTCGCGGCACTGCACTCCACGCCCAGGTCGTCGACGCCCTGATGGGCTTCAACCAGGCATGGGCCGGCAACGCCGCGGTTCTCGTCGTCGCGATCGCGGAGACCGCCACCGCCGATGGCACCCCGATCACGCACGCACTCTACGACCTCGGCCAGGCGGTCGCGCACTTCTCGGTGCAGGCCCACCACGACGGCCTGCTCGTGCACCAGATGAGCGGCTTCGACCCCGAGGTGGTCCGTGAGTTCGCGGACCTCGAGGCCCGGTTCGCGCCGGTCACGGTCTTCGCCGTCGGCGAGTTCGGCGACATCGAGGCCCTGCCCGAGGTGCTGCAGCAGCGCGAGGTCGCCCCGCGCGTGCGTCGCCCCATCGACGAGACGGTCGTCCTCAGCGCCTGACCGCTCCCGCCGACGCTGTCAACGGGGTCTCCGGTTTGTCCGGGGGCCCCGTTAGCGTGTGCGGATGGATATGCTCCGCATCACCGGCGCACGGACGAACAACCTCCGCGACGTCTCCGTCGTCGTCCCCAAGAAGCTGCTGACCGTCTTCACCGGGGTCTCGGGTTCGGGCAAGTCGTCGCTGGTGCTCGACACGATCGCCGCCGAGGCGCAGCGGCTCGTGAACGACTCCTATTCGACGTTCATCCGGTCGCGACTGCCGCAGCTGCCCACTCCGGACGTGCAGGCGATGGACGGTCTGACGTTCACGGTGCTGATCGACCAACGTCGGTTCACGGGCAACGCGCGCTCGACCGTGGCGACCGCGACCGATCTGGCCTCGCTCGTGCGCCTCGTCTTCTCCCGCGTCGGCGAGCCGTCAGCCGGCTACTCCCCCGCGTACTCGTTCAACGACCCCTCCGGCATGTGCCCGACCTGCGAAGGGCTCGGCACGGTGTACGACATCGACATCGATGAACTGATCGACCCCGAGAAGAACATCGACGAGGGCCCGGTGCGGTTCAGCCTGTTCCGTCCAGGCGTGTACCGCTGGAAACGCTTCGCCTACTGTGGACTGTTCGACCGCGAGAAGCCGCTCAAGGACTACACGGCCGAGGAGATGGACCAGTTCCTCTATGCCGACAAGCTCAAGCTCGAGGACCCCGACCCGCGTTTCCCGCAGAGCGCGCGCTTCGACGGGGTCATCACGCGGATGCGCGACGTGTTCCTCAAGCAGCGTCCGGTGAAGATGTCAGCCTCCGTGCGCGAAGAGCTCGACCGACTCGTGACGCATCACACCTGCCCCGACTGCCGCGGCGCGCGCGTGAACGAAGCCGCGAGGGCCAGCCTCATCGCCGGGCGCTCGATCGTGGACTGGATGCGCATGCCGGTCTCCGAGCTGCACGCGCTGCTCGAGGAGTTCGACGACCCACGGGTGGCACCGGCGGTCGAAGGGATCCGTCATGCGCTCGACGCCCTGCTCTCGGTCGGCCTCGGCTACCTCGCGCTCGACCGCGAGTCGGCGACGCTGTCCGGCGGCGAGGCGCAGCGCGTCAAGATCGTGCGACACCTCGGCAGCGCGCTCACCGACGTCACCTACGTGTTCGACGAGCCGAGCACCGGGCTGCACCCCGCCGACATCCAGCGCCTCGTCGCCCTGCTCCAACGACTGCGCGATGCCGGGAACACGATCCTCGTCGTCGAGCATCACCCGCAGGTGATCGCGGTCGCCGACCACATCATCGACCTCGGTCCCGGTGCGGGGTCTGCCGGTGGGCTCGTGCAGTTCGAGGGGACGCCGGCCGAGCTCAGCGCCGGCGACACACTGACGGGGCGCCTGCTCGCCGAGCCGTTGCCGATCCGTCGAGCGACACGGGCACCGTCAGGCCGGATCACGGTGCGGGATGCGCGCTCGCACAACCTGCGAGGTTTCGACGTCGACATCCCGTTGGGCGTGCTCACGGCCGTCACGGGAGTCGCCGGTTCCGGCAAGAGCTCGTTCGCGACCACGGAGCTGCCACGCCAGCACCCGGACTTCACGGTCGTCGGACAGGAACCGCTGCGCGGCGGCGTCCGATCCACGACCCTGAGCATCCTGCGCATCGCCGACACCGTCAGGGCGGTGTTCGCGGATGCCTCCGGCCTCGACCCCTCCTGGTTCAGCTTCAATTCCCGCGGGGCGTGCCCCACCTGTCGCGGCCGCGGCCACATCACGACCGAGCTCGCGTTCCTCGACGACGTGTCCCTCCCCTGCGATGCGTGCGGCGGGCTGCGCTTCAACCCGACCGCTCTGGCCGTGCAGGTCGACGGCGCCACGATCGCCGACGTGCTGGCGGCACCACCGGCCGAGGTCAGCGCCCTCTTCTCCGCCCATGCCGACGTGGTCGAGGCCCTGGCCTGGGTGCAACGCACCGGACTGGGATACATCCCGGTCGGCCGGTCGCTCGACACGCTGTCCGGTGGGGAGAAGCAGCGTCTGCTGCTGGCCCGCCACCTCAGCGATCCGCACCGCGACCGGGCGGACCGCATCATCCTCGACGAGCCGACCTCCGGCCTGCACCCCTCCGACGTCGACACCATCAACCTCCTCTTCGACGACCTGCTCGAGGAGGGAGCGACGCTGGTGGTCGTGGAGCACAACCTGCGAGTGGTCGCCCGTGCCGATCACATCATCGACATCGGTCCGGGGGCGGGATCCGACGGCGGGAGCCTGATCTTCAGCGGGACGCCGTCCGAGATCGTGCGTGACGACGACTCCCTCACCGGTCGCGCACTCGCCGCGGCCTCCGGTCTGCGCGGCTGAGCCTGCACGAGAGTGCTGAGCCCGCACGTCAAAGCCGAGACCCCACGAGAAGAGGGACCCGCGGATCACCCGCTGGTCCCTCTTCTGTGTCCGAGCGGTTCAGCTCAGTCGTGGCGTGTCAGTCCTCGAGGAGCTCCGCCTCGATCACGTCATCCTCGTCGGAGTCGGAGTCGGCCTCGGGCTCCGGCGTCGTCGAGGTGAGCACGAGGCCCATCCCGTCGGCGGCCACGTCGACGCGAACCGTGTCGCCGTCGTGCACGTTGCCCGAGAGCAGCGCGGTCGCGAGCTTGTTCTGCACCTCGCTCTGGATGAGGCGGCGCAGCGGACGAGCACCGAACATGGGGTCGTACCCGCGCTCGGCGAGCCAGGCCCGCGCATCCGGAGTGACCGCGAGGGTGAGTCGCCGGTCCTTCAGCCGGTCGTGCAGCTGGTCGACCGAGAGCTCCACGATCTGTGCGAGGTCGTCTTCGCTCAGCGCCGAGAACATCACGATGTCGTCGAGGCGGTTCAGGAATTCCGGACGGAACGCCTGCCGCACGAGCGCCATCACCTGGTCGCGTTTCTCATCGGGTGCGAGCACGGGGTCGATGAGGATGGGCGAGCCCAGGTTCGAGGTGAGGATCAGGATCACGTTCGAGAAGTCGACCGTGCGCCCCTGCCCATCGGTGAGCCGACCGTCGTCGAGCACCTGCAGCAGCACGTCGAACACCTCGGGGTGCGCCTTCTCGACCTCGTCGAGCAGGATCACACTGTACGGCCGGCGACGCACGGCCTCGGTCAGCTGACCACCCTGCTCGTAGCCGACGTACCCGGGAGGGGCGCCGACGAGCCGGGACACCGAGTGCTTCTCGCCGTACTCCGACATGTCGATGCGCACCATGGCGTGCTCGTCGTCGAAGAGGAACTCCGCCAGCGCCTTGGCAAGCTCGGTCTTGCCGACACCGGTCGGGCCGAGGAACAGGAACGATCCGGTCGGACGACCGGGGTCGCTGATCCCCGCGCGCGAACGGCGGACGGCGTCGGACACGGCCTTCACGGCGTCCTTCTGCCCGATCAGGCGCTTGCCGAGCTCGTTCTCCAGGTGCAGCAGCTTCTCACTCTCACCCTGCAGCAACCGGCCGACGGGGATGCCGGTCCACGCGGCGATCACGGCCGCGATGTCCTCCTCGGTCACCTGCTCGTTGACCATGCGAGGCTCGCTCGACGCGGTGTCCTCCGCCTGCTCGGCCTCCGCGATGTCGCGCTCCAGGCGCTTGATCGTCTCGTACTCGAGCTTCGAAGCCTTCGTGTAGTCGGCATTGCGCATGGCGAGGTCGCGCTGCGTGATCGCGTCGTCGAGCTGCTTCTTGAGCTCGCCCACCCGGTTCAGACCCTGACGCTCGCGTGCCCAGCGGGCTTCGAGCTCGGCGAGCTGTCGCTCCATGCCGACGAGCTGCTCGCGCAAGGCGCTCAGTCGCTCCTTGGACGCAGCGTCCTTCTCGCGCTTGAGGGCGAGCTCCTCGAGCTTCATCCGGTCGACCTGACGCTTGAGCTGGTCGATCTCGACCGGAGACGAGTCGATCTCCATCTTGAGCCGCGACATCGACTCGTCGATCAGGTCGATCGCCTTGTCGGGCAGCTGACGCGCGGGCAGGTACCGGTTCGACAGGGCCGCGGCCGCAACGAGAGCACTGTCGGAGATGGTCACCCCGTGGTGCGCCTCGTACCGACCCTTGAGGCCGCGGAGGATCGCGATCGTGTCCTCGACAGTGGGCTCTCCGACGTAGACCTGCTGGAAGCGGCGCTCGAGCGCTGCGTCCTTCTCGATGAACTCGCGATACTCGTTGAGGGTGGTCGCGCCGATCAATCGCAACTCGCCGCGGGCCAGCATCGGCTTCAGCATGTTGGATGCCGCGACCGAGCCTTCACCGCCACCGGCGCCCATCAGCACGTGCAGCTCATCGATGAACGTGATGACCTGCCCGTCGGACTCGGTGATCTCCTTGAGCACCTGCTTCAGCCGCTCCTCGAACTGGCCGCGGTACATGGCGCCGGCCACGAGGGCGGAGATGTCGAGCGTGACCAGCTCCTTGTCCTTGAGGGACTCGGCGACGTCGCCGGCGACGATGCGCTGGGCGAGGCCTTCGACGACGGCGGTCTTACCGACGCCGGGCTCGCCGATCAGCACGGGGTTGTTCTTCGTGCGTCGGGTGAGCACCTGACTGACCCGACGGATCTCGCTGTCGCGTCCGATCACGGGGTCGAGCTTGCCTTCGCGGGCACGGTCGGTGAGGTTGATGCCGAACTGCTCGAGGGCGGACTGCTGCTCTTGGTTCTGGTTGCCGGTCTGCGGGGTGGTCATGCGCTCCTCCTGGAGTTGCTCCTTCTGGTCGTCTCCCGTCCACCAAGTCGGAGGACGGGATCAAAGTTGAGTCTTATTGACTCAAGTTTAGCACTCGCCGAGATTCTCCTCCAGTCCGTCCGCCTCGTCAGCGCTCCCGTCCGATCGCGTCCCAGATCGCGGACGCGACAGCGCGTTTGGAGCCGGAGACGATCGCCGCCACCGCACCCCCGGGGCCCAGGATGTGCACGGCATTCTCCGCGCTCTCGAACCCGCGCTCCCAGCCGACCTCGTTCACCACCAGCAGGTCGACACCCTTGCGCTGCTGTTTGCCGCGAGCGCGAGCGAGCAGTTCGGCCTCGTCCTCCGGAGTCTCGGCTGCGAAGCCGACGACGAGCTGACCCGGGCGACGTGCAGAGGCCAGGGCTGCGACGACGTCCTCGTTCTCGATCAGCTCGATGGCGGGTACCCCGCCGCCCTCCTTGGTGAGCTTGCGCTCCGAGACCGCGACCGGTCGGTAGTCGGCGACCGCGGCGGCCATCACGATCACGTCCGACTCTGCGGCCTCACGCTTCATCACCTCTGCGAGCTGGATCGCGGAGCCCACGCCGACGACGCGGATCGACGGATGCCGCACGTCGGCGAGCACGTCACCCGAGATGTTCGCCGACACCAGGGTGACCTCGGCTCCGCGAGCGGCCGCCTCCGCGGCGAGCGCCGCACCCTGCCGGCCGCTGGAGCGGTTGCCGAGGAAACGCACGGGATCGATCGGCTCGCGAGTGCCGCCGGCCGAGACCACCACCCGCACGCCGGCGAGGTCACCGGGAGCCAGCAGCGCCTGCGCGGCGGCGAAGACCTCCTCGGGTTCCGACATCCGGCCGGGACCGCTGTCACCACCGGCGAGCTCACCGTCGGCAGGACCCACCAGGTGCACACCGCGCTCCCGCAGGGTCGCGATGTTCGCCTGTGTCGCCTTGTTCCGCCACATCTCGGCGTGCATCGCCGGAGCGATCAGCACCGGGGCCTCGGTCGCGAGCAGGGTGGTCCCCAGGAGATCGTCGGCGAGCCCGGCAGCGATCTTCGCGATCGAGTTCGCGGTCGCCGGCGCCACGATCACGAGGTCGGCCGCCTGACCGAGAGCCACGTGCCGCACCCGTGCCACATCCTCGTGCACGCTCGTTGTCACGGGGTGACGACTGATCGCCTCCCATGTAGGCAGCCCGACGAAGCGCAGCGCATCCGCGGTGGGCACCACGGTCACGTCGTGGCCGCCCTTCGTGAGCAGGCGCACCAGATGCACCGTCTTGTACGCGGCGATGCCGCCTGTGACTCCGACCACGATGTTCACGTCTCGATTCTGCCCCAGCATCCACCGCCGCGGGCCGACGATCGTTCCGCCGACCTAGACTTGATGCCGTGTGCACGGTCGTGATCGATGTCGAGAATGCCGGATCCGCACGACTTCTGGCGGTCCGCGACGAAGACCCGCTGCGGGCCTGGGACTCCCTCGGAGCGTGGTGGCCGGACGACTTCCCGGGCGTGGTGGGTATCCGCGACCGCCGAGCGGGCGGCGCGTGGCTGGCCGCGAACCCGGCAGAAGGACGACTCGCCGTGCTGCTGAACCGCGCGGACGTGCGTGACCTCCCCGCAGCTCACGCGGTGTCCCGCGGCGCCCTCGCTCTGGAGTCGGTGACGGGCCGATCGCCGGTCGCACCGCTGCCGATGCACGGCTTCAACCTGCTCGAGGTGGGCCCCGCCGGCGCGAGAGTGCTCTCGTGGGACGGCGTCGAGCTTCGCGAGACACCCATCGAGCCCGGAACGCACATGATCGCGCACGACGATCTCGACGATGCGACGACTCCGCGGATCCAGGCGTGGCTGCCCGAATTCCGCGCCCTGGGTCCGACCGCCGACAGCGACGACTGGACGGCCGAGTGGACGGCCCTGCTCGCATCTTCGACCGCGCTCCCTCCGGAAGACGACAGGGCGATCATCCGCGACAACCGGCCGCACGGCTACCCCACGCAGTCCCTGCTCTACTGCATCGCCGCCGTCACCAAGGACGGGGTCGAGGTGCGCGACGTCGCACTGCCCGCACCTGCGCACTGGTCTGAACACTGAATCCGGCCTGAACACTGACCCTGGCTGAGCAGCGACCCCGGCTGAACACTGAATCCGGCTGCGTGATGGACCCGCCCGGCTCAGGCCGCGGGCACCGCGGATTCCTCGGCACAGGAGAACCGCGCACGGTAGGCGGTGGGGGTCAGCCCGAGCACTCTCGCGAAGTTCTGCCGCAGCACGGCCGCTGAACCGAATCCGCACTCGTCGGCGATGTGCTCGAGCGGCAGGTCGGTGCGCTCCAGCATCCGCTGCGCGTGGATGATGCGCTGACGCGCGAGCCAGGCCGCCGGCGTCGCGCCGTATTCGGCTTTGAACCGGCGGGCGAACGTGCGCGGCGACATGAGGGCCCTGGCCGCCAGCTGGTCGACACCGAGGTCTTCGCGCAGGTGCTCGACAGCCCAGTCGGCGACCGCGGCGAGCGAATCGGTGGGGACGACGGGGATGGGGCGATCGATGAACTGTGCCTGGCCTCCGTCGCGCTGCGGGGGCACGACCATCCGGCGGGCGATGCGGTTGGTGAGCTCGGCACCCACCTCCTGCCGGAGCAGATGCAGGCAGGCGTCGATGCCCGCCGCGGTGCCGGCACTCGTGATGATCTTGCCGTCCTGCACGAACAGCACGTCGGGGTCGATGTCGATCTGCGGATACATGTCGGCCATGACGTGCGCGTACATCCAGTGCGTGGTGGCGCGTCGACCGTCGAGCACCCCGGCAGCGGCGAGGATGAACGATCCACTGCACACGCTCATCACCCACGCGCCGCGGTCGACCGCATGGCGGGCGACGTCGACCAGAAGCGGATCCACGTCGCCCCAGTTCTCCCGGGGAAGAGGGCAGAACACCACGAGGTCGGCTTCGTAGGCGAAGGCCAGATCGTGCTCGACGTTCACCGAGAAGCCGATCTTCGACGTCACGACGCCGGCACGGGGAGCGACGATGCGGAAGTCGAAGTTCGGCACCCCGTCATCGGCGCGGTCGAGGCCGAACGCCTCGCAGGCGACGCCGAATTCGAAGGGCGCGAACCCGTCCTGGATGACACAGGCGACCGTCTTCATACACACTCCCGGTTGGCAGTTTTCATACGTTCAGAGTCTATTCTGCCACTCGTGGCGGTTCGGCATCGAACGTAGCGTTTCTGCCATGATACTCCTCATCGCACTCCTCGCCCTCGCCGCGTGGGCCACGATCGCCACCTTCGTCGAACTGCGCCGCGACGGATACCGTCGCACCCCGACCGACTGGACGCGCCTCGCTGGACGCGATGTCGGGCAGCAGGCCGAGTCGGGGCACGGTTACCGCTGACCAGCACCATGACCGCGGGGGCTACGCTCGTCGTCATGAGCGAGCCTCAGCGACCTTCCGATCCCCCCGCCCCGCACCTGTCCGCGTCTCCGCAGTACCCGACGACATCGCAGAACCCCGCAGCACCGCAGAACCCCTCCCCGCAGTACCCCGCCCCGCAGTACCCCGCCCCGCAGTACCCGCCGGCACCGCTTCCGTCTTATGGTGCGCCGCAGCACCCCGCTGACACGGGGAACCCGCTCGGAAGGGTCGCGTTCCTCATCGCGGTGATCGCTTTCGCCGTCAATCTCGTCATCTCGCTGACGGCGCCGTTCGCCTACTTCGCCGCTGACGGTTACGGCTGGTACAACGCCCTCTCCGGCCTGGTCGGCGTGGTGAGCCTCGTCGCATACGTCCTGGCGTTCATCCTCGGGCTCGTCGCCGTACGCCGGCCCGGCCCGCACCTGCTCGCCGGCATCGCGATCGGCATCGCCGGAGTGGGCGCCATCGGCATGGCGACCACCTGGATGTCGTCGCTCTTCTACCAGTTCTTCTGAGGCTGCCTGCTCGAAGACACGACTGCCGGCGCCGTCGTGATCATGCGAGCACCCGTTCGTAGACCTCGACCATCGCCGCCGTGCGCGATGACTGTCGGAACGCCTCGGCCACCTCGGGCAGCGGAACAGGAGCCGCCCCACGCGCGATGTCGTCTGCCGCACGTCGCAGCGTCTCAGCCAGCGCGACGCGTCGGCGAGCCTCCCGCTCCACCCCGGATCCTGCTTCCGCATCAGGCTCTGGTACGGCCCACAGCCCGCCGCCGAGCTCCGCGGCGATGTCGGGGTCGCAGATCACCGACGGCGTTCCGAGGGTGGCTGCCTCGAAAGGGGTCATCCCCTGGGTCTCGAAGCCGATCGACGTCTGCACGAGCGCGTCGGCGGCGGCGATGCGCGCCAACGTCTGCGGGTAGGTGAGGCGTCCGGCGAAGTGCACGCCGTCGCGTGCGCGGACGATCTTCTCGGCGGCTGCGCGCTGAGCGCCTCCCCCGATGATCTCCAGATCGGCGACGACTCCCGAAGCGACGAACGCCTCGAGGAACGGAAGGAGACGCTTCTCCGGGCTCATCCGGCCGAGCCAGACGAACCGCGGTATCCCCGGCACGCGGTCTGCGGGCTTGTCCGCGAGCGTCTGCTCGCGGACGTCGTCGTCGATGCCGTTCCAGATCACGTCCACATGCGGGAAGACGTCGTGCTGCTCGAGGCGGCGGGCGAAGTGCGTCGAGGGGGCCGTCACGGCGGACGCCCCGGCGGCGAGGCCGCGCAGGAACGCCCACCCGTCGCTTCCCTTCGCCGGGTATCGCCCCTTCGACGGAACCGCGATGCCGCGCAGGGCGATGCCGCGCCAGGCGTTGAGCGCCGCGAGCACCGGGCGGTGCAGCGGAGTGACGGCGGCGATACCGACGTCGACCCGGTTGTGCATGGTGTGCACGACCGGGATGCCGTGGCGCTGCGCATACCGGTGTCCGATGAAGGCTCCCCAGAAGTCGGCCTGGACGTGCACCAGGTCGACGGGCGGACGGCGGGTCATGGCCTTGTCGAGGAAGCGATCGGTGCCGCGCCCGGGCCAGCTCATCGAGTATTCGCGATCCGTCGTGATCGGCATCGACGGCAGGTCGACGTACGCGCCGCCGTGGGTGCCGGACGACGCACGCGATCCGTGCATCTTCGGAGCCACGACCGTCACGGTGTGACCGGCGCGTTCCAGGAACTCCCGCTGGAGCCGCATCGACACCTGCGCTCCCCCGAGGGAGTCGAGGTGTTGATCGCCGAAGAAGACGATGTGCATGGCGGGTTACTCCGGCAGCGGCTCGTCGCGGTACAGCGCCTCGAAGGTGTCGAGGGTGCGGTTGATGTCGTGGATCAGGACGCCGTCGAGCGAGGCCTGCTGCATCCGCTCGTACTCCGCGGGCTCCGCCGTGAGCACGTCGGTGAGGCGTGCAGCGAGCTCGTCGGCATTCCCCGGCTCGAACAGGTAGCCGTTCTCGCCGTCGTGCACCAGGTGCGGGAGGGCCACGGCATCGGCCGCGACGACGGGCAGGGCCGAAGCCATGGCCTCCATGGTCGCGATCGACTGCAGCTCGGCGATCGAGGCGATCACGAACAGGCTCGCCCGCGACAGCAGGGCTCGCAGCTCCTCGTCGGTGGTGCGCCCATGGAAGGTCACCCGGTCGGAGAGACCGAGCTGGGCGGTCAGGTGCTCCAGCTGCTTGCGCTGGTCGCCCCCGCCCACGATGTCGAACGTGGTCTCGAGCGCGGGGTCGAGCTTCGTCATGGCCTGGAGGATGACCTCGACCTGCTTCTCGGCGGTGAGGCGTCCGACGAACACGATGCGGTTCTTCTCGCGCGGACCGATGACCGGCGTGTACTGCGAACGGTCGATACCGCAGCTGACGGGGATGACCCCCTTCACCTCGACGGTGTTCTCGAGGAAGTCGGCGGCACGGCGGGTGGGCGTGGTGATCGCCCTGGTCAGGTCGAACGTGCGCTTCGCGTCGGCCCAGGCGAACTTCAGCACCAGGTCGTCGATGAACTTGGGCATGGTCGTGTGATCGAGGATGTTCTCGGCCATCACGTGATTGGTCGCGATGACGGGGATGCCGCGCTCGTGGGCGATGCGCGCCAGTCCGCGACCGATCACGATGTGCGACTGGATGTGCACCACGTCCGGCTGCACCCGGTCGAGCACCTTGCGGGCGTAGTGCTTCGAGCGCCAGGGCCATACGAAACGCAGCCAGTCGTGCGGAGGCCAGCGGACCGACGGCAGCCGGTGCAGGGTCATCGGCTCGCCTTCGATGACCTCGGTCCGCGGCTCGGCGCGGCGGTAGGCCTGGTTGAGGGCGACGACGTGCACGTCGTGTCCGCGCTGCACGAGGCCGGCGGCGAGGCGCTCGGCGAAGCGGGCGGCGCCGTTGATGTCGGGCGCGAACGTGTCGCAGCCGATCACGATCTTCAACGGTCGGGGCGCGGATTCGGCGGCGGAGCCGCTCGACGGATCGATCGGATCGTCGGAGGAGGTCACAGACATGCTGCCTTACGATGTGGCGGCCAAGGGAGAGCCCTGGTCGGGCGCTGGCCACTCTACCGGAGGGCCCTGATCGTGCCGCCGAGGCGTACCGGGCATCACTCAGACGCACCGGCTACCGTGGAGTCATGCGACTGAGTGCCGACGCCGATCCCCAGCTGTGGATTCCCGTGACGGACTCGCTCGGCTGGAAGGGCCGCCGCCACCGGAAGGCCGCGATCCGGATGCTGCTCGGCCAGGTCAACGCCGCGGTCGGAGCGACGGAGCGACCCGGCTCGAGGTTCGGCGCGTGGGCGATGAGCCAGGCGGCGCCGATGCTCATGAAGCGTGCGGACGGACGCGTGCTGGTGTGGACGTGGAAGGCGGAGCCCGAGCTCGTCGTGGCGATGGCGACCGCACAGGTGCTGACGCCTGATGTGCGCATCGCCCGGGCCTCGATGCCGATGGACTACGACGACACGGAGTCGTTCCCCACGAGGCTCGGCGTCGGCGAGAAACTGCTCGTCCCGATGCCGCCGTCGCCCGCCTCGCCGCCGTTCGCGACGTACACCTGGGACACGGGTACGCACCTGGTGACGTTGACGGCCGTGTGCAGCGACAAGGAGCGGTTCGGCACGCTGATCGGCGCGCTGGACGACCTCGCGCGCAGCCTCCGCATCGCCGACGACCTCACGGGCGGCGAGTCCCCCGACGTGCGGAGACTGCCGCCTGCCTGACATCGCTCTCCCGCTCCCCGTGTGATTCCCGGGAGGCCGCGGATCGCATCCCGCGTCATTCCAGTCCGTGCGAATCCAACCATGCCTTCGCGACTCTCGCAGGGGCACGCGCCAGCCATGCATCCGTGATGATCTCTTCGAGCCGGCCCCGGTCGACGGCATCGAGACGGACGAGCAGTCCCGGGTAGCCGTCGAAGTGGGGGATCGTGAACAGCGCATCCGGCTCGGCGGCCAGAAGGGCATCCTTCTCTTCGAGGTCGGCGACCCGCACCGCGAGCACATCACCGGTGGGCCACTCACGCCCGACCTCGGCGAGCTGTCGCAGATCGGTCGTTCTCGGTCCGCGAAGCCACGCGAACTGGCCGCTCTTCAGCCGCCAGGCCGCCGCTCCGGTGTGACCGCCGACGGATTCCTCGGCGCCGGGCAAGGCGAGGGCGATCGCGCGCACATCGTCGATGCTCACCATCCCGCCATCGTGCACCCGTTCGCCCTGCCACGACAACGGGTCCGCGCACATCACCCACACACGCGAGAGCAGGAGCACACGCGGGCTCAGCACACGAGGCTCAGCGCACGATGCTCAACGCACGATGCGCAGCGTCCGCACCTCGAAGGGACGCAGTCGCAGCGCACCGCCCGTCCGTGCATCGTCGATCTCGTCCTCGATCAGACTCACCTCGCGCACCTCACGGTGGTCGAAGCCCACGGACAGCTCGCCGACCGCACGACGCCCGAGCGCTTCGTACACACGCACGATGACGTCGCCGGAACCGTCGTCGGCGAGCTTCACGGCCGACACGACGATGCCCTCGCCCTGCACCGAGACCAGCGGCTCGACCTCGCGCGCCCCGCGGAGAACCGTGGGCAGGCTGTTGATGCGGATGCCCTCGGCTGTGGCGATCGCGGCGTCGGCGCCGATCACGAAGCCGACCTCGATCTCGTGGGGACCGTGATCCGTGTCCGGGTCGGGGAAGCGCGGCGCCCGCAGCAGGGAGAGCCGCACGGTTGTGGTGACCCCGTCCTCGCCGACCTCGCGCGTCGTGTCGTACCCGTAGATCGAGTCGTTCACGAGGGCCGCACCGAAGTCCTGCTCGCGCACGAGCACGAACCGGTGCATCGAGGTCTCGAACTTTGCGGCCTCCCAGCTGGTGTTCGTGTGCGTGACGCGCGCCTGGTAACCGAACTGGGTCTCGGCTTCGGTGTGCGACGCCTGGATGTCGAGCGGGAACGCCAGCTTGAGCAGCTTCTCGGTCTCGTGCCAGTCGATGTCATTGCGCAGCAGCACGGTGCGCGACTTCGGCGCGAGCACGATCGTCTGCGTGATGGTCGACTCCGAGAACGGGCGCACGACGACGATCTGCGCGACACCGTTCACGAGTGATGCCTCGATGGAGGAGACCGCCGTGAGGTCGTCGACGCTGTTGCGGTAGTACCGGTCGATGTCCCAGGCGTCCCACATGTTCGGGAAGTCCTGGTGCAACTGGAACAGGTTCGCGGCCCTGCCTGCGGCGACCGTCTCCCTGCCCGACGCCTTGTCGACGGCAGACACGATCAGCCCCTCGCCCGAGACGAGCACCGACACGAGGTCGTTCTCGATCCGCCAGCCATCGGCCTCCTCGACGAGCGTCACGGGTGCGACCGTCGACTCCCCCACGAACGCGGCGCCCAGCGCCCGACCACCGGCGACCGAGCTCGGCTCGAACCGCAGCTCGCGGTCACCCTCGCCGGCGAGCGACCGGCGCGCGGCGTCGGCGATGTCGCGCGCATCCGACAGCACGTCGGACAGCACGGCGACGGCCTCGCGGTGCACCCACGCGATCGATGTCCCGGGCAGGATGTCGTGGAACTCGTGCAACAGCACGGCCTGCCACAGCCGGTCGAGCTCCGCCTGCGGGTACTCGGCACCGGTGCGCACGGCATCGGTGGCGGCCCACAGCTCTGCTTCGATCAGAGCATGCTCGGCCCAGCGGTGCAGGGCCTTCGTGGCGTGCTGGCTGGTGAGCGTGCCGCGGTGCAGTTCGAGGTAGAGCTCGCCGACCCACACCGCCGGGTTCGGCAGCTCGGCCTTGGCGGCGTCGAAGAACACGTCGGGGTGCTCCCATACGACCTGCGCGCTGCCCTCGAGGTCGCGCAGACGCTCGGCCTTGCCGGTCATCTCACGGGTCGTGCCGCCGCCGCCGTCGCCCCAGCCGACCGGAGCGATCGACCGCGAGCTGAGGCGGTTCTCCTTGAACTGACGGGAGGCCTTCGCCACCTCCATACCGCTCAGCTGCGAGTTGTAGGTGTCCATCGACGGGAAGTGCGTGAACACCTGCGAGCCGTCGATGCCCTCCCAGAGGAAGGAGTGGTGCGGGAACACGTTCTGCTGGTTCCACGAGATCTTCTGCGTGAAGAACCACTCGAACCCGGCACGGCGCATCAGCTGCGGAAGGGCTGGCGAATAGCCGAAGCTGTCCGGCAGCCACACGCCCTTCGAGCGGATGCCGAACTCGCGCTCGAAGAAGCGCTGCCCGTGCGAGAACTGCCGCACGAGCGACTCTCCCGTCGGCATGACGGTGTCGGACTCCACCCACATGCCGCCCAGCGGCAGGAAGCGTCCGGCGGCGACCGCAGCCTTGACCCGCTCCCACACCTCGGGGCGGTGCTCCTTGATCCAGGCGTACTGCTGCGCGCTCGACATCCCGTACTGGAACTCGGGCTGCTCCTCGATGAGCGTGGTCATGGACGAGGTCGTGCGCGCGACCTTGCGGATCGTCTCGCGCACCGGCCACAGCCAGGCCGAGTCGATGTGCGCGTGACCGACGGCCGAGATGCGGTGCGCGCTCGCCTCTGCGGGAGCGGCCAGCACATCGGCGAGGCGGGCGCGGGCGTCGGAGGCGGTCTCCACGATGTGCTGCAGGTCGAGCACGTCGAGCGCGTCGTCCATGGCCTGCAGGATGCGCATGCGGCGCGGCGACGTGGCAGGGAGCTCCGCCTGCAGCTCGAACAGCACCTCGAGGTCGAGGGACAGGTCGAACACCTCGGGCTCGAACACCGCCAGGTCCATCCGGCGGGCGCGGTAGAGCGGCTCCTTCGAGGACGTGAGGATGTCGCCCTCCTGCGTCGGCAGGAAGGGGTGGTAGTCCAGCAGCACCGGGTTGGACGCCGCCTCGAGGTACAGCTCGATGGGTTCGTCACCCGCGGCGGTCTCGGCGATCGGCACCCACTGGTTGCGCGGGTTGATGCTCTTGATCGGCGTGCCGTCCGGACGATAAGCCAGGGCCTCGCACTGGAAGCCGGTCATGTTCACGTCGAAGCCGAGGTCGATGAGCGCCTCGACCCGGCGGCCCGCCCACTCTGCCGGGACGCGTCCGGTGAGCTTGAACCAGGTGGTGCCCCAGGCGGGCCCCCACGGCGCCCCGACGACGCCTGGCGCGTAGTCGAGGGCGAGCCCCTCGGCGGGGGCGATGGGCTCGCCGGGCAGCTCGTGGATCTCGACGCCGAGCGGCACGGAGGCCGAGTGGATCGCCGGGCGGATGCGCTCCTCGAGAACGCGCTTGACGCGGCCGACGGTGAGCGAGGTGTCGTCATGCATGAGTGGGTCTCCGGGCTCGACGGTGAGGGCTGATTCGGGTCTGCGGTGATGCGCTGTGACTGAATGCTATCTGTTGTACTAAAGCGATCTAGTGCACGAGTCTAGGGCACGATCCGGCTTCTTTCCCGAGGCTAAACCGATCAAGTAGGGTGAGGGACTATGAGTCCGGCGAAACGCGTCACGATCGCCGATATCGCGCGCATGGCTGGCGTGTCCCCCGGTGCCGTCTCCTTCGCCCTCAACGGGCGCCCCGGCGTGAGCGAGGAGACCAGGCACCGCATCCTCGCGATCGTCGAGGAGAACGGCTGGCAGCCGAGCTCCGCGGCGCGCGCACTGGTCGGTGCACGCGCCAACACGGTGGGCTTCGCCCTCGCCCGCCCCGCTCGTTCCCTGGGCTCCGAGGCCTTCTTCACCGACCTCATCGCCGGCATCGAATCGCGTCTGTCGGAGAGCAAGGTGAGCCTGCAGCTGCGACTCGTCGCCGATGTCGCGGAGGAGATGGAGGTGCACCGGCAGTGGCGCTCCTCCAATCAGGTCGACGGGTTCATCTTCATCGACCCCCGCGAAGACGATCCCAGGGTCGGGCGCATCGAAGCCCTCGACGCCCGCGCCGTGATGATCGGGTCGGAGCCCTCCTCCGAGGGTTCGGTGCCCAGCGTCTGGATCGGCGACGACACCGTGGCCGAGACGCTCTTCTCCTACCTGTCCGCGCTCGGACACACCCGCATCGCCTACGTCGCTGGGCCTGCCGAGCTCGAGCACACGCGACTGCGGGCCCAGGTGCTCGAGCGCATGACCGCCGACGGCCTCGAGGGCGAGGTCATCACCACCGACTTCTCACCCGCACGCGCCTCCGCGGTGACGCGGACACTGCTGTCGGGGCGACAGCGCCCGACGGCCATCGTCTACGACAACGACGTGATGGCGGTCGCAGGTCTCCGTGTGGCCCAGGAGATGGGCCGCGCCGTCCCTCGCGATGTCTCCCTCGCCTCTTTCGACGACTCGGTCATCGCCGGGCTCATCAATCCGTCGATCACGGCGATGACCCGCGACACCTTCGAACTCGGAGAGTGTGCCGCCACCCTGCTGCTGCAGCAGATCGAGGCGGGAGCGAATCTGCCGAGCGTCGAGGGCCCGACTCCCGTGCTCACGGCGCGCGAGAGCACGGCTCCGCCCGCTCGCACGGGCTGAGCGCCCGCACGGGCTGAGACGAACGCCCGACCCGGATCAGCCGGGAACGACCGTGTTCACCGAGCCGTAGGGGTCGACGACATCCGCCGAGAGGTCGGGGCGGATCAGGCGGCGGATACCGCGCGCGTCGAGCGCGACAGGGTCGAGTGCGTCGTGCGAGGTGACCAGTGTCGGATCGAGTCCGGCGGCGCAGGCGTCCACCCATGCCTGGAACACGGCACCCCCTGGGCTCAGTGCCGCGCGGCTCACGGGAACCTCACGCTCGTCGACGTCGACCACGATCGCGGTGTCCCGCGCGGGCGGGGCGACGCGCTGGCGCAGCTCGGGGATGAGTTCGGCGAGACGCCGACCGATGGGCTTCGCGGCGCCGTCCTGACCGATCAGCCCCAGGGTGTACTCGAGCTCGGGGAAGTCTCCGAGGTCACGGCTCACGTCGTGCGAGCACCACCACGTGATGCCCCAGAGGTTCTCGGTGCGCACGGCCGAGCGTACGGTCGCTTCCAGGAAGCCGGGCATCTCGTCGTCGGTGAGACAGTTCGAGGGGGCGCCCACCTCCTGCAGCCACACCACCCGGTCGGGGTCTGTCGCGAAGGCGCGGGAGAGCTCGATCAGGTACTCGGCATGACGGTCGGAGGCGACGGAACGCCCGCCGTAACGCTGGGCGGTGCCGTTGAAGATCCAGGAGTGGATCGTGGTCATCGCGCCCAGACGGGAGGCATGGGCGGGGGTGAAGCCGTGCCCGTCCATGTACCAGACCGCGTCGTACTCGCTGTGGACGTGCGGGAGCCCTGGCGCTGCCGCCTCCGCCGCCGACAGCAGCGCGGAGATCCACCCCCCGGCCTCGTCCTGCGTGACCGGCCAGGGCGACGGATGCGTGTGCGCGGAGAACTGGTTCGTCTCGTTGCCGAGCGTCAGACCGAGGAAGTTCGGCGCCTCGCTCAGCGCTCGCCCCAGGCGGTCGACGAGCGCGATCTGCCCCTCGAGCGCCCTGGGGTCGGTGAACATGTTCTTGTCGTGCCAGGTGTACAACCACGACGGCACGAAGTCGAAGCTCGAGAGATGCCCCTGGACCACATCGATGCTGGCATCCATGCCGAACTCGCCGGCGATGTCGACGACGGCGCGCACGTCGTCGATCGCCTTCTCGCGGATCAGCGTGCGGTTCGGCTGCAGCACGGTCCACAGGGGGAAGACGCGCACATGGTCGAGCCCGAGCTCGGCGAGGGCGGCGAAGTCGCGACGCACGTCGTCGGGGGTGAAGTCGAGCCAGGAGTGCATCCAGTTCTTCGACGGCGTGTAGTTCGCCCCGAACCTCAGAGGAGCATCGAGGGCGCCGCGCTGCGTCATGTGTCAGGCCTTTCGGACGTGTCCTCCGGAGAGGGCGGATTTCGCACCACTATAACGCTTGAGCAACAGACGATGCACCCTGTCCTACGCGCAGACAGTGATCTCGCGGCCGGGTGTCTTGACAGGGACGGAATCGGATGGTTTCATCTGCTAAAGCGTTGTAGTCCCCGATCGGACTGCCGCGCGGATTCGCCCGCCTCGAGGAAGAAGCACGATGAAAGTTCCCACACGCATTGTCGCTCTGGCAGCATTCACCATCGGCGTTCTGGCGCTGACGAGTTGCACGGGAGGCGGCGCATCCTCCGGTGCTTCCGGCCCCATCGACACATCGGGCGAGCTGAGCGGGAAGATCCAGTTCCAGACCTGGTCGCTCAAGAACGAGAAGTTCACCCCGTACTTCGAAGACCTCATCGCCGCGTTCGAGAAGGAGCACCCCGACGTCACGGTGGAGTGGCTCGACCAGCCGGGCGACGGCTACCAGGAGAAGATCCTGAGCCAGGCGAACGCCGACACCCTGCCCGATGTGCTGAACCTGCCGCCGGACATCGCCTACCCGCTCGTCGCGGCAGGCAAGCTCGTGGACCTGGAGACCGCGGACCCCGATCTGAAGTCGACCTACAACACCGGCGCATGGGAGGCGTACAGCGCCTACCCCGGTGTCGAGGGAACCTACGGCCTCCCCTGGTACCTCTCCAGCGACGCCTCGTGGTGGAACCTCGCGCAGCTCGCGCCGTTCGGGGTGACCGAGCAGAACCTGCCGACCACGGTCGACGAGCTCCTCACCCTCGCGGAAGACGTGGCGACGGAGTCTGGCGGCAAGGTGCAGCTGCTCTCCTCCATCCCCGCCCTCGACACGTTCACGGCCGCCGGCATGGAGGTCATCGACGACAAGGGCGAGTTCGACTTCAACACCGACGAGGCGGCGGCGATCATCCAGAAGTACGCCGACGCCTACGCCGCGGGGGCCATGCCCGCCGAGGCCCTCACGGGCGACTACGGCGGGAACGCCGAGGCGTACATCCAGGAGAAGGTCGCCTTCACGACCGGCGGCACCGGGTTCACGACCGACCTGCAGAAGGACGCCCCGGCACTGCTCGAGAACACGGTCGCAACGCCCCGCCTCGGGGTCGCACCCCTGTACGTGCAGGGACTGAACGTCTCGGCCGACTCCGACAACAAGGAAGCCGCGCTCGCGTTCGCGGAGTTCGCGACGAACCAGGAGAACCAGGTCGCGTTCTCGTCGCTGGCCGTCGGCACCGCGCCGGGCACGGCCGAAGGTGGAGACCAGGTCGTCGACAGCATCGCCTCGACCGTCACCGACGAGAAGCAGCTCGCCGCGATCGACACCGTGTTCGGTGCGATGAAGGATGCCAAGGCCCTGCCGTTCCAGTGGACGTCCGACATGGCCACCTACATGACCCAGCAGATCGCCCTCGCCGTCAACGGCGAAGCGGACCCGAAGGCCCAGCTCGACAAGATCGTCGAGTACGCCAACGCCAACCGCGTGGACCAGTGAGCATGCGCGCGGACACCGGCACCAGGAGCCGGAGGAAGACGATGAGATCCCACAAGTGGTACACACCGTGGCTGCTCATCGCCCCCGCCGTGATCTGGGTGCTGGTGTTCGCGCTCTGGCCCTTCCTGAACACGGTCTTCCTCAGCTTCACCGACGCCAGGCCGTTGCGCACGCCCGGCTTCGTCGGTGGAGCCAACTACGAGCGCATGTTCGGCGACGAGATGTTCTGGAACGCCCTCACCACGTGTCTCATCTACGTGGTGGTGTGCGTGCCCCTGCTCACGATCCTGCCGCTGCTGCTCGCCCTCCTCGTGCAGAAGAAGCTGCCGGGCATCTCGTTCTTCCGCACCACGTTCTACTTCCCCGTGATCGCCTCGGTCGTGGTGGTCGCCCTCATCTGGACCTGGCTGTTCGACAGCCGCGGCATCATCAACCAGACGCTCGACTTCCTCGGCCTGATCGACAAGCCGATGCCCTTCCTCGTCGACCGCTGGCTGCTGCTCGGGTGCGCCATCCTGCTCACGGTGTGGAAGGGACTCGGCTACTACATGGTCGTGTACCTCGCTGCCCTCGGGAACGTCGGCAAGGAACTGCACGAGGCCGCGATGCTCGACGGCGCCGGGTCGTTCCGCCGCTTCCTCTCGGTGACGATCCCGTCGGTCCGCGGCGCGATGCTCCTCATCGCGGTGCTGATCGCCGTCTCGGCCATGCGCGTGTTCGCCGAGCTCGACGTGCTGTCCAAGAGCACGGGCGGCCCCGGCGGCTACGACATGTCGCTCGTGATGCTCATCCGCCAGGTCGGCTCCGGCCTGAACGGCAACATCGGCTACGCCTCTGCGATCAGCGTCGCCCTGTTCCTCCTGACGCTCATACCGCTCGCGGCGATCGCGTTCATGAACCGCGAGAAGAAGGCGAAGGCTCCCGCATGACCGCTCAGACGATCACCGCGCCCGAACGCGATGAGAAGCCGCAGGACGCTCCCGCTCCCGCGCGCGAGCGCATCTTCCGGCACCGCGGCTCCGGCGACTTCAGCAAGCCGACTCTCGGCGGGCTGATCGGCCGATACGCCTTGCTGGTGCTCGTGCTCTTCCTGGTCATCGGACCGTTCGTGTGGCAGCTGTCGACCTCGTTCAAGGGCGCGACCGAGAACATCTACTCCTTCCCCCCGGAGCTGATCCCGCGCGAGCCGACCCTGCAGAACTACACCAGGGTCGCCGACGTCGTGCCCGTGTACCTGTATGCGTGGCACTCGCTGCTCGTCTCCGTCGGCACCGTGATCAGCAACGTGATCCTGGCCACATTCGCCGGCTATGCGCTCGCCTGCATGAAGTTCCGCGGCAAGTGGATCGTGATGGGCATCCTGCTGTCGACCCTGCTGTTCCCCGGCGAGGTGACCGTGACGAGCAATTTCCTCACGATCCGTGCGCTCGGCCTCGCCGACACCCTGTGGGGAGTGTTCCTGCCCGGAGCGATCAGCGCCATGAACGTGCTGCTGGTCGCCACCGCGTGCCGCATGATCCCGAAGGACGTGCTCGACGCGGCCACCGTCGACGGCGCGACCACGTGGCAGCGCATCCGCCACATCGTGTGGCCGAACATCCGCGGCATGGTCTCGGTGGTGGCGATCTTCGCCTTCATCGGCGCCTGGGACGACTACCTCTGGCCGTTGATCGTGCTCTCCGATCCCGCGAAGTACACGCTGACGGTCGGGATGGCCTACCTCAACAGCAGCTTCTCGGTCGACCCGCGTCTGATCGCGGCCGGCACCATGATCGCCCTCGTCCCCATCGTGATCATGTTCTCGTTCACGCAGCGGTTCTTCTTCAAGGGCGTGCAGGAAGGCGCGATCAAGGGGTGAGCAGCGTGCACCTCATCCCGGCGGACGGCCCGGCCGATCCCCCGTCTTCCCGCCCCCGCAGCGGCGTGCTCCGGGCTCCGGTCTTCGCCTTCTCGTTCGATCCGTCCGCCGGCGAGCAGCGGGTCGACGTTCCGGATCTCCCCGCTGTCGAGATCACCCAGGACACCGTGCTGCACTGGGCGTTCTACGCGGACGGGCCGGCGGCGACGCTGGCACCGCACGCCTCACTCGCTGTGACGGTCGATGTGCGCTTCGCCGACGGCTCGCGGCTGAGCGACGACGCGGCCGTGCGGGACCGCTACGACTTCCCGGTAACCGCGCAGGCGCAGTTCGACGCCCGGTGGAGCCTGCCGGAGCAATGGAACGCCGACACCGTCGCCCTCGCTCCCTTCGCCGGTCGCGCGGGGATGGTCGAGGTCGTGTTCGGCACCGCGGCTCTGCCTGCCGATACTTCCCCTGCCGATGCTTCCCGTGCCGATGCTTCCCGTGCCGATGCCGCGGACCTCCCCTCGCGCTGCACGGGCTTCGTGCAGCTCATGGTCGAGGAGAGGGTGCCGGCGCCGGCCGACCTCGCACCCGCGGAACGCGTCGACACCCGCCGCGGCTCGCACTCGGGTGCACGATTCTCCCGCGGCAACACCATCCCGGCGGTCGCCGTGCCCCACGGGTTCACGTTCGTCACGCCGGCGACCGATGCGGAGGATTCCCGCTGGCCGTATCGCCCGTTCGTGCACGACGACCCGCAGGGGCGACGACTCGAGGCCCTGCAGTTCTCGCATCAGCCCAGCCCCTGGATCGGCGATCGTTCCGTGCTGCAGCTGATGCCCTTCCTCGGAGACCCGACATCGAGCCGTGCAGGGCGACGGCGCTGGATCACACCGGCCACCGAACGGGCGCGGCCGCACGAGTACACGGCAGAGCTCGGCGATGGCCTCCGCGTCCAGCTGACGGCGACCGCCCACACCGGCGCGTTCCGCGTGTGCAGCTCCGACGCCGACGCCCGCATCGGCTTCGTCATCGACCAGCTCAGCGACGAAGGGTGCCTCGCCTGGACGGACGCCGGGGGGTTCGAGGGCTGGATCCCTGAAGGCTCCGAGGAGTGGGGCAACGCTCCCCGCTGCTTCTTCGCCGGAGTGGTGATGCACCCCGACCAGGACGCCAGTGGGGACGAACCAACCTTCGCACACGGTCCGCTCGATGACGACGGACGCGGTGCGGTCGCGGGCCACGTCTCCGGACGGGGCTCACTCGAGGTGCGGATCGGCATCTCCTTCCTCTCCGTGGAACAGGCCCGACGTGCCCTGGAGACCGAGGCGCCGGCGTCGATCGCCTACGAGGAGCTGCGCGATGCGACCGCTGCCCAGTGGGATCGGCTGCTGTCGCGCGTGACGATCCCCCCGCTGTCCGACGCCGACCTCCCCTATCGCTCGCTCGCCGACGAAGAGCACCGCTCCCGGATCGCCGCCGCCCTCCACCGGATGCACCTGTACCCCAACAGCGCCGCGGAGAACGTCGGAACGGCGGAGGCGCCCATCTGGCGGTTCGCCGACGTGTTCGCTGCGCGTGCGTCCTGGGGCGATACCCCACCGATCGTCGACGGTGAGCTCGTCGTCAACAACGGCTACTGGGACACCTATCGCACCGAGTGGCCGGCGCTCGCCCTGCTCGACCCCGCCCTCGCGGGAGAGCTGCTCGACGGGCAGCTCGAGCAGTATCGTCGGGGCGGCTGGATGGCGAGGTGGAGTGCCCCGGGCTACGTCGACAGCATGGTCGGCACCTCCAGCGACCAGATCTTCGGAGATGCCGCCCGCTGGGGCGTCGGGTTCGACCGCGCGGCCGCCTTCGAGAGCGGGTGGCGGAACGCCTGCGAGCCGGGGCCCGACGCACGCCGTGGCCGCAAGGGGATCGCGACCGGCCGGTTCACCGGGTACATCTCCTCGGAGGTGCCCGAGGGCATGAGCTGGAGCATCGAGAACGCGGTGAGCGATGCCGCCCTCGGCCACTTCGCCGCGCAGCTGGCCGCCGAGTGCGAGTACGAATCGGATGCTGCCCGCTATCGATCCTTTGCCCGCTACTTCGCGAACCGCGCGCGGTCGTATCGCACCCTGTTCGACCCGGACACCGGATTCTTCCGCGGCAGGGATTCCCTCGGCGAGTTCGCAGGAGGCTTCGACCCCCGCTCCTGGGGCGGAGACAACGTCGAGACGAACGCCTGGGGCATGTCGGTCGGAGCCGTGCACGACGGCGCAGGACTGGCCGACCTCCACGGCGGCCCCGAACGCCTCGGCCGCCATCTCGACGCGCTCTTCGCCGAACCCGAGACCGCGGACGAGCGTTTCGGCGGTGCATACGGCACCGTGATCCACGAGCAGCGGGAGGCACGCGCCCTGCGGTCGGGGATGTGCGCGATCTCCAACCAACCCGCCCACCACATCCCCTTCATGTACGCGTTCTCCGACCGCCCGTGGCAGACCGCGTCCGTCGTGCACGACCTCGCCGGGCGCCTGTTCGCCGGCGCCCACATCGGCCAGGGGTACCCGGGCGACGAGGACAACGGCGAGATGAGCGCGTGGTGGCTCTGGGCCGCACTCGGGCTCTATCCCCTGGAGCTCGCCTCGGGACGACTCCGGATCGGGTCCCCGCTGTTCGACGACATCCGCGTGGCTCGCGGCGACGGCTCGACGCTGCGGATCCGGTCACGACGCTCCGCTCCGTCCGCCCATGTGCTGCAGGAGGCGCGACTCGACGGCGTGACCCTGACGTCGGCAGACCTGCCGATCGATGCGCTGGTCGGAGACTCCGTTCTGGAGCTGCGGTTCGGTACCGACCCCCTCCTGGCGCTGGAAGTCGCGGGTCCGCAGCAGCACTCGGTGCCCTGGCATCAGGATCTGACGTCGCGCGACGGATACCCCCTCGCCTCGTCAGGGGTCACGAACCCCGAGCACCTCTTCGACGATGGCGCGGGCCTCGCCCTCGAAGGTCGGCAGGAGAGCACCCTGCACACCGGGGACTGGATCGGATGGCGGTTCCCCTCGCTGCAGAGTGTCAGCGACGTCACGGTGACCACGACCTCAGAGGCCTCCTCCTCCGCCCTGCTGTGGGAGCACCTGACGACTGCGGGTGAGTGGGAGACCGTCGCGACGACCCATGTCTGCGAGCTCCCGGCCGACCGTACGACGCCCTTCACGTTCACGGAACGAGTCGTGACCTCGGCGATCCGCGTCCGGGCGGAAGCCGAGGTCACGCTCCGTCAGATCGAGCTCTTCGATCTCGACTGCTCGGGTCTCGTGCCGCTCACGGAGCCGCTCGGTACTCGGTCGCCTCTCCCTTGAGCGCCTGCGTGATCCCGGAGAGCAGCCCCGACTGGTCGGTCGCGGTCAGGTTGTACGCCACATAGACGCCGTAGCCGTCGGAGACCGTGCGCTGGGCGTAGTCCGCGGCTGTCGCGGAGCTCACGTTCGACAGGTCGATCGCGGCCGCGCCGAGGCGCGCCCTGTCCTCGAGACCCGGCACCGCGGGGGCGTTGTAGGACGGGTAGTAGGGGTTCCAGGCGTGGTCGATCACCGCTGCGGCATCGAACCGGGTGAAGTCCGTCACGGTGTAGGTCTCGCCGATCGCGTACAGGGTGATGATCTTGTCAGGGCCGAGACGATCACGCAGCGCCGAGGCGAGCCACCCGAAGGACTGCGCGTTGGGCTGCGGCGTGCCGTTCGCGCCGTAGTTCGTCCACTCGTCGTCGAAGTCGATGCCGTCGAGGCCGTAGGTCGTGACCGCGTCGGCGAGCTGGGCGGCGAAGGCGTCCGCGGCCGCGAACGACGTGAAGTTCGCGAACCCGGCGCCCTGATGATTCCCCAGCACGGACAACAGCACCTTCGTGCCGCGGGCCTGCAGCGGTCGGATCTGGTTCTGCGCATCCTGAAGCGTCTCGGTGACGCGCTCGTTGAAGTGCAGGTAGGCCTTCTCGCCGTCGTAGTTGATGTTGGCGGCGAAGATCATCGCCAGGTCGACGGCCGGCCGACCCGAATCGGCGAGCGTGTAGTCGGCGACATTCGCTAAATCGTTCGAGTTGACTTCCACGTAGACAGCGAGCTTCGGCTCGGCGGCCGTGTCGTCCGCAGCGGCCGCGGTCGATCCGGCGACCGCCCCCATCCCCGCGAGCGCGAGGGCCGCAGCGGCTGCAAGTGCTCTACGGAACCGGTGGTTACTGGCTTTCGGCTGACTCATGACAGTTCGTCTCCTTCGTCGTCGTGTCCAGATCGAGCCGCATCGGTGCGTCTCGCGGCCGACTATATCGCTTAAGCGATGCGGCCGAAAGAGTGCCGGCCACTGTCATGAGCAGTGCCTCGCACGGGCACTGGCGCCGATACCGCTTTCCCGGGATGCTGGACGCATGCGCGCGCTTCGACCGCTGTGGCGGTACCCCGTGATCACGCTCACCGTGTTGGTCTTCGCTGCGGTGGGGGTGCTGCACGCGGTGGACGAAGCGGGGATCGGTCGCTGGCTCGCCACGGTGTACGTGTCGGCCGTCGTGGTCTGGACACTGGTCGGCATGGTACGCGACGTGCTGCACGGACACGTCGGGCTCGACATCCTGGCCGTCGTCGCGATGGTCGCCACGCTGGCGGTCGGCGAGTACATCGCTGCGCTCATCATCGTGCTGATGCTCTCCGGCGGTGAGGCGCTCGAGGACTTCGCCGGACGCAGGGCCAAGCGGGATCTGTCGGCGCTGCTGGACCGCTCGCCTCGCATCGCCCATGTTCTGGTACACCCGGACTCGCCCGATTCCGACGAAGCTCGCGACGTGCCGATCGACGATGTCGCGGTCGGCGACGTGCTGCTGGTGCGCCCCTCCGAGATCGTGCCGGTGGATGCGACGCTCCTGACCGACACGGGGACGTTCGACGAGTCCTCGCTGACGGGCGAGAGCATGCCGGTCACGCGCGAGGCGGGCGGGGAGGTGCTGTCCGGGGCGATCAACGGAAGCCGCGCCGTCCGCATCAGAGCACTGCGCACCGGTGCCGACAGCCAGTACCAGCAGATCGTCGCGCTGGTGCACTCCGCCGAGTCGTCGCACGCGCCGATCGTCCGCCTCGCCGACCGCTTCGCCATCCCGTTCACCGCCGTGTCGCTCGTGCTCGCCGGCACCGCATGGGCGATCTCCGGCGACTCCACGCGCTTCGCCGAGGTACTCGTGCTGGCGACGCCGTGCCCCCTCCTCATCGCGGCGCCCGTGGCATTCCTCGGCGGCCTCTCACGGGCGGCGAAATCCGGGGTGATCATGAAGAGCGGGGCCGTGATCGAACAGATCGCCCGGGTGCGCTCCGCCGCGTTCGACAAGACCGGGACGCTCACGCAGGGCCGCCCCGAGCTCGTGGAGGTCCGCCCCGCTGCGGGCTTCGACGCCGACGAGATCCTGCAGCTGGCCGCATCCGCGGAGCAGTACTCCTCGCACGTGCTGGCCGAAGGCATCCGGCGCGCCGCCGATGCGCGGGGGCTCGTCCTGCACGCGGCTCGGGAAGCCAGCGAGACCGCCACGAACGGGGTCGCCGCAACGATCGCCGGGCGCACCGTCGTGGTCGGAAAGCCCGCCTACGTCGCCTCGCTCGCACCCGACACCGTCCGGGCGCAGCTCGAACCCGGCGAAGCCGCGGCCTACGTGGCGGTGGACGGGCGCTTCGCCGGCGTGCTCGTGCTTGCCGACGCCGCCCGCCCCGAAGCGTCCGCCGTCATCTCGTGGCTGCGGCTGCACGACGTCGATCGCGTCGCGATGCTCACCGGCGACGTGGATTCGACGGCGGAATCGGTGGGACGCCAGCTCGGCATCGATGAAATCCACGCGGAGCTGCTGCCGCCCGAGAAGGTGCGGCTCGCCGCCGAGATGCAGCCGCGCCCGGTGCTCATGGTGGGCGACGGCGTCAATGACGCGCCCGTGCTGGCAGCCGCAGACATCGGTATCGCGATGGGGGCGAAGGGAGCCACTGCCGCCGGCGATGCCGCAGACGTCGTGATCCTCGTCGATTCGCTCGCGAAGGTCGTCGACGCCGTCTCGATCGGCCGCCACACGCTCCGGGTCGCGCTGACCGCGATCTGGATCGGCATCGGGTTGAGCGTCGGGCTCATGATCGTCGCGATGACCGGCGTCATCCCGGCGGTCGTCGGTGCGCTCGTCCAGGAACTCGTCGACCTCGCGACCATCCTCTACGCCCTGCGGGCGCTCAGCGGACCACCCAGCGGGCTGCGCCCGGCATCGACCCCGGAGCCGTCGCCCCGGCACAGGGAGAGAATGGAGTGACGGGGCGTCCGCCGCGCAGCGAGGGGGTCGAGTGAGTTCGGTGGATCGCGCCCTCTCGAGCATCAGAGTGATCTCGTCGCGGCGCTGCGAGGCCCATCGACCGCCGGTCCCCAGCGATGGCGCACCCCCGCAGCTCCTCGTCATTCCGGAGCACGACGACCTTCACGTCGATATCGGAGGACGACGCCACCTCGTCCGCTCGGACCAGCTCGCCGTGGTGTGCCCGGCCGAGGGAGACGCCATCGCTCTGACCCGCGAGATCCAGGCCGAGAGCAGCTCCGAGATGCGGTCTGTCTTCGGTGTCGAAGCGATCGCGTTCAAGAGTCGCGGACACGTCTACACGCTCCTCGAGCAGGAGCTCCCCCGGACGATCGTGGTCGACAGCACACCGCTGCTGGCCTCCGTGGTCGCATTGCTGCACGCCGAGGGCAGGCGCGACCCCGTCGTCGACAGCCTGCTCTGCAAGCTCACCGAAGTCGCGGTGTGCGCGGCGGTCGCCGCCTGGATCGACACGGCGCCGACACCACCGGGCTGGATCGGCGGCGTCGCGCATCCGAGGATCGGGGCCACACTCGAGGCGGTGCACAGCGAGCTCGGAACGGTCTGGACGGTCTCCGACATGGCTGCGCACGCCCACATGTCCCGCTCCGCGTTCGCCAAGCTCTTCCGAGAGGTCGTCGGCGCGACGCCGTCGTCGCACCTCGCCCGGTGGCGCATGGCGCACGCGCTCGAACTCCTCGAGGCCTCTCCCGACATGCCGTTGAAAGACGTCGCGGATCGGCTCGGCTATTCGGACGAGTTCGCGCTCAGCACCGCGTTCAAACGCCGCTTCGGCGCGAGTCCGCGCAACTACGTGGATCCCGCGCCGAGCCGCGTCCGGGGCTAGACCCCCGCGCTGAAGCGCCGGATCCGACGCGCGACGTCGGCAGGGGCCGTGACGAGGGCGTCATGTCCCGCCGCGAGCTTCGTGACGGACCATCGCTCCGGCCGCGCACGCACACGGTCCTTCGACGGGCCGACATCGGCGAACGGCGGGGCCGTGCAGTCGATGTAGAGCAGGGGCACATCGGGCATCGGGCCGGTGATCGGTGCGACGTCGCTCCAACTGCTCCACGGGTGCCCGGTGAGCCTGCGGTCGAGCCATTCGACGTCGTTCCGACGCGTCACCCCGAACATCGTCGGATCCTGCGGCTTGGGGACGTAGTACCCCTGACCCGCCTGCGCGACCACGGTCGGCAGCGCGGCCCGACTCGCGGGGGTGAGCACGTCGAGGATCCGCTCCCCGGGATCGACGACGACCGCGTCGAGGTACACCGCGCCGCGGAGGCGATCGGAGATCCGCTCGGCGACGGCGGAGACATAGGCACCACCGATGCTGTGTCCGACGAGCACCACGTCACGCAGTTCCTCGGCATCGATCGTCGCCACGATGTCGTCCACGCCGTCCTGGAAGCGGATGTCGGGCGAGAGACGGTGTGCACGATCGCCGACTCCCGGCAGGGTGGGCGTGAGGATCCGTCCCCGGCGAGGATCGAGTTCGTCGACGACGCGCCGCCAGGCCCAGCCGCCGTGCGATCCGCCGTGGATGAGCACGAGGTCGGCGCGGGAACGGGAGGCGGAAGCACTGCCGGACGGGACGATCGCCCCGCCCGCTCCCGCAGCGACCGCGGCGGTCACCCCCAGTGCCGCGCCCAGCACCATCCGCCTGTTGACCCCTCGGGGGATCGGCCCGGTGGCCACTTCGCCGGTCACCGCGCCACCGCGCTTTCCCGGGCGACCACGGCCTCCAGCGCGTGCGGCTGTTCGCCGAGCACATCGTGGACGCCGTCGGAGAGATGATCATCGCGCCCGGCGCGGATCGCGTCGAACAGGTTGGCGAGGGCATCCACCATCCGCGGCTTCAGGTAGGGCGCGACGGATCCCCGCCACTCGTCGACCCCGATGTCGGCGAAAGTCAGGGCACGCCCGGTGCGCCGCCCGACGATCTCGACGGCTTCGGCGAACGAGAGCGACTGCGGGCCGGAGAGCTCGACGCGCGACGGGCCCGGCGTCTGCGATCGCAGGAGCGTCGCTGCGACTCTGGAGATGTCGCGTGCATCGATGAACGGCTCCCTCCCATCTCCCACCGGCAGCCGCAGCTCGCCGGTGGCATCCAGCTGAGCGGCGAAGAGACCTGTGGTGAACCCCTGCGCGAACCATGAGGGGCGCAGGAAGGTCGAAGCGGGCGCGGCGGCACCGAAAACCTCCTCCGCTCCGGACGCGATGCCGTCACCGCTGACCCCCGGGTTTCGTGCGGTGAGCACCACGGCGCGCTCGACGCCGGCGTCGGCGAGCACCCGTGTGAAGGGGGTGAGGTCCATCCGATCCTCGGGGAGGACCACGTACACCGCCCCGGCACCGTCGAACAGCGACGGCCAGGTGCTCGCGTCGTCCCAGTCGAACCGCCACGGCGAGCGGCGGGAGGCGCGTCGCACCCGCACATCCGCGGCCTCCAGCAGATCCGCCACCTGCGAGCCCGTCGTTCCGGTGGCTCCGAGTACGACGACCGGGGCCCCTTCCTCTTCATGAAGTGTCATGCCTTCCATGCTCGAAGCCGTCGCCACCGCGGCCCATGGCCTGACGCTTCGCGTGCATGTTCACGGCTCTCGCCCGTCGAGCAGGTTGCCCTTGGTCACCGAGTCTCCGGCTGCAACCGATTCCTCACCTCTTCTGCACGGTGCTTCTACACGCCATTCGCTCCACAGCCACCGGGATGACAGCACGTCACGACCGGAATACCGTGACAACCTTGCCCTCCGGAATCAGACTGGAGGCATGCGCTTGAACGATCCGCAGGTATGGACTCTGATCGGCGTTTTCGCAGCAGTGATGCTGGGCGGCATGACGCTGATGACGACGCAGCTCAGCCGGGTGATCCGCGCCGAGGTCGACCGCGTCGAAGGCACGCTCTCGGCGAAGATCGACCGCGTCGAAGGCACGCTCTCGGCGAAGATCGACCGCGTCGAAGGCACGCTCTCGGCCCGGATCGATGGGCTCCATGCCCGGCTCGACCGCATCGAGATCAAGGTCGACGACCTCGACAGGGAACTCACGAACCTCGCGACCCGCTTCTGGCGCTCGCAGTGATGTGCAGCGACCGATCAGATCGTCACGTCTCCCACCAGGTTGACCTTGATCCCCATCCCGTCGAACATCGCGGCCTTCGCGATCAGGGCCTTGTCCGCGGTCTCGGCGTCGGGCGCGTAGACGAGCTGCGCGTGGTTCGCCTTGTGCCGTGCCATGAACTGGTCGCGCGAGACGCCGTGCAGCACCACGTGGGCGATCGGCCACTCGGGGTTCGTGGCATCCTTCCGCCGCTGGGTCTCCTCCGCCGGCAGCTCGACCACCGACGCCCGGAAGATGTCGGCCTGCAGGATGCCCTCGGCGATGAACACTCGGGAGAGCACGACCTCGCCGGGCTTCGAGACGCCGTTGATCGTGGCGCCGCCCGCGGGGAAGAACACATGACCCTGCCGCCATCCCTCCGCGTGCTGCCAGCCCCCGAGGTGCGATGCCGGCACCGACCCCGAGATCTCGTAGACCCAGACGAACTGTCCGTCGTAGTCCTCGCCCCAGCGGACGTCGTGCAGCGTGTTGTCGGGCACGAGGCCCATCGCGCGCCACACCCGGTCGGTCACGAGCGCGTCCACGGCGACACCCTCGTCGGCCTCGTTGAAGTGCGGGAAGGCCCGTCCCTCGTGCAGAACGCGAGAGCCGTCGCGCGAGGTCACCGGCGGGCGCTCGGTCGAGTTCAGAATGCCCTCGGCCAGGTCTGAGGCGGGCACCAGGTCCTTCAGGCCCTGTTGGTACTGGATGCCGACCGCGTCGAGCCCGAAGTCGTCGGCGATGCGGAGCGCGGCGATGTACATCCTCAGCTGCCACTGCACCTGGTCGCGGGTGAGCTCGGTGACGCCGTCTTCGCCGTAGCGGAACGTCATCCCCGCATCGATCAACCAGTCGTACGCGGCGTCGGCTTCATCGTCCGTGACGTCGAGCATCTCGGCGTACAACGCCGACTGCGAGAGGCGCTCCTTGTAAATGCCGGTCGGGTTGAGCAGCTCGTCGTCGAAGATCGCGTTGTACATGCCCATGCAGCCTTCATCGAACACGCCGATGATCGCCTTCTCGGAGAGCAGCTGTGCCGCGAGCGCCTCGCCGAGCTGCTTCTCCGGGCTGTCCGGCAGCGCGGGCAGCGGTCGGACGTGCGAGCTGTCGTGCGTGATGGCGCCGGACTCCGTCCATTCCTTGATGCCGTCGGTGAACCACTCATCGGCGAAGTCGACGGACCAGGTGGTCGCGTAGGGCTTGCCCATCTTGGTCAGACCCGCGTTCAGCCCGAGAAGGCCGACGAGGCCCGGCCAATCGCCGGCGAAGTTCGCGACCGTGAGGATCGGCCCCTCGTGGGATCGCAGTCCGGCGAGCACATGGTGCGAGTACTGCCAGTTGGCGATCGCGACGATGAGCGGCGCGTCGACGGGGATGCGCGTGAACACCTCGAGGCCCATGCGCTGGCTCGAGATGAATCCGTGCCCGGTCTCGGGGTCGACGCCGAAGGGCCGGATGACCTCCCACCCGAGGGCGTTCAGCACTCCGGTGACGCCGGTCTCCAGCTCGACCTGGGTGGGCCACCCCGCCACGTTCGCCGACTCACGAAGGTCTCCGGACGTGATGAGATACGCGGTCTTCGGAGCGGTCGTCGGGCGGGATGCCGTGGTCGGCAGGGTGTAGGTGGTCATGATGCCTCCGGGGTTGGGGTCGGGGTGAGCCGGGAACGATGCGTATCCCCGGCTCGGAGTCGGATGTCGCGGCCGACGGTCCGGCCGCTCAGCCGCAGGTCTGCGACATCGAGCGTGCCGCCGTCGAGATGGATGGCCAGCTCATGCTCGTCGATCTCGACACGCCCCCAGCCGGTTCCCGTGGTGAACAGGCTGCGGAGATCACCGCCGGTCGCCGGAGCGAAGGAGAGCTCGCCGCTTGGGGCATCCCACTGCACACCGCTCGCTCCGAGCAGAAGCGCCCACGACGCGAGCGATCGTGCGTAGTGGTTGCCGCATTCGATCTCGTTCCACGGACTGCGGTGACGCCCGTCATACCGCCCGCGCAACGAACGCTCGACGAGGATCGCGTCATCGACGCGGCCGGCATAGAGAAGCGAGGCCGCGACCTGATGCTCGACTCCCGTCCACACCTCGTCGGAGTAGACGAAGGGGATCGCCGGGCGTCCACCGTGCGGCCAGGATGCGAGCAGGAGCCCACCTTCGTCGTTCAGGGCGTAGACGCGCTGCGTGCTCTCGTGCGCAGACAGGTCGTCACGGTGATTGTGCGCCACGATCGCGGCAAGCGCCGAATCGACTCGTTCCGGGGGAAGAATGTGCCCGAGGCCGTTCACGAATGCGTGGAACTGCCCGAGGAGCTGATCCGACAGCACGCCATCGCCGTACTGGTACCGGTGCGCGTCGGCATCGCCGATCACCTGGCGGTAGTACTCACCGTTCCACAGCGTCTCGTCCATCGCCGCGGCGACATGGTCCGCTCGAGCCGACCATGCCTCCGCCCGCCGGTCCTCACCGAGATGGGCAGCCATGCGCGTACCCGCCCGGAGCGCCGCGAGGTACACGCCGTTCGCGAGGGGCTCTGCCCCGTGGAACTCGATGTCGTAGGTGTTGTGCATCTCCCCGTCGAGGAGCCCGTCTCCGTCGCGATCCCATACCCTGATCGCGTAGTCCAGGGTGCGAGCGGCTGCGGGCCACAGTTCACGCAGGAAGTCGTCGTCTCCGCTGAAGCGCCATTCCCGGTGCAGGCGGAGCAGAGTGCCGAGCTGTCCGTCGACGGCCGGACCCATGAACCAGGAGGGACCTCCGAAGACGCGGTTGCCGCGGAACTTCTGCGCCCCGGACTCGTCCGTCTCGAGCAGATACTCCACCCGCCGAGCACTTCGTTCGAGCGAGGGGAAGAGCCAGGCGAGGGTCTGCGCATACGACCACACGTGGGTACAGGTGCCCTCGCACGAGCCGCCGTGATCGAAAGATCCCTCCCACGCCGCGAACACCGGTCCATCGCCCAGCTCGGAGTTCGGGGATTCGATGACGAAGCCGGTCGTGGAACGGGCGGCCGCGATGTTCGCTCCGATCGAATCGATCAGCACCGGATCGAGACTCCCGCCGTACAGCGCCTCGACGAACACATCCGTCGTCTCCTCGAGCTCTGCGAGGTGCGCGTGCACGTGGGCAGCGGCGGCCCAGGCATCCGGCCACAGCGTCGCGTAGTGGTTCCGCACGATCTCGTCGAGGTTCGGGTCGGCGAACACGATATGCCCGTTCCACCCACGACGACGATTCGGGAAGCTCCACGACAGCACGAACTCGAAGTCGCGGCTCTCACCGGGAGCGAGGACGTGCACGATGCCGAGCGAGCCGGTGCGCAGACGGGGAAGCTTCGCCAGCATCTCCGCTTCGGTCAGCGGCGCGGCGTCCGGATCGGCGTCGGGTTCGGCGAAGAGCCCTCTGGGCCGATCCTCCAGCGTGAGCCTCGGCTCCGCCGCGAGCAGCCCGTCGTCAGTCAGATCGTTCCAGAACAGCCGTGCACCGTCGGGCCAGTAGCTGGTGACCCACTGCGGCTTGGCGGTCGTGGCCGCATCCGTCGTGGTGAGGCTCAGCGTCCCGTAGCCGAAGTCATCCTCGGGCAGATCCACCCCGAAGTCGAGTCCGCGCACCCCGCCGTCGTCGCGCCAGCGCACCGTCTGCGTCGCACGCATCCCCCATGGCGCATCCGGCCCCGGGGTGCCACGCCCCGCCGTGTGCGAGATGCTGCCCACGACCGTGACCGCCACCGGGACCGACCCAGGGTTCGTCACGCGGTAACGCAGCACCGCTGCCGGGATGCCGGACTCGTCCGCGTCGAGAGGCACCAGGGGTGTGAAGGCGTGCAGCGAGACGTCGACCGGCAGGACGGCGTCGCTGAAGTCGACGTCGACCACCGGGTACTCGCCGTGCAGCGTCGCGGCATCGAGTCGCGGGAGGCCCGCGAGCTGGTCGAACGCGTAGCCCGCGTCTGCATCGTGACGCCCGCCGAGCCGCGCTTCGAGCACTCGGGTGACCGCGTCGCCGCCCTCCGGAGCCGCGTGGATCGCGAAGAAGGAGTGCGGGTTGCGACGCCCCTTGTCCGGAAGGTTCTCGAGCTCCCAGTCGCGCAGCTCTCCCCTGGCACCGATCGACACATTGCCCGTGCCGATGCCTCCCAGCGGGAACGCCGTCGCCTGCGACGTGTGCGGGATACCGCGGGCGCGCCGTTCGCGGGTCATGCGGATGCTCCGCGCTGCGTGTCTGCGAGTTCGTGCACGACGTCCTTCGAATCCGCGTAGAGGCGCACGTATCTGTCGAACAGGTCGTCGTAGGCCGGGCGCAGCGCCTCATCAGGCCGGATCGTCTCCGCGACGGGGTTCCAGTCCGTGATCACCGGCGTCTCGTCAGGCGCGGCGATCGCGGTCGCGGCGAGGAAGGCCGCACCGTAACTCGCGCCGATCGTCGTCTGCGGCACCTCCTGCACGAGACCTGTCACGTCGGAGACCACCTGCAGCCAGAGCCGCCCCTGGGTGCCCCCGCCCACCGCGACGATCCGACGAATGTCGGCACCCGCCGCGCGCATGGTCTCCACGTTGTGGCGCACGCCGAGCGCCGTGGCCTCGAGAGCGGCACGATAGAGGTCGCCTCGCGTGTGCTCGAGCGTGAGTCCGGCGATCACGCCCCGGGCATCAGGGTCTTGGATCGGGGTACGCTCCCCGGCGAAGTACGGCAGCACGAGCAATCCCCTCGCACCGGGTGGAGAGAGCTCCGCCTCTGCCAGCAGCTCGGGGTAATCCGCCCCGGTCAGATCCTTCAACCAGGCGGTCAGCGCGCCGGACGTGGAGAGCCCGCCCGCGAGGTTGCGTGTGCCGGCGAACGCTCCCGCAGTGGTCCACATCGACGGGGTGCGCAGAGTCTCCGCCCCTGTCGCGACCAGGAACATCGTCGTCCCGTACATGAGCATGAGGTCGCCGACCTCGTGCGCGCCGACGCTGACCGCCTCCGTCCAGGCGTCGATGCTGCCCGTGATCACGGGTGTTCCCGCCGGGATGCCGGTTGCCGCTGCCGCGCCGGCGGTGACCTCTCCTGCCAGGTCGCCCGCCCAGAGCAGTGCGGGCTGCTCGATACCGCCCGCGTACAGCTCCCACCACGGCCCGTACCAGCTCTCGGCCTCGATGTCGTAGAACGGCGAGACCTGACTCGCGGACTGGTGGTCGAGCACATACGCCCCGGTGAGGTTCCTGGTCAGCCACGACGCCGGCATGAAGAGGCGTCGCGCACGCGCCAGGGCCTCCGGCTCCTCATCCCCGATCCAGGCGATCTTGGGGCCACCCGCCTGCGAGGTGAGCGTCGATCCGCCGACGCGCGTGATCTCCTCGATGCCGAGGTCGGCCGTCATCCGATCGATCTGCGCCGTCGAGCGTGTGTCGACGCCATAGAGGATGGCGGGACGCACCGGGCGGTCATCCTCGTCGGCGAGGAGGATGCACGGCCCCATCCCGCTCACACCGACTCCGACCACCTCGGCATCGGGCACCGTCTCGAGCAGCTCGCGAGAGATCGAGACGAACTCGTCCCACCACACGTCGCCGTCCATCTCGACCCAGCCGGTGTGGGGGCGGCGGACCTCGTGCGCACGGCTCGCCGACGCGATGATCGTGCCGTCGACCCCCACCAGCACGCCTTTGCTGCTGGACGTGCCGATGTCCACCCCGAGGGTGCAGCGCATGGTGTCCTCCTTGAAACCGGGCACAGAATCTGAAACCTGTGGCCACTTTATGCGAAATCGATTTCACATCGCAAGAAGATCCGACCTTTCCTGCACGATCTGCGGGGAGCGCGCGCTCTCCACTCTTCACGGGCTCGAGCCCGAGCCGCACTGGAATACCGTGACAATCTGAGGACTCCCCCGCAGGATGGAGCCATGCAGATGAACGAACCCCAGGTCTGGACTCTGATCGGCGTGTTCGCTGCCTTCATGCTGGGGGCGCTCACCGTCCTCATCCGCCAGAACGACAAGATGACATCGTCCCTCCGGCGCGAGCTGGGATACCGGTTCGAGACGATGGAGACGAAGCTCCAGGCGATGGAGACGAAGTTCGAGGCGATGGACGCGAGGGTCGACACCCGATTCGACGCTCTGGAGGCGACGTTCGACGCGCGACTGGGCTCTGTCGATCGACGACTCGAAGAGCTCGACAAAGAGGTCGCCCACCTGGCGACCCGCTTCTGGGGCTCCCGCTAGACCCGCTGGCTGGCGGGTTGGATCTCGTTGCGCAGCACCACGGTGCGCGCGGGCTGCCGGTCGCCCTTGATGCGCTCGAGCAGCATCCGCGCCGCCGTCACACCCATGTGGCGCGCCGGCAGGCGAACGACGGTGACGGCGGTGGGAGACAGCGTCGTGAAGGGCAGTGACCCGATCACGGCGACACCGACCTGCGGCGGAGTGAGCCCGTGCTCGGTGAGCACCTGGATGGCGCCGACGCCGATGAGGTTGTTCCCGGCGACCACGGCATCGGGCGGCTCGGGAAGCGCGAGGAGCTCCTCCATAGCGGCACGGCCCCCCTCCACGCGGAACGTCGCGAATCGTGCGAGCTCGTCGAGGTCGAGGTCGGGCTGAGCCGCAGCGAGCACGGAGCGCCATCCTGCGGCTCGCTCCGCCGCGGTATCGATGTGCTCGGGCCCGCCGATATAGGCGATGCGACGATAGCCCGCGTCGATCAGATCCTGCGTCGCGGACGTGCCCGCTGCACGGTTCGCCATCACGACACCGTCGATGTCGTACGTGGTGCTGCGGTCGACCGCCACGACGGGACGCCCCGTCGCGAGGATGCCCTCGAGGTTGGACCGCTCGTCGGCCGTCGCGATGATGATCCCCGACATGTGCTCGGAGATCGCGATACGGAGGTATGTCGCCTCCTTCTCCATCTGCGCGTCGGAGTTGCACAGGACGACCGAGTAGCCCGCCTCGGAGGCGACGTCTTCGACCCCTCGCGCCATCTCCGTGAAGTAGGGGTTCTCGATGTCCGGGATCACGAGCGCGATGACCTCGGAGCTCTGGCGTCGGAGTGTACGAGCCGTGCGATTCGGCGTGAAGTTCAGCCGGGCCGCGGCGTCGCGCACGGCGGCCACCTTCTCCTCGGACACGCTCGTGCCGTTGAACACACGCGAGACGGTCGCCGGGGAGACACCCGCGAGTTCCGCGACGTCATAGATCGTGGCCATGCACCCTCACTGCCTGCCCGGACGCGCCGGACGTGAAAGCAACAGTATCGCGCACACCTCGATTCTCTGGCGTTCTCATCTGAAATCGATTACATTGGCGCCCATGACTTCCTCTGCTTCTGATCTGGCATCCCTCGCAGCGCTGCGACCGGTGCAGACCCGATCGATCTCCCCCGAGAACTTCGACGGATCCGCTGGGGGCGGTGGCCGCGCGACCGAGGGCACGGGCGCGATGAACGCTCGTGACCTCGGTCCCGGTTGGAAGATCTCGCCCAGCATGGACATAAAGGCCGGCGAGACGCTCGAGCTCGCGAACATCACCGGTGCGGGCAAGATCACCCACCTCTGGATCACGACCCATACCGACAACTGGCGCACCCTGCTGCTGCGCGCATATTGGGACGGCGCCGACGAACCCGCCGTCGAGGTGCCGTACGGCGACTTCTTCTGCAACGCCTGGGGAGTCTTCGCGCAGGTGAACTCGCAGACGATCGCTGCGAACCCGCACGGCGGATTCAACTCCTACTGGCCGATGCCGTTCAAGGACGGCGCCAGACTGACCCTCGAGAACACCTCCGTCGTCGACGTGCGTGTCTACTACCAGGTGACCTACGAGGTCGGAGGCGACCACTCGAACGACGCGTACTTCCACGCGCAGTGGCGTCGATCGAACCCGCTGGCCGATCTCACCCCGCACGTGATTCTGGAGGGCGTCGAAGGGCAGGGTCAGTACGTCGGCACGTACATCGCCTGGGGCGTGAACTCCAACGGATGGTGGGGCGAAGGCGAGATCAAGTTCTACCTCGACGACGACACCGACTATCCGACGATCTGCGGCACGGGGACAGAGGACTACTTCGGCGGTGCCTGGAACTTCGACATCCCCGGCCAGGGCTACACGGAGTTCTCGACTCCCTATCTGGGCATGCCCCAGGTGATCCGTCCCGACGGGCTGTATGTGTCGCAGCAGCGCTTCGGCATGTACCGCTGGCACCTGCTCGACCCGATCCATTTCGCGACCGGTATCCCGAAGGTCGACATCCAGGCGCTCGGATGGCGCAGCGGCTGGCGGTACCTACCGCTGCGCGACGACATCGCCTCCACAGCACTGTTCTACCTCGACCGCCCGACCGCGCGGCGCCCGAAGACGCCGACGGCCGACGACCTGGAGGTGCACCTAGGCACAGCCCCGGTGCCGGACATCGGCGCCACTCCGCCCCGCGAGCCTCAGGACTGAGCGCGGCGACTCTCAGGCGAGCCAGGCAGGGGCACGACCGCGAAGCAGGGCGCCGTCGATGGAGAAACGGCCGGCTCCCGTGAGCGCCAGCGCGAGCGCGGCGACACCGAGGACCGCGACGAACTCGTAGCCCCCGTCCCCGACCCACAGCCCGGCGGGGAGGTGCACGAGGAGAAGCGCCACCGCCATGTCGATGGTGAGCAGGATGCCGACCGGCCTCGTGAGGAATCCGATGATCAGAAGAATGCCGCCGACGAGCTCGAGGAACGCCACCAGCGGGGCGGCGATCTCGGCGAACGGCACTCCCATGCCGGCGAAGCTGCCGATGGTCCCGGGCAGCGTGAACTCGAAGATCTTCTGCGCGCCGTGGGCGGCGAAGATCGCGCCGACGACGACCCGGAGGACCAGGAGGCCGGTCGAGGCGGCGGCAGAGGGGGCTTTGGTGTTCGTCATGAGGAGTTCTTCCTTCGTGGCAGGACACCCGCGCGCCAGGCGCGGAGCAGGGTCGTTCCCTGCTCCCCAAGCTAGGAAGCGTTGCTTTCGGTCTCCTGGACGCGCCCGCCTACACCAGCCCCTGCACGCGGAACTGCTCCGAGTGGTACACGCTGTTGTTGCCCGTGTTCCATTGGCTCACGCTGAGGTGCAGGTCCGACAGGGTCGACCCGGGGATGATGTAGCCGCCGTAGAGCTGCGCGACGTGCGAGGCATCTTCCGTGTTCCACTCGGTGCCGGTGAGGAGAGTGGTCTTCGTGGCCGTGTAGAGGTTGTCGGTCGGCGTGTTCAGGACCATCGCGTCGATCCGATACGCGCCGGAGTTGAACCAGGTGAGAATCCACTTCCCGCCGAGCGGTCGCAGGCACATCTCACCGAACTTGCCGCCGAGCACCTCGGTGACGGGCTTGCCCCACCCCCATGAACCGTTCGCGAAGCCCCACGGTTGATAGGCCGAGAGCGTCGTCATGTTGTTCGACGGCACCCGGTACAGCACGATGCCCTTGTCGCGCTGGAAGCCCGTGCCGTAGATGTACACGTAGCCGTCGTTGCCCTCGCCCCACGTGATGCACTGGAACTTGCCGCCCGCCATATCCGCGGGGAACTGCAGCCCCGTGTGCTGCCAGGACGCGCCGTTGTCGTCCGACTTCCAGAGTTCCGTCCAGCGCACGGCTCCGAACTGAGGGCCATTGACGATCGCGTGCAGATACATTCGCGATCCGACGGTGATCACATCGGAGGGGATCACTGTCGTGAAGTAGGCGTCGTGCGGGTAATACCAGAGCTGCGGAGCGACGCCCTGCGTGTTCGCTCCGGCACCCGCGCTCCCGTTGAACGCGACTCCCGCGGCGAGGTTCGTCGTCGAGGAGTAGAGAGCGACGGGGGAACGCCAGTTCGCGCCGCCGACACCATCGGCCCACGTGTCGCCGAACATGAAGAGCATCCGACCATCCGGTGTGCGAGCGGGGATCCCGAGATCCGTGGCCCCGATGCCGTACTGCACGGGGCTCTGCGTGCCGGCGAGCACCTTGACCCTCGTCACGGACAGTCCGGCGGCGGCCGCGGGAGCGGGCCGGCCGGTCGCAGCCAGGAACGCCGCTCCCGCTACCACCGCTCCCTGCAGGACGCCCCTGCGGCTGAGCCATGACTCCTGGTTCTGTTCGATCTCCATCGATCTCTCCTCTCGCTGCCGCCGGGTGGCGGGTGCCGGTGGTGCTGCAGAGTGCTGCTATTTCAGGCCTGCCATCTTGATGTTGCCGATGATCTGACGCTGGAAGATGAGGAACAGGATGATCACCGGCGCTGCGGCGAGCACGGACCCGGCCATCAAGAGGCCGAGCTCGGTGCTGCGCTCGGACCGGAAGGTTGCGAGGTACTGCTGGAGCACGAACCGCTCCGGCGAGGTGATCGTCAGGATCGGCCAGACGTACGAATTCCAGTACGCGAGGAACGCGGTGATCCCCATCACGACGAACGGCGGCTTCGACAACGGCAGGAAGATGCGTACGAAGATGCCGAAACGACCGCAGCCGTCGAGCATCGCGGCCTCTTCCAAGCTCTTGGGGATGTTCAGGTAGAACTGCCGGATGAAGAACACCATGCCGGCGCTCGCAAGCCCGGGGATCACCAGCACGGCCAGCGTGTCGAGCATGGAGAGGCGGGTGACCACGATGAAGCTCGTGAGCAGGATCGTCATGCCGGGAATGAACATCGTCGTGATCACGATCGCCCAGATCGTCTTCTTGAACCGGAAGTCGAGGCGTGCGAAGGCGTAGGCGGCGAGCGAGTTCACGGCGAGACTGCCCACGGTGAACAGCACGGCACCGAAGAACGTCCACAACAGAGTGCGCAGGAACGTCGGATCGGCCAGGATCTGCGCGTAGTTCTGCCAGAGCCACACCTCGGGGAAGAACTGGAAGGGGGTCTCCACGACCTCGGTCTTCGACTTGAAGCCGGCGATCACCATCCAGGCGAGCGGAAACAGCGACGCGATGACGAACAGCGCACCCAGGATCACCTTGCCGATGACGACGAGCCAGCCTCCGGCGCTGCGCGGCGGCCTGGTCGAGCGAGGTTCTCTGCCGGCGAGCACGATGCGCGTGGTCTCCTGCATGACGGCCATCAGTCCACCAGCCTCTCGGAGTTGACGAACTTGAAGACGAGGGCAGAGATCGTACCCAGCACCACGAACAGCAACAGCGCTGCGGCGATCGAGTAGCCGACGTTCACATCGTTGCGGAAGTGGTTGAAGATGAACAGGTTCGGCAGGGTCGTGGAATCCAGCGGACCGCCCTGGGTCATGACGAGGGGCAGTTCGAACTGCTGGATCGCGGCGACGAAACCGGTGATGAGCAGGTACAGCACCACGTTCTTCATCTGCGGGATGGTGATGTACGCGGTCTTCTGGCCCCAGTTGGCCCCCTCCATCGCCGCCGCCTCGTAGTACTCCGCCGGGATGTCGACCATCGCGGCGACCATGATCAGCGAGGTCAGTCCCATGCCCAGCCAGATCGCCGGGACCGCGATGGCGAGGAGCGCCCACTTGGGATCACCTATCCAGGCGATCGGCTCGATGCCGAAGGTACCGAGGAAAGCGTTGAGAAGTCCGCCGGAGTAGTTGTAGATCAGCACGAAGATGATCGACGCGATCACGGCGGAGATGATCGTCGGGATGTAGATGCTGACCTTCAGGAGGCTGGCCGCCCGTCGAGACACGGTCACGACGAGGCTTGCGAAGAGGAACGCCAGCACGAGCATGATCGGCACGGTGAGGAGCACGAAGGCGAAGCCGCGACCGATGGTCGCGAGGAACAGCGGATCCTTGAGCACGTTGGCGTAGTTGCGGATGCCGACGAACTCCGGGTCCTTATAGAAGCTCCAGTCCTGGAATGACAGGTATCCGGCGTAGATGGCCGGCCAGATCACGAAGATCCCCAGCAGCACCACCAGCGGCAGCAGGAACCAGTATGCGGTCCTGTTGTCGCGATAGCGGTAACGGTTCTGCCGCTGCCGGATCGCCCGGCGTTCCTGCACAGCCTGATTGGCCATATCCACCTCGTCGTGATCTCGTGTCCTTCACTGTTCGGGGGCCGGGGCCGACCCCCGAACAGTGAGCGACGTCAGTTCTTTGGTGCCTTGTCGGACAGCCCGTCGCGGTCGATGACGGTCTGGATCGCCGCATTCGCGGTCTTGATCGCGTCATCCACCGAGGCGGAGCCCTTCATCACGGATTCCATCGCCGTGCCGACGGCGAGATTGACATCCCAGGGGTAGGTGGAACCGGGGATGGCGTCCGGCGCGATGTCGTCGACGATGATGCTCGACCACGGAGCGTCAGCGGCCTCTTCGCTCGCCGCGACGGCATCCTGCACGGACTGACGCACCGGCACCTTGGTGAACTGTGTGTCGACGAAGAATGGGACGAGGTTCTGCGGCTCGCCGCCGATCGCCCAGGCGAGGAATTCGCCGGCGGCTTCGGGGGCCTTGCTCTTCGCGTCGACAACCCAGGTGAAGTTGCCCATCGTGGTGGCTGTGCGGCCGTCCGCATCCGACGAACTCGGGAAGGCACCGACGCCGGTCTTGCTGAGCAGGTCGGTGTAGTCCGAGCCGATCTCGGACATCATCCACGAACCGGACACCTTGAAGGCGACCTTCTGCTGACCGAAGTCCTCGCCTGCGACGTATGCCGCGAGAGGCTGCTTGGGCATGTATCCCTTGTCCCACAGCTGCTGGTACTGCTCCATCAGGCTCCGGTAGCCCTCGTTGTCGATGTCAGGGGCGGTCCAGTCGTCGGTGAGCGCCAGGTGTCCGGCGAAGTTGTACTGCTGCCCCACGGTCGACCACGCCATTGTCACCGCATCCTGCGCCGGCGAGATGCAGTACTGCCCGTCGGAGAGCGTCGGCTGGATTTTCGCGCAGGCGGCGAGGAGATCGTCCCATGTCGCCGGGGCGCTCCCTGAATCGACACCGGCGGCGTCCAACATGTCCTTGTTCCAGAACAGCACGGTCTGAGGCTCGAGCAGAAGTGGATAGGCATAGTGAGTGCCGTCGATCTCGGAGATCGATTTCGCGTTGTCGAGGATCTCGTCGAGGGCGTCCTTCGGGACGATGGAGTCGAGTTCGTGCACCGATCCGGCGTTCACGAGGTCGTAGAGGTTGGCGGAGCTGGTGTAGACGTCCGGGGCCTTACCGGCGGCCTGGGCCGCCTTCATCTTCTGGTCCCACGCGTCGGCGGGCACCTCGGTATCGACGACCTTGATCTTGTCCTGCGAGGCGTTGAACTTCTTCACGATGTCGGCGTACCACTCGTTCTCCACAGGCGTGAACGTCCGGTGCCAGAACTGCACCGTGGTGACGCCGTCCTCTCCGCCTCCGTCGCCGGCAGACTCCCCCGGCGTGCCGGAACCGCACGCGGCCAGCATGACGCCGACCGTGAGCGCGCCCAGAGCGGCGATCGCGGCCCTGCGCGTACGAGTTGTGATTCTCATGGGTTCCTCCTCAGGAACGGACTCCTCATCGAGTCGCTGCGGTGATCTCGGCTGCCGCCGACGGGCCCTGGTCGCATCCCTGGATCGTCGGTGATCGGGTATGCGCCAGAGTAGGCGAAATCGATTTCATACGCAAGGCATGATCCGTGCGTCGATCACTCTGCGCGCTCCAGGTCTGCGGAGAACCAGAAGACGTTGTACGGATCCCAGAGCGACAGCGTGAAGTAGATCCGACGTCCGCCGTCGCTCACGTATCGCGGATTCAGGTACGGCGAGTACAACCCGGGATGGTCCTCGCGGGGAACGAGTTCGATCGCCTCGCCCCACGGGCCCCACGGCGTGACACCCTCACGGATGTATGCCGAACCGGCATCCGAATAGGTCATGATCCAGCGGTCCAGATACGTCGACCACATCACCGAGAGCTCTCCGACCGTGCCTTCCAGAATCGTCTCGGCGTCGCGCAGGTCGTCGCTCCACTGCGGCGTCCCTCCTTCGAGACCTGCGAAGTACGAGTACTCCGACTGGTCTTCGACGGCGTCCTCGGTGGCCGGGACGCGCATCAGCTGAACACCACCGAATCGGCCGGACGGAATCGACCAGAAATAGATCCAGTCCGCGTCGCCGTCCCTCACCTCGGCCGTCGCGAACTGCACGAAGTTCGAGTCACCCGGCCACTCCACGCCTTCGACAGGGCGCCATGTAGATCCGAGATCCCGCGAGACGACGAGGGCGGAGTAGTTGGAATCCCAGGCTCCAGGGCTGCCCCAGAAACGCACCGACATGTACGAGACGTAGATCGCGTCTCCGACAGCGAAGCCGTAGGTCGGAATCTTCGTGACCTCGCCACCGGCGCCGTTCGCGTCGTGATCGCCTTCGATGAGGGGCGCGGCGAGGCCGACCTCATCCTCCAGCCACCCCTCGAACTCGATGCCGTCCGACGGGTCGTCGTCGGTCGTCCACGCAGCCACGTTCGAGCGCCAGAACCCGCCCTGCCCACCGATCGACCCGGGCTCGCGTTCGCCGAACGTGTCGCCGAAGAAGAAGAAGGTCTTGTCACCGACGTTCACCATCGATCCGAGGTCGGTGCCCGCGACCGAGACCGACTCCGTGTCGTTCGTGGCGCCAGGCCCCGTGAGCTGCGCGATCTCGGTGAGGCCGGACACCCCATCGAGCACGAACGGTTTGTCAGGATCGGGATCGACGATCACACCGCCCTCTCCACTGCACCCGACAACAGCGACGGCCAGAACGAGGGATACCGCCACGGCCACGCGGCGGAAGGCGACAGGAAGGAAGGCGACAGGGCTGGACATGACCCTCCTCGATCGACGTGATTCCTCGAATCTAGCGAAATCGATTTCAACACACTAGGGTCATCGACATGCTCGACTTCGCGACACCCCACTGGCTTCGGCCCTCTGGTGACGGCGCATCCGAGCCCCGGTGGGGACCTGTCGGCGGGCTCCAGGTCGGAATCCCGCCGACACCGGGGCCGCGCGGGCTCCTGCGCGTCTTCACCCCCTACCTCGACCACCCCCACGAGCGGCTGGTGAACTTCATCGCCGTGGAGCCGGTCCCGGAGGGCGCGACAGAACGGGGATTCTCAGAGATGGAGCCGAGCACGCTGGATCCCGGCAAGCAGGGCAAGAGGTTTTGGTCGGCGGACGATTCTGCAGGTGCGAACTCCATGCCGTCGACGGCCCCGGCCCGTGGACGGATCGGTACCGTCGAGGGCGTGGAGACGCTCACCGTCTGGATCGGCGTCGAACGCTTCGCCAACGGTGCGGATGTGAGTGTGAGGGTACGGTTCTTCGCCGACCGGCCGCACGAGGTGGAGGTCGCGGGGTTCACGAGGGCGACATCTGTGCCGCTCTCACACCTGATCCTCACCGCGACGATGGGCAATTGGGCACGACTGCGGCTGCTGCACCTGGCGGACCGCGTGGTGTCGCCTGCCGAGCTGTGGCCGGAGTTCTCGGGCACCGCGTTCACCGCTCACGGCCGCTTTCCGCTCGCCGACCTGACCCGCGACGGGGAATCGGCGATGGTGAGCGCCACCGGCGACGAGGAGGAGCCATGGTCCGTCGAGTACTCCGCTGATACCGCGGAACACTGGCGCTTCCTCGGTCGTCGAGCCGTGCAGACCTGGCGCGTGGATGACCCGCACCCGGCGCTCGAAGCAGTGGTCAACGCCCGCTGGTCCTACTGGGCGAGTTCTTCGCCGATCCCCGGGGGTCCCGCGTACGAGAACTTCGAGATCGTCGAACCGTTCCGCAATGGTGCGGCGTTCCGGTTCTCCGTGGAGCCGCTCTGATCCAGGCGCTGCCTCTAGGCGCTGCCTCTAGGGTCCCAGAGCACGACCTCGGTCGAGCGGCGCAGACGGCGACCGGTCGGCATGGGCACGACACCTGCGGAACCTGCGGCGAACACGCGCACGCCGGGGCGATTCTCCCGCTCGGTGCGCAGGGCGGCTTCGAGCACGGCGATCCGGTTGCGCAGCGCTCTGTTCTCGTCTTCGAGGTCGAGCAGACGAGCGATCGCGGGAAGGCTCACCCCTTCGGAGGAGAGCTGTGCGACCTCGCGCAGCTGCTCGATGTTGCGAGACGAATAGCGGCGCGAGCCGCCCGAGGTACGGCCGGGGACGACGAGGCCGATGCGGTCGTACTGCCGCAGCGTCTGAGGGTGAAGGCCGGAGAGCTCGGCGGCGGCCGCGATCGCGAACACCGGGGTGTCGGCGTTCATCATCGATTCCCCTCTCCTCTCCTACCCGTGTCTCTTGTCGTTCGCGCGGACTCAGGCAGAGGCGCCGGAACAGGCGCGTTCTTCACAGAACGGCCTGATCCGGCGCGAACGCCTGTCCCGGCGATGTGATCCCGACGACTGCTCATCGCCGGGCCTTCGCCATCAACTCGGCTCGCGGGTTCTCGTCGGGCTCGAGCTCCTGGAACTTCTCCAGCGCCGCGCGTGCGGCCTCGTCGAGGTGCGTCGGCACCGCGACCTGGAGCTCGGCGAGCAGATCACCCGTGCCCTTCGACGTCGCGACTCCGCGACCCTTGACCCGCAGCACCCGCCCTGAGGGGGTGCCCGGTGCGACGCGGAGCTTGACCACGTCGCCGCCGAGGGTCGGGACTTCGATGGTCGCCCCCAGGGTCGCCTCCGTGAAGGTCACGGGCACGACGACGCGCAGGTTGAGACCGTCGCGCGTGAAGACAGGGTGCGGGCGCACCGTGATCTGCACCACGATGTCACCGCTCTCCCCACCATCGGGCGAGGGCCGGCCGCGGCCGCGCAGACGGATCTTCTGACCGTCGGCGACACCGGCGGGGATCTTCACCTTGAACGGCTTGCCGTCTTCGCCCTGCAGCGAGATGGTCTCGCCCTGCACGGCGGTGACGAAGTCGAGCGTGGTGCGCGCGGTCACGTCAGCACCGCGCTGCGGCCCGCCGAAGCCGCGGTAGCCGCCGCTCGGCTGGCCGAAGCGTCCGCCGCCGAAGCTCGCACCCTGGCCCTGGTTGAACATCGCGAAGATGTCCTCGAAGTCCGCCGTCTGCCCTCGGCCCTGCTGGCCGAAACGGCTGAACACGTCTTCGAAGCCGCCTGCGCCCTGGCCGCCCGCCGTGAAGCGGGCACCGGAGCCCATGGCGCGGATCTCGTCGTACTCCTTGCGCTGTTCCGCATCGGAGAGCACCGAGTAGGCCTCGCTGATCTCCTTGAACTTCGCCTCGGCCTTGGCATCACCCTGATTGGAGTCCGGGTGATACTTGCGCGCGAGCTTGCGGTACGTCTTCTTCAGTTCTGCATCGCTGACGTCCTTGGACACCCCGAGGGTCTTGTAGAAGTCCTTGTCGAACCAATCCTGGCTGGCCATCGATCACCTACCCTTCCGGGACAGCGACGACGACCTTCGCAGGGCGCAGCTCGACATCACCGAGACGGTAGCCCACCTCGACGACCTCGAGGATCGTGGTCTTCTCGGCGCCGGGCGTCGGCTGCTGGAAGATCGCCTCGTGACGCTGCGGGTCGAATTCCTCGCCCTTCTCGCCGTACGCGACCACTCCGAGACGCTCCACAACCGTGCGCACCTTCTCGGCGATCACGGCGAAGGGCGTGCCCTCGACCAGATCACCGTGCTGGGCCGCGCGATCGAGGTCGTCGAGCACGGGGACCAGGCCCTTGGCGGCCTCGCCCTTCGCCCGCTCGATCTCGACCTGCCGCTGCTCTTCGGTGCGGCGACGGTAATTGGCGTACTCGGCCTGCAGACGCTTGAGGTCGTTCAGCAGAGTGGACTCGAGGTCGGCGAGCACGGCGTCTTCCGCCGCGGCCTCGCCGGTCTGGGTCGCGCCGAGGATGTCGTCGACCGTCAGGTCGCCGGGAGCGCCGTCTGCCGGGGTCTCGTCCGAGCCCTCGGCGGCCTGCGCATCGCGGGAGTCCTGGTGGTGCGGCGCGGGGCCGGATGCCTGAGCATCCGACCCCTCGCTGCGACCTTCGGCGGACTCAGGATTCTGGTTCTCGTCGAAGTTCTTGTCGGTCATGGTTACTTCTTCTCGTCCTCGTCGTCGACGACCTCGGCGTCGATGACGTCCTCGTCGGAGGAGGGAGCGTCACCGGCCGGGGCCTCGCCGTCAGCCGAAGCGCCGGCAGCGGCATCCGCCTGCGAGGAGGCGTAGATGGCCTCGCCGAGCTTGGACTGCGACTGGTTGAGCTTGTCGAACGCGGTCTTCACAGCGTCGTCATCCTCACCGGCCAGAGCCGTCTTGAGCGCGTCGACATCGGCCTTGACCTCGGTCTTCACGTCTTCGGGCAGCTTGTCGTCGTTCTCGGTGATCAGCTTGTCGATCGAGTACGCGAGCGTCTCGGCCTGGTTGCGGACCTCGGCGGCCTCGCGACGCGCCTTGTCCTCGGCCGCGTGCTCCTCGGCCTCGCGCACCATGCGCTCGATGTCTTCCTTCGACAGCGACGAGCCGCCGGAGATGACGATCGACTTCTCGGTGCCGGTGCCCTTGTCCTTGGCGGACACGTGCACGATGCCGTTGGCGTCGATGTCGAAGGTGACCTCGATCTGCGGGATGCCACGGGGAGCCGGGGCGATACCCGTCAGCTCGAACGTGCCGAGCGGCTTGTTGTCACGCGTGAAGTCACGCTCGCCCTGGAAGACCTGGATCGCGACGGACGGCTGGTTGTCGTCTGCCGTGGTGAAGGTCTCGCTGCGCTTGGTCGGGATGGCCGTGTTGCGCTCGATGAGCTTGGTCATCATGCCGCCCTTGGTCTCGATGCCGAGGCTCAGCGGGGTGACATCGATGAGCAGGACGTCCTTGCGCTCGCCCTTGAGGACACCGGCCTGGAGGGCGGCACCGACGGCGACGACCTCGTCCGGGTTGACACCCTTGTTGGCGTCCTTGCCGGTCTCGCGCTTGACGAGCTCGGCGACCGCGGGCATACGCGTCGATCCACCGACGAGCACGATGTGGTCGATCTCGGACACCTTGATGCCGGCTTCGCGGATGACATCCTCGAACGGCTTCTTGGTGCGGTCGAGCAGGTCCTTCGTGAGGTCCTCGAACTTCGCGCGGGTGATGGTCTCGGACAGCGACACGGGGCCGGAGTCGGTCAGCGACAGGTACGGCAGGTTGATGCTGGTCGACGTCGAGGAGGACAGCTCCTTCTTCGCCTGCTCCGCAGCTTCCTTGAGACGCTGCAGGGCGATCTTGTCACCCGAGACGTCGACGCCCGTGGTCTCCTTGAACTGCTTGATCAGGTAGTCGACCAGGCGCTGGTCCCAGTCGTCTCCACCGAGGCGGTTGTCACCGGCGGTGGCGCGCACCTGGATCGTGGAGAAGTCGTCGTCCTTGCCCACCTCGAGCAGCGAGACGTCGAACGTTCCACCACCCAGGTCGAAGACCAGGATGAGCTCGTCTTCCTTGCCCTTGTCGAGGCCGTACGCCAGAGCGGCAGCGGTCGGCTCGTTGATGATGCGCAGGACGTTGAGGCCCGCGATCTCGCCGGCTTCCTTGGTGGCCTGACGCTCGGCGTCGTTGAAGTACGCGGGGACCGTGATGACCGCGTCGGTCACCGTGTCGCCCAGGTACGCCTCGGCGTCGCGCTTCAGCTTCATCAGGATGCGCGCGGAGATCTCCTGCGGCGTCCACTTCTTGCCGTCGACGTCGAAGGTCCAGTCGGTGCCCATGTGGCGCTTGACGGAAGCGATCGTCCGGTCGACGTTGGTGACGGCCTGGCGCTTCGCGGTCTCACCGACGAGCACCTCCCCGTCCTTGGTGAAGGCCACGACCGAAGGGGTCGTGCGGAAGCCCTCTGCGTTGGCGATGACCTTGGGCTCGCCACCCTCGAGGACGCTGACGACGGAGTTGGTGGTTCCGAGGTCGATACCGACAGCACGTGCCATGTGTTCTCTCCTTTGTTGGAAGTTCTCTTCGTGGGAAGTTCTCTGTGTCTCAGAAATCTGCGGCGATCAGGAAAACCTGAGTCGCGATGACTCAAGTGTACTTCGGCGTCGACGAGGAGTCAAATGAACTTGATATGAACTGGCTCAACTTTGAGGAAGGGCTCAGAACGGGGCCACCGCGAGGTCTTCGGTGAAGGTGACGGTGTTCTGCAGGGGCGGCCGGTCGACGTAGACCCTGCCGGTCGGACTCGTCCAGGCGTAGACACCGGCACCCAGAGCTTCGACCATCCACGGAGAGTGGTGTTTGAGCATGTGATGGCGCCGACAGAGGTGGCCGAGGTTCGATTCGCGAGTGGCTCCCCCGAGAGCGGCGTCGTGATGATGATCGATGTCGCAATCAGTGGAGGCATATCCGCAGGCGGGGAATCGGCAGCGCTGATCCCTCGCTCTCAGATGTCGCTTCAGATCAGACCCCGGACGATAGCGGTCGACTGCGAGAAGCGCGCCGGTGATCGGGTGGGTCAGCACTCGATCCCATCCGGAGGCCGCTCCGGCGAGCGCGCGAGCGGTCTCGAGGTCGATGGGAGTGCAACCGTTCAACTCGGCCGACGCCCCGCCGCCTCTGATCAGGGTGGTGACGGGAACGGTGATCGACACCGCTCCACGGACACCCGAGAGGAGCCCCTCGGGAGCGTCGTGCCCGATCGGAGCACCCGCGAGGAGCAGGTCGAGGGCGAGGTCGGCACGGAGCTGAGCGACGGTGCGCGGATCAGAGGTGCACGGATCAGAGGTGCACGGATCGGTGGTGGGCGGATCGGTGGTGGCAACGGCCGATTCCGGACCCGAAGGTTCATCCGCTCCCTGCACGATCTTGGCCATCTGCGTCAGCCGGTCGAAGACGCCGTGGACGAGCGTCGACGGCCCGAGCAGGCCCAACTGCGACATCCCGTCGCCGACGTCTTTCACCCACACGGATCTCTTCTCCCGTGCGTCGAGGTGCCGGTCCTCGATCGACCGTGCCTGGAATCGTTCAGCCACCCGCCGAGCCATGCGGCCCACTCGCCCCGGAGACTCCGACTCGGCGAAGGCGATCACCTGCGTCGCATAGGCATCAAGAGTCGCCCCCTCATCGAGGTGTTCCCCGGCTTCGCAGATGACCCGGGCGTGCGCCGCACTGATGCGACCGGCGCCCTGCGCCTCCCAGACCAGTGGGAAGCGCTCCACGATCCATGCCGCGTCTGCCATCCGGCGCTGCACCGTCCGATCACTCACCCGCAGGGCGGCGGCGAACTCGGCAGCCACCGTGCGCGCCGACATGTCGCCGTGATCGGGATGCTCCGCCTGGTCGGCGACCTCGAGAGCGATCCGTGACCCCAACGCCAGGATGCCGTCGCGCGCGGCCTGCAGACTGCTGATCGTGCGCTCGACCTCGACGAGCATCTCGGTGAGCGCGGCGAGCGCGCCCACCTGCTCGAGCGTCGCGTCAGCCGGTGCCGTCATACCTGCAGCGAATCAGGGGCCACCGACATTCGAAGCCCCAGATCACAGCAGAAAAACGATATGCCGGAATGCGGTCGTCGCTGCACCCGAGAGCACTCCGGAAAGCCGCTCAGCCCCCGCCGAGGGCTCCGGCCCACACCGCTCGATGCTCCCGTACGTACCGCAGCGCGTCCGCCCAGTGGTCGCCGTGCCCGTCCACGTACATCGAGGCCCACGGCTCGTCGCCGACGGCGTGAGACCGTTCGAGCAGCGCGAGCATCGCCGCCGTCCGGTCCTCCATGCCGCGAGGCAGATCACGGCGCATGACATCGTCCGCCCGGTATCCATCGACCAGCGCAGCGAGATCCCGAGACGCATCCACCGGGTCTCGTCCGACATCCGACAGGGCGAACGCCTGTGCCGCGTAGGCGAGGTCCCAGAGCCGGGTGCTCGGAGCGGCGGCATCCCAGTCGATGAACACCCAGCGGTCGCCGACGACGAGGTTCCATGGCGCCAGATCGTTGTGGCAGATGAGCTCGGCACCGGGCGCGACGATCGCCGTCTCCCAGACCGCGTCCGCCCGCGGCGTGTAGCGGGCACTGGCGTCGTGGATCCCGCGGATCATCGAGCCGACGCGCCTCAGCTCGGCCACCGTCAGCCGCTCACCGTCCATGGCCAGGGTTCCCGGCACGAACTCCACGACGTGCCGGCCCCTTCCGTCGCGGCCACGCGGTTCCGGCGCATCGACCCCCGCCACCCGCATCGCCGCGACGAAATGATCGACGCTCGGAGTGGCCGCCGTCCACGCCTTGCGCACCGTGTCGCCGATGCGCACCACGGCCCCGCTCGCGTTCCCCCGGCCAGCACCTCTTCGTCCACGCGTCGACGTTAGCGCGCCGATGCCCCCGCCGTCCCACCGCGATACTTGACCCCGAGAGCCATTTGACCCTCACACTCATTTGACCCTCACACAGTGGCAGACGGGAGAACTGAGGCATGTTGTCCATCGGAGCGTTCGCGCAGATCGGCCAGGTGACCCACCGGATGCTCCGGCATTGGGACGCCGCCGGCCTGCTCATGCCCGCCCACGTGGACGAGTTCAGCGGCTATCGCTCCTACGATCCGTCACAGCTGGAACGGCTGCACCGGATCGTCGCCCTGCGCCAGCTGGGGTTCGGGCTCGATGACATCTCCGCGATCCTCGACCGTGGCGTCGATGCCGAGCGCATCGCCGCTCTGCTGCGGATCCGTCGCACCGAGGTCGAGCAGGAGCACCGCGTCGCCGCAGAGAGACTCGTCGACGTGGAAAGGCGCCTCCACCTCATCGAGAGAGAGAATCACATGTCCCAGATCGAGATCATCGACAAGCCGCTCCCCGCCGTCCGCCTGGCCGCGATCCGCACCATCGTGGCCGACCAGCCCGCCGTCGCAGGTGTCGTCGGTCCCGCGTTCGACACTGTGGCGGACATCATCGGCGACGACCACTCCCTGGCGACCCCGATCGCCCAGTACGAGACCCTCGACGACGCCCTGCAGGTCATCGCCGGATACATCTATGCCGGGCCCGCACGGGAAGGTCTCGAGATCATCGAGCTGCCTCCGGCCGACGAGGCCGTGTGCGGCATCCACCTCGGCTCGATGGAGCACATCGCCGAGAGCTGGCACGCGATCCACACCGAGATCGTGGCCCGCGGCCTCACGCACGACGGCCCCTGCCGCGAGCTCTACGTGCGCGCCGTCTCCGACGACCAGTCGGACTGGGTCACGGAACTGCAGCAGCCCGTGCGGCGGGGCTGAGGCACACGGCGCCGCGGGCGTCGAACCGTGGCAGGATGAGAGTAAGGCGAGCCTTACCGGCCGCCCCGGCGGTGTCGCCCGGCAGACGCCGCGGCATGGATCCGTCCCTTTCTCGGAAGGACCGTGCGGATGAGATCTGCGGCGATGGGTGGGAGCGAGAGCACCGATTACGACGTGCTCATCGTCGGCGGCGGGCCGGCCGGTCTGTCCGCCGCCCTCAACCTCGGCCGCGCACTCATGCGCGTGCTGGTGATCGACGCCGATCGTCCACGCAATGCTGCGACCCTGCGGTCGCACGGCTTCCTCACCCGCGACGGCATCCCGCCGCAGGAGCTGCGCCGGCTCGCGAGGGAGGAGCTCTCGGCATATCCGGACGTCGAGGTGCGACGGCGCACCCGCGTCACCTCGCTTCGCCCGAGCGACGGCGGGTTCGCGGCCGAGATCGGGCGCCGCGAGGCGGAGACGACGGTGACGGCACGCGCCGTGCTGCTCGCCACCGGCCTGCGCGAGACGCTCCCCGAGGTGCCGAACCTCCGTGGCTACTACGGCATGAGTCTGTTCAGTTGCGCCGCCTGCGATGCCTGGGAGCTCCGGAGTCGTCGCCTCGCCCTCATCGGTGAGGCACCGGACATCGCCGAACGTGCCCGCCTCATCGGTCGCCTGACCGAGAACCTCACGGTGTTCACCCACGGCGCGGATGTGGTCACGGCGGAGGAGGAGGTCGAACTCGCCGCCGCCGGGATCGCGCTACGCCGGGAACCCATCGTCGAGCTCGTCGGCGACCGAGGTCAGATCGAGAGCATCCGCCTGGCTGACGGCACGACGGTCGCCATCGACGGCGGATTCGTACGCCCCAAATGGCACAGCACGCTGTCGTTCCTCGAAGGGATCGCACCGGCGACGGACGACGCCGGGCATCTGCGCATCGACCGCTCAGGGCGCACGGACGTACCCGGACTTTACGCTGCAGGCGACGCGGCGGCTCCCGGACCGCAGCAGCTGATCGTCGCAGCAGGTGCGGGCGCTCGGGTCGCGGCGGTCATGGTGCACGACTCGATCGGCGTGGCCACCGCGCACTGAACGATCATCGGCGTGAGAGCGCAACGGGACCGGACTAGGCTGACCGGCATGACGCGCGCCTTCTCGATCTCCCTGCGCCTGACCGCCGCGGCCGTCGCCACCCTGGCCGTCCTGTCCCTCAGCGGATGTCTGTACGCGCAGATCCCGACGGGCTCGCCCTCCGACGCTCCCTCCGCGGGCACGGAAACCGACGCACCGGCCGACGGCCCCTCCGGTTCGACCCTGACCTTCGCGGAAGGGCTCGATCTCACGAGCGACACCTACATCGAGTGGGGCGACGGTCTCGTCGTCGACGACGGGTGGAAGATCGTCGCGCCGGACGACGGCAACGGCGGGTGGACCTACGGCACGGTCGACGGCACCTGCACGGCACGGTTCTGGCAGGGTCACACGACCGACGTGGCCGTGGTCCCCGGTGACGACAGCGCGTCGTCCGACGCGATCCTCGGCGTGCTGCTGCAGATGCCGACGGCAGACATCACGCCGCTCGCCACCACCGGTGAGTTCAGCTACATGGCGGGAGGGAACGGCGGCGTCGAGACGCGTCAGGTCGTCGGAGTGGACGGCAGCCGCACCTGGCTGATGGCCGCACGCGCCTTCACCCAGACCGGGGTGGGACTCTCCGTGATCGTGGACTGCACCGCCGGGGACGCCGAAGCGACCATGGCGAAGATCAACGAGGAGAACGCGGTCGTGGTCACGCCCTGAACGGCGGAGGACGGCCCGCGTCGGCTCACTTCCCGCCGGGAGGGCCGATCAGCAGCAGGATGACGTACAGCGCGACGATGCCCACGACCAGCAGCAGCGCGAGCACCCACGGCCGCTGCAGGAACCACCGCATCAGCCGGTCGTACCAGCGCCGATCGCGCGGATCGTCCGTCGCCTCGAGGCGCCAGTCTCCGGTGAGTCGGCCGGTGCGATGCAGCCACATCTCCATGGGGATCGTCGCATAGGGGACGATGGCGCTGGCCACCGCGAGCACGCCGACGCCGGGATGCCAGCGCTGGTTCAGCGCGACCAGGATCGCCGTCGCCGCGTACGACAGGAACACGAACCCGTGGATGCCACCGCCCACGGTCACCACGACTCCTGGAGCGCCGACGGCGCGCGCGATGATCGCGGAGATCAGGATCGTCCAGGTGATCGCCTCGGCGATCGCGAGAACTCGGAACAGGCGGTCGGGGGTGCGGAACACGGTACTCCTCGGGTGGTGTCCCTCCACCGTATCCGCACGCTCAGGGCTCCGAATCAACCGAATGGTTGAGGTCGGTCAGCGGAGCGCCGACACCGCACAGCGCATCATCGCAAGGCCACCACAGACGGCGCGACGGAATAGCGAACGGCCCGACGGCGTTGCCGAAGGCATGGTGACAGTGGATGCGGATGCGCTCTCGAACGTGCTCGGCTCCGTCGACCTCCGTGTCGGCATCGGTCGACGCGCCTCGCTGCCCGCGGGATCGCTGCTGCCCATCCCGGCCGACAGCATCACCCTGGTCTACGTCGCCGCAGGAGGCGTGAACGGGCACCCGCCGCTCGGCGACGGCTGCCGACTCGACGTCGACACCGACTCGAAGCGCTTCTCGCTCGACTCCCTCGCCCTCGACCCGAAGGCCCGCCGAGACATGCTCGTGGCGGGGGACGCGTTCCTGACGCTCGGTCGTTCGCCCTTCGTCCTCGAAGCACAGGACGACACGAGTCTGATGATCGCCGACATCGAGCTCGCGGATGCGGCATCCCCGCTCCCCGCCCTGCTGCCCCCGTTCCTCACGGTCACCGGTTTCGACGCCGTGGAGCCCGCCGCCGCAGCCCTCGCCCTCAACATGGGGGTCATCGATCACACGGTGACACCCGCACGCCAGGGCGACCCCATCATCTGCCGCATGATGGCGACCACCGTGCTGCTGTCCCTGATCAGGGCATGGGCGGCGAACGGCTGCGCGCCGACGGGATGGCCCTCGTTGTCGAACGATCCATTCCTCGACCGCGTCGTCGACGCCATCCGCGAGGAGCCAGGACGCGACTGGACGGTCGAGCGCCTGGCCGGCATCGGCGCCATGTCGCGGTCGACCTTCGCGGAGAGGTTCCGCAGCGCGGTCGGCCGCTCACCGGCGGACTATGTGACCGAGGTGCGTGTCGACGCGGCGAAGCGCATGCTCGAGGCAGGACGCAGTGTCTCCGACATCTCGCGCGAGCTGGGATACGCCTCCGACGAGGGGTTCAGCCGTGCGTTCCGACGCCGCACCGGCTTGACCCCCTCGTCGTGGCGGCTCGCCCACCGCCTCCCCGTCTCGGCCTGAGGCCGCGCGCGGCTCAGTCCCTGCTGCTGACCCGGTTGGAGACGCCGAAGAGCACCGCACCGGCGAGCAGCGCGATCGCGCCGATCACGTAGACGAGCTCGACGTTCAGGGTGTCGACGAGGAGACCGCCGATGCCCGCCGCCAGCGTGATCGCTCCCTGGAACCCGACGACCACCAGGCTGCCTCCCGCTTCGAGACGATCCGGCATGCGGTGACCGACCCAGGTGTTGGCGACGATCAACCAGGACGAGAAGAAGAAGCCCCACACCAGCACGACGATGCCGACGCCGATGATCGACCCGGAGAACAGGATCATCGAGATCACGGACACGGCGATCACCAGCGGTGCGAACACCGCGAAGAACGCGAAGGTGCGGTCGATGACGAGCCCGATCGTGATGTTGCCGAGGAGCCCGCCGACGCCGAACAGCGCCAGCAGCACCACGATGGTCGAGGCGTCCACCTCGGGGATGCGCTCCAACGCGAGACGCACATAGGTGTAGGCGAGGAAGTGTCCGAGCACGACCAGGACGTGGCCCACCATGCCGAGACCGATCCCCGGGCGGCGCAGCGTGTCCACGAGCAGACGCAGGCTCGACGCCCTCTCGGCCGGAACCGAGGGCAGCGCGAAACGCAGGACGACGGCGAGGACGACCATCAGCACACCGGCGATGGCGAAGACCATCCTCCAGTCGACGAGCTCGCTCAGCATGACACCCAGCGGCACACCCGCCACCGTCGCCAGCGACACCCCCGCCGAGGTGAACATGACACCGCGACCGAGATTCTCCGGTCCCGCGAGCCGTGCCGCGACCGTGATCGACATCGCCCAGAACGCGCTGATCGCCGCGCCCAGCAGGAAGCGCGCCAGCAGCACGATGATCAGGTTCGGGGCGATCGCGACGATGAGGTTCGACACGGCGGCCGCGAGCGCCATCCATACGAGCAGCGACCGCCGGTCGAGCCGCGGGAACATGAGTCCGACGGTCGGAGCGACCACGAGCCCCACCAGCGCGGTGACGGTGACGGTCTGCCCTGCCTGCCCCGGGGTGACCCCGAGCCCGTCGGCCATCTCGGTGAGGACGCCGTTGGGAAGGAACTCGGCCGTGACCAGCAGGAACCCCATCAGCATCAGGACGATCAGTCCGCCGTAGCGGATGCGGACAGCCGCGGACGGCGGCAGGGTGGGGACGGGGGCAGTCGTGGTCATGTTCTCCACACTCGCAGTCCGCGGAGGCCGACGCCCGATCAGGCGTCCGCCGCATCCGACCATTCGTCCGGTCCGGTTCCGGCGGGCCAGCGGAGAGGCGGGGAGTTCCCAGCCGGAGCGTGCAGAGTATCGATATGCAGGAGCGCGGAGGGGCACGGCAGCGGATGCTGCACGGCGCCTCGGTCATCGCGGCGATCATGCTCACCGCCGGATGCACCCCGCAGCAGGCGGTCGGGCCTGAGGACTGGACACTCGAGGCGATCCCGTTCCAGAACTCCTCCGTCGGCGCGGGCCCGGAGGCCACACCGGCCGGCGAGCCGATCGATCTGGCCTACGGGATGCGTGTGTTGTCCGACGACGGGGCCGGCGGCTTCTGGACCGTCTCGTCCGGATCATGGCTGCACGTCGGGGCCAATGGCCAGACGCTCACCCGGTTCAACACCGAGCCCGAAGACCCGCTCTCGCATGTCGGGGCGATCGCCGCGCTCTCGCCCACCGAACTGGTCCTACTGCAGGGCGACCGGCTGCATGTGATGCCGATGCTCTCGGTGCTCGATACCACCACCATGGCGGTGCGTGATCTGCCGGGAGATGCCGTCGGCGACGAAGGCGACTTCGACTTCGGGGACTTCGAGTTCGGGGATGTCGCCGTGCACGAGGGAGACGCCTTGGTCGTGCGGTACCAGCCGCGCCCATCCGACGGTTACCTCGACTACGAGGTGCTGCGCGTCGACGTCGACAGCGGCGCTCGGACGCTGCTGCACGGCGGTCCGATCGACCTCGACGACGCACCGGGCGCTCGCCCCGGCGTCCCGCCGATCAGCCTTGATGTCGACGACGCCGGACACATGTACCTCGCCACTCCGTCCGCGCGGATCGTGCTCGCCGCCGACGGTACGGAGCTGAGCAGGGAGGCGCAGGTCGCCGATCGTCCGCTCGTCGCGGTCGCACCGGACGGCACAGCCCTGTGGTGGGGCGGACGACCGCAACCGAGCGACGCGCAGGGCGTGATCGTCGGCGGCTCATCCGACGCGCGAGCGGCGATCGAGCGTCGGATGAGGTGCACCGACATCCCGAGCGACGGCACGCTCCGCTCCGGTGACGCCCTCCGTCTGGGCAACGCCTCCGGAGAGCATCCGCCGCCGTTCCTCTGTGGCGCGAATGCCGCCGTCTGGGCGGGCGACTCCTGGGTGGTCGCAACCGGCGGCGAAGGCGATGGAGTACTCGTCCGGCTCAGGCCCCCTCTGGACACGCGCCTCTAGACACGCGCCTCTGGACACGGTGTCGTCGACACCCTAGGCTCGACGACGCACCGGGAGGATCCCGGGAAGCCCGAGCGGAAGGAGCCGAAGACATGAACACCGTCTTTGTCGCGCTCTCCGCCGACCACCTTCCCCTCGAGGCCACCCGCTCCTGATCCTGGTGTGGCCTCCTGCTCCCGGAGCCACATCGTGTCTGATCTCTTCGCTTCCTCGGAAGCCGCGTCCTTCGACGCACCATCCTCTTCTTTCGACGCCTCTTCCTTCGACGCCCTCGAGACCGAACTAACCTTCGCCGACGTCGTTCCCGGCGAGGGGCAGCGCTGGACCACGTGGCCGGCGGTCACCCCTTCCGAGCGAGGTCCTGAACCCCGGCCCGCATGGGTCGTGACCTCGGCCGGGGCGCTCGACACGGAGCGAGGCATCCTCAAGACCGGCAAGGAAGCCGACGTGTTCCTGCTCGAACGCGCGGTGCCTGGCGACCCGACGCAGCACAGCCTGCTCGCCGCCAAGCGATACCGCAGCGCCGAGCACAGCAGCTTCCACCGCTCGTCGATCTACACGGAGGGCCGCAGCACCCGGAACACCCGCGATACGCGCGCGCTCGCACGGAAGTCGGTCCACGGCCGGGAGGTGGCCGCAGCGCAGTGGTCGTTCGCCGAGTTCGAGGCGCTCTGCCGGATGTGGGAGCTCGGCGCACCCGTGCCGTACCCGGTGCAGGTGAACGGAACCGAGGTACTGATGGAGTTCCTCGGCACCTCCGACGGCACGGCCGCGCCCCGCCTCGCCCAGGTGCGCAGCGATCGCGCCGAGCTGCAGGACTTCTACGCGCAGACGGTCGACCTGATGCGGACCTTCGCCGCAGCCGGCTTCGCGCACGGCGACCTGTCGGCATACAACCTGCTCGTGCACGAAGGGCGGGTGCGCGTGATCGACCTGCCGCAGATCGTCGACATCATCGCCAACCCACAGGGCCTCGACCTGCTGCACCGCGACTGCATGAACATCTGCGAGTGGTTCACCCGGCGACGCGTCGACTGCGACCCCGAGGAGCTGTTCGCCGAGCTGCTCGCCGCCTCGTACACCTGACACGCCCCCCGCCCGCCCTGCTCCGGAGGCTGAATCGAGAGGCGGGGCGACTCAGGAGGCGGGGGCGGCCCGGCGGCGGGCCGGGGAGGTCGGGGGTCCGGGGGGCTCAGGCAGCGAGGCGGGCGGCCAGCAGGGTCACGAGCTCGTAGACCACGTGGCTCGCGGCGATGCCGGTCATCTGCGCGTGGTCGTAGGCGGGCGACACCTCGACCACATCCGCCCCGACGATGTTCTGCGAGGCCAGGGCCCGCAAGATCCGCAGCAGCTCGCGGCTCGTCAGCCCGCCGGCCTCGGGGGTGCCGGTGCCGGGCGCGTGGGCGGGGTCGAGCACGTCGATGTCGATCGACACGTACAGCGGCTTGTCGCCGATGCGCTGCAGGATGCGGGCGATGGCGGCCTCGACCCCGTGCTCCTCGATGTATTCGCTCGACACGATCGAGAAGCCGAGGCGCTCGTCGTCCTCCAGGTCCTGCTTGGAGTACAGGGGGCCACGGGTGCCGACATGGCAGCTCGCGGTGAGGTCGATCAGTCCCTCCTCGCTCGCGCGTCGGAAGGGAGTGCCGTGCGTGATGGGGGCCCCGAAGTAGGTGTCCCAGGTGTCGAGGTGCGCATCGAAGTGCAGCACAGCCACGGGCCCGTGCTTCGCCGCCACCGCACGCAGCAGTGGCAGAGCGACCGTGTGGTCGCCGCCGATCGTGACGATGCGCTGCACCTGCTCGCCGAGCGCCAGCGCCGCGCGCTCGACCTCGGCCACGGCCTCGGTGAGGTCGAACGGGTTGACCGGGATGTCACCGGCGTCCACCACCTGCGCGATCGCGAACGGCGACACGTCCTGGGCGGGATTGTAGGGGCGCAGCAGCCGCGAGGACTCCCGCACGTGCGACGGGCCGAAGCGCGTGCCCGGTCGGTAGCTCACACCGGAGTCGAAGGGGATGCCGACGACGGCGATGTCCGCACGCGGCACGTCTTCGATACGCGGCAGCCGGGCGAAGGTCGCGATGCCGGAGTACCGCGGGTTCACGGAGGCGTCGATGGGGCCGCTGTTGTCGGTCATTGCTCGTTCCTGTTCGTCGGGGATGTCGAGGGATTCAGAGCGCACTCTGCGGGATGTGCACCAGCTGCACTCCCCCGTCGGTGATCGCGGCGCGGATGCTCGATGCGATGTCGTCACGGCGTTCCACCCGCCGCCCGGTCGCGCCGAAGGCCGAGGCGAGCGCTGCCCAGTCGGGCTGTACCAGGTCGACGCCGATCGGCTCCATGCCGCGGTCGACCTCGTTCTGACGGATCTCGGCATACCCGCCGTTGTCGACGCACACGATCGTGATGTCGAGGCGCTGTTCGACCGCCGTCACCAGCTCGTTCACGCAGAACATCAGGGCGCCGTCGCCGATCACGGCCACGACCGGGTGCTCGGTCTGCGCGACTCCGGCACCGATCGCTGCCGGAAGACCGTAGCCGAGGGTGGCGTAGGTCGGGGTGTAGAGCAGGGAGTGCGGATGCGCCGACGACAGCACGCTGCCGAGCGCCATGTAGACGATCTGCGACGAGTCGCCCGCGACGATGGCATCGGCGGGCAGGGCCTCGACGATGATCTCGGCCAGTGCCACCGTGTCGGGGGCGGTCGCGCGCATCTCGGCGGCGATCGCGGTGCGCTCGGCGGTGAGGTCACGCGCCGGGCGCACACCGGCGGGGAGGGCAGTCGACAGCGCGTCCAGAACGGCAGCTGCATCCCCCGTGATCCCGACCGTCGCGGCGAGGTTCTTGTCGCGCTGCGCGAGCGAGATGTCGATGCGGATCACGGCCCCGCGGGCTTCGAGCCGCGGCGCCCACAGCTCGGCCTCACCGAGCTTCGAGCCGACCACGAGCAGCACGTCGGCGGCCTCCGCGACAGCACGGGCGGCGGCGAGTCGCAGGTTCGACCCGAGCGAGAGCGGATGCCGCTCGTCGACCACGCCCTTGCCGTTCAGCGTGGTCAGCACCGGGGCTCCGAGACGCTCGGCCAGGAGGGTGACCTCGTGCGCGGCATCCACGGCTCCCCCACCGGCGACGATCACCGGGGTCTTCGCCTCCGCCAACAGCCGGGCCGCTTCGGCGAGCGCAGCCGACTCACCCGAGACCCGCGCAGGGACCGGACGCGGCCGCCGCGCCTCGGCGGGGACGTCGGCCGGAGCCTCCAGCACATCGAGCGGGATCTCGATGTGCACCGGACGAGGACGCCCGGTGCGGAACAGGGTGAACGCGTCGTGCACGGCCTCGACCGCTTCGGCGGCGCTCGTCACGCGGCGCGACCACTCTGCGATCGCGCCGACCATGGCCGTGGCATCCTTCGTCTCGTGCAGTGTGCCGACGTCGGCGAACTCCGCACCGAGCGGCACTCCCGGCGAGAGGACGATGAGCGGGCGCGACTCGCAGAAGGCCGTGCCGATCGCGCTCATGGCGTTCTGCAGTCCGGGACCGGAGGTCGTGATCACGACTCCGGGGAGGCCGGTCTGCTGGGCCCACCCGTCGGCACCGTAGCCGGAGCCCTGCTCGTGACGGTTCGTCACCGCGCGGATGCCGAGGTCGGCGAGCGGGCGGTAGAGCTCGAGGTTGTGGGTGCCGGGGATGCCGAAGATCGCGGTGACCCCGTACGCGCGGATCGTCTCCAGTACGGCGCGCCCGGCGGTGTCGGCGTACTGCTCTGCCGCTGTGGTGTCGCTGCTCATCGGATCATCCTCACACTCGGTGACGACGCACGCCGTCGACCCAGGTCTCGCGCACCGTGATCGCCGAGATCTCCTCGGCGGGGACGGCCAGCAGATCGCCGGAGAGCACCGCGAAGTCGGCGTACTTGCCGACTTCGAGCGACCCCAGATCGTCTTCGCGGCCGATCGACACGGCACCTTCGATCGTGTGTGCGCGCAGAGCTGCAAGCGCCGAGACGCGCAGGTCGTCCGGCCCGAGCTTGTGCCCCCGGCGCGTGACTCGGGTCACGGCCGTCTGGATGGCTTCGAGCGGGATGGGCTCGGCGACCGGGGCATCGGACGAGATCGTGAACGGCACGCCCGCGCGCTCGAACTCGCCCAGCGGGTTGAAGCGCTCGCCCGGAGTGCCGATGGCCTCCTCCACACCTTCGCCCCAGTTGAAGTAGTGCTGGGTCTGGTTGACCGGACGGATGCCGGAGGCGGCCATCCGGTCGATCTGCTCGGGAGTCGGCAGGCCGCAGTGCTCGATGCGGTGACGGGCGTCGGGATCGGGGTGCTCGGCGAGCGCGGCCTCGATCGCGGACACGACCATCTCGATCGCGGTGGGCGACTGCGCGTGTGTCGCGGTCTGCAACCCCGCGGCGTGCGCTTTGCGGATGAGCCCCTCGTACTCGGCGGGCTCGTGGTACAGCTGGCCAGTGCGGCAGGGATCGCCCACGTAGCCGTCAGGGAAGTATGCGGTCCAGCCGCCCAGCGTGCCGTCGGCGTAGAACTTGATGCCGGCGAAGCTGAGGTGCGCGTTGCCGAACTGTCCGACGAGACCCATCTCGAGCGCCTCGTCGAGCAGGTGCGACAGCAGGTACATCGACACGCGCAGTTCCAGGCGCCCGGCCTCGGCGAGGCGCAGGTACATGTCGAACTCGCGACGGGTGACCTGGGCGTCGCCGATCGAGGTCACTCCCCCGGCCAGGAACCGCTGCGTCGCCGCGTCGAGTTGGCGCAGGTGCTCCTCCGGCTCGTCCGCCAGGTGGAAGTTCGGACCGTGGTGGCCGATCTTCACCCCGTGGACGCCGGTGAGGATGTTGCAGGCCGCATCCGACAGCTCCCCGGTGAGCTCGCCGTCCGCGTCGCGGAAGAACTCTCCGCCGTCGGGGTTCGGGGTGTCCCTGTCGACATCGTTGATGGCGAGCGTGTACGAGTTCACCACACCGCCGTGACCCGAGGCGTTCATGAGGTAGACCTCGCGGTCGGCGGCGACCTCGTCGAGCTCGAACCGGGTGGGGTGGCGCTTCTCGGCGAGGTTGCGCTGCTCGTAGCCGTAGCCGCGCACCGGGCGCCCCTCGGGAAGCTCGGCGGCCGCCGCCTTCAGCAGCGCCACGATCTCGGGGATGCTGCCCGCCTTCTCGGGGCCGCAGTCGACCCAGCTCATCATCTGCCCGAACATGAGCGGATGCGCGTGCGCGTCGACGAAGCCGGGGACGATCACGGCGTCGCCGAGATCGATGCGCTCGGGCGAGAGGCCCACCCCCTCCGCCGCCGCCTCGCACTCGGCGGGGGTACCGATCGCGAGGATGCGCCCGCGATCGGTCAACATCGCCGTCGCCGTGGTGGCGTCGTCATCCGCGGTATGGATGGCGTGCGCGGTCAGGAGAAGGGGAGCCGTCTGAGCCGAGCGGTCGAAGGGGGTGAGCTTTCTCATGGGGAACCTGTTCGCGGTCGTGGCGTACGGGAGGCGGAGGTGGCGGCGCCGGTCAGGGCAGCCGGTTCGCCGTGGTGTCCGTACGCGCGGTGAAGGAGGCGGTGACGGGAGCCTCGTCGGAGTGCTGCGGCGCGAGGCGGGTGCAGATTCCGGCGATGAGGGCCATGCCGATGAACATCGCGATCACCGACCAGATGCTGCCCGTCCAGGCGATCAGCTGCGTCGCGAACCACGGCGAGAATCCGGCCCAGACCGCTGCGCCGACACCGTAGGAGAGGGCGATCGAGGTGTAGCGGGCCTGCGGGCGGAACATCTGCGAGAGCAGGGCGGCGATCGGTGCGTAGGTGGCGCTCATCGCGATGCGCACCAGCGAGGCGAACAGGAAGATGAGCGGTTCGATGCGTCCGGGCAGGATCAGCAGGAACGGCACGAAGGTGAGCACCGAGGTGATCAGACCGATGTACATGACGTTCTTCCGCCCCCACTTGTCGCCCAGCCAGGCGACAGGGAGGGTCACGACGAACTCCACGAAGGAGGCGATCGTCATGGCATCGAGGATGACCTGCTCGCTGATCGCGACCGTGTCGCCGGTGGCATAGGCCGTGGCGAAGGTGGTGGCCAGGTAGTAACCGCCGGTCGAGATGGGCAGGATGCCGATGCCGAGCAGGATCGGGCGCCAGTTGGTGCGCAGCGCGAAGGCCAGCGGCATCGACTGCTTGCGGCCCTCGACCTTCGCCTCGAAGACCGGGGTCTCCTCGACGCGATAACGGACCCAGAAGCCGACGCCGACCAGCACGATCGACAGCAGGAACGGGATGCGCCAGCCACCGTTGATGATGAAGTCGTCGCCCATCCGGGTCATGATCGCGAAGATGCCCGATGCCAGCAGCGCGCCGGCCGGGTTGCCGAGCTGCGTGAAGCCGCCGTAGAAGGTCTTCGACTTCTCGGGGGCGTGCTCGACGCTCATGAGCACCGCGCCACCCCACTCGCCGCCGACCGCGAGGCCCTGCACCGCACGGAGCAGGATCAGGAGGATCGGGGCGAGGATGCCGATGTTCTCGTAGGTGGGCAGGCAGCCCACGAGCACCGTGGCCGCGCCCATCATCACCAGCGTGATGACGAGTGACGTGCGTCGGCCGAGCTTGTCGCCGATGTGACCGAAGATGATGCCACCGAGGGGCCGGACGAGGAAGGCGACCGCGAAGGTCGCGAAGGCGGCTGCGGTCTCGGCCAGCCGGTCCCCGCTCGGGAAGAACAGTGGACCGAAGACGAGCGCCGCGGCGGTGGCGTAGACGTAGAAGTCGTACCACTCGATGGTGGTACCGACGAAGGCGGCGATGCCGGCGCGGCGCGCCCGGCTGTGGGTGCCGCTGGTGGGGGTAGTGGTCATGGGGGTGCCCGCTCCTTTGCGGAAGATGTCGGATAGCGAAGGATGCTACGGAGGTGCGGGCCCGTCGGCAAGGGCAGAACTCCAGCGATAACGGGGATTCACTGGATATATGATCGCGCATCTGTGCAATGCGCGCCTTCCCGACGGCGATCACCTCTCCTACACTGAACTTGCGCACGGCGAAGCGTGCGATCGCAGGAAACTGACGAAATGGGCGGAACCATGGATTTCGACGCCGAACTCATCCGCGCGCTGCAGGAAGACGGCCGGGCGAGCATCCTCTCCCTCGCCGAGCGGCTCGGGCAGTCCAGAGCCGCTGTCGCCGCGCGACTGCGCACGATGCTCGCCGACCGCACCGTGCGTGTCGTCGCCGCTGTCGACCCCGTGTTCCTCGGCCAGCACGTCCTCGCCCACGTCTCGATCCGCACCGATGGATCGGTCGAGCTCGTGGCGGAGCACCTGCGCGACATGAGCGAGACCGTGCTGGTGTCGGCGGTCGGCGGCGCGCACGACGTGGTCACCGAAGTGCGCGTGGGGTCGATGTCGGAGCTGCACGACCTGCTGGCCCTGATCCGAGCGATCGACGGGGTGCTCGACATCAGCACGATCATCTATTCGACCGTGATCAAGGGCTTCTTCGTGTCGGAGTATCACGGCGGCGTCACCCTCGACGCGATCGACGAGGCGCTGATCGAGCAGCTGCAGGCCGACGGGCGCAAGAGCTTCCGCGCGCTCGGCGAAGAGGTGCGCCTCTCCCCCTCGGCCGTCGCGACCAGGGTGCAGCGGCTGATCGATGCCGGCGTGATCAAGATCAGCGCGGTCGAGGCGCGCGGACTCGCGCACCGGCAGTTGTCGATGGGGGTGGGCATGACCCTCGGAGACGACGACGACGCCGTGATCGACGAGCTGCGTCGCGGCCGTGGGGTGGACTTCGCCGCGCGCACGCTCGGCCGCTTCGACGCGGTCGCCACTCTGGTCGAGCCTTCGGCCGGCGCGCTCTACGCCAGCCTGGAACGCCTGCGTGCGCTGCCCGGAGTGACGCGCATCGAGGCCTGGCTGCACCTCGCCGTGCTGAAGGAGGACTACGCCCGCACGCTGCGTCCACTGCGGACGGACTGAGGCGCGGCCCCTGCGTCAAGGGGATGGAGGACGCGGCCCGACAGGGGCAGGCTGCCCGCATGAGCAGCGAGGAGTCTTCCGCGACGGAGTCCGGTCCCGAGCGCACGGCGGACGGGCACCACATCGTCGTGAACGGGCGACGCTGGCGTGCGAGCGATCCGTCGATCCCCGACACGCTGCGACAGGAACTGGTGGATGAGCTCATGGCCGCCAGTGGCTCTCCTGCCCAGGCCAGAGCCGCCGGGGAGTGGGCGCAGACGCACGGCGCGCGATATGTCGACGGCGGGATCATGGGCGACCCCGCCGCCGTGGGGTCGCCCGAGGTGCTCCTCTCCTTCAGCGGAGATCGCGTCGGCTTCGACACGCACCGCGGGGCGCTGGAGGGCCTCGGCACCGTCGGATACCACGGAGAGGATGCGGGCCACGCGGCCGTCGAGTTCCTCGCTCAGGTGGCGGTCGGCTACGAGTTCCTGATCGGACTGCTGCATACGTTCGCACTGATCACGGCCGAGGGGGCCGATGTCGTGGGGTTCGCGGAGCGCGTCGCGGGGACCGTCGAGGGATATGTGCCGCTGGTGAAGAGCTTCGGCGAGGCCGTGGCCGCAGGCCAGTACGGGCCCGACCTGGGTTCGTTGCACGTGCAGAGAGCACTCATGGACGACCTCGTCAGCCATCGCGAAGCGCTCGGCATAGACACGGTGCGTATGCGGGAGATCAGGCGGCTGATGGATCGCCGGATCTCTGACGGCCACGGCGACCAGGGGTTCTCCAGCCTGTTCGAGGTGCTGAACGACGAGCGACCCCACCGCGACGAGGCGGAAGACGAGTGACCCGCCGGAGGGCGATCAATCGGTCGCGACAGCGACCCGGCGGGTGAGGTCGAGGAACACGGCACGCTCGTCTGCGGTCAGCGGCGCCAGGAACTGCTCCTGGGCCTGATCGACCACCGCATCGAGCCGGGCGAGCTCGGCGCGGCCTGCTGCGGTGAGGCTGACGACGTTGCGGCGGCGGTCGGACGGATGAGGGGCACGCGCGACGAACCCGCCCTCTTCCAGCACGACCAGTGCCACCGAGACGTCGCTGCGGTCGAGTTCGGTCGCGCGTCCGAGGTCGGCCTGACTGATCGGGCCCGCCTCTTCCACTGCCGCGAGCAGCCGGTAGTGGTACGCGCGAGCGCCCACGTCGGCAAAGAGTTCCTGCAGAAGCGCGTGGGAGCGCAGGTGCGCCCGACTGACCCACCACGTCGCCCTGTGTTCGAGTCGATCCATGAACCGATGCTACTCGTTGGCATCACCAATGATGTGCTACCGTTGGCCGCACCAACGATATGGAGCCCTCATGATCCCTTTCGGCCCGCAGCTCATCGGCCAGACGGAGAAGGCGCTGAACGCCCTCCTGCTCACCCTGCTCTCCCCCCACGCCCTGTCGGAACGGGAATGGGTGACGCTGCGCCTCGTCTCCCAGTTCGAGGGAGAGGGCAGCGTGGACAGGTTCGTCGCTGACCGTCTACACGACCCCGACTCCGCGCTCTTCCTCCGCGCCCTCCAGGAGCGGGGACTCGTCGAGGGTTCTCACCTCAGCCCCACGGGCACGACACTGGTGGCCGCGATCAGCCGCGAGATCGCGCGCGTCGCCGGCCCCATCTGGGACGAGGTCGATCACGACGACGCGCTCGCCGCCGCACGAGCACTGAACCACATCCTGGAGAAGACCCGGCTGCTCCTACGCGCCTCGGCAGTCTGACCCGACGACGGAGGCGGTCGGGAGTCGGACGTAGGCTGGATCAGTGGCGGATTCGCGGGGAAGGGTGTGGACCGGCGTTCTGCGCGTCGAGCCGCACCGCGGCGACCACCGGGTGGCGTTGCGCGCCGCGGTCAGCGTGGCCGTCCCCCTACTCGTGCTCTGGGCACTGGGACGCCTCGACCTCAGCATCTACGCCAGCTTCGGCGCCTTCGCCGCCCTCTACGGGCGGCACGACGTGTTCCGCGACCGCATCCGCATGCAGGCGAGCGCCGGTGGCGTGATCCTCGCCTCGATGCTCGTCGGCACGGCACTGTCGGTCCTCGCCGCCCCGGCCCCGGCCAGCATCCTCGTGGTCGCGGTCATCGCGTCGGCCGTCACCCTGCTCGCCTACACGATGCGGTGGCACCCGCCGGGGCCGCTGTTCCCGGTGTTCGCGGTCGGAGCCTGCGCGACGATCCCCGCCACCGCCGCCTCCTTCGGGGACGTGCTGCTGGTCGGTGGACCGAGCGTGCTGTTCGGCCTGGCCATCACCGCCCTCATCGGCATCCTCACCCGCAGCACCGACGACGTGCCGCCGAAGACCCTGCAGCCCGTCGGCCCGATCGCGGGCGAGATGGCCGCGTCGGTCGGAGTCGCGATCCTGGGCGCGGGCTTCGCCGGGCTGCTGATCATGGACTCGCACTGGTACTGGGCGGCGGTCGGCGCGGTGGCCGCCGTGAGCGGACCTCAGCTCAACGCCCGCGTGATCCGCGGCATCCAGCGCCTTGTCGGCACGTTGCTCGGAGTGCTCGTCGCCGCCGGGATCCTCGCCATCGACCTGCCCCCACTCGCCGTGATCGCCCTCGTGGTCGTGCTGCAGGCCGCCGCCGAGCTGTTCGTCGGCCGCAATTACGGCATCGCGATGATCTTCATCACCCCGCTTGCCCTGCTCATGGTGCACCTGGCCGCACCCACGCCCGTCGACATGCTGCTGCAGGACCGCGCGATCGAGACCGTGATCGGGGTGGCCGTCGGCACGATCGTCGCCGTCGCCTCGGCAGCACTTCGACGCAGGACGGCCCCGAAACGCTCCTGAGCTCAGCAGGTCACAGGAGCGGAACGCCTGAGATCGACGACGCTGCGACGTCGGCGCCCGCGAACGGGAAGCTGGTGGTGTTCAGCAGGTACACGCCCACGACGATCGCGGCGACGAGGAGCAGGAACAGGAACGCGAAGATCACGATGGTGAGCACGCGGTAGCCACCCGACGTCGGCACCTCGGGTGCGACGGACGGCAGCGCCCAGTCATCGGCCACCGCGGCGGGCGGCTCTCCCTCGAGGATGGCGGGAGTCGGACGGGCACGGTCGCCGCGCCGCGTCGCGGGCGGAGGCGGCGGGATCACCGCGTCGGCGGACGGGAGGTCAGACGGCGGCGGGGTCAGCAGCCCGTCCGGGATCGGGATCTCGGGCGGAGGCGGCGGGATCACGACGTCGGCGGGCGGGATCAGCGACTCGTCCGGAAGATCGAGCCCTTCGGGCAGATCGGGGCCCTCCGGGGAGGGCGTCTGCTCCGGGATGACGGGCTCTTCGGGCTGCGTGCCGCTCGCGTCGGTCATCTCAGCCTCCGACTGCTCCGACGTCGGTGGTGCCGACATCCGTCCGATGGAAGTTCTGGAACGACCGGGAGGCCGTCGGTCCGCGCTGACCCTGGTAGCGGTTGCCGTAGGGGCCGGATCCGTAGGGGTTCTCGGCGGGAGAGGTGAGCCGGAAGAAGCACAGCTGACCGATCTTCATGCCCGGCCACAGCTTGATCGGCAGGGTCGCGACGTTCGCGAGTTCGAGCGTGACGTGCCCTGTGAAGCCGGGATCGATGAAACCCGCGGTCGAGTGCGTGATGAGTCCGAGGCGTCCGAGCGACGACTTGCCCTCGAGACGTGCCGCGATGTCGTCGGGCAGCGTGACCTGCTCGAACGTCGCGCCGAGTGCGAACTCGCCGGGGTGCAGGATGAACGGTTCGTCGGGGTCGACCTCGATCAGCCGCGTGAGCTCGGGCTGGTCGACCGACGGATCGATGAAGGGGTACTTGTGGTTGTCGAACAGGCGGAAGTACCGGTCCAGACGCACGTCGATGCTCGACGGCTGGATCATCCCGTCTTCACGCGGGTCGAGGCCGATGCGGCCGGATGCGAGTTCTGCCTTGATGTCGCGGTCGCTGAGAAGCACGGCACCAGCCTAGTTGCCACGGGCTTCCGACGCCGTGCCTGCTTTGGCCAAAGGGCACCAGACGGGTAGGCTGGCGTTCGCCCGCTCCTCGGATGCGGGTACGGGGCTGTAGTTCAATGGTAGAACTTCTGCTTCCCAAGCAGACAGCGCGGGTTCGATTCCCGTCAGCCCCTCCACCTGTGGCTTACCGAGCTCTCCCCGCCGAAGGGTCCGTGACCGAGCGGCGTCAGGAGAAGAGCTGGCGGAGCGCTTCGAGGTCGCCGGAATCGACCACCTTCTGAACGGCGTCGATGGTCTCCTGGGTCGCGAACATGCCCTTGAGCGTGCCGTTCCAGATCGCCCGCACGGTGTCCACGTCACCGGCATCGACCGCCGCGCCCGCGGACTCGATGGCCTGCTGATATGGAATCTGCTGAAACCCACCGGGGGCGTCATGAGGGCTGTAGTACGGCACCCAGGGAAGATCGGGGTCGGGCGTGAGCCAGAGCACCTGCCCAGGGTGGATATCCCGCCGGTGGTTCATGGAGCCGAGGTTCGGGTACGCGCAGAGCCGTTCAGCGACCACGGCTTCGACGTCGCCGGGCTCGACGGTATACGTCACCGGGGTGCCGTCCTCATCGACTGTCACCTCGCCCCGCGCGAACTCGCGCGCGCCGAGATCACGGAGCGTTCCGTGGCGCTCCCAATACAGACCGTCGCCGTCGCTGTAGACCTCTGACATACCGGAGCATCTTTCCGGTTCCGTCGGTTTCGGCGTCGAGGCAGCCTCGGCCGCCGTCCGGAGGTCGACCGCGGGAGCGGATGCCTTGGGCGTCTGGACTGCCACCGGCGAGGTGCACCCGACGAGCACTGCGGCGGTCACACCGATCACGACGAGCGCGGGGGCGACCTTCTGCGTGCCGGACATGACGCCATACTGGCAGATCGCTTTCCCGTTCTCGATGCCTGGACGGCCGCGAAAAAGCATCCCATCCGAATCGTCATCGGTTCCGAACAGAGACAGGAAGGGCGATTTCGTGCGCCCTCCGCGCCGTCCGCACGACCGAGAGAAGCCCCGATGATCGAATCGTCGACACCACCGCTCGCCGCCCTCGACGGCCACCGCAACGTCACCGACCTGCTGGCTGCGCGGGCCGCCGCCGCACCAGACCATGTGGCGTTCGAGGTCGAGGACGCGTCGACGGGCTCCTGGCGGCCGATCACCACCCGAGCGTTCGAGGACGAGGTGTGCGCTCTGGCGAAGGGGTTCATCGCCCAGGGCATCCGAGTCGGCGACCCCATCGCGATCATGGCGCCCACCCGCTACGAATGGGCCGTCGCCGACCTCGCGGCCTGGTACGCCGGTGCTGTCGTCGTGCCGATCTACGAGACCTCGTCGGGGTCACAGGTGGACGCGATCGTCGCGGATGCCGGTGTGCGCCTGGCCATCGGCGGTACGACCGAACAGGCGGCGCTGCTCGAGTCGGCGCTCTCGCACGCCGGCGGAGTCACCCTCGGGGCGTGGGTGATGAGCGCCGAGACCTCGCCGTGGACCCTCCTCGACCTGGCCGCCCGCGGCATCGACGTGACCGACGAAGAGCTCGAGGCCCGCAGGACGGCAGCCACGCAGGATGACCCCGCGACGATCGTCTACACCTCGGGAACGACGGGCGAGCCCAAGGGCGTCGTGCTCACGCATCGCAACTTCCTCGGTCAGGTGCTGAACATCGCCGCGGCCTACCGCGAGATCGTGAACGAGTCCGGCAACACGGTCATCTTCCTCCCGCTCGCTCACGTACTCGCGCGCGGCCTGCAGCTGATCTGCCTTGCCAGCGGCATGCGCATCGCGCACCTGTCCGACCCTTCGACCGTCGTCGCCACGCTCGACACCCTCCGACCGACGTTCCTGGTGGTCGTGCCACGGGTACTGCAGAAGATCCAGGCAGCCGCCGCGGGCAAGGCCGCCGACAAGGGACTCACGAAGATCTGGGCGCATGCCGAGGCGACGGCCATCGCGTGGGGCCGCAGCGCCGAGCGAGTCGATGCCGGTCGTGGCGCCGCACGCACCGTCGGCCTGCGCCTGCGCCACCGCCTCTTCGATGCACTGTTCTACGGCCGCCTTCGCATGGTGATGGGCGGGCGGGTCGGCTACATCCTGTCGGGCGGCGCCGCCCTCGACGCCGACCTCTCGCTGTTCTTCCGCGGCATCGGGGTTCCCGTCATCGAGGGCTACGGACTGACCGAGACGACCGCACCGCTCACCGCCAACCTGCCAGGGCGCATCGCCTCGGGAACCGTCGGCGCACCGCTGCCAGGGCTCACGGTCCGCATCAGCGACGAGGGCGAAGTGCTCGCCCGCGGCATCGGCGTCTTCGACGGGTACCGGGACCCCGCGCACGACGACGGTGCGTTCATCGACGGCTTCTTCCGCACCGGTGATCTCGGGCGGCTCGACGAGCAGGGAAGGCTGATCCTCGACGGACGGCTCAAAGACGTGATCGTCACCTCGAACGGCAAGACCATCGTGCCGACCCGCTGGGAGAGCGCAGTCGAGGCGAATCCGCTCGTCTCGCACGCGGTCATGGTCGGCGAGGGGAAGCCGTATCTCTCCGCGCTGCTGGTGCTCGATCCGGAGCAGGCCGGCGCCTGGGCCGAAGCGCAGGGCAGCCGCATCCCCTCGACCAGCACGACCAGCCCGACCGACATCCGCACGGTGGACGACCCGGCCCTGCACGCTCACCTGCAGCGGTCCGTCGACGAGGCCAACGCGCTCGTCGCGCGCAGCGAGCAGGTCCGCCGGTTCAGCGTGGTCTTCGCCGACCTCGACGACCGTGGACTCGTCACCCCCACCATGAAGCTGAAGCGGAGCGTCGTGCTGGATCGCGCCGCCGTCGCCGTCGAAGACCTGTACCTCTGAGAATCGGAAAGCACACCATGTCCTCCCCCACCCCCACCCGTCCGACCTCCTCGCGCTCCTCTCTCATCGCGATCGTCGTCGCCCTCGTGGTCGGCGCGCTCGTCGCGATCGCCGGCAGCCAGGGCGGTGCGACCATCGGCGGCGTGCCGCTGTTCGCCCTCGCCGTCGCTGCGGCCTTCGCGATCCAGGTCATCGCGTTCATCCCCGCGATGCTGCTGCAGACCGAACGGTTCTTCGACCTGACGGGCAGCCTCACGTTCTTCCTGATTTCCGCAGCGCTCGTCCTGTCGACGCCGATGCCCGACGCGCGGAGCTGGATCCTCGCGGCGATGGTCATGCTGTGGGCCGCACGCCTCGGCTCGTTCCTGGCCGTGCGCGTGCACAAGGCCGGATCCGACGGGCGCTTCGACCAGATCAAGGGGTCGCCGCTGCGGTTCCTGCAGGTGTGGGTGATCCAGGGTGCGTGGGTGTCGCTGACCGCGGCCGCCGCCTGGATCGCGATCAGTGCGGACGCCTCCTCCCGCGCGCCGATCGGCTGGCTGACCGTCGTCGGCATCGTCGTCTGGGCCCTCGGCATGGTGATCGAGATCGTCGCCGACGCCCAGAAGTCGGCGTTCCGCGCCGACCCGCGCAACCGGGACGAGTTCATCCGCACCGGCCTATGGTCGCGGTCCCGTCACCCGAACTACTTCGGCGAGATCGTCATCTGGGTGGGCGTCTTCCTCACCGCTGCCCCCGTGCTCGTCGGATGGCAGTGGGTCGCGCTGCTCTCCCCCCTGTTCGTGATCCTGCTGCTCACCCGCGTCAGCGGCATCCCCCTGCTCGAAGCGCGCGCCGAGAAGAAGTGGGGCGACCGGGCCGACTACGTCGCCTACCGCGAACAGACTCCGGTACTGATCCCGAAGCTCACCCGGCCCGCGATGCGGGAGACTGCCGGGTAGACGGGGTCCCGGCCAGCCCGCTCCGAGCCGCTTCTTCGTCACCTCGCACAAGCAGGAGCCGACACTCGGTGCCCGCGGACATGACTTCGAGCCCGGCACACGAGAGTGTGGAGACGAACCAGCGCGACGGCCGAATGCCGACCGCGAGAACAAGGGAGTCTCCATGTCCAGCGAAACCCTCGTCGTGCCGCTCGTCGATCAGCTCGACGCGTTCTTCGGGCAGTACACGGCCGCGGGTCAGTCGCCTGGTCTGGTGTACGGCCTCGTCGGACCCGACGGCCTGGAGCACACGCGCGGGTTCGGCACCGCCGACGACGAAGGCACGTCTCCCGACGCCGACACCGTCTTCCCGATCGCCTCGATGACCAAGAGCTTCGTCGCGCTCGGTGCCCTGCTCGCCCGCGACCGCGGCCTCCTCGACCTGGAGGCTCCCATCACCGACTTCTACCCCGAATGGCACGGGACCGTGGGCGAGGAACCGGCGATCGCTCCGACCCTGCGACAGCTGCTCAGCATGGGCGGCGGTCTCACCGAGGACAACTCCTGGGTCGACCCGTTCCTCGGCCTCTCCGAAGCGGAGCTGGTCGAACGGATCAGACCCGGCTTCAACTACAGCACCCACCCCGGAAGCGCCTTCGAGTACTCCAACATCGGCTTCACGATGGCAGGCCTCGCGGTGGGCACAGCCGTGGGCCGCCGTGTCGAGGACTGGGTCACCGATGAGATCCTGCGCCCGCTGGGGATGAACAGCACGTGGTTCGACAACCGCGCTCCGGAGGGCGGCTTCGCGAGGGCGGTCGGCTACTCGCTGGACAGCGCGGGCGACTGGGTGGGCTTCCCGTCGGAAGTGTCCGACGCCATGGCCGCGGCCGGTGGCATGCAGTCGACCATCAACGACCTCAGTGTCTGGGTCAGGTTCCTCGCGGCATCGACACTGCCTGGCAGCGACGATGCCGTGGTGAGCCGGGCTTCACGACGAGAGCTGCAGCGCATCCATCAGCTCGACATCCCCTCGCTGCAGGCCCACCCCGACGGCTCCTGGAAGTTCGTCACCGGCGGCTACGCGCTCGGCCTCTTCGTGCGCGAAGACCTGCACCGCGGACGCATCGTCACGCACAGCGGCGGCCTCCCGGGGTTCATCCTGAACATGGTGTGGCACGCGGGGTCCGGCATGGGCATCGTCATCTTCACGAACAGCCACCGGAGCAACCCGGTCGCCCTCTCGGAGGAGGCGCTGTTCCGCGCACTCGCCTTTCACGACGCCCCCGCCCGCACCGTGCAGCCGTGGCCGGAGACACGTCGGCTGATGTCCGCGGCCGACGCGCTGATCCGGTCCTGGGATGACGACGCCGCTGCCGCGATCTTCGCCGACAACATCGACTTCGACCGCCCGCTCCTCCAGCGCCGGGCCGCGATCGAGGAGCTCATCGCCCTGGTGGGTCCGCTGCGCGACGACCTCGGCACGCCAGAAGTCGTCTCCGCGGCGACACCGGCCGACATCACCTGGTCGATCCCCGGCGAGCGCGGCGAGCTGATCTGCATGATCCACCTCACCCCGGTGCGGCCGGCGCAGATCCAGGAGTTCGAGGTCGTGGCGGTCGATCGGAGCGTTCCGCGCGCCGCCCGCCCGACCGACATCTCCGCCCGGCGCCGCGCCTACGCCCGCCCGACCGTGAGCTCGCTGCCGAACACGCACGTCATCTGACGTCGCGCCCGTCAGGGCGCCATCGAGTCAGCGGCGCGACCAGCCGCACGGTCAGCCGCGCGGTCAGCGGAACGGTCAGCCGCGCGGCTCGAACCGACGGACCGGATGCGTGGCGGCGACCAGCTCGCGCAGCCCCTCCAGGTCGGTGACCGCTGCGCCCAGCGCACGCGCCTGCACGAGCACGTTGCCGAGCGCGGTCGCCTCGACGGGGCCGGCCAGCACCGGCAGGGCCGAACGATCGGCGATGGCCTGGCAGAGGAGCGCGTTCAAGGATCCGCCGCCGACGAGGTGGATCACGTCGACCTCACGCCCGGAGAGGTCGGACGCCGCTCGCACGGTCTCGGCGAACGCCGCGGCGATACTCTCCACGATGCTGCGCGTGAACACGGCTCGCTCCGTCGGAGCGGATGCTCCTGACGCCTCGACCAGCGTCGCGATGCGGCTGGGCATGTCGCCGGGTGCACTGAGCGAAGGATCGTTCGCATCGAACAGCGGTACGTCGTCCGATACGGCGGCCGCCTCCGCGAGCAGCTCGGTGAGGTCGATGCGTGCACCGTCCTGAGCCTCCCACGCCCGCACGCTCTCACTCAGCAGCCACAGGCCGGTGACGTTGTGCAGGAAGCGGTATCGACCGTCTACGCCGAGCTCGTGCGTGAAGTTCGCCTCGCGCGCCGCATCCGTCAGCACGGGCTCCGCCAGTTCCAGACCCACCAGGCCCCACGTGCCGCACGAGATGTAGGCGGCTGAGGGCGATGTCATGGGGACGGCGACGACGGCAGAGGCGGTGTCGTGCGACCCGACGGCGATCACGGGGAGAGCCTTGCCGACGAGTTCGGCGAGCTCGGGCTGCAGCGACCCGATCACCGCGCCGGGGTCGACCAACGGAGGCAGGAGACGCGGCGGGATGCCGATGCGCGTCGCGAGGTCGGTGTCCCAATCACCGTCGTCGATGCTCAGCAGCCCCGTCGTGGAGGCGTTCGTGCGCTCGGCGACGCTGGCACCGGTGAGGAGGAATGCGACCAGATCGGGGAGGAGGAGCACGGTGTCGGCCGCGGTCATCCGTTCGTCCACCCGGTACTGGTACAGGGTGTTGAACGGCAGGAACTGCAGGCCGTTGCGAGCGTACAGCTCAGAGAACGGCACGATGGCGTGCACCTCGGCAACGCCCTGAGCCGTGCGGGAGTCGCGGTAGTGAAACGGCTCGGCGAGGAGAACGCCGTCCGCGAGCAGGCCGTAGTCGACGGCCCAGGAGTCGATCCCGATGCTCTCGATCGTCGGCTCCCGCCGCACCGCCTCCGCCAGCCCGTCCACGACGTGCGCATACAGGGCGTCGAAGTCCCAGTGCAGTCCGTCCTCCCGCTCCACGGGACCGTTCGGGAAGCGGGACACGAGTTCGAGCTCGAGCCGCCCCTCCCCGATCCGCCCGATCATCACGCGGCCGCTGGTCGCCCCGAGATCGACGGCCGCGACCGCGCGAACGCTCATCGCAGGAACGCCGCGGCGACGCCGGAGTCGACCGGGATGTGCAGGCCCGTGGTGCGGCTGAGCTCGGGACCGGTCAGCACGTACACCGCGTCCGCCACGTTCTCGGGCACGACCTCGCGCTTGAGGATCGTGCGGTTGGCGTAGTACTGACCGAGGTCTTCCTCCTTGACCCCGTAGGTGGCGGCACGGTTCGCACCCCACCCGGAGGCGAAGATGCCCGAGCCGCGGACCACGCCGTCGGGGTTGATGCCGTTCACACGGATACCGTACTCGCCGAGCTCGACCGCGAGCAGCCGCACCTGGTGTGCCTGGTCGGCCTTGGTCGCGGAGTAGGCGATGTTGTTGGGTCCTGCGAAGACCGAGTTCTTCGACGAGATGTAGATGATGTCGCCGCCGAGCTTCTGGTCGATGAGCACCCGAGCGGCGGCCTTCGAGACCAGGAACGACCCCTTCGCCATCACGTCGTGCTGCAGATCCCAGTCCTTCTCCGTGGTCTCCAGCAGCGGCTTCGATAGCGAGAGCCCGGCGTTGTTGACCACGAGGTCGACGCCGCCGAAGGCGAGCACAGCCTCGTTCAACGCGGCCTGGACAGCGTCGGCATCCGCCACGTTCGCGGCGATGCCGATCGCGACATCGGTGTTCCCCAGCTCGGCGGCCGCCGCCTGCGCCTTCTTGAGGTCGAGGTCGGCGATCACGACGCACGCACCCTCGGCGGCGAGACGGGTGGCGATGGCCTTGCCGATGCCGGAGGCGGCACCGGTGACGAAGGCGATGCGTCCCTGGTGCGACTTCGGCTTCGGCATCCGCTGCAGCTTGGCCTCCTCCAGCGCCCAGTACTCGATGTCGAACTTCTCGGCATCCGAGATCGGAGCGTACGTCGAGAGCGCTTCGGCGCCGCGCATCACGTTGATCGCGTTCACATAGAACTCGCCGGCGACGCGGGCGGTCTGCTTGTTGGCCCCGTACGAGAACATGCCCACGCCGGGGATCAGCACGATGAGCGGGTCGGCGCCGCGGATGGCGGGCGACTCGGCCGTGGCATGCGCGTCGTAGTAGGCCTGGTAGTCGGTGCGGTACTGCGCGTGCAGCTCGTGCAGGCGGGCGATCTGCTCCTCGACGGATGCGGTGGCCGGCAGGTCGAGGATCAGCGGCTTGACCTTGGTGCGCAGGAAGTGGTCGGGGCAGCTGGTACCGAGGGCGGCGAGCGTCGGCGCCTTCTCGGAGGCCACGAAGTCGAGCACCACGTCGGCATCGGTGAAGTGCCCGACCATCGGCTTGTCGGTCGAGGCGATGCCGCGGATCGTGCCGGCGAGGGCCGCCGCGCGCCCACGCCGATCCCCAGCCGGGAGGGCCTCGAAGCCCGAGCGGACGCCGCCGAACGGATCGGCCTTGCCGTTCTCCGCGATGTAGGCGGCTGCGGTGTCGATGATCCAGAGGGAGTTCGCCTCCGCCTCCTCCGAGGTGTCGGCCCAGGCGGTGATGCCGTGTCCGCCGAGGATGCAGCCGATCGCCTGCGGGTTCTGCTTCTTGATCTCGGCGATGTCGAGTCCGAGCTGGAAGCCGGGCCGCCGCCACGGCACCCAGACGACCTTCTCACCGAAGATCTTCGCGGTCAGCGCTTCTCCGTCGGCCGCGGTGGCGATCGCGATGCCCGAGTCGGGGTGCAGGTGGTCGACGTGGGCGGCGTCGACCAGGCCGTGCATGGCGGTGTCGATCGACGGCGCAGCCCCGCCCTTGCCGTGCAGGCAGTAGTCGAACGCGGCGACCATCTCGTCCTCGCGGTCGAGCCCGGGGTACACGTCGACGAGAGCGCGCATGCGGTCGAGGCGCAGCACCGCGAGGCCCTGCTCGGTCAGCGTGCCCAGGTCGCCACCCGAACCCTTGACCCACATCAGCTCGACCGGCTGCCCCGTCACCGGATCGGTCTCGGTGCCCTTCGCGGAGGTGTTCCCGCCGGCGTAGTTGGTGTTCTTCGGGTCGGCGCCGAGGCGGTTCGACCGGGCGATCAGAGCGGCGGCGGTGGCGTTGGTCATGACTCTCCAAGACAGGGGCGGTGCACACGACCGTGCACACTCGTACTGTTACTTCATGTGAAAGATAACACGAACCGACGTCAAGGAGAAGGGTTCCGGTGATCAGAGGATGTCCGCGATCCCTCGGAAGGCATCGAGCCGCTCGTCCGCGGGATCGAGCTCCGTGATCAGCACGGAGATCTCATCGCCGTCGAGCGCGCGGGCCACCGAGCGACGGCCGAGCTTGCTGGAGTCGACGCACACGACCGTCGTTCCGGCGTTCGCGGCCATCGCCTGCTTCAGCTCGGCCTCTTCGACCGACACCTCGGACGTGCCGTCGGCGCCGTCGAGCGCATCCGCCGAGGAGAAGAACGCGTCGAAGTAGACCGAGCGCATGCTCCGGCGGGCGATCGGCCCAACGAGACTGCCCGTGGTGGGCTCGGCCGTGCCGCCGGAGATAACCGCGGTGACGCCGTCCAGCGGCTGCAGCACCTGGAACGACTCGAACGAGTTCGTGTAGACGGTGAGCCCTGCGCGCGGCCCGATCGCCGACGCGAGCATGTTGACCGTCGAGGAGGCATCGAAGGCGACACTCCCCTGGGCGGGGACGAGGCGCAGGGTCTTCTCGGCGATCGCTCGCTTCGCGCTGGCCCTGATGGCCCGACGCGCATCGAAGGGGCGGGCGCGCGGCGCCGCCGTCGCCCCGCCACGCACGCGGCGCACACGACCCTCCGCCTCGAGTTCGAGCAGGTCTCGACGGATCGTCATCGACGACACCGCGAAGAGCTCGGCCGCAGCCTCGATCATCACACCCTGGGGGCCGTTGGCGAGTTCGACGAGTTCGTCTCGGCGTCGTTGCGCCTCGAGATTGCCGGAAAGAGCCATGGGAGGAATCTATCCGGTGCGCGCGATGAGACGGATCGCGCGACCAGCGACCTCGATCGCGCGCGCTCATATGAGCGGTGAGTGTTCCAGGTTGAGCGCCCCCGCTAGGCTCTGCTCATGCTCGGAAACACCACGGAACCACTCCTCGGCCGCGTGGCCGTCGTCACCGGCGGAGCGCGGGGCCTCGGCTACGCCATGGCCGAGGCCCTCGCCTCCGGGGGCGCCGAGGTCGCACTCCTCGACCGCCTCGACACCGTCGCCGAAGCCGCCGATGCCCTGGAGTCCGCTTCGGGTCGACGCTGCCTGGGCGTCAGCGTCGATGTCGTCTCTGAGGCATCCGTCGCCGCCGCCTTCGACATCATCGGCGAGCGGCTGGGCGCGGCAGACGTGCTCGTCAACAGCGCCGGCATCACATCGGGCACGCCCCTCCTCGACACCAGCACGGACGACTGGCGGCGGGTGCTCGACGTCAACGTCACCGGCACCTTCGTCACGAGCCGTGAGTTCGCACGCCGGCACGTCGAGGCGGACCGCGGCAACCCGGCCAGCATCGTCAACGTGTCGTCGATGTCGGCGTTCGCCGTGAACATCCCGCAGACCCAGGCCGCCTACAACACCTCGAAGGCCGCGGTGTCGATGTTCACGAAGAGCGCGGCGATCGAATGGTGGCCTCTCGGCATCCGCGTCAACGCGATCGCCCCCGGATACTTCGCCAGCGACATGACCAGGGACTTCGTGGCGGAGAACCCCGAGATGGCCGACGAGTGGGTACGGCGCATCCCGGCGGGGCGCATGGGGCAACCCGAAGAGCTCGGCGACCTGCTGGTCTATCTCGCGAGCGAGCGCTCGAGCTATGTCGTGGGGCAGAGCATCCTCATCGACGGGGGATACACCAGCGTCTGAGGGCTCACCGGACCATAGGCCCGAACCAGAGGCCCGGCCATAGGCTGAGTGGCATGCCCGAACTGCCCCTCGGCTCGGCGACCTTCCGAGCTGCCGCCGTCGATCTCGGCGGGTCCAGCGGTCGTGTCGTGAGCGCGACCGTCGACGGCGAGCGGTTGCGGATCGACGGGGTGCACCGGTTCCGCAACCGTGCGTTCACGGATGAGCTCGGCCTGCGGTGGGACGCGCAACGGCTGTATCGAGATGCACTCGTCGGCCTCACCCGGCTGCGCAGGGAGGGGCCGGCCTTCACCAGCATCGGCGTCGACGCGTGGTCGGGCGACTACGGCCTGCTCGGCTACGACGGTCTCCTCGATGCTCCCTTCCATCAGCGCGACGCCCGCACCGAGCGCAGCTTCCCGATCGTCGAGGAGATCTTGCCCGCCGCCGAGGCCTTCCGCACGACCGGGGTCACCGCGCTCCCCATCATGACGATCTATCAGCTGGCGGCCGACCGGGAGGCCGGACGACTCGACACCGTGCAGCAGATGCTGCTGATGCCCGATCTGCTCGGACGCTGGCTCGGCGCCGCGGACGTCGCCGAGGCCACGAACGTCTCCAGCACCGGCCTCGCACTCCCCCGCGGCGGCGGCTGGGATGTCAGCCGGATCGAGGCTCTGGGCCTGCCGTCGAGGATCTTCCCCGACGTCGTCTTCCCCGGCACGGTGACCGGCCGTGTCTCCGAGGGGATCCTCGCCCCCGGGGACGCGACCGACATCACCGCCGTGGCCTCACACGACACCGCGAGCGCGGTGATCGCCGTGCCAGCCCGCGATCAGGATTTCGCGTACGTCTCGTGCGGCACCTGGATCCTCACCGGCGTCGAGGTCGATCACCTCATCACCAGCGACCAGGCCCGCGAAGCGGGTTTCACGAACGAGCTCGGCCTCGACGGCACCGTACGGTTCCTGCGCATAGCCGCGGGACTCTGGATCGTCAACGAATGCATGCGGGAATGGGGGCTCGACGGCTGGGGGGCGCGCAGCACAGCCGCCCGCCGCGACCTGCTGGCCCGTGCGGACGCCGCCCCGAGCGCCGGAGTGCTGGTCGACACCGGCGACCCCCGCCTGCTGCGACCGGGGCAGATGACCGCGCGCATCGCCGAACTCGTGGCCGAGTCCGGCGGACGCATGCCGACCGACCGCGCCGGAGTGGTGCGGCTGGTGCTGGAGAGCCTCGGCGCCTTCGTCGCCCGGCAGGTCGAGGAAGCGGCGACGCTCTCGGGCGTGGACGTGCGGGTGATCCATCTGGTCGGGGGCGGCTCCGAGTCGTCGATCCTCGCCCAGGCGGTCGCGGATCGCTCCGGCCGGACGGTGACGGCCGGGCCATCGGAGGCCACATCGATGGGGAACCTCCTGGTGCAGGCCCGTGCGCACGGCGCAGTGCACGGAGGCCTCGCCGACCTGCGCCGCATGGTGCGCGCCTCCACCGAGCTGCGGAACTACGAACCCGCCCCGCGCTGATGCGGTGCGCAGGTCGCGCTCAGACCGGCGACTCGAGCAGCCGTCGGGCGAGAGCCGCGTCCGTCACCAGGGAGTCGACGATCCCGGAACGCAGCGCGGCGATGACGGCACCTGTCTTCGACGGGCCGCCGGCCACCGCGATCACCTCGGGGATGTGCCGCAGCTGCTCGGTGGACACCGCGAGCGACCGCTCGGCCACCGACCCCACCACGGCTCCGTTCTCGTCGATGAGCGTCGCGCAGATCTCCGCCTTGACGCCGGCGGCGAGCAACTCGTCGAGCGCGCCCGCCCTCCCCGCATTGTCGTAGAGCTGAGAGTCGGGCGGACTCCACGATCCGACCGCGACGACGGCCTTGGTCACCGAGTCGAACCGGCGGAAGGTCTCCATGATGCCGGGTTCGCGCCGCAGGGCGGAGGCGGTCGCTGCGGTCTCCACGAGCAGGGGCGCGAAGATGGCGCGGGAGCGACCGCCCGAGATCCGACTCACCTGGCGGATCACCTCGACGCCGTTCTCGGGCGTCGGCGCGGCGACCCCGGCGAGCTGGACGACCTCGCACGTCGCCAGGGTGCGCAGGTGCCCGGCCATCGCGGTCAGGGTGCGACCGGCCGTGAGCCCGAGCACGTCGCCGTCGGTGACGATCTCGCTGAGCAGGTCGGCGGCGGCACGACCCAATCGGTCCTGGATCAGCTCGGGCGTCGTCCCCGGGGTGATCACCGCGAGAGCGCGCGTGAGGCCGAACCGAGCGCGCAGCTGCATCGACAGGTCGAGATCGAGCGAGTCCGGCGCCTCGATTGTGATCTTGACCAGCCCCTGCTCGAGCGCATCCTCCAGCATCCGGGCGATCTTGAAGCGCGAGAGACCGAGCTCTTCCGCGATCTCGATCTTCGTCCGCCCTTCGAGGTAATGCCGGCGTGCGACGTGCGAGATCCGCACCAGCTCATCGGGTCCCATGTCGCCTCTTCCTCTCACGCCGCCAAGTCCGATCAGCATATCCGGATCCGACCGCTTGCGCTCATCTGAGCACCTGGTTGTCTCATCCGTCACGCATGGCTAATGTCGGTCGAGCAATCACGACCGCGCGACTGCACACGCACCACGAGGAGCCCGATGAAGCGCACTGAACTGCCGACGACCATGCGTGCGAGCGTGCTGGTCCGAGCCGGCGAGCTGACGATCGAGACCCGCCCCGTGCCGGCCCCCGCCCCCGATCAGGTGATCGTCCGGGTGAACGCGGTCGGCATCTGCGGCTCCGACGTCCACTACTTCCACGAGGGACGCATCGGCGATTTCGTCGTGGAGGAGCCGCTCGTCCTCGGCCACGAAGCCGGCGGCACCATCGTCGCGGTCGGCGCCGACATCGACGACTCCCGCCTCGGCGAGCGCGTCTCCATCGAACCGCAGCGCCCGTGCCGTGTGTGCGAGTTCTGCCGGAGCGGCCGTTACAACCTCTGCCCGCAGATCGAGTTCTACGCCACCCCACCCATCGATGGCGCCTTCGCCGAGTACGTCGCGATCCAGGGCGACTTCGCCTACGCCGTGCCCGACTCCGTGAGCGACGACGCCGCGGCGCTCATGGAGCCGTTGTCCGTCGCCATCGCCGCCGTGCAGAAGGCGGGGGTGCGCCCGGGCAGCCGGGTGCTGATCACCGGGGCCGGCCCCATCGGCATCGTCACCGCGCAGACCGCACGGGCCTTCGGCGCCACCGAGATCGTGATCAGCGATCCGATGGCGGAACGCCGAGAGGTCGCCCTGCGCTTCGGCGCGACAGAGGCGGTCGACCCCGCCGCAGGTCCCCTCGGCTCGGGATACGACTCCTTCGTCGACGCCTCGGGCTCCCCTGTCGCCGTGAAGCAGGGCATCTCCGCGCTGAAGCCCGGCGGCGTGGCCGTACTCGTCGGCATGGGTGCCGACGAGATCGCCCTCCCCGTCTCCACCATCCAGAACCGCGAGCTGGTCGTCACCGGCATCTTCCGCTACGCGAACACCTGGCCGACCGCGATCGAGCTCGTCTCTTCCGGCGCCGTCGACCTCGACGCCCTCGTGACCGGCACGTTCGGTATCGCCGAGGTCCGGGAGGCACTCGATTCCGCCGCGCAGCCCTCGACGCTGAAGAGCATCGTGCGCCCCGGCCGCGAGCACGCGGGGGACGCATGACCGACCTCGAGCGCACGGGAAGCATCACCCTCGACGAGCAGCCCGACATGCTCGCGTGCATCGAAATCCGCAAGGCGTTCGGCGGGGTACCAGTGCTCAAGGGTGTCGGGCTGCATCTCGAGCCGGGCACCGTGACCGCGCTCGCGGGCGAGAACGGCGCAGGCAAGTCGACGCTCATGAAGATCGCCTCCGGCCAGATGAAGGCGGACGCCGGTCAGGTGCTGGTCCGGGGCGAGGAGCTGGCCGCGGGATCGGCACGTGACGCCCACCAGCGCGGCATCGCCATCGTGCCTCAGGAGCTCGCCTCGATCCTCGACACCACGGTGTACGAGAACATCTTCGTCGGACGGGAGCTGCGGGGGCGCCTCGGGCTCGTGGATCGTCGTCGCATGGCCAGAGAGGCCAAGGAGATGCTCGCGGAGTTCGGCGTCGACATCGACCCATCCACGCGGATGGGGTCCCTGCCGGTGGGCCTGCGCCAGATCGTCGAGATCGTCAAGGCGACCAGCACCGGCGCTCGCGTGCTGCTGCTGGACGAGCCGACCAGCGCGATCGCCGAACGCGAGGTGGCCCGTCTGATCGAGAACATGCGGATGCTGCGCGACCGCGGCGTCGCGATCCTCTTCACCACGCACAAGATGGAGGAGATCCGCGCGATCGCCGATCGGGTCGTGGTCCTCCGCGACGGCGGCCTCGTGGCGGACGCGCCGCTCTCGGAACTCAGCGACGACGACATCGTGACCGCGATGATCGGCCGCGAGCTCGAAGACCTCTTCCCCGACCTGCCGCCCGCGTCCGACGACATCGCCCTCTCGGTGCGCGGCCTCGACTACACGCCGGCTCCGCAGCCGGTCGACCTGCAGGTGCGCCGCGGCGAGATCGTCGGACTCGCAGGGCTCGTCGGCGCCGGACGCACCGAGCTCATCGAGGCGCTGTTCGGAGTGCGCTCCTCGACCGCCGGCGAGATCGCCGTCGGGGGCCGTCGCGTCCGCCGCGGACGCCCTGCCGACGCGATCACCGCAGGCATGGCGCTGGTCCCGGAGGACCGGAAGGGCGCTGGCGCCGTGCTCAGCATGGACATCCTGGCGAACGCCACCCTGCCGCGCATGGATCAGTTCTCCGTCGCGGGATGGCTCAAGGGCCGCAGCCGCGTCGACGCGGTCTCCGAGGTCATGAGTTCGGTGAGGCTGCGCAGCCGCGGCCTCGGGCAGCTCATGGAGACGCTGTCCGGCGGCAACCAGCAGAAGGTCGTGCTCGCGCGTTGGCTCACCGGCGAGGTCAAGGTCCTCCTGCTCGACGAGCCGACCCGCGGCGTCGACATCGGCGCCCGCAGCGAGATCTACCGCATCATCACCGACCTCGCCGCCTCCGGCATGGCCGTGGTCATGGCCTCGAGCGATATGCCGGAGATCCTCGCGCTGTCGCATCGCGCTCTCGTGCTCAAGGACGGGGGCGTGGTCGCCGAGCTCGACCGGGCCGCCCTCCAGCAGCCCGACGTGCAGGACCGCATCTTCCGCCTCGCGAGTGGACTCGACATCTCCGAGGCCCCCGCCAGCAGCACCGCCCCCTCCGCAAAGGACGACCGATGACCGACACCCGCACCGCCGCGCAGACCTTCGTGCCCGAGTCGGAAGTGAAGCGCTTCAGCCCCACCTGGTTCGGCGACCTCGCCATCCGCTACGCGATGGTGATCGTGATGGTGCTCATCATCGCCTTCTTCCTCTACCGCAGCGCGCGCTTCGGCACGGTCGACAACCTGCAGACGATCCTCGTCGCCGCGGCACCGTTCGCCCTGATCGCCCTCGGACAGACGCTCGTGATCCTCACCGGCGGCATCGACCTGTCGGTCGGCAGTGTCATCGCCGCATCCGCCGTCTTCGGCAGCCTCACCGCGAAGGCCTTCCCCGACCAGATCTGGCTCGCGATCGTCGCCGGTGTCGTCGTCGGCTTCATCGCCGGCGCGATCAACGGCTTCGTGGTCTCGGTGATCAAAGTGCCACCCTTCATCGCGACGCTCGGGATGCTCACTCTCGCATCCGGCGTCGCCTATGTCGCGGGCAACGGCGCCCCCATCACCGGGCTGCCCGCCGACTTCTCCCGCATCGCCAACGCGCAGTTCGGCGGGCTCACGCTCCCGGTGATCCTGATGATCGTCGGCATCCTGGGACTCGCGAGCATCATGCGCCGCACCACGTGGGGCATGCGCGTGTACGCGATCGGCGGCAACCCGATCGCCGCGGGCATCGCCGGCATCAACGTGGGCCGCACCATCTTCAGCGTGTACGCCATCTCCGGCATGCTCGCGGGGATCTCCGGCGTCATGCTCGCCAGCCGCGTCACCCTCGGCGCACCGAACCTCGGCGTCGGGTACGAGCTCGACGCGATCGCTGCCGTCGTGATCGGCGGGGCGAGCCTGCTCGGCGGTCGCGGCTCGATCTGGGGAACCGCCCTCGGCCTGCTCCTCATCCAGACGCTCAACAACGGTCTCGACATCCTGACCGTGCCCGCGTACTGGCAGAAGGTCATCAAGGGCGTGCTCATCGTCGCGGCGGTGGCCGTCGACGTGTGGGCGACCCGACGACGAAGCCGCTAGCACACCGACGACCACCCCGACGAAGAAGACCCTGCTTCATCGCACCACCCAACGAGAGGAATCCCATGTTCACCAAGAAGAGCCGCATCGCCGCGGCTTTCGCCGTCACCTCCGTCGCAGCACTGATGCTCGCCGGGTGCGGCGCCGGCGACCCGAACGCGAACGCCGGCGGCGCAGACGACAGCGGTCAGGAGCGCATCACCATCGGCGTGAGCGTCTACGACATGTCGTCCTTCGTCACGGAGGGCAAAGAGGGCATCGAGCGCTACGCCGACGAGAACAACATCGAGATCCTGTGGAACTCCGCGGGCCTCGACGTCAACACCCAGGCCAGCCAGGTCGACCAGTACGTGACGGCCGGTGTCGACGCGATCGTCGTCATCCCCGTGCAGGCCGACTCACTGCAGCCGCAGATCGCCGCCGCGAAGGCCGCCGACATCCCCTTCTTCGACGTCAACGCCTCGCTCAACAGCGAAGACCTCACCGGCTCGGTACAGCCCGATGACGTGGCCGCGGGTGAGCAGGAGGCGCAGATGATGATGGACGCCCTCGACGGGAAGGGCAACGTCATCATCCTGCAGGGACCGCTCGGAGGCTCGGGCGAGATCAACCGCGGAAAGGGCATCGACAACGTGCTCGCCGAGAACCCCGACGTGAAGGTGCTCGCCAAGGACACCGCGAACTGGAAGCGCGATGAGGCCGTCAACAAGGTCAGCAACTGGATCTCGGCCTTCGGGGATGACATCGACGGCGTGATCGCCCAGAACGACGACATGGGCCTCGGTGCACTGCAGGCGCTCAAGGAAGCCGGCATGACCGACGTGCCGATCGTGGGCATCGACGGGATCGCCGACGGCCTCGAGGCCGTCAAGAACGGTGACTTCATCGGAACCTCGCTGCAGAACGGCACGGTCGAGCTGTCGGCCGGTGTCGCCTACGCCGCCGCCATCGTGCGGGGCGAGGACGTCAAGGAGAACCCCGTCTACCTGATGCCAGCGATCACCAAGGACAACGTCGACGAGGCGATCGGTCACGTGGTCACGGAGCGCGACGCGTTCCTGAAGAACCTGAGCGAGATGACCAACAAGAACCTCAAGAGCGGCAACATCGCCTACGAGGGTCTCACCGGCCAGTCCGAGTGACAGCAGCGCCAGGGCCGCGGAGATGCTTCGGTGTCTTCGCGGCCCTGGTGTTTCACGGACTGGTCGTTCACGGATGAGGGAGAAGCGGATGCCGACATACGTCGCCGGGGTGGATTCGTCCACGCAGAGCTGCAAGGTGAGTGTGCACGACCTGGAGACGGGAGAGATCGTGCGCTCCGGCCGGGCGGCGCATCCGTCCGGCACGGAGGTGGACCCCGAGGCCTGGTGGTCGGCACTCCAGAGCGCGATCGTCGATGCCGGCGGACTGCACGACGTCGCCGCGATCTCGGTCGCCGCCCAGCAGCACGGGCTCGTGGCGCTCGACGTGCAGGGGCGCGTGGTGCGTGACGCCCTGCTCTGGAACGACGTCCGCAGCGCCGAGGCCGCGGCGGCGCTCGTGACCGAAGTCGGTGCCGAGGAATACGCGCGCCGGGTCGGAGTCGTGCCTGTGGCGTCGTTCACGGGCGCGAAGCTGCGGTGGTTGCGCGAGCACGAGCCGGCCAATGCGGCCAGGGTCGCTGCCGTCGCCCTGCCCCACGACTGGCTCTCCTGGCGGCTGCGCGGCTTCGGGCCGACGGGCGCCAGCGACCTCGGCCCCGACCTCGAGGCGCTCGCGACGGACCGCTCCGATGCCAGCGGCACTGCGTACTGGAGCGCCTCGACCGGTGCCTACGATCTCGATCTGCTCGCGCGGGCGTTCGGTCGCGTCCCGCGCCTCCCCAAGGTGCTCGGACCTGCCGAGAGGATGGGCGTCACCCGCACGGGCACGGTGGTCGGCGCGGGTCTGGGGGACAACGCCGGGGGCGCGCTCGGACTCGATGCCCGACCGGGCGACGCCGTGATCTCGATCGGCACGAGCGGCACGGTCTTCGCCGTGTCCGAACACCCGATCGCCGACGCCACCGGAGCGGTCGCCGGCTTCGCTGACGGGAGCGGGAACCATCTTCCCCTCGTCGCCACGCTCAACGCGGCGCGGGTGCTCGATGCCGTCGCGGGTCTGCTCGGCGTCGACCACGCCGAACTCGCACGCCTGGCGCTGGAGTCAGAGCCGGGTGCGGGCGGACTGGTGCTGCAGCCCTACTTCGAGGGAGAGCGCACCCCGAATCGTCCGGATGCCACGGCCACGCTGTTCGGCATGTCGCTCGCCTCCACGCGCAGGGAGACGCTGGCGCGTGCCGCGGTGGAAGGACTGCTGTGCGGGCTCGCCGACGGCCTCGACGCCATCCGCCGGTGCGGGGTGCCGGCCTCGCGCATCCTGCTCATCGGTGGCGCCGCACGCAACCCGGCGGTCTCGCGGATCGCGGCGCAGGTCTTCGACGTGCCGATCGTGGTGCCGGGAATCGACGAGGCGGTCGCCCGCGGTGCTGCCGTGCAGGCGGCGTGGGCGCTCACCGGCGAGCGTCCGTCGTGGCACGACGGCGAGGCACGTGCATTCGCGGTCGACCATCGGCCGATCATCCGCGAGCAGTACGCCGCGCGGAGCTGAGCTCAGGCGCCCCAGCCGGCCTGCACACCGCCCACACGCTCGGCGGCGATCTTCTCCTGGTATCCGGATGCGAGGTACGCGGCCATGGGATCTGCGGGAAGACCGCGCGTCTCGCGCCACTCGGCGAGGGCCGGACGCACGTCGGTGTAGAACGCATCCATGAAGACGGCGTTCGCTCCGAGCACGTCCCCCGACTTCTGCGCGGCGGTGAGGGCGTCGCGGTCGACGAGCAACGCTCGGGCGGTCATCTCCTGCACGTTCAGCACCGAGCGGATCTGGCCGGGGATCTTGTCCTCGACGTTGTGGCACTGGTCGAGCATGAACGCGACGTCGGGGTTGTTCAGCCCGCCGCCGCGGATGACCTCGAACAGGATGCGGAACAGCTGGAACGGGTCGGCGGCTCCGACGATCAGGTCGTCATCGGCGTAGAAACGCGAGTTGAAGTCGAACGAGCCGAGCTTGCCGAGGCGCAGCAGCTGCATCACGATGAACTCGATGTTCGTGCCTGGCGCGTGGTGGCCCGTGTCGAGGCAGACCATCGCCTTGTCACCGAGGGAGCTGACCTGCGCGTAGGAGGTTCCCCAGTCCGGAACGTCGGTGTGATAGAACGCCGGCTCGAAGAACTTGTACTCGAGCACCAGGCGCTGGTCGTCGCCGAGGCGGTCGTAGATCCTCTGCAGCGAGTCCTGCAGTCGATCCTGACGCCCCCGCATGTCGGCCTGCCCGGGATAGTTCGACCCCTCGGCCAGCCAGATCTTGAGGTCGCGGCTGCCGGTCGCATCCATCACGTCGATGCAGGCGAGGTGGTGGTCGATCGCCTTCTGCCGGATGGCCGCGTCCTCGTGCGTGAGGGCACCGAACTTGTAGTCGTCGTCCTGGAACGTGTTGGAGTTCACGGTGCCGAGGGTCACCCCGTGGTCTTCGGCGTGCTTGCGCAGGTCGGAGTACGAATCCACCACGTCCCACGGGATGTGCAGCGCCACCGCCGGCGCGAGTGCCGTGTAGCGGTTCACCTGTGCGGCGTCGGAGATCTTCTCCCACGGGTCCCGCGGGGTGCCGGGAGTGCCGAACACCTTGAAACGCGTGCCGGAGTTGCCGAAGGCCCAGCTGGGAAGCTCGATGCCCTGCTGGGCGAGGATGGCGAGGTTCGAGGGACTGAGGATGCTCACGATGCGCTGCTTTCGTTGGGGAGACCGGAGGTGGAGAGCTGGTCTTCGAGGTGGAACACCTCGGGAAGTGTGGGTGCCGCCTGGTCAGGGCGGCCGTCGAGGCCGACGAAGAAGCGGGCCATCTCGGCTTCCCAGCGGGCGGCGACCGGCGACGCGGCCAGGTATGCCTGCGCCGCGACATCGTCGTCGGTCTCGTAGTAGCCGATGAGCTCACCGTCGGGAGCGAGGAACAGCGAGTAGTTGCGGCGACCGGCCGCGGCGATCTCGGCGAGCATCTCCGGCCACACCGGCGCGTGACGCTCGCGGTACTCGTCCAGAAGCTCCGGACGCACCTGGAGCTTCACGCATACGCGGATCATGGGGACCTTTCCGGGAGCGTCCGGCCGACACTCGTGCCGGCCGGACGCCCGAAGGTGATCAGAAGTCGAACTCGCCGATGTTGTCGGCGTTGAACACGAACGGATCGCCGAGCACCACGACGCCGTCCTCCCCGACCGTGTACTCACCGAGGTCGCCGGCGGTGAAGGTGTCGCCCTTCTCGCCGGTGATGTCGCCCTCGATCAGCGCCTGCGCCGCGAAGGCCGCCAGGTAGCCGAGGTCCTCCGGGTTCCACAGGGCGAACGACGTGACCGTGCCGTCCTCGACGTATTCGCGCATCTGGTTCGGCGTGCCGAGGCCCGTCAGCGCGACCTTGCCCTTGTAGTCCGAGGTGGACAGGTAGCGGGCGGCTGCGGCGATGCCGACCGTCGTGGGCGAGATGATGCCCTTCAGGTTCGGGTGGGTCTGCAGCAGGGCCGCGGTCTTGTCGAACGACGTCTGGTCGTCGTCATCGCCGTAGACCGTCTCGACCAGGGTGATGTCGGGGTAGTCGCTGGCGAGGTAGTCCTTCATCAGGTCGATCCAGGCGTTCTGGTTGGTCGCGTTCGCCGAGGCCGAGAGGACGGCGATCTCTCCCGCACCGCCGATCTGCTCGGCGATCTGGTCGACCTGCGCCTTCGCGATGCCCTCCGAATCCGCCTGGTTGACGAAGACGTCGCGGCACTCCGGGTTGGTGTCGGAGTCGAAGGTGACGACCTTCACTCCCGCGTCGCGGGCCTCGTTCAACGCGTCGCAGATGGCCTTCGGGTCGTTCGCCGAGACGACGAGTGCCCCGACGCCCTGCTGCGTCGCGGTGTTGATGTAGCTGACCTGGGCGTCGGGAGTCGCCTCGGCCGGCCCGACCTCGGCGAACGTGCCGCCGAACTCCTCGACGGCGGCCTTGCCGCCCTTGCTGGAGGTGTCGAAGTAGGGGTTTCCGAGGTTCTTGGGCAGGAAGGTGACGGCGAGGTTGCCGTCACCGCCGTCGCCTCCGCCACCGTCGCCACCGGTGCTCGTGCATCCGGACAGGGCGACCGCGGCGGCGACCGCGAGCGCAGCGACAGCGGTCACGCGTTTACGTGCAAACATCATTGTTCTGTTCCTTTCGTGAGGGTGTGCCGCAACCGCGGCGTCGGCGTCATGAAGCTGTGGGTGCGGCGCCGGTGGTCGATCGTCCCGGTCTGCGACGAGCCTTCTGCAGCCAGGCGAGGAAGCTCGCGGCCACCACCGAGATGACCAGGAGGGCGCCGGTGATGATGTTGATCACGTCGGAGGTCACGTTCATCAGACGCAGTGCGCTGGCGAGCGAGCCGATGAGCAGCGCCGCCGCGACGACCCCGTAGATCTTGCCCCGGCCGCCGAAGACCGAGACGCCGCCGAGCACGACCGCCGCGATCACCTGCAGTTCGAGGCCGGTGGCGTTGTCGCCCCGCGCGCTGCCGTAGCGGAGGGTGTAGAAGATCCCGGCGAACGCGGCGACCACTCCGGAGAGCACGAAGAGGATGAACTTCGTGCGCTCCACGTGCACGCCCGAGAACCGTGCGGCGTCCTTCGAGAGGCCGATCGCGTACACGCCACGACCGAACGGTGTGTAGTGCAGCAGCAGGATGAACGCGACCAGGAGGAGCAGGAACGGGATCATGATGACGGGGATCGTGGTGCCGGCGAGCTTTGCCTTGGCGAGATCGGTCCAGAACTCCGGGAACTCGGTGACCGCCGTCGTTCCGAGCAGGCCGACCGCGAGGCCGCGAAACAGCGCGAGCGTTCCGATGGTCACGGCGAGCGACGGCAGACCGACGACGGTCACGAGGAATCCGTTGAAGGCGCCGCCGACCAGACCGACGAGCAGCGCCGCGAGAGCCGCGACCTCGAAGGGGATCCCGCCCTGCACGAGAGCCCCCGTGACGACGCTGGAGAGGCCCACCATGCTGCCGACCGACAGGTCGATCTCGCCCGTGATCATCACCAGCGTCATGGGCAGGGCGATCAGGAGGATCGGCGCGATGTCGAGGAGCAGGTACGTCAGCGTGATCGGCTGCCCGAACCCGCGTACGGTGCTCGCGGAGACGATGATGACGACGATCAGCAGGGCGACGATCGCCATCTCCCTGGTGAGGAGCACGCGGCGCCAGAGCGGCTTGTCGAAGTCGCGGATGACCCGGGTGGTCGCGGTCGTGGTCGCGGCGGTCATGACTTGTCCCTCGCTTCGATGAGCCGTCGTTTCTGGCGGACGGCGAGCACGCGGTCGAGCACGATCGCGCCGATGATCAGCAGGCCGACGACGGCACGCTGCCAGAAGTCGGGGATGCCGAGGATGGGGAGCGCCCGGTTGATCGTGAGCAGCAGCACCGCACCGATCGCCGCGCCCCACACGGAGCCGATTCCGCCGGTGATGGCGACGCCGCCGATCACGGCGGCACCCACCGCGTCGAGCTCCCACCCGGCTCCGGCCTGCGAGTTGATGGTGCCGTAGCGGGCCGCGTAGAACACTCCGGCGAGGCCGGCGAGCGCCCCGGAGACGACGAAGGCGGTCAGCACGCGACGGGTGACGCGCAGGCCGTAGAGCTCCGCAGCCGCCGGATCGGATCCGATGGCGTAGTACTCCCGACCACCGCGCGTGTTCTTCATGTACCAGGCGGCCGCGGCGAGCACGATGAGGGCGACGATCGTGAGGATCGGGATGCCCACGAGCTGCCCGGTGCCGAGGGCCAGGAAGTCCTTCGGCATGTCGGACGCGTTCACCCGGTCGCTGCCGGTCCACAGCACGTTGATGCCGCGGTAGGCGTAGAGCGTACCGAGCGTGATCACCATGGCCGGCACCTTGGCGAAGGCGACCAGTGCCCCGTTGACGAGTCCGAGGAGGGCACCGAAGACGACGGCGGCCACGACCACGATCACGATGGGGATGCCGGGCACGTCGATGAACAGGCGGCCGGTGAGGTAGGCGGTGAGCCCCATGACCGAGCCGACCGAGAGGTCGACGTTGCGGGTGATGAGCACGATGGCCTGCCCGACAGCGACCAGCACGAGGATCGAGGGCGTGAGCAGCAGGTCGCGCCAGCCGTCGGGGCTGAACAGGAAGTTGGAGTTGTTCGTCGTGGCGGCGACGATCACGAGTGCCAGGGCGAGGAGGATGCCGAATTCGCGCGCCCGACCGAGCGCGGAGAGCTTCTTCGTCATCGACGAGACGGGGATGGCGGTGGTCACGAGGAGAGCTCCGATGCGTGCGTGGCGGCGTACATGACGTTCTCGGAAGTCGCCTCCGCGCGGGCGATCTCCGCGGTGATGCGCCCTTCGCGCATGACGAGGACGCGGTCAGCCATGCCGAGCACCTCCGGCAGCTCGGATGAGATCATGAGGATCCCCATCCCCTGCCCCGCGAGCTCGGAGAGCAGTCGGTGCACCTCCGACTTGGTGCCGACGTCGATCCCTCTGGTCGGTTCGTCGATGATGAGCACCTTCGGCTTCGTGGCGAGCCACTTGGCGAGGACGACCTTCTGCTGGTTCCCACCGGAGAGTGTCGCCGCGACCGTGTCGAGGGCGTGCGTCTTGACCTCGAGCCTGGTCGCCCATTCCCGGGCAGCGCGGTTCTCGATGCCGGTGGTGAGGAACCCCAGCTTCGCGAGCTGGCGGCGGATGGAGAGGGTGATGTTGCCGCCGACGCCCGATTCGATCACGAGCCCCTGCTTGCGGCGGTCCTCGGGCACGAGGGCGAGGCCCGCACGCATGGCCTCGGTGGGTCGGCTGCGGGGGATGCGTGCGCCCTGCATCGTGACGGAGCCCTCGCGGTACGGGTCGACGCCGAAGACGGCACGCACCACTTCGCTGCGTCCGGCTCCGACGAGGCCGGCGAGACCGACGATCTCGCCCGCGCACACGGTGAAGGAGATGTCGTGGAAGACGCCGGGACTGGTGAGGTTCTCGACCACCAGCAGCGGCGCGCCGACGGTCGTCTGCTGCTTGGGGAACAGCTCGGTCACCTCGCGACCGACCATCTGGTGCACGATCTCCTCGACCGAGGTGTCGGCGATCGCGCTGGTGGCGATGTACGCACCGTCCCGCATGACCGTGACGGTGTCGCAGAGTGAAAACACCTCGTCGAAGCGGTGCGAGATGAAGATGAGCGCACGACCCTCGTCGCGCAGACTCCGCGCGATCGTGAAGAGCCGCTCGACCTCGACGCCGGAGAGCGCGGCCGTCGGCTCGTCCATGACGAGCAGACTCGCGTCGAGCGAGACGGCCTTCGCGATCTCGATGACCTGCTGATCGGCGATGGACAGACCCTCCGCCGGACGGTCGGGATCGATGGTGACCCCGAGCCGGGTGAAGAGGCGCTCGACCTCGTGGCGCATCCCCCTGCGGTCGATACGGCCGAAGCGCCCGGTCGGCTGTCGGCCCATGAAGATGTTCTCGGTGACGGACAGATCGGGGAACAGCGTCGGCTCCTGATAGATCACCGCGACGCCCGCGCTCTTGGACTGCGCGGTGGAGGAGAAGTCCACGTCCTCTCCATGGAACCGGAACACCCCGTCGTCGCGCTGGTAGAGACCGGCGACGATCTTCACGAGGGTGGATTTGCCCGCGCCGTTCTCGCCGACCAGGGCGTGGATGGACCCGCCGTCGACCGACAGCGTCCCGGAACGGAGGGCGACCACCGCGCCGAACGACTTGCGGATGTCGCGGAGTTCGAGCGCCGGCGGAGCACCGGAGGTATCAGAGGGAATCGTCATCGATCGGACCTAAGCTGCAGGATCATCCCTGCGGATTGAATCGTTTTAAAGAGCGGAGCATCTGAAATTTATGACTCTCGCTGGCTTCCTGTCAAGTCACGGTTTGGTCGGTGGTACGTTTCAGGGACAGGTTTCGCGGATGGCGCGGAAAGGAATCACGCCGTGGTCGTCAGTGTTCGAGATGTCGCACTCGCCGCATCCGTCTCGGTCGGGACCGTCTCGAACGTCCTGAACCACCCGGACAAGGTGTCTCCCGCCACCGTCGAACGCGTCACAGCGGCGATCGAGAAGCTCGGCTTCGTGCGCAACGACGCCGCCAGGCAGCTGCGCGCAGGACACAGTCGCTCGATAGGCCTGGTCGTGCTCGACGTGCGCAACCCGTTCTTCACCGACATCGCCCGTGGCGCCGAGGAACGGGCCGCCGAGGCGCGGATGACGGTCACACTCGGCAACAGCGACGAGAAGGTCGAACGCGAGCGCGCCTACATCGACCTCTTCGAGGAGCAGCGCATCGCCGGTCTGCTCATCTCTCCGCTCGCCGACGACCTCCCGCGATTGCGACGTCTGCGCGATCGCGGCACCACCGTGGTGCTCGTCGACCGGGAAGTCGCCGACGAGAGCTTCTCCTCGGTATCGGTCGACGACGTCGGCGGTGGCTACCTCGCCGTGCAGCATCTCGCGGCGCAGGGACGACGACGCATCGCCTTCGTCGGGGGTCCGATGGGCATCCGACAGGTGGTCGACCGCCTGGAGGGAGCCAGCAGAGCCGCGAACGAGGCCGGCATCTCCCTCGAAGTGATCCTGACCGATTCGCTGAGCGTGCTCTCGGGCCGTGCCGCCGGCGAGACCCTCAGCGCACGCGCACCCGAAGATCGACCCGATGCCGTCTTCGCCGCGAACGACCTCCTCGCGATGGGGGTACTGCAAGCACTCATGATGCGCAGCAGCATCCGGGTCCCGGACGAGATCGCCCTCATCGGCTACGACGACATCGACTTCGCGGCCGCCGCCGTGGTCCCGCTCTCGTCGATCCGCCAGCCCGCCGAACTCATCGGATACACGGCCGTCGATCTGATGCTGCGAGAAGCCGGCGGTCACGCCGGGCGGGAACGCGTGGTGTTCCAGCCCGAGCTCGTCGTGCGGGAGTCGACCGCGCGACCGGCCTGAGAGCGAGCCGGTCGCCGCGTCGGGCTTTCAGCGCTCGAGGGCTTCAGCGCTTGAGCGCCTTCTTCGCCGCTCTCTCCGCCGTCTTCCGGCGCTGCTTCCTGGCCTTCGGGTCGTTCCACATCCGCACCAGCTGATGCCTCACCGACTCACCCTTGTTGATCTGCACCGTCGCCGCCCTGCTCCCGAACACGTACGCGACGAAGGCGACGCCGACGATGAGGAGGATCTTGTTGCGCATGATGCCTGCTTTCTGGGGGCTGCGGAGGAGCGTCGGGTCAGGAGAGCCGACGCTGGTCGTGGGCGAGGCGAGCCCGCAGGCTCGTGTGCACCGAGACGAAGGTGTCGGTGTCGCGCCCCGTCAGTACGGCGAGGTTGGCGAGGAGGCGATCGACGTGGTCGACGAGCTCTCGCGGATCGGTGTTCTGACGCGGCGTCACAGCCACGTGCAGCACAGGACGGCGACGGATGTCATTGGCGGTGACCTGCGCGGACAGAACCTCATCGCGGGTGGTGAGGGAGTTCTTCACGGCGTCGGAGACGAACGACTCGTTCACGGTCACCCGACCCAGCGGGTTCTGCGCTCCGCTGGAACGCAGCACCGTCTTCGACCGACGCCCCGCGATGCTCGTGAGCGCGAGGATCAGCAGCACGATCACGACCACGATCGCTGCGACCGCGCCGATGCCGATCCACGACAGGCCGCCACCGGCGATCGCGGTCGCGGCGATGGCCTGGTCGAGCCAGGACCGGGCGTCCTTGCCCGCCGCGGTCCAGATGTCCGACAGGGTGGGCCAGCTCATGATGGCGATGCCCACCGCACCGAGGGCGAGGAACAGCAGCCCGATGATCAGCAGCAGGATGCGGTTCAACGCACGATTCGTGTTGTTCACAGCTCGTCTTCCTTCTCGGTGGGACGCTCGATGCGCACGCGGGTGCGCACCTTGTCGGTCAGCCGGTACGTCTGCAGCTCCGCTTCGGCCGCCGCCTGCACGTCGGCCTTGTCCAGCGGCACTCCGATGCCGGGCCGCACGGTCACGTCGACGGTGCGGTGTCCGACACCGACGGTGATGCTGTCGCGGGCGAGACCCGTCTCCTCGGCGAGGTGCTGGGCCAGGGCGCTGGCGATCACGCCGTTGTCGACGACGACCGCGCGTCCACCCGCATCGAGGACATGCCTCGACAGTCGTCCCGGTGTGACGGCGAGCACGATGAAGACCAGTCCGATGAGGGCGAGCACGACACTGCCGGCGATCACGAGACCGGCGGGCTGTGCCGTGGGCAAACCGATCAACCAGCCCGCCGCTGCGGCAGGACCGACCAGGAGGGCGGGCTGCGCGGCGAGGCTCAGCACGATCTCGAGTCCGATGTACGCGAGGGCGAGGATGAGCAGGACGACCGCGACGAACATCGCGACGGTTCGCGGCGAGTGCGTCTCGCGTCGGATGACGCGGCGCAGGACCGGGGTGCTCATTGCACTCGTCTCCTTTCCGGGATGACGGCACCGGTGACGGTGAGGTTGATGCGGATGACGTTGCGCCCGAGGATCGTGCTCAGGTTCTGCTGCAGCTGTTCCTGCAGTTCACGTGCCCGCTCCAGGACGGGCACGGCCCGAGCGATCGCTGCCGTGTCGTCCAGGCTCGGGACGGGAAGGGGCGTGGCGATGCGCACGGTGACCCCGCGCGGGTGCTCCGCGACATCGACCTTCACGTCGCTGCGAGGCACCCCGATCAACGTCGCGGACGCCTTCTCGGTGACGGTGCGGTAGACGCGGTCCTTCACCTCGACGCGACCGCGGACGGCGGCCCCGCCGGCGGCGGCTCCGGAGAGCGCGCCGCCGGCGATGTGCTGGTCGGCACCCATCAGGAGGTTCGCCGCCCCGTGAAGACGTCGGCGAGTCCGCGGACGTCGAGCTTGCCGGAGGCGATCCGGCCGACGAGCGCCCCGATGCCCGCGAAGAGAGCCATGAGGAGGAATCCCCAGAACCCGAACAGCAGGGCGGCGAGGGCCAGCAGTGCGCCGATCAGGGCGCCGACCGTTGTGGCGCTCATGAGACGCGCGACTCCTCGTTGTCGTCGCTGTCGTCACCGGGCACGTGCACGTCGTTGACCTCGACGTTGACCTCGACGACCTCGAGACCGACCAGACGGCTGATCGCACCGGCGACAGCGGCACGGACGTTGTTGGCGACGTCCTGGATGGGCGCCGGGTACTCGACGACGATGGTCAGGTCGGCCGCTGCCTGCGTGTCGCCGACCTCGACCTTCACGCCCTGCGCGAGGTCGGTCGCGTTGATCACGTCGCGGATGGCGCCGAAGGCGCGTGCGCCTCCGCCACCGAGTGCGTAGACGCCGGCGACCTCACGCGCGGCGATGCCGGCGACCTTGGCCACGACACCGTCGGCGATGGTGGTCTTGCCCGCGGCGTTCTCGTCGGCGGGGACGCGCGAAGAGGAGAATCCGCTCGACCGGTCGACGCGCGACGCGGAAGCGCCGGCGGCCTTCGGAGCGGCCTGTGCGAGCTCCTTCTCGGCCGGAGCGGGGGTGGTCTGGTCCTGATTTGCCATGAGGTGTCCCATCTCGATCTGAAGACCGGCCGTGGGTCCCGTGTGGAACTCCCGCCGGGAGCGAAACGCTCGCTCGGAGATAGGACGGATGTGCCGGCGGATTCGTCACAAAGTCGTTTCCGCATCGCCCGGGAGCGCCCGCCGACGGGGCACTCAGACGCCCGCGCCGCCGTACATCTCGCCGACGGGGACCGGAACGGAGAGCACATTGCCCGGTTGCGCGAGCGGGCACGCCCAAGCCGGGTCATACGCGCACGAGGGGTTGTAGGCGAAGTTGAAGTCGAGCACGATCGTGCCACGCGCCGCATCGGCCCCGAGATCGGCGCCCTTGATCGTGTCGACGAGATAGCGTCCGCCGCCGTAGGTCCCGCCGACGCCACCGGCGAGCGCATCGCGCACGGGCACGAAGAGCCCGCCGCCGTAAGTGGTCAGTCGCCAGACATCGAGCGACCCCGCATCCGGCACCTCCACGCGCCCGATCCGCTCGAAGGGCACGATGCCGTCGGTGCCGGTCGCGAAGTCGAATCCCCCGGGGTCGGCGGGGAGGATCGGCAGCTCGAAGCGCCACTGCGCGTCGTACGAGGCGATCGGCAGCCCCTCGAACAGCGCTCGGTCCTCGGGCAGCAGCGGCGTCGCCGGGTGGTGGAGCATCAGATCGTCGCGCTCGATCCGCCAGAGCTCGTGCGCTTCCTCCGCGGAGTCGGCGCCGCGCACGGCGTCGTACAGGGCGAACACCCGACGTCGCCAGTCGACGACCTCGAGGGCGGTGCGTGCAGGTGCGCTGGTCATGCCCTCAGGCTAGACGCCGTCGCGGAGATCCGGTGCGGCCCCCGTCAGGCGGTGTCGACCATCCGCGCGTAGCCCGACTCGTACGTCGGGTGTTCCAGGCCACCGAGGAGGGAGAGCAACAGAGTCCCGTCGTACACGACGCCGCGCGGTCCGGCCGGCCCCGAATCCGGCGGCACCTGCGCATTCAGCCGTGCGGCGAGGAACCGCACGACGTCTCCGAGTGGAGCGGGGCCCTGGTCGACGGCATGCAGCACGCGAGGCGGGTCGTCCATCCGCAGCAGCAGGTCGAGGGTGCGCACGAGGTCGCTCTCGTGGATGCGGTTCGTGCGGCGGGAATGATCGACGGCCGCGCCCTCGCGCACCTTCCGCACCAGGAAATCCCGCCCCGGCCCGTAGATGCCAGCCGGGCGCACGACGACGGCGTCGAAGAGCTCCACCGCGGCCCTCTCGCCGTCGACGAGTCCGCGCGATCGCGGTGTCGTCGGCGTCGGCTCGTCCTCCTCCGTCAGAGGATGATCGGGATCCGCCCCCTCGAACACCCCTGTCGAGGAGACGAAGACCGTCCGGGCGGGAGGATCCGGGAGGGCGCACGCGAGGTGCCCCAGAGCAGTGCGGTAAGAGGTCTCGGTATCGCCGGGCGGCAGCGTGACGAGCACCGCGTCGACCCGCTCGAGAGAAGTCGGCAACGGGTGCGCCAGGTCGGCGGCGATGCCCCGGACCCCGTCGGGAAGTGCTCCCTCGGTGCGTCGGAGCGCGATCACCTCCTCGCCGCGGGCGAGAAGCAGCGGCGCGAGGCGGGCGGCGAGCTTGCCGTAGCCGACGAGGAGGGTGCGGCGGGGTGCCGGATCGAGAGCGCTCACGGAGCTCCGCTCAGCCGGCGGTCAGCACAGGGAGTGCGACGCCGTGCAGCGCATCGACTACGGGAGCGAGCTCGGGCTGCGCCGCTGCTTCCTCCAGCACCTGCTCGAGCGCCGCATCGTGGATGGGGTGCGCGCGTTCGTACAGCTCGCGGCCGGCGGGAGTGAGTTCGGTGTAGATGCCGCGACGGTCGTCGGCGCAGAGGATGCGCGTGAGGAGGCCTCGATCCTCCAACCGGTTCACCAGCCGCGTGGTGGCGCTGGGGCTCAGGGCTGCCGCACGGGCGAGCTGCTGCATGCGCATGTGCCACCCGTCCTGGCGATCGAGGGCATCGAGCACGGTGTACTCGACCACGGAGAGCTCGACCGTCTCACCCAGGCGCCGCTCGAGAGCAGTCTCGATCAGCCCGTGCAGCGCGGCGAGCGTGCGCCACCCCTGTGCGCGCACCTCGACGGCGTCGTCACCGATTCCCATGGCCACCCTCCGCGATAGTTGCTTGCGCCATATACTTGCGTGTGCAATCATTGTCCTTCGACGCGCAATATGCCGCGCCTGCAAACATTCCCTCCAATCTATCAGGAGAGTCGTCATGCCTCTAGGACTGATCGCCCTCGCCATCGGGGCGTTCGGCATCGGGCTCACCGAATTCGTGATCATGGGCCTGCTCCCCGACGTCGCCCGAGACTTCGGGGTCACCGAGTCGGCTGCCGGCTGGCTCATCTCCGGTTACGCACTCGCCGTCGTCGTCGGTGCACTCGTGCTCACCGCAGCGGCCACGCGGTTGCCCCGGAAGCCCGTGCTGCTCGGTCTGATCGTGCTCTTCATCATCGGCAACGTGCTCACCGCGCTCGCGGACGACTACGGCACAGCGATGGTCGGCCGCATCGTCGCCGCCCTCTGTCACGGCGCGTTCTTCGGCATCGGCTCCGTGGTCGCCGCCGGCCTGGTCGCCCCCGAGAAGAAGGCCGGCGCGATCGCGATCATGTTCACCGGCCTCACTGCCGCGAACGTCTTCGGAGTGCCGTTCGGCACCTTCCTCGGCCAGGAGCTGGGATGGCGCTCGACCTTCTGGGCGATCTCGGGCATCGGCGTGCTGGCGTTCATCGGTATCGCCCTGCTCGTGCCGCGCCTCCCCCGCCCCACCGAACAGGTGAGCCTCCGCGGGGAGCTGGCGGCGTTCCGTTCGGGACAGGTCTGGTTCTCGCTCGTCATCACGATCCTCGCGTTCGGCGGGATGTTCGGCGCCTTCACCTACATCGCCTACACGCTGACCGAGGTGAGCGGATTCGCGTCGTCCGCCGTGCCGTGGCTGCTGGTGCTCTTCGGCGCCGGCCTCGTGCTCGGCAACTGGCTGGGCGGGCGTCTCGCCGACCGCGCGATCGACCGTACTCTCCTGATCTTCATCGCCGCACTCGTCGTCGTCCTCGCCGTGTTCGCGATGTCAGCGCAGTCCGGCATCGCGACGATCATCGCCCTGTTCCTGATGGGCGGCTTCGGATTCGGCACCGTTCCCGGGCTGCAGAGCCGTGTCATGAAGTACGCCGGAGGCGCTCCGACCCTCGCCTCCGGGGCCAACATCGGCGCGTTCAACGTCGGCAACGCACTCGGCGCCTGGGCGGGCGGACTCGGCATCTCCGCAGGACTCGGCTACACCTCCCCGATCTGGCTGGGCGCGATCCTCACCGCCATCGCCCTGATCGTGATGGTCGCCGCCGCCGCGCGTGCGCGGAGCACCGCGACCCGCGAGGCGACCCCCACCGCGACCACACCCGTGCCCGTCGACTGAGCCGCGCCCGGACCCTCACCGGCTCCTAGGCTGGCCTCATGGCATCCGAACCGGCGGACACGACATCACGACGCGTCGTGTTCCGCCGTTTCGGCGGCCCCGAGGTGCTCGAACTCGAACGTCGAGCGGTACCGCGCCCGGCCCGCGGCGAAGTGCTCGTCCGCATAGCGGCCGCCGGAGTGAACCCGGTGGACTGGAAGCTGTTCAGCGGACGGCCGATGCACGATCCCTACGAGCGCAGCCTCCCTTCAGGCAACGGCTACGACTTCTCCGGCACGATCCAGGCGCTCGGCGATGGGGCGGGCGAAGCCCGGGCTCACGACGCGCGCGGTTGGCGGATCGGCGATGCGGTGTTCGGTGGGCTCCGCTACCACGCGCAGGCGGACCACCTCGTGATCGACCCCGCCGTGCTGGTCGAGGTTCCCGCAGGTCTCGGTCTCGTCGAAGCAGGCGCCCTCAACGTCACCGGCCGCACAGCCGTCGCCAGTGTGCGGTCACTGGGGATCACCGCGGGTGATGTCGTCCTCGTCAGCGGTGCAGCCGGTGGTGTCGGCATCCTCACCGCCCAGCTCTGCGTGCTGCGCGGGGCCCGCGTGCTCGGAACGGCCAGCCCGAGGAATCACCCCCTGCTGCGCCGCCTCGGCATCGAGCCTTTCCCCTACGGGCCTGCTCTCGCGGATCTGCTCCGCGCCGCCGCGCCGGAGGGCATCACCGCCGTCCTCGACACGGTCGGCCACGGCTCGGTCGAGCTGGCTCTCGCACTCGGCGTTCCCGCCGACCGCATCAACACGATCGCCGACTACGACGCCCGCGCGCGGCATCCGGTCCGGGGCGTCGGAGGGTCGGCTGCCGGCACCGAAGAGCTCGGGATCATCGCGCAGCTGATCGCCGACGGTCGCGTCGAGATGCCGATCGACTCCGTGCACCCGCTCGAGGAGGTCAGAGCGGCATACACGAGGTCCATCGCCGGACGCGCATCCGGGAAGATCGTGCTCACCACCGCTACGAGCCGTCGCCCCCACGAGCATCCCCCGCACGGCGGACTCTGACGACGGATGCTTGCCGCCCCACGCAGAAGCGCCGCACCCCCGGAGAGGATGCGGCGCTTCGTGCATGCAGCGGTGGTTACTCCGCGGCGGCGATCTTCTTGGCGTCGTCCGTGTTGAGCACGCGGAACAGGATCGCCGCGATCACGGCACCGACGACCGGGGCGACGATGTAGAGCCACAGCGAGCTCCACGCGAAGTGGCCGCTCACCGAGAGGCCGAGTGCGACGGCGGGGTTGAAGCCACCACCGGAGATCGATCCGACGGTCGCCGCACCGACGAACACGGTCGCACCGATCGCGAGCCCGTAGAACGAGTTGCCGGCGGTGTCCTTCGACGTGGCCGTGTTGAGCACGACCCACACCAGGATCAGCGTGAAGAGCGCCTCGACCAGGAACGCCGGGCCGACCTCGATGACCATGGCCTTCTCGCCCGCCGGCCACACGGACATGCTGACGAGCGCAGCGACCGCACCACCGACGAACTGGGCGATGAGGTAGCTGATGAAGTCGACGACGCTGAGGCCGCCGCGCAGGAAGACACCGACCGAGACGGCCGGGTTGAGGTGAGCACCGGAGATGTGGCCCGTCGAGAACACGAGCACCATCAGGGTGAAACCGATCGCGAGCGGAGTCAGCGGGCTGTCGCTGTTCACTGCCGCGATGATCGCGAGGACGAAGAGGAAGGTGGCGATCGCTTCTGCGAGCGCCTTGCGTGCGGTACCGGTCATGAGAGAGCCCCTTGTCTTGGGAGTTCGAGAGAGGAAGCCCGCGCATCCGGCCGGTCCGCCCCTCGTGCGGCACCGAGGATATCGCCGCGCCGGCCGCGATTCCGGGAGCCGCGCGGACTTTCTGTGAATCCGCTGAGTACTCCGGGGCGGAGGCACGGAAGACGGCCGCCTGCCTCGTGGTCCGGTCCGGCCATGTCAACCCCGTGGTCGGACCGTTGAGCGCCCGTTTAGCCTGCTCGCATGACCACCGAGACCGCGCCGCAGGCCGAATCCCCGACCCGCCTGCGGAGAGCGATCACCGGCCCCCTCCTGTTCGCGTTCATCCTCGGCGATGTGCTGGGGTGCGGGCATCTACGCGCTGATGGGTGTGCTCTCCGAGAAGGTCGGGGGGATGCTGTGGGCCCCGCTGCTCCTGGCATTGCTGCTCGCCATGCTCACGGCCGGATCGTATGCCGAGCTCGTGACCAAGTACCCTCGCGCTGGGGGCGCTGCCGTGTTCGCGGAGCGCGCGTTCCACAGCCCCCTCGTCTCGTTCCTGGTGGGGTTCAGCATGCTCGCGGCGGGCGTGACCAGCGCGGCCGGACTCGCCATCGCGTTCGCCGGCGACTACCTTGGCACCTTCCTCGACCTGCCCACCATCCCTGTCGCGATCGCCTTCCTCGCACTCGTCGCCCTCCTCAACGCCCGCGGAATCCGCGAATCCATGGGCGCCAACCTCGTGATGACCGCGATCGAGCTCAGCGGCCTGGTGATCGTGATCGCCGTGGTGGCGGTCTTCTTCTTCGGCGGCGGCGGCGATGCCTCCCGCACCGTCGAGGGCCCTGAGGGGACCGGCGTCGCCATCGCCGTGCTGTCCGGAGCGGTCATCGCCTACTACTCCTTCGTGGGTTTCGAGACCTCCGCCAACATGATCGAAGAGGTGAAGAACCCGCGTCGCACGTATCCCCGCGCCCTGTTCGGAGCCCTCATCACCGCCGGCGCCGTCTACATCCTGGTGGGTCTCGCGAGCTCGATCGCCCTGTCGCCCGCCGAGCTGCAGGAGTCGAGCGGCCCGCTGCTGGCCGTGGTCGAGGCGACGGGAGCAGGCATCCCGTCGTGGCTGTTCAGCCTGATCGCGCTCGTCGCCGTGGCCAACGGCGCCCTGCTCACGATGATCATGGTCAGCCGTCTCACCTACGGCATGGCGGAGCAGGGGCTGCTTCCCTCCGCTCTCGGACGCGTGCTCCCGAAGCGCAAGACCCCATGGGTCGCGATCCTCACCACCACCCTCGTGGCGATGGGCCTGACACTCGTCGGCGATCTGGCCACCCTCGCCGAGACCGTGGTGCTGCTGCTCCTCGTCGTCTTCCTGAGCGTCAACGTCTCCGTGCTGGTGCTGCGTCGCGACCGCGTCGAGCACGACCACTTCCGTGTCTGGACCTTCGTGCCCGTGCTCGGGATCGCCTCCTGCATCCTGCTGCTCACCCAGCAGCGACCTGCGGTGTGGCTCTTCGGGGCGATCCTGCTCGCGGTCGGCGGCATGCTCTACGCGCTGGCGCGCTGGAGCAGAAGACAAGCGGAGAAGAAGAACGCCCCCTCCGGCGGAGAGCCCGCCGGCGACCAGAAGGAGAACCATGAGCACGCCTGAACACACGTCGGACGACGAGATGACGAGCGCGGAGAAGCGACACGATCAGCTGACGTCAGCCCCCGACGCCACCGAGGCCGACGCCGCCCCCCGCGTCGAGGTCACCGAGCACGACGGCAACACCCGCATCGACATCGCCCCCGAGGCGCCGGTGCGTCCGGGCCCGGGGCCCGGCATGCCAGAGGCCGACCCCGAGGACTGAGTCCCCCTGCTCAGGGTCACGGCGCGGCGGGCGCCTCATCCACGGATGCGCCCACCCGCTCCCGCGTGCTCCCGATCGTGGCGAAGCCGCGGGCGGCGAGGATGCTCTCGGTGCGTCGCATGATGTCCTCCCCCGACACCGCCGCCAGAGCACCCGCCGCCGGGATCGACGACGTCGTGGTGGCGTCCGTGATGAACTCGACCTCGAAGCCGAGGTCGGCCGCCACCCGAGTCGTCGTCTCGCAGCACTGCTCGGTGCGGATGCCGCACACCACCAGCCGGCGGATGCCGTCGCGGCGCAGCCTCTCCTCGAGGTCGGTCGACGCGAAGGCGTTGATGGTGGTCTTCGTCAGCGCCGGCTCCGAGGCGAGAGGCTCGAGAGCGTCGATCACGCGCACGAACCCGTTGACCGGGTCGAACACGCCGCCGGACCCGGGCTCGGAGTGGGTGATCCAGACGACCTCGTCCCCCACGCGACGGGCATGCGCGACGAGGAGTGCGATGTTCTCGAGCACGGCGGGGTTCGCGGTGGTCGCCCAGTCATCGGCGCGCTGACGGAACGACTCCTGCGCATCGACGACGAGCAGGGCGGTGTCGGAGTGAGCGTTCATCCGCTCATCGTCGCCGGTGCCTGGTTCGTCGGCAAGGAGAGGAACCGTCGCCGAGCATACGATTCCGGACAGCTCCGGCCACCGCGACGGCGCCTAGAGCCAGCCCTTGCGCTTGAACGCGGCGTAGAGGCCGAAGCCCAGCGCGACCATCATCGCGATCGCCATGGGGTAGCCGAGCAGCCAGTGCAGTTCGGGCATGTGGTCGAAGTTCATGCCGTAGATCGTGCCGACGAGCGTCGGGGCGAACAGGATGGCCGCCCACCCCGAGATCTTCTTGACCTCGTCGTTCTGACGGATGCTGAGCTCCGTCATCCGCCGCATCTCCTCGTTCTGGCGACGCGCGACGATGGTCGACTCCACCGTGAGCGCGTTGTCGAGCACGGTGCGGAACGTGGTCGCGCGGTCGCTCACGCGCAGAGTGTGATCCAGCACGTCGCGAAGGTAGCGACGCAGCTCCTCGCCCACCTCGTACTTGTCGGACCCGCGCAGGAGCGCCTCGAGCATTCCCGAGAGCGGCTGCGTTGCACGCTGGAAGTCGATGACCTCCCTGCCCAGGTCGTAGATGCGCTGCGTGGCGTCGGTGTCTTCCTCGAACAGCTGGCTCTCGATCTCGTCGATGTCGTTCTCGAGGCCGGCGAGCACTGGCGTGTACTCGTCGACGACCTCGTCGAGGATGGCGTAGAGCACGGCCTCCGGACCGTGGGAGAGGAGCGCGGTGTCGGCTTCGAGGCGCCGTCGGACACGACCGAGATCGGGGGCTTCCGCGTGCCGGATCGTCACGACGAAGTCCGGCCCGACGAGGACGTGCACCTCGCCGAACTCGACCTCTTCGACGTCATCGAGGTATCGGGCGGGCCGCAGCACCATGAACAGCACGTCACCGTAGCGCTCGAGCTTGGCGCGCTGATGACCGGAGAGGGCATCCTCCACGACGAGCGCATGGATGCCAAACTCGTCGGCGACCGCGCGGATCTCCTCCTCGCTCGGCCGGTAGAGGCCGATCCAGCCCATGCCGCCGCGCTCGCGCATGCGCTCGAAGGTCTCGCTGAGCGTCACCGGGTTCTCGGTGCGGACGCCATCCACGTAGATCGCATTGTCGATGATCGCCATCGTCACCCCTTCGCGCGACTGTCAGTCGGAGCGGCTCACTCGGCGGCGGGCGGGGCCACGCACGGGAGCGCGGCCTCGGCCGTGCCCTGGTGGTACTGCTCCGCCGTGAACGGCAGCCCGAACTCCGGTGCCGTCTGACCGGCCGCTGCCGGGGCCTTCGACGCGATGGCGGCGAGCTCCCACGAGAGCTGCTGGGCGAACAGCGCTCCACCCGTGGAGTCGTTGAGCACGACGGCCACGGTGAATCCGGTCGCCGGGTCGGAGTATGCCGCGGTGGCGTAACCCGGGGTCCACCCGTGCTGGCCGATCATCGAACCGACCAGGTAGGCGCCACCGGTGGCCTGGTACCAAGACGGTGCGCCGTCTCTGGCCGGCAACGGGTCGCCGAAGCGGTCAGGCTTGTCCTTCGTGCGCAGCGCCTGCTGGGCTTCGGCCTGCGCATACCGGCCGAGATCGGTGATGGTCGACACGACGCCCGAATCGGTGAAGCCCGTGCTCGACGACAGCGTGCTGATGTCGACGGGTGCCGCGCAGTCGTATCCGCCCTCGACGGCGTTCAGGAAGTGTCCGTTCAGGGACTCCCCGCTTCCCGGCTTCCCTGGGGTCGGTCCCGGCAGCGAGGTGTCCGAGAGTCCGAGCGGCTCTGTGACGTACTCCGCGATCAGTTCGGAGGCCGTCATGCCCGAGGCGCGTTCGAGAGCAAGGCCGAGCAGCAGGTAGCCGGCGTCGGAGTCGCGGAACGTCGTGTGCGGTGCGACCCGGTCGCGTGCCAGGCCGAAGCCCGCAAGCTCCAGCGGGGACCACACCCGGTCGGGGGTGTTCAGCCAGGCCGACTTCACGGTCTCCTCGGAGGACCCGGCACCGCTGGTCCCGTTGCAGAGGTCGAGGAGGGTGATACCCTCCTCGCGCATGTCAGCGACACCGGAGACGTAGTCGGCGACGTTCGCGTCCAGCTCGACCACCTTCCGGTCGGCGAGGGCGTAGAGGACGTCGCAGGTCATCAGACGGGTCACGTCCGCGATGCGGAAGGACATGTCTGTCGACAGCTCGGCTCCACCCTCGCGATCCTGAGTGCCGATGCCCGCCACCCAGCTTCCGCTCCAGGGCGCCCAGACGCCGACGATGGCGCCCGACGCGCCGGACGCGGTGATCGCGTTCTCGACGGCCGCCTGCATCGCGGCGACGGTGTCGTCAGGGAGCGAACCGTCTACCTGAGCGGGAGGCGTGTAGGAGAAGGACTCCTCGGAAGAGCATCCGGTGAGGACGAGAGCGAGCACGGCCGCCGTCGCCGTTGCGGCGCGCCACCGGCGCGACGAGAGAAGCTGCATGGATAGAACCCCCGAAGACGTGTCTCCCGAGTCTAGAGCGCCGATGCTGAAAGTCGGCCCCGCGACGGGGTCGGAGGTCGACATAGGGTGGGGAGCGTGCCCCACACCTTCGATGCAGACGTGATCACCGCCGTCCTCCGCCACATGAACGGCGACCACACCGACGACAACCTGCTCATCGCACGAGCCTTCGCCGACACCTCGGACGCGCACATCACGGACTCCGTCATGACCGGATTCGACGGCGAGGCGGGGACATGGGACATCACCCGCGACGGCATCGTGACCGAGCTGCGCGTGCCGTGGCCCGGCGGTCCGATCGCCGACCGCCCGTCCGTGCGCCGGGAGGTCGTGGCACTCTACGACGCCGCGTGCGCGCGCCTGGGCGTCGAGCCCCGACCGCACGCCTGACGACTGCGCACGCCTGCCGACTCGGACTTCCCCTGAGGTAAGGCAAGCCTTACACTTGCCTCATGCCCGAGATCCTCTCCTTCTCCGCCGCCCTGCGCGAGCGTTCGTCCGGATCGCACTCCCGCAGCGAGACCGCCGGCTTCATGTCCGACCTCCTGAAGGGCGAAGGGTCTCGCGAGGACTACATCTCGCTCGTCGCTCAGCACTACTTCATCTACGAGGCGCTCGAATCCGCAGGTGACCGCATGCGCCAGGATCCCGTGGCCTCCGTCTTCATCACCGACAAGCTCACCCGGCTCCCGGCGCTCGAAGCCGACCTCGAGTTTCTGCTCGGAGCCGACTGGCGCGAGCGGATCGTCGCCCTGCCGACGACGCAGCGCTACGTCGACCGCATCCGGCAGGTCGGCGCCACCTGGGCCGGCGGCTTCGTCGCGCACCACTACACCCGCTACCTCGGCGACCTGTCCGGCGGGATCTTCATCGGACGCGTGATGGCTCGCCGCTTCGGCTTCGAGACCAACGGCATCGGCTTCTACCTGTTCGACGACATCGCCGACCCCGCCGCGTTCAAGGACGTGTACCGCGAGCAGCTCGACGCCGCGCCGTGGGACGATGCCGAGCGCGAGCGCGTGATCGACGAGGTGCTGCTCGCCTACCGCTTCAACACCGAGCTGTTCGAAGACCTCGACCGCGCACGCGCCGCCGCCTGACCCGCGCTCAGCTCTTCGGCAGCTCCGGCGTCGATGCGGCCAGCCAGGCGTCGCGCATGAACCGACGCACGTCCTCGTCCACGCGGATGTCGCGGGGGCGCAGCGGACGCGACAGGTAGAGCCCCTCGAGCGAGGTCAGTCGGCTGAGAGCCACGTACGTCTGTCCCGGTGCGAACGCTCCGGAGCCGAGGTCGATGATCGCGCGCTCGTAGGTCTTGCCCTGCGACTTGTGGATCGTGACCGCCCACGCCAGCCGCAGCGGGAACTGCGTGAACTCGGCCACCACGTCGCGGGTGAGCTTCTTGGTGTTCTGGTCGTACGCGTAGCGGAACCGTTCCCATACGGCGGGCTCGACGTCGACTTCCTCGCCGTCGATGTCGACCCGCACGGCACTTCCGAGGATGCGCACCACCGTCCCGATCGTGCCGTTGACCCAGCGCGGCGGCTCGCCAGACATCGCGGTGTCGTTGCGCAGGAACATGACCTGCGCGCCGACCTTGAGCTTCAGCTCCGACTCGGCGGGGAGCGCGGCCTCGCCCCTCCCGAAGTCTCCGCTCACCTCTGCGCGCGCGGTCTGCTCCTTACCCGGCAGTGCAGCCAGGTGTCGGCTGTTGATGCTGTTCACGATGTCGTTGCGCGTGGCGAGCGTGATCATCGGCACTTCACCCGGCTCGGGATCGGGCGGCGTCCGCGCGCCCTGGGTGTTGAGCACCCCGGCGATCTCGGCGGTGACGCGCCCGTAGCGGACGGCGTTCAGCATGGCCTTGAACCCGTCGTCGGACTGGCGATGGATCTGCACGAGCTCGCGCACGTGCAGCTCGGCACGCGTGTCGACAGCGAACAGGCCGTCCTGATCCGACTCGCCGGCCCCACCGCCGCCTCCCGCCCACACCTTCGCATCGAAGAACCAGAACGAGCGGTAGTGGTCCTGCACGTAGCGGGCCTCGTCGCCGCGCGGCGGCACGGGAGCGAGCTGATACGGGTCGCCGAACATGACCACCTGCACGCCGCCGAACGGCTCACCCCTGCGGCCCCGTGCCTGCCGCAGCGAGCGGTCGATGGCGTCCATCAGGTCTGCATTGACCATGGAGATCTCGTCGATCACGAGCGTCTCGATCGCATTCAGGATGCGGCGGGTCGCATCGTTCTGATCGATGTCCGCATCTCCGATCAGGCCGATCGGAAGTCGGAACAGCGAATGGATCGTCTGCCCCTCGACGTTGAGCGCCGCGACGCCGGTCGGCGCGCAGATCGCGATCTGCTTCTTCGTGTTCCAGGCGAAGTGCTGAAGGAGGGTCGATTTGCCCGTCCCGGCTCGTCCGGTGATGAAGACGTGTTCACCGGTGTCCTCGATGAGCCGGAACAGCTCTTGCTGCTCCTCGGACAGGGCGGGAAGGGACACGGTTCTCACAGGGGCAGCGGACGGACAGGGCGCTCGTCCATGCTACGTCCCGGCATCCGTGCACGGCCGCCGACGCTCGGCGTCCCCCCAGGACGCCCTCCTAGACTGACGCCATGGACCGGGCACGTGCGAGCGCGCCCCGGCGCGCGCGCCTGGGGGTCGACCTGGCGATGCTCGCCGTCGTCGGCCTCGTGCTCGTCGCCGCTCTCGGGGCAGGCGGAGCCACGCTCTACCAGCAGTTCTACGGACCGTCGGCATTCGTGGTGCGCTACCTCGACCTGCTCTCCTCCGGCCGCGCCGCCGACGCGCTGCGCGTGCCGGGTGTCGCGGTCGACCGCGAGACCCTCGACGCCGCCGGCATCGATCCCGCCGCGTCCGAGGCCATGCTCCGTCACGCCGCGCTCGCCCCCCTGACCGATGTGAAGGTCACCTCCGAGGAGCCGGCGGAAGGCGGTACGGCCGTCACCGTCGATTACCGGGCGAGCGGCCATCCGGGAACCAGCACCTTCCTGATCGAGCAGGACGGATGGGCGGGCGTCACCCCGAACTGGCGCTTCACCACCAGCCCGCTGGCCGTGGTGGATCTGACGCTGCGTGGCGCAGACCGGTTCGCCGTGAACGGGTTCGAGGTCGACAGGCGCCAGATCTCGGTCGACGGGGTCGACGCCGCCTCGCTCGACCCGCTGCCCCTGCTCGTCTTCACACCGGGACTGTATGCGGTGACGGTCGACACCCCGATCTCGACCGCCTCGGGCCACGGGGTTCTCGCGGACACACCGCTGGCCATCACGCCGCTCGATGTGCAGACCGAGCCGACGGAGGCGTTCATCGACGTGGTCCAGGAGCGCGTCGAGTCCTTCCTCGCCGAGTGCACGACGCAGGAGGTCCTCCAGCCGACCGCCTGCCCGTTCGGCCTGCGGGTCACGAATCGTCTCGCGTCCGCTCCGAAGTGGTCGATCGCCACCCAGCCCCGGGTCACGGTCGCACCCGACGGCGGACAGTGGCAGATTCCGTCGACGGACGCGGTCGCCCACGTCGACGTCGACATCAGGTCGCTGTTCGACGGCAAGGTCCAGCCGCTGTCCGAAGACGTGCCGTTCCAGCTCAACGGGACGATCACGATCCTGCCGGACGGCACGGCATCGATCAGGGTCGGCTCCCCCAGCGAAGCCCCGGTCGACTGACCGGACCCCGCTTCGGCGTCAGCGCCCCTCGCGGCTGTCGCGCTCGGCGAGGGCCGCCAGCTTGGCGTTGTACTCCTCGAGCTCCGCGTCCCCGGTGCGGTCGGCATGCCGGTCGCGGCGCTTCTGCAGCTTCGTGTCGCTTCGGCTCCACTGGATCGCGACGGTGATCGCGAGGATCAGGGTGGGGATCTCGCCGATCGACCATGCGATGCCGCCCCCCACGTACTGGTCCATCATCGGGTCGACACCCCAGTCGCGCCCCATCGAGCCGAACCAGTCGGCGACCATGAGGCCTTCCTGCATCATGATGGCGATGCCGAAGAAGGCGTGCATCGCCATCACAGCGATCAGGGTGATCAGACGGCCAGGGTACGGCAGACGGTACGGGACGGGGTCGACGCCGATCAGGCTCATCACGAACAGATAGCCCGAGATCAGGAAGTGGATCACCATCCACTCGTGGCCGAGGTGCTCGTACATCGACCACCGCACCAGATCGGTGAAGTAGAAGGCCCACAGCGACAGGATGAAGATCGCGGCAGCGACGAACGGGTGGGTCACGACGCGCGCGAACGGAGAGTGCACGGCCCACATGATCCATTCGCGACCACCGCGCGTGCCGTCGTCGCGCTTGTGGATCGCGCGGAGGGCGAGCGTGATGGGGGCGCCGGAGACCATCAGCAGCGGGATGGCCATCGACAGCATCATGTGGCCCATCATGTGGATGCTGAACAGGTACTCCTGGTACGCGTTGAGCGGGCCGCTGGTCACCCAGACCAGCAACAGCATGCCGAGCACCCAGAACACGGTGCGATGGATCGGCCACCGGTCGCCGCGCAGCCGCAGGCGTCGCACGCCGGCGAGGTACAGGAACAGGCCGAAGCCGGCAGCGACGAGCCAGAGCACGTCAAAGTCCCAGGCGGTGAACCAGCGCTCCAGCGTCAACTCCGGAGGCAGCGTCGAGCCGGTGAGGATCTGTGCGGGGGTCTGGGCGAAGGCAGCGACCTCACCGGTGGGCGGAGGCGTGCGTGCGAGAGCGGCTGCCGCACCCGAGGCGAGGCCCATCAGCGCGACCTCGCACAGCACCAGGAGCCAGAACCAGCCCGCAGCGCGCTGACCCGTCAGCTTGGGGATGAGGCGGGCCCGGTACCAGGCGCCCAGCAGTCCCATGCCCCCGAGGAGGGCGATCTTGGCGAGCACGATCCAGCCGTACGGAGTCGCCCACAGGGCCTCCCAGCTCCCGATCGCGACGACCGACCGCGTGACCCCCGAGAACGCCACCACGGCGAACGCGGCGATCGCCAGGGAGGAGTAGCGGCCGACGAGGCGCACGGGGTCGACGTCGGTCCGCCCCCGCAGCAGCACGAGCAGCAGGAGGCCACCGAGCCAGACCGCGGCGCCGATCGTGTGGAGCAGGATCGAGTTCACCGCCATGTTGTGCCCGGCGAGGTCTCCGGCGTGCCCCTGCGTCGCGAGGGGGAGGAAGGACGCCGCGGCGAGCAGCGCTGTGATGAGCGTGGGCGTCCACGAGCGCCAGGCGAACGCCAGCACCGTGATGATGGCACCGAAGATGGTGGTGATGAGCCAGGACTGACCCAGCGGCAGCTCCAGCAGGAAGCGGCCGAGCTGAGAGCCGAACTCGCGCTCGATGCTGAGCTTCGGGTTGAAGGCGGCCATGAAGGCCAGGAACCCGGCGAGGCCCGCGGACACCGTGAACACGGCGGCACCGACCGAGGCGATGTTCAGAGCCGCATCGAACGACCGCTCCCCCGCGCGCAGACCGAAGAGCGCGAGCACGAGCGAGCCGAGCATGACGGCACCGGAGACGTTCATGACGAGCTTGGCCACGGGCGTGCCCCAGAGCACGAACGGACCGGGGTCCTGCAGCAGGGGCGGCTTGGCCCCGCCGCCCACGAGGAGCGCCAGCACCAGGGCCACGAGGGCGGCGACGAGGAGGATGGCGACGCCGGAGACGCGATACGCCGAAATCCGACTCGTCGACTCGCTGCGGGAACTCACCCCTCCAGCCTAGGCGCGCCCGGCGATGAGAAAGCACGAAGGCCGCTCCCGTCGGAACGGGAGCGGCCTTCGAAGAGGTGCGGTCGAATTACTTGACGGCAGCCTTGAGCTTGGAACCAGCGGTCACCTTGACGCGCTTGCCGGCCGGGATCTTGATCTCGGCACCGGTCTGCGGGTTGCGGCCCGTGCGAGCAGCGGTGTCGACCTGCTCGAAGGAGATCCAGCCCGGGATGGAGACCTTGCTGCCCTTGGCAACAGCGTCGGAGACCGTGGCGAACAGCGAGTCGAGGACACCGGAGACGGTGGCCTGGCTCTGGCCGGTGGCGGAAGCGATGCTCGCGACGAGCTCGGTCTTGGTGATGGACTTGTCAGCCATGTCATCCTCCAGCGACGAAGACCGTCGCATCGTTGTGGGGTGTCGGAGCGGATGCTCCTGGTCTGTCGACCGCCTTGAATGTACCAACGACCACCCTCATTTCCGCGTCATTTCGCGGGTTTTGGGCAATTACTGGGCGTGTCGCGTCACTTTTGTCACTCCAGTCACATGTTCGGGGGCCTCGGCGGGCGGGAGAGCAGGTCCAGGAAACGGCCTGATCCGGCGTGATCACCTGACCCGGCTCGCGGTGCAGGGACGCGAAAGGGGCGAGGATCCGAAGATCCTCGCCCCTTTCGACTGTCTGCTGAGACTTACCAGCTCGACTTGGTGACACCGGGCAGCTCGCCACGGTGTGCCATGTCACGGAAGCGGACACGCGAGATGCCGAACTTCGTGAGGACACCGCGGGGGCGGCCGTCGATGACGTCGCGCGAACGCACGCGAGCCGGCGACGCGTTGCGCGGCAGCTTCTGCAGGCCGACGCGTGCGGCCTCGCGGGCCTCGTCGGTGGCGTTCGGGTCGATCAGGGTCTTCTTCAGCTCGGCGCGACGCTCGGCGTAACGCTCGACGATGACCTTGCGCTGCTCGTTGCGAGCGATCTTGCTCTTCTTAGCCATTGATCAACGCTCCTCTCGGAATTCGACGTGCTGACGGATGACCGGGTCGTACTTCTTGAGCACGAGGCGGTCGGGGGTGTTGCGGCGGTTCTTCTTCGTCACGTACGTGTAACCCGTACCTGCCGTCGAACGCAGCTTGATGATCGGACGGACGTCCTGAGCCTTCTTGGCCATTAGAGCTTCACACCCTTCGCCTGGAGGTCCTTGACCACGTTCTCGATGCCGCGGACGTCGATCACCTTGATGCCCTTGGCGGACACGTTGAGCGTGATCTTACGACCGAGCGAGGGAACGAAATACGTCTTCTTCTGCACGTTCGGGTCGAAGCGGCGCTTCGTCCGGCGGTGCGAGTGCGAGACATTGTGTCCGAAGCCGGGAACAGCTCCGGTCACCTGGCACACTGCTGCCATGATGTGACTCCTTCTATACCGTGAGGCCGGACGGCCCCACCCAAGATCCCTTGTCTGCACACGACCACGACCCGCCGATCTCTCGGCCGCAGAAGGGGAAGCATGCGAACTGCGCACAGGAGTGTGCGCAGACAAAGAGTCAGTTTAGCACGGCCGGCGCCGCGGTTCGCATCGCGCACACGGCACCAGCTCAGGCCGACATCGAGCCGTTCGCGCGACTCGACGCCTCGGCCGCACCGCGTCCCCATCGGAACGGGGAAACCGTGGGATCCGCTTCGATCCAGAAGCGCCACGGGAATGCCGCGGTCCCCGCGACGCCTGCCACTCCGACCCGAGGGCCGCTCACCACGTCGTCGCGCTGCGGCCCCAGCCAGAGTTCCGCCCGTGCCCCGTGCTGCTGGCCTGCCGTGACGGCGTCGATCCCGTCGTGCAGCGGATGTCGCAGGCCCACAGCCTGCCCGAGGCGGCCCGGCCCGCGGGCGAGGTCCCGCAGCGCGATGCGCCCGAGCGGAAGGGCGACGCCACGACGCAGGGCTGCAGCCTCCACCCCTGCCACGACCTCACCGGCGCGGAGCAGCACGCCGTCGCCCTGTCCCTCCGGTCCGCACACGACGTTGACGCAGGAGTGGATGCCGTGGCTCAGGTACACGTAGAGACGCCCCGGCTCACCCCACATGGTCGAATTGCGCGCCGTCCGTCCCATGCGGGCGTGCGAGCCGGGGTCGGGGATCTCCCCCGTGCCCTGCCCGTGATAGGCCTCGACCTCGGTGATGCGCAGCCGCACCTCGACCGGGTCCGCCTCCGTCGCTGTGGAGATGAACGTGCGCAGCTCTCCACCCAGCAGGCGCGGAGCGACGTCGACGGCGGAGCCGCTCAGGTCGGTGCGGACGGCGCGGCGCAGAGCCTCCTGCGGCTCTGCACCGCGCACGGGGTCGGGGCCGCCGGTCATCTCAGAATCTCGGGGCCGTCTGGCACCACGAGGCGTCGAAGCCGGTGAGGGCCACGAGCTCCTTGCCCGAGTCCATGTCGATCAGGTGCGTCTCGACGTTCTCGGGAAGCGGCAGCAGCATCCCGTCGTAGGCGTTGTTCGCCAGGTCGGGCGCGACGACGACGGCGGCATACTGACCGCTCGGCGATGCACAGGCCTGGAGGATCGAGTCCGTCGACCCGACCTCGACCAGCGGGGTCGCCGCACCGTCGTCGTCCACCCGCACGACCACCTGCCCGATCGGGAGGCCCTCTTCGTCACGCGCGACGACGTGACGCAGTGTGCCGCCGGGGAACGGCGTGATGGAGCTCGCCGTGCCGTAGTCGGGGTCCGAAGCGGCGAGGGGCTGCTCCGAGCCGTCGGCCAGATCGAGTTCGACCACGGCTCCGTCGAGCCGCTCCACGATCGCGGTGTACGTGCCTCGGGAGATCCCCTGGATGGTGGCCGCGAGACCGAGCGACTGCACGCCGGCATCGGTCGAGCGGTCGACGAGCGAGAGCGCTCCGTCGAAGTCGATGAACAGCACGGCCGCGCTGTCGGGAACGAACTGCCACACGAAGACGCTCGCCTCGGCACCGGCGACCTCGATGATCTGCGGGTCGTCGTCGCCGCTCAGCGACTGCGTGACGAGGACGCTCGCGCGCCCTTCGGTATCGCTGAGCTCCTTGTCCGAGTAGCTGTAGCCGACGAGGCCGCCGCGCTCGGAGACCTGGATCGCCCCCACGTAGCCGTCACCGGGGAGCTTCAGCTCACGCTGGTTCTTGCCGTCGCGGTCCATCACGAGCAGGCGGGATCCGTCGTCCTCCTCGACCGAGACCACGAGCTGCGTCGATGTCGCACGGAAGTCGTTGATCTTGTCGTGCTCGAACACCGCGACGGCCTTCTCTCCGCTGAGGTCGGTGAGGAAGATCTTGTCCTTGCCCTCGACGTCGCGGCGTAGCAGGAAGATGTTCGACGGCGGCGTCGTGAAGCTCGTGGTCAGCGTCGTCATCGGGCCGCCTCCGGCACCGACGACATCGGCCACGCGGATCGTGTACTCGGTCGAATCGTCGAGCGGGACGGTGAATCGCACCCCCACGCCGCGACCGGAGGCATCGACGGTGAACGGCACCGCCGGCTCGACCGTCACCTGCGCGGGGTCGATGTCGGCGAGCGCCTGGTTCGCGGTGAGGATGACGCGGCTGCCTGAGGACTCGATCGCCTGCGCGGCGTTCACCTGCACGTCGCTGATGCGCGGTCCTTGGAGCAGGCTCGCGACACCCAGCCCCGTTCCGACGATGACGAGGACACCCAGCACGGCGGCGAGCGTGACGACGAAGCGACGACGGCTCCCCGGAGTCTGCACGGGCTCCGGCTCTGCCGCGACGCGAGGGGTCGGAGGCGTGTTCGGCTCCGCGGCCTCTGCGCGCTCCCTCTCGACGTCCGGGGCCGCGCCGACGAACACGGGCTCAGTCGCGAGCGGGACGGGCGGAAGGGTGGTCGCCTCCGCGTCTTCTCGGGCTGAAGCCTCGAAGGCTGCCATCTTCCGGGCTGCGGCCTCCTGCTCGGCGACCTCACGGTCGCCCGCCTCACGCACCGCAGCTTCACGGACGGCAGCTTCACGGAGGACTGCCTCGTCTGCGACGGCATCCGGCTGGTCGGCAGACGAGGGATCCGCGGACGCCGTAGCGGCAGACGATGGATCCGCGGTGTGCGGAGCGTGGTCCGGCGCCGCGGCGACGTGTTCGGCGGAGGCGATCACGCGGTCGATCCGCTCCGCCTCCGCTGCCTCGGCGGCTTCTCGCGCCGCACGCATCTCCGCGCGTGTGCGCGGGACGGCGGGCACCTCTGGGCGCTCGTCGTCAGTACTCATAGGGGTCCCCCGGCTCGTCGATCGCGACGACGTCGGTCGGTTCGATGCGGAGCTTCCCATCGGCATCCGCACGCACTGTTCCGGTGATCTCGACCCATTGGCCGGTCGCGTAGTCGTCGGGCTTCACGTCGACGGGGAGGATGGCGGTCTGCGCGTCGATCACGCAGTGCGTGATGACCAGGCGGGTGAGATTGACGCCGTCGTCGGCATCGTCCGGGGTCACGAACCCCGTGAGCTTCACCGGCGCACCGTCATACGCGGCAGTGTTCGTCGCTGCGGCGAACACGCTCGCCCAGTCGCCGACGCCGAACGTCGAGGTGTCGGCGACGCCGAGGGCCACCGTGTCGGCACCGGCGAACAACGCACTCTGCTCTCCCGCGCGCGACATCGCGAGCTCGACGGACAGCGAGGCGGGCGGCAGCACGAGGCCGGCCACCACCACCCCGGAGGCGATGACACCACCCGTGACGGCGGCGACCCCGGCAAGCGTGCGGCGCGACGAGGGCGCAGTGGCTGGGCGCCCGTCGCCGTCCTCCGGGTCGGCGTGCTCCAGGTCGGCCTGATCCCGGGCGGCGCTCTCCGCGCGTGACTTGCGGCGTGTGGGCGCAGGGGCATGCCCGTGATCGTGACCGTGGTCGCTCTCCTCGCCGAGCGGGAGGGTGCACGACCAGATCGCACCGGCCAGGGTGACGACGGCGGCTGTGCACGCGAACCACACCGACTCGGGGCTGATGTAGAGGGTGAGGCGTCCGGTGAGACCGAGACCGAGGGTGACGACCGAGATCACGGCGGCCAGCCCCACACCCAGCCAGCGGGTGCCGAGAGCGCGAACGCGCGCTGCGGTGGGCGAAGACAGCGCCACGCGCTCAGACAGTGCCACGTGCTCAGACAAGGACGTTCACCCCGATCCCGATGGCGAAGGCCGCGGCGAGCACGATGCCGACGATCCCGACGAGCGTGCGGCCCGTGAAGGTCGTGCGCATGAGCGCGAGCATCTTGATGTCGACGAGCGGCCCGACGAGCAGGAAGGCCACGATCGCGCCGGACGAGAACGTCGACGCGAACGACAGCGCGAAGAAGGCGTCGACATTCGAGCAGATGGCCACCGTCATCGCGAGGGCCATCATCGCGACGATCGACAGCACCGGGTTGGAGCCGATCGCCAGCAGCCACTCCCGCGGGATGAGCACCTGCACGGCTCCGGCGAGCGCCGAGCCGATCACGAGCGCGGGCATCACGGCGCGCAGCTCGACGAGGAACTGCGTGAGGCTGCGGCGCACAGGGGTGCCCGGTTCGTGGGTCACCCGGTCGCAGGTGTCGACGAAACGCTGCGTGAGCATGCCGTCGGGGTCGGGGTGGCGGCTGTAGATCCAGCCGATCAGGTTGGCGATCAGGTAGCCGCCGACCAGGCGGGCGACGAGGATGCCGCCGTCCCAGCCGAACGCCGCGTGCGTGGTGAGGATCACGATCGGGTTCACGATCGGTGCGGCGATGAGGAATGTCATCGCCTCCGCCGGCGCGAGGCCGCGCATCATGAGTCCACGGGCGAAAGGAACGTTGCCGCACTCGCACACCGGGATCAGCATGCCGAGCAGCGACAGCACCGCACGACGGGCCCACGCGCGTTTCGGCAGCCAGCGGTGGATGACGTCGGCAGGAAGCCAGACCTGCACCACGATCGACAGCAGCACACCGAGGATCACGAACGGCAGGGCTTCGATGAGCACGCTCAGCGCGAGCGTGAGGCCGTCCTGCGCGCGGGTGGGCAGTGAGGCGGGGAACAGCTTCGGCAGGAAGGCATCGATCAGGAACAGGGCGGCGATGATGGCCGCGCCGAGGCCGACGCCGATCCATGCCGATCGTGGCGAGGGTGACGGGCGATGGGAGTGGCCGTGACGGGTCGCCGTTGCTGCCGAGAAGCTCACGCGGACGCGGCCCTCTCGGCATCGCGCTTGTTCGCGCACGGAGTGCACAGTCCGAAGATGTCGACCACGTGCGCGGCCTCGGTGAATCCGTGCAGGGCAGCCGTGCGGTGCGCCCACTGCTCGACGTCCTTGGCCTCGATCTCGACGGTCAGACCGCAGGACCGGCAGATCAGGTGGTGGTGGTGGCCCTGCGTGGTGCATGCCCGGTAGAGCGCCTCACCCTCGGGGCTCTGCAGCGAGTCGGCGTCTCCGGAGGCGGCGAGCCCGGCGAGGGCGCGATAGACCGTGGCCAGGCCGATGCCGGTGTTGTCATCGCGCAGCGAGGCGTGCAGGCTCTGCGCGCTCACGAATCCGCGCGCGTCGGCGAGTGCTTCGCGCACGCGTTCGCGCTGCCAGGTGTTCCGCTGAGCCATAAGAAGAGTCTAGGCCGCGGCGATCAGCGGGGGCTGGGAGTGGATCTCAGGCCTGGACCCGGCGAACCCTGGCACGCGAGCGCTGCACGATCCAGCAGATCACGTAGATCGTGAACGACAGCGTGGTGATGTAGGGACTCACGGGCAGCGTTCCGGCGAGGGCGAGCAGGATGCCGCCGACCGCGGAGACGAACCCGAACAGCGCAGCCAGCAACGGCACCGCGATGGGGCCGGCCGTGACGCGCATCGCGGCGGCGGCCGGCGTGACCAGCAGTGCCATCACGAGGAGCGCGCCGATGATGTGCACGCTCACGGCGACGATCAGGCCGAGCAGCACCATGAACAGCAGACTCACGGCGCGGGTCGGCACCCCGCGGGCGGCAGCCGATTCCGGGTCGAGCGAGTCGAAGCGCAACGGGTTCCACATCACCAGCAGCCCGATGAGCACGACCATGCTGATGCCGATCAGCCACCCGAGGTCGGGGCTCGAGACCGAGACGATCTGCCCCGTCAACAGGCTGAAGCGGTTGGCGCTGCGGCCGTCGTAGAGCGACAGGAACAGGATTCCGAGACCGAGACCGAACGGCATGAGCACACCGACGATCGAGTTGCGGTCCCTGGCCTTGGCCCCGAGCACGCCGATCAGGATCGCGGCGACGAGGGCACCGCCGAGGGATCCGGCCACCACGCTGCCGCCGAAGAGCAGGGCCGCCGCCGCCCCCGCGAAGGAGAGCTCGCTCACGCCGTGCACGGCGAAGGCCAGGTCGCGCTGCATCACGAAGACGCCGATCAGGCCGCCCACGATCCCGAGCACGGCTCCCGCGATGATCGAGTTCGCGAGCAGGGCGACGAGCTCGCCGTAGTCCTGGAAGGAGAAGATGTCATCCCAGCCGACCATGGGCGCGATGGCTGCCGCCGCGTTCATGCCGCTCCCCCGTGCGCGTGATCACCGTGATCGTGGTGAGGCTCGGCGTCCGGCACGCCCACGACGACCAGACGATCTCCGGCGCGGAGCACGAACACCGGGGTGCCGTAGAGGTCGGTGAGCACGCGGGTCTGCAGCACCTCGTCGGGGGTTCCCAGCAGGAACCGCCCGCCGGCGATGTAGAGGATGCGGTCGACCCGGCCCAGGATCGGGTTGATGTCGTGGGTGACGAACAGCACCGCCGCCTCGCGCTCACGGCGCTGACGGTCGATGATGTCGGTCACGGCGACCTGGTTGGCGAGGTCGAGGTTCGACAGCGGCTCGTCGCACAGCAGGAGTGCGGGCTCGTCGGCGAGGGCCTGGCCGACCCGGAGCCGCTGCTGTTCGCCGCCCGAGAGCAGTCCGACGCGGCGATCCGCGAAGTGGGAGGCACCGACCGCGTCGAGCAGTCGGTCGACCTTCGCCCGGTCGCCGCGGTGCGGGATGGGAAAGCCGAAGCGGCTGCCCTGCACCCCGAGGGCGACCAGGTCGCGGGCCCGCATGCTCGTGTCGGGGGCGAGATTCCGCTGCTGGGGGATGTACCCGATGCGGGAGTTGCCCCGATGGACGGGTTCACCCGCCACGCGGATCGTGCCGGATGACAGCGGCTGCAGGCCGAGGATGCTGCGCAGGAGCGTGGTCTTGCCCGATCCGGAAGGACCGAGCACGGCGATGAACTCCCCCGGTTCGACCGTGAGATCGAGGCCGGACCACAGCTCGCGATCCCCACGGTGCAGGGACGCGTCGGATATCTGGAGTACCGGCTTCTCGCGCTGAAGGGCGCCGCTCACGGCTGGACGGCGGCGGCGAGGCTCTTGATCGCGTCACTCATCCACTCAGAGTACGACGATCCGTCCTCGAGCAGCTCCGTGAAGGCGACGACCGGAACCCCGGCGTCCTTCGCCGCGGTCTCGACGCGCTGGGTCTCGGACCCCCCGGTCTGGGCGTTCGTCAGCAGCGCGGTGACCTGTCCGCTGTCGATCACGTTCAGCGCCTCGAGCAGCACGGCGGGCGCGACGTCAGTGCCCTCTTCGACCGACTCGGCGAAGCCCTCCGGGGTGACGTCGGTGAATCCGGCGGCGGCCGCGAGGTAGCCGGGCAGCGGTTCTGTGATGAAGACGTTGACGTTCGGCGCCTCCGCCTTGAGGGTCGCGAGCTCGGTCTCGAAGCCCTCGAGCTCTGCGGTGAGGGTTGCCGCGTTGGCGGCGAACTCCTTCGCCCCGTCAGGGTCGAGCTCACTCAGATCATCGGCGATGGCCTCGACGACATGGATCATCGTGTGCGGGTCGAACCACACGTGCTCGTTGAAGCCCTCGATGTGGTCGTGCCCCTCGTGGCCGTCCTCAGCGTCGGCGTGGTCGTGCGCGTCTTCCTCGGGGGCAGCGCTCTCGTCGGAGGCCGCTGCGTCCGCCTCGTCGTCATGCCCCTCGTTGCCGGGGAAGTCGTGCGAGTACTCGACGGCCGTCACCACGTGCGCGTCCTTCGCATCCTGCAGCAGCGTGTCGATGAAGGGGTCATAGCCGCCACCGTTCTCGATCACGAGGTCGGCTTTCTGCACCGTCAGCCGGTCGCGGGCGGTCGTCTCGTACGCATGGGGATCCTGCGACGCCGAGGTGATGATCGACTGCACCTCGACGCGGTCCCCGCCGATGATCGACGCGATGTCTCCGTAGACGTTCGTGCTCGCCACGACCGTGATGGTGCCGTCGTCGCCCTCTCCCGCCGAGGGGGTGGAGCATCCGGCCAGCGTGAGTGCGGCGACGGATGCGAGGGCGAGGGCGACGACGGGCTTCTTCATGTTCTCACTCTAAACGCTAATGAGAACCATTATCAAATCGCCTCGGCCGCTCGGTCACCCACGGCCGAAACGGAGACGACCCGACGTCCGCGCGGCGTGTCAGTGCTCGACACCCCGCGCGGGGCGCGGATCATCTCCGTTTCGGCAAAGGGGCGGAAGCTCAGCCGAGCAGACCGGCCGGTGCGATCCAGGCCGTGGCCTCCCCGGGGAGTGCAGAGCCGTCGAGCGGGGCGCTCGCGAGCACGACATCCGCGGCCGCATCCCCGAGGTCGAACGGCTCCGTGCCGAAGTTCGACACGACCTGCCATCCGTTCGGCCGGGTGAAGCGCAGCACGTCGGCACGTCCGGTGTCGATCCACTCCAGGGTCTCCCCGGTCTGCAGCAGGTGTCGGAGGCGCAGGGCCTCGCGGTACAGCGACAGCGTCGACGCCGGATCGGCGGCCTCCACGTCGACCGCGTACTCCGCGAACCACTCGGGCTGCGGCAGGTGCGCGCCCTCGGCGCCGAAGCCGTACGAGGAGCCGGCCGCCGTCCAGGGAAGGGGCACACGGCATCCGTCACGGCCGAGCCCGTCGAACTCCGCACCGCGGAAGAACCCGGGGTCCTGACGCTGTTCCGGCGTGATCTGCGCCACTTCGTGCAGGCCGAGTTCTTCACCCTGATAGAGGTACGTGCTGCCGGGAAGGCCGAGCAGCAGCAGGGTCGCGGCGTGTGCCCTGCGGAGTCCGCCCTCGCGGTCGAGGCCGTCCGCCGGACCGCCGGCCTTGACCCACTCCGTGCCCTGCTTGACCGGTCGTCCGTTCAGGGCCGGGAGGCCGTATCGCGTGGCATGACGGGTGACGTCGTGGTTCGACAGCACCCAGGTGGTCGACGATCCGGTCTCCTGCGCCTGCTGCAGGTTGTCGGCGATGATGCTCCGGAACTGCCGTGCGTCGAAGTCGGCCACGAGCAGGTCGAAGTTGAACGCCTGGCCGAGTCCTTCCGCCGAGGCGTACTTCGCACGGCGCTCCGGGGTGTCCACCCACGCCTCGGCCACGGCCGTGCGCGGCGGGTCGTACTCGTTGAAGACCGAGCGCCACTCGGCATAGATCTCGTGCACGTCGTCGCGGTCGACCATCGGGTGCGTGCCCGAGGTGCGGTCCATCGCGTCGAGCTCGGCGCGCGAGGGAAGCGGCTCGCTGAGGTCCTTCGTGAGCATGTGGGCGACGTCGATGCGGAACCCGTCCACGCCGCGGTCCGACCAGAAGCGCAGGGTCTTCAGGAAGTCGGCGCGCACCTCGGGGTGGTCCCAGTTCAGGTCGGGCTGCTCCACGGCGAAGTTGTGCAGGTACCACTGCCCGTCCGCCACGCGCTCCCACGCGCTGCCGCCGAACACGGATTCCCAGTCGGTCGGCGGCTCGGAGCCGTCGGGACCGGTGCCCTCACGGAAGATGTAGCGCTCGCGCGCGGCCGACCCGCGTCCGGCGGCGAGCGCCTCCTGGAACCACTCGTGCTGGTCGGAGGAGTGGTTCGGGACGATGTCGACGATCACGCGGATGCCGCGGGAGTGCAGCGCCTCGACCATGTCGTCGAAGTCGTCGAGCGTGCCGAGCCGCGGGTCGACGTCGCGGTAGTCGGCCACGTCGTATCCGCCGTCGGCGAGTGCGGACGGGTAGAACGGGCTGAGCCATACCGCATCGATGCCGAGGCCCTGGAGGTAGTCGGCCCGGGAGACGATGCCGGGGATGTCGCCGATGCCGTCGCCGTTCGCGTCGGCGAAGCTGCGCGGGTAGATCTGGTAGACGGCGGCCTGACGCCACCAGGCGGCGTCTTCGGCGGTGCGGGTCTCGACGAGAAGCGCGTCGGTCATGAGGGGAGAACTCCTTCTCTCTTGCGGTGGTCGTGCGGTGTCAGCCCTTGACGGCGCCCTGCGTGACGCCCTCCATGACCCACCGCTGCGTGAACAGGTAGGCCACGATCGCGGGGGCCATCGCCATCAGGTACGAGGCGAAGGCGACGTTGTAGTTGTTGCTGAACTGGTTCTGGAAGAGGTTCTGCCGAACGGGGAGCGTCTGCAGCGCGGGGTCGGCGATGATGAGCGACGGCATCATGAAGTCGTTCCAGGCGTACAGGAACGCGAAGATGCCGACGGTCGCGCTCATCGGGGCGAGCAGCGGGAAGATCAGCTTCCAGAAGGTCTGCCAGGTGGTCGCTCCGTCGATGCGCGCGCTCTCCTCCAGCTCGATCGGGATCGACCGCAGGAACGCCGTGAACAGCAGCACGCTGAAGCTCAGCTGGAACATGGTGGCGAGGATGATCACGCCGAACGGGTTGTCGAGTCCGACGCGTCCGGTGAGCTGGATCTGCGGCAGGGCCACGACCGGGAACGGGATGAACATCGCCGCGAGCAGGTAGAAGAACGAGTAGCGGAACAGCCGTCGGTCCCAGTTGCGCACGATGGCGTAGGAGGCGAAGGCCGCCAGCACGATGGTCGCGATCACGGTGCCCGCCGTGACGAGCAGGGAGATGCCCGCGCCGACCGGGAACTTCGTGAGCGTCCAGGCTTCGACGAAGCCGTCGATGCTGAACGGCGCCGGGAGAGAGAAGGCGTTGCCGTCGACCGCCTGTCCTGTGGTCTTGAACGCCATCGAGATGGTCACGTACAGCGGAAGGAGCACGGTGACGGCGCACAGGATCAGGATGATCGTGCCCGACCAGTTCACGCGCTCCATGCGGATGCGCGGCTTCTTCCCTGAGGTGGGGATCGTGGTGAGTGTCTGCGTCGACATCAGAGTGCGTTCCTTCCGCGCGTCAGCGACAGCTGGAGGAGGGAGATGAGCACGGCGACGATGAAGAAGATGGTCGCGTTGGCCATCTGGTAGGCGTAGTCGCCGCCGTTGAAGCCCGCGATGATCGTCATCGCGACGCTGCGGGTCGATGTGCCCGGCCCGCCGTTGGTGAGACCGACGATGATGTCGTAGGCGTTCAGGAAGCCCTTGAACCCGAGGATCACGTTGATCACCACGTATCCCGCGACGAGCGGCAACGTGATGCGGGTGAGCTGCTGCGTCTTGCTGGCGCCGTCGATGCTCGCCGCCTCGTACACCTCACCGGGGACAGAGAGCAGGCCGGCGATGTAGATGAGCAGGGTGCCGGGCACGGCCTGCCAAGCGGTGACGATGACGATCGCGATCCAGGCGAGGTCGGGGTTGGCCAGCAGGCTGGTCTCGAGCCACGGGATGCCCGCTGCTGCTCCCGCCGCCGGGATCGAGTTGGAGAACAGGAAGTTGAAGACGTAGGCGATGATGATGCCCGAGATCACCATCGGGATCACGAAGATGGTGCGCAGGCCCGTCTTGAAGCGGATGCGCGAGGTGAGTCCGACCGCGAGCAGGAAGGCGATCACGTTCACGACGATCACCGTGGCGATCGAGAAACCGAACGTGAACAGGTAGCTCTGCAGGATCGACGGATCACTGAACAGGGCGATGTAGTTCGTCAGCCCGTTGAAGCTCCACTCTCCGATGCCGATCGAGTCGGTGAAGCTGAAGAAGATGCCGATGACGCCCGGAACCGTGATCGCGAGGGTGAAGATCACGAGCGTCGGAAGCAGGAACAGGTAGTAGATCGGCTCGACGCGACGCATGTGCCGCCGGAGCTTCCGGTCGCCACCCGTGACGATGACGGTCGTGCTGTCGGAAGCAGAGGGAGTTGTCGTGGTGCTCATGATGCGCCCTCCTCGCCGGCGGCGTTGTCCTGGGTCGACGGGATCGGCGCCCGGAAGGCGATGCGTGCCCAGTCGGCGTCCATGGTGCGCAGGATCGAGGTCGGAGAAGCCCCGAGTACCATCGCCTGCGCGTAGTTCATCATCGGAAGCGTCTTGGGCACGAGCACGGACGGGCCCTGATAGATCTGCCCGTTGTCGTAGTACTCGACCATCCCCTCGACCCGGGGGTCGTCGGGGGCGGAAGCGCCCTTCGTAGGCGTGAAGCCGAGCTGCGAGGCGTTGTACTCCTCGATGTTCTGCGGCTCGTAGAGGAACTCGAGGAAGTCGCGGGCGGCCTCCTGATGGCGCGACCCCTCGGGGATCATCGCGGCGAGGTCCATGTTCACGCGCACCCCGAGGTCGGCCGGGTCGTTCGTCATCGGCAGCGGGAAGGTGCCCAGCCGCAGGTCGGGTGCGGTCTTCGCGATCTCGCTGAACGCCCACGGACCCTGCAGGTACATCGCGGCCTCGCCCTTGCCGAAGGCCAGGTTGCCGTCGCCGTAGCCACGGCTCGGGGCATCCGCGTTGGTGTAGTCGTTCGCGAGCTGCAGCATCCTGTCCATCGGCTCGGCGAAGTCCTTCGAGAACGAGACCTCGGAGTCGGGACCGACGTCGGCACCCTCGTCCGCGAGCGCATCGAAGAAGTCGATCACGTCGACCGAGCCGCCCGCGGTGTAGTCGTACCAGCCCTGGCCCACGGTCCAGTCGTCCTTGAACGTGCCGTAGAACGGGTCGATGCCCGCCGCCTTCAGCTGCTCGCACACCGCAAGCAGCTCGTCCCACGTCGTCGGCACCTCGAGGCCCTGAGCGTCGAAGATCTCCTTGTTGTAGATGACGGAGGCGGCCATCACCGAGTACGGCAGGGCGCTGGTGCGGCCCTCGCAGGAGCCGTACTGGTCCATGAGCGGCTGCAGGTCATCGCGGATGCCCGCAGCGGCGTCGGTCTCGGAGAGATCGGTGAGCGCGCACCGCTGCACGAAACGGGCGATCTCGTAGTTGTAGTTGGCGAGCATGACGTCGGGCGGGTTGCCCCGCACGAAGCTCGCCGAGACGACGTCGACGCCCGAGGTGTCGATCTCGACCTTCACGTCGCTCTGCGAGGAGTTGTACTCGGCGACGAGGGCGGTCATGAACTCGATCGCCTCGCGCTTGCTGAAGGTGAAGCGGATGGTCTCCGCTCCCGAGCCGGGGGCGCATCCCGCGAGCGCCGTGCCGACCAGGGTGACCCCCAGGGCCGCGGCCACCGCTCGCGCCGCGCGTGTTCGTGTGCCAGACACCGTCGTCCTTCCATCCTGTAGATCCGTGCACTAAATCTAGTGAGCGAATTTACTCTGTCGAACGGTACTCTCTCATTGGACGAGAGGAAGGTCAAGCGCCGTGGCAGATGTCTCCGCAGGCTTGGGCACCGGTCGAGCGAGCGTGAGCGCCGTGCTCGACTTCGCCTGGACGGCTGGCGAGTTCACCGCGTCCGAGGCCATGGCCGGCACCTCGCTGACCCGCTCGACCGCCATCGACGCGATCGACACCCTGGTCGGCGCGGAGATCCTCCGTGAACTCCCCAACGCCCGCGCCGCCGGCACCTACCGCGCAGGGCGACCCTCTCGCCGCTTCGTGCTGCCCGCCGACCTGGGCGTCGTGATCGGCGTCGATGCGGGCGACACCCACCTCGCCGTGACCGTGGCCGACCTGCTCGACGAGACGCTCGTGCACCACCGGGTGGAGTTCGATCCGACGCAGACGGTCTCCGAGCGGCGCGCGACGATCCTCGGGCGCCTCGGCGATGCGCTCACCGAAGCCGGGGTCGCGCGCGAGCAGGTGCTCGCCGTGTGCGTCGGGGTCGCGGCACCGGTGAACCGCGACGGCATCTCGCCCCCGCACCCGGAAGGCTTCTGGGAGCGCACGAACCCCGGGCTCGCCGAGGCACTGGAGGACTGGGCACCCGTCGTGCAGATCAAGAACGACGCCCAGCTCGCCGCGATCGCCGAAGGGGCCGAGGGAGCCGCGATCGGATGTCGCGACTACGTCGCCCTGCTCGCGAGCGAGCGCTTCGGCGGCGGCGTGGTGGTCGACGGGCACGTGCTGCACGGCGCGCACGGCGGTGTCGGCGAGGGCGTCGTGTTCGACCACATCGTGGGTGTCGGCTCGGCGTTCGGCCTGCGCTATGCCGTGCAGGACCAGGTGCGCGCGGCAGTCGACTCCGGTGAGATCTCGCACGACAGCGCCGTCGGACGCCTCGTCGGCACACGTCGCATCGACCCTCGACTCGTGCTGACCCTCGCCGCGTCGGGCGACCGGGACGCGGTGCTGATCACCTCCCGCGTCGGGGCCACCGTGGCCCGCGTCGTCGGTGTGCTCGGCAGCATGTACGACCCGGCGCGCGTCATCGTGTGCGGAGCGGTCGCCGAGAGCATCGAGCCCGTACTGACCGCGGCCCGCCGCATCCTCCCCCAGGAGCTGCACCTGCCCGCTCCGGAGATCCTCGCGTCGACACTGGGTGCCGAGGTCGTCTCACGCGGGGCCGTGGCGACCGCCCGACGCGCGGCCAGGGAGCACGCGGTGCCGCGGTTGGCGGAGGAGCGCCTGCGCCAGAGCGCCTGATCGGGCGCTCTAGCGCGTGACGCGGGTCAGTCCACGAGCAGTGCGGGCTCCTCGAGGATCGAGGCGACGTCGGCGATGAAGCGGCTCATGCCGTCGCCGTCGATCACGCGGTGGTCGAAGGATCCGGCCACCGTGGTCACCCAACGGGGGCGCACCTCGCCGTCGACGACCCACGGCTTCTGACTGATGGTGCCCATCGCCACGATGCCGGCCTCACCGGGGTTGATGATCGGGGTGCCGGCATCCATCCCGAAGACGCCGATGTTCGTGATCGTGATCGTGCCGCCCTGCTGATCGGCCGGCGGGGTCTTGCCGTCGCGGGCCGTGAGCGTGAGACGGTTCAGCGCCCGCGCCAGCTCCTTCATGCTCAGGTCCTGCGCGTCCTTGATGTTGGGCACGAGCAGGCCGCGCGGGGTGGCGGCGGCGATACCGAGGTTCACGTAGTGGCGGACGGCGATCTCGGCTCCGGACTCGGTCTCGATCCAGGCGGCGTTGACCATCGGGGTGCGACGGGCGGCCCAGATCACGGCGCGGGCCATGATGAGCAGCGGCGAGACCTTGATGTCGGCGTAGTCGGGCGAGGCCTTGAGGCGCTTGACGAGATCCATCGTGCGGGTGGCGTCGATCTCCTTCCACACCGTCACGTGCGGGGCCGAGTACGCGCTCTGCACCATCGCCGACGACGTGGCCTTGCGCACACCCTTGACCGGGATCGACTCGGTGCGGTCGTCACCTGCAGCCGACGGACGCGTTGCGGTGAGGCCGCGAGCGAGTCCTGCCGGCGCGGCCTGCGGGGCGGGCACCGTCTCCTCGCGCACGGTCCCCCACTCGGGGGTCTCGATGTTGCGGAAGACGCTCGCCTGCGAGGCGTGCTTCATCACGTCGTCGCGCGTGACCTCGCCGTCGGCACCGGTCGCGGCGACCGCGGTGAGGTCGACGCCGAGGTCGCGCGCGAGCTTGCGGATCGGCGGCTTCGCGATCACCCCCACCGAGGAGCGGACGGGTCGCTCGGCCGGACGCTTGCGCCGCGAGGTGGCTCCGCCTCCCGTGCCGTAGCCCACCAGCACGGAGCCGCCGCCCTCTTCCGCCGCCGGCGCTGCAGGAGCCGGAGCGGCCGCAGTGCCGGCCGCCGGCTCGGTCAGGAACGTGATGATGGGGGTGCCGACCTCGACGGTCGTGCCCTCGGCAGCGAGGAGCTCGCCCACCACGCCCGCGTACGGCGACGGCAGCTCGACGAGCGACTTGGCCGTCTCGATCTCGCACACCACGTCGTTGATCGCGACGGTGTCGCCAGGAGCGACCTTCCAGGCCACGATCTCGGCCTCGGTCAGGCCTTCTCCGACGTCCGGAAGGGTGAAGTTCTGCGTGCTCATGACGAGTCCTTTCGGCCGAGCGGAAGTGTCAGTATGCCAGCGAGCGGTCGACGGCCTCGAGGATGCGGTCGGCATCCGGGAGGTATGCGCCTTCGAGCTTCGCGGGCGGGAACGGGGTGTCGTAGCCGGAGACGCGCAGCACCGGAGCCTCGAGCGCATAGAACGCGCGCTCCATGACGGTCGCGGCGATCTCACCGCCGATGCTGCCGAAGCCCTGGGCCTCCTGCGCATAGACCATGCGCCCGGTCTTGCGCACCGAGTCGAGGAGGGGTTCGTAGTCGACCGGCGAGATCGAGCGCACGTCGACGACCTCGCAGCTCGTGCCCTCGGCCTCGGCGAGCGCGGCGGCCTGCAGGAGAGTGGTGACCATCGCACCGTGTCCGACCAGAGTCACGTCGCTGCCCGTGCGCACGACGCGCGAGGAGTGCAGTGGAACGGCCGAGGCGTCGAGCTCGACCTCGCCCTTCTGCCAGTACCGGCTCTTCGGCTCCATGAAGATCACCGGGTCGTTCGACGCGATCGCCTCCTGGATCATCCAGTACGCATCGTTCGGCGTCGACGGCGACACCACACGCAGGCCGGGGGTGTGCGCGAAGTACGCCTCCGGGCTCTCCTGGTGGTGCTCGACCGCGCCGATGTGTCCGCCGTACGGGATGCGGATCACGATCGGCATGCTGATCGCGCCCTCATGCCGGTTGGTCAGCTTCGCCAGCTGCGTGGTTATCTGGTCGAACGCGGGGAACACGAATCCGTCGAACTGGATCTCGATCACCGGGCGGTACCCGACCATCGCCATGCCGATCGCCGTGCCGACGATCCCGGACTCGGCCAGCGGGGTGTCGAGCACCCGGCGGTCGCCGAAGTCGCGCTGCAGATGCTCCGTCACCCGGAAGACGCCGCCGAGCTTGCCGATGTCCTCGCCCATGAGCAGGACCTTCGGGTCGTTCTCCATCGCCTTGCGCATACCCGCATTCAGCGCCTTGCTGAGCGGCATCGTCTCCAGAGTCACTGGGCTCCCCCTTCGAAGGACGCCTCGTACTGCGCATGCCAGGCCTTCTGCTGGTCGATCAGCGGATGCGGCTCGCTGTACACGTGGTCGAACATCTTGTCGGCGCTGGGCGGCCCGAGCTCGACCGTGCGGGCGCGCAGATCCTCTGCGGCATCGGCCGCCTCGGCCTCGACATCGGCGAACAGCTGCTCCGACGCTCCGCGCGCTTCGAGGAAGGCCCGCATCCGCACGATGGGATCGCGACCGGCCCAGTACTGCTCCTCGTCGCTGCCCCGGTACTTGGTCGGGTCGTCGCTCGTCGTGTGGGCGCCGAGCCGGTATGTCACGGCCTCGATGGCCTGCGGCCCCTTGCCCTCGCGGGCCTCGTCCAGCGCGACACGGGAGACGGCGTAGCTGGCGAGCACGTCGTTGCCGTCGACACGGACGCTCGGGATGCCGTAGCCCGCGCTGCGCTGCACGAGCGGCACGCGCGACTGGGTGGAGACGGGCACCGAGATGGCCCAGTGGTTGTTCTGCAGGAAGAACACCGTCGGAGCCTGGTAGCTCGCGGCGAAGACCATCGCCTCGTGCACGTCGCCCTGGCTGGATGCGCCGTCGCCGTAGTAGACGATGACCGCCTCGTCGCGGTCGAGATCACCGGAGCCGGTGCGTCCGTCGAAGGCGAGGCCCATGCCGTAGCCCGCGGCGTGCAGCACCTGCGATCCGAGCACCAGCGTGTACAGCCGGGTGTTGCCGTTCTCGGGGTCGGTCGGGTCCCACCCGCCGTGCGAGACGCCCCGCATGAGCTTGATGATGTCGACCGGATCGACGCCGCGGATGCGGGTCACGGCGTGCTCGCGGTAGGAGGGGAAGACGGTGTCCTGGGCGCGGAGCGCGCGCCCGGATCCGACCTGCGCCGCCTCCTGTCCACGACTCGGCGGCCACAGCGCGAGCTGGCCCTGACGCTGCAGGTTCGTCGCCTGGGTATCGATCGCGCGGATGACGACCATGTCCCGGTAGAACTGCTCGAGTTCCGCATCGCCGATCGCGTCGATCAGAGGAAGGTACCGTTCTGCGGCGGCGGACGGAGCGTACCGTCCGGTCTCGTCCAGAACGCTCACAAGGGGTGTCTCGGAGGTGGTCACGCTCTCACGCTACCCGCGCCCGCATGCCAGGTCACGCATACCTAGGACGCCCTCGTAAATGCCTGGAAACCGGAGAAATCCGCGAGAACGCGCGGAATGCGGCGACTCAGCGGAGGGAGCCGGCGACCTCGAGCACGCGGGCGATGGAGTCCTCCTCGCCCACCGAGATGCGGATGCCGTCGCCGGAGAACGGACGCACGATGAGGTCGTTCTCGACGAATGCGGCAGCCACCTCGTCGGTGCGTTCGCCCGCGGGCAGCCAGACGAAGTTCGACTGGGAGTCCGGCACCTCCCACCCCTGTGCACGAAGCCCCTCCACGAGACGGCCGCGGCGTTCGACGATGACGGCGACGCGCTCCAGGAGCTCCGATTCGGCGTCGAGGCTGGCGATCGCGGCGTTCTCGGCAGCGGAGGTGACCGAGAGCGGGATGCCGGTCGTGCGGGCGGCGTCGAGCACCTTCTCGTGCCCGATCGCATAGCCGACGCGCAGCCCGGCGAGACCGTAGGCCTTCGAGAAGGTGCGCAGCACCACCACGTTCGGGTGCTGCTCGAACACGCGCTCCGCCAGACCGTCGACCGCACCCGGCGCCGTGACGAACTCGGCGTAGGCCTCGTCGAGGATGATCAGGATGTCGCCGGGCACCCGCGCGACGAAGGCGGCGAACTCGGCCGAGGTGATGATCGGACCGGTCGGGTTGTTGGGCGTGCACAGGATGATCGCGCGGGTGCGCTCGGTCACCGCATCCGCCATCGCTTCGAGGTCATGGCGGGAGTCGGCGGTGAGCGGCACCTGCACACCGGTCGCTCCGGCGACGAGCGGAAGGCTCGGGTACGCCTCGAAGGAGCGCCACGCGTAGATGACCTCGTCGCCGACCGAGGCGGTGGCCAGGATCAGCTGATGCAGGATCGACACGCTGCCCGAGGCCACGTGCACCTGGTCGGGCTCGACCCCGTAGCGCGCACCGAGACGCGCGCGCAGGCGACCGGCGGTGGCATCCGGGTAGCGGTTGATGGGAGTGGTGCTCTGCAGCGCGTCGAGCACTGACGGCAGCGGGTCGAACGGGTTCTCGTTGCTCGACAGCTTGAACGCATCGGGGCCGGCCTGCTTTCCCTGGCGATACGGAGCGAGAGCGGCGATGGCGGGACGGATGCGGGGCAGGATCGGCTCGGTCACGAGGTCGAGTCTACGAGGGCGGGCGAGCACAGCCCGAGGGGACGGATCGCGCTCGTTCGCCCCCTGTCGCGGCTCGATGCCCGGTGGTACCATTCTGGTATGGCGATGACGGTGCGACTCCCGGAAGAACTCGATGCCCAGCTCGGCGAGCTGGCATCGAGGCGACACACGTCCAAGCACGCACTGCTCATCGAGGCTACGGACCGCTTTCTCCGCGAGGAGGTCACGACCGAGCAGGCCGTGTCGATCGCCCGCGGGGTGGCTGACCGATACGCAGATCTCCTCAAGAAACTCGAAGACGCGTGACTCGATATGTCGAGCTTCCGCACGCAGTAGGCATCACAGAGGAGCTCGGGCTCCACATCCGAGACATCGGGCTTCTCTCCTCCGCGCTCGCCCGACCGTCGAGTTCGATGTTCGGAGTCGAGGCCTACCCGGATCTCGAAGTCAAGGCAGCAGCTCTCCTGTCGTCCCTGAGCCAGAATCACCCTCTGTTTGATGGCAACAAGCGCTTCTCCTGGGTCCTCACCCTGACGTTCCTCGAGATGAACAACGTCATCATCGACATGGAGACGGAGGTTGCCTTCGACCTCATCCTCCGGACGGCGCAGAGCAAGTCCTCCCTGGACGAGGTCGCCGCGCTTCTGCGCGCTCACTTCCGCTGAGCACCCGACGGACTTCGCACTGACACGCACGAGAGTCCGTGGGACACTGGTCGGACTATGCGCTTCATCATCCGCGTCGTCGTCAACGCCTTCGCCCTCTGGGTCGTCACGCTGATCCCTGCCCTGCAGGTGACCATCAGGGCCTTCCCGCCCGGCGAGACGCTGCAGCTGGTGCTGACCCTGCTCGCGGTGGCCGCGATCTTCGCACTCGTGAACACGATCATCGGAACGGTCGTGAAGATCGTCGCGTTCCCGCTCTACATCATCACCTTCGGCCTGATCGGCTTCCTGATCAACGGGTTCCTGCTGTGGCTGACCGCCTGGATCACGAGCGGATTCGGCTGGGGTCTCACGGTCGGCGACTTCTGGTGGGGCGTGCTCGCAGCACTGATCATCTCGGTGATCAACGGCATCTTCGGATTCATCCTGCGCCCGCAGAGCAAGAGCCGTCGCGACTGACCCGCTGACACCGCGGTGACAGCCACCGGTGACAGCCACCGGCGACAGCCACCACGGTCACCCGCTCCGCTCCGCGCGGTACTCGGTGCGCTCGACCTCGACGGCCCAGCCGAGCTCATCCCAGTACCCGTCGAGAGCCACCGCGCGAGGGTCGGTCGACGCATCCACCATCTCGGCGGTCTCGATGTACGTCTCGAGACCGTGGGTCTTCAACCGCAGGTCCTCGACGCCGTCCCCCGGATCACCGACCCGCGAGGCGGTGAAGCTGTCGGGCGACCCCGTCCCCTCTGCCGACCCGCCCGCGGCGAGCGCCGATACGACATCGTCGGTGTGACGGAGCTGGATCAGCGTCTGCTCCTCCCGGAGTGTCGGTTCGGTGGGGCTCCCCGCCGTGATCTGCATCGACACCTCGTACTCGCTCTCCACGGCGAGTCGCGTGGCGATCATCCCGCCCTGCGAGTGCGCGACCACGTCGACGCGATCGCCCGGTTCGACACCGGCGGCCGCCAGAGCATCGAGAGTCGCCTGGTACGACGCCGACGTAGCGCCCTGATAGAGCTCGATGTTCGAGGTCATGTCCCACGGCTCCGCGCCTTTCTTCAGGGACAGCAGCGAATTCTGGGTACCGGCCACGTAGGCCACATAGCGGGTCGCGCCGCCGACCATCGTGTACTTCTCCACGGCGACCTGGGCTCCCCCGCCCGGGATCCTCCTGAACGCTCCGGCGAGGTCGTCCGGCGCGCGCGGAGTCGACGTCTTCACCGGTGTCACCTGCACCGGATCCACCGGCACGGAGGTCGGAGCCTTCACGCCCGGCACCTCGGATCCCGCCACCCCCGGCCGCACCTTCCCATACCCCGAGGCGAGCCCGACCAGCGCCCCGACCAGGAACATCGGCGGCAGCATCCCACCCAGGTCGTACTGATCTCCGAGCCCTTCGAACCTCCGTCGCTCCCAGCCGGCGACCAGCCAGTCCGCCATCCGCCCCACGCGCTCGTCGTCGGCGATCATCTCGTCGGCCCGTGCGCGCACGTCGTTCGCCGCCGCGGCGTCGGTGAGGGCGAGCGCCTCGGCCTGTGCCCGCAGTTCCACCAGCTCGAATGCGTCGGCCATCAACAGCGTTCCCGTGCAGGCGTTCTCGATCTCCGCAGCGAGTGCACCGATCCGCTCGCCGCTGAGTCGCAGAGCGCCGATGTCGACGCGCAGCGCGGGAGCATCGGATGACGAGATCGCCTCCGCAGCGGTGGCCACCGAATCCCGAGCCTCTTCGTATCGCGCCGCGACCGTCCGCAGGTGCGCGCCGACCTCGCGCAACTGCTCGGTGTCGATCGCGATCGCGCCGCCGTGGTCGATCTCCAGGCCGCCGGCAACGGAGGCGTCGTGCGCGCGTGCGGCCCCCATCATTCCGATCCCTCCAGCTCCCACTGCCGGATCCGAAGACTCCCGAGCTGCGTTCCGGTGTCATCGCGTACCCGCGCGAGGAGTTCGTGGAGCGCGCGGAACCCCTCCGAGCTCCAGTCCGTCGCGTCGACGAGCGAGACCAGCACCGCTCCCGCCTCCTCCAGCGTCGTGATGGCATCACCGATCCCCCGGTGCGCGAAGGGATCGGTGATGCCATCACGACTGCGCGGATCCACCGGACTGCTCGGGTACGAACGAGTACATGGCTCCAGCATTCGGGATCGCGCTCCACGCGGGTCGCCCGGAATACGCAACCCGTGGACAGGTGGTCGCCCGCCCGTGGTGTGCAGGGGCCGCGCGAGCAGGTTCGCGCTGTGCAGGACGGCCATGGGCGGGCAGAATGTATCTGTGACATCCCCGGATCCCTTCCGCGTGATCTTCGTCTGCACGGGGAACATCTGCCGCTCTCCCATGGCCGAAGTCGTCTTCCGCGACCTCGCCGAGCGGCAGGGACTCGGCCCGCGCATCGTCTCGCGCAGCGCCGGAACAGGCGACTGGCATCTGGGCGAGCGTGCCGATCACCGTACGATCGACTCGCTGGCGCGTCGCGGCTACGACGGCTCCCAGCACCGCGCCCGTCAGTTCACCGCGGCCGCCTTCGCCGACAACGATCTCGTCGTCGCGCTCGACCGCACGCACGAGCGCATCCTGCGGGAATGGGCCCACGACGAGGACGAGGAGGGGAAGGTCACCCTGCTGCTGGCCTTCGACCCGACGGCGACCACCCACGACGTGCCCGACCCGTACTACGCGGGCGCGGAGATGTTCGATTCCGTGCTCGGTATGATTGAGGCGGCGACTCGGGGCCTGTTCCGCCAGCTCGAACCCGCTCTGCGTCTCCCCCGCACGCCCCGCCTCTGAGGGGCCCGATCAGGAGGACTCCCCTGACTTTCCAGCCTTCGCTCCCGCCCCAGCCCCTGAGCCCCCTCGACGGCCGCTACCGTGGCGCCGTCACCGGTCTCGCCGACTTCCTGTCCGAGGCGGGCCTGAACCGGGCACGCGTCGAGGTCGAGGTCGAGTGGCTGATCGCGCTCACCGACCGTTCGCTGTTCGAGACGAGCCCGCTTTCGGACGAGGACAAGGAGCGCCTGCGTTCGCTCTACCGCGACTTCGGTCAGGCCGAGATCGACTGGCTCGCCGAGAAGGAAGCCGTCACCCAGCACGACGTGAAGGCGATCGAGTACCTCGTGCGCGACCGGCTCTCGACGCTCGGCCTCGACCGCATCTCCGAGCTCACGCACTTCGCCGCGACGAGCGAGGACATCAACTCCGCGTCCTACGCCCTCACCGTCAAGCGCGCGGTCGAGGAGGTCTGGCTCCCGGCCCTCGACACCGTGATCGCGAAGCTGCGCGAGCTCGCGGTCGAGCACGCGGACGCCGCGATGCTCTCGCGCACGCACGGCCAGCCCGCAACGCCCTCGACGATGGGCAAGGAGCTCGCGGTCTTCGCCTGGCGCCTGGAGCGCGTGCGCAGCCAGATCGCCGGTTCCGAGTATCTCGCGAAGTTCTCCGGCGCGACCGGCACCTGGTCCGCCCACCTCGCGGCAGATCCGGACGCCGACTGGCCGACCATCGCCCGCGAGTACATCGAGGGACTGGGCCTGGGCTTCAACATCCTCACGACGCAGATCGAGTCGCACGACTGGCAGGTCGAGCTGTACGACCGCGTGCGTCACGCGGGCGGTATCCTGCACAACCTCGCCACCGACATCTGGACCTACATCTCGCTCGGCTACTTCGCGCAGATCCCGGTCGCGGGTGCCACCGGCTCGTCGACGATGCCGCACAAGATCAACCCGATCCGCTTCGAGAACGCCGAGGCCAACCTCGAGATCTCGGGAGCCCTGCTCGCATCGCTCGGCCAGACGCTCGTCACGAGCCGCCTGCAGCGTGACCTCACCGATTCCACCACGCAGCGCAACATCGGCGTCGCGTTCGGGCACTCACTGCTCGCGCTCGACAACCTGCGCCGCGGCCTGAACGCGATATCGCTGTCGCGCGACGTGCTGCTCGCCGACCTCGACGTGAACTGGGAGGTGCTCGCCGAGGCGATCCAGACGGTCATCCGCGCCGAGGTCGTGGCAGGCCGCTCCTCGATCACCGACCCGTACGCGCTCCTCAAGGAGCTCACCCGTGGTCACCGGGTCGGTGCCGCCGACCTCGCCGAGTTCGTGCAGGGCCTCGAGATCGGCGATGCCGCAAAGCAGCGCCTGCTCGCGCTGACCCCGGCGACCTACACGGGCATCGCGGCGCGCCTCGCGCGCTGAACCCGGGAGGAGCTAGGAGCCCGACTCGCCGGAGTGCTCCTCGACGCTGTCCTTCGGCATGAACGACGCCGCCAGGAGAGTGAGAACCGCGGTCACCGCGACGGCGACGAACACCCACACCGACGCGTGGATGATCGTGTCGGGGTCGTCCGCGCCCGCACCCTGCGCGATGGCCGCATTCGAGATCGCGCCGAACACGGCGACGCCCACAGCGCTTCCCGCCGACCGCGCGAAGGCGTTCATCCCCGTCACCGCGCCGCGCTCGCCCCAGCCGACCGAGGCCTGGGCGGCGATCAGCGTCGGGGCCGCACTCCACCCGAGCCCGAAGCCCAGGAGGAACGCGATGCCGGCGATGACGAACGGGTTCGGCCAGGAGGCGACGGCAGCGAGCATGATGGCGGCGAGCGTCGTGATGCTCATGCCGATGAGCGTGGTGCGACGGAAGCCGATGCGCAGGTACAGCCGTCCGGCGTTCGCGGCGGCGAGCGGCCAGCCGAGGGTCAGAGCTGCCACCGCGAGACCCGACAGCAGGGGAGCGATGCCGATGGATCCCTCGAGGTAGGCGGGGGCGAAGCTCGTCACACCGAGCATGAGCGCGCCGATGCCGAGCGAGACCAACGTGGTCGTGAGGATGAGCCGACGCGTCACCAGCCGCAGGTCGACGATCGGCTCGGCGACACGGCGCTCCACGACCCCGAAGGCCAGCAGCGCGACCACGCCGATCCCGAAGCAGAGGACGCTCTGCACGGACAGCCACGCCCAGGCGTTTCCTCCCTCCAGCATGCCGAGGATGAGCGCCGTGAGCCCGATGGTGAGCAGCACCGCTCCCCCGTAGTCGATGCTGTGCTTCTGGGTCTGCTTCTGCTCCTTGTAGTTGCGCAGCAGCATCCACCCGGCGATCAGACACAGGGGCACGTTGATCCAGAAGATCCATCGCCAGGCGTCGAGCTGGGCGAAGATGCCGCCGAGCGCGGGACCCACCACCGAGGAGATGGCCCACACGCTCGCGACGTATCCCTGCACCTTGGCACGTTCGGCGACCGTGTAGATGTCACCGACGATGGTCATCGACATCGGTGCGACGGCACCGGCTCCGATGCCCTGGACGATGCGGAACACGATCAGCGCCGGCATGCTCCAGGCGAACCCGCAGAGGATGGACCCGAGCAGGAACAGGGCGATGCCGAGCAGGATGATCGGCTTGCGGCCCACGGTGTCCGCGAAGCGGGAGTAGATGGGCACGCTCACGGCCTGCGCCAGGAGGTACACGGAGAACAGCCAGGGGAACTGCTGGTAGCTGCCGAGGTCGCGCACGATGCTCGGGACGGCGGTCGCGAGGATCGTGGCGTCGATCGCGATGAGCCCGGTGGCGAGCATGAGCGCGCCGAGGATGGGTCCGCGCTCCGACCGGAGTCCGATGGAGGCGCGGTCGACGGAGGCAGTCACCTCAGGGACAAGCCGATCCACCCCACCGGTATTCCGGATCGTCGCCGTCCCTCTCGCCGCCCCCGATCAGTGCGCCGGACCGAGGTCGCGCATGGGCTTGCCGTTCTTCGGGTTGCCCGGCTTCACCTTGCGACGTTCCCCGTTGACGACCACGATCACGTTGCTCATGTTCGGCGCGCGGTCGGCGACCACGTCGTAGGACACGACCTTCCCGTCCCGCCAGGTGCAGTCCACGCGATACCCGCCCCGCGCGCGGAGACCGGCGAACGATCCGCTCACCGCCCAGTCCGCCGGCACGGCGGGGAGCAGACGGATCACCCCACCATGGCTCTGCACCAGCATCTCCGCGATCGCTCCGACGATGCCGTAGTTGCCGTCGAGCTGGAACGGCGGATGGTTCGCCCAGAGGTTCTGCAGGATGTTGTAGGTGAGCAGTCCTCGCACCATGATCCCCGCCCGCTCGGCATCACCCAGGCGCGCGAAGAGACCGGCCCGCCACGGCCAGGTCCACGAACGACGACTGTCTCCCGAGACCGTGGCGGCGGTGAACGGCACACCCTCCTTCTCCCCGCAGCGGGCCTTCAGCGAGACCAGGGCCGCCGCGGAGAGCTCCGGGGTGTCGGGGGTGATCTGCCGCCCCGGGTACACGGCGAACAGGTGCGACGTATGCCGGTGGATGTCGTTCGGGTCGTCACGGTCGGTCTGCCACTCCTGCAACTGCCCCCAGCGGCCGATCTTGTTGGGAGCCAGACGGGACTGCATGTCGGCGACGGTCTTCCGGTAGGTCTTGTCGGCGCCGAGGGCCTCGGCGCACTCGAGGTAGTTCTGGAACAGATCCCAGATGATCTGCTGGTCGTGCATGACGCCGTCCTCGCGCGGACCGTGCTCCGGAGACCAGCCCATCGGCGCGACCAGCGTGCCGTCGGGAAGCTCTTTGAGCTGGTCCTCCCAGAACTGGCAGATCTCCTTGATCAGCGGGTAGGCGAGGTCGCGCAGGTACTTCTTGTCCTGCGTGAACGCCCAGTGCTCGTAGAGGTGCTGGGCGTACCAGGCGCTCGCGATCGTGTTCCACTCCCACGAGTTGCCGCCGAAGATGCTCTGCGAGGTGCGGGCGGTCCACCCGCGCACGTCGGCGCCGAAGGCGTTGCGCGTCGCCACCCGGCTGGGGACCGCCACCTCGCGGATGAACGTCGCGAGCGCCTCATGGGACTCCGGGAGGTCGGCGGTCTCCGCGCCCCAGTAGTTCATCTGCACGTTGATGTTGGTGTGGTAGTCGCTGGCCCACGCCGGCTGGTTGCTGTTGTTCCACAGCCCCTGCAGGTTGGCCGGCAGCCCCCCGGGCTTCGACGAGCTGAGGAGCAGATACCGGCCGTACGCGTAGAGCGTCTGCTCGAGCGTGGGGTCCGCCTCCCCCTTCCCGTAGCGGAGCAGCCGGCGATCCGTGGGCATGACCGTCACGGTGCCGTCGGTCGCTCCCCACTCCACCTTCGCGCGCTGCATCAGCTCGGAGACCTGTGCGGTGTGCGCAGAGCGGAGACTCTGCCACGACCGGGAGGCGGCGGCGTTCAGCGCCTTCTCGATCGCGGGCTGCGGTGCGGCGCCTCGCCAGCCGTGCGCCGCGCTCAGACGATAGTCGGTGCGCGCGTCGAGCAGCAGTGTGATGCTCGACGCCTCCGAGACGCGCAGCCCGCCCTCGGCGGCGACGACCCGGCCGTCGGTCTCGGCGATGCGGACGACGGCCGCGTGCGTGAGGTCGTTGGCCATCGTCCCGGCGAAACTCAGCCGACGTCCGCCCGCGTCGGCCACGGTGGCGACGCCGTCCTGCTTGGACGTCAGAGTGAGCAGCGCCGTCAGCGCACCGGGCCGATCGGCGGTGAACCGCACCGCGATGATGTCGGCCTCCCGGCTCGCGAAGGCCTCGCGCAACACCGTCCCCTGTGCGGTCGCGAAGTGAGTGCTGTGGGTGCCGTCCGCGATGTCGAGTGCACGCCGGTAGTCCACGACCGCCTTGGCGCCCGCCGTGCTGAAACCGCCGCCGGTGAAGGCGATGCCGCCGAGACGGATGGCACCCGGCGCGGAGAACGAGATGCGGTACATCGCGAACGCGGTGGTGTTCGCGTACGTGAACGTCCGCCCCACGCCGCGCTCGGGGAACGTCTCCCCTACTCGGGTGTCGAGGGTCTTCCAGGTCAGCCCGTCATCCGAGCCGGCGACGATCCAGTCGCGTGGATCCTGCTCCGGCGTGTCCGGTGCGCTGGTGAGCACGTAGCCGTTCAGGGTGTTCTTCGAGGAGAGCTCGACCTGCCACACCGCGCCACCGCCCGTCGCGGGAACAGCCCAGACGGTCGCGGGATCGGTATCGATGCTGCCGACGAGGGAGTCCGCGTGACCGCTGGGCGATGACACGTAGACGGCGCTTCCCTGCGCCAGTTCGACGCCGCCGAGCGCGATCTCCCCCACCTGGAAGTGGCTGACTCCCGCCTTCGGGGCGAAGACGAAGCGATAGTGGGCGTACGCGGTGGTGTTGGCGACCGAGAAGCTCTTGGACTGGAGTCGCTGGGGGAACGGCGCCTCGGAGCGGACGTCGAGCACGACCCACGCCGCTCCGTCGGACGAGCCTTCCAGGCGCCAGTCCTGCGGGTCCCGCGCAGGGACGTCGTTGGCACTCGTGAGCACATACGACGAGACGACGGCGGGGGCGGCGAGATCGGCCTGCCACGTCACCTCTGCGGGCGGCGCGATCAGGCACCATTTCGTGGCGGGATTGCCGTCGAACGTCTTCTCGACGCTCTCGCCGCCGGACACCTGGTACGGGCCGCCGGGAGAGCTGACGGTCGTGCGCGCACCGAACGCCACCGTCACCTCGCCGAAGTCGCGGAAGGATCCGAAGCCGGTCACGCTGGTGTCGTACGCACCGTCGGGCTGACCGGCGAGAGCGTTGTCGTAGTCGTTGACCCCGCCCCACAGGCTCTGCTCGCTGAAGTGGATCACCTCGGCGTCCGGGTTGCCGAACAGCTTCGCGCCGAGACGGGCGTTGCCGATCGGGAGAGCCTGGGTCTCCCAGTCCGTCGCCGGCGTCGCGTACCAGAGCGCGTACGGCGACAGCTGTGGGCGCGGGATCGCCCCCGCCGGCACGGCGCGGAGAGGAGCCTGCGCCGAGAACGTGCTCGCCGCGGCGGGGCGGGCGGCGAGGAACTGGGGGACGAGCGGGGCGAGAAGGGCGAGACCGCCCACCTGCAGTGCCTGGCGACGGGAAATGGGGTCCTTCATCACAGCAATCCTCCGGAGCATCGTTGATCTACTGGGGCCGTGCGGCCTCGCAGCCGATCGTGGATGCGAGGCGTCGGAGCCAGTGTGCGCCATGAAACATCGGATGTATAGCGACGATTGTCCAGAAGGTATGCCGAAAGTGTCGGCTTCAGCGCGTTCTTCTGAGCGCTTTAACCCGATGTTCCGCCGGGGGTCGAGTGGGTGAACCTGCTCGAGGGGCTATCGGATCAGGAGGAGGCGGAGCGACCGGGCGCCGCGGAATCGGGGTTCTCACCCTCGGGCTCCGGGTCGTACAGCACGGGACGATCGATCGTCTTCGTCACGTCGGCGGGATCGACGGCGAGGATCAGCATCGCGAGGATCAGCAGCGTCACGATGAACGCGCCGCCGCCCACGACGAGTCCGAGGGCGATCGGGGTCAGCCCCTCGTAGGTGCCGTTGGCGATGGAGGCGTTCACCCGCGCGGTGAAGGCACCGGTGGAGACCAGCGTGACGACCATGGCGAACACACCGCAGCCGAGTGCGATGAGGAGCAGGTGCAGGGGCCGCAGAATGTCCCGGCGGGTGGGCTTCTCGTCGCTCATCGCTCTCCTCCGTGCTCCGCAGGAGCGGTGCTGTCGTTCGAATCGGACGCCGTCGTGACCGCGTCGGCCTGCTTCGGTGTGAGGCCGGCGATGCCGAGGAACACCGCGACGATCGCCGCGTAGCCGCCGAACATGCCGACGCCCAGGATGATGCCGGAGAGCACGAACGTGCCGGCCTCGTCGATCGTGTACTCCTGGAGGAAGCCGAACGGGATCAGCAGCAGAGCGATACCGAGCAGCACGCCCAGCGCCCCCACGGAGATCGCGTCGCGGGACAGCATGCCGCCGGCACGACGGGAGCGGATGCCTGCGAGCAGCTCGATGCCGCCGCTGACGATCGCCCAGGAGGAGACGACGACGAAGAACAGATCGTCAGACCGCCAGACGGGGATGCCGCTCACGAGGCCGGCGACCACCCCGACGGCGGCGAGCAGCACGGACGGCCAGCGCGATCCGGCCGGCAGCACCAGCCAGGCGGCGAGCACGTGCACGAGCGCCGTGAGGAACACGAAACCGCTGAAGACGGACAGACCGACGGGTGCGGAGTGATCAGACGAGAACGTGATCATGAGCGCGGCGACGGCGGCGAACAGCGCGCGCAGCAATTGCACGTGGCGCATGGTGAATGCGCGAGCAGGGGCAGACATGACGGTCCTGAGTCCTCCGGGGTGTTGCTCCCAGTCTACGCAAGGCTGCGTGGCCGCGACGCCGGGAGCCGTGCGGGGGAGGATTCGTGAAGCCCGGCGGATCTCCCCAGATCGATTGCCGGGCTTCACGACATACGCAGCAAGGGGGGCATCACTGCGTCAGGCCGGTCGTTCGCAGGCACGGGCACCCTGCCCGCGAAGACGGCCAAGTGACCCCACATGCCCACCCGGTCCCCTGAGGTACGCGCGTGCGGTCGTATGCTCACTCTAAAGCGCTGATCTTCACATACCGGAGGGGATCTGTGATGAATCTCGAAGATGACGCGCGCAGAGCCGAGCACGGTGATTTCGCGAGCGCCCTGCGCGACGCGATAAACGCCAAACCGGTGACCCTGTCCTGGCTGCAGCGGCAGCTCAAGGCGCGGGGTAACCGCGTGTCGATGGCGACCCTGAGCTACTGGCGGTCGGGCGCAAGGCGACCGGAGGGCGCTCAGTCGCTGGCAGCCCTCGCCGACATCGAGGAGCTCCTCGGACTCCGCGTCGGCGCGCTGAGCAGGATGCTCCGCTCGACCAATCGCACGGGCCCCCTCGGGCCGAACCAGTTCCCGATCGACGAGGAGGAGCTCGAGGTGGCCGTGATCGAGGCCTTCCGAGCGCTGGGGGCGGCCTACCCCGACACCTCCCGCGAGCTCACCACCCATTCGGTGACGGATGTCGGGGCCGACGGCAACGTCGCGTACAGCATCACGCGCAGCATCGTGCAGTCGACGGTGGGCACGATCACGGCGATACCGTTCCTGGAGATCACCCCGGGCGTCCGCACGCCGGCGCCGTTGCTCAAGGCCGTGTCAGGGGGGAGGATCGCGGCGCGCTACTCCCACCCGGACGGCGAGGTGCACGGTGTGCTGTTCGAACTCGACGTCCCCCTGACAGCGCCGGAGACCGCGATGGTCGAGTGGTCGGTCGAGTACCCGCCCGACTACCCGGAGACCCACGACACCGGCCACGCGCTGGCGCAGAAGGCCAGGGAGCTGCTGGTGTGGACGCGCTTCCACCCCGACGCGATCCCGGACTGGTGCGAGGAGCACATCGAGACGCCGGACGGGGTCACGATCACCCCCCTCCCGCCGCCTCGCGGGAACTCGGTCCACCTGGTGCGTCGGGCTTTCGGGCCTGGCGCGCTGGGCCTGCAGTGGGGGTACGGCCCCCGCGAGGATCAACCGGGCTGATCGCCGACCGCGACCGGACGCCCCGGGGTGTTCGACCACTGGCTCCACGAACCGGGGAAGACCTTGGCCTCGATGCCGACCTCGTGCAGTACAAGTGCGGTGTGGGCAGCCGTCACACCCGAACCGCAGTACGCGGCAACGGGCGTTCCCGGCGTCACGCCGACCTCGGCGAAGGTCGCCAGGATCGTCTCCCTGTCGAGGATCTTCCCGTCCGCGTCGAAGTGCACGGGTTCGGGAAGATTGCGCGCACCGGGGATGTGACCACCCACGGGATCGAACGGTTCCGAGTCGCCTCGGTACCGATCCGCGGCCCGCGCGTCGATCAGCACCCCGGACGCCGGGAAGGCCGCGGCCTCGTCGATCGACAACGCATCGTCTCCGATCGGGTCGAGCACGACATCGCCGGGCTCCGGGCTCACGTCGTCCGTCGCGATGTCGAACCCCTCAGCCCGCCATGCCCTGATGCCGCCGTCGAGCACGCGCACGTCGACGCCGGCCTGCCGCAGGAGCCACCAGGCGCGGGCTGCGGCGATGCCTTTGAAGTCGTCGTAGGCGACGACCGTGTCGCCGGATCGCACCCCCCAGCGACGGGCCGCGTCCTGGAGCGTGGCCGTGGACGGGAGCGGGTGGCGCCCCTCCGCGGCCTCGCCGTGCGTGGCGAGCTCGGTGTCGAGAGCGGCGAACACCGCGCCGGGGATGTGGCCCGAGAGGTAGTCGTCGTGTCCGGCGTCGGGACGATCGAGGCGCCAGCGCACGTCGATCACACGCACCGGCGCACCCCCGGTCAGCAGGTCGTTCAGTTCGACGGCACTCACGAAGTCGCTCATGCTGCGAGGCTACCGAGTCCGCAGCGGCATCGGCGCCCGGCCGTCTTCTCCCGTCACTTTCGCATCGCGTAACTGACTCGATCCGACGGCTGTTCGGCACCATCCGCGCGATTCGAACGACGACTGCGGCCCGTTAGGCTCTATCCGGCAACGTCGAGAAAGGGGCAACGATGCCCTCTCGTCTCCGGTGGATGCGTCTGCGTCCGCAGGAAGCCGCGCTCATCGCGATCACCGCGGTCTGGGGCGGCACCTTCCTGCTCGTGCACTGGGCCATGGAGCACTCCGGGCCATGGTTCTTCGTCGGCATCCGCTTCCTCATCGCCGGACTCATCAGCGTCGTGATCTTCCGACGCGCTCTGCGCGGCATCCGCTGGCGCGACATCGGCGCCGGCGTCGCGATCGGCGTCATGATCTACCTCGGCTACGGCCTGCAGACGCTGGGGTTGCAGACCATCGACAGCAGCACCTCGGCGTTCATCACCGCGATGTACGTGCCGATGGTGCCGCTGGCCCAGTGGGCCGTGTTCCGCAAGCGTCCCCCGGCCATGGCGTTCGCGGGTGCGGGACTGGCGTTCGTGGGGCTGCTGTTCATCGCGGGGCCGGATGCCTTGGCCCTGACGCTCGGCACCGGTGAGATCGCGACCATGATCAGCACCCTGCCGATCGCGGCCGAGATCATCCTGATCAGCCTGTTCGCCGGGAAGATCGACCTCGGACGCATCACGATCGTGCAGCTGCTCACGGCCGGCCTGCTGGGACTGCTCACCATGCCGGTGGTCGGTGAGGGGGTTCCCGAGTTCTCCTGGATCTGGGTCGGCTGCGCGGTGGGACTGGGGGCGGCGAGCTGTCTGATCCAGCTGACGATGAACTGGGCGCAGAAGTCGGTCTCCCCCACACGCGCGACCATCATCTACGCGGGAGAGCCGGTGTGGGCGGGGGTCATCGGACGCCTCGCCGGCGAGCGCCTGCCCGCGACCGCGCTCATCGGCGGCGCATTCGTCGTGCTCGGGATCCTCGCGAGCGAGGTGAAGCTCGTGCGACAGCGACAGCGACGACGCCCGCAGGAGCCCACGCCTCCGCACATCAGACCGTGAGCAGCACCTTCGTGGCGCGTCGCTCGTCCATGGCGCGGTAGCCCTCCGCCGCGTCCTCGAGCGGCAGCGTGAGGTCGAACACCTTGCCCGGATCGATCTTCCGGTCCCAGATCAGCTGGATGAGCTCGGGGAGGAAGCGCCGCACGGGAGCAGGGCCGCCGTGCAGATGCACTCCGGAGAAGAAGAGCTCTTCGCCGGGGAGGGCGACATCGTGGGAGACACCGACATAGCCGACGTGGCCGCCGGGACGGGTGGAGCGGATCGCCTGCATCATCGACTCCTGCGTGCCGACCGCCTCGATCACGGAGTGCGCGCCGAGTCCGTCCGTGAGCTCCTTGATGCGGGCGACCCCCTCGTCCCCCCGCTCCTCGACGATGTCGGTGGCACCGAACTCGCGCGCCAGAGCCTGCCGATCGGCATGGCGACTCATCGCGATGATGCGCTCCGCGCCGAGCTCGCGTGCGGCCAGGACGCCCAGCAGACCCACCGCGCCGTCGCCGACGACCGCGACGGTCTTGCCCGGCCCCGCCTCGGCGGCGACCGCGGCGAACCATCCGGTTCCCAGGACGTCGGATGCGGCGAGCAGAGACGGGATGAGGTCGGCGTCCGGCTGTCCTGGAGTGACGACCAGGGTGCCGTCGGCGTGCGGGATGAGCGCGTACTCGGCCTGCGTGCCGTACCTGCCCATCGGGACGACGTGCACGCAACGGGACTGGTATCCCGCTCGGCAGATCTCGCACGTGTTGTCTGATGCCATGAAGGAGCCGACCACGAAGTCGCCGACCTCCAGCGTCTGCACCTCGTCACCGATGGCCTCGACCACGCCGACGTACTCGTGTCCCATCGGATCGTGGTCCACGGGGTTCGCACCGCGATACGGCCAGAGGTCGGACCCGCAGATGCAGGTCGCGGCGATACGGATCACGGCATCGGTCGGCCGCGTGATGGTGGGCTTCTCCCTGTCCTCGACCCGGACGTCGCCTGGGGCGTGCATGACTACTCCGCGCATTCGTGATGCTCCTTCTGTCGCGTGACCCCCAGTCAACTCCGATTCCACGGCGGATGGGAGGTACTGAGGGAACCCCTCGGAATCCGCTCCACGGGGAATACTCCGCAGCAGGCCGCGTTGCACCCGGCATGATTGAAAGTTCAACCGTCGCTCCGGTCGCGACGGAACGCACCCGCGTCCGCGTCCCGCTGCGATTCGGCGACGGCTTCTCCACGACCGCCGACGTGGTCACCTTCGACGGGCTGGCCGACGGCCGCGAGCACCTGCTACTCGGGCTGGGCGACTGGCGGGCGGCGATCGATCGCGCGGAGGACGGCGACGAGGCCCCGCTCGTGCGCCCGCACAGCGAGTGCCTGACGGGCGACGTGTTCGGGTCGGAACGCTGTGACTGCGGCCCTCAGCTGCGCGAGGCCGTGGAGCGCATCGCGGAGGAGGGCGGCTTCCTGCTCTACCTGCGCCAGGAGGGGCGCGGCATCGGCCTGTACGCCAAGCTCGACGCGTACGCCCTGCAGGATGCCGGCCTCGACACGTACGAGGCGAACGTCGCCCTGGGCCGGGGTGAGGACGAGCGCGACTACACGGTGGCGGCGCAGATGCTGCACGCGCTCGGCGTCGACGGCATCCGCCTGCTGAGCAACAACCCCGACAAGGCGGTGCAGCTCGAAGCCCTCGGGGTCCGCGTGACCGAGCGCGTACCCACCCAGGTGCACCTGTCGGAGTCGAACTCCCGCTACCTGCAGGCCAAGCGCGACCACACGGCGCACACACTCGACCTGTCCGCGGCATGACGGCAGGCGCGACAGCACGGGAGGGCATCATGACCTCGGAGGCGGACGGGACGGCGGAGCAGAATCCGCGTCGGCTCGACGACACCGAGATGGATACCTGGCTGCCGGTCATCCGCTTCGTGCAGCTGCTCCCTCAGGTGCTCGACCGCACGCTGAAGGAAGAGGTCGGTCTCAACCACGCCCGCTACGCCATCCTCATCACCCTGGCCGGCCGGGGTGAGAGCGCCGTGACCATGACCGAGCTCGCCCGCATCGCCGGCCTCAGCCGGTCGCGTCTGAGCCACGCGCTGGACTCGCTCGAGGAGCGCGGCTGGGTCGAGCGCACCTCCTGCGGCTCCGACAAGCGCACCCTCTCGGCCACGCTGACGCCGGCCGGACGGGAGATGCTCCGCACGGCGGCCCCCGTGCACGTCGAGCAGGTGCGGGAACTCGTGCTCGACCCCCTCACGGGCGAGGAGCGCGAGCAGCTGAGGGCGATCCTCGGAAAGCTGCTCCCCGGCGTGACCGCGGCCCTCTGACGTACGGCCCGGGTCACCGGTACCGCCAGTACCTCCCTGTCCGGTCGTCGAGCGCGTAGCGTCGGATGCATGGACACCCGCAGCGAGGTGCGCGAGTTCCTCTCCACGAGGCGCGCACGCATCACCCCCGATCAGGCCGGACTCCCGGCATTCGGCGGCAACCGCCGCGTTCCCGGACTGCGCCGCGAGGAGGTCTCGCTGCTCGCGGGGGTCAGCGTCGACTACTACACGCGTCTCGAACGCGGAGACCTGTCCGGGGCATCGGACAGCGTGCTCGATGCGCTGTCCCGTGCGCTCCAGCTGGATGAGGCCGAGACCGCGCACCTGTTCGACCTCGCCCGCGCCGCGAACACCTCGCCGGTCGCGCGCGCACCACGGAAGAAGACGACAGAGCTGCGTCCGAGCATCCTGCGCCTCCTCGACGCCATGACCGAAGCTCCGGCGATCGTGCGCAACAACTACTTCGACTACCTGGCGGCGAACGCCCTGGGTCGCGCCCTCTACGCGCCCGTGTTCGCGCAGCCGCAGCCGAACAGCGCGCGCTTCACCTTCCTCGATCCGGCCGCGCAGGAGTTCTACCCCGAATGGGATCGGAACACGCAGGAGCTCGTGGCCGCGATGCGCGGGGAGGCCGGACGCAATCCGTTCGACCGGAAGCTCACCGACCTGGTGGGCGAGCTCTCGACGCGGAGCGAGCGGTTTCGCACGCTGTGGGCCGCCCACAACGTGCGCTTCCACCGCACCGGGGTCAAGCGCATCGCGCATCCCGTGGTCGGGGAGATCGAGCTCTCCTACGAGGCCTTCGAACTCCCGGCCGATCCCGGGCTGCACCTCTCGACCTACACCGCGGAGCCAGGGACGGCATCGGCCGACAAATTGAGGATGCTCGCCAGCTGGGCGGCGACGGATGCCGCCGCATCCCCCTCGACCGAAGGCGCCGGCTCCTCGGCTTCCACGGACTCCGCCCCTGATCACGCGGACGCCTGAGCACCCGCTGTTCTGCTCTGAGCAGAACAGCTCGAACCGTCCGGACACCCCGGCCTATCGTGAGGCATGGCCGACCTGATCTCGTTCCCGCACACTCCTCGCTCCGACCGCCCGAAGTCGAACGACCCCGAGCCGCTGTGGCGTCACCTCCTCGGCGACCAGCTGCGTCGTCGACGCCACGACCGCGAGGAGACGCTCACCGAGACCGCCGAGAAGGCCGGCGTCTCGCCGCAGTACCTCTCCGAGGTGGAACGCGGGTTGAAGGAGCCGTCGAGCGAGATGATCGCCGCGATCGCCGGTGCGCTCGACACGAGTCTGATCGAGCTCACCAGCGACGTGGCCAACAGTCTGCGATCGACGGCCCCCTCGCGCGGCGCGTTCGCCCTCGCCGCCTGACCCGTCATCTGCATGAGCGACGGACGGATGCATGACCACAGGTCCCGCGTCGGTCATGCAGCCGCCCGTCGCTCATGCATCCGTCCGGCAGCCCGGACGCCGCCTCAGCTCCGCGCGCCGAGCACGGTGTCGATCAGTCCGTAGTCGAGCGCGGCGGGTGCCGTGAACACCCGATCACGGTCTGTGTCGGCTCGGAGTTCGGCGACCGTGCGACCGCTGTGCCTGGCCAGGATCTCCTCCATGTCGGAACGCACCCGCACCACTTCGTCGGCGGCAAGGATGAGGTCGGGGATCGCACCGCGCGACTGCCCTGCGGGCTGATGCAGAACGATGCGCGCGTGGGCGAGGGCCGCCCGCTCCCCCACGTCTCCTGCAGCGACCAGGAGCGCCGCGGGGCCGATGGCCTGGCCGACGCAGGTCGTCGCGATGCGCGGACGGATGTGCTGCATGGTGTCGTAGATCGCCAGCGCGGCCCCTGGATCGCCGCCCTCGCTGTTGATGTAGAACTGGATGCCGGATTCCGGGCTGTCCGCGTCGAGGTGCAGCAGCTGCGCGATGAGGGCGTTCGCGACCCCCGCATCGATGCCGGTGCCGAGGTAGATGACGCGCTCCGCGAGCAGATGCGAGTACACGTCCATGATGCGCTCGCCTCGGGGATGCTGCGCGATGACGTTGGGGATCGAGTAGGTGCTCATGCGTCCACCCCCAGACCGACGCGCGCGCGTCGTCGCGGCATCACGTCGCCGATCGAGACCACGATCGCGTCGATGAAGCCGTAGTCCTGCGCCTGCGTCGCGGTGTACCAGCGGTCGTGCAGCGAGTCCTCGAAGATGCGCGCGACGGGCTGACCGGTGTCGTCGGCGATCAGTCCGAGCACGGTGTCGCGCATGTGCCGCAGGTCGTCGGCCTGCGTCTCGAGCTCTCCCGCGGAGCCGCCGATGCCCGCGGACCCCTGATGCATGAGGATCCGAGCGTGCGGAAGCGCCCGGCGTTTGCCCGGGGTGCCGGCGGAGAGCAGGAACTGCCCGGCGCTGCACGCGAGGCCGAGAGCCAGGGTCGCGACGTCGTTGGGGATCAGCCGCATGATGTCGCGGATCGCGAGCATCGAGGGCACGGACCCGCCGGGCGAGTGTATCCACAAGGCGATGTCTGCCGTGGGGTCCTCGGCGGACAGCGCGAGCAGCTGCGTCATCAACAGCGTGCCGTTGTCGTCATCGAGGGCGCCGTCGAGCACGAGCACCCGCTCATGGAACAGCGCGCGCCGGGCTTCGGGACCGAACTGCGGGATGGGGTTGTCTTCGCTCATGCCCCCAGCATCGGCCGCAGCACATCGCGGACGGCGCGAATCCGCCCTGAGCGGCTCTGCCCTGAGCGGATGCCGGTGGGAGACATCCGCTCAGGGCGCTGGGGTGGGCCGGGCGGGGCGGGGGTGGGGCCGGGCGGGGTGGCGTCGGGCGGGGTCGGGGAGTCAGACCGCCAGGGCCAGCGCGCGTCGATGGGAGACGCGGTGACCGACCCAGAAGCCGATCGCGATCAGCCCGGCGAGGGCGATACCGAGGCCCCACGGCGTCATGGACGGGGCAGCCCCGGCCGTCGCGGTGGCGAGCGTGCCGGACCCGTCCGCGATCAGGCCGTTGCCCGCGGCGAGGTCGGCAGCACCGGCCTCGAGCTTGTCGCCGCCGGCCGCGAGCTCGCCCGAGCCGTCCGCGACGGTGGTGGCGCCAGCGGAGAGCTTCTCGATCCCGACGTTCAGGTCGCCCGCGCCGGTCTGCAGCGTCCCGACGCCGGTGGCGAGCGTCGTCGCGCCGTCGTTCAGGCGAGTCGCGCCTGCGCTGAGGTTCGCCGTTCCCGAGTAGAGGGCGGATGCCCCGGTCGAGAGGGTCTGCAGGCCCGCGGCGAGCCTCGATGCGCCTGCCGAGAGCTGCGTCGTGCCGGAGTGCAGAGCCTGCGCGCCGGCGACCAGAGCGGGCACCCCCTGGGGAGCGACGAGTGCTGCGGTGCCTGGCCACTGGCGGGCGGCGTCACCGCTGATGAGCGCATTCACGCCACCCGTCACCTGAGCCGATCCGGCAGCGGCCGCGACGAGTCCCTGCGCGAGGTCGGAGCCCTTGGCCGCGACGGGAGCCATCGCATCGACCTCCTGGTCGACTCCGGCGGCGAGAGCGGCGAGAGCCTTCAGCTGCGGGTTCTCCGGGTCGGCGGCGAGCATCCCCGCGAGGGCGTCGGCGAGCTGCTGCGAGTGGCCGGGCGCCGTGGCCGCGACGCCCTGGAGAAGCGTCTTCGCTCCCGGCTGCGCGAGAGCCACCACGTCGGCGTTCACCTTGGTTCCGAGGGTGTCGCTGAGCTGCGTCGCGCCGACGAGCACGCCGTTCGCATACGCGTGCGCGCCGTTCACACCGGCGGCGAGGGTGGACATCCCGGAAGAGAGGGTCTGCGCACCGGCATCCGCCTGCGCCATCTTCGTCGCGAGCTCCTGCGCTCCGGCGAGCGCCGTCTGCGCACCTCCGCTGACCTTGCCCGCACCGACCACGGCGGTCGATGCGCCGGCGGCGAGGCTGTTCGTCCCCTCGGCCAGGGTCGTCGCGCCGGTCGCTGCGGTCGTGGCACCGTCGCTCAGCTTCTGCGATCCTTCCTGCGCGCTGGCGGCTCCCGCTGCGAGCTCCTGGGTGCCCTCGGCCAGGCGGGATGCGCCCGTGGAGAGGTCTGCAGCGCCGGCTGCCAGGTCGGCCGAACCATCCTTGGCCGATGTCGTGCCGTCGGCGAGTTCGGAGGCACCGGCGGCGATCTTGCCGGTGGTCACCAAGAACAGGACCACCATGGCGGCCAGCAGCAGGCTGAGCACGATGACGGCGATGCGCATGCCGATTCCGTGCGAATGGGGCGTGGTACTCGTCATCGAGGACTCCCGGGGGTCAGTGGCGTCGTTGCCACCGGTGACTGTATGGCTGCGCCGAGGCGCGAGTGACGGATTTGCCGCTCGAAACCAAGTTCCAGCGCTCATGACACTGAGTTTCTTGTGAGGTATGCACAAAGGGACGTGGCCGACGGCCGTGTCCTCCGCGAAAACGGGCCGTAACATCTCCGACTCACGCGCCGCCTAGCCTCGTGCGCATGGCGAAGAAGAAGGCACCGGCGTGGCAGTGGTCGGAGGACGGACTCAACTTCCGCACCCGCAAATGGGTGCGCCCCGAGGACCTGAACGCGAACGGCTCCCTGTTCGGCGGGAGTCTGTTGAAGTGGATAGACGAGGAAGCGGCGATCTACGCGATCGTGCAGCTGGGCAACTATCGCGCCGTCACCAAGCACATCTCGGAGATCAACTTCGAGGCCTCGGCCGTGCAGGGCGACCTGATCGAGATCGGCCTGCAGGCGACGCATTTCGGCACCACGTCGCTGACCATGCGCGCGGTGGCGAGAAACATGATCACGCGCAAGCGCATCCTCACGATCGACAAGATCGTGTTCGTGAGCCTCGACGACGACGGAGTGCCGACCCCGCACGGGTACGACGAGATCACCTACGACCGCGACCGGATGCCGACGGAGCGCCTCGCGACCGCCACGATCCGCCTCCCCTCGCCGTGAGTCACGGCCGATGCGGCGCCGAGCCGACGGGTTCGCGGGCGCTGAGTCACCCCCTCAGGCGCGCACTGCCCCCCGGTGTGCGTCGCGCGAGGAGGTGACCCGGTCGGTGAGCGGCGCTTCATCATCGAAGGCCGGTACGGCCGCAAAGGCCTGGGCGAGATCGGAGATCAGGTCGTCGACGTCCTCCAACCCGATCGACAGCCGGAGCACGTCGGCTGCCGGACGGGCCTCGGGCGGCACCGGCCGATGGGTGAGCGCCGCCGGATGCTGGATCAGCGAGTCCACACCGCCGAGCGAGACCGCGTGCGTGAACAATGCGGTCGCCGTCGTGACGGCGGAGGCCGCGGCGAACCCGCCACGCATGCGCATCGCGATCATCGCGCCGGTGCCACGCATCTGCCGCTGCAGGATGCCGCGCGGGTCGCCGTCGAGTCCCGGATAGAACACCTCCGCCACCTCGGGCCGGTCGCTCAGCCACTGCACGATCCGACGCGCGCTCTCCTGCTGGTGCCGCACCCGCACCGGCAGCGTGGTGAGACCCCGGTGCAGCAGATAGGCCCCGAGCGGATGCAGCAGCCCGCCGGTCACGGCCCGCACGCGGCGCAGCGCCTCCGCGGTCTCCTCGCTGCAGGCGACCACGCCGGCGATCACATCGCCGTGGCCGCCGAGGTACTTCGTGGCGCTGTGCAGTGACATCGCGGCCCCCAGATCGATGGGGTTCTGCAGCACAGGGGTCGCGAACGTGTTGTCGACCACGACCGGGACCGCGCCCGCCTGCCGCACCACGTCGGCGATGTCGGCGATGTCGAGGGTGGGGTTCGCCGGCGTCTCCACCACGACCAGGCCGGTGTCGGGGCGCATGGTCGCCGCCACTTCGTCGGGGTGGCAATAGGTGGCCTCGACACCGAGCAGCCCGGAGCCGAGCAGATGGTCGGTGCCGCCGTAGAGCGGACGCACCGCGACGACGTGCCGCGCGCCGGTGGCTCCGGTGTGAGCGAGGATCACCGCCGTCATCGCGGCCATGCCAGAGGCGAAGGCCACGGAGGCGTCGGCGCGCTCGAGCTCGGCGAGCGCCTCTTCGAACCGAGCCACCGTCGGGTTCCACAGCCGCGCGTAGACCATGCTGCCGTCGGCCGGGGGACGACCGCCCGTCGCCATGGCCTCGTACGAGTCGCCACCGCGCTCGATGTCGGGCAGCGGATTGGTCGTCGACAGGTCGATCGGCAGCGCATGCACCCCGAGACCCTCCAGATCGGAGCGCCCGCTGTGGACGGCGACGGTATCGGGATGCAGCGGTGCAGTCATGACTCCACGTTGCCGGAATCACGGCAGAAGCGCAGGAATTCGACAGAGCACGCCGAATCGAGGAACCGGAACGCTATTGTGTGCAATGTCCCGCAGGCGAGGAGGCCTCACGTTGGCGAAAGCACAACTCGACGAGATCGACCTCGAGCTGCTCGCGGTGCTGACCCGCGACGCCGAGACCACCAACAAGGCGCTCGCGCATCGGCTCGGTCTCGCCGAATCCACGTGCGCGCATCGGGTGCGGGCACTGCGCGAGCGCGGTGTGATCCGCGACACCCGTATCCGCGTCGACGGGGCGGCTCTCGGCTTCCCCCTGCAGGCGATCATCAAGGTGCGCCTCGCCAACCACACCGGAGCCAAGGTCACAGCGCTCTTCGACGCGCTCGCCGGCATCCCTCGTGTCCTGCAGGTGTTCCACGTCGCCGGTGTCGACGACTTCCTGGTGCACGTCGCCGTGCAGGACGCGACGGCACTGCGCGACATCGTGCTCGAGCACATCACGATCCACCCCGTCGTCCGCGGCACCGAGACCCAGCTCGTCTTCGAGCTCCGCGACGGACCGGGGGTCCTCTCCCCCTGACCGCTCTCCTTGGCTGACCGTTCTCCTGGCACCGACCCATGGGCCAGGATGGAGTGCACGCCAGCAAGGAGCAAGGGAGCACCATGAGCCGCAGCGCCACCGCCGCCACGCACACCATCCGGGAGATGCGGGACTTCCTCTTCACGAACGCGACCGACTACGCCGCGGCGCGAGAGGGATTCGTCTGGCCCGAGGTCGACGAGTTCAACTTCGCGCTCGAGTGGTTCGACGTCATCGCCGGCGAGAAGCCCGACCGACCGGCCGTGCAGATCGTGGAGGCCGATCTGAGCCTGCACTCCTGGACTTACGGAGAGCTCTCGACGCGCTCCGACCAGGTGGCCGCCTGGCTCACCCGCATCGGTATCCGCCGCGGCGACCACGTGATCGTCATGCTGAACAACACGATCGAGCTGTGGGAGGTGATGCTGGCGATCACGAAGGTCGGAGCCGTCTCGATCCCGACATCCACGCTCCTGTCCGCGGCGGATCTCGCCTACCGCGTCGATCACGGGCGCGCACGAGCTGTCGTCACGCTCGGAACGCTCGCCGACCGCCTCACCGGCATCGACCCCGGCATCCTGCGCATCGGCGTGGGCGCTGACCTGCCGTCCGGATGGGCGCCCTTCGACGACGCCGCAGCGGCGCCCACGAGCTTCGAACCCGACGGCCCCACCCCGTCATCCGACACGGCACTGCTCTACTTCACCTCCGGCACCACCAACCGGCCCAAGCTCGTGCAGCACACGCACGCCTCGTACCCGATCGGACACCTGTCGACCATGTGGTGGCTCGGCGTGCGCCCCGACGACGTGCACCTGAACATCTCGTCGCCGGGGTGGGCCAAGCATGCCTGGTCGAGCTTCTACTCGCCGTTCCTCGCCGAGGCGACCGTCTTCGTCTACAACTACGCCCGCTTCGACGCGAACACCCTCATGCAGGTGATGGACACCCATCACGTGTCGACCTTCTGCGCGCCGCCGACGGTGTGGCGCATGCTGATCCAGGCCGACCTCGCCCGCCTGACGCACCCGCCACGCGAGCTCGTGGGCGCGGGAGAACCCCTGAACCCCGAAGTCATCGACAGGGTGCGGGAAGCCTGGGGCGGAACGATCCGCGACGGTTTCGGACAGACCGAGATGACGGCCTGCATCGGGAACTCTCCCGGGCAGACCGTCAAGGTCGGGTCCATGGGACGACCTCTGCCCGGGTACCCGGTCGTGCTGCTGGACCCCGTCACAAGAGAGGTCGTCGACGGAGAGGGCGAGATCGCGCTCGACCTGGCGCACCCGCCGCTCGGGCTCATGGCCGGGTACTACGACGACCCTGAGAAGACCGCGGAGTCCCGGGCGGGCGGCTACCACCACACCGGCGACATCGCCGTGCGCGACGACGAGGGGTACCTCACCTACGTGGGTCGCTCCGACGACGTGTTCAAGGCCTCGGACTACAAGATCTCGCCCTTCGAGCTCGAGTCGGTGCTGCTCGAGCATGAGCTCGTGGTCGAGGCGGCCGTGATCCCGAGCCCCGATCCCACGCGCCTGGCCGTGCCGAAGGCCTACGTCTGCCTTACTCCGGACTCCACGAACACCGAGACCGAGGCGGCGCGTGCGATCTTCGCGTACGCGCACGAGCGCCTGTCATCGCATCTGTGGGTGCGGATCATCGAGTTCGTGCCCGAGCTGCCGAAGACGATCTCGGGCAAGATCCGCCGTGTGGAGCTGAGGGCGCGCGAAGCGGAGCGGGTGCAGTCGGGCGACGAGAGCGGACAGCACCGCGACCGCGACTACCGCTGAGCGCTCAGCGGACGATGGCGATCGAGGCCGTCGCCGGTCCGGTCTTGGTGAGCACCGGCTTCGACGTCGGAGCGGGGGGAGCCTTCGAGGCCGGGATCGCGGTCGGCAGTGCCTCCTCGACCGTGCGGTCGGTGCGCCCGACACCGCCCGCGTCGACGATGGCACGCACGATGCTCCCGACGATCAGCATCGCCACGAGCGATCCGCCCGCCAGGATCGGCGGCGTCCAGTCGCGCGCGAACGACGCCGCGAAGCTCATCAGCGCTCCCACGATCCACAGTCCCACCGCGCCCCCGGCGAGCCCACCGGCTCCCCGGACGATGGCGACCGCCGCGACGATCGCGAAGATGGCGGCGAGCGCCGCACCCACGTAACCGATCGGCACCATCACCGCAGCCAGATCGCTGGCCACTCTCAATGTCGTCATGACGACCCCCCGTCAGTGGTTACTCCACTCATTCGACATTAGAAGTGTCTCCCGGGGAGGGCATCCGTCTCAAGTGCGATCCGCATCATCCTGGAGAGGGATATCCGTGCACTGCGGACAAAGCGACGAGATCGTCAGCGACGGCGCGGCCAGCGCAGGCGGCGCGCGCGGAGGACGCGGACAGGCTGGGTGACGACGGCGTCCACGACCATCGACCCGTCGGTCGGCCCGACGATCGCGATGGCCGAGGTCTCGGTGGCCTCCGCCGGGTCGATGGGCAGCCGACCGAGGGCGCGGTGCGCGCGGACGTACGCGGGGACGAGCAGGACGATAGCGCCGAGCCAGGCGAGCGGGTTGCTGAGGGCGACTCCGTCGAATCCGATCCACGCGCCCAGCACGATGGCCGCTCCCACGCGCATCACGAGCTCGATCACGCCGGTGACCGTGGGGACGAGCGTGTGACCGAGTCCCTGCAGGGCTCCCCGCAGGACGAACAGCATGCCCAGCGCCCAGTACCCGCATCCGTTGATGATGAGCATCCGATGCGCCTCGTCGACGACGTCGTCCGACCCCTCGCCGATGAACAGACGCACCATCGGCGCACCGAAGGCGATGAGCAGTCCACCGAGTACCAAGCCGGCGACGACGGCCATCCAGGTCGCCTCGACCACACCGCGACGGATGCGGTCGGGACGCCGACCCCCGTGGTTCTGCGCGGCGTACATCGAGACAGCGAGTCCGAGCGATGACAGCAGGGCCACCGCGAGACTGTCGACGCGGGATCCGGTCGTGTAGGCCGCGACCGCATCCGCCCCCAGGGTGTTGAGCGCGACCTGTACGGTCAGCGTGCCGAGCGCGATGATCGACGCCTGGAATCCCATGGGCAGACCGAGGCGCAGGTGCTCAGCGACGTCACCGCTGGTGATCCGCCAGTCCGCACGGCGCAGGTGGAGCATGGGCAGCCGACGACGCACGAACTCGAGGCACAGGGCGACCGAGACCGCCTGGGCGACCACGGTCGCGAGCGCGGCTCCGCCCACACCCCACTCCAGCGGCCCGACCATCAGGACGACGAGCCCGACGTTCAGGGCGCACGACACGGTGAGGAACACCAGCGGGGTCTTGGAATCTCCGATCGCACGGATGATCGCGGAGAGATAGTTGAAGAACATCGTCGCGCTCGCGCCGAGGAAGCTGATCTGGGTGAAGATCGTGGCCTCGGCCATCAACTCGGGCGGCGTCTGCAGCAGCGCGAGGATCGGACCGGCGAGGAGGGGCGCTCCGATCGTCAGGATCACACTCGTGATGGCGCTCAGCAGAACACCGGTCGCGACCGAACGGCGCACGGCGGCGTCATCCCTCGCGCCGAAGGCCTGGGCGATCGGGATCGCGAAACCGCTCGTCAGTCCCCAGGCGAACCCGAGCAGCAGGAACAGCAGGCTGCCGGTCGCGCCGACCGCCGCGAGGGAGGTGACGCCGAGGTGCCGACCGACGACGATGGCATCGGCGAACTGGTACAGCTGCTGCACCACGTTCCCGAGCAGAAGGGGGATGGAGAAGGCAAGGATGACGCGCCACGGGCGGCCCGTGGTGAGAGAGGTGGCCATGAAGGAGCGGCTCGCAGAACTGGGGGGTGATCGGGGGTGCGACAAGCCTATCGAATCGATTCGGCGCGACGGAATACCGGATCTCGATTCCGAGCATCGCGCGGTCGACGGGTACCTTCGGATCGACGCAGTCGACGACGACCGGAGGAAGAAAGTGACCGAGCAGTACACGGGGGAAACCGGACGCGAGCGCGATGTCGTCGCGGACGGAGAGGAACAGCACCTGCGGCGCGCACTGAGCAACCGCCACATCCAACTGCTCGCGATCGGCGGCGCCATCGGCACCGGACTGTTCATGGGCAGCGGCAAGACCATCTCGGTCGCGGGTCCATCCGTGATCTTCGTCTACATGATCATCGGCTTCATGCTCTTCTTCGTCATGCGGGCGATGGGCGAACTGCTGCTGTCGAACCTGAAGTACAAGTCGTTCAGCGACTTCGCGAGCGATCTGCTCGGCCCGTGGGCGGGGTTCTTCACCGGCTGGACCTACTGGTTCTGCTGGGTGGTCACCGGAGTCGCCGACGTGATCGCGATCGCCGGTTACACGGACGCACTCATCCCCGGAATCCCGCTGTGGATCCCCGGCATCCTCGTGATCGTGATCCTGCTCGCCCTGAACCTGCCCACCGTCGCCGCGTTCGGCGAGATGGAGTTCTGGTTCGCGCTGATCAAGATCGTCGCGATCGTCGCGCTCATCGTCACCGGACTCGTGATGATCTTCACCGGGTTCCAGCACGACGCCGGCACCGCGAGCTTCTCGAACCTGTGGGACAAGGGCGGCATGTTCCCGCACGGATTCATGGGCTTCGTCGCCGGGTTCCAGATCGCCGTTTTCGCCTTCGTCGGCATCGAACTCGTGGGAACCGCCGCGGCCGAGACCAAGGACCCGAAGCGCAACCTCCCCAAGGCGATCAACGCGATCCCGATCCGCGTGCTGCTGTTCTACGTGGGCGCGCTCATCGTGCTGATGGCGGTCACCCCGTGGACCGAGTACGTGGCAGGCGAGAGCCCCTTCATCGCGATGTTCGCCCTCGCGGGTCTGGGCATCGCCGCGACCGTCGTGAACCTCGTGGTGCTGACCTCGGCCATGTCGAGCGCCAACTCCGGCATCTACTCGACCTCGCGCATGGTGTTCGGACTCGCACAGGACGGCGACGCCCCGCGCATGTTCGCCCGCCTCTCCCGCCGCCGCGTGCCGCAGAACGCGCTGTTCCTGTCGTGCATCCTGCTGCTCTCCGGTGTGGTGCTGCTGTATGCGGGCAAGGACATCGGCACGGCCTTCGACATGGTGACGACGGTCTCGGCGCTGTGCTTCATGTTCGTGTGGACGATCTTCCTGTGCAGCTACCTCGTGTACCGGCGCACGCGCAAGGACAAGGTCGCCGCATCGACGTTCCGACTGCCCGGCGGCGTGTTCATGGTCTACGTCGTGCTGGCGTTCTTCGTGTTCATCCTGTGGGCGCTCACGACCCAGCCCGATACGTTGACCGCGCTGCTCGTGACACCGATCTGGTTCGTGGTGCTGTTCGTGGCGTGGCTGTTCGTGCGCCGCTCACCGAACCACCTGGCGCGGCATGCGGCACACATCGCCCACCTGCGCGACGACTCGGTGGAGGCGGACTGACGGTTCCCCGTTTCGAATCAGGCGACGGCCGGCTTCGGGACGAACAGGCGCTTGCGGAGGGCGAGGAACAGCAGGATCATGCCGGCGCTGAGGAGGATGTGGCCGAGGCCTGCGATGCCGGCGATCATGCCGCTCGACTCCTGGCCGAGCACCGTGAGGCTGCCGTGCCAGATCATCATGGCCGTCGTGAGCACGAGGCCCGCGTTGTACAGCCAGAAGAACCAGCCGAACAGGCGGCTCTCGGACAGCGTGAACGCTTTCTCGAGGAGCAGGACGATCAGCAGGACGACGAAGCCGAGCACGAGCAGGTGCGTGTGCACCAGGCCGAGCTGCGTCGGCTCGCCCTCGGGGAAGTCGTTGATCTTGGTGAACTCTCGGTAGAAGAGTCCGGAGGCGACGCCCACGAGCATGTAGGCGAACGCGGCGGAGAAGAGGCGGCGCATCGGAATCCTTTCGGTCTGATCCCAGCCTCGCCGGGGTGACCGTTCCGGGGATCCATCGAACGGTTGAGAACGGGCCCGTCGAGGGCGCAGCCGTTCGAAAGACCCAGCCGCTCAGAGGACCCAGCCGCTCAGAGCAGACAGACGGCTCAGAGCAGACCGGTGTCGTGCGCGATGGCGATGGCGCGTGCACGGCTGTCGGCGCCGAGCTTCTCGAACACGTGCACGAGGTGGGTCTTCACGGTGGCCTCCGTGACGAACAGGGTCTTCGCGATCTCGCGGTTGGATGCTCCGGTGTCGAGCAGACGCAGCACCTCGAGCTCCCGGTCGGTCAGGCGCACCCTCGGCGCACGCATCACCCGCACCACCCTCTCGCTGAGCTCGGGGGTGAGCACAAGCGCCCCCGACGCCGCCTGGCGGATCGCGCGCGCGATGTCGTCCGGCGCCACATCCTTGAGGAGGTAGCCCGCGGCTCCCGCCTCGATGGCTCCCAGGATCTCGGCGTCGCGGTCGAACGTCGTCAGGATCAGCACCGCGGGTGCCGGTTCCTGCGCGCGGAGGGCGGCGGTCGTCTGCACGCCGTCCATGCCCTCGCCGAGCCGCAGGTCGCACAGCACGACGTCCGGATGCAGGTGCCGCGCAAGGGCCACGGCCTCCTCACCGGATGCCGCTTCCCCCACCACCTCGACGTCATCGCGATGGTCGAACAGCGAGCGCACCCCGGCCCGGACGATGGGGTGGTCGTCGACGAGCAGCACGCGCACCGCGGTCATCCCTCCCCTCCGTTCCGTCGCCCCTGAGCGGTGCCGCCGAGGGGGATGTGCGCCGAGAGCGCGGTGCCGTCTCCCGGGGCGCTCTCCACGTCGAGCCCTCCGCCGAGTTCCCGCAGGCGCGCGCGCATCGAACGCAAACCGTAGCCACCACCCGTGCTGCCGACGCCACCCTGCGCGTCCCGCTGCCGGTCCCACTGCCGCGCGTCGAAACCGATCCCGTCATCGACGATGTCGAGCCGCACCGCGTCGCCGGCGTCCGCGAGGGTGACGACGACCCTGGTCGCGGATGCGTGGGAGCGGACGTTCGCGAGGGCCGACTGCGCCGTGCGCAACAGGGCGACCTCGGCGTCGATGCCGAGCGACGGCAGGTCGTCGTCGGCGTGCAGCGTCGCCTCGATCCCGGTCTCCTCGGCGAGGCGCTCGAGCATGCGGGCCAGGGCGTCGCCGAGCGCGGTGGATTCGAGCTCGGCCGGCATCAGGGCGTTCACGATGCGCCGCGCATCGGCCATCCCCTCCGCAGCGAGCGCACCGATCTGTTCGAGGGCACGGGTACGCTGCGCCGGGTCGTCCGCCTCCAGGGCGGACCGTGTGAGCATCCCGATCGACGACAGGCTCTGCGCCACGGTGTCGTGGATGTCGCGCGACACCCTGGTGCGCTCCTCGCTCGCCCCCGACTCGCGCTGGGTGCGAGCCAGCTCGTCCTGCAGCGCGGCCATCTCCTCCTGGGTGGCCACGAGCGAGGCGATCAGTCGGCGTCGCTCCCGTCCATCGCGGACGAGCTCGAGGTATCCGCGGGAGATCCCTAGAGCGAAGACTCCGCCGACGAGAGGCCCGATCACGTTCGCATAGGTCGTGGTGCCGGTGTGCAGCAGCGGAGCGGTCACCACGACGACGAGGACGGCCGCGCTGAGCAGCAGCGCCCAGCGCAGGCGCATCACGAACCCGGCGAGCAACCACAGGGGGAACGCGAGCCAGACGAACTCCGGCGACACCACGACCGCGCCGAGCCAGATGAGTGTGAGTCCGAGCAGCCACCACGTCGCCAGACGGCGGTCGGAGGTGCGCTCGCTGAGCAGCAACCCTCCTCCGTACCAGCCGAGGAAGACGAGCGAGAGGGCGAGCACCCACGGCAGCGGGACGCCGTCCGCCGCCGCGCGCCAGACTCCGACCACGAGCAGCACCACGGTGATGACGGCCTGGCCGATCCGGATAGACCCCACCAGGCTCGCCCACGTGCGCGGAGCGCGAAAGCCTGCCGCACGCTCCGGCCGCGACGACTCCGGCCGCGACGACTCAGCTCGCATCTCGGGTGCTGGGGACGGCGGCATGCTCGTATTCTCCCCCGTCCGGCCGTTCTCCGCCTCGATCCGCCCGGGATCTTCTCCGCCCTGCGGTTCCCGGCCACCACATCCGCTCGCCGACGATCGCGAAGATCGCCGGAACCACCAGTGTGCGCACCACGAAGGTGTCGACCAGCACTCCGATGCCGACGATGAGCCCGATCTGCCCGAGCGTGACCAGGGGCAGCAATCCGAGCGCGGCGAACACCGCGGCGAGCACGACACCCGCACTGGTGATGACGCCACCCGTCGCCGTGAGTGCGCGCACCATCCCCTGACGGGTGCCGACGGTCCGTGCCTCCACGCGAGTCCTGTGGACGAGGAAGATCGTGTAGTCGATCCCCAGCGCCACGAGGAACAGGAACGAGAGCAGCGGCACCTGCAGGTCCAGCGCCTCCCATCCGAACAAGACTCGGCTCAGCCAGGTGCCCGCACCGATCGCGGCGACCGCGCTGAGGATGTTCACCGCGAGCAGCAACACGGGTGCCACCAGGGAGCGCAGGAGCACGATGAGCACGAGCAGACTGACCGCGAGCACGAGGGGAACGATCAGGAGCAGGTCGTGCTGGTTGCCCTCGCGGGCGTCGAGGTCGGCCGCCACCGGGCCACCGACCACGGCGTCACCGGGCACGGCGTGCGCGGCCTCTCGCACTGCCCCGACCAGGTCGAGGCTCTCGGGCGTTCCCGGCGCGGGATGTCCCACGACGAGCAGCCGGACGAGCGCGCCGTCGGTGCTCTCCCCCGTCGTCGACACCCGGAGCACCCCGGGCACATCGCCGATCGCCGCGGTCAGCGCATCGGTGTCCGCCACATCGCCGATCACGATCATCGGCTGGGCCTCTCCCGCGGGGAAGTGCTCGCCGAGCGCTGTGAGACCCGCCGCCGACTCGGAAGCGACACGGAACTTCTCGACTTGCGTGAGCCCGACCGAGGCCCCCGCGAGACCACCCGCGAAGACGCCGAGCAACGCGAGCGCACCGACCAGGGGCACCCACGGGCGCAGGGAGACGCGCTGCGCCACCGCACCCCACACACGACCCGTCACGGCGGCGTCGCCCACCCGCGGCGCGAACGGCCAGAAGAGGCGCCGCCCGCATACGGCGAGCGCGGGTGGCAGCACCAGCAGCACGGCGGCGAGCGCGATCAGGAGTCCCACGGCCGACGCGATACCGAGCCCGCGTGTACCGGGGATCACCGCAAGGGTCAGGGTCGACAGAGCGAGGACCACGGTCACGTTCGAGGCGACGATCGCCGGTGCAGTGGCCCGCCATGCGCCCACGAGGGCACGGCGGTGGTCGGTCTCGCGCGCGAGCTCCTCGCGATAGCGCGAGATCAGCAGGAGGGCGTAGTTCGTGCCGGCGCCGAAGACGAGAACACTCACGATGCCGGAGTCGAACTGCAGTCCGAGACCCGCCCCGATCGCCGCCGTCGCCTTGTTCGCGAGCTGATCGGCGAGCGCGACCACCACCAGGGGGACCATCCACAGCACAGGCGAGCGGTACGTGACGATGAGCAGCAGCGCCACGATCCCGAGGGTCACCATCAACAGCGTGAAGTCGGCTCCGTCGAACGCCGAGGCGACGTCCACACCGAACGCCGGTCCGCCGGTGACCTGTACGCTCACCCCGTCGATCGGATGCTGCGTCACGGTGCCGCGCAGATCGCGCACGGCGTCCGCGGCGGCATCGTCGTCTTCCAGGGTCAGCGTCGCCTGGATCGCCGCGGCCTCTCCGTCGTCGCTGACGATCGGTCCGTGCGGCTCGCGCCCGGTCTCGGCTCGGACGTCCGCCGCGAGATCGGAGAGGGCGTCGAGGTCGGCATCGCCGAGCTGCGCACCGTCGTCTCTGGTCGCGACCAGGAGCACGGTGCCCTCGTCCGCATCTTCGAAGCCCGCGGCGAGCACGGCCGCCCGCGCGGATTCGGAGTCCGGCGGAGCCACATCGTTTCCCGCGGGGAGCGATGCCCGACCCAGCGCGCCGAGCAGAGCGGTGAACGCGACGAGCGCGACGAGCAGGGAGATCCACCCGCCGCGCCGCGAGGTGAGCCACAGGGGAAGGGAACGGAGGGTGCGGAGCATGCATCCAGTCCAGCCGCCGCCCCCGTCGCGGGGATCGGACAGGGGGCTGACACCCCTCTCCACCGTTCGATGGATCCGCCCACACCTGGAAGGGGGTTCCGGTCAGCGGGGTTCTGTCAGGGACTCCCTCGCGATCGTGCCCGCGCGTAACGTCGGATCCAGCGCCGCCGATCCGTCTGCGACCACGAGGAAAGGACCACCCCATGCACACACGCACTCTCGGACAGGGCCTGCAGGTCTCGGCGGTCGGCCTCGGCTGCATGGGCATGTCGCAGAGCTACGGACCCAACCCGGGCAGCCGCGACGACATGATCGCCGTGCTGCGGTCGGCACTCGATCACGGCGTCGACTTCTTCGATACGGCCGAGGTGTACGGCCCGTACGTGAACGAGGAGCTCGTCGGCGAGGCTCTCGAACCCCTCCGCGACCGGGTCGTGCTCGCGACCAAGTTCGGGTGGGACATCGTGGACGGCAGGAGCGTGGGGCTGAACAGCCGCCCTGAGCAGATACGGCGGGTGGCCGAGGCCTCGCTGCGGAGTCTGCGCACCGATGTGATCGATCTGTTCTACCAGCACCGCGTCGACCCCGAGGTGCCGATCGAGGACGTGGCCGGGACCGTCGGCGAGCTGATCGCGGAAGGCAAGGTGCGCCACTTCGGGCTCTCCGAGGCGTCGGCGGACACCATCCGCCGCGCCCACGCCGTGCACCCCGTGACCGCACTGCAGAGCGAATATTCGCTGTGGACCCGTGACCCCGAGGCCGAGATCCTGCCGGTGCTCGCCGAACTGGGCATCGGTTTCGTACCCTTCAGCCCGCTCGGCAAGGGATTCCTGACCGGCACCGTCGACACCGCGGCCGACTTCGCCGCCGGGGACATCCGCGCCACGATCCCGCGGTTCACGGCCGAGAACAGGACGGCGAACCAGGCGCTCGTCGCGCACGTCGCCGAGCTGGCCGCGGCGAAGGAGGCCGCCCCCGGGCAGATCGCGCTGGCCTGGCTGCTCGCCCAGCAGCCGTGGATCGTGCCGATCCCCGGCACAAGGCGCACCGCGCGTATCGCGGAGAACGCCGGGAGCACGGCCGTCGCGCTCTCGGCCGACGAGGTCGCCGACCTCTCGACCCTCGCGACGCGCATCGGGGTGAGTGGCGACCGCTACAACCCGCAGCAGATGGCGTTCGTCGACCGTTGACCGACGTGCGGCCTCGGTATCGTGAAGCGGGTGACCTCGGCCCGCAGCTACCCCGCGACCATCGCGACCGCTGTCGAGCACGAGATCGTCATCCGCAAGTCGCGCTTCCTGACCCGCATCGAGCCCGTGGCTTCTGTCGAGCAGGCCGAGGCCGTGATCGCCGGCATCCGCAAGCGGGCGTGGGACGCCAACCACAACTGCACCGCGATGGTGACCGGACTGCTCGGCGATCAGGCGCGGTCCTCTGATGACGGTGAGCCGTCGGGGACCGCGGGCATCCCGATGCTCGAAGTGCTGCGGCGGCGCGACCTGACCGATGTGGTCGCAGTGGTGACCCGCTACTTCGGCGGCGTGAAACTCGGCGCGGGCGGCCTGGTGCGTGCCTACTCCTCCGCCGTGTCCGAGGCGCTCGATCTGGCCTCGCTCGTGCGGCGAGCGGCCCTCCGCCAGGTCACGCTCGAGGTGCCGCACGCCGAGGCGGGGCGCTACGACAATCTGCTGCGCGAGTGGGCGACGCATCACGGCGCGACGCTCGGCGACCCCGCATACGCGGCGATGGCCACGCTCGAACTGTGGGCGCCCGAAGAAGAGCTCCCCCGCCTGGCCGATGACCTGGCCGCGGCATCCGCCGGCTCGATCACCCCGGTCCTCGGGGTGGAGCGCATCGTCGACGTGCCCGCCTGAGGCTTGTCGGATCGGCCAACCCACAAGGAGCGGCGGATATCCTGGATGCCGCGGTCGCGGAGGGAGAGCGATGTTCGACAGTCCGCTCTCGGCTTCGGCCTACGAGATCCTCGAAGTCGACCCCACCGTCGATGACGTCGAGCTGCGCCGTGCCTATCGTCTGAGGTTGCGCCAGACGCATCCGGACACCGGCGGCGACGCCGCGGTCTTCATCCAGGTGCAGCGCGCGTGGGAGCTGGTCGGCACCGTCGAGAGCCGCGCCGCCTACGACCGCCGCACCGGCGTACCGACCACGACGCCCGGCGCAGCAGCCGACCCCGCGGCGGAGTGGAGCGGATGGCGCCCGCCCGCAGCCCGCACCGACACCCGCCCCCGCGCCCGCTCCTACGGCCACCCCGGCGGATGGCGTCGTGAGCGCTACCTCGCACTCATCCGCGAATGGGCCGGCCGCGGCGTCGAGGTCCCCGATCCCTACGACCCCGCCCTCGTGCGCTCGGCTCCGCGCGATCTGCGTCGACTCCTCGCCGACGCCCTGGCAGAAGAGGCCACGGCCCGCACGGTGTCCGACCTCGGCATGGGCTTCACGGTGTGGCACGACGTCGCGGTGGGAGCGGATGCCGACGACAAGCTCGATCACGTGGTGCTGGGGCCTTCAGGACTGTACGGCGTGATGTCGGAGGACTTCGGCGGAGTGGTCGGCTTCCGTCGCGGAGAGATCACCGGCCCGAGCCTGGGAACCCGCGCGCCCGTCACCGCCGCGCTCAGCAGGATGCGCACGATCGCCAAGGCTGCGCGCGTGCGCTTCGGCGGCGTGATCATCGTGCTGCCCGATGACGACCTCGCCCAGGCCGTCACGCCGCTGGGCACGAGCCGCGGAGTTCCGGTCGTCGTGGTACGACGCAGCGCCCTCGCCATGGTGCTGCGCCAGGGCGTCCCGCAGGCGCGGGCGATCGGCGGCAACGAGCTGTTCGACGTGCGCACGCGGCTGCAGCAGACCGTCCGCTTCGTCTGATCCCGCCTCTCGCCATACCTCCGGAGGAATCGGATGGCATCGTTGACTTCCGCGATCAAACCGGTTTACACTCGTCAAACCGGTTCACCGATGAGCGCATCGGAGCGTCCGGAATCCACGAGGAGGTGGCATGAGCCGCACGACCATCGCCGATGTCGCTCGCGAAGCAGGCGTCACGAAGGCCACGGTCTCGCACGCCCTCAGCGGCAACCGCCCGATCTCCGACGAGACGAAGGCGAAGGTGCTCGCTGCGGCCGAGAAGCTGAACTGGGCACCGAGCCAGAGCGCGCGAGCCCTCGCCACCCGTCGGGCCAACGCCGTCGCCGTGGTGCTCGCTCGCGATCCCCAGGTCATCGCGAACGACTCCTTCTTCCCCGCGTTCATCGCCGGCGTCGAGTCGGTGCTCGCCGAGACCGAGACGGCACTCCTGCTCCAGGTCGTCTCCGGCCGCGATGCCGAAGAGCGCGCCTACCGCACGCTCACCCACGGCAGGGCCGACGGTGCCCTCCTGCTCGACCTGCGCACCGACGACTGGCGCGTGCCCTTCCTCGACGACCTCGGACTGCCCACCGTGCTGGTGGGCGCCTACGACCAGCCGACCGGGTTCTCGTGCGTGCGCACCGACGACACCGCCCCGGTCCGCGAGATCATCGCGCACCTCCGGGCCGCCGGGCACGAGCGCATCGCCCACGTCTCGGGTCCGCTCGACTACGTGCACTCGAAGGCGCGCGCCGACGCGTACGTCGCGGCGATCGGCGACGACGAGCTGCTCCGCGAGGGCGATTTCACCGCCGCGAGCGGGCGCACCCGCACCGCCGAGCTCCTCGCCCTGCCCGACCGCCCGACCGCGGTCCTCTACTCGAACGACACCATGGCCATCGCCGGCCTCTCCTACGCGCGCTCCCAGGGCCTCTCGATCCCGCAGGACCTCGCGATCTCGGGCTTCGATGACGACCACCTCTCCGCCCACCTGTCTCCGGCGCTGACCAGCGTCTCGTCCGACCCCGCGGCCCGGGGCCGCGCCGCCGCCCGCCTCCTGCGGGCAGACATCCTCGGGGCGCAGCCGCGCACCGAGATCGTCGACTGCAACGTCGTGCACTTCCGGGAGAGCACGAGCTAGTCGATATCCGCATCACCACAGCATCACCACCCGCAGCGTCATCACCCGCAGTGTCAAGGAGGACACCATGAAGAAGCTCCGCGCAATCGCCCTGATCGGCGCCACCGCTCTCATCGCCACCGGATGCTCGGCCGGAGGGGGCGAAGGATCCGCCGACGGCACCGGGCCCATCAGCATCTGGCTCTCCAACAACGAACAGGAACTCGCCTGGGGCACCGCAGTGGTCGAGGCATGGAACGCCGAGCACCCCGACGAGAAGGTCAAGGCGCAGGAGATCCCCGCCGGCTCGTCGTCGGAAGAGGCGATCACCGCCGCGATCACCGCGGGCACGGCTCCCTGCCTCGTCTACAACGTGGCGCCGGCCGCGGTCTCGGGCTGGGTCAAGCAGGGCGGACTCGTCGACCTCAGCAAGATCGACGGCGGCAGCGACTACATCACCGAGCGCGGCGGAGAGGTCGACGCCTACGCGAGCGATGGCAGCTTCTACCAGCTCCCGTGGAAGTCGAACCCCGTGATGGTCATGTACAACAAGGCACTCTTCCAGGCCGCGGGGATCGACCCCGAGAACCCGCAGATGAACACGTACGACGCGTTCCTCGAGGGGTCGCGCGCGATCGTCGCCTCGGGCGTGCAGAGTGCGATCTGGCCGGCGCCGACGAGTGAGTTCTACCAGCCGTGGTTCGACTTCTATCCCCTGTACCTGGCCGAGACCGACGGCACGATGCTCGTCGAAGACGGCAAGTCCACGTTCGACTCCGATGCCGGGCGCACCGTCTCGGAGTTCTGGAAGACCTTCTACGACGAGAAGCTGTCGCCGAACGAGGCGTCGACCGACGACGCGATGTCGGCCGGCACCACCGCCATGCAGCTCGCCGGCCCCTGGGCGATCCCCTCCTACGCCGACACGGTCGACGTAGGCTTCATGCCGGTGCCGACCAGCGACGGCCGCGAGGCCCCCACGACGTTCGCCGACTCGAAGAGCGTGTCGATGTTCACGGCGTGCAAGAACCAGGGCACGGCGTGGGAGTTCCTGAAGTTCTCCACCAGCGAGGACAGCGACGGCCAGCTGCTCGAGGCCACGGGGCAGATGCCGATGCGCACCGGCCTCACCGACACCTACGGCGACTACTTCGCCGCGAACCCGAACTACGTGGCGTTCGCCGAGCAGGCAGAGAAGACCGCCGACGTGCCCAGCATCCCGAACTCCGTCGAGGCGTGGCAGGCATTCCGCGACGAGTACTCTTCGGCCGTGATCTTCGACAAGGAGTCGATCGACGACTTCCTCGGGAACGCGGCGAAGAAGATCGACGCGCTCGTCGCCGAGTGACGCCGTGACCGACAAGAAGAGGTTGCGCACCCGATGGCTGGGTGCGCAACCGATCGGCGGACTGTTCGCGCTGCCGTACTTCGTGTTCGTGATCGCGATCTTCGCCTACCCCCTCGCGTTCGCGGTCTACATCGCCTTCCACGACTACTTCTTCACCGCTCCCGGCACCGAGGTCGACCGCCCGTTCGTGGGCTTCGACAACTTCGTCACGGTGCTCACCGACCCGCGGGTGCTCGGCTCGTTCCGCAACACCCTGATCTTCCTGGTCATCAACGTGCCCCTCACGGCCGTGCTCGCCCTGGTGCTCGCCGCGGCCCTGAACACCGGCATCCGGTGGGTCGCGGCGTACCGAGTCGCGTTCTATGTGCCGTATCTCACGGCGAGCGTCTCGCTGGTCGGCGTGTGGATGCTGCTGTTCTCGGGCAACGGGCTGATCAACACGATCCTCGGCCCGCTCGCTCCCGACCCGTCGTGGCTCGTCAACAGCGGACTCGCGATGCCGATGATCGCGTTCTACGTGACCTGGAAGCAGCTCGGCTTCTACATCCTGCTGTATCTGGCGGCGCTGCAGAACGTGCCGAAGGAGCTGTACGAGTCGGCGGAGACCGACGGTGCCGGGGTGTTCTCGCGCTTCCGGCACGTCACGATCCCCGGAGTGCGCAGCGCCACGACGCTCGTGCTGATCCTGTCGATCATCACCGGAGCCAACCTCTTCACCGAGCCGTATCTGCTCACCAACGGGGGCGGGCCCGACGGCGCGTCGACCACACCGGTGCTGTTGATCTATCAGCTGGGCATCCAGCAGCAGAACCCCGACACCGCAGCGGCCATCGGCATGATCCTCGTGATCCTCGTCGGCATGCTCTCGCTGGCGGCCAACCGCGCGACCAGGGAGCGATGATGAAGCGCACGCGTTCAGTCCCCCGCATCCTGAGCATCGTCCTGCTCACGATCGCGGCCATCGGCTTCGCCTTCCCGTTCTACTTCATGATCGTGGGGGCGTTCCAGGAGAGTCCGACGAACTCCCCCAGCGAGCTGTTCCCGACGAGCGGGTGGACGGTCGACAACTTCGTCGCGATCGACTCGCGCATCGACCTGGTCGGCTCGCTGCTGAACTCGCTGATCTTCACAGCCGGCGTGCTGCTGGGGACCGTCGTGTTCGGCCTGCTCGCCGGCTACGCGATCGCCCGTCTCGACTTCCGTGGGCGCGGCGTGATCTGGGTGCTGATGCTGCTCGTGCAGATGGTGCCGTTCCAGCTGCTGATGATCCCGCTCTACGTGCAGATCACGCGCAACTACGGCCTCGGCGACTCGTACATGGGCATGATCCTGCCGTTCCTGATCAACACCACGGCGGTGTTCATCTTCGTGCAGTTCTTCAAGGCGCTGCCGGTGGAGATCTTCGAAGCGGCGCGGATCGACGGTGCGGGCGAGATCCGTCTGCTGACATCCGTCGCGATCCCGCTCATCCGCCCCGTGCTGGTCACGGTCGTGCTGGTCACCTTCATCGGCCCCTGGAACGAGTTCCTCTGGCCCTTCCTCATCACGAAGGATGCGAGCCTGCAGCCGCTGGCCGTGTCACTGGCGAACTACATCTCCAACGTGGCGCAGTCCACGGCCAACCCGAACGGTGCGATCCTCGCCGGCGCCACGGCGCTCGCGTTCCCCGTCGTCATCCTGTTCGTCGTCTTCCAGCGCTTCTTCAAGGCCACCGATCTCGGCGCGGCCGTCAAAGGCTAGCCTCCATCCCCCAGCAAGAAAGGGCCCCCATGTTCTCCGGAGCCTCCTTCCCCCTCGGTCCGTTCACGCCCTACGAGGGCAACCCGATCCTGCGTCCGCGCGGAGACAGCTGGGAGTCGGCCAACCTCTACAACCCGGCGGCCATCGTCGACGGCGACGAGATCGTGCTGCTCTACCGGGCGCACGCCGACGACATCGTCTCCCACATCGGCATCGCCCGATCGACGGACGGGGTGACGTTCACCCGAGAGGATGCGCCGATCCTCTCCCCCTCCGAGGACTACGAGACCTACGGGTGCGAAGACCCGCGCATCGCGCTGATCGACGGCACGTACTACCTCACCTACACGGGCTGGGACCGCCGGAGTGCACAACTGTGCCTGGCGACCTCGACCGACCTGCGCACCTGGACCAAGCACGGCCCGCTCTTCGACGACTTCGACACCTTCAAGACCATGGACCCGCGCGGCTTCAACTGGTCCAAGGCCGGGGTCATCGTTCCGCAGCGGATGCACGGCAAGTGGTGGATGTACTTCGGCGAGGGCGCGATCTACTGGGCGACCAGCGACGACCTGATCCACTGGACTCCCGGCACCGCCGACACCGAGCCGATGTACTCGCCGACGCCCGGCACCTGGGACGAGGCGCTGGTCGAGATCGGCACCTCCCCTGTGGTCACCGACAACGGGCTGCTGCTGTTCCTCACGAACGGTGCCACCCGCGTGGTGCACGACGACGGCACCGTCGACGTCGACTACCGCTGCGGGCAGATCGCCATCGACCCGGACGAGCCGACGAAGGTCATCGCCCGCCTGCAGGAGCCGTGGCTGCGCCCGCAGACCTTCGAGGACATGCACGGGCTCGTCTCGAACGTGACCTTCGTGGAGGGGCTCGTGAAGTTCCACGGAAAGTGGTTCGCGTACTACGGGCAGTCCGACACGACTCTGGCGGTCGCGATCCACGATCCGGCCGAGTCGTGGGGTCGCGCGCTGCGCGACGGCGGAGAGGCGTGAGGACATGGACGCCTCTCGACGCACCTTCCTGGCGTTCACGGCGGCGGCCTCCGCGCTCGCCCTCCTCCCCGTCGACGCCGCCAGGGGCGCGACGAACACTGCGACCGGCACCGCAGTGCTGCCGTCCGAGGCTGCGCGTCGACCACGGCTGACGAACCTCGCCCACCTGCGATTCCTCCTCGCCGATGTTCCCGTCGTCGCGAGCGCGACCCACACCACGTTCGGAATCGAGGCGCAACCGGCGGTCCGCGCGCCCTGGACCTACGCCGACACCGACGGCGCAGGCGGCTATCGCCCGGTCGGCGGTGGCACACGGGATGCGGTGACGGGACACTGGTCGCAGGGCGCGTACAACGCCGACGACATCGCCCGCGCAGCCATCGTGTTCCTGCGCGAATGGAAGGCAGCGGGCGACGCGCAGAGCCGTGACGAGGCCCGCGACGTGCTCCGCTCACTCGCCTTCCTGCAGACCGCCTCCGGTCCGAATGCCGGGCGCGTGGTGCTGTGGCAGCAGGAGGACGGCACCCTGACCCCCAGTGCCGTCCCTGTCGAGCTGCCCGACCCCTCCGACTCGGCGGAGTCGTACTGGCTCGCCCGTTCGGTCTGGGCCTTCGGCGAGGGCTACGCGGCCTTCCGTCGCGACGATCCGGAGTTCGCAGCATTCCTCCTCGCCCGCCTGCACCTGTGCCTCGACGCGCTCGGTCGGGAGTCGCTCTCGCGCGCCGGGCAGTGGGTGCACAGCGACGGACGCCGGCTGCCGGGGTGGCTGATCGCCGGAGGAGCGGATGCCACGGCCGAGGCCATGCTCGGTCTGGTCGCCGCGACCGAGGCCGGTGACTCACGCAGCCGCGCTGCGTTGCAGACCTACGGCGACGGTGTCGCGGCGATGGCGAGCGACCCTTCGCAGGGCTGGCCGTTCGGCGCCGTTCTGCCGTGGGCCGGATCGCTCGGGTTCTGGCACGCGTGGGGTGCCGCAGCCCCCGAGGCTCTGGCCCGAGGAGGGGCGCTGCTGCGTCGACGAGCCTGGTCGGATGCTGCGTTGTCCGATGCCGGACGCTTCACCCCGCAGGTGCTCGCATCGGGCGGGCCGCACAATGCGTGGGCACCGCTTCCGGCCGAGGCGCAGATCGCCTACGGCGCGCACGGTCGCGTGGCCGGCGCGCTCCAGGCGTCCGCGGTCGGAGGGGAAGGACTCCGCGTGCTCGCAGGACTCGCCGCCGGATGGTTCTTCGGCGCGAACACGGCAGGCGTTCCGGTGTACGACACAGCGACCGGGGTCACCTTCGATGGTGTCGAGACCGACGGGCGGGTGAACCGCAACTCGGGTGCCGAGTCGACGATCCACGGGCTGCTGACCATGCAGCTGCTCGACGCGAACCGGGATGCGGCCGACCTCGCGACATCGATCACCGGCCTGCGGTCGTTCTCGGGGTTGCGGGTGCTGGAGGCGGAGACCGCACGACTCTCGCCCGGCTCAACGGTCGAGCAGCCGGAGGGCGGCGCCTGGATCGGTGAAGGCAACCTCTCCGGCGGCGCATACGTGCGCATCCCTCGCGGCGAGTGGGTCGAGTTCGACGTGACCGAGGCGGGCGGGATCCTGCACGGCCTGATCTGGCGGCAGTCCGCCGAGGTCGGCGACGCGGTGTGGGAGGTGTTCAGTGGCCGGAAGCGGCTGTGGCGCTCGACCACGCCCGCCGGCGGCACAGGAGAGCGAGGGTTGACCGAGGCCGACGGGATGCTCGTGCCTCAGCGACTGGGAGGAGATCTGCCGGGCGAGGCCGTGACCGTGCGCTGCACGAGCCGCGGAGACGTGCGTCTCGACGCACTCGTGATCCAACCTGCCGTCGCTTCCGCCGTGTACGCGACCACGAGCGGGACCGCCGTGCTCTACGCCGACGGAACGGGGCGGGACCAGCGCGTCGCTCCCCTGGCTGCGGGGTCGGGACGCGCCTACGAGGCCGATGGCTCGCAGCGCGGGCAGGCTGTCGGTGGGGGAAGGGTGCGCGTGCGCGGAGCCGGGTTCACTGTCACGCGCAGCTAGACCCCCTTCCGGGGGGCGCAGGTCGACGGGTAGCGTGCCCCCATGGCGATCACGGCTCGGACCAAGGACTGGCTGCTCGATTCCGATCCGGCGCTGCGCTGGCAGGTGGAACGCGACCTCCTGGGAGAACCGGAACGGGTGTGGCAGGCGACCCGGCGACGCGTGGCGACCGAGGGACTGGGTGCGGCACTGCTCGCGCATCAGGACGCCGACGGGCAGTGGGCCGGCGGAGCGCACTTCCCCGGCGGCTACTTCGAGACCGAGGAGGCGCGTCAGCCGATACAGCCCTGGACGGCCACGAGCTGGTCGTTGAATCAGCTTCGGGAATGGGGCGTCGAGGCCGCGGCGCTCGGAGACACCGCCGAGCGCCTTGCGCGCAACTGCCGATGGGAGTACGAGGATCTGCCGTTCTGGGGCGGTGAGGTCGACGTGTGCATCAACGCCTTCACGCTGGCGAACGGCGCCTGGTTGGGAGTCGATGTCTCCGAACTCGCCCGCTGGTTCCCGGCGCACCAGCTCGACGACGGCGGATGGAACTGCGAGGCGGAGGAGGGCGATTCCGTGCGCTCCTCGTTCCACTCGACCCTCAATGCGTTGCGCGGCATGCTGTCGTATGAACGTCTCACCGGCGACGATTCCCTGCGCGAGGCGAGGCACCGGGGCGAGGAGTACCTGCTGCGCCGCCGACTGCTGTACCGCGAGTCGACGGGCAAGCTCGTGGGCCCGTTCGTCTCGCACTTCGTCTACCCGAGTCGGCACCAGTACAGCGCGCTGACCGCTCTCGACCACTTCCGCGACGCCCGCTTGCACGAGGGAGGCGCGTCCGATCCGCGGATCACCGATGCGCTCGATCTCGTGAGGCGGTCGCGTCAGGACGACGGCACCTGGCTGCAGGGCGCTGCGCTCCCCGGGCGCACCTGGTTCCCGGTCGATGCCGAGGAGGGAGCGCCGTCGCGATGGCTCACCCTCATCGGCACGCGCGTGCTCGACGGTGCAGACGGCCGCTGAACCGTCCGCACCGACGAGCCGACGTCACGTCGTGCGCCGACGTCGCAGGAGAGCGGCCCCGAGGAAGAGCATCAGTCCCCCGACCATGAGAGCGGCCGAGAGGGTGCCTCCCGTGACCGCCAGCGTGGGCGGCGGCGGCGGGAACACCCGCGTGGTCGTCTCCGACGGCGGCGGCACGATCGTTCCGCCGCCGGGCGGGACACCCGTCGCGGTGGCGACGTTGCGCACCTGGTCGCGACCGACGTCGGCGGTGGTGACGGTGTGTGGAGGCACCGTGCAGGTCATCTGCGCTCCCGAACCGAGGCTCGTGGCGGGACAGGTGACCGGACCAGCCGTGGGGTCGCTGACGACGATGTCGTCGATGGTCTGCGCGCCGGTGTTCGTGACGATGATCGTCCACTCGATACGGTCGCCGGGGTCTATGACACCGTTGCCGTTGACGTCGACCGGGTTCGCTCGCTTCTCGAGGGCGAGCGAGTTGGTCCCGTCGAACGGGACCTCGACCGTCGAAGGCGGCGAGACCGGTGGCTGCCCCGACGGCGGGGTGCCCGTGGCGATGGCGGTGTTCGTCAGGAGACCCGAGTCCACGTCGGCCTGCGTCGTCTGATACTCCGCCGTGCACGTGACGATCTGACCGGGCAGCATGCTCGCAGCCTCCGCCGGGCACACGATCGCGGACAGTGAACCGGAGCCGGAGAACGCCGTCTCGTCGACCGTCACGTCGGTGAGGGTGACGTTTCCGGTGTTGGTCACCACGAACGAGTACGCGAGCGTCTGGCCCACGGCCGTCATCGTCGCAGGAGTCGCCGACTTCACGATGCTGATCGCAGGAGCCGGGACGATGGGGACTTCGGTCTCAGAAGGCGGCGAGACCGGAGGAACGAGACCACCGGGCGGAACCCCTGTCGCGGTCGCGCTGTTCGTGACCTGCCCCGCATTCACATCCGCCTGGGTCAGCACGTACGTGGCGGTGCAGACGATCTGAACGCTCGGAGCGAGGGAAGCCGCGCCTGCCGGGCATTGGATCGGAGAAAGCGTTCCCGAACCGGAGAAGTCCTCGTCGTTCACGGTCACGTTGGTGAGAGTGACGTTGCCGGTGTTGGTCACGACGAACGAGTAGGTGATCTCCTGTCCCACCTGATAGGCGTCAGGGGTGTTCGGGCTCGCCGACTTGACGACGCTGATGCCGGGCACGGGGTTAGGGGGAACGACGACGGTCGACGGCGGAGACACCGGAGGCTCACCCGTGGGCGGGGTACCGGTGGTCGTCGCCGTGTTCGTCACGCCGCCCGAGTCGATGTCGGCCTGTGTCACGACGTACGACGCCGTGCAGGTCACGGTCGCCCCTGCCGCGAGCGACGCCGCGCCGGCGGGACACGTGACCACCGGAGGCGTCCCCGTCCCGGAGAACGCCGTCTCGTTCACCGTCACGCCCGTGAGCGTGACGTTGCCGGTGTTCGTCACCAGGAACGAATAGTTGATCGTCTCGCCCGCCGCCGTGAGCTGCGTGCGATCGGCCGTCTTCGCCACGGTCAGCCCCGGTGCCGAGGCGACGGGGATCTCGACGCTCGACGGCGGCGACACCGGCGGCGTGCCCGAGGGCGGGGTGCCGGTCGCGGTGGCCGTGTTGTCGAGGGAGTCGGAGTTGTAGTCGGCGACGGTCGTCGTATAGGTCGCCGTGCACGTGATCTGCGCGCCAGGGATCATCGAGGCGGCTCCCGCCGGGCAGGTGATCACCGGGGGCGTTCCGGTGCCGGAGAACGCCGTCTCATCCACGGTGACGTTCGTGAGCGTCACGTTGCCGGAGTTGGTCACCTGGAACGAGTAGGCGATGGCCTGCCCCGCTGCGGTGATCTCTGCGGTGTCAGCGCTCTTCACGAGGGTGAGCGCGGCCGTGGATGTCGCCGGCACGTTCACGGTCGAGGGTGGGGAGACCGGGGGAACGAGGATGCCCGGCGGGACGCCCGTCGCGGTCGCGGTGTTGGAGAGGGAACCGCTGTCGATGTCGGCCTGTGTGAGCGTATAGCTCGCAGTACAGGTCGCCTGTGCCCCAGGCGCCAGAGGCGTCGTCGGGCAGACCGGGGTCGACATAGTGCCGGAGCCGGTGAAGGCGGTCTCGTCGACGCTGATGTCGGTGAGGGGCACATCGCCCGTGTTCGTGACCACGAACGTGTAGTCGATGACCTGTCCGACCGTGAAGTCATCCGGACCGGACGGCGACGCGGACTTGAACAGCGAGATTCCGGGGTTCGCCGCAGCGATGGTGAGGGCATAGTCCTCCACCTCACCGGGGCCTCCGGTACCCGTGGGCGTAGACGTGGTCAGGTCGGTGCCGCTCGCGATCCGGAACCGGGCGAAAGTGGGGCCCGCGACCGTCTGGGAGATGATCCCCGGCCAGGTGAGCGTCACGGACGAGCCGTCCGGGGTTCCCGCCGGCACGGGCGCCGAGACCCCTTCGTTCGCGTCGAAGACGCCGTTCCGGTTGAAGTCGACCCAGCCGACGAGAGTGGCGGTCGTGCCGGGCGCCTTGTTCGCGACCAGCACCGAGACCGAGTAGCTGCCGGTGATGCCTGCCGTGATGGGGCCGAACGTGGAGACGCCGTTCTCGTCGTTGATGAACTGGTTCGGGGCCGTGCCGCCCACCTGGTTGTCGCCGGTGGCGTTCGCGCTGTACTGCATCGCGGTCTCGGCATCGGCCGACCAGCCGAGGTAGGTCGCGGCGTTCAGCTCGTGGGAGACGGAACCGTAGCTGGCTGGCGCGTCGCCGAAGTCGTCGGGGACCGTGGCGCACGAGGGGTTGAACCCGTCGATGCCCTCCCCGCCGCTCTGCGCGCGGTAGCCGCGGACCAGGATGTCGCTGGTGCCGGTCGTGTCTCCGGGGCCGCAGCGCGGGGTCGGTGTCTGGAGTCCGCCGTTGGTGTTGAAGTCCTGCCCGATGGTCAGGACCGTCGGGGTGGCGGCGAGGTCGACGCGGAGCTGCCCCGCCCCAGTGAGGATCATCGGTCGGCAGGTGATCTGCACCGACGACGGCCAGCGCGCCCCGTTGTCGCCGACATAGGTCGTGCCCGTGATGCGGTGCACGAACGTGTTGGCCGGGCAGGTGCCGGTCTGCAGGTTTCCACGGCTCTGGTCGTAGACCGGTCCGTTGATCCAGGTGGGGTTCACGGTGCCCGTGACGACGCCGGCATTGCTCACCGTGATCGTCGAGCACTGAAGAGCGAAGCGCACCAGGATCGAGTTCGCATTGGGGCTGACCGGAGAGGTCTGCTGACGGTTCTCGGTCTGCACCCCGGTGAGGACGGAGTTCGACGGACACTCGGTCGGTGCCGTCAGATCCTTGTCCGATCCGACGATCGGGTCCTCGTAGGACGGGCCCAGGTACAGCTGTGCGGCGTCACCGGGGGCGGCGCTCGCCGTCGTCGCAGGGACGACGAGCCCTGCCAGCACGAGAGTCAGCAGTGCGACGACGGCGAAAGGCTTGCGACGCGCACGCGAGACACGAAGACGAGCCAGAAACCATCTGCGCTGCTTTTCTCGCGCAGACGACAGGACACCGGGCTGACTGGTCTGAGACGGCATCGAGGCTCCCTCGGCTCCGCTCGCGCGACCACCACGCCGCCCAAGCTGTGATTTTGCCCAGAGTAACGGAGGGCTCGCCGGATTCCCAGGACTTTTTTGGGACCTCACCTGGGTTAGATCTCCGGTTCTCCCCGCAGCCGGACGCGGCATGCCGGAATTCTTTCTTTTGAGTTATTCAAAAAACAAGGTAGCCTCGGGGGATGGAGACAGAACTCGACTCGGCGCTTCGCGGCGCTGGGCTTCGGGCGACCGCGGGCCGCGTCGCCGTTCTCGAGGCTCTCGACTCCATGGCCCATACGGATGCGGAGCGGGTCTACCGCGCCGTGTCCGAAGTGCTGCCGACCACGTCGATCCAGTCGGTGCACAACATCCTCGCGGACCTGACGACGGCGGGTCTCATCCGCCGGATCGAACCGGCAGGTTCCGCAGCGCTCTACGAGCGGCGCATCGATGACAACCACCACCACGTCGTCTGCACCTCCTGCGGTGCGATCGGCGATGTGGACTGCGTCGTCGGTGAAGCTCCGTGTCTCACCCCGTCCTCGACGGGGGGATTCACCGTCCAGACAGCCGAAGTCACCTTCTGGGGCCTGTGCCCCAGTTGCCAGAACGCCGCGCAGTAGCAGGGCCGCCGATCGCCCGTCCCCGGATGGGGGTGATCGTCGCGCCCACGCGGAGAAGGAGAACACCATGACGAAACCTGCCACCACCACGCAGGCCGGAGCCCCGATCGCGAGCGACACGCATTCGCTCACCGTCGGTGCCGACGGCCCCACCGTCCTGCACGACCACTACCTGGTCGAGAAGATCGCGGCCTTCAACCGCGAGCGGGTGCCGGAGCGCAACCCGCACGCGAAGGGCGGCGGCGCGTTCGGCGAGTTCGTCGTCACCGAAGACGTGTCCGCCTACACGCGGGCAGCCGTCTTCCAGCCGGGAGCGACGAGCGAGACCCTGATCCGCTTCTCCTCGGTCGCCGGCGAGCAGGGTTCGCCCGACACCTGGCGCGATGTGCGCGGCTTCTCGCTCCGCATGTACTCCGAGGAGGGCAACCTCGACATCGTCGGCAACAACACTCCGACGTTCTTCCTGCGCGACGCGATCAAGTTCCCGGACTTCATCCACTCGCAGAAGCGACTGGCCGACTCGGGCCTGCGCGACCCCGACATGCAGTGGGACTTCTGGACCCTGTCGCCGGAGAGCGCTCACCAGGTCACGTATCTCATGGGAGACCGCGGTCTCCCCCTCAGCTGGCGCCACATGAACGGCTACGGCTCGCACACCTACTCGTGGATCAACGCCGCGGGCGAGGTCTTCTGGGTGAAGTACCACTTCATCTCGCAGCAGGGCGTCGAGGCGATGAGCAACGAAGAGGCCGAGCAGCTCGCCGGGTCGGACGCCGACCACTACCGTCGCGACCTGTTCCGCTCGATCGCCGACGGCGAGTTCCCGAAGTGGGACCTCTACGTGCAGATCATGCCGTACGACGAGGCCAAGGACTACCGGTTCAACCCGTTCGACCTCACTAAGACCATCTCCAAGAAGGACTACCCGCGCATCAAGGTCGGCACCCTGACCCTGAACCGCAACCCGGAGAACTTCTTCGCGCAGATCGAGCAGGCCGCCTTCTCGCCAGGGAATCAGGTGCCCGGTACCGGCATCTCCCCGGACAAGATGCTGATGGGGCGTATCTTCGCCTACCCGGATGCCCAGCGTCACCGCATCGGCCCGAACTACAACCAGCTGCCGGTGAACCAGCCGCACGCGAGCGAGGCGCGCAACTACCAGCACGAGGGCTCGATGCGCTACCAGTTCAACGATGCCGCGCACCGCACCTACCAGCCGAACTCCTACGGAGCGGCAGGCGGACCGGAGGCCGACCCGTCGAAGGGCATCGAGGTGAACTGGGAAGCCGACGGCGAGATCCAGCGCTCCGCCGCGACCCTGCACGCCGAGGACGACGACTTCGGCCAGCCGGGCACGCTCTACCGCGACGTGTTCGACGGTGAGCAGCGCGCGCGCTTCCTGGAGACCCTGACCGGTCAGGGGCGTTCGATCACGGTCGACGCCATCCGCGAGCGCTTCTTCCAGTACTGGACGAACGTCGACGCCGAGCTCGGTGCCGCCCTGCGCGATCGGGTCTGACCCTCGCGATCGTCGGAACGAGAAACGGCCCCCGGGGATTTCGGTCCCCGGGGGCCGTTTCTCGCAGTGCCCCGTGGCCCGGTGATGCCCGCCCCATCGCCCAGACCCGCGAAGGCGTCTGAGCCCCGCGTCCGCGAACAGGGCCAAGATGGAGAGGTGGCCGTCCCTCTCTCCGACCTGACCAGCATGCCCGCACCCCAACACGTGTACGCCGCCGACGGCACCCGGCTGGCGACCTACACATGGGGTGAGCTCGACGCCCCGGTCGTGGTCATCGTGCACGGCTTCGCATCGAACGCGCGCGACAACTGGGTGCTCACGGGCTGGGTGCGTGAGCTCACGCGTGCGGGCTATCGGGTGCTGGCGCTCGACCAGCGGGGGCACGGCCTCAGCGAGAAGCCGCACGACCCCGACGGCTATCGCATCCGCACCCTGGTCACCGACGTCGAAACCGTGATGGACACGTACCTCGTCGACGACGCGTTCTACGTCGGGTACTCCCTCGGCGCGCGGGTGGGCTGGGAGGTCGTCCGCGAGCTGCCGCATCGCATCGGACGGGCGGTGCTCGGAGGCGTGCCGGACGGCATCCCTCTCGCGCGGCTCGACCTCGATCAGGTGCGGGCCTACATCGCCGACGGCACGCCGGTGGCCGACCGGACGACACAGAACTACATCGCGCTGACCGAGCGGGTGCCCGGCAACGACCTGCAGGCGCTCGTCGCACTCGCCGAGGGCATGCGGGCATCGGGCATGATCGACCCCGACCCCTCGGATGCGCCGACTCGACCGATCCTCTTCGCCACCGGGTCGAAGGACGCGATCATCGAGGGCTCGCGGGCTCTGGCCGCGGCCGCCCCCGACGGTCGGTTCTTCGAGATCCCGAACCGGAACCACTTCAATGCCCCCGGTTCCCGCGACTTCAAGGAAGCGGCCGTGGCCTTCCTCGCAGAGTCCTAGCCCGCCGAGTCCTCGCCCGCAGAGACCCATCCGACACACGTGTGGCCCGGTCGACAGGCGACCGGGCCACACGTCGGGATGCGCTCAGACGGCGGCGGCCTCGTCGCGCTTCGGCAGCACCCATCCCGCACGCGGGAAGTGGCAGGTGTAGCCGTTCGGGTACTTGATCAGGTAGTCCTGGTGCTCCTCCTCGGCCTGCCAGAAGGGACCGGCCGGCTCGATCGTGGTGACGGCCTTCGCGGGCCAGAGACCGGACGCGTCGACGTCGGCGATCGTGTCGCGCGCGACCGTCTCCTGCTCCGGTGTGAGCGGGAAGATCGCGGAACGATAGCTCGATCCGATGTCGTTGCCCTGACGGTCCTTGGTCGACGGGTCATGGATCTGGAAGAAGAACGCGAGGATGTCGCGGTACGTCGTCTTCGTCGGGTCGAACACGATCTCGACCGCCTCGGCATGGCCGGGGTGGTTGCGATAGGTCGCGTGGTCGTTCGAGCCGCCGGTGTAGCCGACGCGGGTGTCGAGCACGCCGGGCTGACGGCGGATCAGGTCTTCCATGCCCCAGAAACAGCCGCCGGCGAGCACGGCCGTCTCAGTTCCAGGGGTGCGGGTGATGTTTCCGTCGTCGGTCATGACTGCTCCTCAGCGGTGTCGGGGGTGTCGGTGGTGGTGGGGCGTGCGAAGAGGGCGCTGTAGCGACCGTACCCCTCTTCCTCCAGGCTGTCCGCCGGGATGAAGCGGAGGGCCGCGGAGTTCATGCAGTAGCGCAGACCGCCCTCGGCGCGGGGTCCGTCGTCGAAGACGTGTCCGAGATGGCTGTCCGCACCGGCGGAACGGGCCTCGGTGCGCTTCATCCACAGCGACCGGTCGGTGCGCGTGGTCACCGCGTCGGCGTCGATGGGCTTCGTGAAGCTCGGCCAGCCGGTACCGCTGTCGAACTTGTCGGTCGACGAGAACAGGGGCTCGCCGGACACGACATCGACGTAGATGCCGTCGTCGTGGTTGTTCCAGTAGGCGTTGCGGAACGGCGGCTCTGTGGCGTCCTGCTGCGTCACCTCGTACTGCAGGTGGGTGAGGCCGCTGACGGCCTCGGGGGTCTTGCCGTAGTCGTTCGACATGATCTGGCTCCTTCTCCGACGTCGCTGGCTGCGCCGTCTCAGAGAAGAACCGACGAGCGGCCCGATTTGGTCCCGCAGCCCTGGGAACGGGCTGTGAGTTTTCAGGACGCTCGTCGGCTGCCCCCCTCTGCGGAGGAGCGTCAGTCGAGCGTCCGCCACGGGCCGCCGGTCGTCGCAGCTTCCGGCTGCTGGTTGCGGGTCCACCACTTCGCCTCGAAACGCATGCCGTCGTGCACGACAGCATCGCCGGCGGTGAAGACGCGGGTGGCCGTCCACACGGTCGCTCCCTCCGCGTCGGATACGAGCTCCTGCCACGGACCGACGGGGTCGCCTGGGCGCTGGTCGCGCGTCCACCACGACGCCTGCCACAGGCGCCCGTCGAGCGAGACGAGCTGCCCCTCGGCATACACGGTCCTGGTGCTCCATGCGGCGGCGATGGGAAGCACGAGCGGCGAGGCGTCGATCGAAGCGGAGACCTCGAGCGCCCCGTTCACCGCCGCCGCATCGAAGGGGGCCGAATCGATCGACCCGCGCGCGATGTCGTCGGTCGTGAGCCGGACGACGATCGGATCGAGGGTCGTCCTCTCACCGGGGGCGAGCACCCCCACGTCCGCTCCGGCAGCGGTCACGGCATCGAGCGCGACGTTGCCGATGTTCTCGACGGTGCGGGTCCACGTCACGGTGTCGGAGGCATCGGCCACGCCGTTCCCGTTCCCGTCCGCCCACTCACCCACTGCTGCGCCGGACACCCCGGGGGTGCGCGCGATCACATCGACCTCGCCGCCCGCCACGGCGATGCGTTTCGTCGACTGCCCTGCCGCCTCGACCGTCCACGTCGTGTCGGCGACGAAGAAGCCGCGGTCGATGTCGGCCTGGGTCACCGTGTGGCGCGCGGTCCCGCAGTCGTACCCCGCGCCGACCGGCAGGTCCCGATACCGACAGTTTCCTGCCCCCGGCGGGAGGAAGGGCGAGAAGTCACCGGATGCGGGAACCACCGAGACCGTGACCGGACTGCGGTTGTCGACCCGGAAGCCGTAGGGCACCTGTTCACCCACCGCGTAGGGGGTCGCCGCCAGGTCTCGCCCGGCATCCGCCCGCGCTCCCGTGATCGTCGCCGCGAGCACGCCGTCGCGCAGCACCACGGGCGCGGCCACGTGGGTCACGGTGACAGCGGGGGCCGAGCCGTCGACCGGCGCGACGGTGAAGCTGAACTCCGGCGTGTACCAGCCGCGGTCGATGTCGGCCTGCGTGAGCGTACGCCGCGGGGTGCTGCAGTTGTAGGCGTCGTACGCCGGCAGGTTCAGCCACCGGCACGCGGTGGGGGCGAAGCCGGTGGTGAAGGTGTTCGCCGCCGGGGTCACGACCGTGTTCATGCCCGCCGTGCTCACGACCCGCACCTGGAAGCTCAGCTGCTCGCCGACGGTGTACGGATTCGTCACGACGTTCCGCGCCGCCGACGTGTTGGTCGCTGTGAGCGTCGCGCCGAGCACCGACGACTGCGGCAGCGTGAGCGTCGCGGTCGTCTGGCTCAGCCGTCCGTCGGCCGCGGTGAAGGCGGCCTGCAGACGCTGGGCGCCGGCGGCTCCCTGCGGTGCGGTGACCTGCACGTTCACGGTGGCGCTCGCGCCCGGTGCGAGGCCGGTGACCTGCGCCGTGGTCGCCGTCCAGCCGGTCGGAGTGTGGAAGGTGACGGCACCGCTGAGCGCTGTCGATTCCTGGTTCGTGACGGTGACCGGAACCGTGGTGGCCGCACCGGGGGTGAGAGCGGTCTGCGGCACCGACAGCGGGGCGCACACCGCGTTCATCCACACCTCGTCGAACGAGGAGAACTGCATGGTGTTCGTGTATCCGGCCTCCCACAGCACCCCCACCCTGCCGTCGTCGATCGCCGTGGCGCTGGAGTAGGCGAACGTGCCGGTCTCGAGCGTGCGCAGGCCCGGCCAGGTCTCGCCGTCGTCGCACGAGAGCCGCACCGCCCCGTTCACGCGGTTGCCGTCGGCGCCGTTGTTGGCGTTCGTGAAGACCAGTTTCCTCGCGTCGACGCTCGCCGCAGGGGCGTCCGGGTGCAGGCGCGTGATCGAGGCGTTGTTCGTGGGGTCGGGCAGCTCGGCATCACGGGTGACCGGCCCGTAGCTGTGGCCGCCGTCCGTCGAGATCGCCACCTTGCGCAGACGGCCGTTGGAGCTGTCGCGCGAGTTGAGCATGACGCGGCCGTCGGAGAGCTCGACGACCTTGTTCTCGTCCATGCCGGTGCCGACATACTCGCCGCGCTCCCAGGTGACACCGCCGTCGTCGGAGTACACCGAGTACGCCTGGATCGCTGTCGATCCGTTCGACTGCCGCACCGTGCCGGCGTACTGCTGGATGAGTCGGCCCGCGTGGGCGCCGTAACGCAGCTGGATGCCCTCGCCCGACGTCGCGAACGTGCCCTTCACGTCCCCCGCCACGGGCGTGTACACGCCTGCGCTCGTGGTGCCGTTCGAGGTCTTGGCGACGTCGGTGATCAGCCGCGGGGCGCTCCATGTCGCACCGCCGTCGTCCGAGTGGATCACCGCGGCGCCCATGACCTGCCGGTTCGCGTCGTCGTCTCCGTAGGCGCTCCCCTGGAATCCCTGGTCCTTGGAGTGCACGAAGAACGCGAAGACGCGGCCGCTCTCCCGGTCGACGACGTAGCTCGGGTCGGAGTAGCCGTACTGGCCGCTTCCGGTCTTCCCTGCCGCGATGATCTGCAGCGGGCCCCAGGTGCGACCGTTGTCGGTCGAACGGCGCTGGATGATCGAGTTCGGGTTGGGGGCGTCGGCCGCGCTCCCCGGTCGGGCATCCCACGACGCGAGGACCACGCCGTCGCCGAGGTGGGCGAGCGCGGGGATGCGGTAGAAGTAGTTCGAGGCGGTACGGTCGGCACCGATGTTCAGCTCGAGGTAGTCGCCCGGATCGGCGTTCGGATCGGTCAGGTACCCGGGGGCGGGGGCCGCCGAAGCTGCGGTGACGGGGAGGGTGAGGGCGAGGACGAGCGCCGCGATCGTGCCGTATCGCAGCAGCGGGCGACGGCGGCCACGGCCATTCCGAGAGGCGGGCGGGAGAGGAACGTGCATGGACAGACCTTTCTGTTCGTGCGGAAATCAGACGTCTGATGTCTGATTTCAAGTCACTCTAGCGAGAGGTCAGACGTCGAACAAGGGTCGGCGCAGCACCTCGAGGTTCCGCGCGACGGTGCGCAGGGCGTCCCGGGCACTGGCGTCGTCAGGGCGTCGGGCCGTCTTCAGCCCCAGCCAGGCGACGTCGCCCGCTGCCGCGAGTGCCGCAGCGACGTGTGCATCATCGAGGAGCGAGGCCGATTCCGGATGCGTCGAGGCGATCGGCAGATGCGCATCCACCCACGGAGGACCGTACGGACTCTGCACGGCCGCAGCGCCGGAGAAGGCGAGGCCGACGAGGAACCCGGAGGCTGCGGCTGCGGTGATCTGCGCGGTCACGGCGTCCGCATCGCGCAGCTCGATCGCCGAGCGACCCCAGTTGAGCCAGAGCCCGACCGATGCCCCGGCCGCCCGGATCGCCGCGATCTCATCGTCGAGGGAGAGGAAGCCCTTCTCCGGGATCTGCCCTGGCACCGACGCATCGCAGTGCTCGACGACCAGGCGCGCTCCCGACCAGTCGAGGGCGGCGGCTTCCTGCAGCGAACGCACGAATGGTTCCGCGGCTCCTGCCACCCGCGGGGCGGTGTGCAGGGTCACCACGGCAACGGTCGCGCCGCTCTCGCGGTCGATGCGCGCGATGTCGGAGGCGACGCGGCGCAGGTCGTCGACGGCTGCCGTGCGACCCGCTTCATCGGTCGACGCCAGACCGTATCGTGAGTCGCTCCCCAGGCGCCCCATCACGAAGGGGATCGGCGTCACGGCGAGCGGCACGGCGGGCACGTTCGCGAGGAACCAGGCCTCGTCGTGCGGGTGGATGCCTCCCATCCACGGCACTTCGAGCCCGGCGACCCCGGGAAGCGCACACAGCGCGGGCAGCAGCTCCCCTTCGAGCTCCGGGTCCCAGCGCGCGTGCGCCGGAGAGGCCGGATAGGCGCTGACGAGGACGGGCGCAGTCATGCGCGGGCTCGCGCGACCGCATCGGCGAACCACGTCGTGATCGTCGAGGGATGCGTGATGGCGGTGCCGACACAGACGGCGAAGGCACCGGCGGCGATCGCGTCCGCGGCCTGCGCCGGCGTGTGGATGCGCCCCTCGGCGACGATCGGACGACGGCAGCGGGCCGCCATCAGCTCGATGAGCTCGAGATCGGGGCCGGTGGTCTTCGGGCGCTCGCCCGTGTAGCCGGACAGGGTGGTGCCGAGGATGTCGGCGCCCGCCTCTTCTGCGGCGAGCGCATCGTCGAGCGAACCGCAATCGGCCATGATCAGGGCGTCGGTGTGCGTGCGAAGACCCTGGATCGTCTCCCCGAGAGTCAACCCGTCCGGACGATCGCGACGGGTGCCGTCGACCGCGATGATGTCGGCTCCCGCGTCGGCGACGGCCCTGGCATGGTCGAGCGTCGGAGTGATGAACACGTCGCGATCGCCGTCCTTCCACAGACCCACGACGGGCACGGGGAGGTGGGCCGTCGCACGGATGTCGCCGATTCCCTGCACCCGGATGCCCGCGGCACCCCCGACGAGGGCAGCCGCGGCCACCTGGGCCATCGTCCGCGGGTCGCGCATCGCCTCACCGGGGTAGGCCTGGCACGAGACGATCAGGCCGCCACGCAGCTGCTCGAGGGGGTCGGCGAGTCTCATGGGTTCCTCCAGACGGATGCCGCAGCTCCCCGCAGCGGGGCGTCGTCGCCGAGAGTACCCGGCAGGATGGGCGTGCTCTGCAGCGCATCGATCGCCTCCGCGTGGAAGGCGTCGCGCATCGGGCGCCACCAGTCCTCACCGATGTTCGGCACGCCGCCGGTGACCACGATGCGCTCGGGATCGAGGATCGTGGCCGCTCCCGCGATGGCGCGTCCGACCGCTGCGGCTGACTCGCCGATGGCGCGGCGGGCGATGGGGTCACCGGCAACGGATTCCGCCGCGATCCCCCGGGCATCGGTGATCCCGGGGTCTCCTCCGAGCGAGAGGAAGTGCCGGTGCATGCCGATGCCGGAGCCGATCGCCTCGAGGTGTCCGGGTCTGCCGCAGGGGCAGCGCAGGTGTGCGGCTCCCGGCACCGGGAGGTGCGCGATCTCCCCCGCGACGTGATGCGCTCCGCGCACGGCATCGTCGCCCAGGATCAGTCCGGCGCCGACACCGGTGCCGACCGCGACGATGAGCGCACTCGCCGCCCCGGCCGCCGCCCCGTGCCGGTACTCCCCCGCCGCGTGCGCATCGACGTCGTTCTGCACCCGCACGGGAGCATCCGTGATCAGGTGCGCCCCCAGCCCGGCGCGCACGAGGGCGGCAAGAGGGGTGCCCGGCCAGTCCGCGAAGGTGTCGGTGGCCGAGATGATCGTCCCGCTCCCGGCATCGACGACCCCGGCGGTGCCGATGCCGACTCCCGACAGGCGCAGCCCGGTGCCGGAGAGCAGCCGCTCGGCGAGGGCGACGACGGTGGCCACGACGGCCGTCGGCCCCTCCGCGGCGGGAGTCGTGGCCACCTCGGTGCGCAGCAGCGTGTCGTGGCGGTCGGCGAGCGCTGCGGCCGTCTTGGTGCCGCCGATGTCGACGGCGAGGACGACCTCGCCCATCAGGCGACGGCGACAGGGAGCAGGTGCAGCTCGTCGAGGATGTCGCGGATCTTGGAGACCGCATCGTCGTCGAGCGCCTGCACGGTGCGAGCCATGGTGGCGTGATCGATGATGCCGCGGGCGTGCATGGCGGCCTTGAACGCGCCGACACCGGTCGCATCCCCCGACAGCCCCTGCGGCTGGAACACGATGTCGAACAGACGGTTGATGCGTTCCTGTTCGGCCCGGGCGATCACCCAGTCGCCGCTCTTGGCCGCCTCCCACAGCCGCACGTATCCCGCGGCCTCCACATTCGCGAGTCCGGGGACCACGCCGTCGGCACCCGCGAGCGCCATGGCGTCGACGACGACCTCGTGACCGGTGAGCAGCTGCAGCGGACTCCCCGCCGCCCGGTTCGCCGCGATCAGACGCCGGAACGAGACATCGTCGCCCGAGGAGTCCTTCACGCCCTGGATCACGCCCTCGCTGCCGAGCTGCACGAGCAGATCGATGCCGAGCTTGGAGTGCACGCGGACCGGGACGTCGTAGGCCCACAGCGGGGCGTCGATGGCCGCGGCGATGGTGCGGAAGTGGTCGGCGACCTCGGCGGCGGAGTTCAGCGTGTACAGCGGAGCCGTCGTGACGATCGCCTGCGCGCCGGCGTCGACCAGACGGCGGGCGGTCTCGATGATGCGGGGAGCCGTGAGCTCGATCGCGCCGGCGATGATCGGCACCCGGCCGGCATTCGCCGCGACGATCGTGCGGAGCAGCTCCACGCGCTGGTCGTCGGTGAAGTACGCGGTCTCGCCCGTGGAGCCGAGGGCGAAGAGTCCGGAGACACCTTCGTCGACGAGACGGTCGACGAGACGGGAGAGTGAGGCGTGGTCGATCGAGCCGTCCTCGAGCAACGGGGTGGCGACGGGCGGGACGACGCCCGCGAAGACGGGGGCGGAGGGGGCAGCAGACATGTGTGTTCCGGTCGTTTCAGTGGTGGGATTCGAGCAGCGAGGGCGCAGCGCCCAGCAGCGTTCTGGTGTAGTCGTCGGAGGGAGCGTCGAACACACGGGCCGCGTCGCCGAACTCGACGACCCGCCCCTTGTTCATCACGGCGATCTCGTCGGAGAGGTAGCGGACGGTCTGGATGTCGTGGGAGATGAAGACCATGCCGAGGCCGAGCTGCTCCTTCAGGTCGGTCAGCAGGTTCAGGATCTGCGCCCGCACCGAGACGTCGAGCGCCGAGGTGGGCTCGTCGGCGACGATCACCTGCGGGTCGAGCACGAGCGCCCTGGCGATGGCGACACGTTGGCGCTGCCCTCCGGAGAGCTGGCTGGGCAGCGCGTCCAGGGCCGAGGGCGGCAGCCCGACGAGACCCACCAGGTCGCGCACCTTGCGGCTCCGGGTCGCCGCGCTGCCGAGGCGGTGCACCTGCAGCGGATCGAGGAGCGCATCGCGCACCGTCATCCGGGCGTTCAGCGCGGTCGCCGGGTCCTGGAAGACGACGGACAGGATGCGCCCGAGCCGCTTGCGCACGGCGGGCGTGAACGATCGCACCGGCTCGCCGCCGAACACGACCTGCCCGCTCGTGGGCTTCTCGAGGCCGATCAGCACCTTGGCCGAGGTCGACTTGCCCGAACCGGACTCGCCGACGATGCCGAGGGTCTGCCCGCGCTTCACCGTGAGCGAGACGCCCGCGAGCGCATCGACGTACTCGGGACGGAAGAGTGAGGACGCACGGGTCTTGTAGCGGACGTGCACGTCCTTCAGCTCGATGACGGATTCGCTCATCGTCCTGCTCCGATCGCCTCGACGGGCGCATCGTCCGGATGCGCGGAGTAGTAGTGCTCTGTCCCCTCGATGTGTCGGCGCACCGGGGTGGTGCCGGCATACCGCGAGGGGTCGCTGGACCGCGGGGCGAAGCGGTCGCCCGCCGGGAAGTCGCGCGGTGAGGGCACGACTCCCGAGACCTGATGCAGACGGTCGGAGCCGGCCTCGATCGAGAGCACCGCGCCCAGGAGGCCCTGGGTGTACTCGTGCACAGGTTGGGTGAGCACCTCGCGGGTGGTGCCCTGCTCCACGACCTGGCCCGCGTACATCACCGTGATCCGGTGGGTGAGCTCGGCCACCAGGGCGAGGTCGTGCGAGACGAACAGGAGCGCGAAGCCGAGCTCCTGCTGCAGCCGCATGAGCAGCTCCACGACCTGGGCCTGCACCGTGACATCGAGCGCGGTGGTCGGCTCGTCGGCGATCACCAGCCGCGGATCCCGGGTCAGGGCCATCGCGATGAGCACGCGCTGCCGCTGCCCTCCCGAGAGCTCGTGCGGATACGAGGAGAGTGTGCGCTTCGGATCGAGACCGACGAGCGTCAGCAGCTCCTCGGCAGTGCGGGTGCCGCCGCGCGAGGTGAGCTGCTTCATCTGCGAGCGGATGAGCATCGCCGGGTTGAGCGAGCTCAGCGCGTCCTGATAGATCATCGCGATGTCGTGTCCGCGCAGCGCGTTGCGCTCCTTCGGCGCCATCTGCAGCAGGTCCTTGCCGTCGAACAGGATGCGTCCGCGGATGTCGGCCTTCGGGTCGAGCAGGCCCATGATCGCGAGCGAGGTGATCGACTTGCCGCATCCGGACTCTCCCACCAGCGACATGGTCTCGCCGGGGCGCACCGTGAAGCTGACGTGGTCGACCACGTCGACGTCGCCGTGCCGGGGGAACGAGATGCACAGGTCCTGCACCTCGAGCAGCGGCTTCTCGTCGCCCGTGTACTCGAGGCGATCCGTGCGGGAGAGTTCGCGCCGTCGCAGCTCGGCGAGTCGTTCGGCGAGGGGGACGACTTCCGCGCGCGGCACCAGGGTGTCGGGGACGCCGCTCGGCACGGAGAGGTTCACCGCGGTGTCGACGGTGGGGATCACGTGCGTGTCGTCCGGGATCGCTGCGACCTCGAGCTCGTGCGTGGACTCCTCGGTGTTCGCGGCGTCGGCCGTGATCTTGCGCGCCCGCGGCGACACCATGGCGTCGGTCATCCCCTCGGAGAGGATGTTGAGGCACAGCACCGTGATCATGATGAGGATGCCGGGGAAGAAGGTCGCCCACCACGCTCCGCTCATGAGCAGGTTGCGGCCCGCGGCGATGACGTTGCCCCACGACGGCTCGGGATCGGGCACGCCGGCCTGCAGGAACGACAGCGAGGCCTCGAACACGATCGCGTCGGCGACGAGCACGGTCGCGAAGACGAGGACCGGTGCCATCGCGTTGCGCGCCACGTGGCGCACGATGATGCGCGGGGTGCCCGCTCCCATCACACGCACGGCCGAGACGTAGTCCTCCCCGTACTGGTCGAGGATGTTCGCACGGACGATGCGGGTGAGCTGCGGCACGTAGAGGAACGCGATGGTCAGCACCAGCACGGGCAGCGACTTGCCGAACACCGCCACGAACACCGCGGCGAGCGCGATGCCGGGGAACGACATCACGACGTCCATGACGCGCATGAGGGTCTCGGAGATCCACTTCGGGGCGGTGGCGGCGATCGTGCCGAGCACGCATGCGGCGACCAGGGCGACGAGGGTCGCCCCGATACCGATCACGAGCGAGTAGCGGGCGCCGTAGACGAGGCGCGAGAAGATGTCGCGGCCCTGACGGTCGGTGCCGAACCAGTGCTCCGCTCCCGGCGGCTGCACGGGAGTCCCGGAGGCCAGCGGGTCGAACGGCGCGATGAGAGGCGCGAAGATCGCGGCCAGGGCGATGATCGCCAGCACAGCGATGCAGATGATCGACCCGAGGGACAGGCGGCCCCAGCGGAGGCCCGGGACGGAAAGCCGTTCCGTGAGTTTGCGTCGCATGTCACACCGCCCGGATTCGAGGATTGATGAGCACGTACAGGAGGTCGACGATGATGTTGATCACGACGAAGGCGAGCGCCACCGCGAGCGTCACTCCCTGCACGAGGTTGGGTTCGTTGTTGGTGACGCCGTTGAGGATGAGGGTTCCCATCCCGGGGATGGCGAAGATGATCTCGATCACCACGGCGCCGCCGAGCAGGTAGCCGATGCGCAGTCCCAGCACCGTGACGGGGGTGATGAGTGCGTTGCGCAGCACGTTGCGGCCGACGACGATCACCCGCGGGATGCCGGCGCCGAGGGCGGTGCGCACGTAGTCGCGGTCGAGCTCCTCGACCATCGAGGTGCGCACGACGCGCGACAGCTGACCGATCACCGGCACCGCGAGCGCGATCGCAGGGAGGGTCATCCGGGCGAGCCATCCGGAGGGGTCGGTCCAGAAGTCGGGGAGCGGGCCGGAGGCGGGGAGCAGTCCGAGCCCGAGGGTGAAGACCTGGATGAGCAGGATGGCGAGCCAGAACGACGGGGTGGAGAGCGCCGCGACGCCGAAGACGCGGATCACCTGGTCGGGCCAGCGGTCGCGGTAGACGGCGGCGAGGACGCCGATCACGAAGGCCACGATCACGGCGATGATGAGCCCGAGGAAGGTGAGCGCCAGGGTGACCGGGAAGGCACGGGCGACCTCATCGATCACGGGAAGGCTGCGCGCGGAGTAGGTGCCGAGGTCGCCCTGCACGAGTCCGAACAGGAAGTTCACGTAGCGGACGAGCAGGGGGAGGTTGAGGCCGTGGTCCTCACGGTAGGCCTCGAGGGCTGCGGGCGACGCCGTCTCGCCGAGCGCCGTGCGGGCCGGGTCGACGGGCGAGAAGGACATCACGAAGAACACGAGGAACGTGATGCCGAGGATCATCAGCGGCAACTGCAGCAGTCGCCGGCCGATGAGGCGGAGCGTGTGGGACACGTGCCGCTCCTTCCGAGGGTGAGGGAGGTGCAGGGGGCGCGCTCGTCGGGTGAGCGCGCCCCCTGTTCGGGTGCTGCTTCTGTGCGGGTGCTACTTCGCGGCCACGCCGACGTCGAGGAACGACAGTCCGGTGGTGGGGACGGGCTGGAACCCGACGAGCTCCTGGCTGCTCCAGGCGGTCGGCAGCTTGCGGTGGAACAGCGGGTAGAGCACGGCCTGATCGGAGAGCAGGTCGAACGCCTGGTCCCAGGTCTTCTGCTGCTCGTCGCCTTCCTGCTGGACGGCGGTGTCGAGGAGCGTGCGCAGCTCGGCGTACTCGGGAGAGTCAGCCCAGTTGGTGCGGGTCTGGGTCCAGACGTTCTCGCCGTACCACCAGTTCATGAGCAGGTCGGGGTCGACGCCGAAGACCGAGGGGTCACCGGGGGCGACGGCCACCGTGTAGTCGCCGGAGTCGACCTTCTCGTACATCGACGCGGACTGTCCGATGTCGAGCGTGGTGTCGATGCCGATCGCGTCGAGCGACTCCTTGATCAGCGGGGCGACCTCCTTGACCCATCCGGTGTCGGTCGTCAGCAGCGTGATCGACAGGTCGGAGACGCCGGCATCCGCCAGCAGCTCCTTCGCCTTCTCGGGGTCGTAGGTGTAGACCGTCGAGGCCTCGTGGTAGTTCGGGTACGTCTCGGGCAGGAACGAGGTCGCAGGCGTGGCGTTGCCGAGCATGCCCGTGCCGATGATCTTGTCCATGTCGAGGGCGTAGTGCAGTGCCTGCCGCACGCGCACGTCGTCGAACGGCGCCGCCTTGGTGTTGAACATCATGAACAGCAGGCCGAACGACTGCACGCTCTCGACGTCGGCCGACGAGGCGAGGGTGTCGACGTCGATGTATGGCACGTCTTCGATCGCCTGCACGGTGCCGGTGGACATCGCGGTGACGCGGGCCGAGGCGTCGGCGAGCAGGTTCCAGTTCATGCCGGCGGCGAGCGCGGGGCGCGGGCCGTTGTAGTCGTCGTAGCGCTCGAAGACGAGCTTGTCCTCGGGGACCGCGGAGACCAGCGAGTACGGGCCGGAACCGACCGGGTTGGCGGCGAAGTCCTCGGGGTCGGCCTCGACGACCGCCTTCGGGACGATCTTGACGACGCCGAGGCGGTCGTTGATCAGCGAGAAGGGGTAGTCCGTCGTGATGCGCACGGTGTCTTCGTCGACCGCGGTGACGGTGTCGATGAAGTCGACGAACGACAGGAAGAGCGAGTTGTTGTCCGGATTGAGCACGCGGTCGTAGCTGAAGACGACGTCGTCCGCCGTGACCGGGTCGCCGTTCTGGAAGGTCGCGCCTTCGCGGATGTCGATCTCGTAGGTCGTGTCGTCGATCTTCGTCGGGAGGTCGGCGGCGAGCGCAGGGGCCGGCTTCTGTGTGACCGGGTCGAGGTCGACGAGACCTTCGAAGACATGCCAGTTCGCCGAGACCGTGACGGCGCCGGAGGCGACCATCGGGTCGAAGCTGCCGTTCAGCGTGTACGAGATCCCCGCCTCGATGATGGCGTCCGGGTCGATCTCGCTCGCGGCCGCGCTCTCGTCGGGGGTGGCGGTGGTGCCGGCGCCGCAGCCCGCGAGGGCGACGGATGCGGCGACTGTGCCGGCGACCGCCATCGCGAATCGACCCGCGCGACGGCGGGTGAAGTGTCGGTTCATGTGTGCTCCAGGGTGGTGGGGGGAACATTTTGAGGACATCTGATGTCTGATGTACTCTAAACACAGGTTCGATCAGATCACAAGAGTGAGATGATCGGAGCGTTTCTGCCAGGCACGAGAGGGAGCCCCATGAAGTCCACCACGAGTAGGGCGTCACGCATGCGGCGCTCGACCACGGCGGATCAGATCAAGCAGCTCATCCTGACGCGCGGGCTCACCCCGGGCGACCCGCTGCCTACGGAGGCGGAGCTCTGCGACGAGCTCGACGTCTCGCGATCCTCCGTGCGTGAGGCCATCCGCACCCTCTCGACCCTCGACATCGTCGACGTGCGTCACGGCCACGGCACGTACGTCGGACCGATGTCGCTGGATCCGATGGTGGAGGCCCTCGTCTTCCGCGGGGTGCTGTCGCCGGAGGGGTCGCTGCAGGCGCTGCGCGAGGTCGTCGAGGTGCGCCTGGCGCTGGACCTCTCGATGGCCGAACGCATCGTGGAGGCGGCCAAGGCGGATGATGACCCCGAGCTCGACGCGCTGGTCGCCGACATGGTCGACAAGGCCGAGCGCGGCGAGCATTTCCTCGAGGAGGACCGCGCCTTCCACACCCGCCTGTTCGGCACGATCGGGAACCGCCTGGTCGGGCAGCTCGTCGGCGCCTTCTGGGATGTCCACACGGCGGTGCTCCCCCAGCTGGGGATCCCGCAGCCCGATGACATCCACAAGACGGCGAAGGCGCACGGCGACATGCTCGAAGCGGCGCGCTCCGGCGACGTCGACCGGTATCGCCGGGCTGTCGTCGAGCACTACGAGCCGTTGCAGCGCGTGCTCGCGAGTGCCGCGGGCGACGCTCAGGGCTGATCGGTGCGACTCCCACTGCCCGGGGAGGAGACGGGTGCGATCGCGACCGTCGCCGACACGAGGCCCGAGAGGCGGTCGGGGACCGGGACGGGCGCCAGCACCACGGGGCGACGCTCCGGGTGATCGAAGCGCCGCACCGCACCGTCGAGGACCTCGACCAGGAGCGGATCGATCGCCAGGCCGAAGCCCACGGCCTTGAGCACGGCCTCCTTGGCGGTGAAGACGCGTGCGGCGTCGGCGATCGACGCCACGCGTGCCCGCTCCTGCGGGGTGAGAGCCATGGACAGCACGTCGTCGCCGTCCACGAAGGCGGAGTGCTGCTCGACATCGATCCCCACCTCCGCCCCCTCGCAGAAGGCGACGGCCACGAACGTCCCGCTGTGCGAGATCGACACGTCGGGCCATTGCGTGCCCTCGAATCCGCGCCCCGGCTCCCCGGACAGGACCGGCTTCCACTCCCCCGCCGCCGTGAACCGCCGCGTGAAGCGGGCGGCGCCCAGCGGGACTCCCCGCACTTCCCGAAGTCGACGGTGCACCATGACCCGCCCCGTGACGAAACGGCGGGCATCGCCCTCACGCCGGAACGCGGCGAGGCGGACACGGTCGTCGTGCGTGAGCGGGAGCCAGGACGGCGGATCCGCATCCTCCAGCCGATCGACGAGCTCGACCTCGGCCACCAGGCGGCGGGGCGGGGCTTCGGTCCGCGCATCGCCGGGGACGCGGGCATCGCCGGGCACGAGGAACGGGATGTCGAGAGGCGGGATGTCGAGGAGGGGGGACGAGGTCATCCCGTCGCCTCGCGCACGACGGAGGTGATGTCCGTGACGGTGCCCTCGCGAACCTCCAGCACGCGGTCGAGCCGGGCGAGAGTGGACTCCCGATGGGCGACGACGACGACGGTCCTGCCCTGCGCGAGTCGATCGAGCGCAGCCTCGACGAGTCCGGCGGTCTCCGGATCCACGTCGGACGTCGCCTCGTCCAGCACGATCACGCGGCTCTCCAGCAGGGCGATCCTGGCGAGCCCGACCAACTGCCGCTGACCGGCGGAGAGAGATCCGTCCGCTCCGACGGCCGTATCGAGTCCCTCCGGAAGCGCGTCGACCCACCGGGACAGGCCGAGGGTGGCGAACGCCCCCCGCAGGTCCGCGTCATTCGCGGAGGGTGCCGCGAGACGCAGCTCCTCGGCGATGGTGCCGGTGCCGAGCTGCACCTCCTGCGGCACGAAGGCGACGCGGAGCGCGCGCTCCGCGGGGGCGAGCGCTACGAGATCGGCATCGCCGCAGCGCACCGTGCCCCTGATCGGGGCGTACAGCCCGGCGATGACCAGTGCCAGCGTCGACTTGCCCGCTCCGGAGCGGCCGGCCAGACCGTAGCGCAGGCCGCTCTCCAGGTGCAGACTGACCCCGCGCAGCACGGGCTCGCCGCCGTAGTCGAACCAGACGTCGCGCATCTCGATCCCCCCGTCGGATCCCGCCGCGTCAGCAGGTGCGGTGTCACCGTGGCGAGCATCGCGACCGCCCACGCCGACGGGAGTGTCCGAGCCGGTCGCGCGGAGGAGGTCGTGCGCGCGCGCCGCACCCGTCGCCGCCTCCTCCACTGCCCCGACGAGGGCGACCAGGTCGGCGAAACCGGAGAACAGGGTCACGCTCGCCAGCAGGAACGTGACCACGACCCCCACGGAGACCGCACCCGCGCCCACCATCGGCACCCCGACGACGATGAGTGCCGCGAGCGTCACGCCCTCGATGAGCGACATCGCGCTGATCCAGCGGCCGAGGACCACCGTGCGCATCTGGGCATGGACGGCAGCGGCGTTGACCTCGGCCGAGCGCTCGTCCAATCGGCGCCGCGTGACCGGCGGAGCATCGGCGATCAGCGTCCGCGCCCGCACGCTCTCCGCGAGCTCCGCCACGACGTCCGCCTCAGCCGCCGCCTCCGCACCGTAGGCGTGAGCGGCCCCGGAACGGAACCGGTGCATCACGAACAGCGCCGGGGGGAGGAAGACGACGACGAGGACGAGCGTCAGCACCCAGGACTGGAATGCGAGCACGGTCACCAGCAGGACGACGGTCGACCCAGTCACGAGAAGCGCGGTCGACGACTCGCGCACGAAGGCGGAGAGCGCGGCGATCTCGGCCGTGCCACGTTGGAGCAGCTCGCCGTGTCGATGCCGTTCGACGAATCGCAAGGCCACGGTGGTCAGCTGCGCCGCGATTTGATCCCGCACATCGCGCACGAGGAACTCCCCGCCGCGGGCCAGTCGACTCCTGCCCACCGCCGAGAGCACGAGCTGGAGCAGAGCGAGCCCCACGCCGATCCCCGCGAAGGCCAGGGCCGCCGCACGCTCACCGCGCAGCAGCGCGTCGGTCACCCGGCCGACCACCACCGGGGCCAGCGTGGCGGCGAGGCTCGCTCCGACACCGAAGACGATCGCGCTGACGAGCAGGAAGCCGTGCGGGCGCGCGAACCGCAACGCTGCACGCACGACCCCGCGCCGCGGAGGCGTGGCGACGAGCCGATCGGGGTTCGCTGCCCGAACCCGCCCGCCGGTGGCATCTGTCGCTGCCGCCGTCGCTGCCGCCGTCGCTGCCGCTGTTGCCGTTGCTGCTGCGCGGTTCATGCCGACACCTCGGTGCGCGCGGGAAGACGCAGCACCGCGTCCGCCGCGTCGAGGATCGCGCCATGCCCGGCCACCACCACGATCCGCTCTCTCGCCACCGCCGTGATCGCCGCGATGATGCGGGCACCCGTCGTCGCATCGACAGCGGAGGTGACGTCATCGAGGAGCAGCACGGCGGGCTCGACCACGAGCGCCCTGGCGAGGGCGAGCCGCTGCACCTGTCCTCCCGAGAGCTCTCCTCCGCCCTCACCGACCGAGGCGTCCAGCGCGTCGACCGATCGCGAGGCGAGTTCGGTGTCGAGGCCGACCGTCGCGAGCGCACGCCGGTAGCGCGCGTCGTCGGCATCGCCGTCTTCCGTGGCCGCACCGAGCGCGAGGTTCTCCCGCACGGTCCCGTTCAGCACGAGGGGGCGCTGGGGGACGAGATGCACCCCGCCGACGGGTCCCGTCGGCGGGGCACCGTCCACGAGCACGCGGCCCGCGTGGGGGGCTTCGATCCCGGCCATCACCCGCAGCAGGGTCGACTTGCCGCTTCCGGTCGGCCCGCTGAGGCCGATCAGACGACCCGGCTCGAGCGTGAGCGCGATCGGCTCCCCCTCAGGGAAGATCCGGAGCTCGTCCAGCACGATACGCCGAGCCGAGGTCCCACCCGCTACGGCCGTCTGGGCGTCCAGGACCGGCTGCAGCCGTGCCGCGCCCACACGCGCGTCCGCGCTCTGCGTCCACCGCTGGAGCCCGACCTGCACCGCGATCCCGACGGTCGCCATCCACCCGCTGAACGTCACGAGACCACCGACCGTGAGGCGTCCGTCGAGAACCGCGAACACGGCGACGACCACGCCGACCGCGGTGGCCACGGCGGGGATCCCCTCGCCCAGGGCCGTCCATCGGGCGAGGATGCCCCCGGCCCGCACGGTGCGTTCGGAGAGGTCGGCCGAAAGTCGTGCATGGCGCTCGACCACCGTGTTCTCCATCCCCGCCCCGCGCACGGTGACGGCGCTGCGCAGCAGATGATCGACCGCATCCGCCCGCCGGCCGTGGGCCTCGGCGGCATGCATCGACGCGCGTTCGAATCGCCGGGGGTACACGACCGCGAGCACGATCAGACACGGCACCGTGGCGCCCGCGACCACCAGGAGCCAGGGGTCCAGCGACGCGAGCCCCGGCACGAGCACCCCGACCGTGACCGCGATCACGACCCAGGTGGGGAGGCCGTGCACCCAGACCCGGACCAGATCGACATCCCGTCCCGCGCGGATCACCAGATCGCCGGTGCCGCCCGATGCGCGCCCCGAGTCGGCGATCGCGCACGTGCGCAGGCGTGTACGCAGGAGCACCCCTGTCCTCGCATCGGCGAGGTTGGCGAAATGGTCCCACACGCACATCCCGAGGAACTGCGCGACCCCGGCTGCGAGCACGACCGCTGCCCACCATGCCGCTGCACCGAGGTCTCCCCCGATCACACCGTCGTCGATCGCGAACCGGAGCACGAAGGGCGCAGCCAGGAAGCCGGCCTGACGAACGACGGCACCGGCCATCGACAGCGCGAGCGGTCCACGCACGCTCCACGCCGCCCTGCGGAGCAGTCGCCCCCGTTCGGCCGACCGGACCGGATGGGCCTGGGTGCCGCCCGCGGGTCGACGACTCATCTGCCCCTCTCCAGACGGCGCGAGATGGCCGGTCCGATCCGCTCCCACGCGACGGGAGCGACGATCCCGGCATGGTCCACGTCCAGCACGGAGCATTCCGCGCGCTCTCCGAGTCGCACACCCCAGCCCGTCGACGCGGGCTCTTCCCGTCCCGCGACGAACAGGAGCGTCGGCACGTCGGTGACGGGCGAGACGGACGCGGCCATGAGTCCTGAGGCCCACGCGTGGCTGGCGACGATCGCATCGACCGTGGCACGGTCGTCGAGCCCGAGCACACCGCGCGAGGCGCGGATCGCCTCCTTGAGGTGCGGATAGTCTCCGGTCCCGTCCCGAAGCTCCGCGAAGAAGGCGGTCTGCTCGGCGCGCACCGCGGCCTCGTCGTCCGAGCCGAACACCTCGGCAGAGAAGGAAGCTCCCTGCTCCCCGGACAACGGCGCCGGGTCGAGGAGGGCGAGCAGGTCGACCTCCTCCCCCTCGGCGACCAGCCGAGCGGCGATCGCGTGGGCGACGTTGCCGCCGAAGGAGTACCCCACCAGCCGATACGGACCGTGCGGTGCGATCTCCCTGATGCGCGCGAGGTACTCCAGCGCGAGCTCGTCCACGTCGCGCGCCCCACTCTCGCGACCGGAGAGCAGCGGAGCCTGGAGCCCGATCACGCCCGTACCGGCGGGGAGGAAGCGGACCAGCGGCGCGAACTGCCAGGCGAAGCCACCGGCAGGATGCACGCAGAACAGCGGTGGCGCGTCCGTCGTCGGCTCGCGGAGCGCGAGCACCGGCGCGAGACCGGCATCCCTCGCAGGATCGCCGATCGCGGCGGCCAGAGCACGCACGGTCGGTGCGGCCATCACGGTCCCGACCGGAACCCGCACTCCCAGCTCCTCGCCCAGCTGGGCCACGACCCGCATCGCCAGGAGGGAGTGGCCGCCGAGGTCGAAGAAGCCCTCGTCCCGGTGCCCGACGGCCACGCCGAGGACTCTCGTGAAGACGGCGGCGACGAGCCGTTCCGCCCGCCCCTGCGGAGGTTCGCCGCCGCCAGAGCCACGCGGTGCGGGAAGGGCGTCCCTGTCCACCTTGCCGTTGACCGTGAGTGGGATCACCGGGACGACGGCGAACAGGGACGGCATGGCGTAGGGAGGCAGGATGCCGGACAGGTGCGCCCGCAGCCCGTCGATGAACGCCTGTTCCGCTTCACCGGGATCGCCGGCGTCGGGCGAGAGGTGCGCGCCGGGTGCGACGACCACATGCACCCGGAGAACGCCGCCCGTGGCGCCGCCGACCGACGCGGCGGCCTGCACGATGTCGGGGTGGCTCTCCGCCGCCTTCTCGATCTCGGCGAGCTCGATGCGGTAGCCGCGGACCTTTACCTGACCGTCGTCGCGTCCGCGATACTCGATCCCGCCGTCCTGTCTGCGGTGCACCCGATCGCCCGTCCGATAGAGACGGTCGCCCGGTGCACCGAAGGGATCGGCGACGAAGCGTGCGGCGGTCAGTGCCGTCTGCCGGTCGTAGCCGCGAGCGAGGCCGTCGCCCGAGAGGTACAGCTCCCCCGTCCCTCCCGGCGGCACCTCGCGCAGCCCCGAGTCGAGCACGTAGGCGCGCGCTCCGAGGATGGGCCGCCCCAGGCAGGGCTCGGCACTCGAAGCCAGGTCGGCGCCGAGCGCGTTGATCGTGAACTCCGTCGGACCGTAGAGGTCGTACCCCGCCGTGTGCGGATGGTCGCGGAGGGTCGTCCACAGCTCGGCTGGTACGGCTTCCCCACCGAGCAGGACCAGCGCCGGCGGCCGCCCGTCGAGAAGCCCCGCGCGCAGCAGTTCCCGCGCGAAGGAGGGCGTGACGTTCACGACGTCGATGCCCACTCGCCCGTAGTGCGCCACGAGGGTCTCGACGTCGAGACGGCTCTCCTCGTCGACGATGTGCACCTCGTGACCGTCCAGCAGCCAGAACAGCTCCTCCCACGACATGTCGAACGAGAACGACACGGTGTGCGCGATCCGCAGCGGCGAGCGCCCTGCACGGGCGATGGTCGGCCGGAAGATCGCCTCGAGGTGGTTGTCGTACATCGTCATGAGCCCGCGGTGCGGCACGACCACACCCTTCGGCTCGCCCGTCGAGCCCGAGGTGAAGATCGTGTATGCGGCGTGGTTCGGTGTGAGCCGCGGCGGGGTGAAGCGGGCCTCCGTCCCTTCGTGCACGGCGTCAGAAGCGCCGGGGAGCTCCCGTCGCGGTATGCCGGCGGGCCCCTCGTCCGCCGTGTCGGCGGCCCCCGGGGAGACGACCACGAGCTCCGCTCCCGCACGGTCGGCGAGACGACGTCGACGCTCGACGGGGTGGGCGAGATCCAACGGCAGGTACGCCCGGCCTGCCCGGAGCACGCCGAAGATCGCCGCGACGTGCTCGATCGTGCGTGGCAGCTCCAGCGCGACCACCGACCCAGGGCCGCGAGTGCCGTCAACGACGAGTGCGGCGATCCGGTCGACCTCCCGCTGCAGACGCGCGAACGTCCAGGAGGCCGCGGAGCCGCGCGCGTCCCGCCCGACCAGTGCCGTCCGGTCGGGGTGACGGGCTGCTGCGGTGGCGAGCAGATCGGCGACCGTGTCGTGATCGGCACCGTGTCTGGCGGTCGGTGCCACGGTGGTCGCCTCGGCATTGACCCGTTCGATCGCCGGGCGGTCATCCGGCACCGCGATGGGGATCCGTGCGACAGGAGCGCCCGTATCGGCGGCGAGAGCGCCGAGCACGGCGAGGTACCGATCGAGATAGCGCTCCGCGCGACCGACGTCCACCACATCGGGACGGTAGGCGAGCGCCACCTCGAGGCGCTCGCCGGGATTGACCGTCATCGCGAGGCTGTAGTGCGTGCCGTCGTGGGCCTCCGCCTCGGATATGCCGTGCCGGAGGAACGTCTCGGACTGCACGGCCTCGTCGACGGGGAGATTGCGGAAGACGTAGAGGGTGTCGAAGAGGACGGCCTGACCGGACGCCTGCTGCACGTAGCTCAGGCCGACGTGGTGGGCGTGCATCACCTCGGACTGCGCGGCCATGTGCGATCGCAGCTCTTCCGTCAGCTGACGCCCGGGATGGATGCGCACCCGCACCGGAACCGTGTTCATCAGCAGGCCGACCATCCGGTCCACGTGCGCGACCTCTGCCGGTCTGCCCGAGACCGTCGTCCCGAACACCACGTCATCCTGTCCCGTGATACCGCGGAGCACGTGCGCCCAGGCGTAGCCGAGGACGGTGGAGAGGGTGACGGATGAGCGCCTGGCCAGCGCCGAGAGCCCGCGGGAGAGCGCGGCGTCGAGCACGGCCGTGACCGACTCGGAGAGCACCGGGGGTGCGGCGATCGACCGGGGTTCGACGAGGGTCGGACCGGGGAGTCCGGCGAGGGCCGATCTCCAGGCGTCGATCCCGGCGGCCCGGTCCTGCTCGCCGACCCAGTCGAGGTACGCGGAGTAGTCGGCTGTCGGCGGCAGTCCCTCGTCCGAGACGGGCCCCGGGACGGCGAGCGCGCGGTCGTAGAGCTCGAACAGGTCTTCCAGGAGCAGGGTCTGCGACCAGCCGTCGGTGAGGATGTGGTGATGCACGAGGCTCACCATCGCGTGCGCGGGACCGAGCCGCACCAGGACGAGTCGGATGAGCGGGGGCGCGGCCAGATCGAACCCCTCGTCGACCTGGGCTTGCGTGAGACGCTCCAGCTCCCCCTGCTGCTCCGTGTCCGACCGACCCCGCAGGTCGAGTTCCGCGAAGGGCATCGCGGTCGGAGGGACGATCACCGAGATCGGGTTCCCGCTCCCGTCGTCGACGAACCCCGCGCGCAGGCTCGCGTGGCGGCGGAGCAGGGCATCGCCGGCTCGGCGCAGCGCGTCGGCGTCGACCTCTGACCGGAGCGTGATCTTGTGCTGGACGACGTACACGTCGACACCGTCCGCTGCCGCGCCCAGACGCGTGTGCACATAGAGTCCCTCCTGCAACGGCCCCAGAGGCAGCACGGCCTCCCACCCGGGGAAGCGGCGATCGAGGTCGGCACGCTCCTGCTCGTCGAGCACGACCGCGCCGGCCTGCCCTGCGCTGCTCCGGTCGTCCTCCGCATCCACGGCCGGACGGCCGGCATCGGTCGCGCGTGCGACGAGCGCCGAGACGGTGCGGGCGTCGAAGACGGCGCCGAGCGTGACGATCGCCCCCGTCCGCCGCGCGAGCGCGACGAACCGGATCGCCGAGATGCTGTCGAGTCCCGCGGCGAAGAGGTCGTCCGCGGCACCCACCTCCGCCCCGAGGATCTCGCGCGCCGCGGCGAGCAGGCGAGGGCCGACCCCGGTGTCCCCGACGGGTGATTCCGCGCCGGATGTGCCGGTGCCGGATGTGTCGGTGCCGGATGTGTCGGTGCCGGACGTGTCGGTCCCGGCCGCCGGAGCCGACCTCGTCGAACGGATCATCCGCAGCGCCTCTGCCCGGTCGAGCTTGCCGTTCACGGTGGTCGGGAGCTCCTCCACGACGACGACCGCGACCGGCCGCTGCGCCTCCGGCAGGAGGGCGGCAGCGGCGGCGAGAAGATCATCGGCGCGGGGCGGTCGTCCCTCGCTCGGCTTCGCACGGACGAGGGCGACGAGAGCCGGACTCGGATCCTCGTCCAGCACGACGGCCGCCGCCGCCACGCCGGGAAGCGCCTCGAGCACCGCCTGCGTCTCACCGGGCTCCACCCGCATGCCGCGGATCTTCACCTGATCGTCGACGCGCCCCCGGTGCACGAGCCCTGCGGGCGTGCGTTCGACGAGGTCTCCTGTGCGATAGAGCCGCTCCCCGGAACCACTCGGGTCGGCGATGAAGCGCTCGGCCGTCACAGCCAGGCGACCGAGGTACCCGAGCGCGAGCTGTGCGCCGCTGAGGTAGAGCTCACCCACCCCGCCGGGCTCCACCGGACGCAGGAGCCGGTCCAGCACGCGCAGCCGCGTGCCGGGAGTCGCTCGTCCGATCGGGGCGCTCGACCCCGTCGCTCCCTCGGCATGATCCCCGGCGGTGACGTCGATCGCCGCCTCCGCCGGACCGTAGAGATTGTGCACGGGGGCTTCGGCGAGCGCCGCGGCCCTTTCCGCGAGGGCAGACGGCAGGGACTCGCCGCTGCAGAGGATGCGGGTGATGCTCGACCACTCCGGCCGAGGCACCAGGTCGAGGTAGGCGGACAGCATCGAGGGCACGAAATGCAGGGTCGTGATCGCCTCGGCCGCGATGAGGGCATCCAGCGCCTCGGGATCGCGGTGTGCGGCAGGAGGAGCGAGCACCAGCCGGGCTCCGGTGACGAGAGGCAGGACCAGCTCCCAGACGGAGACGTCGAAGGAGAGCGGCGTCTTGTGCAGGATCACATCGCCCTCGTCGATCCGATAGCGATCGCGCATCCACGCGAGCCGCACGGCGAGCCCCCCTCGGGTGTTCACGCATCCCTTCGGGCGTCCCGTCGTTCCGGAGGTGAAGACGAGGTACGCCGGCGCGTCGGAACGGCGACGCGCAGCCGCGTCTGCTGCTGTCGATTCAGGCGCTGTGGATGCAGCGAGTGTGGATCCAGCTGCCGCAGCCACGCGCAGCTCGCGCACGGAACCGGCGCCGAGCGCGGCGTCCGTCACCGGGGCGGAGGAAGCCCCCGTGGCTCCCAGCTCTTCCGCGAGGGGCTCCATCCCCGGCGCGATGTACAGTGTCGTCGCTCCGGAATCGGCGAGAGCGACACGTCGGCCCTCCACAGGAAGCTCTGGGTCCAGTGCGACGAACGGGCGTGCTGCGCGGAGCGCCGCGAGCACGCCGATGACGAGAGCGGACGACCGCGGCGCGAGCAGGGCGACAGGACCGACTCCCGCACCGAAGACGCGCGCGAGCTGGTCGGCAGCCGCGTGCAGCGCCGCTGTCGTGATGCGCTGCTTCCCCGCCACGAGCGCGATGCGATCGCCCTGAGCGTCCCGGGCCGCGTCGAGGAGCGCGTCCAGGTCCGCATCCGGAACCGGTCCGCCGTCCAGCTCGTCGCCGGCGTCTTCGGCACCGCTCTGCGTCGGCAGCGGGATCCTCGCCACACGCACCGAGGGTTCCGCGATGACGGCATCGAGCACGGCATCGACCAGATCGAGCACGGTCTCCCCGCCGCATCGCGCGCCCGTCCGGGTGGCGACCTCCAACCGGACCGTGTCGCCGATCTCGACCAGGAGGGCGAGCGGGTAGTGCACCTCGTCACGTGCCCACATGCCCGCCACCCGCAGACCGCCGCTCGCGCTCACCCAGTCCGAGACCGCATCCGGATAGTTCTCGACGACGAGCAGGCTGTCGAAGAGCGGGACGATCCCCTGAGACGACTGCACCGTGCGGAGATCGGCGCTGGGGGCCGCGGCGAGCACGCCCTGCGTACGGTGGGCGCGCTGGACGACCTCCGACGCGAGGTCGCCGGGTCGCACACGCACCCGGAACGGCAACGTGTTGCCGAGCAGGCCGATGATCCGCTCCGCTCCGGGGATGCCCACGCCGCGACCGGACACGGTGAAGCCGAAGACCACGTCATCACGGTCGACGATGTGACCGAGGACGATGCCCCAGGCGGCGCTCACCACGGCAGCCGGCGAGACGCCGAGGGAGCGGGCCCTGGAACGCAGCGCCTCACCGTCGTGTCGGTGCCGCACCTTCCGCACGGGGGAATCATCGACGCCCGAAACGGCTCCTTCCGAGGCGCCTCCATCCGAGACGATCGTCGCCTCCGTGACGCCGTCCAGCAGTCCGGTGACGAGCGCGCCGTCGGTCGGGTCGGGCTCCTCCGGGGCGACCACATCGAGGTAGTCGACGAAGTGCGCCTCCGACTCTGGCGGGGTCTCGCCGGTCGCCCGACTCAGGATCTCCTCGAGCAGCAGGGGGATCGACCAGCCGTCGAGCAGCAGGTGGTGCGCGGTCACGAGCAGCACCGCGCGAGCCGCTGTCACACGCAGCAGGGCGACCCGGATCAGCGGCGGCCGCTGCGGATCGAAGCCGCGCTCCCATTCGGTTGCGGCGAACGCCTGCACCGGCGCGGTGATCGACGCCTGTCCGCGCGCAGATCCTGCGGCCTCCGGCAGATCGACGACGGTGACATCGGGTTCGACGCGCTCCGGCACGAACTGCACCGGATCGCCGTCGGAACCCGCGAAGAAGCCGACCCGGAGGTTCTCGTGCGCGGCGAGGACCTCCGCGACGGCCGACCGCACCGCTTGGGGCGAGAGCTCACCCTCGACCTCGACGGCGGCCTGCAGCAGGTACGTGGGAGACGCCCCGGTCTCCCGCTCCCACAGCGAGTGGAAGAGCAGACCGTGCTGGAGCGGGGTGAGCGGCCAGACGTCGAGGACAGCGGCCGTCGATGCGGAAACGGTCGACGGGGAAGCGGTCGAGGGGGAAGCGGTCGTGCTCACGGGGTCTCCTCCAGGAGTCGTTCGATGCTGCTGAGGTCACGCGGGGCCAGGCGGGCGCGAGTCCGTCTGACGGCACGGGGTGCGGGCGACTCGGCGTCTGCCGAAGGCACGGCGGCGGCGGCGAGGCCGGCCAGCCTCTCGTGCGCGAACACCTGACCCGGGGTGATCGTGAAGCCCCGGGCGCGGACCAGCGCGACCAGGCGGATCGAGGAGATGCTGTCGCCGCCGAGCTCGAAGAAGGCCTCATCGGGCGAGACGCGGGAGAGGCCGAGAACCTCGGCGACCGCATCGACGACCGCGCGCTCCGCGTCGTTCTCCGCAGCGCGGCCCGTCGCGACCACCGCCACCGGATCGGGGAGTGCTCCGCGATCGATCTTCCCGTTCAGGGTGAGCGGGATGGCATCCAGCACGGTGACGATGCGGGGCACGGATGCGGCCGGGGACGTGGCAGCGACGGCATCGCGCACGGCGGCTCCGTCGAGGTCCACACCCTCCTCTGGCGCCACGTATCCGAGCAGCCGAGCGCGGCCGGTCTGATCCGGGCGGACGACGGCCGCCGCCCGGTGCACGCCGTCGACGCCGCGCAACGCGGCTTCGATCTCGCCGAGTTCGAGGCGGTGACCGTCGACCTTCACCTGGTCGTCGACGCGGCGGAGGAAGCGCAGAGCACCCGAGGGTTCTCTGCGGACGAGGTCGCCGGTGCGGTACATCCTCGACCCCGGTTCGCCCGAGGGGTCGGCGACGAAGCGGTCGGCCGTGAGATCGGGACGGTCCCGATACCCGCGGGCGAGCTGAGGGCCGGCGAGGTAGAGCTCTCCCGCGACGCCGAACGGCACGGGTCGCAGCGCGTCGTCGAGGACGAGCGCGCCCACTCCCGCGAACGGTCGGCCGATCGGCACCGTCGCCGCTTCCTCGTCCGCCGCTTGCAGCCTCGCACCCAGAGCCCACACGGTCGCCTCGGTGGGACCGTAGACGACACGTGCCGCGCGACACGACGCACGCAGCCCACGCGCCAGGTCCGCCGGAACGGCTTCGCCTCCGACCAGCGCGGTCACCGCACGCCAGGCATCCGGCTGCTCCTCCAGCAGCGGCCGCCACAGCGACGGCGTCGCCTGCACCAGGGTGCACGCCTCGCCCGTCGCGAGCGCCGCCAGACGCTGTGGGTCGCGGACATCGCTCCGACTCGCGATCACGACCGCCGCGCCGCTGATCAGTGGAACGAACAGCTCGAGGGCTGCGATGTCGAACGACACCGTCGTGACCGCGAGCAGGCGGTCCGCCGAGGTCAGGGCGAGAACGGATCGTTCGTGGGAGAGGAAGGCATCGAGAGCCGCGCGCGGGACGACCACCCCCTTGGGGCGTCCGGTCGATCCCGACGTGTAGATCACGTATGCGGCGCTCTCCGGCAACACCGGCGTGCCGCGCACGACCGCAGCCGCGGCGTACACGCCACCGGACACGGGGGCGACGGACCGGACGGACAGCTCGTCCCGTCCTCTGCCCGCACCCCGTGTGCTCTCGTCGACGAGCACGAGCGCCGGGTCGGCGTCGTCGAGCATCAATCGCAGTCGGGCATCGGGGTAGTCCACGTCCAGCGGGACGTAGGCGGCACCCGCGGCGAGAACGCCGATGAGGGCGGACAGGAGCGCCGGGGTCCGCCCCACCGCGACGGCCACGCGGTCCTCCGGCCCGATCCCGCGCGCACGGAGCTCGCCGGCGATTCCTGCGGCGTGCGCGAGCAGGGCGGCATAGTCCCACGTCTCCGCGTCTCCCCGCACGGCGACGGCCGATGGCGCCTCCAGTGCTCGAGCAGCGAGCGCGTCGAGGACCGGCGTGAAGCGGTACGTCTCCCGCTCCTCGGGGACGCGCACCGGCTCATCGGGCAGACGGGAGTCGATCGTGCAGACGGGTGCCGTCGGCTGATCGAGCAGCCGACCGATCCACAGCACGAGACGCCGGGCCAGACGCTCGACGCTCGACCTGTCGAACAGGTCGGCAGCGGCGACGAGCGTGAGAGCACCGTCGGAATCGTCCGGTCCGTGCCCCTCACCGGGATCCCGGTACCGGATCGCGAGGTCGAACCGCGCGGCGTCGACGAGCCCGCTGCGCTCGACGGCCGGTCCCGCCGGCAGCTGGAGAGCACCTTGATCCCGTTCCTCGACGGCGACCATGGTCTGGAACAGCGGATGCCGGGCGAGGGAGCGCCGCGGCGCACAGGCATCCACGATCTCCTCGAACGGCACCCCGACGTCGTCGAGAGCGTCGAGCAGGGAATCGCGCGCACGGTCGACCATCTTGGGGAACGCCGCATCGCCGGAGACGTCGATCCGCAGCGGCAGCGTGTTGACCAGGTAGCCGACCGTCCGCTCGAACCGCGCGTCGCGCGTCGTGGCAGGGGTGCCGAGCACGATGTCGGTACCCGCCCCCAGGGCCCGGAACAGGGTCGCGACGGCGGCATGCAGCACCATGAGACGGGTCGCGCCGTGTGCGGTCGCGAAGGCGTCGAGCGCCGCGACGGTCGCCGGGGGGACAGCGGTCTCGACGGTCTCCGCGCGGTATCCGGCCTGCTCCGGACGGGGGCGGTCCGTCGGCAGGTCGAGCTCGACGGGGATGCCCCGCAGACGCTCGCGCCAGCGCCCCACCGCTGCGGTCTCGGCGGCCGACTCGACGATGGCGAACGCACCGAAGGGCACCGAGGCCGCGGGCGCACGATCGGCGAGCAGCGCCGAGAGGTCCTCGCGGATCACCCGGAACGAGGTCTCGTCCACCGCGATGTGGTGCGCGGCGATCACGAATACGTCCCCCTCGGGATGGCGCAGCAGCGCGGAGCGAACAGGCGGGGCGGCGAACACGTCGAAGACGCGTCCCTCCTCCGCCGCGACGGCCACGTCACGGGGTCCGTCGACGTCGACCACTGCGAACGAGGGAGGGGGATCGGCGAGCACCTCGGCCCGGAAGCGGCCGTCCGCCCGGCGATAGACCGTGCGCAGCACAGGGTGGTGGACGACGAGCGCATCCCAGGCCCGCTGCAGGTCATCCGCGTTCGTGCCCACCGGCACGTCGTACGACACCGGTACCGTGTAGGTCGCGCTCGGGCCCTCCAGCTCCGCGAGGAACAGCAGCCTCCGCTGCGCTGCCGAGACCGGGATCATCCCCGCGTCGATGGGTTCCGGCGACGACGGTGGCGCGGTGTCGATCGTCGCTTCCCTTGCACGCGCCGCGATCCGATGGAGCACGCGCTCCTCCAGGACGTCGCGCACGCTGAGCAGGTAGCCGGTGCGACGCATCGCCCCGAGCACGCGCAGCGCGGTCAGGGAGTGACCGCCCAGCGCGAAGAAGTCGTCGTCGACCGAGATCTCGGGCCCGCCGATCACGGAGAGCACGGCGGCGACCAGAGCGTGCTCCGCAGGCGTGGTCGCTGCCACGACGTCCCTGGTCGGGTCCTCGCCGGGGGCGGCGAGCGCGAGAGCGCGGACCGCCACCCGGTCGATCTTCCCGCTCACGGAGACCGGGAGCGCATCGACCACGACGATGCGGGCAGGCACCGCCGCAGCTGGCAGGAGAGCCGCCAGTTCCGTCCGCAGCCGCATGCTCGTCGGAGCAGCGCCTTCGACAGTCGTGACGGCGGCGGCGGTGACGGCGGCGAGGAGGCGCGCGCCCACCGGGCCGTCGGCGTCGAGGGCCACCGCGGCCTGCGACACTCCGTCCAGGCTCCGGAGCGCAGCCTCGACCTCGCCGAGCTCGATCCGATTGCCTGCGACCTTCACCTGATCGTCGAGCCGCCCGTGGTACTCGACGCGTCCCGCACCGTCCACGCGCACGAGATCGCCCGTCCGGTAGCGGCGGGAGCCATCGGGCGCGGCGACGAAGCGCGACGCCGTGAGGCCGGGTCGCCCCAGGTAGCCCCTGGCGAGCTGTCCTCCCTCGAGGTACAGCTCTCCCCTGGTGCCCGGGGCGACGGGACGCAGCCAGGCATCCCGCACCACGGCTCGCGCGCCGGGCACCGGCGTGCCGATCAGCGGTTCCGTGCTCTCCGCCACGACGGCGCCGAGCGCATCGACCGTCGCCTCGGTGGGTCCGTAGAGGTTGAGGGTCCTGGTCGTGGCCGACCGCTCACGCAGCGCCGACCAGAGCGCAGTGCTGACCGCCTCGCCGCCCAGCAGCACTTCAGGAAGCGGCCGAGCTCCGTCGAACAGCCCCTCCTCGACCAGCTGCTCCGCCAGCACGGGAGCGACGTCGATGACGTCCGCCGCGCACGCTCGGGCGGTGAACAGGGCGGGGTCCCGACGCTCCTCGTCGTCGAGGAGGATCAGCTCGTGCCCGGCGAACAGCCAGTGGAGCTGGATGAGCGAGGTGTCGAATGCGAAGGATGCGGAGTGCACCGCGACGATCCGGTCCCTCCCCTCCTCAGCCGTCATCCGCGCGACGAGTTCGGCATGACGCCCCGAACGCAGACCCTCGAAGTGGGTGTCGAGGGCGTCTCTGGTCAGCACCACGCCCTTCGGTCGTCCGGTGGACCCTGAGGTGAAGATCACGTAGGCCGCCGCGGCGCCCGGTACCGACCGCGGCGCGAGCGTCACCGGCAAGATGTCCGCCGGGTCGACGACAGCGATGTCCGCTTCCGCGGCGAGCTCCGCCGCCGTGCTCCCCCGCGGGGCGAGCACGAGAGTCGGGCATGCTTCGGCGAACACCTCGCGCACGCGCTCGCGTGGGGAGGACTCGTCGATCGGGAGGTATGCGGAACCGGCAGCCAGGGTGCCGATGATCCCGGCGACCGCCTCGACACCGCGGGGTACCGCGAGGGCGACGATGTGCTCCGGTCCGACTCCCGCGCGCTCCAGAGCCGCCTGGAACCCGCCGGCCACGTCGGCGAGCTCGCCCGCGCTGACGACCCGATCGCGGAAGCGCAGGGCGGTGGCATCCGGAGCGTTCGCCGCGGCGGCGCGGAACGAGGCGAGCACGGCGGGGGCGCCGTCGTCCGCACGCGGCGCACGCTCCGGGTCCGGCCCGATGAGCGCCCCTTCGCCGCTCGCGACGGGCAGCTCCGCAGGTGCGATGCCCAGGTCCTCGGAGAGCCTGTGCAGGATCAGCGCGAACTCCGCGGCGAGAGCGGCGGCACGCTCATCGGAGATGCGAACCGGATCGTGCTCGAGCGCGATCCGGAGCCCCTCTCCCGGGAGCACGGTGATCCCGACCGCGTAGTGCGTCGCTCCGGCGGCCTGCACCTCGCCGACCCGGAGGCGGTCCTGGCCGGTCGCGACCGGCGAGGGGTAGTTCTCGACCACCACCAACGAGTCGAAGAGGGTTCCGACCCCCGTGAGGGACTCGATGTCGGACAGCGGCAGCGCCTCGTGATCCTGCAGACCGGCGCGCTCCTGCTGCAGCTCGGCGAGCTGAGCCGAGAACGCGATGCCCGGACGCAGGCGGAGTCGGACCGGGACCGTCACCGAGAGGAGCCCGACCACGCGATCCACACCCTCGACGGCCGTGGCGCGTCCGGCGGTCGTCATGCCGACGACCACGTCGGTGCGCCCCGCGGCGCGGCCGGCGACGTGCGCCCAGGCGCCGACCACGACGGTGCCGGCCGTGAGCCCCGCGCTCCGTGCGGCCGCCAGCAGCCGCTCGCCGACCAGGGGATCCAACGGAACCGGGATGGTGCGCGTCGCGGACCGTGGGGTGGACATCGCCGTCGTGTCATCGTCTTTCGGCGTCGCGGGAGCGACGAGCGTGGGGCCGTCGAGGCCGGCGAGGTGCGCGGCCCATGCGTCGCGCGCCGGTGCCTGGTCCTCCGCCTGCTGGGCGACGAGGGTGCGACGGAGATCTCCCCACCCGTCCGCCACGCTCTGCCCTGCCGCGGCGGCGACGACGCGTTCGATGAGCAGCGGCGTGGACCACCCGTCGATCACGAGATGATGCGCCCCGAGCACGAGCACGGCGCTGGAGCGCCCGCTGCGAACCACATGGGCATGCAGGAGCGGAGGGCGGGATACATCGCTCGTGCGTGCGAGTTCCGCGGCGACGAGGTCGGCGACCCGCGTCTCGGCGCGGGCGGCGAGCACGGAGTCGTCCCCCGTGTGGTCGTCCTCGTGGATCATGACGTCGACCTCGGGCTCCCGAGGGACCAGCTGCACGGGACGGTCGGTGAGATCCGCGACGAACGCGGCGCCGAGCTGGGGGTGCGCCCGCACCACCGAGCGCACGGCCTCGGCGATCGTCTCCAACGCCAGCGGTTCCGTGGCATCGGCGCGCGGGTTCGTCAGCGGGATGGTCGTGACGGTCGAGTAGACGTCGTCCGTGCCGTCGCGGAGCGCGTGGAACAGCAGCCCCTCCTGCAGCGCTGTGAGCGGAGCGATGTCGCGAAGCGGGCCTCTGTCCGCCTCGATCCGCTCGATCGTCCCGAGGTCGAGGCCGGGGAGCGCGGCCTCGGCAGGGATGAGGGTCGCCGCGGGTCCCGCTCCGGGCGCGGCCAGCTGATCGGCGAGATCGACCAGCCCTTCGAGGGCACGGTCCCACGCCGCGAGCAGCACCGGAAGCCGCTCGGCCAGCGCCGGCGCCACGGTCCATTCGACCTCGAGCCCACGATCGTCCGGCGCGACGAACACCGCGACCTCGATCGCGTGGCCGATCCTGAGCCGATCCGGGTGATGCACGGTGAACGGGCGCTCTCCGCGCAGGCCCACCGTGGGCCGCTCCCCCTCGGCGGAGCGCGTCGCCTCGCCGAAGCGTCCCAGGTAGTTGAGCAGCACACCCGGCACGGCCGCATCCGCCACCGCGCCCGCACCGTAGCCGTCATGCGGCACCTCCGCCCTGGCGTGACGCACGGCGCGGATGGCGCAGGTCAGACGCTCGGCCGCTGCGAGCCCGCGCGCGGGCAGGTCGACCGCCACGGGGAACTCGGTCGTGAACCAGCCGATGCCGTCGGCGAGCTCCTCCCCGTCGTCCAGGGGTTCGCGACCATGGGTCTCCCACTCCACGAGCAGCGTGCCCTCGGCCTCCGCCCAGTCCTGCAGGGCCACGGCGAGCGCGGCGACGAGGACCGCATCCGGGCGTGCCTCCAGACCCGCCGGGATCCGGTCGAGCACGGCCGCCGCGATCCGGGCATCCCCCACCCGCCAGAGACGGAGCGCCGTCGAGGACTCGGGGCCGGGGATCGGATGCGGGAAGACCGCGCACGAGCGGTCGGCGACACGACGCCAATGGGATTCCTCGACCGGATCGAGGCGGCGTTCCTCCAGGGCCAGCGCCCGACGGCGCCAGGCCGACTCCGGTGCCGTCGGGAGAACGCGCCCGTCGAGTAGACGAGCGAGTTCGTCGACGAGGATGCGCCAGGAGATGCCGTCGATCACGAGATGGTGCGCCACGAGGACGAGCACCCCATCGGCCGGCAGGAACCCGGCTGACACCATCCGCCCCTCGGTCGGAGCCAGTGCCCCACGCATGCGGGGCAGCAGATCGGCCACGTCGGTGCCCTCGAACAGCGGGATGGGCGTGGGGGCGACGGGTATCTCGGCGTGCCAGTCTCCGCCCGAGTCCTCCCGGACGACGAGGGAGAGCACCGGATGCCGCGCGACGAGGCCGGCGAGTGCGGCCGTCACCCCCGCGGTGTCGACACCCGGCACGCGGATCTCGACACTCTGCGCATAGTCGCGCACGTCCTCGAGCGACGGGGCGAGCGCCTGCAGCGCGCGCACCACCGGCGGCAGGGGCACGGGGCCGGTCGCGGCGACGACGGTCAGGGAGTGCGCGCCGGCATCGGCATCGAGCGGACGCAGAAGCGGGGCGAGCCCCTGCGCGGTGCGGGCGGCGAACACCTCGCGCGGTCGGACGATCCACCCGGCGCGCCGGAGCGCGGCCGTGATCGCGATCACCGAGATGCTGTCACCACCGAGCATGATGACGTCGGCGTCGGCCGGCACCTCCTCGAGCCCGAGCACGTCGGCGATTGCGCGGCACACCGTGCGCTCCCGGTCGTTCGAGGGCGCGATCCCGGTGATGGCGCTCCGCACGGGATCCGGGAGGGCGGCGACGTCGAGCTTGCCGTGCGCCGTCTGCGGCAGTCCGTCCAGCACGACGACGCCGTGCGGCACGAGATGATCGGGCAGCAGGTTTCGCAGGGCGGAGAGCAGGGCTTCGGGGTCGAGAACTACGGTGTCGAGGGCGTCCGCGGCGTCCGTCGATCCGACGGGGACGGCGTACGCGAGGAGTCGCGCCGACGCCCCGGTCCCGCGGACGATGGCCTCGGCGCGGGCCACGTGCGGGAGGGAGGCGAGGGCGGAGCGCACTTCGCCGAGTTCCACGCGGTGTCCGCGGACCTTCACCTGATCGTCGCGGCGACCTCGGGTGGAGAGCAGCCCGTCCTCCTCGACGCGCACGACATCGCCGGTGAGGTAGATGCGGCCACCGCCTCCGCGGGGGTCAGCCACGAAACGGGAGGCGGTGAGTCCCGGCATCCCGAGGTAGCCGCGCGCGAGGTGCGGTCCTGCGAGCGCGAGCTCGCCCGAGACCCCGACGGGAACGGGGTGGAGCGCGGAGTCGAGCACGAGTGCGTCGGTGCCGGCGAGCGCCCGACCGATGCGCGGCTCCGGTCCCTCGACGACGGCGCCGAGGGCGTCGACCGTGGCCTCGGTGGGGCCGTAGAAGTTGTGGGCATGGACGGGCCCGTCGGCCAGCCGCCGCCACAGCTCGGGGGATGCGGCCTCGCCGCCGATGAGCAGGAGGGCCGGCGTGTGCGCGGTCTCCAGCAGACCGGAGTCCACGAGGGCGGAGGCGAAGGTCGGGGTCACGTCGAGAGCATCGATCTGCAGGCGATCGACCGCCTCCACGATCTCGCGGGCATCGCGGCGGTCCTCTTCGTCGAACACGACCAGCTCGTGGCCCAGCAGGAGCCAGAGCAGCTGCTCCCAGGAGGAGTCGAAGGCGAACGATGCGGTGTGCGCGGCGCGGAGCCTCCGTCCGGCATGGGCAGCGATGGGCCGGAAGAGCGTGTCCGCGTGATGCGCGAGGAAGAACGCGAGCGAACCGCGGCCGACGCCGACACCCTTCGGGGTGCCGGTCGATCCCGAAGTGTAGGTGACCGAGGCGAGAGCCCCGGATGCCGGCACCGGGAAGACGGCATCGACCCGAGCGGCCGGCAGCTCCGCCGTTCCGTCCTCGCCGAGCACGAGCGCACGCGGGTGTGCGGCGGCGGGCGATCCGTCGAGTGCGACCACGAGTCGCGGGTCCGCATGCCGGAGCACGAAGGCGATCCGCTCGTCCGGGTAGGCGAGATCGACCGGTGCGACGGCGGCGCCGGCTTCGAGCACCGCGAAGATCGTGACGACCAGATCGATGCCGCGCGGCAGAGCGATCGCGACGACGTCGTCGGTGCCGATGCCCCGGGAGACGAGCACGGCGGCGAGCGCACGCACCCGCGCCTGCAGCTGTGCGAAGGTCACCGCATCATCTCCCGCACGGATCGCGACCGCTTCCGGATCGGCCGCGACGGCACGCGCGAGCGCCTCGGAGATGTCGACGAGCGGATACCCGCCGTCCGGTAGGGGCTCCGAACCCGACGCACCGCTGTCACCGTCCGCGAGTGCGGCCGCGCGGCCGAGCGGTCGCGTGGGCTCGGCGGCGATCCGGGCGAGGAATCCCGCATACCGTCCGGCGATCCGGTCCGCCTCCGTCGGCGAGTACACGTCGGGGTTGACCTCCAGTCGCAGACGCACACCGCCGTCCGCCGCGGGAATGATCGTGAGGTCGACGTCGTCGACGGGACCTGCGGCGACGGTGCTGACGGTTCCCACCGCCGCGGCGAAGTCGAGCACCGGGGTGTACGGCTTGATGTTCACGCCCGGTCCGCGCAGCAGTGAGGGCATGCCGCGTTCCTGAGAGATCTCTTCTCCTCTGGTCCGTTGAGCACGCCGGAGCACCCCGAGGTCGGAGCTCACGCGCAGGGCCACGGCGAGCAGGGAGTCGGCGGGATCGACCCGCACCGGGAGGGGGAGCACACTCACCGACATGGACGGCGTGCGGGCCGCGACACCGGTCGCGCGTGCGGCAAAGGGCACGCCGAGCACGAGACGGGGCACGCCGGCAGCCCTTCCCGCGAACGCGGCGAAGGCGGCGACGTGCACGTCCGCCCAGGTGAGACGCCGGTCGGATCCTGCGACGGCCCCGAGGTCGGCGGCCGTCTGCGCCGAGACGGGCACGTCGACCGTATGGGCTCGCCGCACAGCCGGAGCAACACCTCCGGAGAGCGTAGGGACATCCGCATCCTCCACGACCACGGCCGCGTCGAGCAGGCTCCGCACCGATGCCCGATCGGAGTCCGCAACGGCCGATTCCGCATAGGCACGTTCTTCGTCGCGCAATGAGGAGGAGCGCGCGAACCCGACGCCCAGAGGGCCTGCGCCGACGAGCACGCGATACCGCTCGGCCACCCGATGCGCGATGAGCGAGATCGAGTAGCCGTCGAGGAGAGCATGGTGCGAGCGCAGCAGCCACACCACGTGATCCGCTGCGGTGCGCACGATCACCTGTCCGACCAGCGAATCCGCGTCCAGCCCCCCGCGCCCGCGTGCCAGCTCGCGGGCGAACAGCGCCTCCGCTGCGGCCTCCGGATCGGGTCGGTCCGCGACGTCATGCACCTCGATCCGCACGGGTGCATCGCTGCGCACCCGGCACGGGGCACCATCGTCCCCGATCACGATCCGGTCTCCCAGCGTGTCCGCCTCGGCGATCGTGGCGCGGATCGCCTCGGCCAGCATCGCCGTCGAGACATCGCCGGCGATGTCCACCCGGTCGGCGACGACGAAGACGTCGGAGTCCGGGTCCAGCAGCTGCGCGTCGACGATGCTGCGCTCGGCGGCGCTCAGCAGCCGGTCGTCGGACGGGGGGACGGGGGAGGTCGTGGTCATCGCGGTCTTCTCTTCGTGGGAGGGGTCCAGATCAGGAGCGGATCCCGGTGCGGGCTGGCGGGCGGGGCGAGGTCAGTCCTCGTCGTCCTCGTCCTCGTCGTCATCGTCATCGTCGAGGTGCTCGTGCGTGTCGGCGATGCCGCGCTTCCAGTACCCGGTGATCGACGAGTGGTGCTTGGTCAGACCCAGGTCGTCTCGCACCCAGCGTCGGAGGGGCTTGATGGCGCCGGCCTCTCCCGCGAGCCAGACGAAAACCCGCGCACCATCGGGGATGTCGACGGCGAGAGCGCCGCGGATGAGGTTGTCGGTCGCCGCCCCACCGCCGTGCAGCCAGGTCACCGACACGCCCTCCGGCGTCTCCAGCGGCTGCTCCGATCCCGGCCCTTCGACCTCGATCACGACAGCCCCCGTTCGCGAGCGCGGACTCTCCTCCAGCCAGCGGGCGACCGCCGGAAGCGCGGTCTCGTCGGCGACGAGCACGTAGAAGTCGTAGTCGTCGCTGACGCGATATCCCCCGGGAGGGCCGGCGACGTGCACCCTGTCTCCCGGCCGCGCATCACGCGCCCAGTCCGACGCGAGCCCGCTCGCGTGCACGACGAAGTCGATGTCGATCTCCCGCAGATCGGGTCGGTGCGCGCGGATCGTGTACTCGCGGCTGGTCGGGATCGGACGAGGCCAGATGAGTTCGTCGCCGTCGGGGCGGGGCAGCCGCAACTCGCCTGTGTCGGGCTCGGGAAAGATGAGCTTCACGTGCTCGTCGAAGATCGCGCTCTCGAACCCTTCTGCACCCGAGCCGCCGAAGGTGAGTCTGATCATGGTGTCGGAGAGCCGGGTGGTGCGCACGACCTCGACCTCTCGGATGCGCACGGGGAAGTCGACGTACTCGACCGGAGCAGGGGCGACCGCGGTCATCGCGCCTCCTCCGCGGCCATCGCCTCGCGCAGGGAACGCGGGCGCAGGTCGGTCCAGGTCTTCTCGATGAACTCGAGCGTCGCCGCCCGGTTCGCCGGACCGAACACGATCCGCCAGCCGGAGGGGACCTCGGCGAACTCGGGCCACAGGGAGTACTGCTCCTCGTCATTCACGAGTGCGAGGAAGACGCCGTCCTCGTCGTCGAAGGGGTTGGTGCTCATGATTCGCCTTCCTGGGGTGCGGGGTGCGCCGCGGCGAGTGCCCCGGCGAGGATGTCGAGGGTGGGTCCGCCGACGAGATCGGCGTACTCGATCGCGCCGCCCGCATCGCGCACGGCGGTGAGGAGTCCGATCACGCGGACCGAGTCGAGCCCGTAGTCCCGGAGGTCCTCGTCCCCCTGGACATCGGCGAGATCGTCCGGCACGACGGCGGCGGCGAGCGCACGGGCGCGCTCGAGGGCTTCAGACGGTGACATGGGTTCCTTTCCTGTCGGCGGTGTGCGCTCCGGCCGACCTGTCGTGCGAGTGCTGGTTCTCTGCGGCTTCGGCCACCAGGGCGTCGGCGATCTCCCCCGCGCGCACGGCCGTCGTCGACAGGAGCGTCGACGTCAGACCGTGCTGGTGCTCGCTCTGTCCCACGAGCACCAGTCGCGCCGAGCCCGGCTCGGTGAGCGTGGCCGAGTGATCGCGGCGGAGCACCGGCCGACCGGCGTCGTCGCGGCGGAGGAGGTCGACGTCGTCCTGCAGCAGCTCCGCGGTGTCGAAGGGCCGGTAGCCGGTGCCGAACACGACGGCGTCGACATGGAGGGAGGTCACATCACCGTCGAGGTCCGACTGGACCCGCAGCTCCACAACGGACGGGGCCTCCTCCAGGGCGACGACGCGACTGACGCGGTGCAGCACCAGGCGCTCGCGGTCGAGCCAGGCATCGCGGTACATCCGGTCGAAGAAGGCGCGGATCACCGAGGAGCTGGCGACGCCGTTGTTGGCGTTCCGGTGGAGCACGTCGAGTCTGGCGCGCACCGCATCGGTGGCATCGAAGAGCAGGTCTACCGACGCCGGGTCGAAGATCCTGTTCACCAGGGGCCCCTGGTCGCTCGGCGCGACGCCGAACTGGGAGGAGATCACATGGACCGTGGCCTCGGGGAACCGATCGGACAGGTCGAGGGCGACTTCCATCGCGCTCTGCCCGGTGCCGACGACCGCGAGACGACGCGGAGCGCGCAGCTGCCCCACGCGGTGCACATGGTCGGCCGAATGCCACACGCGCGTGCCGGGGGCGATGCCGGCCGGGAATCGCGGCCGCAGTCCCGCCGCGACGATGACGCTGCGGGCGCGCACCGTGCGCACGCCGTCTGCAGACGCCACCAGCACGTCGAAGGCCTCGACCTCACCCTCGATGCGGACGGGGGTGACCCGTTCGACGCGGGATCCGTAGCGGACCACGTCGACGAACGCCTCGGCCACCCACCGCAGGTAGGCGGCGAACTCGATCCGCAGGGGCTCGGCGCACCCGCGGTTCGTGAAGTCGACGAGACGCTGACGTTGATGGAGGAACGCAACGAACGAGTAGGGGGAGACCGGGTTGCGGAAGGTGACCAGATCCTTGAGGAACGAGATCTGCATGCTCGCGTCCTCGAGCAGCATTCCCGGGTGCCACGTGGGCTCCTCCTGCGCTTCGAAGAACACCGCTTCGAGCGGTCTGCCCTCCTCCGCGTGCTCGCGCAGAGCGATCGCGATGGCCAGATTCGCCGGCCCGAATCCGACGCCGACGACATCGACGGTCTCGGGGACGTCCTTCCCCTCATCCAGAGCTGCCGCGTTCACGAACGGCTCCCCTCGTGTGCGGCGACCCCTCGACGGTCGACCTTGCCGACGCCGGTCGCGGGGAGCTCAGGCACGAGGGCGAAGACGTCGGGCACCTTGTATACCGCCAGTCCCACGGCGGCGAGATGACGACGCAGGTCGACGGGTCGCACCGGCGGGAGAACCCCCTCGGGGCCGGGGCGCAGCACGACGGAGGCGTGCACCCGCTCCCCCATCGCGTCGTCCGGCACCCCGACGACCGCCGCGTCGTGCACGTCCGGATGCGTGAGGAGCGCGTTCTCGATCTCCTCCGGCACGATCTTCTCGCCGCCGCGGTTGATCTGGTCCTTCGATCTGCCGACGACCGTGAGATAGCCGTCTTCCCGCTCGATCACGATGTCGCCGGTGCGGTAGAAGCCGTCGTCGGTGAACGATCGTGCATCGTGCTCCGGCGCGCGGAAGTAGCCGCGGATCGTGTACGGGCCGCGCGTCAGCAGGGCCCCGGGCGAGCCGGGCGGCACCGGACGGTCGGCTTCGTCCACGACGCGCACCTCGTCGTCCTCGCTGATGCGCAGGCCCTGGGTCGAGATCACGGTCTCGAGGTCGTCATCGAGCCGGGTGTAGTTCACGAGCCCCTCCGCCATGCCGAACACCTGCTGCAGACGACATCCGAATGCCGGCTCGATCCGCTCGGCGACGCTGCGGCTGAGCTTGGCCCCGCCCACCTGCACGACCTCCAGACTGCGCAGATCGTGCGACTGCCGCTGCGGGGCGTTGAGCCAGGAGAGGACGAGCGGAGGCACGGCGGGGACGATCGTCACGCCGTGCCGCTCGATGAGAGCCAGCACCGTGTCGGGGTCCGGGTCGGTGGTAAGGACGATGGTGCCGTGCGCCGCGATGATGCCGAGGATGCCCGGAGAGGACATCGTGAAATTGTGCGCCACGGGCATCGCCACGAGCATGCGGCTGTGCGCGTGCAGCCCGCAGATGCGCGCGCTCTCGCGCACCGAGTAGAGGTAGTCGTCGTGGGTGCGGGCGATGAGCTTGGGCGTGCCGGTCGTCCCCCCGGACAGCTGCAGGAAGGCGATGTCCTCCGGCCGAACGGGGACGGTCTGCGCCTGCGTCCTCCCGTCGGACACGGCTTCGACGGCGCTCGCGAAGAGCACTCCGCGGACGCTCGGCACGAGGTCGGCGACCTCGGTGGCGAGTGCGGCGTGGTCGAACCCGCCGATGTACTCCGCCGTGACGATCAGGACGGCCTCGGATGTCCGGCAGAAGTGCAGCAGCTCGGAACGTCGATGCGCCGGCAGCGCGAACAGCGGGACCGCCCCCGCTCGGAACAGGGCGAACACCACGACGACGAACTCGGCGATGTTCGGAAGCTGCACGACGACCCGGTCACCGCGACGGATCCCCTGGTCGGCGATGAGCGCCGTCGCCAACCGGCCGACGCGTCCGTCGAGGTCGCGGTAGGTCCATGACCGGTCGCTGTCCACGATCGCGACGCTGTTCGGTGCCGCCGCGACCGCCTCGCGCAGCAGCGCGTCGAAGGTCGCACCGATCCAATGTCCCGCCCGCCGGTAGCGCTCCGCGAACTCCTCGGGATAGGGCACGACGCCCTCCACTGTCAGCGGTTCCACGCTCAGCGGCTCCACGGCGCTCATGCGGCACCCACCAGCGTGCGGCGACGCACCGGGGTGACGGCGGCGAGCGCACGCAGAGCGGAGCCGAGCTTGGCCGCGGTCTCGGCGTGCTCGGCGACCGGGTCGGAGCCCGACACGATCCCTGCGCCGGCATGCAGACGCGCGGTCGAACCCGAGACGTGGATCCCCCGCAGTGCGAGTGCCCATTCGCCGTCGCCCGAGGAGTCCATCCAGCCCACCAGCCCGGCGTAGAGCCCGCGGTCCTGCGGCTCGAGGATGCGGATGAGGTCGTGCGCGGCCATGGTCGGCATGCCGCACACGGCCGGAGTCGGATGCACGGCCCCCGCGACGTCGAGCACGGTGGTCCCCGGACGCAGGCGTCCTTCGATCGGCGTACCGAGATGCCAGAGGCGCGGCGTCTCGACGATCTCGGGTTCGCGGGGGACGGAGAGGGTCTCGGTGAACGGGCGCAGCCGCGCGGCGAGCTCGGAGACCAGCACCGCGTGTTCGTGGCGATCCTTGGCGGACGACCCCAAGGCCACCCGTGCGACATCGTCGGCGCGGGGGTCGTCGTGGCGAGCGGCCGTCCCGGCGAGCGGGAGGGAACGAAGGCGCGCGCCCTCGACCGCGGCGACCAGTTCCGGGGAGGCTCCGACGAGCACTCCGCCCGCGTCATCCGGCACGTGATACGCGTAAGCGGAGGGGTTCTGCCCCGCGAAGGCCCGGAACAGCGCGGCGGTGTCGATCGGATCGCCGGCCTCCAGGTCCATCGTGCGCGCCAGGACCACCTTGGTGACGATGCCGGCCTGGATCGCACGCAGCGCAGCACCGACCGCGATGCGATAGCCCGGGTCGTCCGGCGGGATGACGGCCGCGGCACGTTGCGCCGGTTCGGACGATGCGCCGACGATCGGTCCTGCCACGCCGTCGGCCGCCTCTTCGTCCTGGGCCGAGACCTCGACCACATGCTCCGGCACGATGATGTGCGCGGGAAGGGACGGGTCGAACGGGATGGCCCCCAGGGCGATCCGGGGGACGCCGTCCTCCGCCTCCGTCCGCCGCAGCATCGAGAGCACGGCATCGGCCAGACCCGGTCCCGCGGACAGCTCCCGCGGGAGCACCGCGCGTCGCCCGGTGCCGTGCCACCGTCGACGCCCATGAAAGATGACGTCATCCGATCCGTACATGTTCTCTCCTCACACTGCCTGCGGGTGGGTCCGGGAAGCCGGGATCTCCGGGTTCCCGCTCAGCACGCCGTCGCCCCGCCGTCGACGGTCAGCGTCTGCATGGTGATGTGCCGGGCGTCGTCCGAGATCAGGAAGGCGACGGCGGCGGCGATGTCCTCTGGTTCGGCGACGCGCCCCAGCGGGATGCCGTTGCGGAAGCGACCGGCGTCGCCGGCGATCGCTGCCGCCACCGCCTGCGCCGCGCGGTCGTCGCCGTCGGAGCGGACCCCGGCGGCGACGAGCATGGCCGTGCGCGTACTGCCGGGAGCGACCACGTTGCATCGCACTCCGTCGGCAGCGAGCTCGAGACCCAGTCCGATCGTGTACTGGGCGACCGCCGCCTTGGAGGCGCCGTAGCCGACCATGTCCGCCCTGGCGGTCGCGGCGGCGTTCGACGAGACCGTCACGATCGACCCGTGCCGCCGCCTCGCCATCCGCGTGCCCACCGCCCTCGACACCGTCGCCACGCCGAGCACGTTCACCGCGAGCATCTCGGCGAGGTCATCGGGATCCGCTTCGAACGCGGAGCCGGTACGTAGGATCCCCGCCGCGTTGACGAGCACATCGATGCTCGCTCCCGTCTTCTCGATCTCGGCGACCACGCCCTCGACCGCAGCACGATCGGTGACATCGACGACGACGTCCGTCCCCGGATCGCGGTCGAGGCCGATGACGGTGCGGCCGTCGCGCCGCAGTCGCTCGACCACCGCGGCGCCGATGCCTCCCGCTGCGCCGGTGACGAGGGCCACCGTGCTCATCGGGACGCTCCTGGCGCGTCGGAGGAGAAGGCGGCGAGCACCGTGTCGGTGTCGAGCACACGAGCGCATCGCTTGGCGGCGTAGTCCAGCGCGAAGAGGTGATCTTCGCGGGAGAAGTCCGCGACGGCATCGGCGACGAGGAACGGCCGGATGTCGTTCATGAACGCATCGGCCGCCGTCAGCAGGCACCCGATGTGCGCGTAGACCCCGACGATGACGAGCTGGTCCCGATGCTGGGCCGCGAGCGTCTCCCGCAGCGGCGTGCGGATGAAGGCGTTGTAGCGCCACTTCGTGAGGATCGTGTCTCCGGGAGCGGGGCGCAGCTCTGCCACGATCGCGGCGCTCTCCTGGTCCTGCAGGCCGGGGCCCCAGAACTCGGACAGCAGGCCGCGGTCGTCGGGAGCCTGCGCGGCCGGCTGCGCGGTGTAGATCACCGGGACGCCTGCCGCGCGCGCCGCATCGAGCAGGCGGGAGATGTGGCCAATGGCCAGCCCGACCGGACCGTCCGCCTCCGCGAAGGCGTCGACGAAGTACTGCTGCATGTCGTGCACGAGGATCGCGCTGCGGTTCGGGTCGACGGTCCAGTCGACGCGTCCCGTCGGATGCTCGTGTGCGCCCGGCACGTCGTAGGTCGCGATGCGGGGAAGCCCCATGTCACTTCCCTCCGTTTCCGGCCACGGCGTCGGCGAGCACCGGGACGAGCCGTTCCAGCAGCCAGGACTCGGTGAGCGGTGTCGGGTAGGCCAGGGGCGAGGCGAAGGCGTCGTCGATCACGGCGTAGTGACCGCCCTCGACCGCGGGGATCTGGCGGAACAGCGCGTCCTGCTCCAGGTCGGATTGCGTCAGCAGGCCTTCGTCGCCGAACGGATAGCCCATCAGCAGGATGTCCGCGTCGAGCAGATCGAGGTTCTCGCGGCTCACCGCGGCCGAGGTGGCGCTGAAGTCGGTGGCGCGCTCCGGAAGTGCGAGTCCGAGCTTCGTGAAGAACGTGACGTCGCTGCCCTCGTACGAGATGTAGGTGATCTGCTCGGGGTGGATGACCGCATAGGTGAAGGTCGTTCCGGCGAACTCGGGATGCGCGGCAGCGGCGGCGTCGAAGTCGGCGGCGATGCTGTCGATGACCTCCTTCGCCTGATCGCTGCGGCCGAGGGCGGTGGCAGCCGACTCTGTGCGCTGCTCCCAGGTCATCGTGCTCAGCCCGTCAGCTCCCGTGTAGGAGACGATCGGGGCGATCTTCGACAGCTGCTCGTAGTCGGCGTCGAGGGTCCAGCCGCTGGTGGCGAGGATCACGCCGGGCTCGGCCACCGCGATCGCCTCGTAGTCCACGCCGTCGGTGGAGTCGTAGGTCGTGAGCTTCTTCTCACCCAGTCCCTTCAGGGCGTCGATCTCCCAGGGATCGAGTTCGGCGTCGCCGTACTGCGGGCTGATCACCGGGACGATGCCGAGAGCCAACGCGATGTCGAGGTCCACCGAGGAGACCACGGCGACGCGTTCGGGCTTGCTCTGGAGCGTCGTCTCCCCGTACGGACTCGTGAGCGTCATGGGATAGCCCTCGCCCCCGCCGGCAGACGATGCCGGAGTGGCTGCGGAGGCGCCGCATCCGGCGAGCAGCGCGGTGCTGACGACGAGTGCGGCGGCTGCCGCGGTCAGGCGGCGGAGCACGGAGCGGGTCATGTGTCTCTTCTTTCTTCGGGGTGAGAGGAGGGCTTCAGAGTGCGAGGGCGACTTCAGAGTGCGAGGGCGACTCGCGTCACATCCCATGGCGTCCGCGCGGCAGCACGAGCGGCGCTCCGGTGTCGGGGTCGGCGATGACGCGGGCCTGCACCCCGAACACCTGCTCGACGAGCTCGGCGGTGATGACCTCGGTGGGCGGGCCGGAGGCGACGATGGTGCCGTCGCGCAGGGCCACGACGGTCGAGGCGTAGCGGGCGGCGTGCGCGAGATCGTGCAGCACCACGACCACGGTCGTCCCCTCGGCCACGAGATCGACCAGCAGATCGAGCACCTCGACCTGGTGGGCGATGTCGAGCGCGCTCGTCGGCTCATCGAGCAGGAGGAGCGGCGTCTCCTGCGCGAGCGCCATCGCGATCCAGGCACGTTGACGCTGCCCGCCCGAGAGCGTGTCCACCGGACGATCAACGAGGTCGGCCACGCCGGTGCGCAGGAGCGCCCTGGCGACGATCAGATCGTCGGAGGCCCGCGCGCTCCCGAACCGGCGATGCGGGTGACGACCACGCCGCACGAGCTCGGCGACCGTGATGCCCTCGGGTGCCACCGGGCTCTGCGGGAGGATCCCCAGCCGACGGGCGACCTCCCGCGTGGGCAGCGCATGGATGTCCGCGCCGTCGAGGAGCACCGATCCGGCCTGCAGGGGCACGAGACGCGAGAGGGCTCCGAGCAGCGTCGACTTGCCGGAGGCGTTGGGCCCGATGAGCGCGGTGATCCCTCCTCGGGCGATGAGTAGATCGAGGTCGCTCACTATCGTCTTCGCGGCATAGCCGGCGTGCACGCCGTGCGCGGCCAGTATCGGCTGCTCCGCGCTGCCCACGTCGGGGGGAACGGACGAAGCCTCATCGAGCACGGTCATCAGGCATCCGCCTTCCGGGTCAGGAGCAGGAAGATGAGCACGGGGGCGCCGATGAGTCCGGTCACGACTCCGGTCGGCACCGGACTCACGAACGGCGCGGACTGCGCGACCATGTCGGAGAGCAGGAGCAGGGCGGCGCCGACCAGCGCGGCGGGGAACGGCCCGCCCTGACGGACCAGCCGGGAGGCGATGGGTCCGGACACCAGCGCGAGGAACGCGATCGGACCGACGACGCTCGTGGCGATCGCGGCCAGCAGAGCTCCGAGAAGCAGCGCGGCGACACGAATGAGTCCGACTCGCGTACCCAGACCTCTGGCGAGCGGATCGCCGAGCCGGATCGCGTCCAGCGAGGGGTCGATGAGGGCGACGGCGCCGATCCCGACGGAGAGGGCTGCGGCCAGGAGCGCGACATCGGACCATTGGGTGCCGGCCAGCGACCCGATCATCCAGCGCATCGCGCGCGTCGACGTCATCGTGTCGGCGAACGTCAGCAGGTAGCTCGTCACGGCGGCGAAGCACGCCCCCACCCCGATACCCACGAGCACCAGCCGGTAGGTGGACGATTCGCGCTTCCAGCTCAGACCGAAGATCACCAGCACGGCGAGGACGGCCCCGACGACAGCCCCGCCCTGGACGGCGATGCCGGTCCCGCCGAGCCCCACCAGCACAGCGACCGCCCCGGCACTCGCCCCGCTGGAGACGCCGATGATGTCGGGCGTGGCCAGCACGTTGCCGATGAGACGCTGGTACACGACACCCGCCATGCCGAACAGCGCGCCGACGAGCACGGCGGTGAGCGCGCGGGGCAGCCGGGACTCCCACACCACGAGTCGACCGACGACCGTTCCCTCGCCGAAGAGCGCATCGAGCACCGCACCGGGCGAGAGCTCCGCACTCCCGCCGACCAGGAGCTCGACCGAGAAGGCGGCGAAGACGATGACGACGAGAGCCGCGAAGACTGCGGAGACCCGAAGCCACGTGCGCCGTCGCACATCCCTCAGAAGCCCGACGACGGCGCCTTCCGCCTCCTTCGGGCGTCGGACGTGCATGCCGACCGTGGATGCCACGGTGCCGGTCCCGCTCATGCCTCGACCAGCTTCCTGGTGCGCGCCAGAACGACGAAGACCGGGGTGCCGACCACGGCGGTCATGATGCCGACGGCGATCTCCCCGTTGCCGGGAGTGATGCGCCCCGCAACGTCGGCTGCCAGCAGCACAGCGGCCCCGCAGACCATGCCGAACGGGACGAGCAGCCGTTGATCGGCGCCGACGATGAGACGCCCGAGGTGTGCTCCGATCAGACCGATGAAGCCGATCGGTCCCGCCGCGGCGACGGCGGCGGCGCAGAGCAGGACGGCCACGAACGCCACCCCCAGCTGCGCTCGACGCACGCGGACGCCGAGGGCAGCTGCCGTCGACTCGCCCAGTGCGAGGGCGTTCAGCGTGGCGCCGCAGAGGAGGGCGAGGACGATCCCGGCGACGGCGAAGTGCCAGAGCTCCGGAATGGTCTCCCCGCGCCCAGCGAGCTGCCCCACCGACCAGAACCGGTAGCGCGAGAATGCCGTGTTGTCCCGGACGATCAGGAGGTTGATCACGGCGGCGAGCATCGCGGCGGTCGCCGCTCCCGCCACCACCAGGCTCATCGCTGTGGACGCTGCGCGGGAGAGCCGCGAGATCGAGAAGACCAGGGCAGCGGCGATCCCCGCGCCTGCGAGGGCGAACCAGAACGTGGCACCCACGCCGGTGAGGCCCATCAGCACGATCCCCGCCACGACCGCGCACGCCGCACCCATCTCGACGCCGAGGATGCCCCCGTCGACCAGTGGGTTGCGGGTGAGCCCCTGCATGAGCACGCCGGCGCCGCCGAGGCAGGCCCCGACGAGGAGGCCGAGGATGGTCCTCGGCAGTCGCTCGGTGATCACGACCGTGGCCTCGAAGTCGCCGTCCGGGGTACCGCGGAAAGCAGCGGCCAGCGCTCGGACCACGACATCGGGGGCGATGTCCCGGGCCCCGATAGCGAGCGAGAGCAGCGCGGCGACCGCGAGGAAGAGGAGGAGTGCGGTGAGACCGATCAGCCTCCGGCGCATGCTCGAGCGGACGGGTCCGAGGACGGCACGAGGGTCCGTGGCGATCTCCTCAGCGACCTTCCGCTCAGAGGCATCCGCCGTCTGGGTCGTACTCACCTCGTGCCCTGCTCCCCTCAATCCCGATCGCGATCTCCCGCGATGGCCGAGGTTAGGCTAACCTAACTATTTCCCACTCAGCGTTCCAGGAGTCCCATGTTCCGTTCACGTCCCCCCATCCCCGAAGAGGCCCGTGTCGATGCCCCGGAGGACATAGGGACCGGAAGCGAGAGAGGTGACGAGGAGGGTCCGGACGACGAGGACTTCGGCCCCTGGGGTCATGGGAGGCACCGCCACGACGATGACCAGTTCATCGTCGCGTTGAGCGGCAGTGCCGTGATCGAGGTGGATGGCGAGCCGTTCACGGTCGACCAGACCGAGGGGATCTGGATCCCGGCCGGCGTGCCGCATTCCGCGCGGTTCCATCCCGGGTTCGCACCGTTCGTGCACCGCACGGGTGCTCCCACCGGCGTCGTCTCGGCACCGTGCGCTGTCGCCGTATCCGTGGAGCTGCGCAACCGGCTGCTGGCGACCGCGATCTCCGGAGCGGACGCCTCTCCCCTGCTGTGCGCCGCACTGCGCAGGAGCAGTCGACGTCGTTCGGTCCGCGGAGTGGGGGATCCTGCTCACGTCGACGCGGTCGCCGTTTCGCCGGTTGGTGCGCCCGCTCCGCGGAGAAGCGATGCCGCTGCGGAGCGGGCACGCATGCGGTCGGAGGTCGCCCGCATCGCGCACGCGGAGCTGCGCGGCCCCCTGACCTCCGCGATCGGTGCCGCACTCCGCGCCGATCCTGCGGATGATCGCACTCTGGATGGATGGGCGCGACGCCTGCACACCAGCACGACGAGCATCCGTCGCGCCTTCGTGACGGAGCTCGGCACGAGTTACACGACGTGGCGCACAGCGGTCCGCCTCGAGGCGGCCGCTGCGCTTCTACGTCGGGGGTACCCGGTGGCGAATGCCGCCAGGGCCGTCGGGCTCACCCACAACGGTCTGCTCGCCGCGTTCCATCGTGGCTACGGCTGCCGGCCGAGCGCGATGAGACGGCATCAGACCCGCGACATGAAGCCGTCTGGCGCGGGCGGGGCACCTCGAAGTCGGTAGTGTGATCATCCGGCACTTCACGAGGGGAACCCACGCATGTCCGTTGGACTTCTGGCCGTCGTCGACGACATCCTGAGCGCCGCGATGAAGGCGTCGGCGAAGGCGGCGGGCGTCGTGATCGACGATGCCGCGGTGACCCCGCAGTACGTGCAGGGACTCACTCCGGCGAGGGAGCTGCCCGTCGTCGGCAAGATCGCCCTGGGCTCGCTTGCGAACAAGTTCCTGATCATCATCCCGGTGGCGTTGCTGCTCACCGCGTTCGCGCCGTGGGTGCTGCCTTATCTGCTGATTCTCGGTGGGGCCTACCTCTGCTTCGAGGGCGCGGAGAAGGTGCTGGAGTGGTTCGGCGTGCAGCACGGCCACGCCGACGAGGGCGCGCGCGACGAGAGGAAGCTCGTGCTGGGCGCCGTGCGCACCGACCTGATCCTCTCCACCGAGATCATGCTCATCTCGCTCGCGAGCCTCGAGAAGGGGCTCGACATCTGGGCGACGCTGGCCATCCTCGCCGTGATCGCCCTCCTCATGACGGGCGTCGTCTACGGTGCGGTCGCGCTGCTCGTGAAGATCGACGACATCGGCCTGAAGATGGCGAAGAATCCGGTGCAGCGCGTGCGCCACACCGGCACCAGGATCGTGCGCTCGATGCCGGCGGTGTTCCGCTTCATCAGCATCCTCGGCACGGTCGCGATGCTCTGGGTCGGCGGCCACCTGGTGCTCGTGAACCTGGGCGAGGTGGGGCTGCACTTCACCACCGACCTGCTGCACGGGATCGAGCACGCCCTGGAGCCGGCCGGCGGATTCGTGGTCTGGCTGGTCGAGACGCTCGTGTCGGCGATCGCGGGCCTCGCACTGGGGCTGCTGATCGTCGTGATCGTGCTCGGCATCGCACGGCTCTTCGGCAAGACCCCCAGCTTCCACGAGGGCGAGACCTCCCCCGCCGACGTGCACGTCTGATTCCGAGTCGGCCGTCTCGCGACTATCCGCCGTGCGGGGGATGCGACGTGCCGCTCTCGAGCCGCACCCTCGTCCTAGTCGAACCCGCACGCCCGCGCCTCACTCCACGCACACACCCGCGCGGCACGCAGTCACGCTGCGATGTCGTAGCGCGCTCGACCCCCGAGTCTCGGTCTGCGTTCCGGATCGACGTTGGGCGGTGGGATGAGCCACACCCGTGCCGCGACCCCGACCCCCTCGATCCTGATCTCCCAGTCGTTGTCGTGGATGCGGTGGTGACAGCTCTCGCAGAGCAGCACCCCGTTGTCGAGGTCGGTCGGCCCGGCATCCCGCTGCCACCAACGCAGGTGATGCGCCCTGGTCAGCTGCGGCGCGAGCCCGCACATCACACAGCCGCCGTCACGCTCCACCAGCGCGAGCCGCTGAGCACGGGTGAACAGCCGCTTCTCACGACCCCAGTCGAGGATCTCGCCTCCACCTCCGAGCACGACGGGGATGATGCCACCGCCCGCCGCCATCCGGCGACAGGCGGCGATGCTGACGGGCTCACCGAGGCCGTCGACCGTCGCGAACCCGGTGCCGCCGGTCAGCTCGTCGAGCCCCACCCGCACGACGACCGTCGCTCCGGACACGGGGAGACCGCCGTTGTCGCATCCGCTCGCGTGTGCGCAGATCTCGACGAACGCATCGGCCTGGAGCATCGCGACCGTGCGTCGATCGGCATCGGGCGCCTCGGGATCGAGCACGTGCGCCCTGGCCTGGAACGTCGCAGTGACGTAGGCCTGGATCGCCGCTTTCACCGGCGCGCCGGAGGCGACATCGGTCTGCAGCGTCAGGTGCAGCGACCCGTCGCGCTCGAACATCGTCAGCGAGCGCCGTGAACGAGCCTCGTCTTCGCGCGGAGCCACACCGTCGGGATCGAGCCAGGCCTCGGCGTGCACGACCAGCTTGCGCACGTCGTCGAGCGACAGCTCCGCGGCGCGTTCGACGAGCAGTCGCTCGGCCTCGATGATCCGCTCCAGACCGACCTTCAGCCGGGCCCGATCGAGCAGGGTCACGATCGACGCTGCTGCTGCGGCGCTCAGCGCGCCCGCGCCGATCGCCTGTTGCACCGCGGGATAACGCGGCGGCAGCGGTTCGCCGAGGAGGTTCGCCCGGGGAGCCGTGGCCTCCCCCACCTTCACCAGGCGCAACGCATCTCCCGTCGATCCGCCGGTCGTCGCCGCGATCATGGTCGCAGGGCTGCGGAACCCCTGCTCCTTCGCCAGGCTCGCCGCTCCCAGCTCGGGGCGCGACTCCCGCGCGATGCTCGCCGCGATCTCGGCGTGGATGCCGTCGAGTCGACGCTGCACCAGCCCCATCGTGCGATGCGCCTCGAGCAGCTGTGCTCTGGTCAGCTCGGCCGCGTTCGACGCATCCGCCCACACGTCTTCGAGGCACTCCACGGCCTCGAGGAGGGGGCTCAGATGCGGGTTCGTCATGCCCTCAGTTTAGAACATATCTTCGATATATTGGAGGGGTGTGGATAAGTCGATGCGCCGCCGTGCCGTAGTCTCATCGCCATGTCCGCCACCTCGCCGTCGCCGAAGTCCCGCAGCACGAAGCGCGACGCCGACCGCTGGTTCCGCGAGCAGGGGCTTCCGACCTTCGTGCCGTTGCGGCGCTGGTTCACCGACCTCCCCCGTCGCGTCGCCCCCCTCATCGCCTGGGTCGCGGTGGCCGCCTACCTCTTCCAGGACGGGATCGAGGTCGTGTTCGACTTCGCCCTCGACGACGACTCGATCGGGTGGGAGCTCCTGATCGTCCCCCTCGCCCTCACGATCTTCCTGCTGGCGGTGGGCCTCGCCTGGGCCGCCTACTTCCTCGTCCGAGCCCTGCTGCGGCGTCTCCCTGCGGGGATCGGCACGGCGGTCGCCCTCGTCCTGATCGCCGTCAGCCTCGCCTTCACGATCGTCTACGACTACAGCACCCACCCGAATTCAACCGTGGGGCCGGTCCTCCGCACGGCGCTCGTGCTCGCCCTCTGCATCCTGGTGACCGGCATGGGCGGCGGTGCCATGATCTCCTGGGCCTCGCGCCTGGCGGTGCGCAATGCGTCGGCGATCGGGCACATGGCGTCGATCGCGCTGCCCGTGATCCTCATGCTGGTGGTTTTCTCGTTCTTCTCTGCCGAGGTCTGGCAGATGGCCTCCGCGCTGTCATGGGGATCGATCGCCCTCGTCGGCCTCGTCGTCGCGGTGCTCGCCGGCATCGTCGTGCTGCGCGTCAGCGCGTCGGAGATCGATGACCACGCGCACGCGCCGACCGCGGAGCAGCGAGCCGCCCTGCTCGTCGGCACCCCGGCGGAGGGGCGTCCCGCACCCGGGCGGCCGGGGCGCCTGCACGCTCCGCAGCGCATCAACATCCTGCTCGCGATGACCGTCGCGCAACTCGTGCAGGCGCTGTTCTTCGCCGGGCTCCTCGCGGCGCTGCTGATCGTGATCGGAGGCATCGCGATCCCCCAGGGCGTCGTCGGCATCTGGCTCGGTCCCGGCAGCGCCGCCCAGCCGCTCGCGGTGCAGCCCCTGGAGTTCTTCGGGGCGAAGCTGCCGCTCACCGTCAACCTGCTCAAGGCCGCCACTCTGCTCGCCGTGATCGCCGCCCTCCCCTTCGTGTTCTCCGCTGTGAGCGAGGCACGCTACCGGGAGCGGTTCTTCGACCCGATCATGGCCGACATGCGGCGAGCGATCCTCGTGCGCGAGGCCGTCAGCACGACACCGGCGCGCCGCTCCTCGTAACTGTTCGGCCGCAGCGCGCCCGCACGACGTCCAGCAGGGATGTCAGCTGCGGAGATTCTCGGCGGGGCGCAGACGCGCGGCGCGGATGGAGGCCAATCCACCTCCTCCGGCACCGACGATCAGGCCGACGGCAATGGCGATGGGAAGCAGCACGATATCGAACACGGGCGCCCATCGTTGGCTCACTGTGACGACGAGGATTGCCGCCATGCCGAGCACGAGACCTGCGGCCCCTCCGACGACACCGACGATTGCGGATTCGAGGGTGATGAGTTCCCCGATCTGTCGGTCTCGGGCTCCGAGCGCTTTGCGCATGCCGATCTCACCCCGGCGTGCGTTGACAGCGAGGAACGTGGCGTTCATGAGTGCGGCGATCGCGACGATCAGCGCGAGCAGCGTGAACGCGGTGAGGGTGGCCTGCACCCCTTGTTCGACCTGTCCTCTCAACTGTGCAGAATCGGTCGGCGCAGCGACGACGATCCGGTCCGGCTCGTACGGGTTCAGTGCCGAAGGCAACTGCTTGGCGACCTGCTGCGCTGCGCCGGAGGAAGTCACGGCCAACATCGTCACATCGACGGCCCCTTTCGCCGTGATGTCGTCGCGGGGTCCGACGACCACTTCACCGCGGAGCAGGGGGAGGCGCGAGGACGTGGTGATGATGCCGGCGACGACATAGGTGATGCCATCAACCGAGATCGTGAGGGCGCCGTCGATGCTGCTGAGTTGCATGTCCTTCGCGAGAAGATCTCCGACGTAGGCCTCACCGGCAGCCAGAGGTCCCTCATGCCACGGTGCCTCATCGACGGTGAGACGCGCAGCGCCGACAATGTCTCCGATGGCGACGTGCGGCCGGATCTGGCGTGCCTCCGCGAACGTCGAGACCGTGCTGACATTGAGATCGATGACGACCGCGGCCGCATCCACTCCGCTGAGTCGCTCGATCGCCTGCGGAACCTCCTCGGGCGGAAGCGAGTGCTTGGCTCCCGTCGACCACGTCGCCGAGACCTCGCGGTTCAGGTGAGCATCGAACGTGGCGGACACTTGGGCCCGTGCCGATGCCGAAAGCCCGAGGGTGGTGATCGTCAATGCCACGGCAATGGCGACGGCGAGCCCCTGTCCGATCGATTGGTACTTTCTCGACATCACCGACGCCCAGGCGTCGCGCAGTATGTCGGCGAGTCGGATGCGCCCGGTGAGCTGCGCCTGCTCGTCGTCGCCCGGCACAGGGAAGGGCCCCTCGTCGACTGCAGAAGCCAGCGGCCTATCCCCGGACTCTTTCGGTGCCGGATCCGCTCCGGTGTCGGGCTGTCGCTCGTCGGACACGATCGCCCCGTCGGCGATGTGGACCACACGACGCGCCCGCGCCGCGACCTCAGCCGAATGAGTGACGACGACGACCGTCGCCCCGTCGCGATTGATGCGTCCAAGCTCGTCCAGAACACGAGCGGCGTTGACCGAGTCGAGGTTTCCGGTCGGCTCGTCGGCGAGGATCAGTTTCGCGCCCCCGGCGATCGCCCGGGCGATCGCGATACGTTGACGCTGCCCGCCCGACAGCGTCGAGGTGCTCTGGAACGCGCGTTCCGCGAGCCCGACAGAGTCGATGGCGCGGATGACCCTCTCACGCCGCTCGACACGCGGCACGCCCCGGTAGAGCAGGTTCAGCTCGACGCTGTCGACGGCTGGTCTGGCCTCGAGAAGATGGAAGGCCTGGAACACGAATCCGATCGTCCGTGCCCGCACGCTCGCCGCACGGCGGCCGTCGCCGGCACGAGCCTCCTCTCCGTCCAGAACATAGCTACCCGCCGTCGGGTCGTCGAGGAGCCCCAGAATGTTCATCAGTGTCGTCTTGCCACCGCCCGATGGCCCAACGATCGCAACGAACTCCCCCTGGTCGATCTCCAGGTCGATACCGCGCAGTGCATCGACATCGGGCCGACCTGCCGACGAGTACGTCCGACGCACTCCCCGTAACTGAATCAGCGTCACGTCAACCGACTCGAACCAGGTCGCCGGCCTTCAGGGCACCTTCGTCGAGCGGCTCGACGGCGACCTCGCCCTGCAGTGTGCCCAGAACCGCGACCGGCACCTCGATGAGCGTTCCGTCCGCCTGCTGCTTTGTCAGAACAGTCGAGCTTGTCCCTGTTCTCCGCGACGAGCTTCTCCTGCTCCTCCCAATTCCGCTCATACCAGAGCGAGGCCCACCCACTCGACTCCTGGCACTCCGCATCAGCAACAGCCGCAGCAAGCTCCTCCGCCGAAGGCGCGGACGACGACCCGGTCACCGCACCCCACACCTCTGCCACCTCATAAGGAGCTCCTTCCCAAGGTTGCTCCTGAGTCACCGCGTAATCCACCCGTGGGGTCAGACACTCCCGCCAGGCCTTCACCGCCTTGACCACATCCGGATCCTGCTCCACGATGTCCCAAGCCTGGGCGGATAGCTCAGCGTTGTAGTTCAGCCCGTCGGCGGTGGATGCGAAGTCCTTGTCTTTCGCGCGGATCTTGTCAGTGCAGGCCACGAGCGCGTCATCCAGTTCCTGATTCGGAAAGTACGAATCCACTGTCTCTGTGTATGTAAACCACAGCTCAGCGCTCTCCGGATCATCCAGCCGCGCGAAATGGTAACCCCACTTCTTTGCCAGTTCCAGATTGAACAGCCGCAGACCTACCCGGTTGAAGTCTTCCGCACGGGGGAAGTCGGTATCCTGCCACGGCACCGGCCACTCATACCCCTGCGCACCCAGACAATCCGAGATCAACAACTGCTCCGCATAGTTGTCCAGGTCCGGGGAATACACGACGAACTCATCAAGAGGCATCTTCCAAGCCGCTTGATTCCTCACCCCCGCATCCGTCTCACTGTCGGACGCGGTACACCCCACCAGACCCCCGGCAACCGTGACCGCAAGGACGGTCGCCATGACCAGGCGGCCACCTACGCGCGGAGACGTCACCGGCATAGAGCCGAACCAACGCTACTGAGGGTGCCGCTGAAGTATCCCGACTCGATCTCGTCGTTGTAGCTACCCACATTGCCGAAGCCCTGCCCCCGGAGGATAAGGAGGCCCTTCCCTCCTGTATGGTTCTGTCCTTTGTAGAGGTAGGAGTTCTGGGAGCGCCCGTTGTTGAAGTACCCGGATGGGCAATCACTCGGCGCGGCTGCGGCAGGGCCCGCCAAGGCGAGAACTCCCACCCCGGACAGGACGAGTGCGATCAGCGCGCTGGCCGCTCTTGTGCGCCAGGTTGCGCGACGCGCGTGTTCCAAAGACATGAGATCCTCCGATGCACCCGCCAACTAAAACAATACGTTCTACACGGTAGACATGATCTTTGCGCGCGTCTGTAGGCCGTTCGGGGGGACAAGAGCGACACCCGCACTCTGCCTCTCGTAACTGTTCGGTCGCAGCGCGCCCGAACAGCGCTCCTCCTGCTAGCGTCGGCGATGCGCACCCGAAGCGCAGAAGAAGAGAGACCGCCCGCCGATGACAGCCGTGCGAATCAGGGATGCCGAGACTGCCGATCTCGAGACAATCACCGAGATCCACAACCATGCCGTGCTGCACACCACCGCGATCTGGAACGAGCAGGCGGTGGACCTCGCCGACCGCGTCGCCTGGCTCGCCGATCGCACCGCTCGCGGTTGCCCGGTCATCGTCGCGTTCGACGATTCCGGCGTGCTGGGCTACGCGTCGTACGCGCAGTGGCGACCGCACAGCGGCTATCGGCTCACGGTGGAGCACTCGGTCTACGTCCTCGGCGGCCAGCACGGACGCGGCATCGGCACGGCGCTGATGGCCGCGCTCGTCGATCGCGCGCGGGACGCCGGGATGCACGTGATGATCGCGGGGGTCGAGAGCGGCAACGCGGCCTCCATCGCCCTGCACGAGCGACTGGGCTTCGTCGAGGTCGGGCGCATGCCGCAGGTCGGCGCGAAGTTCGGACGCTGGCTCGATCTGAGCATGCTGCAACTCATGCTCGACGATCGCGCCGAACCCGGCACCGAACCCCGCACCGAACCCCGCACCGGATCCTGACGATGGACCTGCTGCAGTGGTTCGTCGAAGCCTTCAACTCGCAGTGGATCCTGCCGGGCGGGCAGACCCTCCTCGTGCGTGAGGTCGTGGGCAACGCGTTCGGCCTCGCGAGCGCCCTCGGCGGGATGCGCCGCAAGGTGTGGGCGTGGCCGGTCGGCATCATCGGCAACCTGCTGCTTCTCACGGTCTTCCTGGGCTCAGCGCTGAGCCCCGACCCGTCGCTGCCGCACCTGCTCGGGCAGGCCGGTCGGCAGATCATGTTCATCGCCGTGGCCATCTACGGCTGGATCCGCTGGCGGAATCTCGACGGCGGGCGAGTGGTTCCCCGCTGGGCCCCGACGAGCGCACGCATCGGCATGGTGCTCGTGATGATCTTCGGCACGGTCGCCCTGACCCCGCTGTTCCGTCTGCTCGGATCGTGGGAGCCGGTGTGGGCCGATGCCTGGACGTTCGTCGGATCCTTGCTCGCGACCTACGGCATGGCCAAGGGCTGGACCGAGTTCTGGCTGATCTGGATCGCCGTCGACGTGGTCGGCGTGCCGCTGCTGTTCAGCTCCGGCTACTACGCAACCGGCTTCATGTACGTCTTCTACGGCGTCTTCACCGCGATCGGGTTCGTGATCTGGTGGCGGGCACAGCGCACCGCCGCGCATCCGATCGAGATCCTGCCGCCCGACCCGAGCCCCCGACGGCCGGAGGAGGAAGAGCTCGCCTGAGCTCCGCCCTCCCCCGGCCCTTCCGCCTCGCTGTCGCCCCTCCTCGAAACGAGGCAGTCCTCAGGCCCGGCTCTTCCCCTTCACGGTCAGCGCCATGACATCGGCCGCACGCGCCGTGAGCCGTTCGAGCGGACCCTTGCCGACCGTGCGCGTCCAGACGAGTGCGCCGGCCATCATCAGCAGCGACAACGCGATCCAGGGAAGCACCGGGTTCGGGAGCCAGGTCGCCGCACCCGCCAGGATGAGGATCGCCTGGATGACGTAGCCGGTGAGGGGCACCGCACCATAGGCGGCCAGTGGTGCCATCGCCCACCTCGCGTAGCGGGTGACGATCAGGCACAGCCCGAGGATCGCCACCGCGAATCCGCCGGATGCGAGGATCTCGAGCACCCCGCCGGAGTGGGCGGAGAAATTGGTGACGGCCTCGAGCATCTTCGCGGGCGGGTCCTGCGACGCCACCCGGTCGAAGTACGACTGGCCGTCGACGTCGCCACCGCCGTCGCCACCGAACAGCAAGGCCTTCTCCGGCGCGAAGCAGGCGACGATGCCGTCGCTCGTCTGGCACGTCAGCCCGGAGATGTCGACCTCGTCACCCGGGACCATGCTCATCGAGCCCGAACCCGAGCCCGAACCCGAACCGGAGGCGGAGCTCGACGTCGTGACATCCTGCTGCGGCGGCGTGAGCAGCCCGCCCAGCGTGTATCCGCCGATCGCCACCAGCCCACCGCAGACGAGCATGACCACAGCCGTCTTCACGCGGGTCAGATCGAGGCGGCCGATGACCAGACCTGCGCAGAGCAGCGCCGCCCACACCGTGATCGGGTAGGTGCCGAACAGCACCAGCGACAGCCCAGGGCCACCCAGATCCGGCGAGAGCGTGCCGATCAGAGCGAGCAGCGGAGGACCGAGGATACCGAGCGCCGCCCCCGCGATCACCAGCACCCTGGTGCGCAGGTGCACCGTGAACGCCGCCAGGATGTACAGCACGCCGTACAGCGTGAGGATCACGGCGATGCCGGAGCCCAGCAGCTCGACCAGCAGCCCGATCGCGAAGATCGCCGCTCCTCGACCGACCAGGCGCAACCGGATCTTCCGCAGCTCGTCCGCAGTCGCGTTCTGCGCACCGCCGGTCATCAGCGCGAGAGATACCCCCGCCAGCAGGGCGAACAGGATCGAGGAGCGCCCGTTGACGATGTCCAGCCACGTCGACGGATCCGAGAGAGTGAAGTCAGGACCGCTTGCGACCATCAGGTGGGCGCCGAACATCCCGACCAGCGCGAGTCCACGCGCGACATCCACGCCGACGATACGGCGCCTACCCGTGGAGGTGGCTCCTCCGCGTCGCGGACGGCCGCCGGAGTCTGCGACAGAAGAGTCCTCCGTCGGCGCAGGGAATGACGGGATATTGTGGGGCGTGCTCAAAGGAGACCTCTCGAGGATTCAGCAGAGACCTCAAGCTCAACACGAACGCCCGAGGGCACACATCCACCCTCAGTACCGCTTCTCTCCGTCGAGCGAATGAAGTCGGCGCGTGCGGGTCCTAGCGGGTGTCAGTGCCGCACGCGGGCCAGGAACTCCGCCGTGGCCGGCTGCTGCGGGGCGTCGAACACCTGCGAGGGCGGACCCTGCTCGACGACCACGCCGTGCTCGAGGAACACGATGCGGTCGGCGACCTCGCGGGCGAACGACATCTCGTGCGTGGCCATCACGATCGTGGCGCCCTGGACCTTCAGCTCGCGCACCAGGTCGAGCACCTCGCCGACCAGCTGCGGGTCGAGCGCACTCGTGATCTCGTCGAGCAGCAGCACCTCGGGCTGTGTGAGCACCGCCCGCACGATCGCCACCCGCTGCTGCTGTCCGCCCGAGAGCCGGTCGGGGTACTCGCCCGCCTTGGCGCCGAGCCCGAGCGTCTCGAGCAGCGCGCGCGCCTTCGCCCGCGCCTCGGCCTTGCGCATCCCGTGCACGCGGACCGCGGCGAGCGTGACGTTGTCGAGCACGGTGAGATGCGGGAACAGGTTGAAGTGCTGGAACACGACCCCGGTCCGCCCCCGTACGGCGTCGGCATCCACCCGCGGGTCGGTGATGTCCTCCCCCGAGAGGAAGATCTGCCCGTCGTCGACCCCCTCGATGAGGTTCATGGTCTTGAGCAGCGTCGACTTGCCCGAACCCGATGCGCCTATCAGCACGACCACCTCGTGCGTGCCGACCGAGAGGTCGATGCCGCGCAGCACGTCGTGGTCGCCGAAGCGCTTGCGCACGCCCTTGGCTTCGATCACCGGCACGCTCATACGACTCCTCCGGCCTGCTCGCGCTTGTTCAGACGTGCCGTGACGACGTCGGTCAGGCGGATCATCGGCCAGCTGAGCACGATGAACATGAGGCCAGCGACGACGTAGGGGGTGAAGTTGTAGGTCTCGGCGACCATCAGCTGCGCGGCCCTGACGGCATCGACCGCACCGAGGACGGAGATCAGACCCACGTCCTTCTGCATCGACACGAAGTCGTTCATGAGTGCGGGCACGACCTTGCGGACGCCCTGCGGGATCACGACGATCCGCAGCGTCTGCCCGTGCGTGAGTCCGAGCGAGCGCGCGGCGATGCGCTGCGAGGGGTGCACCGCCTCCATGCCGGCCCTGAGCACCTCGGCGACGTACGCGGAGTAGGTGAGGACCAGCGCGATCGTGCCCCAGAACATCGCGGGCATGCGCGGGAAGATCCCGAGCGCGGGGATGCCGAAGCCCACCAGGTACAGCACGATCAGCAGCGGGATGCCGCGGAAGAAGTCGGTGTACGCCGCAGCGAGCGCACGCAGCGGGAAGAACACGGGGCCACGCAAAGAGCGCAGGGTGGCTAGGAGCGTGCCGAGGATCGCGACGCAGACCACCGCGATGACGAGCACGAGCAGGTTGACGAGCAGCCCCTGGAAGATCGGACCGATGCTCTCGAGCGCCACCTGGGGGTCGAAGAACGTCTGGCTGACGATCGCCCAACCGGGGGTGTTGACGACGACGACGATCAGCACCACGGCGAGCGCGAGGCTGCTGCCGAAGGCGATCAGGACCGAGCGCGTGGTGGCCCGGCGCCGCAGAGCGCGGCGTGACAGCTCGAGCTCGCTCGGCTGCCACTCCGCGTCGACGGACGTCGAGGTCATTTCAGGACGGGGACGTCGACCGCGTCGCTGAGCCACTTCTGCTGCAGCTCGTCGAGCGTGCCGTTGTCGCGCAGGGCGTCGACCGCCTTGGTGACGTCGGCCGTGAGGGCTGAGCCCTTGGGCAGCACGATGCCGAAGTCGTCTCCGCCGTTCGCGTCGGCGAACTGTCCGGTGACCACGCCGTCGTCGAGCTGAGCGCCGACGACGTAGAAGGCACCGGGGAGGTCGGTGATCATGGCGTCGATCTGACCGCCCTTGAGCGCGAGCACGACGTCGTCGACCGAGTTGAAGACGCTGAGGTTGCCTTCGCCGAGCTGAGCCTTCGCGACCGTGTAGCTCGTGGTGCCGCTGGCGACGCCGACCTTGGTGGCCTTGAGCTCGTCGATGGTGGTCGCGGATGCGGCGGGCGAATCGCCCACCGCCACGACGGCCTGGGTGGTCGTGTAGTACGGCGACGAGAAGTCGACGGCCTTCTTGCGGTCGTCGGTGATGGAGAACTGCTGCAGATTGATGTCCCAGTCCTTGGGACCGGGAGCGATGGCGCCGTCGAAGGTGGTGCGCACCCAGACGATGTCGTCGGCCGCGTACCCGAGCTGCTCGGCGACCGCGTTCGCGACCGCGCCCTCGAAGCCCTCGCCGTTGGAGGGGTCGTCGTCGACGAACCACGGCTCGTAGTTGGGCTCGCCGGTGGCGATCGTGAGCTTGCCCTCGGTCACGGTCGAGAGGCCCGACCCGTCACCGCTGCCGGAGTCGGAGGACGGCGAGGTGCACGCGGAGAGAGTGAGCGCGATGGCGGCGGCCGCAGCGGTGACGGCGGCTGCGCGGCGGAGGGAGAGGGCGAAGGGCACGATGACTCCAGGGCGAAGAAGGGTAGGGAGGAGAGCGCGGGGCAGGGCGGGTCCGCCAGGTGTCGAGGCGGGTCTGCCTCTACAGAGTAGGCGATGCGGCGAGTCGCCAATCGGCGAAGTCGAAACCTGGCGACACGAAGCACGACACCAGCACCTCGTCGGCGTCGAGCGGCCGCGCGGCCTGCCAGACACCGGCGGGCACGAGCACCTGTGCCGCGTCGTCGGGTCCGAGCACCACCGGGGTCGCCACCCCCGGCTCCGCGCCGTCGCCACCGAGACTCAGTTCGAGCCGCCCCGGGCCGTGCCACAGCCACAGCTCGTCGCTGGTCACGACGTGCCACTCACTCCGTTCCGACGGCAGCAGCAGGTAGTGGATGCAGGTGGCCGCCGGGCGCGGACCGTTCGGCGTCTCGACGGGAAGCGGGCTCGTCCAGGTGCGACGGAACCAGCCGCCCTCGGGGTGCGGCGCGAGGTCGAGCCGTTCGGCGGTCGCGGGGCGCTGTGTCATGCGGGTGCTCCGGTTTCGGGGAAGGAGTCGACGGCGTAGCGGACCTCGCCGGAGATGATGGTGGCGGCCGTGCGGCCCGCCCCGTGCTCGACGAGTTCGACCACGGCATCGGGGCCGGACGGGACGTCGAAGAACGTGAGGTCGGCGAGTGCCCCCACCGCGAGGTACCCGGTGCGGTCGGGACCGACGTCGATGCCCATGGCGTGCGCCCCTCCGAGGGTGGCCGCACCCAGCAGGCGGGCGTGCAGGTCGCGGTCGGTGTACCCCTGCGAGCGGGCGATGCGCGCGAGCTCGGCCACATCGGCCAGCACATCGAGCGAGGGGCTCGACGACAACGAGTCGGTGCCGACGGCGATCGGGCTGCCCTCGCGCAGGTACGCGGCGATCGGGGGTTCCTCGAGCCCGATGACGGCGTTCGATCGCGGGCACAGCGCCACGGTGGTGCGGCGCTCCCGGAGGATGGCACGGTCCCTGGCGCTCATGTACACCCCGTGCGCGATGTGGCAGTCCGGTCCGAGCACGCCGAGCTGATCGACGAACTCGGTGGCGCTGGTGCCGAATCCGGCCTTGCGCAGCTCCTGGAAGCTCGCGAGCCCTGCCGTGTGCCAGGCCTGCGGGTGCTCGTGCGCGAACTCGCTCTCGAAAGCAGCCTCGCCGAGGTGGATGTGGATGCGTCCGCCGCGCTCGCGCACGATGTCGGGGATCTCCAGCAGCGGCTCGATGTCGAGCGAGTAGGGAGCGTGGGGTGAGAGGCCCGTCCCCGGCGGCGTCGGCAGCGCGTCGAGCGCCTGCTCCACCTGCTCGCGCCCGGTGCGAGCCCAGTCGGCGTTGGTCCAGCTCATCACCTCCCAGTAGGTGATGCCGTGCAGGCGGGCGTCGTGCAATGCGGTCGCTGCCGCCCTGTCGGTCACGACATCCGCAACGGCCGTCGTGCCGAAACGCAGTGCCTGTGCGGCACCGTCGGCCGCGTCCACCGCCCAGTCGCGCCCACCTTCGTAGACCGGATCGAACGCGCGCACCCAGTCGTCGAAGCCGTCGTACTGCCCGCGCCCGACCGAGGCCATGCCCGTGTACTGCAGGTGGGTGTGCGCGTTCACGAGACCGGGGGTGAGCACGCCGTGCCAGTGCACCTCCTCCGCCTCGATCCCGCGTTCCGAGAGCGACCGCAGCACCCACTCGCGTTCGCCCACGTGCATGATCCGTCCGTCGCGCACGGCGACCGCACCGTCGACGATCGGCGGGGCGGTGATCGGCACGACGAGCCCCGCGGAGTAGACGGTCACGGCGGTCATGCGGACTCTCCTCGGAAACGCGGCGAGCGCCATTCGCGCAGCGCGTCGATCTGGGCGGCGCTGCGCTGGTCGATGCGCTCTCCGCGCAGGGCGAGAGCGGCCGTGCCGATGGCGGTGTCGGCCTCGGCGGGAAGGGCATGCACTCCGACGGGCAGCGCGAGCGAGAGCAGGTGCTCGACGGCGTACAACTGCACGGCGAACGACAGATCCATGATCTCGATCGGGTTGCCCTCGCCGGCTGCGAGGTTCACGCATCCGGCCCTCGCGATCACGAGCGCGCCGTCTCCCGCACGCTCGACGAACGGCGATCTCTGCCCGTCCGCTCCTGCGTACGACTGCAGCGTCGACACATCGAGGTCGACCTCGTGCGGAACACCGCCGGCGACCGCGACGATCGCCGCCGTGAGCAGCACCTCGGCATCGACCGTGTGCGGCGCACCGGTGGCCGAGACGACGAGCGCTCCGGGGGCGAGGTCGTGCAGACGCCCGATGCGGTAGCCGTCGTGCGTGGCGCGAAGTGCGCGCACCGGGTCGGTCTCGGTGACGCCGACCTGCACGCCCAGCGCCCGCAGGTGGGCGGCGACGCCCTCTCCTACGGGCCCGTAGCCCACGACCACGGCCGGCTGGTCGCGAAGGTCGATGCCGGCGGCGTCCAGGGCGTCGGCGATCGCGAACACGCAGGACTGCCCGGTGCCGTAGCGGTTGTCGAAAGAGGTCTTGGTCTGGGCGTCGTTCACCGCGATGACCGGGATCTCGAGCACTCCTTCGCGCTCCATGAGCCGCAGGGGCGTGAGTCCACTCGTGGTCTCCTCCGCCGCCCCACGCAGCGCGGCTGCGAGACCCTCCTCGTGCGCGAGACGGATCAGGTGGGAGCCGTCGTCGAGCAGCAGGTCGAAGCCGCGGCGCAGGAAGGCCACGGCGGCGGCGCGCTCCGCAGCTGCCGACAGGGCCGGGTCACCGTCGACGGGGATTCCGCGGGATCGCAGCACCTGGGCGACCTCGACGTCGATCTCATCCGGGTGGGCGTAGACGGCGACCGTCGCTCCGGCATCCCGCAGCAGCAGGGCGAGCTGGGCGGTCTTCGGCTCCAGCACCATCGCGATGCCGATCCGCACACCCTTCACCGTGCCGGCCTCGCGCAGGCGTCGCGCGCGATCGGTGGCGACGGGCATGTGACGTCCGGCCGCATCGACACGGTCGTGAGCCGTCTCACGCACTGGGAGAGCCTTGCCGTCGAGCAGGATCTCGGGCGTCGCACCCGGTGCGAGGACGACTCCGTGGCCGACCGTGCCGGTGCTTCCGAGATGCGCACCGAACGCGGGCAGCAGTCGACGCAGCTCGTCGGCCACGGCATCCGTTCCCACGACGGAGAAGTCGCGACCGGCCACGAGCAGGTTGGTCTCGCGGGCGAAGCGCCGCACCAGACGCTGGGCTGTCGCGGTCTCGTCGGTCACCAGTCAAGGGTAGAGCCCGCCGGGTGTGCCGACTGCCAGAGCGGAGGCTGTCGCGCCCGAATGTGTCGGCGCGTGTCGGCGACCCTGGATTCCCCGGCGCGGTTCGCCTTTCATGGAGCCCATGACCCGTCAGATCCGCTTCAACGCCTTCGACATGAACTGCGTCGCCCACCAGTCGTCCGGCCTGTGGCGCCACCCCGACGACCGGTCGCGGCAGTACAACACCATCTCGTACTGGACGGATCTGGCGAAGCTGCTGGAGAGCGCGACCTTCGACGGCATCTTCATCGCCGACGTGCTCGGCACCTACGACGTGTACGGCGGCACGAACGAGGCCGCCATCCGCAACGGCGCCCAGGTGCCGGTGAACGACCCGATCCTCCTGGTCAGCGCGATGGCCGCGGTGACCGAGAACCTCGGCTTCGGCATCACGGCCGGCACCGCGTTCGAGCATCCCTACCCGTTCGCTCGACGACTCAGCACACTCGACCACCTCACGCAGGGCCGCGTCGGCTGGAACGTCGTGACCGGTTACCTGCCCAGCGCCGCACGGAACATGGGCCAGGAGGACCAGCTCGCCCACGACGACCGCTACGACCACGCGGACGAGTACGTCGAGGTGCTCTACAAGCTCTGGGAGGGATCGTGGGAGGACGACGCGGTGGTGGAGGACCGCGAGCGCGGCATCTTCACCGACCCCGGCAAGGTGCACCCGATCGGGCATGAGGGGAAGCACTTCAGCGTTCCCGGCATCCACATCTCCGAGCCGTCACCACAGCGCACACCGGTGATCTACCAGGCCGGCGCGAGCCCGCGCGGGGTGAAGTTCGCCGCCGAGAACGCCGAGGCCATCTTCGTCGCCGCCCCCTCGAAAGAGGTGCTCGCCGGCACTGTCAAGCGCATCCGCGACGCGCTCGAGGCCGCAGGTCGCGACCGGTACGACGCCCGCATCTACACGCTGCTCACCGTGATCACCGCAGCGACGAGCGAAGAGGCGACCGCGAAGCACGCCGAGTACCTCTCCTACGCCAGCCCGGAGGGCGCACTCACCTTCATGTCGGGGTGGATGGGCGTCGATCTCTCGCAGTACGCCGAGGACGAGCCGGTCGGGAACGTCGAGTCGAACGCGATCCAGTCGGTGCTGCAGCACCTCAAGGAAGAGGCCGACCTCGGTCGCGAGTGGACGGTCGGCGACTTCGGGCGCCACAACGCGATCGGCGGCCTCGGCCCCACGATCGTCGGCTCGGGCGTCGAGATCGCCGACGAGCTGCAGTCGTGGGTGGAGGAGACCGACATCGACGGCTTCAACCTCGCCTATGCGGTCACCCCCGGCACCTGGCAGGACATCATCGAGCACGTCATCCCGGTGCTCCGCGAACGCGGCGTCTACCCCGAGGAGTACGCACCGGGAACGCTCCGCAACAAGCTCCACGGCCGCGGCGACCGCGTGCAGGACACGCACCGCGCCGCGAAGTACCGCGTCGGCTCCTTCGCGAAGGCGTAGCCCTCTCGCCTTCGAATCGCGCAAACGGGTGCTGCGGACGCCGTTTCCCACCATTTGCGCGATTCGAAAGTCCCCTACACGAAGACCCGGGGAGCCAGGGTCGACAGCAGAGCGAGCTTCTCATAGCTCTCCGACCCCGGGATCGCGGTGTAGACGAGAAGGAACTGCGACTGCTCGGGATCGACGAGGCTCTGACACGTCAGCTCGAGCGGCCCGAGGCCGGGGTGCACGAAGCGCTTCGTCTCGCGGGGCCGGAGCCCGACCTCGTGACGCTCCCAGATCTCGCGGAACTCCGCGCTGTGCTCCTGCAGCGCGTCGGCCATGCGGGCAGCTCGCGATGAGGGGCCCCGCCGGGCGATGACCTCCCGCAGACCAGACACCCACAGCCGCGACAGGAACTCGTGCTCGGCGGGGTCGTACAGGTCCCGCGTGGACGGCTCGCGGAACCAGCGATAACCGAGGCTCCGCTCCATGCCGGTGAGGTGTGCCGTGTCGCCGGTGAGCGCTACGCCGAGGGGCGTCTGCCGCAGGGTCTCTCCGAGTTCGCTCACGATCTCGGCCGGAGTGTCCTGCAGCCGGTCGAGGATCCGCAGCATCCCCGGTCCGATGTGGTCGCCGACTCCGCCCCGCGCGGGCGGTTGATGTCCGGCGAGGCGGAACAGGTGGTCGCGCTCGTCGATCGTGAGGTGCAGCCCCTGGGCGATCGCGGCGAGCATCTGCTCCGAGGGCAGCGGCCCGTCACCCCGTTCGAGTCGCGCGTAGTAGTCGGCCGACATGTGGCTGAGCGCGGCCACTTCCTCGCGACGGAGCCCCTCGGTGCGCCGTCGCGCCCCCCGCGCCAAACCCACGTCCTCCGGTTGCAGACTGTCTCGCCGCAGTCGCAGGAACCCCGCGAGCGCCGTCCTGTCGATGACCATCCGGGCCTCCTCCCGACGCCCCGATCCTCGCATCCGTCCGTGCCGGTATCCACTGCATGGGGAGTCCTGGTTGCGGCGACGCCCAGCACGCACGCTGGAGGAAGACCCGAAGGAGCACATCATGAGCCCGCGCATCCCCGACATCCGCATCCCCTCTCTCGCCGGCCGCCGTGCGATGGTGACGGGAGGGAGCGACGGCATCGGCCTGCACATCGCCACGCGTCTCGCCCGTGCCGGAGCCGAGATCGTGCTCCCCGTGCGCAATCCGCGGAAGGGGGATGCCGCCGCCGCGACCATCAGGGACGCCGCGGCGGGTGCGCAGGTGCAGACCGCGCCGCTCGACCTCTCATCGCTCGACTCCGTGGCGGAGTTCGGCGAGGCGATGCGGAGGGACGGCAGCCCCGTGCATCTGCTCATCAACAACGCCGGGGTGATGTCGCCGCCTGACCGGCAGACCACGGCCGACGGGTTCGAGGTGCAGTACGGGACGAATCATCTCGGGCACTTCGCCCTGGTCGCACACCTTCTTCCCGTGCTCAGCGCGGGGCAGGCGCGCGTGACCTCCCAGGTGAGCGTGGCCGCGGCCCGCGGAACGATCGACTGGCAGGATCCGAACGGGGAGCAGTCGTACGACGGGATGCGGGCCTACCGGCAGTCGAAGATCGCGTTCGGACTCTTCGGGCTCGAACTCGACCGGCGCAGCCGAGCGCTCGGCTGGGGCATCACGTCGAACCTGTCCCACCCCGGAGTCGCCCCCACGAGCCTGCTCGCCGCCCGTCCGGAACTCGGTCGCGCCGACGACACCGTCGAGGTGAGGGTGATCCGGTGGGCGTCCCAGCGCGGGCTGATCGTCGGCACGGCCGAGAGCGCCGCGTTGCCCGCCCTGTTCGCGGCAGCGTCGTCGTCCGCTCTGCCCGGCCGCCTGTACGGCCCGCGCGGTCCTGGCCACATGGGCGGCGCTCCGGCCGAGCAGGCCCTGTACCGTCCGCTGCGGAGCACGGCGGATGCCGCGCGCAGCTGGGACCTCTCGGAGCGGCTGAGCGGCGTGACCTACCCGCGGTGACGTCTGGTCAGTCGTCGCTGCGGCTGAAGATCCCGCGCAGCACGAGGAAGACCACCACGGCCACGACCGCGACGATCCCGAGCTTGAAGATGAACGCGAGGACCGAGAACAGCGCGCTCACGATCCACCACGCGATCACGACGGCGAGGATGACGCCGAGGATGGTCCAGAGGTTCTTGGTCATGCCTCCAGCCTACGGAGTCGAAGCTGCAGGAATCTCGTCGAGCGACCGGTACACGGGCAGCCCGAGCTCGTGGGCGATCTCGACGTCCTTGTCGGCGCCGGACGACTCCCCCGGCAGCCGCAGCACCGCGTCGCAGTGCAGGAGCAGTCGGCGGGCGGTCTCGTACATGACGTCGCCCTCGCCGGAGTCGCCCGGCTCGAGGGTGCGCAGGACCGGCAATGCGACCCACTCCCCGATCATCGGCACGTGGCCGAGGCGGAAGATCGGACCGGACGCCTCCTCCAGGCGCGCGAGATTGCGAGCGATCAGGGCGGGGTCGCCGTTCGTGCCGGAACGGTAGGGGCCGGCGATCAGGATCAGGAGTGGCTTCATCATGGAGATGACTGTAGTCTGAATCATGCATAAACGTGCAACTTCGTGAGGAAACGTATGCTCGCTGCTCAGCGCAAGGACCACCTGCTCGACGTGCTCACCCGCGAAGGACGGGTCGTGGCGAAGGCTGCGGCCGATGAACTCGGAGTATCGGAAGACGCCATCCGTCGCGACCTCCGCGAGCTCGCCGAGGAGGGAAGGCTCCAGCGCGTGTATGGCGGCGCGCTGCCCATCGCCGCGGCCGATCGCCCGGTGCGCGAGCGCCACGATCTGGCGACCCAGAGCAAGGAGCGGGTCGCCCGCCAGGCGGTCACGACCATCCTCCCCGGATCGACGATCGTGCTGGATGCCGGCACCACCACGCTCGCGATGGCGCGACTGCTTCCCTCCGGCACCGACATCACGGTCATCACCCCGAGTCCTGCCGTCGCCCTGGCCGTCGCCGAGCACTCGGATGCGCGCGTGATCATGATCGGCGGCGAGCTCGCCCGACACTCTCTCGTCGCCGGCGGAGGACTCGCGATGGAGGCGATCCAGCACCTCGCTGCCGACGTGTTCTTCGTCGGCGTCACGGGCGTCGACCCCCGACACGGTCTCACGACGGGCGAACTCGACGATGCCGTCACCAAGCGGGCGATCGCCTCCCGATGCGCCGCGACCATCGTGCTGGCCAGCGACGAGAAGATCGGCGCCGCCTCGCGCTACCCGGTACTGCCGTTCGAGGCGATCGCCGCGGTCATCACCGACCCCCTCGACGAGAATCCGCTGATCCCCGAGGTCCTGGCGCAGATCCCGGCGCGGACGTGAGCGACGACCCCTCCTCCTCCGCGAGGTGTTCCGTCAGTAGGGCGTGCACGTCTCCTGCCGCCGCGAGGAGCGTGACGCTGCGGCGCGTGAGGTCCGCCAACCGCTCCGTGAGGATGCGCTGCACCTGCGCGGTGTCACCGTGCGCGCGCACCTCGTCGATGATCCGCGAAACGGCGGGGATGCCGTAGCCGCCCGAACGCAGGGCGGCGGCGATCCGCGCCTCGGTGATCCCAGCGGAGTCGTAGGAGCGGACCGATCCTGCACGCCGAAGGGGGCGCACGAGCCCTTCTCGCTCCCAGTGCCGCAGTGCGGAGGAGCGGACGCCGAGCGCCTGGGCGAGTTCGCCGATGGCCATGGCATCGTCCTCGACGAACGGGTCGTCGGCCTCCGCCACCGCGTCCTCGAGTCCGCGCAGGGCCGCGCGCACCCGTGAGCGTTCGAGGGCGAGATCCGCGTGCAGGGTGTCGATCCGCTCCGCCGCCTGCTCGACCGATCCGCCGATGAGAGCGGGCATCAGTCGACGCGCGGGCACCGGACCGAGCGCCGTCGCCAACGCCCGATAGGCGTGCAGCGCCAGGACATGCGGCATCCGATACCGCCGGTACCCGTTCGCACCGCGCTCCGCGGCGGGGAGCACACCGAGTCGCTCGAGGTCGCGCACCTGCTGCGTCGAGTAGCCGATCTCGCTTGTTCGCAGCGTTGGATCGCTCAGCAATACGAAGAAGGACCACGTGCGAACGTGGTCCTTGTTCGTATTGCTGGTCAGCGGCGACGTGTCGACGTTCAGCCGAAACGAATTGCCTCGCTCGACTTCCACCGATGCGGACTCGAGTGCGTGGACGAGCGTCTTGTTCGAGAGCAGTCGTCGTTCGTAGTCCGAGATGACGGTGACGGGTTCGAGGGTGACGGGCCAGCTCGCGGTTCAGTGCAGCGATTGCTCACCGCGTCATGAGATCAGACAGTTCTTTAGCCGCACTGGAGCTTGTAATCGCCGGAGCTGAGCTGAGCTGACGCAGCGGTGACATCCTTGGCCCCAGAGGCTTTGAAATACGAGACAACGCGGAACGTGTGCTGCCCGGTCCCATTGCATTTGTACTGGACACTTTTTTGCACCATGTTCCACGTGCCAAAACTCTCGAAGGCTTCAGTAACGGGAACCCAGAGCCACCCGTTATGCATGAAAACGATTGACCTGATGTACGTCTTGGTGACGGCTCCCCAACAACTAGAGATTGCTGGCTTCGCGCCCACTGAACCGGAGGGGAACCCTTGTCCGGATGATCTCTTCCACATTTGTCCCACCGCAAAATGACAATTTCCTACTACCGTCGCTCTCGTGGTCGCACCTGGCGTCGATTCAGGAGCGCCGATGCTCGTGTCCGACCCAAGTGCATCCATCTCCGCGTCCGTCATCACCACCGCATCGGCAGGAAGCGGTGTTCCATCCGGGTAGACGAGGTACTCGTCGGGAACGTCCGCCGAGCTCACCGCTGTGAGTGGCGGGAGGTCGGGCGCGTCGTTCCCTGATGATGCCGCGTAAGCCGGGCTGCCGCCGGCTGCTACGATCCCGAGGATCAATGATCCAGCGAAAATAAAACCGAACTTGTGGTGGTGACGGTGTCTCATCTTTGAATACCTATTTCTAGTCAACTAAAACTTCCGCTAGACACTCGAGCCGCTTGACGCGCGGTAGGGGAGTCGTAGCGTCTACTGCGAATAAAGAGGCCCATCTGTTCCCGCGACCCGATAAGGCACAGAGACGGGGGTAAGCAGAACTGAGAGTCCGCTATCAGCCGCATACTTTTCCTGGAATTCGTACGCGTCGCTTTCGACGTCAAAGACGCCGATGAAACCAGGAGTTTCTTCCAAGTACACGATCCACACCATCATAAATGAAATGTATCACTTTCGACCTGGTGGCCGTCCTCGGCTATCAGCGCCTTCGCCCCGCGTGACGATACTGTCAAGAACTTCTTCGTCATGAGCTATCTCCCTGAGTAACTGGAAGCTATAGCTTCGCCCACCCGCAAGCTCCGTGTCTGTAGGACGTTCGGCCGACAGACAAAGCCCTGCCAACCGACTAAGGTCTCTTGGCTGCTCCGTCCATCGATCGAAGCCAGCCTGATGCACTCGGCACACTGACTTCGTCCGACCCCGCAGCGTCCGACTGGAGTGAGTCCGCGATCACGGTGTCGATGGGAGCAGTCAGCCACGCGCGTGATCATGTCGCGAGCCCGTGGCCGCTGGCTAATCTGACATCAGCGCTCGGACGTGAAGGATGGTCCGTCCGATCCGGCCCCCGCGAGGTGTTCCGTCAGTAGGGCGTGCACGTCTCCTGCCGCCGCGAGGAGCGTGACGCTGCGGCGCGTGAGGTCCGCCAACCGCTCCGTGAGGATGCGCTGCACCTGCGCGGTGTCACCGTGCGCGCGCACCTCGTCGATGATCCGCGAAACGGCGGGGATGCCGTAGCCGCCCGAACGCAGGGCGGCGGCGATCCGCGCCTCGGTGATCCCAGCGGAGTCGTAGGAGCGGACCGATCCTGCACGCCGAAGGGGGCGCACGAGCCCTTCTCGCTCCCAGTGCCGCAGTGCGGAGGAGCGGACGCCGAGCGCCTGGGCGAGTTCGCCGATGGCCATGGCATCGTCCTCGACGAACGGGTCGTCGGCCTCCGCCACCGCGTCCTCGAGTCCGCGCAGGGCCGCGCGCACCCGTGAGCGTTCGAGGGCGAGATCCGCGTGCAGGGTGTCGATCCGCTCCGCCGCCTGCTCGACCGATCCGCCGATGAGAGCGGGCATCAGTCGACGCGCGGGCACCGGACCGAGCGCCGTCGCCAACGCCCGATAGGCGTGCAGCGCCAGGACATGCGGCATCCGATACCGCCGGTACCCGTTCGCACCGCGCTCCGCGGCGGGGAGCACACCGAGTCGCTCGAGGTCGCGCACCTGCTGCGTCGAGTAGCCGACCAGCCGTCCGAGCGCCGCAGTGGTCATCACCTGCTCTTGAGGGTTCTACACGTGCCTCCTTGTCTTTCCGGCCCTTGAGCCCACATAAGCACATCAGCCTCAACATTGAAGGATGGAAATGCAGGAGATCATCGAAGAGGTCCGCTCGTTCGACGGCGTGCTCGTCGTCGCCCCGGAGGCAGGCAGCGACTTCCCCGAACTGTCATGGGGAGACGCATACTTCTACCACGCGCCCGACGGCCGGATGCCGGAGCGCACGCAGCCGTACGGGACGATCATCACGAAGGACTATCCCGACGACACGTCCTCCGCGCTGGACGCTCCAGGGCGCTTCCGGGTGAACATCCACGTCGGACGCGAGCGCGCGGAGTCGATCATCGCGGCGGGGTCTCTCACGGGCGGCGACACCGACCCGACGGCGGTCGACGTCTTCCGGCCTCACCCGTTGTACGGCACCGCCGGCTGGGTGTGCGTGATCAACCCCGCAGCGGCGACGGAGGGTGCCGTGCTCGCCCTTCTCCGCGAGGCGCACGAGGCCGCGCGCGCTCGCACCGGACGACGGACGAGGTGAACCCCATGTCGACTCCGCAGGGCATGACTCTTCAGGGCATGACCGAGACCGACCGTCGGATCGTCGCGGTGTGGGCGGCCGACTGCGCCGAGCGCGTGCTGCCGCTGTTCGAGACCGAGGCCCCGGACGACGACCGTGCGCGCGATGCCATCGCCAGGACGCGCGCCTTCGCGCGGGGCGAGCTCACGGCTGCGGGCGAGATCCGTCGTCGCTTCGTCGCGGGCAGGGCTGCTCGCAGCGCCGTGACCCCTGCCGGCACCGCCGCCGCCCGCTCCGCGGCACAGGCCGCAGGGGTCGCGCACATGGGTGCGCATGCTCTCGGGGCAGCCGCCTACGCCGCGCGGGCCGTCGAGCGGGCACACCCGGACGCCACCGACGCCCGTGCATCCGACGCCCGTGCCGCAGAGGTGCGATGGCAACTCGCACACCTCTCTCCCGAAGCCGCTGCAGCCCTGCGCACCCTCCCACCGCTCGGCACCGATACAGCCGGACCCCTCGGGCCCGGGCTCCTCTCCTCCGGAGCCCTCGGCGAAGTGATCCTCGAGATCCAGGCACACCTCTCCGCCTGATCCTCGACCGCTTCAGCCCGGATTCAGCGTCGACCGACCACACTGGAGGAATGCGGATCCTGGTGGTTGACGACGAGGTGCGCCTGGCCGAAGGCGTGCGCCGCGGGCTCGAGGCCGAGGGCTTCGCGGTCGACGTCGCGCACAACGGCGTCGACGGACTCTGGCGTGCACGCGAGACGCGGTACGACGCGATCGTGCTCGACCTGATGATGCCGGGCATGAGCGGATGGAAGGTCTGCGAAGCACTGCGCGCCGAGGAGAACTGGACGCCCGTGCTGATGCTCACCGCGAAGGACGGCGAGTGGGACCAGGTCGAGGCACTCGAGACCGGGGCCGACGACTACGTCACCAAGCCGTTCTCGTTCGCGATCCTCGTCGCACGGCTCCGCGCCCTCGTGCGCCGTGGAGCCGTCGCCCGCCCGGCGATCCTGGAGGCGGGCGATCTGCGGCTCGACCCTGCCGCACATCGGGTCTGGCGCGGCGAGACCCCGGTGAGCCTCACCGCTCGGGAGTTCTCCGTGCTCGAGTACCTCATGCGTCATCGCGGGCAGGTGCTATCGAAGCGCGCCCTCATCGACGGCGTCTGGGACGACGACTTCGACGGCGACCCCAACATCGTCGAGGTCTACGTCGGGCACCTCCGCCGCAAACTCGACAAGCCGTTCGGTCGTGAGGCCATCGAGACCATCCGCGGTGCGGGCTATCGACTGGCGGCCGACGGTGGCTAACCGCAGCTGGCGCACGGTGCGCGGCAGGACCACACTCGGCGCCACCGTCGTCGTCGCCGTCGCACTGTTGATCGGCGCCTTCTCGTTCTACGGTGTGCTGAGCGCGAGCATCCACGGCAGCACCGAGCGCGCTGCGGAACAGCGGCTCAGCGAGCTCGCCGAACGTGCCGGCGGGCCGGGCGGCAAGGGGGTGGACGCTCTCGACGACGAGATCCTGCAGATCCTCGGTCCGGATGGGTCGGTACGCGCCGCGAGCGAGGAGGCTCGCGACAAGCTGGGGTCGACGCCGCTCCCCGCAGACGACGACCCGCAGACGACCACCGTCGACGGCGACACCGTCCTGGTGGTCTCGGAAGACATCGACGGCGATCAGACGCTCGTGCTCGCGGTCTCGATGGACGACGACGCAGAGACCCTAGCGACGGTCGCGACGCTGCTCGCCATCGCGGTCCCGTTGCTGCTGCTGCTCGTGGCCGTGACCACCTGGCTCGTCGTGGGCCGCGCGCTCCGACCGGTGGAGCGCATCCGTGAGGAAGTGGACGGCATCACCGCCGAGCGCCTTCACCAGCGCGTTCCCGTACCCGAGACAGCAGACGAGATCGCCGCACTCGCGACCACCATGAACGGCATGCTCGACCGGCTCGATGCATCTGCCACCGCGCAACGCCGATTCGTATCGGATGCCTCGCACGAGCTGCGCTCTCCCCTTGCGACCATCCGTCAGCACGCAGAGCTCGCCCAGGCCCACCCCGAGGTCACCAGCATCGGCGAGCTCGCAGAGGTCGTCTCGGAAGAGGGGCTCCGACTGCAGGGCATCGTCGAATCGCTGCTGCTTCTCGCCCGCCTCGACGAGGGTGCGAGCACGCTCGACGAGGCGGTCGACCTCGACGACATCGCGCTCGGCGAGGTGCGCCGACTCCGCGCGGCCGGGCTCGACGTCGACGGTACCGGCATCAGCGCCGCACGGGTGCACGGCGACCCGCGCCTGCTCGGCCAGCTGGTGCGCAACCTCGCAGACAATGCCGCCCGCCACAGTCGAGGTCGGGTGGCGATCGCGGTGATCCCCTCGGACGGATACGTGTTCGTCACGGTGGAAGACGACGGCGCCGGGGTACCCGCCGAGGAACGGGAGCGCATCTTCGAGCGATTCGTGCGCCTCGACGAGGCGCGCAGCCGCGACGCGGGCGGCAGCGGCCTCGGGCTCGCGATCGCGCGCGGAATCGCCGCCTCATCCGGCGGGTCTCTCACGGTCGACGACTCCCGATGGGGCGGCGCGCGGTTCGTCCTCACCCTCCCCCGCGGCGCCTGAGCGACGGGTTCCTGAAGAGTCCTTCAGGACGCTTCAGGGAGGCTTCAGCGCCCGCGGGAGAGCATCGAGTCATGGACGACAAGACACCCTCTCCCGACCAGACGCCCGAGAGCACGCCGGACGCGCCGACCGTGCCGGTGGCCCCGACTCCCGATGCCGCAGCGGCGCCGACGGCCCCTGCACCCCCGGCCGGGACGGCACCCGCGCCCGGCGCCGGCGAGCACCCGACGTTCCCGGCGGCCGAGCCGACCCCCGGTGCCACGGCATCATCCCCGACGGCCGGCCGCAAGCGCGCGCTCCTCATCGGGGGCGGCATCGCGGCAGCCGTGGTCCTCGCGGGCGGCGGCATCGCCATCGGCGCGGCGATCGGCGACGAGTTTGACGACGACGACCGCTCCTCGGTGTCGGACGGCCCCCGCCAGGACGACAGCGAAGATCACGGTCGTCCCGGTGACGGCCCCAGGGGCGACGACCGCGGCGACACCCCCTCGAACGGTCGTGGCCCGGTGACGGGCATCGGTTCCGCCTCCGCCGACGAGCTGATCGCGATCGCGGATGCCGCACGCGGCGCGGCCGACGGCGGCGTCACCTCGATCGACGCGAAGCGTGACGGCACCTGGGAGGTGCAGCTGAGCACAGCGGCGGGAGATGAGACCGAGATCCGCGTCGACAAGGAGCTCGCGGCGACCGTCGCCTCCACCGACGCGGCAGACGGCGACGACACCGGCCCGACGCTCACCCTCGACGACGAGACGATCCGCGCACTGGTCGCCGCCGCACTCGCCGAGGCCGAGGGCATGATCACCGACCTCGATGTCGACGGCGACGACGTGAGCCCCTACGACGCCTCGGTGCTCACTGCGGACAGCCGATCGATCGACATCGAGTTCGACGCCGACTTCGCGGTCGTCGGTACCGACATCGACTGAGTCGGTGCGGGCCGCGTCCTGTCGGGCGGACCCGAGACGCCCGGCATGATGGTGCCGCCGCTCCCACCGGGGCGGCGGCACCATCGCGTCCTGCGGTGGCGAAGCCGATCAGCACGCAAGTCCGATTAGCATTCAAGGATGACGAACTCCGACCCGATCGACGACATCTCCATCGGCGGTGAGGTGATCCGCCTCGGACAGTTCCTCAAGTTCGCCGGCCTGCTCGACTCGGGCGGCGACGCCAAAGAGGTCATCATCGACGGGTACGTGACCGTGAACGGCGAGATCGATCGACGCCGCGGACGACAGCTGCGCGACGGCGACCTCGTGTCGTTCGAGGGACGCACCGTCCGCGTCCGACCGTGACCTCGGCCCGCTGATCGCCGACCGGTCCGCGGCCGCAGTTCAGGCGGTCCGGTAGCGGAGGAACATCACCCCGCCGTTCGCGACCATTCCTCCGGGGAGGTCGAGTGGGCGGGGTGTGCGGTCCGCGAGGGAACGAACGGGACACCCCGCCCCGAGGGCCACGACTCCCCAGCCGTGCCCTCGTGCGCCGGCCGGCGGTTGCACCGCGCCGAGGAGGGCACGGGTCGAACACACTGCCGTTCGCCGACCGACGAGGTCTGAGGTCCGTCGTCGCGGCGTCCCGATCAGATGACCGGTGGAGGTGCGCTGCCTCCGCAGAGAAGACGTTGGATGCGCGGGACCATTACGCGCGACGGGCTTCGGTCAGGATACGGTGCCGGGTGGAGGGAGCACTTTTCGCGCGGTGACGATGATCAGCACCACGAGGAGGGCGACGATCGTGAGGTCGGCCGCGATGTACGCGTAGTGCGCCCCGTTGGTGCCCGGCGCCTCCGATCCCGCGATCACGAGGTCGCTGCGCCGGTTCAGCACGGGACGGATGAGTGCGACCTCGACGACGAAGACCAGCCAGATCCCGCCCAGGATCATGAGGGGCCCGCGTCCCGCCCGTGCTCGCACGCTCACGAACGTGAGCACCAGGAGCACGATGCCGGCGAGCACATTCAACGCGGTGAAGACGAGTCGTCCGATACCGAGTCCGATCGGGATCGTGACCCCCGGGGCGAGGAACTTCAACGGCGCCTCGAGGAACGAGATCGCGATGATCGCGCCGAGCAGGAACGCGGGCAGCAGCAGCAGCAGGGCCGTGGTCGTCCGTCCCGTCGTCGTCACGTGGTCCTCCTGTCTCGCCGGTCGATGGCGCCCCTCGACGCTACCTCCGCGCTGTCCGGGAGAGGTCAGCATCCACCGGGGAAAAGCCCTGTGCGCTGGTGACGACCTGTGCCCTGGTGAGAGACCTCTGCCGTCACAGCCACTCGATCACCTGCTCGATCAGGATGCCGACGCCGATGACCGTCATCGCGATGCCGGCGATCCGGGTGACGACGGAGCTCGCGCGGGGCCTCGTCCGCAGCAGTCGGCGAGCGAGCAGCCCGACGGTCGTGTACACGACCGCGATGTTGAGCAGATGCAGGCCACCGAGCGCGAGCATCTGCGTCGTTGACGGCCAGCCGTCGGGGCTCGTGAACTGCGGCAGCAGGGCGAGCAGGAGCAGGAGGCCCTTCGGGTTGATGCCGCTCACGCCGGAGCCGCGCAGGAACTGCGCCCATCCGCCCGTGGCGATCGGCTCGCCGCTCTCGGCGATCGGCGCCGGGCGGCTGGCGAGCGTCGTCGCCCCGAGGAAGATCAGGTAGAGCGCGCCGACCACCGTCAGCGTCGTGAGGGTGACGGGATACGTGGTGACCAGCGCGCCGAGGCCGAGCGCGACGGCGACGATCACGACGGTGTAACCCGCGATCATCCCGAGGATCGATGGCGCGATCGAGCGAGCACGCGGGCCGGCGGAGATCGCATAGGCCCAATCAGCGCCCGGCGTCAGCGCGAGCATGACGGCGACCACCCAGAACTGCATGACCAGCGCGATATCCATCGGTTCTCCTCGATTCGAGGAAGAGACTACGAAGGATCATGCGAAAGGTGCTTCGATTCTTCGGGCGACTGACGGCTTCACCTGCAAGAATTGTCACCATGGACGCACTTGACCGGGAGATCCTCTCGCTACTGCAGGACGACGGTCGGATGAGTGCCACGAATCTCGCCGCGCAGGTCGGGTTGAGCCTCTCCGCCTGCCATCGCCGACTCAAAGAGCTGGAGCAGTCCGGAGCGATCGAACGCTACCGGGCGGTGGTCGCCCCGGCAGCCGTCGGCCTCACCTTCGAAGCCATCGTCTTCGTGACGATCGGGCGTACCGACAAGGACACGATCGTCGCGTTCGAGGAAGCCGTCGTCTCGATCCCCGCCGTCGTCGAGGCGCAGCGCCTGTTCGGCGACCCCGACTACATGCTGCGCATCCTCACGCGTGACATGGGTTCGTACCAGGAGCTCTACGACAACACCCTCGGAGCCCTGCCGGGCGTGCAGCGATTGACGTCGACGATGGTGATGAAGCGACTCGGCGCGGACCGCGCAGTGCCGATCCCCTGAGCGCGGCTCGAAGGTGCCGGACGTTCTCAGAGGAGATGCTGACGGATGCGCTCCACGAGCTCTCCGGCCGTGCCATCCACCGTCACCGTGATCCCGTCCTCGTCCGCCCCGAGCGGCTCCAACGTCTGCAACTGCGACGCCAGCAGCGCGGGTGGCATGAAGTGACCGCGGCGCGCAGTCGCCTGCTCCGTGACCCGCTCCTTCGGTGCGTCGAGGTGCACGAACACCGTGTCAGGGGCCGATGCGCGCAGCCGATCGCGGTATCTCCGCTTCAACGCCGAGCACGCGATGACGACCCCGGGGTCCGCGGCGAGCGCCACCCCGACCCGGTCGAGCCACGGCCACCGGTCATCGTCGTCGAGCGGGACCCCGGCTGCCATCTTCGCGATGTTCGCCGGCCCGTGCAGGTCATCCGCATCGATGAACGCGACACCGATCCGGCGGGCGAGCTCCTGACCGACCGTGGTCTTGCCCACCCCGGAAACCCCCATGACGACGATCGACCGAGGCTCGGTGCTCACCAGTCGTGCACCGTTCCATCCGCCAGCCGGTTGTACGGCAGATAGGCGCGCTCATACGGGTACTTGCCGGCCGCGTCGACGTCGAGCTCGACGCCCAGGCCCGGCTTGTCGCCGGGGTGCAGCAGTCCGCCATGCCAGGTGAAGGACTGCCGGAACACCTGGTCGGTACGCGAGCCGTGCTGCATGTACTCCTGGATGCCGAAGTTGTGGATCGAGAGGCCGAGGTGCATCGCCGCCGCCATGCCGACCGGCGAGATGTCCGTGGGCCCGTGCATGCCGGATTTGATCTGGTGCATCGCGGCGTAGTCGAGCGTCTTCTTCAAGGGGCTGATACCGCCCATGTGGGTCACGGCCCCGCGCACGTAGTCGATGAGCTGGTCGCGGATGATGTCCTTGAAATCCCAGACGGTGTTGAAGATCTCGCCGATCGCGAGGGGCGTGGTCGTGTGCTGGCGCACGAGTCGCAGCGCCTCCTGGTTCTCGGCGGGGGTGCAGTCCTCGAGCCAGAACAGGTCGTACGGCTCGAGCGCCTTGCCGAGCTTCGCCGCCTGGATCGGCGTCATCCGGTGGTGGCCGTCGTGCAGCAGCGGGATATCGGGGCCGAACTCGTTGCGCACCGCCTCGAAGACGCCCGGCAGGTGGTTCAGGTAGGCGCGGGTATCCCAGTCCTCTTCGACGGGCTTCGCGCCTCGGCGGGCGGGCTCGTGGTCGTAACGGGCCTCGCCTCCTCCGGTGTCCGCGGCCTGAGAGGCGATGCCGTAGATGGCCTTGAGCCCGGGAACACCGGTCTGGATCCGGATCGCCCGATACCCCTGGTCGAGGTGCGCGCGCACGGAGTCGAACAGTTCCGGCAGCTCCTTGCCCGACGCGTGACCGTAGGCGAGGAGGCCGGAGCGCGATGCCCCGCCCAGCAGCTGGTAGACCGGCATCCCCGCCTTCTTGCCCTTGATGTCCCACAGCGCCATGTCGACCGCGGCGACGGCGGCCATCGTGACGGGTCCCCTGCGCCAGTACGCGCTCCGGTAGAGGAACTGCCAGGTGTCTTCGATGCGATCCTCGTCGGCACCGATCAGCAGCGGGACGACGTGCTCGGTGAGATACGCGACGACCGCGAGCTCGCGCCCATTGAGGGTGGCGTCACCGAGACCGGAGAGGCCGTCGGCCGTCGTGAGCTTGAGGGTGACGAAGTTCCGGTCCGGGCTGGTGACGATGACCTCAGCCTTGTCGATGCTCATGCGAGGGTCCCTTCGGGAGTGAGGTGGTCGATGACGGTGCGTGCGCGGTCAGCCGCGGGCACGGCGGAGATGGTGCGGGCGATCACGGCCGTCGCGGGGTCGGTCGGGTCGAGTTCGACGAGGGAGCGGATCCAGCTCTCCACGGCATGCAACTGCGCGTCGTCGGCGGCATCGCCGGCCTCTCGGCGTCTCCGCAGGGGAGCGACGAGGCGCAGCGCCACCTTGATCGGACTGTCCCGACGGATCTGGTCGAGCCGATGGGCGATGCGCGGATTCGAGAAGCGGAGGCGCAGATCGTCGAGCCATCCGTCGAGCTCCGCGACCGGCAGGTCGACCGCGGTGCGCTGCGCAGCCCACAGCGCCTCGGTGTCGGCGCGCAGGTCGGCATCGCCGAACGCCTCTGCGATCGTGTCGTAGCCCCGCAACCGCCCTGCCGCGGCGAGGAAGGTGTGCCCGGCGTTGAGCAGATAGAGCTTGCGCGCTTCGTACGGCCCGACATCGGCGACGAATCGCGCGCCGGCCCGCGCCCAGTCCGGAGAACCCCCGGGGAACTCGCCCGCGAGGATCCATTCCGCGAACGGTTCGGTGACCACCGCGGACGGATCGTCGAGGCCGGTGAGCTTCCGCACGGCGTCGATGTCGGCAGGCGTCACGGCAGGGGTGATCCGGTCCACCACCGTGTCGACGAACGACGCGATGTCCGAGATTCGCGCAGCCTGGGAGCCGGCGGCCTTGCGCACCGCGTCGCTCAGCACCCGGCCGTTCTGCGCCAGGTTGTCGCAGCTCACGACCGCGATGGGTCCTGCACCGGCATCCGCCCGAGCGACGAGACCTTCGGCGATGCGCCGCGGAACCCCGGAACCGGCCGAGTACCCCGCCTCGGTGACCGTCACGGTCAGAACCGCGACCCGAGGATCGGCGAGAGTGTCGAGCCAGGCCCGCTCATCCGATCCGGGTACCGCCCGCACGATCGACTGCACGGTCGTCGCCCGGTCTCCCTCGGCGGAACGCTCCAGCACCGTGTACACGCCGTCGTTGCGCGACAGCAGCTCTGCGGCCTCCGGGGCACGCCCGGTGAAAGCGGCGATGCCCCAGCCGTCGTCTGCGGCTGCACGCTCGTTCGCCTGCTGGGTGTACCAGGCCTGGTGAGCCCGATGGAAGGCACCGAGACCCAGATGAGCGGCACGGAGCGGGGGATGCTGCGTGCGCGCAGGCCCGGTCACGATCCGATGCCGGCGGCGCCGGCAGACGCGCGGAGGAAGGCGAGGTCGTCGGTCAGGCGTTCCGCCAGCGGAGCATCCGTCGAGAAGTCCTCCAGCGTCACCCAGCCGTCGTAGCCGACCTCGGCCAGAGCGCGGAAGTAGTCCGGCACACTCGCGATGCCCTCGCGAAGCGGAGCCCATGCCGACTCCCAGCGCACGTCGCCGTCGAGACCGGTCTGCCCGGTGCGCTGCCAGACCGCGTTCTTCACATGCACGTGCGCGAGGTACTCCCCCAGCAGCTGCAGGCCGGCGCGAGTGTCCTCCTGCCCTTCGATCACGAGGTTGCCGAGGTCGTGGATCACACCGATGGTGCGCGGGTCGATGCCGTCGACCAGGCGGAGGGCAGCCGACGCCGACGCCGAGATCGTCTGATGGTGCAGCTCGACGAGCACCTTCACGCCGAGCGCCCCCGCCTCGCGGGAAGCCCATTCGAGGTCGTCCCTGGTCTGCGCGAACACCGTGCGATAGTCCTGGGTGTCGTTGAAGGGGATGCGCACGCGCACCTGACGCGCACCGAGTTCTGCGGTGGCCCTGAGCGTCCGCAGCACATCGTCGCGGTCGGGCGCGAGCGCATAGCCGCCGATGCCGCTGAACTCCAACCCGGCCTCGCGGGTGATGCGGGCGATCTCGGCGACCGACCCCTCGAGCCCGGTGAGCGGCCAGGTCGCGCGATTCCCGGCCCAGAATCCGGGCGGGTCGGCCTCGTCCTGGTCGGTGATGCGCCACTCGATGCCGTCGTAGCCGATCGCGGCGATGCGGCGAGCCGCCTCTGCCGGCTCCCAGTCGGGGGTCGCCGCGGTGAACACCGAGAACTTCATGCGATGCCTCCCGTCCGTACGTCGGCATCGTCGACGGTGCCGTCGATCAGGTCGGCGACGCGTACCGCGGAGCCGGTGGTCGCCGACACGTAGATGCCGCGCACCACGGCGAGCGCCAGCAGCGCCTCGGGTACGCCGACGCGCGAGGCTCTCCCCTCACGGATGCTCTCGACGATGTCGGCGTACTGGCGGGCGTGCCCCTCGGCGAACGCCTGCGGGTCACGGTCGTCGCCCAGTCGATGCCCCTCCGGCACCCAGTCGACGCTGCGGTCGGCGGTGTCGCCGTCCACCCACAACCGCGCGAGCTGGTCGTTCTCGATGATGCCGGTCCCCTGCGCGCCGTGCACGGCCAGCCGCACCGGCTGCTCGGGGAAGGCGGCCGTCGTGGCGTGCAGCACAGCGAGCGCGCCCGACTCGAAGCGCACCGTGACGACCGCCACGTCTTCGACCTCGACCCGCTCATGCGCGAGCAACGCGGTGTGGGCGAACACGTCGACGGGTGTGCCGAGGAACCACAGCAGCAGGTCGACGGTGTGCACACCCTGGTTCATCACGGCGCCTCCGCCGTCGAGCTCCCAGGTGCCCCGCCAGGCGCCGGAGTCGTAGTACTCCTGCGAGCGCCACCAGGGCACAGAGGCCACCGCACTCGTGATCCGCCCCAGGCGTCCGGTGTGGGCGGCCTCAGCGACGGCCACCGCGCCCGGGTCGAAGCGGTGCTGACTGATCACCGAGATCCGGATGCCGCGCGCCTCGGCGTCCCGTGCGATCGAGGCCAGCCGGCGACCACGTTCCATCGACACGTCGAGGGGCTTCTCGAGCACGACGTGCATCCCCCGCGCGACCGCCCGCTCGGCGAGTTCGACATGGGAACCGCTCGGGGTGCAGATGACGACCACATCGATGTCGTCGGGGATCGACTCGATATCGGCGTGCGTGGATGGGCGCTCTCCGCCCAGTTCTTCGACGATGAGGTCGGCCAGCCGATCGGTCGCGGTCGGCACTTCGTCGACGACCGCGACGATGCGCAGGCCAGGGGTGGCCGCGATCGCTCTGGCGTGGTTGACGCCGATGATGCCGCATCCGACGATGGCGACGTCGAGGATTCCGTCGGTCATGAGAGGGTGACTCCGATCTCGTCTGTGAGTGTGCGCAGGGCTCGGCCGGCACGACCGAAGGCCTCAGGCCCCGAGAAGCCGCCGAGCGCGTTGACGTCGGTGAGGTGGGGTTCGAGCGAGGCGAACCCCGCATAGCCGTCGTCGCGCAGGGCCGTGAGGGTCTCGCGAAGTTCGCCGTCGCCGTCACCCACCGGGACGACCTCACCCGTCGCGGCGAGAGCGTCCTTCAGCTGCAGATACTCGAGGTGCGGCCGCAGCTTGGCGTAGCCGTCGGTGAACGGCCGGACGCCGACCTGGACGAAGTTGGCGTTGTCCCAGGCGACGCGCAGCCGGTCGGAGCCGACCGACTCGATCACATCGAGCACGCGCGAGGGGATGTCGCCGTAGATGTCCTTCTCGTTCTCGTGCACGAGGGTGACCCCGGCCGCTTCGGCGGTACGGGCGAGCGCCGCCATCCGCACGAGCACCTCGTCGCGGATGTCGTCCGCCGAGAGGTGCTCGGCTCGGAAGAACGAGAAGATGCGGATGTAGGGGGCCTCCAGCACCTCGGCCGCCCGGATCGCCCGTTGCAGCCGACCGACCTCGTGCTCGACGGGCAGGGACACATCGACTTTTCCGACCGGCGAGGCGACGGCCGAGACCGCCATGCCGCGCTCGCGCACCACGGCCGCGAGCTGCGCGAGCTGCGACTCGTCGAGATCGACGACGTTCACCCCCCACGCGCTGCGCACCTCGATGTGCCGCGCGCCGAGCGCCTGGAGCACGGCGATCTGCACGGCCGGGTCCGGATCGATCTCGTCACCGAATCCTGAGAGCTTCCACGGGGTCATTTCACTCCTCCTGCGGTGAGACCGCCTACGAGATAACGCTGGAACACGAGGTACAGCACGACGACGGGAATGGCGCAGATGAGCGAGGCCGCCATCATCTGCCCGTACAAGGGCACCGCCCCTGTCTCCTGAGTCGCACCGAAGATCTGCAGTGCCACCGCGGCGGTACGGCTGTCGCGGTTGGTCATGACCGAGGCGAACAGCACGTCGTTCCATCCCTGCAGGAACGCGAAGATCGCGGAGACCACGATCCCCGGCCAGCTCAGCGGCAGCACGATGCGTGTGAGGACACGGAAGTTGGAGGCGCCGTCCATGCGGGCCGCCTCTTCGAGCTCGCGCGGAAGCCCGCGGATGTACGTCACCATCACCCAGGTCGAGAACGGCAGCGCGAAGGTGAGGTAGGTGACGAACACCGACCAGTGCGTGCCGATGGTGGGGATGCGCAGCACCGACGACAGGGTGGAGAACATCACGAACACCGGCAGCAGCATGAGCGTGCCCGGAACCGACTGCAGACCGAGCAGCCCCCGAAGGATGGTGACGCGTCCGATGAAGGTGAACCGCACCAGCACCCACGCCATCGAGACGGCGACGGCCGCGCAGACGACGGCGACAGCCCCGCAGATCAGGAGGCTGTTGGCGAGGCCCCCTGCGAGATCGACGCTGCGCCAGACCTTGATGTAGTTGTCGAGGCGCAGCTCGGTCGGCCAGTATGCGCCGCCCGCGACCGCGACATCCGCATTGATCGAGGCGAACAGCATGTACGAGACAGGCCCGAACACGAGCAGGCACAGGACGATGTTCGCGGCAGCCAGAAGCGGGCGCGGCAGCAGCCGATCCACCTGGCTGTGACCGCCGGGGCGGCTCCGGCGCGGGTTGACCTGCGCGATCGTGGTGGTGGCGCTCATCGCTTCGCGTCCTCTCCGGTGTCCAGGCGCACGGCGCGCAGGTAGATGAACAGGGGGATCGCGACGATCGCGAGCGAGGCCACCGCCATGGCCGCCGAGAGGCCGAACCGGAAGCTCTGGAACGCCGTGACGTAGGTGAGGACCGGCAGCACCTCGACATCGACCGGCGCCGGTATCCCGAAGAGCACGAACGGCATCGTGAAGGCGTTGATGCTGTGCAGGAAGGTGAGGATGAATGCCAGCAGGATCGATCCGCGCAGATACGGGAGGATGACCTTGCGCAGCTTGATGCCCCACCCCGCGCCGTCGAGCGCCGCGGCCTCGTGCACCTCCGCATCCACCGCCTGCAGTCCGGCCAGCGTCAACAGGTACACGAACGGCCAGCTCACCCAGAGCTGCGCGATGACCAGGGTCCAATAGCTCTGCGGCCCGTTGAGCCACAGCCCCGGGTCGACCCCGAACACGCCGAATGCCTCGTCGACCACTCCTTCGGGCTGGAACATCGCCCGAAAGACCGTGGCCACCACGAAGGCGGGGAGGATGTACGGGATCAGGTAGACGGAGCGCACCAGCCCGCGACCGCGGAAGGCGTTCTGCGTGGCCAGCGCCGCCGTGACTCCGATCGGGATCGCCGCCACCGACACGATCAGCGCATAGCTGACGCTCAGCCCGATCCCGCGCAGCAGCGGCGAGGAGGAGAACGCCTCGACGAAGTTGCCCAATCCGACGAACGGCGCCTGCAGCCACTGCCGGATCGTGTACTGGTCCAGGTCGAGCATCGAGATCCAGAAGGCCAGCAGCAGCGGCACCAGGATCAGCAGTGTCATCAGCACCCCGCCGGGCAGCAGCATCCACAGCGGGCGGGGCCGCTCGCTCGGCGGGGTGTCGTCGGTCCGTTTCCGACGCGTGTCGGTGGCGATCGCCATGTGCGTGTCCTCGCGTCGCTACTTGGACTTGTCGAGCGCCGACTGCGCGCTCGCCTGAGCCTCGGCGATCGATGCGGCGATCGCGCTCTGGCTGAGCGATCCCCCCTGCAGGGCGGGCAGCGATTGGACGACCACGTTGGTCAGGGCGAGCTGCGTGTCCCCCCAGGCGCCCGTGAACGGGGTGGCCACCGACTGCGAGGCGGCCTGCACGTTGGCGCTCAGATCGGGGTTGTCCTTCTCGACCTGCGCGGCAGCTTCCACGCCGGTGGGCAGCTCTCCGAAGGTGTCGAAGTAGTCGAGCTGCGACTCGGTGCTGGTGAGCATCTCGATGAACGCGAAGGCGAGGTCCTGGTTCGGCGAGTACTGGGCGACGACGAGGTTGTCGCCGGAGAGGATGCTGGCTGCCTCCTTGCCGCCCTTCGGAAGTTCGGTCTCCCCCGGCGGGATGGTCGGCAGGAGCGCGTAAGAGTAGGAGTCCGCGACGGGCGAGCCCGCGAACGTGGGCTTGGAGTTGGCGGAGGTCATCGGCAGGAAGCCGGCCTTTCCGTCGGCGAAGGCGGCGACGGCCTGCGCGTTCTTCCACCCGACCGATGCCGGGTCGACGAGCCCGTCCTGGTACCAGCCGAAGTAGGTGTCGTAGGCGGCAACCACGGCCGGGTCGTCGATCTCCGCCTTCTTGGCGTCGACGTCGATCAGCGGGTTGCCCGCCTGCACACTCATACCCCAGACGAACTTCCAGGGGTCAAAGCTGTCGGCGTAGCCGATCGCGAGACCGTGCACATCCCCTGATTCGATCTTCGCGGCCGCAGCCGTCAGCTCATCCCAGGTCGTCGGCGGCTCCTCGATGCCGGCGGCGGCAAGCAGCTCGGTGTTGTAGGCCATCACGAAGGGACGACTCACGAACGGGATGGCGATCTCGTCGTCCTCGCTCGGGCCGGAGATACCCAGGGTGGATGGCACGAAGCGGTCACGGCCCCCGACCTTGTCCCAGTCGGCATCGGTGAGCTTCACGAAGGCTCCCGTGGCGTAGGCGGTCGGTGTGAAGGTGGTGCCGAGACCGTAGACGTCGGGGCCCTGTCCGGAGAGCACGGAGGTCTGGATCTTCGTGAGCTCGTCGTTGGCGCTGGCGAAGGTCTCGAACTCGACGGTGGCTCCGGTCTTCTCCTCGAATGCATCGGAGACCTTCCCGAACCATTCCTTCTGCTGCTCGGGGTAGAGGCCGTTCGCGGCCATCATCACGGTGAGCGTCTGGCCTGTCCCATCGACAGCGCCACCGGTGCCGCCGTCATCCGTACCAGCGCCGGATCCCGAGCATGCGGTCAGTGCGATCGCTGCTGCGGCCATCGCCCCGAGGGCGATCAGGGGTCGAGACTTCATTGAACTCTCCTTCGAGACAGTGAGTGGACGTGACTGCGTCTTCGCCAAGGTAGGCAAGCATGGCAATTGTTAGCAATCCATTGCCAGTAATTGCCATCCTGTGATTCTGTTGCCGCATGTCGTCTCCCACACCCCCTCCGCATCGGCCGACGCTCGCCGATGTGGCCGATGCCGCCGGCGTCGCGATCTCCACGGCCTCGCGCGCACTCGCCGTCCCCGGTCGCGGGAACCCCGACACCCGCGAGCGCATCATCCGCATCGCGAAGGACCTCGGTTACACCCCCGTCACCGCGTCGAACGCCTCGGCGACACCATCGACCCGCATGGTCGCCGTGCTCGTATCCGACGTCACCAACCCGTTCTACTTCGGCATCATCCGCGGCACCCAGCAGGCCCTGCGGGTGGCGGGCTACTCGCAGATCCTCGTGCATACCGAGGAGTCGCCCGAGATGGAGGAGAGCACGCTCGAAGAGCTGCGCAGCTCTTACGACGGGGCGATCCTCACCGCGTCCCGCCTGTCCGACGAGCGGCTCGCCGAGCTCAGCGCCGAGCTTCCTCTGGTCGCGCTGAACCGGGCGGTACCAGGGGTGCCGTCGGTGTTCATCGACACACCGCTCGGGTTCGACCAGGCGGTCGAGCACCTCGCCTCGCTCGGCCATCGACGCATTTGCTACGTGGCCGGTCCCCCCACCAGCTGGGCGAGCAACCTCCGCTGGCGTGCCGTGGCGGCCGCGTGCGAGCGCCTCGGGATCGAGCACACGAAGGTGGGCCCGTACCAGCCGCGCACGAAGGCGGGCGCGGCCGCGGCGGATGCTGCGCTGAACACCGGCGCCACCGCGTGCGTGGCTTTCAACGACCTCCTCGCGATCGGCATGCTCATCCGGCTCAAGGAACGAGGCGTGCGTGTTCCGGAGGACATGAGCATCGTCGGCTGCGACGACATCTTCGGCGCCGACTTCTGCAACCCGCCGCTGACCACCCTCACCGCTCCGGTCGAACAGGCCGCACGGCTGTCGGTATCGATGCTGCTCGATCGACTGCAGAGCGAGCGCATCGGCGCGAGCGCACTCACCCGCCGCCACATCGCGGCGCTGCCGACCCATCTGACCGTGCGGGAGTCGACCGGCTCCGCACCGCGCCGTACCCCTGGAGGAGAATCATGAGCAGAGAACTCAGCCCGCACGTCGACCGACTCCTCCCCGCCGATCCCGGCGTGCGAGAGCTCGCCAGGAGGCTGTACGACGCCGTCGCCGCGGCGCCGATCCTCTCCCCGCACGGCCATGTCGATGCTGCATTGCTCGCCGACGACAAGCCCTTCCCAGACCCTGCGACACTGCTGATCACGCCCGACCACTACGTGCTGCGTCTGCTCCACGCAGTCGGCGTGCCCCTCGACGCGCTGGGCCGGGGAGCCGCGCCCGCTGATCCGCAGGAGGTATGGCGGGCGTTCTGCGCGAACTGGGACGTCTTCCTCGGAACCCCGGTGCGCTACTGGTTCGAGACCTCGCTGTCCGAGGTGTTCGGGGTGACGGAGCAGCCGAGTGCGGGCAACGCCGACGAGCTCTACGCGCACATCGACTCGCAGCTGCGCACCGCCGAGTTCCACCCACGTGCGTTGTTCGAGCGCTTCCGCATCGCGGTGCTCGCCACGACCGACGACCCCGCCGACGACCTCGCAGCTCACGCACGACTGCGCGACGATCCGTCCTTCCACGGGCATGTGCTCCCGACATTCCGTGCCGACCGTTACATGGACCCATCGGCTGCGGGCTGGACGATCGCGATCGCGGAGCTGTCGGAAGCTGCCGGCACCGATGCCGGGAACTACGCCGGGCTGCTCGAGGCCCTGCGCCGCCGCCGCGCCGCGTTCCGGGCAGCGGGCGGCACAGCGACCGACACCGGGGTGCTCGATGCCGGATCGCAGCCGCTCACGAGTGCCGATGCGGAGCGCATCCATGCCGCGGGGCTCCGGAGCGAAGTCACGGCGGAAGACGCGACGGCGTACCGCCGCAACATGCTCTACCGGCTGGCCGAGATGTCGTCCGAAGACGGACTCGTGATGCAGCTGCACCCCGGCGTCATCCGCAACCACCACCGTGACACGCTCGCGCGGTTCGGCCCAGACAGCGGGCACGATCTGCCGGACGTCGCCGCCTTCACGCGGCCGCTCACCCCGATCCTCAACGACTTCGGCACGAACGAGACGTTCCGGATGGTGCTGTTCACGGTCGACGAGACAGCGTTCAGCCGTGAGATCGGACCACTCGCGGGCTTCTATCCGTCCGTCTACGCCGGTGCGCCGTGGTGGTTCCTCGACACCCCCGACGCCATTTCGCGCTACCGGCGATCGGTGACCGACAGTGCCGGGTTCACCAAGACCAGCGGATTCGTCGACGACACCAGGGCCTTCTGCTCGATCCCCGCGCGCCACGACATGTCCCGACGACTCGACGCCGGCTACCTGGCGGCACTCGTCTCCGAGCACCGGCTCACCGAAGAACAGGCCTTCGCATTGGCGCACCGTTTCGTGGACGACATCCCGAGGACGACGTTCCGCCTGCCCGGGGGTACCGCCTCAGCTTCATGACGTGGACGCCTTCGTCACCCTGCGGACGACGTACTCGACGACGTCGCCCTCCGGGATCGCGCGGGGCCGGAAGCGCACACCGGTCGACGCCCGTGGAACCATGCGATCGACGCGGAAGATGCGCCAGTCGTCACGATCGAGATCCCACGCGAGCAGGTACCAGACCGACCCCCAGCTCACCAGGCGCTGCGGTTCGGTGTGCCGCTTCTCTTCGTCTCCGCCGGGTTTCGTGTAGCCGAAGCGAAGCCGTTCATGGGCACGGACGGCCGCGGCGACCGTGCTGAGCGCCGCGAGGTCGAGCGGGGGTTCGGCCCCAGGAACCACACTCGTCGCCTCACGGATCGCGTCGACGCGACGGCGCAGTCGCGAGGGCATGACCTGCTCGAGTTTCGCGAGGGCGGTGAGCGAGGTCTCTTCGACGCCGAGCCGCCAGGTGGCGGCCACCCCCAGCCCGACGGCGACCGCGACCGCCTCGTCGTCGTCGAGCAGCAACGGAGGCATCGCGGTTCCGGCGGCCAGGCGGTATCCGCCCGCGACGCCGGGGCGCGCATCCACCGGATAACCGAGCGAGCGGAGCTTGCCGATGTCGGCGCGCACGGTCCTCGTGCTCACACCCAGTCGGTCGGCGAGTGCGGAACTCGTCCAGTCGCGTCTGAGCTGAAGCAATGACAGCAGTTCCAGCAGACGGGCCGAGGTCTCGAGCATGTCTGATCCTCTCAGCAAATGCGGAAGCTGGTCTTCCGCATTGCCTGAGAGCGTCAACAGCATGACACAGAACACCTCCCTCAGCCCTTTCCGCATCGACATCCCGCAGGATGCCATCGATGACCTGCACGATCGTCTGACCCGCACGCGCTGGCCGCTCCCCGTTCCCGGACGTGACGATCGCACCGACTTCAGCCGCGGGATCCCGCTTCCTTACCTGCAGGAGCTCGCGGATCACTGGCGCGATGGATTCGACTGGCGGGCGCAGGAGAGGGCCCTCAACGCGCATGAGCAGTTCACGACGGTCGTCGACGGTCAGACGTTCCATGTGCTCCATGTGCGCTCGGCGAACCCGGCAGCCACGCCTCTGCTTCTCAGCGACAGCTGGCCGGCGTCGTTCATCGAGTACCAGCGACTGATCCCGCTGCTGACGGACGACTTCCACGTGGTCATCCCGTCCCTGCCCGGACTGGGGTTCTCGAACCCGCTCTCCGGCACCGGGTGGGATCTGGCTCGAACCGCCGACGCCTACACCGAGATCATGACGCGCTTCGGCTACGACCGGTTCGCGGCGCACGGCACGGACGTCGGCACCGGCATCATCGGCAGACTGGCCGCGCTGCACCCGGAGCACGTCATCGGCACGCACTTCGCCAGCGACCGCGTGTGGCTCGGACTGGTCGGCACCATGTTCCCCGCCCCCGATGGTCTGTCCGAGGAAGAGCTCGCCCAGCTCGAGGCCGCACATGCTGCGAGCGCTGCGGAACGCGGCTACATCGGCATGCACAACCATCGACCCGACACGGTCGGACCGGCCCTCACCGACTCGCCCGTCGGCCAGCTCGCGTGGATCGTGGAGAAGTTCAAGCGCAGGATCGACGGCGGGTACGGGGCGCCGGATGTCGACCGCGACCAGCTCCTGACGAACGTGAGTCTCTACTGGTTCACCCGCAGCGGTGCTTCAGTCGCGCAGTTCTTCTACGAGTCGGAGCACGCCCAGCTGGACTTCGTCATGCCCTCCGGGGTGCGCGCCGGCTGGGCCGTCTTCGACGCGCATCCCCTGATCCGGCGCACGATGGATCCCGCCGGTGCGATCGACCACTGGAGCGAGTTCGCCGAGGGTGGGCACTTCCCGGCGATGGAGGAGCCGGAGCTGCTGGCCGACGACATCCGCAGGTTCTTCCGCGGTCTCGCCTGATCCGCTCAGGCACCGTGCGCATCGATCAGATCGCGACCGCGCTGATCGATGCGTGCGGGCGCCTTCTCTCCTGCACCCTGGTCTCGCTGTCGAGCACCGAGAAGCCGGCGCGCTCGAGCTGGTTCGACATACCCTGCACCGACCAGTAGTGCGCCGTCGTGACGGCGTGCGGGAAAGGCTGCCCGTCCGCCCCGTCGAAGAAGCCGACCAGCAGATGTCCGCCCTCACGGGTCCCGCGGCGAGCGGCCTCGAGCAGATGCGGAAGCCCATCCGGAGTCGCGTGGATCAGCGAGTACCAAGCCAGCACGCCGCCCAAGGAACCGAGCGGGATGTCGGTATCGGCCAGAGACGCCGTCCGATACGAGATGTGGGGGAATCGCGCCGAGGCGCCGGCGATGAAGTCCGGCACCAGGTCGATGCCCTCGGCATCGGCACCGCGCTCGACGAGGAACGCCGTCCAGTGTCCAGGACCACACCCCACGTCGAGGATGCGTCCGTCGACGCCGTCCGCCCAGCGACCGATGCGCTCCCGGTCGACGTCATCCATCTGCGCGATGTCGCCGAACAACTCCGTGTACTCGACCGCACGCGCCGCATACCCGTCGCGCACGCGCGCATCCTCCGTCTCCTGCTGAGCCATGGCCCTCCCCGCTCTCGCGATGATCGGACTCCACGCTATCGAGGTCTCGCCCGCAGATGGATGTAACACCTGTTACAGTTTCGTGTGTGACGAAATCGGATGGCTGGCTCGTGCTCCTGGTGCAGGTACCCGCATCACCCTCGCGGCATCGCGTCGCGGTCTGGCGCGAGCTGCGTCATTTCGGTGCGGTACCCGCAGGGCAGGGTACCTGGGTCACGCCAGATGTGCCTGCGTGCGTCGAGGGGGTCGACCGGGCGCTGGCGCTCGCACAGCGCGGCAACGGCGACATCCTCGTGCTACGCACCCAGGCCGACGGCGGTGACACCGCCGCACTTCGGAAGCTCTTCGACGCCGCGAGAGCAGACGACTGGGCGGAGTTCGTCGCCGACTGCGCGAAGTACCGCGCCGAGATCGCGCGTGAGATCGAGAAGAAGAAGTTCACGCTGGCCGAGCTCGAAGAGGAGGAGCAGAGCCTCGACCGACTGCAGCGCTGGCACCGCACGATCCGCGCCCGCGACGTGTTCGACTCCGCCTCGTCCAAGGACGCCGACCGCGAGTTGGCCGCGTGCGTTCAGGATCTCGCCCGGTTCGCCGACCTCGTCTACCAGGCCGTCCACGCGTGAGCCTGCCGACCGCCGCCGCACCGGCGACCCGCCAGGTCGCACCGCTGTATGCAGCCGGCTTCGTGACGGCGTTCGGCGCCCACAGCATCGCCGCAGGCATCGGGGCGACCGGCGGGGACATCGGTCTCGACCTCCTGCGTCTGGGGGCGCTTCTGGCGATCTACGACCTCGCCGAGGTGTTCCTCAAACCCGTCTTCGGCTCGCTGTCCGACCGGATCGGCGCCAAGCCGGTGATCGTGTTCGGGCTTCTGGCCTTCGGCGTCGCATCGCTCGTCGGGGTGTGGTCGTCGAGCACGGCAGCCCTCGCGATCGCACGTCTCGGGCAGGGCGCCGCAGCCTCAGCGTTCTCGCCCGCTTCCTCGGCGACGGTCGCACGGCTCGCGGCCCCGGGCGCGAAGGGGCGATACTTCGGCAGATACGGATCCTGGAAGGGCCTCGGCTACACACTGGGTCCTCTCCTAGGCGCCGCACTGATCTTCCTGGGCGGCTTCCCCCTCCTCTTCACGTGCCTGAGCGCGCTCGCCGTCCTCACCGCGATCTGGGTGGCGATCTCCCTGCCCCGACTCGAGCCGCTGCCTCGACCCCGGTACACGGTCGCCGACCTGGTCCGTCAGACGACGGAGCGGGGCTTCCTCATCCCGACGCTCGTGCTCGCCGCGTCCACCGGCGCGCTCGGTGCGGCGATCGGCTTCCTCCCCGCTCTCGCCAGCAGTGAAGGTGCTCCCCTCTTCGCGAGCATCGCGATCGCCTCGGTTCTGGCGCTGAGCTCGGCACTCACCCAGCCCTGGGCGGGCAGGCTCCGCGACAGCGGCCGCTTGAGCGATCGGACCGCGATGACACTCGGCCTCGCGGTGATCACGGCCGGCATCCTGGTCGCCGCGTTCGTCCCCGTGCTCCCGTGTCTCTACGTCGCCGCCGCCCTGCTCGGCATCGGGATCGGCGTCTCGACGCCTTTCGCCTTCGCGCATCTCGCCGAGACGACACCACCCGAACGGATGGGGCGCACGATGGGCACGGCCGAACTCGGCCGCGAGCTCGGCGATGCCGGTGGGCCGCTGCTGGTCGGAGCCGTCGCGGTGGCGGCGACGCTTCCCTGGGGTCTCGCGGCACTCGCGGTCGTGGTCGCCGCTTCGGGAGCGACCACCCGGGTCCTGCCGCGATCACCGGGAGGAGAGCGGGCTGAGAGCGACACCTGATGCACTTTCGTCGCCGACGCAGGCCGCCCGATGGAACCGGATCTCCGTGCCGGACGAATACCTAGTGTGAGCAACGACAACGACATCATCCGCGAATCGCTCGAGGCCGCGGAACGGTTCTCCGAGATCTTCGAGCGACATATCGGCGCCGTCTCGGCCTACGTCGCCCGCCGCGTCGGACCGGCTGCGAGCGATGACATCGTGAGCGAGACGTTCCTGATCGCGTTCCGCAAGCGGAGGCGCTACGACTTGACGCGGAGTTCCGCGCTGCCCTGGCTGATGGGCATCGCGACGAATGTCCTCGGACAGCACCGAAGGGCCCAGGCGCAACACTGGCGCGCGCTGCAGGCGTCCGTCGGTCAGCACGACCAGGTGGCTGCCGACGATCACGACCGCTCCTCCTCGCAGCTCGATGCAGCAGGCGAGATCGAGCGCCTCTACCCCCGCATCGCCGCGCTGACGGCCCGTGACCGCGAGGTGCTCTTCCTGCACGCCTGGGGCGATCTTACATACGAGCAGATCGCCGCGGCGCTCGCGATCCCGGTCGGTACCGTGCGTTCACGCCTCAGCCGCATCCGGGCGAAGCTCGCCGCTCCTCCCCCGCCGTCGCCGGCTCCACCTCACCGGCCGCGCGCGGCGACCACCCACATTCGACTTGCCGAGAAAGAGACCATCCATGGACATCCTTGACACGGTGCGGGAGATGAAGCCCACCTACCCCACATCGCCGCAGGCGCCTCGCCGCGCCCTCCACCAGGCGATCGCGCAGTCGCGACGTCGCCGCCCACTCGGACGGATCATCGGGATCTCCCTCGCGGGCACGGCGGTCGCCGCGGTCGCCGTCGCCGCCTCCGTACTCATCCCGCCGGGAGTCGTCGGCCAACCGCCGGCCGCCTCGGCATCGACCTATCTCAACGAGACCGCGGCCTCCATCCGATCGGCTGCCGCGCAGCCGGTCCAGGTGACCATGGCGACCAGACACCTGCGCCTCGTCGGTGGTCGGAATGAGCAGTCCCCTCCGTTCGGCAGCTTCAGGACGGATGCCACGGGTGCCGTCGTCACCGAATCGGCTGTGACGTATCTCCATGCGGCGGACGGAAGCTCGTCGCAGACGTCGCACACCGAGTTGCACGCCACCGAGACCTACGGCGACGCCACGGCCGTCCACCGCGCCTGGACTTCGTACTACGGGTCATCCTTCCCCATCGGCGCGGAGCCCCTCACGGTGCGCGATGTCGACGTCGACGCCCCTCCCATCGGGGAACTCCCGGTGTCGACCACCGACTTCCCGTCGGACCCCGCGGCCTTCCTCGCCGCATGGACGACCGGCATGGAGGATCAACTGATCGCTGCCAAAGCAGAAGCGGCGAGGATGCCCATGGACGGCGAACCGGAGTCGAACGGACTGTACGCGAGCATCGAGGAACGGCTCGACATCCCCGCCGCGGAGCATATGCTCAACGAACTCGGACATTCAGTGCCCATCCTCTCCGCCTCCCCGGAGTATCGCGCGACGTTCCTGGAGGCACTCGCCCTGGCAGACGGGATGGCCGTTGAGAACGACGCCTCCGCCGACAAGATCCTGGTGTACGAGACCGACGACGCCCGCTTCCGCCTGACGGTCAATCCCCCGACCGGCTCCATCCTCCGGATCGAGAAGTTCCTGCTCCGGGTTCCCCCCGGTCCCGGGAACGTGTCCATCGAAGACACCACTCCCGTCGAGGTCGGCTCCGCATCCTTCCTCCCGAAGGAGATTCCGGATTTCGCGGTGACCTTCACGACGGAACCGGTGGGCTGAGCCCGGCACTCCGCAGTGCGCCTCCGCATCCTCTCGGGTGCGGAGGCGCAGTGTCGCCGGGCTCAGTCCGCCGCCGGCACCGCCGCGATCACCCGGATCTCCCTCGTCGCGGCATCACCGAGGATGCGCAGCGCCTCCTGATAGGCCTCGGAATGGTACGCCGCCACCGCAGCCTCGAGATCCGGGAACTCGATGATCGTCGTGCGCAACGCCGACTCGCCTTCCAGCACTGCGAGAGGCGCACCCCGCGCGAGGAACCTGCCGCCCCCGGCCCGCATCGCGGGACCTGCGCGCTCGACGTACCGCGCAAGCGTCTCGTGATCTCGAATGCTCGTGAACGTGTTCACCCAATAGACAGTCACCGTGATGCTCTCCCGTCGATCTCGGAGAATCCATCCTGAGCGACCGGCGTATGTCCGACCAGGCCGAGAACCGCCGACGATCGACTCGATCCTGCCGATTCCGCTCGAACGCGGGCTCGGCGCCGACTCGGTGTTCGTGCGGGCCAGGACCGGGCTGACCGCTACCGGAGCAGCATCAACGACTACTCTCCGTCGCCAGCGCGCGATCGGCGGATCGGCCGGAGAACTCTTCGGACGATCCCCACCACGACTGCTCCCACGACGCCGCCCACCGTGTTCCAGACGATGTCCTGCACATCGGGAACGCGACCGGGTATCGAGGCCTGTACGTGTTCGATCGCGAACGACGTACCGAACACCAGCACGGGCGCGAGTATCCAGAGGCGCCTGCTGAGCGCGAGCGCCACTGCGGCTCCGAGCGGCACGAAGAGCAGAGCATTGAGAATGCTCTCCAGCTGGAGATAGCTCATCGGTTCGACCAGCGGCGCGGCGAAGACGTGGGCGAAGTCCATGAAGAGCGCGCGGGCAGGACCCGCGAATCGGCGCGGTGTCAGTGTGACGGCGACGACCGCCAACGCTGCGAGACCCGCGACGAGCAGCCGGGGACCGGAGGATGCGCGAGGGCGAGCAGAGGGGTTCATACGTCCACCCCACCGCATCCGATGTTGCGTGAGCGTATGCGTTTCGGTCGGCAACCTTCAGAGGTGGAACGCGATCAGCGCCGGAATCCCCGGGTCAGTGTAGGTTCGCGGACGAGATGGCAAAGAATGCCCGCTTTTCCCAGGCAGTTGGCGGTGATTGTCGGTAATAATTTCCGCGCGAAATGGCGGATCCCTAGACCTGCGGTCGACCAGCTGGTCTATGTATCGGCCTACGCGACTGCTCACCCCCCGAGATCGTGCCATGGCGCGGTCGCCGCGCGCTGCGGCTCTGCGGGAAGCCTCAGGTCTCAGTGGCTGATGCCAGTAAGAGATGCTCTCGGCAGCCGTATCACCACGGTGTAATCCACATAACGAGCGCTCGGCAGAATCACTTCTTTTTTCTCGCGCGCCGGCGTCGGGTCGACTCGCTCGGCCGACGGCTTCGCCACTCCGCTAGAGATTCGTCGACTAGCCGAACATGTCCCTGGTAGCCCAGAGCCAACCCGATTGCACGGCTTTCATTGAGATACTTGAGCGCGCGGGCATGCTCGGCTGGCTGGTCGGTGAGTACCTGGCCGAGTGAATGAAGCACCTTGGCGCGACCCCACTGGTCGCCCGCTTCCGACAAGAGTTGAAGGCTCGACTCCAACAAGCTAGCGGCCTGCAAGGCTGACTTTGGTCGTTGTTTCGCTATGCACAGCGCCATCGAATGCGTGACCTGCGCCTGATGCCACTTATCCCCGCGCTTCACGGCGTTGTTCAGACTCTTCTTGAAAAGGACTCTCGAAGCCTGTTGGGCATTCAAGTCTCCGCGCTGACAATCCCAATGCGCCACGAGGTGCTGGGCAATCGCAACCTCACGCGAGCCATCGTCGTTGCCCATGAAAGCCCGAAGAAGCTCAATGCCCTCGGCCTGTCGGTGCGACCGGTAATAGGTCATAGCTCGGAGGAACAATAAGTCCGGGGAATCCGCCTCAATGAGACCACGCTCGGCCTGTTCATCGGCAAGACGAAGGCCCTGCACGTTAGCCGCGAGGACATCGAGCTCCGCCACCTCCCGATAGCGATGGACTCCCTCAGACGGATCGAGCTCGGTCGAGTGGTACGCGAACCCAGGCCCTGTCGCGAGATATGCGGGTAGCCCCTCCATCGCTGAACCAGCCAACTCAAGATAGTGACGGTTCACCGCCCGCCAGAGCTCTGGGTATTGCGGAGCCTTCTCGAGAACACGTCGCCGCAACCCGGGCTCGATTTGCCACTCATGCGCCGCGCGCGAGATAAACCCGAACATCGTGAGCGGCAGAAGCACATCGGTCGAAAACCCGAATGCCTGAAGAGCCCGCTGTGCGAACGCGTCCGTCTGGGAACTCGCAGCTGCGAGAACGATGAGCTCAGGCTTAGATTCGATCTCGGTAGCGGACATCACCTGTCACCCCTCGTCCGGAAGGCGAGCCGTGCCATTGCAGAGTACACCTGACTTACGTCCGTGCTTGTCTCAAGCACCCCGCGCGCCAGCACTTCGCCATCGTGGAGGTTCTCTTCCCACCCGAGACTTACAGCCAGCTCTGCGAACTCATCCGTGACATCGTCCAGAGTGGCCGGAAGGAGGACCGAGTCACTCGCGATTGGGGGCAGCGACTGCGTGTCTGTCTTCATCATCGATGGCGAGTACTGGAAGATCATCTTCGCTCCGAGCTCGGACATCTGACGCAGGATCGGCTCCCACAAGCTGAAGTAGAAAACCTTGCGGAGCGAGTAATCCATGTCGTGGCAGTTGGTGAACACCACGACGAGATCAGCAAAACGGCGACCGCCGTCAATCTCAGCCTGCGTCAACTCTAAGAGCGTCGCGAACTCCTCGGACTCGCTCATGCTGCCAACGTTGACAGTCACGTTGCTTATATTTACGTCGCCGAACAGCGAACGAACGTCGCTAGCTACGGACACTGAAATCGCGTTGTTGGGTGGCCGAAGCGGCCGATCCCGGCCGACCGAGCGGAGGATCGTACGGAACGCCGCGAGCGGACTCCCTGTCAACTGATTGTGGGGATCGATCACCACCGTGAGCAGGCCCCGCGGTGCGGCTTGTGCGTGAGCAGTCAGCGCACCAACGAACGCGGAGGGCATGCACTCCACGCCACCCCGAACGTGAAGCACACCCCCTGGACCGTCAAGAAACCCAACGACAGCATCCAACTCCGAGGACCAATTGAGGTGAGTCACGCTCAACTGCGCTCGTCCCGAACCTTTGAGATGTCAACATCGGCTTTGGAGCGAACATCGGATGCGACCTCGGATGATTCCGTTGCGCTTCCACGGGTCGTAGATGTCACATCTTCAATCCGGACGCTTCCGCCAGCGCGAATCCCGGATGCTACGCGGTGACTCGCAGGGTCACGTCGACGAAGGATCAGGAACGCCACGCCAGCAACAAGTACACCCGCGACGATCCCCGAAGCGACTGGCCACGGCAACGGGAGGAGGTTGAGCCACTCAGTGAGTGCCCACACAATAAGCGCCGTGGCGACACCGAGTGCCGCAGTCCCCAAGTGGTTCCGCATTTCGTCATGCTAGCGCGGACGCAGCTGCGAGGTGACCCCGGCGTGAGCCCATCTGACACCGAGGGGCCCAGTGCATATCAGAGCGACCCGTTGCTGCGCCCCGTCACGGAAGACTGCTTCCGGCATCGGTCCGGGGGTATACCCGCGCTTGAGAAGAGTCCGCCCTGAGCCAGGCCGAACCCGCACTGGGAGAGGAGGAGCTACGTGCTGTTGTCATCCTTCCACGGTAGTTTCCAGCCAGGGTTGAGCCGCGGGTGAAATCTCCGTTCACGGCCGGATGCGCCCCCTCGCTGACACTCCGGTGATCATCTTGTCCGTCACGTACGGCACAGCACCGCCAGGGCGAACGTCGTGAGCTTCCGTCGGCGTCCCCTCAGAACGATCGCCTCGTGCTCGACTCGCACTGGTCTCGGCTAGCTATATTTCCGGGGATTCGGGTCAGCCATGTGGTGTCACGAGCTGAGGTGTCGACGGATCGTCGTGGCACCTGCACCCGACCTCCCGCGCGAGATCGGCCACGCTACGTCCGCGATCGCCATGCTGCTCGGTCAACCAGTCCGGGTCGATGCGAAACTGCACGGGCCTCCCGGGCTCCGCGAGGGCTCCATCCGCGGCAAGCGTGCGGGCGATGCTCCGTCGGGATGGGCCCAGCATTCGGGCGGCTGCCCTGTTCGACACCCCTCCTGCGTTGGGCTCCCGGACCGAGATGGCCTGCTCCCCGTCGGGAGCGCCTCGAGTCGGGCGACGAGGCTTCCACTGCTGTCGTCCCTCAATCGTCGTCGAAGCGACCGCGAGCGATTCGACAGCCACCATTTCGAACGGTGGGCACCACGTGACAGGCTCGTGCACCCCGACCCGCTGGAGGAAATCAGCGCCTGCAGCACGCAGAGCTGCGAGAACGGGAAGTGGCGCCGTGCGCGAGAACCGGTGCACGTCACTGTCGGTGGAAGCTTGCCCCGCTCACCAGTCGCCTCCCGGCTCGTCGTCGACCCGTTCACGCTCGAGCATCCGCCGGTATTTTCGCTCGCGATCTGCCCGACCGGACTCCGCTCCTTCGTCCAATCGAATGGTGTCCAGCAACTCCGGGTCGAGGAACTCACGATCTGTTCGTATCGCTCGGCTCGTCCCCCGGCGAACCAGATCCATCAGAGACCCGATGTTGCCTCCGGTGGGGACGAAGATGTACGTCGACGGGTTCTGGATCATCCGCTCATGGCCCTCACCGAGAACGATCGCCTTATTCAGCGAACTCATCAATCGCGCCCATTCGCGTTGATCGGCATGGGTCTGCAACGAGAAACTGTCCATCCCGAGCACCGTCCATCGGCGGAAGGTCTGCGCCAACGCGGCGTCCTCCCCGGTACGCCCCTCGACGAGCACCACCCGACACCCACATCCACCACGCGAGGCCATCCCGGGTCAATCCCCTCGAGGACACTGTGCACGGCACTCGGATAGTGGCTATCCACTCGGCCTCCTCACATCCCTCGACGACTGCTGCATCGACGTACCTCCCACAACAGCCCCCGACGCGTCGCGGTGCGAACATCGCCACTTGCGGGATTGCTCCCGAAAGGTGCGCCCACGCGGAGGCTCCACATCACCCCCGCATCCCACGCGATCATGTCCCGCCTCCGCCACTCCGTCGCGGCAGCCCCTCGAAATGCGGAGATCGCTCGACGCTTCGCACCCTCCGAGAGCGTAGCGGGCTGAGTCGAGAAGACGTCGCGTACCGCTCTGGCCTGACGCGATACACGTATCAGAAGTATGAGAAGGGCGAGTCCCGGCCGGGTAGTCCCGCGAATCCGACGCTCCGCACTCTGATCGCGATCGCGCAAGTTCTCGCTGTCTCCGTGCACGAGCTGATCCCGGACAGCCCGCCCGACATTCGCGCCCGCTGACCATCGTTGCGTCGGGTTATGGATGACCCGCCGCGGTGATCAGTCGGTGCGGGCGATCGACATCAAGTGTTGAAGGTCCGGTGGCAATCGGTGGTGGACGTCCGCGCGCTCCGCCAGCGTGGCAAGGTTGCGGTACCACCGCCGGCGCACCTCGCCCAGAGACTGGTGGGTGAGGGTGGCCACTCGTTTCTCCAATGCGGCGATGTCACCAGGTACGCGAGCTCCGGTGCGGGACCGTGAGGCGGGGAAATCTGTCTCCGGGAGCACTCGGTCGAGCGGGAGTGCCGTCATCTGCTGATCAGTCATCGCGGCGTTGATGGAGAAATAGCAGCCGGCGGCCGCCGCCCGCTGGGCATCCTCGGGCGTCCCCGTGAACCAGTGCAGAATCACGCCCGGGCGAGGGTTCTTCTCCATCGCTTCCACGACCTTTCGCGCTTTTCCCGTGGAGTGCACGGAGATCAACGTTGCCGGTGCCGTGCGGAGAATGGTCTCGAAGATGGTCTGCTGCGTGGCGCTGTCGCCTCGACGATCGAGTCCGACCTCGCCGATCAGGACGGCATCCTTCGCGGCCACGGAGAACCTCCTTTCTGACCATTGCGTGAGAGCTCGGGGAACACCGGGGTGCACTCCGACGCCCCAGAGGAGGCCCGTCTGAGGGTTGGTGCGTGCAGCGTCGAACTCGCCCAGGGTTCGAGTCATGGCGAATACTTGTGCGCCGTTGAGCGTGCGGACCTGGGCCGCCGTCACGTCTGGAGCGATGTGCGCGTGACAGTCAAGGGGCGGGAAGGGGAACACGACTCAACTCTGCCAGTCCGCGCTGGACCAAACTCAGCACCTCGTCAAAATTCGTGCCCGGGGGCCACATCGCCGAACCCAGGATCGCGTCATCTGAGATGCCGGTAGCAGAGGCGTCGCGCAGCGTGATCACATCGCGGCGTCGATGATGCACCAGTGCGGTCAGGTCGTCTCCGCTCAGCACCTCACAGTCATAGGGTGTGGGATCGGTGACTCCTGCCCCGAGGAAGGCGCCGCGGCGTACCGCGCAGGCTACACACAGCCCACAGTTGTGATTGGAGTCCCCGTGGTAGAACTGTGTTCCTCCTTTTGCGCAGGAGAACGATGTCGCCGTCGCGCGCAGGAACCTGGTATCCAGAAGCTCCGGGATCGCCGCCGCGACGAGTTCGCCCTTGGTGAGGCCTTCGAACGGGTTGCGCATCACCACGTCGACGCCCAGCGACCGCAGCAGCTCTCCCACCAGGTGGAATGTGTATGGGTGTGTGGACCGGGTCGTCAGGGTGCCACCGCGACCGGGGTCGAGTGGTGGATTGATGCTCGTGAACCCGTTCTCCGGCACCCACATCTCACCGGCAGAATGCGCGGCTGCGGTCATTACGCCGAGCGTCATGAACATCAGGGAGCGGGAGCGCGGGCCGTGATTCTTTCGCTGCCCCGCGTCTCGGAGGAACAGCTCGTGCCTGTCGTACGGGGAATCCCCGATCGCTTCAGCAATCGTGTTCTGCGCGTGCCGGACGGCTCGGGACGCATCCCGGTGGCCCACGAACCGGACATCGACGCCCGTGTCACGCAGACCGATCACGGCGCCGCACAGAGAATCCAAACCTCCCGAGAGAAGCTGGATGCGTGCAGCGGGCTCAGCGATGGCAAGAGGCAGTGTTGCGTGAGCGGCTTTCAGGCCGAGGGCCCAGGAATCCCCCGTCAGCCAGTGAAGGATGTCGGCAACGGCGGTGAGACCGCCGTGCGTCCACGGCTCCGGGTCCTCGACGTGGACGACCAAGTCGAGGTTGCGGTGCAGAGAGACGGCGGGTTTCGGCGTCGCGGTGTCTGCCAGATACGCGGCGGCCGTGATACGGAACAGGTCCCGTGCAGCCGGCGGTGCTGCTGCGAACTCTTCGAGATCCCACATGAGTGTCGAGGCGATCGTCGTCGCGGGTGAACCGGTGCGCGGCCACTCCATCTGCACACCGACACGACTCGATCGCCCTCCCGCCGGAAGAACCTCGATCTGATGCACGGTCATTGCGGGTCACCTTTCCCGAACACGCGGCATGCTTTCGCTGCCAGATTCGACGCGAAGTCAGCGACCGCCTGCGGCGTGGCGGCCATCAGCTGGCCAGCGATCTGGCGGACTTTGCCGCCGATGTATGTCTTTACCCGCTGCTCCAGCTGAACGAGCGCGTTGCCTGCGACCGATGCTCGACGTTCGCTCGTTGTCAGCTGGACGACGGTGGTCCTCCACGCCAGTTCTGTGACAAATCGGCCAATGGTGTCCGCGAGTGGGCCGCCCGCGCCCTGCGCGTCTGAGCGCATGGTGGCCAGTAGCGCCTGGCGCAATGCGGCATCGTCCGGGTGCGCGGCGGGTCCGAGGATCAGTCCGATTAGCTCGGTGAAGAGTCGGATGCCGCTGAGGCCCTCCAACGAAGAGAAGTCCAGTCCGTACTCGACGAGATGAGGAACTTCGCCGACTTCGATGGAAGCGAGCGCTTCCAGGACCAGCGAACCCCGTGCCGCCTGACGGCTGAAGGGCGCACCGCCCGAATCGCGTCCATCACCCGATGCGGATGACCCCGAGCCGCTGCGCGACGGGAGCAGGTCTCGAACGTTGTAGGACTTTCCTCGCCTGTCTCCCCGCCCCAAGGCTTTCCCCAGGGCCGACATGACCGCGGCCGGCAGCTCAGTCCCGCCGCTGTTGATACCGTCCGCTGCGTCGTAGAGCGAGTCGACCGTGTCCGACCAGGCTCCCGAGCCTCCGAAGGCGCTTGAGGTGCCCATCAGAGAATCACCCCCAAGGATTCCTCGTCGATGGCGGCCAGGAGCTCGCTACTGATCCCTTGCCGGCCCCGAACGGTGGTCAGCACTTCCGGGAACGACCCCGCGAGCCATGGGATGTGTTGGGCCGAGAGTGCGTGGAGGACGAAGTTATCGAGGAGCGCCTCGCTCATCGCGGGCTTCAGGTCGGGGCGCTTCAGCGCGAGCGATTGCAGACTCTCCAACGCCGCCTCCGACCGATCCCCCACGATCGCCGTCGCAAGGTGACGGGCGACATCTTCGTCGCCCGTCGACGGCATGCTCACCATGCGCTCGATAGCCTCTGCGCGAACCAGGCTGCTCGTGTCAGTGAGTTGCGCGAGATGCAGACTCTGCCCGTCGTCCAGCACCGCCGCCGACTGGAGCGTCGCCACCGTTGCCGTCGCAAATGACACATACCGGTCGACCCACACCACGACGTCGGAGGCCCGGGGTGGTTCGCTCGCCCACGCGGCGATCTCCGCAGGCACCGCCCCCGCCCCGGCCTCCCATTCAGACAGAAGCTGACCGCGCTGCTCTTCGCTCACCCCGACAAGATCACGGAAATGGTGCGGATAATTCTGCTCGAGCAACCACAGCTTCATGAGGATATCGACGGGGAAACCCTCGAACTGCGCCCCCAGCATCTCCGCGCGGACGGCGAAGCTATTCAGGAAGCGTTTCAACTGTCGGGGAGTCTCACGCCGCGAACTACTCATACCGCGCACGATCTGATTCGCGAGCCTGATGTGTTCATCCGTCGGCATGGTCTCATGCATGTTCGCGGCCACGTACGGAACCTCACCCTTGACCCGCCGCGCTGATGCGCGCTCAGCGACCGCGACCGCATGCTCGCGCCCCGCCTCCGCCTGAACGAAGAGCGCAGCGAGATACGCGACCGCGTCCGCCGACGACAAGCGAGGCAGAGTGAACGGGAGCTGCACGATCTTCTCGGTGTACCGATCAGCGAAACGCCCCCGACCGCCTCCGTGACGGTCCAGCGCCCCGCGAAGACTCTCCCGGATGAAGTCATCGTCCGCCGCGATGACGAAAGCCATGCCCTTCACGCTAAGGAAAAGCTTGATGGCCTCCAGAGCCCCGAGCACATCGTCCGGGAGCGATCGGTCCAGGTCGTCTATCAGCACCACCACCCGGCAATCGCTCATCCGTGTCAGAAGCTCACCAAAATCTTCCCGAAACCCACGCATCCCCTTCGCGGCAGGTTCCTTTGCCGGTTCGGGCATGAGCGCATCAACGAGCCCTCCAACATCGGGGGTAAGAGTCACCGCCGACTTGATCGCAACCTGCGCCACCTTGCTCCACGAAACCCGCCTACGCAGAGCGTCCAGCGTGGAGATGAGATCCACCGCGGCACTCGCCAGTTTCGCTTTCGTGGTCTCCCCGGGCGCCTCCTCCTCGCGGCGACGACTCAGTTCGATCGAGATTCCCTCCAGCACCCGACTGATCAAGGTGCCTCGCGGGTCGCCCGAATCCACAAACTCCCACGGATCGATTACGACCACGATCACGTCATCGCGCCGCCGAAGCTCGGTCTCGATCAGGTTGAGCGCCGTGCTCTTCCCTCCGCCCCACGGCGAGTTGAGCCCGACCGTGACGGTATCGAACCGCCGATCGACCACAACGTTCGAGATCGCCACCGCGACCGCCCGCAGCCCGGTGAGATCCTGCGTCGCCGGATTGTCATCGAACAGATACCGCGAAGCTCCCATCATCGCCCCCTTTGGCGCCAGTACCGCTACGTCATCCAACACACGTGGCAACAATGCCAGTCAACCGCCAACTTACGGCGGATCTTGCTAAGTCCCCGCGGAACCTACACTCAGTTGAATGTAGGTTCCCGGTCAAGGTGGCGGAGAACTCGGGGATTCCACGCTAATTGGCAGCAGTTTCGTCAGCAGGATTCCGCGCGAAATGGCAGATCCCTACATAAGAGTAGGAAGTCCACTTAGACTTGACGTCCGCCGCCGCCGTCCGATCGCCCGCGCGATCATCCTCCCGTGCTGGGGGTGAACGCGCGGTTCATGACTGGTATCCGAGCACCGTGGTCATGCCGGTCTCGGCGTGGTAGATGTTGTGGCAGTGCGCGACCCACTGGCCGGGGTTGTCGGCATCGAAGTCGACCGTCAGGGTCTGGCCCGGGAGGATGATGGAGGTGTCCTTCCGGGGGCCGCCGTTCGCGTGCTGGTAGGTGTGGCCGTGCAGGTGGAACGGATGCCACATCTCGGTGTCATTGCGGATCCGCAACTGCACCCGCTCCCCCCTACTGATCGCGTGCGCGTCCCGCAACGGGTCGTTCATGTCGAACCGGCGCCCATTGATCCCCCAGTCGTACGCCTCCATCCCCCCGGTCAGCGCGAGGTGCACGACCCGGTCGGGGGATGCCTGGTGCAGGGTGACGGAGGCGGTCGCGCTCAGTCCGGCAGCGGTGCCGACCCTGCCGGTGCCGAGCTCGGCGACGGGGACGTCGCTGGCCGGAGCCGTGCCAGCGGCGGTGCGAACGAGCGCGAACGCGCGATCCTGCTTGCCTTCCGCGTCGGCGACGACAGGGAACACCCCATCGTCCAGGGTGACCTGCAGGTCGTAGCGTTCGCCCATCCCGATCAGGACACTGTCGACCTCGACAGGATCCACCGGGAACCCGTCGGTGTGGGTGATCGTCAGGGTGTGGCCGCCGATAGCGAACCGGAACGCGGTGTCGCTGCCGGCGTTGATGACACGGATCCGCACCCGGGCACCAGGAGTGCCGGTGAATTGGGCGGGGTCGGCTTTGGGTTTGCCGTTGATGAGGTAGTGCGGGTAGTAGACGTCGCCGGCGTCGCCGCCGAGCAGGTCGGAGGTGGCGCCCATCAGCAGGTTCCCCATCCGCATGAACATGTCGCCCATCCCGCCCATGTCTCCCATGCCCTTCGAGAGGTCGGTGAGGACCTGGTCCGGGGTGGCGGTGACGCCGTCGAGCCAGTCGTCGAGGATCAGCACCCATTCGTCGTCCCACGTCACCTTCTCGTCCGGGTCGTCGATGATGAGCGCACCGTAGAGGCCGTGGTCCAGTTGCGGGCCGACGTGGGGGTGGAACCAGTAGGTGCCCGGATGCGGGGTGACGAACTCGTATGCGAACTGTCCGCCCGGGGCGATGGGGGCTTGGGTTACCGGAGGGACCCCATCCATGTCGTTGCGGAGGGCAAGTCCGTGCCAGTGCACGGAGGTGTCCGCGTCGAGCTGGTTGCGGACGGTCGCTTTCAGCGTGTCGCCTGCGGTGAGCCGGATTACCGGGGCGGGGATACCTCCGAACGCCCAGGTGGCGGCGGCGGTACCGGCCAGGTCGAGCGTGGTGGGGGCGGCGGTGAGGTCGACGGTGGTGACTCGGCCGGTGCCGCCGCGGTTCTTCTCCGTGCCGGACACCGCTGCGCCGGTGGGTGTCACCCATTGCGGCGCGGGGGTGCAGGAGGCGAGCACGGCTGCCGCGACGGCGCCCAGTCCGAGTCCGAGCACACCTCGTCGGGTCAGCAGCATCGGGGAGGACGGTGTGGGAGAGAGCGGACGGTCAGGCATGTTCGGGCTCCTTCTGCATGGTCGTCGCAGCGGGCGCCTGGGCGGGCAGGCGGAGCCGCTTGAGGAGGAGGGCGTTGACGGCGACGATCACGGAGGAACCGGACATCGACAGGGCGGCGATCTCCGGGGACAGCATGATCCCGAACGCCGGGTAGAACACGCCAGCGGCGATGGGGAGGGCGGCGGCGTTGTATCCGATGGCCCAGCCCAGGTTCTGCCGCATCTTTCGCAGTGTGCCCTTGCCGATCTTGAGTGCGATCGCAACATCGAGCGGGTCCGAGCGCATCAGGACCACGTCGGCGGTCTCGATGGCGACGTCGGTGCCGGCGCCGATCGCGATGCCGAGGTCGGCCTGGGCGAGGGCGGGGGCGTCGTTGACGCCGTCGCCGACCATCGCGACCTTCTTGCCCGTCTTCTGCAGCTCAGCGACCTTCGCGGACTTGTCCTCGGGGAGCACATCCGCGATCACGGTGTCGATGCCGAGGAGAGCGGCGATCCGGTCGGCGGTGGGCTTGTTGTCCCCGGTGAGCATTGCGACCTCGACGCCCTGCTCGTGGAGAGCGTCGATCGCGGTCTTTGCGGTGTCCCGGGGTGCGTCGGCGAGACCGATGATCCCGGCGACTTGCCCGTCCACGGCGAACAGGATCGCGGTGCGGCCGGACCCAGCCAGGTCCTGCTGAGCGGCCTGCACCCCGCTGATGTCGATCCCCTCCCCGGTGAGAAGGCGCGGGTTGCCGAGGACGACCTGTCGACCGTCGACGGTGGCGATCGCGCCCTGCCCGGTGACGTTTCGGAACGCGGTCGCGGTGCGACGGGGGACGTCGCGGGCGTCGGCGTAATTCACGATCGCTTTCGCCAGAGGATGCTCGGATTCCCGCTCCAACGCGACCGCGAGGGAGAGAGTCTCGAGGTCGTCGCCGCCGACGGGGATGTAGTCGGTGACCTCCGGCTCCCCCTTGGTGAGGGTGCCGGTCTTGTCGAACACGACCGTGTCGATGTGGGCGGCGGTTTCGATCCCGGAGGCGTTCTTGAACAACACGCCCCGTTTCGCGCCGAGCCCGGTGCCGACCATGATCGCCGTCGGGGTGGCGAGGCCGAGCGCGTCGGGGCAGGTGATGACGACGACGGTGATAGCGAACAGGATCGCCATCGGGATTGCAGCGCCGGCGAGCAGCCACACCAGGAAGGTGAGGGTGCCGCCGATCAGGGCGACCAGGACGAGCCAGAACGCTGCCCGGTCGGCGAGGCGCTGCCCGGGGGCTTTGGAGTTCTGCGCCTCTTGCACGAGCTTCACGATCTGCGCCAACGCCGTGTCCGAGCCGACTTTGGTGGCTGTGACGCGGAGGGTGCCGACGGTGTTCACGGTCGCTCCGATCACCTCCGACCCGGGCGCTTTGTCCACCGGCATGGACTCGCCGGTGACCATCGACTCGTCCACCTCGGACTCTCCGGATTCCACGACACCGTCGGTGGGGATCTTGGCCCCCGGCCGCACCAGCATCAGATCCCCCGGGACGACCTCGCTGGTGGGGATCTCGACCTCCTGCCCGTCACGGATCACGACCGCCTGCGAGGGTGCGAGCTCCAGGAGGGTGCGGATGGCGTCGTTCGCGCCGCCGCGGGCGCGCATCTCCACCCAATGCCCCAGCAGCACGAAGGTGGCAAGCACCGTGGCGGCTTCGTAGAACACTTCACCGCCGCCGGTGAGGGTGACCGCGAGGGAGTACAGCCAGCCGGCGCCGACACCGACCGCGACGAGCACCATCATGTCGAGGGTCTTCGCGCGCAGCGCCCGGTAGGCGCCGTCGAAGAAGATCCACGCCGAGTAGAAGATCACCGGCAGCGACAGGATCAGCATGAACACGTCATCGCGCAGCCCGAACGGTGCCGGCACCTCGAATCCGATCACCTCCCGCCCGATCGGAGACCACAGGGTGATCGGGATCGACAGGATCAGCGCGACCAGGAACCGGTTGCGCATGTCGCGGATCATCGCGTCCATCGACATCCCGCCGTGATGCCCACCGTGGCCCATCATCTCCTGCGCACTGTGACCCGACGCTGCACCATGATCGTGCCCACCCGCGGCCGCGGTGTGACCGGCGTGCTCGACGTGGTGACCGGCATGCTCACCGTCATCCGCCGTCGCCGACGGGGCGTGCGTGTGGTCGTGGCCAGCGGCGTGATCGTGGACGGGGTCGTCGTGATAGCCCGCAGGACCCTTATGGCCCGCGTGGCTGGCGTGACCCGTGGCATCCGTGTGGCCCTCGTGCGCGTCGTGACTCGCGTGCGGTTCTTGTGCGCCCTCAGCTGCGGGGCCGTGGTGGGCGCTGTGGTCGTGCGCACCCTCGTCGTGCGGGTCGTGCGCGGGGTCGCAGATATGGTCGGGGACGGACTGGCCGGCGCAGTGATACCCGCAGTCGATGACCCACTGCTGCAGGTGCGCGACCGAGGTGGTCTCGGGGTCGTAGGTGACGGTCGCGGTCTGCGAGACCGGGTTCGCGTCCACGGCGATCACCCCGGGTTGGCGGCTCAGGTGGGCTTCGGTGACGTTCTTGGAGGTCGCGCGGATCATGCCGCTGACCTGCAGGGTCACGGTTCTGGTGTCGCTCATTTCGGTTCCTTCCCGAGGGTGGGGTCGGTGGTGTCGGGGTGGGGCCATTGCCAGTCGGCGACGGCGGGGATGTCGGTGCCGTGCTCGCGGGTGTGGGCGCGGGCGTGCAGGCGGGCGTCCTGCAGCTCCTGCCGCAGGCCGGCGTGGCGGGCGGCGAGGCCCGGGACGTGGTCGAGGACGTCGATCGCGAGCCGGTACCGGTCGAGGTCGTTGAGCATGACCATGTCGAACGGGGTCGTGGTGGTGCCGCGCTCCTGGAAGCCGTGCACGTGCAGGTTCTGGTGCCCGGCGCGCTTGTAGGTGAGTCGGTGGATCAGCCACGGGTAGCCGTGGTAGGCGAAGATCACCGGCTTGTCGGGAGTGAAGATCGCATCGAACTCCCGGTCCGGGAGACCGTGCGGGTGCTGGTCCTCGGATTGCAGCCGGGTCAGGTCGACCACGTTCACCACCCGCACTCTCAGGTCGGGGATGTGCTCGCGCAGCAGCGCCGCCGCGGCGAGGGTCTCGAGGGTGGGGACGTCGCCGGCGGCGGCGAGCACCACATCCGGCTCGGTGCCTTCGGTTTCGGTGCCCGCCCACGGCAGGATCCCGAGCCCGCGGGTGCAGTGCTCGATCGCCTCGTCCATCGTCAGCCACTGCGGGGCGGGCTGCTTCCCGGCGACGACGACGTTGATGTACCCGGCCGAGCGCAGGCAGTGGTCGTAGGTGGACAGCAGCGTGTTCGCGTCGAACGGCAGGTAGACGCGGACGATGTCGGGGCTCTTGTTCAGGGCGAGGTCGATGAACCCGGGGTCCTGGTGAGAGAACCCGTTGTGGTCCTGCCGCCAGACGTGGCTGGAGAGCAGGTAGTTGAAGCTCGGGATCGGGTCCCGCCACGACACCTCCCGGGCCGCTTCGAGCCATTTGGCGTGCTGGTTGAACATCGAGTCGACGATGTGGGTGAACGCCTCGTAGCAGTTGAACAGCCCATGCCGGCCGGTAAGGACGTAGCCCTCGAGCCAGCCCTGGCACTGGTGCTCGCTGAGCACCTCCATCACCCGCCCAGTCGGGGCCAGGTGCTCGTCGACGGGCTCCACGGCCGCGTTCCACTGCTTGCCGGTGGCCTGGTAGACGGGTGGGGCGAGCCGGTTGGAGGCGGTCTCGTCCGGGCCGAAGATGCGGAAGTTGTCCGGGTTGTCCCGGATCACCCCCGCCAGCCACTCGCCCAGCACGCGGGTCGCTTCCCCGGTTCCCGCACCCCGCTCGGCCGGGTCGACCGGCTGCGCGTGCTTGTGGAAGTCCGGGAGCCGCAGCGGGACGGTGAGTTGTCCGCCGTTGCCGGCCGGGTTCGCGCTCATCCGCCGATCCCCGTCCGGGGCGATCGCGACCGTGGCCGGGCGGGGGGCGCCGGTCACGTCGAACAGCTCGTGCGGGCGGTAGGACGCCAGCCAGTCCTCGAGGATCCGCAGGTGCTCGGGATTGTCGCGGACCTCGGCGAGCGGCACCTGGTGTGCCCGCCAGGTGCCCTCCACCGGCAGACCGTCGATGATCTTCGGGCAGGTCCACCCCTTCGGGCTGCGCAGCACGATCGCCGGCCACGCCGGCCGCCCCTCCAGCGTCCCGGCCGCCGCGGCGGCCTTGATGTCCGCGATCTCATCCAGCACCGCATCCAGGACCGCCGCGAACGTCGCGTGGGACTCCTGCGGGGTCTCGCCATCGAAGCCGACCGTGACGACGTGGGGGTGATGGCCGTAGCCGCGCAGCAGCGCGACCAGCTCTTCCTCGGGGATGCGGGACAGCACGGTCGGGTTGGCGATCTTGTACCCGTTCAGATGCAGGATCGGCAGCACCACCCCGTCATGGGCGGGGTTGAGGAACTTGTTGCCGTGCCACGCGGTCGCCAGCGGCCCGGTCTCCGCCTCCCCGTCACCGATCACGCAGGCGACCAGCAGGTCGGGGTTGTCGAACGCGGCCCCGTAGGCGTGCACGAGGGAGTAGCCCAGCTCCCCGCCCTCGTTGATCGACCCGGGCGTTTCCGGGGACGCGTGCGAGGGGATCCCGCCCGGGAAGGAGAACTGCCGGAACAGCGCCCGCAGCCCCTCTTCGGTGCGGTCGATGCCCGGGTAGCGTTCGGTGTAGGTGCCGTCCAGGTAGGCGTTGGCGACCATGCCGGGTCCGCCGTGCCCGGGCCCGGTCACGTACAGGGTGTTCAGGTCGCGGTCGCGGATGGCGCGGTTCAGGTGGGCGTAGAGGAAGTTCAGGCCCGGGGTGGTGCCCCAATGCCCCAGCAGCCGCGGCTTGATGTCGTCCCGGCTGAGGCGGTGGCGCAGCAGCGGGTTACCCTGCAGGTAGATCTGCCCGATGCTCAGATAGTTCGCCGCCCGCCACCACGCATCCACCGCCGCCAACTGCTCGGCGGTGGCATCAGTGGTGCGGTGCGCCCACGCGGGGGGTGCCGGTGTGGGGGTCATGGTCGGTCTCCTTCCGATCCGCGACCGCTCGGGTCGCGCCAGGTGCGAATGACGGTGGTCATGGTGTTGCCGCCGGGATGAGAACGGTGGCGGTGGTGTCGCGGATCCAGACCACGCCGCGGTCATCGACCAGGACGATCGCACCGTCCCCGGTGACCCCGAGGGCTTGGACGGTTCCCGTGGTGGTGCCGACGTTCTCCCAGCCGGTGCCGACTAGGCGTCGCAACGTCCCGTCGGTGTCCACTCCGACCACCCCACCGGTTGGGTCGGTCTCCACCAGGTACAGCACTGGCGCGTCCGGCGCCGGGGTGAAGGTGGCGCCACCGTCGGTGCTGTGCTGCAGCCCGTCCTGGGTGGCGGCGTACAGGGTGCCGTCGGTCGCGGCGGCCAGGTCGACGGCGGGCAGCTCGGCACCGTCCGCCCAACTCTGCCCGCCGTCGCTGCTGGTGCGCAGCAGCAGCCGGGAGGATCCGATCCCGTACAGGGTGCCGTCGCCGGTGACGGTGAGGACGTGGAAGTCCTCTTCCCCGGTGAACGCGACCGGTTCCCACGAGGCGCCGGCGTCGAGGCTGCGGATGATGCCGAGGTTGGGGGCGCCGAGCTCCGCCGGGGTGGACGGGCCGGGGTGCCCGGACGCGTAGAGGGTGTCACCGGTAGCGGTCAGTCCCATCGCGTCCAGGTCGATGCCACCGACCGGGCCGGTGACGGTGCCGTCCTCGCCCAGCGTGTACAGGCCGGTGTGGGTGCCCAGCAGCACGGTGCTGTCACCGGCGTCGACGATGCCGTGCACATGCCCGAACCCGGCCGCGGTGCCCGCGGGGGCATCGGGCTCCGCAGGGGTGGTGCTGCAGCCCGTGAGCAGCAGCGCGACGGTGACGGTGGCCGTGATCGCCAGTCTGCGGGTGGTGGGAGAGATCATGAACGGAGGTCCTTTCCGTGCGGGTACGCCGGATACCGGTGACCGCACAGGGGTCGAGGGTGGGGCCTCGGACGGGACCGGCATCGGGAGCGCGGGTCCCGTCCGAGGGGTACCGGGTCAGAGGCTGGCGAGGATGTCCTGCATCGTGGTGATCTCGGCGGTCTGCCCGTCGATGATCTGCTGCGCGAGGGCGGCCACGTCCGGGTTCTGTCCGTCGGTGAGCACCGACTGCGCCATCGTCACGGCGCCCTGGTGGTGAGCGATCATGCCGTTCAGGAACAGGCGGGTCGCCTCGACCCCGGTCGCGGCATCCAGAGCGGCCATGTCGTCCTCCGACATCATCCCGCCGCCCATGTCCATGCCGTCCATCCCGGACATGGAGTCGTCGTACGGGACGCCCCACTCCTCCAGCCAGCCCTTCATGGTCTGGATCTCCGGGTCCTGTGCGGCCTTGATCTGCTCGGCGAGGGAGACGACTCGCTCGTCGATGCCGTCTTTCGCGAGGATCTGATCGGCCATCTCGATGGCCTGCTGGTGGTGCGGGATCATCATGGTCACGAACATCTCGTCCGCGGCGTTGAACGCGGCGGCGGACTGGGAGGGGGCGGTGCTGGTCATCCCCCCGGGTCCGTGGTCCATGCCGGGCATGGTGCCGTCGGTGGGGGCGCAGCCGGCGAGCACGAGCACGGTGGCCAGGGCGCCGGCGGTCAGCGTGAGAGTACGAAAACGCATCAGGGGTGTCCTTGTCTATTCAGTCGGTGAGGGTCTGATTCAGTGCCCGGGAGGGCAGGGTGCAGCATCCCCGGCAAGGGTCGCCGGGGTTCAGGCGGAATCAGGTGCGACTGATGGACAGGACAAGCAGTGAAGGCGGGCGGGGATGCGGCAATCCGACCAGCAGAGTCCGGGTATGGGAGCGCGAGCGGGCTACGGCGTATGTGAGAAGGGCACGGAACGTCGGGGCGAGCAGGACGATCACCGCGGCCAGCAGCGCCAGCACGCACACCATCATCAGCATCGAGTGATCCGGCATCCCCGCAGGGCTGCCGCACCCGTCCTGGCAATGCCCTCCAGCGCCCTCCGCCGCAGCTGCGGTCATCGGCGTATCGTCGGCGGCGGCTGGTGCGGAGCCGACCTGGCTGTGCGTGCTCATCGCGCTGGTCTCTGATGCCAGGGCGGGCTGGTGGGAACCGGTCAGGACGTGCATGGACAGCAGCCCGGTGATGATCGCCAGGGCGATCGGAGCGGCCAGCAGGAGCCGTCGCACCCCGGGGGTCAGACGCGCGTGCGAGCGAATCACGTTCACGACCGACCTCCTTCCCGTCCAGGGTAGCGGTGCCTTGCCTCCGCGACACGGTCAGAACACCACGCACGGGAGCGGGTGCCCCCTACCACTCAGCATATACCCATCCGGGGTATCCAGGATGGGTATCGCTTCGGGGATGGCTACCCGCCCGGGGTATGCTGGGCGTGATCGAGGAAGGGGCGTCGACGGTGAACCAGGTGGTGGCGCGACGGCGGGCACTCGGGTCCCGGCGTGCCCTGTGGTTCTACCTGGCCGCGGTGACCGCGATCATCGCGGGGCTGCTTGCGATGCATTCGCTGAGTCTGGAAGAGGACCAGGCGGGCACTGTCGTGTCCGCCTCCGCAGTCGTTGCGGCCCCCGATGCCGCCGCTGATGTCCTGGTCAGCGGGGTGGTGACGCCCTCGTGCGATGAGACGGTCTGCGGGACGTCTCATGCTTTCGCTGCCGTGACGTGTCTGCTCGCGTTGCTGACCCTGCTCATCCTGGTGCTCCCGGCCCGGGACGGGTGGATGTCGCTGCTGGCGTGGCTGCGATCCCTCCCCGGCAGGTCGAGCTCGTTCACGTCCGGGTCGCCTCTTCTGCGGCCCTCCCTGATCGTGCTGTCGATCAGCCGCACCTGATCAGCACCCCGCCCGCGCCCGCCGCCTGAGCCGCCGCCGGCGCGTGATGTCGCCGACGGTCCACGATGTGCGGCCCGCAGGCGAGCGCGACCCGTCTGCGGCAGCGCCATGGGTGATCCGATCCCGGATTCTCGCCGTGCACTCCGGGCCGCGGCTCCCGGTTGGACCGTGTGACGGCGACCGTGCGCACCTTCATCGTCCCCCTCATCCAGGAAAGTCTTGTATGCCCGAACCCGCCCCCTCCACCCCGACTCCCGGTACCGGAACGCGCCGTGCGGCGAGAGCCGCCCTGTCTTCCCCACCCGTCCAGACGCGACGCGATCGACGCCGTCGGCCCACCCGTGCCGCCCGGACACCTCGACACGCGCCGCGCCGCACGCTCACCCGATCCCGGATGCTCGCCGGCGCGGTGATGCTCCCGGTCGCGTCGATCGCCGGACTGCCGTTGCTGATCCCGTTGACGCCGGAGCCGGTGTTCGCCGTCGAGGCGACCCGCACCCCGGTGCGCGCCCAGTCGTTCACCACCCCCGACACCGTCACCGGGACGGTGATGGTGCGCGGGGACTACACGGTGGCGGTGACCGCCCCCGTCGGGACCGAGTCGTACGCGCACACCGCGGACACGTTCACCAATGACCCGGCGTCGGCGGTGCAGTGGCCGTTCACGGTGGGGGTGCCGATCAGCAGCACGTTCGGCTATCGCACCCGACCGTGCCCGTCGTGTTCCAGCGATCATGCCGGCCTGGATATGACCCCGGGCATCGGCACTCCGATCCAGGCGATGGCCGACGGGGTGGTCACCACTGCGACGGAGCAGGGCGGCGCGTACGGGGTGTATGTGGTGATCCGACACGAGATCGATGGGCAAGTCGTGGAGAGCGTCTACGCGCACATGCGGGAAGGGTCCCTCGCCCTGACCCCGGGGCAGATCGTGCGGGTGGGGCAACTGGTCGGCCGGGTCGGGAACAGTGGACGCAGCACCGGTGCGCACTTGCATTTCGAGGTGCGCGTCGGCGGGGAGCCGGTCGATCCGCTGGTGTGGATCCCCGCGGACAGGAGACCCTGATGCGCGCCATCGTGGTTCCGGCGCTGATCCCGAGCCCGGGGATCAGCTTCGTGCAGGTCGGGCCGTTCCAGATTCGGTTCTACGCGCTGGCGATCCTGGCCGGGATCGTGCTGGCGGTGCTGATCACCGGCCGTCGGCTGCGGGCGGTCGGGCATCCGGCCGGGGTCGTGGTGGATGTGGCGATGTGGGCGGTGCCGTTCGGGATCCTCGGCGCCCGGATCTACCATGTGCTCACCCATCCGGGCGACTACTTCTTCCCTGGCGCGGACCTGTGGCGGGTGCTCTACATCTGGGAGGGCGGGATCGCGATCTTCGGCGCGATCCTGGGCGGGCTGGTCGGGATCGTGATCGCCACCCGTCGCGCCGGGATCCCGGTGCTGCTGTTCCTGGACGCGCTCGCCCCGGGGATGCTGGTCGCCCAGGCGGTGGGGCGGCTGGGGAACTACTTCAACCAGGAACTGTTCGGCCGACCCACCACCTTGCCGTGGGGGTTGCAGATCGACCCCTCAGCTCCCGCGATCCCGCCGGGGACCCCGGCGGGGACCCTGTTTCATCCGCTGTTCCTGTACGAGCTGCTGTGGAACCTGGCCGGTGCCGCCGTGATCGTGCTGCTCGAGCATCACCGCCGCCGGCACGGCCGGATTACGTTGGGCGCCGGGCGGAGTCTGGGCGTGTACCTGCTGTGGTACGGGGCAGGGCGGGCGGCGCTGGAGTCCATCCGGCTGGATCCCACCGAGTTGCTCGCCGGCGGGCTGAAAGCGAACGTGCTCACCGCCCTGGTGGCCGCCGCACTGGGGGTCGGGCTGCTCGCCCACGCCTCCTGGCGCTCCCGCCGCCGCACACCCGTCCGGGAGAGGGAGGATGCGCGTGTCGATCCGCAGTGAGCAGGCCCCGCAGCTGCCCGCCGATCACGTCGACCGGCCGGTGGACGAGCCCACGAATCTGCGCCTGAGCGTTTCGGGGTGGGCGCGGTGGGCGTGGCGGCAGCTGACCAGCATGCGCACCGCCCTGGTGTTGTTGCTGCTGCTCGCGGTGGCCGCGATCCCCGGGTCGTTGGTCCCACAACGCTCCTCCGACCCGAACGGGGTGATCCAGTTCGACAAGACCAACCCGGGCTGGATGTGGGCGGTGGACCTGCTGCAGCTGCACGACGTGTTCGGGTCGGTGTGGTTCTCCGCAATCTACCTGCTGCTGTTCGCGTCGCTGATCGGCTGCGTCATCCCCCGCATCCGCCACCACCTGACCGCGCTGCTCGCCCCGCCCCCGGCCACCCCCCGCAACCTGTCCCGCCTGCCCGCCCACACCCGCCGCCTCCTCCCCGACACGCCCCCCGGTGCGGTCCTGGACGCGGCCGAGAAGGCGCTGCGTCGGCAGCGGTACCGCACCCGCCGGGTCCGCGGCGACGACGGACGAGACTCGGTCGCAGCCGAACGCGGCTACCTGCGGGAGACCGGGAACCTGCTGTTCCACGTGGCGCTGCTGGCGGTGCTGGTCGTGGTCGGCGTCGGCGGCGGGTTCCGGTTCACCGGGCAGCGGGTGCTGGTGGAGGGGCAGACGTTCGCGTCCACCCGGATCGCGTACGACTCGTTCACCGCCGGCCGGTTCATCACCGACACGCAGATCCCGACGTTCTCCCTCACCCTGGACCGGTTCCGCGTCGACTACGTCCTGGACAACGTCAACGCGCTCGGCATGCCGAAGAGCTTCGACGCGCAGGTCACCACCACCACAGGCGGCACCCGGCAGGCCTCCAGCATCCGGGTCAACGAGCCGCTGCCGGTGGCCGGCACCGACATCTACCTGCTCGGCAACGGGTACGCCCCCAGCCTCACCGTCCGAAACCCGGCCGGGAAGATCGTGTTCAGTGACACGGTCCCGTTCCTGCCGCAGGACGCGAATCTGACCAGCCTGGGGATCGTGAAGGTTCCCGACGGGCTGACCGAGCAGGTCGGCCTGGTCGGGATGCTGTACCCCACCCGCGCGACCACCGCCTCTGGGGCGTTCGCGTCCAGCTACCCGGACCTGCTGGACCCGGTCGTCACCTTCAACGTGTACGTCGGCGACCTGGGCCTGAACACCGGGGTCCCGGTGTCGGTGTACGCACTGGATACCAGCACCCTCACCCAGATCGCCGGGCGCGGCACCCCCACCCCCGCCCTGCAGCTGGTCCCCGGCACCCCGGTTCCGCTGCCGGACGGGCTGGGCACGATCGAGCTCGGCCCGATCCCCCGGTTCGCGTCGCTGGAGATCGCCGCCGACCCCACCCAGACCCCCACCCTGATCGCCGCGGTCGCCGCGATGGCCGGGCTGGCCCTGTCCCTGTTCGTGCCCCGCCGCCGCCTCTGGGTCCGCACAGCCACCGGCCGCCGCGGCGGCACGGTGCTGGAGGTCGCCGGGCTCGCCCGCGGCGACGACCCCCGCCTGCAACCCACCGTCGACACCCTCGCCACCCGCCTCACCCCGACCCCCACACCCCCTCGAGGAGGCTCTGATGACCCCGTTCCTTGACGCCCTGTCCCTGATGCTGGTGTACTCCGCGATCGCGATCTACGCCGCCGCGTTCGTCGCCTACACCGTTCACCTCGCCCGCCGCGCCAGCACCCCTGCCGTCCCGGTCACCGCCCGGGTGCCGGTCACCGCCGGCGCCACCCGCACCACCGACCCGAACCTGGCAGGCACACCCCCCACCCCCGCCCCCGACACCACACCCACCGCCGCTGTCCCGGGTGGCGGACGGGGTGCGGGGAACGCGGCGCGGGTCGGGTTCGCGTTGACCGTGCTGGGCTGGGTGTTCCATCTTGCCGGGGTGGTGCTGCGCGGGGTCGCCGCGGACCGGGTGCCGTGGGCGAACATGTTCGAGTTCTCCCTCACCGGCACCGCGCTGATCATCGCCACTTTCCTGGCCGTGTCGCTGCGGGTGCGGTTGGCGTACCTGGGCAGCGCCGTGCTCGGGCTGACCGTGCTGCTGCTCGGCGTCGCGACGGTCAGCTTCTACGTCCCCGTCGTCCCCCTGATGCCCGCCCTGCAATCCGGGTGGCTGGTCATCCACGTGCTGGTCGCGCTGCTGGCGACCGCGTTCTTCGGGCTCGCGTTCCTCGTCTCCCTCACCTACCTGCTCACCACCCGCCGCCGGGGTCGCCCCTCCCGGCTCACCCGGCTGCGTGACAGTCTGCCCGGGCCGGAGGATCTGGACCGGCTCGCATACCGGCTGACGATCGTCGGGTTCATCCTGTGGACCTTCACCCTGATCGCCGGGGCGATCTGGGCCGGCCGCGCCTGGGGCAGGTTCTGGGGGTGGGACGTGAAAGAGGTGTGGACGTTCATCATCTGGGTGCTTTACGCCGGATACCTGCACGCCACCGCCACCCGCGGCTGGGCCGGCACCCGCGCGGCCTGGCTGTGCATCGTCGGCTTCGCCGCCGTGCTGTTCAACTTCGGCGTCGTCAACGTCTTCTTCACCGGCCTGCACTCCTACTCCGGACTGTGACCCGCCCCCTGCGAAAGGACCCCGCTCATGACCCGCACCACCCCCCGACCCGCCCCGGCTGAGGACCCGCAACGCGCCTGGCGGCGACACCGACTGCTCGTCCGGGTCGGCCAGGCCCTGATGGCCGCCGGCGCGATCGTCGCGATCATCCACTGGCTCGCGCACCTGGAAGTGTTCGGCCCCGGCCAGCCCCCCGGCTGGCTCGACCTGGTCGCCGGGTACCCGACCGGGGCGCTGCTGCTGATCACCGGCGCGATCCTCGCCGGCCGCCGCCGCCCCAGCAGCAAGAGCACGAACACCTGACCGACCGGAGTGATCCCCGCATGCGCACCCCCACCGCCCTGACACGCCCACCCCGCCGCGCCGTCACCGCCGCCGCGGTCGCCGTGCTCGGCGTGCTCGCCCTGCTCCTGGCCGGGTGCACCGCCCAGACGCCCGGCCTGTTGTCTTCCTCCCCGTCCCCGGGGTATCTGTCCGCGGACGAGACCGTGCGGGAGATCCCCGCCGACCGGCGTGACGACCCGGTCGCCTTCACCGGCACCACCGACACCGGGGAGCAGGCGGATTCCACCGCGTGGGCGGGCTCGGTCGTCGTGGTGAACTTCTGGTACGCCGCCTGCCCGCCCTGCCGTGCCGAAGCGCCGGACCTGGAAGCCCTCGCCCAGACCTACCAGCCCGACGGTGTCGTGTTCATCGGCGTCAACGTGCGCGACAGCGCCGACACCGCCGCCGCGTTCGAGAACCAGTTCGGCATCACCTACCCGTCGATCCTGGACGCCACCACCGGCACCGTGCAAGCAGCGTTCGCCGGGAAAGCCGCCCCCGGCGCCGTGCCCACCACCATCGTCCTGGACCGCACCGGTCGGATGGCCGCCCGCATCATCGGGCAACTCCCCACCCGCACCACCCTCGCCGCCCTCATCGACACCGTCCTCGCCGAGACGAGCCCCTGATGGGGGAGATCATCACCGCCGGCAGCATCTGGGCCGCCCTCCCCCTAGCCCTCCTCGCCGGGCTGGTGTCCTTCGCCTCCCCCTGCGTGCTCCCCCTCGTGCCCGGCTACCTCGGCTACCTCACCGGCACCACCACCACCGCGGGGGTCTCCCGGTGGCGGGCGCTGGCCGGGACCGGGCTGTTCACCCTCGGCTTCTCCGTCCTGTTCATCGGCTACGGGGCCGCGTTCGGCGCCCTGGGGGCCTGGCTCATCCGCTGGCAAGATCTCCTCACCCGCATCCTCGGGATCGTGGTCCTGCTGATGGGGCTCGTGTTCCTCGGCGTGTTCCGGCTCTTCCAACGCACCGCGAAACCCGCCATCCACCCACCCAGCGGGCTGGCCGGAGCTCCCCTGCTCGGCATCGCGTTCGGGCTCGGCTGGACCCCGTGCCTGGGCCCCACCCTCGCCGCGATCTCCGCCCTCAGCCTCACCACCGGCAACCCCGCCCGCGGCGCCCTCCTCGCCGTCACCTACTGCCTCGGTCTGGGGCTGCCCTTCATCGCCGCTGCGGCCGGCCTGAACTGGGCTACCGGAAGCATCGCGTTCCTGCGCCGCCACATCCGCACCATCAACATCACCGGCGGGGTCCTCATGATCGCCACCGGCATCGCGATGATCAGCGGAGCCTGGTCACTCCTCATCTCCAGCATCCAGAACCTCATCGGAGCCACCGTGCTCCCCCTCTAACACGACCGACCGCCAGGACGGGCACCCCGGGCGGGCACGCCGCCCGGCAACGCCGACCGCAGCGACCGGCTCCCTCCGCATCAGAGAAAGGACAGACCATGCGACCGCACGGCACCCGTGACCGCGCCCCCATCCCGTCCGAGCCGGACCCGGCCCGCGGCTCCCCGGCGCTGGGGGGAGGGGGCGTCTGAGTCGCTGCCGCCGCCGCGGCCGCCGGGGTCGGGTCGGCGTACTGGGACGACTCCTGGCACACCACCCTCGGCCGGGACAGCACCTTCATCCCCCCGCACCTGCTGCTGTATGCGTCGATCCTCACCGTCGGGGTCTTGATCGCCGGGTGGGGGTGGCGGCGGCTGGCCGCCACCCCCTCCGTGGCCGCCGTGTTCCGCACTCCCGGGTTCGCCCTCGCGGTCGCCGCGGCGGGCGCGACCGCGGCGGCCGCGCCCGCCGACGCGTTCTGGCACACCGCGTTCGGGCGTGACGCGGTGCTCTGGTCGCCCCCGCACCTGCTATCGGTGATCGGCACCCTGTGCGTGCTGATCGGCCTGCTCACCGGCACCGACCGGCTCGTGCCCGCTCCGCCGCGGATCGCCCTGGCCGCAGGCGTGCTGGGGGCGGCACTGATCATCGTGATGGAATACGACACCGACGTGCCCCAGTTCACCGAGACCCTGTACCTGCCGCTGCTGCTGGCGACCACGCCCGGCGCGGCATGGGTGATCACCGCCCTGGTCCCCGGCCGCACCCGCATCGTCCTCGTCGTCGCCGGGTACCTGGTGTTCCGGGTGGTGCTGTGGGTGCTGCTCACCAGCGCGGGGTGGCTCGCCCCCGACCTGCCGGTCGCGGTGGCCGGGCTCTTCCTGCTGGCCTTGCCCGTCCCCCTGTGGCGGTGGCCGGTGGCCGCCCTCGCCGTGACCACCCTGCAACTGCTGGCCTCCGGGACCGGGATCAGCAGCGTCCCACCCACCCCCGTCGCCTGGTCCGCCGTCGGCACCACCACGGTGATCATCGTCAGCATGATCGCCCTCACCGTGCGGCCGGGGACTCGACTCCGATCCGGGGCCGCGGCCGCGGCCCTCACCCTTCTGCTGGTCGCCCTCGCCCCGCCGCCACCCGCGCAGGCGCACGACCCCGGCCAGGGCACCGCCTACGGCACCGCACAGATGACAGTCACCGGCGACGGCACCGGGCAGCTGACCGTCACCATCACCGGCATCCGCCTCACCGACGACACCGACCTCACCCCGACCCGGTTGGTCGCCCGCCGCGCCGGAGAGGACCTCACCGCGCCGCTGCGCGCGCAACCCGGCACCCCGCCTCCCGGCACCTTCACCGGGGAACTGGCGCTGCCGTCACCGGGGCTGTGGTTCGTGTACGCCCAGTTCGCCACCGGCGAACGCACCCTCGAGGTGTGGGTGCCGGTCGGTCAGCAACTCACCGGCCCGCAGAGCCAGCAGCGCAACCTCTACCAGCCCGTCACTGCCGCCACCCCGCCACCGGGGCAGATCCTCCTCGGCGCCGTGCTCCTCGCCGTCTCGGCGGCGCTCACGGTCGCCGCGGCCGTCACCGTCGCCCGCCGCCGACGCGTCCTCCCTCCCGCGACCACCTGACCACGGCGAGGTCACCGCGCCCCGTTGCGGGCGGGCGGGCGATCTCGGCCTCCGGCAACCGAAACGGTCGGGCACGATGAGCTGGGCACCCCTGGCATCCGCCTGCTGTGCTGCCGGAGGGCGCGGACGTGACTCGACGCGGCAACGGCGACCACAACGGCGGCGGTTCTTCGGTTCGTGGGGTTATTCGGTGACGTTGATGATCATGGTCAGGCCGCCAGCGCCGTCGGTTTCGACGTTGTTGTTGGTGGTGTGGTGGTTGATGTGGCAGTGGATGAGCCACTGGCCGGGCTCGAGCGCGTTCCAGAGCACGTCGTAGCGTTGTCCCGGCCCGACGTTGATCGTGTCGGCCTGGAACTGCTGCGCCGTGGTGAGGGCCGCCCCGTCGCGGGCGACGACGGTGAACGGGCCGCCGTGGATGTGCATCGGGTGGATGTCGTTGGTGTTCGAGCCGATGAACCGCACCCGGAGGGTCTCGCCCACCTTCATGTCGATGGTCTCGGTGGCCGGGTACGCCTTCCCGTTGATGGTGAAGTAGTTCGGCATGCCCCCTTCCATCGGCATCGCCGGATAGGTCAGCCCCTCCCGGGACAGCCACTCCTGCAGCTGGATCGTGTACTCGCGATCGGCAGGCGGCCGCAGGCCAGGGTCGGCGGGGTCGATGATCAGCGCCCCGTACAGGCCGAGGGCCTGCTGCCGGTCGGCGTGATCGTGGGAGTGGTAGAAGAACGTGCCCCACTGCTTCACCGTGTACTCGTACCGGTAGGTGTCGCCGGGTTGGATGGGATCCTGGGTGATCCCGGCGGGCCCGTCCATCTCGTTGGGCACGTCCAGGCCGTGCCAGTGCACGGTCGTGGACTCGTCGAGCTCGTTGGTCACGTCGATGCGGATCCGGTCGCCCTGGGTGACCTGCAGCCGAGGCCCCGGGATCTGCCCGTTGTACGCGTACGCGTCGACGGTGACGCCGGGGAGGATCTCCCAGCGGATCTGCGACACGGTCAGCTCGAACACCCTCACCCCGTCCTCGACGCGGGCAGGTTCCAGCACCTCATCACCGCGGGTGTCCACGTCGTACGCGGCGGTCGCGGCCCGCGGGTCGACGGCGGCCATGTCCCGCATCGCCTCGGCGGGGGTGTCACGGGTCATGATCATCCCGGGCGGCATGATCAGCCCACCGACGTCGTGCGCGCTGAGAGTCATGTTGACGGCGTTCGCGGGGGCGACCATCCCGACCACGAGCGCGATCGCGGAGAACGCGCCGACCACGGTCAGCTGCGGCACGGTCACCGCTCCGGCGCCAGAAGGCTGGTGAGCCTCATGCCCCGACCCCGGCGACGACGCACCGCCCGCCGCCTGGTCGTGGCCGGCGTGCGCCTCCGGCCGCGGGCTGTGCTGCGCGTGCGCGTCATGCTCCTGGGGGTGGGTGGCGGGCTGGGGGCGGACGGTCATCAGACCGTGCTTGAGGCCCTTCTTCACCATCCACACGTTCACGGGGTAAGCGAGCACGAACCCGACCGCGATCCCGAAACTCATCACCGCCCAGAACAGCAACTCGGTGGGCAGCATGGCCCGCATGTCGCGGCCCATCATCAGCAGCGACATCACCGGCGCCATGCCCGCCATCATCAAGTTCATGCTGATGAACTCGGGCAGGAACGAGCGGCGCACGTTCTGCCAGTAGCTGCCGCCCATCATGTTCTTCATGAACAGGGCCTGGAACACGAACAACCCGAACGCGAACCCGGCGGCGTACTCGATGATCAGATCCAGCCACATCGGCAGGCCCAGCGACGCGACGACGACGGCGGCGACGATGATGCCGGTGGCATCGCCCGCGACGCAGTGGATGGTCGAGCCGATGCCCTGCTTCCACAGCGGCCGGGTGAACTCCTCATGCTCTCCCGGCCGTGGCTCCTTGTCCGCGAGCACATACAGCAGCGCCCCGATCGGCCCCAGGTAGAGGGTGACCAGGATGAAGCCCCACTTCATCACCGCCGGCTCCGGGTTGTGACGGAACTGGTCCACCCCGACCCAGATCGTGCTGATCGCGACCAGCACGAACCAGGCGACCAGGAAATAGTCGATCGGTTGAATCAACCTCGCCCGCCTCTCCCTCGCACACGACTCCCCCACACCTTATACCCCCTATAGGTATTCTTTCAATCGGCGCCGCCTCGGGTGCCGACGGGTGCACGTGCCCGGTGGGGCGAACCTGACGCAGCCGAGACGATCGCGGCGGAGTTCAGCGACCCGTGCCGTCCTCAACGGCGCCGCCGAAGAAGTCCGCACCGGCAGACTCGACCCCGACGGCGTCACGGCGATCCTGCTGCCCGCCTTGACCGACACCACGGCACCCCGAGGGCACTGATCCTTCCGCTCAGGAGACGGACGTCGTTCGCCGATAATCGAGAACGACGTGCCGGTGGACGCGATGTGGCTGCTCTGTCGGCGAAGGCGTGGAAGGCCTGCGGCCGGGCGAGATCCGGGAGACGCAAAGGTCGGATTGGTACAGTGAGGGACTATGCCCCGCGACCCCCGATCCCGGCCCGACCGGGTCATCGCGGCGGGGTGGTGGTCGGGGCGGCTGCTGACCATCCTGGGCCTGGCACTTGTGCTCATCATCGGCGGCTGGACCACCTCCCACACCACGGCTGACGCGCACGCCGACACCAGTGCGGGCTCCCCCGTCGCGACCGGCTCTACCCCAGACTCGGGGGCACCGGTGGAGGGCCGGACGGCGTCGCCCTCTGCGGGGGTGTCCGTCGATGCGTCCGGGGCGTGGGGGTGCCTGATCGGGGTGGTGTGCACGCTGCTGGTACTGGCGGCCGTGACGGCTTCCCGGCTCCAGGGCCGGCTGCGGATACTGCGGGTATCCCGTCCGGTGCGCGCGCCGCTGCTGGTGCCGGTGCCCGTGTCGCGGCGTCCGGCCGCGCCCTCACTGCTGCTGTTGTCGATTTCCCGAACCTGAGATCCGGCATGCCGCCCACCCATGGGCGGCGTCTTCCCGCCCGCCCGTGTGCGGGCGCTGTGTGATGCCGATTTCTAGGTTTGGAGAATGTCTTGACGACCCGTATCACGGCGGCCCCCTTCGCCGGTCCGGTGCCGACGGCTGCGGCCGGTCACCGCCGCCCACCCGGCCCCGCTCGGCCCCGTCCGGCCCCGTCCCGCCGCGGCGCCGGCGCGATCATCCTCCGTCCGTTCCCGCCCCGGCCCTCTTCTGCGGGGAGGGGGTGGTGATGCGGTCGGGGTTGACGCATCGGCGGGCGATCATCGTCGGGGCCGGGCAGGCCGGGCTCGCGGTGGCCGCCGCGCTGATCGGGTTGGGGTTCCGGCCGCAGCAGGAGTTCGTGGTCGTCGACGCCGCCACGGACCGGCAACGCAGTTGGGCGTCCCGGTGGCATTCGATGCGGCTGCTATCCGACGCCCGCCACAGCACGCTGCCAGTCCGGCCTCTACCGGTGGACCCGCACGAGCACCCGCGGGCGGATGAGATCGCGAACTACCTGGACCAGGTGCAGCACACCCTGGGGGTGGACCCGTTCTGGGGGTTGCGTGTGGTCGGGGTGGAACGCGTCGGTCACGGGTCGGTGCTGCAGCTGCAGACCGCAGAGGGCGACGTGCAGACCCGCAACGTGGTGTGCGCGACCGGCGCCGCCACCCACCCCCGCATCCCTGCGTGGGCGCAGCAGCTGCGGGTGCCCGGGGTGGTGCTGCACAGCGCCCACTACCAATTCCCCCGGCAGGTGCCCACCGGGCGGGTGCTGATCGTCGGCGGCGGAAACAGCGGCGTGCAGCTGGCGCGAGAGCTATCCACCTCCCACGAGGTCACCCTCGCGGTCCGCACCCGGCGCCCGCACCGACCCGCCCGTACCTTCCCCGTCCACGCCCGGGCAGGCTCGTCCTGGCTGGGTCACCCACCCGCCGTGCAGCCGGTGTTCGGCGACAGCTACCATGCGCTGCGTCACGCGGGTGTGGCGGTCGCCCCGGCGGTGACCGGCGCGGACGGCGGGCAGGTCACGTTCGCCGATGGCAGCACCCTCGCCCCGGACTCGGTAATCCTCGCCACCGGGTACGACCCCGGCGAGGACTGGCTCCCCGCCGAGGCGACCGCAGCCCGGTCCCGCCCGGCGATGACCGGGCTGCCGGGCTTGTTCGTCGCCGGGATCCCCGCCCACAGCCGCCCCGGAGCGGACACCCTCGCCGGGGTGTCCCGGGACGCCGCCGTAATCGCCCGCACCATCGCGGACCGGCCATGACCGCCACCCCGACGACCCTCCAGGACCCGCACGGACGCCCCCAACCCACCCCGCCGAACCGCCGCGCCCGGGCGGTGATGCCATTGGCGATGGCGTTGCCGGTCGCGGCAGCCGCGGCGGTGCTGATGGATCTCGCCTACCCGGAGGTGGGATTCTGGCCGGCCGCGTTCGCCGCGACCGGGCTGCTGCTTCTCGCCCTGATCGGCCGGAGCGTGTGGGGGGCGGTGGCGGTCGGGGCGGTGTTCGGGTTGCTGTTCTTCGGGCTGCTGGTGTCCTGGACGACCCGGTATCTCGGGCCGGTGCCGTGGGCGGCACTGACCGTGGTGGAAGGGACCCTGACCGCGGTCGGGATCATCCCGCTGGCACTCGCCTACCGGTGGGTGCCGCGCGCCGCCCCCGGCCCGGTCGGACGCCTGCTCCTGCTGCCGGGCCTGGTGGCCGCGTTGTGGACGGGCCGGGAGGTGCTGCTGGGCGCCTGGCCGTACGGGGGGCTGCCGTGGGCGCGGCTCGGGATCACCCAAGCCGACAGCCCCCTCGTTCAGACGGTGTCCTGGGTCGGGGTGAGCGGGCTCACCTTCCTGATGGTCTTCACCGTCGCCGCCGCGATCGAAGCCATCCGGACCGGCCGGTGGCGTCGCCCGTTCCCCGCCGCCGTACCCGCCGTCACCACCCTGATGCTGGTCCTGGTCCCGGCGTTTCCCACCACACCGGCCGGGACGATGCGGGTCGGGGCGGTGCAAGGCAACGGCCCGTCCGGGTACTTCGACCAGCGCACCGTGGGGGCGATCGCCCGGGCGCAGGGGGACGCGACCGGCCCGGTGCTCGACGCGGATGTGGATCTGGTGGTGTGGCCGGAAGGGCTGGATGCTGACCCGTTCCAGACCCCGTGGCTGGCCGAGTATCTCACCGGCATCAGCACCCGGGCAGGTGCCCCGCTGCTGGCGAACGCGGCCACCACGGCGGGCGGCAACATCTACAACACGTCGTTCCTGTGGGACCCGGCCACCACCGGTGCCACGCCGCAGCGGGAGCAGGTGCAGACGCACGCGAAACGCCACCCGGTGCCGTTCGGCGAGTACGTGCCCGACCGGGCGTTCTACACCCTGCTCGCCCCCGACCTGGTCGGGCTGCTGCAACGCGACTACGCGCACGGCACGGACGTGCCGCTGGTCACCGTCGGCGGTGTGCCGGTGGGGTTGGCGATCTGCTTCGACGTGATCTACGACGAGGTCATCGCCGAGAGCATCACCGCCGGTGCGGAGCTGCTGGTGTTCCAGACCAACAACGCCGACTTCCGCGGCACGGACGAGAACCTGCAGCAGCTCGCGGTCGCCAGAATCCGCGCGGTGGAGACCGGCCGTACCGTGGTGAACGTCTCCACCGTCGGCACCAGCCAGATCATCCGCCCCGACGGCAGCACCCTCACCGGTCTGCCCGCCGGACAGGCCGGGGCGCTGATCGCCGACACCGACCTGCGCACCGGCATCACCCCCGCCGTCCTCATCGGGCAAGGCGTCTCCGCTGTCACCTTGTGGGGTGGACTGGGTGGTCTCGCCCTCACCGGCGCGATCGCCTGGCGGCGGCGCACCCCTGCTGTGGCCTGACTAGGCATGCCCGCCAGACAACCCGGGGTTATCCTGCGGGTGGGAGGACGAGGCGGCGGATCTCCGCAGCGATCAGATCTGGTTCTGTGGCGGGGATGTAGTGGCCGGAGCGGGCAGCGACCACGTGCCGGCCCTGCCGGGACTGTGCGGCCCGATACCGCCCGGCGGCGGTCGCGGCATCCCGGACCCGTCGCGGCATCCCGTCCGCGAGACTGCCGGAGATGACGGTGACCGGGACATCGGGCAGCGCCGGCGGGTCGCCCTGCCAGGCGTGCAGCTCGGTGAGGAAGGTGCGCGCTTGCCGACCCTGGGTGACCACCACCGCGGGCCGGAACGCCTCCCGGTGAAGATCGGCCCGCACATCCTCGGGCATCCCCTCCCCGAGGAACCGGAAGAACCGCTCCAGCATCCCCACCCGGGCCAGCACCCACTCCACGGCGATCACGATCTTCTCCCCGACCCGGAACCGCATACCGAACAGGAGGTCCGCTGCCTCATCGGTCGGATCCACCAGCACCAGCCCGGCCACCCGGTCCGGGCGGCGGGACGCGGCCAGCCGCACCACCGGGCCGCCCGCGGAATGCCCCACCTGCACGAACCCGCTGCTCGGCTCGAGGCCGTCCAGCAGATCGTTCAGGTCGTCGGCCATCCGGTCCAGGGTGCGCCCTGTGCACTATCCGGGACGGACCGACCCAGCCCCGCCCGGTCATACACCACGGCCCGCGTGAACGCGGCGACCCGGGTCTGCACCGACGCCCAGGTGGAGCGGGTCGCCGCCGATCCCGCCTCGAACACCACCGTCGGCACCCGGGGCCCCGGCGGGGCCCGGCAGCACCATCGCATAGGGTGCGCGCCCGCCACGGGTGCGCACCCACACCGGCTCCCCCTGCGTGTGCACACGCTCCCCCGCCATGACCCGCCCTACCGGTCCGTGCCCTGGCGGGAGGCGCCGGTCGCGGCGCGGTGGGCCTTCTCCCGCAGGGCCAGCAGGGCGAGGGTGTCGTCCTTGATCTGGGTGCGGCCGAGGATGCCCCAGTGCGCGCTCAGGTGGTCTTCGAGATAGCGCAGCACCCGGGCGAACGGGACGGTGTGCCACGGCGCCCCCGCCCCGGGCGGGGAGGTGGGGTTGCCGAACACGACCGTGCGGATCGTGCGCCCTTCCGGCGCCACCGTCCGTCCCGTTCCCAGCAGTTCGGCGACCAGCCGGGCGGCATCGGTCGGGGCGCAGCACCCGAACCGGGTGAACGCGGCTTCCAGCACGGCCGGGTCCCGCATCGCCGGGTTGGGGTGCGGGCGGCCTTCCTTGACCTCGCCGACGATCATGTCCGCTCCGCCCCCGGCACCCAGGGCCGGGTCCAGCGGTGCGTCGACGGTCCCGGACGCTCCCGGTGCGCGGTGCAGCCGTACGGCGAGGATGTCCAGGTCGGTGATGGTGCGGGGACCGCCGGGACCGGTGGCGTCCAGCACGGGGTATTCGGCGACGGTGAAGTAGCCGTTGACCCGCAGGTACGCCTGCACCAGCGCGACCGCCGTGTCCACCCTCTATCTCCGACCGGGTTATCTGGCCGGTCAGGCGGCGTGCGCGTAGCGGGCCGGGTCGGCGTCGAACAGCGGCCCGCACTCGGCGCAGCAGAACCAGTACCGGCTGCCCTGGTAGTCGCGGAACAGGCCGCGCTGCTCGGCCCAGGCCGGGTCGACCTGGTTGCCGGGCATCACCGGACAGGTCACCAGGTTCGTCGCCCCCGCCGGCGGCTCGTGATGGTGATGCTCGTGCGCACCATGCTCGTGTCCTCCATGGTCGTGCCCGTGCGTGTGGTCGTGCCCGGAGTGGTCGTGGTCGTGGGACATGGTGTGTCTCCTTCTCGAGCGATGGTTAGGCCTGGACGGGCGCGGGCTCTCGGGTGGCGGGGGCGCCGGCACGGGTCGGGGTGGGCAGGGGGCGGAAGCGGCGCAGGCGGAGGCTGTTGGTGACGACGAACACGCTGCTGAACGCCATTGCCGCGGCGGCGAGGATGGGGTTGAGCAGGGCGAGCATCGCGACCGGGATCGCGGCGACGTTGTACGCGAACGCCCAGAACAGGTTCCCCTTGATCGTGCCCAGGGTGCGGCGGGCCAGCCGGATCGCGTCCGGGACCAGCATCAGGTCGCCGGAGACGATGGTCAGGTCCGCGGCGGTGATGGCCGCGTCGGTGCCGGTGCCCATCGCGATCCCGAGGTCGGCGGCGGCGAGGGCTGCGGCGTCGTTGACGCCGTCGCCGACCATCGCGACCACCCGGCCCGCGGCCTGCAGGTCGCGGATGGTGTCGAGCTTGCCCTGCGGGGTGACCCCGGCGCGGACGTCCTCGATCCCGGCCTGGTTGGCGATCGCGCGGGCGGCGCCGGGGTTGTCGCCGGTGAGCAGGATCGGGGTCAACCCGAGCTCCCGGAGCCGTGCGACCGCCTCACGGCTGGTGGGTTTGATGGTGTCGGCGACGCTGATCGCCCCGCGCACCTGCCCGTCCCACGCCACCACCGTCACCGTCGCCCCCGCCGCCTCGTCCGCCGCGATGGTCGCGGCGAGGCCTGAGGGGATGGGGAGCGCCCATTGGGTGGTGATCCAGGAGGCGCGGCCGGCGGCGACCAGGCGGCCGTCGACGATGCCCTGCACGCCTTGACCGGCCTCGGCGGCGAATGACTCCACGGCATCCGTCGGGCCGTCGGCTGCGGCGGTGATGGCGCGGCCGATGGGGTGCTCGGAGCCGTGCTCGAGCGCCGCGGCGAACCGGATCAGCTCCGCCTCATCGGTGCCGGGAGCGGGGTGGATGCCGGTGACGGTCATGGTGCCGGCGGTGATGGTGCCGGTCTTGTCGAGCACGACGGTGTCGATGCGGCGGGTCTGCTCGAGCACCTGGGGTCCGCGGATGAGGATGCCCAGCTGGGCGCCGCGGCCGGTGCCGACCAGCAGAGCGGTCGGCGTCGCCAGCCCCAGCGCGCACGGGCAGGCGATGATCAGGGTGGTCACCGCGGCGGTGAAGGCGACCTCCAAGGGCGCCCCCGCGATCAGCCACCCGGCGAACGCGGCCAGGGCGAGGACGATGACGATGGGGACGAAGACGGCCGACACCCGGTCGGCGAGGCGCTGCACCTGGGCCTTGCCGGTCTGCGCCTCCTCGACCAGCCGCGCCATCCGGGCCAGCTCGGTGTCGGCGCCGACGCGGGTGATCTGCACGAGCAGGCGCCCGCCGGTGTTCACAGTCGCGCCGACCACGCGGGAGCCGGGGGCGACTTCGACCGGCACGGACTCGCCGGTCAGCATCGACTCGTCCACCGCGGACATTCCCTCGGTGACGAGGCCGTCGGCGGGGATCTTCTCACCCGGCCGCACCACCACGACATCACCCGGAACGAGCTGTGCGACGGGGACGCGCTGCTCAGTGCCTTCGCGGAGGATCACTGCGTCCTTGGCGCCGAGCTCCAGCAGGGCGCGCAGGGCCTCGCCGGACTGCCGCTTGGCACGAACCTCGAGGTAGCGGCCGAGGAGGATGAACACGGTCACCAGCGCGGCGACCTCCAGGTACACCTCGTGGCCACCGGCCTGCGGGGTGCCGACGAAGGTGACGCTCATCCGCATTCCCGGCATCCCCGCACCGCCGAAGAACAGCGCGTACAGCGACCAGCCGAACGCGGCCAGCACCCCGACGCTGATCAGAGTGTCCATCGTCGCCGCCCCGTGCCGGGCATTGATCGCCGCGGCGCGGTGGAACGGCCACGCCCCCCACACCACCACCGGCGCGGCCAGGGTGAGCGTGAGCCACTGCCAGTAGGTGAACTGCAGGGCGGGGATCATCGACAGCACCGCGACCGGCACCGCCAGCACCGCCGAGACGATCAGCCGCTGCCGCAGCGACGCCAGCTCATCGTCCCGCGGGATGGTCTGCTCAGCCGTGTCGGGCACAGGCGGGGCTGGGAGGCTCGCTCCGTACCCCGCCTGCTCGACCGCCGCGATCAGCTCCTCCACCGGCACCGGGGCCTCCGAGTGCACGCGGGCCTTCTCGGTGGCGAAGTTGACCGTCGCCTCCACTCCGGGCAGCTTGTTCAGCTTCCGCTCGACCCGCGTCGCGCACGACGCGCAGGTCATCCCGGTGATGTCGAGATCGACGTCCAGCGTGCTCATGAGGCTGCGGCGAGGCTGTACCCGGCCTCCTCCACCGCCGCCCGCACCCGCTCCGCATCCACCGGCGTCGCGCTGGACACCGTCACCGTGGACACGCCACCGGCGTGCAGATCGACCGCGACGTCGGAGACACCGTCGATCGCGGAGACCTCCTCGGTGACGCTACGCACGCAGTGCGCGCAGGTCATCCCCTCCACCAGGAACTGCGCCGACACGGTCTCGCCCGCCGCCGTCTGCTGCGCCGGCGCGCCGGTGTCGGTGGCTGCCGTGGCGTGGGAGGTGGGGCTGCAACAGGCGCAGCCACCGCCGGTGCTGGTCGCCTGCAGGCCGAGGTCCTGGAATCCCTGTCCGGTCATGATGTGCTCCCTTCAAGAGCGTTGAACGATGTGAGTGGGGACGACGTTAGGAGCGCACGAGGCGCGCGATCGCGGCGTTCGCCTCGCGGAGCTTCTCCTCCGCGAGCGGGCCGCCTTCGGCGGTCGCCTGCGCGACGCAATGCGCGAGGTGGTCTTCCAGCAGCGACAGCGCGACGGACTCCAGCGCCTTCGTCGCCGCCGACACCTGGGTCAGCACGTCGATGCAGTACACGTCCTCGTCGATCATCCGCGCGATCCCGCGCACCTGACCCTCCGCGCGGCTCAGCCGCGCCAGCAGCGCCGGCTTGTTGTCCACATACCCGTGTGCCATCTCGCACCTCCACCCACAATCTACCATACCCTGTAGGGGTACAGGGTGTAGGGTGAGGTCATGACCGGCATCCAGGAGCCGCGGCCCGCACAGACCACCCGTTGGCACGTCGTGACGGGCGGTCCCAGCTCGGGCAAGACCACCACGGTCAACCTGCTGCGGGGCCGCGGGTACACGACCACAATCGAGCACGCCCGCCACTACATCGACCTGCAACGGATCACCGGGCGCAGCACCGCGGAGGTGCGGGCACGGCAGAGCGAGTTCCAGCGCGCCGTCGTCGACATGCAGATCGAGCAGGAACGCTCCCTCGACCCGCAACAGACCGTGTTCCTGGACCGTGCTCCGCCGGACTCGCTCGCCTACTACCGCTTCCTCGGCCTCGCCCCCGGCACCGCCCTGCTGGGCGCGCTGGCCGGCGCCCGGTACGCGACGGTGTTCCTGCTTGACCTGCTCCCGCTGGCGTCCGACTACGCGCGCACCGAGGACCCCGCCGCGCAGCGGCGCATCCACGACCTGCTCGGGCTGGTGTACCAGGAGCTGGGCTTTCCCGTCGTCACCGTCCCCGCACTCGCCCCCGACGCGCGCGTCGACTTCATCCTCGAACGAGCATCGGCCGGCACTCCAGCCGAGAGGGGCGTGAGCTGATGGGCGCGGGGAGTAGCCGGTACCGGCAGATCGGGGCCGTGCTGCGCCGGCACGGACTCGGCGTCCTGGCCGGCGTGCTGGGCCTGGGCGGCTTGGTGCCGTTCCACCGCGGCGCCCTCGGACACGCCCGGCAGGAGGACCCCTACACGAACCCCGAGCATGTGCGGGTCGCGTTGGAGGAGCTCGGGCCGACGTTCGTGAAACTGGGCCAGATCCTCTCCACCCGGCACGATCTGCTCCCCGCGGCATGGGTCGCCGAGTTCGCCAAACTGCAGGACGACGTCGCCGCGGCACGGTGGGAGGGCATTCGGGACGTGCTCCGTGAAGAGCTCGGCGCCGACCCAGAGCACGTGTTCGCCCAGTTCGACCCGGTGCCGCTGGCGGCGGCGTCCATCGGGCAGGCGTACGCGGCAACTCTTCACGACGGCACCGAGGTCGTCGTGAAGGTGCGCCGGCCCGGCGTGGTCGCGCAGGTGCATGAAGACCTGGACATTCTCCGCAACCTCGCCGACCGCGCCGACCGGCGCTGGGATGCCATCCGGCAGTACGACCTGCCCGGGCTGGTGGAGGAGTTCTCCCGCACGCTGCGTGCCGAGCTGGACTACCTGCAGGAGGCCCGCAACGCCGAACGGTTCGCGCAGGAGTTCGCCCACGCGGCGCGGGTGCGGATTCCCCGCGTGCACGGGGAGACCACGACCTCGCGCGTGCTGACCCTGGAGCGGATGAGCGGGGTGCGGATCGACGACCTGGAGGGCCTGGACGCCGCCGGCATCGACCGGGTCGCACTCGCGCGGCTGGGTGCCGACATCGTGCTCACGATGGTGTTCGACAACCGGTTCTTCCATGCCGACCCCCATCCCGGGAACATGTTCGTGCAGCCCGACGGCGCGCTCGCGCTGATCGACTTCGGGATGGTCGGGGAGCTCACCGAACAGACCACGGACGGCCTCGCCGGCATCGTGCTCGCCTTCACCCGCGACGACCCGGACACCCTCACCACCGCCCTGATAGAACTCTCCCGGACCGCCGACGTCGTCGACCGGGCAGGGCTGCGGCAGGCGATCACCGCGTTCACGGCCCGCTACCGGGGCCGTTCGCTGTCGGAGATCACCCTCGCAATCATGCTCCAGCAGCTGCTCGGCATCCTGCAGCAGCACCAGCTGCACCTTCCGCAGGAGACGGCGCTGCTGTTCAAAGTGCTGATGATGGCCGAAGGGACCGCGGCGCGGCTGGATCCGGACTTCCAGATGCTCGACGCCCTGCAGCCCTACGCTGAGCAGCTCACCCGCGCCCAGCTGTCCCTGCCGGCTCTGGCCCGGCGATGGGCGCGCGCGGGAGCCGACACCGGGGCACTGCTCACCGAGCTGCCCGCCACCCTGAGCCGGCTCCGGCATCTCCTCGAAGACGGCGGGTTCGAGGTGCACCTGCGCGCGACGGAGCTGGAACCTCTCGTCGGGCGCGCCGAACGCGTCGGCAACCGTGTCGTCGCGGGAATGATCGCCGCCGCGCTGATCAGCGGGATCGGCACCCTCGTCGGCGGGAACACGAAATGGCGCTCCCGGGAAGGCGTCCTGATCGGCGCCGGGACCGGCACGATCGGCGCCCTCGGCAGCTATCTGCTGTGGACGCTGCGGCGCCGCCGACCCCGCCCCTGACCCGCGCACGGCTCAAGAACACCACGAAAGGAGACGAAGATGGACAGGATCAGAGTCGGCGTCAACGGGTACGGAGTGATCGGCAAGAGGGTCGCCGACGCCGTCCACGCCCAACCCGACATGCACCTGGTGGGCGTCGCGGACATCGTCACCGACTGGCGAATACAATCCGCCGTCCCGCGGCTGCCCGTATTCGCCGCCACCCCCGACGCGCACAGCGGCATGGTGGACACCGGCATCCGCCCCGAGGGAACCCTCGACGATCTCCTCGCGCAGAGCGACGTGATCGTCGATACGACCCCCAAGCACGTCGCCGCCGGAAACCTGCCCCGCTACCAGGCGGCGGGAGTAAAGGTGATCGTGCAGGGCGGGGAAGCGCACTCGACCACCGGGCACTCCTTCGTCGCCCAGGCCAACTACGCCACCGCGCTCGGTCGGGACCTGACCCGGGTGGTGTCCTGCAACACCACCAGCATCGTCCGCGTCCTCGGCGCGCTCGAAAACGCCGGGCTGCTGCTGCGCGCCCGCGGGGTTACTGGTAGGGCCGAATGTCGCAGGGTGCACTATTCATCCTGGGATTAGTTCAGTCAACACTGTATGATCAGTGCATGCTGACCATTGCTCCACGTCTCGACGTCATGAACCGGCTCGGCCGGGCCATGGCGGACCCGACGCGCTCCCGGATACTGATGACCCTGCTCGACGGCCCCAGCTACCCGGCGGTGCTCTCGCGTGAGCTGGAGCTGACCCGCTCGAACGTCTCGAACCACCTGACCTGCCTGCGCGACTGCGGCATCGTGGTCGCCGAGCCGGAAGGGCGGCAGACGCGCTACGAGATCGCGGACCCGCACCTCGCGGCGGCGCTGACCGCGCTGGTGGACGTGACGCTCGCGGTGGACGAGCACGCGCCCTGCATGGACGCTTCGTGCACGGTGCCGGGCTGCTGCGGGACGGGAGCGGGCGCGTGAGCGCGGCGTGCGGCTGCGAGCACGACGAGCCTGAGACCGCAGTCGGCGAAGAGGCCGAGGAGGCGGAGCGCCCCTGGTGGCGGGACCGCGGGATCATGGTCCCGGTCTTCTCCGGTGTGGCGTTCCTCACCGGTCTGGCGCTGGAGTGGTCCGGGATGGAGATCCCTGCGCTGGTGCTGTTCTGGATCGGCCTGCTGCTGGGCGCGTCGACGTTCACGCCGGGCGCGATCCGGAACCTCTTCAAGGGCAAGCTCGGCATCGGGCTGCTGATGACCATCAGCGCGGTCGGCGCGGTGATCCTCGGCTACGTCGAGGAGGCCGCAGCGCTGGCATTCCTGTACTCGATCGCCGAGGCGCTGGAGGACAAGGCGATGGACCGTGCCCGCGGCGGGCTGCGGGCACTGCTCAAGCTCGTCCCGGAGACCGCCACCATCCGCCGCGACGGCGTCTCGGTCGAGGTCGCCGCGAAGGATCTGGCTGTCGGGCAGCTGATGTTGGTGCGGCCGGGTGAGCGGATCGCGACCGACGGCGTCGTCCGCACGGGACGTTCCAGCCTGGACACGTCCGCGATCACCGGGGAGTCGATCCCGGTCGAGGTCGAACCCGGCGATGCCGTCTCCGCCGGCGCAATCAACACCGCCGGGGCACTGGAGGTCGAAACGACCGCGGCAGGCACCGACAACTCACTGACCACGATCGTCGACCTCGTGGAGAAGGCTCAGGCGGAGAAGGGCGACCGCGCCCGCCTCGCCGACCGCATCGCCCGCCCTCTCGTCCCGGGCGTGCTGATCCTCGCCGCCCTGGTCGCGATCATCGGCTCGCTGCTCGGCGACCCGGAGCTGTGGATCACCCGCGCCCTGGTCGTGCTGGTCGCGGCATCGCCCTGCGCACTGGCGATCTCCGTGCCGCTGACCGTGGTCGCGGCGATCGGCTCGGCGAGCAAGTTCGGCGTGATCATCAAGTCCGGTGCCGCGTTCGAGCGGTTCGGCGTGATCCGCCACGTCGCCGTCGACAAGACCGGCACCCTCACCCGCAACGAGCCCGCCGTCACCGCCGTCCTCACCGTGGACGGTGTGAGCGAGGCGGAGGCGCTGGCGTGGGCGGCCGCTCTGGAGCAGCACAGCACCCACCCCCTCGCCGCCGCGATCACCGCCGCAGCGCCGGATGCCCCTGCGGCGGAGGGCGTGACCGAGCAGGCCGGGCACGGCATCGAGGGCGAGCTCGCCGGCGCGCGGATCACCGTCGGCAGCCCGCGCTGGCTCGACGCCGGGACCCTCGGCGACCGGGTCGCGGGGCTGGAGGAGCAGGGCATGACAGTCGTGATCGTCCACCGCGGCGGCGTCCCGGTCGCCGCGATCGGCGTCCGCGACGAGCTGCGCCCCGAGGTCCCTGAAGTGGTCCGCACCCTCGCGACCCAGGGCATCGGGGTGACCATGCTCACCGGCGACAACGCCCGCACCGCCCGCGCCCTCGCTGCGCATGCAGGGATCGATGACGTCCGCGCCGAGCTGCGCCCCGAAGACAAGGCCGCCGCGATCGCAGAGCTCGGTGCGAAGGGGCCGGTCGCGATGATCGGCGACGGCATCAACGACGCCCCTGCGCTGGCCGCCGCGGACATCGGGATCGCGATGGGCGCGACGGGCTCCGACGCCGCGATCGAGTCGGCCGACGTGGCCTTCACCGGTCACGATCTGCGGCTTCTCCCGCGCGCGTTCGCCCATGCCCGTCGGGGGCGGCACATCATCAACCAGAACATCATCCTGTCGCTGCTGATCATCACCGCCCTGCTCCCGCTCGCCCTCTTTGGCGTCCTGGGGCTTGCGGCAGTGGTGCTGGTGCACGAGATCGCCGAGGTGATCGTGATCCTCAACGGCCTGCGCGTCGCGTCGACGCGGAAGGCAAGCACGTGACCGCGCAGGACGTCGCCGCCGCGTGACGGCTTGATCCGGGACCATGCGGATGACCTTTAGATTTCACATCAGAGTTCGCGCGCGTTGATCGGCGACTTGCCTGCTGGCTAGGGGCCTATCGGGCGGGCCGTATGCCGGGGTCTAATGGCCATGATCATTTGGTTCCGGTTTCCCTTCGCCTCGGGTCTGTCTTCGTTATGGTCGGGCGAAGGGGCGGGCAGCAGTCGGGGTCGTTTTCGCGGCGGTGTCGCCTGGCACGCGCTGTCATCACGATGCTTGCAACCACCGCGAGGATCAGGAGTGCGGCACCGCCCGTGATCACCCACGGGTTGCGGAGGAGGGTGCCGATCCCTGTGATCGTGCCTCCGACGACGAGAAGTGGAAGGAGGGCGCAGCAGCCGACCACGAGCAGTGCGGCGACGGCCTCAAGGAGCAGGCCACGGCCGCCTCGCTGGTCGTCCTGGTTGGGAGGCATTGGTGTTCTGTCCTCTCGTGGTGCCGTCTCAGCAGCAGGTCTCGGGACCGCAGCAGCTTCCAGACAGTTCGTCGGCACCGGTCCGGGGGCGCTCGAGCATCTCGGTGATCAGGGTGCTGCCAACCTCGAAGGCATCGGCGACCGTGAGGATTTGGGCCATCGGGTGTTCCGTGAGCCATCCGGCGGCGTCCTCGCGGGAAGCGAAGTAGTGGACCTGGTTGCAGAACGAGGAGCGAATCGAGTGCATGGCCTCGGGGCTGACCAAGGACACCACCGCGGTCGCCGGTTCCACGCTAGTGACACCGGCGGTCGAGTCGACGGTGACGCGGATCGTGTCGCCGCTGGCCGGGGAGATCGATTCGACCCGGGCGGGCCGATCGAGGAGCGGGCGAGGCTCCAGTTTCTGATGGGGTGGATCCGCTGTCTGGCGCGCGGTCAGGCGCAGCAGGACAGCATCGACACATCGGTGGTGAAGGCCTTGGCGACGATCCGGATGCCTTCGGCCGTGGTCAGGTACGGGGCCCACGCGTCGGCGACCTCGGTGATGGTCTTGCCGAGGATGTGGACACCTGCGGCGGCGAGTTCGCCGGCGTCCTTGGCGACCGCGGTCAGGCCGAGGATCTCGCCGGTGTCCGCGTTGGCGACCATCTTGATGAACCCGCGGGTGTCCCGGTTCACCAGCGCGCGGGGCACGTACTCCAGTGGCAGGACACGGCAGTCGCAGCGGATCCCGGCCGCGATGACCTCCTTCTCGGTCATCCCGACCGCGCCGACGGCAGGGCTCGTGAATGTGACCCGCGGCATCCGCGTGTAGTCGACCGACGTGCTGGCGTCAGTGAAGGCGTTCTCGGCGACCAACGTGCCGTGCCGGGCTGCGACGTAGACGAACTCGGGGTGCCCGGTGACATCCCCAGCCGCCCAGACGCGAGGGTTGGAGGACTGCAACTGGTCGGTGACCACGACCTCTCCGGCCGCGCCGGTCTTCACTTGCACGGTCTCGAGGTTGAGCCCGTCGGTGACCGGGGCGCGGCCGAGCGCGACGAGGATCTCGTCGGCACGGAACTCCTGCACGCCGCCCGAGACCTCGGCCGCGGCGACGATCTGGCCGGTGCCCGGGTCGCGGGTGACGCGGGTGGGGATGGCGCGGCGGACCACTCGGATGCCCTCGTCGGCGAAGATTTCCTGCAACGCCTTGGAGACTTCCGGCTCCTCCTTCGACGCCAGCCGGGACCTCACCAGCAGAGTCACCTTCGAGCCGAGCCGGGCGAACAACTGTGCCATCTCCAGCGCCACATAGCCCCCGCCGAGCACCAGCAGCGAGTCAGGCACCTCGGACAGCTCCATCGCCGACGTCGAGGTGAGAAAGTCGACGCCGTCCAGCCCCTCGATGGCAGGAGCCCACGGGCGGGAGCCTGTGGCGATGAGGTACTGGGCGGCCTCGATGGTTTCGACGGTGCCGTCCGCGGCGGTGACCTCGAGGACCGACGCATCCGGCGTGCCGGCGAACGCCGCCTCGCCCTGGCGGACCGGCCAGCCGTAGGCTTCTGCCACGTCGATGTACTTCTCACTCCGCATCGCCTCGACCAGGTCCTGCTTGCCACCCACCAGCCCGTGCATGTCTACCGGGCCAGCGGTGGCGGCGATCCCCGGGAACCGGGAGCCCGCATCCGCGGCCACGTGGCGGGCCTCGGCGGCCGCGAGCAGCGCCTTGGACGGAACGCACCCCGTGTTCACGCACGTGCCGCCCAACGTGCCGCGCTCGATCATCACCACCGACTTTCCCAGTGTGGTGGCGCGGATCGCCGCGGCGAATGCCGCGCCACCCGACCCAATCACGGCCAGATCAAACCTCGATGGCATCCTTATTCCTCCCTGGACATCTTGGAACATCCCGCTGATACACTCATCATGAACCTTCCACCACAGGGGAAGGTCAAGCACGAAATTTGCGACCAGCGAAAAGGGGGGGCGGGGAATGCGGATCGGAGAGCTCGCCGACGCGGCCGGCACCACGGCGAAGACGTTGCGGTTCTACGAGGACCAGGGGCTCCTGCCGCCGGCCGGGCGCACGCCCAGCGGCTACCGCAACTACACCGCCGAGACCATCGCCCGAATCGACTTCATCCACCGCGGCCAAGCCGCTGGACTCACCCTCGCCCAGATCCAGCAGATCCTCCACATCCGCGACCACGGCCAAGCGCCCTGCAGCCACGTCCGCGACCTCCTCGACGCACGCCTCACCGATATCGACCAGCAGCTCAGGCAGCTCCACGACCTGCGCGACACCCTCGCCGGGCTCCGCGACCAGGCCGAGCACGTCGAGCCCGACACGTGCAGCTCGGATCAGGTCTGCCGCTATCTGTAGCCAAGCCCGGGGGTCTGTCCGATAATTCAGGCAGTCCCACTGGAGGCGCAAGCGTAGCGGGAGGCCATTGGTGCTCAGGTCGAGGTTGAGCGCAGCGCGGGATAGTCGGACCATTCGCCCCCGGAGAGGCGTGCCCAGGCGGCAGCTGATGACGCCGTGATGCCGAGCAGGTCGGACACGATTCGAGGATGCAGTTGTCGGGTGAGGTCCATCAGCGCGGTGACACGAGTGCTGCCGGCGAGGAGTCCTTCTTGACGGAGTCGACGGCTGAGCGGCCCGGGGGTGATCGGTCGGCCCGGGTTCCTGCCCGGGAAGAGCCAAGTGTCGGAGCGGTTGCCGTCGAGCAGCTGGACCATTGCTTCGGCGAGGACTTCGGGCAGCTCGATCGGTTCAGTTCCGACCGTCAGCGTCATGGGGCGCGCGGTCGTATCGACTTGTGCGCGGGTGATCGCTGCGATGCGGGTCAGGTGGAGCCCGTAGAACAGGACGAGCAATCCGCTGACTCGCGTCACGGGATCCATGTCGTCTCGCGTGATGAACGCGCGTGCCATCGTCCACCGATGGTCGGCGGCGTAGTCGCGCCCTTCGAGGCGATGGCTGCGGAACTCGACCCGGAGGCGGCTCAGGCGGTGCCGTCGCAGCCACCGGGTGAACGGCGCGAGGGCATCCCGTTGTGAGGGCGAACCGGTGAGGAAGCCGTCGAGAGATCGCTGCGGGTATGTCGTCAGCGTTTCGCCGCTCGCGCGGATCTGCTGCAGGAGGGCCGCGCACCGCTTCAGCGCCGCACGCACCTTCTGATAGGTGGAGCCGGATCGGACGGCCGTAGCTGGTCTGCCCCTGAGTGATCTGCCCGACGGCAGCAGCTCCCAGGTGCAGTACCGCCGTAGGAGGAGCCGGTCCTCGGGATGGGGGACGGTCGGAAGCCACCGTTGGAACCAGTGCTCGAACCTCGCCGCTTGGATGTCGAAATCGGGCAGCACGCCTGAGCGGATGAGGAGCGAGAGCAGGAATGCCACGGACTGGCCGGCGTGCGCTCTGGTCATGATCGCGTCCGCGGTGAGGGGCAGCGTGCCATCGGCGAGCTCACGGAGGACGACCGCACAGCGGCTCTTGTACAGCCACCGCTCGAGGGAGATCGCACTGCCGTGGTGCGTCACCAGATACTCCGCGAGCGGGTGCAGCTCGGGGCGGATCTCTCCGCTGTCGTCAGCAAGCAGTTGCTGGATGGCGATAGGTCGCCGGCACTCTACGCATAGCCGGTGCTTGCGCACCTCTTCGATCGTCCCGCATCCCGGGCATGCCATCGTCACGGGAGCTCCTGCGCACTCGGCGCAGACCTTGTGCCCATTCATGAAGCCAGTGAGGAACACCTTCCGCCCGCACTCCGGGCACGGCTGGGGGCGTCGCATCGCGTAGTAGCAGCGGGCGCAGACCCGTCGGCCGTCCAGGTGCGTCGCTACGCGGCCCGGCTCCCCGCAGAGCTCGCACATCTTGACCGGCGCGGTGTAGCACGCGAGACAGACGAGCGCGGGGCGACGGACGATAATCGTGGCGTTCTGCCCGCATCGCGAGCAGTCGCCGAACGACCGCGGATCGGCTCGCCAGCAGTCCCGGCAGAACCGTTGCCCATCGACGGTGCGCTGCACGGGCTGAACTCGTCCGCATCTGGCACACGCGACCGATCGGGCATTCCGTTCACAGCGCGAGCAGTGGCGACCGCCGGTCTGCGTCTTGTGAGGCATCCGAACGGCACGTCCACAGGAATCGCATGTAGGCAAGACGACCCGCCCGGCACCCTCGTTCACGAGAGCGTGGGCCAGATCCTGCACCGTCACCGGTACGTTCCGGTGTCGCCCTTCGAGGACTCCAGGTTGTTTGAGGAGTGCGAGTTCGAGACGCCGTTGGGTGAGCGGCACGGGTGCGACTTCAGCCACGATCTCAACAAGGCGCTCCACCGGGATCTCCGGCGCGATCGCGTGGACGAGCCCGGCGACCTCAGCAACCCTGGGCTCCTGCGGAGGCTTCGCCACCGCGGCCTACTTCGAGCTCGGGCGACGGATCGTGGCCCGCACGGGCCGCAGATCGCCGATCGCACCCCGCGTCGCCTCTTCACCCACCGCGACCGGGGCCGCAGCCTCCCGGCGGGTGACCTGCACGAGGTCGTCGAGCGAGCACTCCAACGCGTCGCACAGCGCGGCGAGCACGTCGATGCGAACCCGCTGCGGTGCTTGCGTCACCAGTCGGTACACCTGTTCCCGGGACAGGTCGACGCCCCGCTCCTCGAGCAACGGCTTCAGCTTGGAGGTCTGGAAGATCCCGCGCGAGGCCATCACGCTGCGGAGGCTCCATGCGGTCTCGAGCTCAACGGTCATCTGCTTCTCCTTCGATGAGGGCCTTCAATGCGTCCGCGAGTACCCGGTTCTTGAAGTCCGAGCTGACGGAGGCGTAGATCGAGGTCGTCGAAGCATGCATGTGCCCGACCTGCTCCTGGACGAATCGGTCGGCGTAGCCGAACTCGAGCAGGTGCGTCACGTACGAATGCCGGAGGCTGTGCAGAGTCAGGGCCTTTGACAAGCCGGCCTCGTCCCGCAGCTCCGCGAACCGCCGGTCGAGATAGCCGGCCGACAGTCGGGTGCGGCGTTCCGTCACCCACAGCGCGTCAAGACGGTATCCACGCCACCCGCGCAATTGTCGACGGCGGGCTGCGGAGCCGCGTGATCGTACTCACGACGTTCGACTTGGACGAGTACGCCTTCGGGGCACTCCGCGCGGGGGCGAGTGCGTTCCTCGTCAAAACTGCGACACACCAAGAACTCGTGGACGCCGTACGCGTCGTCGCTCGAGGCGATGCCATCGTGACGCCCCGCATCACACGGCAGCTCATCGACGCCTACACCGGCCGCGACCAGCCCGTCCCGGGCGGACAGGGCCTCTCGGTTCTGTCCCCCCGAGAACGCGACGTTTTCAACGCGATCGCGCTCGGCCTCTCCAACGGCGAGATCAGCCAGGCACTGCATCACCCGCAACGGTGAAGACGCATATCAACCGAATCTTCGCCAAGCTCGGCGTCCGCGACCGCGTGCAGGCTGTGATTCTTGCCCACCAGCTCGGGTAGACCATCGGTGGTCAAGCGAACTGATGCGCGAACGCGACGGGGCTGAGCCCTAGACGCCGCGGTGCCGAAGTGAGACACTTCTCTGTTCTACTTCGGGAGGTCACCATGGGCGACGATGAACCGGCGGTCGATTGGGAAGGCGTCATCCGCGAGATGATCACGCGTGCGACCGAGGCGGCGCCCACCGAACCGGGCGTCTACAAGATGCCGTGCGGTGAGTGTGTGGTCGATTTCTTCATCACCGCTGAGGGCGAGGAACGCTGGCTCGTCGCCGGGGACGACCGCTCCTACACTCGTGAGACCGTCGCGATCGCCCGTCACGGAGACCACCCCTGGGAGCGTCTCTACACGCTCGCTGACGCGGCAAGGGAAGTGGCGCGAGTCGCCGCCGCGAACGGCGGCGACATCGACCGAGTACTCGAGGAGCTGGTCGAAGCAATCGACGACCGCGAGGTCGAGCGGGTGGTGCGTGAGCGGGATGGCATGAGCGGTGAACCGCTCGAGGATCTGGCGGCGCGCTTCGGGGTCGACCTCGATGATCTCTAGGAACATCTACACCCGTCTAGCGAAACGATAGATATCCCTAGATTTCTCGAGGGCCACGCTCATCGAAGGAGGCCGGTGTGAGCCAGTATCCGTGGTTTGACTTCGACCAGGTGGACTTCGTCACCTCGGACCAGCACTTCAGCCACGCACGGATCAGCGAACTCGCCGACCGCCCGTTCGCGACCGTGGAAGAGATGAACGCGGAGCTGGTGCGACGGTGGAACGAGGTCGTGGGACCGGACGACATCGTCCTTCATCTCGGTGACCTCGCGCTCGGACCGATCGAGGAATCTGTCGGGCTGACCGAGCACCTGAACGGGCGACGATTTCTCGTGCCCGGCAACCACGACCGAGTTTCGCCGGCAACACAGTCAAGGCGCGCGATCGAACGATTCGCCCCGCTGTACGAGGCGGCCGGGTGGAGCATACTCCCCGAGGTCATCGAGGGCACCCGCCGCGGGTACCGGATCCTGGCATCCCACTATCCCTACAGCGGCGACTCGCACGGCACCGACCGGCATACGACGCACCGCCCACGCGGCGACGAGGGCGTTCCGCTGCTGCACGGTCACACGCATGCCCGCGATCACGGCCCCCACGGGCACGAGTTCCACGTCGGCGTCGACGCCCACGACTTCACGCCCATCCGCTTCACCGTCATCGACGAATGGATCCGCAGCCTGCCGGACATCGAGACACGACTGCAGGCCGCAACTCGGGAAGCGCGCACCGTGCTCGCCGATATCGTCGGCGGCGAAACCCCGGGCTCGGACGCGCTGTTCTACACACAGGGATACAACGAGCTCGTCATCGTTCTCGAGGAGCTTCTCGCCGCGCTCCCTCCCGACGAGGCGGACGGGTAGCCGGGAACAGGTCGCCGTTCGCGGTGGGGCCGGATCGGAGAGTGCGCGTCTCGGTCCGGTAGCGCACCCATCCCTGCCTTCGCCAATGCACCATCACGAGGCTCCGGACTGCGCGTGACGACCACGCCTCCTCGTGGTCGGCGTAGTCGGGGTCTTGTGCGGCGAGCTCGGTGAACAGCTCGCGGAACGTCGGCGGTTCGCCGTGCTCGCGGGTGTACCGGTGGATGATCTTCACAGCGCGACGCGCCCAGCTCGGCGCGCTCTTCGCTGACGTGAGCTCGGTGAACAGCGGCGCCAGGTGAGGTGCCGACCACGGCTTTTCGGTCCACCCGGAGTTGTTCCACTGCATCGTGTCGGGCTGGAGGACCGGCTCGCCATCCTCGGTAGAGCCGGGGCTCACCGCCGCGCCTCGGGGTCGACGGACGCGCGCAGTGAACCAGCGGGCGTGGTCGGCGGGGAGCTGAGCTCAGTCTGTGACCCGGCGTCCTCCGTCACGGCCATCAGCGCCGCGGTGTACTTCTCCCCTGTCACCTTCATGCGCTCCCGTGCTGCCCGTTGCAGACGACTGGAGGTCCGCTTCTTCTCGGTCATGATGCCTTCTTCTCTTCGGTAGGTGATGTGGTCTGGGTATGGGGGTCGGCGGCGAGGGCGCGATGGAGCTCGCGAGCGAGCCGTTCGCCGAGTGGGGTGAGGCGCATCGGCCTGTTGCGTGCCGCGGCAACGAACAGGCCCCCGCCGACGTCGGCGCCGAGGCTTGCGAGCTGGGCGCTCAGTGAGCTTTGGGTCGTGCGGATGGTCGCCGCGGCGGCGCGCACGTTGTCGTGCTGTGTGGCGATGAGGAATCGGCGCGCGCGTTCGATGGGGTGGCGGCCGACGAGGGCGCGCTGGAGGAGCCGTGACCGGCCGGCCAGTGGGTGAGGGGTGCGGTCGTGTGGGCCGGGTCGCATCGTGATGCCTGCCGCTTGGATGCGGTGCGCGATCGTGGGAGCGCTGCAGCCGACGAGCGCCGCGATCTGTCGCAGCGTCATCCCTTCCTTCTCGTACCGCTCGCGCAGCCAAGCCTCGTCGATGACGAACGTGGTGGGCCGTCCGCGGCGGAGGGTGCTGTTGCCGTCGGCGAGCACACGCGACACCGTCTGCCGCGATACTCCCGTCCGCCGTGCGAGCTCATAGGTGGTCGCGCCCTCACCGTATTGGGCGATGAGTTCGCGGCTGCGAGATGGTGTGTCGAGTGCGCCACGGACGGGTCTGGCCGTCGCCCACTCACCGACGGGGTCGCTGCGGACGGCGGGTTCGATGTGCGTCGACAGCGGGGGCGCCCAGCTGAGTGGCTCGTCGATCCCTCGGCGGAGCAGGAAGGCGCGGCCGATATCGTTCAGCTCGCGGCGCACGGTGTCCGGCAGCGTCTTCGTGAACGTCGTGACCGTCCGCGGAGATATCCCGGCCGCGTCCCATGCTTCCGGTGCGCGTCGCATCGAGTTGCCGGTGATGGCCCGGTAGAGGTGGGCGCGCGCATGGCGGTGTCGGGCGCCGGAGCCGGGGTGGACATTCAGTCGGGCGCACAGCTGCTGCCATTCCTCTTCGGGAAGGAGTTCAGTGCAGTCGAGTCTGCGGCGGCGTGCGTAGTCGATCGGTGTCTCGTGGCTGTCGAGGTAGGCGGCGAGGTTGAGGATCGCCGCGAGGGCGGGCGTCTCCGCGCCCGGCCTCCCGAACTCGCGCATCACATGAGTGACCTGACGAATGGGCGCCGTCGAGTCCAGGAGGGCGAGGGCAGCGGAGTGGGTCAGCCGTGTGCCGGTGAACACGACGGCCGCGGCCAGCGCAGAGGCGGCGACGTCGCCGTTGATGCGGCGTGGGGTGAGCGCGTTCGTCCATTCATCCCAGAGTTGTGCGGGCACCTTCCGTGCCCGCTCTTCCGGGTTTACGTCCGAGGCTGGCGCAGCTTGTAGGAACAGCGTCGGTCGTCGGGTGCGTCCGAGGGACGCGGCGATCAGTCGCTGCAGCTGCGGCGTCTGACCGGTGTACGACGTGCTCACCGCGAGGCGCCCAGCCAGCAGCCGAACCGCACGGTCGGGGTCTTCGAGTGCGGCGATCGCGATCGTCGTACCGACCGCGCCGCCGGCCGCTGTGGGCGGTCCCGCCCACGTCCACTCATGCTTGTCTCGAGGCACCGCCGCGAGGAGGTCCGTTTCCAGCTCTGGCATGTCGAGGTCGCCGCCATCGCAGAGCGTAACTCCTGCGGCGCGGGTGAGGAGACGGATGTCTTCGAGGACGGTGATCGCGGGTTGCGGGGCGTCCGCATAGATCCCGAACCGGCCCTCGCCGGTGGAGAGGATCTGCATCATTCGGCGCTGTGCGTGGAGCGCCGGGTCGGGTGCGGCGATGCGTTCGGGATGCGCGGTGAGGTCGCCGCGGCAGCGGCTCGCGATCGGGCCCGTCCCGGCACCGGCGACGGGATTGTGGCAGTGCCCGGGATGTGGGATCCCGGCGAGCGGGTGCCCGGTGTGACGCGGTGGCTTGTGGCACACCGGGCAGTTGTCGGCGAGGATGCGGCGGTGTCTGACGCACGCGAAGGTGAATGGGAACTGCCACGACATCCGCCACCTGCCTCCGGAGTCCGCCAGGCATTCGGGGCAGTACCGTCCCGCCATCCCGCCGACGGGGCAGCGGAAGCTGATCCGTCCCTGCCGGGTGTAGCGGATCGCGTGGCGTGCGAACCGCATCCGCGTCATCTCCTGGAACTGCGCCGCCGGGATCCCCGTCGACCGCTCCAGCCGGGACGCCTGCTCATCGGTGAGCTCGGTCGCCCACTGCGCGGCCATCCACGATGTCGCTGACACCGCCCTGCCGCCCTCCTGCTCCACCAGGCCGAGCGCGCACGCCATCTCCGCGACAGTCGCGCGGTTCGCGGCCGCCGAGGCCTCCAGCCAGGAGTCGAACGGCTCATCCGGCAAGGGGCGGACCCGGAACGGAAGGACGCGCACGGCACCGGCCGTCTCGCTCATCAGGCGGCCTCCTCGCCGGTCTCTTCGGCGCCGTCGCTCTTCAGTCGGCGTCGGCGCCGCTCACGGCGTGCCCGATCCTCTTGGTCGTGCTTGGCCTGCAGCTCGGTGCGCTCCGTTTCTGCTCCCTCGTCGATGCGGATGTCGTCGAGGAGCTTCCGGTCGATCCGCTCGGCGCCGGTGCGGATGGCGCGGGACGCGCCGCGGCGGATGAGGTCCATGAGCGAGCCGATGTTGCCGGTGGTGCGGGCAAACAGGTACCGCGACATGTCGACGAGCATCCCTTCGTGCGCGTCCGCGAGCACGAGGGCCTGTTCGATGTGCCAGAGCAGGCTGTCCCACTCCTGGCGGGTCTGCTTGGTGCGCAGGCTGTACGGGTCGAGGCTGAGCACGGTCCAGCGGCGGAACGTCTGCGCCATCGCCGCTTCCTTCCCGGTCGCGCCCTCGCCGACGAGGCCGCGTTCGCGGAGCGCGACGCCGGCGAACAGGAAGGTGGCGCTGTACTCGTTGGACAGCCACTTCAGCTGGTTCGCGACCTCGACACCGTCGCGGGTGCGCATCTGGATGAAGTGCAGATCGTCGATGATCACGAGGCGGGTGTCGTGCCGTTCGATGCAGTCCGCGGCCGCCCGCGCCAGATCTCGGCCGGCCATCGAACGGTGCAGGATGCCCGCGGTCGCGGGGTGGGCGTAGAACCCGAGGATCATCATGTGCAGGCCCTTGATCGTGAGGCGCCCTGGGACGGTGATGTGGCAGACCGGGAGGTGGAGGATGTCGCGATCCTCGTCGAGGTACTCGCCCACTTCCGCGATCCGCTGACGGTGGAAGTCGCGCCCGAACGTGTTGACCACCGTCGACTTCCCGAGGGCCGGTGGGGCGTCGAGGGCGGCGGCGGATTTGACCCGGTCGGAGTCCTGCAGGTTGCTGTCCAGGATGTCGCCCAGTTGCAGGTGCACCCCGTGCACCTGCCGGGTGCGCAGCAGGATGTTCGCGTGCCACGCCCGCCGGTCCGCGTTGTACCGCGCGAACTCGTCCGGGCCGAGCGATCCGAGCTGCTCGGTCGTTAGCAACGCGGGCTTATCGCGCGGGGGACGTTCGGCGAAGTCCTTCCATCCCTCGTAGGTCGACAGGCTCCGCTGCCGGCGAGGCGCGTCGTGCTCGCCCGGGACTGTGGCGGTCATTGGATCATCTCCATCGGCTCGAAGTGGTAGTCGGATCGGATCGTGGGCTCGTCGATGTCGTCCTCGTCGTCGTCATCGCCCGTTTCGGGAATGTCGACGCGCTTGCGTGGGTCGCGGACCTCGCCGGTGAGCTCCCGTCCGAGATCTGTGGTGGGGTTCAGTTCGGCCTCGAGCATCCGCTGCACGGTGCGCAGCGACCACACCCCGTCAGCCGCGGGATCCTTCTCGTTGAGCTGCGCGGCCATGCGGGAACTCATCCGCCTCTCCGATGGGGTGAGCGCGCGTCCCGCGCCCCAGTCCTCGAGCAGCTGCGCGGCGACGTCGTCGACCTGAGAGGGGCGACCCTGGCGGATCGCGATCTTCTTCGCGTACTCCAGCGCGTCGAGGCTGAACGGTGTGTCGAAGGCTCCCTTGTGCTCCCACTCGAGGGTGTGCCAGGTGCCGTCCTCGGGGTCGTGGAAGTAGATCTGCGTCAAGTCGTCGGGGTTGACCACGAACGGCCACTCCGTGCCCTTGTCTCGGTGGATCGACCGGGCGCGGTTGCGGTACTTCGCGACCGAGTCTCCGGTGTAGCGCAGCTTGTGGATCTCGACGCCGTAGTGATTGAACTGCCGTTTCACCACCGGCAGCAGCTCGAGGAGAACGCTCCGGTCGATCGGCATCCGCAGTTGCCCGGCAACGGCGAGCCCCGGGTCGTATCTCTCGGCGGGGCTGAGCTTGACGCCGGGGAGGCGGGGATCCTCGAGGGAGTCGTGGGGTCGGAGGTGGTAGACCGTCGCGACCCATTCGCGGATGATCTGCTCCAGCTGCGGGACCGTGTAGACCGCGTCGGCTTCGACGTCGTCGCCGCGGCCGCCGACGTCCGCGCCCTTGTAGCCAGGGAGTTCCTGGAGGAACGTGTCGAGGGTGCGGAAGAACCTCTCGACAGGGCTCTTGTCGGTGGGCTGGTAGACGCGGGCCGGCTGGATGGATATGCCCAGGCGTGCGCACGCGCTGGTCACGTGCTCCGAGAGGTACGGTGCGCCATGGTCGACGATGATCGTGTCGGGCAGGATCCCCGCACGGACGAACCGCGGGACGCGGATGCGCGTCGGGTCGACGAGCACGGAACCGGCGACACCGTGGAAGGGCCAGCGTGCGCTCGTGCCCCACTCCGCGGGAGTGTCGAAGGGTTGGCACGCTTCCATGAGCACGCCGGATACGTCGATGGATTTCGTTGAGCCGGGCGTCAGCCGCATGCCGAGAATGCAGCGGGAGTAGAGGTCGATCGCGACCGTGAGGTCTGCGGCGACCCACTTGCCCGTCACCGGGGCCACGGCGAAGACGTTGAGCGGCGTCGTATCGAGGAGAACGTATTGGCCGGGCGCGGTGGCGTGCAGGCGTCCGTACGGAGCGGGCGGCCGGTTCGCGTTGGAGCGCTTGCGCTTGGTGCTCCCGGAGAAGGTCGCGCGGCCACGGGAGAGCTCGTCGAGGATCTTGTATGCGGCGCTTCGAGAAGGGGCGGCGACGATACCTGGCCCGTGGGTGCGGTCGGCTCGGGCGTTGACTCTCGCGATGATGATGCTTTTCGCGACCTTCGACTCCGGCGTCTGCTCATCGATGACCTCACGTGCCGCCGTGACCCAGCGGTCGTCGAAGTTGACGAGCAGATTGCCCGGCTGCGCCTTGCGGTGATCGATCAGTCCGATCTCGCCGGCATCCTTATACCGCGCCACCCACCTCGCGACGGTCCGGCGACCCTTACCGAGCTCGAGCGCCTTCGCCGCGATCCGCTCCTCGATGCGACGCTCCGGATGGTAGGCGAGCTTCGGTTCGCCCTCACGTGCGATCTCGGCCGCCCCCGACCGGTAGCCGGTGAGGACCTCTCGCACATGATCAGCGCGCTCGGCGGACACCGCGCGGGCCGCGTCGCTGGCATCGGCCCAGACGACACCCAGTGGAGCCGCGTCCTCATCGCGACTGTTTCCGGGGATGCGTGTCGTACCTCCCTCAGCGCGGGGGCGCAGGAGGTCGATCATCCGCAGGCGCCGAACCTGCCCAGTTCGAGTGCGGACGACGACCGCGCCATCGCAGATCTCCGCAACAGTGCAGGCGTCGCCGTCGTAGACGATATCCACGCCTGGTTTCAGGGTCCACGTGCTGCTCATCGCTATCTCCTTCAAGTGTTGAGGTGGTGGTATCTCAGGCCCGCGTCACGATGCTCGTGGCGCTCAGAAGTCGAGTCAGGTCGGTGCTCAGCCGGCGAGCCCACAGCAGGTGCAGGACGAGCGCGCGTGCTGCGAGAAGCCCGCCGGTGACGGGCACGATCGCGCGCACTGCCTCGCCGAACGCCATGGGCGATCTCAGCTCGCCGAGCGCGGCGGTGACGTCGCCGCCGGCGAACTGGAACGACCGGCGGTAGCCGGCAAGGAACTGGACGTTGCGCAGCAACACTTCATCGGGCTCGGATTGGACGCGGTACTCCCACCCGTGCGGTTCGATCACGCGCCGCGACCAGCTCAGCGAGTCACGCACCTTCGGGACGGTGAGCTTCGCGGCGGGCTTCACATCCACCACGCAGACGGTGTGGTCCGCGTGGACCATCAGATAGTCGGGAATGTGGCGACGGCGTGCGCCCTTGTCCTCCCCCTCGAGGAGGAACGGCTGAGAGAGAATCCAGTCGACGCGAGGGTCGAAGTCGGCCAGCAGCAGGTTCGCGTACTCGAGTCGCGACTCGTACCCGACATGCGCTTGCATGGTCGCCGACCAGTAGCTGCCCGAGAAGTGCCGCTGCCCCCGGTACCAGCGGAACTCACGCCACGGGACGGCGGCGTCGAAGACGCTCAATCGAGCTGACTGCAGCGGAACAACGTCCACCTCGCCACCCATTTTGCGAACCATCAGCCCGACATCCGCCTGGCGCGTTCCGCCCCGCGTCTCGAGTTGCTCGCGCGCCGTCATGAAGCCAGCGTGAGGGTCGAATCGGTCCGGGAGAATGCACGCTTCTGCCATAGATTCGCGAATTACGATTCAGGATCGCGCTCTTGATTTCCTGGGCTACTTCGGTATATGCGATTTACGAATACCAATGAATGTGACATTCACTGTAGTCGATGTCATATACACAACAGTCACCGTCAGGGATACAAATATAGGGACCACGAAATCAACGCGCGCAGGCCCGCCTGAACCCCACGTCGGCCGCGTGTGCGACACTCAAGGACATGACGATGTTGGAGCCCATCGCGCCGGAGGAATCCCGGCTCGTCTTCGGCAACAGCTACATGTACAGCGTCATGGTCGAGATCGCGGGCCTGCGCGGCGGGAAGTTCTCATCGAAGACGATCACCGACGCGACGAGACTCTCTCCTGGAATCGTGCATCCGCTGATCCAGAAGCTCCGCCGCGCGAACTTCATCGAGTTCGTGGAGCGCGTGCCTGGAGAGCGGACCATTCTGTATCGGGTCCGCGAGAATCCCTGGTGGAATGCGGCGAGCCAGTACGTCGAAGAGGATCGCGCTACCGAGCGCTCCGCATCGTAGGTTAGTCACCGTTGGGTCTCGGGCGGTGTCGGTATACACGCATGACGCCGTCGACTTCATTGAAGGATGAGACGGCGGTGTCCGAGTCCTTGAGCAACTCCAGGAACGGTGTCGGATCTGGGACGAGCGGAAGATCGACATAAGTGTTTGCGGGCTGAAGAACCTCGGCGTACGCACCGCCGAGTTGGGCCACGTATTGCGGTACGAGGCCGGGCACGGTCGCCACGGATGCGCTGAGCGCAGCGACCTTTGAGCTGGTCGACGCTCCCGACATCTGCATCAACTGTAGAGTTTCGGCTGGTAGGGGCTCGCGGGTCACCTCCGCCCAGGCGCCGAGCGCCTCAAGCACATCGGTTGATCCCCAAGCGGCGTTTCGAGGAATCGCATCAGCAAGCAGAGTCTTGACCCGGGGTGAGACATCGGGATTGCGAAGGAGCGACGCCACCAATGTCGCCGACGCGTTCGACGAAACGATCCAGTCTGGCGCCGTCTGAGACTCCACGACAAATGCTTCCTGTGCGTGCGCGGTGGCGAGAGCTTGGAAGGTGCTAGCGCTGTCGTCGAGCAATCCTGCGTTCATGAGTGCCGTGACAAGATCCGCCTCATCCCCCATCGATCGTGATGCTGGGACCGTGTCTACGAGCTGTCCGGCAAGCGTGACACGAGCGGCGACATCGAGCTCATCCTCAGAGACGAGGCGCGCGGCGAGAGTGATGCGCGCGGTCACGTCGGTCTCTGGCGGGACGGCGAGAGTGGGCGAAGCAGCGAGGTACTCGATCAGAGGAGCGTCCAGGGAGCGTACGGCGATGTAGTTCGTGACGTTCGCGAAGGTGAGGGGGAATCGGTGTGATTCAGCAAGAACGGGAAGCAGCGTCGCCGGCACTGCATTGATGTCTCGGATGAGCATCTCCGCGGGCATCCGCCGCGCGATCTCGCTTGCCGCGCCGGCCCTTGAAAGCTCCGCGGCCTCCATCACATCCACTGCCATGTCAACGTCGGTGATACTCGGGCGGTGGGATGCGTCGATGCTTGACAGGTACGCCTCGAAGTGCCCGAGAACGTGGTCGAACGTCGGATCCTCGAGTTGCATGATTGCATCGAGCGCGATGTCACCCCCGCCGACTGCCACCTCGAGGTTCGGCGCATTTACCTCGTAACGGCGCGCGACCACGACAGACCGCTGCGCGGCCGGTGGGAGCGCTCGGATATCTGCGAGACTGACGCCGAGTTGGGTAAGCGCAGCAGTCGCTCGCTGGGGCGTACCGTCAGCACTCAGTTCCGTGAGGCGCCCTGGGTTCTCAGCGAGAAGTCGCTTGACGTCGTCGGGTACCTCGTACTCCAGCTCTGGATTCAAGGACTCGAAGGCGGCGACGACGAGATCGAGCTGATCCGCCGCGACGGCGGGTCCTTCAGTATCGATGAACTTGAAGACCCCGTCCCACTGCGCTGCGACGCGACTGATGAGCGTCGCTGGGAGCCGACCACGCTGCAAATAGCTGCGCATGAAGCCGACGGCGGCGGGGTCAGCAACGGCGAGAGCGGCGATGTTCTTCGCCAACCGACCGTCTTCTCGCGCCAGCAGCTGGTCGTAGATCGCGATGTTGAACAGCCCGGTCGATTCGAACGCGCGCGGGCCGCCGAGCTCGAGCACCGCGTCGACGTCCTTCTCGTCGAGTGGGTAGTCGTGATCCGGGGTGTCTGCTTGCAGGTGTTGGATCACGTAGGTCATCGCGGCTGCAGAGGCAATGACGCCGTAAAACTCGGAAGCGTAGAGTGCGAAGTTCCTATCGATCAGCCCTTCTGCGAGGAGGTCGTGCAGAAGCGGGTCGACGGTGCCGCGGATAAGTCTCGAGGAAGAGTCACTCGTCTGTCGCATCAGCAACTGTTGGAAGTCGGCCGTGCGGTACCACTGCAGCTCAGCGCGCGCATCCTCAGAAGCCGCCGCGGTATCGGCGACGACTTGGTCGCTCCAACGCGCCGGGACGGGCACGCCCAGATCCGCAGCGATCTCGTCAGCGGTGAGCTCGAAAAGAACCTCTCCATTCACGACGACCTGCAGAGCGTGGCCGGAGTCGATTGCCGCTTCCCAGAAGCGGGCAGTACTGAGCGCGGCGGGTGCCCAATCGGCTCCGCCAATTCGATAGGTCGCAGTGTGTCCACGCCTATGTACCCGTGGAAGCCAGCGTTCGACAAGATCTTGGAGCGCAGCGCCAAGTTGCTCAGCGCGCGCATCAGTCGCTGCAATCTGCGTACCCTGCTCACGCAGCGCAGCGAGCGTCGCCGACGCAGTATCCATCCCACTCGCGATGATTTCTCGCGAGCGTCGGTACAGCACGTCCAGCTCACTTGATCCGACCCGGATCAGCTCGAACTGCTTCATATGGGTGTTCTTGTAAGCAACAAGCGCGAACAACCCGCTTGAGGTGAGCCCGCCGAGCTTTCCGCCCGCCAGCACACGAGCGTGGAAGACCCGAAACTCGTTCAGGATGTTGCGCAGAAGCCGCATATCTGTCACGTGCTTCGCCACCACGCGGACCGCCTCGAAGGAGATCGCCGAGTCAACCTCGGCGGCCAGATCGAACAGGAGGTCGGCAGACGAGCGGTGTGTGATGAACGGCACGATCGGGACAACGAGCTCGAAGAACTTGGTTCGCTGCGTCGCCGCATCCGACAGTCCGCGGTCGGCCTGCCACACGCCCGGTGCTGCGTCCGGGCCATCCGGCGTATCGCGCGGCACCTCAAGGTCTTCGAAGATGCTGTCCCGGACAGCGTAAACGAAGTGGACCGGACGCTTTCGAAGTTGTCGCGACGTGTTGAGCACGGTGTTGAGCTCACGCAGAGACGCGTAGATTGTCGGGTCCTCGAACCGGTCCAGGTCCTCAATGATCACGATGTCGCGACGAGTCTTTTCAAAGAAGTAGACGATCTCGTCGAGGTACTCATCGAAGTAGCTGCCACCGTCGGACTCCGCGGTCAGGCTCACCGACGTCGCTGAGGTTCCCAGTTTGTCGATTCGGATCCGGTTGTGCAGGAGCGCCATAACCACGTACGCGATCACGCCGGCGATCAACGCTGCAGAAAGCAGCAATGGGACTCGCATGCCCTCGTTGGCGGGGGCGAGTTGGAACGGTGCTCCCCAACCTGTGATCCATAAGGTGAGTGCTATGAGGACAGCGACCAGCGCGGATGCAACCAGCGTTCGCCCTACTGGCAGCCTGCTGATCCTCTTGAACCTCGATCCCGGGACGCGGCTGGGGCGCTCACGATAGAGCAGCTGCTTGACGATCTCCTTCTGGATGTAGTTGTTGAGGTCGTCACCACGCTCAACACCGACGTCGCTGAGCGACGACAGTGAGATCTCAACCACGCGCTTGCCGAGCTGGTCTCGCACGCCCGCGAGCACGCTACTCTTCCCGCTGCCGTACCCCCCGGTCAACGCGATATTCCATACGCGCGCGCGTCGATCGTCGTCGGTGAGCAGGTCGACGAGCTCGTCGCGATAAGTGCCGTGCTGGTCGCTCACGAACCGTGGAACGAGCGACTCGAGCCTCAGTGGACTGGTCACCGTCTCGCTGGCATCAGTCACACCGAACCCCTCAATCGTCCACAGCAAATGGCAGGGATGCCAAGTGCCTGCCAACTACCCGTGGAATATGTCATTTCGGCGTGGAACCTACATTGAAGTCGCCGCCGGGAGCCATGTCGGCGAAGCGCGAGTAGTGCCCCTGGAACGCGACCGTGATCGTCGCGGTCGGACCGTTACGGTGCTTGGCGACGATCAGGTCGGCTTCACCGGGACGCACGTCCTTGTCGTAGACCGAGTCGCGGTGCAGCAGGATGACCATGTCGGCGTCCTGCTCGATCGAGCCGGACTCTCGCAGGTCGCTGATGGCGGGCTTCTTGTCGGTGCGCTGCTCCGGACCACGGTTCAGTTGAGACAGGGCGATGACCGGAACCTGCAGCTCCTTGGCGATGAGCTTGAGGCTTCGCGAGAACTCCGAGACCTCCTGCTGACGCGACTCGACGCGCTTGCCCGAGGTCATGAGCTGCAGATAATCGATGATGACCATGCGCAGGCCCTCGCGCTGCTTGAGGCGACGGCACTTGGCGCGGATCTCGACGAGCGTCATGTTGGGGCTGTCGTCGATGTAGAGCGGAGCGTCGTTGATGCGTCCTCGCGTGGCGGCGACCGTGGTCCAGTCGCGCGGGTCGAGATTTCCCTTTCGCATGTTCTGCAAGGGGATGGCACCTTCGGCGCTGAGCAGACGCATGGCGATCTCGCTCTTGCCCATCTCGAGCGAGAAGAAGACGGAGGGGAGGTTGTGACCGATGGACGCCGCCCGCGCGAAGTCGAGCGCGAGCGTGGACTTACCCATGGCGGGTCGAGCGGCGACGACGATCATCTGACCACCGTGCAGGCCGTTGGTGAGCTCGTCGAGCTCCTTGAAGCCGGTCGGCACCCCGGTCATCGACCCGTCGCGACCGCTGGCAGCCTCGATCTCTTCGAGCGCGGCATCGACGGCGATCTGCAGCGGCACGTAGTCTTCGGCTGTCTCGGATCCGGTGATCGAGTAGATCTCGGCCTGCGCGTTGTTGACGATGTCGGTCGCATCGCCCTCACCGGCGTAGCCGAGCTGCACGATGCGGGTGCCGGCGTCGACGAGGCGGCGCAGGATGGCGCGCTCCGAGACGATACCGGCGTAGTAGCCGGCGTTCGCGGCCGTGGGGACGATCGACGTCAGCGTGTGCAGGTAGTCGGCGCCGCCGGCGCGACCGAGCTCGCCGGTCTTGATGAGCTCATCGGTGACGGCGACGACGTCGGTGGGCTCGCCGTGCGAATACAGCGACAGGATCGCTTCGAAGATCAGCTCGTGCTTCGGGATGTAGAAGTCGGCGCCCTTGAGGGTCTCGATGACATCCGCGACCGCGTCCTTCGACAGGAGCATTCCGCCCAGGGCGCTCTGCTCGGCGAGGAGATCGTGGGGAGGCGTGCGCTCCGGCGCGCGCTTCGCGCCCATGCGCTCCTCTGAGATGTCGGCGATCGACACAGTCTTCCCTTCGATGCGACGTTTCCGATGCGATGTCGTGGTGCGACGTCCGGGGGCGGGCCCCTCGGGTCTCGGCGCTCACGCCGTCCTGAACAGCAGAACAGAGGCTTCCGACATTCGGTCGCTCGCCCACGCTACGAGCGACTGTTTCCCCATGCAAGACGGCCTGTGGATAACTCTGTGGAGAGCGTGCGAACAAGCCTGGAGTGTCTGTGCACAACGGGTGTGGATAACCCCGTGGAGGAGCGCGTATCCAAACTTTTTTATCGCCTTTGAACAGGCTTTTATCGATTCCCCAGGCTGTGGATGAAAATCAGTTTAAATCGGGCGTTGAAGGTTGCCCTCTGCGCGTTCGGGATGTGTAGAACCTGGGGAAAGTCAAGCCGGGATTTCCTCGGGCGCGTCACGCGCTGACATCCGCAGAAACTCGCGGATAACCCCCTAGACAGATCACCTTCGCGCGAGTATCGTCACCCGCAATCGACGCACCTGCGTCGACAGGCGTTGCCTTCTGAGGGGGAGGCACACGTGCTTGGCCTTCTGAGGGGGAGGTTTACGTGGACGCTCGAGCCACCCGACGCGGCATATCTGCCGGCGTCTTCTGGGGTGGCATCGGCGTGCTCGCGTTGACGACGCTCGCCGTGCTCTTCGCGGGCGGGTCCGCGCACGCGGACGAACAGGAAGACGGCCCCCTCGACGGACTCACCACACTGGTCAGCGAGACGGTGTCCACCGTCACGACCCCCGTGGCTCCGGTGGTCACGCAGGTGGTCGCTCCCGTGGTCACTCAGGTGGTCGCCCCCGTGCAGCAGGCCGCCCCCGCCGTGGTCGCCGCCGTCACGCAGCCGGTCACGAGTGCACCGGTCGTCGGGCCGACAGTGGCACCCGTCGTGAACGCCGTGACCGAGACGGCGGCCACCGTCGTCGCCCCGGTCACCGATACCCTCACCGGAGCACCGGTCTCGCAGATCACCGACCCGGTTCTCGAGGCCGTGTCCGGCATCCCCGTCGTCGGCGGACTCGCCTCCGACCTCGGCCTGATCTCGGCGGTCGGCGACGTGGTCGATGTCGTCGACGGCACCACGGCCCTCCTCGGGAACGTGACGAACGAGATCGTCCCTCCCGTACTGGAAGCCATCGACCCGACGAATCCTCCGACGACCCAGGAACCGATCCAGGAACCAGGAGAGGTCTCCGGCGTCATCGCCGAACCCGCGGTCGTGGCGGCCGCCGTCCTCGCGACGCAGCCTGCCGCAGCGACACCATCAGGGACACCGACCTCGGGGTCCGCCCCCGTGGCACCTCCATCGACCCTGCGCTCAGCGATCGAGAGCACCACCGCTGCCCTCGACCACACCACTCCTGTGCCCGCGGGGTCTCCGCCCGGAGGCCCGCTCGGCACCGCGGTTCCCGCGTCTTCCTCTGCCGGTTCCGGCGGCGGAAGCGGCACGTCCCCCGCGCGTCTCAGCGACGCGAACGCTTCTCCGCTCCGTGCTGGCGAGCGGACCTCCGGCGCTTCCGACGACGAGGTACCCTCCTCGCCGGTCGCCGACACCGACGTCTCTCCTGACTGACGGATCGTCACGTCGTTCCTTCCGAGGAACGACAGATGCCGTGCTGCACGCGCACTCCGATCGCGTGCACCCATCAGACGATCCACCCAGTCAGGAGAACCATCATGCGTACTTCCTTGAAGCGGGCCCTCTGGGGCACGCTCATCGCCGGGGGCATCACGCTCTTCGGCGCGACGGTCGCGAACGCGGCCGAGACGACCGGAGACGACGGACTGCTCTCCGGAACCCAGGCGGAGACGGCGATCACCGCCCCGGTCTCCGTCGTGAACAACGCCATCTCCGTGGTGAGCGACGCCGTCGTGTCGAGCTCGCCAGCCCCCGCGCCGGCGCCCGCCCCGGCACCTGCGCCCGCTCCGGCACCTGCTCCGGCACCCGCACCAGCACCAGCACCTGCCGAGACGAGCGGCGAGTCGGGGACGGCGTCCGGTACTCAGGCCGCCGTCACCGTCAACCTTCCCGTGACCGTGTCGAACAACGCCGTGAGCGTGACCGACACGTCGACGACCAGCGCCCCGGCCGGGACTCCCCAGAGCTCGGCTCCCCAGACCGACCCATCGGCCGGGGCGCCTCTCGTGACCACGAACGGCCTGGACGGAGTGCTCTCGGGCAGCCAGGCACTGCTCGCGGTCAACGCGCCGATCACCGTGACGGGCAACGCCGTGTCGGTTCTCGGCGACACCGAGAGCACGGCTCCGACCGGGCAGGGAGCCGCAGCACCGGCGCCCTCCACCCCGACCGGATCGACGACGTCCGGTGAGGACGGCGTCGGCAGTGGCACACAGGTCATCGCGCCCGTCACGGCACCCGTCACGGTGTCGGGCAACGCGATCTCCCTGCTCGGCGACACGAGCTCGACGGGCGCCGGCACCGCCGGTCCGTCTGGCTCGTCCGCTCCGGCCACGTCGGCGGGCACCTCGGGCGACGACGCGATCCTCGGCGGCACGCAGGCGACCGCGCCCGTCACGGCACCCGTCACGGTGTCGGGCAACGCGATCTCCCTGCTCGGCGACACCTCGTCCACGGGCAGCGGAGCGGCTGCGACCGCATCCCCCGCTCCCGCGACCGGAGGCAACACCACCACCGGAACCGACAGCGTCCTCGGCGGCACCCAGATCACCGCACCCATCACCGCCCCGATCGGCGTGACCGGCAACGCGATCTCCCTCCTCGATGACGCCACCGTCACCCGCACCGGAAGCGGCGGGACCACCACTCCCGCCCCGGCCACCGGAGGCAACACCACCACCGGAACCGACGGCATCCTCGGCGGCACCCAGGTGGCGCTGCCGGTCAACGCGCCGATCACGCTCGGCGGCAACGCCATCTCCGTGATCGGCGAGGCCACGGTGACCGATCCCGGCACGGGAACCAACCCCGGTACGGACCCAGGAACGGACCCAGGCACGGATCCCGGAACGGACCCGGGAACGGATCCCGGCACCAACCCGGGCACCGACCCCGGCATCATCCCGGGCACGAACCCCGCCAGCTCGACCCCCGGCACGTCCGGAGCCGCTTTCGCCTCGGGCGCAGCGACCACCGGCCAGGCCCACGGACTCGCGATGACGGGTGGAGCGCCCGCTGAAGGACTGATCTCCCTCGCCGCGATCCTGCTTCTCCTCGGAGGCGCTGGACTGCTGCGACGCCGCCGGCTGACGGCGTAGCGATGACGCCGGCGGTGCGCTCGTCCTCGGGGGAGGAGACCCGCACCGCCGGTGCGCCGCTGCGTCCACCCCATACGTCGACGGAGTCGTAGCCCCCAGCTCACACCGTCGTTCGACGCCGGCGCAGAAGGGCGGATGCCCCGTGGGAACCCCACCCACGGGGCATCCGTCGCGCCCGGAAGCGGGTTATCGGCGTGCCGGCCGGGAGTGCGGACGGATGCCCGGGCGGTTCATGCGCTCCCGCGCGATGGTTCAGAGCAAGGCGCCCAGGCGACGAGCGAGGACATCGGCCTGCTGCTCGGCGATCTCGTCTGCACCCGGTTCGTCCGGCTCGAAGCCGCTGATACCCGCATGCATGAGCACTCGCGCCTGGGCGGGGCGCCGGAGCTGATCGAACGACATCGGAAGGGCGGTGCAGCGGGAGTCTCCGCTCAGCAGATGCGCGAGTTCGTGGACGACCACATGCAACCGGTACCAGCGCGGGTCGGAAGCCCGGACGGGGATCCTGGCGCGATCACCCTCCACCAACACGTGCCTGGGCGTCGCCTGCCATTCCGCCTCACCGAGAACCTGCACTTCGATATCGATCCCCATCATGGCGGAGACCCGATCCGTGACGCATTGCACGCTCGCCCCGCACTCGACCTCCAACTCATCCATAAGCCGATCCGCTGGGCTTCGACCACTCACGATTTCCCTCACCCCTCGCAATGCCCGGCCCCCTTTCGACCGAGCAACCCTCACACCTGAGAGATGGAACGGGAGGTCGGATCATTACGCCGAACCGGGGAGACTTTCGTCCAGTCTTCGACGACCTTCGACCAGCCCCGACGCGCGCTATGGCACCTGGAGCACACCGCCCTCGTCGATGAGCGCCGCCGTGTCGGGGAAGTCACGCCGACTCCGCTCGTTCATCAGGTCGGTCACCCGACCGGTCGAGTCGGGATGCGGCGCGCCACCGTCGAACTCGAACCGCACGGGTCGCACCCGCCCGGCCACGAGGCTGCCGTCCGCTCGCAGCCGGACGGAGAGATAGGCGCCGTAGCGTGTCTCCTCCTCGGCGCCGAACACTCCTCCGCCCCCGAAGTTGCCCAGGCTGTAGGCGATCAGACACCCGCGGTAGAACTCCGCCCCGCGGAGCACATGCGGGCCGTGTCCGATCACCAGATCGGCGCCCGCGTCGACCGCTGCGTGCGCGAACGCGATCGGGTCTCCCCTGTTCTCGCCGTACATGAACTCGGTGCCCGGTGTCACCGCGTCGGCGCCGGGGCCCTCCGCCCCCATGTGCGCATGCACGACCACGATGTCGGCCTGCGCCGCAGCAGCGCGCACCAGCTGCCGCACGTGCCGCAGGTCGGTGATGCGGTTGAAGCCGCTGTAAGGCGCGAATCCGACCATCGCCACCGAGGTGCTCCCGACGCGGGTGACGACGATCTCGTCGCGCTCCCCCACGGCGTCGATCCCCACCGCACGCAGGAGCGTCCTCGTCTCGTCGAAACCCGTCCTCCCGTAGTCGTGGCTGTGGTTGTTGGCCTGGTTGAGCAGGTCGAAGCCCTGCAGGTGGGCGGCGGCATCGGGATCGCTCCGGAACGCCAGGCAGCTCGCGCTGCGGCCGCACTTGTCGTACCCGGTCTCCGCGCTGATCGCCTGTTCGAGGTTCCCCGTGACGATGTCCTCCGTGAACCACGGCCGGACATCGTCGAAGTATGCCCGGCCGCGATCATCCGGCACGGCGTGCTGCACGTCGTAGAGGAGGACGTCCCCGACCGCTCCGATGCTCACCTCCCCCGAGCGCGTCGCAGACGAAGCGCGCGCCTCTGACGTGCGCGCCGGGAACGCCGCCGCCGCGCTCAGCCCGACGGCGATGGCGACCAGCACCAGCAACGCCACCGGAGTGCGCCAGGGGATGCGCGGGCGAGCGGCACCACTCTTCCGGTCGGCCCGCAACCGGGGAAGATCCCAGAGCCAGGACAGCCCATCGCGCTCCGTGAGCCGCGCGAGGAGGACGCAGGCCGCCACGAGTGCACCCGTCAGCAACGGCGGGAGCACCAGCGCGCCCACGAGCTGTGCGGCGCTCCCCGCGTCGGACAGGGGACCCACCAGTGCGGCATCCGCGAGCACCAGGAGCGGCATGTGGAGGAGGTAGACCGGCAGGGTGCGTGCCCCCAGCCATGTCAGCCCTCTCCCCAGCAACGGCACCCCCGGGAGCAGGGTCGCGACGGCGAGACCCATCGTCACTCCGACGAACGACACGATCGGCCAGACGCCGGGCACCTGCTCCGCGCCCGTCACTCGCATCACGGCGTAGGCGGCAAGGTAGGCGAGCAGGAGCACCCCTGCCGCGAGACGCCGCGGCCGTGCCGTGAAACGACCGATCCGCGGCGCGAGATAGGCCCCGACCAGGAAGAACAGCAGGTTGTAGAGGAGCGAGCCTCGATTGCTCACCACGTCGACCACGCCGGCGGCGACTGTGACAGACAGCGCCGATGCGGCGACCAGGAGCGTCCAGCGCGGAAGACGCTGCAGCCCCTTGGCCACGAGGAAGTACAGCGCGAGCGCGTAGAGGTACCAGGTGTTCGGCGGGCTGATCGTCACCCCTTCGACGAACTCGGACACGCTGCGGGGAACGAACGTGGGGAAGTCGGGGAACGCCCACATCGCGAGCATGTGGATGAGGGTCCACACCAGATAGAGGTAGAGGAAGCGCACGACCCGAGGTCGCCACACGGCAGCCCACGGCCGCGCCAGTGCACCGGCGGCGAAGTAGCCGGAGACGAGCAGGAACAACGGCATCAGGAACGGCCAGATGAGATCGCTGGCGAGTCCCCAGACACCGGGGATCGGGATGCCGATGCGCCAATCGACCTGCAGGTACGTCTTCAGCACGACGTGCCAGAAGACCACCAGGACGATCAGCAGCCCCTTCGCGGCATCTCCCCACGCCGCCCGGGGTGGCGACGAGACCACGGTCACGCGCGGAGGCCGGTTCGGCGACGAGACGTGGGGTTCACCAGGAGAGCACTCATGCCTTCGAGCCAAGCGCAGCCGATGTTGCGGGAGTGTATGCAGAACCGCATACGTTCCCGCAACCGTGCTCTTCCCGGCCGATCATCGTCCCGCGGGATGACCGGTATCAGCCCTCGGGGGGATGTCCCGGTGCGGCCGAACCGGCAGGCTCGAAGCATCGACCGTGTCGCCGCTGCGCAGTCGCCTCTCATCGATCTGTGCAGGAACCGGGCGGGAACCGGTACGGCCCGACGACTGGCGGCTGCCCGCCGGCCGCACCCGCCGCGCGTCCGCCTGTCCGTCCGTCGCGCCTCACACGAAAGCACGCCACCGCGCCATGTCGTTCCTCACCCGCAGCAGTCTCAAGAACCGCCTCATCCTCTCGCTCGCGACGCTCGCGATCGTCGCCCTCGGGCTGATATCGATGAACTCGCTCAAGCAGGAGCTGATGCCGTCGCTGCAGGCGCCCATGGCTTTCATCTCGGCGCAGTCGCAGGGTCTTGCCCCCGAGGAGATGGCGAGCACCATCACCGAGCCGCTGGAGCAGGCGGTCCGCGCCGTACCCGGCGTGACCAGCGTCACCTCGACGACGGCGACCGGCGACGCGCAGGTCCTCGTCGAGTGGACCTTCGGCGAAGACGACGAGGAGACGTTGCGCACCATCCGCAGCGCGGCGGAGTCCCTGAAGCCCGGCTTCCCCTCCGGCACCGAGGTGAACGTGGCCTCGGGGGGCGCGGGAGACCTGCCCGCGATGGTGCTGAGCGCGGGGACCAGCGGCGACCAGGAGGCCTTCGGGGACGCCCTGCAGCAGACGGTCGTCCCGGCGCTGAAGACCGTCTCAGGTGTTCGCGACGTCACGCTCGCCGGTCAGGAGACGCAGCGCATCACGATCGACCTCCGCTCCGCAGACGTCACGCGCCTCAAGGTCGAGCCCTCCACACTCGGACCGCTCCTGGAGGCCCACGGAGCGGCGCTCCCCGCCGGTCAGGCGGATTCGGCCGAGGGCCCCCTCTCGATCACGGTCGGATCCCGGCTGGCGACCCTGGAGGACATCCAGACCCTCTCCGTCCCCACCCCCGACGGCGCGGTCGCGGTGGCCGACTTCGCCGACGTCTCGATCGAGACGGTTCCGGCGCAGACCATCTCGCGCGTCAACGGCAAGCCCTCCCTCACGCTCCAGGTCATCCCCTCTCAGGGCGCCAACGTCGTCGACATCTCGCACGGCGTGAACGCCGAGCTCGACCGGCTCGCACCGATCCTGGACGCCGAGTTCGTCACCATCTTCGACCAGGCGCCCTACATCGAGCAGTCGATCCACGACCTCTCCGTGGAAGGCGGTCTCGGCCTGCTCTTCGCGGTGCTCGTGATCCTCGCCTTCCTGCGCTCATGGCGCTCGACGATCATCGCGGCGGTCTCGATCCCGCTGTCGCTGCTCATCACTCTCGTGGGCCTGTGGTGGAGCGGCAACACTCTCAACATCCTGACCCTCGGCGCGCTCACGATCGCGATCGGACGCGTGGTCGACGACTCGATCGTCGTGATCGAGAACATCTCGCGGCGACGCGGCGATGGTCCGCTCACGATCGACGGCATCGTCGCATCCGTGCGGCAGGTCGCCGGCGCCATCACCGCATCGACGCTCACCACCGTCGCGGTGTTCCTTCCGATCGCGTTCGTCTCCGGTATCGCCGGTCAGCTGTTCCGCCCGTTCGCTGTGACCGTCTCGATCGCCCTGCTCGCGTCGCTCGTGGTGTCGCTCACCATCGTGCCCGTGCTCGCCTCGTGGTTCTTGAACAAGGCACCCCGACACCGGACGTCGACCCCCGAGGAGGCGCAGCCCTCGTCGGAGGAGTCGGTCGAGGATGGGAGTACTGCCGCCGCGGCGACGACGACAGCGGCGACGGCAGCGCTCGGGACGGCGTCCGCCTCCGCCGAACCCGCCCGCGAGAGCGACATCCCGTCGGAGCTCGACGAGATCCACTCCGCTCCGGACCGCCTGCAGCGCACGTTCATGCCGGCCCTCAACGCGACCCGTCGGCACCCGGTGATCACACTCGTGGCCTCCGCGCTGCTGCTGGTCGTGACCCTCGGCATGACCCCGTTCATCCAGACGGACTTCCTGGGGTCGTCCGGCCAGGCGAGCCTCCAGGTCGTGCAGACCCCGCCGAAGGAGGCCACGGCCGATCTGGTCGCCGCGGCGGAACCCGTCGAGAAGACGCTCGGGAAGATCGACGGGATCGCCGACATCACCACGTCGATCCCGGTGCCGACCCCCGGCACACCCACCTCGATCACGTACGACCTCCGCGTGGAGGACAGCGCCGAGGTCGCGGATGTCGAAGCACAGGTGCAGAAGGCCCTCGACGGGCTGCCCGACAGCGGAGAGATCGAGCTCGCCGCGCAGGACGCCTCCCTGGCGGGGGCGAGTGACGGCATCGCCCTCCAGATCCAGGGCAACGACCCCACCGCGCTGCGGACGGCGAGCGACCTGCTCGAGAAGCAGCTGGCCGACGCCGACGGAGTGCGCTCCGTGAAGAGCGAGCTGTCCGGTGAACAGCCGGTGCTGCGCGTGAAGGTCGACGAGCCTCTGGCCACGCGCCTCGGATTCGACCGCTCCATGATCGCCAAGGCCGTTCAGGAGGCGCTGTCCGGAACCACGGTCGGCACCCTCATGTACGAGGGCCAGGAGCGCGACATCGTCGTGCGCACGCCGGGATCGGCACGCACGGCCGACAAGCTCGGTGAGATCATGCTTCCGGTCACGCCCCAGCAGACCGCCGAAGCGCAGAAGGCGGCAGCGGACGCCCTCCAGGCCAAGGCCGATGCGAAGGCGAACGAGGCCAAGGTCAAGGCGGAGAACGAACTCAACTCGCAGATCAACACGGCCACGAAGCAGCGCGCGGAGATGGCCGGTCAGATCGGTGCCCTCAACCGTCAACTGGCCGAGCTGTCGGCAGCACCCATCGTTCCGGCGGACCCGCTGAGCCCCGACGACGAGGCCATGCTCAAGGCCCAGACGGAGCGTGCGGAACAGCTCGCCGCACTCCAGAGTGCGATCGACGGCGCGCAGTCCGGGATCACGGCCGCCGACGAGCAGATCAAGGCCCTGCGTCAGAGCCGCTCCGACGCCGCCGCCCAGCAGGCCGAGGCCGAGGCAGCCGAGGCCGAGCAGAAGGCGGCCGCCGAGGTCACCGGCACCGCGATCCCGCTCGCCGCGATCGCCACGGTCGAGGAGGAGCTCACTGCTCCGACCATCACACGCGCCGATGGTGAGCGCCAGGTCACGCTCACGGTGACGCCGGAGAAGGGCGGACTGTCCGCCGCCGGACTGGCCATCGACAAGGCCATCGCCGAGACCGACCTGCCGGCAGGGGTCACCTTCGAACAGGGCGGCGCCTCGGCGCAGCAGGACGAGGCGTTCAGCCAGCTCGGTCTGGCGATGCTCGGCGCCATCGTGCTCGTGCTGCTGGTGATGGTGGCGACGTTCCGCAACTTCCGTGGTCCGCTCGTGCTGCTCGTCTCGATCCCGTTCGCGGCGACCGGGGCGATCCTCGGGCTGCTCCTCACCGGTACTCCGATGGGCCTGCCCGCGCTGATCGGACTGCTGATGCTGATCGGCATCGTCGTGACGAACGCGATCGTGCTCATGGACCTGGTGAACCGCCTCCGCGAGGCGGGCGCGAGTCTCGACGACGCCGTGGAGCACGGCACGCGTCTGCGACTCCGTCCGATCCTGATGACGGCGGCCGCCACGGTGTTCGCCCTGATCCCGATGTCCCTCGGGCTGACCGGTGGCGGCGTGTTCATCTCGAAGCCCCTCGCGATCGTGGTGATCGGCGGGCTCGTGTCCTCGACGCTGCTCACGCTCGTGCTCGTGCCGATCCTCTACACACTGGTGGAGCGCCGGCGGGACCGCCGCATCGCGAAGCGCGCGGAGCGACGCGCACGGCGCGAGGAACGGCGTGCCGCGGCAGCCGAGATCCCGACCGACATCTTCGAGGTCGCAGGCGAGCGCGAGTAGCGCTCCGACTCGATCAGCTGGTCCGGGCGGCCGCCGCCCGGACCAGCTCGGCGAGGTCGCCCGGCCGGCTCCACATGGGCCAGTGCCCCGTGGGGAGGTCGATCATGTCGACGTCCATCAGATGGGCGACCTCCGCGAACATCGGATGACCCGCTTGCGCCAGCTCCCGCACCTGCCCGCTCCGGATCGAGCAGCACACCAGGGTGGTGGGCACGGCACGACGGTCGTCGTTCACGAGCTCGACGGACTGGCGCAGCACGGGGCCCGGCTCGGGGACGGCCTGTTCACGGAAGCGCGCGAGCATCTCTGGGCTCAGGCCTTCCAGGCTCGCCTGCTGCCCGAGCACGTCGAAGGGCGGAAGGGGAAGCTCGTCCACGTCGTGCGGCAGGTCGGGCGCGAACACACTCCCGGATGCGACCGGTCCCGAATCGACCCAGACGACGCGTGCCACCAGCTCAGGGTGCCGATCGAGGATCAGGCTGACCGGAGCATTCGCACCGCTGTGCGCGACGATCACTGCGCGCCGTTCCGCCGAAGCCCCGAGTCGGACGAGCTCTTCGCGGATACCCTCCGTCTGGTCGTCGAGGGTCCTCGCGGCGCGGTCGGGGTCGTCCGCGTCGAGGCCGGGCAGCGTCATCGCGGACGCGCGAGTGCCGTCATCGTCCAGGTGCGGGAGGACCTCGTCCCACGCCCACGCCCCCAGCCAATGTCCGGCGATGAGAAGGATGGTCGGGCTGCTCTTCGTGTGTGTCATGCCACCAGCCTGCGCTGCACGGCAGACAGGTGTGTGTCACTATCTATGTCATGAATTCCGTGATGGTCCGCCCGTGAAACGTGCGGAGCGACTGCATGCCCTGTCGGAGATGCTGCGCCGCAGCGGTTCGCGGGGCGTGTCGGCCGAGCGTCTGGCGCGCGAGTTCGAGGTCTCCGTGCGCACCGTCAAGCGCGACCTGGCCGCTCTCGGGCGCAGCGGCGCGCCGCTGTGGTCACGCCCCGGCCCGGGTGGGGGCTACGGGCTGGCGGCGGGCGCATCCCTGCCACCCGTGACGCTCTCGCCCGCGCAGGCCGTAGCCCTGATGGCGGCCGTGTCGGCGAGCCCGGATGCCCCGTACGGCGATCTGGCCGCAGCCGCCGTGAGCAACATCATCGACGTCCTCGACCCGCGCACCCGCGCCGGTGCGGACGAGCTCGCCCGCCGCGTCTGGGTCGACGCACCCCCGTCGCCGTCGCGCGCGGTCCGGTCGGCGCTGGAGGAGGCTATGTCGGAGCAGCGCGTCGTGCGCATCCGCTACACCTCGGGAGACGGCGTCGCGACCACCCGAGACGTCGAACCCGTGTTGTTCGCCTCCACAGGTGGGCAGTGGTACCTGGTCGGCTGGTGTCGACTGCGCGATGCCATCCGGTGGTTCGCCGTCTCGCGCGTCGAACGAGCCAGCGTGACAGCGGCGGCCTGCACCGGCCACACCGTCGACGAGGTCGGAGATCCCCCGGCGAACGCCAGACCCGTGCACGGCCGCGACCTCTGAGGCGACGTTCCCTCATCCGAGGATGCAGAAAGCCCCCCGTCCCGAAGAACAGGGGGCTTTGCCGCGTGTGCTTACTTGGCGGCGATGACCTGCAGCGTGATGACTGCGGTGACATCGTCGTGCAGACGCACGGTGGCCTCGTGCTCACCGGTCACCTTGATGGGCGACGGGATGTGCACCTTGCGCTTGTCGATCGAACCCAGGCCCGCGGCTGCGACAGCATCCGCGACGTGGTCGGTCTTGACGGAGCCGAAGAGACGACCCTCCTTGCCGGCCTTGACCGTGAGGCGCACCTTGGTGCCCTCGAGAGCGTTCTTCAGTGCGACAGCGTCGTCACGATCGTGGATCGCGCGTGCCTGACGCGCGGCCTGGATCGAAGCGACCTGCTTTTCGCCACCGCGGGTCCACGCCGTAGCGAAGCCCTGCGGGATGAGGAAGTTACGGGCGTACCCGTTCTTGACCTCGACCACGTCACCGGCGCTACCGAGCCCGGCGACCTCGTTCGTGAGAATCAGCTTTGCCATCTCGATACCCCTTACCGGCCGGCGCCAGCGTAGGGCAGGAGCGCCATTTCGCGCGCGTTCTTGATCGCCGTGGCGATCAGACGCTGCTCCTGCACCGAGACACCGGTGATACGACGGGCGCGGATCTTGCCGCGCTCCGAGACGAACTTGCGGAGGGTGGCGACATCCTTGTAATCGATGACACCGACCCGGATGGACTTCGCGGGAGCGGTGGGCTTGCCACCCTTCCGCGGCTTGCGGCGGTCGCCGCTCGACTTTCCAGCCATAGTTTTTCCTTAGTGATGAGCGGCCCTTCGACGAGCTCAGGGACCCAGGGGTCCAGCTCAGGGCCAGAGAAGTGTTTTCAGAACGGGGTGTCGTCGCCGAAGCTGCCCGGAGTGCTCCAGGCATCGGCACTGGTCGACGAGCCGGGCGTGGACCACGGCTCCTCCGACACCTGCTGCTGCGCGGGGCGAGACTGTCCACCGCCACCGCCGCCGGCACCGCCGGTCGAGGCCGCACGGGTGACCTGCGCGGTCGCGTACCGGAGCGAGGGGCCGATCTCGTCGACCTCCAGCTCGATCGCGGTGCGCTGGTTGCCCTCGCGGTCCTGGTAGGAGCGCTGACGCAGACGGCCCTGCGCGATGACGCGCATGCCCTTCGTCAGCGAACCTGCCACGTGCTCGGCGAACTCGCGCCAGACGGATGCACGGAGGAACAGCGCGTCGCCGTCCTTCCACTCATTCGCGGCACGGTCGAAGTTCCGAGGCGTCGATGCGATGGTGAAGTTCGCCACCGGCAGCCCGTTCTGCGTGTAGCGCAGCTCGGGGTCGGCCGTGAGGTTTCCCACCACGGTGATGACGGTTTCGCCGGCCATGAGACTTAGGCCTTCGCAGCCTTGGCGGCCTTGCGGGCAGCCTTCTCTTCGGAGCGCTTGGCCTCGGAAGCGATCATCGCCTGAGCCTCTTCAGCGCGGAGCACCTTGGTGCGCATGATCTGCTCGTTCAGCTTCAGCTGACGGTCGAGCTCCTGCGTGGCGGCGCTGGTCGCGGTGAAGTTGACGACGGCGTAGATGCCCTCGGTCTTCTTCTGGATCTCGTAGGCGAGACGGCGCTTGCCCCAGATGTCGACGTTCTCGATAGAGCCACCATCGTTGGTGATGACCTTCAGGAACTTGTCGAGCGTAGGTGCGACCTGGCGCTCGTCGATCTCGGGGGTCAGAATGACCATGAGTTCGTACTGGTGCGTCACTTACCCACCTCCTTCGGACTAGAACGGCTCTCGGGAATTTCCCGGGAGCAGGAGGGTGTGTGCACGTGCCCGCCTCTGGAATCCCGAATGGACGCCGCAAGGCAGACAACCTCGACAGTCTAGCGGAAGAGCGGTGCGGGCGCGAACAAGACCCCGACACAGCGGTCGGTGGTGACGGGAACTCCTGGGGTGTTTGGCATGCTGGAAAGAGTGCCCGATGACGGTCATCGGGCGTTCGACCAGAGGGGGGACGCGATGCGCGTCAACAAATGGGGGGTCGGCGTCGTGCTCGCCGCCGCCGTGCTGCTCACCGGATGCACCGGAAGCGGATCGGACTCGACCGCCGAGAAGAAGCCCAGTGCCGGAGCCTCGCAGGAGGCGGAAGCACCGCAGGCGGACTGCCCCGAGTTGAAGGAGGGCACGACCATCGACGGTGCCACCCTCGCGGAGTGCGTCACGGCCGCCATGACCGACACCGCCGGCTTCTCCGCGAAGATGACGACCCTGGGCATGGAGTCGACCACGCGCTACAACCCGGCCGACGACGCGGTCGAGACCACCACCACGTTCGGGTCGGTCATCGTGATCGGCGATGACGCGTGGGTCAAGTCCGCGACGGGCGAGTGGCAGGTCGCCGACGAGAACTCGACCGACCAGGAGATCAGCACGCTCAGCACGGCCGCGAAGGCCGTCGACGCGTCCGACCCGATGGGCGTGGCCGACACGCTGTCCGGCGAGTACACCGTCACCGGTAAAGGCACGCGTCTGGGCCAGGACGTGTTCCTCCTCACCGGCACCTCGGAGGCGCAGGGCACCAGCGTCGCGATGGTCTTCGAGGTCACGAGCGATTACGCGGTGCTCGCCGCCAACGCCTCCACCGAGGTCGAGGGCCAGAAGATCGAGAGCATCCAGGAAGTCACCGAGTGGGACGTGAAGCAGGACATCGTCGCACCACTCTGACATCCGCGCGCTCTGCATCCGCAGGAGCTGCATCCGCAGGGCCGCCGGCGAAAACGGAGACGATCCCTTCTCAGCGCGGAGTGTCGCACCTCGACACTCCGCCCAAGGGAGGGGTCGTCTCCGTTTTCGCAGGAGGCACCGCGGGTCAGTACGCGACCGGGGGAACCTCCGCCCACACGGTGCGGTCGTCGACCGTGGGGGCGGCGGGGATGCGCCCGGCGCCGTCGGGCTCGGGGATCGCCGCCAGGAGCGCCTGCGTATAAGGATGCCTCGGCGCGGCCCAGAGCTGATCCGTCGGACCCGACTCGAGCACGCGACCGCCGAACATCACGAACGTGCGGTCGGCGATGCGGCGCACCACGGCGAGGTCGTGCGAGATGAACAGCATGCCCGCGCCGGACTCGGCCACCAGGTCGCGCATCAGGCCGGCGACACTCGTCTGGGTCGACGCGTCGAGCGCCGAGATCGGCTCATCGGCCACGAGCAGCGAAGGCCGAGCCGCCAGCGCCCTCGCGATCGCGATGCGCTGCTTCTGCCCGCCCGAGAACTGGTGCGGGAAGCGGGTGCTCACATTCGTCGGCAGCCCGACGCGCTCGAGCCACTCCTCGACCGTGGACCCTTCGGCACCCCGCGCCTTGGCGGTGGCGATCCCGTCGGCGATCTGGTCACCGACCCGGCGCCGGGGGTTCAGCGAGGTCGCCGGGTCCTGGAACACCATCTGGATGCCGGTGAGCGCGAGCCCCCGCCGCCGGATGCCGAGCGGGGCGACCGGAGCATCCCGGAAGAGCACGGTCCCCGCGGCGATCTTCTCGATGCCGACCACGGCACGGGCGAGGCTGGACTTGCCGCTGCCGGACTCACCGACGAGGGCGACGGTCTCCCCCGCAGCCACCCGGATCGACACGCCGTTCACGGCGATCACCGGCGGGTTGCCCGGGTAGCGCACGACCACGTCCTGCGCGTCGAGGACTGCGACCTCACTCATCTGCGGCCTGCCCTTCCGGTGCCTCATCGATGCGCGAACCCGGGAGGGCCGCGAGCAGCATGCGCGTGTACTCGTGCTGCGGATCGCGGAACAGGGTCTCGCGATCGGCGAGCTCCACGATCCGGCCGTCCTTCATCACGGCCACCCTGTCGGCGATCGCGCTCATCACGCCGAGGTCGTGCGTCACGAGGAGCACTGCCAGGTTCCGCTCCACGGCGAGGTCTCGCAGCAGCTGGAGGATCCCCGCCTGCACGGTCACGTCGAGCGCGGTGGTGGGCTCATCCGCCAGCAGCACCTCGGGGTCACAGGCGAGGGCGCAGGCGATCGCGATGCGCTGACGCTGGCCGCCGGAGAACTGGTGCGGATACCGCTTCAGCGCCTCCGTCGGATTGGGCACCTGCACGGTCTCGAGCAGTTCGACGGCGCGTGCCCGCGCCGCCGCACCCTTGAGCCCGAGATGCACGCGCATGTGGTCGGTGAGTTGACGACCGACGGGCAGCTGGGGGTGCAGCGACGCCGACGGATCCTGAAACACCATGGCGATCCGCTTGCCACGCACCGTGTTGAGGGAGCGGCGCTTCAGGCCCACCAGCTCCTCCCCCGCGAGCAGGATCGATCCCCCGACGCGCGCCTGACGCGGCAGCAGCCCGAGCACGGCGAGCGAGGTGAGGGTCTTGCCGGAACCGGACTCCCCGGCGAGGCCGTGGATGCGGCCGGCCTCGAGCTCGAGCGAGACGCCCTTCACGAGCGGGCGCCCGATGTCGATGGTCAGATCACGGATGCTGAGGGACGAGTTTCCCTGCGCCGAGGTCATGCGGCCACTCCCGTCGCCGACGCCTTGTGCTCCGCCGCCTTCTCGTGCGTGATCTCGGCGGTCGGGTCGAGCACGTCGCGCATCGCATCTCCGAGGAAGTTGAACGCCAGCACCACCGTGAGGATCGCGAGACCGGGGAAGACTCCGAGCCACCAGGCGTCGAAGTTCTGCATCGCTCCGGAGATCATCGAGCCCCATTCGGCCGTCGGCGGCTGGGCGCCGAGGCCCAGGAAGGAGAGTCCCGAGAGGAGCAGGATCGCCGCACCGATGTCGAGCGTCGCGAGCACCAGAACCGGACCGGCGATGTTCGGGAGGATGTCGACGAACAGCGTGCGAGCCGGCGAGTGGCCGAGCAGGCGACCGGCGATCACGTAGTTCTGCCCGCGCAGGCCCAGCACGATGCTGCGGGTGACGCGGGAGTACTGCGGCCACGACACCACGATCGCCGCGATCACGGCGTTGAACAGCGACGGCCCGAGGGAGGCGGCCACCACCATCGCGAGGATCACGGTCGGGAACGCCATGAACAGATCGGTGATGCGCATGAGGGTCTCGTCGACCCAGCCGCCGAAGTATCCGGCGAGCGCGCCGATGAGCGTGCCGATGATCATGGCCGCGATCACGAGCATGAGCGCGAGCGGAAGGCTCACGGTGGCGCCGGTCATCAGACGCGAGAAGATGTCGCGGCCGTTGCCGTCGGTGCCGAGGAGCGTGTCGATGCCCGGCGCCTGTAGTCGAGGGAGCACCTGCGCGTTCGGCGGGTACGGCACCCACCACTGCGCGGTGAAGGCGACGATGATCCACGCACCGGCGATCACGGTGCCGATGATGCCGAGCGGGGTGCGCCAGGCACGCGGCCAGCGGAAACGGAAGCGTCCGGCAGGGGTCGCTGCGGCGATGCGGCTCATGCGATCCTCACTCTCGGGTCGAGCACGCCGTAGAGCAGGTCGACGATGAAGTTGATGAGGAGGTAGATGACGCCGACCACGAGACCGACGCCCATGATGCCGGGCAGGTCGAGGTTCGCGGCGGAGTTGTAGGCGTAGGTTCCCAGACCCGGCCACGCGAAGACCGACTCGACGAGCACCGTGCCGGAGAGCAGGGCACCGAATGCGACGCCGACCACCGTGAGGATCGGCAGCGAGGCTCCGCGCAGCACGTAGTCGAGGATGACGCGCATGGCCGGGAGTCCCTTGGCGCGGGCGGCTCGCACGTAGTCGCTGCCGAGCACCTCGAGCACCGAGGTGCGGATGAAGCGGGTCAGCAGGCCGATGGTCACGAGTGAGAGCACCATGACCGGGAGGGCGAGGTGCGCGAGAGCGTCGAAGAAGCCGACCGCGTCGCCGTTCAAGAGGTAGTCGACGGTGTAGAGCCCGGTCACGCGCGGGGGTGGCGTGATCGACGGCGAGATGCGGCCGGAGCCCGGCGCGATGCGCAGCTCGAGGAAGAACACATAGAAGCTGACCAGTGCCAGCCAGAAGGTCGGCACGCTCAGGCCGACGAGCGTCACGACGCGGATGACCTGGTCGGTGACGAGTCCGCGGCGGTAGGCCGCAAGCGTGCCGAGCACGATGCTGACCGCGAGGCTGACGATGATCGCCCCGATCGCGATCTCGATCGTCGCGGGAACGGCGGTGGCGAGGTCGCTGGTGACCGGGCGTCCGGTCACCAGCGACGTGCCGAGGTCTCCGCGCAGGAGGTTCCCCATATAGATGAAGTACTGCACGAACAGTGGCTGGTCGAGTCCGTTCGCCTTGATGAACGCCTCGCGCGTCGCGGGGTTCTGCGACGCGCCCTCACCGAGCGCTGCCGAGACCGGGTCTCCCGGCACCAGGTTGGTGAGCGCGAAGGTGACGATCGTCACGCCCACCAGCAGGAGCAGGGAGGTGCCGGCCCGCCGCAGCAGGTACCCGACGAGAGGCGAGCGGCGCCGCTGCGCCTGCCTCTGCACGGCCACTGTCGTCATGAGTCGTCCGATCAGCCGGCGGGCGTGATCTCGGCGATGTCCATCTCCCACACGGAGTTGTACACGGCGCCCTTCACGCTGTCGGCAGACGAGATGTTGCGACCGGGGACGATGAGCGGGACGAAGGGACCCTCGGCCTGCATCGCCTCGGCGAACGCGGTGAACGCGGACGTGCGCTGCTCGGAGTCGGTCGCTGCGGCAGCACCGGCGGCGATGCCCGCGATCTCCGGGTTGGCCTCGGCCGCCCAGCCGGCACGGAGGCCGACCTTCAGACCCGGAGCGAAGGGCAGGAAGTTCGCCGAGTCGGCGTAGTCCGGGCCCCAGAACCACAGGCCGAAGCCCTCGGTGCCGTTGACGTAGGCGTCGAGCTCGGTCGCGAACGGCGCGGGGGCGAGGTCGACCGTGATGCCGGCGTCTTCGAGCTGGGCCTGCACGCGCTCGGCGAGGGGGGTGAACTCCACGCCGCCGACCGGGTAGTCGTTCGGGAACTGCAGCTTGAGCGTCTGCCCCGTGTATCCGGCCTCGGCGAGTGCGGCCTTGGCCTTGGTGAGGTCCTGCTTCACACCGCTGTCGAGCGCGCCCTCGAACCCGGGAGGGATGACGCCGGTCGCCTGGACGGAGCCGGCACCGGCCAGCTCCAGCAGTGCGTCGTAGTCGAGTGCGTAGCGGATCGCCTCGGCGATCTTGACGTTCGCCAGGTCGCCGCCGGCGGCACCCTGGTTCAGCAGCAGGAAGATGGTCTGACCGGAAGGAACCGAGTCGACGGTGATGTCGTCGCCGAGACCGGCGACCTGGTCGCCGTTCAGGTCCATAGCGACCATCGAGTCGCCGCCCTTGAGGTTGGCGAGCTGCGTCGCGCTCTCGGAGACGTTGCGCACGACGACGCGCTTGTAGTCCGTCGCCTCGTCGCCGTTGTACTCGTCGTTCTTGGTGAGCACGACCTGCGAGCTGAGGTCGAGGGTGTCGAGCACGAACGGTCCGGAGCCGGCGGATGCGCCGTCGAGGAACTTCTGCGCCGAGTCGGTGCCGTCGGTCGCGCCGCCGTTCTCGATCACGACATCGGAGTTGACGATGCCGAGTGCCGGGTTCGCGAGGATCGCGGGCAGCTGCAGCAGCGGGGTCTCGGACGTGAACTGGATCGTCTTGTCGTCGACCTCGGTGATGGTCAGGCCGCCGAGGAGGAAGTTGGGCTTGGCGTCTTCCATGCCCTGGATGCGCTGCAGCGAGAACACGACGTCCTTCGCCTCGATGGGCGAGCCGTCGGAGAAGACGCGGTCACCTTCGAGGGTGAAGGTGAACTCGGTCGCCTCGTCGTTCTGCTCCCACGACGCGAGGCCCGGAACCGGGGTGGAGACGTCGGAGCCCTCGAAGTCGACGAGGGTCTCGTAGAGCGCCTTGGCGATCATGTTGCCGGTCGGGTCGTAGGTGTGACCCGGGTCGGTCGTCTCGATCGAGAACGCGGTGTCGATGACGAGGGAGTCGGAGCTCCCGGAAGACCCGCCGTTGTTCGCCGAGTTCCCTCCCGAGCAACCTGCGAGCGCGAGGAGCGCGACGGCTCCGAGCGCGATGACCGGCGTGATACGGCGTGACGACATGAGGGCCTCCAAGGGCGAGGAGTACATTCGGGTGAGCCGCCACCGATGTGGACGACCGTGGATCAGATTCGCATCATATGCGACGATGTGTCCAGCAAGAGCGGGTCACCTCGGCACGCTCTGTCCAGAACCTCGATTGTGGGTAACAATATGTCCAGCAAGAATGCGGAAGAGTCGAAGCATTCTGGACGAAGTGCCGCGCCCTTGGACGAGACGGCGTACAGAATCCTCGAAGTGCTCCGTGATAACGGTCGTGTCTCGATCGCCGCCCTCGCCGACAAGGTCGGCATCTCTCGCGCGAACGCCTACACCCGCGTCGAGTCGCTCGTGCACGACGGGGTGATCACCGGCTTCAGTGCCCGCGTGGATCAGGCGAAGGCCGGGCTGTCGATCGGGGCGCTCGTGTTCGTCACGGTGATGCCGCAGGCCTGGGCGTCGTTCCGCGAACGCGTGACGGAGATGCCGGACGTCGAATGGTGCGCCATCACGACGGGCGAGCACGATGCGATGCTCCTCATCCGGGCCGTCGATGTCAGCGGCGTGCACGAGTTCTCCACCGGGGTGATCGCCCAGCTGCCCGAGGTGCGTACGGTGGTCAGCGTCGTCGTGCTCGACGAGGTGATCCGCCGCCCCTACCTGCTGCCGGGCGACCTTCCGGAACGGAGCAGCGTCACCGCACCGCTCGGGATGACACGGTGGACGCCGGCTTCCCCTGGTCGCGACGCACTACCGCCGCGCTGAGCTTCGTATCGGTCGCCGGATCTCCTCAGGCGGAGAGCTCCTCGCACACGCTGAGCTGCGGGAGTCCGTGCATCTCATAGTGCTCCACGAGACGGATGCCGCCGTCGTCGGTCAGCTCCAGTTCGCTCTCGCCGTCGCCGGTCACGACCGTGCCGTCGCTCTTGAGCACATGGACGAACGACACCCAGATCGTGTCGCCCGTGCGGGTGCCGACGAACTTGCCGAAGGTGACCGTGTCGCCCTCGTACCCGCCCCAGATCGCGCCGTCGCGTTCGAAGTACTCGAAGATGCTCGGGGATTCCGGGTCGACCGCCGAGGTCGTGGACGACACCATCCGGAATCGGCGGCCGTCGAGGGAGGGAAGGGTTGCAGTCGCAGTCACATCCTCGATTATGCCCGTCGGAACTCACCCGCAAAGTCACCCGCCCCGGGTGGTGACACCCCGCACCGCCCTGCTTAGGCTGAGCGCGAAGCGGGCTGCTCTGCTCGCTGAGAGCCGTAGGAGTGAGCATGTCCGAGCCCCAGCGTTCCAGTCTTCCGATCCCCGATCTGGCCTACACGGGCACGGTCACCTACGACGCGACCGACCCGGACACGTCCTTCCCGCCGATCACGCCCGTGCGCCCGCCGAAAGATGCCCCGAACGTGCTCGTCGTGCTGATCGACGACGTCGGCTTCGGCGCATCCAGCGCTTTCGGCGGCCCGATCCACACCCCGAACTTCGAGCGCGTGGCGGCTGCAGGGCTGAAGTACACCCGCTTCCACACCACGGCCCTGTGCTCGCCGACCCGTGCAGCTCTGCTCAGCGGACGCAACCACCACACGGTCGGCATGGGCGGCATCACCGAGATCGCGACGTCGGCCCCCGGGTACAACTCGCTGCGTCCGAACAGCTGCGCTCCGCTCGCCGAGACGCTCAAGCTCAACGGTTACAACACCGCCCAGTTCGGCAAGTGCCACGAGGTCCCGGTGTGGCAGGCGAGCGCGATCGGTCCGTTCGACGGATGGCCCACCCCCGGCAACGGCTTCGAGTACTTCTACGGTTTCATCGGCGGCGAGACCAACCAGTGGTACCCGGCGATCTACGAGAACACGACACCCGTCGAGCCGTGGGGCACACCCGAGCAGGGCTATCACTTCATGGGTGACATGACCGACAAGGCGATCGCCTGGACGCGGGAGCAGAAGATGCTCGCCCCCGACGTGCCCGCCTTCACCTACTTCGCACCGGGCGCGACGCACGCCCCGCACCATGTGCCCGCCGAGTGGGCGGACAAGTACAAGGGGCAGTTCGACCAGGGATGGGACGAGATCCGCAAGGAGACCTTCGCCCGCCAGCTCGAGCTCGGCGTGATCCCGCCCGATGCCGTGCTCACCGAGCGGAGCCCCGGCATCCCCTCATGGGACGAGATGAGCGACCTCATCAAGCCCGCTCTCGCACGTCAGATGGAGGTCTACGCCGGGTTCCTCGCCTACGCCGACCACCATGTCGGCCGTCTGCTCGACGCCTACGAAGAGCTCGGCATCCTCGACGACACCCTCGTCTACGTGATCATCGGCGACAACGGCGCGAGTGCCGAGGGGTCGATGCACGGCACGACGAACGAGGGCTTCACGATCAACCACATGAACGACGTCGAGACCGAGCAGTACGTGGCCGACCACATCGACGACATCGGCACCCCGAGCTCGTACAACCACTACGCGGTGGGTTGGGCGCACGCCATGGACACGCCGTACCAGTGGACCAAGCAGGTCGCGAGCCACTGGGGCGGCACCCGCAACGGCACTATCGTCAGTTGGCCGAACGGAGGTGTGGAGAAGGGCGGCATCCGCAATCAGTTCTCGCACGTCATCGATGTCGCACCGACCGTGCTCGAGGCCGCCGGCATCCCCGAGCCGACGAGCGTCAACGGGGTGACCCAGCGCCCCTACGAGGGCACGGCGATGAACTACACCTTCACGGATGCCACGGCAGAGGAACGCCACGTGACGCAGTACTTCGAGATGGTCGGAAATCGCGCGATCTATCACAAGGGCTGGACGGCGGTCGCGAAGCACAAGGATCCCTGGCTCGGCTCCGACCACGGTCTCGACGACGATCGCTGGGAGCTCTACAACGTCGACGAGGATTGGACCCAGTCCCACGACCTCGCCGAGCAGGAGCCGGAGAAGCTCGCCCACCTGCAACAGCTGTTCCTCATCCAGGCAGCCCGGTTCAACGTGCTTCCCCTCGACATCCGCACCGCCGAGCGGTTCAACCCCGACCTCGCTGGCCGGCCGGTCGTCTCGCTCAGCAGCACCCAGAAGTTCTACCCCGGCATGAAGCGACTCAGCGAGAACACCACCATCAACATCAAGAACAAGTCCTGGACGGTGACCGCACAGGTGTCGGTGCCCGATTCCGGTGTGGACGGCGTGCTCATCGCGCAGGGAGGGGCGTACGGCGGCTGGTCGTTCTACACGAAGGACGGACGCCTCGCGTTCGCCTACAACCTGCTCGGCATCGACGTCGACATCATTCGCTCCGACACCGAGATTCCGGTCGGTGAGCAGGAGGTACGGGCCCACTTCGCTTACGACGGCGGTGGTCTCGCCAAGGGCGGCACGGTCTCGCTCTACGTCGGCGACGACAAGATCGGCGAGGGTCGCGTGCACAAGACGATCCCGTTCCAATTCACCTTCGACGAGACCGTCGACGTCGGCTGCGACCTGGCTTCACCGGTATCGCCCGACTACCAGGCGGTGGGCAACGCTTTCACCGGAACCCTGCACTGGGTGCGCATCGACCTCGGAGACGACGACCACTCCCACCTGATCGACGACAAGCACAAGCTCGCCGTGGCGATGCTCAAGCAGTAGCCGAACCTGATCCAGGGCGGCGTGCGATCACCGATCCCCGCCGCCCTCGATCACCTCAGGGGTGCGCTGCGCGAGCGCCACTCGTCCTCGAGGAGCGCATAGACCAGCAGCGTCGTCCATTCGTCCTTGAACCACTCGCTCTCGACCAGCCGCGCCTCACGCCGGAAGCCGAGCCTCTCGGCGACGCGAGCCGATGACGTGTTGCGCTCGTCGATTCGCGCGACGATCCGGTGCAGACCCAGTCCGTCGAATCCGAGCGCGAGCAGTGCCTCGACGGCCTCCGTCGCATAACCACGGCCGCCGACCCGCGGGTCGAAGATGTACCCGACCTCGCCGGATCGGTCGGTCTCGCTGCGCCAGAACAGCACGACGTCGCCGACCAGGGCACCGGACCCGCGCTCTTCGACGGCGAGGGACACGGCGTCGCCCTCCTTCGCGAAGTGCGTGTTCGACCAGGTCGTCGCGATGCGCTGCTCGACATCGGCGAGCGTCAACGGTGCATACGGCACGTACCGCACGGCATCCGGATCCGACTTGTAGAGGTGCATCGCGACGGCATCGGAGGCGGCGATCGGACGCAGGAGCAGTCGTTCCGTGCCGATCGGGTACTCGGGGTCGTGCCCTCCCTGCCTTGTCATTCGAGATCCAGGGAGAGGAGGCCCGGCAGGTGCGCCGTCCTCGCACGTACGGCGAGCAGGAGGTCGCCGTAGTCGGGTGTGATCCCCACACGAGAGGAGGCGAGCAGGTGGGTGGTCGTCTTGCCTCCGGCGCGTGCGAGTCGCAGGCGCTTGACCGGATAGGCCGGCGGGGTCAGCCAGATGCGGCTGAGCTGCGTGTACGGGTTGTCCACGCCATCGATGCGGATGCCGTGGGTGTCGATCGACACGAGGGCGGGGATCGACCGCACGAGGCGTCGGCGCTGCACAGCCCCGATTCCGAATGCGATGGCCGCGACCGCGGCGAACGGTGCGAGCAGGATCAGCGCCGAGAGCTCGCCCTCGACGAAGCCCGGCACCAGCACGAGCAGTCCGACGCCGACGGCGATGACGAGGAACACGACCGCGGCGATCGTGATGCGCGAAGCCAGGCGCCGCTCCCCCGTGGCGTCGACCGTGAACTGCGTCGGAAGCTGCGCTCCGGCCCTCGCGGCCGCGACAGGGTCATCGAACACCGGCTGCGCGATCGGGTTGAGCGTCGCCATCAGCTCGTTGAAAAGCGGCCGCGTGTAGCCGGGCAGCTCGATCGTGATCTCGCGGTCACCGGTGTGCACGACCAGGGCACGCGTCGTTCCGCTGGGCAGTCCGTTCGTGCGGTGCTCTGTGATCTTCGAGCGGAAGGCCGTCGTCGCCCTCGCGAACGTCTCACGGCTGCCGGGCTTGCCGATCTCGACCTCATGGGGGCGCACCACGATCCGGATGTTGCGGAACCAGAAGAATCCGGCGAACACGGCCACGGTCAGCGCGATCGCGACCACGAGCACCACGACGCCGCGGGTCGAGATCTTCATGGTGCCCGGCAGGAACCTCGGGAGCAGGAAGAGCGTCGCCGCGGAGAGCACTGCCGAGAGCACGACCGCTCCCACTGCCGAGCGGAGCGGATTCCGATGGAAGACCCGCTCACCGGGCACCGCTTCGGCCTGATTCAGCATTCGGACCCTCCCCCACCACCGTCGGCTCGCGTGACGCGGTTCCTACCGTAGTGCCCGGCCCTGGAGAGCACAGCGTCAGATCTGCGCAGCGTCCGCCGACCGCGCGTAGAACGATGTGGCGGGTAGCGTGGGGGCATGGAGTGGATGTCCAATCCCTCGGCGGGAGCGTGGCTGCGCGAGCGGCTCGACGCAGACTACGAGACCATGCACGGGACGGTGCCCCGCGGATTCCCCGCGTACGCACGCATCTTCCATCCGGCCATCGCCCGGTCGCTGCGCGGTCGGACGATCCCGACGGCCGACGAGCTGGTGCGCATGCCCGAGCCCGCGCAGCGCGCACTCATGGCTGAGTTCGTCGACGAGCCGGTCTCCTGGGCGCAGACCGCCGCGGTCTTCGGCACGGTCCTGCATCCGCTCGCGCAGTGGCAGCGGATCGTGCGCACCCCGCCCGAGGAGGATTGGGGCGCGCGGATCGCTCCCGACGGTCGCGAGTTCACGGCCCCGATGGAGGGAGAACTCGATCCGCACCTCCTGGCGACCATCGCCGCTCACCTCGTGGACCACACCAAGACCCCCGACTCCGGGTTCGCCGCGCTGTGGGAGGGACGAGGGGGACTGCTCGGTTTCTTCGGGATCACCCCCTCACGATCCTTCCTGGCGTTCTCGGACGACCCGAACCATCAGGCGATGCTCGACCGCAGCGCACGCGACCCGTTCAACAACGTCTTCCGCAGGCCCACCTGGCAGGAGGGCATCCTGTCGAGGGAGATCTCCGAAGGCCCGAGGTTCGCACTGCCCGGCCGCGACCACGTGCTGTTCTCCGCACCCCCTCGCGCTTTCGCCGATCCGGAGTGGGTGCTGCAGGTGCCGTGGCGTGATCGCCCTGCCGAGGAGCACGGGTTCCCGCCCTCGGCGCAGAGCCCGAGCCTGCTGTGGCCGGAGGACCGCTCCTGGGTCATGGTCAGCGAGGTCGACTTCGACTCCACGATCGTGGCCGGCTCCCCCGCACTGGTCGAGGCGCTCTGCGCAGACGAGCGGCTGGAAGCCCTCCCCATCCCGGAAGGCGCCGACCTCACCTGGGGCGCCGACACGGTGAACAGCTGAGCGCCCGCCGATGAGCTTCGACGCCCGCCCCCTCACCGACCCCGTCGATCCCGCGAAGGTGCGTGCCTTCGCGGCCGAGCTCCGTTCACGGCCCACCGGGGGACCCTCGGCCTCCACGATCATCGGGATCGTCGCCATCGCGATCGCCGCGGTCGTCCTGATCCCGACCCTCGTTGGCGTGGTGCTGAGCCTGGCGTCGTTCGGCGAGTCTCCCGCCGCCGCGGCGATCCCCCTCGTGCTGATCGCGCTGCTCCTGGCCGCGGTCGGGGTGATGATCTGGATGAGCGTCCGCAACGCGCGGGTGCGGCGGTACCGGCTGCACGGCTTCGCCGAGGCGAACGGCATGACCTATGAGCCGAAGGTCGCCGACCCGCCACTGCCCGGCATGATCTTCCACCTGGGGCGCGCACGGCAGGCGACCGATCTGATCAGGGGCGCCAGGCCGCGATTCGTCGAGTTCGGCAACTACCAGTACACGGTGCAGTCGGGGAAGAACTCCACGACCTATCGCTGGGGGTACGTGGCCGTGAAGCTCGATGTGCCGCTGCCCAACATCGTGCTCGACGCCAAGGGCAACAACGGATTCGGATCGAATCTGCCGGCGTCGTTCCAGAAGAGCCAACGGCTGTCGCTCGAAGGCGACTTCGACGAGCACTTCACGCTCTACTGCCCCCGCGGATACGAACGCGATGCGCTGTACCTGTTCACGCCCGACATCATGGCGCGGTTCATCGACAACGCCGCAGAGCTCGACGTGGAGATCGTCGACGACTGGCTGTTCCTGTACACGCAGCGCAAGGTCGCGACCCTCGACCCCGCCACCTGGGCCTGGTTGTTCGGCACCGTCGGAGCACTGCTGACGAAGTTCGATCAGTGGGCGCGGTGGCGCGACGAACGCCTCGCGGCCGAGACAGCGGCCACGGCGCTGCCGTCGACGCCCGCACTCCCGTTCGCCCCACCCGCGGGCATGCTCATCCCACCACCGGGCGTCGCACCGCAGGGTCGTCGCCTGAAGCGGGGTGGGACGTGGATACCTGTCATCGTCCTGTTCGCGATCGTCGGGTTCTGGATCCTGAGCAGACTGAACTGAGCTGATCGCGCCGGAGCGGCGGTGGCGGAGAGCCCGAGTGTGGGGGTGGGTGCCGGCTGGGGACCGAGCTCCCACCCCATCCCCCCTCGGGATCGAAAAGAGATCCGCTCTCCCTCCGCATGACGGCTGAGCCGCCCCGCCCACGGTCAGCTGGGGACTGACGCTGCTGGGCGTATGCCCAAATGGTATACCGGCAGAGGTTGCAATATGTTGCGACTGAGACTCGACGTACCTGGCTCCGAGCTAGCGACGATCGTAGGCGGTCAAGAACAGGTCGACGGCCCTGGTCACCGGCTGCGCAGCGCCCTCCCCACCGAGAAGCCCGGCGTTCAGCGGCGCACCGACGACCAGCCAGGTGAACTCGCTCGCGAGGGCTTCCGCATCGTCGACGACCAGTCCGTGCGTATCGGAGAGTTCGGTCATCGCCTCAGCGAGATTGCGGATGTTGGTGTCCCAGCTCTGCGCCAGGTAATCTCGCGCGACCTCGGGATGAGCGGCGGCCTCAGCGACCACGAGGCGACGCATCGCCATGACCGGAGCGCTCAGCATTCCGGCGCGCATGGTCTCACCGAGCGTCACGAGCCCCGCCCGGATGTCGGGGTTCGCCTTCAGCGCTTCGAGAGCGGGTCGCATGGCGTCTCGCCCCGCGAGCGCCCAGTGTCGTACGACAGCCGCGTACAGAGCGGACTTCGAGTCGTGCTCCCGGTACAGCGACGCCTTCGAGATGCGCGCTCGCCTCGCCACCTCGTCCATGGACGCCCCGGCGTACCCGAATTCGAGGAAGACATCGCGGGCGGTGTCGAGCAGGGCATCACCGGTGAGACCGGCGGGGCGCCCTGGGGTTCGAGGCGTCGTAGTCACGCCTGAGAGTTTAGTACTTGACAGTTCCGCGCTGCGGATCTACTTTGAGTACCAGCAAGTACTAAAGGAGTCGACATGATCATTCTGGCCGTCGCCCTCGCCACGCTGGCATCGTTCATCGCGAGCGCCGCGCTGTACGCCTTGCCCCCGGTCTCGGCCGTCATCTCACGGACGAGCACACCCCGACCGGGCCTTCCGGTCGTCGCGCAGATGGCATCCGTCGTGCTTTGCAGCCTCATCGCCTCGTGCCTCGTGGCCGGTCTGATGCTCGCGGCCGGGTGGCACGGCATCGGCACCGGGGCCCTCCTCGGGCTGGCTTTGAGCGCGCTCCCCCTCACCCTGCTCATGGGCGGTGTCGTACACGAGGGCACCGCACCCTCTGCGGCGGGCATCCACCTGCTCGATTGGACCCTCAAACTCGTCATCATCGGGGCGATCGTCGGATCGTTCCTCTGATCCAGAAGGAGACTGCCATGCTCACGCCACTCGACATCACGTTCACCGCCACCCTCGGAAAGGTGCGCGAAGGCGATACCTGGACCTGCGTGCAACTCGGCGACTCCGCGACGATCTTTGGCACGCGCGGACTCGTGAAGGTCGCCGGCACCGTCGACGGCGAGCCTTTCCGGGGAGCTTTCATGGCGCTCGGCGACGGGACGCACAAGCTCCCGATCGCGGCCGCGATCCGCAAGCGCATCGGCAAGAGCGACGGCGACGAGGTGACGGTGCATCTCACCGAGCGCCTCAACGGGTGAGGTCTCTCCACTCGCCTCAGATGGCGAGGGTCGCGCGCGCGTCCTTGACAAGGAGGAAGAGCGTGCGCCGGGCCTCCGGGAATGTCGTGAAGCCGAATCTCTCGTAGAACGGCACGATCTCGTCGTTGATCGCGTGCACGAGGATCGCCCGGACGCCGATCGCCTCCGCGGCCTCGAGCGCCCGCATGGTCGCGTGTTGCAGAAGCGAGGAGCCGAGCCCGCGGCCCGCATACTCGAGGTCTACCGCCAGACGCCCGAGCAGCACGATGGGGATCGACGCGGGCATACCTGCGGCGAGTGGCGGCGGTCCGTCTGCGCGGTGGATGGCACTGGAAGACAGGCAGTAGTAGCCAGCCACTCTCCCTTCCCGCGTGGCGGAGACCATTGTGCGCGATGCCCCGCGCTTCTCGTTCGAGCGCGCCCGGCCCCGCAGCCAGATATCGAGGCTCTCCTCGCCGCTACGGAATTCCGACAGCCGGTCACCGGCAGCGAGCGGTCGCGGAGTCAGGAAGTCAGTCAACGAAGACGGTTTCGCGTCGCAGCAGTTCGCGCAGACCATCGATGGAACGCGCAGGACGCTCCATGACTTCGATGAAGGCCTCGAACCGTACAGCGTCGACCTGCGATCGGCGTTCGCGCTCGATGACCTCCTGCGCGCGCTCCACGAGCGCAGACGCGGAGAAGTCCGTCACCGTGCGACCCTCGATCGCGGCCGCTTCCTCGATCGCCGCTTTCTGATCCGCCGTGACGCGGAATTCCAGCCGGGCGCTCTTGAGCGGAGATGCAGATGCGGTCATGGGATCAGTGTACGGCAGATCTCCGTACACTGGTCATCTCCCGCGACCACACCCGCGTTACCCCGAGTGACGCGCCCGACCCCACCGCGTTCTGCATGCAAGAGAATTGAAAGTGATGTCTGAACGCGAAGATCACACCCACTGGCAGGCCGAGCGCCGCACCGCCGTCACGTCCGCGACCGGCAACCTCGCCCTGGTCGAGACCCGTTGGACCGGGGAGCGCCCCGACTTCGACGCCGAACAGCGCGCCGCGGCCGACACGGTCACCGTGACGCCGATCGAGCGCACGAACATCGAGACCGGCGCGGCCGAGCACGGTCTGCGCGTCTGGGACGCCGAATCCCCCGCCATCCGCGCCTTCGACCGCATCGACACCTACGAGTACGACCCGGCATGGGTGCTCGAAGGACACTTCACCCCGGTCTCCGACGAACGCAGGGTGTCGTTCGAGCACATCCGCGACAACGGCGGCACGCGCGACCTGGTCGTCCCCGGCGACATCCGCCTCGAGCTCGACGGCCACGAGTACACCCTCGCCGCCTTCGACGACGGCGGCACGCTGCTGCTCGTGTTCGGCGACCAGACGAACGGATCGGAGACCTACGGATCCGGGCGCTTCCTGTTCGTCGAGCTGCGTGACGACGAAGGCTCCGTCGTCCTCGACTTCAACCGCGCTTTCGTGCCTCCCTGCGGCTTCAGCGCCCAGTACAACTGCCCGCTCCCGCCGGCATCCAACCGCTTCCCCCTGCCTATCCGAGCAGGCGAGAAGAACGTCGTTTTCCGCGACGGCTTCGACATCTACGCGGCGTGACGCCGCACCCGCTCACCCTGGAGTACTCATGAGAAGAACCCGCATCCTCGGCGCGCTCGGCGCCGTCGCCACGCTCGCCCTCGTGGCCGGCTGCGCGTCCGGCGCGAACGACGACGGCACCGCGAGCGAAGACGCCACGATCTTCATCGGTTCGCTGTACGAGCCCACCAACCTCAGCAACACCCAGGGCGGCGGCCAGGGTGTGACCGAAGCGCTGACCGGAAACGTCTACGAAGGCCTGTACCGGCTGACCGACGACGGCGAGGTCGAGCCGCTCCTCGCCGAAGATGCCCAGGTGTCCGACGACGGCCTGACGTACACGATCACGCTGCGCGACGACGTGACCTTCCACTCCGGCGACCCGCTCACCTCCGCAGACGTGAAGTCGAGCATCGAGGCCGTCACCGCCGAGGACTCGGTCTCCGCCCGCAAGTCGAGCTTCAAGACGATCTCCGACATCACGACCCCCGATGACAAGACGGTCGTGTTCACGCTCTCGCAGCGATCGATCTCGTTCCTGTACAACCTCAGCTACGTCTGGATCGTGAACGACGAGGCCGGCGACATCACGAGCACCGAAGACGGCACCGGCCCCTACACGCTCGACGAGTGGAAGAAGGGTTCGACCCTCACGCTCGAGCGCTGGGACGACTACTGGGGCGACCCGGCCAAGAACGCGGAGGTCGTCTACACGTACTTCACCGACGCGACGGCCGAGAACAACGCCCTCGTCACCGGCGAGATCGACGTCATCACCAGCGTGCAGAGTCCCGATTCGCTCACGCAGTTCGACTCCGACGACTACGTCGTCAGCGAGGGCACGTCCACGACCAAGGAGCTGCTCGCCTTCAACGACCGCGTCGCTCCCTTCGACAACACTCTCGTGCGCAAGGCCATCTACTCCGCGATCGACACGAAGAAGCTCCTCGAGTCGATCTGGGGCGACTACGGCACGCTGATCGGCTCGATGGTGCCGCCCACCGACCCCTGGTACGAGGACCTCACGCAGGTCAACCCGTACGACGTCGACCTCTCGAAGAAGCTCCTCGCGGAGGCGGGCTACGCCGACGGGTTCACCTTCACCCTCGACACCCCGAGCTACGACCCGCACTCCGCCGTCGCGGAGTTCCTGCAGTCGCAGCTCGCCGAGGTCGGCATCACGGTCGAGATCAACACGATCAGCGCCGACGAGTGGTACACGAAGGTCTTCAAGGAGCAGGACTTCCAGGCGACGCTGCAGGAGCACGTGAACGACCGCGATGTGGTCTGGTACGGCAACCCCGACTTCTACTGGGGCTACAACGACGCCGACGTGCAGAAGTGGGTCGCCGACGCCGAGCAGGCAGCCACGACCGATGAGCAGACCGCCCTGCTCAAGCAGGTCAACGAGAAGATCGCCGCTGATGCCGCGAGCGTATGGTTGTACCTGTACCCGCAGATCGTGGTCGCCTCCAGCGACCTCAGCGGCTACCCCGTCAACGGCCTGAACTCGCAGTTCTTCGCCTACGACATCGTCAAGTCCTGACGTGCGTGGGGGATGCCGCGCGTCGGCATCCCCCACGTCATCCTGAGAAGCCATGCTCGCCTATCTGCTGCGCCGCCTCGCGTTCCTCGCGATCTCGCTCGTCGTCGCGATGATCGCGATCTTCGTGTTGCTGCGCCTGCTCCCCGGTGACCCTGCGAATGCCCTGCTCTCGGTCAATGCGACCCCCGAACAGATCGCGGCCGCGCGAGCCCAGGTCGGCTCCGACCAGCCGCTGCTCCAGCAGTTCACGACGTGGGCGGGCCAACTGCTGCGCTTCGATCTCGGCGAGTCCTTCCTCAGCTCGCGTCCGGTCGGACCGGACATCGCCGATCGCCTTGCCGTGACCCTTCCGCTCACGCTCATCGCCTTCGCGATCGCACTGCTCGTCTCGCTCGTGATCGGCATCACCGCCGCGGTGAAGTCCGACCGCTGGTACGGCATCGTGCTGTCGGGGTTCGCGCAGCTCGGCGTCGCGGTTCCGGTGTTCTGGGTCGGCGTGGTGCTGGTCTGGGTGTTCGCGCTCGGACTGGGCGTGCTGCCCTCCGGCGGCTTTCCCCGCAAGGACTGGGAGGACCCGGCCGACGCGTTGCGCTCACTCGCGCTGCCGGTGATCACGATCGTGATCGTCATGAGTGCATCCCTCAGCCGCTACGTGCGCTCGGCCACCCTCGATGTGCTCGGCAGCGACTACCTGCGCACCGCCCGAGCCGGAGGTTCCGGCATGGGCGAGGCGCTGCTGCGTCACGGCGTGCGCAACGGCGCGGTGCCGGTCGTCGCGGTGCTCGGCATCGAGCTGTCCACCACCCTGCTGGGCGCGGTGGTCGTCGAGAGCGTCTTCACGCTGCCCGGACTCGGAAGCCTGCTGCTGTCGGCCATCGAGCAGCATGACTTCCAGGTGATCCAGGGTGTCCTCGTCGTCAGCACCCTCTTCGTGCTGCTGGTCGGGTTCGCCGCCGACATCCTGCAGCGCCTGATCGACCCGCGCCTGCGCACGAGCGTCTCGGGGAACCGATGAGCCGCGTCGCCGAACAGCTGGTCACCGCATCCGTACCCGTGCGGCGACGTCCGAAGGCGACGCTGCTGATCGGCATCGTGCTCACGGGTCTCATCGTGCTGATCGCTCTGGTGTCGCTGTTCTGGCTGCCCTATCCGCTCGCCGACACCAGTGGCGGCCGCCTCGAAGGGCCCAGCGCGCTGCACCTGCTCGGCACCGACCGGCTCGGACGCGACCTGTTCTCGCAGCTGATGTGGGGCGCACGCATCGCCCTCATCGTCGGCACCTGTGCCGTCGCGATCGCCGCACTCCTCGGCACGATCATCGGGCTGATCGCCGCCTTCGCCCGCCCCTGGGTCGACGACACGCTCTCGGCGGGACTCGACGTCGTGATCGCCTTCCCCGTGCTGCTGCTCGCGATGCTGGTCGTCGCCGTGCAGGGCGCGTCGCTGTGGTCGGCGGTGCTCGCGATCGGACTCGCGATGTCGGCGGTCGTCGCCCGCCTCACCCGCATCCTGGCGCGCCGCGTGCTGCAGGAGCAGTACATCACCGCCGCGCGCACGAGCGGTACCGGGGTGCTCGGCATCGTGTTCCAGCACGTGCTGCCGAACATCGCCCCCACCCTCGCCGTGAGTCTCGCGCTGCAGTTCGGCGCCGCGGTGCTCGCCGAGGCGAGCCTGTCGTACCTGGGCCTCGGTGCCCCGCCGCCCAACGCATCGTGGGGACGGATGCTGCAAGAAGCGCAGGGCACCGTCCTCGTCGCCCCGGTGGGTGCCATCGCTCCCGGTATCGCGATCATCGCGCTGGTGCTCGGTGTGAACTTCCTCGCCGACGGTCTGCGCGACCTCGCCGACCCGACCCGCCGGAGGAGCCGATGAGCATTCTCGACGTCACGGGCCTCACAGTCCGCGCTGCTTCCGGGCCGCTGGTGCGCGATGTCTCGTTCTCCCTCGCGGCGGGTGAGCGCCTGGGGCTGATCGGCGAGTCCGGCTCGGGCAAGTCGCTGACCTCGCTCGCGGTGACCGGCCTGCTCCCTGACGCCCTCAGCGCATCGGGCTCGGTGCTGCTCGGCGGGCACCAGGTCGTCGGCGCGCGGGATGCGGAGCTGCGTCCGCTGCGCGGTCCCGTCGCTCAGATCGTGTTCCAGGAGCCCCTCACCGCGCTCGATCCGCTGATGCAGGTGGGGCGTCAGATCGCGGAGCCCCTGCGACGCCATCTCGGGCTGCGTGGCGGTGAGCTCGCGAAGGCCGTCGCCACCGCGCTCGGCGAGGTCGCCCTGACCGACACCCGCATCGCCCGCTCCTACCCGCACGAGCTCTCCGGCGGTCAGCGTCAGCGTGTGGCCATCGCCATCGCCCTGGCCGCGCGCCCGCAGCTGCTCATCGCCGACGAGCCGACCACCGCGCTGGATGTGACCGTGCAGGACGGCGTGCTCACGCTGCTCGAACGCCTCGTCGACGAGCGCGGCATGGCGCTGCTTTTCATCAGCCACGATCTGGCCGTGGTGTCGCGCATGGTCGAACGCATCGTCGTGCTGCGCGACGGCCTCGTGGTCGAATCGGGTACGGTCGCGCAGGTACTGCACGAGCCGGCCGAGCCGTACACGCGGATGCTGGTCGACAGCGCCCGGGCTCTGGACGCATTCCTCGACGCCAAGGAGGGCGGACGATGACGCTCCTCGAACTGCACGGCGCCGGCTTCGCCTACGGATCCCGTCGCGTGCTCGACGACGTCTCTCTGAGCATCGATGAAGGCGACTCGCTCGGCCTGGTCGGTGAGTCGGGTGCGGGAAAGTCCACGATCCTACGACTGCTGCTCGGGCTCGCCACCCCGCTCGGCGGGCAGGTGCTGTTCGAGGGCACCGCCCTGAGCCCGCGCGACCGCGCCCAGGTGCGTCGCTTCCGCGCGAGCGTGCAACCGATCTTCCAGGACCCGTACTCCTCGCTCGACCCCCGACAGCGCATCGACCGCATCGTCGGCGAACCGCTGCGGTCGCTGGGGCTGGCGTCCGGTGCGGATGCCCAGCGCCGCATCACTGAGGCCCTCGACGCGGTCGGGCTTCCTGCCGACACCGCACGCCGATACCCGCATGAGTTCTCCGGTGGACAGCGTCAGCGCATCGCGATCGCCCGAGCCGTGGTCTCCCGCCCCCGGGTACTGCTCGCCGACGAACCGGTCAGCGCGCTCGATGTGACCACTCGCGTGCAGGTGCTCGAACTGCTCGATCGACTGCGCCGCGAGAACGGCCTCTCGCTCGTGATGGTGTCGCACGACCTCACCGCGATCGCCTCGGCCTGCGACCGGACGGTGGTCTTGAAGGACGGCCGCGTGGTGGAGCAGGGCGCCACGTCCGACGTGCTGCACGCTCCACAGGACCCCTACACGCGGGCGCTCGTCGACGCTGTTCCGCGGCTGCCGCGCTGAGTGCCGCTCCCGTCGCGATATGACAGCTGGATTCGCCGATTCGGCTGTCATATCGCGACCGGAGTAGGTCAGAGCATCCGGGAGCGGATCAGGAATCGCATGCCGGTGGGGCCCTCGACGCTGAAACCCGCACCGCGGCCGGGCACGACGTCGATCGTCAGGTGCGTGTACTTCCAGTACTCGAACTGCGATTCCGACATGTACACCTCGACGGGCCGGTCCAGGCCGACGTCGAGCGCCCCGAGAAGTACGTCGCCCTGCCCGGTGATGAACATGCCGACCGGGTAGCACATGGGTGATGAGCCGTCGCAGCAGCCGCCGGACTGGTGGAACATGAGGGGTCCATGCTGGGCCGTGAGGTCGCGCACGAGCGATGCCGCTGCTTCCGTCACGGCCACGCGTTCCACGGTCTCGTCGCCGATCACGGTTCATTCCCTTCAGAGAATATGTCCGGGCGGACGCTCGTGCGCCCGCCCGGAGAGGTGACTCAGAAGAAGCCCATCGGGCCTTCGGCGTACGAGACCAGGAGGTTCTTCGTCTGCTGGTAGTGGTCGAGCATCATCTTGTGGTTCTCCCGTCCGACGCCGGACTGCTTGTATCCGCCGAATGCCGCATGCGCCGGGTACTGGTGATACGTGTTGGTCCACACCCGTCCGGCCTCGATCGCCCGTCCCGCGCGGTAGGCCGTGTCGCCGCTGCGGCTCCACACCCCGGCGCCCAGTCCGTACAGGGTGTCGTTGGCGATCGAGATCGCGTCGTCGAAGCCGTCGAACGAGGTGACCGACAGCACCGGGCCGAAGATCTCCTCCTGGAAGATGCGCATGTCGTTCGTGCCCTCGAACACGGTCGGAGCCACGTAGTAGCCCTCGCTGAGATCGCCGCCGAGGTCGACGCGCTCGCCACCGGTCAGCAGCCGCGCACCGCCCTGCTTCCCGATGTCGATGTAGCTGAGGATCTTCTCCAGCTGGTCGTTCGACGCCTGAGCTCCGATCATGGTGGCGGGGTCGAGCGGGTTGCCCTGCACGACCTTGCCCACCCGCTCCAGGCCGTCGGCGAGGAAGCCGTCGTAGATCGAGCGCTGGATGAGGGCGCGAGACGGGCAGGTGCAGACCTCGCCCTGATTGAGCGCGAACATCGTGAACCCCTCGAGCGCCTTGTCGTAGAACGGGTCTTTCGTCGAGCGGGCGACATCTTCGAAGAACACGTTCGGGCTCTTGCCTCCGAGTTCGAGCGTCACCGGGATGAGGTTCTGCGATGCGTACTGCATGATCAGTCGCCCGGTCGTCGTCTCTCCGGTGAAGGCGACCTTGCGGATGCGCTTGTGCTGCGCGAGCGGAGCGCCCGCCTCGATGCCGAACCCGTTGACGATGTTGACGACGCCGGCGGGCAGAAGGTCGCCGATGATGTCGAACAGGAACAGCAGTGAGGCCGGGGTCTGTTCGGCCGGCTTGATCACCACGCAGTTGCCTGCGGCGAGCGCGGGCGCCAGCTTCCACACCGCCATCAGGATCGGGAAGTTCCACGGGATGATCTGTCCGACCACGCCGAGCGGCTCATGGAAGTGGTACGCCACGGTGTTCTCGTCGAGCTGGCTGATGCCGCCCTCCTGAGCCCGAAGCACTCCGGCGAAGTAGCGGAAGTGATCGACCGCGAGAGGGATGTCGGCCGCGAGCGTCTCCCGCACGGGCTTGCCGTTCTCCCACGTCTCGGCGACCGCGATCTCCTCCAGGTGCTGCTCGATGCGGTCGGCGATGCGGTTGAGGATCACCGACCGCTCGGCTGGGCTCGTCTTGCCCCAGCCGGCGAATGCCTGCCAGGCGACCTCGACCGCCCGGTCGATGTCTTCGCTGGTGCCGCGCCCGACCTCGGTGAAGGGCTTGCCGTTGACGGGGCTGACGTTCTCGAAGTACTGGCCCTTGACGGGTTCCACGAACTCGCCACCGATGTAGTGGCCGTAGCGCGCCCGATAGTTCGCGACGGCTCCGGGCTGCCCGGGGGCGGCGTATGCGGTGGACGATGGGGCGACGGACACGTCTTCTTCGACGATGGTCATGGGGGTCTCCTTCGACGGGTGCGCCGCGCTTCGGTGCTGCGGCTCTTCCCCGAAGCTAGGTCGACCGACGTTGCGACCCGATGCGCAACGTTGCGACCGGTTGCAGAGGCTCAGGCCTCGAGACGCTCGATCCGCGCGACCAGTCCCGCGCGCTTCGGCGACCGGGCGGGGAGCATCTCCAGCGCGAGGCGGAGGGCTTCGGCGTCACCCTGGCCCTCGGGGATCTCCGCATAGGAGAGCAGCACGTCGAGACTCGCCTCGGACAGCATCGCCTCCCGCAGCGCCGCGCGCACCGACTCGCGGAATTCCTCCACACCCGGCGACGTCGACTCGGGCAGCACCGGTCCTCGGTAGGCGGTGAGCGCCACCCTGTGGGCACCTCGGTCCAGCAGCGACAGAACGTCGTGCGCATCGGTGTCGAGGGTGACGGGAAGGCGGTACGGTCGCGACTCCGGCACGAGGTCGGGAGCCGTGCGCTCGAGCACCTTCCGCAGCCGGACCATCTCGGGGCGGAGCGTGTCGGGCGAGACGCCCGGTCCGTACACGAGCTCGCACAGGCGCTCGGCCGAGAGTCCCTGTCGGTGCACGCCGAGCATCAGCAGGATCGCGGCATGACGGGCGCTGAGCTCGATCACGGACTCTTCGTGGTCCGACTCCGTCTCCAATCGGGCCCGATCGCGTCCGAGCACGTGAAGTGTCGCCCGCGCCGTTGCCGGCACTCGGGACTTCGCAGCCGACGCACGAGGCCGGTGCGCCTCACTGCGCGCCCGCAGACGCGCCACCATCAGCTCCGACTCCACGGCGCGGGCTGTCGCATCCACGAGCAGCCGTGCCTGCAGCGAGACGACCTCCGCTCCCCCGGTGATGTCGATGACCCCGAGCACGCGGTGCGTCTCCGGGTCGCGGACGGGAGCCGCGGTGCAGGACCAGGGGTGCACGAGACGGTTGTAGTGCTCCGCGCCGCGGATCTGCACGGACTGTCCGAGCACCAGAGCGGTTCCGGGTGCGCTGGTGCCGACGGCATCCTCCGACCAGTTCGCTCCCGCGACGAAGCCCATGTCGTCGGTGAGCGACCGCAGCTGCCTGTCGCCCTCGATCCACAGCAGACGGCCCGCCTGGTCGCCGACGGCGATGACGACGCCGGCATCCTGGGCCTCGCCGGGCAGCAGGAGGGCACGGATCATGTCCATGACGGAGGCGAGCGGATGCGCCAGCCGATAGGCGTCCAGCTCGTCGCTCACGAGATCGAGAGGAGGAGCGCCCTCGGGGCCGACGCGACTGCGCCATGCCCGCTCCCACGACTCCCGGACGAGTGGCCGCACCTCCTGAAGACGCCGGTCTTCGAGGTTCCCGGCGAGCAGCTCCTCGTGCGCACGCTCGATGAGAAGTCGCGATGTCGGGGGAAGCGACTCGCGGGATACCTGCCACGGCGCAGACACAGCGGTCTCCGATCGTCGAGAGCGTGCGTTGCCTCAGTGTACGAGCAGCGCGCCCCCGAGGGAACACCCCGCCGGGTCAGCGGATGAGCCCGGCGACCAGGTCGTCGATGACGTCGTCGGTGGAGGTCTCCTGATCGATGGGCGTCGTGAGCCTGTCGAGCAGGAGTCCATCGATCGCATAGTGGAACAGGGCGATCTCGCGGCGTCCTCCCGGGAGTCCCGCCGCGGTGTTGAAAGCCACGTCGGCGTCGAACCCGGCGCGCTGCCACGCACCGAGGACGGCTGCGACCTCGGGCCGCCGACCGCCCTCGAGCCGCAGCTCGAACAGCGCGAGCGTCACGTCCCGATCGTCGGTCAGGCGTCGCACGATGTCGCGGAGGTAGTCGGCGAAGAGCGCGGGTCCCGGGGCAGCCTTCGACCGGCGTTCGAGATCATCGGCGCTCGGTGCGAGACGCTCCCCGATCCGCTCGACCAGTCCTTCGATCAGGGCGTCCCTGCTGCGGAAGTAGTTCGACGTCGTGCCGATCGGGACCTGAGCGGCGACGTCGACGGCTCGGTGCGTGAGCCCCCGTGATCCTTCGCGTGCGAGCACGGCGAGTCCCGCATCCGCGATGGCCCGTCGTCGCGAGTCGTTCTTCACCATGGAAGGAACCCTAGCGCAATCACTACGCCTGTTGTACTGTAACCGCTACAGATGTAGTGATTGGAGAACCATGCGAGAGCTCGTGTACTACGCCGCCGTCAGCCTCGACGGGTACATCGCCGGTCCGAACGGTGAATTCGACGCGTTCCTCATCGAGGGCGACCACATGGACGGCATCAATGCCCGCTTCGCCGACACGCTGCCGACCGTCGCCGCCGAAGCCCTCGGGGTTCCGCAGCGGCGCGAGATGTTCGACACCGTCCTCATGGGGTGGAACACCTACGCCGTGGGCGGGCTGTCGAGTCCCTATCGACACCTCCGCCAGATCGTGTTCAGCAGTACGAGGACAGCGGACGGCGAGAACCTCGAAGTGACAGCGGAGCACCCGGTGTCGGTGGTGCGACGCCTGAAGCAGGAGGAGGGAGCAGCGATCTGGCTGTGCGGCGGCGGCGCACTCGCGGCAACCCTCGCAGACGAGATCGATCGACTCGTGCTGAAGCGGCAGCCGCTGCTCTTCGGGGCGGGCATCCCGCTCTTCCGTGAGCGCTCTTACCGTCCCGAGCGGTTCGATGCGGTGCAGACGGTCGCCTACGACTCGGGCGTCGTCGTCACGGAACTGCAACGCCGCCCCCACGAGAGCTGACATCCCGACGAGACCTGACGCCCGGACGGCGAGGAGGACGACGCGCCATACCTCCTCCTCGCCGCCCTGGCAACGGTGTTCCCGAAGGGCGGTCTGGTTCCTAGCGTGGGAGCACCCCACGAGTCAGGAGGCGCCATGAACGTCCGAACCCCCACCCCCACTGGCTCTGCCCGCCACGCCTCCGCGCACCCCGCCGACAGCCCGGCTCACCGGCCCGCGGTCGAAGCCGTGTGCGAGCGCGTCGGCTTCGACCGCTACGTCGTCAGCCACGATCGTCCCGTCGGCTACATCGACGTCGTGCCACCGCTTTTCGTCTGCTATCTGGGCCACCCGTATCCCCGCTCGGTGGAGGTCGCGCAGGTCTACGATTTCGAGCGTGCAGTGAGTATCGTCGATGCCATGGCAGCCGGCACCCGCAACCACACCGTCGCCGGATGAGCGGCGAGATCTGGCCCGGAACCGCATATCCGCTCGGGGCGACCTTCGACGGTCAGGGGACGAACTTCGCCCTCTTCAGCGAAGGCGCCGAGCGCGTCGAGCTGTGCCTGTTCGATGAGGACGGCACGGAGACCCGCGTGCCCCTCACCGAGGTGGACGCGTTCGTCTGGCACGGCTACCTTCCCACGGTGCAGCCGGGGCAGCTCTACGGCTACCGCGTGCACGGACCGTACGACCCCGCCCAGGGGCAGCGCTTCAACGCGAACAAGCTGCTGCTCGACCCGTACGCCAAGGCCGTCGCCGGGCGGATGGACTGGGGCCAGCCCCTCTTTGGCTACGACTTCGGCGATCCCGACTCGCGCAACGACGACGACTCCGCGGCCGCGATGGTCAAGAGCGTCGTGGTCAATCCCTTCTTCGAATGGGCGGGTGATCGACCGCTGAAGACCCCCTATGCCGAGACCGTGATCTACGAGGCGCACGTGAAGGGGCTCACCCAGCGGCATCCCGACATCCCCGAAGAGCTCCGAGGCACCTACGCCGGCATCGCCCACCCCGCCGTGGTCGAGCACCTTCAGCGCCTCGGCATCACGGCGCTGGAGCTCATGCCCGTGCACCAGTTCGTCGACGACTCCGTGCTCGAGGAGAAGGGGCTGTCGAACTACTGGGGCTACAACACCCTGGGGTTCTTCGCCCCGCACAACACCTACTCCGCGACGGGCGAGCACGGCCAGCAGGTGCAGGAGTTCCGGGCGATGGTGCGCACCCTGCACGAGGCCGGGATCGAGGTCATCCTCGACGTGGTCTACAACCACACCGCGGAGGGCAACCACCTCGGCCCGACGCTCTCGATGCGCGGTATCGACAACGAGGCGTACTACCGACTCGAAGAGGACAAGCGCTACTACACGGACTACACCGGCACGGGCAACAGTCTGAACGCGGGCAACCCGCATGCCCTGCAGCTGCTGATGGACTCGCTGCGCTACTGGGTGACCGAGATGCACGTCGACGGGTTCCGCTTCGACCTCGCGGCGACCCTCGCCCGCGAGTTCTACGACGTCGACCGCCTCGCGGCGTTCTTCGAGCTCGTGCAGCAGGACCCGATCGTCTCGCAGGTGAAGCTCATCGCCGAGCCGTGGGACATCGGCCCCGGGGGCTACCAGGTGGGCAACTTCCCGCCGCAGTGGACGGAGTGGAACGGCAAGTACCGAGACACCGTGCGCGATTTCTGGCGCGGTGAGCCGCAGGCACTCGGCGAGTTCGCCTCCCGCCTCACCGGGTCCGCCGACCTGTACGAGCACTCCGGCCGACGACCCGTCGCCTCGATCAACTTCGTCACTGCGCACGACGGCTTCACCCTGCGCGACCTCGTCTCGTACAACGAGAAGCACAACGAGGCGAACGGCGAGGACAACAACGACGGCGAATCCCACAACCGCTCCGACAACATGGGCGCGGAGGGACCGACCGACGACATCGACATCAACCGGCGCCGCGCGCGTCAGCAGCGGAACTTCCTCGCCACGCTGCTGCTCTCGCAGGGCGTGCCGATGATCTCCCACGGCGACGAGCTCGGCCGCACGCAGCACGGCAACAACAACGGCTACGCGCAGGACAACGAGCTCACCTGGATCGACTGGGAGGCGGCCGACCTGCCCCTCGTCGAGTTCACCGCCGCCGTGGCCCGACTCCGCCGTGAGCATCCCACCTTCCGCCGCAGCCGCTTCTTCGACGGTCGCCCCGGCCGGTCCGACGACGACCGCATCCCCGACGTCGTCTGGCTGCGCCCCGATGGCCGACCGATGGCCCCGGAGGACTGGGATTCCGGATTCGGGCGCTCCGTGGGGATGTTCCTCAACGGACAGGGCATCCGCGAGAACGATTCGCGAGGGCGCCCCGTCACCGACGTGAACTTCCTCGTCTACTTCAACAGCGGCGACGAGCCGATCGACCTCGTCATCCCCGACGAGCGCCACGGTGCGCAATGGCGGATCGTCGTCGACACCGCAGGCGAACTGGCCGCGGATCGCGCGCTGGAGCCCGGGGACGGCATCCCGCTCGACGGCAAGGCGACCCTGGTGCTGCAGGAGATCGACGGAGTGCCGGAGGCCGCCGACGACTCGGTCGACGCCTCCCTCCGCGCCCAGAGCGGGCAGGCGGCGTCGTGACCCTGCGTCCGCTCTCCACCTACCGATTGCAGATCACCGCCGATTTCCCCCTCGACTCCGCGGCAGGGGTGACCGATTACCTCGCCGACCTCGGCGTCTCCTGGGCGTACCTCTCCCCCGTGCTCGCGGCGGTCAGCGGCTCGAACCACGGTTACGACGTGGTCGACCACGGACGCGTCGACCCCGAGCGCGGAGGCGAGGAAGGACTCGAGCGCTTCGCCGCCGCCGCTCGGGCCGCAGGGCTCGGGATCCTCGCCGACATCGTGCCCAACCACATGGGAGTCGGTGCCCCACGCCAGAACGCCTGGTGGTGGGAGGTGCTGCGTCTGGGGAGGGAGACCCGTGTCGCGGCGGCCTTCGACATCGACTGGGCGGCCGGCGGTGGGCGTCTGATCCTGCCGATCCTGGGCTCATCACCGGAACAGGCGATCACCGAGCGCCTCTTCGCCGTCGACACGACCCCGGCACCCGACGCGCCCGACGGGATGCTGACGTACTTCGAGCACGTGCTGCCGCTCGCCCCCGGCACGGCGCAGTTGGCCGATGACCTTCCCGCACTGCTCGCCGCCCAGCATTACGACCTCCGCTACTGGGAGGAGCAGAACACCGATCTCAACTACAGACGGTTCTTCGCCGTCTCCGAGCTCGCCGGCCTCCGAGTCGAGCTGCCGGACGTCTTCGCGGAGTCGCATCGCGAGATCATCCGATGGATCCGCAGCGGGCTCGCGGACGGATTGCGTGTCGATCACCCCGACGGGCTCGTCGATCCGACCGGATATCTGGAGCGCCTGGCTGACGCGACGGGGCGGGCGTACACGCTGGTCGAGAAGATCCTCGAACCGGGCGAAGCCCTGCCCGCGTGGTGGCGCACCGATGGAACGACCGGATACGACGCTCTCGCCGACATCGATCGGCTCTTCGTCGACCGTGCGGGAGTCGACGCTCTCGGCAGTCTCGACGAGAGGGTGCGTGCGGAGACCGGGCTCCCGGCCGCCCCCGCGTGGCCTGACCTGATCCACGACACCAAGCGCATGATCGCCGACGGGCTGCTGCAGGCGGAGGTGCGCCGGCTCGTGCGCACTCTGCCCCACGGGATCGTGCACGCCGATGACGCCCTGGCTGAACTCGTGGCGTGCTTCCCGGTCTATCGCTCGTACCTCCCCGAGGGGCGCGAGCATCTGCGCGTCGCGTTCACCGAGGCCCGTCGACGCCGCCCCGACCTCTCGGCGGCCTTCGCCGAGCTCGAGCCGCTGCTGTCCGACCCCCGACTCGAGGTCGCGCAGCGCTTCCCTCAGGTAACTGGAGCGGTGATGGCGAAGGGCGTCGAGGACACCGCGTTCTACCGCTTGACCCGACTGGGAACGCTCACTGAGGTGGGCGCCGACCCCGCGATCCCCGCCGTGACGGTCGACGACTTCCATCGGCGGCAGAACGCCAGGCTCGGCGCCTGGCCCCACTCGATGACCACGCTGTCGACGCACGACACGAAGCGCTCGGAGGATGTGCGCGCCCGACTGTCGGTCCTCTCCGAGATCCCCGAGCGCTGGGCCGAGGTGCTGGGTGAGCTCCGCACCATCGCGACCACCGGCCACGGTCCGCTGGATGCCCTCCTCTGGCAGGCGGCGGTCGGTGCGTGGCCCCTCTCCTCCGAGCGTTTCCTCGCCTATGCGACCAAGGCGGCACGCGAGGCCGCGGAGGCCACGACCTGGCAGCATCCGGATGCGCGGTTCGAGGAGGGCCTCGCGACGATCGCGCAGGCGCTCGAGGGCAAAGCCGCCCCGATCCTGGAACGCTTCGTGGACGAGATCCTGGCGGCCGGCCGCTCCAACTCGCTCTCCGCGAAGCTGCTGCAGCTCACCGCGCCCGGCGTCCCCGACGTGTATCAGGGCACGGAGCTGTGGGACCTCTCCCTCGTCGACCCCGACAACCGTCGACCGGTCGACTTCGAGCTGCGGAGGCGGATGCTCGCGGAGCTCGACGCGGAGGTCGCGCGGGGCATCCTCCCCGCCGTCGACGACTCTGCGCGGGCGAAGCTGCTCGTCACGTCGCGAGCACTGCGCGCCCGTCGAGACAACCCCGAGCTGTTCCGGTTCTACCGTCCCGCTGTCGTCGAGGGCGCGGCAGCCGACCACGCTGTCGCGGCTCATCGCGGAGGGATCACCGTCGTGGCCACCCGTCTTCCGATGGGGCTGGCGCGCCGCGGAGGATGGGGCGACACTGTCATGATGCGCCCCGACCTCCCCGCCACCGATCTGCTGACCGGCCGACGCATCGGACCGGGGCCGGTCCGGCTGGCCGAGCTGCTGGACACGTATCCGGTGGCTCTGCTCGAGCTCGCCCGATGAAATCCGTGTGCTCGATGACGGCACGACGGTGACGGCGGGTATCGATGACGGCGGGGTGTCGATGACGGCGGGGTATCGATGATCGAGGTCTGGGCACCGAAGGCGAGCAGGGTGCGGCTGAGACGAACCTCTCGACACGGCAGCACGACGCAGACCGATCTCGATCCGGCGTCAGGCGGATGGTGGCGAGCCGGCGACGAGCTCGAAACCGGCGAGCGCTACGGATTCCTCCTCGACGACGATCCCGAGCTGCGGCCGGATCCGCGCTCTCGCCGACAGCCCGACGGTGTGCACGCGGCATCCGCGGCGTTCGACGTCGGCGACTTCGCCTGGAGCGATGCGGGATGGGCGGGACGGCAGCTCGCCGGAGGCCTGGTCTACGAACTGCACCTCGGCACGTTCACGCCGGAGGGGACGCTCGACGCCGCGATCACGCGCCTGCCTCACCTGGTGCAGCTGGGGGTGACGCACGTCGAGCTGCTTCCGGTCAACGCCTTCAACGGGCGCTGGAACTGGGGCTACGACGGAGTGCTCTGGTACGCGGTGCACGAGGCGTACGGGGGCCCTGCCGCGTACCAGCGGTTCGTGGATGCCGCGCACGGGCACGGGCTCGCCGTGGTGCAGGACGTGGTCTACAACCACCTCGGTCCGAGCGGCAACTACCTGCCCCTGTTCGGCCCCTACCTGCGCGAGGGCGAGAGCACGGCGTGGGGCGACTCGGTCAACCTCGACGAACCGGCCGTGCGCGACTACATCATCGACAACGCCCTGATGTGGTTGCAGGACTTCCATGTCGACGGGCTGCGTCTCGATGCGGTGCATGCTCTGCACGATCAGAGCCCTGTGCACATCCTCCGCGAACTCGCCGAACGCGTCGACGCGCTGTCGGTGCAGCTCGATCGTCCGCTCGCCCTGATCGCCGAGTCCGACCTCAACGATCCGACGCTCATCCTGCCCCGTGAGGCCGGTGGCTACGGCCTGACCGCGCAGTGGTCAGACGACTGGCACCACGCCGTCCATGTGGCCCTCACGGGGGAGACCGGCGGCTACTACGCCGACTTCGCCGCGGAGAATGGCCTGGCGAAGGTGACCGAGCACGGGTTCTTCCATGACGGCACGTTCTCGTCCTTCCGCGGACGTCCCCACGGCGCGCCGATCCCACCCGAAGTGCCGACGTGGCGACTCGTGACCTTCGCGCAGGACCACGATCAGGTGGGCAACCGCGCGGCAGGCGACCGCCTCTCCGCCACCCTCTCTCCGGATCGCCTGGCCGTCGCTGCGGTCCTGACCCTCACCGCCCCCGGCACTCCGATGCTCTTCATGGGCGAGGAGTGGGGTGCATCCACCCCCTGGCAGTTCTTCACCTCGCACCCCGAACCCGAGCTCGGCCGCGCCGTCGCCGAGGGGCGGACCGCCGAGTTCGCCCGCATGGGGTGGGATCCGGATGCGGTGCCCGACCCACAGGACCCCGACACGTTCGCCCGCTCCCACCTCGACTGGAGCGAGCTCGACGATCCGGAGCACGCGCGGATGCTCACCCTGTACCGCGACCTCGTGACGCTGCGAAGGGAGTGGCCCGCCCTCACCGACCCCGACTCCACGCACACCGCGGTGGAGGTCCGAGAGACCGACGGCACGCCCGAACGGCGGGTCTACCGCATCGACCGTGGAGACCTCTCCGTGGTGGTCAACCTCGCATCGACGTCGCAGGCGTTCGACGTGGGAGCCCGCACCAGGGTGCTGCTTTCCACGTCGGGGTTCCGTCGGGAGGACTCGCTCGTGACGCTGCCGCCCGACAGTGCAGCGATCGTGACCTCGCCCCTGGTCTGAGCCGCCACAGTTCGGCCACCACAGCGCGGCCACCGAGTGCGGCCACCGAGCGCGGTCACTGTGCGTGGTCACTGTGCGCGGTCAGTCCCGCGCAGCCCACCACTCGCGCAGTCGCTGCTCGGCGACGTCCGCACCGAGCACACCCTCGTCCAGGCGCAGGTCGAGCAGGAACCGATAGGCCTCACCGACCTCGCGGCCCGGTCCGATCCCGAGCACCTGCTGGATGCGGTTGCCGTCGAGCTCCGGGCGGATGGCGTCGAGCTCCTCCTGCTCGCGGAGCGCGGCGATGCGCGACTCGATGTCGTCGTACGCGCTCGCGAGACGGCCGGCCTTGCGCTTGTTCCGTGTGGTCACGTCGGCACGGGTGAGGATGTGCAGGCGTTCCAGCAGGTCGCCGGCGTCGCGCACGTAGCGGCGCACGGCTGCGTCCGTCCACGCCCCCTCGGCGTAGCCGAAGAAGCGCAGGTGCAGCTCGATGAGCGTGGCGACGGCGTTCGTGGTCTCGGTGTCGAAACGCAACGCCTGCAGCCGCTTGCGCGCCATCCGCGCACCCACGACGTCGTGGTGGTGGAACGTGACGACGCCCCCGGCCTCGAGCTTGCGCGTGCGCGGCTTGCCGATGTCGTGCAGCAGCGCAGCGATGCGCAGCGGCACATCCGGTACGGCTCCGGGATGACGGGAGTGCTCGAGCTCGATGGCCTGGGCGAGCACGGTCAGCGAGTGCTCGTAGACATCCTTGTGGTGGTGGTGCTCGTCGACTTCGAGGCGCAGCTCGGTCACTTCGGGGAGGAACTCGTCGATCAGCCCGGTGTCCACCAGCACGCGGATGCCGCGCACCGGGTCGTCGGTCTGCATGAGGCGCACCAGCTCGGACTGGACGCGCTCGGGGCTGACGATCTTCAGCGTCTCGCGCAGCTCGGTGATCGCCGCGGCCGTCGCCTCCTCGACCTGGAAGCCGAGCTGGGCGCTGAAGCGAGCGGCGCGCAGCATCCGGAGCGGGTCGTCGCCGAACGACACCCGAGGATCCGCCGGCGTGCGCAGGACGCCGGCGATGAGGTCTTCCACCCCGCCGGTCGGGTCGACGAGCTTCACGGACGGCACCTGCAGCGCCATGGCGTTCACGGTGAAGTCGCGGCGCACGAGGTCGCCGTCGATGGTGTCGCCGAACTCCACGGTGGGCTTGCGGGTCACGCCGTCGTAGCTGTCCGCGCGATAGGTCGTGATCTCGACCTGTTCACGCTGCACGCGCGCGCCGATCGTGCCGAACGCGCGACCGATGTCCCACTGCGCGGTGGAGATGGGCGTGACGATGGCCAGGATGTCGTCGGGGGACGCGTTCGTCGTGAAATCGAGATCGTGCGTGTCACGGCCGAGCAGGGCATCACGCACCGGACCGCCGACGACCGCGAGGTCGAAGCCCGCCTCCTCGAACGCCGTCGCGAGGGTGCGGACGACCGGATTCTCGGCGAGCGCACCGAGACGAGCGAGGCCGTCAGCCATGTTGAGCATGGGTTCCAGCGTACCGGGGCGAGCCGTCCGTGCCGGGGCTGCCAACCGCCCCGGCCAAAACCCAGACCAACCGCCCGCGCGCCGGCGCGCCGCCCCTCGACACGCCGCTCCCCGCACAGTTGGTCTCCGTTTCGGCCGGGCGACATCGTGAACGGAGTTCACCTTGCTGTCGCCAGGAGGTCAGCGCCCGGTCATCCCGCTTCGATGGGGTGGAGGCGCCCCGTGCGGCTGAGCACGGAAACCCCACCTCGAAGGACTGACATGACCTCCCCCACCCCTGCGGTGCGGTGGCGGCGCCGCGGACTGACATCCGTCGCGCTCCTCGCCCTGCTCGGCGGCGCCGTCGTCGCCCCCGCGGCCCTCGCCGCCCCCGACCCCGAAGTGCCGACGGGCTCGCTGATCACCGGCGACACCGCCTGGCACTACCTCGACGACGGATCCGACCCGTCTCCCGCACCCGCAGCGCTCCGCGACTGGACACTGCCCGCCTACGACGACAGCGCGTGGAAGACGGCTCCGGGCTCGTTCGGCGCCAAGGGCGGGAAGCTCGCCCCGGTCGGGCCTCAGACGCCCAAGACCCTGCTGAACCACTACCTCGATGGCACGGCGGCCCCGACCGTGCCGACCTACTTCTTCCGCACGACGTTCGAGCTGGAGGCCGGTGTCGCGGAGCAGGTCGCCGCCCTGCAGAGCACCGTCACCTACGACGACGCCCTCATCGTCTGGCTCAACGGCCAGGAGGTGGCCCGCTACGTCGACGGCAGGATCACCGACACCACCAACGTCGAGTACGCGGGCGATGGCAACGGCGACCCGCTCACGAGCACGTTCAGCGCCGAGGGAACCCTGCTGCACGACGGCACCAACACGATCGCGGTGTCGCTGTTCCAGGACCGCGCGACCAGCTCCGACATCTTCTTCGACATGTCCGCGTTGACCCTCGTGAAGGCCTCCGCACCGGGCACCCCCGTCGTCGCGCCGCCGACGCGCGTCATCCTCACCCCGACCGAACAGCCGGCCGTCTCGCAGTCGTTCTCCTGGCTCGCAGGCGACGCCTCGCACACGGTCGGACAGGTCGAGATCGCCCCGTCCGCCGGCGGAGAGACCCGCACGGTCGACGCGTACGACGCTGGTGTCGTGAACGGCAACCCGAACAAGCACTTCTCGGCGACGGTGACGGGTCTCACCGCTGCCATCGAGTACCGCTACCGCGTCGGCCTGCCCGGAAGCTGGAGCGACTGGTTCACCTTCCGCACCGCGGATCCGTCCGCGACCGACTTCCAGTTCATCTACTACGGCGACGCCCAGATCGGTCTGGACACCACGTGGCCGAGCGTCGTGAAGCAGGCCGAGGCGCAGGCTCCCCGCTCGATCGGCTCCGTGCACGCGGGTGACCTGATCAACACGTCGAGCAACGAGAACGAGTGGGTCAACTGGTTCAAGGGCATGAAGGATTCGGCCGTCCGTACGAACGTGATGGCCGCCCCCGGCAACCACGAGTACTCCGGCGACAAGCTGCTCACGGCGTGGAAGGCGGCGTTCGAGTACCCGCGCAACAACCCGTCGACCAGCTCCATCGGCGAACTGGCGAACCTGGCGAAGGGCGACTCCGAGGTCGCGCAGCAGTACCGCGCGTTCTTCGACCACTGGAGCTCGTTCGCCGCAGAGACCGCGTACTACACCGACTACCAGGGCGTGCGTTTCATCACCCTGAACGCCACTCGCGACACGACGTTCCTCACCCCGGCCGGCCTCCCGTCGTGCACGGGGGCGGAGTGCCCCTCGTCGCAGATCGGCACCCTGTGGACGCGCTTCCAGGGTGCATGGCTCGACCTGCTGCTGCAGAACAGCCCGTCGAAGTGGAACGTCGTCACGTTCCACCAGCCCGTGTTCTCGGCCTCGGCCGGGCGCGATGAGCCCATCCTCCGCGCCGAGTGGCTGCCGGTCTTCCAGCGCAACGACATCGACCTGGTTCTCATGGGACACGACCACACGTACGCCCGCGGATACGTGAACACCGACGCGACCGAGACCCCCGGCCTCACCACGGGCCCGGTCTACGTCGTCTCGAACTCGGGCGCGAAGCACTACGACCTGGAGACGCCGGAGAAGAACGTCTGGACCAACAACGGCGCCACCCAGGTGCTGCGCGGTCAGGGCGTGACGACCTACCAGGTGATCGACGTCTCGAAGAATCAGCTGGTCTACCGGTCGTACCTGGCCGAGAAGCAGCCGGACGCCACGACGGACCTCCCCGTCGGTGCCGTCTACGACACGTTCACGGTGACCAAGTCGGATGCGGGCGAGAAGTGGGTGACCGAGGCCGGCGTCACACCTCCGGTCACCCCCGAGCCCGAGGCTCCGGCGAAGGTCGAACTCGGCGCGGCATCCGTGCAGGCCGGTGGCACGGTCACGGTGACGGGCAGCGGCTTCGCAGAGGGCGCTCAGCTGCGGCTCGAGCTGCGTTCCGACCCGGTGCAGCTGGGCACGGCCACCGCCGATGCGGACGGCTCGTTCCAGCGCACGGTGACCGTCCCGGCGAACACTCCGGCCGGTGCGCACACGCTCGCCGTGATCCAGCCCGACGGCACCGAGGTCACTGCAGCTCTGAGCGTCACGGCCGCGTCCGGTGGCGGAGCGACGACACCGGGCAACGGCGGCTCCGCAGGTAACGGCGGTTCCGCGGGCAACGGCGGCTCCGCAGGCGGCGACCTCGCCACCACGGGAGCCGACAGCCTTCCCTACATCGCCGCTGCCGTCGTGCTCCTCGCGGCGGGCCTCGGCCTGTTCGCGATGCGCCGCCGTCGCCGGCACGCCACGGTAGACACGACCGAGGCGGAGTAGTCCGAGAGGGGCGTCGCCCGGGCCTCGAGCCCGGGCGGCGCCCCTCTCCCAGCCGCTGAAGCCGGCGAGAACCCAGATCCATGGGCTTGCACCCGGCGCGTCGCTCCGCGACACGCCCTGCGCTGCTCGGATCGTCTCCGTTTCCGCCCCAGCCGCCCCAGCCACCCAGCCCTCCCCGCCACGCGACAGCACCGCCGACTGAGATAACCTTCCACCGAGTCCCCGGTGAAGGAGAGCACGTGCCCGCGAACGATGTGATGGCCGACGAGACCGATCGGATCGTCGCCGCGGCTCTGCAGGTGAACGGCCGCGCGTCGTGGGGTGAGATCGCCCGCGTGGTCGACCTGCCCGAGCGCACGGTCGCCCGGCGAGGGCAACGGCTGCTCGACCGCGGACTGGTGCGGGTCTCCACATACGTCGATCCCGCCCGAGTGCTCCATGCCCGCGCAGTGCTCTTCCGCATCACGACGGAACCCCACGCGCTGTGGCAGGTCGCGCGCACCCTGGCCCGGCGCGCGGATGCCTCCTCGGTCTCGGTGCTCGAGGGCAGCAGCGACATCGCCGGGATGCTGCTCCCTCACGATGACGCCTCGATCCGCGAGCTGCTGTTCACCGACTTCCCCGAGCTCGAGGGCATCGACTCGATCAATGTCACGACGGTGCTGAAGTTCTTCCGGTCGGGGCACGACTGGCGTGCAGGGGTTCTCAGCGACGAGCAGGCCCGCATGCTCGACGAGTCCTCCGGCTCCGAGGTCGATCCCGCCGACTCCCTGAGTGAGGACGAGGAGGCCCTCATCCGACTGCTGCTCAAGGACGGGCGGATGCCGGTGGCTCAGCTCGCCCGCTCCCTGGGTCTGAACGTGACGACCACGCGGCGTCGCATGGAGTCCTTGAGCCGTCGAGGCCTCATGCATCCGCGCACCGAGGTCGTGCCGAGTCTGTTCGGACTGGGCCTCGAGGCGCTCGTGTGGCTTCGGGTGCCGATGGCGCGCCTCGAGAAGGTCGGCACGGCTCTGGCGGCCGCGCCCGAGGTCAAGTTCATCGCCGCCACCACGGGCACTTCACAGCTGCTCGCGAACGTGCTCGTGAAGGACGCCGATGAGTTCTACGACTTCCTCACGGGCCCGGCGGTGGCCGGTCACGAGGGCCTCGAAGTCGTGGAGTCGCTGGTGGTCATCACTCCGGTGCTGCGCGGATCGCTGATCGTCGATGAGGCACCCGAGGCGCTGGCCAACGATATGCCGACCGGCGCGATCCGCTTGTAGTCTGATTCTGTTACTGACATGTAACGAAATGGCGAGATCGTTCTTAACAGCTTGACCTAGTGGCGAAATAGAGCAAGTATCCTCTCCAGGGCCATCACCCCTGGAGAGGATCACCGTGTTCACGGCTACTGGAGACGATTGGGCGGATCGCGTCGCGACCCTGCCCCTGCGCACGCGCATGTTCATCGACGGCGTGTGGGAGGAGGGCTCGGCTGCACCCCTCATCCCGGTGAGCCCCCGTGACGGTCGTGCCCTTCCGCCGATCAGCACCGCATCCGTCGCCGACGTCGACCGCGCCGTCCGGTCGGCTCGCACGGCCTTCGACTCGGGCGCCTGGTCGCGCATCGCCCCCAGGGAGCGTGGCCAGCTGCTGATCGCCTTCGCGCAGAAGATCCACGACAACGCCGAAGAACTCGCCCTCACGATCTCCCTCGAGATGGGCAAGCCCGTGCGCGAGGCGCTGCAGACCGAGCTCCGCGCCGTCGTCAACTGCTTCCGCTGGTACGGCGAGGCGGCAGACAAGGTGCTCGACGAGCTGCCCGTCACCGCCCCGAACAGCCTCGCGCTCGTCACCCGCGAACCGGCCGGCGTCGTCGCGGCCGTCGTGCCATGGAACTTCCCCCTGACCATGACAGCCTGGAAGCTCGCCCCGGCACTCGCGGTCGGCAACAGCGTGGTGCTCAAGCCTGCGGAGCACACGACCTTCTCCGCACTCCGGTTGGCCGAGCTCGCCCACGAGGCCGGCATCCCCGCCGGTGTGCTCAACGTCACACCGGGCACCGGGCAGGTCGCCGGTCGCGCACTCGGCGAGCACCACGACGTCGACGTCGTCACCTTCACCGGCTCGCCCGAGGTCGGCCGCATGTTCCTCGGCTACTCGGCCGCGTCGAACGGCAAGCGCGTCTGGCCCGAGCTCGGCGGCAAGACCGCGAGCCTGGTGCTGCCGGACGCCGATCTCGAGCGTGCTGTCCGCGCCACCGCGGACGGCTGCTTCTACAACCAGGGCCAGATGTGCACGGCATCCTCTCGGCTGCTCGTACCGCGTTCCCAGCGCGACCGCGCCCTGGAGATCGCCGCCGAGGTCGCCCGCACGAGCCTTCCCGCCGACCCGTTCGACGTGTCCACCTCGATGGGGGCGATCGTGAGCGAGAAGCAGCTCGCGGGCATCGCGGGCTTCGTCGAGCGCGCCCAGGCCGAGGGCGCGGAGCTGGCCGCCGGCAGCGCCGAGCGATTCCAGGCCGTCGACGGCGGCAGCTACTTCGCCCCCGTCGTGCTCGGCGTCACGCCCGCGCACGAGGTGGCCCGGCGCGAGGTCTTCGGACCCGTGCTCTCGGTCATCGCCTACGACGACGTGGAAGACGCGCTCGCCATCGCCAACGGCACCGAGTACGGCCTCGCCGCGGCGCTCTGGAGCAACGATCTGAACGCCGTCCACACCCTCTCTCGGCGGCTCCGGGCTGGCGTGGTCTGGGTCAACTGCTTCGAGGAGGGCGACATGACGATCCCCTTCGGCGGCGTCAAGGGGTCGGGCTTCGGACGGGACAAGAGCCTGCACGCCCTCGAGAAGTTCACCGACCTGAAGACCACGTGGATCGAGCTCTCGTGACCCGCCCGTTCATCGGCATCACCACCTGGCGCCGTTCCATCGACACCGACCTGGGCAGCGGTCGCCCGGCGCACACCCTCGGCACCGAGTACGCCTCTCCCGTCGAGGCGGCCGGCGGTGCGGTCGTGCTGCTGCCTCCCACGGCGGGGGTCGACGAGGTGCTCGACCGCCTCGACGGGCTCGTGCTCTCCGGCGGCGAGGACGTGCACCCCTCCCGCTACGGTGCCGAGCCGCAGGAGGGGAAGAACTACGACCCCTCCCGCGACGGCTATGAGATCGCGCTCGCACTCGGTGCTCGGCGCCGGGGGATCCCCGTCCTGGCGATCTGCCGCGGGCTCCAGGTGAGCAACATCGCCTTCGGGGGCACACTCCTCGTCGACATCCCGGCCACCGAGCACCACGAGCCGGTGCGCGGCGCCGACCAGCAGCTCGCGGCGCGGCACCCGGTCCTCCTCGCCGAGGACAGTCGCCTCGCCTCGCTCTACGGCACCCGACAGCGGACCGTGAACACCATCCACCACCAGTCGATCGACGCCCCCGCACCCGGCCTCCGCCCGGTCGCCTGGGCACCGGACGGGATCGTCGAAGCAGTGGAGGCCGACGGCGACTGGCCGTTCTGGGCTGTGCAGTGGCACCCCGAGAAGATGATCGCCCCCGATGAGGCCGCAGAGGAGATGCCGCTGTTCGCGGCGTTCGTCTCGGCCGCCCGTGAAAGAGCAGCGGAACACCCCGCGGCAGAGAAAGGAACACGATGACCAAGCAGGTCTTCCTCGAGTACGAGAACGGCGTCCGCGCCGTCGCCACCCTGTTCGAGGACCTCGCCCCTCGCACGTGCGAGGCCATGTGGGGTGCGCTGGAGAAGCCGGTCACCATGCAGGCGATGCACGCCATGTACGCGGGCCCCGAGGTCATGGTCGGCCTTCCCGAGGAGGCGCAGAACTTCGACCCCGAGAAGGTACCGTTCGAGAACCAGCAGGTCGTGCCGGCGCCGGGTGACCTGCAGTGGTACTGGCAGCGTCCCATGCAGATGGGCGGCCTGCCGTTCGAGTGGTACGAGATCGGCGTCTTCTACGATCGTGGTGCCCGTACTCTCGGCCCGCTCGGATGGACACCCGTCAACATCTGGGGCGGCATCACCGAAGGACTCGCCGAGTTCGCCAAGGAGAGCGCGGCCATCCGCATCGACGGAGCGAAGCAGCTCACCATCGGACGCCTGGTCTAAGGCTTTCACTCAGTGCTGGACCCATCCCGAAGGAGCAGTGCATGAATACCCGAAGAATCCTCACCGCCGGAGCGCTCGTCGCCACCGGTGCCCTCGTCCTCGCCGGATGCTCGACCGGTGACGACACCGCAGCGTCAGGCGGCGACAAGGAGTTCGCCGGCGAGACGATCGTGGTCACGTCGTTCGGCGGCGACTGGGAGAAGGCCTTCATCGAGGCCGTCGTCGATCCCTTCGAGGAGGAGACCGACGCCAAGGTCGAGCTGATCACGCTGTACAGCGCCGACGCCCTCGCGCAGGTCACCGCCCAGAAGGCGAGCCCGCAGATCGATGTCGTGCACTTCTCCGGCGGGCAGGAATTCACCGCTGCGGAGCAGGGGCTCATCGCCCCGATCGCCGCGGATGACCTCTCCGAGACCGGCGACCTGATCGACCTGGCGACCGCCGGGCTCGAGCGCGGTGAAGGCCCGGTCATCCAGCTCGCACCGATCGGACTCGTCTACAACACCGAGGCCGACGCTCCTGCGCCCACCTCGTGGCTCGACCTGTTCGACGAGGCCTACGCCGGTCACGTCGCACTCACGGACTTCTCGAACACGTACGGCGTGCTCTCGATGCTCCGTGTCGCGGACGCCCTCGGCGGCGGGATCGACGACACCTCGCAGGCGATCACCGACCTGGGTGCGCTGGCGTCGTCGGGTGACGCGATCGTCGTCCCGACCTCGCCCGATCTGCAGACCGCGTTCGCACAGCGCGACACGTGGCTCGCACCGTACGCGATGGACTACGCCGGCACGCTGCAGGACGCGGGCCTTCCGGTGGAGTTCATCGTCCCGGAAGAGGGCGTCACCGCCTCTCTCATCACGGCGAACGTGGTCGAAGGCCGGGACAACCCCGACCTCGCGAAGCTCTTCATCGATTTCGAACTGCGCCCCGAAGCGCAGGCCGTCTTCGCGGAGAACATGCGGTACTCGCCGGTCAACACCAAGACCGAGCTCTCCGACGAAGCCGCTGACGACGTGCTGACGGGCGACGAGCTCGAGACGGTCGTCGTCTACGCTCCCGGCGACGTCGCGGCTTCGCGACCGGCCTGGACCGATGAGTGGAATGCGCTGATCACCAAATGAGTGTGCGAACCCGTAGGGAGCCCTGGCTCCTGCTCCTGCCGGCGATCGTGCTGCTCGCGCTCGCCTTCGTCACCCCGGTGGCCGGCATGCTCCTCATGAGCGTGCAGTCGTCGGCAGGCGGGTTCACCCTCGACAACTTCACCCGGTTGTTCACGAGTGAATATCACCTCCAGGCGGCGCTCCGTTCGCTCCGCCTGGGGGTGATCCAGACGGTGATCACGCTGATCATCGCCATCCCGCTGTCCTACGTCATGGCACGCGCCGGCTCGAAGGTGCGCTCCTTCCTGCTGATCGTCGTCATCCTGCCCCTCATGACCAGCGTCGTGGTCCGCACGTTCGGCTGGGTGGTCCTGATGGGCCCGTCAGGGCTGCTGATGAAGATCCCCGGGGCCGAGTTCCTCGTGGGGGGCACACAGGGCTTCCTCGGCACCGAGACCGGCGTCGTGATCGCGATGGTCCAGGTGCTCCTGCCGTTCGCGGTGCTCAGCATCCTCGGCGTGATCTCGGGTATCCGCCCGCAGCTCGAAGAAGCCGCACGCACCCTCGGCGCCGGGTTCTGGCGCACGCTGTGGCACGTCGTCCTCCCCCTCGCGATCCCCGGCATCGTGGCCGGCGCCTCGCTCGTGTTCGTCCTCTCGGTGAGCTCGTTCATCACCCCGCGCTTCATCGGCGGAGCGCAGATCCCGGTGTTCGCCCAGACGATCTACATCGATGCGACCACCAACCTCGACTGGTCGTTCGCGGCCGCGCAGGCCGTGCTGCTGTTCGCCGGGGTCATGCTCGTGCTCGCGGCCACGTCCCGACTCGGGAAGCAGAAGGTGTGACCATGGTCCGTTCCGTTCCGATCCTCGGCAGGGTCCTCGCCATCATCCTCGGCGTCGTCGTGACGCTCTACATGCTCGTGCCGCTCATGGTGGTCGCCGGTGCCTCCATCGGAGAGAACCGCTTCCTGACATTCCCCGGTCAGGGCTTCACCCTCGACTGGTACGTCGAGGCGCTCACCTCCGACACCTACCTCGAGCCGTTCCGATTGAGCCTGCTGGTCGGCGTCACGGTCGCGATCGTCGCCGCCTCCATCGGCACCGCGGCTGCGCTCGCGCTCACGCGCTTCAAGGTTCCCGGCGGTGCCGCCATCCAGGGTCTGCTGATGTCGCCGCTGACGATCCCCACGATCATCCTCGCGATCGGGGCGCTGTCCATCTCGTCCCTCACGATCGGGGCGCCGAACGTGGGTGTGCTGATCGCGATCCATGTGGTGATCGCCATCCCCTACGTCATGCGCACCGTGACCGGGGTGATGACCCGCGCCGACCACTTCACGGAAGAGGCGGCGCGCACCCTCGGCGCCAGCACCTGGAATCGCTATCGCCTGGTCGTGCTCCCCATCGCCCGTCCCGGTATCGCGGCCGGCGCCTTCTTCGCCTTCAACATCTCGTTCGACGATGCGGTCATCGCCCTCTTCCTGCGCACCCCGCAGCTGGAGACGCTGCCCATCGCCATCTACGGCCAGCTGGAGTTCAGCACGTCGCCCACCGTGGCGGCCGTCTCGACCCTGATGGTCCTGCTCACCGTCGTCCTCATGATCGTGCTCGAACGCATCATCGGCCTGGGAAGGTTGTTCGTCTGATGACAACACTCACCATCACCTCACTCACCAAGGACTTCAAGGGGACCTCGGTGCTCAAGGGCATCGATCTCTCCATGCAGTCCGGAGAGTTCGTTTCCCTGCTCGGCCCCTCGGGGTGCGGGAAGACGACGCTGCTGCGTTGCATCGCGGGCCTCGAGTCGCCGACGAGCGGCACGATCGAGATCGCGGGGCAGGATGTGACCAAGCTCCCGCCCGAGAAGCGGCACCTCGGCATGATGTTCCAGAGCTATGCGCTCTTCCCGCACATGAGCGTCGCCGAGAACGTGCGCTTCGGCCTGCGGATGTCCGGCGAGAAGTCGAAGGCCGAGCAGAAGGAGCTCGCCGTGCGGGCGCTGGAGCGCGTGCAGATGGGCCACCTCGCCGATCGGATGCCTGCGCGGCTCTCGGGCGGACAGCAGCAGCGCGTGGCTCTGGCCCGTGCCATCGCGTTCGAGCCCCGCGTACTGCTGCTCGACGAGCCGCTGTCGAACCTCGACGCCCGTCTGCGTGAGGACATGCAGGTCGAGCTGAAGGAACTGCACCGCACGCTCGGGCTCACGACCGTGTTCGTCACGCACGACCAGGAGGAGGCGATGAGCCTCTCCGACCGCATCGTGCTCATGAACGCGGGCGTGATCGAGCAGGAGGGCGCACCCGCCGAGCTCTACGGTGCTCCCCGCACCCCCTTCGCCGCGGACTTCATCGGCGCGGCGAACCTGCTTCCGGCGACCCGTTCCGGAGCGGTGGCCACCCTCGACGGCACCACGATCCAGGTGCCGATGGCCGGCGCCGGTCCCGATGGAGCGGGAGAAGTGGTGCTCCGCCAGGAGGACCTGCGCCTCTCCCCCGTCGTGGGTGCGGATGCCCCGGTGAGCGTCGAGGTCGTCGCGCACGTCTACCGCGGCGCCGACATCGTCTACATCGTGGAGCTTGCGGGTAAGCGGATGCGCGTCGTCCGCCCGCGGCACGAGGAGCCGATCCCTGAGGGTAGGGCCGGTCTGGGCTGGCGCGACGGCGCCGTGCTCTGGATCGCCGCCGCCTAGTCCTCCCTACGGCAACCGTCCCGCGGTCGTAGGATCGCGACATGGCCGAAGAAGAGTCCCCCTCCCCCGATGCTCCCCGCGATGCTTCCCGCCGGGGATTCTTCAAGGTCGGCGGAGCAGCTCTCGCGGGCGCGGTCGTCGGCGGCGTGGGTGGGGCAGCGATCGGCGCGTCGATCGCCGGCAATGCACGTGACGGCTTCGCGGCCGACGCCGACCCCTTCGCCGCCCTCACTCCGCGCAGCGAGCCGGGGTTCGACCATCTCGTGGTCGTGATGGGCGAGAACCGCTCGTTCGACAACCTGCTCGGCTACCTCTACTCGAAGCAGACCCTGCCGCAGGGTGAGACGTTCGAGGGGCTCGACTTCGGCTCGTACAGCAACACCTCGTCCGATGGCACGGTCGTCGATGCACACGTGTACACCGGTGACACCGACCGGATCATGAGCCTCCCCGACCCGGATCCGGGCGAGGAGTATCCGCACGTCAACACGCAGATCTTCGGCACGGTCGACCCGAAGACCAACGCCGACCTCTTCGTCGACGAGATGACCGCCCCCTTCAACGCCCCAACCCACGGCGAGAAGGCGACGATGTCGGGGTTTCTCGAGGACTACATCATCAACTTCCGGCGACTACGCAAGGGCGTCGACCCAAAGCCCGAAGAGGCGGCGCACATCATGGGCTCGTTCTCGCCCGAGATGCTGCCCGTCCTGTCCACGCTTGCCGCGGAGTTCGCGGTGTTCGACCACTGGTATGCCGGAGTGCCATCGCAGACGTTCTGCAACCGCTCGTTCTTCCACGCCTCCACGTCTCACGGCTTCGTGACCAATCAGGCCGGCGGCGGCTACCGGAAATGGCTGGATGCACCGGCCGCGCCGACGGTGTTCAACCGGCTCGAGGACGAGAAGGTGAGCTGGAAGATCTACATCGACAAGCTCCAGCTCGTCTCGTTCACGGGGATGCTGCATGCCGCGGTGCTGGAGAAGTACTGGCGTACCGACCATTTCGGCACGATGGAGGACTTCTACGCCGAGGCGAAGGCCGGCACCCTCCCCGCCTACGCCTTCATCGAGCCGCGGATGGTCTACGACCACAACGACTTCCATCCGCCCTTCGGGTCGCCGCGTGAGAGCGAGGTCGACGGCGAGCCCGTGTTCGACAGCGCGATCTCGGATGTGCGGGCGGGCGACAGGCTCATCCACGACATCTACGAGGCGGTGCGCACGAGTGCCTCGCCGAAGGGGTCGAACGCCGTCAACACTCTGCTGCTCATCACGTTCGACGAGCACGGCGGCTGCTACGACCACGTGCCGCCGCCCGCCGTGACGAAGCCCACCCCCGATACCGGGCCGGGCGAGATGGGCTTCACGTTCGATCGACTGGGCTGCCGTGTCCCGGCCATCGCGGTGTCGGCCTACACGAAGCGGGGCAGCATCATCCACGACGAGATGCATCACGGCTCGGTGACCGCCACCCTCTCGCGCCTGCACGGACTCAAGCCGCTCAACGACCGCGACGCGTCGGCGAACACGCTCCTGAACGTCGTGAATCTCGACAAACCCCGGCACCCGTCCGACTGGCCGGTGACCACGCCCGCGTACACGGCTCCGAATCCGGAGGACACGGCACCCCAGCCCGGTGAGAAGGATCAGCTGAAGCCGCTCACTCCGCCCGCACGCGGACTGCTCGGCCTGCTCCTCGCGCGCTACGGGAAACCTGGTGAGCCGGAACCGGAGACCTTCGCCGACGCCTACAAGCTCCTCCACGAGCACGGCGAAGAGCTGTTCGGACCGCCCGAGGGCAGTTGACCACGAAAGCGGGCGCCGCGTTACTTCCGGCCGGCGCGACGGCGGGCGACGACCAGAAGAGTCGCCCCGAGCAGGATCACCGCGGCACCACCTGCCGCCCAGGCGAACGTCTCGGCACCGAGGCCGGTCGCCGGAAGGCGACCACTGCCGTTGCTGTTCGAGCTCCCGGTCGACGGCTCGGGTGACGGCGACGGTGACGGTGGGACGACGGCCGCGGCGAGGGTGAAGTCCTGTCCTTCGACGGACTCGCCGACATCGGAGATCATGACGCTGCGGGTTCCCGCCCCGACGATCGTGGTGCCCTCGGGCGCGCGCACGATCAGCTCATAGTTGCCCGGAGGGAGGCTGCCGAGACTGTAGGTGCCGTCGGCACCCGTCGTGAGCTGTGCCGAGACGGGACCGGAGACATCGATCACCACACCTCCGACGGGTTCACCGCCGTCGGTGCGCACCGTGCCGTCGAGCGCCCCCAGCCGGGCGAGGTCGAAGTCCACGCCTGTGACGTCCATCTCCGCGACCGGTGCTGTGCGGCTGAGCGGAGATGTCGCGGCGTAGCCATCGGGCGTCGTCATCGTGACCGTGTAGTTGCCGGCCGGAAGGCGGGGGAACGTGTAGCCTCCATCCGCGCCTGTCACCGTGGTGAGGGTGCCGCCCCCTTGCTGCACGGCCGTGACTGTGACGCCTGGCACACCGCCGCCGTTCCATCGGACGACCCCGCTCAGGCTCGGGTTCGCCTCGAGGACGAAGTCGGTGAGTGTGATCAGATCCTCGTTGTCCGCCGGGACCACGAAGCCCGGCGGCGCCGTGTCGACGGCGTACCCGGCTGGAACGGCGATGGTCACCTCCTGCAGCCCATCGAGGACCATGTCGAACAAATATCTGCCGTCGGCGTCGGTGGTCCTGGTCTGTGCGTCGATCGTCACGACGACGCCGGCGATGGGGTTTCCCTCCGTGTCCACCACGCGCCCGGTGACGGGGGACGGCACGATGTCGCGCACCGTGAAGTCGACATCTTCCGCATTGCCGCTGCTGAGGTTCACCGACGTCGTCGTCTCACCGACCGCGATCTTGCCCTGCGGTGCCGTCACACTCACCCGGTAGCCGTCCGTGGCGATGAACCCGGGGAACGAGTAGGTGCCGTCCGGCGCGGTGGTCGTCCTGCCCACGATCGTGCCGTTGCCGTCGGTGAGTGCGAGGGCGACACCGCCCAGCGCCCCGGTGTCCACGTCGACGACCGATCCTCGGATGTCATTCGCAGCCGAGACGAACCACGTCTGGTAGACGGGAAGACCGGATCGCCGGGTGAAGATGAAGCTGAGGGAGCGGATCGGAGTCGACGGCTCGAACCACGCCGCGGATCCGTTGGTGTCGGCAGCTGCCGCGTTCCCGGTGAGGGTGAGGGTCGCGGCATCCCATGTCGGCACGTCGCCGACCGCGCCGGTGCACGCGGGCTTTCCCACGACCCCGGGAGCGCAGTAGTTGAAGAGGTCCCTGAGGCCGATCTCCGCCGCTGTGAGCACGTGCCCGTCAGGAGCGACCGCATGGATCCGCACGCTGTCGGAGTCGATGTCACCCAACGCGAAGGCCCAGCCCGACGTCGGGGTCGGCGCGGCGAACGAATAGGTCGTCGTCGACGGGCTCGTGGCGTTGTCGGCCCTGGGCCGCAAGTTCAGGTACGGCTGATCCCTGCTGGATCCGTACTCGGCTCCGATGGGGGTCCCTTCGGCCAGCCACGTGGATGCACCGGTGATCACGCCGACCTGGCCTGCGCGCGAATCGCTGGTCATGGTGGCGGTGAGTGCAGGGTGGGGTGCCACCTGGACTGTTGTCGTGAAGGCACCTCCAGTGCCCGCGAGCGGTTGCCAAGTGGCCCATGACGTGGTGGCGGCAACAGCGGGGATGGCGCCGACGAGCACGGCGACGAGCCCGATGACTCCGGCGATGATCCCCCTACGACGCAGACGCATGCGGTCAGAGTACTGGTATACCGGATCGTCGAGAAGGGAATTCTCCGCGATCACACGTCGGGGATGAGCCTCTTGCCCAGGTCGACCGTGTCATCGATCTCGTAGCCGAGCCTGCGGTAGAAGTCGACCACCTGCGCGTTGCCGGAACGCACCTGCAGGTTCACCTTCGGGCATCCCAGGTCGCGCAGACGGGCCTCGACGTGGGCCACGAGCTCCCTGCCCACTCCGAGTCCTCGCGCGTCGAGCTGCGTGGCGAGGTAGTTCATCCACCCGCGATGCCCGTCGTAGCCCGCCATGACCGAGCCGAGGATGCGCCCCGTCTCGTCCTCCGCCACGACGAACAGCTCGGGCTGCACCGTCAGCTTCCGGGCGATGTCCTTCCGAGGATCGTTCCACGGCCGCGTGAGCCCCGCCGCCTCCCACAGGGCGATGACGGCATCGGTGTCTTCAGGGTGGAAGGGTCGGATGCGCACTGGTCCAGCCTCCCAGATCCGCCCTGCCGCGAGCGTCAATCCTCTCGGGAGAAGGTGATGTGCGTGACGCCCGATTCTGCGACCTCCGAGGTGACGCGGTAACCGGACTCGAGTCCGCGCAAGTCGTCCCAGAGTCGGATTCCGCTGCCGATGAGGATCGGGGTGATGCCGACGTGCAGGTCGTCGACCAGCCCCGCGCGCAGATACTCGCGCACGGTCGTGGGTCCTCCACCGATCCGCACGTCCGCTCCGGCGGCCGCCTCGACCGCTTTCTGCAGCGCCTCCTCGGGAGAAGCAGAGAGGAAGTGGAAGCTCGTGCCGTTGGCGAACTCGATCGAAGGCCGCGGGGTGTGGGTCAGCACGAACACCGGGGCGTGGAACGGCGGCTCCTCGCCCCACCAGCCGCGCCAGTCCGGGTCGTGCGGGTTGGCGTGGAGCCCGAACATCCCGGCGCCCATGATCTCGGCGCCGATGTTCTCGAAGTAGTGCGCGGCGTACTTCTCGTCGACGCCTGTCGTTCCCGTCCCGCTGGTGTCGAGGAAGACACGCTCGTGGAACGTGCGCGTGGCCGTGTACGCCGCCGTCAGCCGGCCCCAGTCCTCACCGAAGGGGTTCTCGGGGGTCTGGTCCGTCGTCGTGGCGAAGCCGTCGAGCGAGATGTTGAGATCGACGCGAACACGGGTCATGGTCTGCCTCCGAAGGCATGAAGGGAGGCTGCGTCGATCGGCGCAGCCTCCCCAGCGTCGGTGCTCCAACGCTCCGTGTCAAGCAACTCGTGTCAAGAGCGGCGATCCCGCTCAGACCGGATCGCCCTGGACGGGACCCTCCGTGTTCGGCTTCCACCCGAGCGCCGGAGCCACATGCTTCGCGAACGACTCCAGCACGTGCAGGTTGTACTCGGGTCCGAGCTGGTTCGGGATGGTCAGCATCAGCGTGTCGGCCGCCATCACCGCCTCGTCCTGTCGGAGCTGCTCGATCAGCACGTCGGGTTCTGCCGCGTAGGTCTTGCCGAACGTGGAACGGAATCCGTCGATGATGCCGATCTGATCGGCGTTCTCCTCGCTGCGAAGTCCGAAGTAGGCGCGGTCCATGTCGGACACCAGGGGGAACACGCTGCGGCTGACGGAGACGCGCGGCGTGCCCGTGTGCCCTGCTTCCTTGTAGGCCGAGCGGAAGAGGTCGATCTGCTCGCGCTGCAACTCGTGGAAAGGCTGCCCTGTGGCCTCGGTCACCAGGGTCGAACTCATCATGTTGAGTCCCTTGCGGCCGGTCTCGATCGCCGTCGGACGCGAACCTGATCCCCACCAGATGTGGTCGCGCAGGGTCGGGGATTGCGGCTCGATCGCGAGGTAGCGGCCGGCACCCACCATGCGGGGATCTCCGGGGGCGATGCCTTCGCCGTCGATCGCACGGAGGAACAGGTCGAACTTCTCCCGAGCGATCACGCTGCCCCGCTCGGTGTCCTCCTCGTCGACGTATCCGAAGGTCTCATAGCCGCGCAGAGCCGTCTCGGGTGAACCGCGGCTCACGCCCAGGGCGATGCGGCCGTCGGAGATCAGGTCGAGGGCGGCGGCCTCCTCGGCGAACTGGAACGGGTTCTCGTAGCGCATGTCGATCACGCCCGTCCCGACCTCGATGCGCTTCGTGCGCGCGGCCATGGCGCTCAGCAGGGGCATCGGCGAGGCGGCCTGACGCGCCCAGTGGTGCACGCGCACGTAGGCGCCGTTCACACCGATCTCGTCTGCGCCCTCGGCGATCTCGATGGTCTGCTTCAGCATGTCGCCCGCGGTGCGGGTGGCTGAGCCGGGCACGTCTGCATAGTGCCCGAAGGAGAGGAATCCGAAAGCCTTCATGATCTATTCCAACGCATGTATCCCTCAGCTATTCCCCCGGTACGAGGATGCCGTCCAGCACGAGCGATCTGATGCGGGGCTCGAGTTCGGCCCACAGGTCTGCGAGGGGAACCTCGAAGAGGTCGGCCAGGGCCGAGACGATCTGCACCACGGTGAGGTCGCCGTCGCAGGCCCCGACGAACCCGGCGAGCGCAGGGTCCACGTTCACGGTGCGCGCGAAACCGCCACCCTGTCGCAGTTCGATGACGCTGGGGTCGTCGTTGCCCGGCAGCAGGTGGCGGGCCTCGGTGACATCGGGCGCCGTCAGCAGTGTCGAGGGGATCCCCTCGGCGAGCGCGTCATGCGCGACAAGCCCGGTTCCGAGCGCGGCACCGACGTTCGACACCTGCTGGGAGAGCCGCTCCGTGCGCCGGAGTGGAGGGGACGACAGACCTCGACGCATCAGCACGTAGCCGAAGCCGATCGAGGTCACGCCGCGGGCGGCGAAATCATCGAGCCAGGCGGTCAGCAACGGAGTGAATGCCGGGTCACGCGGGGTGGTGCCCCCGTCGCGGATCCACAGCTCGGCATACCCCAACGGCGACAGCTCCTCCCGTTCGACGACCCAGAGGTCGAGCTCGCTCGGCACCCAGGCCTCCAGACGGGCGAGACCGGTGACCCCTGCCCGCGACTCCCAGTTGCCGAGCAGCTGCGCGATTCCGTTCCGCGTCAGATGCGCCGGAGCGCTCCGCACGAACTGCTCGACGAGGGCATCGCCCACCAGTCCGCCGTCGCGGTACTCATACGCGGGGACGCCCTCCACCCGCGGTGTGATGACGAACGGCGGATTGGAGACGATCAGATCGAACGCTTCGCCCGCGACGGGGTCGAACATGCTGCCGTGACGGAACTCGATGTTGGTCACCCCGTTGACCCGCGCGTTGAGCTCGGCGAACGCCAGTGCCCTGACCGAGATGTCGGTCGCGACCACCGTGCCGGCACGACGGGCGACGAGGAGCGCCTGGATCCCGCACCCGGTGCCGAGGTCGAGAGCGCGATCGACCTGGATGGGCACGATCGTCTCGGCGAGGGTGCGCGAGGCTCCACCGACGCCGAGCACATGATCGGCGGGGAGAGGGCCGTCGAGGGCGACCTCGTCGAGGTCGCTGGCGATCCACCACTCGCCGACACCCTCGGCATCCACGAAGGACTGCGGACGCAACAGGGCCGTCGGGGTCACCGTCTCGGCATCCGCGGTGGCGAGTCCGAGCGCCTGGAGTCCGTCCACTCCGAGGTTCGGCAGCGCGGCGGCGACCGCCGCACGCGGCTGACTCATGCCGAGTACCAGCAGACGGCCGAGGGTGGCCAGGACTCCGGAGTCCTCGGCGATGGCCCGCAGGATCGGCTCGCGCATCCCCCTGGCGAGGGCGTCGTCCGCCTCCTCGCCCCACAGGCGACGGAGAGGTGCGGACCGGAAGTCGGCGGCATCGAGATCAGCGGCCAGCGCGGAGGTGCGAAGAGGGTCTGGGTGAGGTGCGGGGGTGTCGGACACGGCCGTCACTCTACGCGTCTTCAGGGTTCTCCTTCCCTGTGCCTCCTAGAATCAGGAGGTCAGTACTCACGAGCAGCCCCGTTCCGGGCGTTCGAGGAAGACCCTCATGACCGCCATCACCCCCGAGCACGGCCTCCGTGCGCGCCTGCGAAGGCTCGCAGGCAGGACCGCCGTCCTCGCTATCGTGCTGGGCGCCTGCGCGGCCGTCGCACCGAGCACGGCCGTCGCCGCCGGCGGGTCCGCTTCCGACGAGGAAGCGAGCGTCGCCTTCCATGTCTCCGCAGGTCTGCGCGGCCTCGTCGCCCCCGGCTCCTCCACCACGGCGATGCTCACGGTGCAGAACGAGACGGAATCGAAGCTGTCGAGCGGTCAGGTGCAGGTGGAGCTCAGCAGAACTCCCCTGACGGACGAAGCCTCCGTCACGAACTGGCTCGATGAGGGCGAGGCACCGGGCGATTTCGACACGATCGGCTCAGACACGACGGCCGCGCTCGATGCCGGTGCCTCCGGCATGACCACGGTCTTCGTCCCTGCCGAGACCCTCGGCGCCCTCGCCCCCGGTGTCTACCCGCTGCGGGCGGAGCTCACGGGTGCCAAGACGGTGAACACACCTGAGGATCGTACGGCGACGGTCGAGGCCACGGCGACCAGCGTGCTCGTCGTCGCCGATTCCCAGACCGCTCAGGTCGGCGTGATGGTTCCGCTCACGGCGACCCCCGACAACGGCGTGCTGTTGAGCGCGGAGGAACTCAGTACTCTCACCGGACCCGAGGGGGCCCTGACCGCTCAGCTCGACGGTGTGGCCGGCACCACTGCGGTGCTCGCCGTCGATCCCGCCATTCTCGCCGCGATCCGCGCTCTCGGTTCCGCGGCTCCGGAGACCGCCCGGGAGTGGCTCGACCGACTCGAAGCTCTGCCGAACACGCGGTTCGCGCTGCAGTTCGGCGATGCGGATGCGACGGCGCAAGCGCAGGCGGGTCTACCCGCTCTGCTGCAGCCGACGACGTTGGCGACGTTCCTGAACCCCGCCGACTTTCCGCAGACGTCTGCCACGTCGTCGCCGACGGCGGACTCGACCGCGACACCGGGCCCGACGCCCAGCCCGACCGGCACTCCTCAGCTGCCCGACGACGCGGAGCTCACGGCGATCGATGGCGCGCTCCCTCAGATCCTGTGGCCGGACGACGAGCTGCGAGAAGAGGATCTCGACACCTTCGCGAGCTACCTGGGTGAGGGGACGAGCACCATCGTCTCCTCCGCAGCGCTGGGCGGACAGAGCGCCGCGCACGCCACCGTCGGCGGGCACGACCTCCTGGTCACCGACAGCGGCCTGTCGCAGACTCTTTCCCAGGTCGCCGCGGAGGCCGACTCCGTCGATCGTCAACGGCTCTTAGCCGAAGCCGCCGCGCTCCTGACACTGGCTGAGAGCCGCGTCGCGGGTGCCCCGTTGCTGATCGGGCTCGACCGCGACGAGAACCGCAATGCGGACGCGCTGCGCGACGCGATCTCGACGGCCGATTCGATCGGATTCGAACTCTCGGCACTGCGCGCCACCCCGCCCGCATCGGCCGCGCTCACATCGGAAGCCGATCCCGCGCGTGCGGCAGCGGTGACGACCCTCCTGGCCGACGAAGGAACGCTCACCGCCTTCTCGTCGATCCTCGCTGACCCGCAGGTACTGCTGAGCCCTGAACGCATCAGGATCCTCCGGACGCTGTCCGTCGGATCGTCGGCGAAGGCTTTCGCGAAGAAGGTCGAGGAGCACCAGAAGCGCACCTCGGAGACGCTCGCCGCCGTGAGCATCCCCCCGTCGAGCACGATCCAACTGCTCACCGCCAACGCTGATCTGCCGATCGCCGTGCGCAACGACCTGCCGTGGCCGGTGACGGTGCAGTTGTTCGTCTCCCCCACCGACCCTCGACTCGAGGTGAAGCCGGTGACGGAGACGGTCGTCGAGGCGAACTCCACCAAGCGCGTCAAGGTCCCGGTGTCCGCACGGGTCGGCAGCGGCGAGGTCGACCTGCGCCTCAGCCTCTACAGCCCCACCGGCGTGCAGATCCAGGATCAGCAGAAGATCAGGGTGGCTGTACGAGCGGAGTGGGAGACCATCGGCCTCATCGTCTTCGGGGGCCTCGCCGCACTCCTCATCGTGCTCGGCGTGATCCGCACCGTCCGACGCAAGCGCCGCGAGGCCGCCGAGGAGGCGGCTGTGGAAGCAGAGATCGAGTCATTGGAAGAGGACGCCGTGAACGCCCGACCGGATGGGACACCGAGCAACGGCACGTCATCGGCCCACGACACGTCCTCGACCCCGGATACGAATGAGTAGCCTCGGCCGGGCGAGCGCCATCATCGGCGCCGGCACCCTCGTCTCACGCGTCACCGGGCTCCTGCGCAGCATCGTCCTCGTCGGTGTGCTCGGATCTGTCGCATCCGAAGCGGCCGACGCGTTCACCTACGCGAACCAGCTTCCGAACAGCGTGTTCTCCCTGATTTCCGTGGGGATCCTCACGGCCGTGATCGTCCCGCAGATCGTCAAGGCGACGGCGGACGCCGACGGCGGCAACGCCTTCATCTCCAAGTTGTTCACCCTGGGCACGGTCGTTCTGGTCGTGGTGACGGGACTCGCGACGGCAGCAGCTCCATGGCTGGTGCATCTGGTCGCCGGCAAGGCGAACGAGTCCACTCTCGCCCTCGCCACGGCACTCGCCTACTGGTGCCTGCCGCAGATCCTCCTCTACGGCCTCTACGCCATGTTGGGCGAGGCACTCAACGCACGAAAGATCTTCGGTCCGTTCACCTGGGCTCCTGTCGTCAACAACATCGTGTCCATCGCAGGCTTCCTCGCGCTCGGAGCACTGTTCGGTCCCGTGTCCACGAAGGCCTCCGACTGGACGCCGGAGATGATCACCCTGCTCGGCGCCACTGCCACCCTCGGCATCGCGCTCCAGGCGGTCGTCCTCCTCGTCTTCTGGCGTCGCACCGGCCTCGCGCTGAAACCCGACTTCCACTGGCGGGGGGTGGGGCTCGGCAACGTCGGTCGCCTGGCGGGCTGGACGTTCCTCATGGCCTTCGCGAGCCTCTCCGCCGGGGTTCTTCAGGGGTACATCGTCAGTGAGGTGGCCGGTCTCGGCGCCTCCGCCACGGTGACAGCGAACGCCTGGCTGATCTTCATGCTGCCGTACTCGGTGATCGTGCTGTCGATCGGGACTCCGTACTTCACCCAGATCAGCGGCCACGCCGCCGCCGGACGCGATGATGAGGTCCGGGCCGACATCGCACGAAGCATTCGAACCCTGTTGTTCTTCATCGTGGCAGCGGCCGCCGCCGTCGCCGCTGCCGCCATCCCCGCATCCCGTGTATTCACTGACTCCGCCGACGACGCTCAGGCGGCTGCTCTGGTGCTCATCGCCTACCTCGTCGGACTCATCCCCCTCACGATCCTCTTCATCGTGCAGCGAACCTTCTACGCCTACGACGACACCCGGACCCCGTTCTGGTTCACGATCATCCAGTGCGTCCTCATCGTCGTCACCGCTCTCGTCGCCCTCGGCATGCGAGAGGCGGGGATCATCCCTCTGACGTCGCTCGCCGCTGCGGTCGCGCTCGGACAGTCGATCGCGAGCATCCTGCAGACGATCCTCGCCACCTGGTTGCTGCATCGAAAGATCGGTGGCCTTCAGGTGGCTTCCTGGATGTCGGCCATCGGCCGGTTCGCGATCGCCGGCATCCCGGCGGGGCTGGCCGGCTGGGGAGCATTCGTCCTGCTCGGCGGTACCTCAGGATGGATGATGGTCGACAAGATCCAGGGCGCCGTAGGTACCGCGATCATCGGCCTCGTCGTGGTGGTCGTCTACGTCGCGATCCTCGCCGTGATGCGCGCCCCCGAGCTCAAGGCCGGCACTGCTCTCGTCCGCCGGTTCCTCCCCGGGCGCTGATCCACCCACCCAGCCCGCTCCGCGGCCTGCGCCCCACACTGCGCAGGGAATGCCTCGCGGTTACCATGGGTTGAAGCATTCGAAGGTCATTCGACTGCAGTTTCTAAGACGGAGATCACATGCGTCAGGTCATCATCATCGGCTCCGGCCCCGCCGGATTCACGGCTGCCATCTACGCGGCCAGGGCGAACCTCAAGCCGCTGCTCATCGCGAGCTCCGTCGAGGTCGGCGGAGAGCTGATGAACACCACCGAGGTCGAGAACTACCCCGGCTTCCCCGAGGGGATTCAGGGACCTGAGCTCATGGCCAAGTTCCAGGAGCAGGCGGAGAAGTTCGGCACCGAGGTCGTCTACGACGATGTCACCGAACTCCAGCTCGAGGGGCCCGTCAAGAAGGTCATCCTCGGCAGCGGTACGGAGCACGAGACGCAGTCCCTCATCTACGCGACCGGCTCGGCGTACCGCAAGCTCGACATCGCCGGCGAAGAGCGCCTCTCCGGCTACGGCGTCTCCTGGTGCGCCACGTGCGACGGATTCTTCTTCCGCGAGAAGACGATCGCCGTCGTCGGCGGTGGCGACTCCGCCATGGAAGAGGCCACGTTCCTCACCCGCTTCGCAGACAAGGTCTACGTGATCCACCGCAAGGACACCCTGCGGGCCTCGAAGATCATGCAGGAGCGCGCCTTCGCGAACGAGAAGATCGAGTTCGTGTGGAACAGCGAGGTCGCCGAGGTCCTCGGAGGCGACTCCGTGACCGGTGTGCAGCTGCGTTCCACGGTCGACGGCACGCTCAGCGACCTCCCGCTCGACGGGCTCTTCATCGCGATCGGCAACGACCCGCGCACGCACCTCGTGCACGACAAGCTCGAGCTCACGCCGGAAGGCACCATCTGGGTCGACGGCCGCTCGTCGAAGACGTCGGTTCCGGGAGTCTTCGCTGCCGGTGACGTGATCGACCCCACCTACCGTCAGGCCATCACGGCGGCCGGCTCCGGCACGGTCGCTGCTCTCGACGCGGAGCACTTCCTGGCCGACCTCGAAGACCCTTCCGTGGAGGTTCCGGCCGCCGAGGCCGCGGAGATCCTCACCGCCACCGCGTAGGGGCGGGAACACTTTTCCCTCGCCCGCTGTTGTAGCAGGCGAACCTCGAATCAAGGAGAACTCTGATGAGTGCAAAGGCTACGAGCCAGGCGACCTGGGAGCAGGACGTTCTGCAGGCCGACGGTCCCGTGCTGGTGGACTTCTGGGCCGAGTGGTGTGGTCCGTGTCGTATGGTCGCACCGGTCCTGGACGAGATCCAGGCGGACAACCCCGACAAGATCACCATCCTCAAGCTCAACGTCGACGAGAACCCTGAGCTGGCGATGAAGTACCAGATCACGTCGATCCCGGCGATGAAGGTCTTCCACGGCGGTGAGGTCAAGACGACCATCATCGGCGCGAAGCCCAAGTTCGCGCTGGAGAAGGACCTGGCCGCGTTCATCGGCTGAGTCCCCCGAGACGAAGGGCCGCACCTCCCGGGGAGGTGCGGCCCTTTCTCGTGTCCGCCCCGAGTCGTCCCGCGGACCGCTCTGGTCAGTCTTTGTCGTACACGGAGACCGACGGCAGCCCGCGAGCAGCACGTGCACGGTCGACGAGGAGCTGAACCACCGCGGTCTTTCCCACGTTGTACGACTCGTCTCCCCTGCGCGAGGCGTCAACCGCAGCGTGCTTCGCCCGCTCGTAGAGCCGGGCATCCTCCGGATTCTGCAACAGCCAGTCGCGAAGGATGCGCTGGTTCACCTGATCCCAATCGGCGGCTTCGAAGAAGTGGGCGATTCGCGTGCGTACACCGTTCTCTTCGATGATCATCACCCGATGGCTTCGCACACTGCTCCCGACCGCCCATCCTGCGGCCTCGAGCCCAGGTCGATGCAGCTCGAGGTCTTCGTCATCGGCGATGCGCACCGCGACGTCGATGATCGGCTTGGCGCTCATCCCGGGGATCGCCGTGGATCCGACGTGTTCGACGCGCCAGTCCGGATTCCCATGCCTGCGCAGTTCCGCCGCGACACGTGCGAAGGTCTCCGACCACGTCGGGTCATGCGGAACGAGCACGACCTCCACGTCAGGAGGCGTCGGCGACGGTCGGGTCCCAGCGGCGATGGCGCTGCTTCTCGTCGAGGAGGCCCCAGACGGCCGAGGTCAGCTCCGGGTACTCCAGGGCGATCTGCCGCAGCACCCGGTAGTGCCTGGCCGCGTTGGGGCGCACACCGTCGTTCGCATTGATGTTGTCGGCGCGCAGCAGGTAGACGACGAGTTCGTCGACGCTCGGGAGCTCCTCCATGAACTCCCACGGATCCTCTCCGCCGAGAAGCCGCTCCTGGATGAGGACCGCGAGTTCGTCCGATGCTTCGGCGCGCAACACTTCCAGGCTGGCGCGGCGCTGTACGGACTCGGTCATACTCCCAGCCTACGTCGGCTGCGGACCCCGCCGGCGCTCCACCTTCATGTTCTCCGTCATGTCCTCGAGCTCCTTGCCCTTGGTCTCCGGCACCTTGAAGAACACGAAGAAGAACGACAGGAGCGCGAAGAACGCGTAGAACCCGTAGGCGAACGTGAGGCCGATCTCGGCGAAGGCCGGGAAGGTGGTGGAGATGAAGAAGTTGGCGACCCACTGTGCCGCTGCGGCCACCGCGAGGGCTCCGGCTCTGATGGAGTTCGGGAAGATCTCGCCGAGCAGAACCCAGACCAGCGGCCCCCAGCTCGCACCGAAGAACACCACGAATCCGTTCGCACAGACCAGGGCGATCGTGGCCCACGGGTCGGGGAGCGTCGCCGTCCCCTGCGCATCCAGTGTGCCGAACGAGAAGGCCACTGCCATGAGGACGAGCGTCACGGTCATGCCGACCGAGCCCACCAGCAGCATGATCCGGCGACCGACCTTGTCGACGAGCAGGATCGCCACGATCGTGACCACGATGTTCGTGACCGAGGTGATGACGGAGGTCAGGAGAGCACTGGACTCATCGAAGCCCACCGACTGCCAGAGCGTCGTCGAGTAGTAGAAGATGACGTTGATACCGACGAACTGCTGGAAAACGGACAGCAGGATGCCGATCCAGACGATGGGCTTCAGCCCAAGGCGATTACCACGCAGATCACGCAACGATTCCGAGCGCTCCGTGTTGATCGTGCCGGTGATCTCCTCGATCTTGCCCTGGACATCGACCGTGCCGGTGACGGTCTCCAGCACGTCTGCCGCCCGTTTCAGCTCGCCCTTGCGCACCAGATAGCGCGGAGATTCCGGGAGTCGCAGCGAGACCAGTCCGTAGACCAGCGCAGGGATCGCGGCGACCATGAACATCCAGCGCCAGGCGGTGAGTCCCCACAGCGGCTGGTCCGCCGCGCCGGCGATGCCTGCGAGCAGCGCATCGGAGAGCAGCGCGGCGAAGATACCGGTGACGATCGCCAGCTGCTGCAGCGAGCCCAGGCGACCTCTGATCGCTGCGGGTGACACCTCGGCGATGTACGCCGGCGCGATCACGGAGGCGGCTCCGACACCCAGTCCCCCGATCACCCGCCAGATGATGAGGTCGACGACGCTGAAGGCGAGACCGGATCCGATCGCCGAGATGAAGAACATGGTGGCTGCGACCACCATCACGGGGATGCGTCCGTACTTGTTGGAGACGGGGCCGGCGAACCAGGCGCCCACGGCACATCCGATGAGGGCTGACGACACGGCGAAGCCCTTGAGCGCAGTACCGAGGTCGAATCCGGACACATCGCCCGCGAGCGCGTCGACCGCGCCGTTGATCACAGCCGTGTCGAATCCGAAGAGGAATCCACCTAACGCGGCGGCGATGCTGACCGCGATCACACGGCGTTTGATGGCTGCTGGACCGGCTGTTCTTGACATGACATCCCCCTCGTCGTCACGATGACGCGAGTCTAGGCTAGCGCTGCCGCTGGCGGGACCTCACTTCGACGAGCCGTAACCGCCTTCTCCGAGCTCCTCGAGAATCCGATTGAGATCCTGGATGGAAGCGAAATCGATAGTGACCTGCCCTTTTCGCGCTCCCAGTGCGATCTTCACACGCGTGTTGAGACGGTCGCCGAGCTTGCCGGCCACCTCATCCAGATACGCGCGTCGCGCACCCGGGGTCGGCTTCGCGGACGACCCGGCACGGGGCTGTGCCTTCGCCGCTTCCTCCGTCGCGCGCACCGAGAGGTCTTCATTCACGACCTTGTCCGCAAGGCGCTGCATCGACTCCGGTGTCTCGAGACTCAGGATCGCTCGCGCGTGCCCGGCAGTGAGCACTCCGGCAGCCACCCGCTGCTGCACCGGGACGGGGAGCTTCAGCAGTCGAATCGTGTTGCTGATCTGCGGGCGGGAACGGCCGATGCGCGTGGCCAGTTCCTCCTGGGTGATTCCGAAGTCGTCGAGCAGCTGCTGGTATGCAGAGGCCTCTTCGAGCGGGTTCAGCTCTGAACGGTGGAGGTTCTCCAGCAGGGCGTCGCGCAGCAGATCCTCGTCTGCGGTGTCACGGACGATCGCGGGGATGACGTCGAGGCCGGCCTCGCGCGCGGCGCGCGTGCGGCGCTCCCCCATGATGAGCTCGTACTCGCCATCGGCGTTCTTTCGAACCACGACGGGCTGCAGCACCCCGAACTCGCGGACGCTGTGCACCAGCTCTGCGAGATCCTCGGGGTCGAAGTGCGTCCGAGGCTGACGCGGATTCGCGACGATGCTGTTCGGGTCGACCTGGACCAGATGAATGCCGGGGACATTCTCGAGCTCCGGCGCCTCGGCATCGGCCACGGGAGCCGCCTCGGTGCTCGTCTGTCGCAGGCTCGCGCCCGGGAAGAAGACATCGACGGGACGTTCCGACTGATCCGCCGTGGGGATGAGGGCACCGATGCCCCGGCCCAGTCCAGTGCGCTTCGCCATCATTTCTCCTTGCTCTGCGTCGCTCTGCGCGACGCGATCTCAACAGCGGCCTCACGGTATGCGATCGCGCCGGCGGATTGGGCGTCGTAGGCGATCACGGTCTGGCCGAAACTCGGGGCCTCGGATACCCGTACGGATCGAGGGATCACGGTCTCCAGCACCTGCTCGGGGAAATGCGTCCGCACTTCCTCCGCGACCTGTTGTGCCAGACGGGTACGCCCATCAAACATCGTCAGCAGGATCGTCGAGAGGTGGAGCACCGGGTTCAGGTGCTTCTGGATCATCTGAATGCTGCCGAGCAGTTGGCTCAATCCTTCCAGTGCGTAGTACTCGCACTGGATGGGGATGAAAACCTCTGTCGCGGCGGTGAAGGCGTTGATCGTGAGCAGGCCCAGGGAGGGTGGGCAGTCGATGATGACGAAGTCCATCGGGTGCTCTGCGAGGTACACGTCGAGCGCGCGACGAAGACGATGCTCTCGAGCGACCTGCGCGACCAGCTCGATCTCCGCCCCCGCGAGGTGGATCGTGCTCGGTGCGCAGAAGAGGTTGGGATCCTCCGGGCTCTGCTGCACGATGTCTGCCAGCGGAAGCTCGTCGATCAGCACGTCGTAGACACTGGAGACCTCAGCACTGTGGGGTACTCCCAGGGCTGTGGATGCGTTTCCCTGCGGGTCGAGGTCGATGACCAGCACCTTCCCGCCCATCCCCGCCAGTGCGGAAGCGATGTTCACGGCGGTGGTGGTCTTTCCCACGCCACCCTTCTGGTTCGACACCGTGAGAACGCGGGTTTCGCCGGTGAACTCCACGGCAACCCCTTCGAGTGCGCGCCTGCGGGCGGAGAGGTCAGCGAGTTCCCGCGCAAGCGGCGTGTCCATCCCGAACGATTCGCTCGAGGATGTCTTCTCGGATGGTTTCACGTGAAACATCCACTCCTTTCGGGGCCGCGTTCCACTCTAATCGCAAGCAGAGACGTTCGATGACGAGAGCACTGTCGCAGCTCGAGCGAAGCACGTCGGGGTCCTCGTTCCCGCGGCCAGTCTCCGCCAGACCGGCTTCTCGCGCTCCGCTCCCCGCATCGCTTGGCGGATGTTTCACGTGAAACAGTGCGCACTGTGGCGATGATGACGACAGCTAGCCTGCCGGGCTGCCCTCTCCCGGTGCTGGCGGGTACAGCGCACCCCACTTGCAGGAGTCTCCACAGTAGACGGAGTGTGCCGGGGCCGTCAGATGGAATCGCCGACAGAGTGACGAGCTTCGCTGCGCTCGGCACCGCCACGCCGGTCATGTTTCGGTGTCACCACCCACTGACCCAGACGGGGGTGGTCCTCACGCCTCTGGCCGGCCACGGCGAGGAACTCCCCCCTGCGCTGCGCCACGCATGTGGTTTCAGACGTCCCTGTGTCAGCAGAGCCGGCGGGCGCCGTCCGACTCGCAGCACCAACAACTTCTATCCCCCGGGTGCCTGTGACACTCCGTCTATCCTCAGGCGCTTCCGGCGCACGTCGAGATCTGTTCTCTACCGCACAGAGGATGACTCAGCCCACTCTCTTCGACCAAAGGGCCGTCACACGCGGTCTGGTCTGGATGTTTCACGTGAAACACCGTCGAGAGGCAAGACCATGAAGCCGTCGTAGGCCATCCACCGAGCAGCCACCAGGAGCTTCTCACCGCCGGCTGCCTGCGACACTCCGTCTAGTCTCAGGGACTTGGGCGCGCGACAGATCTGTTCTCTACCGCGCAGAGCAAGCCCCCTCCTCGACGGAGAGGGCTTCATCAGCGGTCCGATCTGCATGTTTCACGTGAAACACGGTAGAAGAGCAACATTATGAAGCCGCCACCCTTCGATGTCGAGAGTCGCTTGAACCTAGGCAGGACGATTCCCGGCCACCGATCTCTCACGGTGGACCGCCCCATCATGCGGGGCTGGCGCAACACGAACGCCCCGGGTCTATGCCAGAGCTTCACGTCAGGGGTGTTGTACCTCGAATGTCGCGCCACGGATGTCACGGGGCTATACGCCGGATGTCCGAGTCGACAACCCTCCTCCCAGATCGGCACGCGCCCGGAACGCCACCTCTTTGGCGTTCCCGTTTCACGTGAAACACCGCGTACGCGGACGGCACCAGAGCCATCACGACGCAGCGCACGAGGATGCCTGGCTAGTGGTGCTCACGAGACGTAGTGCACAACGATTCCGAGCTTCTCCCAGCGATGCAGAACCATTCGAGCGACATGATGCCGATGGCGATGGCGATGGTGAGGTGTCCTAACTGGGGAGCTGCGGCGATAGGGCCTCCTCTCCCGGCGAACATCGCGCTGCGTGCGGCGCGCGAATCCGCTTTCAGATGGGCAGTCGGTCTCGTCGAAGTCGTGATAGCCCTGGTTGGTCGCAGGCATTACGGGCGCCAAAGCACGGAGACGGTGATGCCCGAGCGATGAGACCCTGCCGATGAACACAAAGGGGGATGTTTCACGTGAAACATCCGCCTTCGATGAAGACGTGACTAGCGGACGCGCGCGCGAATCACCCGAGTCGTCTCGGGGATGACTCCCTCACCCAGCACCTCGACGCGAACGTCCGAGAGGCGGAACTTCTTGATCTGCTTCTGTGCGGCATCGATCTCGTTCGCTGCATTCATGCCTTTGAGCAGAGTGAGCTCGCCACCGTCACGAACCAGCGGTGCGGTCAGCGGAATCAAGGTACGGAGCGCACTCACCGCACGAGCAGTGACCACATCGAAGCCCTCCGGAGGACGTACGTCCTCCGCGCGAGCTCGCAGCACCACGACGTTGGACAGATCCAGCGCCTCCACCTGCTCGTTGAGCCAGATGACCCGTCGTTCCATCGGCTCGATCAGCGTCCACTGCACATCAGGACGCGCGATCGCGAGCACGAGCCCCGGTAGGCCCGCCCCCGAACCGATATCCGCCACCGAACCGTGGAACAGCGGAGCGGCGATCGCACTGTTGAGGATGTGTCTCGTCCACAGGCGCGGGAGCTCGAGGGGACCGATGAGGCCGCGCTCCTCCCCCTCGCGGGAAAGAGCAGCCGTGAAGGCACGCGCCACGTCGATACGATCCCCGAAGAGGCTGGCAGCGGAGGAGGGCTCCTGCTCGAGATCACTCATGAGCGTCCCCGTTCGACCGATGTTTCACGTGAAACGTCAGCGTCGGCGCAGGACCGTGTGACGGTCAGCACCCTCGCCGTAGGACTCGGAGACCAGGCCCCGCTCGGCGGCGATGTCATGGACGAGCTTGCGCTCATAGCTCGACATCGAGGGCAGAGATGCCTGGGAGGAACCCTCGTCGAGTTTGGCGGCCGCGGCGTCGACCAGGGTCTCCAGCTGGCGACGACGCGTGTCGCGCGAGCCTGCGATGTCGAGGATCAGTCTTGAGAAGGAACCGGTCTTGCTCTGCACCGCGAGACGAGTCAGCTCCTGCAGAGCCTGTACGGTGTCCGGAGCGGAGAGCAACGCCAGCGCATCGCCCTCAGCCTCGACGGAGACGTATGCCCGACCCTGCCGCACATCCAGGTTCAGATCACCATCGATGTCCGCGATGTCGAGAAGCTCCTCGAGGTAGTCCGCCGCGACGTCTCCCTCGTTCTCGAGCTGGGCCACAGTCGGCTCGGTGTTGTCGGTCATGGTCTCGCTCATGAACCGCTCCCCTTCTTCTTCGCACGCTTCTTTCCGACCGGCTGCTGACGCTTCGGTGCTTCTGCCTTCGCCTTCTCGGCCTCTTCGAGCAGACGCTGCTGCTCAGCCTCGTAGGCAGCCATCGGAACGACCTTGCCGGAGGAATCGATCGCCTTGCCCTTGCGTGCAAGACGCTCCTCGCGTGCCTTGGCAGCTTCGGAACCGGGAGTGGGCATCTCGCGGATGACGAGGAACTGCTGACCCATGGTCCAGAGGTTCGAGATGAACCAGTACACGACGACGCCGAGCGGGAAGAAGACACCCGAGAAGATGAAGCCCAGCGGCAACACGTACAGCATGATCTTCTGCATCTGGTACGCCTGGCCGGTCTTGGCCTCGGGCGACAGGTTCTTGGAGATGATCTGCAGCTGCGTGAAGAACTGCGACCCGATCATGAGCACCACGAGCGTGACCAGGATGATGATGGCCGTCGTGTTCTGCGCATCGATCGCGTTACCCAGCGTCTCGTGCAGCGACGCCACACCGAACAGCTTCGCGTCGTAGAACTCCTTCGTCAGCTCCGGGCTGAGGAGACCGACACCACCGATGTTGTCTCGAGCGTGCTTGCTGACATCGCTCAGCACGCTGTAGAGCGAGAAGAAGATCGGCATCTGCACCAGAAGCGGCAGACAGCTCGACATCGGTGTCGTACCGTGCTTCTTGTACAGCGCCATGGTCTCGCGGCTCATGGCCTCACGAGAGAGCTGATCCTTCTTGCCGCGGTACTTCTCCTGAACTTTTCGCAGTTCAGGAGCGATTTCCATCATCTTGCGCTGGCTCTTGATCTGCTTGACGAACAGCGGGATGAGAGCAGCACGGACGACGATCACGAGCCCGACGATCGACAGCACCCAGGTGATGCCGGAGGCCGCGGGCAGACCGACAGCCGTCAGCAGCCAGTGCCAGGCAACGAGGATCAGCTCGACCACCCACTTGAGCGGCCACAGGATGGTGCCGATCAGATCGAAGCCACCCCCCGCCGGTTGAGGGCTGGGAGTCGCGCTGGCGAGCAGAAGGTCAAGACCCACCGATCAGTCCTTTCGGGAAGGGACGACGAAACCGTGTGCGGTCAGGTCGTAACGGAAGTGTTCGTGCGGACGGACGTCATCGACGCCGCCGGTGGTCCAGGGGTTGCAGCGGAGGATGCGCCATGCGGAGAGCGCCGCCCCCTTCACTGCGCCGTGCTGCTGCACCGCACCTACAGCGTAGGCGGAACAGCTGGGGTAGTACGCACAGACATCTCCATACATCGGCGAGATGACCTTGCGGTAGGCGGTGAGGAACCCCAGCACGAGATTCCGCGGGATCACCGGAATGCTCCGCACCAGGTCCTGCGCATGCAGATGTGCGGTCCCGACGGACGACGCCGGAAGGGCGGTCATGCCGACACCGCGGAAGCCGCCGGATCCAGGCGGCGGAGGCACCGATCGACATCGGCTCGGAGCTCCGCGTAAGAGGCGGTCGCAGACGCAGGAAGGGCACGGATGACGACATCCGTGCCCTCAGGAACCCGTGGAAGCGCCTCCGCGCACACGGCCTTGAGCCGACGACGCACGGAGTTGCGCACCACTGCGGTGCCCACCTGCTTGCTGATGATGAATCCGAACCTCGCGGCTCTGTTCTCGCCCGTGGTCAACACCGAGGTGATGACACGCGCCCCGCCACAACGGGATCCGCGACGAACGACCAGACGATAGTCGCTCCCGCGAGTCAGCCGATACGGGCGGGCGAGCACAGCGGACTACGCAGAGAGCTCGGTGCGGCCCTTCGCGCGGCGGGCGGCGAGGATGCCACGGCCGGCACGCGTACGCATGCGGGCGCGGAAGCCGTGCTTCTTGGCGCGACGACGGTTGTTGGGCTGGAAGGTGCGCTTGCTCATGGAATCACTCCGGGAATGCTGCCACCGGGTTCACTTCGACCGGAGACATGGGGTACTGCCAAAAATGGCATAAGTCAACCAAGTAAGGGTACGTCTTACCGGCGCACAGAGCAAATCTGGGCTCTCACAGAGCCGTCGCGCGGTACCGGGTGCACAGCCATTATCCACAACCTCCGGACCTCGCGTCGACGCAACACGCCCGCGTGATTCCAAGGGCAGGTTGCCGTTCACAGCCGGGATGACTACCGTGGCATCCTAAGTTATCCACAGGGGACACGGCACGTAGACCCCGCCTCGATCACCCGTCCGGAGCGTC